>CAVZYA010000001.1:1287500-2184206 GCA_963779415.1 uncultured Acidobacteriota bacterium | reverse complement strand
AGTCTATGGAGAACTCACACCCTCCGTGGATCCGTTTTCAGGGAGCAGGTCACCGGGGGTCACCGCCCTGCTCATCGGGTGTCGGGCGCACGTTCGGCCGGCCGCAGGCCTCCTTGTCCACAGACCACCACGCCATGTAAGCGGTGAAGAAGGTCAGGCGGGAGTCCGGGTTCTGCACGTCCCCGTCCCCGCCATAGTTGAGGGTGAAGGGCTTTCGCTTGATGGTCAGGTGCAGGTGATTCGGGTTGCCGTCGGCGGGCAGGAGCGTTTCCGTGATCTGCACTCCGGACCACCTCGGGTCCGCCTGCTCGGCCTCGCGTGCAGTCTTGAGGCGCGCCGCCGGACAGGGGCGGGCCGGCGGCCATACGTCGATCTCCAACGATCTCTCGGCGAAGACCGGTGACGCGACGATCTTCGTCACGACGGCCGGTGCCCCGCCCGTCAGGGCCCGCCAGTTTCCTGTCAGCCGGAGGGGCCTGTTCCAGGTGGCGCCAAGCACCGGCGCGTAGTCTGCGGTCTGCAGGTAGGAACTCTCGAGAAGGCTGGCCGGGTGAAGCTCCGCATGCCAGTCGGGATGACCGCAGTCGATGATCCAGAGGCCGCGCACGACGGCCCGGTCCCCTGGTTCGGGGCGAAAGCCGACCGGGTAGTACCACTGCTCCCCTTCGACCCCGAGCGCACCGCGCAGGTCTGCAACCTGGTTTCCCTGCCGGTACTCGCTGTGCTTGGACTGGCAGTCACCCCCGTCGCGGTCGTGGAGCATCGACTCGTCACGCGCCAGAAGGTGCCGGAAGTCGGCATCGGGGAGGAGGTTGATCTCCCAATCGGCGCATTGCTGGCCGTTGTCGGCGGTCGAGAGATCCGGGCAGTTCTGGACGGCGTCGTTGTGCGTCATGACGTCTGTGTGCACCCCGATGTAACGGCCGTCCGGCATGCCGTTGTGGTCGCCGCTCCAGTCGCCTCCCGAGAGAAAGGAGTTCGTCACGAGACCTTGGGCGCTGAGGAAGGCGTGATCTCTCACGACCGTCCACTCCGGATCGTCCCAGTGAATGCACCCGTCAGAGGTATCGGGCGCATGCTTGATCTCCCACTTGCAGATCGCTCCGGACTGTCCGATCCCGGCGCCTGGGGGGTCGGCCGTCGGAAAGCCGGCGAGATTCCCGGCGGTCCATTCGGCCGGCGGGACCCGTCGGGGCGCACACACCTTGATCCAGCGCGGCGCGCTCGACCGCCACGACGTTCCCGCGCCGCCGCAGAACCCGGGCAGAAACGTGGGCCTCCAGGAGGCCGGATCGCGGTTGAGGGCTTGCAGGTCGACGAAGCCGACGCCGGAGAGCGGGAGATCCCAGGGCCTCGCCTGCCAGTCGCGCTGCGGGCTCTTGTCGAACGCAAGATCAGCCGGATACCAGATCGGAGCTTCCGTCGGCGTAAAGGCAAGATAGATGCAGCCATCCGCGTGCATCTCGGCGGAATTGAGGGGCCGGTTGCTGAGCGTCGTCTTCCCGTCCGGCGAACCATCCTGGAAAATCTGGAAGTGCGTGATGGCGGCGTCGTGGGCGTCCGGCGTCATGGGTAGCCCGAAGGGCACTTCCGCCTGCGAGCGCAGAAGGGTCACGACCCGGGCTAGCTCCGGCACGTCGGGGGCGACCGGCGTCTTCGAGGAGGCGGTCCACGGCCCGCAGTCGCGGCACGAGGGGGTGGCGCCGCGGTCGATGACGAGGTCCACGACGGCCTTGTAGACCCCCGCGCACTGGTTGTTGACGCCGTCGTCGTGATTCCAGTACCCGTTGTCGCCTATGCCGCCGTCATCCACGTAACCGAGGGCGAAGTGGCCGGCGGCGGGCACAACGAAGGAAGGACCGATCCAGTGCTTTAGCGTCTGAGGGTTGTTGTCGCCCGTGACACCTGCGATCTGCACGGTCCCGTAGTACTGGGAGTCGAGGTGTCCGTTGCCGTCGTCGGGGTCGACGTACCGCTTCCACGTCGATCCCCAACCGCCGGTCTGAACACAACCTGAGGCCGAGAGCCGGACGACGTCGCCCGGGTTCAACCGGATGGCGGTGTAGTCGGTGAGCGACCGGTCGACGGAGGGAAACTCGATGTGCCACGCTTCCCGCCCGGGCGCGGGCTTCGTGCAGGTGATGACGTCCGCTCCGTGCGGGTAGTGGTCGTTCTGGCCGGGCTGGAAGCGGGGGGGCGGCGGCGTGTCGCAAGCGTCGGCGAGCGCGGGACCCCGGCCGAGAAGGCAGGAAAAGACCGGGACTGCGGCGATAATGCTGAGAACGAGAACTCGTCTCATTTTGCGCCTCCGGGCGAGCGTACGCCTTCTGCGGGAAGAAAGTCCATTCTCGTCCCCTTCCCGGGCGCCGGCGAACGCGTCTGCCCCGGTTAACGCGACGGTTGCGAAACCGGGCGACACGCCGATGGCGCCCACGCCGCCCGCGCTGCGCGCGATGGCCTCGTCGAGCGCCCTGCGCGCCTCCTCCATGCGCCCGCCGTGCAGGTGGCAGTACCCCACACCCATCATCCCCTCTGCCGCAGCTTCCTCGTCGCGGACGGCCTCGCCATCCGTGTAACCGGCGGTCCATTCACCCAGCGATCGCTCCCACTCACCGGTGACGGTGGAGACCATCCCGGCGGCCAGGTTCGCGAGCGCGGTGCATCGCCTCGAGCTGTCCCCTTTCCTTGATGCCCGCGTCAACCCCGCTCGCGAACACGAGGAAGTAGTCGGCATGGGCCTGCCGAACGGCGTCCACCTCGCCGCCGGCATGGAGCTGCTCGGCGGAGAAGGCGCGGATCGTCTCGAGAAAAGCATAGCGGCCGCCCGAGCCCACGACGCGCACGAGCCCCTTCTCGATGAGCGAGTCACGCTCGTCGAGCGCACGAGCGGCCGGGCGCCTCGGCGATTTCGAGGGCGATGCCTACGTTCGGCAACACCTCCGCCGCCGCGGTGACGGAGGCGAGGTGGAAGGGGTCGGCGGCGGCTTGAAGACGGCGCCTTCGTCTCGTGTCTGCTCCATGCGCGGCAGCGGTGCCCCTCTCGAAAGGGTCGGCGAGGACTGCTGCGAGAGGTTGAACGCGACGTCCCTGGCCGTCTGAAACCGATGGTTCCGGTCCCTCTCCAGGCAATGCTAGACGATGTGGTCCAGAGCGGGCGACATGTAGCCCATCGTTCCCATGACCGTTCCGGTCTCTGTATGACCTGAGCCCGTCGGCGCGCTCGTCCCCTCGTCCGGGGAGACCGTCTCGATCTTCTTCACCAGCCCGAAATCCAGGATCTTGAGGTGGCCGTCCTTGGTGACGAAGAGGTTCTCGGACTTCAGGTCCCGGTGGACGATGCCCTTCTCATGAGCGGCGGAGAGGCCCTTGGCGACCTGGAGGGCGTAGTCCACGGCCTGCTTCTGGGAGATGGGGCCCGCGTCGAGCTTTCCGCGCAGCGTATCGCCGTCGAGCAGCTCCATCACGGCGTAGGAGACGCCGTCCTGCTTTCCGAAGTCGAAGATCGAGAGGATGTTCTGGTGGGAAAGGGCCGCAACGGCCAGCGCCTCGCGCTCGAACCTCGCCAGGGCATCAGGGTTTGCGGCAAGCGTCTTCGGCAACACTTTGATCGCGACGTCGCGCTTGAGCTTGGAGTCCTTCACCCGGTAGACCTCGCCCATCCCTGCCGCGCCGATGGGGGCAAGGATCTCGTAGGCGCCGAGGCGAGTGCGGGGGCGAACGTCATGAAATTTCGCGGAAGTATAGGAGGCGAGCGGCTTCAGCCCCGGGACGAGGTGTGCGCGCGCAGCGCCAGAGACCGGGGCCGAGAACGAGTTGAATCTCGGCTCCCCGCCCTGAGAACGCAGTTTGCGCAGCCGACCGACTGCGGAGCCATGGGACCGGCATCGCTACGGGACTTCCGTCTCCACAGTCTCGAGGACGACGATGCCCCGTTTCTCAAGCTCCTTCATGAAGTGCGCGTAGCCCGCGCCGTAGATGGCGTCCTCGGGTGGGACGATCCCGCGCTCGGCGATCATCCCCGCGCCGATCATCACGGCACCGATCGCCGCCGAGAAGCCGGTGACGCGGCCCATCGATGAGATCCCGTGGACCCTGTCCGCCTCGTCCCACATGTGGTACGAGATCCTCGTCCTCACCCCGTCCTTCGTCCCGGTCACGGTGTTGACCATCACGCAGACGTCGGTTTCGCCCGGGTTGGCCCTGAGGCGCGGCTCGATGCGGGAGAGGAGAAAGTCGCGCGGCACCACCTTTATTCCGCCGAACTCCTGAGGCTCGAGGTCGAGAAGGCCGCACTCCTTCAGCGTCTGGACGCCATCCCAGTGCCCCGGCCAGCGGACCGTCTTCTCGGCGAACTCCGCGAGCTGCGGCCGCGTCGAGATGAAGCTCGGCATCCCCGGCGTGATGGCGCACTCGAGCTCCTCGTCCCGGCCGAGCTTGTCGAACCGGAACCGCTCCCGCTCGGCCGTTGCCGGAACCTCCACCAGCTCGCCTCCCTTCTTCACCCAGACCTTGATCATGTACTCGCGAAGGACGTGCCAGAACGCCCAGGTGATCATGTAGCGGAGGGGGTGGCGCGCGGCCGCGGACTTCTCCGGGATCCCTCCTACGCGCGCGATCGCCGACTCGGCGACGTCGAGCTTCCGGATCGCCTCGCCGCATGTGATGTTGCTCAGGCCCGGCGCGAAGCCGATGCCGTCGAGGAAGCAGACGTCGTTCGCGAGGGCTGTCTCGTGGAGCCAGTCGCCGTAGTCGTCCAGGGTCACCCCCGCAGGCAGGACGAGGCCCTCGAGCTCGTACGCGTCGGGCCGCCGGTGGTACTCCTCGAGCATGTCCACGATGTCGAAACCTGACCTCACGGCGCTGTCGACGACCATGTAGCTCGTGTGGCGATCAGGCAGCGTGTTGACGCCGACGTCGTAGCGACCCATGAGCGCCATCACGTCGTCCTTCCTCTCGATGTCGAGGGCGTGAAGCTCCACCTTGTCGCTCCCGAGCCAGGCGCGCGTCTGCTCGAGCGCCTCGCGGCGCCGGCCGACGAGCCCGACCGCCTCCACGGTCTGATCCCGGACGAGGTCGAAGGCCACGGCCGCGCCCATCTTGCCGCTGCCGCCGAAGACGAGGACTTTCATCGTGCCCCCTTTCAACGGCGTGCCACAGGCACGCCCCACTTCCAGTCCGGCCGCCCAATTTTCATCGTAGCACCGCGGGTCGAGGTCACCGCCTCACCGGACCGAGGGTTGTGAATCGCCAGAATCGTAGCGTCGGCGAGTGTTGGAAGGCTGTGACGCCTTGGGGGGGCACTTCCGGGGCAGGAAGGGACGACGTCGTAGAAGCGCTTGAGCCGCAGAGAGTTCGAGGCTGAGAACAGGTTGAATCTCCGTTCTCAAGACGGAGAACGACGTTCGCGCAGCCGGCCGACTGCGGAGCCATTACGTGTCTCAATGGCGGCTGGAAGTAGACTCTCCGTCCAACGAGGATCTTCGTGAAGGAGATGGAGCCTCCGGATCAAGAGACCCCCCGAAAGACGGAGCGGGAGCTTCGGACGATTCTCGAGACGATCCCTGCCTTCGTCTGGACCGCCCGGCCAGATGGCGCCATCGACTTCATCACCGGCCGCTTGTTCGCGCAGACGGGTCTTCGCAAGGACGAGACCCTCATGTGGGAGTGGGCGAAGGTGCTCCATCCGGAGGACCGCGAACGCGTCGTGCAGGACTGGCGGGACGCCATCGCCGCGGGGCGTGCCCCCGACCAGGAAATGCGGGTCCGCGGCGCGGATGGGACCTATCGATGGTTCCTGACCCGCGCCGTTCCGCTTCGGGACGACAAGGGGGCGATCCTCCGGTGGTACGGCACGTTCACGGACATCGACGCCCGCAAACGCGCCGAACAGGAGCTGCAGAAGCTCAAAGATCAGCTCCAGAAGGAGAACATCGCCCTCCGCGACGAGGTCAGCCAGACCTCGATGTTCGAGGAGATCGTCGGCTCTTCGGCGCCGCTGCGGCGGGTGCTCGTGCTCGTGAGCAAGGTGGCGAGCACCGATTCGACCGTCCTGATCACCGGCGAGACCGGCACCGGGAAGGAGCTGGTCGCCCGCGCCATTCACAAGAAATCACCCCGGGCCTCGCGGCCGTTCGTGTCCGTCAACTGCGGCGCGGTTCCGCCGTCCCTGGTCACGTCGGAGCTGTTCGGCCACGAAAAGGGAGCGTTCACCGGCGCCCTTCAGCGCCACCTCGGGCGCTTCGAGCTGGCGGAAGGAGGAACCATCTTCCTCGACGAGGTGGGCGAGCTCCCTGCAGAAACGCAGATCGCCCTGCTCCGCGTCCTACAGGAGACGGGCCTTCGAACGCGTCGGCGGCAGCCAGTCCATCCCGGTGGACGTCCGCGTCATCGCGGCGACGAATCGCGACCTCGACAAGGCGATCGCGGACGGCGCGTTCCGGAGCGATCTCTACTACCGGCTCAGCGTCTTTCCGATCCACGTGCCGCCGCTGAGGGACCGCGCCGAGGACATTCCGCTGCTCGTCGAATACCTCACGCAGCGTTACGCCGCAAAGGCGGGGAAGAGGATCACGGAGGTGAGCCGGAGGACCATGGACCTGCTCCGGTCCTACGACTGGCCGGGAAACGTCCGCGAATTGCAGAACGTCATCCAGCGCGCGGTGATCCTGAGCGAGGGCACGCTGGCCGTCGACGAGACGTGGTTCGCCCGGCCGGCGACCCGGGCGCCGACCGGCGCACGTCGCCTGGGCCGGCTGAGCAGCCGCGAAGAGAAGGAGTCGATCGAGAGCGCCCTCGCCCGGTCGCGCGGCCGCGTCGCCGGCCCGGACGGCGCGGCGGCCGAGCTCGGCATCCCCCGGTCCACGCTCGAGTCCAAGATCCGTTCGCTGCACATCGACAAGCACCGATTCAAGGCCGGATAGGCCCGCGGCTCGGGCTGTCTCCGGAAGGTCGCGTCCGGTCTTTCACCGCTTTCCCGAATGAACCTCTCGTCGAGAGGCCTGCCGGTCGTGAGGTCCTCGCCGAAGAACTCGACGTACTGGATCCTGGCTGGAGAACCCTCCGTCGACTGGACGAACATCCTGCGAAGGACTCCGTCGTGACCGCCGATCGCCCCGGTTGCCACCGGGCATCCGTTGAGGATGCGACGACGAGGCGCCTGCTTCGCCCGGCCTTGAAGGCCATCTCGAACGTCCCCGGAGTCTCGCCGGGCGTGAGATCGAATCCGTAGGCGCGTTGCCGCTCCACCAGGTTCAACTCCTCGCGCGCCCCGCTCTCGCCGTTCAGGAGCCAGTAGGCGACCACGGGATCGGAAGAGGCGAGATCGCCGGCCGGGTCGCGATTCGCGTCGTACACGACGATGTTGGCGTTCTTGCTTCGTCCGAGGACGAACAGATGCGAAGGGCAGGAGTCTCCGGGCGGCTCGGCCGCCTCGCCTCGAAATGCCGGCGCGAGCGCGAGCAGAACCAGAACGAAGGCGCCTCGACGCAAGGTCACGGCCGCACAGCGGCCGCACTGGCCGGCTCCGGCGAAGAACTCGGAAGCCCTATCTTCGAAATGCGGACGCGAATGTCTGCCAGCGCCTGCCGCCACGGCGCTGCCCGTCACCGTCTCCTGCTTCAGCAGCTGCTGCGCCAGGATCTTCGAGCGCGGCGCGGTGCTCCTTCAGCAATTCCTGAGCACGCTCGTACTGCTCGGTGATGATGCGCTGGATCTCTTCGTCGATCACCTGCGGTCTCCGGGCTGATCTGGCTGTTGTCCTCGCACCGCGCCGTCCAGGTATTGGAGCTGCTGGCCGGCGTAGCGCACCGAACCCAGCTTTTCGCTCATGCCGAACTCGGTCACCATGCGGCGGGCCAGCTCGGTCGCCCGCTTGATGTCGTCGCTGGCGCCGGTGCTGATGGTGCCGAACACCACCTTTTCGGCCGCCCGCCCGCCCAGCATCACCGCGATGCGGTCCTCCAGCTCTTCCCTGGTCAGCAGGTAGCGGTCCTCGGTCGGCATCTGCATGGTGTAGCCCAAGCGCGCCGCGGCTGCGGGGCACGATGCTGATCTTGGCGACCGGTTCGGCGTGCGGCACCAGCTCGGCCACCAGGGCATGGCCGGTCTCGTGGTAGGCCACGGTCGTTGCGCTCGTGCTCGTTCATCACCCGCGTTCGTCTTCTCGAGCCCGGCCACGACCCGCTCGATGGCGGCCTCGAAATCGTTCATCGTGACCGCCTCGGCCTTGCGGCGAGCCGCCAGCAAGGCGGCCTCGTTCATGACGTTGGCCAGGTCGGCCCCGCTGAAGCCCGGCGTGATGCGCGCCGCCCGCTCCAGGTCGAAATCGGGCGCCAGCGTGACGTTCTTGCTGTGGATGCTCAGGATCTGGATCCGGCCGGTCAGGTCCGGGTTGCCGACCGCCACCTGGCGGTCGAAGCGGCCGGCGCGCAGCAAGGCCGGGTCGAGCACCTCCGGCCGGTTGGTGGCGGCCATGATGATCACGGGTGGTTGATGTCGGTGTTGAAGCCGTCGATCTCGGCCAGTAACTGGTTGAGGGTCTGCTCGCGCTCGTCGTTGGCGCCCAGGCGCATCACGCCTCCGCCGGCTCTGGCCGATGGCGTCGATCTCGTCGATGAAGACGATCGCCGGCGCAACCTTGCGCGCCTTCTCGAACAGGTCGCGCACGCGCGCCGCGCCCACGCCGACGAACATCTCGACGAACTCGGAGCCGCTGGTCTCGAAGAAGGCACCTGCGGCTTCGCCGGCCGTCGCCTTGGCCAGCAGCGTCTTGCCGGTGCCCGGGAGGCCCGACCAGCAGGACGCCCTTGGGGATGCGCCCGCCCAGGCTGGCAAATTTCTCGGGCGTCTTCAGAAACTGGATGATTTCCTGCAGCTCGGCGATGGCCTCGTCGGCCCCGCCGACATCCTTGTAAGTGACGCCGACGTCTTCGGGCTTGACCTCGGTGGCCTTGCTCTTGCCGACCCCGAAGATGCCGCCCAGCCCGCCGCCTGCGGCCCCGCCCCCTCGCCGGTATGCCATGTACCAGAAACTGCCGAGGAGCACGAGCGGCAGAAGGTTCAGCAGGAGCCCACCCAGCCAGTTCGGCGGCCGCTCGAAGTGATACGTGACCTTGGCGGTCTGTAACTCCTCGATGAGCTTCGGGTCGCCGGCGGGCGCGGAGACCGTATTGAAAGGGACGACGGGAGGAGTTCCGCCCGGTTCGGGTTCTTCATCTCCCCGACGATGCCCCGTGCGCCGATGGTGACTTTCGCGATCTGACCGGCAGCCAGCTGTGTCTTGAACTCGCTGTACGGAATCTCCGTGCCCTTGGTCAGCGGCGCCAAGACGAGCTGCTGGAACAGCCACAGGCCGACGAGGCTCGAGAGCACGTAGCTGATCGTGAACCGAAACTGTCGCCGGCTCTGCTCCTGGCGCTTCTTTTCATCTTCGGGACGGGCTTTCGTGGTGACGATTCAGGTGCGTTCATCATCTACCCCCAGGTCTCTCTCCGCGCGCCTTCGCAAAGGGCGGGCCACGTGACGGCACGACGCGATGAGGGGTTGAAGACGTGCTGGGACGGGCCGCGCGAATGGCGGTGTCGAAACCCGCCAATTGCCGAGGTTCGCCATCGGGCTCCCGCTCAAGTCGATTCAGTTCAACGGCTTCACGTTGGCACCCCGGTTGCCCTAGAGGCAATCGATGGTTTTGAGGATTGAGCCCGCCCCGAACGACTCGCCGACGCTTCTCAAGCTCGTCGGGAGGATCGCCTCGCCGGACGTCCAACAACTGAAGGCCCTGATCGCGGAGATGCCGAACCCCGTCGCCCTCGACCTCCAGGAGGTGGAACTCGTCGATCTCGACGCGGTCCGCTTCCTCGCGGCGGTCGAACGGGGAGGCCTCGCGCTCCGCAACCTTCCGCCGTACGTCCGCGCCTGGGTCCTCCTGGAGAGGGAGAGGCTCGGCGACTCCGAGTGACGCGCTCTTTACCGACGGACCCGAAAGGAGAAACGGAAATGGAACGGATGCTGGTCGTGGTGTTCGACAACGAGAAGAAGGCCTATGAGGGCGAATCGGCCCTCAAGCAGCTGGAGCGCGAAGGCCTCCTCACGATCTACGAGCGGGCGGTGATCGTGAAGCACGCGGAGGGCACCGTCAGCCTCAAGCAGGTCGAGCCGGACTGGACCGTTCGGCTCGCTGGCGGGTACGGCCGTCGGGGGCCTGATCGGGCTCCTCGGGGGACCGGTGGGCGTGGCCATCGGGGCGGCGTCGGGTCTCGCGCTCGGCGCGCTCTCCGACGTCGACAACGCCCGCGTCGGCGGGGACTTCCTCGACGACGTCTCGAAGTCGCTGACGCCGAACAAGGTCGCGGTCGTCGCGGAGGTGGAGGAAGACTGGACGACGCCCGTCGACACGCGGATGGAGGCGCTCGGCGGGACCGTGCTCCGCCGCGCTCTGTGGGACGTGAGGAAGACCGTGCGCGACGAGGAGATCGGCGCGATGAAGGCGGATCTCAAGCAGCTCAAGAGCGAGATCTCGAAGGCCCAGGCCGACCGGCGCGCGAAGCTCCAGAAGAAGATCGATCAGCTCCAGGCGAAGGTGGACGCGCAGCTCGAGAAGGCCAAACAGCAGCACGACGCGTTCGAAGCGCGCCAGAAAGCGAAGAGAGAAATCCTCAAGAAGAACGCCGCCGCCGCCGGCCGGGCCCTCAAGGACCTGGCGCACACCCGCGTCTGAAACCAAGAAATACAACAGAGAGATACAAGAGGAGAATTTGTCATGACCACGGAAACGCTCTCCCGGGAAGTCTCCAAGCACGCCGGCTGGAGCATCTTCATGGGCATCCTGACGGCCGCCGTCGGCGCCGTCATGATCATCTACCCGCTCGCGACCGCCGCCGCTCTCCACCGTCTTTTTCGGAGCGGCGCTCCTCGTCGCCGCGCGTCGCGCAGCTCGTCTTCGCGTTCACGCTCGCCCACCGCCGGGCAGCTTCTTTCTCAAGCTCCTGCTCGGCCTCCTCTATGGCGTCGCCGGGCTCTGCCTCATCGCGTTCTGCCGGGCATGGGCGTCGCTGACGCTCACCGCGGTGCTCGGGGTGATGCTGATCACCGAGGCCGTCGTCGAGACGGTCCTCGGCTTCTCGGCTCCCAGGGGGCCGGCCGCGGCTGGTTCTTCCTGAGCGGCCTCGTCAGCCTGCTCCTCGGGATCCTGATCCTCGCGCAGTGGCCGTTCAGCTCGGTCTGGGCGATCGGGACGATGGTCGGCGCAGGCGTCCTGTTCAACGGAATCACGCGCATCGTGACCTCGAGCTGGGTGCGCAGCGAAGCGCGCGAGCTCCAGCGGGCCTCCGCGTCGCGTGATGGTCTCGCCCGGGCGTCCGCGAGAGCCACTGCCGTGCTCTCGCGGACGCACCGGCATTGCTGCGAGTGAAGCACGATCTTCCGCACCTCGAAGAAAGGGAGAGTTCGTCATGACCACCGCGCTCTGGATCGCACAGGGATTCGCCGCGCTCGTCTTCCTCCTCACGGGCGCTCTCAAACTGGTGACGCCGAAGGAGAAGCTCGCCGGGAAGATGCACTGGGCCGCGACGTGGCCGCCCGGCCGTATCAAGCTGCTCGGTCTCGCCGAGGTCGCGGGCGCGTTCGGGCTCGTGCTCCCGGCGGCGCTGCACATCGCGCCCGTGCTCACGCCGATCGCGGCGGTGTGCCTGGCCGTTCTGCTGCTCGGCGCCGTCCAGACGCACCGGCGTCTTCACGAAAGCTCCGCCCCGGCCCTCGTGCTCTCGCTCGTCTGCGTCGCGATCGCAGCGGGCCGGTTCCACCTCGGAGCATGACGATGACGACCAGACGCCCTCATGATAGAAAGGCTCGCAATGACCAACGGCGCTGAGCACGAGCGATCTCCAGGCGGGCCCGCTCGTTCGAGCCCGGCTTCTCCAGCTCGTCATCGACTCCATTCCGCAGCGCGTCTTCTGGAAGGACCGGGATTCCCAGTCTACCTCGGCTGCAACCGGTCGTTCGCGCGCGACGCCGGTCTGGACGACCCCGCGCTCATCGTCGGCAAGACCGACTTCGAGCTCGCCTGGAAGGCCACCGCGCACCTCTACGTCGCGGACGACCGCCTCGTCATGGAGTCGAACACCCCGAAGATCGACATCGAGGAGCCGATGACGTTCACGGACGGGCGGACGATCTGGCTCCGGACGAGCAAGGTCCCGCTCCGGAGCGAAGGCGATGCCGTCTTCGGCGTTCTCGGAATGTACGAAGACGTCACCGAGCAGAGGCAGGCCGCGATCGACCGGGCCCGCCTCGCGGCGATCGTGGAGCAGGCGAGCGAAGCCGTCATCATGACGGACGTCGACGGAAACATCACGTACGTCAACCCGGCCTTCGAGCGGATCTCGGGATACAGCCGCAGGGAGGTGGAGGGGCAGAATCCCCGCTTCCTCAAGGGCGGCCGGAGGGACGCGAAGTTCTACACGGAGCTCTGGCGGACCATCACGAGCGGCGGCACCTGGTCCGGGCATTTCATCAACAAGCGGAAGGACGGCACTCTTTTCGAAGAGGAGGGCTCGATCTTCCCCGTGCGTGACCACGCCGGGCAGATCGTGAGCTACGTCGCGATCAAGAGAGACGTGAGCCAGGAGGTCCGGCTGAAGGAGCAGCTCCTGCAGGCGCAGAAGATGGAGTCCGTGGGCCGGCTCGCCGGCGGCATCGCCCACGACTTCAACAACCTGCTGACGGTCATCCTGGGCCATACGGAGCTCGCCGCCGCACGGCTGAAGCCCGAGGACCCGACGTGGCTGGAGCTGTCCGAAATCGACAAGGCCGCTCGACGCGCCGCCGACCTGACGAAACAGCTCCTCGCCTTCAGCCGCAAGCAGGTGCTCCAGCTTCGCGTCATCGACCTGAACCGGGTCGTGACTCGACACACACGGGATGCTGAGACGGCTCATCGGCGAGGACATCGACCTCGTCATGGCGCTGAAAGAGCCCCTCGGCTCCGTGAAAGCCGACACCGGGCAGATCGAGCAGGTGCTGCTCAACCTGGTCGTCAATTCCCGCGACGCGATGCCGAACGGCGGGAAGCTGACCATCGAGACTTCAGAGGTCGAGCTCGACGAGGCCTACTCGGCTTTCCATTTCGACGTCCCGCCCGGCCGCTACGTCGTGCTCGCCGTCAGCGACACCGGGACCGGCATGGACGCGAAGACGCTGAGTCACGTCTTCGAGCCGTTCTTCACCACGAAGGAAGCCGGAAAGGGGACCGGACTCGGTCTCTCGACGGTCTATGGAGTCGTGAAGCAGAGCGGGGGCCACGTCGACGGTGTACAGCGAGCCCGGTGTGGGCACCACGTTCAAGATCTACCTCCCGCGGGTGGAGGAGCGCCCGGAAATGGACCGCGGGTCGTCGGCGCACGCGGCTCAGGCCGGCGGAACCGAGACGATCCTCGTCGTCGAGGACGACGAGGCGATCCGGCGCCTGACCTGCCGCGCTCTGGAAGCCCAGGGCTACACGGTCCTCTCCGCCGGCGACGCCCGCGAGGCGCTCCGCCTCTGCGAGAAGCACGCCGGCGAGATCCACCTGATGCTCACGGACGTCGTGATGCCGGATATGAGCGGGAGAGAGCTCGCCCGGAGCGCGACCGCCCTCCGCCCCCTCGTGAAGGTGCTCTTCATGTCGGGCTACACCGACAACGTGATCGTGCACCATGGCGTACTCGACGCCGGCACGCCGTTCCTGCAGAAGCCCTTCACGCCGCGCTCCCTGTCGCAAAAAGTCCGCGAGGTTCTGGACACTCGGGAATAGGCACATGCTGCGCATCGCCCACGTCTCCGACGTCCATGTCCTGTCCCGCCTCGGCGCCGAGTGGCGCCGCATGCTTTTCAACAAGCGGATCACGGGATGGGCGAACGTCGTCCTCCGGCGCGGGCGCGTCCACCGGCGCGAGTACCTGAGGGCCGTGCTCGAGGAGGCCGCCGCGCGTTCCGACCACGTCGTCGTGACGGGCGACATCACGAACATGGCGCACGAGAGCGAGTACCGCGAGGCGCGCCGCCTGCTCGACGAGGTCGCGCGCCGGGTCGAGGTGACGGTCGTGCCGGGGAACCACGACATCTACCTGCCGGCGGTCGGACGCGAGCGCCGGTTCCCGCACCACTTCGCCCCGTTCGTGACCAGCGAGCGTCGCCGCGCTCGCGGTCACGCTGCCGGCCGGCGACTACCCGTTCGTGAAGCTGCGCGGGCCGGCGGCGATCATCGGCCTTTCGAGCGCCGTCCCGCGCCCCCTGTTCGTGTCGGGCGGCGTCCTCGGCCGCGAGCAGCTCGCCGCGCTCGAGAGGCTCCTCGCGCTCCCCGAGGTCGCGTCGCGCACGCCCGTTCTCCTCGTCCATCATCCCCCGGTGGACGCGCGGAGCCGCCTCGCCCGCCTGCGCGACGGCCTGCTCGACGCGGATCGGCTCCGGCTCGTCGTCGATCGCCTCCCACGCGGGCTGCTTCTCTTCGGCCACGTCCACGCGAGGTCGCGCGTCGCGCTCCGGACCTCGTCGGGGACGCTCGACGTCGTCTCCGCGAGCGGCGCCGCGCTCGACCACCCCGATCCCGCGGTCCGGGCCGGCTTCAACCTCTACGAGATCGCGGGGGACGGGGCGGTGGCGCGCGTCGAGTCGTACGCCCTCGACGCGTCGGGGACGGGCTTCTCGCGCGTGCCGATGCCTGCGAGGATCGTGTCGTGAGCTACCGGCGGGTCCTCCTGATCGTCGAGCTCGGGGGCGACGCGGCGCCCGCCGCCGCGGCGATCCGCCGGCTCGCGCCCGAAGCCGAGCGGCTCGTCGTGGTGGCGCACGCCCCCGGCCGCGAAATCACGTTGCTGTCGCACGACGCGCGCGGAGACCGGAACGCGGCGGCGTCCTCGCTCGAGGCGCTGCGCACGGCCACGGCGGGCCTGGCGCGCAGCGCGGAGTTGATGCTCGCCGAGGAGCTCGGCGCCGACGCGCTCGCCGTGCTCGCGAAAGGCGCCGGGATCGATCTCGTCGCCGCCGCGGGGCTCCCCGCAAGCGCGATTCCGCTCCTCGCCGGGCTGCGCAGGCGCCTGACGCTCCCGCTTCTCTGGATCGGCGACGCGCCCGCAGCCGAGGGACCGATGCGCGAGATCGCGTGCGCGGCGTTCGGCGCGCGGGCCCTGGGAGCGGTCGCCGCCTTCCTCCGCGATCACGGGAGCGCCGAGCTCCGGTGCACGATTCTCGGCCCGAAGGTCCCCGACGCCCGACTCACCGTGGCGCTTTCGGTCGCGGGGATCGCCGCCCGCGTCGAGTTCGCGTCGCCCGGCGCGGCCCGCCTCCCGGCGCCCGACCTCCTCGTGGTGCCGCGTCTTTCCGGCGCGCTCCTCGCCGTCTCCTCGTGGCGGGCGCCCGTCCTCGTGCTCCCTCCTCTCGCCGCGCCGCGGGCGCTGCGGCGGACGATCGACGCCGCCGACGCCGTGGATCTCGGCGGGCCGCTCGCGCGTCCGGATCACGTACGCAGACCGGCGTGGGACGGCTCGAGCCGATCCCGGATCAGGAGGTCGCGTTCGTGGCGCGCGGCCGGACGGTCGGGAGGGCCGGGAGCCGGGACGGATTCGCGGAGGTCCCCGCCGGCGGCGCGGAGTCGCTCGGACTGTCCCGTACCGCGGAGGCCGCGGGCGCCGACCCCGTCGCCGCCGTCGAGCAGCGCATTGCGGTCATCCGGCCGGGCCCCCGGCCGCTCGGACTCTTCGACGCGGAGCTGCCGGACGACGATCTCGCGCGCCTCGCGGGGATCGGCGGCCCCGGAGGGCTCGATCTCCTCGCCGTGCGCCTGCGCCCGGTCCGGAGCTGCGCGTCGATCCGCGCGAGGCTCGCGTCGTTCGGCCTTCCCGAGCGCGTGGCCGACGCGAGCGCCGTGCTCGACGAGGGCGCGGCGCTCGACGTGCCCGAGGAGGCGGATCCGGTCCGGCTGGCGCGCGTCGCGGCCCGGATGCGGGGCGCGGGATTCCCGGTCGCCGCCGTGGTCCACGGGGGCCTTCACACGCCCCGCACGATCGGATTCTCCGCCCTCCGGGCCGACGAGGTGGCCGCGGCGTTGCCGCTCTCCTTCGACCCTCCTGCCCGGACGGAGGCGCTCGCGGCGCGGCTCGATGCCGCGACGGGCGCCCTGACGATCCCGGGCAACCGCGTCGAGATCGAGCTCGACAACCCGACGGCGCGGGGCTGGCTCCTCGACGCCCTCGCGCGCGCCGAGCGGCGCATCCACTTCCAGGTCTACATGGCGATGGACGACGACGTCGGCGCCCGGGTGGAGTCCGCGCTCGCCGCGGCGGCGGCGCGGGGCGTCACGGTGCGCGTCGTCGTCGACTCGCTGCACGGCCTCCACGGCTCCTTCGGCCTGACGAACCCGCTCCTGGCGCGCCTCGGAGCCCGCCCGAACGTGGAGCTGCGTCTGACGCGCCCGGTCGCCGGCGCGCCGTCGATCGAGGACCTGAAGCAGCGCGACCACCGGAAGGTCGTCGTCGTGGACGGCCGCCTCGCGCTCGTCGGCGGGCGGAACCTCTCGCACGAGTACTACGCGGGCTTCGACGAGGTGGCGCTCGGGCCCGCCTCGCTCTGGCGCGAGGTGCCGTGGCTCGACGCCGGGGCGCGCGTCGAGGGACCCGCCGTCGAGGCGCTCGAGCGCTCGTTCCTCGACGCGTGGACGGCCGCCGGAGGCGCGCCGTTCGACGTGGCGCCGCAGGAACCGGCGGGCGGCGCGGCGGCGCGGGTCGTCGTCCACCACGGCCTTCGCGACGCGGCGACGCTCGAAACGTACCTTGCGCTCATCGACGCCGCGCGCGCGCACGTCTGGGTCGTGAACGGCTTCCCGCTCCTCCTCGAGATCCAGCACGCGCTCCTCCGCGCGATCGCGCGGGGCGTCACGGTGCGCGCGATCGTCGGCCACACGACGCCGACGCACGAGGAGACCCCTTTCCGCGGGCCCTGGAGCACGGCGCGGCAGGCGGCGAGCGAGCTCGTCGACTCGCGCCTCGACGCCCTCGTCGCGGCCGGGGCCGAGGTGTACCGGCTCGCGGTCCGCGAGCGGCCGGGCTGGGCCGCGGGGCTCGGCACCGTTCACCCGCACGTGCACGCCAAGGTCCTCAGCGTGGACGGCCGCGTCTGCTCCGTCGGGAGCGCCAACCTCGACGTCACGGCCGCCTACTGGGAGGACGAGCTCCTGCTCGTCGTCGAGGACGAGACGGCCGCGGGCGCTCTCGAGGCGCGTCTCGAGGAGATCGCCGGGGGCTCCGAGCGGATCGAGCCCGATGATCCGGAGTGGCGCGAGACAGCGCGTCGGCGGACCTGGATGCTCCGCTGGCCGGGCATGCTGTCGGTCTGAGGAGGGGAGACATGAGACTCCAGAGAACCCGCGGGCCGGCGCGTCTGGCGCCGTTCCCCGTCCACGAAGGCCTCGTCGAGCGGCTCCTCGCCGCGCACGCCTCGCCGGACGCGCCGCGCGACGAAGTCCTCGCCCACGCCCTCGGCTGCTGCGCGGGGTACGCGTACGCGGACCTCGACACGGTCGCGACGATCGCGAGCCGCGTGGGGCTCGAGGAGTGCGCGGGCGTGCGGGTGACGCAGGTCGTCGACGCGATGCTCGTCTTCTCGACCGCGTATCTCCTCCAGAGCCGGTGCGGGCGCGTCGTGATCCTCTGCTACCGCGGCACGGAGCCGTCGAACCTGGGGAACTGGCTCGGCGACGCCGACGTCGGCTCCGCCTCGATGGCGGTCGGAGGCGAGCGGCTCCGCGTCCCGGCGGGGTTCCACCGCAACGTGCGCGCGACGCGCTGGGTCGTCCTCCAGGAGCTCGGCGCGGCGCTCGAGGGCCGCTCGCTTTTCGATCCCGCCGCCCGCGTGGATCACCCGATGGAGGCGCTCTACGTCACCGGCCACAGCCTCGGCGGGGCGATGGCGGTCCTGTTCGCGCTTTCGATCGCGGAGCCTTCCGGAGTGCCGCGGGATCGCGGAGCGGCTCCGCGCCGTCTACACGTTCGGCCAGCCGCTGACGACGGGCGCGCCGCTCCCGGCCGCCGCGAGGGAGGTCGGCCGGCGCCTCCACCGCCACGTCCTCCCGGGCGATCCGATCCCCGCGCTGCCGCCCGCGTCGTGGTGCCGCCTCGCCCACTTCGGCCGGGAATGGCGCTTCGCGGACGGCGGCTGGACGGAGACTCCCGCGCCGGTCGCGCAGCTGAAGAGCCTGCCGCGCGCTCTCCTCGCCCTCGCGGGGGGGAAGCTGCCCCGCGGGCCCTCCTCGATCCGGGAGCACGCGCCGGATCGCTACGTCGCGGCGCTGCAGCCGAAGGACCGCGTCACCGAGCTCGGCGACCGGGCCTGAGGCGCCGCGCGCCGGGAGGAGCCGCGGAGGGGCGCCCGGTCCGGTCGTGGAAGCGGTCAACCGGCAAACTCCGGTCGGCGTTACCCTTGACGCGGAAGGGGCCGCCTCCATGAACGCAACCGACCCTGTCAGGCAATTCTATCTGCAGCATCTTCCGGAGGCCCGTCCGGTGGGTCTGACGGTTCAGGCGCCCTGCCCGTTCTGCGTGCCCGCCAAGGATGCGGTCCCCGGAACGGTGGTCGTCGATCTCGATCCCGACAGTTTCTTCTACGGCTATTTCAAGTGCCTCAACCGGTGCAAACCCGGTGGGTTTGCCACCTACTTCGGGCGGCTACGGGGTGTCGACCCCATGCTCGTGCCGGGATTCGATCCCGACCGCTCGACCTACGTGCGCAACATCGTCTTCCCGGGCAAGACCCTGAACTCCGACGTGAAGAAGTACCAGGCCGGCATGTCCGAGGAACAGTACGCGTCTTTCGGCGCTTTCGGCATCTCGAGAGGGACCGTGGACGAACTCCGGATCGGCTTCAATGGCCGGTATCTGGTCTTTCCGTATTTCCTCGAGGACGGTAACTGCTATGCGGTCCGCTGCGTTTCGCCGGGCGTCGAGGCGGATCATTTCTGGATGGGAGACGACAAGTTCTACGGCCCCGAGTTCCAGGTCTTCAACCTCGAAGAGATCGATCGCTGCGAGAACGGCGCAATCTTCATCACCGACGGCGAGCGGAACCTCCTCACCCTCAAGGAACTCGGCTACCCGTGCATCGCCGTGCCCAACCTGTCCGCGCTCGAGGCCCTTCAGCTCGAACGCTTCGCTTACATAAACCACGTGCTCATCGTGTTCAACAACACCCCCGAGGCCCAGGTCGCCGCCCGCAGCCTGGCCACCAGTCTCGGGTTCAAGGTACGGATCCTCAACTGGCCGTCGAACGTGAAACGCGATTTCCATCTCCTGCAGCTGGCCCGGGAGAAGGGGACCGGGTTTGGAGCGGCGGTCGCGGGCATGATCAAGAGCTCCAGAGCCTTCTCCCCGTTCACCTCCCCGGAGCGGGAGCACGTGAACTTCCTGGAGGCCCTGGAGAAGGACAAGGGCAAGAGCATCCTGGGCGTTCCGACCGGCTTTGCGCGAATGGACCAGGCCCTCAACGGCATCCGGGGCATCAACATCATGGGCGGGCAGCCCAAGTCAGGAAAATCCTCCTTCTTCATGCAGGTGTCGACCGAAGCGGCCCGCCAGGGCGTACCGGTGATCTACTACGACTTCGAGAATGGCCGCCAGAAGATCTACCTCAGGACTCTCTGCCGGCTGAGCAGGCTTTCCGAAGAGGCGCTCCGCGAGCAGGAGCCCGAAGCCGGCACCGCCGCCCGGCTCGGCAAGGCGCAGGCCGAGCTCGGGAAGATGCTGCTCTATTTCCGCGTCGTCACGGACCGGAAGCTGAGTCCGGACATCATGCGGCGGCAGATCGATTTCATCAAGCACGAGACCCGGCTCGACAAGTGCCTGGTCGTCATCGACAGCCTGCACAAGCTGCCGTTCAAGAGTCTCTCCGAGCGGCGCACCGGCATCGACGAATGGCTGAGGCACATGGAGTCCATCCGCGACGAGCAGCGCGTCGCGTTCCTGGTAGTCTCGGAGCTGTCCCGCGGCGCGGAAGGCAGCTACAACAGGCTGCCCGACATGGGTTCCTTCAAGGAATCCGGCGACATCGAATACAGCGCCGATAACGCGATCATTCTTCAGCCCAACTGGAATCTGCTCGACCCCCTCAGCACGCAGGAGCGCAAGAGCACGCTGTGGCTGGTCGCCAGCAGGGAAAACAGCCCGGGCAAGGTGGGAGAGTACATGCTCGACTTTCCCTTCTGGGGATTCAAGGAGCTGTAGGCTCGATGCCATTCTCGACGGCCTTGGGGTAGTCGTGTGGGCGCCACCTCCGAGAAGCACCCGCTGTCGCAGATCCTCAGCCTGACCGTCTTCGTGGCGGCCCTCGGGTACTTCGTGGACATGTTCGACCTGCTCCTCTTCCCGATCGTGCGGCAGCCGAGCCTGACGGATCTCGGCATCCCGCAGGGGGACGCGCAGGTCTCCGCCACGTTCCTGCTGCTCAACTCCCAGATGGTGGGGATGCTGCTGGGCGGGATCTTCTGGGGCGTCCTCGGCGACAAGAAGGGCCGCCTCTCGACGCTTTTCGGGAGCATCGCGCTCTACTCCGTGGCGAACATCGCCAACGCCTTCGTCCACGGGCTTCCCGCCTACGCCGTATGGCGCTTCCTGGCGGGGCTCGGTCTGGCGGGCGAGCTGGGCGCGGCGGTGACGCTTGTGAGCGAGATCCTCCCCAGGAACCTCCGCGCCTACGGCACCGCCATCGTCGCGGGAGTGGGCATCTTCGGGACGGTGACCGCGAGCCTCGTCGGCAAGTACTTCCCCTGGCGCACCGCCTACCTCGTCGGAGGCGGGCTGGGCCTCGTCCTTTTGGCCACCCGCTTCAGCCTCCGCGAGAGCGGGATGTTCCGGAACCTCGGCGAGCAGGCCGGCGTGACGCGCGGCGACTTCCTGAGCCTCTTTACCCGTGGCGAGCGCTTCCTCCGCTACCTCCGCTGCGTCCTCATCGGCCTGCCGACCTGGTTCGTGGTGGCGATCCTCATCACCTCCGCGCCCGAGTTCGCCCCGAAGGTCGGCGTGACGGGACCCGTGGCCGCGGGGACCGCCGTGGCCTTCTGCTACAGCGGCATCACGCTGGGGAGCTTCGCATCCGGCATCCTCAGCCAGGTCTGGGGAAGCCGTAAGAAGGTCGTTCTCCTCTTCATCCTCGGGACGCTCTCCGGCATCGCCACCTACCTCACGGTGCGCGGCCTCACCCCGACGGCGTTCTACCTCCTGACGGGGTACCTCGGCCTCATGGCGGGCTACTGGGCCGTCTTCGTCACCATCGCTGCGGAGCAGTTCGGCACGAACCTCCGTGCCACGGTGGCCACCACGGTACCGAACTTCGTCCGGGGGAGCGTCCCGCTGATCACAGGCAGCTTCTCCCTGCTCCGGGGCCCTCTGGGCTACGTCGGGAGCGCCTGGACGGTGGGCCTTGCATGCATCTCCCTCGCACTGGTCTCCCTCTGGGGCATGGCCGAGACGGCGGGGCGCGACCTGGATTTCCTGGAATGAGCATCACCGGATCAGGGCGTGGCGCACGAGAGACTCGCAGGTTCTACGTTCCGCGCGTCAGCTTCTGGAACCTCGGGTTCTTGCGCAGCGGATCGAAGTTGGGATCGATCCTGAGCCAGCCGGGCGAGAGCAGGTAGGGAATCCTCAGGAGCGGCTCCAGGTGGTCGAGGGCCTTCTCCGGCTCGCCGACGAGAATGTCGATGCGCACGAGCTGGTGCTCGAGGTAGGGGCCAAGGTACGCATCCCTGGTCGTGGGCAGGAGCGCGACGGCGCGCTCCCCCTCGCGGATCGCTTCGTTCTTCTTCCCGAGATACGCCAGCGCGAGCCCGTGGAGGGCATGGAGCTGGGCGTCCTCGGGCGCCGAGCGGAGCTGATCTTCGAAGGCCTCCCTCGCCTTCTCGGCATGGGAGCGCATTTTCGCCGCGTCACCCTTCAAGGCGTAGGCCTGGACGAGACAAAGGCTCCAGCCCCCCCTGTTGTTGTCGAAGGCGCTCGGCGTCAGGCGAAGGAGCAGTTCGCGCTGCTCTTCGTCGAGAACCCAGACGAGATCGAAGTAGGTCGCCAGATACGACACGATCGCGGCGGGGGCGACCTCCCGGGGCGCGGCGCTCAGCACGGCCCGGGCTTTCGCGAGATCTCCCTCCCCGAGGAACGTCATCGCCTTTTGCTCGATCAGGGTGAGGTTCGCGGGTGCGAGAGCGAGCCCACGGTCGAAGACTTCGCGCGCTTCGGAATATCGCCTCATGCTACGCAGCGCGATGCCGAGCGTCCACTTGTTGTTGACCGAGCGGGGATCGAGGCGTTCCGCCTGCCTGAAGTGCTCCACCGCCGCGTCCCAGTGTCCGAGGCTCTGCTCGGTCAACGCGGTTGCCCTGAGGAGATCTGCGTTGCCGGGCGCGATGCGCCGCCCCTTCGCATACTGCTCCAGCGCGCGGCTGAGGTCGCCGACGACCACGCGCATGTACGTGCCGAGCGCCAGGTATCCGTCGGGCCGGTCCGGGGCGAGCGCCACGGCCCTCTCCGCCGCTTGCCGCGCGTGCTCCGCCAGATCGGGCGTCGGCGTGCTGTTGCCATGCAGGATCGAGTCGGCCTTGGAGATCTGTGCCCATGCCCGTGCAAAGCCGGGGTCGAGTGCCACGGCCTGCTCGTAGAAACCGAGTGCCTTGCGAAGGCTGACCGGGTCGTTGACGGCCATGCTCTTCGAAGCCTCCTCGCCCTTGAGGAAGGCGTCGTAAGCGGCCAGGTTCCGTGTGGGTGTCTCCGCGAGCCGCTCCCCCTCTCTTGCGCCGATCGCGACATCGAGGGCCTGCGCCACACGCGTCGCGATGTCCGACTGCACCTGAAAGACGTCCGTCAGCGCGGCGTCGAACGGCTGTTGCCACTTCGAGGTGGCGGCGCCGGACTCGTTCACTTCGACCAGCTCCGGGCTGACCTGGACGCGGCTCGTACTTCCGGTCCTCTCCCATCGGACCGTGCCCGTCAGCAGGTATCTCGCTCCCAGCTCGTGGGCGATCTGATTCGGCGTCTTCGTCGTCTTCTTGTACGGTGTCGAGCTGGCTCTGGCGATCACCTCCACGCCCGGCAAGGAAGTGAGCTTGCCTCGCACGGCGTCCGCGACGCCGTCGGCGAAGTAGTCGTCTTCAGGAGTGCCCAGGTTCTCGAACGGCAGCACGGCGAGGCGCTTGACGCCGTCGACCTCGCCGGCGGCCTTCCGAGGCCGCCTCAGAAGGAAGAGGCCCGCGACCGAGAGAACGACGAGGGCCGCAACGGCGATGAGGAGGTTCCTCCTTCCAGCCCGTGGCGCGGCCAGCCGCGCGCCGCCCGGGACGGCCGGCGAGGACTGCTCGGAGAGCGCGAACACGATGTCCTTCGCCGACTGAAAGCGGTTGTCCCGATCCTTCTCCAGGCAATGGCGCACGATGTGGTCCAGAGCAGGCGGGACGCTCCGTCCCGATTGAGACGGCTCCGGCGGCTCGTCCCTCATGATCGCCGCCATCGTGTCGCTCGCCGTGTCCCGCCTGAACGCCTTCCTGCCCGAGAGCAGCTCGTAGAGGATCGTCCCGAAGGAGAAGATGTCCGAGCGGTGATCGACGGAGAGTCCCCGCACCTGTTCGGGCGACATGTAGGAAACCGTCCCCATGATCGTCCCCGGCCGCGTGTGACCCGAGACGGTCGGCGCGCTCGTCTCCCGGCTCGGGGCAGTCGCCTCCACCCGCTTCGCCAGGCCAAAGTCGAGGATCTTGACGTGGCCGTCCTTGCTGACGAACAGGTTCTCGGGCTTCAGGTCGCGATGGATGACTCCCTTTTCGTGTGCGGCGGAGAGGCCCCTGGCGATCTGGAGGGCGTAGTCCACGGCCTGCGTCTGCGGGATCGGTCCGGCGTCGAGCTTGTCGCGCAGCGTCTCGCCTTCCAGCAGCTCCATGACGGCATAGGACATGCCCGCGTGGTTTCCAAAATCGTGAATCGCGAGGATGTTCGGATGAGAGAGCGCGGCGACCGCCTTCGCCTCCCGCTCGAACCTCGCCAGCGCGTCCCGATCGGCCGCCACGGATTCGGGCAGCACCTTGATCGCGACATCCCGGTCGAGCTTCTCATCGCGCGCCCGGTACACCTCGCCCATTCCACCCGCGCCGAGCGGAGCGAGGATCTCGTACGGGCCGAGCCGTGTGCCTGCGGAGAGCGCCACCTCGATCTGCTCCGCCTTCTTCCTTGAAGCTTATCCCGAACCCCTGGAGCTCCGTCCCGGCGAGGGAATCTCCTCATCCCGACGCCGAGACATGCCCGAGTCAAGTCCGCGCCCGAGTTCGCCCCGAAGGTCGGCGTGACGGGACCCGTGGCCGCGGGGACCGCCGTGGCCTTCTGCTACAGCGGCATCACGCTGGGGAGCTTCGCATCCGGCATCCTCAGCCAGGTCTGGGGAAGCCGTAAGAAGGTCGTTCTCCTCTTCATCCTCGGGACGCTCTCCGGCATCGCCACCTACCTCACGGTGCGCGGCCTCACCCCGACGGCGTTCTACCTCCTGACGGGGTACCTCGGCCTCATGGCGGGCTACTGGGCCGTCTTCGTCACCATCGCTGCGGAGCAGTTCGGCACGAACCTCCGTGCCACGGTGGCCACCACGGTACCGAACTTCGTCCGGGGGGCCGTCCCGCTGATCACAGGCAGCTTCTCCCTGCTCCGGGGCCCTCTGGGCTACGTCGGGAGCGCCTGGACGGTGGGCCTCGCCTGCATCTCCCTCGCCCTGGTCTCCCTCTGGGGCATGGCCGAGACGGCGGGGCGCGACCTGGATTTCCTGGAGTGAAGGCCCGGCATGCTTGCCTCGACCGTGTTCCCGCGGTTGACAGATCCCGCTGGCCGATCCCAGACTGCGCCTGGTCGAAAGAGACTGCCGTGAGAAAGCTCCTGCTGCTGCTGCTCCTCGTGCCCGGACTTCTCGTCGCGGATGTCGTGTATCTCAAGGGCGGAGGCAGGTTCTCCGGCCGGATCCTCGAGCAGACCGCGGAAAAGGTGGTGATTGACTTCGGAGATGGAACCATCGGCCTCCCGATGGAGGAGGTCGAGGAGATCGTGAGGGGCCCCTCGCCCCTCGACGAGTTCGAGGCACGAGCGAGCAAGCTGGGGCCGCAGGACGCGAGCGGCTGGCGCAGCCTGGCCCAGTGGGCTTCGATGAGGGGACTTTCGGCCCAGTCGCGCGCGGCCTACAAGAAGGTCCTCGCGGTCGCGCCCGACGACAAGGAGGCCCGGGAGGCGCTGGGGTTCGTGCAGGTCGACGGCCGCTGGCTCACCGAGGAGGAGAGCTACCGTGCCCGCGGTTTCGTCAGGTATGACGGCGAGTGGATGACGCCCGCCGAGGTGCAGCTGGCGCAGTCCGATGCCGCGAGGGAGCAGGCGCGTGACGAGGCCGACAGGCGTGCCTCGGACGCGCAGTTTGCGGCCAGCATGGATCGGCTGCAGAAGCAAGAGGACGAGAAACGTGCCCGGGAAGAAGCGGACCGGATGAGAAACAACCCTGTTTACTGGGGCGGGTTTGGCTATGGCGTGACGTACTGGCCGAATCCTGCCGGAGTTGCGAGATGAGCCCGCGCGGAGGCTCCTCCCACGGGCATCTGGCGGCGGTCCTCGTCGCGGCCCTGCTGGCCGCTCCCGGCGTCCTCGCCGCCCCTCCCACGCCGAGCGCGCCCACCGCGAAACCCGCACCGTCCCCGACGGTCGAGGAGGTCGTCGGGCGGTACGTGGCCGCCCGGGGAGGGATCCAGAAGCTGAGGGCCCTCCGGACATTGCGCCAGGAAGGGCGCGTGAGCGCCGGGGCGGGCCGCGACGGGCTCGTGACGCGCGAGATCAAGCGTCCCGGGAAGATTCGATTCGAGCTCACCGTCCAGGGCGTCACCAGCGTCTTCGCCTCCGACGGTCAGCATGGCTGGAAGGTGGCTCCGCTCGAAGGAAAGACGGGCCCACAGCCCCTGCCGGACGAGGCCCTGATCGATTCGAGAGAGCAGGCCGACATCGACGGGCCCCTCGTCGACTGGAAGGGCAAGGGGAGTCTGATCGAACTCGTCGGCCGCGAAGCCGTCGACGGCCACGACGCCTACAAGCTGAAGCTCACCCTCAAGAGCGGCGGGGTGCTCACCGCTTACGTCGACGTGAAATCCGCCAGCCTGGTCCGGACCGAAGCCACGCGGCATGTGCGCGGGAAGCAGGTCCGGATCGAGACGACCTTCGGCGACTACAGAAGGACGGGAGGGATCCTCTTCCCCCACCTCGTCGAGGTCCGGGCCGCCGGCCGGCCACAGGTGCTCCGGGTCATGGTGGACAAGGTCGAGGTGAACCCGCCCTTGAGCGACGCCCGCTTCGCACCCCCGGCCTGAGGCGGGCGGCCGCTCTTCATCAGCGTAACCCCTCGGCCAGGTAGAGCTCGGAGAGAAGCCGCTGCACGGTGTATGCGTACGTGCCTCCGTCCCTCGAGATCCGGACCGAGGAGACTTCGGTCATCCCTGTCCGGTCGGCCGGGGCGATCTCGCGCCAGAGCGCGGCCTTGCCCGTGGCGACATCGACGCGATCGACGCGGACCGGCAGGGTATTCCCGCGCCGGACGAGAATCGAGCGGCCGTCGGCGCTCCAGAGCAGGATCTCGTCCCCCGATACGACGCCGGGAAGAGGCCGCGGCGCCCCGCCGTCGATCGGATACAGCATCACATGCCCGGATTCGCGCGTCGGGACGAGCTTGCCGTCCGGCGACGGGGGCATGAGGTAAGCCGTCCCTTCCGGCGTGATCGGCCGCGCCGCCTGACCGGTGATGTCCTGGACGAAGAGCCGGACGCCTCCGCCCTTCTCGTTCCCCGAGATCACGACGCGCCGGCCGTCGGGGAGGACGCGCGCCCAGTGGTACTGCTCCATCGAACCGCGTGAGACGAGCTTCGGCTCGCCGGGGCCGGTCGGAAGGAGCCAGAGCTGGGGGCTCGACCCGGAGACGATGGCGACCGCCCATTTTCCGTCGGCGGAGAGCGCGGTGGCGAAGCCGTCGCCAAGCCGGACGGCGGGAGAGCCGTCGGTTCCGCGGAGGTAGACGCTCGAGGAGGCGCCTGCGCCCTCTCCTTCCTCGGTCAGAAGAAGCTTCGAGCCGTCGGCCGAGAGATCCCACGCGGTCGACTGGTCGAGCCACGAGAGATCGTGCTCCTCACGCCCTCCGGACCTGCCGACGAAGACGCTCGTGACCGAGCTTTCCCGCGCGACGAGGATGCGCCCGGCGCGCGAGATGTCGAGGAGCCGGAGGCGCCCGGGCGCGCGGGCGACGGTCCGTACCCGGCCCGCGAGGTCGACCGCCAGGAGCGACGTGTTCGCTCCTTTCTCGGAGGCCGAGAACCAGACTTTGCGCGCGTCCGGAGTCCAGGCGATCCCCTGCGCGGACGCGTAGACGGGCGTCAGGCGGCGCGGCGCCTCCCCGGCGCGGACGACGGACACGGCGCCGCTGTCGTCGCCGTAGACCGGGTGATCGAGGAACGCGATCCGGCTTCCGTCGGGTGAGACACGCGGGTGGCTGATCCAGCTCGGCGTTTCGGCAAGGACGCGTCCCTCCGGGCACTCGAGCCGCGTCCGCCCTTTGACCCGCCTGACGATGGCGAGGCTCCCGTCCGGGGCCCAGTCGGCGTCCTGCACGTTCTCGAGCAGCTCCCGCGGAGCCCCGCCCTCGAACGGGGCCCGGGCGAGTGTCCCGTCGGAAATCCACCCGAAGAAGAAGCGCCGATTCAGCGAGAGGGCGAGCTCTCCCGACGCTGAAATCGAAAGGACGTCGGCGGGAGGAAGCGCGACCGCCGCCGACTCGGGGCTCCCGGCGCGCACGGAGAAGACGCGGAACGGCTCGCCATCCCAGGCGGCGCCGTAGACGATCGACTCGCCGCCTTTCGCGAAGCGCGCGGTCAGGATCGTTCCCCGACGGAACGTGAGCTGGCGGTACCGGGCCGGCTCTGTTGTCAGCGTCGATAGCCGCCAGACCGCGGCCGCCGCCGTGGCCGCCGCGAGGACGCCCGCGACGGCAAGGAGGAGACGTCGCCGCCGCGGCGCCACGGGCGCCGGGGGAATCGGAAGGGGAACCGACGAGATCGACGAGAGCGCGTCGAGGTGGAAGGCGAGGTCGCGCGCGGACTGGAACCGCTGCTCCGGGTTCTTTTCGAGGCAGTGGTGGACGACGCGCTCGAGCGCCGGCGAGACATTCTGGCCCGTGGCGGAGAGCTCGGGTGGGTCCTCCTTGAGGATGGCCGACATCGTTTCCGCCGCGGAGTCGCCGCGAAACGCGCGCCGGCCCGAGAGCATCTCGTAGAGGATGGCGCCGAAGGAGAAGATGTCGGAGCGGTGATCGAGCGCCTTCCCACGCACCTGCTCGGGCGACATGTATCCGACCGTTCCCATCACCAGACCGGGCTCGGACGCCTCGACGGCCGTCGAAGCGTCGGGTGCCGCAGGCTCGCGCGTGACGACCTTGGCCAGGCCGAAGTCGAGGATCTTCACGCCGCCGTCGTCGGTCAGAAAGATGTTGGCGGGCTTCAGATCGCGGTGGACGATCCCCTTCTCATGGGCGGCGGAAAGCCCGTGGGCGATGGCTTGTGCGAACTCCACCGCCTTGCGCCGGGGGAGGGCCCCTTCCACCAGCCGTTCCTGCAGCGTCTGTCCCTGCAGGAGCTCGGTGACGGCGTAGAGAATGTCTCCCTCTTCTCCGAAGTCGTGAATCGCCCGGATGTTCGGATGTGACAGCGCGGCGATGGCCTGCGCCTCCCGTTTGAAACGGGCAAGGGCCGGACGATTCCCCGCGAACGACCGCGGAAGAACCTTGACGGCCACCTCACGGTTGAGCCGGGTGTCCTTTGCCCTGTAGACCTCTCCCATCCCGCCCGCGCCGAGAAGGGCGAGAATCTCGTAGGGACCGAGGCGCGTCCCTCGGGCGAGAGACGGGGAGGCGGGTCCCGGTTTGGCGGGCGACACCTCGGGAATGGCGTCGATCGCCGGCGACTCCAGGAAACCCGCGGAGGCTGTCTCCAGCGAGGAGAGAAGCGACTCGACTTCCTTCCGCAGCTCCGGATCACCCCGGCAGGCTTCGTCGAGAAACGCGCTTCTCGATGCCGCCTCGATCTCCGTGGCCTCGGCAAGGACTTCCTGGACTCTCTGCCAGGTCTCCGGGGTCATCGGGAACTTCCGGCGAGCTCCCGATGGAGATAGGCCCTGGCCGAAAGCCACTTGCGATGCACGGTGGCCGGTGAGATCCCGAGCGCTTCCGCGGTCTCACCTTCGGTCAGGCCCGCGAAGAAACGGAGCTCGACGACCCGACCCTGCGCCGGGTCGAGCGCCGCCAGCTTCTCCAGCGCATCGTCCACGGCAATCAGGTCGACCGCCCGCGGCTCCACCATGACGGTCGTGTCCAGCACGTACCGGCTTCCGGGACCGCCGCGCTTTTTCGCGTCCCGGGAGCGGGCATGGTCGACGAGGATGCGCCTCATCGACCGGGCAGCCGCCGCGAAGAAGTGAGCCCGGTTCTGCCAGTCCCCCCCTCGCTGCCGACCAGTCGCAGGTAGGCCTCGTTGACGATCGCGGTCGGCTGGAGCGTATGGCCGGGGCGCTCGCCCCTGAGATGACGCTCGGCCATCCGATGCAAGTCGCTGTAGACGAGGGGGATCAGGCTCTCGAGGGCTTCCCGGTCCCCCTGCTTCCAGGCCTGGAGGAGGCGGGTCACTTCCCCGGCGGGGGCGGGCGCTGTCGCCATGCCGGTTCGATTCTCCTCCAGGTCGCGGGCTGACAGCTTTTCTTTCCCGTTTCCGCCTTTAGAAACCGAGGCGAAGGGAGGAGACAGAGTATGAGTCGCAAGACCGTTCGATTCGGCGGAAGCGTGGCGCTCGGGATCCTGGCCTTCGGCGGAGTGCCTTGGCCCTCGACCGCCGCCGCAAACGAGTGGAAACAGATCGGCAACGGAATCCACGCGACGAAGGAGCAGAGGGCCAACGAGGACCATCACCAGTCCGGACGACTCGTCCAGGTTTCCCGGGCGTATGACTACACCCAGAGCCGGCATGTCCTGTGGGCTCTCGCCTCCGAGGGCGGACTGTGGAAGGAGATCGTCGACGGCTCCGGCAAGCCGGTGAGCTGGGTCCCCCTCAGCGACAATCTCGGCGCGAAAACACTGGGCTCGTTCGCCATCCTGGACGCGGACAACTTCGTGGTCGGGAGCGGTTCCATCGGTTGGGGGTCCAATGGAGACGGTATCTACTACACGACGACGGGCGGAGCGACCTGGCAGCATGCCAAAGAGCCGTCCGCGCCCGCGCATGTGACCCGAATCGTGGCGGATTACTCGGATTCCACCGGCAGGACACTGGTCGCCGCCAGCTCGGACGGGATCTGGCGCTCCACCAACTTCGGGAAGAAGTGGTCCCCGTGGCTCTCCGGCGTGGAGGCGACGGACGTCGTGCAGGATGTACGCGACGCCAGCCGCTGGTACGCCGGAGTCGTAGGTCAGCGAATCTACGTGTACGAAGGCGTCGCCAACGGATGGGAGCCCTACGGCACGGGGATCGAGGGGTCGATCGCCAGGGTCTCGCTCGCCGCGTGCAACTCCGATTTCCATTACCTGTACGCGCTCGTGCTCACGACGGACCAGAAGATCAACGGGGTCTATCGGTCGCAGGACCGCGGGATGACCTGGGTCAGCATCTATTCGAACGACGCGCAGATCAATCCCGATTCCCAGGGGACGCATGTCTCCGCGATCGCATGCGATCCCGCCGATCCCGCGCACATCTTCTTCGGCATGGTGAAGTCCCTCCAAAGCACGAATGCCACGGCGCATCCGGCCTGGGACGTAAAGGCGCACGTCTTCGACGGCGGTCACGCCGACTACAACTTCATGCTCTTTTCGAATGACGGCGCCACCCTGCACATCGGGAACGACGGCGGCTACTATTCCTACGACATCACGAACGACACTGTCGACGACAGCGGCAACCTCCTGGGTCTCAACAATCTGCAGCTCGGCGGGGCGAAGACCGAGTCGTACTCGAGCCTGCAGGGCGGTCTCTCGTCTTCCTATTCGAACCCCGATGTCTTCTTTGCGGGCCTTCAGGACAACGGCGTCGTGCGGGGGGACGTATCGGCGGATCCGGCGATCACTCTCGTCGTCGAAGGCGATGGCAGGCACGTCAGCGTCCGGCCGGACAACCCTCTCGACATGGGGTTCAATTCCAACGGGTCCAGCACCCGGAACCTGTCTTACGACGGAGGGAAGAGTCATACCGGCATCGATTTCGATCTCAGCCCCGAGAAATCAGCCGCGGTCCTGATTGACCCGACGCCCGGCCGCGCAAGCCCGCTCGTCTTCACGGCGGATCAGGCCTTCGGCCTCTTCAGCGGCGTCTACTACAACGACTTCCTGACGCCGGCCTCGCCTTGGAGGCCCGTCAGTCTCCTACCCATTCTGGTTCCCGGCGTCATCAGCAACGTCGATGCGACCATCGATCCCGACCAGATTGAAATCGTGGCGACGGTGGCAGGCGATACGGGCGTCTACGCCTTCCTCGGACCGCGCTCTCTGCTTGGAGTGCTTCTGCTCGGGGACATCTCCCCGCCGAGACCCGCGAATCCCGTCGACAAGGACGCCCGGATCAATGCGGATCGGTCGACACGTCGGCGGACCACTCTCTACTACACGAGCGGGGACGGTCATTACAACGTGGACGGCGCGGAGGTTCGCCTCGCGTACGTGAGCCACGATGGAGGATCCAGCTGGACGGAAGTGACGGGCGATATCGCCACCGTTTCGGACAATGCGAACCTGGTCAAGCTCATCGGGAATCCGGGGGACAAATCGGAGTTCTTTCTCGCCACGAACAAGGGCGTGTTCCGGGGCGATCGAGGCAAGGACGGAAAGGTGCACTGGAAGGACTACTCAAATGGCCTGCGCTATCACGAGAAAGTCGACGACATCGTGATCAACTTCGACAACGTATCCGGAAACCCGACTCTCTATATCGCGACGCGTGGTCGCGGCTTCTGGCGGCGGACGATCGAGTGAGAGGGATGGCAGGCCTTCCACCGAAGACCGGCACGCGGAGGGTGAGAGTGTTCCATCGAAGTCGTTTCCCTGCGTGTTGGTTCCGCATTCTCGCGCGCCTGCTTGCCGCCGGTGCTCTCCTCCTGCTTCCGGGCATCACGGTGGCGCAACGACCTCACGTGGCGCGGGAGAAGCACCAGAAGGATCGAACAACGGCCGCGGACCACTTCGAGATTTCCGGAATCACGACGGTGAATTCGATCGACGCCGAGCGAACGGGGCGCCTGTTCGATACGAGCGATTCGACGCGGAACGCCTACGCCAATCCGAACACATCCGGCGTTACGTTTCGAACGTCGTGGGCTTCTGTCGAACCGGCGGACGGAACGTTCGACTTCAGCAAGCTCGACACGGTCTTCTCGAACGCCGAACAGAACGGCAAATGGGTGGAGCTCGTCCTCATACCCGGCTTCGGCACGCCGAAATGGGCCTTGGAGGGCGTGCAAACCGTGACGTGTCCCATCCCGTACGGACCCGGCGGCAAGGCCGGAAAGCCGTTGCCCCTGCCCGTCCCCTGGGATCGCACCTACCTGTCGCGCTGGTTCTCCTTCCTTCGGGCGGTCGGACAGAAGTACGCCGGCAGGAGCTCGTTTCGAAAGGTCGCCGCGGCCGGTCCGACGTCCGTCTCGGCCGAGATGTCCTTGCCGAACAGGCCCGCCGATCTCGCCGAGTGGAAGCACGCTGGCTACACGAGTGAGAAGTACATCGACGCGTGGAGGCAGACGTTCGCCGTCTACGCCGCGACCTTCCCCCGTCAGTACTTTTCGTTGGCGCTCTATCCCGGTCTTCCGATTCCGGACCAACGTCAAAGAACGTATACGCGGGAGCAGGTGATCCGTCTGGGGCTGCGGTATCCGAACCAGTTTGCCCTCGAAGAGGATGGTCTCAATGCGGAACGTACCAGGGAGTCGTTCGGCTATCGCGCCGTCAGGGATCACATCGGGCGAGTGGCGACGGGGTACATGATGTCGACCTCCGCCGTGAACCGATCGGAGCACATGGGCGCCAGCGGAGATCCTCCTCTCGCGTTGCGAAAATCCATCGACCTGGCAATGAAGCCGAACGAAGTTGGACAGCGCGTGAACTTTCTCGAGATCTACGAGGCCGACGTGACGGCGCAAGAGATGCAGGAGGTCCTCCGATACGGGGCGTCGATTTTCCGGGATGAGCCCGGGCTTCAGCCCCAGTAGAGTCGAGGAAGGAGAAGCGGTTCGGGGCTGAGAACGAGTGGGATCTTCAGTGGTCGAGCAGAAAACGCCGGCCTGAAAGGGGGGAGTAATCATGAACGGTAAGAACTGGAGGACTCTCTTGGCAGCGTGCGTCGTCGTGATTGCGGCGGCGCCTTTACGCGCGGACTTCCCGCGAAAGACGCAGTGGGTCCTGGCGACGGCGAAGGCAACCGGCGCAAAAGGAGAACAGTTCGTCAGCTCGCTGAGGATCACGAACCCCTGGAACGTCGCGGCGAACGTCACGCTCACCTACCTCGCCCAGTCACCCCTCGACGCGAGCTTCACGGCGAGCGGAGACAACACGGATGCCCCGCAAGTGATCGTCGTCGTCGCCGCCGGTACGACCTTCGCCATCGAGGACGTGGTCGAAACGTACTTCAGCGCGGCGCCGGCTCCCTTCGGCATCGAGGCGGGCGGAATCCGCGTCGACTCCGACCTCGCGGTGAGTGTCATGTCCCGCACCTACGTCGCCAACGGGCTCAGCTCCACGGGCGTCACCGGCACGTACGGCATCTCGATCCCGGCCCAGGCCGAAAAGCAGCGGATTTTCATGGGAGATGTCGCCTCGGTCAGCTACATTTCCGCCTCGCCCACCCGCGCCTCGGGGTTCCGGTCGAATTTCATCATGCTCAACACCGGCGGCGCGCAGACGGCCCTGGCCGTCTCCCTGATGAGCGGCAACGGAGGCGTCCTCGGGCAACGGACGTACACTCTCGCGCCCCATGGCTCTGCCCAGCAGACCGACATCGCGAACTCGTTCGGCTACCCCGGAGCTGACACGGACCTCTGGCTCAAGGTCTCGGTCACGAGCGGCGGTCCCGTCCTCCTCGGCGCGACGGTCATCGACAACGCGATCTCCTCGCAGAACTACGTGGCGGCCAACAAGGTGGCGGGCTTTCCGAGCAACGGGGCCTACGGCACGATCTTCGCCAACGACCTCCACGGCATGTACGGCGGAAGACTCGAGGTCTACGCGTCCGCTCCGACGCACTTCGCGACCAGCATCAACCTCAGCAAGTGCTCGAAGAGCGCAAATCAGTTCTACATGCAGGCGATCGAACCCGGGTACGCGGGATCCAACTCCGACTTCTCGCAGAATGCCGACGGCAGCTTTTCCCTCATCGGCACGGACGGCACTGCCGCCCATTGGACCGGGACCGTGGTTGCCGACTGGTTCGGCAACCTCTCCGGCACGCTCACGTACACGCGCACGGAGGGGGTCTGCGCCGGCGTTTCGCAGACGTTCAACTGGTTAGCCGACGGTCCGCTGACAACCGTCTCGAACTGACGAGCACCTATCCACCTGAGGGTTCAGGGCCGAAATGAGTAGTGCGGTGGGGGCGAAAAGGCGAGTGGCGTCGTCAGGACCTCGCGCGGCGCCTCATCGCCCGGGCAGGGAAGCCCGGTTCGAGGCGCACCATGGCGCGGGAATACTATCCGGCGCGCGCGCCAGGACCCGGGCCCATTTCGAGAAGAAAGCTTCCGCTCCCCGTCCCCGCTGCAGCGCGACCGCTGACCCCGGGACGGGGAGTCCGATCCTCCCGTACGGGCCGACCCGCGTGCCCTGTCCGGAGGGCTCTATTTACCCAGGCCGATGACTTCGACCTCGACGCGGCGGTTCTTCGCGCGACCTTCCGCCGTCCCGTTGTCAGCGACCGGGTTGGACATGCCCTCTCCGCTGACCTCCAGCTTTCCGGGATCGACCCCGAGGCTGACGAGGTAATCGCGGACGGCTTCGGCACGCCGCAGCGACAGCTTCTTGTTATAGGCCTCCGTGCCGATGTTGTCCGTGTACCCGGTGACCTTCGCCTTGTCGGCACGGCTCAAGTCTTCTCTGACCTGCTCGCGATATTCCTTGATCTTTTCCTTCGCCTCGGGCGTCAGGTTCCACTTGTTGAAGCCGAACAGAGCCGCCGCCTGAAAGACCATGGTCTTCGGAGCCGGAGGCGGGGGTGCGACACTCGCCACCGGAGGCGGCGGCGGGAACTCCCAGCTGACGGCGTAGTGGTGCTCCGTCTTCGTGGCGGCCTGCTGGAAGAGCGCCACGAGATCGGCCCCCTTCCCGGCCTTCCTGGCCTGACCGTGATTCTGGCTGGCGAACTTCTCCAGGAACCCGTCGATGTTCGGGCCCGGCATGCAGTCGATTGCGAGCACACTGAAGTTTCCGACTCCCTGCGCCGCCTGGGTGACGACGTCGCTCTTGAACGCGCTGTTGAGCTCTTCGCCGTCCGTGAAGACCCACAGGAAGCGGGGGCCGTCGGCCGGCGTTCCCTTGATGAGCTCGACGCCCGCGAACGTCTCCTCGTTGAGATAGGTATTGTCGGTGACGCTCTTCTTGCTGCAGGCCTTGGCTGCAAACGCCTCCAGCTCGGAAGGCTTGTTCGACTTGAAGACCTCCACGTGCAGGTTGCGGCCGCCCATCTTCACCGTCTTCCCGTCGCGCATGACGACCATCTGCACGTCGTCGATCGGCCGGATGGTCTTGAGCACTGCGCCGAGCTCCTGGAGCTCCTTCGCGATGACCTTGCGCTCCTCCAGCGAGTACGAGTTGTCCACGACCAGCACGACGTGGCGGGGGACGTCGATGGTCTGGTCGATCGGCTCGACCGAGACGACCTTCGCAGCCTCGCCGGCTCGCGCCACCGCGAAGTCCTTGATGGTCAGCCCGAGCACCGGCTCTTGCTTGGCGTCCAGGACACTCACGAGAGCCTTGCCGTCCGCCACGCTCTTCTCGAACGTCACGGTGGCGTCGGGCCGGGTCGTCCGGATCTGCAGGCCAGGCGGCTCGGCGGCGAAGGCCCTCCCGGACGCTGCCACGGCGAGCAGTAGGATGGACAGGCGTTTGATCAGCATAGTGTTCCTTCCCCTTTTCCGGGCTTCACCAGAGCCCACGAGCCGCTGTTGCTTTCCTGGCGCCCCGTTGGCGACGATCGGCTTCGCGGAACGCCGAATCTCCGTATGGGTCAAATCTCGCTGCCGAGTACGAAACTCCCGACGTGCGGCAATCCTAGGCGGTACCGCGTCGGATATTCTAATGCAGATGCCTTAGCCGCGACGACTTGCCGGCCCCTGCGGGAACCCAATCGGAATTGCGACCCATCCTGGCGCCAGGAGACCAGCCTCTCGCGTAAGCTCTCCGCTCTGCGTGCGGATTTCGGCGCGTTCCGGCGCTCGCTGCTCATCGGGGGTGGCACTCCTCGGCCTGATTGAGTCTGCCTGCGTAACTCTCTGGAGCGAAGAGGATTACAGACCGCGAACCTCACGAAGGTTCGTGGTTAACCCATACCTCGCGAGGCCCCTCGCGGGGTTTCGCGTCTAAAGGGCGTGTCGTCAGAGGGGTTTCTGCGCGCCCGTCGACGGAGTTCAGTACCCTTCGCTGTTGGAGAGTGACCGCCACTGGAGCAGGGGCAGCGCCTCCCGCAGTGCGTCCCGGAGCGGCAGCGTCCTGTCGAGAAGCCACTCGGCCCTGCGCCCGAGCCGTCCTGAGAATAGCGTGGGCTCTGTTTCCCATCGGAGGCGCGAGCCCTCGACGAGGAGCCGGCTCACGGGCGGCAGGTCGATAAGGACCCGCTGAACAGCCTCCGTCAGGAGCAACTCGGCTCCCTTCTCGCCGAAGCAGGAGAACCGCTTCTCGAAGTCCGGGAGAGGCGAGGCGGGACCGAGAGGCGGCGAGGCTGAAAGCACGAAGGAATCCCCGCCGGACCCGTCCCGCGCGAGAACGAGGACCTGGTGCGTGGCCGAGCCGTGAACGACGAGTCTCGGGAAGGCCGCGCCCGGGAGGGACCAGATGACCCCGAGGGCCTTGACGGGAGAACCCCGACGACGTTCGGCATAGACGAGGTACGCCGCGTCGTAGACGACCACGTCCGACCCGTCGCGCCATCCCTCGAGGGCGTCGTAATTCCAGCGGCTTCCCACCGCCTCTTGCTCGAACCGAGGCTCGAGGCGCGGCTCGTCGTTCTGCCACGAGATGTTTCGAAGGCGAAAGCCGAGCCTCGAGGCCGCGGCGGAGATGAGACGAATCTCCCGCTGCTGGCTGAGGTACATGACCCCGGGGAGGAGGATGAGGATGACTCCGAAGAAGACCGCATCGCCGGGTCCCTTGCTCGTCAGGAGCAGGAACCCGACCACGAAGGCCGTGAAGACAGCCCAGATGCCGTAGAGGGCCAGGCAGCCTCTTCGATTGGAGGCAGCCTCAAAGGGGTCGCCTGGAGTTGGATCCATGCTCGCCTCCGTCCCGTCGTCAGAGAGGCTGTGAGCGCCTGAACTCCCCTCGGAGCTTGCTCGTCGAGAAGCCCGTTGCCGCTCCGGCCGCGCAGGGCTCCGCGATGGGTCATGGCTCGGTCCTCCGGACGCCGGATGAGCTTATCGGGCGGGACCCCGCTGTCAATCAGAACGGGGCATGGGACTCCTTCGGTCTTCTTCCTTACTTCGGGCCCGCCTTCTCGGCCGGCCCCGGCTTCAACGCCGGGTCGAGGTTGACGAGGACGGCCTGCCGGGCCCGGTTTCCCTCGCCGACGATAGACTACCGTGCATCAGGATGCGCAATCAGGCTCGTCGCTTCGGTCGAAGGAGATCCCGATGAATCGTCGTTTCGCTCTGTCCGTGCTGATCGCGTTCGGCGTCCTGGCCGCCTCGCTCCCCGCCCTCGGGCAGGACACCCCGTTCACCGAGCTGCCGTACACGCCCAGCCTCGACGTGAACGCGATGGACCGCTCGGCGGATCCCTGTCAGGACTTCTACCAGTACGCCTGCGGCGGCTGGCTGAAGAACAACCCGATTCCCCCGGATCAGGCCAGCTGGAGCGTATACGGGAAGCTCTACCAGGAAAACAAACGCTACCTCTGGGGAATCCTCCAGGAGAACGCGAGGCAGAGCGCGACGCGCAACGCGACGCAGCAGAAGATTGGCGACTACTTCGCGGCTTGCATGGACGTGGGCGCGATCGAGAAGGCGGGGATCACGCCCCTCAAGGCCGATCTCGACCGAATTGCCGCCATGACGTCGGTCAAGGATCTCGGCGATTATCTCGGGTCGATTCACGGGCGGATCACCTCGCAGGAGGTTCTCTTCGCGACCGGTGTCGAACAGGACGCGAAGGATTCCTCGCAGCAGATCGTGGCCCTGTACGCGGGAGGCCTGGGCCTTCCCGACCGCGACTACTACGTCAAGGGCGACGACAAGTCGAAGGAGATCCGCGCCAGGTACGTCGACCACATCGCGAAGATGCTCGAGCTCCTGGGCGATACGCCGGAAACCGCGAAGAAGGGCGCGGCGACGGTCCTGCGCATCGAAACGGCGCTTGCGAAGGCCTCGCTGACCCGCGTCGAGCGTCGCGACCCGTACAAGGTCTACCATCGCTTTACGCCTGCGGAGCTGCACACGCTCATCCCCTCCATCGACTGGGACGCCTACTTTGCGGGCCTGGGCGGCAAGCCGGGAGCGTGGTTGAACGTCTCGCAGCCGGCGTTCTTCCAGGAGGTGCAGACGCGCCTGAAGTCCGAGCCGCTCGGCGACATCAAGACCTACCTGCGCTGGACCCTTGTTAACGCGAAGGCCGATGACCTCTCGAAAGCTTTCGTCGACGAGCACTTCGCCTTCTACCGCGTGACGCTGCGCGGCGTGAAGGAACAGCCACCGCGCTGGAAGAAGTGTGTCGGGGGCGCGGACCGCGATCTCGGCGAGGCTCTCGGCAAGGAGTTCGTGGACCGCGTCTTCCCGCCCGAGAACAAGGCGAAGACGGCGGCGATGACGAACCTGATCCTGGCGGCCATGAAGACCCGGATCCAGGGCCTCGACTGGATGAGCGACAAGACCAGGGCGCAGGCGATCGACAAGCTGGGCAAGGTCCGCACCAAGGTCGGCTATCCGGACGTGTGGCGGGACTACTCCTCGGTGCGCATCAGCCCGGCCGACTACTTCGGCAACGTGTCGAACGCGACCGTCTTCGAGACCAGGCGCCAGATGGCCAAGATCGGCAAACCCGTGGACCGCGGCGAGTGGGTCATGACGCCGCCGACCGTCAACGCCTACTACAACCCTTCGATGAACGACATCAACTTCCCGGCCGGCGTGTTGATGCCGCCGCTGTTCGACATGAAGCTGGATGACGCGCCCAACTACGGAAACACCGGCTCCACGATCGGCCACGAGCTGACACACGGCTTCGACGACGAGGGGCGCCAGTACGACGGCAATGGCAACCTGCGCGAGTGGTGGACCAGAATGGACGGTGAGGAGTTCGAGAAGCGCGCGAACTGCATCCGCGACCAGTACTCGCAGTACGTCGTCGTTGACGACATCAGGATCAACGGGAAGCTGACGTCGGGCGAGGACATCGCCGACCTCGGCGGCACGATTCTCGCGTGGGCCGCCTGGAAAGAAGCGACGAAGGGCGAGAAGCTCGAAACCAGGGACGGGCTCACGCCCGAGCAGCGTTTCTTCGTCGGCCTGGCGCAGTGGGCGTCCGAGAACGAGCGGCCGGAGAACCTGCGTGTGATGGCGGTGACGAACCCGCACTCCCCCGGCAGGTACCGGATCAACGGCGTTGTCGTCAACATGCCGGAGTTTGCGGAAGCCTTCAAGTGCAAGGGCGGTGCCGCCCTGGTGAAGCCTCCGGAGAAGATTTGTAAGGTCTGGTAAGTGCAGAGACAGGAAGTCTGATTTCGGGGTGGTGCAGGGCCGCAATGGGACCTGCGGCAAGCGGTGGGAAGCCGGCTCCCATGCGGAATGGCTCCCGGCAATTCCCGGTGAGCCCCTACACGTCTCGGTTGAACCTCATGCCGTGGCGGAACGTGCGGAAATAGTCGAACACCCATTCGGCCAGCACCGACGCGTTCCGGATCGCGTATTGCGGTTCGCGGTACTCGCCGTAGAAGCAGCCGCTGCACCCGGCAGCCGTGAGCTCATTCCGATTGCGGAAGGCGCCCCCGGCATACGCCTTGACGAAGGCGGGGTCAAGGATATTTCCGAACGGAGGCTTCTCCTTACAGATGCTCACCCCACCGTCGGGAAAGACGTCGAGGCCAAGTGCCCCGGCTTCGCAACGCCATGTGCAGATTCCGGTCTCGAGGTAGTGCCGGTAATCGCGAAGATGGCGCGTCGAGTTGGTGAGGCTGTAGCCGCCCCGCCGCAAGGCGATGAGCTCGTCGATGACACACAGGCGGTGGGCGTCGTTCCCGTGGCGGACCGTGAACCCGGCGCCATTGGCGCGGAAGCGATAGTCGCCGTTCTCCTCCGTGCCGATCATCACCGGTGTGATGTACGTGTATACCCCGATCGCATGGAAGCGACGCACCAGGGTCGGTAGCTCGTCGAAGTTGTACGACGAGGCGACGATGTTGGCGAGGGACAAGCTGTCTGGAAGAAATCGGCGAGCCATCAGCAGCGTCCTCAAGGCATGCTTGCCGACGTCGCGGGCCTGGCAGATGTCGTCCTGCAGGGCGGGGTCCAGGGTATCGATGGAGACGCTGACGTCCCGAAGACCGGCTTCGACGCAGCGGGAGAAGACTTCCTCCCCGACCTGCGGGCCGCCGTTGGTCTGTACGCGGATCGAAAACCCGTGACGCCGGAAAATGGAGATGATCTCCGGCAGGTCGGACCGCAGGAAGGGCTCGCCGCCGGTCAGCACCAGATGACGGGCACCGACTCCAGCGAGCCGCCTCGCGACGACCTCGATCTCCTTCGTCTGTAGTTCATCACCGCGCTCGTGATCCTGACCGCACATCCGGCAGCGGTAATTGCAGCGTCGTGTGACCTGGAAGCGGACATAGAACGGCCTCCCGCGCAACCGGGAACCGAGGATACCGAGCGCCGTGTTCCGAACCTGCATGCGAAGGGCTGGATAATAGCGGTTCGCGCCGGCGAGTTCTCTGGGGTGGAGGGTCGCGGAAGGGTGCGACGTCGTCCGACCGGAGCACGAGGCCTCCGAAGGATTCTCTTGCGCCCGCTGGCCCCTTGGCGCTATGACGCGGCCCATGAACGCGATCCCGCAGACCCGGGCCGCCGCTCGCGAACGGACGGGCCCGTAAGGACTGATGAAAAACGAGAGCCTGTTCGTCCGTCCGCGCCTGCGAGAGATTCACATCTCACTGGCTCTTGCGGCGTTGATCGGACTGTTGGGCGCCCTCGTCACGGTGGCGTTCCGGATGGCGATCCGCGGCGTCGAGTGGCTGTTCACCGGGCACACCTCCGGCCTGGTCGAGGCCGCCGAGTCCCTGCTCTGGTGGCAGCGTCTGGTCATCCCCGGGATCGGCGGGCTGCTGGCGGGGGTGATCCTGCAGCTGGGCCTTCATCTGGTGCGTGGGCGGACGACCACCGATTACATGGAAGCCGTCGCCGTCGGCGACGGCGTGCTCGGTATACGGACGAGCCTGGTCAAGAGCGCTTCCTCGCTCGTGACCATCGGCTCGGGCGGCTCCATCGGCCGCGAAGGTTCGATGGTGCAGCTGGCGGCTTTGGTCGGCTCGGTGACGGGCCGGCTGCTGCCGCACAGCGAATCGCGCATGAGACTCCTGGTGGCGTGCGGTGCCGCGTCCGGCCTGGCCTCGGCCTACAACGCGCCGATCGCCGGTGCCCTGTTCGTCGCCGAGATCGTGCTCGGCTCGATAGCCATGGAAAGCCTCGGGCCGATGATCGTCTCCTCGGTGGTCGCCTCAGCGACGGTGCGCACGCTCTTCGGTTTCGGTCCGGTCTTTGCAATCCCTCCGTTACGCTTCGTCTCGGGATGGGAAACGCTCTTTTATCTCGCCCTCGGCGTCGTCTGTGGCGCCACGGCGCCGCTCTTCCTTTTCGTGCTCACGGAGGTCGAGAAAGGGTTCTCGCGACTGAGGCTGCCGCTGTTTGCAAAGCTGGCGCTCGGCGGTGTGATCGTCGGGGCTCTTTCCACCGTCCGTCCGGAAATATGGGGCAACGGCTATAGTGTGGTCACGGCGATTCTTCACTCGCGCCTGGCGTGGCAGGTCGTCGCCGCCGTGCTGGTTTTCAAGGTCGTGGCGACCGCGGCCACCGCCGGCTCGGGGGCCACAGGCGGGGTTTTCACCCCCACCATCTTCGTGGGCGCGTCCCTTGGTTTCCTACTCGGGACCGGCGTCCATGCGATGTTTCCGGGCGTGACGGCGGGGCCGGACACCTACGCGGTGATCGGGATGGGAGCCTTCCTGGCAGCCGTGACCCAGGCGCCGGTCATGTCGATCCTTATGATCTTCGAGATGACGCTCGACTACGAGATCGTGCTGCCGCTCATGCTCGGCTGTGTGATGGCGTACTACGTTTCACGGACCCACCTCAACAGCGAATCGATTTACGCGCAATCGCTGCGCTCGAAGGAAACGGAGCGGCTGGCGGGCAAACTGGCCGGAGCGGCCGTGCGCGACTTCGTTGAGAGCGAGTCGCCAACCATAGCCGCCGGGGCGGACCTGAGCGCGCTGATCGACAAGATGAGGACGTGCCGGGAGGCCAGGGTGCTTGTCGTGGACGACGCCGGTGGAGTGGTCGGAGTCCTGCCGGTCGAAAGCATCGCGACGGCGTTGGCGGAGGAAGAGAGACCCGGCCACCGGCGGGCAGGCGACCTTGTGAGTCGGGACTACCCCTTCCTCACGCCCGAACTTTCTCTGGGAGCCGCTTTCCTGGTCTTCGCACGCAGCGGAGTCGACTGGCTGCCGGTGATCGCGGGCCCGTCGGATCGCCGGCTGCTCGGGCGGCTGCACAAGTGCGTGATCTTCCAGGCGCTGGCCGAGGACTGGCGGCGGCACTGAGGCCGAGGTCGGACGACGACATCGCCGAGAACGGGATCCTGCCTTCTTCGGGTCCTGACCCCGTTCTTGGCCAGGTAGCTCCGCAAGGACGGCGACGGTCGGGCGATCACTTCAGCGTCAGGATCACCTCCGGGAAGTCGGCCGACTCGTCGGACGGGCCGTCGGACTCCCTCGCGACAATCCGGATCGCCTGGCCGGGTTTCACGCCGAGGTCCTTGTAGGTGAGGCTCGCCGAGAGAACGGCTCCCTGGAAGGGGACGGCGGGGGCGTCGAAGGCGCCGACCACTTTCTCGGGGTTCACGGGGTCCGCCTTGAACCGGGCGAGGGTGGCCACGGCGTAGTAGCCCTTCACCTTCGCGCCCGTCAGGGCTCCCGAGCACGCGCTTCCGCCGTTTTCGTAGCTCACGCAGGCCGAGAGCTTCGCGAGGAGTTCGAAGCCGGGCTTCTTGCTCCAGAACGTCTCGGCCCCGGTCTTTTGGTCGTTGTCGGTGTCGATGTAGACCTGCACGACGTCCGAGGCGAAGTCGCCGCTCATCGGGCCCTTCAAGGTCGCGGTGATGGTGAGCTTCGTCCCGTCGCTGGCCAGGGCGAGGTTGACGACGTCGAGGCCCGGACGCGGTCCGTCGCTCGTGTTGCCGGGACGGACGTCGCCCGCCGGGTCCGTCCACTCGACGGCATGCATCGCCTTCTGGATCTTGGGGGGCTGTTGCGGTGGAGCCATGGCGAGGACGACGGGAAGAGCGGCTATCAGAATCATCGTGCCCTCCTTCTGCCGGTCAGATGTGGCCGATTTGCGGAAACGATGCCAGGAGCAGGGTCCGTGTGCCGATCCTATTCCACATGGAGTCGATGGGAATCCCCGACAGAGAGAGGAGCATCGCCCCCGCTCGCGCAGTCAGGAAGACGTCACGGTCGAAACGGATGACGGCACCCGAATCGTCTCGTCCCGGGCGCCAATTCCCAGCAGCCGCTCCACCAGGTCCTGTCCCAGGATCGCCGCGAGGCCCGCGCCACAATAGAAGATCCTCAGGGCGCCGCTCCCGTGGATCAGGCCGAAGAGAAGCGGCGGGTAGAGGGCGCTCCGTGCCTCGTGGATTCCGAGAACGGCATCTCCGGCGTACTCCAGGGCGAGAAGGCCGATCGCGTACCCGGCCATGACGATCGGGAGGCGCATCGCCGGATTCGGGACGCGGCGACCGAGGAGGGTGTTCGCCAGCAGAAGCACGGTCAGGCCGGCAGCCCAGAACGTGAACGCCCACCAGTTGATCCCGGGCGAGTTCAGCTCCGCCACGTTGTAGGTGTACCCGTAGAATCCGACCCACTCGAACGCGATCGACACCGCCGCGAAGCCCCCCGCCGTCGCGGTCACGACGAGATCCCCGTTTCTCCGGGCCGAGGCCCGCTGAAGCGCCGGAAGGCCCCACCACGCGACGGCGCCACCGGCGCACCCCACGATCACGTCGCAGAGCTTGTCGAGGAGCATCTCGGGCTGGAAGGTGTGAATGGACATCACGAGGAGAACCAACTCGAGAAGCTCGTAGCCGGTCAGAAGGACCACGAGCCAGGCGACCGGCCGGCGGACCCGGGCGCGCATCATGGCGGCCATCAGGACGATTCCGCTCCAGACGTGGTGGAACGACCAGAGGTCCCAGAAGAAGACGCCGTTCCGGTAGACGACGACGTACAGCCAGTCCGTGTTCTTCAGGAGCGCCCGGTACGCTTCTTCCATCTACGCCGAACGCCCGCCGCGATGGCCGGGAGCCGGGCCTGCCTCACGTCTCGGGGGTTTCCGGTTCCGTCGTCGAAGCGCCATCGTCACCGCGATCCTATCCCTGGTCCGGCCCCGAGCCGGGGGCGTGCGGATCAAGGTCGGCCCTGATAGGATTCTGGTCGTCTTCATCTCGGGAAAGGACGGGAATCCTGAAGAGCCGATTCACCGGGCTCGGGCTTTCCAGTCGGCCGCCGGTGCGGTGGCCGTGGCTCCGTCTTGTCTCACTCGCCGTCGTGGCTCTCCTATGGAGGCTCCCGCTTCGTGCGAGCGGGTCCGAAGGGGGACGAGTCCTCTTCCCCCGAGCCGGCGAGACCCTCGTCTCGGGAACGTCCGTGGAGATCCGCTGGTCGCCCTTGCCCGAAGACGTGGAGGAGATGGAACTGCTCCTGTCGGTCGACGGCCTGGATGCCGCCTCCATCCGCCTGACGCCGCAGATCGACCCGCAGGCCGGATCCTTCCAGTGGGATGTTCCGCGCATCGCGGTCTCCGCGGCGCGGCTCCGGATCCGGTACGGCCGGGAGGGGCGGGAGACCGACGGCGAGCCGGGTGAGCCGTTCTCCATCTCCGTTTCTCCCTGCTTCGGCATGGCACCGCTTCTTCACCGGGATGGCGAGCTGTGGATCGCTCCGGACGACTGTCTCCCTTCGGCGGCCTGCGATCTCTCCGGACCGGTGACGGTCGAGTCTCGTCAGGGGAGCGACAGACCGGCCCTGCCGCGGTCGTCCCAGGGGCGTCCCTGCGCGGACGCTCAATCCGGACGGTTGGTGGCCGCGGCGCGCGGAAGAGTCGACGGCGCACGTGATCTCCACCTGGGCGCACGGGGCGTCCCCGCCGGGATCGTTCCCGCGAGGGAATGAGACCCGGGCGTTCGCCCGCTCCCGAAGAATCTCAGCGAACTTCACCCGGGCCCTTCGGCTTGGTCCGTCTTGGACCTGGCCGGAAAGGAGTGAACACGTGAATCATCTGAATGTCCTCTCGTGGACACTTCGTGCAGGCGCCGTCTCCATGGCGCTCCTCGGAGTCGCCGGCAGGCCTGCACTCTCCCAGACCTCCTCCGAAACGCCATCCGATCAGCCCGCCGTTCCCCTCGCGAGCGCGGAGGTCATGGTCACGGCTCCGCGGATGGAAATCCCCCTCCGTGAGAACCCCGGCGCGACGAGCGTCGTCGGCGCCGAGACGATTGACAAGACGATGACGAAGTCGATCGCGGCCGACGAAGCTCTGAAGCTCGTGCCGGGCGTGAAGGTCGACAACCAGGCCGACGGCGAGCGGGTGCATCTCTCCATCCGCGGGCAAGGCCTCTTGACGGAGAGGGGAATCCGCGGAATCAAGGTTCTTCTCGACGGCCTCCCTCTCAACGACCCGACCGGCTTCGCGCCGGACCTCTACGACGTCGACTGGGCCACGGTCCAGCGCGTCGAGGTTTTCCGCGGGCCCACCTCCGCCCTCTGGGGGGGCGGCGGCGCCGGCGGCGTCATCAACATCGTCACGCGCGACGGGGAGCACGATCAGGATCCCGTCGACGTCGCGGGAAGTGTCGGCACGGACGCCTTCTGGAAGGTCCTCGGCGAGACGGGGGGCGTCTCGGGGCCGATGAACTACCGGGTCTCCGCCTCCCGGATGATGGGGAACGCCTATCGCGATCACGCGGCGTACTACGCGACGAATCTCTACGGCAAATTCGGATTCGCCGTCGGATCCTCGACGCACCTGACGGCGATCGTCGCCGGGACCAGTTTCTTCAACGAGAACGCCGAGGGCCTGAACGAACAGCAAGTGATCGAGAACCGGAGGATGGCCAACCCTGACTCTCTCACGTACAACGAATATCAGCAGACCCGTCGCGGGACCATTGGCCTCACCGGCCAGACGGTGCTCGGGGCGAACCAGGAGGTCGCCTTCTCCCTCTACTACCGCAATACGCAATTTACGGAGTCGGTCCCTTCGACGGTCCAGCACCGCCTGTACGACACCCCGGGCGCCTTCGTCCAGTACTCGATCAACCTCGGGAGCGGCGCGATCAAGAACCATCTCAGCGTCGGGATGGACATCGACGGACAGTCGATCGACGACACCAGGCGCCCCAATCTCGGCGGGGCCCAGGAGGGGGCTCTCGTCGTCTCCGACCAGACCATCCATCAGGGCGGTCTCGGCGTCTACCTTCTCGACCGCGTCGATTTCGGCCCGCAATGGGGAGCCGTTCTCGGGGTCCGGTGGGACCGGAACACCAACCGGCTCCAGGACAACCTGATGGCCGGCGGCGTCGACCGGTCCGGTGACGCGGACTTCGACAAGGCCACCGGCAGGGTGGGCGTCACCTGGAACCCGAACCCGAGCTTCGGACTCTATGCGAGCTGGGGACAGGGCTTCATCCCCCCCGCGACCGAGGAGCTGGCCAACAACCCGGCGGCCTTCGGCGGCTTCAACACGAACCTCGTCCCCGCGACGTCGCAGGGCTGGGAGATCGGCGCGCGCGGCGTCCTCTGGCGGAGCGTGTCGTGGGACCTGGCCGGCTTCCGCCTCGACACGGAGCACGACTTCGGGAGGTACCGCGTTCCGGGCCGGCCGCTCGAGACCTTCTACGGGAACCTCGGCGCGAGCCGGCGCTACGGGATCGAGACACAGGTCGGCTGGTCCCCTTCGCCGGTCTTCCTGGCCCAGCTGGCGTACACCTACTCGAACTTCAAGTACACGTACGTCGAGAGCCTCTTCGGGACTTACTCGAACGTCTACATGCCCAACTCGCCGGAGAGCCAACTCTATCTGAACCTCCAGGTGACGCCGATCCCGAATCTGGTCATCGGCCTCGGCGTGCCGCTTCAGACGCGTTCCTACGTCGACGCCTCCAACCTGACCTGGGCGGGGGGGTACACCTTGCTGAATGCGAGGGCCTCTTATAGCTGGAAGGGACGCTGGCATCGGGGGGAGGCCACCCTCGCGCTTCTCAACCTGACGGGAAAGAAGTACATCGCCTTCACCGAACCGGACCCGGACGGGAACTCGTACCAGCCGGCTCCGACGGCTCAGCTCTTCGCCGGCGTTCACCTCTGGCTCGGACCGAACTGAGATTGCCGTTCGCGGAGCTGTTCTTCCCCTTCGCGAAAGCCGGAGTCGCCGGAACGATTTCGAAGTCGAGTCGAGTTGCCAAGGCAAGGCATGGGAGCGAGGGAAACGCCGGCCTGTCAGTTCGACCCTCTCCTGCCGAGCCGCTGTTTGGCTTCGGTGGCGATGCCCTGCAGCATGGTCAGGTGGTTCTGAATGGCAGGGTCGATGCGTTGGGGCGGCTCGCCCGTGAATTCGCAGTAGCTGGCCAGGATGATCAATCTCTGGGAATCCAGCAGAGTGCCGTCGACGGCCAGGGCCTGCAGCGCCGCCTGGTAGCTCATGCCCCGCTCGAAACAGTCCCTGGCGTGCAGAAACCGGCGTTCCAGCATCGTTCTCTGGGCGCGCACGTCCGCCAGGGTTCCCGGATCGCCGTGTCCCGCCACGTAGATGTCGGCTTCGAGGGTCTCGATGGCCTTGTAGTTGGCGATGGTCCGGGTGACGTGCCCCTCCCCGGGCAGTGGCGACATGCCGTTCAAGAAGACGTCGCCACAGAAGACGATCCGTTCTGCAGGCAAATGCACCACCGCGTCGGATTCGGAATGTCCGACGCCGAGTTCGAGCACGTGAACCTCGCGCCTCCCCTGATGGAGGGAAAGAGTGCCGCTGAAGCTGATGTCCTGAGGAGTGTAGCGGCCGCCTCTCAAATCCACATCGGAGAAGAGTCGGGCGAGCAGTGCATCATGCTCTCTCTGGACCTTCTGGTTGGCCTCCGTCTTCTCGCGCCCCCGGTGTGTGCTGATGACCGTGGCCTCCGGGAAGAGGTGATTGGTGTAGACGTGATCCGCGTGGGAATGGGTATTGATCAGAAAGCGGATCGGCTTGTCCGTCACCCGGCGGATTTCCGCCCGCAGGCTCCGGGTCATCTCAGCATTGGCCAGACTGTCGACCACGATCACGTCGCGGTCGCCGATGATGACCCCGGCGCTGCTGTACCAGATTAGGGGCGGCTGTAGAAAGACGTAGACGTCTTTCGCGAGTTTTCGGAATTCAGGCATGCTTCACCGCCCTTTGTCGGGTCAGCTTCCGGGACCGCTCCCGAATCTCGCCCATTTCTCTTGCGCCGGGGGTCGAGACGAGCCCGTACGGACCGAGACGGGTGCCGGGAGCGAAATCCATGGAGGCTCCTCCGCGGAACCGGCGATCGCGGCTTCGATCTCGAGTCTACCCCTGGGATTGAAGATCAACGCTGCCGGTCTCGAACGGTCCGCAGGGATCCGATGGCATCCGGTGATGCAGTTGCGTCAGGCGAGCGGTGAGTTCCACGCGCCAGAATGTCGAACAGAATGAAAGTCAGGAGAAAGTCGATGATGAAAGCCCGGTTCGCCATCCTCGTGTTCCTTCTCGGCTCCGGGGCCGCCCTCGCGGTGAAGCCCGACAAGCCGGGCTGCAGCGACCATTCGCTTTTCCCGACGCGGATGCCGAACTACCGGATCCATGCATGCGAGGTGAAGGAGTTCGACGCTTATGCGTTCCGCGTCGCCAACGGAAAGAAGCAGACGGTGGAGGGGAAGTTCACCTTCATCACCTACACGGTTGACGACCGGAAAGACGACCAGTCCGGCGTCGCCGTCGTCCGGAACTACGAGAACGCCCTGAAGAAGATCGGTGGCGCGGTCCAGGGGTCGGACCCGCAGAGGTGGATGACCGGCTCGGCCGTCGTCGACGGGAAGGAAGTCTGGGTCGAGGCCGAGAAGGGGAACTCCGCGATCTGGCTTCGGGTCGTCGAGAAGCAGGCGATGACGCAGCACGTCGTCGCGGACGCGGCCTCCTTCGGGAATGACATCCGGGCGACGGGACACGTGGCGGTCTACGGGATCTACTTCGACACCGCCAAGTCGGCCCTGAAGCCCGAGTCGACACCCGCGCTCCTGGAAGTGGCGAAGCTCCTCACGGCCGATCCGTCGTTGAAGCTCTGGGTCGTCGGGCATACCGATTCGGTCGGAGCGGTCGACGCGAACATGAAGCTGGCGCAGGCGCGGGCCGAGGCGGTCGTAACGGCGTTGACCACGACGCATGGCATCGGCGCCGGGCGGCTGAAGAGCTACGGCGTGGGTCCTCTCGTTCCGGTCGCCTCGAACGACAGCGACGACGGCCGGGCGAAGAACCGGCGCGTGGAGCTGGTCAAACAGTAAGGTCGCGCGCGGAGGGAAGCTCCTCCATCGGGACGACGGGATCTGCATTTGGTCCACCGGCGGTTGCGAAGGTGGCAACGGCGCTTCCTGGTCGTGAAGTTCCAGCGCCACGATGACGGGCGCCGTGCGGGCGAACCGCGCCAGGAAGGAAAACGTTCTTCAACCTTCCGTGAGGACCCTGAGTGCGAGAAGGTCCGGAACCGTGAAGCCGTCCGGACCGGTGAGCACGACCTTTTCCTTCCCCCAGCGGCTCATCACGCGAATCGCCGTCTCGACCGTCGTCGCGGTCAGGTCCGCGATTTCCTGACGCGAGAGGACGAGCGGAATCGTGGCCCCGGCGCCTTCGCGCTTTCCGACGCGCGTCGCCAGCATGAGAAGAAGGCTGGCGATCCGCTTCTCGACCGGGCCGGTGAGATCGGCGAGGCGCCGGGTGATCTCGAACTGGCGGAGCATGAGGCCTTGCAGGAGCCGCCGGGTCATCTCGGGATGGGCGTCGATCGTCGCGAAGAACTCCCGCTCGGGGAAATGGAGGATCGTGGACGGCTCGAGCGCGACGGCGGAAGCGGGGAACCGCTTTCCCTCGAAGACCGCCACCGCCCCGACGGGCTCTCCCGGGCCGAAGAGACCCAGGATCACGTCGCGGTCCGGCGCCGCCTTGACGATCTTCACGCGACCGATCACGACGAAGCAAAGGTCGGCCGCAGGCTCCCCTTCGCGAAAGATCTCCTCACCCTTCTCGTACGCGACCGCACGGCAGATGGGGGCCAGCAGCTTCCTCTCGCGAGCGTTGAGGCACTGGAGGAGCGGGACGGCGTCGAAGTGGGGAAGGGCCGAGGACACCGCCTCGAGGATAGACGGTCCGGGGAACGAGCGGCGGGACTCAGGCCCCTTTCGTCATTGGCCGCGGGCGGGCCGGCCTTCCTCGAGCGCGAGCGCTCGTGGAAACAGGATGTTGTTCTCGAGGTGGATGTGCCGGTGAAGGTCGGCCTCGAGTTCCTTCAGGCCGGCGTAGAGGGCCTGAAACGAGGCGCAGGAGTCGCCCGGCGGAGCGTATCCGCCCGTGACCTCGCGCAGCTCGACGAGAATCCCGCGCACGGCCTCGTGCTCGCCCATCATCATCCGGATCGGGTTCCGCACCGTCCCGAAGCAGCTGTCGGGTTGTTGGCCGGAAGCCGCAGCCGCCTCGAGCGAAACGATGTACGGGAAGAGAATCCGTTCTTCCTTGAGGAGGTGAGGGCCGAGGTCGTCGCCGAGCCGACGAACGAGCTGCTCGACCGTCCGGGTCTCCGGATGGTTCTCGCCATGGCGGCCGAGCACTTTCGCGGCGAGAGGCGACACTGCCGCGATCGCATCGCGCGTGAAGGCGTGGTGTGTCTCCTGAATGAAGCCGACGAGAGCCGTGAGGGATTCCCTTTCCCAGTTGCGGCCCTCGGGTCGCCCCGGCGCTCCGACGAAAGTCCGGAGCTCCGACGGGTCGACGCCCGCGCGCCGGCAGGCGTCCTCGACGGTGGCCGAGCCACCGCAGCAGTAGTCGATGCCGAGCCTCTCGAGAGTCGGGATGGCCTGGGGGTTTTCGATCGCGAGAGCTGCGATGGTGCCGGCCTCGAATTCCATGGTCGTTCTCCTGTCGGGAAGGACGATAGGCGACCGCATGCCGAGGGCCTATGACGGCGGTCATACCGCGGGACGATCCGTCCGCGTACGCTCACCGGCGGAGGGATCCGATGCCCGACTCCGGAAGGCTGTCTCCCTGGTGGCGGCACGGCGCCATCCTCGCGATGATCTTCGGTTTCTCGGTACTGTCGGTCGTGACGGTGCAGACGTACCGGAACGCGCCTCCCATTCCGGACCGGGTCGTCGACGAGTCCGGCCGCACGGTCTTCACGGGTCCCGAAATCCTCGCCGGGCAGGAGGTCTTCCTCAAGTACGGCCTGATGGAGCACGGCACGCTCTGGGGCCACGGCGCGTATCTCGGGCCGGATTACACGGCCGAAACGCTGCACCGCCTCGCCGAGGTCACGCAAGAGACGGTTGCGCGGTCGCGCCATCAGTCCGCGTACGCAGAGCTCGACGAGGGCCGCAAGGCCGCGGTCGCCGACGAGACCCGGCGCATCCTCCGCCGGAACACGTTCGACGCGGCGACGAAGACGATCACCTTCTCGGGCGGTGCCGTCGCCGCCTTCGAAACGGCCCGAAGAGAGTGGGCCGCCTACTTCGACGGACCGGCGGGCGCCCCCGGCCTCCCCGCCCACTACATCAGGGACTCGAAGGAGCTCGATGCCCTCGCGGCGTACTTCTCTTGGGCGACGTGGGCGACCGTGACGAACCGCCCGGGGAAGGACTATTCGTACACCAACAACTTCCCCTACGAGCCCCTCGTCGGCAATCGCCCGACCTCGGCCGCGTACCTCTGGAGCGGCCTCTCCCTCATCGCCCTTCTCGGCGGGCTCGGCACGATCCTCTTCCTCTTCGGAAAGTTCGACTTCCTCGGTTGGAGGGCGGAGGCGGGCACGGAGCACCGCCACGAGGCGCCGAAGACGATGGCTCTCACGCCGAGCCAGAAGGTCATGGGCTGGTTCCTCGCTGTCGTGGCGATCCTCTTTCTCCTCCAGACGCTCGCGGGCGGCGCCCTCGCGCACTACCGCGTCGAGCCGGGGTCGTTCTACGGGTTCGACCTCGCGTCGGTCCTGCCGTACACGCTCCTGAGAACGTGGCATCTGCAGCTCGCGATCTTCTGGATCGCGACGGCGTGGGTCGCCGGCGGCCTCTTCCTCGCGCCGCTCCTCGGCGGGGGCGACCCGAAGGGCCAGAAGGCAGGAGCCCTCGCCCTCCTCGGCGCGCTCGCGGTCGTCGTCTTCGGAAGCCTCTTCGGCGAGTTCCTCGGCCTGCGCAATGCGCTCGGGAAGTTCTGGTTCTGGTTCGGACACCAGGGCTCGGAGTACCTCGACCTGGGCCGCTTCTGGCAGCTCCTCCTCGCGGCGGGCCTCGTCCTCTGGCTCGTCCTGATGTTTCGGGCGCTCCGCCCGGCGATGAAGCACCCGACGACGGGCACCCTCGCCTCTCTCTTTCTCTACATCGCGGTCGCGATCCCTCTCTTCTACCTCCCGGCGCTCTTCTACGGTCCGCATACGAACCCGGCGGTGATCGACAACTGGCGCTTCTGGATCATCCATCTCTGGGTCGAGGGCTTCTTCGAGCTCTTCGCGACGGTCCTCGTCGCGGTGATGTTCTTCCAGATGGGGCTCGTGAGCGCGAAGACGGCGACGCGCGTCGTCTACCTCGACGCGATCCTCTACCTCGGGGCGGGCATCATCGGGACGGGCCACCACTGGTACTTCACGGGACAGGGGACGCTCAACATGGGCTTCGCGGCGACGTTCTCCGCGATGGAGGTCGTTCCCTTGACGCTCCTCACGCTCGACGCGTGGGACTTCATCCGGCTGAAGAACCGGACGTGCGGGGCGTGCGGCGTGACGCTCTCGGCGGCCCAGAAGTGGGCCGTCTACTTCCTCATGGCGGTCGGCGTCTGGAACTTCGTCGGCGCCGGCATCTTCGGCTTTCTGATCAACCTCCCCGTCGTCTCGTATTTCGAGATCGGGACGACGCTGACCGCCAACCACGGCCATGCCGCGATGTTCGGTGTCTTCGGGATGCTGGCGCTCGCGGTCGTCGTCTACTGCCTCCGGGCCCTTCAGAGCGAGGAGCGATGGGCTCGGGTGGAGCGCCTCGTCAGAACGGGCTTCTGGGGGCTCAACGTCGGGCTGGCGCTCATGCTCCTTCTCGATCTCTTCCCGGCCGGTGTCCTGCAGCTCTGGGACTCGCTCGCGAACGGCTACTGGCATGCGCGCCGGCAGGCGTACCTCATGACGGGCACCTACCACACGCTCGAGTGGCTACGGGTCGTCGCGGATTCGACGTTCCTCGTTTTCGGCGTCGTCCCGATCGTCGTCGCCACCCTGCGCTCGGTTCTCCAGGGCGGGGGAAAGGACGCCGCGGCCGCGAATCTCCCGGTGGCGTCCGCGACGGGTAGTTGACGGCGGGTCGACTGCCGAGCCGCTTCACTTCTCCTGCAAGCCGGCTCCTGAAGCGCCGTCAACGGACGCTGCGCGAGACCCCTCGCACGGCGTACTCTTGGCGCCCATGCGGCACGAAGCCGGGCCGGCGACGCGCGCGGACGAAGGGTGGCAGGTCGCACCACTCGACCTTCGCCTCGCGGCGCTGCTCGTGGGAGCGAAGCTTCTCGTCCATCTCGTGACCGCCGGCCGGTACGGCTACTTCCGTGACGAGCTCTACTTCCTCGACTGTGGCCGCCACCTCGACTGGGGCTACGTCGACTGCGCCCCCCTGATCGCTCTTTACGCGAAGGTCGCCCTCCTCCTCGGCGGCTCCCTGCCGGTCCTGCGGTCGCTCGCGGCGCTCGCCGGAGCCGCGCGCGTCCTGCTGACGATGCTTCTCGCGCGCGAGCTCGGAGGAGGGCGCTTCGCTCAGGCGCTCGCGGGTCTCTGCGTCCTCGCGGCGCCGATCTATCTCGGCATGGACAGCATCCTCACGATGAACGGCTTCGAGGCTCTGTTCTGGATGGGGTGCGTCTTCTTCCTGATCCGGATCGTCCGGACGGGCGACTCCCGGCTCTGGCTCTGGTTCGGCGTCCTCGCGGGGCTCGGGCTCGAGAACAAGCATTCCACGCTCCTCTTCGGCGGCGCCGTCGTGGTGGCGTTGCTGCTCAGCCCGGAGCGCCGCGAGCTGCGGAAGCCCTGGATCTGGATGGCCGGAGGAATCGCATTCCTGATCTTTCTTCCCAACCTCCTCTGGCAGGTCCGGCACGGCTATCCAACCCTCGAGGATCTCGAGAACGTGCGGCGAATGGGGAAGAACGTCGTTCTGAGCCCGTCACAGTTCCTTGCTCAGCAGGTCCTGCTTCTTCACCCCGCCCTCTTTCCGATCTGGCTCGTGGGGCTTGCTTCCTTCCTTTTCGGGCGAAGGTCACGGCTGCGCCTGCTCGGCTGGACGTATCTGGTGCTTCTCGCGCTGATGATCGGCCTCCGAGCGAAGAACTACTACCTGGCGCCCATCTACCCGATGCTCTTCGCCTCCGGGGCCGTGGCGGTGGAAGGATGGTTGACACGCCGCGAATGGAGCCGCGACAGACTCTGGCCGAAGATGGCCCTCGCGGCGCTCGTCCTTGCGGCGGGCGGGATCCTGATCCCCGCGATCCTGCCGATTCTGCCGCCGGAGAAGCTGCTCGCTTACCAGAGGCGACTCGGGCTCGTGCCGCCGAAGACCGAGGTGAGGCATGAGGGCCCCCTGGATCAGCGCCTCGGGGACCAGTTCGGTTGGGAGGAGCTGGTCAAAGACGTGGCCCGGATCTACTGGTCGCTGCCTCCCGAAGAACGCGCGCGGACCGGCATCTTCGCGAGCAACTACGGGGAGGCCGGCGCACTCAACCTGTTCGGGCCCGCGCTCGGCCTGCCGGCGCCCATCTGCGCCCATCAGAACCACTACTTCTGGGGCCCGCCGAAGCCGGAGCCCGAGAACCTCATCTGGCTGCAGTGGAGCCGGCAGGGAGTGGAAGATCACTGCCGCTCGGTCGAGAAGGTCGGGGAGCACTTCCACCCGTGGGGGATGGCCGAGGAGAACCGCCCGATCTACCTCTGCCGCGGCCTCCGCCTTCCGCTCGCGGAGTACTGGACCCCCGACTTCAAGCACTGGAACTGAGCCACGGCCGATAGGAAGCGGCGTAGACGGCGAGGGCGACGAAACCAAGGGCCGAAATCCCGATTACCAGGGAGACGTTCTCGAGAAGGCCGCCGAGGACGCCTCCGGCGAGGTTCGAGGCGAGAATTGGCGCCAGGTCGGTCTGGTCCGCGATGGAAGAGGAGAAGACCAGGGACGAGAAGACGACGGGCAGCGCAAGGATGAGCGTCATCCCCCACGCAGCGAGAGAACCCGCCCCGAGGGCCGCGCCGACGGGCACGACGGTTCCGACCAGAAGGGACACCGCCAGACCGACGTAAAGAAACGGACGCGGAAGCGGACCCGTTTGGCGTACGACCCCGTTTGCAAGGAGCACAGCGGCGAGAATCGCACTGATGGCGATGGCGCTGACCCGCCAGGTCGTGCCAAAGAGCAACGCGAGCTGCGCGATCGTCCGGGTCTCGACGAGCAGGAACCCCGCACCGAGGAAGAAGAAGTGCCGGTCGAGACGCCGCACCCCGCCAATGACGAACCGCACGAGGAGAAAGCCGGCGCCGAGAACGAGCGCACCGGAAAGCAGAATGACCGGCGGGACTCTTCGGCTCCGAAGGTAGAGGAATGGCCAATCATCGCGCGCAGATGGCCCCGGAGGATTCCGCTGGAGAGTCTCGGCCGAGAAGCCCGCGACGAGACGTGCCGCCGCGACGCCGGCACTCCTCGTGACTGGACCGAAGAGATAGCTGGCGTTCTCCCCTTCGACTCGGGGTGAGGTGGTGAGCGGGGTCACGCCTCCCGCCTCCTCGATCATCCGCTGAAGACGTGTCGCAACCCATGGGAACTCGATGTAGACGTTCGCATAAACGGCGCCCCCCGGGGTGAGGCGGGCAAGCGCTCGGCGGAGGCTCTCCACCGTGTAGACGTAGTTGTCGAGCCGAATACTCGAGGCGATGGAGGAGTAGAAACCGAGGTGGGCGTCGAGTGTGCCGAAGACGATCAGGTCGTAGGCTGGTCCGGGGCGCTCGAGAACCGCTCTGGCGTCGGCGACGATCGGCCGGACCCGGGGGTCCTGCATCGGACGATCCGGGTGGAGCTTCCTGCCGACCGCGAGGATCATGGGATCGATTTCCACCGCGTCCACCACGCGGGCCCCGTTACGGAGAGCCGCGGCAATGTCGTTCCCGGTCCCGGCGCCGAGAATGAGGACCCGCTGCGGGGAAAGGAGTCGATACGGAAAATCATAGTGCGCCCTCTCGCGTGACAGGAGGCCGGAAAGTTGTGGCCAGCGTTCGGGCGAGAGCGCGAGCATCCGCTGGTGGAAGAGGCTCTGGACGAAGACACTATAGCCGGGGGAGACGAGCGTGCCGTCCGGAGTCCTGAGGGGAGGGTCTGTCGAGACCTCGATCCGGTTGTACGGGCTCCAGAGGCGAAACCGCTGGCCGGACGGGTGGTCCTGATACGCCATCACCAGAGAGATCACGAGGCCGGCCGCGAGGGTTCCAACGCGGGCCGCAGGCGAGCCTTCGAGCACGGCGGTCAGGAGAAGAAACGCGACGGCGGCGTTCACCCAGAGCGGGATGGACGCTGATGCGAGAACGAAGGCAGAAAGAACGCCGAGAAGCGAGCCGGCGACGTTCGCCGTGTAAGCCGGCAGCGTCTCGAGACCTTTCATGGCGCGCGCCGCCAGTTGCCCAAGAGGGAAGGTCGCGAGGGCGACAGCCGCGAACACGCCTACGAGAGCGCCGACAAACGCGATCAACTCCAGCCGCGTCGACATCGGCGCGGCGCCGAGATTCACCTCGGCCCCGACCGGACCGAACGCGACGGTCCCTCCCCCTGGAGCGTCGGAGGCGAGCCCCGCGAAGAGGACCATCGCCAGCAGGAGTCCTGAAGCCGGGACCAGCCGGCGAAACCGGTCGGGCGACGCGTACCCAAGGCCGAGCCCGAGAAAGGAGGCGATGAGGGGTAGATTCTTGACGAACGCCAGCGGCCGCACCTGCGAGTCGAGCCAACGGATCAGGAGAAGTTCGACGAAGAGTCCCAGACCCGACACGAGAACGACCTTGCCCAACGCCGGACGGGAGGACGATTTCAGCGAAACCATCCCGTCCAGCGCTGCCTTTCCGGCCTCCGCGGACTCTTCCGTCGGGCTCGACCTCACACCGTACGCAGTGTAGGTGCCTTGGATTCCCGGATCAACCTCGTCCGGCGCCCGAGACTCTGTCTCTTGGTCGGTGCGCAATCTTCCGTAACGAGAAGCGCTACTTCATCCTCGACTTCAGCGTGATCTTTTCGCCCGCGACCATGAAGCGGCCCTTCCCGAGATGATGAATCGTCCGCGGGTTCTTCACCACCGGGTCGATCCACGCCTTGACGACTTCGAGGACGAAGAAGCAATACCGGGCGACCATTCTCGTGTCGACCACCCGGCATTCGAGATTCGCGAAACACTCTTCGATGAGAGGCGCGCCGACCCTCGCCGCGGGCGTGGGCGTCAGCCGGAACCTTCTGAACTTGTCCACGTTCGCACCGGACGTATTGCCGCACCCCACGACCTTTTCGGCGAGTTCCACGGAAGGGATGTTGATGACACATTCTCTGGTCGCCTTCAGCAGATCGAAAGAATGGTTTCGATTGCTGATGACGCAACCGACGAGCGGCGGCTCGAACTCCATCATCGTATGCCACGACATCGTCATGATGTTCGGGCGCTCGCCGCGAGCGGTCGTGACCAGGACGACGGGCCCCGGCTCGAGGAGGCCGTAGACCCGGGAGAGAGGAAACGATTTCCTGGCCATGTCAGGTCGACATCACGGCGACGAGGGCGGCGACGTCAGGTGGGTTGCTTCCGGGCTGCGGCGAGAGCTTCCTTCACGCGTTCGGCCGTCATCGGCATCTCGAAGAGCCGGGCGCCGGTGGCGTCGAAGATGGCGTTCGCCACGACGGCCCCCACCGGGACGATCGCCGGCTCGCCTCCTCCCTGAGGGGTCAGCTCGTCGTTCTTCACGAGGACGGTCTCGATCTCGGGCATCCCGGAGAAGCGAGGCAGCTCGTACGTGTCGAAGTTCCGGGTGAGGATCCGGCCGCCTTCGAAGCGGACCTCCTCCGAGAGCGTGTACCCGAGGCCCATCATGACGCAGCCTTCCATCTGCATCTTCGCGCCGTCGGGGTTGATCACGACGCCCATCTCCTGGGCACAGACGATTCGCAGGACCTTGACGTTCCCGGTGGCGGCGTCGACCCTCACCTCGGCCATCAGGGCCACGTAAGTGCCGGCATCGATCCCGCACGCCACCCCGACCCCGCGTTTGCTGGGTGCGGCGGCCTTCTTCCAGCCGAACTTCCCGGCCGCGGCTTCGAGGACGCGGCGCATCCTCTTGTCGGAGGTGTTGTTCAGGCGAAATTCGAGCGGATCGATCCCGGCCTTGGCCGCCATCATGTCGATCTGCGACTCCCGCGCGAAGACGTTGATGTTGGCCCCCGGCGCCCGCCACGGGCCGGTGGCGAAGAGGTGCATCTTCGGGGTCTCGCCTCCCCAGCGCCCGTAGGTCCGGATCAGGTTGTTCGGGACGTCGTAGAACTGCTCGGCGCTTCGCGATCCTGCCGCGTAGACCTGGTAGTCCCAGAGGCAGATCCGCCCCGCGCCGTCGATTCCCGACCGGATTTTGACGACCGCCGCGGGCCGGAAGGTGTCGAGGAAGAACTCCTCGGCACGGCTCCAGCAGACCTGGACCGGCCTGCCGGTCTTCTTCGCGAGCTTCGCCGCCTCGAGCGACTGCCCTCCGGCGCTCTTCCCGCCGAAGCCGCCGCCGACGAACGGCGTGACGACCCGGACCTTCTCCGTCGGGAGGCCTAGGGCGTGAGCCACCGCCTGCTGGGTTCCGAAGGGCGACTGCGTGGAGGCCCAGATCGTCATTGTCCCGTTCTCGAGCCGGGCGAGGGAGGTATGAGGCTCGATCGGCGCGTGCGCGCCATAACCGTTCAGGTACTTTCCCTCGAAGAGCGAGACGGATTTCTTCTCTCCTTCGCCGAGATCCCCCTTCTTCTCCCTCTCCTCGCCCTCGCCCGCCACCGAGAGGAGATGGACAAAGACCGTCCGGTCGTCGAAGGGGGCCTTCGGCAGGTTGAAGTCGGCCTTGACGAGGGAGAGCGCCTTCTCCGCCGCTTCGGGATCCGCGTGAAGCACGGCGACGATGCCGTCCTCGTCGACGACGACGGTTCCCGGCACGCGCGCGGCGGCCGACGTGTCGACGCTCTTCAGCGTGGCGCCGTGGGCCGGCGGACGGAGGATCTTCGCGTAAAGCATTCCCGGAAGCCGGATGTCGCCGGCGTATTGAGCCTTGCCCGTCACCTTCTCCCGCGCGTCCCGGCGCTTCTCCGGGCGCCCCATGATCCGGAACTCGGAAACGGACTTCAGGACGGCCTTCCCGTCCAGCTTCCGGACGATCTTCTGCCCCTTCGCGAGCTGGCCATACGTGACGCGGCTCTTCGGGTCGGAGGCGACGGAAACGACGCCGTCCGCGGTGCGGAGGGCGTCCGGCGGCGCCTTCAGCTGCTCCGAGGCGAGCGTCAGCAGGACGGCTTTCGCCTCCGCCGCGGCCCCCCGGAGGGCCGGGCCGAAGAAGCGGGTCGACATGGAGCCCCACGTTCCAGCGTCCCAGGGGCAGAGGGCCGTGTCTCCCATCACCATGTCGATGGAATCCAGCGACACGTCGAGCTCGTCGGCCGCCATCTGCGCGAGAGACGTGACGACGCCCTGACCCATCTCGATCTTCCCGGAGTAGACCGTGACCCGGCCGTCTGCGGCGATCCTCAGATAGGCGTTGAAGTCGGTGGGGTAGCCCCGCGTGCGAGCTTCCTGGCCGAGGAGGTCCGACAGGTCCGCGTTGAAGAGGACGATGATCCCCCCGCCGAGAAGCCGGATGAAGTTCCGGCGGTCGAGGGAACGTCGTGCGGAGGGAAGCGGCGGCGCGGCGAGGGGCGAGCGGTCGTCTCTCATGACACGCCTCACGCAACGGTCGAGGCCCGTTCGATGGCCTTGACGATCCGATTATGAGCGGCGCAGCGGCAGAGGTTGTCCTCCATCCCGGCGAGGATCTGGCGCCGGCTCGGCCTCGGGGTCTTCAGGAGGAGGGCGTAGGCATTCATGATCATCCCGGGGGTGCAGTAGCCGCACTGGAGCCCCCCGACGTCGGCGAACGCCTCCTGGAGGGGATGGAGCTTTCCGTTCTTCTCCAGCCCCTCGATCGTCGTGACCTCCTTGCCGCGGACGGCCTTCATCGGAAGCTGGCACGACCGCACCGCCTCCTTCCCGACGACCACGGTGCAGGCGCCGCAGAGGCTCTCGCCGCAGCCGTACTTCGTCCCCGTCAGGCCAAGGTCGGTCCGCAGCACCCAGAGGAGCGTTCGATCGCCGTCGATCTCGAGCTGGACGGGCTTGCCGTTGAGCCGGAACGAGATGGATTCTTTCATCGGCATCCTCCCTGTCGCGAAAACGATCATAGCGAGAATCTGCAACGTCGAGACCGGCTCGCGCGAGCCCGAGAGAGACCCGGGACACCGCCCGGTCTCCCTCATCCGGCTCGTCACGAGACCGGTTTGTCGGGCGTGCGCGTCGTGGACGTGCGTCTCGCGGATGTACCCGCCGCCGACGAAGACGACGCGCGCCGGCGCGTACCGGACGGTTCGGACGGCCGGGCCTTCGGGGACCCAGCCGGCGACGACGGCGTGCGGCTTCCAGGCCCAGCCGTACTGCGGGATCCGCTCCCAGCGGTCGTGAGAATCCAGCTCCTCGACCCCGGCGATCCCGCCCCCCACGTACCGGGCCGACCGTCAAGGAGAGCCTCCGGCGGAAAGATGACGTTGCGTGATTATCAACTCCCCGCCATCCGTGACGTCCATCACGCCTCCATCTCACCGTGTCAACCGGACGCGTAGGATCCGCGTCTTGAGACGCAGTACCAACAAACGGGAGGAGCGGAGATGGACCGAGATGCGTCGCCGAGAATCGACCCCCGCGCGAAAGGGAGTCGCCGTCCGGGTCCCGCCCTCCTCGCGGCCATTGCGATTGCCGCTCTCGTCGGCGCGGTGCCCTCCCTTGCCCAGCATCCGAAAGCCGGCGGAAGCGGGCTGACCGGAGTCCAGCCGGCCACGACCCGGGCTTTCTCCGACACCGTCCGCTTCCTCGAGCAGGCGACGTTCGGCCCGACGACGTCCCTGATCGGACATCTCCAGGAGGTCGGATTCGACGCCTGGCTCGCCGAGCAGTTCTACGCGAAGACCTCTTCGTATCCGGCCCTCGCCACGATGCCCGCGAGATCCTCCACCGGCTGCCCGACCGGAAGCCCGTCCACCTGCGTCCGGGACAACTACACCATGTACCCGCTCCAGGTCCGCTTCTTCCAAGACGCGCTCGACAACGACGACCAGCTCCGACAGCGCGTCGCGCTCGCGCTCCACGAGATCCTCGTCGTCTCGGGCGTCAAGATCACGCAGCCGAGCCAGATGGCGCCGTACCTGAACATGCTCCTCGACGACGCCTTCGAGAACTACCGAAAGCTCCTCTGGGATCTGACCCTGAACCCGGCCATGGGGCACTACCTCGACATGGTGAACAACGACGCACCGGTCCCGACCTCCAACGTCTCGCCGAACGAGAACTACGCCCGCGAAGTGATGCAGCTCTTCTCCCTCGGCGTGAACCTCCTGAACCCGGACGGCTCGGTGCAGAGTGATGCCTTCGGAAATCCGATCCCGACGTATTCGCAGGACAACATCGAGGACCTCGCCCACGTCTTCACCGGCTGGACCTACGCGCCAATCGCGCCGGCGGCGTCCGCGCGGCACAATCCGCCGAATTTTCTCGCGCCGATGGTTCTCTACCGCGACGCGAAGGGGAAGGACACGAACCACGACAAGGGGGTCAAGGTCCTCCTCGACTATCCGGGAGCCGTCAACACGACGCTTCCGGCCGGCGGGGACGGCGAGGTCGAACTGAACGAGGCGATCGACAACATCTTCCGCCATCCGAACGTGGGTCCCTTCATCGGCAAGCAGCTGATCCAGCACCTCGTCACGTCGAACCCGTCCGGGGCCTACGTCACCCGCGTGGCACAGGCCTTCGACGACAACGGCTCCGGGGTCCGCGGCGATATGAAGGCCGTCGTCCGGGCCATCCTGCTCGACCCCGAGGCGCGCGGCACGGTCCGGACGGAGCCCGCCTACGGGCATCTCCGCGAGCCGGTTCTCTTCATCACGAGCCTCCTCCGCGCGCTGGACGCCAGGAGCGACGGGATCCTCGCGGCGCAGGCGAACGCGATGGGGCAGAACCTCTTCTATTCGCCGACCGTCTTCAGCTACTACCCGCACGAGTACGTCGTGAACGGCACCTCCATCCAGGGGCCGGAGATGGGGATCCAGTCGTCGCTCGCGGCGCTCAATCGCGTGAACTTCGTCAACACGCTGGCTTTCTCGCAGCTCCGCTCTCCGGCGCCGGGCCCCGGGACGGTCCTCGACCTCTCGCCCCTCCGGCAGCTCGCGCCGGACCCGATGGCTCTCGTCGGATACCTGAACCGGCTCCTGATGCACGGATCGATGTCGGCCGACGCGCTCGCCACGGTGACGGGCGCGGTGACGGCGATCCCGGCGGCGAACCCCCTCCTCCGGGCCCAGACGGCGCTCTACCTGATCGCGAGCTCCTCGCAGTACCAGGTGGCGCGCTGAAAGCCGAGGTGACGCGATGAGAACCCGACGCGAATTCGCCCGCGACCTCGGCTGCGGCCTCGGGGCGGCGGCCTTCCTCTCCGCGTTCGAGCGCTTCTCCCGGCTGGAGGCGGCCACCACCGGTGCGACCGACTACCGCGCGCTCGTCTGCCTCTTCCTCTACGGAGGGAACGACGGGAACAACACGGTCATCCCGTACGACGACTACGCCTCGTACCAGGCGGTCCGCGCCACCGCGCTCAACATCCCGAAGGCGTCGATCCTGAAGATCGACGCCCCGAGCCAGGGAGCGGCCTTCGGCCTCCATCCGGCGCTGACGGACCTCCAGACGCTCTACGAGGCCGGGAAGCTCGCGGTCGTGGCGAACGTCGGGACGCTCTCGGGGCCGCTGACGCGGGCGGAGTTCCTCGCGGGCTCCCCCCGTCCCGACAGCCTCTTTTCCCACTCGGACCAGCAGGCCGAGTGGCAGTCCTCGATTGTGACCGCGCAGGATCCCCTCTCGCAGACGGGGTGGGGCGGCCGTACGGCCGATGCCGTCGCCTCGCTCAACGTCGTCAACTTCCCGATGGTCGTCTCGGTCTCGGGCATCCCGATCTTCACGACGGGCGTCACGTCGCGCCCTCTCGTCCCCGGATCGACGCTTCAGGGGTTCCCTGCCGGGAGCGCCGTGGCCACGGCGCGCCTCGCCGCGCTCCGGAAGCTCCTGACCCTGGACGGCGGCGAGACGCTGGTGTCCGCGGCGAGCGCCATCACCTCTTCGGCGATCGACAACACGGCCCTTCTCGCCGCGGCCCAGGCGAAGGGCGCGGCGTTGAAGACGACGTTTCCCGGGACGTCGATCGGCCGCCAGCTCCAGCAGATCGCCGGCGTTCTTGCGGCCCGGACGGATCTGAACATCAACCGGCAGATCTTCTTCGCCTCCCTCGGGGGGTTCGACACGCACACGAACGAGATCAGCACGCAGCAGACCCTCTTCACGCAGCTGAACGCGGCGGTGAAGGCCTTCTGGGACGCGACGGGCGAGCTCGGGGTCGCGGATTCCGTCACGACCTTCACGCTCTCGGACTTCGGCCGGACGTTCCTCCCGGCTTCGGGAGGCGGAAGCGACCATGCGTGGGGGAGCCATCACTTCGTCCTCGGCGGCTCGGTGAAGGGGGGCGACTTCTACGGGACCTTCCCGAGCCTCGCCCTCAAGGGGCCCGACGACGCCTCGAACGAGGGGCGCTGGATCCCGACGACGTCGGTGGACGAGTACGGCGCGACGCTGGCCCAGTGGTTCGGCCTCGACGCGCAGGCGCTCCCGTCCGTCTTCCCGAACATCGGACGCTTCGCCCGGACCCACCTCGGCTTCCTGCCGTAACGCGCCTTTTTTGGGGGCGGGTATCCCCCGGGGGATGGATTTGATATGTAGAATCCGTCTCAAGAGGACCCGCCCATGTCCCTGCTCGTGAAGTTCAACGTGATCCTGGTGATCGTCTTCGCCCTCGCCCTCGTGCCGGCGGGGTATCTTTCGAACAGTCTCCTGCAGAAGAGCGCCCGGACCCAGGTGATCCAGAACGCCCGGATCATGATGGAAACGGCGCTCGCGACCCGGACCTACACGAACAAGCAGATCAAGCCGCTCCTCGCGCCCCGGCTCGCGGAGGAGTTCCTGCCGCAGTCGGTCCCCGCCTACTCCGCGACCGAGATCTTCAACTACCTTCGCGAGAGCCACCCCGAGTACACGTACAAGGAGGCGACGCTCAATCCGACGAACCCGCGGGACCGGACCGTGGACTGGGAGGCCGACGTCGTGAACGCGTTCCGGGCGGACGGAAAGCTCAAGGAGATCATCGGCGAGCGGGACGGGCCGCTTGGGCGGTCGCTCTACCTCGCCCGGCCGATCCAGATCACCGACGCGGGGTGCCTCTCGTGCCACACGGCGCCGGACCAGACCCCGGCCGCGGTTGTGAAGGTCTACGGCACGGCCGGGGGCTTCGGCTGGAAGCTGAACGAGATCATCGGCGCCCAGATCGTCTCCGTGCCGACGGCCGTCCCGGTCGCCATGGCCAGCGGCGCGTTCCGGACGCTTCTCGCGACGCTTTTCGGCGTCTTCGCGGTGACCCTACTGATCCTCAACGTCCTCCTCTCCGTCTTCGTCATCCGGCCGCTCAAGAACCTCGCCCGGACGGCGGACAGGATCTCGACGGGAGACCTCGAAGTTCCCGACGTCGTCATCAAGGGGCAGGACGAGGTGGCCGTCCTCGCCGGGTCGTTCACCCGGATGCGGATCAGCCTGACGAAGGCGCTGAAGATGCTCGAGGAAGGGTGACGCCCCCGGGCGACGGACCATGTCGGATACGCTCCCTTCCGGCTCCCGTTTCGGCGAATACGAGATCCTCGAGGAGCTCGGCTCGGGAGGGATGGGAAAGGTCTACCGGGCGAAGGACGTCATGCTCGAGAGGAGCGTCGCGCTCAAGACTCTCGCGCCGGGCTATGCGAAGGACCCCGCGTTCGTCCAGCGCCTCCTCCGCGAGGCGCGGTCCGTCGCCCGGCTGAACCACCCGAACATCGTCCAGATCTACAACTTCGGGTCGATCGACGGGACCTGGTACCTCGCGATGGAGTTCGTGGACGGGCCGTCGCTCGGACAGCGGCTGAAGTCGGGTCGCTTTTCCGAGACGGAGGCGGTCCGGATCGCCCGGCAGGTCTGCCATGCGCTCGCTCTGGCGCACGCGGAAGGGCTCGTCCATCGCGACATCAAGCCGGACAACATCATGCTGACGAGCCGCGGCGACGTGAAGCTCGTCGACCTCGGGATCGCGAAGCGTCTCGACGAGGACCAGTCGCTCACGCAGACCGGCCACTCCATGGGGACCCCGCACTACATCTCCCCGGAGCAGATCCGCGGGCAGAAGGACATCGACGCGAGAGCCGACATCTATTCGCTCGGCGCCACTCTCTATCACCTCGTGACGGGCCACACGCCCTACCAGGGCGCCTCCGGGGCCGTCGTCATGTCGATGCACCTCGTCGAGCCGCTTCCCGACCCTCGCCGCTTTGAACCGGCCCTCTCCGAGGGGTTCTGCAGCGTCCTCCGGAAGATGATGGCGAAGAACCGGGAGGAGCGGTACGCGGACGTCGCCGTTCTCGACGTCGATCTCTTCCGGCTTCACGTGGGGCAGACGCCGCGCCCCCAGGAGCCCGCCAGCTTCGCCTTCGAAATGACGGCAGAAGAAACGGCGGACCTGACGACGCCGGCCCCGCCGGTCTTCGACTCTCTCCTCCTCCTGAAGATCGAGGAGAATCTTGCCTCGTCGATCGGCCCGATGGCGCGCCTTTTCGTCAAGAAGGCGGCGAAGGCAGCGCCTTCTCTCGAGGTCCTCTGCGACGAGCTGTCGCGTCAGCTCGCTCCGGGGTCCGACCGGGAGGCGTTCTGCGCGAAATGCATGGCGTGCGGAAAGAGCTCCACCTCTCCGGGAAAGCCGGTCACCGGTCCCGCAAAAAGCCCATCGGGGCCGGAGAGGATCCCGAGCGGGCCTCAGCCGATGCACGCGACGCCGGGACGCTCACTTTCCCCTGCGATCAACCCCGTCTCTCCTGCCTCGACGCCGGCTCCGGCCGGCGGGGCGCATTCGGACGCGGATCTCGCGATCCTCGAAAACGAGCTGGCGCGGCGAATCGGGCCTCTCGCCCGCGTTCTCGTGAAGAAGGCCGCGCGCGCGGGGGGGACCGTCGCCGATCTCGCATCCCGGCTCGAGGAGAACATCTCCGACGAGGAGGGGCGGCGCCTCTTTCGCGAAGCGGTCCGGAAAGTCGGCCGCGGAGCCGACTTCCCGGACCGGAAGGGGTGAACCGCCTCACCTGAAGCTTCTGTCAACCGAGGGGGGCTCTCGTGCGTCTCTTTCCGAAGGGGGATCATGAGCCGCCTTTCGGCACGTTCGTGGGGGGTCGCTGCCGTAATTCTCCTGGGAGCGCGTGCGGCGCCCGGCGCGCCTCCCGCGTATGTCTCCTTCGACCCGGGCTCCTCGACCTGGCGAATCGGAAACGCGCGGCTGGAGAGGACCCTGTCGCTGGACGGCGACGGGCGCTTTTTCACGGCACATTTCATCGACAAGACCTCGGGACGGGACTGGGCGCCGTCGGGCGGACGATCCGGTGAGTTCCGGATCTCGTTCGTCTCAGACACGGAAACCACCGGTGAGACCGATCGAAGCGGCCTTGCCGTATGGCAGCTCCTTTCCGAATCCCGGACGGTCGCCGCGGACGGAACCGCGGAGCTGGCCATCGGCCTTCTTTCGGCCGCGGACGGCCTGGCCGTGACGCTCCACTATCAGTGCTATCCCGACGCGCCCGTGGTCCGGACCTGGCTCGACGTCACGAATGCCGGGGACGTCCCCGTCACGTTGACGGGCGCCGACGCCTTCCGCCTTCGGGTGCAGGGAGACGGCAGCGATCCGGAGACGTTCTGGGTCCACAACTTCACCTGGAGCCATCCCGATATCGCGTTCTGGACGGAGGACGACACGCTCCAGCCCGGCGACAGGTCCGTCTTTAAGACTGGTCCCTTCGGCGATGGCGCCGCGAGGACGGGGGACGACACGCTCCAGTCCGGTGACAAGACCGTCTTTACGACCGGTCCCTTCGGCGATGGCGCGGCGTGGTTCGCGATGCGGGACGCGAGAGACGGCGGCGGCCTCTTCGGGGGATGGGAGTGGAGCGGGACGGGGACCATCTCGATCGTCGGAGTTCGGAGATCACCGGGGATCGTCACGCTCGGGGCCGGTTTCGCGGAGGGTCATTTCCTTCATCTCCTCGCCCCCGGCGAGACCTTCACGGCTCCTGCCGGCTTCGTCGGACTCTTCTCGGGAGGCTGGGACGACGCCTCACAGGCGACGCGCCGACTGGTGGATCGGCACTTTGCGCCGCCGCTTCCCGATCCGAACTTCCCGTGGGTCGGCTTCGACACGTGGGGTTACGGGAGCGGGATCGACCAGAGCCTCGTGAACGACCTCATCGACCGCGCGGCGGATCTCGGAGCCGAGACGTTCACCCTCGATGCGGGCTGGATGCAGAGGATCGGCGACTGGGTTCCGCGGAGCGGGGCCTTCGACGCCGGAATCGCGTCTCTCTCCGCTCACGCGCACGCGCGCGGAATGCACTTCGGCCTCTGGATGGCCTTCGGGGTCGCCGACCCCGCGTCGGCCGTCGTCCTCGCGCATCCGGACTGGGTGGCCACGGAGGACGGCGTGCCGATTCCGGGCGATTTCGGGACCGTCATGCTCTGCCTTGCGAATCCGGACGTCCAGGCCTGGGTCGTCTCCGAGATCGACCGCGTCGTGAACGGGTACGGCGTCGACTGGCTGGTCCACGACTTCGGCGTCATCGCCCCGTGCACGAACCCGGCGCACGGGCACCAGAGCGGCGACGGAGAGTGGGCGACGACGGCCGGGTATTACGCGATCCTCGACGAGGTGCGGCGGCGGCACCCGGGCCTCGTGATCGAGAACTGCTGGAACGGCGGAAACATGCTCGACTTCGGGATGGTGCGCCGCCACGACACCTCGAACACCTCTGATTACAACAGCGCCTTCAGCGGGAGACGGGGAGTCTTCGGCACGACGTACGTTCTCCCGCCCCGCTACGCCGGGAAGTACGTCGGCGACGACGGAACCCCTCCCGACTACCGCTTCGCGAGCGGCCTCGCCGGCGGGCCGCTCATGTTCATGGGGCAACCGACGACGTGGGATGCCGCGACGACGGCGGCGGCCGAGAGCGCGGCGGCGCTCTACAAGGAACTGCGGCCGATCCTGCGCGACGCCACGCTCTCCCACCTCTCGGCCGACCCGGCGTGGAACGGATGGGACGGCCTGATGTGCTGGAGCCCGAGCCACGGAAAAGGGATCCTCCTCGCCTTCCGTGGCGAGAGCGACTTCGGGGCGCTCACCTTCTACCCGTCCGCGCTCGGCGCCGCCCCGAGCGTCGACCTCTCGTGCGACACGACGCTCGGAAGCGGCACTCTCGCCGGGAGACAGCTCGAGCAGGCGAACTCGGGCTCCGCGCTCGCAGGCGTCGGGGTCGAGATCGATATTCCGGCGCCCGACGGCGCCGCCGTCATCCGCATCTCCTCTGCTTCCGCCTCATCCCCCGCTCCTCCCGCGAATTCGAACGGAGATTGACGCGGCAGGCGAAACCGGGCGAACAGACGGCAACTGGAAGAGGCTACGGCAGGATCTCGATACGCGGGTCGATGGATACCTTTTTCCCGTCCTTGAGCAAGAGCTCAATCTTGTATTCGTAGCATTCCCCTGCGTCTTCCTTTTGCGGGCATTTCCCTTCGTTTGTAACCGTACTGGAGCCCGGCTTCGGGGGACCCCACACGAGGCACCCGTCCTCAATCCGCGGGCTGCCGTCGAATGGACTCTTCCGGATCCAGGAGACGAACTTGACGTCGCCATCGGGCGAGCACCAGAAGATCGTGTCCTTTCCCTTCTCGCTGAGGCTGGCCAGTTTCCTGTCCTTGTGGCCAGGAAAATGCGTGAGCTCGGTCTTCGTTCCGTCGTACGTGACGAACGCCTTGACCTCCTTAGGGGTGAGGCGCGAGTCGGAAGACGACGTGCTGCATCCCGGCACGCCCGCGACGGCGGCAACGAGAAGGAGAGCGGCGGCGAGGAGGGGGAGGGAGCGGGCGTTGATTCTCATCGTTTCACTCCTTTGCCTTGGATTGAGATCGTATCGGCGGGTGCGGCGGGAGCGGTACTCGTGAGCTTCGCGAACCCGGGCTCGACGCGGAGAGCGGCGAAATCGGGATCGTGCTGGATCTCGACGAGGCCGTAACCACGCGCGACGGCCTTCTGGAGCCACGCGAGAGCCTCCGCCTTCTTCCCGAGGACCATCGCGGCCGCGGCAGCCGTCTCGAGGACATCCTGGTCCTCCGGGGCGAGGGCCACGCCGCGCCGGATCTCCGACCAGGCCCGACCGGGCGCTCCCGTCCGGGCGAGACAGCGGCCGAGAAGGACGACGCTCAGGGCGTCGGCCGGATTCACCGAAAGCTCCGCCCTCACGAGCGGGAGCGCCGCCTCGTACGCGGCGCGCGCGCGTCCGGCCTGCTCCGGGATCTGCGAGAGCGCGTCGCCGAGATAGATATGCCAGCGATAGTTTTTCGGCGCGAGGTCGACGGCGCGCTGAAAAGAGGCGGCGGCCTCGGAAAAACGGCCGAGGAGGTAGAGGGTGACGCCGAGATTCGAATGGGCGTAGGGCGTCGAACGGACCTGGATCGACCGCTCGAGAGCTTCCCTCGCCTCATCGAAACGCCCGAGGCGGATGAGCGCGGCTCCGAGGTTGAAGTGGACACGTGCCACGTCGGGGTTCAGCGCGATGGCCTTGCGCAAGGCCCGGGCGGCCTTCTCGTATTGGCTGCTCAGGAAGTAGATCGCCCCGAGCCGGTTGTATGCCGCCCACGAGGTGGGCCGGAGTTCGACGACCCGGAGAATCGTCTGCTCCGCGGCGGCGAAGTCCGTCTCGTTCTGAAGAGCCGTGGCGAGTGCGAGAAGCGCGGGTATGGAGTCGGGCTCGCGGTTCAGTGCCTTTCGAATCTCGGCCGCCGCCTCCCCTGGCCTTCCCGTCGCCGTGAGGATCTGGCCGAGGGTGACCTGCGCCTCCGGGAGGTTCGGGTCGAGCGCGATGGCTCGGTTCGCGGCGGTCTTCGCGAGGTCGGCGCGGGAAACGTCCTTCGAAAGATCGTAGGACGCGAGGTACGCGCGGCCGAGCGCGGCCTGGATCAGGGCAGAGCTTTCAGCGCCCGGAATCCTCTTCAGGAGATCGATCGCCTTGTCGATGGAGTCCTTGTCGTCGTACCGCTCGAGATACCCGAGCGCCACGACGTAGTCGGTCTGGGCGGCGCCGGGGGCGAGGGCGGCGGAGGTGGGCGTGGAAACGGGGGCGCCGCTCGCGAGATGGATCTGCAGCGCCGCGACGAGCTTCTGGGTCAGCTCGTCCTCCAGCCGGAAATGCTCGGCGGCCGGGCCGGTCGCTTCGCCGGCCGCGATCTGGACGGGCGAGCCGGCGAGGAAGACGGAGAACGAGAGCTGCCGCTGGTCGCCCATCTGCCGGACGGCGGGCTGGACGAGGAGGTTCGCGCCCGTGTCGCGCGCCCACTTCGACGGGTCACTCTCCTTGAGCATGTCCGGGGCGGAGGGACGCATGATGGCGATGCCCGGAACGCTCTGGAGCTTCACGCCGAGGCTGAACGACACGCCGTCACAGAGCTGTCGCCCGTCCGGGCGGCCGGTGAGGTCGGTGGCCGGGAGGATGGCGAGGAGCTTTGACGCCGGGAGCGCGGTCGTGTCCTTTCCCCGAAGCGAGACGTAGAGAAGGACGGCGAACGCGACGGCCAGGAGGGCGCCCGCGGTCGCCCAGACGCGGGGCGCGCGCCGGATCCGCGCCGAGACGGCCGTCGAGCTTCGTGGAACGTAGAGGCTCTTCCCCTCGAGCGCGGCGTCCAGCTGCTGTCTCACGTGCGCCATGTCGGGGGCGCGCCTGTCGGGGTTTTTCGTGAGGCACTCTTCGAGGAGGGCGAGGATCCGGGGCGGCGTCTCCACCGGCAGGACGGTCCAGTCGGGCTCCCGCTCGAGGATCGCGACGAGTATGTCGGGCGGGGAGGAGCCGCCGAACGCGCGCTTCCCGGAGAGCATCTCGAAAAGAAGGCAGCCGAACGACCAGACGTCGCTCCGCCAGTCCAGCGTCCGGCCCCGCACCTGCTCGGGGCTCATGTAGGGGGCCGTGCCGAGCACCATCCCCTGACGCGAGGCGCCGGTATCGAGTGTGGGGGACTCGGAGATGTCGGAAATGTTGGGCCCGGGACCGAAAGCCTTCGCGAGACCGAAGTCGAGGAGCTTCACCTTCCCGTCGGGCGTGACCTTCACGTTTGCGGGCTTGAGGTCGCGGTGGAGGATCCCCTTGCCGTGGGCCGCGTCGAGGGCTTCGGCGGTCTGCCGCGCGATCGCCAGAGCGCGTGAGATGGAGAGGGACCCCGCCTCGAGAAGCTGCTTGACGGTCTCGCCCGGCACCATCTCCATGACGAGGAGCTGGACGGAGTCGACGTTCTCGAAGCTGTAGATCGCGGCGATGTTCTGGTGGTTGAACGCGGCGAGAAGCTGGGCCTCGCGCTGGAAGCGGACGATCCGCTCACGGTCTTCCGAGAGAGCCGCGGGGAGGACCTTGAGGGCGACCTCGCGGCCGAGGCGGGTGTCCCGGGCGCGCCAGACTTCTCCCATCCCGCCCGCGCCGAGGGGCGAGAGGACCTCGTAAGGGCCGATGCGGGACCCGGGCGAGAGGGACATGAGCGTGACGCGTCATTATCACCCGGAGGTGCAGGGCGGAGGGGCGACCCTTGTAGACTGTCCAGCCGATGACGAAACCGGCCCTCCGTTCCTTCTGCCTCGCGCTCCTTTTCCTCATACCTGCCGTGCGGGCCGCGTCGCCCGAGGCGTTCACGGCGCGGGAGCTGTGGGACGCATGGCCCTCGATCCGCGTCTCTCCGGCCGACCCTTACGCGCTCAAGCACGCGCAGCTCCGCGTCGTGATCGAGACGCTCGCGCGGGATTTTCCGGGGCTCTTTTCGGTCGCGGACGAAGGGCGCTCGGGTGAGGGGCGCTCCCTCAGCGTCCTGAAGCTCGGCAGCGGGCCCACCGGCGTCTTCCTCTGGTCCCAGATGCACGGCGACGAGCCGACGGCCACGAGCGCCCTGCTCGACATCCTCGCCTATCTCGGCCGGAACCGGGAGAGCGCTGCCGTGTCGCGTCTCTTCTCGCGGCTGACGATCTATCTCCTCCCGATGCTGAATCCCGACGGGGCAGAGAGGACGACGCGGCGGAACATCCAGGGAATCGACATCAACCGCGACGCCCTCCGCCTCCAGACGCCGGAGGGGCGCTTTTTGAAGAGCGTCCGCGACCGGTTCCAGCCGACGGTCGGCTTCAACCTCCACAACCAGTCGCCGCTGACGGTCGCGGGGAAGGGGGGCGGGCAGGCCGCGCTGGCCGTGATGTCCGTTCCGTTCGACGAGGCGTCGAGCGAAAACGATGGGAGGCGGACGACGAAGCGCCTCGCAGTCTCGCTCCGGGAGTTCCTCGCTCCGTGGGCCTCCGGAAAGATCGCCCGCTACGACATGGACTATACGGCCCGCGCGTTCGGAGACTCGATGACGCGCTGGGGGACGTCGACGCTCCTGATCGAGACCGGGGGATGGAACGGCCCCGACGAAGCAGGAACGCTCGTCCGCCTCAACTTCGTCGGCCTGCTGGGAGCTCTTCAGGCGCTCGGCGACGGTTCGCTCGCCTCCATCGACCCAAAGGGATACGACGCGATCCCGCTCCTCCGGCGGGAAGGTCTCTTCGACGTCGTCCTCCGCGGCGGGAGGGTCGCCAACGGGAGCGGCCTTCCCCCGTACCTCGCCGACGTCGCATTAACGCACCCGATCCCCTTCAGCGGCCTCGGGCCGCGCGTCCGCCCGGGGGTCGCCGACCTCGGCGATCTCACGGACTTCCGGGGGAAGGTAGAGGAGAACCTGACGGGCAAGCTCCTCGTCCCGGCCCCGCCGGGGGGCGAGGAGGGGTGGCAGAAGGTGCTTGCCTCCTTCCGCAGCCGGAAGCTCGCCGACGAGGCGGGGACGATTCTCCTTTCGCCCGACCTCCTCTCCGCCGAGGTGAAGGCCTGGATGCCGGAGGGGCAGATCCTCTCGGCGGGGTATCCCGGAGCGCTCCTGATCCTCGCGCCCGCGGGCGACGGGCGGCTCCGGGTGGAGCGGCGAATCGAGAGTCCTCCGGGCGCGGCGGGGCGCGGGCCGCGCCCTTAAGCCGCGGGTATGGGGGGGCTCTCGGACCGCGAGAGACGCCGTTACGCGAGACACCTCGTCCTCGACGAGGTCGGAGAAGCCGGCCAGGAGCGGATCAAGGGGGCGCGCGTCCTCTGCGTCGGGGCGGGAGGGCTCGGCTCGCCGTTTTCCCTCTATCTCGCGGCGGCCGGCGTCGGGACGCTCGGCCTCGTCGACTTCGACGTTCTCGACGAGTCGAACCTGCAACGGCAGATCCTCTATGGAACGAAGGACCTCGGCCGGCCGAAGCTGGAAGCGGCCGCGGAGCGACTCGGCGATCTGAACCCGAACGTGAGGATCGTGACGCACGCGGCGCGGCTGGCGCTCGCGGACGCGCTCGAAATCTTCCCGGACTACGACGTCATCGCCGGGGCCACCGACGACTTCCCGTCGCGATACGTCCTCAACGAGGCCTGCGTTCGGCTGGGGAAGCCGATGGTCCACGCCGCGATCCATCGCTTCGAGGGGCAGGCCTCGGTCTTCTTCGCGGCGAAAGGGCCCTGCTACCGCTGCGCCTTCCCCGAGCCGCCGCCGCCGGGCCTCGTGCCGGCCGGCGCGGAGACGGGGCTCCTCGGCGTCCTTCCCGGAACGCTCGGGGCGATCCAGGCGGCCGAGGCGCTGAAGCTCGTCCTCGGAATCGGCGTTCCTCTCATCGGACGGCTCGTCGTGGTGGATGCCCTTGCGATGTCGTTCCGGACGATCCGGATCGCGAAGGCCCCCGCCTGCGCCGTCTGCGGATCGGGGGGTGGGTCCGCCTGAGATTCCGGCCGGATCAGCGCGGCGCGAGGATGGAGACGGCGGGGCCGTGGGGACCGCACCCCTTCGACCAGAGGGTGGCCGCAACGAGAAGCGCAAGGCCGGCGAGCGACGCGACGACGACGGCGACGGGACGAGCCTTCCGGACCGGCTTGATCGAGAGCGTCTGAAGGAGCTTCCCCGTACCGCTCGTCTCGCTCGCCTTCTGCTCGATCCTGAAGACGGCCTTCACGTCCCCGAACCGGAGAAGATCTCCACTCTGGAGAACGGCATCGACGACCCGCTTCCCCTTCAGGAACGTCCCGTTGACGCTGGAGAGGTCCCGGATGGTCCACCCCGCCACCGTCTCTTCCAGAATGGCGTGCTTTCGGGAGGCCGACAGGTCCGAAACGAGAATGTCGCAATCGGCGTCGCGGCCGAGGACGGCGCGTCCGACGACCTCGTGCCTCTTCTCCCCGCCATCGTCAACGATCAGAAAAGCCGCCATCGGACTAGTCCTTCGTATCTTAGTCTGCCGGCGTCCCGGCGTCCTGCCCGGCCGCCCAGACGAAGGCGACGTCGCCCACGTTCGTCCCGGTGGCTCCCGGGGAAAAGGCGTCCCCGAGAGCGGCGAAGAACGGCCCGGTGTCGTTGTCGCGGAGAGCCTTCCAAGGGTCGAGGCCGGCCGCTTCCGCCCTCTCGAGCGTCGCCCCGTCCACGAACGCCCCGGCCGCATCCGGCTCGTGGTCCACGCCGTCGGTCCCGGCCACGAGGGCGGCGGCTCCCGGGGTGCCGGCAATCTGGATTGCGGTCGCGAGGGCGAGCTCCCGGTTCCGTCCTCCGTGTCCGTGTCCCTTGACCGTGACGGTCGTCTCGCCGCCGAAGAGGTTGACGAGGGAGCGTCCCCCTCCCCGGCGCCAGAGGTGCCCCCCCGAGGCTCCGGCGACGGCGAGCCTTCGGGCGGCGCTCCGCGCCTCGCCGCGCAGAAGCTCGGGGACGATCCGGGCATCCGTTCCAAGACGAAGCGCGGCGAGGCGGGCGCCTTCGAGAGCCGTCCGGATGTCGGCAAGGAGGACGCTCCAGCGTGGCCCGACGGGGCGAGGCGAGGGGGGCGGCGGCGGAAGGGCGAGGACGGCGCGGACCGATGGCGGGACGAGCGTCGTGACGCGGTATCGGTCGAGGATGGCGAGGGCATTGGCCGGGGACGGGGGGATTCCGAGCGTCGGACCGGAGGCGACGAGATGCCAACCGTCGTCCCCGAGGTCCGAAAGGACGAGCGAGACGACCTCGGCCGGGCCGCAGGCGGAGGAGAGCCACCCGGCCTTGACGCGCGAAAGGGCCCCGCGAACGGCGTTCAGCTCGGAGATCGGAGCCCCTGCGGCCATCAGAAGCGAGATGGCGCGCGATTTGTCCGTGAGGGAGAGTCCTTCCACCGGTGCCGCCATCAGGCTGGAGCCGCCCCCCGAAAGGAGGACGAGAAGGAGGTCCGCCGGGTCGAGGCGGCCGGCGAGGGAGAGGGCGGCCGTTCCCGCCTCGAGACTCCCCTCGTCCGGAACCGGGTGGCCGGCGCGAATGAGGCGACTTCCGGGCGGAAGACCCTCCCCGCTGTCGTACGAGGGCGCCACGATGAGCGCCTCGTCGATCCGTCCTCCGAGCGCCGCATGGGCCGCGCGGGCCATCGGCACGGCCCCCTTGCCGACGGCCAGAAGAGCCACCCGCGAAGGGACGAAGACGAACTCCCGCTGCGCCGAGGAGAGGACGGACCGGACACGAAGAGCGTCGCCGCGCCGTCCGAGAGCGGCGCCGACGAGCCGGCCCGGATCGACGGACGCGACAGCGGCACGGTAGAGCTCGGTGAGGAGATCTCGCGGCTGCAGAGCGCGCGGAGTTTACCCGATGGGAGGGGGTGTTGCCGCCCTGCGGCCGCCATGAACGGGAACCTACGGATCGGCCGCGTACGGGTGCGGGCTCATCCTGAGATCCAGTATCATCCCGTCCGCCGAAGGAGGAGCCCCGCCGGAATGAACGAGCTGCCGCTTCATCCCTCTCTCGTCCACTTCCCGATCGCGGGGGCGTTCTTCGCGGCGGCGGCGCTCGCGATCGCGACGCTCCGCCGCGCCGATCGCGAGCCGGCCCTCACGGCGTCCGTCCTCCTCCTCTCCGCAACCGTCGCGGGCGCTCTTGCGGCCGCGTTCACCGGCTGGATCTGGGCCGACAAGCTCGCCTACCTCGCCGGGGGGTGGGGCCCGATTCCCGGGCCGCTCGCCGTCATGGGACTCGCCCGCAAGCACGCGCTTCTCGCACTGACGTTTCTCGCGGTCGCCGTGACGGCCCTCGTCCTCGCCCTCCGCGCCCGTCTCAAAGGGGGGTCCCCCGTTCCCGCTCTCCTCGCGGCCCTTCTCGCCGTGGCGCTCGTCGCGATCACCGGTCACATCGGCGGGACGATGGTCCATGCCCCACCCATCCCGGACGAGATCCCGACAAAGGCCGCGCCGAAATGAGGCTCGCGACCCGGACGCGGCGGCCCGCGACGTCACTTCGCCGCGGCCAGCGACCTCACTTCGGCGATGAGCGCCCTGATCTGCTCCTCGCTCAGCTTGTTTCCGAACGACGGCATCTTGTCACGCCCCCGCCGGATCGAGTCGTGGAGACGGTCGTCCGAGACCGTGGCCTGCCAGCGAGCGTCGGAGAGGTTCCGCGCCCCCTTCTTCTTTCCTTCCTCGGTCTGCGCCTTGCCGTCCGGACCGTGACAGACGACGCAGTAGGCGTTCCAGAGAGCGGATCGCTTCGGCTCCTCCGCGGCGGCGGGAACCGCGAAGAGAAGAGCGAGCGTGACGGCGCCGTATCGAATCATCGGGTCCTCTCCTTCACGGGAAGTCTAGCCGCTTCGGCGGCCCTGATTGCACTCTCCCTCGCCGCGTGCGGAACGAGGAAGACGCCTACGGAGCCTCTAGAGCCGGTCAATCCGTCCGCGACGTTCACCCAGGTCCAGGCGGAGATCTTCACCCCCTCGTGCGCCCTCTCGGGATGCCACGCCGGAGCGGCCCCCCAGCAGGGAATGGACCTCTCCGCGGGAAGGAGCTACGCCTCGATCGTCGGCGTGAGGGCCGTCGAATCGACGCGCCTCCGCATCGCCCCGGGCGACCCCGCGTCGTCCTACCTCGTCTCCAAGACCGCGGGGGACGCGACGATCACCGGAGCCCGGATGCCCTTCGGCGGCCCCTACCTTTCCTCCGCCACGCAGCAGCTCCTCGTCGACTGGGTGCGGCGCGGGGCGCCGAACGACTGAGGTCCGAGATGACGAAGCACCTTCCTCTCCTCGCCGCATCCGCCGTGTCGCTCCTCATCGCCGCCTCGCGCCCCGCCTTCGCCCAGGAGGCGAAGTTCTGGGATCCCGGCTATGCGGACCGGTTCCTTCAGACCGCGTCACCGCTCGTGAACGAGAAAGGAATCCTCGAGGCTCTCTTCACCCACCGGTTCAACCAGCCCGTGATCAGCGCCGGCGGAAACAATCTCTTCGGCCTCGACTCGGGCGCCAACATCGGCCTCGGGCTCGGTTACGTCCCCGTGGACCGCCTTTCGATCGAGGTCTACCGGGCGTCGACCGGGGGCGATTACGAGTTCGCGGCGAAATACGCGTTCCTCTCCGCGACCAGGCAGCGCCCCTTCGGCATCGCCGTCCGGGGCGGACTCGACTGGGAGACGAAGGTCCAGACGCCGGACAAGACCGGGGCCTTCGGCCAGGTCCTCCTCAGTGCAACGATCGGAGACCTCGTGACCATCGCGGCCGCTCCCTCCTACGTCTCAAACACGCCGCAGTTCAGGAACGTCTTCAACGTCCCGATCGACGTCCAAGTCAAGATGGGGAAGGGCTGGTTCGCCTCCGGCGAGTACGTTCCGCGCAACCGGAACCTCCCCGGCTCCGTGGGGCAATGGTCTTTCGCGATCGAGAAGGCTCTCTACCGCCACCGGTTCTCCGTCTGGATCGGAAACTCCGCGGCCACGACCGTCGACCAGATCCTCGCCGGCGACTATGGCGGCGGGGTGACCGATTCCAACATCCGACTCGGCTTCAGCATCATCCGCCAGTTCGACGTCGCGACACGCTAGAGATGAACGCTCGCGCGCGGACCGGAACGGAAGCGGTTACGGGGTAAGATCGCTTCGGGGAGCACGCCGATGGAACGCGACATTCTCGGATCCGTTCGTGAAGGGATGAAGGCCGCCGGAGGACGTGGCGAAGAGCTGGCCGAGGCGCTCGCCGACCGCGTCGAGAACGCGCTGGAGCAGGCCGAAGTGAGAGGCCGGCGCCTCCGCAAGCAGATGGAGCGGCACGTGAAGACCGTCGACCGGGTCGGGCGGGACAACGCTTTCCTGATGGCCCTCGGGGCCCTCGGGATCGGCCTGGCCGTCGGTTGGCTCATCGGACGCGAGCGACGCTGATTTGGGTGCCGCCGCCCGGGTTGCCGAACTGAAGTCCGGCTTCTCGAAGACGTTCTGGATCGCGAACACGCTCGAGCTGTTCGAGCGCTTCGCGTACTACGCCTCGAAGGCGGTTCTCGCCGTCTACATCGCGGACGGGATCGGGCTCGGGCCGACCACCGCCGGCCTCTTCGCCGGAAGTGTCTTCAACACCCTCCTCTACCTCCTCCCGCCGGTCGCCGGGACGGTCGTCGACCGTTTCGGGTTCAAGCGGAGCCTGATGGCCTGCTTCGCGATCTTCTCGGTCGGCTACTGCCTCATCGGCCTCGCCGGGCTTCCCGTCGGCGCGCCCCTCGTCGCGGCGCTCGGCGGGCCCCGGACGTACACGCTCTTCGCCCTCATCGTGACGGCCGTCGGCGGATCGCTCATCAAGCCGAGCATCGTCGGCACGGTGGCCCGGACGACGACCGAAGGGACGAAGGCGCTCGGCTACTCGATCTACTACACCCTCGTGAACATCGGCGGCGCCGTCGGACCGATCCTCGCGATCCCGGTCCGCGAGAACGTCGGCATCGCCTGGGTGCTGGTGATGTCCTCGGCGACGTCCTTCGCCCTCTTCTTCGCGACGTTTCTCCTCTTCCGGGAGCCCCCCCGTCCGGCCGACGCGGCGCCCCCGAAGTCGATGGGGGGCGTTCTTCTCGACATGGTGAAGGTCTTCCGGAACTTCCGCTTCGTCTCGTTCCTCGTCATCTTCTCGGGCTTCTGGATGATGTTCTGGCAGGTCTTCTACTCGCTGCCGTTCTACGTCCGGGACGTCCTGAAGTTCCCCCGCTTCGAGCTGATCGAGACGGTCGACGCGTGGGCGATCATCCTCGTGACGATCCCGATCACGGCGCTCGCGAAGAAGCTCAAGCCGATCCGCGCCATGACGATCGGCTTTCTCCTCGCCAGCGTCTGCTGGCTCGTCATGGCCACCGTCCCGACCCTAACGGTCACCATCGCCGCCATCGTGATCTTCGCCCTCGGCGAGGGGCTCCAGTCCCCCCGCTTCTACGAGTACGTGGCCAACCTGGCCCCGAAGGAGCAGGTGGGGACCTACATGGGCTTCGCGTTCCTGCCGATCGCGATCGGCACGTTCGTGGCGGGCGCCATCGCCGGACCGCTCGTGGAGAGGTACGTGAACGGCTTCAAGGCGGGGACCGTCGCGCATCCGGAGTCGATGTGGCTCTGGGTGGCCGCGATCGGCTTCGTCTCGACGCTCCTGATGATCCTCTACGACCGCTTCCTCGCGCCGAAGCGCGCGGAGTGATCGGCGCCGATCCTCCGGAGGATCAGTACCAGGCGTCCGGGTGCATGGCAACGTAACTGCCGTCGGAGGTCACGGCGTCGTTGAGGACGCCGTAGGCGAAGAAGGTGTCGTCGCCCGAGATGCGTGTGACGACCGCGTAGGCCGCCGTCGTCCCGGCTGGGACGCCCGCCTTCGCAAGGACGTTCGACCACTGGAGCCAATCTCCGGTATTCAGCCTTTCGGTCAGCGGATTCCCGACGGCGAGCCCGGTCGCCGCGTCGTAGAGCGTGACCTGAAGGGTGATGGGCCCCCCGGAGCCCCCCCGGCATGGACGATCGCGAGATTCGACCGCGCGGCGGCGTTCTGGACGAGGCCGGTGACGAGGGCCGGGGTGCGCGACCCGCCCCCCGAAGGGATGGCCGTGTAGAAGACGCCGTACGCGCCGCCGGCCCCGCCGGGAGTCGAGGTCCGGGCGAGCGCCACGGTGCGCGGCGTCGTGAGGCTGGTGAGATTCCGGAAGGAGACGAGAATCGTTCCGGCCTGCGGACCGGTCGAGGCGTCGGGGATCGTGACTCCGTGATCGCGAAGGTACTGGAGGACGTTCAGGATCGTCGTCTGCTGCCGCGCCGCGACGGTGACGGTGACGAAAGGAACCCCCCCGGCGCTCCCGTAGCCGGGCGCAGGACGGTACGTCAGGTCGACGGGGGTCCCGATCGGCCCGTCGTTAGTGAGAGTCAGCTCCGTCGTGAAATGAGAGCTTCCCTGTCCGACGAGATCGGCGGCGACGGGGACGATCAGGGTCCGGGCCGCGGAGACGCCGCCGTTGCGGAACATCGGAAGGACCGACCCGTCGCTCGTCACCGCGTCGTTCACGACGCCGTAGGCGATCCACGCCGCGCTTCCGGAGAGACGGCGGATGCGCGCGTAGCCGAAGGTGCCGTTCGGAAGGCCCGCCTGCGCCAGTACGCCGTTCCACTGGTACCAGTCGCCCGGCGAGAGCGTGCGGGTGAGGACGATCGGAGCCGGCGCGCCCGAGGCGCCGTAGAGCTGGACCTGGAGCGTGACGGGATCGGTCCCGCGCCCGGGGAGCGCGGTGACGGCGAGGTTCGACCGCGACGCTCCCGAGACGCTCCTGAGGCCGTAGACCCACGCGCTCTCCTCGGCGGCGTCGATGTCGCTCTCCGCCTCGAGGAAGACTCCGTACGTCCCCCCCGAAGGTCCGGGCGTGTACGACCGCGCCGCGCCGTAGAGAAAGTCCGTGGACGAGCCCGCGCTCATCGTGAGGCTTCCTGCGATGGGAGCGTCGGGCCCGGCGGTCGGGATCGGAATCCCGAGACCGCGCAGATATGCCAGGGCGTCGGCAGCGCGGATCTCCGTCCCCGGCGGAATCGTCACGGTCGCGCTCCCCCCCGCCGGGGCGCCGTAACCGGGGGCCGCGGAGAACGTCAGGGTGACCGGAAGCGACGTGCCGTACGTAGCGCGATTTCCAAGCACGAGCTCCGTATTGAACGGCGTCCCGCCGGAACCGATTACGTCGAGGACGACGGGGATCGTCTTCACCGAAGAATCGGCTCGGGCGGAATAGAGTCCCTGGCCGTTCGTCCCAGCGAAGACCGTTACTTGAATGACGCCTGTCTGGCACTGCAAGTCTTTACAGTCGGAACGGACGACGCGGACGTCGGCGCCAGCTGGAAGGCCGAAGCTCTCCGGTAGCCAGGTCCCCGCATCCTTGCGGAAGACCGCGGCCGTGCCGGCCGCCGCGAAGAGGCGACTGGAGGCCATGTCGAGCGAGTAGACGGAGCTGCTTCCAAACCCTTTCGAGTCGCTTCTCCAGAAGGTCGTCCCGGCGTCCCGCCGGTAGATTCCGCCGAAGGAAAGACCGGCGTAGACGGGTCCCGAAGGAGCCCCCGGCCCTCCCAGCGCCTGGACGACGCTGCCGATCGGGAGCCCCGACGACTCGTCGTTCCACGTCCCGTCGGTTCCAAGACGTACCACTCCCTGGTCAGGCCCGGCGAAAAGATCGGTCCCCACGTACCGTATCGTCGCAATGGAGGCTGTCGGGGCGAGGCCGTCGTTCATCGGGGTCCAGGATCCCGACGAATACCGCCAGACTCCCGCGCTCGTCGTTCCCGCGACTGCGCCTATCGGAATGCGGTGAACAGTATCCAGGCTCGTGATGAAAGCCCCCGCGTCCAAGCCTTGGTCAACGAGCGATGTCCCCCCGAAATCGAATTCATATGGACCACAGTTTGTTGCAGCCAGATAGTCGCCGTGGAAGAGAGGCTCGACATTGACGACTGCAGCTGCCCTCACATCACCGCACCCTGAAGGAACAGGGAGCGCCCGTGTGGAAGGACCTTGACTGTCCGTCAGAGTCGATCCGGCCCCTCGAGCCGTGACAACGGTCTCTGCAAATGCGAATGAAAGGTCAGAGATAAGGGCCGCGGCAAGGCCGCTCCCCTCCGCGCTCCACGACGCTCCCGAGTATCGGTAGACGGGCGCCCCCGACGTTCCGACGTAGAGGTCGCTTAGGAGCACCGCGAAGCTCTTGGCGGAGTAGAGGAGCAGCCCGTCGTTCGCGGCGCTCCAGATGGAGCCGCTCTTTCGCGAAACGCCGGAGTCAATAGAAGCCGCCCAGAGAGAACCGGACGCGCTCGCGAGCGCCCGGACGTCGTGATTCCCGTAGCCGCTCTCGAAATTCCAGACGATTCCGCTCCACCCGTAGACGCCGCGGGGCGTCCCCGCGTAGAGAACGCCGCCGAAGACGGCGAAGGCCTGGCCCCCTTCGGAGAAGCCGAGACCCGTCGACATCGCGACGGGCGCTCCGGTCCCCCCCGGGTACCGGACGATTCCCGATCCCGTGAGACCCGCGACGAGATCCCCCTGATAGACGGCGAGGCCGGAGACGAGTCCTCCGGCGGAAGGGAGCGCTGTCCACGTGCTGCCGCTCTGCCTGAAAACGCCGGCACCGCCGGCGTAGAGAACGCTCGCGTCGGCGAAAACGGTTGTCACGGCGTCGGGGCTCCCGGGAAGTCCCACCGCGGTCCACGTCCCGTCGGCTCCACGCTGGTAGAGGGCGTCGCCGGTGGCGGCCCATACCGAGCCTCCGAAGACGGCGACGGAAGAGACGGTCTTGTCGGGAAGCCCGTCGAGGCTCCAGCTCCCTGACTGGAGCTTCCAGATCCCGCGAAGAGTCCCTGCCCAGAGAGTCGAGCCGTCCGCGGCGAGCGCATAGGTGTCCGCTCCCTCCGGCGCGGCGACCGGCGTGAACCGGAGGCCGGCGCTCGCCGGGAGCGCGAGGAGGAAGACGATCAGGAAGAGTGGCGCGGCGAAGGAGAGGCGGAGGGTCTGGCGTGTTGACGTCATCTCTTTGAAGTGAGTCTACCGTCCGGCGCCTGACGGACGGCGGGCTCCGGCGACCTCCCGCCGTATCCTTCCTGGCGGAGACGGTAAATGCTCGGCGCAAGGGGCTTCGACTGCGAGCGGCTCTTCCGGGAGCCGGACTTCGCCCGTTTCTCCCTCTCCGCGGTCGCTTCCGTCGCGGCCGGCTCGGCGCAGCCTCTTCGGGACTCCCTCGGATCGTCTCCCCGAGAAGTCGAGGTCGAGCTCGCCGCATTCGCGGCGTCGAGCCAGGGGATCGCGCCGCTCCTCGCGACGCTCTCCGATGCGGGCTCGCTTCCCTCCGACATGGCCGCGTTTCTCACGTCCGAAAGGGTCTCGTCCTCGGCTCGCGCGGCGAGGCTGAAACGGACTCTCCGCGAGACGGTGGCTGCCCTTCGGGAGGAGGACGTCGAGGTCGTGGCGCTGAAGGGCGCGGTGCTGGCGAATTTCCACTATGCCGAACCGGCGCTCCGCCCGATGGGGGATCTCGACCTCCTTCTTCGCGAGCCACGCGACCTCGAACGTGCGACGGCGGCGCTCACGCGGGCTGGCTGGCGCCCGCTCTTCGACACGCCGAGGCACCGCGTCTTCGTCAGGCCGGACGAGCGGGTGGCGCGCCCCGCGACCGAGGATCCGGAGAACCCGATCCGGCTCGAGATCCACACCTCGTTCCGCCTCCCCGTTCTCGGGCGCGTTTACGACGCGAGCGCGTCTCTGCGCGCGCAGGCGGAGACGCGCGACCTCGACGGCACGTCCGTCGCGATCGCGGCGGGGCCCGCGCTACTTCGCCATCTCCTGTATCACGCGGCCGAGGACTTCGCGGGGAACGGCATCCGGGGGATCCAGGCGCACGATTTCCGACTTCTGGCCGCCTCCGGGGGGACGCTCGTTCCGGAGATTTCTTCGAAGGAAGGAGGGAAGGCGGGCGCGCCGCTCTGGTTCGCCGCCTCCGCCATCGAACGGCTTTTTCCGGGTACTTTCGAAGAGATCTTCCTGAAGTCTCTCGAAGGAGGCGTGGACACCGCGCTTCGCACGGCGGCGTCTCGCGTCCCGACACTTCGCTACACGCGCCCTTCGCAGGGCTGGAGCCGCACGCTCCTGACGCTCGTCGACGGGCCGCTTCCGAAGGTGCGTTTCCTCGCCCGGACGGCCTTCCCGGGACTCGGTGAAGTGCGCGCGAACGCGGCGCCGGGTCGCTCCGGCCTCGCGCTCGCGGGAGCCTGGGCGCGAGTTCTCCTCCGACGGATCGGATTCCTGTTTCGCGAGATGAGCGGCCGGCCGTGACCGGCGCCGTTCTCCGCGAAGGGGAGCTCCATGCGCACGAGCGCTTCGGCGCGGGGACCGTCAACCGTGGCGCCGTCCTCTGGGAGTGCGAGTGGGACGGCGGCGTTTTCGAGGCGGGTGTCATGCTTGGAGGAGTCTTCCGGTCGGGCACGTTCCGCGGCGGCGTCTTCTGGTCGAGTCACTGGAAGGGAGGGACGTGGGCCGGAGGCTTCTGGCACAACGGCTTCGGAGAGGACGGGCGCTACCGCCCGCGCGATGCGCCTCCGGGTACGACACGTTCTTCCGTGCCGCCTCCGGCGTTTCCGGCGTCGGGGCCGGACGGCGGGCGTCACGTCACGATCCACACGGCCTCGGTCTATCCGGATCTCGTACGGATCTGGCACGCCTGCATCTTCCGGGCGATCCCCCCGGAAGACGCGATCCTGCAGGCCTTCGACGACTCCGCGGAACAGAGCCTCTCCGAAGTACGGCTTCCGGGCCTGACGCGGCTCGCGCGATCTCCCGCTTGTCGGGACTTCCACGAGGCGTACAACGACGCCCTGGCCCGCGCGACGACGCCTTTTCTGGCCTTCGTCGACACAGACGTCTTCTGGGTCTCGCGGGATGAGTGGCGGCGCGTCCTGGGCGAGATGGAGGATCCGCGCGTCGCAGCCGTCTCCTGTGTCTCGCGCACGGCGACGGCCAGCCACGGAACGTTCGCGGTCGTCCTTCGCGTGACGACCTATCGGGAGGTCCTTCGGACGCTGCCGGACGGCTTCTTCCCGTTCCGGGAAGACGAGACCGCCGGCGGCGCCCCCGGGCGTTATCGCGGGCACGACACGGCGGACCTCGCCTCGCAGGCGGTTCAGGCGGCAGGCTTCACCGTGAAGCTCCTGAACCTCGAGATGCAGGGGCCCTTCGTCCGGTTCGACGCCATCACGAACACCCGCCTGATCGGGGGCTGGGTCGGCCCGCGCCTTCTCGCGCGAATGGCCCTCCGCGATTCCTATTTCCGGCGTGGCGTCCTGGGCTGCTTCACGCTCGCCCGGCTGCACGACGGCCTCTTCCCCGACAGCCCGCGATTCAGGCTCCCGATCTCGCGGGCCGCCTTCTGGGAATCGCTTTCCCGGCATCCGCGCGCTTTCGCGAGGGCCGTGAAGGACTCGGGGGAGTTTGCTGCCGGGGCGCGCCGGATCCGGCGTTTTCTCGCCGGCGCTCAGGAGGCGGCGACGACCTCGCCGTAGATCCTCTCGAACGCCGCGGCCGTGGCGTCGGCGTCGTCTTCGCGCGCCCAGCGCTGGGCCGCCGCGCCCATCGCGCGTCGCCGCGGCTCGTCGTGGAGGAGCGAAAGGACGCCTTCCGCGAGGGCGCGGTCGTCGCCGACGGCAACGGCGAGGGCACGGTCGGGAGCGAAGTCCCGGACGTGTCCCACGGCCGTCCCGACGGTCGGCACCCCCGACGCCGCCGCCTCCAGAACGACGAGCGGTCCCGCCTCGTGAAGGGAGCTCAGAAGGAAGAGGTGCGCGCGGTGAAACAGCGGCTGCGTCCGAGCGCTTGGGAGAAACCCGTGGAACGCCACGCGGGACGAGAGACCGAGAGCGGCGCAGGTGGCTTGCACGGAGCCGTCGAGCGTGTCCTCGCCGACGACGTCGAGGTGAACGTCCTCGCCGCGGTCCACGACCCGGCGGAAGGCACGGAGAAGCGTCGTCTGGTCCTTGACGCGGTTGAGGCTTCCGACGTGGAGGAGCCGGAAGGGAGGACCGCCCGCCGTCGGCTCGACGAAGAAAGCGCCGTCGATGCCGAGAGGGACGATGTCCGGTGTCACGCCGTGCCGGCGCGCAAGCTCGTCCATGGGGCCGCTTGCGACTGTGACGCGCGAGGCGCTGCGCAGGGTCCACCGAACCTTGAGCCTCTCCCGGGCGAGGAGCTGGGAGCCGTATTCGATCTCCCTGAGGGCGACGAGTTCTCCTCCACCGAGGCTCACCACGAGGGGAAGGTGCCGGCGGCGCGCGGCCAGCGCGGCGAGAAAGCCCGGGTTGTTCGCCCAGAAGGCGTGAACGACGTCGAAGGGGCCGTGACGCGCGATCCCCCGAAGGAGCCTCCGTCCAGCGAGAAGAAGCGCCTGCCCCGGCCACGCGGAGCGGGAAGGCATGCCGAGGTTGTGGACCTGGGCGCCGAGCAGAGGGTAGTCCCCCGGCTCCTTTTCCTGCGAGAGCGCGAAGACGTGCAACGTGTGCCGCCGGGCGAGCCTCTCGATCAGCCAGAGGAGAGCCGGGATGACACGCTGCTCTCCGCTCCGGTCCACGCCCCCCGGCACGACGAGCGCCACGCGCACGCGCCATCGTAACAATCCGCGGGGTGCGCGCGTAGCATTCCCCGCGATGTCCGCGCCGTTCCCCGTTCCTCCCTTCACGCCCGACGGCCTGATCGGAGTTCCGCTCGCGGGGAGGCCGGATCCGGGGCGCCTCGTCGTCATCCGCCTTCATGCGTTCGGCGACACGGCCATCACCTTTCCGGTGATCGCCGCGATTCGACGCCGACTTCCGAGAGTCAGGATCGACGTCGTCACCGATATCCGCTCACGGGAGCTCTTCGCCGCGCACCGGGACGTCGACTCCGTATTTTCGATCGACACGCGCCGCCCGAAGATCCCCAAGGGGCTCTCCATGCTCCGCGTCGCGCTCGCGCTGCGTCGGCACCGCGTTCCGGTCGTTCTCGACCTTCAGCGCAACCGTTGGTCGCTTTTCCTGACGCGGCTCCTCGCGCCCCGAGCGTGGGTCGGCTTCGACCGACACGCGCCCCGGACCGCCCTGACGCGCTACCTCGATGCCGTCGAGTGGATCGGCCTTGGACGGCTCGATCCCGTTCTCGCATCCCACGCGAGGCCGGGGCCGCTCGCCGAGGCGCGCGCGCTTCTCACGAAAGCCGGATGGGAGCCGACGCGGCCGCTCGTCTGCCTCAACCCGGCGGGAGGGTGGCAGACGAAGCAATGGCCCCTCGAGCGGTACGTCGAGCTGGGACGCCGCCTCGAACGAGAGGGGTACCAGCTCATGTCGCTCGCCGCCGCTCCCGTGCCGTCGCGCTTCACCGCGCTGCGCGAGGCCCTCGGAGCGAGTCTTTTCGATTTCTCAGGCGCGACGACCCCGGCCGTCGCGCTCGCCGTCATGTCTCTGGCGTCGCTCGTCGTCAGCGACGATTCGGGATTGATGCACCTCGCCTGGGTACAGGGAGTGCCGACCCTGGCCCTCTTCGGGTCGAGTCGTTCGGCGTGGAGCCGCCCCGAAGGGCCGAGGACCGCAGGCTTCTACAGCGAGGATCTCGAATGCGGCGCCTGCATGCAGCCCGCCTGCGGCCGGGGAGACCTCCTTTGTCTGATGCGGGTCCGCGTCGACGACGTCATCCGGAAGTCCCGGGAGCTGATGCGCGGGTCATGAGAGGCCGTCGATTTCGAGACCCGCGGCCGCGGAAGGGGCGACGCTCGTGAGGTACTCGCGCAGGATGCCGGGGATGTGGCAGAGCTGCCGGCCCTCCCGCCACCTCTCTTCGCGGACGATCCTCGTGACGAAGAGAACGTGGGTGCTGACGACTTCGGTCGCCACGACCTCGACCTCGCGGAGGCCGAGCGCCGAGGCGGGTACCTGAAGGCCGAAGAGAGGCGACGGGATCCCTCGAAAAGGGAGCGAGTCCCAGTCGATCGTCTCCTTCTTGTGATGCGTGCCGAGCTTGTAGGCCACCTCCTTCTCTTCGAACGGCACGGCCGTCACCGCGAGGCGCTTCGAGCCCGTCATGAGGCGGATCGCGGGGCTCGTGCTTCGCAGCGCCAGGAGGAACAGGTCGCCCCCCATTCGGCCGACGAGGTCCATCGGGAAGATGTTGGTCGCACCTTCGAACGCGACGGAGACGAGAGAGACCGGCCGCGGGACGTAGTAGAAGACGTAGAGCGCGAAGAGTTCGGAGGGGATCATCCGGAAGTTGTAGGGCGTCTTGTCCCGGAAGATCTCCCACCGTTGCCGGAGGCGGAAGCGGAGATAGCTCGCCGGCGGAAGAGAGCGGTTCCGGTGCCCGGCGACCGTGAAGAGGGAGATCCTCGCCACGTCCGTTCTCACATCCCGCAGATAGCGAAGAGCGATCTCGCCCACCCAGTCGTCTGCCGCCGAAGGGCGGACCTTGAGGACGAGCCGATCGCTCTCGAGAGCGTCCCGGGGAATCTCGTCCCCGGTCCGGATCGCGAACGTCACCGGTCTGAGCGCAGCGACCGAGCTCGTCTCGGTCACGTCGACGGAGAACTTTCCGCCTTCGAGCCAGAGGCGGAAGAGAGCCCGAGGGTCATCCATGCCGACCGCGGACCATTGGGAGATCCTGCGCGCTCCGAAGATCAGCCGCTTCAGGGCCTCTTTCATCGCTCGGGGCGCCGCAAGGGTCGGGTGTGCCGCGGGGAGGTCTTCACCCGAGCCTTCGAAACTTCAGGAACGTGAACTTGCCGGCGCCGGCCATGGCGCGCGTCGAGAAGAAGCGGTGCTCGATCCGTTCCCGCAACCCGAGGGGCGCCTGCCAGGACCCCGCGATCGCCGCGTGGTTCACGATCGCGCCGACCCCGGCCCGCCGATCCAGCTCGAAATACGGTTCCGCCGCCTCCCTCACGAATCGCTCGCGATAGAGGAGCGTCGGAACTTTTGCAGAGGGAAAGTTCGTGATCCCGTGGAGGAGGGCCCGGAGCATCGGACGCCGGAGTCCGGGAGTCACGAGGTTCCCGACGTAACAGGGGTTGAGGAGGTTCAGGAAGACGCTCCCGCCCGGCCGAAGGATCTCGTGAAAGCGCGCGAGGGCGGCGCCTAGCGAGGGGACGAGATTCAAGACCGCAAAATTCGAGGCGATTACGGACGGTCGGTTTCTCGCCCATGGACTCGTCAGGAACTCCTCGTACGGGCAACTGAAGACCTCGACGAGGCCTCCGCCGATGCCGGTTCCGCAGCGATTCACCGCCACCTGGATCATCGCAGGCGAGGAGTCGTATCCGATCACTCGAAACCCCCGCTCGGCGTAGACCATGGCGTCGATTCCCGTACCGCAGCCGAAGTCCAGCAAGGCCTCGCCCGGCGACAGGTCGCGAATCACGAAGTCCTGGAACGCCTCGCGAGTCCAGATATCGCCCGGCACGCGGGACATCTGTGTGTCGTAGTCATTCGCGATGTCGTCATAGAACGAGGGGACGGGCGCCGGAGTCCTTCCCGCTGCCGGCGCGGGGACGTCGGGCATGGTCACACGATGATACGGGCGGACGCGGGCGTCCGGTCGAAGACCTCGCGGGCGACGGTCGCGAGCGGGGAGACGACGAGCTTCGGAAGGCCGCCGACGGCGAGTCGCTCGGCTCCAACGGCGCATGCGTCGAAGAGCCCGCCGAACATCTCGTCGGCGAGGACCGGCCGGCCTCCGACGAGAACGAGCGCGACGTCGCGCGGGCGGGCCGAAAGGAGAGGCCGTCGGAGGACGACGATGTCGGCCGGGGCGCCGGGGTCGAGCGACGGCGAAGGAAGACCGAGCCGCCGGGCCGCCACGTCCGTCACGGCCGCCTCGAGCCGGGAGTCGGAAAGAAACCCGAGCGAGCGGGCGACGCGAAGCTCGTCGAGGAGCGTCCCGTCGCCCGAGACGAGCGCGTCCGTTCCGAGGAGGACGTCGGCCTGGGCGAGGAGCGCCGCCGGAGCGGTCCGGCCATAGAGAAAGAGGTTGGACGTCGGACACCAGACGACGGCCGTCTTCGAACGGCAGAGACGCAGGATCCCGTCGTCGTCGGCGCCGACCGCGTGAACCGCGAGAAGCTGAGGTCCGAGAAGACCCATCCGGTCGGCCGTCCGGATCTCCTCGGCGGCGCGGGCGTCCGTCCCCTCGGCGAGGTGGAGAATCCATAGCTCCGTCCCGGCGCGTGTCTCGGCGGCCGACGTTCCGTCGAGCCCGAGCGAGTGGACGGCGCGGAGGCGCGGCACGCGAATCGGAAAGCCCCGGTCGAAGATCTCTTCCCACGGGTCGTGATGAACGGCGGTCGTGACGCCGCCGAGGAGGTTCTTCAGCGCGCCGAAGAGGAGCGCCCGCTCACGCGGGATCGCGTGGCGCCCCTCTAGCTCCTTTGTGAAGCGGCCGTGCAGCCCCTCGCCCCAGTCGTAGACGTTTGCGTAAGGCGGGGAGCCGAGCCTTGGGAGGTGGTTCCGATGAAGGTGGTCGTGGGCGTTGACGAGACCGGGGCGAGCCTCGGCCTCGCCGAGGTCGAGCCGGAGGTCCGCCACGCCGCCCCGCGACACGATCCGGCCCGCCTCGATGTCGAGGGTGCGCCTTCCCGTGACGAGCCGGAGCTTCATTGGCGGAAGCGGAGGGCGAGAAGAAGCGGCAGCCCCCGGTCGCGCTCGTAGCGGTCGAGGGCGTCGGCTCTCTCGAAAAAGAAGCGGACGTCGTCTCCGATCGGGAGGTCGATCCGGCTCTCGAGATGAAGGCCCTCGGCGGAGGCCGCCTGCTCGTGCGCCTCCGGCAGGTGGACCACGTGCGTCACGAGATGGCTCTTTCCCGAAGCGTCGCGAAAGAGGCGGCGGTGGCCGGCGGCAATCGCGGCCGGATGGAAATCGGTGACGATCGCTCGTCCGCCGGGAGCGAGAACGCGAGCCAGCTCGCGGTAGAGCGGGGCGATCGCGGGAAGGTGTCCGGCCGCGAGGCGGCACCAGACGACGTCGAATCGCGAGGAGGAAAACGGCAGCGCGCGGAGGTTCCCCGCGGCCGTCGTCCTCGGGCGGGCCGCGTCGGCACGTCCCCGGTGCAGCATCTCGAAAACGAGGTCGATGCCGGCGGCGAGCCGCGGGCCCGCAATCCCGTCGAACGTCAGACGGCGCGCGGTCCCGCACGCGGCGTCGAGGAGCGTCCGGCCGGCGAGCGGCGGCGTCAGGAGCGCGGCCGCACGCCGGTCGAGCGTCGTGAGCGGGTTCTCCTCGTCGTAGCTCTCCGCCCAGATACGGTAAGCCGCCTCGACCGGGAGCGGGGCGGCGGCGCGTCCGCTCACGGGGAGACTCTCAGATGGCCGTAGGCCTCGGGTTCGATCGGAGGTCCACCTACGAACCCTTCGGCGAAGTCCGCGATCCGGGCCTTCAGCTCCCGCGTCAGCCATGGGACGCGCGGGCTCTCGTGCGTCATCCATCCGACCCATTCCGGCGTGATCCACTCCTCGAGCGTCTCCGGCGTCCCGGCGAGAGGGTCGATGTTTCCGTACGTTCCCCGGCGCTGGGGCGTCGGGGTGTAGAAGTAGGTGATCAGCTTCATCGCCGGATTGACCGCCTTCAATTTCCCGATGAAGGCGAGCGTCTTGTCCGCTTCGCCGACGGGATCGTCCGGGTCGCCGAAGACGAAGGAGAACTCCGGAACGATGCCGAACGTTCTCGCCTTCTCCGCGAGCGCGAGCGTCTCGGCGGTGGTCAGGTTCTTCGACATCTTCCGGAGCGCCTCGTCCGAACCCGACTCGGCGCCGTAGAAGATCATCGCGCAGCCGGAGCGGCGGATCGTCTCCCACGTCCGGTCCGAGTAGCGGAGCATCACGTCGATCCGCGCCTCGCACCACCAGCGGAGGCCGAGCGGCTGAAGCCGCCCGCACAGCTCCTCGGCATGCTCTTCCCGGAGGAAGAAGTTGTTGTCGTAGAAGTGGACGGCGTCGATGCCGTGGGCGCGGACGAGAGGGGAGAGCGCGGCCTCGGTCCGCGCCGGCGAGGCGAGCTTTTCGAGGCTTCCGAAGGCCGCGATGACTCCGCAGAAATTGCAGGTGTACGGGCAGCCGATCGAGGCCTGGTGGACGGCGCTCCGTCGGCCGATCGCCGTCGGGTGCAGGTAGGTCTCGACGTCGATCTTCCCGTACGGCGGATCGGGGAAGGCGTCCGGGCCTTCCCACCGTCGCTCGGGGTTGATCCGCGGCGTCCCGCCGTCCTTCCATCCGAGCCCGGTGACCGTCGCCGGAGGCTTCGTTCCGGCGAGGACCTCGAGCAGGTCGAGAAACGTCCTCTCTCCCTGCCCGCGGACGATCCCGTCGACGTACGGAGCGTTCAGGCACGGATCCGGATAGAGCGTGGGGAAATAGCCCCCCCAGACGATCGGGATCCCGGGAAAGCGATCCTTCAGCCGCTTCGCAATCGGGACGGCCGCGACGAGCTGTGGCCCCGGCATGACGGTCATCGCCACGAGGGAGACGGGGTCGGCCGTACCGCGGCGACATTCGATCTCGGCCGCCGCCTCGGCGAACGGATCGGCGTCGGGGAGATTGCCGTCCAGGATCTTCCAGGAGACGTTTTCGGGGAGGACCGCGCCGAGAGCCATCACCGAAAGGGGGAAGCGTCGGTTCTTCGGCTTCGTGGCCCGGGGATTGACGAGGAGGATCACGGGCGGCTCACGCGACGTCCGCGACCCAGAGGTCGAATCGCGACGGCGGCCTCTCGCGGCGGAGGAGGGCGCGTACGCCCCGAAGCTCGTACGAGAGGGGGTAGCGGACGTGGATCCGGCGAAACGCGAGATCCGACGTCGCGGCCGCCGCGGCGAGCCGCTCGCGGGTGAGGTATTCGATCGAGGGGCGCGCCAGGAGGCCGTCGGCGAGATCCGGAAGCGTCTCGCGCGTCCGCTGCTCCTTCTGTCTCACCATCGCCTCTCCCGCCTCCGCGCTCCGATAGAACGGCGAGTCGAGAAGGGCGATCCGCCCCCCCCTCCGGACGGCGCGGCACGCCTCGGAAAGAACGGGGAAGAGATCGGCGGCATAGTGGATCGATGCGTTGAAGACGGCGAGATCGAAGGCCGCCCCGGACACCGGGAGAGCCTCGAAGGAGGCGGCGACGCGGCCGAAACGTCGGGCGCTCCGACGTGCCAGAAGAGCGCCCGCGGCGAGGCCGTCGACCGCGTCCAGCCGGACGTCGAGGGCGACCGCGCGGTGGCCCCGCCCGGCCATCCGGGCCGCGAGCCATCCGTCGCCGGCACCGAGGTCGAGGATGGAGAGCGGACGTCCCGTCGTCCGTTCGAGCGGGGCGAGGACCGCGGCGACGAAGCGGTCGTACGTCCGCGCGCGGATCCGCCACTGCGCCGCGAGCGGACCTTTCGTCAGATACGGCCGGGTGAGGAGGGCCTCCGGATCGGACCGCCCCTCCCTCTCGCGCAGCTCCGCGTAGGCGCGCTCCCATCGTTCCCGAGGCGACGGCGAGCCGGTCATGCCACCTTCTCGAAATCGAGGAGAACGTGGTCGCCGAGGCGTGCGAGCGGGCGCGCCGCGACGCGGTCGAGCGCCTCGAGAGCCGAGAGAAGGCGCGGCCAGCGGGAGATCGCCGGCTCCGCGGAGCTGGGGGGGACGAAAACGCCGATGCCGACGACGCGCCGGAGCCGGAACGAGGGAGCGAAAGCTCGGGCGAAGTCACGCGGGCGCGGATAGGAGACGATGAACTCTTGCCCTCCCAGCCGCGCGGCGACAGGGCCGCGCGAGAAGCGCCGGAAGGCGGCTCGTGGCTGGCCTTGGAGGAGGAGCGTGAGGATCTCGCCCGGAGCCCACGGGCCGAAGACGACGAGAAGGACGCGGCTGCCGGGGGCGAGAAGAGCCGCGAGGGCCCTTCCGGCGGCGGAAAGGTCGGCGACGCAGTTGAGCGACGCGAAGTTCGAGTACGCGCCCGAGAACGCCGGCGCGCCTTCGCCAGCGCGCCGGCAGGCGAACTCCTGCAGATCCTCGATGGCGACGGCCTCCGCCTCGACCCGGTCCCCGAGGCCGGCCTCGGTCGCTTTGCGCCGAGTCCTTTCGACCATGCGCGGAGCCCCATCCGTGACGAGGATCCTCCGACCGCGCGTCGCGAGGAAGAGCGCGTCCTCTCCCGTTCCTCCCCCCAGCTCGAGAAGTCGGGAGCCTTCGGGAAACGCGGCCATGAGCTCGCGGCGGACGGCGCGGCGCTGGGCGGCGACGCTTGCCCACGCGCCGAATCGCTCGTCGAAGACGTCGGCCACCGCCTCGAAGGCGCGAATGGCCGGGGAGAGGCCGGCGGAGGTCAAGGACCGCCGCCGGCCGCCCTGAGGAGTCCCTCCTCGCGCCGGCCGGAACGGCGGGAGCGGTCCGCGGCCTCCTGACGTCCCAGATCGGCCCAGGCGGCGTCGATCCCCGCGGCCGCGAGATCGGAGTGCGGCGCCTTGAAGGCGAAGGCCTCGGCGTGGAGGAGATCCCGCACCTGTCGGTAGAAATCGCTCGAATACGTCCCTTCGAAGAGCATGGCGAGATCGTCGGTGTTCGTCCAGTTCGTCCGGGCCGTGAGCTGCGCCTTCACCCGCTCGTGGAACAGGGTGCCGGGGAGCGGATACGCGACCGAGACCCCGATGTCGTCGGGGCGCTCGGAGCGGAGCAGATCGCGCGTCTCGAGCAGGTCCTCCCACACCTCGCCGGAATAGCCGAGCTGAAGGAACCAGCCCACCCGTATGCCGCGTTCCCGGAGAAGACGGGTGGCGCGGCGGACCTGCCCGACGCGGATCCCCTTGTCCATCGCATCGAGGATCTTCTGCGAGCCCGACTCGACCCCCATCCAGACCTCCTCACACCCGGATGCGGCGAGAGCGGCCACGGCGGAGGGGGTCATCAGATCGGCGCGGGACTGCATCGTGAAAGGAATCCTCGCGCCCCGCGCGGAGACCTCCTCGGCGAACGACTCGATCCAGCGCGGCGTCAGGCCGAAGATGTCGTCGGCGAACCAGATGTGGCCGGGGTCGACGAACCCTTTCAGCCGGAGCAGCTCCTTCGCCACGGCGCCCGGGCTTCGCTGCGCGTAGCGGACGCCGTAGAGCGGCTTCGCGCACCAGTTGCAGTGGAACGGGCAGCCGCGTGTCGTGACGACATTCCAGGAGAGACGGCCGTGCGCGGCTTCCCAGGCCAATCGGTACCTGGTGACGTCGACGAGGTCCCAGGCCGGCAGCGGCAAAGCATCGAGATCGTTCACGAACGGGCGCGGCGCGGTCCGCGAGACGGTCCCGGAAGGCCCGGGGAGAGCGAGGCCGGCGAGCCCGCTGAGGTCGCGGGAGGAGCCTCCCGAGAGCGCGTCGAGAAGCTCGGGCAGCGTCCGTTCCGTCTCCCCCAGGATCACGGCGTCGGCCCCCGCCCCGAGGTAGATCTCCGGCCGGTCCGAGGCGTCCGATCCGTTCACCACGATCGGGACGCGGGCCTCCCTCGCCATCCGGATCATCCGTAGCGCGGCCTCCCGCATCCGGGTGGTGCACATCTTCGTCAGGAAGTTGAAGTTGTCCTCGAGGAGGCCGACCACGTCCGGCTTCACCGTCCCGAGCGCACTTCCGAACTCCTCCTCGCCGGACGAGAGGGTGGCGTCGAAGAGCGAGACCCTGTCCCCGGCCTCACGAAGGACCGAGGCCGCGATCAGGGTGGCGAGCGGCGGGTAGGGCTTCATCTTCCTCGTCTGCTTCGCGTCGAGAGCGACGAAGAAGGAATGCGCGAGAAGGACACGGCGGCCTGTCCGCATGAGACCCTGTCTCAATCTTATCGCATGATGGTTTCCAGGATCGAGACCGCCCCGGCGAGGTCCCGGGCCCCGTCGAGGCGGAATCCTCCCCGGCGTCCCCAGGCGCGGGCCACGAAGCCGGTATCTCCGGTTTCGCGCTCGCGTGGGATCTCGCCGTCGCGGAAGGCGTCCTCGAACTCCTCGGGCGAAAGGGGGACGAGCAGGGCCGGGGTCCGGTTCCGGTCTCCGAGGAGGACGGCGGCGGCGAGTCGCGCCTCGCGCAGGTGCGGCACGCTCTCGGAGAAGAGGTCGATTCGCTGCTTGACCTCGCCCCCCGAGAAAGCCCAACGGGTCCGGGTGCCGGAGGGGAGGAGGGAGAGGCTCTCCGGGAGGAGCGTCAGGTCCCGGACGGCGGCGGCGATCCGGACCGGATCGACCCGCGAGACGAAGAGGCTCTCGTCAGTGAGGATGGAGAGCCTGGCGGCGTGGAGGGCGGCGATGAGGGTCGACTTGCCGGCTCCCGCGGCGCCCCGGAGGACGACGGCACCACGCCGGCCAACGGCGGCGCCGGCATGCACGATCTGCCACCCGCGCTCTCCGAGAAGGACGGCCGCGGGGGCCTCGAGGACCGTGCGGGAGGCGAGGTCGGGCGCCTCGGAGAGGAGCTTCGACGAGACGCGTCCGGAGACGCGGGCGGCGTCGAGATCGATCCGGAGGTCGACGAGCCCGGGAGCGGCCACGCGGAAGGCGCGCGGGGCACGTGACCAGGTCACCGAACGCTCCGCCTTCTCGTCGGGTGCCGCTCCCTCGAACGACTCGATCCGGAACTCGATGGCGCCCGGCCCTTCGTTCGCGGCTTCCCAGAGCCGGCTCGCGAGATCGTGCAGGCGGCGGTCGTCGGCCTCGATTCTCAAGAGGTCGCCCGGAGGGGAGTAGGAGCGCCGCACCCCTGGATTAGACCGCAACCTCGGGGCTGGTTCCCGCGTCCATACTTCAGACGGAGGGGGTCTTCCGTGATGCAGGCGCGCCGGTTTGCGTTTCCGCTTGTCGCCGTCCTCGTTGCTCTCGCGGCTTCTCCGGCCCACGCCGGCGAAATCCGGGGGCACCTCGTCCTCGACCAGAAACCGGCAGCGGGCATCTCCGTCTTCGCCGTTCCCTACGAGCCTCCTCTCGACGCCGCCCGACGGCAGGCGAGAGGGGGCGAGGAGCCGAAAGCCGTGACGAGCACGGTCACGGGCACGGACGGGAGCTTCGCTCTTGCGATCGCCGCCGACCCGCCGAAGAGCGTCGTCGTCCGGATGGCCGGAGGGGGAATCCGGGCGGTGGAGTTCGACGGCGTCTTCGAGTCGTCGGAATCTGCCGACCTCGGCGAGCACGTCCTCGCGTCGGGCGTCGTGCTCGCCGGGACGGTCGTGAACCGCTCCGGGCAGCCGGTCGCGGGGGCCTCCGTGACTCTCCGCGCCACGACGCCCGGGGACGCCGATCTCTCGCCCGCACCGGTCTCGACGACGACGGGCGCCGACGGGACCTTTCGTCTCGACGGCGCCGCCGCGAGCGCCGGCACGAACACTCTCCGGATCGAGAAGGCGGGCTTTGCGGCCTTCTCGGAGAGCCTGCCGCGCGCGGGCGCCCTGCTGAGGCCGATCGTCCTTTCCGCCGGGGCCGCGTTCACGGGCCAGGTCAGGCCGCTCCCGGGAAAGAGCGCGGCCGGCGCGCTCGTCCGCTTCGAGGAGCGGACCGAGACACGCTGGGTGGAAGCCGGTCCCGACGGCGGCTTCACGATTCCCGACGTCGCGCCCGGAAGAGGAACGCTCGTCGCCGATGCCGGCGCCTCCGGCTTCGGGGAGACGACGGGCCTCGTCTTTCCCCTTCCGGAGGGAAAGGTCGTCACCGTCTCTCTCTCGCCCCCCGCCTCGCTGGAGGGGCGCGTCGTCGACGCGAAGACTCTTCGGGCCGTCCCTCGCGCAAAGGTGAGCGTCGGCCGGGGGAACCTGCGGCGTGCGGTCCGCTCCGGCCCGGATGGCCGGTACGTCCTCGCGCCGATTCTCCCGGGCGCGTGGGGCTTCCAGGCCGACGAGCCGCGATACGTCCTCTTCAAGAAAGAGATCCAGATCGCCGCCGGAGAGTCGAGAAAGCTGGACGCTCCGCTCGTTCCCGGTGCCACGCTCGTCGGACGCGTCACGGACGAGAACGGACAGCCCGTAAAGGGAGCGCAGGGAGCGCTCGCGCCGGCCACGATGACCGGGCTCGCGGCGCTCCTCCGCCAGGTCCGGACGGGGGGAGTGACGCCTGTCTTCCGGTCGGCCGCCGACGGAACGTTCCGCGCCTCGCGCCTCGCTCCCGGCGAGAACCAGCGGCTGACCGTCAGCCATCCCGATTACGTGGCGTCGACCGTCGGCGGGATGAACCTCCTCCCCGGACAGACGTCGCCGACCATGACCGTCGTCCTCCACCGCGGGGCGGTCATCACCGGCGTCGTCCGGGACAAGGATGGCAATCCCGTGGAGGGTGCCGAGGCCGAGGTCCAGCAGGGGATGAACTTCCGCGGTGGGCGCGGCGGCGCCGCGGCCCGGATCAACATCCTCCCGGGCGCTGGCGGAGCGGGCGGGCGCCCGCCCGTCAGGACGAGCGCGGACGGCCGGTTCGAGATCCGCGGATTCTCCCCGGGGGACTACACGCTCTTTGTCCGGAAGAGCGGATATGCCACCGAGCGGATCGATCCCGTGAAGGTGCCCGAGACCGGCTCGCCGGAAGCGCTCGCCGTCACTCTCGGCCCGGGCGCGGCGATCACGGGCGTCGTCCGGCTCCGGAGCGGCGCGCCCGCCGAAGGGTGGTCGGTCGTCGCGAGCGAGGCCGGCACGTCGCCCATCGGGCCTCGCACACGAGCGAATCTCAATCCGACCGGCTCGGACGGCCTCTTCGTCCTCGAGGGACTCAAGCCCGGAAAGCCGTACGACCTCCAGCTCTTCGGCGGACCGGGAATAGGCCCGTCGCGGAAGAACGTCCTCCCGCCGGCCGACGGCGTCGAGATCGTCGTCGCGGGAAGCGGGCGGATCACGGGGCGCGCCGTCGACGCGCGGACAGGACAGCCGGTCTCCGAGTACACCATCTCCTATGAACCGGAGCGGATGGGCGGCGGAGGCCTCTTCCGTATCGTGAACCAGGTGGCGGGGCAGCGCGTCACCGGAATCGGAGAGAAGACCGAGATCCGGTCGGACGACGGAACGTTCCAGCTCGACGACGTCCCGCCCGGAACGTGGTCCGTGGTCGTCGACGCGAAGGGGTATCAGCCTGCGCGAGCGGGAAACGTCGTCGTCGAGGAAGGAGGGACCGTCCCGGACGTCGAGGTGAAGCTCTCCCCCGGAAGCACGCTCAAGGGGCGCGCTCTCGACTCGGTCTCCGGCAGTCCGGTTCCGAACGCCACCGTGACGCACAGCACAGCGGGCGCCGGCGGCGGTCCGCTCGCCCTTCTCGCCGGCGCGACGAGCGACGAGGAGACCACGACCGATGCGGACGGGGCCTTTCTCCTCGACGGCCTCGTCCCCGGAAAGGTCTCACTGACCGTCAAGCATCCGGACTACGCGGACGCGACCCAGACGGTCGACGTCAAGGCGGGGACGGCCACTGCCGAGATCAAGCTGACCCCGGGAAGCGCGCTCGGCGGCATGGTCCTTTCGGACGCGCAGCAGCCCCTCCCGGGGGCCAGTGTCGTCCTCCAGTCGGCGGGCGACACCGGCTTCGGCCGTGGAATGCTCGGCGGCGGGCAGTCCGCCGTGGCCGACGCCTCGGGGCACTTCCGGTTCGATCACCTCTCGTCAGGGCGGTACAGCCTCGTCGCTTCGCTCCAGAACCGGTCCAGTCAGACGCAGACGATCATTCTTCAGGACGGCCAGTCACGCGACGACGCCGTCCTCCAGATCGCGGCCGGCGCGACCCTGCAGGGGGTCGTGAGCGGCATCCCCGATTCCTGGAAGAACGGGATGACGATCACGGTGAGCGGAGCCGATTCGTACGGCGGGACGACGAAGACCGGCGCAGACGGGCGCTTCCAGTTCTCCGGCGTTCCGGTCGGGACCGCGACCCTCCGCGCGACGGCTGGAAACTTCGCCGGTTCGTCCCGCAGTGTCCTCAAGCAGGTCGAGATGCCCGACGGCCAGCCGGTCGTGGAGACGGAGGTCGTCTTCGACGCCGGCTTCACTCTCTCGGGACGCGTGACCCGAGGCGGCCAGCCTCTTCCGGGCGTCACGGTCGTCGCGAACCTGATTGGCGGCGGCGGGCGGCAGGCTTCCTCGCAAACGGACGACGGCGGCTCGTACCAGATGGAAGGGCTGACGGCGGGAACCTACAACGTCCTGGCGATGTCGAACGTCCTCGGCGGGTCGACGAGGAGCCAGCAGGTGACGCTCTCGGGGGACCAGTCCGTCGACATCGCGTTCCCGTCGGCGAAGCTCGGGGGGATCGTCGTGGACGCGCAGGCGACGATGCCGCTCCCGAATGCCGTCGTCCAGATCGCGACGGCCGATCCGAACGCCGCTCCCGCCGGAGGGCGAATGGCCCGGTCGGCGACCACCGACAGCAACGGAGCCTTTCTGATCACGGACCTCGACCCCGTCAGCTACACCGTGAACATCCAGAAGCCCGACTACGTCTTCACGAAGCAGGACGTCACGGCGGCCGAGCAGGGGACCGACGGACTCACCCTCCAGATGAACCGGGGCGAGGGGATCGGCGTCATCGGCCGGGACGGTGCCTACGGTGTCCCTCTTCACGGGCTGATGGCCCGGGTCCTCGACAGCACCCGCGCCCCCGTCTTCACGGGCGCCATCACGCTCGACGGAAACGGGCTCGGCGAGATCCCGTCCCTCCCGCCGGGGACCTACACGCTGATGGCGAGCGCGAGCGGCTACGCCGTCACGACGATCCCGGGGATCACGGTCCCCTCGGCCCCCGTCACGGTCTCGCTGACGCCGGGAGGGAGCGTGGAGATCCACTCCGGGCCGCAGACGCTCGCAAGCGGGACCGCCCGGATGCAGATCGTGACGGCTGCGGGAGTGCCGTATCCGCTCAACCTCTTCAGCGCGGACGGGAGCTTCGCCGTCTCGACGCCGGTCCGGCGGCTCGACAACCTCGCCCCCGGAAGCTACGTCCTCTCGGTCACCGGAGGCTCCCAGCGGAGCTTCACCGTGTCGGAGGGGGGCCTCGCCATCGTCACCTTGCCCTGACGAAAAGGGTGCGGCGGCTCCGGATCTTGCCGGGCTATTCGCGAACCCAGATGTTCGTCTTCGCATCCCAGCGGAAGGCCGCCGTCCCGCCCGACGGGCAGCAGGCCGCGTCCCCCTCCCGGTAGAGCGGGAATGCGGCGCCGGAGGACGCCGGCGGCCGCCGTGAAGAGATCGTGTCCCTGATAGCCCGTCCGTTGGTCGGGCATCAGGTCCGAGACGATCCCCGCCCTGAACCGGTCCACTTTCCACTCCCAGATGTCGAGCCGCCCGTACGCGCCGCTCCCGGCCGAGGTGAAGAAGACGACGAGGTCCCGCTTGCCGTCTCCGGTCACGTCCTCGAAGAAGACGTTCGAGACCGTCCCGTCCCGCTTCAGCTTCACGACCTGCGGGGGGGCTCCCTTCCGCGTGAACGTGACGGTGTAAGTCCCGATCGAGCAGAGCTCCTTCTCCGGGACGGCGACGCGGACCGTCACGCCGTCCCCCGCGAGCATCCCGTCGTAGCCGCATCCGGCAGCGGCGGTCGAAGGCGGCAGCGCGGGAAGGAGGAAGGCGGCGAGCGTCGGAAGGAGAGTGCGTCTCAACGCGAAGCCCAGGCGGGCGGAAGTCTACCGCCGCCGTCATAATCCCTCCGTGCAGCGGCGGGGGAGACCCGCTCGTCGACGCGATCGCCGCCGCGGAGCCGGTGGCGCGCCTCACGGCGCGGCTCGAGGAGGGGGTCCTCGGGACGCGGGAGGGCGTCGTGTCGCTCGTCGGGGCTCCGCCGGGGCTCCTGCCGTACCTTCTCGACGCCGCGGCCGTACCCCTCGGCCTCCGCGTCGCCGCCGTCTTCGCGCACGAGCGCGACGCGCTCGCCTTCCGGCGCGACGCCGAGGCGGTCCTCGGCGCCGCGCGCGTGGCGTACTTTCCGGCGCCGTCGCTGACGCCGTATCAGGGAATCGCGCCGTCGCTCAAAGTGCGCCGCGAGGAGTTCGGCGCGCTCGCCCGTCTCCTCCTCGCCGAGCCGGACGTCCTCGTCGTCCCGGCGCGCGCGCTCCTCCGGATCCTCCCGCTCCCCGAGGAGTTCGCCCGGCGGGGGATGCGCGTCTCCGGGGGAGACGAGCTTTCGCCGGCGCGCCTTCTTTCGCCGCTCCTCTCGGAGGGGTATCTCCGGGCCGACCTCGTGACGGAGTGCGGCGACGTGGCGGTGCGTGGCGGCCTCGTGGACGTCTTCCCACCGCACCTTCCCGAACCGGTCCGGATCGAGCTGGACGGCGACCGCGTCGCCTCGATCCGGACGTTCGACCCCGACACGCAGCGGTCGACGGGCTCTCTCGCCGCCGTCCTTCTTCCGCCGATGGCGGCGACGACGAGACACGGAGGAGACCCGCGCGGCGGCGCGGCGCGTCCTCGATGCCTGCCGGACGGCCGAGGACGAGCCGCCGCTTCCCCGGGACGTCGCCCTCGCCCGAAAGAGCGACGGCCTCGAGGAGCTGCTTCCGCTTCTTGCCGAAGGGGTCGCGACGGCGCACGTCCTCGACCACGCGCGCGGCTTCGTCCTCGCGGCCGACGACCCGGATGCCGTGGCGCAGGAGCTCGCCGCGGCGGCGGACCTCCTGCGCCTCGACTACGAGAGCGCGCGCGAGGCCGGGCGCGCCGTCCCCGACCCGATCCGCCTCGCGGGAGACCCGGACCGCGTGGCGGCCGACCTCGCGGCCCGGACGCTCCTCGCCCTCGCGCCGGCGGTCCCCGCCGGGGACGTCCTCGCTTTGGGCGCCGAGTCGATCGTCTCCTTCGAGGACCGGCTCCCCGACGCCGCGAAGGAGATCGTCCGCGCGAGGCGGGAGGGGCTCTCGGTCGTCGTCGCCGCGCCGTCGAAAGGGGCGCGAGAGCACGTGGAGCGGCTCTTCACCGAGTACGGGATCGACCACGCGACGGACGCGGTCTCGCCGCTCGCCCCCGGCGGGTGCCGGATCGCGGAGGGGGGGCCCGCCTCGGGCTTCCTCTTCCGCGCGGCGGGGCTCCTCCTCGTCACCGCGGGCGACCTCTTCGGCGAGCCGCGGGCCTTCGCGCCGAAGCGGAAGGCCGTCTCCGAGGCGTTTCTCTCGGACCTGCGCGACCTCAAGCCCGGCGACATCGTCGTCCACCGCGACTACGGCCTCGGACGGTTCGCGGGGCTCGTCACGATCGACGACGCCGGCCTTCTGCGCGAGATGGTCGACCTTCGATACGCCGGGGACGCGAAGCTCCTCGTCCCGGTCGAGCGGCTCGACCTGATCCAGAAGTACTCCTCCGCGGGGGAAGGGCCGCCTCCGCCGCTCGACCGTCTCGGCGGCACGGGCTGGGAGAAGCGGAAGTCGCGGGTGAAGAAGGCGGTCCGCGACCTCGCGGACCAGCTCGTCAAGCTCTACGCGCGCCGCGCGGCGGCGGCGGGGCACTCCTTCTCGAAGGACTCGCCGTGGCAGAAGGAGTTCGAGGACGCCTTCGAGTTCACCGAGACGCCGGACCAGGTCGCGGCGATCCGCGACGTGAAGCGCGACATGGAGTCGGAGCGGCCGATGGACCGCCTCCTCTGCGGCGACGTCGGGTACGGGAAGACCGAGGTCGCGATGCGGGCGATCTTCAAGTGCGTCCTCGACGGCAAGCAGGCCGCCTTCCTCGCCCCGACGACGATCCTCGCGGACCAGCATTTCCGGACGCTGCGGCGGCGATTCGCCGCCTTTCCGGTCACGATCGACCTCCTCTCCCGCTTCCGATCGGGCGAGGAGATCGCCGCGGTCCTCCGGCGCCTCGAGGAGGGGACGCTCGACGTCGTCGTCGGGACCCACCGGCTCCTCTCGAAGGACGTCGCCTTCAAGGACCTCGGCCTCCTCGTCGTCGACGAGGAGCAGCGCTTCGGCGTCGCGCAGAAGGAGCGGATCAAGGAGATGAAGGCGTCCGTGGACGTCCTCGCCATGTCCGCGACGCCGATCCCGCGCTCGCTCCACCTCTCGCTCGCCGGGATCCGCGAGCTCTCCGTCATCGAGACTCCCCCGAAGGACCGCCTCGCCGTGGCGACGCACGTCGTCCCCTCGAGCGACGAGGTGGTGAAGGAGGCGATCGAGGCCGAGATGGAGCGGGGCGGACAGATCTTCGTCGTCCACAACCGGATCGACGGTCTCGGCGCGTGGCGCGAGACGCTCGCCTCCCTCGTTCCCCACGTGCGCGTCGTCGTCGGGCACGGACAGATGTCGGAAGGGGAGCTGGAGCGGGCGATGCGCTCCTTCGTCACACGCGCCGCGGACCTCCTCCTCGCGACGACGATCGTGGAGAACGGCCTCGACATCCCGACGGCGAACACGATGCTCATCGACCGGGCCGACCGCTACGGCCTCGCTCAGCTCTATCAGCTCCGCGGGCGCGTGGGGCGGAGCGACAAGCCCGCGTCCTGCTGGCTCCTCGTCCCGCCGGGAGCGCCGCTCTCGGACGACGCGCGGCGGCGCCTCCGCGTCCTCCAGGAGTTCTCCGACCTCGGCGCGGGGTTCCGGATCGCCGCGAAGGACCTCGAGATCCGCGGCGCCGGCTCGCTCCTCGGCGCGGAGCAGTCCGGGCACATCGAGTCGGTCGGGTTCGAGACGTACGTCCGGCTCCTCGAGGAGGCGATGGCGGAGGTGAAGGGCGAGCCGGTCCCCCAGACGCGCGACGTGACGCTGCAGCTCGGCCTTCCCCTCGCGCTCCCTTCGGCATGGATCCCGGACGAAAGCCTCCGGATGGCGCTCTACAAGAAGATCGCCGCGGCCGGGGACGTCGCCGCGCTCGACGCGGAGGCGGCGGACGCGGCGGACCGGTTCGGCGCGGCGCCGCCGGAGTTCGGCCGCCTCCTCGGCGTCGCCAGGCTGCGGCTCCTCGCGCGGGCCCTCGGCGTCAAGGCGATCCAGCGCCGCGGCGAGGAGCTGCATGCCACGCTCGAGACGGACCACCGCCTCGACCCGGACCGCGTCCTCTCGCGCCTCAAGAGAGGGGAGCTTCTCGCCGCCGGGCCCGACGCGCTCCGCGTGCCGCGCGCCTTTCCGGGGGTCCTTCCGGCCGGGGAGGAGGTCCCGGCGCTCGCGGCCCGCCTCCTCGCGGCGCTCGCGCGCCCGTCCGTCCTCGCCTCCGTCCCGCCGGCGCTCCTCGACAGGGAGGCGACATGAGACTTCGTCTCGCCCTTACTGCACTTCTCGCATTCCCCGCGGCGCTTCTGCCCGGCTGCGCGAAGCGGACGCCCCGCCCCGCCGCGGACCCCGCGGTCGTGGCCCTCGTCGGGAATCAGCCGGTCCGGTGGGAGGACGTGGCGGCATACCTGAAAGGGGCGACCTCCGAGGAGCCGAAGGACGTGGCGCCGCGCGTCGCCTCGAGCCTTCTCGACCAGTACCTCGAGGAGCTGCTCCTCGAGCGGGCCGGAGAGGACGCGACCCCTCCTCCCGAGGGGACGACCGCCGCCGAACGGCGTCGGGCCCTCATCGCGCGGGTCGCCGGCGTCGACGCGATCCCGGAGGAAGAGCTGCGGCGGGAGTACGCGTCGCATGCCGACCGGTTCCGGCGGCCCGCCCTCATCCGGGCCTCGCAGCTCTTCTTCCGGACGCGGGAGGCGGCCGAGGCGGCGCAGAGGCGGCTCGCGGCGGGAGAGAGCTGGCTGGAGATCTCGCGGACGGCGAGCCTCGCCCCGAACGCGGCGAGCGGCGGCGCGCTCGGCCTTCTCGCCCGGACCGACCTTCCCCGCGATTTCGAGAAGGTCCTCTGGGAGCTCCCGGCCGGCCGGACGACCGGAATCCTGGCGGCGCCGCACGGCTTCCACATTCTCCGGGTCGACGAGCGCTTCGACTCGCGGGACATCCCGTTCGAGGAGGCGAAGGTCCGCCCTCCGCCTCACGCTCGCGGAGGAGAGGAGCGTCCGGGCGGCGGCCGACCTCGTCGCGGCCGCGCGCCTCCGTCATCCCGTCGCGGTCGTCGAGGAACACCTCCCCTTCCCCTACGTCGGGACGAACCCGCGGTACGTTCCGTCCCGGTGACGCGGCGGAGTTCGCTAGACTCCGCGCCGTGATGCCGATCCGTCGCCGCGTCGTGGCTCTGGCGTCCTTCCTTCTTCTGGCCGCGCATCCGGCGCCCGCCGTGGAGACGGTCGAGATGATCCTCGCCCACGTCAACTCGCGCATCATCACGCAGAGCGCGTTCGACGCGCGCTTCGAGCAGGTCGTCCGCGAACAGGGACCCCCGGCGAACGCCGCGAGGGCCGAGGAGATGCGGAAGGCCCTTTTCAACACGCTCGTCGACGAAGCGCTCCTCGAGGACCGCGGGCGGGACCTCGACCTCCTGACGACCGACAAGGAGGTCGAGGAGCGGATCCGGCAGCTGAAAGAGGAAAACAAGGTCTCTTCCGACGCCGACTTCGAAAAGCTCCTCGAAAGCTCCGGTCTGACGATCCAGAAGCTCCGCGACCAGCTTCTCAACTCGCTCATGGTGCAGCGGGTCGTGGGGCGCGAGGTCCAGAGCAAGGTGGACCTGACGGACGACGCGCTGCGCGTCATCTACGAGCGGGAGAAGGAGAAATACCGGATTCCCGAGCGCGTCCGCCTCGCGGAGATCCTGATCTCGAATACCGGCGGAGATACGTCGGACCCCCAGGAGCGCGTCCGTGCCGCCGTCGACGCTCTCCGCGGGGGAATGAAGTTCGAGGAGGTCGTCAGGCTCTACTCCGACGGCTCGACGAAGAACCGCGGAGGAGACCTCGGATGGGTGGCCAAGGGAGAGCTCCTCCCCGAGATCGACAGCGTCGTCTTCTCCCTCCCCGTCGGCGCCGTCTCCGACCCGATCTCGACGAAGATCGGCTGGCACCTCGTCAAGGTCCTCGAGAAGCAGCCCGTCAGCTACCGTCCCTTCTCCGAGGTGAAGGGGGAGATCCTCAAGAGCGAGCAGGAGACCCAGTTCCAGAAGCGGCTCGCGGAATATCTCGAGAAGCTCAAGCGCGACGCCGTCATCAAGGTGTCGCCGGTGGCTTCCGCCTACTACACCGCGCCGCCCGTGGGCGTCCACGAGCTCTCCGCGGGAAGCGAGGGCGCGGCCGCGGCTGCCGATGCGGCGGCCATCGCCGCCTCCACGAGCCGCTCCTGGGCGACCGTCGAGGTGTCGGGCATGGCCGGTTACCGGTTCGGCGGGACGACGTCGCCCCAGGGGAACACCTACATCGAGCGGATCGGGATCCCGAGCTCGATGAGCTTCGGCGCGTCGGTCGAGGTCCCCCTCTCGGACGCGTGGCATCTCGAGGCGCTCTGGAGCCACCAGAGCACCCAGCTCGACTTCAACTTCACGGGAATCACCGCGCCGGGCGGAACCGGCGACCGGAAGGTCTCGGACCTGAAACTCGACACGATCCAGGTCGGGATCCTCCTCCAGTCGGGAAGCTCGGACGAGCGCGCCCGGCTCTACGCCGATCTTCTCCTCGGCGCGACGCTCCTCGCGCCGTCCTCGCCGTACTCGGCGCTGACCCGGTTCTCGGCGAGCGTCGGCGGCGGGGTGAAGTACTGGCTGACCGACCACCTGGGCGGCCGTCTCGGGATCCGCTGGATGCCCGTCTACCTGCACTCCTCTTCGGCCGGGTACTCCTACTGCGATCCGATCTACGGCTGCTATCCGTACTGGTACAACAACTACATCTCGCAGGGCGACGCCCAGATGGGCCTGATGTGGAAGTTCTGAGCCGGGCTTCCGTCAGGGCGTGAGGAGAATCTCCGCCCGCCAGCGCGAGATGCCGGACCTCGCCGCGAGGCGCACGGGGTCCCGGGTCGGCTCGGCGAGCAGGGCGCGGGCGGCCGCTGTCAGGACGGAGCGTCCGGCGAGGACTCCCGGGTCGAGCCGGAGGGCTTCCGCCTTCCGGTTTCGCATCCCCTTGAGCGACTCGACGGCGCGCTCGAGCGCCGGATCGGCTTCGGCCGGTTCGGCCCGCCGCGGCCCCGGCCACTCGGAGGGAGGAAGCCGCCGGGCCGCGTCGAGCGCCCGGCGCACTTCCGCGGCGAGGGCGCCCGGCAGCGGGCGCGGCCCCGGAAAGAGGACGACGAGATCGTTCTCCCCGGCGGCGGCCTTCCGCGCCGCGTGGAGAAGGCGTTCGTTCACGAGGACGCGGAATGGAGGAAGATCGAGCGCGCGGGCTCGCTCCTCGCGCGCCTCCCAGAGCGCCCGGACGTAGGCGCGCTCCTTCGAGGTCAGGGCGTTCGTCCCCTTCAGCCTCCAGCCGTTCTCGTCGTCCGTCGTCCGCGCCTCGGGGAACGGCGCGGCGACGAGCCGCGCGCACTCTTCGACGTGCCAGGAGAGGCGTCCCGCCGCCTCGAGGTCCCGCTCCATCCGGTCGACGAGGGCCGGGAGATGGGCCACGTCTCCGGCCGCGTACGCCACCATCGGGCCGGAGAGCGGCCGGAGGCTCCAGTCGGCCCGCTGGTGGGCCTTGTCGAGGGTGACGCCGAGCCGGCGCGCGAGGAGAGCCTGAAGCCCGATCTCCGCTTCCCCGAGAAGCTGCGCCGCGATCATCGTGTCGAAGAGGGCGCGGGAGCGGAACGCGTGGTCGCGGAGGAGGAGGCGGAGGTCGTAATCCGCGCCGTGCATCCGGAGCCGCCGCGGCGCGAGCCGCTCGAGGAGCGGCCGAAGGGAGAGAGGCGCGAGCGGGTCGACGAGAAAGACGTCGCCTTCCACCTCGAGCTGCACGAGACAGACCTTCTCGAAGTAGTGGTGGAACGAATCGGCTTCGGTGTCGAGCGAGACGGGGGTGTCCCGGTCCGCGTCGAGCCGCGCCAGGAGCCCCTCGAGAGCCGCGTCGTCCTCGACGAGGAGAGGAGTTCGGGGGGTGACGCTCGCCACGGGAGCCGGGAGGGTAGCACCCCGCATCCCGGCCCGGCGACGCCGGCTTTTACTTGACGAGGGGGGAGCGGGGGCCGGATACTCGGCGGTGGAAAAAAGTGGTCAACTGTGGTGCATCGTGGGCTGCCGAGGCCCCCGAGGGCCCACCGCGGATTCTTTTTTCCGGGAAGGAACATGGAGCGACTTCGAGGCAGCGCGGAAACGACGGTGGACGAGAAGGGACGGTTCAAGGTCCCGGCCGTCTTCCGCGCGCCGATCGAGGAGACGTGGGGAAGCGAGTTCTTCCTCACGTCGATCACGGGATCGGACGTCCTCGTCTATCCGATGAAGGTCTGGAACGCCTTCGAAGAGAAGCTCGCCGCCCTGCCGCCGGTTCATCGCGCGCGGGCGAAGTTCCTCGAACGGTTCAACACGTTCGGCCAGTCCGCGAAGATGGACCCGCAGGGTCGGCTCCTCATCCCTTCGCTCCTGCGGGACGTCTCCGGTCTCGCGGGCGACGCCCTGGTCCTCGGACAGACGGATCACCTGAAGCTCGTGAACCGGACGAAGCACCTGAAGGCCCTGAAGGCGGCCTCTCTCACCGATGAGGATTACGACGCACTCTCACGCCACCTGCTCTGAGGAGGGGGGAAGCCGGTGCACGTTCCGGTCCTTCTCCGCGAGGTCACGACGCTCCTCCGTCCGGAGCGCGGGGGGGTCTTCGTCGACGCGACGATCGGGCTCGGCGGGCATGCCGAGGCGCTCCTCGCCGCCGCCTCGTCGGTCCGGGTCGTCGGCATCGACACCGACCCCGACGCTCTCGCCGAGGCCAGCGCGCGGCTGGCTCCCTTCGGGGATCGCCTCGTCCTCGTTCCGGGGCGCTACGAGGAGATCGCGGCACATCTCGACCGGCTCGGCCTCGGCGAGGTGGAGGGCGATCCTCGCGGACCTCGGGGTCTCGTCTCTCCAGCTCGACCTACCCGAAAGGGGCTTCTCGTTCATGAGGGACGGCCCCCTCGACATGCGGATGTCCCGTTCGGGGCCGACCGCCGCGGATCTCGTCAACACGCTGCCCGGGGGGGAACTCTCGCGGGTCTTTCGCGAGTACGGGGAGGAGCGCATGGCCGGACGGATCGCTCGGGAGATCGTCAGAGCTCGCGTCACGTCTCCGGTGTCCACGACGGGGGAGCTTCGCCATCTCGTCCTCCGGGCCGTGGGGCCGAAGCGCGAGCGCCACAAGGATCCGGCGACGCTCGTCTTTCAGGCGCTCCGGATCGCGACGAACCGCGAGTTGATCGACCTCGAGCGGTTTCTCGACGACGCGATCGCACGTCTCGCCCTCGGCGCGCGCGTCGCCGTCCTCTCCTACCACTCGCTGGAGGACCGGATCGTCAAACGGGCCTTCGCGCGTCACACGGCCGGCTGCACCTGTCCTCCCTCCTTTCCGGTCTGCGTCTGCGGGCGGCGCCGCGTGATGGCGCTCGTGACCGAAAGCCGATCCGTCCGTCGCTCCCGGAGATCACGCTCAATCCCCGGGCGCGCTCCGCGCGCCTCCGGGTTCTCGAGCGGACGCTCGAAGAGAACGGGCGGGCGGGGATCGCGGCACGGTGAGGGGAGGCGGCCCATGGCCTATGCGGTCCGCCGACCCGTAGAGAACGTCTACCTCGTCCGCGAGCGGGACCGGAAGAGGACACGCGAGTTCGCGGCGCTCGCCCTCGCGGCCGTTCCTCCGATGCTGGTCCTCCTCGCGGCGATCTGGGCGAACCTCGAGACGGTCCGCCTCGGCTACCAGCTCGCCCGGGTCGCGCGGCAGAAGGAGTCCCTCCTCGAGCGGAACCGGCAGCTCCGGATGGACCGTGCCCAGGCGACGTCTCTGGCGCGTGTCGACGCCCTTGCGCGGACGACTCTCGGCTTCGGCCCGCCGGCCCCGTGGCAGATCCTGCGGATCGAGGAGGGGGCGCCCGGCGCGGCCGCCGCGGCGCCGCGGAGCCTCCCCGCTTCCCCGGCCACCGCGACCGTCACGACGGAGGAGGGCTTCTGACGGCGCCCGGCCGGCCGGATCCGTCCCGTCGTGCCCTCGTTCTCCTCGCGGGCGCGGGGATCTGGATCCTCGTTCTCCTCTTCCGGCTCGTCGACCTGCAGCTTCTCCGGAAGGACGAGTTCGCCCGCCGCGCCCGGAAGCAGCAGGAGCGGACGGTGGAGCTGGCGCCCTTCCGGGGAGCGATCCTCGACGCCGGCGGAAAGCCGCTCGCCGTCACCGTCTATGCCGATTCGGTCTTCGCGATCCCGTCCGACGTCGAGAATCCGAAGTCGACCGCGGCCGTCCTCGCGCCGCTTCTGGCCGTCCCGGCCCGGGAGCTGGAGCGGCGGCTCGCCAACCCCGAGAAGGAGTTCGTCTGGCTGGCCCGCCGTGTCTCCGAGGCGGCGGCCGCCCGGGTGAAATCGGCGAACCTGCCGGGGGTCAAGCTCTGGAAGGAGTCGGCGCGGCGCTACCCGGAAGGCCCGCTCGCGGCCTCCGTCCTCGGCTACGTCGGGACGGACAACGTCGGGCTCGGCGGGCTCGAGCACCGATACGACTCCGAGATTCGCGGTCAGCCCGTCCGGGTGACGTTTCTGCGCGACGCCGTCCAGCGCCTCTACGCGACCCGGGGCGGAGTCCGCCTCCCGGATCGCGGAGGCGCCGACGGGACGGAAGGCGCCACACTCGTCCTGACTCTCGACGCCTCGATCCAGCACGTCGCCGAGCGCGAAGCGGAGAAGGCGCTGCGCGAGCGTCACGCGAAATCGGCCTCGATCGTCGTCCTCGATCCGGCGACGGGGGCGATCCTCGCGCTCGCGACGGCGCCGGGCTTCGATCCGAACCGCTTCGGCGAGGTGGACGCCGAGACGCGCCGATGCCGTCCGGTCGCCGACGCCTTCGAGCCCGGATCCGTCTTCAAGCTCGTCACGTTCGCGGCGGCCATCGACGCCGGCGTCGTCGCGGAGAACGACGTCATCGACTGCGGGAACGGGGCGCTCACGATCGGGTCGACGACGATCCACGAGCACGACCACAAGGCGTGGGCGACGCTTCCCCTTCCCGAAGTCCTCGAGCACTCCTCGAACATCGGAAGCGCGCGGATCGGAATGGCGCTCGGGCGCGGTCCCTTCTTCCGGGCCGTCCGGAGCTTCGGGTTCGGCCAGCGGACCGGCGTCGACCTGGACGGCGAGACCGCGGGGCTCCTCGAGGACGTCTCGTCCTGGAGCGCCCTCTCCCTTCCGACGATCTCCTTCGGACAGGAGATCGGCGTCACGACGCTTCAGATCGCGCGCGCCTACTCGGCCGTCGCCACGGACGGCCTCCTCCCGACGCCCTACCTCGTGTCGGAGATCCGGCACGGGGGACACGACGCCCGGACGATGGCGCCGCGCCCTCCGGTCCGCATCCTCTCTCCGGGAACGGCGCGGACGCTCCGGCGTCTCCTGACGGGCGTCGTGGAGGAAGGGACGGGACGGCAGGCGGCCGTCCCCGGCTATACCGCAGCCGGCAAGACGGGGACGGCGCAGAAGGCGGCCCCGGGAGGCGGCTATTCGCGGGACCGCCACGTCGCTTCGTTCGTCGGCTTTTCGCCGGCCGACTCTCCGCGCCTCGTCGTGGCCGTCGTCGTCGACGAGCCGAAAGGGATCTACTACGGCGGCGACGTCGCCGCGCCGGTCTTCGCGGCCGTCATGGCGGAATCGCTCCGGCTGCGCGGGGTCCCGCCGGTGCGGACGGAACAGACGGCGCCGGTCCTCACGGCGGATCTCTCGATCGGCGCCCGCGCGAGCGGAAAGACGCCCATGCTCGTGGTCCCGGCCTCCAGCCGGGGCGCCGAGAGGCTCGACGATCCGGCCGAAGGGACGGTTCCGGACCTCTCCGGCCTCTCGGCGCGTGACGCCGTACGCGCCCTCGCCCGCGCGGGGCTCGCGGCCCGCCTCTCGGGGAGCGGGTTCGTCGTCACCCAGGAGCCGCCGGCCGGCACGCCGGCGACGCGAGGCGGCGTCTGCCTCGTCGCCCTCGGCCCGCCGGCGCTGCGGGAGAAGGATCGATGAAATTCTCCCAGCTGGCGGCGGAGCTGCCGCACGACCGGAGCGGCACGGGCGGCGACCCGGAGATCCTCGCGATCACCCACGACTCGCGGCGCGCGTCGCGGGGGACCCTTTTCGCGGCCTTTCCGGGCCTCACGATGGATGGCCGGCGCTTCATTCCGGACGCCCTCGCACGCGGAGCCTCGGCCGTCCTGGGACTTCCTCCTTCCATGCCCTCTCTTCCCGTCCCGTACCTCGCCGTTTCGAATCCGCGGCGCGCGGCCGGCCTTCTCTCGGCCCGGCTCGCCGGCTACCCGACGGGCTCTCTCGTCATGGCCGGGGTCACGGGGACGAGCGGGAAGACGACGACGACGCTTCTCTTGGACCGCGTTCTCGGCGTCGCGCACCCGAGACGGGGCCTCGTCGGGACGATCTTCTGGCGCCGGTCGGACGGGCGCGAATTCCCGGCGGAACGGACGACCCCCGAGGCGACGGACCTTCAGCCGCTTCTCGCGGAGCTCGTGGCCGCGGGCGGGACGGCCTTCACGATGGAGTGCTCCTCGCATGCCCTCACCCTCGAGCGGCTCGCCGGGACGCAGTTCGACATTGCGGTCTTCCTGAACCTCTCGCGCGAGCACCTCGACTTTCACGGCGACATGGAGCGCTACTTCGAGGCGAAGACCCACCTCTTTTCGCTCCTCAAGCCGGGCGGGAAGGCCGTCGTCAACCTCGCCGACGCGTGGGGGCGGCGGCTTCTGCCGCGGATTCCGGGGCCGTCACGCTTCGCGTTTTCCCTGGAAGGGCACGCGGCTGCCGACGTCCGGGGCCGGATCCGCACCGCGGTGCCGCGAATCGCGCTCGAGGTGACCGTCGCGTCGACGGACGAGACACTCGATCTCCGCTCGCCCCTTCTCGGCCGGCACAACGCGGAGAACCTCCTCGCGGCGGCGGCGGCCGGGCTCGCCCTCGGTCTCCCGGTCCGCGACGTGATCCAGGCCCTCGCCTCCGTCGACCGGATCCCGGGGCGGCTCGAGCGGATCCCCAACTCCCGCGGCCTCCACGTCCTCGTCGACTACGCGCACAAGCCGGGAGCGCTCGAGGGGGTCCTCTCCGCCGCCCGCGAGCTCGCGAAGATCTCCGGCGGACGCGTTCTCGTCGTTTTCGGCTGCGGCGGCGACCGGGACCGGGGAAAACGCGCCGACATGGGAAAGATCGCCGCGCTCCTCGCCGACGAGGTCTTCGTCACGTCGGACAACCCCCGCTCGGAGCATCCCGAGGCCATCCTCGCGGAGATCCGCATCGGCGTCGACGCGGCGGGTCGGAGCGCGACCTACCTCGTCGACCGGCGCGAGGCGATCGCCGAGGCGCTCCGGAGCGCCCGGGCCGGGGACGTCGTCCTGATCGCGGGGAAAGGGCACGAGACGGAACAGGTCTTCGGGGACCGCCGCGAGCCGTTCGACGACCGGAACGTGGCCGCGTCGCTCCTCGAAGCGGCGCCTCCGGCCGGGGCGGGAGGTCCCGCGTGATCTCCTGGCTCCTCTCTCAGCTCGCGGGGCACGTGCCGGTCGTCGGCGTCTTCCGGTACATCACCTTCCGGGCCGCCATGGCCTCGCTCCTCGCGCTGATCCTCTCGGTGGCGCTCGGGCCCGCCCTGATCCGCTGGCTCAAGAGCCGGCAGATCGGGCAGACGATCCGCGAGGAGGGGCCGAAGGCGCACCAGGCCAAGGCGGGCACGCCGACGATGGGGGGCGTCCTGATCAACCTCGCGGTGGCCCTCCCGACACTTCTCTTCGCGGACCTTTCGAACCGCTACGTCTGGGTCGCCCTCGTCGCGATGCTCCTCGCGATGGCCATCGGCGTCGGGGACGACTGGCGCAAGGTCTCGCGGCGGGAGAACCGCGGCCTCTCGGGGCGGCAGAAGCTCCTGCTGCAGACGCTCGTCGGCCTCGGAGTCGCGCTCGCCTCCATGACGCTCTTTCCCGGGCGCCCCGAGCCGACGCATCTCTCGTTTCCCTTCTTCAAGAACGTCCATCCCGACATCGGCACGATCGGCTATCTCGTCTTCGCGACGATCGTCGTCGTCGGGGCGTCGAACGCGGTCAACCTGACGGACGGGCTCGACGGCCTCGCCATCGGCTCGACGCTGATCGCGGCCGCCACGTTCGCCCTGCTCGCCTACATCGCGGGAAACGCGAAGGCCGCGGGCTACCTCCTCGTCCCCCACGTCCCGGGGACGGGCGAGCTCTCCGTCTTCCTCGCGGCCCTCGTCGGCGCCTCGCTCGGCTTCCTCTGGTTCAACGCGCACCCCGCCGAAGTGTTCATGGGCGACACGGGATCCCTCGCGCTCGGCGCGGCCCTCGGCGCGGTCGCCGTTCTCATCAAGCAGGAGATCCTCCTCGTCTTCGTCGGCGGCCTCTTCGTCGTCGAGGCGCTCTCCGTGATCCTCCAGGTCGCCTCCTTCAAGCTCACGGGGAAGCGGGTCTTCCGGATGGCGCCGCTCCACCACCATTTCGAGCTCCTCGGATGGGCCGAGTCGAAGGTCATCATCCGGTTCTGGATCGTGGCGATCGTCTTCGCCCTCTTTTCCCTCTCGACGCTGAAACTGCGATGAATCTCGACCTCGGAGCCGACCTCGCCCCGATCGCGCGCGCCGCGGTCTTCGGCCTCGCCCGCTCCGGACGGGCCGCCGTGGAGGTGCTCCTCTCCCGCGGCGTCGAGGTCGTCGCCACGGACGCCAAGAGCCGGCAGGAGCTCGGCGACCTCCCGGAGCGGGACGGTGTCCGCTACGTCCTCGGCGGCCATCCGGACTCGCTTCTCTCGGGCGTCGACCTCGTCGTCGTCTCGCCGGGGATTCCGCTTCAGCTTCCGGTCTTCGACGCGGCGCGCTCCTGTGCGCTGCCGGTCGTCTCCGAAATCGAGCTCGCCTCGCGCCTTCTGCCGGGCCTCGTCGTCGGCATCACGGGGACGAACGGGAAGTCGACGACGACGGCGCTCGCCGCCGCCCTCCTTTCGGCCGCGGGGCGGAAGGCCTTCGCGTGCGGGAACTTCGGCACCCCATGGATCTCCTTCGCCGCACCGGGCGCGCTCGCCGAAGGGGCGCCGCCCCCCGTCTGGGTCGTGGAGCTGTCGTCTTTCCAGCTCGAGGGGATCCGCCGGTTCGCGCCCGACATCGCGGTCCACCTGAACCTGACCCCCGACCACCTCGACCGGTACCGTTCGCTCGACGACTACGGCGCGGCGAAGGCCCGGATCTTCGAGAACCAGCACGAGGCGCAGATCGCCGTCCTGAACGCCGACGACCCGCTCGTCGCCCGAATCCGCCCCCGGGCGCGGCGCCTCGAGTTCTCGCGGGCGGGAGCCCCGCGCCGCGGCGTCGCGCTCCTTGGGGACGCCTTCGTCGCCGACCTCGACGGGAGCGGCCCGAAGACGGTCGCGCACCGCGCCGACCTCGCGCTTCCCGGGACCCACAACGTGGAGAACGCGCTCGCGGCGCTCGCGGCGACGCTCCCGGTCGGCGTGACGGAAGAAGCCGCCGTCCGGACCTTCCGCGAGTTCCGCGGGCTCCCGCACCGGACGGAGCTCGTCCGGATCCTCCGGGGTGTCGCGTACTACGACGACTCGAAGGGGACGAACGTCGACGCGACGCTCAAGAGCCTCGAAGGGTTCCCGGACGGGACGGTCCATCTCATCCTCGGCGGGAAGGAGAAGGGGGACGACTTCCGGCGCCTCGCCCCGCTCGCGCACCGGAAGGCGCACCGCGTCCTGACGATCGGAGCGGCCGGGGACCGGATCGCGATGGCGCTCGAGGCGCCACCGGGGATCCCTGTCGTCCGCTGCCGGACGCTCGAACGCGCCGTCGAGGTGGCGTCCACCGCCTCGCCGGGAGAGGTCGTCCTCCTTTCGCCCGCCTGCGCCTCCTTCGACCAGTTCAAGAACTACGAGCAGCGGGGCGAGGTCTTCGCCGCGCTCGTCCGGGCCCTTCCGGAGGGCCGTTAGATGGCCCGGAAGCTCGCGTCCGACCGCCTCCTCTTCGTGGCCGTCGTCCTGCTCGTCCTTCTCGGGCTCGTGATGATCTACAGCGCGTCGGCAATGCAGATCTACCTTCCCGCCGCCGGTGCCCCCGTCCTTCCCTACTTCTTCCTCCTCAAACAGGGGGTCGGCGTCCTTCTCGGGGCCGCCCTGATGGCGGGGGCGCTCCTTCTCGACTATCGGCAGATGAACCGTCCGGCCCTCGTCGTCGCCGCGCTCGTCGTCGTCGCCACCGCGCTCGTCGCCGTTCTCTTCCGCGCTCCGATCAACGGGACGCGCCGCTGGATCGACCTCGGCCTGATGTCCATCCAGCCGTCGGAGTTCGCGAAACTCGGCCTCGTCGTCGCCCTCGCGGCGTTCCTCTCGCGGCGCGAGGGGGAGATCGACCACCCGACGAGGACCCTCCTCCCCGTCGCCGGGCTCCTCGCGTTCTTCGCGGGGCTCGTCCTGCTCCAGCCCGACTTCGGGACCGCCGTGACCTACTTCGTGATCGCCGCCGCGATGCTCTTCCTCGCGGGGCTCCGGCTCCGGTGGTTCGCCCTCGGGACGCTCCTCCTCGTCCCGACGCTGACGGCCTACGCCCTCTCGGCGCCGTACCGACGGGAGCGCCTCTTCTCGTTCTTTCATCCGGAGGCCGATCCGCTCGGCAAGGGGTTCCAGGCTCTCCAGTCACTCATCGCGGTCGGGACCGGCGGCCTCACGGGCCTCGGCCTCGGGGACGGGAAGCAGAAGCTCTTCTTCCTTCCCTATCCCTACACGGACTTCATCTTCGCGATCGTCGGCGAGGAGCTCGGCCTGATCGGCTGCGTCGTCGTCCTCGCCCTCTTCGGCATCGTTTTCGCGCGCGGGATCCGGGCCGCCGCGAACGCCCCGGACACCTTCGGCCGGCTTCTCGGCACGGGCCTCGCGGTGATGATCATGGCGCAGGCCCTCGTCAACATCTCCGTCGTCCTCGCCCTCCTGCCCACCAAGGGGATCCCGCTCCCGTTCCTGTCGTACGGAGGCTCGGCCCTCTGGACGAACCTCCTCGCGGTCGGGGTCCTCCTCAACCTCTCGCAGCACGCGTCATGAGCGGCGCCTTCGGCATCCTGATCGCCGGCGGAGGAACGGGGGGGCACGTCTTCCCGGCCCTCGCGCTCGCGCGGGAGCTCTCGCGCCGCCGTCCGGAAGAGCCGGTCGTCCTCGTCGGGACCCGCTCCGGCCTCGAGGCCGACCTCGTCCCGAAGGCGGGATTCCCGCTCGAGTTCGTCCGGGCGCGCGGACTCGTCGGAAAAGGGCTCGCGGCGCGCCTCCGGGGAGCGGCCGCGGTCCTCCCCGCGCTCTTCGATTCGTGGCGGATCCTCTCGCGGCGCTCGCCGCGAGCCGTCGTCGGCGTGGGCGGGTACGCGTCGGGCCCCGTCGTCGCGACGGCGTGGCTCCGCCGGGTTCCGACGGTCGTCCACGAGGCGAACGCGGTCCCCGGCTTCACGAACCGGCTCCTCTCCCGCGTCGCGACCCGCGTGGCGGCCGGGAGCGAGGCCGCCGCCGCGGCGCTTCCGGGAGGGGTCGTCACGGGGAATCCCGTCCGCGACGCCTTCTTCGCGATCCCCTCTCTCGCGCCACGCCCGGCTCTCCGGCGGATGAAGGTCCTCGTCGTCGGCGGGAGCCAGGGAGCGCAGATCCTGAACCGGCTCGTCCCCGACGCCCTCGCGGCCGTCGCCGCGCGTGGGCTCGCGCTCGACGTCGTCCACCAGGCGGGACGGGCTCGGCGCGGCCTCGGCCACGACGCCGAAGACCTCCGGACCCGGTACGCGACCCTCGGCTTCGGTGCCGAGAGCGTCCGCGAGTTTCTCGACGACATCCCTTCGGAATACGCTTCGGCCGATCTCGTCGTCGCGCGCTCGGGGGCGATGACCGCCGCCGAGATCGCCGCGGCCGGGCGCCCGGCGCTCCTCGTCCCGTTCGCGGGGGCGACGCACGGCCATCAGGAAGCCAATGCCCGCGCCCTCGAGCGTGCCGGAGCGGCCGTCGTCGTGACTGAAGACGACGCCACGGTCGGCCGGCTCGCGGACGAGATGGCCGCGCTCCTCTCCGATCCGGCCCGACTTCTCGACATGGGATCGTCCGCGCGGCGCGCGGCCATCCCCGACGCCGCGGCGCGACTGGCCGACCTCGTCCTTTCGACCGCCAGGAGGCCCGCGTGAACTTTCTTCGTGCCCGGGAGATCCACTTCGTCGGAATCGGTGGCATCGGGATGTCGGGACTCGCCGAGCTTCTGAAGACGGTGGGCCTCCGCGTCACCGGCTCCGACGCGAAGGAGTCCGAGACGACGCGCCGTCTGGCGTCGCTCGGCATCCCGGTCTTCCACGGGCACCGCCCCGAGCACGTCGCCTCCTCCGACGTCGTCGTCTACTCGTCGGCCGTCGCCGAGGACAACGTCGAAGTCGTCGCGGCGCGCGCCTCCGGGATCCCCGTCATCAAGCGGGCGGAGATGCTGGCCGAGGTGATGCGCTTCAAGCGCGGCATCGCCATCGCCGGAACGCACGGAAAGACGACGACGACGTCGATGACCGGGGCGATCCTCCTCGCCGCGGGGATGGACCCGACGATCATCGTCGGTGGCCGGATGCGCGACGTGGGGAACGCCCGTCTCGGGCACGGCGAATGGCTCGTGGCGGAGGCGGACGAGTTCGACCGGTCGTTCCTCGAGCTCAGGCCCCTTCTCGCGGTGGTGACGAACATCGATCTCGAGCATCTCGACACGTACCGCGACCTCGCGGACCTCCAGGATGCCTTCGCCAGGTACGCCCACAGCGTCCCGTTCTTCGGCGCGGCCCTCCTCGGGCTCGACGACCCGAACGTCCAGGAGATCCGGCCGCTCATCCGGCGGCGGGTCGTGACCTTCGGGCTGACGCCGCAGGCCGACGTGACCCTCCGGGACCTCGTCCTGGAACGGAGCGGCTCCCGATTCCTGGCCCTCGCCGACCGGAGGGTGCTCGGACCGGTCCGGCTCTCCGTGCCGGGGCTCCACAACGTGAAGAACGCCCTCGCCGCGATCGCCGTCTCGATCGAGCTGGAGATCCCGTTCCTCCTCGCCGCGCGCGCCCTCGACGAGTTCGCCGGGGTCATCCGCCGCTTCGAGCCGAAAGGGGAGCGCGCGGGAGTCCTCGTCTACGACGACTATGCACACCACCCGACGGAGGTCTCCGCGACGCTCGCGGCGGCGCGGCAGACCCACCCGGACCGGCGGGTCGTGGCCCTCTTCCAGCCCCACCTCTACAGCCGGACGCGCGACTTTTCGGCCGCCTTCGGCGCGGCGTTCCTCGCGGCCGACGTCCTTCTCGTCGCGCCCGTCTACGGCTCGCGCGAGGCGCCGATCGCGGGGGTGACCGGAGCGCTCGTGGCGGACGCCGCCACGGCGCGCGGCCACCGCAGCGCCCGGTTCCTCGCGTCGCGCGAGGAGATCCTTCCGGCGCTCGAGGAGACCCTTCGGGAAGGGGACCTCCTGATCACGATGGGGGCCGGCGACGTCCTCCACTTCGGCGAGGCGTGGCTGGCCGCTGGAGGGGCCGCGTGAGCAGCTTCTACCGCCCCCCGATCTCGCGCCTCGCCCGACCGCGCCACCGGCGGTCGACGTGGAAGGGGCTACTCCCGGCCCTCACCCTCCTCTCGCTCGCCCTTCTCGCGCTCGGCGGAGCGCTCGTCCTCCGGCACCACCCGCGCTTCGCCGTGAAGCGCGTCGTCCTCGAAGGGGTGCCGGACGCCCGCCGCGCCGAGGCCGAGGAAGTGACGGATCCGCTTCTCGGACGGCCGCTCCTCTTCGTCGATCTCGACGCCGCCGTCAGCGGCCTCGCGCGCCAGCCCTGGGTGGCGCGCGCGGCGGCCCGGCGGCTCGTCCCCGACACGCTCCTGATCCGGATCGAGGCGCGCCCGCCTCTCGCGCTCGCCCGCCGCGCAGGGACGCTCTGGACGGTGGACAAGGGGGGCGCATGGCTCGGTCCGTACGAAGGGCGGGCCCTTTCGGGCGAGGACGACTTCCCGATCATCGACGCGACGGGGGACGACGAGAGCGTCCGGTGCGCCGCCGCCTTCCTCGCCTCCCTGAAGGACGTGGATCCTGCGCTCTTCAGCCGCGTCTCCGACGTCCTTGTCTCCCCGGAAGGCCTCGTCGTGACCGATCGTCTCGCCCGCGCCCGGCTCGTCGTCGGGAAGAATCCCGAGGAGACGCCGCGCACGGCCGCGACGTGGCGCGCCTTCCTCGCCCTCGTCCCCGACCTTTCGCGGCGGGGACTTCCGGACGACTCGGCCGACCTCCGTTTCGACGGACGCATCGTCCTGCACACGCCGCCCGACACGCTCGGGCGCGGAAAGCTCTGAGGGATTCCTTCATGCCGAAGAACGCTCAATATCTCGTCAGCCTCGACATCGGTTCCACGAAGGTCTGCGCCCTCATCGCCGAGCCGCAGCCGGGCGGGCGCGTCGACGTCCTCGGGAAGGGGACGGCGTCCCACAAGGGGGCGCGGCGCGGCGCCATCATCGACGTGCCGGCCACGGTGGACGCCATCAAGCGGGCCACGGAGGAGGCCGAGATCATGGCGGGGGCCCAGATCGAGCGGGCGGTCGTCGGCGTCTCGGGTCCGTCCATCAAGTCTTTCAACAGCCGGCAGGTCGTGGCGGTGGCCGCGAAGAACCGGGAGATCTCCCGCGAGGACATCCAGCGCTCGCTCGACGCGGCGCGCTCCGTCCCGATCCCGGCGGAGTTCGAGGTTCTCCACGTCCTTCCGCGCGGGTTCGTCGTGGACGGGCAGGAAGGGGTGGCCGACCCTCTCGGGATGGTCGGAAGCCGTCTCGAGGCCGACGTCCACGTCGTGACCGTTCCGGTCGCGACCGTCCAGAACCTCCTCAACTGCGTCAATCGCGCCGGAATCGAGGTCATCGAGATGGTCCTCGAGGCCCTCGCGGCGAGCGAGGCGGTCCTGACGGCCGACGAGAAGGAACTCGGGATCGTCCTCGCGGACATCGGCGGCGGCACGACGGAGGTCGCCGTCTGGAGAGGGGGGACGCTCGGGCACACGGCGGTCCTCCCGATCGGCGGGGACCACTTCACGAACGACATCGCCGTCGTGAAGAAGGCGCCGGTTCCCGACGCCGAGCGGCTGAAGCGGAAGTACGGGTCGGCCCTCCCGGCGCTCGTCCCCGAGGACGAGACGATCGACATGCCGCAGACGGGAGGGCGCGGCGTCCATCCCGTGAAGAGGCGCGAGATCGCCGAGATCCTGAACGCCCGGGCCGACGAGCTCCTGCAGCTCGTCTGGGACGACGCCGTCCGCGAGATCCCGGCCCGGGAGCTTCGGGCCGGACTCGTCCTGACCGGCGGCGGCGCCGACCTCGACGGGCTCGTGGAGGTCGCCGAGCAGATCGTCGGCATCCCGAGCCGCCGGGGAGTGCCGCAGAACGTGGGAGGCCTCAAGGACGTCGTCTCGGCGCCCGAGTGGGCCTGCGCCGTCGGCCTCCTTCTCTATGGCAGCGCCGCGGCCTCGGCCCCGGCGCGCCACCCCCGGTCGGGATCCAAGGGCTTCGTCTCGAAACTGAAGAATTCCCTTCGCGGCCTCTTCCCCTCGTCGGCCAGCGTGTGATAGCAATGGAGGAAAGAAAATGATCCTGCTCGAAGATCCCGAGCCCGGACCTCTCTCGATCACCCTGGGCGATGAAGTCCCCCCGCCTTCCCGGATACGGGTCATCGGCGTCGGAGGCGGCGGAGGGAACGCCATCAAGCGGATGATCGAGGCCGGCATCCGGGGAGTCGATTTCATCTCCGCGAACACGGACCTCCAGGCCCTCCGGAACAACAAGGCGCCGACGAAGCTCCAGCTCGGCCTGACGACGTCGCGCGGCATGGGGGCCGGCTCGAACCCCGAGATCGGGAAGAACGCGGCCCTCGAGGACGCCGAGCGGATCTCGCAGACGCTCGCGGGCTCGGACATGGTCTTCGTGACCGCCGGGATGGGAGGCGGGACGGGGACGGGTGCCGCGCCCGTCGTCGCGCGCCTCGCCTCCGAGGCGGGGGCGCTCGTGGTCGCCATCGTCTCGAAGCCCTTCGCCTTCGAGGGGCGCCGCCGGCTCCGGTACGCCGAGGACGGCATCGCGGAGCTGCGCGAGTACGTCGACACGCTCATCACGATCCCGAACGAGAGGCTCTACGCCTTCGTCGAACGGAACGTGACGACGTGGGAGGCGTTCCGTCTGGCCGACGACGTCCTCCGGCAGGCCGTTCAGGGGATCAGCGACCTGATCGTCGTGCCGGGCGAGGTGAACCTCGACTTCGCCGACGTCAAGACGGTGATGGAGAACATGGGGATGGCCCTCATGGGGACCGGGACGGCCGCCGGCGAGCACCGGGCCGTCGAGGCGGCGCAACGCGCCATCTCGAACCCGCTCCTCGAGGAGCAGTCGATCCAGGGGGCGCGCGCCATCCTGATCAACATCACGGGGGGCGACGACCTGACGATGGCCGAGGTGGGGGAGGCCTGCAACGTCATCCATCAGGCCGCGGACGAGGAGGCGAACATCATCTTCGGCCTCGTCCGGGACCCCGACCTCCGGGATCAAGTGAAGATCAGCGTCATCGCGACGGGATTCGATGCTCCGGTGGCGCTCGCCTCGCGGCGAGAGGTCTCGCTTCCCGTCACGCCTCAGGGGGGGCGCGTCGAGAAGCGCGGCGGCAAGAGCGCGCCCGAGCCGGTGATCCCTCCGCCGGAGGACTCGGGCTACGGAGTCAACATCCTGACGCAGCGCGACCCGCGCGAGGACCTCTTCGACATCCCGACGTTCCTCCGCCGTCAGATGGACTGAGGCTCGCCGGCCCGCAGCTCCGTCCCGCGCGGGCCTTCGCCTCGCGCGCCTTGCGCCGCTCGCGGAGCCAGAGGCGGGCGCGAAGCCAGGTCGCTTCCGCCTTCGGGTGCTTCTGCCGCCACCTTCGGACCTTCCGCTGACCCAGCGGCTCTCGACGTAGAGGATCGCCGCGCCGGCGACGCCGAACGGCCACCCCTGGATGACGGGCAGAAGCCCGCCGACGAATCCGATCGCGAGGAGCGCCCAACCGAGCGTGAGGAGCGCGATCCGGACGGGACGGGAACGGCGCCGGGCGAGGCCCCGCGGGAGCCCCGGCGTCACGGCCGTCTCTTCGGGAAGACGCCGCGGCGGGCGTTCCTCACGATCTCCTTGGCCGGCTCGGGGAAGTCCCTCCGGACCATCCAGTCGAGGTAATCCGGGTTCGTCTCGGCCACGAGCGCGAGGCTCCGGCCGCGGTGGTCCCCGAAGGCGAAGACGGCCTCGCCGTCCCGCCAGAAGAAGCGCTTGTCCGGATCGACCCACCGCCCCTCGGCCGGGGCGGAGAACTCGTGGAGGCCGCCGATCGTCCGGGGGAGATCGGGATAGCGGCGGAGCTGTCCCGCGAGGACCTCGGCGGAAGCGACGACGTCCGCGAGGGCCGCGTGCGCCCCGGCGTGCTCGCGCCCCGCGAAGAACCGGAGAGCGGCGCCGAGGTCCCGCGGTTCCTTTCGGAAGAAGATCGTCTGCATGTCGACGATCCGACGCCCCTCGAGGCGGAAGGGGACGGCCGCCCGCTCGAACTCCTTCTGAAGGAGGGGAATGTCGAAGGCCCGGATGTTGTATCCGGCGAGGTCGGCGTCGCCGAGGAACGCGAGGAGGTCGGGAGCGATCTGGCGGAACGTCGGGGCGTCCTTGACGTCCGCGTCCGAAATCCCGTGGATGGCCGCGGCCTCGCTCGGGATCCGGACGCCCGGGTTCACGCGCCGGTCGAAGACCCGTGGCGGCCCGTCGGGAAGGATGGCGATGGCGGCGATCTCGACGATCCGGTCGAGCGTCCTCTCCGTGCCGGTCGTCTCGAGGTCGAAGAAGACGAGGGGCCTCCCGTCGCAGAGCGGGCCGAGCACCTCGACGAGCCCCGGGGGAAGGTCCGGCTGGTCCACCGCCGGATTCTGACCCATTCCGGAGCCGGGGCGCGTCCCGACTCAGGGACGGCCGCGGAACCGGAGGGCCGAGAGGATGACGGCGAGATTCCCGGCGATGTTGGCCGCCATCCCGACGATGAGCGGCCACTGGCGGATCCGGAAGCCGTAGACGAGGTAGACCGCCTGGCCGGCGAGGAAGAGGAAGTACGTGAGGATCGAGACGTCGTCCGAGCTCTTCCGTCTCCAGATCCTCACGGCCTGCGGGACGTAGGCCGCGCCCGTCGCGATCCCGACGACGGAGACCAGGGCGAAGAGAAGCTGGTCGAACGACATGAAGCGCCGGCAGGATAACCGAGCCGCCGGCTCCGTATACTCTCCTCGTGAAGCTCGGAATCGATTTCGGCACGACCCACACCGTCGTCGCGCTCGTCGATCGCGGGAACTATCCGGTCGTCGGGTTCGACGGCGCGGAGTCCGTTCCGTCGCTCGTCGCCGCGCGCCACGCCGACGGGGCCCTCCGGTTCGGGGCGGAGGCGGCCGCCCTCCGTCACCAGCCGGGCTGGACCGTCCTCCGCTCCTTCAAGCGGCTTCTCGACGAGGCCGGCCTCGGGACAGAGGTCGCGATCGGACCCGTCGCGGTCCCGCTCCTCGAGGTCCTGACAGGGTTCTTCTCGCAGCTTCACCGCGACCTCGTCGCGGTCTCGAACACGGGGCTTACCGTGGACGAGCCGCTCGAGACGGTCGTCAGCGTCCCCGCCACGGCCTCCACGGCCCAGCGCTTCATGACGCTCGAGGCCTTCCGCCGGGCCGGGTTCGAGGTGAAGGCGCTCCTGAACGAGCCTTCCGCCGCGGGGCTCGAGTACGCCCACCGGTACCGGAACACGCTGACCGCGCGGCGCGAGCATGTCGTCGTCTACGACCTCGGCGGCGGCACCTTCGACGCCTCCCTCGTCCGGATGTCGGGGAAGTCGCACGACGTCGTCGCGACGCGCGGCGTCAAGCGCCTCGGCGGGGACGACTTCGACGAGGCGATCCTCGCCCTCGTCATCGAGAGGGCGCGCCTCGAGAAGTTGAACGAGGCGCGAAGGGCTCTGCTTCTCGAGGAATGCGCGCGGCAGAAGGAGTCCGTCGGGCCGGGCTCGCGCCGGTTTCTCGTCGACCTCGCACCGGTCCGGGGCGGCCCGCTCGCGATCTCCATCGAAGAGATCTACCGGGCCTGCGCGCCGCTCGTCGAGCAGACGATCGACGCGGTCGCCCCGCTTCTCGAGGAGCCGGGCGCCGGGGTCTCGTGGGACGAGGTGGCCGGCCTCTACGTCGTCGGCGGCGGCGGGGCCTTTCCTCTCGTCGGACGCCGCCTCAAGGAGCGCTTCGGCGAGCGCCGGGTCCGGCGCTCTCCCTATCCGTTCGCGGCAACCGCGATCGGGCTCGCGGCCTTTCTCGACGGGGAGAGCGGCTGGACGCTGACGGAGAGGCTCACGCGCCACTTCGGCGTCTTCCGGGAGGCCGAGCGCGGCGGGAACGTCACCTTCGACCTGATCTTCCCCGAAGGGACGCCGCTTCCGAGGCCGGGGGATCCTCCGCTCGTGGCGATCCGCCGGTACGGCGCCGTCCACAACGTGGGCCATCTTCGGTACCTCGAGTGCACCCGGATGACCGAAGGACGTCCGGACGGCGACGTGACGCCGTGGGAGGAGATCCTCTTCCCGTACGAGCGGCAGCTGCGGGACCGGACGTCGCTCGAGGACGTCCGTGTCGTCCGGACGGAAGAGGGGCCCGAGATAGAGGAGACGTACGCCTGCGGTCCCGAGGGCGCCATCGAAGTGACCGTCTCGATTCCCTCGGAAGGCTTCTCCCGGACCTTCGCGCTCCGCCGCTAGGAAGCGCCGCGGGCGGAAGCGCCGGACCGGCGCGCGGCCCACGCGAGAAGCCCGAGAAGGGCGAGCGTGGCGGCCGTCTTGGAGGCGAGGAGGAGCGAGTACGGGCGGCGCACGAGAGCGGCGTACTCCTCCTGCGAGACGAGCAGGAAGGCCCAGACCGAAAAGGACGCGCCGAGAAGAAAGAGGACCGCCCGGGGAGGCCGTTCTTCTCCATCCCGGAAGGCGGCGTACGCGGCGAGGAAGCCGGGGAGAAGGAAGACGCCATAGTGCTCCCACGCCTTCGGCGTCAGGAGAAGGCCGAGGGCGAGCGCGGCGCCGAAGCCGAGCGCAGGATCCGCCGAAGCGCGGGAGCGGAGAGGAAGCGCCAGGAAGGTCAGAAGGCCGGCGATCACCGCTCCGGCGAGCGCCGCGGGAGCGGCAAGGGCCGGGGCCGTCACGACGGCCTGGACGGAGTCTCCCGGTCCGAAGATCGCGAGCGCGGCCGCGGCGAGCGAGTGGTTTCTCGGCTCGTACGTCCGGAGGGTGTTGTGCGCCGAGATCTGTGCCCAGAAGCCCGGCCACGCCCGTGGCCCGCCGACGGCGAGCCCGAGAAGCGCGAGGAGCCCGGCGCCCGCCGCCAGCCCCCCGAGCGCGCCCCACGCCCGCCGCGCGAGAAAGACGAGCGCCGGAAAGGCGAGGAAAGGCTTGGTGAGCGCCGCCGGGGCGAGGAGAAGCCCCGCGAGGAGCATCCGCCCCTCCCGGAAAGCGAGAAGCGAGCCGGCAACGAGCAGCAGCAGCACGGCGTTCGCCTGCCCCGTCATCAGGCCGTAGAAGAGAGGGAAGAAGAAGGCCGCACCGAAAAGAGCCGCGTGCGACAGATCCCGCTCCTCGTCCGCGTCGCCGGCTGTGGCGCGGGCGAGAAGGAGAAGAGCGAGAACGGTGGCTGCGGCCGAAAAGAGAAACCAGACGAGGCGCGCCGCCCCCCACGGGAGAAGCGCGAGCGGCGCGTACGCCGCGGGGAGCCAGGGCGGATAGATGAAGTTGAGAACGGGGTCTCCCGGCCCCGCCGGGCCGTGGATGCCGAGCGCGGAGCCGGCCGCCCCGACGACGGCGTCGTCGTAGAAGCGCCGGTCCCCGCGAAGGAGGAGCTTCGCGGCGAGATAGGGCGGCGCGAGGTCGAGTCCCTGCTTTCGATAGAAGAAGGCGCGTCCCGCCTGGATCACCGCCTCGGTCGCGGCGAGCGAGGTGAGCACGAGCCCGGCGACGCGGTCGCGCCCGTCACGCATGCGGCCCGCCGCTCCCGATCCGGAGGACGATGAGGGTCCGGTCGTCCGTCGGCTCGTCGCCGCCGGTGAACTCCCGCCATGCGGCGAGGACCCGGTCACGGGTCGCCACCGCCGTATCGCCAGCCGCGCCGGCGAGAACGGACTCGAGGCGGACGAAGCCGAACTCCTCGTCGCTCTCCGGGCGCGTCGCCTCGACGATTCCATCCGAGAGGAGGACCCAGAGATCGCCCGCCTCGAGCGGCGCCTCGACGGTGCGGAAGACGACCGGAAGGCCGAGGCCGAGCGGCCGCGCGGGGTTCACGAGGGAGGAGACGGCGCCCGCCGGGGTGACGCGGTAGGGGTAGAGATGTCCGGCGTTCGTATGGAAGATCCGCCTTTCGGCAAAAGAGAATCTCAAATAGGCCATCGTCAGGAAGGTCCGGCTGTCTGTCGTCCGCGTGACCTCGGCGTCGAGGCGCGAGAAAAGGTCGGCACCGGTCGCGCCCGCCTGGACGAGCGCGCTGAGTGACGCCTTCGCGGAGGCCATGACGATCCCGGTCGGAAGGCCGTGTCCCGAGACGTCGGCCAAAACGACGGTGAGGACGCCGGGCGGGTCGCTCGCCACGAGGTCGTAGAAGTCGCCGCCGATGGCCGCGGCCGGGTGGAAGTCGATGGCGATCTCGACGCCGGGGTAGGAGAAATCGGCCGGCGGAAGCAGACGGCGCTGGAGGCTCCGCGCCACCTCCAGCTCGTGCTCGAGCGCGGCCTTCTCCGCGCGCTCGCGGACGCTTGTCTCCAGATGGGACGTCATCTCGTTGAATCCGTCGACGAGGCGCGAGAGCTGGTCGTTTCCGGGGAGAACGACGCGGTGCGCGTAGTTTCCATTCTCGATCTCGGCGACCCCCTGCGAGAGGCGCCGTGTCGCCCGGGAGATCCGAAGGGCGAGGACGGCCGCGAGAAGCGTCGCGAGGGCGAAGACGACGAGGGCGGCGATTCCGAGGCCTTTCATGACGGCGAGGGCGACGTCGGAGGAGGGTGTCGCGGTCCTCCCGATCCGTATCTCGCCGAAGAGCGCCCGGGCCTCGTCGGCGATGGACGTGTGGAGGAGGAGGACGATCCGCTCCTCGGGGAGTGGCGCGCCGGTCGACCAGTCGACGAGGTCGACGGCGAGAGAGACGGGATAGAGAACCCAACGCCCGTAGATCGGGCCCGATCCGGCCCGCGGCGCGCCGGCCGCGGGGGGGGTGGCCGCTTCCGCGCCGTCTCCCTCGGTCCGTTCGAGGTCGAAGCGCTGGTTGCCGACGGAGAGCGTCGTCTTCCCCGTGGCGGAGGGCGCGTTCCCGGGGAGCTGCCGCGCCCGCCGGACGTCGATCTTCATCCCGAGCTCGCGTTCGATCGCCATCCGGAAGGACGTTCCCGTCCGAAGCGTGAGGACGAGCGTTCCGCTCCGGCGCCGCTCGACCGCGGCGAAGAAATCCTGCGAGCCGTCGTGGCCGATGAAGAACGACGGGAGAGCCGGGAGCCAGGCCCGGGGGAGGAGCGAGACGCCGCCCGGCGTCCCCTGCGACTCTTCCTTCCCGCCTTCGGGAACGTAGTCGTATCCGACGTCCCCGAGGGTGCGAACGGGAGCGGTCAGCTCCTCGAACGCGGCCTTGTGCGCCTCCGGCGAGGCGGTCTCCCCGAAACGGTCCGCCAGGAGGCGGGCCGTCGTCTGGAGGATGTCGCGCCTCTTCTCGAGCGCCTGCTCCACGCGTTTTCCGGCCACCTGTGCCGCGACGAGCCAGACGCCGGCGTACGCCACGACGACGAGAAAGAGGATCGGAAGGACGAGGAGGAGATACGAAACGAGAAGCCGGGTCCCGACCCTCCAGAGGAGGCCGCGCATCAGATGGCGGAAGAGGCTGACGAGGAAGACGGGCCCTGCGAGGAGCAGAAAGACGATCCCCACGGGCGTCCAGAAGCCGCCCCGGACGCCGGCCGCCCCCGCGACGAGGAGGACGACGCCGGCGAGGACGACGAGGCCGCTCCGGCGGAAAGTCTTCGTCAGCGTCATCGCTTCGCCTCCGATTCTGACAGAGCCGTTCCTATACTGCGGGCGTGGTCGCGAGCGCCTTCCTCCGGGACCTGATCGTCGTCCTCGCGGCGTCGTTTCCGGTCCTCTGGGTCTGCCGGCGGCTGAAGCTTCCCCAGATCGTCGGGTTCCTCGTGACCGGCGTCGCCCTCGGGCCCCATGCTCTCGGCTGGGTCCGGGAAGCGTCGCGCGTCGAGGCGGTGGCCGAGTTCGGCGTCGCCCTGATCCTCTTCTTCGTCGGCCTCGAGTTCCCGCTCCGGAGGCTCCGGGCGCTCGGGAAGACGTCGCTCCTCGGCGGCGCGCTTCAGATGACGCTCGCGGCCGCGGCGGCCGGAGGAGCGGCGCTCGCGTGGGGAAGCCCGCCGAACGTGGCGCTCTTTCTCGGCCTCCTCGTCTCCGTCTCGTCGACGGCCGTCGTCCTCCCGATCCTGAAGGAGCGTGACGAGCTGGCGAGCCCGTACGGCCGGACCTTCCTCGCCGTCGCCCTCTTCCAGGACCTCGCCGTCATTCCGATCCTCCTCCTCCTGCCGGCCCTCGCGGTGGCTCCGGGGACTGGAGCGGCGGGAGCGTCGCTCCTCGGCGTCCTCTCGCGGGTCGCCCTCGCGGTGGCCGGCGTCGTCCTTCTCGTGGCCGTGGCCCGGAACGTCGCGCCGCGCCTTCTCGACGGCGTCGCGCGGATGGGAAGCCGCGAGATCTTCACGGGCGCGGTCGTCGTCCTCGTCCTCGGGATGATCATGGCGGGGGAGCGGGCCGGCGTCTCGGCGGCGATGGGCGCGTTCGCCGCCGGCATCGTCCTCGGCGAGAGCGACCACGTCCACGAGGTCGCGGCCACCCTCGCCCCGGTCCGGGACCTCCTGTCGAGCCTCTTCTTCGTCTCGGTCGGGATGCTCCTCTCACCGGCGCATCTCGCCGAGCGCCCGCTCCTGGTGGTCGGGGGCGGTCGCGCTGCTCGTCGTCCTGAAGACGGTGACCGCCTTCTTCGGGCTCACGCTCGCGGGCGTCGTCCCGAGGACGTCGCTCCGGGCGGCGCTCGCCCTCGCCTCGATCGGTGAGTTCTCGTTCCTCCTTTCGCGGGCGGCCGAGCCCCTGGGGCTCCTCTCCCCGGACACCGGCCAGATCGTCGTGGCGGCGGCCGTCCTGACGATGGCGCTCGTGCCCGTTCCTCGTCGCCGCGGGGCCGCGCATCGCGGTCCGGCTCCCGGAGCGGGTCGAGGCGCCGTCCGGGGACGAAGAGGTGCGTCTCGTCCGGCATCTCCTCGTGGTGGGAGCGGGCCTGAACGGAACGAACGTGGCGCGCGTCCTTCACGAGACGCGGATTCCGTACGTCGTCGTCGACGTCGACATGGAGCGGATCGCCGAGGCGCGGCGGGAGGGGCTCCGGACGGTGCGTGCCGACGCGACGGGGGCCGAGGGGCTCGAGGCCGCGGGCGCCGCGCGGGCGCTCGGCATCGTCGTGACGATTCCCGATCCCGACGCGGCACGCCGCGTCGTCCGCCTCTTCCGGCAGAAGAACCCGGGAGGCGCGGGTCATCGTCCGGACGCGGTACGTCCGCGAGGTGGACGCGCTCCGGGCCGTCGGGGCCGACGAGGTGATCCCGGAGGAGTACGAGACCTCCATCGAGCTCGTCTCGCGCGTCCTCCACCTCCTCCGCGTCCCCGGAAACGTCATCGGGACGCAGATCCGCCTTCTCCGCGACGAGGCCTACCGGAAGCTCCGCGACCCGCGGGCGCGGACGGCGGGAGGGCGGCGGCTTTCGGCCCTCGTCGCCGCCGGGACGAGCGAGCTCTTCCTCGTCATGCCCGACACGGCGGCCGACGGGAAGACGCTCGCGGCCCTCGACCTCGCCGTCGACCACGTCGCGGTACCGGCGGTCCTCCGGGACGGCGTACCCCACGCCCCGCCGCCGCCGGACTGGATCGTCGCCGCGGGCGACACGATCGTCCTCGTCGGCGCCCACGAGGACCTGACGCACGCCGTCGCCCGGCTCGAAGCACCGGCGGTGCGGGCGCCTCAGGCGGGGGAGGAGGAGGCCGGGGGCGAGTCCTTCCCGAGGTAGAGAATCTGCGACGGGAACGCGATGCCCGCCCCCACGGCGGCGACGGATTCGAGGAGGAGAAAGAGAAGCTCCTCCTGCACCTCGAGGAAGCCCGCGAAATCGGCCGCGAGGACGTAGGCGCGCAGCTCGATGTCGAGCGAGGAGGCTCCGAAGCGGAGGAGCCGGACGCGGCACTCCTCGGGCGTGACGCGCGGGTGGTCGGCGAGGACCTTTCGAAGGGACTCGAGCAGGGCTTTCAGCTGCGCCGGCGTCGTTTCGTACCGAAAGCCGAGGACGTGGCTGAAGAGGAAGCGGTCGCGGCTCGAGAGGTTCTCGATTTCCCGGGTCAGGAGCGTGCCGTTCGGGATCGAGACGATGGTCCTCTCGGGCGTCCGGAGGCGCGTCGCGAAGAGCGTGATGTCCTCGACGGTCCCGGCGACGGCCCCGATCCGGCAGGCGTCGCCCACCCGGAGGATCTTGTCTCCGAGGACGGTGAAGCCGCCGAAGATGTTCTCGATGCTCGTCTTCGCCGCGAAAGCGAAGGCGAGGCCGCCGATGCCGAGGCCGGCGAGGGCCGCCGTGAGATTCACCCCGAGGGCGGAGAGCCCCGCGAGGAGCGCGAAGAGAATGACCGCCCCTTTCAGGATCCTCCGGCCGAGCGTGATCGTCGGGACGGCCGAGGAGCCGGCCGCCGCGAAGCGATCCCGGGCCGTCCCCGAGAAAACGTCGATCAACCGGAGGAAGAGCCAGGCCGAGGCCGCTACGAGCGAGACCTGGAACCACTGGCCGTAGCGGTAGCGGAAGAGGAGCGGGAGCGAGAGATAGGGAACGAATACGCGGTGCAGAGCGAGGGCGAGAAGCAGGGCGAGAGGCGGCTGCGCCCTCTTGAGCGCCTCGCGAAGGTCCCCCTGCCGGCCGTGCTTCTCCAGCCGGCGCCGGAGAGGCTTCATGGCGAAATGAAGTCCGAACCAGGAGACGAGAAAGTAGAGGGGGACGAGGATGAAGAAGCCGATCAGCTGCCAGAGCCGGAGGGGTCCCACCGGCTTCCGGAGGAACTCCGGAACCTTCTCCTCGATCTCCGGGACGTTCAGCTCGTGGTAGAGACGCGGGACGTCGCGGAGCGTCTGGGAGGAGAAGAGCCAGATCGGGGGCCCTTCGGCCGGGGTCTCGCGGACGAGGAGGACGTCGACCGTGACGTCACCGACGGTGATCTCCCCGGCCCGATCGACGTCGGGCGGGAGTCCGTCCGCGAGGTTGCCGGCGGCCGATCCGGCGAGTCTCTGGATGTCGCCCGAGAATGCCTGGTTCAGCACCGCCTCGAGCTGCCGCGCCAGCGCCTCCCGGGCCGCCGGGGTCGGATTTCCGCGGACCTGGAGGAATTCCGCGGCCGCGGCCCAGTTCGACCGTTGCGCCGCCTGGATGAAGCCGAGAAAGGTGCCGCGCGGCGTCTCGCGCCGGTACGGGTCTCCCGGTGCCTCGGCGGAGGACGATGGCGTCGGCGTCGGAAGAAGGGACGGCAACTGCGCGCCGGCCTGCGCGGAGGCGAGGAAAAGAGCGAGCGCGGCGAGGGACAGGCGCCCGATGGGGAGGTACCGTCGGATGGTCATGAGCCGGAAGAGAGCGTAGCGCATCGGCGCGCGGCGACCCATGGCGTCGGCGGTGTCCTTACTCGGGCCGCGTCAGGTCGGCGATCTCCGGCTCGCGAAGCCGGTAGACGAAGAGCCCGGTGCCGAGGCGGAGATCGGGGGCCCGGGCGCCGAGACGCATGACGAGGAGGCCGCGACGCATTCCCTCGAAGACGAGGCGGTCGCGTCCGGACGGCCCGTTTCCGGGCGGGGACGGGGCGGAAGCGAAGAAGCGGCTCCAGAGGGAGCGGTATCTCTCCCTGACGTCGGATCGTTCCCAGGTTTCGGGGCGCACGATCGGCTGAAGGGTGCCGACGAGCATCGTGGCCGACACGACATACGTGCCGGGGCCGAGCGGCGCGAAAGCCGTCTCGTCGCCTTCCGCGGCGAGAGGCTCGACGGACAGACCCGAGGGGAAGGGGCGGCCGCTGCCGTAGCGGAGGAGGACGAGGCGCTCCTCCGGATGAGCCCTCTGGTAATCGCGCAGACGGAGGAGATCCTGATTCCAGTCGAGGTTGCTGTCGACCAGCCAGCGATGCCCGTTCTGCCAGCCGCCAGCGACCTCGTTGAAGTAACCGAGATAGAAGGGATAGGCATGAAGCGCCGTCGCGAGGAGAAGGGCCGCGAGAAGGCCGATCGCGATCCGCCCGGCACGGCCTCGGCCCCAGGCAGCGGCCCCCCCCGCGAGGGCGAAAAGAGCGGGGAAAGCCGGGAGGAGATGGCGAATGCCGATGTCCAGGTTTCCGGCGATGGCCACGAAGAGGTAGAAGGCGGCGAAGCCGAAGATGCCGACGGCGAGGATCGGGCTCCCCGGAGGCCGAACCTTCTTCAGGAGAATCGCCGCGATTCCCAGAACGGCAAGAAGAAGGGAGACGAGCGGTGTCTTGACGGCGACCGCGACGGGGAAGTAGGCCCGAAAGCCCTTCGACGAGAAGCGCCCCATGAGATACGTCTTCCGCGCGTCCGCCCAGTGGCGCGCGTAGGCGAATCCGTAGAGATACGCCTCGGGAAGAAGCTTCCGGTCGCGCATCCCGCGGACGACGACGTCCACGATCCCGGTGCGGAGCTGGCCGTCCCAGTCGTGGGAAACCTCGCGCCACGCCTCGTCGAGCTGTCCCGGGGCAAGCCCGGTCCGGACGACAGGGGCGGGCTTCGTCGACGGGATCGCGAGATCGGGGCGGAAGGGGGAGAAGCGGAAGAGGTAGGCGCCCCAGATCGCGGCAACGACGACGACGAGGGCGCCGGCGAGCGCGCCGAACGAGGCGGCAGGCGAGGAACGAGGACCGCCGACGCATCTTTGCGGCAGTCCGGCCGCGGCAGCCATCAGGGCGAGCGCGGGAAGGAGGAGAACCCACGAGAACTTCGTCAGAGCGGAAGCGGCGAGAGCCAGCGCGAAGAGTCCGAAGCGCGCGGCTCCGGGTTTCTCGATCCACGCGGCGAAGGTCCCGATTGTCAGAAGGGCGAAGAGCGACACGGGGATGTCCGTCGTGACGTAATGGCCGTGGGAGAGGATCGTCGGGTCGAGGGCGGCCACGCCGAGACCGAGGAGGGCGGGACCGGCGCCGAAGAGCCGGTGAATCGTGGCGGCGACGGCGGCGAGGAAGAGCGTCGTCAGGAGGAGCATCGCCGCCCGGGGGGCCTGAACGAGAGAGGTGCCGTCGTTCCGCCTGCCGAGCCAGTCGCGCGCGGCCGCGGCCGCGTCGCCGTCCCCGAATCCGGGACTCGCGGGACCGAACGGGACGTGCCGAACGAGGAGGAGGGGGAGCGCCGCCCAGACCTTTGCGAGGGGGGGGTGCTCGGGGTTCAGCCGGAAGTCTCCCGTGGCGAGGGCGCTCGCGCCGGCCGTCAGATGGACCGGCTCGTCCATCGTCAGGCTCTCGGTCCGACCGGCACCCCACGAAAGCGCCACGGACAGGACGAGGAGAGCCGCGATTCCGAGGAGCATCCGCCGGCGCGAGATTGCGGGAGGGCCGTTCATCACACCCCGGGAGATGGCGATCAGTTCAGTTCGTCATCCTTCGAGTACCAGGTCGAGGAGATGTCGACGCTCGCCATCAGGCCCGCGTCGTTGAGCTGGTAGATCGCGAGTCCGTTCACGAAAGCGGTTCCCGAGGCGCCCCCTTCCTTGCCGGCGGCGGCGCGGGCGGATGCGTCGGCGTACCACCCCTTCGTCACGAACCGCTCGAAGGTCTCGCTGTCCTGCATCAGGAAGACGACACGGTACCTCTGTCCGCCGAGCGTCAGGCCGATCCCGGCGCTCCCCATCTTCATGTAGGTCCGCTTTCCGCTCGCGCGCTCGACCGCGACGCCGCTTCCGCCGGCGCCCGAGAGACCGATCCCGAACTTGAAGCTGTCGAAGACGGCCCAGCCGTACGCCTTCTCCAGAAGCTCCTTCGCCTTCGGCTCGCGGATCGTCAGCCTCTCCAGCGTCTCGCCCGCCATGGCGTCGATCACCTTTCTCCTCGCGTCCAGCCTCATCTCGGTCCACTGGTCCCTCGGCGTCGGGGCGGGCGTCGGCTTGGCGGCCGGCGGTTCCTGAGCGTCTCCACCCGCGGGCAGCGCGAGAAGCGCGGCGATGGCGAATGCCGGAGCGAGAGCGCGTCGATTTCGGCTCATGGGCGGTCCTCCGCCCGGAAGGTTAGCAATCTCCGCGCCGAATGCGTGAGAGACGCGTCACAAAGAGGCCTCGTCGCGCGGCGATTCCAGGAAAAGGTCGCCGGCTCCGGAGCCCTCGTCAGGCCGGAGGAATCCCTCTCCAGTACGGGGGCGGAATGCGGAGGCTCTTCGTCTGGCCGAGGACTCGGGCCGCGTGGATCGGCCAGTAAGGGCTCCGCAGCTCCTCGCGCGCGAGGAGAACGAGGTCGGCCCGCCCGTTCCGGACGATCTCGTCCGCCTGCATCGGCTCGGTGATCAGCCCGACGGCGGCGGTGGGGATCCCGGCGCCGCGGCGGACCGCCTCGGCGAGCGGAACCTGGTAGCCGGCGCCGACGGGAACCTTCGCGTCGGGGACGAGGCCTCCCGAGCTGCAGTCGACGAGATCGGCGCCCTCATCCTTCAGGCGGCGGGCGAGGGCGACGGAGTCCTCGAGCGTCCAGCCTCCGTCCGCCCAGTCGGTGCACGAGAGACGGACCGAGACCGGCTTCTCGTCCGGCCACGCCGAGCGAATGGCGCCGAGCGCCTCGAGAGCGAAGCGAGTCCGGTTCTCGAAGGGGCCGCCGTACGAGTCCGTCCGGCGGTTCGAGAGGGGCGAGAGAAAGCTGTGCGCGAGGTAGCCGTGCGCGGCGTGCAGCTCGACGAGGCCGAACCCGGCTTCCTTCGCGCGAATCGTCGCTTTCCGGAAAGCGTCGAGGATTGCGGCGATGTCGGCCGCCGTCATCTCCGCGGGGGTCCGGTCCTTCGGAGAGAACGGGATCGCGCTCGGAGCGATCGCCTGCCACCCGCCGTCGGCGTCGGCGACGGGACCGCTTCCCGCCCACGGCACGGCGGTGGAGGCCTTCCGCCCGGCGTGGGCAAGCTGGATGCCGGGGACGGCCCCCTGCTCCGAGACGAATCGCGCGATCCGCGCGAGGGGCTCGATGTGCGCGTCGGACCAGAGGCCCATGTCGGCGGGGGAAATCCGGCCGCGCGCCTCGACCGCGGTGGCCTCGACCATCACGAGGCCGGCGCCGCCGACGGCGCGCGAGCCGAGGTGGACGAGGTGCCAGTCCGTCGCGAGGCCGTCCAGGCAGCTGTACTGGCACATCGGCGAGACGCCGATCCGGTTCCGAAACGTCGCGCCGCGGAGCGTCAGGGGGTCGAAGAGGTGAGGCATGCGTACGGTCAGTCTTTCTCTGCGGGCGGCAGGAGGGACGTGTATTTCTCGACCGCCTGCTCGAGGTTGAAGAACATCCGGGAGCGACCGAGCGTCGCGCCGAGCGGCGAGCGCTCGACCATCGTCCGGAACTGCGGGTTGAGAGAGGCGAGGGCGAGGACGGTCCCCTCGCCCCGGAGCTTTTCCTCGGCCTCGATCAGCGACTTGAGAGCCGTGTACTCGAGGTCGAAGATGGCGCTGCCGTCGAGGACGACGACCCGCGGCCGGGCCTCCTGGACGATCGCGGCGATCCTTTCGGTGACGCGCCCGACGTTCAGGAAGAAGACCCGCCCTTCGGCCCGGATCATCAGAAGCCCGGGGAACGACTCGTCCTCCGGATGCTCGGCCGACACCGGGCGAAAGACGCCGGTGCCCCGCTTGCGTCGGACCTCGTAGACCGGGGGATCGGCCATCTGGGCAGCGAGCGCGACGATCGACACGATGATGGCGACGAGGATTCCGCGGAGCGTGCCGAGCAGCATCACGCCGAGCATCGCCGCGACGGCCCAGACGAGCTCGGTGCGTCGGACCCGGAGGATCGCGCGGAACTCCGCCGGCTGGATCAGCCCGATGGAATAGACGATGACGACGGCCGCCAGGGTGGCCTCCGGCATGAGCGCGAGAAAGGGAGCCAGAAAGAGCATCGTCACCAGTGTGCCGCCGGCCGTGACCAGCTGGGCCAGCTGCGTCCGCGCCCCGGCCAGACGATTCACCGCGGTCTGTGACGTGCCCCCCCCCGCCGGCATCGCCCCGAACACCGCGCCTGCCGCGTTCGCGAGTCCCGTCGCCAGTAACTCCCGGTTCGCCCGGAGAGGCGGCTCTTCGGATCTGGCGAACGCGCGCCCGGCCGAGATCGTCTCCGTGAAGCTCATCAACGCGATGCCGATGGCGGCGGCCCAGAGATCTCCGGCGAGGGAGAAGTCCGGCACGATGAAGGACGGAAGGCCCTGGGGAATCGTGCCGACGGACTTCACGCCATGGGCCCCCAGCCCGAGGAAGGCCATCCCGGCGATCCCGGCGGCGACGGCGACCAGAGGCGCCGGAATCCGCGGAAGAAAATGCTCGATCCCGACGAGGAGCAAAACCATTACGAGCCCGACCGCGAGGGTCGGCAGGGCCGTCTCCGGAAGCCCCTTGAGGATGGCCAGCAGGTTGTGGAGGAAGGAGCCCTTCTGGAAATGGATGCCCAGGAGCTTCGGGAGCTGGTCCAGAACGATGACGAGGCCGATGCCGGCCTTGAAGCCGATCAACACCGGCTCGGAGATGAAGTTCGCGACGAAGCCCAGCCGCAGGACGGCCGCCAGAAAAAGGACGCCTCCCACGAGAAGGGTCAGCATCGCCGAGGCGCCGAAGAGTGACGCCGAATCGCCACCCCGGGCGACCAGGGAGAGCTGCGCCCCCGTCAGGATGGCGAGGGTCGTCGTCGTGCTGACGCTGAGGGGCCGGGACGTCCCGAGGAACGCATAGACGAGCATCGGCACGAGCGCCGTGTAGAGCCCCACCTGCACGGGGAGCCCCGCGATCGTGGCGTAGGCCATCGATTTCGGAATGACGACGGCCGCGACGGTCAGGCCAGCGACGACATCCGCCCCCAGCCACTCCTTCCGGTAGCCCTTCAGCCAGTCGAGCAACGCCGAGGAATGTTCGGTCCGGGAATCCGCCACGCCGGGCATCCTACCCGGAGGTACGCGGGGAGAGGGAGGGGGGTTGGTAGCGCATACGGGACTCGAACCCGTGTTACCGCCGTGAGAGGGCGGTGTCCTGGACCGCTAGACGAATGCGCCGTGTCCCGTCCGGCGGAGCCGGGCCCCGCGCGGAGCGGGGAATCTAGCATGGCCTTTGGAGGGGCGTAAAGCAGCAGCGGACGGCTTCTCGGAACGTCAGGCGGCCGAAGACGGGGCGGTGGCGCGGACGACGACAAAGGTGATGTCGTCGTCCTGCGGGCGGTTGCCGCGGAACGTGGCCGCGGTCGTCCCGAGGCGGTCGACGACCTCGCGAGCGGTCGAGCCCCGGGCCGCTTCCCGGAAGGCCATTGCAGCTCCGGAATAACCGAGCTCACGCCCGTCGGGTCCGAGGAGCTCCGCAAATCCGTCGCTCGAAAAGAGAAGGGTGTCGCCCGGAGAAAGATCCGTCCGGCGCTCTTCGTAGCGGGGCGGAATCCGGCCCCCGAGCGGCAGGTCTCCGGCCCCCAGCTCCTCGATCGCGCCCGACGAGCAGCGGTGGACGAGGATCGGGGGCATAGCGGCCGAGGTGACCGCCGCCTCGCGCGGCGAGACGCGCGCGAGGGCGAAGCACATCTGGAGCCCCGGAAGGCGCATCCCGCGGAAGACGCGGTCGCAGCCGGCCATCAGCTCGGGGAGCGCGCCGCGGACCGGAAGCGACGTGAAGAGCGCTTTGGCGGCCGTCACGACGATGCCGGCGGCGAGGCCGTGCCCCGTGGCGTCGCCGAACGCAATGAGGAGGCTGCCGTCGCCCCCTGCCCGGATGTCGTAGTAGTCGCCTCCGACCTCCGCCGCGGTGTGCGATGCGGCCGCGACATCGAGCCCGGCGGCGGCGGGTAGCTCCCGCGGGAGCATCGAGAGCTGCAGCTCCCGCGCCTGCGCGAGTTCAGCCGTCTTCCTCTCGTTCTCGGCCGCGACGATGCGCGAGCGACCGAGCTCGTGGGCCAGGGAGAGCGAAACCCCGACCGCCAGAGCGAGGATCCCGAGGATGTAGTAGTTGCCGCGAAGGCCGACCACCGCCGGGATCAGGTCGGCGTTGTCCAGGATCTGGAGAAGAAGCGCGAACGAAAAGACCGACATGCTCGCGATGAAGAAACGCGGCGCCGGGCGGCGCATCACCCACCGTCTCCGCTCCAACCGGACGATCTCGACGGTGACCGCGAGGAAATAGAGCTCCCAGCCGTATGTGGCCGCCGCCTGCGAGACGTACGCGAGGGGGAGGAGCACGAGGCCCGCGCCGACAAAGGCGCGCCACGTGCGAGGGAAGGGGTCCTTCAGGAAGGCGTAGTACGTCAGGATCCCGAAGAGGATCGCGACGATGGGCATACCCGGCCCCACCTGCTCGAGGAAGTCCCGCTGGTTCCCGGTGGAAAAGAGTGAGCCCCGGAATCCGTACAGGAGAATCACGGCGCATGCGGCCATCTCGAGGGCGTAGAAGAGATTCCCGCGGGCGCGGGGGTCGAAGCCGAAGAAGGCGAAGTGAAGGAAGGCGAGAAAGAGAGGGATGGCCACGATGGCGCCCTGGATACCGGCCATCCATGGGCGCTCGGCGACGGTCGCGCGCGCGAGCGCGGGATCGGCCAGGATAATCAGAAAGCCGATCCCCTCGGCCCTGTGTCTGCTGTCCCCGGAATAGACGTACCGCACCGCAAGGAGGTGCTCGTGTCCTTCCAGCCTGACGAGAGACGCCTCGCGACGCTCCCACGGCATCTCCGGCGGTGCGCCGCCCTGCCCTGCGGTCAGGACGAGCCGGCCGTCGAGGTAGACGTCCGCGGCGCCCGGCGCGGCGAATCGGAGCGCCACGGTCCGTCCCTGAAGTGCGGGCTCGACCAGAAGATGCCGCCGGAACCAGCCGACGCCCGGCCAGCCGCCGGGCGGGAGTTCGCCGGCCGCCAGCCCGGGCTTCACCGCAGGCCAGCGCGAGTCGTCGAACCCCGGCGCTTCCCGTTCCGGTCCGTCGCCCGGAGCGAACCGCCAGGCGAACGTGAGGCCGACGCCGTCGGGATCGGAGATGGAGGAGACCCGGATTCTCGCGGGCTGCGGCTCCTGAGCCGCGAGCGGCAGGCCCGCCAGCGCGAGGAGGAGCGAGACGGCGCACGGAAGCTTTCGGACGGGTCCCCTCCGACTTCCGATCCTATGCCGTCGTGGGCGGCGCCTCGCCTCGCGGCACCGTCCGAACCCAGCAGCCGAAGTGCTTCAGCTCCTCCATCCGGCACGACCAGACCAGCTCGCCATTCCACATCGTCATGTCCGGGCAGCCGTCGCACATGTTCTGGGCGCCGTTCTCGAGGAAGTCGACGGGCTGGATGATCATGACCGACTGGAGGTACATCTTCCGGAAGAGCCGGAGGGGATTCGAGAGGAGCGACCCGAGCCAGTGCCGGGCGATCGCCTTCACCCCCGCGTCGAACGGGGCGAGGAGGAGCATCGTCCGGCCCATCGAGGTCATGCTCGGCGACGCGTAGGCCAGGTAGCGCCCCGTGCCGACGTGGTGGCCGGCCTGCATGAGCTCCATGTACCGCGGCCCGACGTACCCGTAGACCCGCTCCTTCGACCCGATCCGGGCGGAGAGGAGCCACTTGTAACTGTCGGCCTGCTCCGTTCCGTTGAGGTAGGCGGAGGGAGTGAACTCCGGGAAGCTCCTGCGAATCTCCGCGACGACCTCGGGAGCTTTCATGTCGACGCGCCGGTCGCCCGCCTCGCAGTAAACGAGCGCGTTCATGTCGACCTTCTCCGCGCCCGCGTACCAATCGAAGGGGATCTGGGGGACGGCGGCGCGGTAGAGGATGAAGACCATGGTCTGGACGATGTCGATGTGGCGCTCCGCCCAGGCGATCATCCCGGGGACGTACTGGAGCGTGTCCTCGTAGACCGTCGAGTTGAAGGAGCAGCAGATCTCTCCTGCCTCGTCGAGCATCGTCGCGTACTCGAGGCGCAGCTCGTTCAGCTCGATCTCGCTCTTCCCCTTCCAGCCGGGCCGCCCCTGTTTGCTGTCGATGTGAAGCGTGAAGCCGTAGACGCCGGCCTTTTTCAGCTCGCGGAGCAGCTCTTTCGTCAGCCGGCTTCCGTTCGTGTTGACGATGGGCTTCATCCCCATCTCGTGTACGGTGCGGACGATCTCGACGATCTCCGGGTGCATCAGGGGATCTCCCCCGGCGATGGAGATGCCGTCGGAGTTGCGGAGGCGCCGGAAGGCGGCGATCTCCTCCTGGATCTCCGGCAGGGGCTTATGGCTGTTCGAGACGTTCTCCCGGTAGCACCCGTCGCAGGCGAGGTTGCACGCCGAGGTCGGTTCGAGCCAGGAGATGGCATTGTCCGGTAGGGTCCACGGGAGCCGATAGAGCGTCCGATGGTCGATAGAGGCCGCGCTAGTCATCTAGGTCCTCCGGAAACAGAAAAGGCTTCGGCGGGGGGGCAGTATAGCGGGAGGAGCGCCCCCCAAAAACGTGACGGCCGGAGCCGGAGTCAGTCCGCTTGTCGCGCCCAGCGGAAGATCTCGGGGAGTGTCGGCTTCTTGCCGTACATCAGGATCCCGACGCGGTAGACACGCCCCGCGAACCACGCGACCCCCCAGATCGAAACGACGAGAATCGCAATCGAAAGGGCGATCTGCCAGAGGGGAGGCATCTGGACCGTGATCCGCATGAACATGATGAGGGGCGACGTGAAGGGGACGAGGGAAAGGACGAACGCGAGCGCGCCGTCCGGGCTGTTGAAGGCGAAGAACCAGGTCGTCGCCGCGAGGATCAGGAAGCTCATCGGGATCATGATGAACTGCTGCGCCTCGGCCTCCGTGTTGAACGGCGCCGCGAAGGCGGCGTAGAGCGACGCGTAGAGGAAGTAGCCGAGGACGAAGAAGACGACGAATGCGGCGAGCGTGCTCGCCGGAAGGCGCGGGGCGTCCACGATCCCCATCAGGGCGACGACGCCGGGCGCGGAGACGAGGACCGCCAGCGTCGTCCAGATCGCGTACTGCAGGAGCCCCGCGCATCCGATGCCGAGAATCTTTCCGAGCATCAGCGTCGTCGGCCGGACGGAACTGACGATCACCTCCACGATCCGGTTGTTCTTCTCCTCGAGGACGCCGCGCATCACGGCGCCCCCCCACGCGAAGAGCGAGCCGTAGATGAGGAAGAAGAGGATCGCGGAGACCGCGAGATTGAAGCCGACGTTCTTTCCGGTCTCGCCCGTCTCGACGTCCTTCGCCTCCCGGACGTCCAGCTCCGCCCGGACGCGCGCGGCCTCGTAGAGGGCCGGATCGACCCCCTCATCCTTGAGGCGCTCCTTCGTTGCCGCCCGCGAAAGCCACGCCGAGAGCTGCTCGCGGAGGACGATGTCCGACTTGACCGACTTGGCGCGGTACTCGGCGGCGCCTGTCGTGAGGGTCTTGTCGTCGAGGATCAGGTACGACTTGAGTGTCTCCTTTCGGACCTCGCCGTTCAGCTTCTTCCGGACCTCGGCGAGGGTCGCTCCCGTCGCCTCGGTCTTTACGAACTCGAGGGCCGAGGTCCTGGCGGCGGAGTTCGGGTCCTTCTTCCTCCCGTCGTCGTCGCGCAAGCGCTGCTCGGCGACGAGCGAGTCGTAGAGGCGCCCCGTCAGGTCGACGACGGCGATCCGGCCTTTCGCCTCGAGCGAGCGGTTCAGGAGGACCTGCACTCCGACGAAGACGAGGCCGATCGCGGGGATCAGGAACGTCGCGATCCAGAACCCCTTCGTCCGGACCTGCTGGAGGAACTCGCGGCGGATGATGATGGCGAGCTTGGCGTTCATCGCCTCACCGCAGCTCCTCGGCGGTGGGGGCCTGCCGCCCCGACTCCTGGACCGCCTTGATGAAGATCTTCTCCAGCTCCGGCTCGGGCTCGACGGGGGGCGGGAGCGGCACGCGGTCGCGGAAGGAGTTCTTGATCTCCTTGACCGGACCGTCGAGGAGCTTGACCGACCGGTAGAGAAGACAGATCCGTTCGCAGAGCCGCTCGGCCTGCTCGAGAACGTGCGTCGAGAAGACCACCGTCTTTCCCTGCCGCTTGAACTCCGTGAAAAAGTCCTTCACGAGGAGGACGTTGATCGGGTCGAGGCCGGAGAACGGCTCGTCCAGGATCAGGACCTCGGGATCGTGGACGATCGTCCCGAGGAACTGGACCTTCTGCTGCATCCCCTTCGAGAGCTCCTCCGTCTTCTTCTGGAGCCACGGACGGAGGTCCATCGAGTCGATCCACGGGGAGAGCCGCTTCATCGCGATGTCGCGGTCGACCCCCTTGATCGCGGCGAAGAAGAGGAGCTGGTCGACGACCTTCATCTTCCGGTAGAGGCCCCGCTCCTCCGGCAGGTAGCCGATCTTCTCCTGAAGCGCTTCGCTCATCGGCTGGCCGAGGACCGTGACGGACCCGGCGTCCGGCTTCGTGATGTTCATGATCATCCGGAGCGTCGTCGTCTTCCCGGCGCCGTTCGGGCCGAGGAGCCCGAACGTGACGCCGCGCGGGACCTCGAGGTCGAGGCCGTCGACGGCCGTGAACTTGCCGAACCGCTTGACGACACCCTTGAGCTCGATGGCGTTCATCACCGGCGCGTTCCCCCCAATGGACCCCTTCTATACGAGAACGGTGAAGAGAAGTTGAGGGACTGGCCCCCGGCCGCGGGCTGACTTGAAAGCCGGGGCGGTTCCGGTTACGCTCCGCGGTCCCGCGTGCGCCCATAGCTCAACTGGATCAGAGCGTTTGACTACGGATCAAAAGGTTGCGGGTTCGACTCCTGCTGGGCGCACCAGATTTCTCAATGACTTACGAGGAGCCGCTTCGGGCGAACAGCTCGGCGGCCTGCCCGCGGCCGCCGCAGATCGACTCGATGGCCTCGTCCCGGTCGCCCTCGATCCGCTTGGGGTCGATCAGCCTGCGCGCTCGGGTAGAGTCGGATCGTGAGTTCTTTCTCGTCCTTGGGGACCGACGTTCAGACGCTCGATGCGGTGCTGACCGGCCGGTCCGGAGAAGCTCCCACCCGACTGGCTTTTTCCGCCGCTTCGGAAACAGTCACGTACGCGGAGCTGCGGGCCGAGACCGAGGCTCTCGCCGGTGGCCTCGCTCGCCTTGGCGTCGCTTGTGGTGACCGGGTCGTCCTCGTGCTGCCCGCAAGTCTGGCCTTCATCCGCGCTTTTTTCGCCTTGCAGCGACTGGCGGCGGCTCCCTGTGCTCTCGATCCTCAGGTTCCGCCTCGGACGACCGCCGCCCGAGCCGCTCGGGTGCGGCCACGGCTGGTGCTGACCGCAGGAGCCGGAGCGGAAGGGATCGCCGCGGCTTGTGGTGCCGCCGGGCTGTCCGTGGTTGATCTCGCCTCGGTGCCGCGAACCACACCGTTCCCCCAGCAGCGGGCTTGTGGAGATGACGTCGCTTTCCTGCAGTTGACGTCCGGGACGACCGGCGAACCAAGAGCCGCCGTGATCACCCACAAGAACGTCCTCGCCTCGCTTGGCGCCGCCCGCGAACTCCTGGCGATCGAGCCGAAGGACATCCTCGTAAGCTGGGTACCTCCCTGGCACGATCTCGGCCTGCTCCGCTTTGTCCTTGGCCCCGTCTACTTCGGAACGCCGTGCCATCTGGTACCGCCCGCCATCCGCACCCTCGGTGCGTGGCTCGCCAAGGCGTCGGAGGTCCGCGCCACGATCCTCGGCGCACCGGATTTCGCCTACCGGCTGGCGGCCCGACTCGTAGATCCGGATGGACTCGACCTGTCGTCATTGCGCTTCGCCACCAATGGCGGAGAACCGGTTCGGCAGAGCACGATCGTCGCCTTCGAGAAGCGCTTCCGTGTACCCGGCGTCATCCGTCCCGGTTACGGTCTGGCGGAGGCCACCCTCGGCGTGACCTGCCTGCGTCCCGGAGAGAGGCTGCGCGTCGACAGCCACGGCAACGTCTCCTGCGGCCGGCCCTTTCCGGGAGTCGACGTGCGCATCGCGGGATCGGGCGTCGTCGAGACCGGCAGGGTGGGGGAAATCCTCGTGCGTGGCCCTGGTTGCTTTGCCGGCTACTTCGAAGCGCCCGAGGCGAGCCGCCAGGCTCTGAGAGGCGGTTGGCTGCACACCGGCGACGTGGGAGTTCTCGATGCAGACGGGCACCTCTACGTCCTCTCCCGCGAGCGCGCTCTCCTCAAGAGAGGGGGGGTCCCTCTGGCACCTCGGGAACTGGAAGAGCCGGTGGAGCGCCTGCGAGGTGTACGCGTTGCCGCAGCCGTAGGGTTACCGCCCGCAGGCGAAGGAGCAAGTGAGGAAATCGTGCTGGCAGTCGAGGCCGATCCCGTTCATGGCGACTCCCCGTCGGAGCTTGCCGCGGCTGCCGCAGCGACGGCAGAGAGGATCGCCGGCTTTGGTGTCGAAACGCTGGTGGTCCTTGCGCCGCGAAGCATTCCGCGCACCGCCAACGGCAAGATCCGCTACCAGGAACTGCGCCGCATGCTGGCCGATGGCGACCTGGACCGGGAGGGGGCGATCCTCTTCACCATGCGTCGGTCGTCGTATTGACGACCGCCGGGCCGCGCACCCGCCCACGGGTGCTCCGGTCGAACCAAGAGACCGGAAGCTACTTGTCGCTGGACAGGACGAGCCGGTGGAGAAGGCCCAGTCCCATCTCGCCGGGATCGCGCCGCACGTAGTTCTCGAGCCAGCCGGCAGCAGCCGTGGCCAGTGTCCGCTCGAAGATCTCGGGGCTCGAGAAGCCATCCGCGACCATCTCGTCGCCGATCTCGACCTGCACCGTGCCGCCGTGCCAGCGCGCCGCCAGCGGCACCAGCGGAACGCCGGCGAGCCGCGCCATGGCAAAGGGTCCCCGGGCCAACTCCAATGAGCGGCCGAGAAAGGGCACCCTGAGACTCGGGCCAGGTACGAAGTCCAGGGCCGAAGCGACGACTCCGCCAGCCTGCAGATGGGCCAGGGCACGGGAGAACACGAACGCTCGCTGTTGGGCGCGTCTTCCGATCGTCAGCACCGTGCGCGTCGGGACGGCCGGCTTTCGAAGGCCGAGGCGCAGGGAGAGGACCGGTTCGGGTAGCCAATCGAAAACCGCTCCGAGGGCATGCGGAGCACCGACGTGGAAGAAACCCAGGATGAGTGGCGGATGGAGACGTGAGAGCGCCGGGGCCGGTCGAGGCATCAGCTCCAGCAACAGTCGGTCTCCGTCTTTCTCCAGGTATCTCGTCAGGATGCGATTGCGGGCCTCAATTCCTCCGATCTTCCAGGCAACCCTTGCCGCTTCTTGCCGGTTGAGCGACGGGAACAGAATCTGGACCTGTTCCGGACTCGGCCAGCGCCGCGAAAGGCGATTTCGCAGGTTTCCGACGTGACCGGCGGCGGATAGCGAAAACGGCAGCTGATGCTCCGCCATCTGGCTGAGACACCGCTCCAGGAAATCAAAGGAGCGCCGAGCCGCCTGGCTCACCGACGTGCGCGGACCCGGGCGTGTTCCGCCAAAAGGCCGACAGTCAGCGGGGGGCCATCGAGAAGCGCCAGTAGTGGTGGCAGGCCCAACTGCCGCTCGCATTCGAGGAGCAGTTCGACGAGAGCGATCGAGTCCAGTCCGAGGCCGCCTTCCCCAAGCTGCAATTCATCCGGAAGATCGTCGAGGTCCCTGGCACGCGGGACCCGTCTTCGCAGGAGTTCCCTTATGCCGTCGGCTGGCGCGATCTTTGAGCTCACGGCAGGCATTCTATAGGTCCTGTGTTTGCAGCTACGGGAGCGCAATTCAGATTTCGGCTCTTATACGGCGTGCAGCTCCCGGCGGGCCTTCTCGAAGATCTTGTCGAACCAGGCCGAAAAGCGGACCTCCAGGGTGTCGAGCCCGAGGGTGGGGACGGGGGCAAGCACTTCCCCCGGCCCGGTGAACGAAACCCTGGGCAGCCTGAAGCCACCTGCGTCCCAGACCGCACTGTCGGAGCCAAGGTCGAGCCCCGCCCAGATCGGCACCACCCGTCGGATTTCCGCGGTGACGTCCTCGGCGGACCCGTACTTCATCTTGAACCGGTAGCCGAGCAGGCTCGCGAGCCGGGCGAGGATCTCCCAGGTCTCCATCCCGCCGGCGGGGGGCACCGCGCGCTGCAGTCGCTGAACGCGGCGCTCGGCGTTGGTCATGGTGCCGCTCGTCTCGGCCGTGCTCGACAGCGGCAGGGCCACGGTGGCGAGGGCGGCGGTGGGAGTGAGGAACAGGTCGCCCACGAGCAGGAAGTCGGCGGCCAGGAGGCCGTCGCTCAGCTCCTGCGGGAAACCGGGGGCGCCCACCGGGTCCTCGCCGAGCACGATGGCGACCCTGATCTTCTTGTCGCGCAGGAGCTGGGCCACGTCCAGGCCGGGCGGGGAGAGGTCGCCCAGGACGACCCCCAGCTCCTTCTCCATCTTCTCCAGGGCCTCGCCGCCCCCGGGGTCGACGTAGCCGGGCAGCCAGCGCGGGTCGGCGCCCATGTCGAGCAGCCCCTGGGCTGTTCGCCTTCTCGCGCAGGGCGAGCAGCGAGCAGCCCAGGGCCGCAGCCGCCTCGGCAAAAAGCCGCTCGTCGTGGGTCCGCCGCGAGCCTCGGTAGTCCTTGTTGAACAGCATCACCTTGAGAATGGTCCTGGCCAGGAGGGCGGCCGCCTCGCGCGAGGCAGCGCGCGCCACCCCGGAGAGCTTCTCCAGGTGCTCGTCGGAGAGATCGGCCACCGCCTGGGCCAGCTCTGGCCGGTCGTCGAGGGCGCCCGGCTGCAGGGCGGCGTAGTCCTTCAGCAGGCCGAGGATGGCAAACGCCTGCCCGCCGGGTTGGCAACGCAAGTGCAACTCGGCGAAGCGCGAGGTGAGATTGTCCTCGGGGCCGACGTAGACGAGGCGGGCGCCTTTGCGGATGGCCTGCTTGCAGGCGATGTCCACCGCGAAGCTCTCCTCGTCGAGGGCCGTGTTGACCACCAGCAGGGCCTGGGCGTCGCGGATCTCCGCGCAGGAGGCCGTGGACACCACCTCCGGGGCCTGCAGTTCGCGGTTGACGAGGTGGGCCAGCGAGGTCACGTTGTGCGTGCGCAGAGCCACCCGGGCCAGCTTCTGGGCGAGGTAGATCTCCTCGTTGGTCAGGCGGGGGGAGACGAACACCGCCATCTGGTCGCCGCCGTAGCGGCGGGCGAGCTCCTTGAGCCGCATGCTGGAGTAGCGCAGGGCCTCGTCGAGGCTCGTCTCCTGCAGCTCGCGCCCGACGCGCAGCAGGGGCCAGCGCAGGCGCTCGGCCGACTGCACGTGGCCGTAGCCGAAGCGCCCCTTCCTGCAGTGGTTGCCGTCGGTGCCGTCACCCGCGCGCGAGACCTGCACCAGGGTGGTTCCGGAGACCTCGTAGCCCAGCCGGCAGCCCGCGCTGCAGTAGGGACACACCGACTCCACCCGGTGTGGTCTTCCAGGGGCCGGACTTGGCCAGGGGCAGCTTCTCGGCGATGGCCCCCGTGGGGCAGGTGCCGATGCAGAGCCCGCAGCTCACGCACTCGGTGTCGAGCAGGGAGTCGCCCAGGGCGGGCTTGACCACGGTGTCGAAGCCGCGCTTGACGAAGCCGTAGGCGGCCACCCCCACCAGCTCGCTGCAGATTCGGACGCAGCGGCCGCACAGCACGCACTTGTTGGGGTCGAGCACCAGCAGCGGGTGGCGCCGGTCGACGGGGTGCTCGACGGCCTCGCCCATGAACGTCGTGAGGTCGGCCCCGTACTCGGTGGCGTAGCGCCGCAGATCGCAGGTGAAGAGGGCGCTGCAGCCGCACTCCAGGCAGCGCTGCCGTCTCCCGGCGCAGGTCCTCGCGGCTGTAGCCGGTCTCCACCTCGGCGAAGCTGAGGGCGCGCTCCGCGGCGGGAAGCACGGGCATGCTCCGCCGCCTCTCGGTGGAGCCGGGGGGCAGGTCCTCGACCTTGACCTTCGGTAGGCGTCCTTGCGGCTGTAGACCTCCACCGGCTCGGGCTCGGCCCGGCCCGTGGCCACGTAACGGTCGATGGCGTAGGCGGCCTTGCGTCCGGCGGCGATGGCCTCGATGGCGGTGGCCGCCCCCGTCACCACGTCGCCCCCCGAGAAGACTCCGTCCACGGTCGTCTCGAAGGTCCGCTCGTTGACCTCGACGGTCTGCCAGCGGGTGAGGCTCAGCGACTCGCCAAGAGGGAGGAAGTTGGGCACCCGCCCGTCCACCAGCTCCGAGAGGCGCGTCGCCTGGCCGATGGCGGCGAGGACGAAATCGCAGTCGATGCGGAACTCGGAGCCGCGAACGGGCTTGGGGCTGCGGCGGCCGCTCTGGTCGGGCTCGCCCAGCTCCATGCGGATGCACTCCACCCCCGCCACCCGGCCGTTCTCCCCGCGCAGCACCCGCACGGGGGCGACCAGGAAGTCCATCTTCACGCCCTCGTGCTCCGCCTCCACGATCTCCATCTCGCTCGCGGGCATCTCCTTGCGCGTGCGCCGGTAGAGGAGGCGCACTTCGGCGACGCCCAGACGCAGGGCGGTGCGCGCGCAGTCGATGGCCGTGTTGCCGCCCCCCACCACCAGCACCCTGCCGTGGATGTCGATCCTGCGCTTGAGGCCGAACTGCTTGAGGAAGTCGATGCCGGCAAGAACCCCCGGGGAGTCCTCGTCCTCGACGCGCATCCTGGAGCTGTCCCAGGCCCCGAGCCCCAGGAAGATGGCGTCGTAGCCCCCCTGCTTCAGGCTGGCGATCGTGAAGTCGCGCCCGAGCTGGACGTTGGTGGAGATCTGGACGCCGAGGTCGAGGATCTGGTTGATCTCCAGGTCGAGCACGTCCTTGGGCAGGCGGTACTCGGGGATGCCGTAGCGCAGCATCCCCCCCGCCTCGGGCTGGGCCTCGAACATCGAGACGTTGTAGCCGCGGACGGCGAGGTAGTAGGCGCACGACAGCCCCGCCGGGCCCGCCCCCACCACCGCCACCTTCTTGCCGTTCGGAGGGGCCACGGTCGGGCGCCAGGGGTCCTTGTCGCCCAGATCGAGCGTCGGAGAGATAGCGCTTGATGTAGTCGACGCCCACGGCCTCGTCGAGCAGGGTGCGCCGGCAGCCCTTGACCTCGCAGGGGCGGGTGCAGACGCGCCCGCAGACCGCGGGAAGGGGGTTGCGGTCCTTGATGAGGGCGATGGCGTCGTGGTACTTGCCCAGTGCGGCCAGGGCGATGTAGCCCTGGATGTCCACCCCCGCCGGGCAGGCCAGCTGGCAGGGACCGATACAGTCCGCGAAGTGGTTGGAGAGCATCAGCTCCAGAGCCGCCTTGCGCGAACGCCGGATCTCCGGGCTCACGGTCTCCACCACCATGCCCGCCGCCACCCGGGTGGAGCAGGCCGGCACGAGGGTGCGCGCCCCCTGCACCTTCACCACGCAGACGAAGCAGGAGGCAAAGGGCTCGAGGCGCCCGTCGTGGCAGAGGGTGGGGATGGAGGTGATCCCGTTCTCGCGGGCCACCTCCAGGATGGTCATGCGGTTGTCGGCGATGACCCGCTTGCCGTCGATGTGGAGCTTGACGAGTTCCACGACCCTACACCCTCGAGATCGCTTCGAAGCGGCAGGCCCGGTAGCACTCGTCGCAGCGGGTGCACCGGCTGTGGTCGATGACGCAGGGCTTGCGTTTCTTGCCGGTGATGGCCTTGGCCGTGCAGACCCGCCCGCACACTCCGCAGCCGTTGCACTTCTCGTTGACGGTGTAGGTGAGCAGGGCCTGGCACTGGTGAGCGGGGCACTTGCGGTTGGAGATGTGCGCCTCGTACTCCGCGCGGAAGTACTTGAGGGTGGTGAGCACCGGATTCGGGGCGGTCTGGCCCAGGCCGCACAGCGAGTTGTTCTTCACCAGGGAGGCCAGGTTCTCCAGCCTCTCGATGTCCCCCTCCATCCCCTTTCCCTCGGTGATGCGGGTGAGGATCTCCAGCATCCGCTTGGTGCCCACCCGGCAGAACGTGCACTTTCCGCAGGACTCGCGCTGGGTGAAGTCCAGGAAGAAGCGGGCCACGTCCACCATGCAGGTGGTCTCGTCGAGCACCACCAGCCCGCCCGAGCCCATGATGGCGCCCGTCTTGTTGATGGACTCGTAGTCGATGACCGTGTTCTCCAGCTCCGCGGGGATGCAGCCTCCGGAGGGGCCGCCCATCTGCACGGCCTTGAACTCTGCGGTTCTCCTTGATGCCCCCGCAGACCTCGTGGACGATCTCCCGGATGGAGATCCCCATGGGGACCTCCACGAGCCCGCCCCGCCGGATCTTGCCGGCCATGGCGAAGACCTTGGTGCCCTTGCTGTTGGCGGTGCCGAGGCGATTGAAGGCCTGCGCCCCGTTCCGCACGATCCAGGGGACGTTGGCGAAGGTTTCCACGTTGTTGATGCAGGTTGGGCACTCCCACAGGCCCTTGACCGCGGGAAAGGGGGGCCGCACCCGCGGCATGCCGCGACGGCCCTCGATCGAGGCGATGAGGGCGGTCTCCTCGCCGCAGACGAAAGCCCCCGCCCCTTCCTTCAGCTCGACGCGGAACTCGAACCCGGTGCCGAAGACGTTGTCGCCCAGAAGGCGGCGCGCCTCGGCCTGGGCGATGGCGATGTTCAGCCGCTCGACGGCCATCGGGTACTCGGCGCGGACGTAGATGTAGCCCCGGGTGGAGCCGATGGCGTGGCCGGCGATGGCCATCCCCTCCAGCACCGAGTGGGGGTCGCTCTCCAGGACGGAGCGATCCATGAAGGCCCCGGGGTCGCCCTCGTCGGCGTTGCAGATCACGTACTTCTGCCTGCCCGGCGGCCCGTCGGGTGAAGCGCCACTTCATCCCGGTGAGGAAGCCCGCCCCCCCGCGCCCACGCAGCCCGGAGTCGATGATCAGGTTGATGAGGCCGTCGGGGTCCTTCTGGCCGAGGACGCTCTGGAGGGCCTCGTACCCGCCCACCTCCAGGTATTGCTCGATCTTCTCCGGGTCGATCACGCCGCAGTTGCGCAGCACGATGCGCTGCTGGCGGTCGAGGAAGGAATTCTCCTTGCCCTTGCCGTCGCTCGTCCAGACCAGCCACTCCTCGATGGGCTGGCCCTTCTCGACGTGCTCTTCGAGCAGCCGGTCGACCCTGTCGGGGGTCATCTGCCCGTACTGCCAGCGCGTCCCGTCGTCCTCGCGCAGCTCCACGAGCGGCTCGCGATAGCACATCCCCACGCAGCCGGTCTTCTCAACCTTGCAGCGGTCGCTCCGCGGCCCCGCCTTGGCCAGGATCGCGGCGTAGGTCGCCCCGGCGCCCGCCGCGACCCCGCACGTGCCGAGCCCCACCAGGATCCTCACGAGCCCGCCTCCGTCTTCCCGTCCCGGTAGGGCTTGAGCACCTTCCTGAGATCGGTGGGCTTGAGGTTGCCGTGGGTCTCCTTGTTGATCATGATCACCGGGGCCAGGCTGCAGCAGCCCAGGCAGGAGACCGTCTCCAGGGTGAACTCGCGGTCCGGAGTGGTCTCCCCCTCCCCGATCTTCAGCTGGTCCTCGCAGAGTCCTGGAGATCCCCTCGGCTTTCGCCACGTGGCAGGCCGTGCCGTGGCAGACCTTGATGATGTTGCGGCCCACGGGGTGCAGCCGGAACTGGGCGTAGAAGGTGGCCACCCCGAAGATCTGCGAGAGGGGCACCCCCGTCTTCCTGTGGATCTCGGCGATCCGCTCGCGGGAGATGTAGCCGTCCTCGGTCTGGACTTTCTGCAGGAGCGGGATCAGGACCCCGCCCTCCCCCCTGTAGTGGAGGTTCCTGAAGTCATAGACCCGAGGCGCTTCCATGTCGTGGTCTCCCGGGGCCGCCCTAGTCATAGGGCGTCTTGAACATGCGGTTCATCAGGCTCATCATGTCGTCGATGTCGCCGGTGCCCCCGAAGGCGTGGGCCTTGCAGCCGCGCCGGGAGCAGAACTCCAGGTAGCCGCCCTTGGCAATGTTGAGCGACGCCATGCTGGCGCCGCAGATCTTGCAGGCCAGCGGCAGCATCACGCTGGCCTCGCATCTGGGGCAGCTGAGATCGACGACGTCGCCCTCCTCCAGGGCGAGGTCCGCCTCCACGCTGTAGTCGCCGAAGACGGCGCTCAGGGAGACCTCCACCGGCTGGTGGGTGCGGCGCACGTGGCCGTCGAGGCGCACCCGGGTCCCCTCGGTGAGCGCCGCGCCGCACTGGGGGCAGCAGAGCTCCAGCACGAGCATTTGTCTACTCATGGCCGGGTTCCTTCATGGAGGCGATCGCCTCCTGCAGGCGTTCGATGCGGACGAAGACGCAGTCTTCCAGCTCGGCCCTGCCGCGCACGACGTCCTCGGCGTGGGCGGCACAGCCGGGGGCGCCGCACGCCGCGCAGTTCTTGGCCGGCAGCTGTGCCAGCACTCGCCCCACCTCCCGCTTGCGCGCCGCCGCTTCGCGCAGGTCGCGCCCCAGGGGGCGCACGGGACGGGCCTGCAGGTGCTCTTCGAGGTCGAAGAAGTGCTCCTGCAGCATCGCGCGCACCTTCTCCTCGGGCACCACCGCCCCTTCTCCCGCCTGCCGGCCGTGCCGGCGCACGATCTCCCGCACGGTGCGCCGGGCGGCGTAGTGGCCTTCCACCGTGAGCTGCCCGCTGATGCAGCCGTCCGGGCAGACGTAGGCCTCGATGAAGTCGACGGCCTGGAGCTTTCCCTCCTCGATGTGGTCGAAGACGCGCAGGACGTCGCGCACCCCCCCGATGGTCATCGTGTTGGCGTTGCGAAGACCCGCGATCTCGCCGCCCGCCATCGCCCAGAGCAGTCCGCGCTCGCTGAGGAGCGGGGGGTTCTCTGCCGGCCCGCCGGCCTTGATGGCCCGGAGCAGGGGACCGTAGAGCTCGGCGATGGAGAAGGCCCCGTCCATGTACGACGCCTCCAGGGTCTCCGGGTGGTGGATGGATTGCAGCATGGCGCTGCAGGGAGTGATGAGGAAGATGCCGATGTCGCCGGGGTCGAGCCCCTTCTCCGCCACCAGCCGCCGGCGCAGCAGCTTGGCGGCGAGTTCCCTCGGGGTCTCGATGGGGAGCAGGTTGTCGATCATGTCCGGGTAGCGGAGCTGTATCAGGCGGATGATGGCGGGGCAGGTCACCGAGATCTTGGGCCAGGGACCGTGGCACTCCGAAAGATAGGCGTCGGTGGCGCTGGCGTGCATGTCGCACATGGCCGACAGGTCGTAGACGTCGTCGAAGCCGAGAGTCCGGAGAGCCTGCAGCACCTGGCCCGGCTCCACGTCCTTTCCGAACTGGGAGTAGAGGGTCAGCGTGGGCAAGGCCACCGTGTACTTGAAGCGCCTGAGGTCCGCGGAGGTGGCGGTGACCGCATGCACCGCCCCGTGCCGGCACCAGCGGATGCACCCGCCGCAGTCGATGCACAGCTCGGGGTCGGCCACCGCGCACCCGCTCCGCACGCGGATGGCCCCGGTGGGGCAGGCCTTGCAGCAATCGACGCAACCCACGCAGCGTTGCGGGTCGAAGACGATCGAGTGCCTGCTCGGGGCGCGGTCGCCTTCCGGGAGGTCAGGCGAGTCGTACGACATAGGTGAGCGTGGTGCCGACCCCGGGGGTCGACTCCAGATGGAACTCGTCCACGCTGTTTTTGATGTTGGGCAGACCGAGCCCCGCTCCGAAGCCTCGGGCGCGCATCTCGGGCGTGGCGGTGGACCAGCCCGGGATCATGGCGAGCTCGATGTCGGGGATCCCCTGGCCGCGGTCCGCGACGACCACCTGCACCGCCTCGGGCAGGACCCGAAAGCTCAGGTCCGCCCGGTCGGCGTACATGATGACGTTCATCTCCGCCTCGAAGTTGGCGATGGAGAGCCGGCGGATGAGGTCGGGACGGATCCCCAGCTCCTTGCAGATGGACTTGATGCGGGTGGCCACCTCTCCCCCGTGCTCGAAGTCGCCCCCGCGGATCTGGAAGCGTCTCGGCATAGAGCACCTCGCTCAGGGCGCGGTCCCCTTTTGCTTGGTGGAGGCGGGCAGGCCGGCCCGGGTCAGGCGGCCGCAGGCCTCGTACATCGTCAGGGGGGTGGAGAGCAGGGGCAGGCCGCGCGCACGGGCCAGGGCCAGCACCTGCGCGTCGGGCCGCTTTCCGTTGACGTAGAGGATGGCCTGCGCGTCGACCACCTCGGCCGTGTGTACCGATTGCACGTTGGTCAACCCGGTGATGAGCAGGGGTCCGTGGCCGCAGAAGGCCAGCACCTCGCTCATGAGGTCGGCGGCGAAGCAGCCGGCGATCTCCCGGCCGCCGGGCGGGTCGAGGTCCAGCAGCTCCGTGCAGCCGAGGAGCGTGACGATCTCCGCGAGAAGCATGCCCTCACCTCGGGGCCACCTCGGGGCGGCCGTCTAACGGATGCCGGCCTCATACAGCTTCGTGGCCATTTGCCAGCGGTTCAGGGCCGTGGTGAAGACCGAGATCTCGGCCTTCTCCGCCATCTTCACCACGTCGTCGCCGAGGGCCTTGCCCTGGGTGATGACGATGGCGCAGGTGTCGACCAGGTTGGCGGCGGCGACCACGTTGGCGTGCGCCTGCGCGGTGACCAGCAGGTCGCCCGCCTTGGCGTTGGCGATCACGTCGCTGACCATGTCCGAGATGTAGACGCCCGTCACGTCCCGGTCGAAGACCTTGGTGGCCGCTTTGAGCTCGAGCCGCTCCGCGAGTTCCTGAATCTTCATCCTCTGCTCCTCATTCCATGGACGTGAGGCCGAAGTCGATCGCGATCTGCTCGTACGTGATCTCGTGGCGGAGGCCGAAGAGGTCGGGCAGGATCAGCACCTTCTTCCGGGGGCTGGTCAGGCGCTCGTTGAAGAGAGCGTTGAGGACCCGGACCTTCTCGAGAGGCATGGGCGCAGGTCCCTCCTCGCTCTCGGTGGTGATCGCCACGTAGAGCGAGACCCGCTGGTCGTGGGCCAGGTCGCCGATCTGGTAGACGGTGCTGTCCTCGGGCGCAGCAGGCGTAATAGAGCAGCCCCGCCAGCTCGCCGAAGGGCACCACCTCGCCGGTCAGGATGTCGCGGACGTCGAACTGGAAGGTCTGGGCCGCCTCCTGGGGCTTCCAGAACTCGATGCCCTCGCGGTACTCCTCCAGGGGTGGGGTCCGCTCCGCCACGAAGTAGGAGCGCCGGGCGAGGGTGTGATTCTCCTGCTCGATGATCAGGTAGCCCGGCCGGACGTTGACCATCTCGTAGCGCCGGGTGACGGGTTCAGTGGTCATGCTTGGCGGTCCTCTTTGGCGGCCTCACGACGCTCTCCTGCAGTAAGAATCGGATCGGTCGGGACCAGGTGCAATGAGGCGCTCGCATCATCCGCGGAGAGTCACGTCGGGCGTCTTCCGCGGTTCTGCGACGCTATCCTACGGCAGGGAGAGTCCGAGGATGCCGATCGAGGAGATCAGTCGGAAGGTCGGTGTTGCGAAGCGTCCATTCACCCTGCGCACCCGGTTCGCGGCGAAGTGGTTTGCGGGGATCGGATTGATTCTCTGCGTCGCCGGACCGGGGCGGAGCAACGACGCCAGCGTCGACCCCCGGGCGCGGTTCGTCTCTCCCGTCGAAGGTCAGCGTTTCGCCCCCGGGGACACGGTCCACCTTGTCGTGCGGGCCGCCGCACCGTTGGCGGCCGTTTTCGCTGGAGTCGGCGTGGGAGGCGTCGGGGTGCTTGAACTCTCACGGGACGCGGATGGAGTCACGTACCGAGGCCGGTTCGTCATCCCGGAGGATTCCTCCGGTTCGTTTTCGCTGACCCTCGGTGGGATCGATGCGAGGGGAAACCCCTTCGAGGGGACGAGTGTCACGATCGTCGTCCGGCCTGCGACCGCACCGCAAAGCGTCAGCCCGCTCGAGTCCTATCATCGGTTCAGTTCGGTCGGAACGAAGGCGCGCGTCTACGTCACCGGCAACTACCCCGGCGGCGTCACCCGGGATCTTTCGTCCTCCGTGACGGGCACCGTCTACGCGTCCAGCGACCCGCGGGTCGTCCGTGTGGATCCCGAGGGGAACGTCGAGGCCGTCGGTCTCGGCACGGCATCGGTGAGCGCAACAAACGGAAGCCCGAAGACATTCTTCACGTTCGTCGTCGAGGATGTCGGACATCCCCTTCCCCCGGAGGAGCTGACGGCGAGGGTGCGATTCGAGAAATCGTCGCTCGAGCTCGACCCGGCTCTCACCTCGAGGCAGAAGACGCCGATTTACGCTCAGACGGTCACCATCACCAACACGTCCGACTGGCCCCTGATCGGCCCGCTGCATCTGACCGTGCAGGACTTGCCCAAGGAGGGGTGGCTGTTCGGATTCCCCGGAGGCCGGCCGGTGTACTACCTCGGTCTTTTCCCGAAGGACGGCCTGACGCTGGCCCCCGGCGGACGCGTAACGACGACGCTGCGGTTCATCGCGCTTCGCTCGCCGACGGCGCCCGATTATCGCCTTGGCATCATTCGATTCACGGGTGATCCACGGCGGCTCCAATGAAGCTCCGCGCTGGAAAAGGCGCAAGGGTCCGACCGCCGTGCCCGCCTGTTCCGGGGGTAAGGGAGAGTGATCCGCTGGGTCCCTGCCGAGGGCGCGCTCTCCGGGGGGTGCTCGTGCATCCGGTCCTCTTCCAGATCCTTTTCGGGGAGCAGCTCCTCATCGCGCGGTAAGCGACTCGACGAGGCCGGTCAGGACGCGCGGCACGCGTTCCGGGTCGCTCCGAAGGGTGGCGAGGACGCTTTCGACGGAAGCGGCGCCCTCGAGGCCGGCCCATGAAGAGACGTCCTCGGCCCGGGGAGTCAGGTACGCCATGCGCCACGCGGGGAAGGATCGGCGATCGATCTCCTCTTCGTGGATCACCTTGAGGTCGCGGTGCCTCGGGTCGCGCTGGATGTTCTCCATCAGATCCTCGATGTCCTCCCGCTCTCCTTCGAGTACCTGAAGGAAGACGCCGTCGGCGAAGACGAGGACGCCGGTGATGTCGCGCCGCGTGTTCCGGAGGCGCGACTCCCGGAGCATCTGCTCGAGGTCGGTTCGCGCCATCTCCCCGGTGGCCTCGGACGAGTAGATCAGTCTGTAGGGCATATGCCGGATTCTACGGAGAAATCCGGGTTCAGGCAGGCCGGGCGCCGCGGGGTCGACGGAGTTCCTTCGCGGCGCTGGATTCGGATCGCGAAGGCGCCTAGGCTCCGCGTTCGGGGAGGATCTTCCGAAGATGTTCACAGAATCGATGACAGCCCTCGTCTTCGCCGCCGGAATCCTGCCGGTCGCCGATGTTCCGAAAATGGCCGTCCCGGAGTACGCGGTCTCCGCGCACTTCGCCGTCGGAGGCGAAGGGGGGTGGGACTACGTCGTGGCGGACGCGACGACGAAGCGGCTCTACGTGACGCGGTCGAGCCGGGTCGCCGTCCTCGACTCCGCGACGGGGAAGGCCGTCGGGGAGATTCCGGACACGCCGGGGGTCCACGGCGTCGCCCTCGCCCACGACCTCGGGAAGGGCTTCACGAGCAACGGGCGGGCCGGGACGGTGACGGTCTTCGACCTCGCGTCGCTGAAGGTCCTCTCGGAGCTGAAGACGACGGGCGAGAACCCGGACGCCATCCTCTACGAGCCGGTCACGAAGCGCCTCTTCACCTTCAACGGCCGGGGCGCGAACGTCACGGCCTTCGACGCCGCGTCGGGAGCGGTGGCCGGGACGATCCCGGTCGGCGGCAAGCCCGAGTTCGCGGCGTCCGATCCCTCCGGACGGGTCTTCGTGAACATCGAAGACAAATCGGAGATCGCGGTGATCGACGCGAAAACCCTTGCCGTCACGGCGCGCTGGGCGCTCCCGGGATGCAAGGACCCGTCGGGGCTCGCGATCGACGCGAAGGGAGGGCGCCTCTACTCCGGCTGCGGGAACAAGGTCGCGGCCGTCGTCAGCACGGCCGACGGCAAGCTCCTCGCGACCGTTCCGACGGGCGGAGGGACGGACGCCGTCGCGTTCGACCCGGAAAGAGGGCTCGCATTCGTCTCGAACGGCGAGGGGACGCTGACCGTCATCCGCGAGACGGCGCCCGGCGTCTTCTCCGCGATCCAGAGCGTTCCGACCGAGCGCGGCGCGCGTACCGTGGCGCTGGACGCCGCGACGCACCGGCTCTACCTCCCGACGGCGAAGTTCGGCCCGCCTCCGTCGCCGACGCCCCAGCAGCCCCGCCCGCGACCCAGCATCGTCCCGGGGAGCTTCGAGATCGTCGTCGTCGCGCCGAAGTAGGTCCGCCGAGCCCGGCGGGAGCCCTCAGTGGTCGAAGTGGAGGAGCACGCGGCAGTGGCCGTCGCGCCGCTGCGTCGTGACCCGGTCGGTGTAGTGGCGGACCAGGAATCCGGAGAGCTTCCGGATGGACTCGGGCTTGAACTTCAGCGATTCGACGGTGGGAGCGGACTCGGAGAACTCTCCCATCTCCCCGTTCCACGCCACGTCGAGGTCGAGGTTGAATTCGTCGAAGCGCGCCTCGACCGCGATCGCCGGGGAGGAGACCGCCCCTCTCCCGATGCTCGCGACCAGCTCGTGAAGGGCGTCCTTCGCCCGGTGGGCGACGTCGGGACGCATTCCCCAGGCCCCTCCCTGTCTCTCCAGGAACTCCGAGATCCGGTCGTGGCTCTCGGCGCCGGGAACGAGGGAGAGCGTCGCCTTGCGGCCGACGCCGATCCGGAAGAGGAGGTTCAGGAGGACGACGAGAACCGTCGCGAGGGAAAGCGCGGAGGAGAAGAACGGCCTGAGAAGATGGGGGATCTGCTGGTAGGCGTCCGGCACGACCCGGACGCTCAGCCCGAAGATGAACGCGATCCCGACGACGAAGGTCTTCCTCGCGTCGAGCATCCGTGACATCACGACCTGGAATCCGCCGATAATCATGAAGCAGGCGACGTAGACGAGCATCGCGCCGACGACCGGCGACGGCATGGCGGCGAAGACGGCCGCCAGCTCGGGCAGGAAGGCGAGCGCGATCAGGAGAAGCCCGGTCGGGAGCGCGACGGCCCGGCTCGTGGCGCCGGTCGCGATCGAGAGGCCGATGTTGGAGGAGAACGTCGATTGTCCGACGCCGCCGAGGATACCGGCGAACGTGGAGCCGACGGAGCCGGCGAGGATGCCCCCGCTCACGGAGTTCATTTCCGTCCGCTTCCAGCCCGTGTCGTTCACCTTCTGGCAGAGGGTCAGGTCGCCGACGGTCTTCAGGACGGAGCTGAGGCTCGCGATCAGGAAGGGACCGAGAAGGGCGAGTTCGAAGGTCATGCCGCCCGGGACGCGGCGCGGCAGGCTGACGACCGGCCCGTCGAGGATGCCGTGCATCTGGCCCGGCGTGAGGATGCCGAGCGCGAAGGAGGCGCCGTACCCGACGAGGAGGCCGAGAACGACGGGGTAGAGGCGGACCTTTTCCTTGCCGAAGACGGTGGGAACGACCATCGCGGCGAGCGTCAGGACGGCGACGACGAGAACGCGCGAGTCGAGCGGCGTCGCGGGATTCGAGTATCCGAGGAACCGGGTGCACCCGAGCGCGATCAACTCGATGCCGACCATCGCGACGATGAGCCCCGTCACTTCGGGCGGGAGAAGCGGGCGAAGCCGCTTCACGACGCGCGAGAAGAGCCCCTCGAAGATTCCGGAAACCGTCGTGAGGCCGAAGACCAGCGGGAGCCCTCCGGCTTTCCCGGCCAGGATCGAGGCCGCGAGGTACGACGGGCCGCAGGAGAACGGACAGAGGTAGCCGGAGCCGACGAAGCCTCCCGTCCGGGCCTGAAGGATCGTCGCGAGACCCGAGGCGATCATCGACATCCGGATGACGTCTCCCGCGTCCGCCCGCGTCCCGCCGATGGCCGTCACGAGGACGACGACGAAGATCCAGCCGACCGACATCACCGAGACGTGCTGGAAGGCGAGGAGCAGCCGGACCGAAACCGGAGGGATCTCGTCCACGCCGTAGATCAGGTTCGCGGGTTTCGTCGTGAGACCCATTCTCGTTCTTCGAGGCGTACCCGGGGGGACGCTACTTCGGCGCTGCTGCTGGCTTCTCCGCCGAAGGTTCCGCCGGCTTCGCTTCGGCGGGAGGCTCGGGCGGGAGGGGGCGGCGCGGGAGCATCTGGTCGCGCTGGGCGGCATGCCAGGCGAAGGACGCCCAGATGGCGGCGATCTCCATCAGGTCCGGCTTCGGGACGCGCTCGACGACGTCCATGTTCGTGTGGTGGGTCCGGGTGCCGTAGTCGAGCCCGTCCTGGATGAACTGGAAGCCGGGAAGGCCGACGGCGTCGAACGACTGGTGGTCGGTCCCGCCGGTCCGCTTCATCGTGACGGTCGTCGCGCCGAGATCCTTGAACGGGGCGAGCCACGCCTCGAAGATCGGGACGGCGGCCGCGTTGTCCTGCGCGAAGATGCCGCGGATCTTTCCGGCGCCGTTGTCGACGTTGAAGTAGCCGGCGAGCTTCGCCCAGGCGGGCTTGATGGTGAGCGGGCCGGTCGGCCGGCGCAGGAACGCCGGCATCTCCCGCTCCTTCGGATCCGTCGGCTCCGGCCGCGACGCGAGCTCCTTCGAGACCCAGGCGCGCGAGCCGAGGAGCCCCTGCTCCTCGCCCCCCCAGAGAGCGATCCGGATCGTCCGCTTCGGAGCCGACGTTCAGCGCCTTCAGGATCCGCATCACCTCGATGGCCGTCGCCGCTCCGACGCCGTTGTCCGTGGCGCCCGTGCCGGCCTGCCAGCTGTCGAGGTGCGCGCCGATCATGACGATCTCGTCCTTCTTCGTCCTGTCGGTCCCCTGGATTTCGGCGAAGACGTTCGAGGCGGCGAGCGGGTCCTCGTCGGTGAAGCGGGCCTTCACGTCGACCTCCAGCTCCACGTCGTCCTTCCGGTCGAGGAGGCGCGCCACCCTCCCGTAGGCCTCGGCGCCCATGACGAGGGAGGGCGGCGGGACGGGCTCGCCCGGCTTCCACGGCCCGCCCCCCTGGACCCAGATCGTCCCGTAGTCGCCCCGCGACGGCTCGATGACCGCGGCGATCTTTTCGGCGACGAGGAACGCTTCGAGCTTCTTCCGGAACTCGCGCTGCTTCAGCCTCCGCTCCCGGTCGGCCGGCGAACGGCGGTAGCGTCCACCCGGCTCGTACCGCCAGATCTCCTCGAGCGCCTTCTCGTCGTACCGGGCGACAGTCCCCCTTCTCCTGGGGCTTCGCTCCGTCCGGCTCGCCGAGGAGGAGGATCTTCCCCCCAGCTTCCCCTTCCACCTGTCGAGGTCTTCCGGCGTCTCCAGCTTCGCCCGGACGGCCTTTCCCTTCTTCAGCCCGTCGGTGCCGGGGGTCCACGCCTTCGGGAGGGCGGGGAGGATCGCGAGGGAGGGCGTGAGCATCCGGACGGAGACGGATTCGAGGACCCAGCCGCGGCCGAACGGCGCGAAGCTCTCGATCCTCGCGTTCGAGAGGCCCAGCTTCGCAAGCTCGGCCTTCGCCCACTCGGCGGCGCTCCGATAGGAAGGCGAGCCGGTCAGGCGCGGTCCGATTCCGTCACAGAGAGCCGAAAGCGTCTCGAAGGCCTTGCTCCGGTTGAAGGCCTCGTCCCGGATCCGGGTCACCATCTCGAGGTCGACGGGCTCCGGAGGCGCGGCGGCGGCCGGGATCGTGGGGGCAAGGAGGAGAGCGAGGGCGATCGCGAAGGCAGCGGCGCATCGAACGGACATCGACCGGGCTCCTTTCGGCATGAAGCCGGAAGAATACCCGTTCGGCCCGCCCGAGCGGTCGAGACTGATAAATCAGCCCGGCGGCACGGGAGCGGCCGGGTCTTCTGGTTACACTCGTGCAGGTCCCGAGATGCAGCCTCCCGGCCCGCCCGTCACCTTTGTCCCGGAGGCGAGCACCGTCCTCCCGGTGTCGCCGCTCGTGACCGTCATCATTCCTACCTACAACTGGAGCACCGTCCTGCCGTTCTCGGTCGGAAGCGCGCTCGGCCAGACGTACCGGAATCTCGAGGTCCTCGTCGTTGGGGACGGGTGCACGGACGACTCGGAAGCGGTCGTGCGGGCGATCGACGACCCGCGCGTCCGCTGGATCAACCTTTCCGAGAACACCGGTCACCAGACCGGCCCGAACAACGAGGGTCTTCGCCAGGCTCGGGGGGAGTTGATCGCCTACCTCGGCCACGACGACCTCTGGCTTCCGCACCATCTCGCCCTCCTCGTCGGGGCTCTCTCGGGAGGGGCGGATCTCACGAACAGCATCACGGCGCTCGTCCATCCCGAGGGGCGAGTTCAGGCGTACCCCACCCGGTTCGAGTTTCGCCCGGGCATGAACATCGCCCCGAGCCCCGTGGTCCACCGCCGGACGATTCGGATACGGTCGGAGGCTGAAACGATATGCGGAGCTCCGCGAGCCACGAGACCGACCTGCGTCGGCCCACCTCGCCGGGATGCGGCCCGAATTCGTCCCGCCGGCTGACGTAAGTTTCCCGCGAGCTGCGGCTTGACGCCTACCGGACCCGGCCTGTCCCGAGCAGGCCGACTCGAATCGCCGGATCCGGGACGGGCCGGACTGAGGCCGTCGAGCTCGGAAGGCTCCTCGCAACGGCCGTTCATCTCTCGGCTCTGAAGAACGTGCCGTTCCTCGACCTGCTGTGGGGGGTCGCCGCTCAGGCCTACAGGCGCGTCCGCGACCGGCTGCCGGGCCGCTCCCACCATGATTTTCGCTTGAAGCGAGGAGAGAGGATCGCCGCGATCCGGGAGTTCAAGGGACTGGGGCCCGGGAAGATGCCCTAGAAGGGAGAGAAGATCCATGTTGAAAGGCGCCCAGAAGGACGGGCAGCAGGTCACGAAGGAGTGGACGAAGCTCTGGATCTCATCCACGGGTTTCACGTCCACGAGGTGCTCCACGTGCCGAGGGACCACGGCGTCATCACCGAGGTGTTCCGCCCGGAGTGGGACCCGACGGGCCTGCCGGTCGTGCATCTCTATCAGTCCCGCCTCTTCCCGGGCGCGATCGGGGCCTGGAGCTGCCACGCGAAGAACATCGACCGGCTCTTCGTCAACCAGGGGCACGTCAAGGTCGTCCTCTACGACGGGCGGGAGGAGAGCCCGACCTACAAGCGGCTGAACGAATTCCACGTGGGCGACGCGCGTCCGACGCTGCTCGTCGTCCCGGCCGGCGTCTGGCACGGGATCCAGAACCTCGGAGCCACCGAGGCCCTGATGCTCAACCTGCCAAGCAACGCGTACGACTACGAGGACCCGGATCACTAGAGGCTGACGTTCAACACTCCGAGCTCCCCTACGCGGGTCCCGAAGGGAAAGCGAGCGCCTGAAGGGAAGTACGCGATTCAGCGGCGCTCGTCCGGTGGCAGGACCGGCGGTTCGGCCGGGGCGTCAGCGGAGCAGCCGGCCTGCCGACGCCGCGTGACGATGAAGGACCGCGATCGTCCACGTCGGCGCGAGGTCGACGGCCGGACCGAGCTCGACGGCGAAGGCCGGAAGGAAGGCCCAGTGCCACCCGAGGAGCGCGACCATCGCGGCGCCGACGGCGACGTCGAGCACGGCGTCGAAGCCCCCGGGCGCGCCGCCGGCGAAGAGCGGCATGAACCCGAGCTGAACGGCGTCGGCGGCCACGGCGATGATCCGCGCGGCGAGAACGCGCCGACGCGATGTCCTCCACGCGCGGACGACAGGCGCCGGGACGCGGGGCGGTCAACTCACGGCGCGCGGCCCGCCATGTCGAAGCGGACGAGCTGTGCGACGCCGGCAAGGGCCTCGTCCAGCGTCGTCCCCGTCGCCTCCTCGTAGTCGTCGCCGCGCTTGGCCTCGGCGCGCCACGTCAGGCCCCACCGGACCTTCCAGCCGTCGTCCTCGAGCTGCTTCTGGGTGAGGTCCCAGCGCCGGTCCTTCTCGCAGCGGAGGGCGACGAGGGCCTGGAACGTGGCGACGAGGAGCTCCCGGTCGGCGCCGGAAAGCTCGAGCTTTTCCGGGAGGGGAACTTCGAGAGTTCGTTTCACGAGCATGTCGCCCTCCGGCGGTCTCCTAGAGGCCGTATCTCTCCACGATCTCGTTTTTCGTCTTTCCGAGGATGTCGTGCTTCTTCCCGACCTTCCGGAACGCCTCGATGGCGCGGTCGAGATGCTCTTTCGTGTGCGCGGCGGAGAGCTGCGTCCGGATGCGTGCCTGTCCCTTGGCGACGACCGGGAAGAAGAAACCGACGACGTAGATCCCCTCGGCGAAGAGGTCGCGCGCGACCTCCTGCGCGAGTTTCGCGTTGTAGAGCATGACGGGGACGATCGGGCTCTCGCCGGCCTTGATGTCGAACCCCGCCTCGGTCAGGAGCCTCCTCCAGTATTTCGTGTTCTCCTCCAGCCGGTCCCGCCGCTCCGTGGAGCCGGAGACGAGGTCGAGGACGCGGAGCGTCGCCGAGACGATGACCGGCGCGAGCGTGTTGGAGAAGAGATAGGGGCGCGCCCGCTGGCGGCACATCTCGACGATCTCGCGCGTTCCCGAGATGCAGCCGCCGGACGCCCCGCCGAGCGCCTTGCCGAACGTGGTGGTGATCACGTCGATCTTCCCGAGGACTCCGAACCGCTCGGGGGTGCCGCGCCCCGTCTTCCCGATGAAACCGGAGGCGTGCGAGTCGTCGACGAAGACCATCGCCTCGTATTTCTTCGCGAGCGCCACGATCTCGTCCAGCTTCGCGAGGTCCCCGTCCATCGAGAAGACGCCGTCCGTGATGACCATCCTGAAGCGCTTGTCCGCGTGCTCCTTCAGCTTCTCCTCGAGATGCCCCATGTCGCTGTGCTTGTAGGTGTCCGTCATCGCCTTGGCGAGGCGCATCCCGTCCACGATCGAGGCGTGGACGAGCCGGTCGGCGATCATCACGTCCTTGTCGGAGAGGATCGCCTCGAAGATCGCCGCGTTGGCGTCGAGGCAGGAGGAGAAGAGGATCGTCTCCTCGGTCCCGAGGAACTCCGAGAGGCGCTTCTCCAGCTCGCGGTGAATGTCCTGCGTCCCGCAGATGAACCGGACCGACGACATCCCGTACCCGCGACGGTCGAGGCCGGCGTGCGCCGCCGCGAGGACCTGCGGATGGGACGAGAGGCCGAGGTAGTTGTTCGCGCAGAGGTTCAGGACCTTCCGGGGGGCGGCCCCCGCCGGGAACTCCACCTCGATGTCGGCCCCCTGCGGGGCGTGGATGACCCGCTCCTCCTTGTAGAGCCCCGACTCCCGGAGGAGGGCCAGCTCGGCGCGGAGGACGTCGCGGACGGAGAGGGTGAGGCTTTCGCTCATGGTCAGGCCTTCGCCGTCATGACTGCGAAGCGTTCGACGAGCTTCGCGATCTTCTCGACGGAGTCGAATGCCTCGGGGCTCGCGTCGGCGTCCGGGATCCGGATGGCGTATTTCGTCTCGAGGAAGCGCTTGAGGGAGACCATCGAGAAGGAGTCGACGATCCCTCCCGTGATGAGCGGCGTCTTGAAGTCGAGCGGCCGGTCGTCCCCCTCCTCGATGTACTCGCGGCGAACGTAGTCGAGGATCGTTTTCCTCAGGTCGTCCATCTTCAGTCCTCCATCAGGGTCGACAGGTCGCCCACCGGCTCGCCCCATTCCGGCGCGCGGAGAACCCGGCGCAGGATCTTTCCGCTTCGGGTCCGCGGGAGGGTCTCGACGAAGGCGATCTCCTGCGGCATGGCGATGGGGGAGAGCCGTTTCCGGACGAAGTTCATGATCTCGAGCTCCAGCTCCGGGCCCGGCGCAAAGCCCTTCTTGAGCGTGACGAAAGCCTTGACGACCTCCATGTTGACGGGATCCGGCTTGGCGACGGCGGCCGATTCGGCGACGGCGGGATGCTCGAGGAGCGCCGACTCGACCTCGAACGGCCCGACGAGGTGTCCCCCCGTGTTGATGACGTCGTCGTCGCGGCCCACGAACCAGAAGTAGCCGTCGGCGTCGCGCGTCGCCCGGTCGCCGGTCAGGTACCAGCCGTTCCCGAACTTCCGGGCGTAGCCGTCCGGGTTCTGCCAGTAGCCGCGGATCATCGAAGGCCACCCGGGCTTGAGGCCGATCAGGCCGACGCGCCCCGTTTCAGCGACCGGCACGCAGCTCTTCGGGTCGAGGATCGTCGCCGTGATGCCGGGAAACGGCCTTCCCATCGATCCCGCCCTGATCGGCATCCCGGGGTAGTTGGAAATGACGATGCAGCCGGTCTCCGTCTGCCAGTAGGTGTCGTGGAAGGGAAGGCCGAACGCCTCGCGGGACCAGTGGACGGCTTCCGGGTTCAGCGGCTCGCCGACGCTCGCGAGGTGGCGCAGGGACGAGAGGTCGTGCGCCTTCGCGGCTGCGGTCCCCTCGCGCATCAGGAGGCGGATGGCCGTCGGCGCCGAGTACCAGACGGTGATCCGCCGCCTCGCGATGAAGTCGTACCAGCCTCTCGCCGAGAAGCCCGAGTCGAGGACGGCCTGAGTCGTGCCGTTCGACCAGGGGCCGATGATCCCGTATGAGGTCCCGGTCACCCACCCCGGGTCGGCATTGCACCAGTAGACGTCCTTCTCCTTCAGGTCGAGGACCCACTTCGTCGTCAGGTACTGGGAAAGGAGCGAGCCGTGGACGTGCTGCGCCCCCTTCGGCGGGCCGGTCGTCCCCGAGGTGTAGTGGAGGAGCGACGGCGTCTCGTGGGTGGCCGGAAAGACCGGAAACCCCGGAGGATGGGGTTCCGCGTCGAGGTCGAAGGCCGTTTCGCCCTCGCGGAGCGCGAGGCCGGCCGCGTCGACGACGACGACGTGGCGAAGGTGGCGGACCTTCTCGCGGATCCTCCGGATCTTCGGGAGGTGCTTCCTCTGCGTCACGATCGCGGCGGTCCCCGCGTCGGCGAGGCGGGTGAGGAGCGACTCCTCCCCGAAGGCGGAGAAGAGCGGCTGGACGACGGTCCCGAGCTTCAGGAGGCCGACGAACCCGATGTAGAGCTCCGGCACCCGGTCCATGAAGAGACAGACGCGCTCGCCCGGGAGGAGCCCGAGGCGCCCGAAGAACGAGGCGACGGCGTTCGAGAGAGAGCGGAGGTCGTCGAAGGTGTAGGTCCGCTCCGCCCCGTCCGAGCCTTCCCAGAGGAGCGCCGGCTTGCGGCCGAGGCCCAGCCGGCAGATCCGGTCCGAAAGGTTCCATCCGAGATTGGCGGGATCGCCCGGAGCGAGACCCATCTCGCGCTCGGCGATCTTCCAGTCGAAGTTCCGGAGCCGCTCCTCGTAGGAGCCGATGTTTGCGAGGTGGGTCTCTTCGAGAGCTTCCGTAACGTACATGACTCACCCCTCGAGGACGACGCTCGCCGTGGCGAGACCGCCGGTGTGGGAGAGGGAGACGAGGATCTTCTTCACGCCGAGCCGCCAGGCGGCATTCCGAAGCTCGCCGTGAAGGATGAGACGTGGCGCGCCCGTCTGCGTCCTCTCCACCTCGACGTCCCGGAGGAGGGGGAGGACGCCCGGGGCGGGGAGCGCCTTGACGAGAGCCTCCTTTGCCGCGAAGCGCGCGGCGAAATGGCGCGCGGGGTACCGCTTCCCGTCGCAGTAGGCGATCTCGGAGGGGGTGAAGACCTCTTCCTTGAGCCCGGCGCTCTCCTTCAGGAGCTCTTGCTCCATCCGCGAGACGTCCAAGAGGTCGGTCCCGATCCCGAGAATCATGGCAACCGCCTGCGGGGGTGGGGCCTCCGGTAAGAAGACGTACGCGTTTCGAGAAGGCGGCCTTCCGCCCGGAGACAACGTAGGCGCCGAAGCGCGGCGGAATCAATGGGGAGAAGAGCCCAGATGGACAATCGGCCGGGCGGCGGCGGGAAGGACGCGCCGCCCCTTATACTTGAAGAAAGGGATTGAACGCGGGCGTGAGTGGAAAGGGCGGGGCGTGGGCGCACGGGGGCGCCATCGTCGCCGCGGCGCTCGTCTGCGCGCGGACGGCGGCCGCCGCCGAGATCTCCGTCGCCGCGGCCGCGGACCTGAAATTCGCCCTCGAGACCGCCCTCCCGGAGTTCCGGAAGAGCCGCCCTGATGTCGAGGTGAAGGTGACATTCGGCTCGTCCGGGAACTTCTTCGCGCAGATCTCGAACGGAGCGCCGTTCGATCTCTTTCTCTCGGCCGACGTGGAATACCCGGCGAAGCTCGTGAAGGCGGGCCTCGCCGATCCGGACTCGGAATTCGTCTACGGGGTCGGACGCCTCGTCGTCTGGGTCCGGCGGGAGTCGATGATCGACATCGAGGGGCTGGGCGCCTCCGCCCTCGCCGATCCGGTGGTGAAGAAGATCGCGATCGCGAACCCCCGCCACGCGCCCTACGGCCGCGCGGCGGAGGCGGCGCTCCGGTCGCTCGGCCTCTTCGAATCGGTGAAGGAGAGGCTCGTCTTCGGCGAGAACGTCGCGCAGGCGGCGCAGTTCGTCGAGTCGGGCGCCGCCGACGCCGGCCTCGTGGCGATCTCGCTCGCCCTCGCTCCGGGAATGGCGGCGAAGGGACGGTGGGTCGAGATTCCGATCTCCTCGTACCCGGCGATGCGCCAGGCCGGCGTCGTTCTGAAGGGGTCGAAGGAGGTTTCGGCCGCCTCGGCCTTCCGGGGATTCCTGATCGGTCCCGAGGGGCGGGCCGTTCTCGCGAGGTTCGGGTTCGTCCCGCCGGCGCCTTGAGCCTCGACTGGACGGCCGTCGCCCTCTCGGTGCGCCTCTCGGCGGCGACGACGCTCGTGCTTCTCCTCGTCGGCCTGCCCGTCGCCTATTGGGTGGCGTTCTCGACGCGCCGCTGGAAGTTCCTCGTCGAGGCGGTCGTCGCCCTGCCGCTCGTCCTTCCGCCGACGGTCCTCGGCTTCTACTTCCTCGTCGCGACGGGCCCGAGGAGTCCGCTCGGCCGTCTCGTCGAGGGCCTCACGGGTTCCCGGCTGCCGTTCACCTTCGCCGGCCTCCTCGTCGCGTCGGTTCTCTACAGCCTTCCCTTCGCCGTTCAGCCCTTCGCGGCGGCCTTCGCCCGCGTTCCGCGCCGGCTCCTCGAGGCCTCCTTCAGCCTCGGCGTCTCGAGGCTCGGGACCTTCCGTCGCGTCATCATCCCGCTGTCGCTGCCGGGGATCGTGACGGGCCTCGTTCTCAGCTTCGCCCACACGATGGGGGAGTTCGGCGTCGTCCTGATGGTGGGCGGGAATCTCCCGGGGGTGACGCGGACGGCCTCGATCTCGATCTACGACGACGTTCAGGCGCTCGACTACGCCAGCGCCGGCGCGACGTCGCTTCTCCTTCTCGGCTTCTCGTTCGTCGTCCTCGCCGTGACCTACGGCCTGAGGCGCCGGGCAGGAGCCCTCTGGCCTTCCGAATGAGCGACCTCTCGGCCCGTTTCGAGCGGCGCTACCCAGGAGGGCCTTCCATCCGGGCCGATCTCGTCCTTCCCCTGGCGCGCGCCGACGTGACGGTCCTCTTCGGACCGTCGGGCGCGGGAAAGACGACGATTCTCCGGTGCCTCGCCGGCCTCGACCGCCCCGATGCCGGGGTGATCCGCTTCGGCGAGGAGACATGGTTCGACGCGGGGAAGGGCCTCTTTTGTCCGCCGCAGGAGCGGCGCGTCGGCGTCCTCTTCCAGGACTATGCCCTCTTCCCGCACCTGACCGTCCGGAAGAACGTCGCGTACGGCCTCTCGGACTCTCCGCGCGAGGAGCGGACCGGACGGACGGACGAGGTCCTCACCCTCGTCGGGATGAGGGCCCTCGCGGAACGCTATCCGTCTGAGCTGTCGGGAGGAGAGAGACAGCGGATCGCCCTCGCTCGCACGCTCGCGCCGAGGCCGCGGCTCCTCCTCCTCGACGAGCCGCTCTCGGCCCTCGACACCCCGGCGCGCGAGGCGCTCCGGAGCGGACTTCGGGCGTTCCTCGCCGCGCTCGACGTGCCGTCCGTCGTCGTGACCCACGACCGGGCCGAGGCGCTTCTCCTCGGGGACCGCGTGGCCGTCGTTCTCGACGGCTCGGTCCGACAGGTCGGTCCCGTCGACGAGGTCTTCAGCCGCCCCTCGGACGTGGACGTGGCGCGCGTCACGGGAATCGAGAGCGTCCTCCCGGGGCACGTCATCGCCGAGAGCGACGGCGTCGTCACGGTCGCGATCGGCGACCGGCGTCTCGCCGCGGCCGACCGCGTCGGCGTCCGGGGCGAGGTCTTCGCCTGTCTCCGTGCCGAGGACGTCCTCCTCGAGCGTGGCGTCCCCCCGTCGCACGGGACCGAGCGCAACCACCTTCCGGGGCACGTCACCGCCGTCCTCGCGGAGGGACCGCTCGTCCGCGTCGTTCTCGACTGCGGATTCCCGCTCACCGCGCTCGTGACGCGCCCCGCGCGCGAAGAGCTCGGCCTCGTGCCGGGCGCGGCCGTGACGGCGGTCGTCATGGCGGCGTCGGTCGTCCTCGTCCCGCGGGGAGAGCCGGCCGGACCCGAGACGAGGTTGTCGGGCGGACGCGAGGAGAGCCCCCTCCCGCCGATCCCGTAAGCTCACGACGGTGACAGCGGACCGTGACGAACGGTGGATGAAGGAGGCGCTGAGGACGGCGCGGCGGGCCCCCGCTCATCGCGACGTTCCCGTGGGGGCGGTCGTCGTCCGGGACGGCGCTCTGATCGCGCGGGCGCGGAACCGGCGCGAGGCGGACGGCGACCCGACGGCGCACGCCGAGGTGATCGCGATCCGCCGGGCGGCGAAGAAGGTCGGCTCGTGGCGCCTCGACGGCTGCACGCTCTACGTGACGCTCGAGCCGTGCGCCATGTGCGCCGGGGCGATCGTCCTCTCGCGCCTCCCGCGGCTCGTCTACGGGGCGGCCGACCCGAAGGCCGGCTTCGCCGGGTCGCTCGGGGACCTCTGCCGCGACCCGCGGCTGAACCACCGCCTTCATGTGACGGCCGGCGTCCTCGCCGGAGAGTGCGGGGAGATCCTGAAGGAGTTCTTCCGCGAGAAGAGGGCTGCCGCCCGCCCTCGTCCGGACAGGTAAACTGGGACGAACCGATCCTGCTCCGGAAAGAGGTGCCCGCCGTGGATGACGTCCTTCGTCTCGTGCCGAGCCGGGCCGAAATCGAGGTCCTCGCCCGGGTCGTCTTCGCGACGCTGGCCGGGGCGGCGATCGGCTGGAACCGCCACCGTGCGGGGAAGCCGGCCGGGATGGGAACACACGCTCTCGTCGCCCTCGGCGCGGCTCTCTTCGTGGCGATCCCGGCGCACCTAGCGGCCCCGCACTCGAGCGACGCGCTTTCCCGCGTGATCCAGGGAGTCGCGACGGGTGTCGGCTTCCTCGGCGCCGGGGAGATCTTCCGAGACACGGAATCGGCGCGAAGCGTCCACGGACTGACCTCCGCGGCCGCGATCTGGGCGACGGCGGCGCTGGGCGTCCTCGCGGTGGCGGGGTCGTGGACCATGATCGTCGCCGCGACGGTCCTCATCCTCCTCGTCCTCATCCTCGCGCCCCGCCTGGAGCGGAAATTCCCGTCCCCGGTCGGTGGCGGGAACAGCCGCCGGCCGTGAACGAGACGGCGTCGTTCGACCCCCCGACCGCCCCGACGCTTCGCTGCCCCTCCTGCGGCGCACCCGTCCCGGAGGTCGACCGTTCCTGCCCGTTCTGCGGCTCGCTTCTGGCGACGAGGCGATGCGCCGCGTGCTTCACCCTGAACCCCCGCGACGCCGAGAAGTGCAGCCGCTGTGGCGCCGACCTTCCCCGCGAGGTTCTCTCCATCTCGGCGGCGGGAAAGCCGTGCCCCGACTGCCGCGTCCCGCTCGTCGCCCGGACGACCGGCGTTCTCGCCTACGCCGAATGCGCCCGCTGCGGAGGCCTTTTCCTGTCGAACGAGGTCTTCGAGAGGGTCGTGGAGGGGGCCGACGCGCGCGCGACGGCGCGGGCCGTGGAAGGGGAGCAGCCGCTCGAGGCCGAGAAGAGCCCCGCGCGATTCCACTACCGGAAATGCCCGTCGTGCGCCGGACTGATGACGCGGCGGAACTACGGCGCGGCGTCGGGCGTCATCCTCGACGTCTGCCGGAAGGACGGCGTCTTCCTCGACCGGGGCGAGCTGACGGCCGTCGTGGAGTTCCTCGAGAGCGGCGGCTTCGAAAAGATGAGGATGCGCGAGCGGGAAGATCTCCGCGAGGAGGTGGCGGCGCTGGAGTCGAGGCGGCGGTCGGCCGACCATTCCACGGTCCTCCCCTCTCCCGGACTTCCGGAGACGAACCTCCTCGCCCAGCTGGTCTCCTTCCTCGCCCGCGTCTTCGGGCGGGCCTGACACGTCGGGAGAGACGCGGGCACTTTTCGGCCGTTTCGGCTTGACCCCGGCGGCCGTTCGGGGCAAGGTACGCGGGCTTCCGGCCGCGCGGACAGGTGTCCGAGTGGTTTAAGGAGCACGGTTGGAAGCCGTGTGTAGCCGAAAGGTTACCGTGGGTTCGAATCCCACCCTGTCCGCCACCTTTTTTCCTCTCGCCTTACCTCCCCTCAATCGAACGTTCGCAGGTCCCGGGCGGGACGCATTCCACTCCTGCACGCTTTCGGCCTCCAGCCAAAAGACAGCTGAGAACGATCATGGTTCTGCGTCCATCGCGCCGAGCCACGCCTCCGCCATGACGGCGGCTCGTTCTTCGAAGGCGAGACCCGTGCGGAAGGGTACTTCCTTTCGGTATTCCGCAGGTGATACGCGGCCCACCATAGACCGCCCAGTTCTCCTCGCCGCTTGGAAGGCTGGTCAAGCACGAATGGAGGTCTGAATCCAGCGACGCCACTACTCGTACCGATCACGCTCCGGGTACTTGGATCCGGTGAGCGATGGGAAGGAACTTCGTCATGTATTCACTGTACTCCGCGTAGTAGCGGTCCCAGTCGGCGTCTTGTAGTTCTCTGGATGCTCATCGACGTTTCGGCTCACGATGTCCGCACATACAGCGTCGGCGACGATCTCGGCTATCAGCACCCGAATCGCTCATCATCCTGACCGGGAAAATTCTCTTCCTTTCTACCAAGGTACCGACTAAGAGACCTGTGCCTTGCGGCGATCTCGAGGAGACCGTTGTGAAGACGGTACCGCTGGTTGACTAGATCAATATCCTCTATCTTGATCTTCAGCGGTTGTCCTTCTTCCGGGACCGTTCGAAGCTCAGTCTTCACGGTCTGACCAGAAGCGCTGGCCCAAGAACGGCGCGTCTCGTATCGCTCGGCAGCTCCTACCCGGAACTCCGCTATCGAAACCCCCAACTCCAACTCCGGTCTCAAAGTCGCGGTCTTCGGGAGACTGATCCTTTCGTCGTGCAGACGAGCGCAACGTCAGTCGGTCTTCCTATCATTGAAAGCGGAGCGAGCAGCCGGACCGTCTTTCCTTTGTACCACAGTGTGCAGAGTAACGGTCGCGTTCAAAGCAGAGCGACTTGACGCCACGATACTTGTCCGCAATGACGAAAGCACCTCGACCGCCGAGTCGGCGACGATCTCTCCAAGAGTCACGCGGATACCTGTAGCGGCCGTCGGTGCAATCGCGGTGACTTTGAATCGAAGACGAAGCACTCCCGGCTGACTCGGGTGCCTTCTAGCGTTCCGACCCTGAGATCGGATGCAATCTCTTCGAAAGGCAATCCACGACTACAGCAGTACTCACGGGGAACTGAGGGAATACGTCTTGAAGTACTGTGAAAGAAGGATAATCCCCAACTCGTTAGGCCATACATTCCTCGTGAGGAACGCATCAAGCGCGGGTCTCGGCGAAGATGACTAATGAGGTTCGCCTGGGTACCGGCGCCGGGAATTTCGACGTCGCACGTCTTCAGGAGCCGCACGAGTTCAGAGATGTGGATGGGTCGTCCCGCAGACTCAAGCTCCGCGACAACTGAATCTACAGCTGGGTGAGCAGCGCGCTCGGACTTGAGGGGATCTCCCGCGGGATTTCCCTCGGCGATCGGATCGGTTTCTACGGCACCCTTTCTTCGAATCTCCAAGAGACGCTCCAGGAGACGCTTCTCCTCCCTAGCCGCCGAAATGGAGCGGTCGAGCTCAAGACGCTTGGCTTCTCCGTCGGAGATCCTCCGTTCTGCGTCTTGTATGGCGACCACGAGGGTCGCTTCATCGAGTGCCGAAGATACGGTTCCTACGTCAATGTTCCTCGCCGGAAGTGGCTCTGGCGCTGCATTCATACCTTGAGAATGTAGGAATGCAGCTACGGTGTCAAGTGATGGCCTCTTGATGCGGGAGAATGCGGTGCCACCGAGTTTCGTAAGATATTGAGATGGAAAGGGTAAGAGTGGCGCCTCGGGTTTTCTTAGGGCTGCAAGAGCGCCTGGCGTCCGAATGACTGAAGGTGATCGACGAGATGAAATGAGCGCCCGAGATGACGTGCTCCGGGCAATCGATCCACGAGGAGATAAGCTGCGGGCGTGGGGTCGTAGCAGTCGGCATAGGCCGGGGACTGAGGGAAACGGGGGGCAGGCGAAAGGTCAACGGGGCCGCCGCGGGTTCCCTCCAGCGATGCTGGCCGGGACCTAACAGAACGCCGGATCTTCCGTTCAGGGCTCGTTCACGAGGCCGGTCTCCACGTTTCGCGGCGTCTATCCGGCATCGCGAGGAACCCCGCTTCCATTGCGGCTTTCGCCTCCCCGTTCATCCGGCTCACTCCCCGTAAGTCACTGATTGATCGTCCGTGACCCCTCGCTTATACTTCGCGCCCTTTGGGCCGCTCGCGGTGAGGTGCTGGAGTGGTTGATCAGGCCGGTCTCGAAAACCGGTGTAGCCGAGAGGTTACCGTGGGTTCGAATCCCACCCTCACCGCCATCGACTGAAGAAGGGGATCGCTCATCCGGACGGCGTCGCGCACCAGATGCCGAGGCGCACACCGGTCAGCTCCGGTGGAGGACCCCCGATGTCGAGGATTCCGACCGCCCCGTCGAACGGATGGATCCCCGGCGCCGTCATCTGGAGGCGGAGCGGGAGGGAGCCGGCGGGGAAGACCTTCGTCTCCCCGCAGCCGAGAGTTCCGGTCGGCGTCTCGTTGATCGTGACGGCGACGGAGCCGCCGAAGCAGGGGCAGAAATGTCCCTCGAGCGTCAGCGTCCCCGGCTGGTCTCCTGCGGCCGCCGGGACGACCGAAAAGCCGAGCGAGGGGAGGGGCGCCGAAGTCGGCTCGACCGGTGTCGTCGTGTCGTGGCAGGCGGCCACGGCGAGGGCGGCCAGAAGGAGGACGAGGCGACGGATCATCCCGGAAGCTCGACGTCGCGCAGCGCGCGTGCGGCCTCCTCGGGGGCGGTCGGGTTGATGTGGAACTCCGTCCCCCATTCGAAGCCGGCCGTCCGCGTCAGGCGGGGGAGGATCTCGATGTGCCAGTGCCAGTCCCACTGGAGGGAGAAGAAGTGCCCCGTCCGCTTCGGCTCGGCGTGGACGTTCGGTGCCGTGTGGAGAACGAAGTTGTAGGCGGGGTTCCGGAGGAGCGTCTTCAGGCGCCGGAGCGCCTCGGAGAGGGCGGACGCGAAGGCGGGGAGGAGATCGTCGGGCATCAGCCCGAAGTCGTGGAGATGGCGCCGTGGCGCGAGGAAGATCTCGAACGGGAAGCGCGACGCGTAGGGGCAGAGGGCGACGAAGTGCTCGTGGACGAAGATGACGCGCGAGGCGTCCTGGATCCCGAAGTCGATCAGATCGCAGATGAGGCACCGCTCCTTGAGCTGGTGGTGCTGCCGGCTCGACTCCAGCTCCATCGCGATCGCGCGTGGCGTCACCGGCATCGCGATGATCTGCGAGTGCGGATGCTCGAGCGTCGCTCCGGCGGCGGAGCCGTGGTTCTTGAAGAGGAGGACGTACTTGAAGCGCGTGTCCCTCATCAGGTCGACGATGCGCGACCTCCAGACCGAGCTGATCCGCGCGAGATGTGAGAGAGGCTGGTTCGCGAGGTCGAGATGGTGGTCCGGCGACTCGATGACGACCTCGTGCGCCCCGATGCCGTGCATCCGGTCGTAGGGCCCGGCCGCCCGGCGGTCGGGCTGCCCCTCGATTGCGAGAGCGGGATAGCGGTTCGGAACGACACGGACGCTCCACCCGCGCCCGTCGCCCGGGGTGCCGTGGTCGCGGAGGGCGTAGATCTCGTGCGGCGTCTCGGTCTCGCTTCCCTCGCAGAAAGGGCAGGAGTCCTTTCCGACCCGCACCTCGTGAACGAGCTCGAAGTCTCCCGGGCGCGCCGCCCGGTCGGTCGAGACGATGACCCATCGCCGGTTCAGGGGATCGTGTCGCAGCTCGCTCATGGTGCGGCGGAATTCTACGCTCGCCCTCCCGGTCTCACGCCGCCCCTGGGGCTGGCGCGGCGGCCGCCGCCGTCGGAGAATGCACGGTCACCGGCAGCCGGTCGGAAGGAGAACCGATGAGCGACAAGATGAGATTCCTCCTGGACGAGACCCGCATCCCGAAGGCCTGGTACAACGTCAATGCGGACATGCCGGTCCCGCCGACTCCCGTTCTTCACCCGGGCACGCTCCAGCCGGTGACGCCCGACTTCCTCGGCGTCCTCTTCCCGATGAACATCGTCATGCAGGAGGTCGCGACCGAGCGCTGGATCGAGATCCCGGAGCCCGTCAGGGAGATCTACCGTCTCTGGCGCCCGACGCCGATGTGCCGCGCGCTCCGCCTCGAGAAGGCCCTCGATACGCCCGCGCACATCTACTACAAGAACGAGGGCGCCAGCCCCGTCGGGTCGCACAAGCCGAACACCGCGGTGGCGCAGGCCTTCTACAACAAGGAGGCGGGGACGAAGGCGCTCGACGACCGAGACGGGGGCGGGCCAGTGGGGGTCGGCGCTCGCGATGGCCTGCAACTTCTTCGGCCTCGACCTCGAGGTCTTCATGGTGAAGGTCTCGTACCACCAGAAGCCGTACCGCCGGATCATCATGGAGAACTTCGGAGCGCAGGTCTTCGCCAGCCCGACCGAGAGCACCCATTTCGGAAAGCAGGTCCTCGAAGAGGACCCGGACTCGCAGGGCTCGCTCGGGATCGCGATCTCCGAGGCGGTCGAGGCCGCCGCGACGAGCGGCGGGAAGAAGAAATACAGCCTCGGGTCGGTGCTGGGGCACGTCATGATGCACCAGACGGTCATCGGCCTCGAGGCGCTCGAGCAGATGGAGATGGCGGGCGAGTACCCCGACGTCGTCATCGCGTGCGCCGGCGGCGGATCGAACTTCGCGGGCTTCGCCTTCCCGTTCCTCCACAGGAACCTGACCGAAGGGAAGAAGACGCGGATCATGGCGGTGGAGCCCGCATCCTGCCCGACGCTGACGAAGGGACGCTACACGTTCGACTACGGCGACACCGCGGCGATGGCCCCGATCGTGAAGATGTACACGCTCGGGCACACGTTCATGCCGCCCGGCATCCACGCGGGCGGGCTGCGCTATCACGGGATGTCCCCCATGGTGAGCGCCCTCCTCGCCAACGGCGACATCGAGGCCCGCTCGGCCCGGCAGCTCGAGACGTTCGAGGCGGCCGTCCGCTTCTCGAAGGCCGAGGGGATCATCCCGGCCCCCGAGTCGGCGCACGCCATCCGCGCGGCGATCGACGAGGCGCTCGTCTGCAGGAAGACGGGCGAGAAGAAGGTCATCGCCTTCAACCTCTCCGGCCACGGCCATTTCGACATGACGGCCTACCAGAGCTACCACCACGGCCTTCTCGAGGACTACGAGTACCCGGACCACGCCGTGGAGGAGGCGATGACGCATCTGCCGAAGGTCCCGGGTAACGTCGGCTGACGGACGTCCTATAATATAAAATAGGTACCTGACCCCGCTATCGTCCGACCCCGTTATCGCCGTTATCGCTCAGCGCGGGGCGGCTTCGAGAAGCCCTTCGAAGCCGGGGTCCCCGTGCATCCGGGCCAGGTCCGGCTCGGTCTCGAGCCGGCGGCGGTCGCAGAATCCGGCGGCCACGGCCCTCCGGAGCGCCTCGAGTGCGGCCGCGTCCTCGCCGGAGAGGGCCCGAGCGCACGCGAGGTCGTACAGGACCTCGGGATCCCCGGGTCGGACGGCGTCGGCCACGCCGAGAGCGAGCGCCACGCCCCGGAGATCGCCGGCGGCCCGAAGCTCCGCCGGAAGGTAGAACGAGGTCCGGACCCGGAGGGCGGAGAGGAGGCGATCCGCAGCCTCCGACTGTTCGGGGTCCCCCACCGAGGCGGCCGTCTTTCGGAGCCGGGCGACGCCCAGCTCCGCGACGAGCTTCTCGACGCTCCAGGGGGGTGAAGCGTTCAGGGCCCGGCGAAGCGTCCGGGCCCAGAGCGACAGCGTCCGCCGGCCCTCATCGAGCGCCTTGCGCTCGAGGCCCTCCTGCTGGCGAAGCTCCCAGGAGCCCTCGAGGAACGCGGCCGCCTTCTCGAACGGGCGGACGTCGGCAAGTCCCGAAAGGTCCCGAACCAGAGAGCGCCACTCGCGGTAGGCCGCGAGAGGTTTCCCGGCAGCCTCCTCACGCCGGGCTGCGGCCGACCCGGCGGCGGCCCGCCGGGCGATGAGCGGCTCGTCCGGCGGAGCGAGGCCGCGGCGGATCGCCTGAAGGTCCATCCAGGTGAGGGCGTCGGTAGCCACCGGGAGGGGCGGCCACTGGTGGGCGCCGTCGAAAACGACGAGACGACGGGGTGCACCGAGCGCCTCGAGCCGTGCTGCGCTCTCCAGCATCTCGTCGTGGTTGAAGTCACGGGTCCCGGAGGTTCCGAACCAGACGAACGGCATCTCCCGTTTCGGGGGAACATCCCTCTCGAAGCCAGCTCCGCAAGCGATCACACCGGCTGGCGGCCGAGCCGAGGTCAACCCGACAAAGATCGCCAGGCGAGCCGTTCCCGAGAAGCCGGCGAGGTAAACCCTCCGCTCGTCGACGTGGAAGCGTTCCAGGGCGTCGCGGCGGATCGCCTGTATGGCCTCGAGCGTCGGCTTGGCGTCCTCGTCGCTCCGGGAGTCCCAGGAGCTCGCGAGTGCCCAGCCCCGCTCCTCCGCGGCCGGCATGAAGAGGGAGAGCGGCACGAGCGCGCGCCCCCGCGCGTCGAGAAGGATGAGGATCGGGATTCTCCGATCGTCCGGATAGTGAGACGGCAGATAGAGCGCGTAAGAAACCGCCGGCCTTTTGAGACACCGAACGCGCTCCACAACATGCCTCCGCTCGGGCGTCTCCGGCGCGGCGAGCGTAAGGAGAAGCGCCCAGAGAACGGGGTCAGGTCTCATTTTTAAATTCTACGCCACCGGCGGCCTGGTGGCTTTCTCGACGAGGAAGACGAAGGAGCGGTAGACGGCGCCGGTGGCGCGGGTCATGCCGATCTCGCAGGTGCGGCTGGAGGACCAGTGGCCGGCGGCGCCGGCGGCGCACACCTCGGCGGCCTCCGCTCGCGTTGCCGATTCCGTCAGCTCCGGGAAGAGCAGGCCGCGGTCCCCCGCGAAGCCGCAGCAGCCGGCCGACGGGGGGACGACGACGCGCTCCGCGCAGAAGGCGGCAACCGTTCCGAGCTTCTTGCCGAGGCCCATCTTCGTCACCGAGCAGACGGGGTGGAGGACGGCGGAGGGTTCCTTCCGCGTCACCGTCAGCCTCGGGAGAAGCAGGTCGTGGACGAACTCGACGGCGTCGAGGATCCGGAGGGCGTCGAGCTTCCGACGATTCTCCTCCGTCAGCGACTCGCGCGCGTGGAGCAGGCCGTGGGTGCAGGGGCTCGTGTCGACGACGAGCGGGAGACGGCCGCCGTCGGACCAGCGCCAGAAGCGCTCGATGGCCCGGTTCGCCGCGATCGCGTGCCCCTCTTCGTATCCCTTCGACGAGAAGGGGACGCCGCAACAGATCCCGTCGACGTCGTCGGGGATGAAGACGGGGAGGCCGGCCCGACCGGCGAGGGCGACCATGGCTTCCTGGAGAGACATCTCGTCGGGCTCGCCGGGAAGCGCTCCCATCGTCCGCGAGATGCAGGCCGGGAAGTAGACGGCGCCGGCTCCGGCGGCGGCGGTCTTCGGCCGCGACGTCTTCGCCGCGCGCGGCATCCCGGCGCTCCAGAGGGGAACCTCCTCGCCGGCGATCGCCCGGAGCCCTCTCGCGATCGCCGTCACCGTGCGGGCCCCGAGCAGCGCCTCGCCGAGATGGCCGGCACGGAGAGCCGTCCGAAGGAGCGGCTCCGCGCGGGAGAAATGCGCGGCGACGAAGGCCGCGAGCCGCCGCGAGAACGCCGAGCGGCGGGCCGCCCGGAAGCGCTTCGTGAGCTGGCCGGTGTCGATCGCCACCGGGCAGGCGGTCGCGCAGAGGCCGTCCGCGGCGCAGGTGTCGAGGGCGTCGTAAGGAAAGTCGCTCTCGAGGGCGGCGAGGAGGCTCCGGTCGTCCCGGGACGCCTCCAGCCGCCGGATCGCGCGTCGGACGACGATCCGCTGCCGGGGCGAAAGCGTCAGGTCGCGGCTGGGACAGAGCGGCTCGCAGAAACCGCACTCGATGCAGCGGTCGACCTCCGGCTCCACGGCGGGGAGGGGCTTCAGGTTCGAGAGGTGCGCCCGCCGGTCGGCGTTCAGGAGGACGCCGGGATTCAGGAGGCCGTCCGGATCGGCCAGCTCCTTCAGGCGCTTCATGACCTCGTACGCCTCGCGCCCCCACTCCGTCTCGACGAAGGGGGCCATGTTCCGCCCCGTCCCGTGCTCCGCCTTCAGCGCGCCGTCGTACCGGGCGACGACGAGCGAGACGACGTCGTCCATGAACCGCGCGTACTGGTCGACGGCCCCCCGGTCCCGGAACGACTGCGAAAGGACGAAGTGGAGGTTCCCGTCCCGCGCGTGGCCGAAGATGATCGCGTCGTCGTAGCCGTGCCTGCGGAAGAGGGACGTGAGGTCGACGGCGGCGTCGGCGAGGCACGCGACCGGGAAGGCGACGTCCTCGATGATCACCGTCGTCCCGCTCTTCCGGACGGCGCCGACGGACGGGAACATCCCTTTCCGGACCTCCCAGAGGCGCGCCTGCTCCGCGGCGTCCCGCGTGAAGCGCGCGGGGTGGAGGAGCGCGAGCCCCTCCGCGCCGCGGCGAGCCGCCTCGGCGAGAGTGGCGGGATCCGTCCCCGCTTCGGCCTGGAACTCGGCAAGGAGCGCGGCGGCCCCGTCCGGAAGGGTCGCCAGGACCTCGGGCACGCCGGCGAGCTTCTCGACCGACCGGAGCGCCGCCCGGTCCATCACCTCGAGCGCCTTCGCCCCGGCGTCCTTGAGCGGGACGATCGCCGCGCAGGCCGCATGGAGGTTCGGGAAGAGGAGGAGCCCCGTCGCCTTCGACGGAAAATCGGGGACGGTGTTCAGGACCACCTCGGCCACGAAGGCGAGCGTCCCTTCCGACCCGACGAGGAGGTTCCGGAAGATGTCGACGGGGCGCGCGAAGTCGAGCAGGGCGTTCAGCGAGTAGCCGGTCGTGTTCTTCGTCCGGTACTTTTCGCGGATCCGCGCGGCGAGCGGTTCGTCCCCCTCGACCCGCGCCTTCAGGTCGAGAAGCCCCTGCCAGAGCGCCGGCTCCCGGTCGCGGAGAAGGTCGTCCGCGTCCGGGCGCGCCGTGTCGACGACGGTCCCGGAGGGGAGGACGAAGGTGAGCGACGCGACCGTGTGATACGCGTTTTCGACGACACCGCAGCACATGCCGCTCGCGTTGTTCGCGACGATCCCCCCGACCGTGCAGGTGGCGATCGAGGCGGGGTCGGGGCCGATCTTCCGGCCGTGAGGGGCGAGAGCCCGGTTCGCGTGCGCGCCGATGACGCCGGGCTGAAGGCGGATCCGCCGGCCGGATTCCTCCACCGAGAGGCCGCGAAAGCCGCGGGCGACCTCGACGAGGATCCCGTCCGTGATCGACTGCCCCGAGAGGCTCGTCCCGGCGCCGCGGAAGACGAGAGGGATTTTCCGGTCGCGCGAGAGGGCGAAGAGGGCCTGCACTTCTCCAACGCTCCCCGCGTGGACGACAGCCTCCGGCACGAGCAGATAGAAGCTGGCGTCGGACGCCCAGGCGATCCGGTCGATCGGGCGCGAGCGGAGACGCCCGGCGCCGACGATCTGCGCGAGCGCCTCCGCGAGCGGGAGCGCGTGGAGCGGGGGAGACGGAGCGCCGCGAGCGCTCACGCGCTCCAGTCGACGCGGGCCGTCTCGAAGCGGATGTAGTCCTTTTCCGGGAATCGCCTCCAGCTCGCGTCCCTCGCCGTCGAGGAGGAAGAGTCGGAACGCCACGGAGCGCCCGCGCGGTGCCGGGCCTCGGCAGGGCGATCTCGGCCACGCGCGCGAGGCCCAGCTCGCCGCCTGCCTGCTCCGAATGTCCCGGGACGAGGGCGATCTCGTGCGCCGCGGGGGCCTCGCCGTCCAGTGCCGCGAAGACGATCCGGACGCGCTTGCCCGCGAGCGAGGCGTCGGCCGGGGGCGCGGACGGATGCAGACAGAAGAAGACGCGCTCGCCCGAAGCGTCGCCGCCGAAGAGAATCTCCTTCAGGGGACCGATCCCGCGCTCCATCGTTCCCCGGGGCCTCGCGGCGTGGTGTCCGGCGCCCAGCCACTCGAAGAAGTCGGGAGCTTGCCCATCGATGTGCGGGGAGATGGGCGAGGTGGAGACGACGGCGGGAGCGGCGAGCCGTCGCTCCACCGGCTGCTCCAGCTCCGGCGGCACGGGGCGGCCGAGCGCCCGGCAGGCCGTGACGAGGTGCGCGCGGAAAAGCGCGTCGAAGACGGCGTCGTGCGCCGACGTGTGGTCGTCCCCGAACCACCAGAACCAGTCCGACGCCTCGGCGGCGAAGAGGGCGGCCTTCGCCACGGCGGGACCGGGGGCACCGCCGCGCAGGATCTCCGGCGGCGAGAGGGCGGGCGCGCCGGCGACGCCTTCGGCAAGCGTCTCGCGGACGCGTTCGAGGAGGTCCCACGCCCGGTTCTTCGCCGGGGCGCCGATCCAGGTCCGGAAATCCCCGTCCACCCATGAGCCCGCGACGAGGTTCGCGGAGCGTTCGGGGCTCGGTCGACTTTCACGACGTCCGACGGCTTGACGACGGTGATTCCGTCCGCCGCGGCGAGCGAACGCGCGAGGGCGCGGAGGAAGAGCGCCCCGTTCTCCGGATAGGTCTCCCACGCGTTCTCGCCGTCGAGGATGACCGGGACGACGAGGTCCTCGCCGGCGGCCGCCGTGCGTATGCGTTGAAGGCGCGCGACGAAGTCGTCGGCGGCCAGGACCGGATCCCACGTGGCGTAGGAGAAGCCGATCCGGTCCGACAGCGTCCGGTCCCGGAAGAAGAGGACGGGCGAGGCGCCGTGGGCGAGGCGCCACGGCCGGAAGACGGTGCGCGCCTTGTCCCCCTCGCCGAAGAGATGCGTGCTCTTGCCGAGCGACCGGAGGAGGACCTCTTCGTCGGACGCGGCCCACGTGACCCCCGCCTCGGCCATCAGCGCAAGGGCGGCCGTGGAGATGGAGCCCTCCGGAGGCCACATCCCTCCGGGGCGGAAGCCGAAGTGCCGCTCGAAGCAGGAGATCCCCATCTCGAGCTGCGCCCGGGCGTCCTCCGGACGGGCGAAACGGGCATGCGGGAGGGGGAGGTCCGGTACCGCCTCCCGCGCCGAGTACGTGTCGATGAGAAGCGGGAGGATCGGATGGTGGTACGGGCTCGTCGTCAGCTCGATCGTTCCCGACGCCGCGGCTCGTCTCCAGGCAGGGATGACGTCCGAGAGGAACTCCTTCTGCCGGTCGAGAAGGGCGTTCTTCTCCTCTTCGGAGAAGCCATGCCCGTGCTTCTTCAGCTTCACGAGGAGCGGCTCGGACCTCAGCGCGTGCCCCGACCAGGCGAGATGGAAGAGGACGACGAGGTCCGTCAGGTCCTGCCGCGAAAACGAGCGCGCAAGGCCGCTCGCCGCGAGCGGGGCGCCGCCCCTCATGAGACGCGCCTTCAGTTCGACGTAGCGGGGGTAAGCCTCGACCATCCGCGGGTGCGCGGAGAAGAGGTTGTTCAGGGCGAACGCGACGGTCTCGCCGTCCCATTCGGAGGCCGGCGTCCGTGCCACGTCGAGAAACGAGTCGCTCCCTCCCCGCGAGAGGATCTCGATCTGGTCGAGAAGCGAGGGGACGAGGTTGCAGGCGTGCGGCACGCGGGGCTCCTCCGAGAGAAGGAGCGGCAGGTCCGCATAGTCCTTCAGGGCATGGAGGCGGACCCACGGCAGGTGGGTCGGGCCGCCGGCGAAGTCGGCGTACCACGGCTGGTGGAAATGCCAGAGGAAGAAAACGCGAAGTGGCCCGTCGGACACGCACAAGGGTTTTAGCCCTCCGGGGGCTTTGCAGCAAGAGGCGCGGCGGCAAGGCGACGGGTGCCGGCGGGCAGGTGTAGACTGCGCCGCCCCGGGGCCGTCCGATGAGTCCGGGTCCCGCGCGACGTCCCTCTCCGAACCGTGTCAGATCCGGAAGGAAGCAGCACTAAGGAGGCCAGGCCGTGCGCCGCGGGAGCGCCCGGACTCATCGGGCGGCGCCGGCGGCATTCGCCTCGAGGACTCTAGAAGTCGGCCGTGACGCCGATCGAGCCCCCGAGACGCGGGCTGGCCTGCCATCCGACGGCAATCGAGAAAATCAGCGAGACGCTTTCCGAGAGCGCCCACGAACCTCCCGCCTGGACGCGAAGCTCCGAGCCGTAGGCCACGGTCACCTGCGTCGCCGAGCCCCACACCTCCAGCCCGAGCTGGAGACGCTTCGAGACGCTCCTCTTCAGCAGGAGCCCTCCCGTGAAGATCCCGCCGCGGCCGGGTCGGAGCCCTTCGACGCCGGTGAGGGTGTTTCCCGTCAACGTGAATCCGAAGTTCGCGCAGACGGTGGTCCCGTCGAGGACCTCTTTCGAGGTGATCAGGTTGAAGCCGAAGTCGGTCACCCCCGACCCGAGACCGTTGTCGGGGTTCCCGGTCGGCAGCTCGAGGGCGACGGTGAACGCGATCTGCGGCCACCAGCGCCCCTCCGTCTCGGGCACCAGCACCCCCTTGGTCGAGAAGTCGAGGTCGCCGAGGCCCGTGACCGTCTGCGGCAGGCCGGGGTCGTTTCCGTGGATCGCAGAGGAGCGGGAAGTCGAAGCCGATCTCGACACGGGAGAGGGCCCCCCATTTGAAGTCGACGATCCCCGTGTACTGGCTCGTGGCCGGGAGGTCGTGCGGCGAGAGGGAGTCGAACCGGTTCGTGATCTCGATGTGGATTCCGCCGCGAGGCGCGACGGACGCGTCGTCCGTCAGGAACGGCGACTGCGCGGCGGCCGGCGCGGCGAGGAGAAGCGCGAGGCACGCCGCCTTCATCGGCGGAATTCTCTAGTAGAGTCGGGGAATGGGGGAGTCCTTCGTGCCGCTGGCGCGGAAATGGCGGCCGCGGTCGTTCGCGGACGTCGTCGGGCAGGAGGAGATCGTCCGCGCCCTGACGAACGCCGTCTCGCAGGACCACCTCGCCCACGCCTATCTCTTTTCCGGCCCGCGCGGCGTCGGGAAGACGACGACGGCGCGCCTGCTCGCGGCGGCGATCAACTGCTCGTCGTCCGACCACCCGACGCCGACCCCCTGCGGCACCTGCGTCTCCTGCACGGAGATCCTCGAAGGGCGCTCGATCGACGCCCTCGAGATCGACGGGGCGACGCACGGCAAGGTGGACCAGGCCCGAGACCTGATCGAGGTGGTCGCCTTCGCCCCCGTCCGCGACCGCCGGAAGGTCTTCATCATCGACGAGGTCCACGCCATCTCGGCGGCGGCCTTCCAGGCGCTCCTCAAGACGCTGGAGGAGCCCCCGGCGCACGCGGTCTTCATCCTCGCGACGACCGAGAGGCACAAGATCCCCGCCACGATCCTCTCGCGCTGCCAGCGCTTCGACTTCCGGCGCCTTTCGGACGAAGAGGTCGCCGCGCGCCTGGCCGAGGTGGCGCGCCGGGAGAAGATCCCGGTCCCCGAGCCTGCCGCCCTCGCCGCCCTCGCCGCCGCGGCGACCGGGAGCCTTCGCGACGCGCTCTCCCTCTTCGACCAGGCGGCCGCGCGTGCCGGAGGGCCGGTCACCGCGGCCGACGTCGATGCCCTCCTCGGCGCGCCGGACCGCTCGACGCTCGTCTCTCTCGTCGCGGCGCTCCTCGAAGGGGACCGCAGGGCGGTTCTCCGGGGATGCGCGACCATCGAAGCGGCGGGCGCCGACCCGCGCGCGACCCTCCGCGACCTGACTTCCCTCGTCCGCGGCGCCGTCCGCCGCGCCGTCGACCCGAACGCGGAACCGCCGGCCGGCCTCTCGGAGGACGCGGCCTCGCGGCTCTCGGCCTTTTCGAAGTCGGCGCCCTACCAGACGCTTCTCCGGATGCTCTCGCTCCTGATAGACGCGGACTCGCTCCTCAGGCGGACCGACCTGCCGGCGCTCGCCCTCGAGGTTCTCCTCCTCAAGCTGGCCGAGCTTCCGCGCCTCGTGCCGATCGAGGAGATTCTCTCGGGGAAGACTCCGATCGAGGGATCTCTTTCGGCTCAAGAGAGCGCTTCGACCTACAGTGGGGTGGGGGAGACGTCGGGGATATCTTCGAGGGGCAGAGAGAAAGAGAAAGAGAGCGGGATAGACGGCGGAGGCACGGTGCGCTCGAACGGCGCCCCTGCTCCTCCCCCCTCTTCCCCTTCCAAGAAAACCCCCGGAGGTCCTTCCCCCGTCGCGCCCGCGTTGCATGAAACGCCCCGGCGCACCCCGTCGCGCTCTTCGTCTCTTCCGAAAGCAGAAGACCCCCCGGCCCCCCGCTTCGTCGGATTGACGCCGCTCGAGATCGAGCCCGAGCCCCTCGACACGCCCGACCCGGGCGGGGCGTACCGGGCCGAGGTGGAGAAGCGCCACGCGACGCTGGGCGCCGTCCTCGAGGACACGTCGATCTCGATCGAGGGGAAGAGCGTCCGGATCGTCCTCGATCCGCCGAGCCCCGAGATCGAGAAGCGCCTCACCGAGCCCTCCGTCCGGAAGGTGCTCGAGGAGGCCGCCTTCGCCCTCCTCGGACGCCGCGCCGATGTCTCCGTCGAAGGGGCGATGCCTCCGGCCGGAGACCTGACGGCGGCGGCCGCCGCGGCGGACCCGGCCGCGCTCGAGCGCGAGAACCTGCGCAAGCGGGCGGCGCAGGACGAGAAGATGAAGAAGGTGATCGACCTCTTCGGCGGCGAGATCGTCGACGTCAAGCGCGACGACCGCCGCGACGGCTGACGGATGCGGCTCCCCGCCCTCGAACGGCTCCTCGCGGCCCTCGAGCGGCTCCCGGGAATTGGCCCGAAGAGCGCCCGGCGGATCGCCCATCACCTCCTCGCGGTCCCCGAGGAGGAGTCGTCGGCGCTCGCGGCCGCCCTCGCCGAGGCGCGTGCGAGGATCCGTTCCTGCTCCGTCTGCCACGGGTTGACGGAGGAGGACCCCTGCGGCCTCTGCACCGATCCGTCGCGCGACCCGCTTCTCCTCGCGGTCGTCGAGGAGGCGGCCGACGTGGAGGGGCTGGAGCGGACGCGCGAGTTCCGGGGGCGGTACCACGTCCTCGGCGGGGCGCTCGCGCCGCTCCGCGGCATCGGACCGGAGGACCTCCACGTGGAGGACCTCCTCCGGCGCGTCTCCGAAAGCGATCCGAAGCTCGAGGAGGTCCTCCTCGCCACGAACCCGAACGTGGAGGGGGAGTCGACGGCCCTCTATCTCGCCCGGCGTCTCCGGCCGCTCGGCGTGAAGGTGACCCGCCTCGCCCTCGGCCTCCCGGTCGGGGCGGCCCTCGAGTTCGCCGACGAGGTCTCGCTCTCCCGGGCCGTGACGAACCGGCGCGAGCTGTGACGCCTCCCCGGGCCGGCGGCGGCCCCCCCTGCTAGACTTGGCGTGCTTTCATCCCATGTCGGATTTCATCCTGTTCGACGAGGAGTTCCGCCACATCAAGGACGTGATCTCGCGTCTGAAGGCGGATGCCCAGGCGAAGGTCGTCTTCATCGTCGACAAGAACGGGCAGCAGATCGCGGCCCAGGGGGACATGGAGTCGCTCGACACGACCTCCCTCGCCTCGCTGACGGCGGGGAACGTCGCCGCCACGGACGGGCTCGCCCGCCTGATCGGCGAGCGGGAGTTCCCGGTCCTCTTCCACGAGGGGGAGCGCGACAACGTCTACATCTCCGTCGTGGGACAGCGGGTCATCCTGGTCGTCATCTTCGACGAGCGCTCCTCGCTCGGACTCGTCCGTCTCCGCGTCCGGAAGGCGAACGGCGAGCTGGAGCGGATCTTCGAAGTGATCCAGCAGAAAGTGGATGCGGAAAAGAGCCGGCGCCTGGCGGGGTTCGACTCCCCCTTCGCCGAGATCACCGACGAGGACATCGACAACCTCTTCAAGGACTAGATGACCTTCATCAATTACGCCGCCCGCGAGATCAACTGCAAGATCGTCTACTACGGTCCGGGCCTTTGCGGGAAGACGACGAACCTGCAGTACATCTACGACCGGACGAACCCCGCCGCCAAGGGGAAGCTGATCTCGCTCGCGACGGAGACGGACCGGACGCTCTTCTTCGACTTCCTGCCGCTCGACCTCGGGACGGTACGTGGCTTCAAGACCCGCTTCCACCTCTACACCGTCCCCGGGCAGGTCTTCTACGACGCGAGCCGCAAGCTGATCCTCAAGGGGGTCGACGGCGTCGTCTTCGTGGCCGACTCGCAGGAAGCGCGGATGGACGCGAACATCGAGTCGCTCGGGAACCTCGACAAGAACCTCGTCGAGCACGGCTTCGACCTGCAGACCATCCCCTACGTTCTCCAGCTCAACAAGCGGGACCTGCCGACGGCCCTGCCGGTCGACACGCTCTACCGGGCCCTCAACTTCAAGGGGGAGCCGACCTTCGAGGCGACCGCCCCGCTCGGCATCGGCGTCTTCGACACGCTCAAGGCCGTGGCGAAGCAGGTGCTGATGGAGTTGCGGAAGAAATAGCCTGGCGAAACCGTTCTTTCACGGCGCTATCATGAGAATGAAGGGAACTCGAAGGCATTCCCACGGCGAAGCCAGGCTTCGCACAGGTCCTGAAGAACGTCGAGAAGCTGGATCTGAAGTCTCAGCGCCGACTGCTGATGAAGCTGCAAGTCCTCGTCGAAACGAGGAAGCGGAAGAAGTACACCGTGACGGACTTGGCCGGTCTCGGCAAGGAGATCTGGCGAGGTGTCGACCCTCAGAAGTTCGTGGACCGGGAGCGGGATTCCTGGCGTGACAGACCCATTCGCATGGCGCGGCGCGGGCGGCTCACGGTAGCCCATCCGTCGAAACGTGCGACGAGTCCACCGCTGAAAGCCGCAGCGGTCGAGCGCACTCGAGCCGCGGTGCGGCGGAGTGTGGCCGAAAAAGCCGGGCTCGCGGGCATCGCCGGGAGCTGGGATGGGTCCGACGAACTCGCCTCGCTGATCCCTCCGCGGCGACGCCGTCGCTGAGGTCGCCGGCCTCTCAGTAGTGGTAGCGCGCCTGCAGGAAGTCGATCCGGTCGTACTGGACGAGGTAGACGATCCGGTGCTCTTCCGTCAGTCGCCGGGACCACGCCCCCGCCGCGAGATGCTTCAGGGGCTCGGACTTTCCGATTCCCGCAAAGGGATCCCGGAGGATGGCCTCGACGAGGGACAGCGCCCGCAGGGCGACCTTCCGGTCGTTCTCGACCCAGAACCGGAGATCCTCGCGGAACTCGGGATGGAAAACCGCGGCGCGCCGCCGCGAGCTTTCGTCAGCCGACGTCAAGCCCCAGCTCCTTCCGGAGCTTCGCTACGGACGAAGGACGACGCCTCCGACCACGGGCCCGGGCGAGAGCCGTCAGCAGGCGCGCGGCGTTTCGGGGCGAACGGAGAAGGTGCGCCGTCTCCATCAGGCTCCGCAGCTCCGCCGCCGAGACAAGAGCCACGTCCTCGGCGCCGCGCCGGTGGATGACGACGGCCTCCCGGCTGGAGGCCACCGCATCGCAAAGGGCGGCCAGGTTCGCCCTAGCATGTGTGTAGGTCGTTTCGGATCGCACAATCGCCTCCTGTACAGGAACAACGTACAGGTTTCCGTTGACGTGGTCAATTCCGTTTGGGCCGGAGCCACTCTCGTCGCCCGCCTCCTCTCCATCGGCCTCCGCGTCCTCAACGTCCCCATCCACGACCGCTTCCCCGGCCTCGAGCGACCGGTGGCGACGGCGGTGGGAGTGATGGGCGAATTGAAGCGGTAGGTCTTCTGTAAAGAGAGCGGGCGTTGCGCCGAACGCGGGCTACGCTGCCCTACGGACAAGCTCTTCGAGAATCTCTCCGGGAGGCCCTGCTCGGCCAGAAAGCGGCACCGCCAGTAGCGCGAGCTCAATTCGCCGACTTCCCGTCCGTACGTGAGCACGGGAGAGAACACGGTCCCGACGCCTGAGTTCCTCCCATGTCGACGGCGCTGCGGGATACGCCAGACAAGCGACGACGCGAGGCGCGTCGAACAGTGTGGAATAGGCAAGAGCTTGTAGGACGTCGTTCCGATGTTCATCCCGAATGGTTGGGTCGACGTCATGCCAGCCCAGATGTTCGATCTGCTCCGCGTGGCGTTTGTACTTCGCATCGAGGACTACTACTACATCCTCTCGCTTGAGCACGACGTCTGGAACCAGAGAGCGCTGTGAGCCTAATGAAGGTGGATTCCAGTCAATCGGGATTCGTGTCTGCTCTCGTCGTCCCACCTCCAGCGTGGCTCCCGTCCGACGGGCGGCAGATTCAGCCACCGTCTCAACCCAAGCCTCGAAGAAGACCTCCATGTCCAATCGCCACGGAAGGCCGGAAAGGTCGGAGAGACCCGCGAGGCCGCGTTCGTCCGCGGTCCACTCAATGGCTTGAATTCCCTCTCGGAAGATTCGACTCGAGAGAGGCTGGCGGCGCACTCGACCGCGAAAGCTGGCGCTCGGAACGCGAGGGATCGCGTTCCCGAGTCGCGAGAGCAGTTCGTCGCAGAGGGCGATGAGTTCACGAACAACGACACCAGCCGCGTTCTGGCCGAGCAGCGACGCCCGATGACTGGCTATGACCCACCGCATAGCGGATCGAAGCTCCTCGTCATGCCGGAGGTCTGGAAGCCGGCACGGAACATCGAGTGCCAGCCCGTGTGGAAGTCGACGGGATAGGTAGGTATTCCACTGGACTGCCCCTTGAGGCGCACGTCGGTCGGCGGTCACGATCTCGAAACGGCGGGTGAGAGTCTGCAGGAGCCGCTGAAGTCGTGCGAGAACGATGCTTGAAAGAACCCACGGCGGAATCCGACGTTCCGATTGTGGTAGTTCGGGAAGAGGCAGCAGGTCGGGGACAACCCGGAATCCCATGCCGGCGAGCATCTCGCCCACCGAAGCCCATCGGAAGCGCGGCTCGATCACGAGCCCGAGGTCAGGGCGGCCGGTGACTGGAGATAGGAGGGGAAGAGCTCCTACGCGGCTCGAAGTCTGCAGAGCCAGGCCCGGCTCACCGCGTCGGCGCGCGACCGAGGCAGAGACCCCGAAGTCACGCAGGAGTCCGATATTCGTTTGGACGAGCGCCTCTGCGCGTCGTTCGGCCGATGCGGCGCGGTCGCTTCCCTCGCTACCGAGCCAGTCCTCTGCCGGAATGAAAGAGAGGGTCGAGTCCATGACGGACCGAGCTCCGCCGCCGACCGAGCGGACGGCTGGACTCGTCAGTAATGGACGACCCCTCCTTGCCATTCTCAGTATCGCTGTGCGATGAGATCGATGTACGCGCGGATCTCGTCCGCGAAGCCGGCGACATATCCCTGCGCGAGGTACTCCTCCAAGAGCGGACGCACTTCGGTGCTCAATCGCGAATTCGCCTGATCGTCTGTCCCAAGAAAATAGGCGTGGCCGGGCATCAGCGGCAGTGCGTCCGCCGAGGCGTGTTCGATGAAGATCCCCTGCAGCTGCTCGAATGCCCTCTGCAGTCGTTCACCGGAGAGCCTCTGAACGACTTCAAGTTGTGGCCAGAGTTGAACAAATGCGAATCTTCGGCGAATCGCGACATCCAGAATCGCAATGCTCCGATCAGCACTATTCATCGTCCCCAGGACGTGAACGTTTTCTGGAAGAAGGAAGTCGCTCCCGATCTCCGGGAACTCATAAGGCAGCCGCACTCGCCGATCTGGATGTTTGGGCTCGAAGAGATAGATCGCTTCGCCGAGAATCTTCCCCAAGTCCGCACGGTTGATCTCGTCAATGACGAGGAGGTATGACTTCTTTGGGTTCTTCTTCGCCTCGACGGCTGCTCGAATGAGATGCCCCGCTGTCGGCGCGAAGGTGAAGCCCATTCCTCCTCCCTCCCGCGGGGAGAGGCCGCCGATGAACGATTCATAGGTGGTGCCGGGGTGAAACTGGATCTCATTCCCGTGGCTTCTATAGGCATCTCTTAGTAGGCGCCTTGCCATCTCGGTCTTGCCGGTTCCCGGCGGGCCTTCGATGACAACGAAGCGGCGCGTTTCAAGAAGTTCCCGAACCTCCGTGTCAGTTACAGCAGGTAAGACATGGGTCAGGTATTCGCGGCGAATACTCTGTGACTCTTCAAGGGCGGCGGCCTTCGGGTCGATGCCGCGTTCGGCGAAGAACAGATCCACGAATGCGCCAAGTGCCTGAAGAGCCGCTTCGTCGCTCTTCGGCGATCGCTTTCGCGGCGGAGCGAAGACCGCATAGATGACCCGCCCGTATCGGCTGCATGCCTTCTCCCACGCGGCCAGCTCTTGCCGCACAGTGCTCGGGAGTTCTAAGTCAATACGAACGGGGTCACGCTTCGCCCAAGCGAAAGTCCCTTTCTTGGATGCGTTGAGCCAGCTCGCGATCGCCGTGCACTTTCTTCCATGCCCGGGCCTGCCGAGGACGGCCTCGTCGGGTGCAAGCCCGTTTGTTCCGACGACCATGCTGATCAGTGCAGGGTCTCCATCCTCATCTGCCGGAAAAATCACGAAGCTCATTCCGCCGTATGGACCACTCAGCTCTTGGCCAGGGGGAATGAGTGCCGCGTACGGCACAGAGTCGTCCTGGGTTGAAGCGTTTAGCCGAAGCTGAAAGCGCTTCTCGTCGCTACTTCTCTTTGTCAGGTCCTGAACTCGAGGGAATCGGACCCTGAGAGCCGTATCAAACGCCAGGCGAACGTCATCATTCCAGTCGGATCGCTTCTTGTAGACGAGATCGAGGAGCTCTTTCATCGGGAGACCATCCTCACGATGCGATTGAGGCGATTAGGATCTCTTGTACAGCCACGCCGACTCCACGCATCCTCACGCCCTCGTTGTCGCCGACGACGTACTTGCGCCGCTCCAGATGCCGGCGCCGGCGGTGCGGCCCTTGGCGTCGACGCAGTAGAAGTTGACCTGGAACCTGGGACGGCCCTGCGCGTCGCGGTGGCGGGGGACCCGGTGGGTCTTTTCGTCGATCCGCTTCAGGGCGAGGAGGCAGGCCTCTTCCGGGCTCTTCCCCTGCCGCAGGAACTCGACGACGGTGTGGGAGCCGCAGGTGACGAGGTTGGCCTCGCCGCGCCCTGTCGACCCGGCGCTTCCGACGCCGTTCTCGCTGTAGATGCCGGCGCCGACGACGGCGGAGTCGCCGACGCGGCCGGGGATCTTGAAGAAGAGGCCGCAGGTGGTGGTGACGCCGACGAGGTCCCCCTTCGCCGAGCGGACGGACATGTGGATGGTCCCCTGCGGGCGGAAATCGGCGTTGCCGTACTTTCTGATGAACTCCTGGATGGCGGGGTCTTCCGCTTCCTTCGCCGACTCGATCCAGTCGTCGCTGTCCGAGAGGCGCTCCTTCCAGTAGAGCCAGATCTTCCGGGTCTTCTCGGTCAGGAGGTCCTCGACCGGAAAGCCGTGGGCCGTGGCGAACTTCCGCGCCCCCGCGCCGACGAGGAAGACGCGGTCGGTCCGGTCCATGACGAGCTTCGCGACCTTCGACGCGGTCTTGACCCCCTCCAGCGCCCCGACGGCTCCGGCGCGCATGGTGCGGCCGTCCATGACGCAGGCGTCGAGCTGGACGACCCCCTCTTCGTTCGGGATGCCGCCGTAGCCGACGGTCATGTCGTTCGGATCCAGCTCGGGGATGTTGACGCCGGCGATGGCAGCGTCGAGCGGGTCGTACCCCTGGATCAGCGCCTGCCGCGCGGCCTTCGCGGCCTCGAAGCCGTTGGCGGACGTGACGAGGACGTAGCCGGGATCCGCGGAGGGGGAGGGGGGCTGGGAGGGAGCCGGCGCTTGCGCGCCGGCCGAGGATTCTTCGAAAGGTGAAGAGACGAGAGCGGCGGCAGAGGCGGCGGCGGTCGTGAGTAGAAAACGTCGGCGGGTGGCTCGGCTCATGCGCCCTCACTTGAATCGGAGCGCTGCGACGAGCGCCCCGGCGTTCCTGGAGCCCGATTACCTTTAGAAGAAATCCCCCGTGGTCCCTGGTCCCCTCATTCCTCGGGAAGTTCCTTCTCTTCTTCTTCCGCCCGCACGCCGCCCGGGAGAGCGTAGGTCATGATCAGGTCGGCGAGGTTCTGCGAAAAGGTGGAGCGCGGCATCAGCTGGTTGCAGCCGGCCTCCGTCCCCTTCTTCTCCAGGTCCTTCCGGACGTGCTCGTACCAGCCCACGACGTGAATCCCCTTCGTCTTCGCGCTCTTCTTCAGCGCCGCGATGGCGGAAAAGGGCTCGGGCCTGAGGGCGAGGTCGACGAGGACGAGGGCCGTCTTCCCGGCCCCGGCTTCCTTCACGAGGGCAGCGGGGTCGGAAATGAAGACGGTGGGCGACTGCGCGGATTTCGCCGCGTGGTCGATCTTCGTTTTCCAGAAGAGATCGTCCGCGAGAACGACGACGGTGCGGTTCATCTGTAGCCTCCTGGAAGGGTCGGCACCCGAACCTCCGCCCTCGGGCGATGCCGGGAGCCTTGGGATCCGGGGCTTTCTTCGAGGAAGTATAGACCCCTCTTCGGCGCGTTAGACAGCCGGACGGAAGGAATGTCAGACTCCCGCCCGCATCCGAACGAACGAATCGCGGGCCGCCGGCCGCGACCGGCGCGTGCGTCCCGCGGGAGGTTGAGTCCGTACATGAGCGACAAGGAGTTCAAGCCGTTCGTCCCGGCCGAGTCGACGATGAGGGAGTTCACCGCGCGGGCGCTCTTCCTCGGGCTCGTGATGTGCGTGATCCTCGGCGCGGCCAACGCCTACCTGGGCCTGAAGGCCGGCATGACGATCGCCGCGACCTACCCGGCGGCCGTGATCGGCATGGCCGTGCTGAGGGTCATGAAGGGGTCGCTCCTGGAGGAGAACTTCGCCCGGACCGTCGGCTCCATCGGCGAGTCGGTGGCGGCCGGGGCGATCTTCACGATCCCGGCGTTCGTGATCCTGAACATGTGGCAGTTCAAGGGCTTCCAGCTCCCGGAGTACGTGACGGCCACGGCTCTGATGATCGTGGGCGGCATCCTCGGAATCCTGTTCGTGACGATCCTCCGCCGCGTGATGGTCGAGGACGCGTCGCTGCCCTTCCCCGAGTCCGTCGCCGCATCCGAGATCCACAAGGCCGGCCAGCGCGGCGCCGACGCGGCCCTGCAGCTCTTCAAGGCGATGGGCATCGGCGCGCTGATCAAGCTCCTCGACGCGCTCGCGGTCTTTCACTCGTCGAACGACTTCCAGATGTCGGTCGGGAAGTGGAAGGAGAGCTTCGTCCGCCTTGGCATGACGAAGGACGCGAAGACGATCGCCGCCGGCGGCGTGACGACGCTTTCGGCGCCCGCCGCGACACCTGCCTACATCGGCGTCGGTTACATCATCGGTCCCGAGCTCGGCGCGCTGAACTTCGCCGGAGGGGTGCTCTCCTGGGGCCTCTTCGTTCCCCTTCTCATCTTCTTCCTGGGGCCCTCGCGCATCGATTCGTACCTCGCGGGCGCCGCCGGCGACCAGGCGCGGGCGTGGGCCCTCCTGACCTCGGACCTCTATCGTTACATCGTCAAGCCGATCGCCGTCGGCGGGATGCTCGTCGGCGCCTGCTACACGCTCTTCCGGATGCGGAAGAACCTCGCGATCGGGATCAAACGCGGCGTGCAGGACGTCCAGAAGTCGGCGGCGGCCTCGCAGTCGACGCAGCGGACCGAACGCGACCTGAGCTTCAAGACGGTCCTCTCGGGCATCGCGCTGGTTTTCCTCCTGATGATCGGCCTCTACTTCTACTTTACCGGCGTCATCGGCGGCGCGTTCCTCGCCGCCCTCGTCATGCTCGTGACGGGCTTCTTCTTCGCGGCGGTCTCGGGGAACCTCGTCGGGCTGATCGGCTCGTCGAACAACCCGATCTCGGGCCTCACGCTCGCGACGACGATCGTCGCGGCCCTCACGATGGTCATCATCGGGGTCAAGGGCGCGCAGGGGGTCGCGGCCGTGCTCGGCGTCGCGGCGGTCGTCTGCGTCTCGTCGGCGGTCGCGGGCGAGATGCTGCAGGACCTCAAGGTCGGGCACATCCTCGGCGGCACGCCGTGGAAGATGCAGGTCGGGGATCTGATCGGCGTCGTGGTCGCCGGAGCGGTGATGTTCTTCCCGCTCTACATCCTGCACGTCTCCGACCTGAAGGCGAACCCGCTGGTCGGGGGCTTCGGCGGAAAGAACCTCCCCGCGCCGCAGGCGGGGCTCATGGCGGCCCTCTCGCAGGGAATCGTCGGCGGGGAAATGGCCTGGCCTCTCGTGGTCGTCGGGATCGCCATGGGGCTCGCGCTCATCATGGTGCGGGTGAAGAGCCCGATGCTCTTCGCGGTCGGCATGTACCTTCCTCTCGAGACCACGTTCGCGATCTTCATCGGCGGCCTGATCCGCGGCGCCGTGGAGAGGGCGGTGGCGAGGCGCGGCTACAACGCGGCACAGAAGGCGCGGGTGGAGAACGCGGGAGTCCTCGTCGCGTCGGGCTTCATCGCCGGAGAGGCGCTCATGGGCCTCGGCGTGGCGGCCGTCGTCTTCTTTGCCGGGAAGTTCCCCGAGATCGTGGCCTTCGCCGGCGTGGCCGGCTGGCTCGCGATCCCCGTCTTCGCGATCCTCGCGCTCTACCTGATCCTCGTCCCGCTCTCGAAGGCCGGCGCGGCCGACGAGCCCGCTCCGCCCGTGGCGATGATGTAGGGGGAGGGGATCGGGCGGCCGGCATCCCTCCTCCTTCGCCCGCAAACTCGCGTAGCGGGGGCAGTGCGCGCGGGCGTCGGGGGCTGGACGGCGGGTATCACGCCTCCTGGGCGCGCGAACTCGCTTCGCTCAGACAGTGCGCGCCTGCGTCGGCGTGACACCCGCCGTCCGGCGGTTGTCCTTTCTTCTCCTCTTCCTCGCCAGCGGCGTCGTTCTCTACTTCTTCGATCCGGCGACTCACGGCTTCTATCCCCCCTGCCTGTTCAAGACGATCTTCGGCCGGTCGTGCCCCGGCTGCGGGAGCCTCCGGGCGATGCACCAGCTCCTCCACGGGAACGTCGCGGCGGCCTGGGCGCTGAACAAGCCGATCGTCGTCGGCCTGCCGCTCGCGGCGATCGCGGGGGCGATCAACCTCGCGTTTCGCCGCCCCCGATCGTCGAAGGGGTGAAGCAGCACCGCTATCGGTCGTTCGGCCTCCGGAAGAGCGGCAGAAGCGTCGGATCGAGGCGGCGGAAGAGCTCGGCCGTCGCCTCGACGTCGCGCCGGCAGTAGTCGGCGATCTCCCGGATCCGCCCCTGCCGGTAGAAGTCGTCGACCATGTAACCGTGGACTTCCGCGGTCTTCGGAGACGGGATGCCGAACGCCACGCAGGCGGCATGAAGCGTCGGCGTCTGGTCCCAGCTCGTCGTGCCGAAGAAGGTGAGCGCTTCGAGAAGGTCGAGGTGGTCCTCGACGGAGTAGCGGTAGCCGGCGAGGTTCCGCGAGGCCTTCAGGCCGTGGACCGCGCTCCGGACGGAAAGGAACGGGCCGTCGAATCGCCGCCCGTTGAACGTCACGACGCGGTCGTACCGCGTCAGGGTCCTCCAGAATTCCTCCAGCATCGTTCGCTCGTCGCCCCCGACGTATTCGAAGAGATCGTCATCGGAAGGACGGGAGATCCGCTCTCCCTCCGACTCGTACCAGACGATTCCCTTCTTCGTCTCCGGGTTCAGCATCCCGATCACGACGACCTTCCCCATGTAGGGCGAAAGCGCGCCCCCTTTCTTCCTTCGGAGAAAGTCCTCGTGATCCTCGGCATTTCGCGTCAGCTTTTCGCGCAGCATCGGATCGAGGTCGAGCCACGGGAACGACACCGTCTCGATGTCGAAGACGACGGTCTTCATGGCGGGCCCGAGCTTATTACTTCGTGGCCGGCGGGGGGACGGGGGAGGGGACGGGCGTCGGCGCGCTCATCGTCGGGAGAGGCGTCGCGCCGAGGTGCGAGACGAGCCAGTCGAACATCGCGGCCTGCGCTTCGGGATGCTCGCTGAAGAGGACGAGATTGTGCGCGGCGCCGGGGACGAGGAGGAGCAGCTTCGGCCCGGCAGCGGCGGCGTAGAGAGCGTTTGCCGACTCGGCCCGCTGCGGGGCCCGCTCCGAGGCGATGAAGAGAACGTCGCGCGCCGCCGTGGGGCGGCCGCCGGCGAGGGCGGCGACCCGGTCGGCGTTCGTCGAGACGACGACGGCGGCGTCGACGAGCCCTCCGGCCGAGGCGAGAACGGCGAGGCTCCCGCCGAGAGAGAGCCCGACGGCGCCGACCTTCGGCGCCCGCTCCCGGAGCCACCGGCACGCGGCCTCGACGTCGCGGGGGAAGCCGGCCGGGTCGGACATCTGGCGCGGCGAGATCGAGAGCGGCTTGCCGTTCTTCTTCGTCGACTCGCCGTGGGCCCGGAGGTCGATCGCGAGCGTCGCGAGGCCCCGTGACGTGAACTCCGGGGCGAGAGCCTCCCAGTCGCGCCTCTCGCGGGAGAAGTCGTGCAGGAGGAGGACGGCCGGCGCCCCAGGGCGGTCCGGGACGGGACGCCACGAGGCCGCGAGGGAGACGCCGTCGGCGGTCTCGATCGCGACCTGGTTGGGATCGTCGGGGCGCGGGACGGCCGTCGGCGCCGGAGTCTTCTTTTTCTTCTTCTTCGCCGCCGCGGAGGCGTGTGCGGAAAAGATCGGGAACGCGACGGCCGCCACGAGGGCGGCCGTAAGGATCCGGGAGGAAGCGGCGGGACGCGTCACGTCGCGGAGGGCTTCGTCCCCAGAGTGAAGAGGACCGCGTCGTGGCAGTAGTGGGTCAGGAGGAACGAAAGGACGACCGCGTAATAGCACTGCTCGATCGGAAGCCCCATCAGGTAGACGAGGATGCCGATGAGGACCGATGCGCCGAGCGTCCAGAGGATGTTCCAGCCGTAGAAGCGGTAGAACTTCCCCGGCTCCGCCATCTGCTTCACGAAGCCGAGCGTCACCTGCCCCATCGACCCGGCGCGGGTGAGGAGCAGGAAGGTCAGGCCGAGGTACTGGAACGAGTGCCAGGCGTTGAAGCCCTGGAAGGCGACGGAGAGCTCGCCGATCCGCGTGATGATCGCCGCAATCCCCATCGTGAGCCCCATGAAGACGAGGTAAGGCCAGCGGAGCTCGCCGCGCCGCCACTGGTTCCAGCTCTTCACGGCCCACGCGGCGATGAGCGCCGCCGCGCCGACGGCGAAGGCGTCGGCGAACCACGCGTGCTTGAGGAACGGCGGGAACCAGAGCGTCCGGGTGCCGATGACGAAGGTGCCGGCGACGTGCCGGTACATCGCGACCGCATAGAGGGAGGCGGCGATGACCGAGAAGTCGAGGAGGCGCTCCCACGGCTTCGCCCTGCCCCCCTTGTCGCGGTAGAGGTAGCCGATGTAGGCCGCCTGGTCGCAGACGTGAAGCGAGGCGACCGTGAAGAAGAACGTCAGGAGCCCCGTGAAGGCGAAGATCGCCCCCGAGACCACGAAGACCGGCACGAGGAAGACCGGGGTCCAGACGAGGGCGGGGTGGAGGTTCCGGAAGCGGGGCTCGAAGACGGTCCGGAGGAAGGTGGCATACATGTGCGGGCCGCCGATCATCAGGGTCACGAGGAGGTCGACGCCCGTCGCCCCCACGCTCCAATAAGAGTGCACGAGGAGCGGGACCGCCACGAGAAGGCTCGAAAGGGTGAGCCAGGAGAGGTCCCAGCGCCGGCTCGTGATCCATGGCGAGACGGCCGAGGCCGATATGGCGGGGGCTTGAGCGCTCATCTTCACTCCGAAGAAACCGGCCCGTTCGCCGGGCCGCGCGAAAGTCTAGCAAACGGGAGACGGGCTTCCCCCGGGCGCTAAGATGGATTTCATGAGAGGGACACCGCCCGACCTCGCGGGCGAGATCCGGAAGCTCGCGAAGGAGCGGGGAGCCCTCATCCTCGCTCATTACTACCAGGAGTCGGAGATCCAGGACCTGGCCGACTTCGTCGGCGACTCGCTTGAGCTGGCCCGCCGCGGGCGGGAGGCGAAGGAGAACGTCATCGCCTTCTGCGGCGTCCATTTCATGGCCGAGACGGCGAAGATCCTGACGCCGGAGAAGAAGGTCGTCGTCCCCGACCTCGCGGCCGGCTGCTCACTCGCCGACGGATGCCCGGCGCCGCTCTTCGCCGAATGGCTGAAACGCTATCCCGGCCACACCGTCGCGACGTACATCAACTGCTCCGCCGGGGTGAAGGCGCTCTCGGACGTCATCGTCACCTCCTCGTCCGCCGAGCACATCCTCCGGCAGATCCCGGATCCGGTCGTCTTCGCCCCTGACCGGAATCTCGCGGCGTGGGTCGAGAAGAGGCTGAACCGGCGTTTCGTCGTCTGGCCGGGGACCTGCGTCGTCCACGAGACCTTCTCGGAGAAGAAGCTTCTCGAGCTGATGGCGCGCCATCCCGACGCCGAGCTGATCGCCCATCCGGAGTGCGAGGAAGCCGTCCTCCGGCACGCCCACGTCGTCGCTTCGACCTCGGGCCTCCTCAAGCACGTGGCGGCCTCGCCGAAGCGAAGCTTCATCGTGGCGACGGAGGAGGGGATCCTCCACCAGATGAAGAAGGCTGCGCCGGAAAAGGAGCTGATCCCGGCCCCCCCGGACGAGAGCTGCTCCTGCAACACCTGCCCGCACATGAAGCTCAACACCCTCGAGAAGCTCTACCTTTGCCTCAGGGATCTCGGCCCGGAAGTCGACGTCGAGGAAGGGATCCGGCTCCGGGCCAAGCGCGCCATCGACCGGATGCTGGAGATGACGGCCGGCCTCGTGGCGGCCCCCACGGCCGGGCGTGGCTGACTCCTCCGGGCGATTCCTCCTCCTCGTCGCTCTCTTCCTCGGAGTCGCGCTCCCGGGTCCGCTTCGCGCCGCCGCGGAGGAGCCGCCGAAGCCGGGCGCGTCGTCGTCGGCCTCCGGACACCCGCCCGGGGCGGCGATGGACGGCCACCGCGAAACCTCATGGCAGAGCGAAGGCTCCGGCGAGCAGGAGTTCCGGATCGACCTCGGCGCCGGGCGGAAGGTCGGCGGCCTCGCCGTGACGTGGGAGCCGGGGCTCGGCGCGGGTTTTCTCATCGTGGAGGCGTCGGACGACGGAGCGGAATGGCGGACTCTCCGCCGCCTCTACGGCGTCGCGGGCGAGAAGAGCTGGATCCGTCTCCCCGGTACCGGCGGGCGCTATCTCAGGCTCCGTCTCATGGAAGGGGACGGTCCCGCCTACGGGATCCGGGAGGTCGATCTCCTTCCGGCCGAGGTCGCGGGATCGGCCGAGGCGCTCTACGGCGTCATGGCGAACGACGCGCGACGCGGGCTCTTTCCGCGAGGCGTCCGGGGCGAGCCGTCCTCGTGGGTGCAAGCAGGCACGGGAGGGGACCGGGACGTCGCGTTCCTCTCGTCCGACGGGGCCCTGCAACCGGGGAACGGGCTCTTCCTCCTCGAGCCCTTCGTCCGGGTCGGCGGCCGTCTCCTGACGTGGGCGGACGTGAAGGCGGAGACGTCGAGGGAAGGAGAGACGAGCCCGGTTCCGAAGGTGACCTGGACGTCCCGGGAGGTCGGTCTCGACGTGACCGCGGTTTGCGAGGGAGCCCCCGGCGCGTCCCGGATCCTCGTTCGCTACCGCCTCCGGAACCGGACGGCGGAAAAGCTCGTCGCCACGCTCGCCCTCGCGGTCCGTCCGCTCCTCGCAAGACCGGTAACGGATGCCGCCGGGGCGGCGTGGCGGGTCGCGTCGATCCGGACGCTCGGCTGGGACGGCCGGCAGCTCCTCGTGAACGGCGCGCCCGCCCTCGTTCCGCAACGGCCGCCGGCCTCGTTCAACGCCGCGGCGTTTGCGGCGGGAGACGTCACGACGTATCTCGAAGCGGGACGGGTCCCTCCCGAGCACGACGCGGAAGATCCCTCCGGCCTCGCGTCGGGACTGCTCGCCTATCCGCTCACCCTCGAGGCCGGCGCCGGCGCCGAGGTCGTCGTCGAGATTCCATCTCACCCGGGCGCGGGGAGGACGAAAACCCGGTAAGGCCCCTTCGCGTATCGTGAGACGGATGAGCCCCACGCCGACGCGGCTTCCCCTCGGACCGCTCGCCGCCGGAGGGATGGCCCTCGTGGTGGGTCTCGCCGCGGCCGTCGCCATCCTCCCCGAGTGGCGCACGCGCCCCGCGGAGGATGCGGGGTTCGCCGCGCGCGTCGGGGCGGAGCTCGAATCGCGGGGTGGAACTCTGACACACGCGAGGACCTCGCTCTCCGCGCGTCCCGATCCGGGAAAGACGTGGGAACGAGCCTACAGCCGGCTCGGGAACGGGGCGGGCGCCTGGCTCGCGGGGTCGGGCGGAGCGGCCGTCTGGCGCGTCTCGGGAACGCTCGAGGTCCCCGCCGGCGGCGCCGGGCCTCTGGACGCCTGGCTCGCCCCGGACGGCTCTCCGCTCCGGGTCTCGTGGCTTCCGGGCGGCTCGATGTTCCAGTTCGTCGCGCCGGACGACGCCACGAAGAAGGCCCGCGAGGCCTTCGTGGCGAAGATCGGCGACTGGGTCGCCGGAGGCCGGCCGGCGCGGGACAGGGAGTCGACCTGGGCCGTGAGCAACACGGCCGTGACCGTGCGCCATCTCGTACCACGGCCCGGGGAGGCCCCCTCGGTGCTCGTGACGGTCGTGCCGGCGGGAGTCCTGTACCAGGTTTCGCGGGAGCTGGCCGATCCCGACGCGCTGCGCGCCTTGCTCTCGGCCGAGCGGGTGACACGTGGCCTCTGGAAGGCGGCGCCGCTCGTCCTCATCGTCCTCGTGACGCTCGTTCTCTTCGGCGTTCTTCTCGCGAGGCGGCGTCTGAGCTTTCGGATCGGCCTCGTCCTTGGGGCCGCGGCCGCCCTCTCGATGTTCGTCGGCGGCCTCGGCGGTGAGGCCACGTCCGGGGGCGCCTGGACGGTCGTTCCTCTCGTCCTGACCTTCGCAGCGGGGATCCTCTTTCTCGTCGCCCTCTTCGCCGTCGGGGAGTCGCTCCTCCGCGACACGGTCCCCGGCTTCTCGACGAGCCTCGATGCCTTCGCCGCGGGAAGGCTGGGCCCCCGCGGAGGGCGCTCCCTTCTCGTCGGGATCGGCGCCGGCGCCGCTGTCTTCGGAATCTCGCTGATCGGGTTCACCGTCGCCGCTCTCTCGGCGCGTGGCGGCGCGTATCCGACCGCGCCCTCCTTCCCCTTCCCGCTCTGGGTCGGGATGAAGAACCCGTTCTGGGAGGCGGCGTTCGACACGGGGTTCTTCGTCCTCCTCGTGGCCCTCTTCCGATTCGTCCTTCCGCGCCGGTGGGCGGGGTCGGCGGCGGCGATCCTCTTCGCCTTCTACCTCTCGAACGGGATACCGCTTCACCCGTGGGGAGCGGCGCTTGCGCTTTCGCTCGCCATCGCGGCGGTCTTCCTCTTCGTCTTCGACCGCTTCGGGCTCGCCTCGCTCCTCGTGGCCGCGCTTTCGGCCTCGCTCTTCCGCGACGCCTCGGCCTCGATTCGCGTCTTTCCCGACCAGCTGCTCGCGGGGGGGCTCTCGCTCCTCCTCCTCGTGGCTCTGGTCGCGCTCGGCCTCGTCGGCCTCCGCCGGCCGGTGCAGGAAGACGACGCCCGCGTCGAGGCGCCCGAATACGTGAGGCGGCTCGAGAGCGAGCGGCGGGTGAAATACGAGATGGACCTTCTTTCCCGGATGCAGCTCGCTCTCCTTCCGGAAAAGCCCCCCGAGGTCGCGGGGCTCGAGATCGCGGTCCGAACGGAGCTGGCAACGGAGGCGGGGGGCGACCTCTACCACTTTCTCCCGGACGAAGACGGGCGGCTCTGGATCGCCGCCGGAGACGTGTCCGGACACGGCTACTCGTGCGGTATCCAGCAGGCGATGGTCATGGCGGCGCTCGGCAGCCTCGTCAAGGCGGACCGGACTCCGTCGGCGGTGCTCGGCGAGGTGGACCGCGTCCTCCGGATGGGGCGCTCGGAGCGGCTCTTCACGTCTCTCGCCCTCCTTCGCCTCGATCCGAAGAGCGGAGAGGCGCTCCTCTCGAACGCGGGCCACCCGTACCCGCTCCACGTCCAGGAGGGGCGCGCGACCGAGGTTCCGGCTCCGGGCCTCCCGCTCGGACAGGGGCCCGAGAGGACGTATGCCGACGTCCCGCTGACGCTCGCCCCCGGCGGAATCCTCGTCCTCGCCTCCGACGGCCTCTTCGAGGGGCCGGACCGCTTCGACGCGCCGTACGGCTACGAGCGCCCGCGGGCGGTGCTCGAGGGGATCGGCCTCTGGCGGCGGCCCGCCGAAGCGATCGTGGAGGCCTTGTTCGCGGACTGGCGGCGGCACGTGGGAGAGGGGCCGCCGTCCGACGACACGACGGTTCTCGTGATAAGAAGACCACCATTCTGAGGACGGAAAGAGAGGCCATCATGTCGAAGAAATCGTTCGTCCCCGCTTTTCTCCTTGTAGCCGCGATCTCCGGCTGCTCGGGGTCACCATCCGCTTCGACCGCGCCGAAGGTTTCCGCGGACCAGATGGCGCTCCCCCTGAAGTTCACCGGCGTCATCTCCGCGATGGGGTCGGCCGGACCGCAGACGGTCATGCTCCAAGCCCAGGCCACGGCGCTCAGCACCGACGCCGAGGTCGCCGATCTCAAGGCGATCCTGAGGGATAAGGGGCAGACGGAGCTCGTCAACACGATGTACTCATGGAGCGACACGAACCAGAAAGGTTGGGTCCGGATCGGACCCTCCCTCGGCTACCCGATCGCCGTCATCCGGTCGAAGGCGCTTCCGGACGGCGGCCGGCAGGTCGCTCTTGTCTCGAGCCGGCCGATCTCCTTCGCGGGGGCGTACAAGCAGACTGCGTCGACCAACTATCCGATCGGCATCGTCCTCTTTACGGTCGACTCCCAGGGAAAGGGGGACGGGAAGATCTACGGCGCGATCCAGGCCTCCTTCAAGGGCGACCAGTTCGACCTCTCGAGCTTCTCGGGAGGGCTGCCCCAGCTCGTCGTAAACGTCGAGATGACGTCCGGCAAGTAGGACCGGCGGTTTCCGGGGGCGGAGCGACTGGTATCCTCCGCCCCCCGGGATGAAAGTCGCCTTCATCGGAACGCACGGAGTCGGGAAGACCACCCTCTGCTACGACCTCGCGGCGGGCCTCAAGAAGCGCGACCTCTCGGTCGAGCTGGTCCGGGAGGTCGCCCGCGAGTGCCCCCTCCCGATCAATCGCGAAACGACGGTCAAGGCGCAGGCCTGGATCCTCCACACGCAGATCGCGTGGGAGCTCGAGGCCGCCGCGAAAGCCGACGTCGTCTGCTGCGACCGGTCGGTCCTCGACAATTTCTGCTACCTGAAGCGCGCGGCGGCCGGAGAGCCGCACGTCGAGGTCCTCGAGCACCTCGTCCGGGCCTGGACGGCGACGTACGACGTCCTCTTCCGCGTGCCGGTCCTCGGCGACCCCCGCTTCGACGGCGTGAGGGACACGGACCTCGCCTTCCAGCACGACATCGACGCGCTCATCGCGTCGACCCTTCGCGAGTGGAACGTGCCGCACGTCGCCCTCGATCCGGCCGCGCGGCCGCGGTGGGCCGAGATCGTCGTCGGGACGCTCCTCCCGCTTCTCAAGCCGCAGGAGCTCCTCTTTCCGGACAACGGCGCGATCTGAGGCTTGCGATCTTCCCGCGAGATTTTCGAGACAGATCAGACCTGGTCTAAGATCGTGTCTCATTAAGGGGGACCGCGACCATGACCACGAAAGGGGCCGATACCGCCGCCCGTGTCGACGAGATCGCCGACGGCATCTACCGCATCTCGACACCCGTGTCTGTCATCCCGGGGGGGTTCTCCTTCAACCAGATCCTCGTGGTGGACGACGAACCGCTTCTCTTTCACACGGGGCCACGCCGGCTGTTCCCGGCGGTACGGGAGGCCGTTGAGCGCGTGCTTCCGCCGGAGTCGCTCCGGTACATCGGCTTCGGCCACGTGGAGTCCGACGAGTGCGGGTCGCTGAACGACTGGCTGGCGGTCGCGCCGCGGGCCGTCCCGCTCTGCAGCCGCGTGGCCGCCATGGTCTCCGTCTCGGACCTCGCGGACCGGCCGCCGCGCGCGCTCGCCGACGGCGAGACGCTCGTGCTCGGACGCCATCGCGTGACCTGGCTCGACGCGCCGCACGTTCCCCACGCCTGGGAGAACGGCTTCCTGATGGAGGAGTCGACGCGCACGTTCCTGTGCGGCGACCTCTTCACTCAGCCGGGCGACGGCGCCACGGCCCTGACCTCGGCCGACGTCCTTGCGCCGAGCGAGGCGATGCGGAAGGGGATGGACTACTACGCGCATACCCCGTCGACGCGGAGCACTCTCGAGCGGTTCGCGGCGCTGGCCCCGACGACCCTCGCCTGCATGCACGGGAGCGCGTACTCGGGCGACGGCGGCAGGCTCCTCCTCGCGCTCGCGGATCGTCTCGACGGCCGCTGACGATCCGGGGCGCGCCCCTTGACAGATCAATAAATCTAGATATATTGATCTGTATGACGTGACATCCCCCGTGACGAAGCGGCTGGGGAGCGACGAGGAGCTGGGGCGGCTGGCCCGGCTCTTCCACGCCCTCTCCGACGAGACGCGGCTGAGGATCGTCGCGAAGCTCCTCACGGGCGAGCAGTGCGTCTGCTACCTCGCGGAGGCGCTCGACGCGGGGCAGTCGCGCCTTTCCTTCCATCTGAAAGCCCTCAAGGACGCCGGACTCGTCACGGACCGGCGGGACGGGCGGTGGATCCACTACTCGCTGAACCACGAGGCTCTCTCGGCCGTCGGAGTGTTCCTTCGCGCCGCCGCCGCGAAGGCGGAATCCGTTTGCGGCGCGAAGTGCTGCGAGTGAGATTTCTTTTCGACGATAAATCGGTATTTCTAGAAAGGTATCGGAGGGCGTCATGACCGAAGACGGACATCAAGGAGATCGTAAAGGAGAAGTACGGCGAGGCGGCCAGGCGCGTCGCGGCTGGGGAAAGCGGGCTGCTGCGGCGGGACGAGTTGCTGCGGGGGAAGCGGTGGGGGGAGCCTCTGCGGCCCGCGACCCGATCACCTCGAACCTCTACGGGGCCGACGAGAAACGCGCGCTTCTCCCGACGGCCGCGGTGAGCGCGTCGCTCGGCTGCGGCAACCCGACGGCTCTCGCGACGCTCGGCCCGGGGGAAACGGTCCTCGACCTCGGCTCGGGGGGCGGCATCGACGTGCTGCTCTCCGCAAAACGGGTCGGACCTTCGGGAAAGGTCTATGGCCTCGACATGACCGACGAGATGCTCGATCTGGCCCGGAGGAACGCTGCGGAGGCTGGTGCCACGAACGTCGAGTTTCTCAAGGGCGAGCTGGAGGCGATCCCCCTCCCCGACGGCTCGGTCGACGTCATCATCTCCAACTGCGTCATCAACCTCTCCGCCGACAAGGACCGGTCGCTTCGCGAGGCGTTCCGCGTCCTGAAGCCGGGCGGACGCTTCGCCGTCTCCGACGTCGTCGTCCGGGGCGAGATGCCCTCGGCGATCAGGAAGAGCGTCGAGCTCTGGATCGGATGCGTCGCCGGGGCGCTCGAGGAGAAGGAGTTCGAAAAGAAGCTACGGGATGCGGGATTCACGGACGTCGAGATCGTCCCGACGCGGATCTACGGCATTGATGACGCGCGCGATTTTCTCGAGGAAGCCGGCCTCGACGTCGTCGATCGCCCGGGATGCCGACGGGAAGTTCATGAGCGCCTTCGTGAGGGCGAAGAAGCCGCTGAAGGGCTGAGGGGATCGTGAGCAACCCGGCGGCGCCGAAGCGCCTCAACTTCTTCGAGAGGTACCTGACGCTCTGGGTCGGGCTCTGCATGGTCGTGGGGGTCACCCTCGGCAAGCTTCTGCCAGGAGCGACCGACGCGATCCGGAAGCTCGAGTTCGGCGAGGGGAGCCAGATCAACGTGGCCATCGCCGTCCTGATCTGGCTGATGGTCTACCCCATGATGCTCAAGATCGACTTCACGAGCCTCGCGGGAGTCCGGAAGAAGCCGAAGGGCCTCCTCGTGACACTTTTCGTGAACTGGCTCGTCAAGCCGTTCTCGATGGCCTTTCTCGCGTGGCTCTTCTTCAAGCACGTCTTCTCGGGCCTCATCCCTGCAGGCCTCGCCGACCAGTACATCGCCGGCGCCATCATCCTCGCGGCGGCTCCCTGCACGGCGATGGTCTTCGTCTGGTCGTACCTCACCGACGGCGACCCGGCCTACACGCTCGTCCAGGTCTCCGTGAACGACCTGATCATGCTCGTCGCCTTCGCTCCGATCGTGACCCTCCTGGTGAGCGGGGCGAGCAACCTGACGGTGCCCTTCAAAGTCCTCCTCCTGAGCGTTCTCGTTTTCATCGTCATCCCGCTCGCGCTCGGGAGCCTCAGCCGGACACTTCTGATCCGGACGAAGGGGATCGAGTGGTTCGAGTCTCGCTTCCTCGGCTTCTTCCACCCGATCACCGTCATGGCGCTTCTCGCGACCCTCGTCCTGATCTTCGCCTTCCAGGCCGACAACCTCCTCGGCAACTGGCTCCACGTCGTCCTGATCGCGATCCCGCTCCTGATCCAGGTCTACTTCAACTCCGGCCTGACCTACGGCCTGATGAAGCTCCTGAAGGTGCCCCACTCCATCGCGGCGCCCGGGGCGCTGATCGGGGCGAGCAACTTCTTCGAGCTGGCGGTCGCCACGGCCATCGCGCTCTACGGACCGGGGTCGGGAGCCGCGCTCGCGACCGTCGTCGGCGTCCTCGTGGAGGTCCCCGTGATGCTCTCCGTCTGCGCGTTCTGCAACCGGACCCGCTCGTGGTTCCCGGGGAGCGTCCCGCTCGCCGTTCCGGTCCCGGCAGGGAACGGAAAGTGAAGATTCCCGGCCTCCTCTTCCTCTGCGTCGCCAACTCGGCGCGGAGCCAGATGGCCGAAGGGCTCGCGAAGGCCCGGTTCGGCGACGTCGTGAACGTCCAGAGCGCCGGGTCGCTGCCGTCGCGGGTGAACCCGCTCGCCATCCGCGCGCTCGCCGAGATCGGCATCGACATCACTCATCAGCGGTCCAAGTCCGTCGCGGAGATCGATCCCGCGACGGTGGATACCGTGATCACGCTCTGCGCTGAGGAAGTCTGCCCAGTCTTTCTGGGCAAGGCGAAGCGCCTCCACTGGCCGCTCCCCGATCCTGCCGCGGTCGAAGGGACGGGCGACGAGCGGCTGGAGGCGTTTCGGCGCGTCCGGGACGAATTGAAGCAGCGGATCGAGACGCTGACGTTGAGTCAAGGCAAAGAGGGAGCGCTCAACGGCCCTGGGCGGTGATGCAGGCGAATCATGGTCGGGGGGTCACTCGCCATCTATATTTCGGTATGTTACGAAATGACGGAATCACCACTCTCCGCCGCCACCGCCGCCGCCAAGGCTCTCGCCCATCCGGCACGCCTGCGCGTTCTCGCCATGCTCTCAGGCGGGCCCCTCTGCGTCTGCCAGATGACGGCGGTCCTCGGCACGGCCCCTTCCACGGTCTCCGAGCACCTGCGCGAGCTGAAGCGGGCCGGCCTTCTCGTCGAGGAGAAGAACGGCAAGTTCGTCTCCTACCGGCTGGCGCCGTCCCGCGATGTGGCCGGCTGGCTGCAGGTGGTCCGGGCGGGCCTTGCCGGCGACCCGGTTGCGGCCGCGGATGCCGAGCTCGTCGGCCGGCTGCGGCGGATTCCGGTCGAGGAGTTCGCGGCGTCCGGAGGCCGGCTGGCGAAGTCGACGTCGCACCATCGAGGAGGAAAGGTTCGATGAAGTCTCGCGTTCTGGTGGCTCTTATGGTTCTCGTTCTCGTCCCTGGCATCGCGGTCGCGGCCCCGGCAGCACCTGCTCCCGCATCGCCCATTCCCGCGTTGAGCCCCGCCGAGCTGGAGGCGACCCTGAAGGCGGGCGTCCCGGTGATCGTCGAGTTCGGCGGCGAACACTGCATCCCCTGCATGGGCATGCAGCCGGTTCTTCGCGACCTGCAGGCGCTCCTCGGCAAGCGGGCGCGCGTCGTCAATTTCTGGATCCAATCCGCACCCGGAGGTGGCCCGTCAGCACCGGATCATGGTGATGCCGACACAGGTGATCTTCGACGCCAAGGGGCAGGAGGTCTTCCGGCACATGGGCTTATTCCAGAAGCCGGAATTCGAGCGGGTCCTCAAGGAGAAGGGCATTCTCTGATGGACGCGGCCCTCGTCCGGCTGGCGGCCGCGGCGACGGACGCGCCGCCCGTCGTGATGCTCTTTCTCGTCTTCCTGGCAGGCGTCATCTCATCGGCGAGTCCCTGCGTCCTCGCGGCCGTTCCGCTCGTCGTCGCGACGGTGGGGGGTACGGCGACGAGCCGCCGCCGCACGCTGACGTTGACCCTGGCGTTCGTCACCGGATTGGCCGTCTGCTTCACCGCTCTGGGCGCGGCCGCAGCCCTGACGGGGACGCTTTTCGGAAGCGTGGGGACGTGGTGGAAGATCCTTCTCTCCGCTCTTCTGATCGCTTTCGGGCTCCACCTGTCCGGTCTCGTGAAGATCCCGATGCCGAGTTTCGACCCCTCGAGATTCCGCGCCGGGGGCTTGGTGGGCGCCTTCTGCCTCGGCGCGCTCACGGGAACGCTTTCTTCGCCCTGCGCGACACCGATCCTCGTCGCGATCCTCTCCCTCGTCGCCTTCGAGAAGAAGGTCCTCTGGGGCACGACGCTTCTCCTCTCGTACTCGATCGGCCACGTCGTTCTCCTCTTCGTCGCCGGAACCGTCACCGGCTTCGTCACCGTATGGGCCGGCAGCCGGGCCGCCGTCTGGGCCGACCGGCTTCATCGCGCGTTCGGATGGGTCCTCGTCGCCGCCGGCGCCTGGATCGGCGCGGCGGAGATTCGCCGCGTTTTCGAAGTCTGAAGAATCCCGAGAAAGGAAGCTGTCATGGAAAACGCGCTCCGCAAGAAGATCGAAATCCTCGGTCCCGGCTGCAACCGGTGCAAGGAGACCTACCGCGTCGTGACACACGTCGTCGAGACGGAACAACTGCCGTTCGACGTCGTCAAGGTCGAGTCGATGGAGCGGATGGTCGCGCTGGGCCTCATGGCGACGCCGGGCGTGGCCGTCGACGGAAAGGTCGTCGTCTCCGGCCGGATCCCGAAGGCCGAGGAGATCCGGGCGATCCTCGTGTCGTCGTGACCGGTTTCGCGGTGGAAAGGCCCTGAGGAAGGCTTCGGTGAAGGATTCAGCCTCGCCGTCGCAGGCCGCAGCCGAATCGCCGGCGATCCCCTCGAGGGAAGTTCCGTCGGTCAGGGCCGCGGCGCTGATCGGCCTGGGCGCCGCTGGCCTCGTGGCTCGCGCTCTACGTCAACCTCGGCCGAATTTCCCAATGGCTCGTCTACTCGTTGCTGCGTCTTCCCTCCGGGACTCACTTTTCCTCCGCGGTCGAGTTCCTCGTCTTCGAGGTTCCAAAGGTCCTGCTTCTTCTGACCGCCGTGGTTTTCGTCGTCGGCATCGTTCGTTCGTTCTTCACCCCCGAACGGACGCGGCGAATCCTGGCCGGAACGCGGGAATCCGTCGGCATCGTGCTGGCGGGTCTTCTCGGGGTCGTCACGCCCTTCTGCTCCTGCTCGGCGGTCCCCCTCTTCCTCGGATTCGTGACGGCGGGAGTGCCGCTCGGCGTGACCTTCTCCTTCCTGATCTCCGCGCCGATGGTGAACGAAGTGGCTCTCGTCCTCCTGTTCGGGCTCTTCGGCTGGAAGGTGGCGATGATCTACATGACGACGGGGCTTCTCATCGCCATGGCCTCCGGCTGGATCGATCGGACGCCTCGGGATGGAGGATCAGCTCGAGTCCTGGGTCCGGCAGGTCCGGACCGGCAGCAGCGACACGCCGATCGTCGTCCTCGGATGGCGGGACAGGGTCGAGTTCGGCTTCCAGGCGCTCCGAGAGATCGTCGGGAAAGTCTGGCTCTACGTCGTCGCCGGCATCGCCGTCGGGGCCGCGATCCACGGGTGGGTGCCGACCAATTTCATGGCGTCGTTCATGGGCAAGGAGGTCTGGTGGGCGGTGCCGGTGGTCGTCCTGATCGGCATCCCGATGTACTCCAACGCCGCAGGCATCATTCCCATCGTCCAGGCTCTGCTGGAGAAAGGTGCCGCCCTCGGCACCGTTCTGGCATTCATGATGTCGGTGATCAGCATCTCGACGCCGGAGGTGATCATCCTCCGCAAGGTCCTGCGCCCGAAGCTGATCGCCGTTTTCGTCGGGGTCGTCACGGTTGGAATCCTCATCGTCGGATTCCTCTTCAACGCCCTGCTCTGATCGAGGTTACTTCTTCCAGACCTCGAAGGTGAGCTTCATCGTCTTGGCCTGCTTGTACAGGTGCGTCTTCATCTTCATGCCGAACCGGTTCGTGTCGTCGACCTTCCCCTTGTCGAGGGTGCGTGTCGCGTCGTCCTGCGCCCACGTCTCTCCGCCCTTCGGGTCCGGGACGGTGACGGCGTACTTGCACTTGTAGTCGCCGGTTCCTCTGTTTGTGTAGGTGAAGACGACCCACATCGTCTTCGTGTCGCCAGGGTCCTTCTCTCCCTTTGCAAAGTCGCCGGCGTCGGGCCAGTTCTTGATCTCGACCGACTCGATCGTGACGTCGCCCACCTTCAGGCCGATCTTCTGCGAGTCCGGCTTGAAGGGAAGCGTCCGCTCGAATTTCTGGACGTCCGGCCCGGCGGCGACGGCCGGCGCCGCGACGACAACGAGGAGAACGACGGTGAAGAGAGACAAAACGGCGAGAGTGCGTCTCATCGGAAACCTCCGTCCCCAAAAACGGGGTTCGGGGATTCTATTCCCTGGCCTTCGCGCCCGTGCCGGCCGAGAGCTTCTCGTAGAGGGTGAGAAGGGCCTGCGTGCCGTCCTCGGCACGCCCTTCGGCCTCGAGGGCGGAGAGGAGCTGGTGGACGAGGGCGACGCCGGGGAGCGGTACGCCGCTCGCGCGGGCGCTCGCAAGGACGATCGCGAGGTCCTTCTGCTGGTGCTTGATGGCGAAGGCGGGCGCGAAGTCGCGGTCCATCATCTTCTTCCCGAGGACCTCGAGCGCCCACGAAGTCGCCGCGCCGGCCGTGAGGGCCTCGTGAAGGGCCCGAAGGGGGAGCCCGACGCGGGCGGCGAAAGCCATCCCTTCGGAAACCGCGAGGAGATTTCCGGCGACGATGATCTGGTTGACGGCCTTTCCGAGCTGGCCGGCGCCGGAGGGCCCGAGGTGCGTCAGACGCTTCCCCATTGCGAGGAACACCGGGCGGGACTTCTCGAGCGCGGCTTCCTCGCCACCGATGAAGAAGGTGAGCGTTCCTTCGGCCGCCCCTTTCTGCCCGCCGGAGACCGGGGCGTCGAGAAAAGAGACTTCCTTCGCGGCGAGGCGTGCGGCGATTCCGCGGGCCCGTTCGGCCGCGATCGTGGAGCTGTCGATGACGACGGTTCCCGGGAGGGCGGTCGCGGCGGTCCCGTCCGGTCCGAGGTGGACGGACTCGACCTCCGGAGCGTCGGGGACGCACGAGACGACGACGGCGGCTCCCGTCGCCGCGGCGGCGGGCGTCCTTGCCGCGCGGACATCGCGGCCGGCCGCGGAAAGCTCGGCGGCGAGCGCCTCGGCTTTCGCGAACGTCCGGCTGGCGAGGGCGAGCGGAAAGCCCGCCTTCGCGAGGTTTCGGGCCATTCCCTGGCCCATCGTGCCGAGGCCGACGAAGGCGACGCGGAGGGGGGGAGGATTCGTGCTCATGGCGCGCGGAGTCTTTCGCGGGGAGCGTCCGGGGTCAACGGTGCGATCTGCTCAGTGGCTGCGCTACCATTCGACCATGCAACCCGGAATGGGGCGGGGATTCGCGGCGGCGGCGTCCGGGGTGTTCCTTCTCGTCGCGCTCTCCTTCATTCCGGTAGCGCGGCTCCTTCACTACGCGACGCTGGGACTCTCCGGGCGCGGCCCGTCGCTCCTTCTCGTCGTGCCCGCCTGCCTCGCGGCGGCGCTTCTCTACGAGGCCGTCGTCCGTGGCGCGCTCTACGGAGCGTTTGGAAGGCGGCTTGCCGTGGGCGCGGCGGCGCCCATCCTGGCTCTCCTGGGGGCGATTCTCCCGGCATACCTCCGGCTCGAATTTCTGCCGCGCGGCTCGGCGCCTCTCGGCGTCGTCGCCGGGCACGCGTTCCTCGTCGAGGCGGGACTCGGCCTCGCCCTCTGCCTTCTGGCTCTCGCTTCCGGGAGCGCGGTTCCCGGGGCTCTCGCTTACGGTCTCCTCTGGATCTCGCGGTTCGGCCTCGCGATCACCTTCGTGGGGGGGGTCGTTCCGATGATGGAGGTGGCCGCGGCATGGACGGCGCCCCTCGTTCTCGTCTTCGTCCTCGCGCGCCCGCTCGCTCCCTGGCGCGAGGAGCTGCTCGGATGAAGGGGCCGGCCGTTCAACTCGAGCTTTTCGACGCGGTGCCGGTGCCGAACGAGCTTCTCCGCTCCGAGGAGCGCGCCCTCCAGCGGAAATACGACGACCTCGCGGAGGCGTTCGGCCTGCCGCCGGCGCGCGTCGTTCTCTCGGCACGCCGCTCCACCGGGGGCGTGATCACGTACGGCCCGCCACATGTGATCCGGATCTCGAGCCACATGTCGAAGGAGGACCGCCTCCAGACGCTTCTGCACGAAGCCGCGCACGCCATCTGCCACGATCGATGGGGCCCGGAGGAAGGGCACTCGGGCCGCTTCTGGCAGGTGGCCCGCCGGCTCGGCGTGAGACGGAAGGCCGCTCCCGAAACCGACCGTCTCCACGCGGTTCGCGCGGCGAACGCGCGGTACGCCTACCGCTGTCCGGGCTGCGGGCACGAGTGGACGCGGCGGAGCCCCTTCGGCCGCGCGCGCCTCTGCGCCACCTGCGAGCGGGCCGGGCGCCCGGCCCGCCTCATTCTCGTCCGCCGGCCGAAGCCGCGGCGGGGGTGAGGCCCGGGAGCGGCTTCTCCAGCCGGTAGACCGGGAGGAGCCCGACCGTGTCGTCCCAGTAAGGAGTCCGCCGGTAGAAGAACTCGATCCGGGCCCGGGTGTTCTCCGCGAACTTCGGGTCCTTCAGCCTCTCCTCCCACTCGGCCCGGAGCTTCGGATCCTTCTTCAGCATCTCCCCGGCGATCGGGTCGAGGGTCCGGAGGTCGATCCACTCCTTCTGTTCGAGCGCCCCCGACATCTCGCCCCACGAGAAGAGCGACTCGCCCCCCTCGGGCTCGAGCATCCAGACGATCAGGGGCGAAAGCTCCCCGTCGAGCGGGACGTAGAGCGAGCCGGCGGGGATCTCTCGGGTCTCGCTCTTCCGGTCGATCGTGGCGGCGATCCGCGTCCGCCCCTGAAACGTCCGCGGCGCCGGCTGCGGATTCGACGCGCGGTAGGTCCCGACCTCGAGCGTCATCGGCTTTTCGAGAGTGACGGTCCGGATCCCGTGCGCGCGCAGACATTCCTCCAGATTCGGCCATCCGGCCGGGATCAGGTACGCGGCAGGGCGCGGAACGCTCTTCACGGGCTTCGCGTGCGTGAAGACGGGAAGAGGCACCGTCACCTTCTGCGACCGGTCGTACCGCGTGACGGGCTTTCCGGTGACGGGGGAGACCTCGTCGCGCCAGACGTACGTGGCGAACTCGACGGGTTCCGGTCTCTCCCGGTCGGTCGCCGCCTCGATGACGACGCTCGACCCGACGGCGGCACGGCGTGCCTCGCGCTTCGCCCTCTCCCGTGCCGCGAGGAGCGCCTTTCCGTCCCTTCCCGTCCACTCGAGAAGGGCGGTGAGGAAGCGGAGGTTCGCCTTCACGCGTTCGCCGAACGGCTTGATGGCGTGGTTCTCGACGAGGATCGACGGCACGCCGCGGAGGCCGAAGTAGCCGGTCGCGAATCGCGGGCCGAACGGATCGGGCGCGATCCCGGCGAGCGGGTCGTGCGGATCGGCGAACTCGACGTAGGGGGAGGTCAGGTAACCCCAGCTCTCGACCCCGGCGAGAGCCTTCGGGACGACGGTCTTCAGCCAGTCGCGGAGCGGGGCGGGGGTCACGGGCTCGTGTCCGTACGCGACGGTCAGGGTGGCCTGGAAGTCGGCGCCGTCCGTCACGTGGTTGTCGACGAAGAGATCGGGAGACCACGCCGCGGCAAGGGCGAGGAGCGCGCGGGTCTCCGGCGCGTCGGCTTTGACGAAGTCGCGGTTCAGATCGAGGCCCTGCGCGTTCGTCCGGAAGCCCATCCCCTCCACGGGGCCGTCCTGATTCGGCCGGTTCCAGCGCGAGACGCGCGCGTAGCCGTCGACGTTGTAGACGGGGATCGCGATCAGATTGACCGAGTCGAGGATCTCCGGGCGGTTTGTCAGGGCGATGTCGCGCAGAAGCTCCAGGATCGCCTCGGTGCCGTCCACCTCTCCGCCGTGGATGGAGCCGAGAAGAAGGACCCACGGCTTGCCGCTCTTTGCACGCTCGTTCGGCGAGAACTCCTTCTCCTTCGAGACGAAGACGACCGGCATCCTCCGACCCTGGCCGCTCGTGCCGTAGAAGTCGAGCTTCAGCGAGGGAGAAGTCTTCGCGAGACGCCCGCAGAACGCGATCACCTCGTCGTACGTCGCGATCGACCGGAAGGCGTGCAGCTCGGCCTTCGTGTAGTGGTCGGGCGGGATCGGGACCCGAGGCTCGTCGGCGGGCGAGACGTTCGGAAGAAAGGTGAGAGCGGCGAGTGCGATCGTGGCTGTCGTGAGGATTCGGCGCATTCCGCGAGGTTAACGGAAGAGTCCACTCCACGCGGGCGCCCGAGGCCGGGCGTAGACTCGGCGCCATGAGACGCGCCCTCGCGGTTGCTGCGGTTCTCGCGGTCCTCATGGTCGCCGCGGCCGCTCCGCTTTTCGCGGCCGGGAAGCCCTCGCTGAACGTCTATTTCCAGAAGACGCTGACCGACACGGCCTACCAGAAGAAGGTCTTCGACAAGGTGGCGAAGGTCTGGAAGATTCCCTGGTCTCTTCCGGTTGTCGGGAAGAAGACGGTCGTCCAGGCCGTCATCGCGAAGGACGGAAGGCTCGCCTCGGCGATGGTCACGATGGAATCGGGGTCGAAGGCGTGGGACGACGCGGCGCTCTCGGCGGTCCGATCCGCCGCCCCCTTCGATCCCCTTCCGAAGGGGTACGCGTACCCCTCCGTCGAAGTCCATTTCCACGTGGCTCTGGCGCCGTAGGGTGTCCGGCGTCCGGACGCCGGCGCGCGCGGCGCCGCTCGCCGCCCTCGCGGCACTCCTCGCGGCCGCGTACATCGGGCGGGCGGTCATCTCGGCCGACGGATCGTGGGTCCTCTCCGAGACGCTCGGCTTCGTCGTGACGGGCCGCTTCGAGGCGGCGACGATTCCGCAGCCGGGCGAGGCGGTACCGAGCGCGCGGGAACTCTCGGCCGTCCACTCGAAGTACGGGCTCTTCCCGTCGCTCGTGCCGCTTCCGTTCGTGGCGGCCGCGTGGCCGTTGCGCGGGGCGATCGGCGGGCGGGGTCTCGACGCCGCGGTCTCCCTGACGTGGACGGCGGGCGTGGCTCTCGCGGCGCTCGGCTTCGCCCGCCTCGCGCGTGCTCTCCGGCCGGGAGCGTCGCTCTGGTGGGCGCCCGCCCTCGTCGCCGGGACGTTCCTCTGGCCCTACGCGGCCGACTCCTTCGTCGAGCCGTGGGCCGCCGCGGCGTTCGCGTTCGGCGCGGCGCTTCTCCTCGCACCGGACGCGGCGGGGAGGCGCAAAGGGTTCCTTTCGGGAGCCCTCGTCTCGCTCGCGTTTCTTCTCAAGCCGGTCCTCTGGGTCACGGCTCCGGTCTGGCTCCTCGGCGCGCTTCGAACGCCGGCACCCGAGGGGCGTCGCGGCCGGCTCGCGACGGGGTTCGTCGCGGCGCTTGTGGCCGCGCTCGCGCTCGCCGGCGCCGTCAATCTCGTCCGGGAGGGATCGCTCCTGGAGGCGGGATACCGCGGCGAGGCACTCGCCTTCACGACGCCTCTCCTCGAGGGGCTTCTGGGCCTCACCCTTCTCCCCGGGCGGGGGATCCTCTTTTTCGCGCCGATCGCGCTCCTGGCGCTCCTTCCGGCGCGAAAGCTCCCGGTCGCATCGCGGATCGTTCTCTACGGGGTTCCGGCGATTCATCTTCTCGTCGTCTCGCGATGGTGGGCGTGGCACGGGGGATCCTCATGGGGGCCGCGGCTCCTCCTTCCGGTGCTGCCGCTCCTCGTGGCTCCGGCCGTTCTCGAATCCGCGCGCCGCGTCGTCCCCTTCGTCCTTCTGGGCGCCCTTCTCAACGTCTCCGGCGTCGTCGTCTCCGCGGGGGAGTTCGTCTCCTACGCGGAGCGCCTCCGGGCCCCGGCCCAATCGGCGTGGCCCGGGCCCGGCTCCGACCGCGTCTCGTCCGTGGCGGCCCTCACTCCGCTCTGGGGGCACCCGTGGCTCTTCTTTCACGGAGCGCTCGGGGCGCGGCTCCCGGCTCCGTGGCTCGCGGCAGGCGCGGAAGAGGGCGCGAAGCCGCCGTCCCCGGAAGAGTTCCTCTCGCCGCTCGTCGTCCGGTGCGCCTTCGGGCTTCCACCCGTGAGCCCGTTCCTCCCGCGGCTTCTCGTCCGGAGCGCCTGGGGGTGGGCGCTTCGCGGACGCCCGGAGAAAGCCAGGCTCTTCCTGGCCGAGGCGATCCGGCTCGGTCCCGGCGATCCCGACGCCCGGCGTCTCCGCGACGCCCTCGGCCCCTGAACGCCGGCTAACGGATCACGCCGAATTCGCGCCCGACGACCTTGAAGGCCTCCACGGCCTCGTCGAGATCGACGTCGGTGTGGACCGCCGAAATCTGGCATCGAAGCCGCGCGTGCCCCTGGGGGACGACCGGGAAGCCGAACCCCGAGACGTAGACCCCTCTCGAGAAGAGGGCATCGGACATGGCGAGCGCCTTTGCGGTGTCGCCCACGATGACGGGGACGATCGGGTGAATTCCCTCGGGGATCGTGAAGCCCGCCGCCTTCATCCGCGACCGGAAGGTGGCGGCGTTGGCCTGGAGCTTCCGGACGGGCGACGGGTCCTCCATCAGCATCCGGAACGCCTCGAGCGACGAGCCCGCGACGGCGGGCGGGAGCGAGTTCGAGAAAAGCGTCGTCCGGGAGCGCTGGCGGAGGAGCTCGACGACGGGACCCGGGCCGGTGACGAACCCGCCCGCCGCCGAGCCCATCGCCTTGCCGAGCGTCGAGGTGTGGATCGAAATGCGGTCCACGACGCCGAGGTGCTCGGCCGTCCCGCGCCCGGTCGCCCCGAGGACTCCGGTCGCATGCGAGTCGTCGACGACGAGCGTCGTGGCGTACCGGTCGCAGAGGTCGGCGAGCTGACGGAGCGGCCCGGTCTCCCCTTCCATCGAGAAGACGCCGTCCGTTATCAGAAGGCGCCGTCGGCAGCCCTGAGCGTCGGCGAGCGCCTTCTCGAAAGCGGCGAGGTCGCCGTGCGGGACGACGAAGCGCTTCGCCTTGCAGAGCCGGATGCCGTCGATGATGGAAGCGTGGTTCAAGGCGTCGGTCAGGATGGCGTCCTCTTCCAGGAGGAGCGGCTGGAAGAGCCCCTCGTTCGCGTTCCAGCACGACATGTAGAGGATCGTGTCGTCCGTCCCGAAGAATCGGGAGATCGTCGCCTCCAGCTCCTTGTGGAGCTGCTGCGTCCCGCAGATGAAGCGGACCGAGCCGAGGCCGTTTCCCCACCGGCTCACGGCGTTCCGCGCCGCCTCGACGATGCGGGGGTGATTCGCAAAGCCGAGGTAGTTGTTGGACGTGAGCATCAGAACGTCGCGCCCGTCGACGCGGATGCGGGCCCCCGTCGGACTTTCGAGTATCCGTTCCTTCTTGTAGGTGCCGGCGGCACGGAGGGAGGCGACCTCGGAGGCGCACCAGTCGACGAGCGTCGTGTCCATGCGCCGAGGTTAGCGCAAACGTCTCGCGCGGACCGGCGAGGGTCCGCGCGAGAAGAGCGGGAGAGGAGCCGGAAATCCGGGGGGCCGTCAGGACGTCGTGACGATGCTCGTGGCGACGATCGGGACCGAGGCAGGGGTGAAGGCCTGACCGGGCGCCAGGGGAGACGGCGTCGCGTATCCCGTCACCGTCACGAGGCTCCCCACGACCGGGTTCCCGCTGATGGTCGTGAGGCCGGTGACGATCACGGTCCGGTCCCCGATCTTCCAGAGGCCGATCGTACCGGTTGTCGGCATCCACTGGACCGTGCCGTCGAACGTGAACGTGCGGCCCGGAACCGGTATCGGAACCGGAGCGACCTTCGAGATCATCAGGGCGGTCAGGGTCCCGGAGGTGTCGTAAGCGAGGACGTCGACGGTGTCGCCGACGTTCGGGGCGCCGATGACCTTCGTCTCCGGGGTCACTCCGACCGTCTTGTCGTCGATCTTCCAGGTGTCCGAGGCGATCGACTTCACGACGCCGCGGAACGACACCGGCTTCGGCACGACGAACGAGCCGTAAGCCACGACCTTCTTCGCCAGGAGGCCGTCGCTCGACACGACGACCCACGCCGTCGCCTGCATCCCGGTCTTCAGGTCGGAGAGGCCATGAACCGCGCCGCCGGAGCCGTAGCCGGAGAAGACGGTGTTCTCGTCGACGAGAACCGTCCGGTAGAGAAGGGAGAAGCTGTTCGAGTCCACGCCCTCGATTGTTCCGTCGAGGATGGCCGTGGTGGCGGGACGGACGGACACCGAACTCGCCTTGAAGGGAGCCGGGACGAGGCTCATGGAAGGGGGGAGATCGGAAAGCTGCACGATGGCCACGACGTAGGCTCCGGGGGCGATCGGAGGTGGCGTGCCTCCGGCGGTATCCGCCGAGATGATCGTCGCGCCCGTAATGTCGACGCGGAGGAGAGCGGTTCCGAGAAGGGTCAGGACGTTCCCGTCGACCGACGTGACGAAGCCTTCAACGGAGGGAGCCTTGACCGGAGGCCCCAGGAAACCCGGCATCGTCGGGCCGAGGGATGGCTGCGCGGCGAGCGGCGGCGCGGCGAGGGCAAGGAGAAGGAGAGCCACGACGCCGGCGAAGGAAAGAGGAAGGAACCGGGCTCGTACGATGGCAGGCTGCTCTTGGCGGGCGTTCATCTGAAGTTCGAGGGGCATCGTGACTCTCCTTCGTTCCCTTGGAAGTGTCGCTAGGAGAATCCGGCTAACACCCTCAGCGCTTCCTGCCGGTCTTTTTCTTCGCCGCCTTTCGGACCGGAGAGCGGGCCTTTTTCTTGGGGGCAGCTCTCTTCGGGGCCGCCTTCTTCTTGGCGCGCTTCTTCGGCGCCGGTTTTTTCGGCGACGCCTTCTTTTTCGGAGCGCTCTTTCGCGAGCCTTTCGACTTCTCGCGCTGGCGACGCACCGCGAGCCTGTGGCGGACCATCTCGTCCACCTTCGAGGTCGGGACCCACTCCTCGTCCGGGTGAAGATCCGAGGGCTGGAAGACGATGATCCGGTAACCGTCGGGGTCGAGAATCTCCGCCGAGCGCCCCGTGAACTCGTCGGCCGGGGGGCGCGTGACCGTCACCCCTTTTTCCTTGAGGGTCGTGAGCGTGGCGTCGAGGTTCGCCGTCGAGAAGACGCCGGCCACCTGGTTGCGGGACGATACTTCCCCCGGCCGGAGCGGCGTCAGCTTGAGAAGGATCGGCCCGAGGCCGAACTCGACCCAGTCATTCTCGAAACCGGCAGTCTCCGGCAGCCCCATCGTTTCACCGTAAAACCGGCGCGAGCGTGGGAAATCGCTGGCGAAAACCTGGATCCGCCTCAGTGCCAAGAACATAAACGCTTCTCCTCGCCTGGAATCTCGTCCCTTTCGGCGAAGGGGAGGTGGGGTCTACCGAACGCGGGATTATAGAGGGAAGTCCCTGACTTTTCAATCAGTTTCGTCCGGGGGCGCAGCCTGACACGGGTCGACCCAGGCGGCCCCGAGGGGACCATGCTCCCGTTTCCAGATCGGAACCCGGGCCTTGATCCGCTCGATTCCGTCCCGGCAGGCGGCGAATGCCTCCCCCCGGTGTGGCGCCGACGCGACGACGACGACCGCCACTTCCCCGATCGAAAGAGATCCGACGCGGTGCTGCATCAGGAGACGCGCTTCCGGGTGGGCTGCTTCGAGCTCGCCCGCGATCTTCGCCATTTCCTTCTCGGCCATCGGCCCGTACGACTCGTACTCGAGACGCGTCACGGTCCGCCCGTCGTTTCGATCCCGGACGACGCCGACGAACATGGCGATCCCGCCGTCGGAAGAACGGCGTACCGAAGCGAGGAGCGCCGCGGGATCGATCGGCTGATCCGTCAGAAAGGACACGAATCCATGATAAGACCGCTCCGCCGGAGGAGTCGCGATGGGGCGGGGACGTCGGGTCATCGCCGTGACGGCGCTCAAGGGGGGCGTCGGAAAGACGACGACGGCCGTGAATCTCGCGGCCGCGGCCGCGAGAGCCGGCCGTCGGACGCTTCTCGTCGACGTCGACCCGCAGGGGGGCGTCGCGACGTCCCTGGGTCTCGACGCGAAGAAGGGGCTCGATGCGTGGATCCTCGGCGACGCGTCCTTCGAGGAGGTTATTCTCGACTCCGGCCGCGAGAATCTCCACGTCGTGACGTCCGGGGACGGGCTCCTCGAAGCCGAGGAGACGCTGCACGAGAAGGGGAAGGAGAAGAGGAGGAACCGGCTTGCGAAGCGGCTCTCGGACGAGAAGACCTTCGGCTACGACGTCATCCTCTTCGATTCTCCGCCGGCTGCCTCGCTTCTCCTCCAGAACGCCTTACGGGCGGCTGACGAGCTGATCCTCCCGGCGAAGCTCGACTATCTCTCGCTCCCCGCGCTGGAGCGGACGAGCGTCTTCGCCCGCAAACAGGGGGAGGACCGCGGCCGGCCCCTGAAGATCGCGGGGGTCCTCCCGACGTTTCACGACCTTCGCGTCGCCGTCTCCGAGATGCTTCTCGAGACGCTGCGCGGGCGTTTCACGCGGATCCTGAGCCCGATCCGGATCAACGTCGACCTCGCGGAGGCTCCCTCCGCCGGGAAGACCGTCTTCGAATGGGATCCGACCTCGCGCGGCGCCGTCGACTACGCGCTCCTGGCCGAGGATCTGAAGCTGGCCTGAACTCAGCCGCCCGCCACGGGAGGGAGAAGAGCCACGGCATCTCCCGGCCGGACGGGATCGTCTTCGCGAGCGTAGGCCTCGTTGACGGCGACCATGGCTCGGCGGCCGAAGCGGGCGAAGGCGGGGTGCGCAGCCTCGAGGGCGAGCCGGAGGTCGGCGACGGTGGCGGGCTCTCCGACCTCGACGGCGAAGGCGGGCCCGACCTCGTCCTTGAGAGACGCGAAGAGAAGGATGTCGACGCGCATGGCCAAATCTTACCGGCCCCGGTGCCGGCGCTCATAGAATCCGCCGGCGAAGGGACGGAACGATGAAATCTCTCTCCGGCAAGAACGCCCTGGTCACCGGCGCCTCGCGCGGGATCGGTCTCGCCATCGCGGTCCGCCTCGCGACTGAAGGAGCCCACGTCGCCGCCGGCGTCCGGCGGGAAGAGGACGGGGAAGAGGTCCTGGCCGCGATAAGAGCTGCGGGAGGCGACGGAATCGCCGTCCTTCTCGACGTGACCGATCCCGCTTCGGTGGCGACGGGCGTCGAGCGCGCCGCCCGACCGAGCCGCCGACTCGATCTGCTCGTCAACAACGCCGGGATCGGGGGAATCACGCCGCTCGGCGGCGATGCACGCTCCGACGAAGGGTGGGCGCGGCTCCTCGAGGTAAACCTGACGGGGACGTGGCGCGTCTGCCGCGCGGCGTTCCCGTTTCTGGCCGACGGCGGGCGGATCGTGAACCTCTCGTCCGTCACGGGACGGTTCGGCGTGGCCCTGAACGGCGCCTACTGCGCATCGAAGCATGGCGTCGTCGGCCTGACGCGGGCATTGGCGCTGGAGCTGGCGCCGCGGAAGATCACGGTGAACGCCGTCTGCCCCGGCTGGGTCGACACGGAAATGGGGCGTCACGGGATCCGCGGATTCGGCAAGCAGGCGGGCGTCAACGAGGAGGAGGCTTTCGCCATGGCCGGGAAGATGGCGCCCCTCGGGGAGGTCCTCGCGCCGGAGGAGATCGCCGCCCTCGTCGCCTATCTCGCCTCGGACGACGCACGGAACGTGACCGGTCAGGCGATCGTCATCGACGGCGGGCAGGTGATGCCCTGAACGGTTCCGGGGTCCGGGCCGTCTTCTTCGACGCGGGACAGACGCTCCTCGAGGCCGACCCGCCGGTCGTCTCGGTCTACCGGGACACCTTCGCGGCCTGGGGGGTCTCGGCATCGGAGGAGACCGTGGAGGAAGCCGTCCTCGAGACCTGGCGGGACGTGGCGGCGCGGCGTGCGCGCGGCGAGGAGGGGTGGTCGATCGGCGGGGGCGAATCGCATTTCTGGCGCCGGTTCGTGGCCGAGGTCTTCGAGCGTGCGGGGGGCGGCGTTCTCCCGGACGACCTGCTTGCGGGCCTCGTCCGTCACTTCAGGAGTGCCGCCCACTGGCGCGTTTACGCGGAGGTGCCCGGCGTCCTTTCGGCGCTCCGCTCCGGCGGGGTCCGGCTCCTCGTCGTCAGCAACTGGGATTCCTCCCTTCCCCCCCTCCTCGCGGAGCTGGGGCTCACGCCGTATTTCGACGGCATCCTCGTCTCGGCGCTCTTCGGAGCGAGCAAGCCGGGGCGCGCCATCTTCGACGAGGCGGTCCGGCTCGCGGGCGTCGACCATGCCGAGGCCCTGCACGTCGGCGATTCGCTCCACGACGACTATCACGGCGCCCGCGGGGCCGGGCTCCGAGCGCTTCTCGTCGACCGGTCGGGTCGGGCTCCCGCGGGGATCGAGTCCGTCTCCTCGCTCGACGGCGTCCTCGATCGGGTCCTTCCGGGCGGAAGAGCGATGCCGGGCGCGAGCCGCTAGACTCCGGCCGGTTCCGGGACGAGGAGGCTCCGCATGTCGCTCTTCCGGCGAAAGCCGCTGGACATCCTGATCGCCGAGGGGGGCGACGAGGAGCACGGCCTCCGGAAGACCCTCACCTGGGTCGACCTGACGGCCCTCGGCATCGGCGCCATCATCGGCGCGGGGATCTTCGCGACGCTCGGAAGCGCCACCTCCGGCGGGACGGGCCAGCCACCGGCCGGCCCCGGCGTCGTCGTGTCGATCCTTCTGACGGCGGTCGCCTGCGGCTTCTGCGCCCTCTGCTACGCGGAGTTCGCGAGCCTCGTCCCGGTCGCGGGATCGGCGTACACATACAGCTACGCGACGCTCGGCGAGCTCGTGGCCTGGATCATCGGCTGGGACCTCATCCTCGAGTACGCGGTCGGAAACATCGCGGTGGCGATCTCGTGGGCGGCCTACTTCCGCCAGCTCGTCGCGGGCTTCGGACTCCAGATTCCGCCCTGGCTCGCGACCGACTATCGCTCCACGATCTTCGCCGCGAAGGCCGTCGCCGAATCGGGCGTGGCCTCACTGTCACCCGAGTCCGCGCTCGCCTACCAGGCGCACCTCTCCCACCCGACCATTGGCGGGGTCCCCGTCGTCTTCAACCTCCTCGCCGTCGGCATCACGGCGTTCATCACCTGGATCCTCGTCATCGGCGTGAAGGAGTCGGCGCGCTTCAACAACGTCGTCGTCGTCCTCAAGCTGGCGACGCTCCTCTTCTTCATCACCGTCGGCGCCTTCTGGGTGAAGCCCGCCCACTGGAGGCCGTTTTTTCCGGGGGGCTTCCACGGCGTCTGGACCGGAGCGTCGCTGATCTTCTTCGCCTACATCGGATTCGACGCGGTCTCGACCGCCGCCGAGGAATGCCGAGACCCGGGCCGCGACATGCCGCGCGGCATCCTCGCGTCGCTCGGCGTCTGCACGGTCCTCTATGTCGCCGCCGCGCTCGTCCTGACCGGGATGATCCCCTTCGGGAAGCTCGTCGGCGTGGCCGACCCCCTCGCGGCGGCGTTCGCCTTCGTCCACCAGGACTGGGCGGCGGGTCTCCTCGCCTTCGGAGCCGTCGTCGCGATGACGTCGGTCCTCCTCGTTTTCCAGCTCGGACAGCCGCGAATCCTGATGGCGATGTCGCGCGACGGCCTCCTTTCCCCCTGGTTCTCGAAGATCCATCCGCGCTACCGGACACCGCACGTCACGACGATCCTGACGGGGGTCTTCGTCGCTTTCTTCGCCGCCATCGCGAACATCGACGAGATCGTCCAGCTGACGAACATCGGGACGCTCTTCGCCTTCATTCTCGTCGCGATCGGCATCCTCGTCCTGAGGGTGAGGGAGCCGGAGAGGCCGCGGAAGTTCCGCGTCCCGTTCTCGCCGGTGACGCCGGTCCTCGGGATCCTGATGTGCCTCTTCCTGATGCAGGGGCTGCCGGGGATCACCTGGATCCGCTTTGGCCTCTGGCTCCTCGTCGGCCTCGTCCTCTACTTCGTCTACGGAATCCGGCAGAGCCGCCTGCGCAGCCAGTAGCCGGCTCGAGGGAGCGCCGGATTACCTGGAGACCGCCAGCGGGAGACCCAGCGCGAGATAGAAGCTGTGGTCTCCTCCGTCGGCCATGCCGTAGGAGAAATAGAGCGGGCCGAGAAACGTGTCGGCGCCGAGGAAGAGGCTTCCCGCATACCGGAGGTTGTCCCAGCGGATGTCGCTCGACGTCAGCCAGGCGTTTCCGGACTCGAGCGATCCTCCGACGAAGACGCCCGAGCCAACGAGCGACGGAAGCCTGATCAGACGCTTGTAAACGACGATCCGGCCAATCGCCGCGTAATTTCCCCAGAGCTGGAGCGGCTGAAGGCCGGACAGGTTCAGGAAGCCGCCGAGAAATCCGGCCTCGACGAAGGGGAGGTTGTTCTTGCCGATCTTGGTGGTGCCGTTGGCGGAGAGAACGAACGTCCACTCCGAAAGGCTCTTCGCCCAGCCACCTCGAGCGTTGAGCCTGTTGAACGACCAGTCCCCCCCGAGGGCGCTGCCGGCCGAGATGAACTGTGCGTTCGCCAGCCAGCCCGAGCGCGGGAAGGCCACGCTGTCGACCTGGTCGAGGTTGAGCTCGGCGACGAAGGCCGTCTGGTTCTGGGTGGAATCGGGAACCGGGAAGGCCGAGATGTTCTCCTTGTACTTGTACCAGTCCCTCTGGAGGCCGACGGCGAGCTGGCCGATCGGGCCGAAGGAGATCCCTCCCTGGAATCCGACGAAGACGTCGTCGACGAGATAGCGGCCGATGGCGGTCTGGTCGACGAAGAGGTTGAAGGGCTGGCGCTGGATCCCGGTGGAGGGCATGACGAAGAAGCGCCCGGCATAGTCGAGCGGCTGGTACCACTGCGTCGTCAGGTAGTCCGAGAGCCCGATTTCGATCTGCGTCTTCCATTCGCCGCGGAGGGTGTTCATCTGCGTCTTGTTGACGCTGGCCCGGAGGGCGAAGGCGCTCGAACCGGAGAAGTCCGTGTTCAGAAGGAGGCCGAACCTCACGCGGGTCGGCGCCGGGACCTTCGGGCGCGGCTCGATGACGAGCGTCGAGACGCCGTCGACCGGGATGATCCGGAAGTCGACCGTCGAAAAATCGTTCAGCTCGTAGATGTTCCCGAGCGTCCGGTCGACCTCGTTCCAGTCGACGGGCCCCTTCTTCGTGTAGTCGACGCGGGCCTCCACGACGCGCGGGTCGACTCCGGGAATCGGACGGACCTTCACGGCGTCGACGTTCGGGGTCGGGTGCGGGTAGCGCTGCTTCTTCAGGAAAAGGGCGTACTCCTCCTCGGAGACGGAAAGGGCCCGGAGGGCGTCGGAGGCCTTCTCGGCCGCCTCGGTGCCGCGCGGGATCGCGAGGGGGAACTGGTCGAAGTTCGTCGTGCCGATCCCTTCGAGGTTCGGCGTGATCAGGACGTCGCGGGGCCCGAGCGTCTCGATCGACCGGAGGACGTTCAGGCGCGTCAGGAAGCCGATCGTCTGGTTCGTGATCGCGAAGAGATTCGTCAGCTTGTCTTGCGGCTCGAGCGGGGTCGAGATGTCGATCGCGATGACGATGTCGGCTCCCATCGCGCGGACGACGTCGACCGGGAGGTTCCGGGCCGCGCCGCCGTCCGTCAGGAGCTTCCCGTCCAGCTCCACGGGGCTGAAGAAGCCCGCGATCGCCATGCTCGCCCGCATGCAACGGGCGATGTCTCCCTTCGAGAGGACGACAGGGTCTCCCGTCGCGAGGTCGGCCGCCACGGCGCGGTACGGGATCGGAAAAGCATCGAAGTCGCGCACCTCGCTGAAGGGGAGGGTGAACTTCCGGAGGAGGATGCCCAGCTTCTCTCCCGCGAGGAGGCCCGTCGGAAGGACCATCTTCCCGTGCGAGAACCCGAGCTCGGCCTTGATGAGATAGAGGTCGTCGTCCTCCTTCCGCCGGTACGAGATCTCCTTCCGCGACGGGTCGTCCTCGAGGGCGGCGTCCCAGTCGGTCTCCTTGAGGATCTTCTCCATCTCGTCGGGAGAAAGGCCGGTGGCATAGAGGCCGGCGATGATGGAGCCGATGCTCGTCCCCGCGACGTAGTCGACCGGGATCCGCAGCTCCTCGAGGACCTTCAGGACCCCGACGTGCGCCCCGCCGCGAGCCCCGCCGCCGGCGAAAGCGATGCCGATCTTCGGGCGCTTCTTCGGGGTCTCGTCCGCGAGCGCGGGCGAAGCGGCGAGGAGGAGTAGGGCGAGGGCTGCAACGGCATGGCGGCGCATGCCGCGCAGTCTAGCGAAAGAGCCCGAGCGCTCCTTCGCCTGCATAGCCCGTCAGCTCGACGTAGGCGCGTCCCGAAAGCCGTCCCTCCGGTGACGAGACGGCGCACGCCCCTTCCCAGTAAGTGACCCGCGTCGACTTCTCGGTGACCAGCTCCTGGTCGGAGACGAGCGGGACGACGTCGAGGTCGAGAGCGGCTCCGGGCACCCGGATCCTCCAGCGCGCGGGATAGACGCCTCCGCTTCTCGGGCTCTTCCAGGTCGCGGTGGCCTCGATCGAGAAGTCGTCCGGGGAGAGGGCGCGAGGCGTGCCGTTCTTTCCGATGAGCGTCCCGGAGGAGAAAGGCGATCCGGCCCCCTCCTTCGCCCGGATCCGGTAGAGCATCAGGTCGCGCCCGTCCGCGAGCTGGATCGCGAACCAGTCCCATCCGGGAGCGCCCTTTCCGATCGAGCCGGAGCCCCATTCGTGGTCGAGCCAGGACGAGCCCGTGACCGCCTCGCTCCGGTCGCCGCGGGAGAGCCAGCCGGAGGTCCGGAGGCGGGTGAAGCTGACGTAGCGGCTGACGGCCTCCGGCTCGGCCCCTTTTCGGGAGAGCCCGTTCGTCCCGTGACGGACGAGGGGCTTTTCCGGTTCGAGGAGAAGCGAGATCCCGTCGTCCCCGTCCCGGGCATGAAGGAGAAAGCGGCCGGCGATCTCCTCGAGCGACCACTCTTCGTTCACGACGGCGAGGCGGTCCTCGCGCGCCTCCGCGGCGCCGAGGCCCGACCTGTGGATCCGTTCGGCGAAGCGGAACGTCCCGGCGGAGACGTCCGTCAGGGCGAAGTGGGCGAGGAAGAGGTCGCGGGCAGCGAGTCGCGAGGTTCGTTCCGCGCGAGGCTCGTCGAGGAGGCCGGTCCGGAAGAACGTGAGCTGATACCCGAGGCGTCGACCCGAGTCCGTCATGAGGTGCCCCGTCACGTACCACCACTCGACACGGGCGTCGTCGTGAGATCCGTGGTCGCGCGGGAATGAGAGCGGCGTCGCGGAGTCGGGGGTCCGGAAGCGCGAGCCCGCGGAGAGCGCCGCGGCGGAAATGAGAATCAGGAGAGCTCCGGCCTTCTTCACCATGCTCTATTCCTCCTTCAGCGCCGCCGCGGCATCCGTCGCCGCCGCGAGTCGGGCGGGGCGCGCAGCGGAAAGGACGGTCGTCGCGAGGACGAGGGCGATCGCCGCGGCGAGAAAGCCGACGGGCCAGCGGACGGAGATCGTCCAGCCGAACGACTGCCGGTTGATGACGTGGACGAGAACGAGCGACATCGCTCCCCCCGACCCGAGGCCGAGGACGCTTCCGAGCGCGCCGATCGCGAGCGCCTCGAAGCGAACGGCGCGGCGGACGGTTTCGGCCGACGCCCCGAGGACCCGGAGGAGGCCGATCTCCCGCCGCCGCTCGAGGACGAGGGCCGTGAGCGTGTTGAAGACCCCGAGGACGGCGACCGCGATCGCCACCCCCTCGAGTGCGTAGGTCACGGCGAAGGTCCGGTCGAAGATCCGGAGGACCTCGCGTTTCAGCGCGGCGTTCGTCCGGACGCGGAGGGCGAAACGGCCCGCCGCCGCCGCGAGGAGCCGCCTTCGCCCCTCCTCGGGGTCGAGCCGGGGATCGAGCGTGACGGCGAGGCTGACGGCACCGGAGAGGCCGTAGATCTTCCGGAAGAGGTCCCGGTCGATCGTGATCGTCCCCCGGTCGTTCGAGTAGTCGACATACACCGCGGCGACGCGGAGACGGACGGGGCCGCGGTCGGACGGGATCTCGACGACGTCTCCCCGGGAGACCCCGAACTTTTCCGCGTATGGCTCCGAGACGAACGCCTCTCCACGCTTCTTCGCCTCGAGCGCGACTCGCCCGACGTCGCGTCCATCGAGAAGGGGAAGGCGTCCGTGCGCGGCGAGCACCTCGAACCGGCCGGAGCCGACGGTGAACGGGACGCCGCGGCGCGTCGCCGCGTAGGCGAGGAAGGGGTCGACGTCGGCCACGCCGCCGACCGACTCGACGAGGGCGATCGCCTCTTCGGGGAGGCGCCCGAACGACGGCCCCGACCGTCCGCTCGCGGGGGTGACGAAGAGGTCGGCCTTGAGGGTCTGCTCCACCCAGCGCGCGACGGTCGACCGGAACGAGCCGACCATGACGGCGACCGAGACCATCATTCCGATCCCCATAGTCAGCGCCGCCACTGCCACCGCCGTCCGGGAGAGGCTCCCCGTCAGGTTCGCGCGGGCGATCCGCGCCGTCACGCCGAAGAGGCGGACGGCGGTGCCGTCCAGCCGCGCGGCGGTGAATGTCACGGCGGCCGGGGCGAGGAGGGAGACGCCGGCCACGACGAGGAAGACCGAGACGAATCCGAAGAAGGGGAGGCCGCCGACCGGGCCCGGGCGGGTCGCCAGGAGGGCGAGGACGAGAAGGCCCGTGCCCACGAGCGCGAGCGGCCGGGCCGCGCGGCGCCTTGCGGCTTCCACCGAGCCGTGGCGGAGCGTGGCCGCCGGAGCGACCCGCGCGGCTTCGAGCGCCGGGGCGAGGGCCGAGAGGATCGAGGAGGCGACGCCGAGGCCGAACGCCGTCGCGAGGACGCCCGCGTCGAGGCCGAGGCGTGGATGCGCGGAGGGGAGGTAGAGCTCCGTCGCCGTCCCTCCCACGGCGAGGAGGGCAACGCGCGCAAGAAGAACCCCGAGGAGGAGGCCGAGCGCGCTCCCCGTGATCCCCAGCGCCGCGCCTTCGGCGAGGAAGACGGCGAGGACCGCGCGAGCCGAGGCGCCGAGCGCGCGGACCGTCCCGATGTCCGTCCGGCGGCGGAGGACGGAGATGGAAAGGGTGTTGTAGACGAAGTAGACACCGACGAGGAGGGCGATGAGGCCGAGCGCCGTGAGGTTCACCCGGAAGGCGCGGACCATCCGGTCCACCGTCTCCGTCCGGCGCTCCGGGCGCCCGGCCGTGACGCCGGGGGGGAGCGACGCGCGGATCTCCTCCTCGATCGCCGCGCGCCTCTCCTCCGGCGTCCCCTCGGGGAGGACGACGTCGATCCGGTCGAGGCGGCCGATCTTGCCGAACGCCTCCTGGGCGGCGGCGATGTCCATGAAGACGATCGAGCCCGACGCCGCCCGGGCCGGCCCGCGGCGCGCGAGGACGGCGGCGACCCGAAGCCGCCGCTCGACTCCTCCCGCGACGAGCGGAAGGACGTCCCCCGGCGAGAGTCCCTTCCGCCTTGCGAACTCCTCGGTCACGAGAACGGAGTCCTTCCCGAAGATCGTGAAGAGCCCCCCGGCGGACCGCCCCGCGAAGGCGTAATCCCGCGCCTCCGGGTCGGAGACCGGATCGATCCCCAGCACCTCCACCGCCTCGCCGTCTGCCGCGCCTGCCGCGGCCGTCTCAAAGACCGCGGGGACGACGCGCGCCGGCACGCGAGCGAGCCACGTGAGGCGGCCGAGGACCGACTCGGGGATGCCGGGCCCGTCGGGAAGGATCGTGATCGAGGCCCGTCCGGCCACGACGTCGACCGTCTCGGCGAAGGAGGAGAGGACCGACGCGTTCGCGAGCCGGATCGCCGTCATCGTCGCGACGCCGACGGCGATTCCGGAGATCGTCAGGGCGAAGCGGAGCCGGTCCTTCCGCGCCGGGCGGAGGACGAGCGGGGCGAAGAGATGGCGCGCGCCGGTCACGGCGGGACGACCCGGCCGTCCCTCAGCCGGAGGGTCCGCCCTGCGATCGCGGCCGCCTCGGCCGAGTGGGTCGCGAGGACACAGGTCACCTTCTGTTCCGCGACGAGGCGCACGATCAACTCCAGCACTGCGGCCCCGCTTTTCGAGTCGAGGTTTCCGGTCGGCTCGTCGGCGAGGAGGAGCGCGGGGGAGTTCGCGAGCGCCCGCGCCACGGCGACTCGCTGCATCTGGCCGCCGGAAAGCTCGTAGGGGAAAGCCCGTTCCTTCGCCGCGAGGCCGACCGCCGAGAGGCCGCGCGCGGCCCGGGCATCCGCTTCTTTTGCCGGAACGCCGTCGAGGAGAAGAGGGAGAGCGACGTTCTCCAGGGCCGTCATCGTCGGGAGGAGATTGAAGAACTGGAAGACCGTAGCGGCCGTCCGCCTCCGGAAGGTGTCGCGCTCCGTCTCGGAGAGCCGTGCGAGGTCCCGGCCGTCGACGAGGAGCCGCCCTTCCGTCGGGACGTCGAGCGCCCCGAGAAGGTTCAGGAGGGTCGACTTTCCGCACCCCGAAGGGCCGACGAGCGCCGTGATGGAACCGGGAGAGAGGGTGAAGGAGACCTCCGCGAGCGCCGCGACGCCACCGCCCCCTTTCTCCCCGACATAGGTCTTCCCGACCGACTCCGCGACGATCTCCGATCCCATCTCCCTCGCGCTCCGCCCCCTCCTACGTATCATGCGCGCGACGGGATGCTCGACGGACTCCGCGATCTCCTCCGCCACCGTGCCCTCGTCGGTGTCCTCGTGGCCCGCGAGCTGAAGGCCCGTTACCGCGGCAGCGTTCTCGGCTTCTTCTGGTCGCTCCTGAACCCGCTCCTGATGCTCTCCGTCTATACGATCGTCTTCCAGTTCATCTTCCCGGGACGGAGCGCCGCGACGAACCCGTACGCCGTCTTCCTCTTCTGCGGCCTCCTGCCGTGGAACTGGCTGGCCTCGTCGCTCACGGATGCGTCGGCGTCCCTCATCGTCCACGGGCCGCTTCTCAAGAAGGTGCTCTTTCCCGCGGAGGTCCTGCCGACCGTGGCCGTCCTCTCGCAGGGGGTCCACTTCCTCCTCGCCCTTCCGGTCCTCGGCCTCGGCCTCGCCCTCGGCGCCCTCGGCGTCTTCGGGCGCGTCGTCCCCCTGACACCGGCGCTTCTCCAGGTCCCCGTCCTGATCGTCCTCGAGGGGGTCTTCCTCCTCGGCCTCGGCTTCCTCCTCGCGGCCCTGACGATCCACTTCCGCGACGTGAAGGACCTCCTCGCCACGGGGCTCAGCCTCTGGTTCTTCGCGACGCCGGTTCTCTACCCTCTCTCGGAAATCACGATCCCGGGCCTTCGGAGGATCCTGGCCTGGAACCCGGCCGCGCCGTTCTTCTCGGCGTGGCAGGACGCGCTGTTCTTCGGAAAGTGGATCGGCCCTGCGGAGTGGGCGGGCGTCGTCGGGATCGCGGCGGTGACGTTTCTGATCGGCTTTGCCTTCTTCGCGAGGCTTCGTGACTCTTATCCGGAGGCCGTCTGAGCGGCGACGTCGTCTCGGCCGCGGGGGTCTCGAAGCGCTACCGGCGTTACGGAAAGACGCGCGCGTTCGGGACCCTCAAGTCGGCGTTCCTCGGACGGGGCCTCTCGGAGTCGCTCTCGCCCTCGCAGACGGTGGACGCTCTCACGAACGTCTCCTTCTCGGTCGGTCGGGGCGAAACCTTCGGCGTCATCGGCGCGAACGGGAGCGGCAAGTCGACGCTCCTGAAGCTCGTCGCGGGAATCCTGAAGGCCACCTCCGGGACCCTCTCCGTGAGCGGCAAGGTCTCGGCCCTGATCGAGCTGGGAGCCGGATTCCACCCCGAGATCTCGGGGCGCGAGAACGTCGTCATCAACGGAGTGATGCTGGGCCTCTCGCGGAAGGAGATCGAGCGGAAGATCCCGGAGATCGTCGCCTTCTCGGGCCTCGCGGAGTTCATCGACCAGCCCGTCAAGACCTACTCGTCGGGGATGTACGTCCGGCTCGGCTTCGCCGTCGCGATCCACGTCGACCCGGACATTCTCGTCGTGGACGAGGTCCTCGCCGTCGGGGACGAGGCGTTCTCCCGCCGCTGCCTCGACACGATCGGGGAGTTCCGGTCGCGCGGAAAGACGATCTTCTTCGTCAGCCATGCGCTCGGCCTCGTGGAGGAGCTGTGCGACCGGGTCCTCTACCTCGAGCAGGGGCGCGTGAAGGGGCTCGGCGAGGCGCGCGAGATGCTCGCCGCCTACCGTCTCGACGTGGCGGCGGGCGAAGGCGAGCGGCTCGCCGCCGAAGAGGTGAAGGTCCAGGAGGAGCTGCGCGAGGCAGCGCCGGCCGCGCCCCCTCCGCCAGCGACCGAAGCGGGCGCGCCGGTTCCTTCCTCGCCGGAAGCCGACCGCCCGCGGCGCTGGGGAGACCGCTCGGCCGAGATCACCGCCGTCCGCCTGCGCGGCGCGGACGGGACCGAGAGGCACTCGTTCGTCTCCGGCGAGTGCGTGATCGTCGAGATCGAGGTCTCCCCGGCACGCCCGCTCACCGACTTCGTCTTCGGCATCGGTCTCTTCACGCCCGAGGACCTCTGCATCCACGGCTCGAACACCGAGGCGGACGGCCTCGTCCCGAAGCGGTTCGACGCGCCGGCGACGGTCCGTCTCACGATCCCGCGCTGCGACCTCGGGGCAGGGTCGTACCTCGTCGACGTGGCCGTCCATTCGCGCCGGGGGACTCCCTACGACTACTGGCGCGGGGCCTGCCGCTTCCACGTCGAGTCTCCGGCCCCCGACGTCGGAATCTGGCGTCCCGAGCGGCGGTGGGACTTCACGGGAGGGGTCTCCCTGACAGGACCGGGGCCCGGCTCCTTCCCTGGGATCCCCCCGTGAGAGAGCTGTCCGACCGAGGGGTGCGCGGTCTCTTCGTTCTCCTCGGCCTGACGCTCCTCCTGCTCGTCCTCCAGACCGGGAGGACGCCCCTCTTCGAGCCGGACGAGGGGCGCTACGCCGAGATCCCCCGGGAGATGCTGGCGACGGGCGACTTCGTCACGCCCCGCCTGAACGGGGTCCTCTACTTCGAGAAGCCGCCGCTCTACTACTGGCTCGTGGCGGGATCCATGGCGCTCCTCGGTCCTTCCGAGTGGGCGGTGCGGCTCCCCGGAATGGTCGCGTCGGCCGGGATGGTCCTTCTGACCGCCGCGTTCGCGCGTCGGCGATGGGGGCTCCGGACGGGCCTCCTCGCCGGGATCGTGACGGGGACCTCCGGGCTCTTCTTCATCCTCGCGCGGGTCGCCATCATCGACCCGGTCCTCTCGCTCGCCCTCTCCGCCTCGGCGTTCGCGTTCTGCTCCTTCCTCGAGGCCGAGCGGCGCGGAGACACCCGTGCGTCGCGCTCGGCCCTCTACGGCCTGGCCGTCGCGTGCGCGGCCGCCGTCATGCTGAAGGGACTGATCGGGATCGTTCTCCCGGGCGGAGCGATCGCGGTCTATGTTGCGCTCTCGGGGCGCCGGAACCTCGTGATGAAGCTTTTTTCTCCGGGGCCGATCGTGGTCTTCCTTCTCCTGTCGGTCCCGTGGCACGTCGCCGTGGCGCACCGGAACCCGGACTTCCTCCGGTTCTACTTCGTCCACGAGCACTTCGATCGTTTCCTGACGAACGACCACCGGCGCGAAGGAGGTCCGTTCTACTTCATCGCCGTCCTCCTCGCCGGTTTCCTGCCATGGACCGGCTTCTTCGGCCGGCTGCGCGAGACGTTCCCGACACGGCTCGCGGCGCTCCGGGAGCGCGAGAGCGAGAGCTTCCTATGGATCTGGTCGCTTCTCGTCTTCCTCTTCTTCTCGGTCTCCCGGTCGAAGCTGGTTCCCTACGTCGAGCCGGTCTGGCCGGCGCTCGGCCTTCTCCTCGCGGTCGGAATCGAACGGGCCCGCCAGCGCGGCCGGGCCTTCGGGACCGAGCGGCTCCTGACGGCGCTCTTCCTCATTGCGCTCGTCGTCGCGGGCGTCTTCTACGGAATCGGCGGCGGATACCTTGCGGCGTGGGGCGCGACACGGCTCGGGATCGCGACCCTCGCGACGCTCTTTCTGGGGGTGACCGCCTCCCTTTTTCCGCGCCTCCGGGGACGCCTGTCGGGGCGGCCCACCGGCCTCTCCGGCATCGACCCCGTCCCGGGGATCGCCGGCCCGTGGCTCGCGTTCCTCTTCGGCCTCCTTCTGATCCTTCCTTCGGCGGCGAGGCGGATCACACCGTGGCCTCTCGTCTCCGAGCTTCTCGCCGAGCTGAAGCCCGGAGACGTCCTCGTCCAGCGCGGGTTCTACCTTCAGGGAGCACCTTTCTACGCGAAGCGGTTGACGCCCGTCTTCGCCCTCGGCTGGCACGAGCTGGATTTCGGGCGCTCGCATCCCGGGACGGAGACGCTCTTCCCGCCCGAAGCGGCGTTCCGGCCGCTCTGGACGGGGCCGGAGCGCGTCTTCGCAATCGTCCAGAGAAGAAACGTGGGCGACTTCGGAAACCCGGCCACGGGCCTTCCGCGCGGCCGGGAGCTGGCCCGGACGGAGAACGGGAACTACGTCCTGATCGTCAACCGCTGAGGCGGGGAGATCCCGACCCGACGCCGCCGCCAGGGGATCTTCCTGCCTGGAGTGATCGCGGTGAGCCGCGTCCTCGCCGTGACGCGGACCGAGTTCGACGCGGCCGTGGCGGCCGGGAAGGACCTCGAAGACCCGGTGACGGGCTACCGGAAGATCCCCGGCACGACGGACCTTTCTTCGCGAGCGGGGAGAGCCGAAGGAGGCCGTCCCGTACGACCGGACGAAGGCCCCGAACCGCCGCGTCGCTTTCCTGCGGCGCTTGGCGAGGGGCTCTCCCGGCTGGACGGCGCCACTCCGCGCCGCTGATCCTCCTCCCTTCTCCCTCTAGAATCCGGGCATGGGCGATCTTTTCGCCCGCGGGAACCGCGGGCTCCTTCTTCTCCTCGCCCTGACGCTCCTCCTGACGATCCTCCAGTTCGGGAAGACCCCTTTCTTCGAGCCGGACGAGGGGCGGTACTCGGAGATCCCGCGCGAGATGCTGGCCACGGGAGACTTCCTGACGCCGCACCTGAACGGCGTCCTCTACTTCGAGAAGCCGCCGCTTCTCTACTGGCTCGTCGCCGGCTCGATGGCACTCCTCGGGGAGAACGAGTGGGCGGCCCGCCTTCCGGGGATGCTCGCGACGGTCGGGATGGTCCTGATGGCGGCCGCCTTCGCCGGGCGTCGATGGGGGAGCCGGACCGGCCTTCTGGCCGGGCTCGTGACGGGAAGCTCGGTCCTCGTCCTGGCGCTCGCCCGGATCGTCATCACCGACGCGATCCTCTCCTTCGTTCTGACAGGCGCCGTTTTCGCCTTCGTCGCTTTCCAGGAGGCGGAGCAGGAGGGGAACGCCCGCCGGGCCCGTCGCGCGCTCTACGGACTCCATGCCGCCTGCGCTCTGGCGGTGCTGGCGAAGGGGCTCATCGGCTTCCTCCTCCCCGGCGGGGCGATCTTCCTTTTCATCGTGCTCTCCGGCCGGTGGAGGCTCCTTCCGAGGCTCTTCTCCCCGGGGCCGCTGATGGTCTTCCTCCTGATCGCCCTTCCCTGGCACGTCGCGATGGCCCGGCGAAACCCGGATTTCCTCGACTTCTACTTCGTCGAACAGCACTTCCGGCGGTTCTTCACGAAGTTCTACCGGCGACAGGGGTCTTCCTTTTACTTCGTGGGGGTTCTCCTCGCGGGCTTTCTCCCGTGGACCGGCTTTTTCGGCCGATTTCGCGAGACGTTCCCGACGAGGCGTTCCGCCTTCCGCGAGCGGCCGACGGAGAGCTTCCTCTGGATCTGGGCGCTGCTCGTCTTTTTCTTCTTCACGGCGTCAAAGTCCAAGCTGATCCCCTACGTCGAGCCGATCTGGGCGTCTCTCGGCGTCCTCCTCGCCGTCGGCATCGAGAAGGCGCGGCAGAGGGGGACCGATTTCCGGACCGAGCGTCTCCTCTCGGCCCTTCTCCTCGCGGCGCTCTGGGCGGCCGGGATCTTCCTCGGCATCGAGCTGGGATACTTCTCGGCCTGGGGCGTCGAAAAGCTCGGCGTCGCCGCCCTCTCTGTCCTCCTCCTCGCCGTCGCGGCCTGCCTCGCTCCGCGGCTCGTCGCCCGTATCTCGAGGCGGTCGGCCGTGCCGTCGCGTCTCGACCCGGTCCCGGGGATCGCGGCGCCCTGGCTCGCCTTCGTCTTCGGCCTCCTCCTGATGCTGCCGGCGGCCGCGCGGGCGATGACGCCCTGGCCGATCATCTCGACTCTCCTGCGCGAGATGAAGCCCGATGATCTGCTCATCCAGAGAGGCCACTACCTGCAGGCGACGCCCTTCTACACGAAGCGCTTCGTCCTGGTCACCGGCCTCGGATGGCACGAGCTCAACTTCGGCAGCACCCGCGAGGGCTCGGAGGGGCGCTTCCCGACGCAGGAGGAGTTCCTCAGGATGTGGAACGGCCCCAGGCGGGTCTTCCTGATCGTCCACGAGGACGACCTCCAGATGCTGACGGACCAGAAAGTCGGCTTCCGTCCGGGGCCCCTGCTCGCGCGGATGCAGAACGGGAAGTTCTCCCTCCTCGTCAACCACTGAAGCTCCGCGAGGCTAGAATGCCTCCCGACGTGCCGTTGGAGCGATCGCTTTCGGCCGCGGTGCCGCGGAAGGTCTCGGTGGTGGTGCCCGTTTACAACGAGGAGGCGAACCTTCCGGCCCTCCTGCCGCGGCTCCTCGCCGTTCTCCGCGGCCTCGGGCGTCCGATGGAGATCGTCTTCGTCGACGACGGCTCCCGCGACCGGTCGCTCGAGCTGCTGAAGACCGCCGCGTCGGAAAACCCCGGCGTCGTCAAGGTCGTCGAGCTGGTTCGGAATGCCGGCCAGCACATGGCGATCATGGCGGCCTTCACGGCGACCGACGGCGAGTACGTCCTCACGATCGACGCCGACCTCCAGAACCCTCCCGAGGAGATCCCGAAGCTCGTCGAGGAGATGGACGCGGGGCACGACGTCGTCGGCACCGTCCGGCAGAAACGGCTGGACCCGTTTTTCCGGCGCGCCGCCTCGCGTCTCGTGAACCGGACGACGGCGCTGATGACCGGGATGAAGCTCAACGATTACGGCTGCATGCTCCGCGGATACCACCGCGACGTGGTGGAGGTCATGCTCGCCTCGGACGAGGTCTCGACGTTCATCCCGGCCCTCGCGCAGCAGTACGCCCGCCGTCCCGTCGAGATCGCCGTGAATCACGCCGAGCGGACGGCGGGGGAGTCGAAGTACTCGCTCTACCGGCTCCTCCGCCTCAACTTCGACCTGATGACGGGCTTCTCCGTCGTGCCGCTCCAGATCTTCGGCGTCCTCGGCTTCGCGACGGCCTTCTTCGGGGTCGCCTTCGGCGTCTTCCTCCTCGTCCGGCGGTTCGTCGTCGGCGCCGAGGTGGGCGGGGTCTTCACCCTCTTCGCTCTCGCCTTCGTCGTCATGGGGGTCCTGATGGCGGGGATCGGGATCGTCGGCGAATACGTGGGACGGATCTACTACCAGGTCCGCGGCCGACCCCGCTTCCTGATCCGGACGGTCTGGAGGGGGTGATGCCGGGCATCGTCATCGCCGGGTACTCCGACGTGGGATACCGGTGCACGAAGTGGCTCCTCGACGCCGGTGAGAAGGTTCTGCTCCTCTACACGCACCCTGACAACCCTCTGGAGGAGCGCTGGTGGGAGTCGCTCGCCGACCTCGGAGCTTCTCGCGGCGTGCCGGTCCACGTCGTCTCCGATCTCGACGACCCGACCGAGGTCGTCCGCCTGAAGGCCCTCGCCCCCGACTTCCTCTTCTCCTTCTACTTCCGGAAGATGATTCCGGCCTCCGTCCTCGCGATTCCCGCGAAGGGCGCCCTCAACATGCACGGCTCGCTCCTGCCGCACTTCCGGGGGCGCGCGCCGATCAACTGGGCGATCCTGAAGGGAGCGACCCTCACGGGCGCCTCGCTCCACTACATGGTGGAGAAGCCCGACGCGGGAAACCTCGTCGACCAGGAACGCGTCCCGATCGGCCCCGACGACGACGCGCTCACGGTGGCGCGCCGCGTCGGGGACGCCGCCGTCACGGTTCTCGCGCGCTCCTGGCCGAAGCTGAAAGCGGGGACGGCTCCAGGCATTCCGCTCGATCTCTCGAAGGGAAGCTACTTCGGCGGCCGGAAGCCGGAGGACGGGCGGATCGACTGGGACCGCCCCGCGCGGGAGATCCACGATCTCGTCCGTGCCGTGGCGCGCCCCTGGCCCGGCGCCTTCACCGACCTCTTCGGCCCCAGAGTGACGGTCTGGAAGACGCGCCTCTCGCCCCACGGCGGTCACGACACCTTCCCGGGGAAGATCGAGACGACCGAGAACTCGGTCCTCGTCTTCGCCGGAGACGACCATCCCGTCGAGATCCTCCTCGCGCGGCCCGAGGGGGAGAAAGACCTCGACGGGGCGGCCTTCTGCGACTGGCTGCTTCGGCGGAGCTGACATGCGCGTCCTGATCCTCGGCGTCAACGGATTCATCGGCAATGCGCTCACGCGGCGCATCCTCACCACCACCGACTGGGAGGTCTTCGGCCTCGACGTCGGGAGCGACCGGATCGCCGAGTTCCTCACCGAGAAGCGCTTCCGCTTTCTCGAAGGGGACGTCGCGATCAACCGGGAGTGGATCGAGTACCACGTCAAGAAAGCCGACGTCGTCCTTCCGCTCGTCGCCATCGCGACCCCCTCGGCCTACGTGAAGGCCCCGCTCTCCGTCTTCGAGCTGGACTTCGAGGAAAACCTCCGGATCGTCAGGATGGCCGCGAAGTACGCCACGCGGGTCGTCTTCCCCTCCACGTCGGAGGTCTACGGGATGTGTCCCGACGGGGAGTTCGACGAGGACTCCTCGCCCCTCGTCTACGGGCCGATCCGGAAGGAGCGCTGGATCTATTCCTCGTCGAAGCAGCTCCTCGACCGGGTCATCTGGGCGATGGGACACGCGCAGGGCCTGAAGTTCACCCTCTTCCGGCCGTTCAACTGGTACGGCCCGCACCTCGACGACGTCGACGCGCCGAAGGAGGGCTCCAGCCGCGTCCTGACGCAGTTCCTCCACAACATCCTCTACGCCAAGCCGATCAAGCTCGTGGACGGCGGCCAGCAGCGCCGCTGCTTCACCTTCGTGGAAGACGGGATCGACGGCCTGATGAAAATCCTCGTGAACGAAGGGGGGAAGGCCGACGGCGAGATCTTCAACATCGGGAACCCCGGCGGCGATCTGTCGATCCACGAGCTCGCCCACCTTCTCGTCGACGCCGTGGCGCGCTATCCGAAGTTCGCGCCTCTCGCGAAAAAGGTGAAGATCGTCACCGTCTCGGCGAAGGAGTACTACGGCGAGAACTACCAGGACATAACAACCCGCGTCCCGTCCATCAGGAAGGCCGAGCGGCTTCTCGGCTGGAAGCCGACGACCGACTTTTCGTCCGGGCTCAAGAAGACGCTCGACTTCTACCTGAAGAGCCGCAAGCCCCCCGAGGTGTGAGCGCTCGACGCGCCGATGGGACCCGTCCCTGGCCGGGGCGGCTCCATTCCGTTCATTTCGCTTCCGAAAACACCGGAATACTTGTTATCGTAAGGAGCCGCCGAACAGAAATAACGGTGACCCGGCGGAGGCCTCATGACTGCTACCGAAGACAAGGAAATCGGCCGAGCCGGCCGCTACACCCGCCAGCTCCAGGGCTATAAGGCATTCATTCCGGCTGATTTGCCCCCTATCTCTCCTGTCCGGATGGACGACGAGCTGCAGATGCTCCTCTCCGACGCCGACCGTGCTCTCGGCCGGCTCGACGGAGCAACCGAGACCCTTCCGAACCCCGATCTCTTCGTCTTCATGTACGTGCGAAAAGAGGCGGTTCTCTCGAGCCAGATCGAGGGGACCCAGGCCTCATTGATGGATCTCCTTGAGTTCGAAGCGAAGGCTCAGAAGGCCGATCACCCAGGAGACGTTCCCGAGGTCGTGAACTACGTCGCCGCGATGAACCAGGGCCTTCAGCGCCTCGTAACACTTCCTGTCAGCCTTCGGCTGATTCGGGAGATCCACGGGACTCTCCTGAAAGGAGTCCGCGGTGGCGACAGGCGACCCGGTGAGTTCCGGACGCGGCAGAACTGGATTGGCCCCGAGAATTCGCCGATCGAACGGGCCAGCTTCATTCCGCCACCACCGAGAGTCATGCTCGACGCTCTTGCAAGCCTGGAGAGGTTCCTTCACGACGAATCTCCGATGCCTCCGCTCCTGAAGGTCGGCCTGGCACACGCCCAATTCGAGACGATTCACCCGTTCATCGACGGGAACGGCCGAGTCGGACGTCTCCTCATCACCTTTCTGCTCTGCGAGAAGAAGGTACTCCGGAGGCCGCTCCTGTATCTCTCCCATTACCTGAAGGCTCGTCGAACCGAGTACTACGACCGCCTTCAGGCCGTCAGGGACCGAGGCGACTGGGAGAGCTGGCTGAAGTTCTTTTTTCGGGGCGTCGCCAGCGTATCGATCGAAGCGACTCAGACGGCAAGAAAGATCGTCGATCTTCGCGAACGTCACAGAATTCTCCTGACATCGAAGACGGGCCGCGGGGCCGGCAACGCCCTCGCTCTCCTGGAGACGCTCTACTTCCGGCCAATCGTCTCGGTGAAGCAGGTCGCCGAGATCACCGGGATCTCGTTTCCGAATGCGAACGCTCTCGTCGAAGCGCTCGAGAAGCACCGACTGCTCGTCGAGACGACTGGACGGCGCCGGAACCGCGTCTTCGCCTACCAGCCGTACCTCGCCTTGTTCGAGCAAGGGGAGGACCGGTGAGCACCCTCGTCCTCAAGGTCGACGTCGACACGTACCGCGGGACGCTCGAAGGGGTGCCGCGCCTCCTCGATCTCTTCGAAAAGGAGGGGATCCGGGCGACGTTCCTCTTTTCGCTGGGACCGGACAACACGGGGAAGGCCGCAAAGCGCGTCTTTAGGAAGGGGTTCGTGAAGAAGGTCTTCTCCGCGAGCCCGGCCTCGTCGTACGGATTCGCGACGATGCTCTACGGGACACTCCTCCCGGCCCCGGACATCGGGGCGAAGCCGGAAGCCGTTCGCCGGATGCGCGAGGTGAAGTCGGCCGGCCACGAGTGCGGGATCCACGCCTGGGACCACGTCGACTGGCACGACCGGCTGCCGTCCATGGCTCGCGAGGAGGTCTTTGCCACGTTCGCTCGCGCCGGATCTCGCTTCGAGGAGATCTTCGGGGAGCGGGCCCGCGTGGCGGGCGCCCCCGGCTGGACGGCGACCCCTCTCTCCGTCGAGGCGTACGAGGCGAACGGGATCGAAATCTCGTCGGATTCTCGCGGCGGCGGGCCGTTTCACCCGCTGCGGCCCGACGGGACCCCCTCGAAGATCCTCGAGATTCCTTCGACGCTTCCGACGCTCGACGAGCTGCTGGCCCTCCCTTTGCCGGGTGCAGGATCGCAGGCGGAGAGGGCCTGCGAAGTTCTTCGAATGAGAATGGAAGAGAGAGCGCACGCGGCGGCGGATGCGGCGGTGGAGCCGTTCGACGTCCACTCCGTTCACACGGAGATCGAAGGGGGACCCGCTTTTCTCGCGCCCTTCGCCAGGCTGCTCGCCGCGTGGAAGAGCGGGGGAGTCCGATTTCTCACCTTCGAAGAACTTTGCAGGACGCTTCCGTCTGCGGGAACGCTGCCGGCGAAGCGTCTGAACTTCAGGTCCATACCGGGGCGGGCGACGGCCGTCGCCACCGGAGGAGAGGGAGCATGAGAAGAACCGTCTTCGCGCTCGCAGGAGCGTTTCTCGCAGGCGTGCTCGCGGCACGCGCTGCCGCCGCGCCGCCGCGTCTCGCTCTCGGCGTCGATCCGAAGGAGCCGCAACACGTCGTCGTCTGGATCGAGGGGACCGGGCTGTTTGCCTCCCGGGATTCCGGAGAGACATGGCGGGCCCTTCCGGCGAGCCCGCGCACCGTCGCCGGTATCGCCTTCTCCGAAGGGGGCGTTTTCCTCCTCGGGACCGACGACGGCCTTCTCCGGAGCGACGACGGAGGCCGGACGTTCACCCGGCCCGTGGGCTCCCCGGCCGGTCCGGTCATCGACGTCGCGTCCGCGGGATCCGCGCTCTTCGCCGTCGGGGAGGCGGGCGTCTTCCGGAGCGTCGACGGCGGAAAGAGCTTTCGGAGCGCCGGCGTCCCGGGCCGCGCCTTCCACCTCTTCCGTATCCGGACGAGCCCGCGCGTTCCGAACCAGGTCGTCCTCGTCTCGCCCGGGCTCCTCCACCGGAGCGACGACGGCGGCGAGACCTGGCGGCGCGTCCCGGCCGCTCCCGAGTTCGACTACGGCTCGGTCGCATGGGGCATCGGCGACCCGCCGGTCGCGCTCGCGGCGAACCGGAAAGGGCTCTTCCGGAGCACGGACGGAGGGACGTCGTGGAAGCCGGTCTCGGGATCTCCGACGCTCCTTCGCAGCCTCTGGGTGCCGGATCCGTCGAGCGAGAAGTACCTTCTCGTCTCCGTTCAGGCGCAGTCGGAGGGGGGCGAGCAGGCGGCCGCGGGGATGACGAAGGGCTTCTACCGGACGCTCGACGGCGCGAGGGGCTGGTCCACGAACGTTTCGCCCGACGGGACCCTCGTCCTCGAGGCCGCCTTCGCGCCGGGGCGGGTCGACGTCCTCTACGTCACGACGGAGGCGGGAGGCGTCTTCCGGTCGGGAAACAAGGGCGAGAGCTGGCGCGCCGTGACGCCGCAGGCGATTCCGGCACGGAAGACGGGAAGCGATCGATGAAGAGCCTTCAGGAGACGCTCGCGCCGGAGAACCGCTGTTTCGGCTGCGGCCCGGCGAACGAGAAGGGGTTGCACATCCGGAGCTTCGAGAGGGGGGACGAGCTCGTCGCCGATTGGACGCCCGAGCCGCACCACCTCGCGTTCGACGGGATTTTGAACGGCGGAATTTGCGGGACCCTCCTCGACTGCCACAGCAACTGGGCGGCGGCGGTCCATCTGATGAAAAAGGCGGGAGAAAGCGCGCTTCCCTGCACGGTGACCGCCGACTTCCACGTCCGGCTCAAGAAGCCGACGCCCCTCGGCGCTCCGCTCCGGATTCGCGCGCGTGTCGTCGAGTCGGGAGAGGACCGCGCCGTCGTCGAGGCGGAGATCGAGGCGGACGGAAAGGTGACGGCGACCTGCCGCGGCACCTTCGTCTCCGTGAAGGAGGGACACCCGGCCTTCCACCGCTGGTAGCGGACCTTTGGGGGGTCAGGGCGCGATCTCGACGACGACCTGCGCGAGGCCGGCGGGGACCGGAATGCCGACGAGGTGGAGGTTCGCGACGACGGGGACGACCGGACGCCGGTTCACCGTCGCCCGGACGAGCGGCGTGTAGGTCCGGTCGACGTGCAGGACGCCCGGCAGGCTGCCCGACGTCTCCACGACGAGGACCTCCGGCGTTTCGGCGACGACGCGGGCGCGCGCGAGCGGGTCCTCGCGCTCGGCGGCGAGAGAGGCCGCGCTCCGTCCCGCAACGACGACCGCCACCTTCGGGTCGAAGGAAGGGTCCTCGAAGAGGACGACCGTCCGCGTGACGGAGTCGGCCGCGAGGACGCGCGGGCAGCGCCGGATCCCCGGAAGCGGCTCCGTCAGCCGGAAGAGCGTCGCCGGGATCCCCGCCTCGCCGTCCGTGAAGACGGGGGCGAGGCCCGGCGTCTCCGGAGGAACGTCTCCCGCGATGACGCTTCCGACGCCGGCCGACCGGAGCCATTTCAGCTTGCCACTCCAGCTCCGGACCGAGAGGACGGCCTGGGCCATCCGGTCGAGGTACGAATAGCTTCCGTCCGGGTCCTGGTCGTAGGCGTACCGGAGTCCCTGAGGCGCGCCCGTGAGCGCCCACCCCTGACGGAGCTGGGCGCGGGCGATGTCGGTCAGGTCGTCGGCGAAGGCGACGCCGAAAAGGCCGCGGCGGACCGGGTCGAGGTCCTTCGGGGCGCGCTCGAAAACGCGCCCCGGAATGGCGGCGGCGCGGGAGACGAGCGGATACCTCGTTTCGAGCCACGCGGACGGAATGCGCGGCAGGAGGCTCCCGGCGGGAAGGAGGAGTTCCGCGCCGACGGCGACGAGGAGAAAGAGGCGGGCGCGTGAGTCCGACGCCGTCCGGCGGACGAGGATCGCGAGGAGGAGAAGAACGGCGGCGGTGAGGGCCGCCTGGACCGGGAGCCGCCGGAGAACGGGGCCGAGAACGACATCGGGGCTCGAGACCCACGACGGGTCCCAGAGCCGCATCAGGAGAGAGCGTCCGAGATCGGGGGAGAGGCGGAGGGCGAGCGAGGCCGCGGCAGAGAGCGCCGCGAGCCCTCCGAGGGCGATGGCAGCTCTCGCCCGGAAGCGCGGGAGCGAGCCGAGGATCAGAAGGCGGTCCGTCGCGAGGGCCGCGAGGACCGAGACGGAGAGCGTGAGGACGAAGATCGCCTTCACCGGATAGCGGACGACGTGGAGGACCGGGAGCGCGGCATAGACCGCCGGTGCGCCCGGAAGCCACGGGACGAGAGCCGCGAGAAGGGAGAGAAGGGCCGCGCCGATCCAGAAGCGTCCCTCGTGCCGCTTGGCCGAGACGACGAAGAGAATCGCGAGCGAGAGAGGGAGGACGCCGAAGCCGAGGGACGCGAGATAGGGGGGGTTCCCCTGTGTGACCGAGAAGCCCCAGAACCCCCCCGAGACGAGGCGCGACGGGTCGCCCAGAAAGAGCGGGAACGGGGTCTCGAGAAGCCGAAGCGGGTGGAACCCGACGGCGGCGAATTCGTTGAACGAGAACCCCCGCATCCGGCGTGAGGAGAAGGTGCTCGCTTTCGCGACGGAATAGAGCCACGGCGAGAGTAGAAGAGCGGCCGCGACCACGCCACCGGCCGTGGCGGCGAGAGTCCCCCGCCGGACCGCGCGCGGCGACGCGGCGGCGAAGAGGATCGCCACGAGGAGGGAGAGCCCGGCGAGCGCCGGCTCGCCGCCGAGGACGAGGAGGGCCGTCGTGGCGGTCACGCCGAACCCGCACCGGACCAGGGTCCGTCCCCTCGATTCGCGCGCCGCCGCCACGAAGAAGAGAAGCCAGGGCGTCCACGCGATCGTCGTCGCGGCGTTCAGAAAGGCGGTCGACGAGAGGACATAGCCCGAGAGGCCGAAGGCGGCGGCTCCGAGAAGGGCGGCCTCTTCTGCCCGGACGAGGCGGCGGAGGAAGAGGAAGGCGCCCGCCGTCGCGAGGAAGAGATGGAACAGGAGGTGGAGGCCGAGAAAGCGCGGGGAGCGGGGAAAAGGGTAGGCGAGGACGAGATTCGGGTTGCCCCAGTAGGGCTGGCCGAACGAGGCGTACGGATCGACGGCCGACGCGCCGAGCGTGGAGAAGAGAGCGCGGGCCGGGCGTTGCGTCGTCCCGAGGTCGCGGTAGAACGGCGACGCGCGGCCGGAGAGGAGGTCGAGGTTCGGGAGAACGGCGACGACCAGAAGGAGGGCGGCCGCGAGGGGCGCCGGGGAGAGAAGCCGCCGGAGCGCCGCGCCCGGCGTCATTGGAAGATGGCGTCCTGCCGGGTGCCCCACTTCTGGAGCTTGTACCGCAGCATGACGCCGAGGATCGAAAAGCCGTAGACCGTGGAGCGGAAGAAGTTGATCTGCGAGGCGTCCTCGAAGTAGCGCGTCACGATCGGCACCTCGCGGATCCGCATCCCCTTCCAGATTCCGGCCGTGATGATCTCCGTGTCGAAGACGAAGTCGTCCGAGAAGGCGGCGAGGTTCACGCTTTCGAGGTACCGGCGCGAGTAGGCGCGGAGGCCCGAGTGGTACTCCGTCAGGTAGAGGTAGAAGGTGGCGTTCTCGATGGCGGTCAGGAAGATGTTCGCGAGGTACTTCCACTTCGGCATGCCCCCTTCGAGGGGGCGCCCGCCGAGCATCCGGCTCCCGAACATGGCGTCGACGGAACCCTTCGCGATCGGCTGGATCAGCTCCGGCAGGACCGAAGCGTCGTACTGGTGATCGGGGTGGACCATCACGCAGATGTCGGCGCCTCGCTCGAGCGCCGTCCGGTAGCAGGTCTTCTGGTTTCCGCCGTAGCCGCGGTTCTTCTCGTGGACGACGACGGTCAGGCCGGGGATTCCGCGCGCCACCTCGACGGTCCGGTCGCGGGAGCCGTCGTCCACGAGGATGATGTCGTCTACCCATTCCTTCGGGATCTCGTCCCACGCCTTGTGCAGCGTCTTCTCGGCGTTGTAGGCGGGCATCACGACGGCGACGCGCTTCCCCTCGACCGGCATTACCCGATTCTGGCGGATCTCGCGGGGCCCGTCGATCCGGAACTCGGGGCCCGATTAGAATCGCGCGGTGCAAAGCGGCCCGCGGCGGGCGCTCTTCTGGCCGGTGTCGGGCGCTCTCGCGCTGGCCGGGACGCTTCTCGCCCACGACGCCGGGCGCGGAAACAGCGCCACGATGGACGAGCCGTTTCACGCGATGGCCGGGGCCGAGTACGCGATTTCCGGGACCTACTTCGCGAATCTCGAGCACCCGCCGCTCGCCAAGCTCCTCGCGGGGCTCTCGCTCCGACTCGCGGGGGCCCGGGCCCCTCGCATCCCGCGGCCTTTTTCCATCGCGACGTCCGAGCAGCCGCGCCCCTGGCTCTTCTCGGGCGATCCGCTCCCTCCGGACGCGCTTCTCGACGCCGCGCGCCGCCCCTTCTACGGGCTCTTCCTCGTGCTCATTCTCGTCGTGGCCGGCGCCGTCCGGCGGTGGGGGGGCGATCTCGCGGGCCTCGGCGCCGCGGCTCTCGTTGCCTTCGAGCCGACGCATCTCGCCCATGCCGCCGTGGTCCACACGGACCTCGCCGCCTCGCTCGGGTTCTTCGGGACGATCGCTCTCGCGCTCCTCGCGATCGAGCGGCGGTCGGTTTTCCTCTGGGCGGCGGCGGGCACCGCACTCGGCGCCACGCTCGCGGCGAAGTTTTCCGCGATTCTCCTCGTCCCCGTCGTCGCGGCTCTCGCGCTCGTCGCAACCCTCATCGGTCGACGTTCGGCCCGGCGGGAGGGGCGGATGGTCGACGGCCGGCCGGTCCGGGGCCTTCTCCTTGCCCTCGGCATCGCGGGGGCGGTTCTCCTCGGCTCGTATGCGGTCGCCATGCGCTCCATGAGCCGCGGCGACGCCGGGAGCGCGGTCCGGGCGTTTCTTCTCGCGCGCGAGGCCCCGTCGCCCGCCGTCGAGAGGTTCGCGGCTCTCTCGCGGCTCGTGCCGCCGGCCGGGCATTACGCGGCGGGACTCGCCGGTGTCGAGATCCAGAATCGGACCGGCGGGGGGGTGAACTTCCTCCGCGGGCGGCTTTCGACGGAGGGATTCTGGGACTACTTCTTCATTGCCTTCGGCGTGAAGTCGGCCGTCGGGTTTCTCCTCGTTCTTCTCGCGGGCGGGCTGCTGATCCTCTTCGGGCGGGTACGCCTCGACCTCGTCCTCTCCGCCCTTCTCTTCCCGGCTCTCTACCTCTTCGTCTCCGGGATGGCGACCTCCTACAACATCGGCATCCGGCACATGCTGCCGGTCTTTCCGCTTCTCGCCGCGGCGGCGGTCCTCGCCCTCTTCCGCGCGGCACCCCGCGCGGCGGCGGGGATCGTCCTTCTCGGCGCCGGTCTCGAGCTCGGCGAGGTGGCGCGGGTCCATCCGCACGAGATGTCGTTCTTCAACGTTCTTGCCGGCGGGCCGGAACGGGGCGAGGCGTGGCTGAACGACTCGAATCTCGACTGGGGACAGGACCTGACGCGCCTCGGCCTCGAGATGCGGAGGCGCGGCGAGGAGGCCGGCCTCACGGTGGCGTACTTCGGCGGCGACGAGCCGGCGTACCGGCTTCCCCGGGCCCGCCTCTTCGATCCGGCGCGGCCGGACGCTCCACCCGGGCTCTACGCCGTCTCGTCGTTCCTCCTCTGCTGCGGGCCGGAGGCGCTCGCCTTCCACGGCGACGTCGTCGGTGCCCGCGGCCTCGCGCGGCTCCGTTCCCAGCTCCGCGAGCGGGGGACGTCCGCCGGACGCGTGGGATACTCGATCGACCTGTTCCGGATCCCCGGAGCGACACGGCCCGATCGATGAAGCTCTCCATCGTGATGCCCGCCTACAACGAGAAGCGGACGATCCGCGAGATCGTGGGCCGCGTCCTCGCCGTCGACCTCGGAGGCCTCGAGAGGGAGATCGTCATCGTGGACGACGGCTCCACGGACGGGACGCGCGACCTCCTGCGCGAGATTGGACGGGACGAACGGGATCCGCGTCCTTTTCCAGCCCCGGAACCTCGGAAAGGGTGCGGCGGTCTGGACGGGTCTTCGTGCTTCCACGGGGGACGTCGTCGTCATTCAGGACGCCGACCTCGAATACGACCCGAACGAATATCCGCTCCTCCTCGGGCCGATCCTCGCGGGGAAGGCCGACGTCGTCTACGGCTCGCGCTTCCTCGGCAACCCGCACGGGCACCGCGTCCTCTACTTCTGGCACACGGTGGGAAACCGGTTTCTCACGCTCATGTCGAACGTCTTTTCGAACCTGAACCTGACCGACATGGAGACCTGCTACAAGATGATGACGCGCGAGGTGGTGGACCGGCTCGATCTCGAGTCGAAGCGGTTCGGCATCGAGCCGGAGATCACCTGCAAGGTCGCCCGGATGCGGGCGCGGATCTTCGAGATCCCGATCTCCTACAGCGGCCGGACGTACGAAGAGGGGAAGAAGATCGGCCTTTCGGACGCCCTGCAGGCCGTCTGGGTCATTCTGAAGTATTTCCGCTGGGAAGCGCCGCGCGGTGACGTCGGGACGCAGACGCTCCGCCGGATGTCCGCGCTCGCCCCGTACAACCGATGGCTCCACGAAAGGTTCGAGCGGCACCTCGGGCAGCGGATCCTCGAGGTCGGCTCGGGCGTCGGGAACCAGACCCGGTACTTCGTCGACCGGGAGCGCGTCGTCGCCTCGGACGTCGAGGCGCACTACGTCCGGGAGCTCCGGGCGCGGTTCGGAGACCGTTCGAACGTGCGGGTCGCGAGCTACAGGTTTCCGCTCTCGGGCGCGGACAGCGAGGCCCTCCGCATCGAAGCCGTCGACACGATCGTCTGCCTGAACGTCCTCGAGCACATCGAAGAGGACGCGGGGACACTGCGCGATTTCGCCTCGGTCCTGTCCCCCGGGGGACGGCTCGTCCTGCTCGTCCCGGCCCTCCAGTCCCTCTACGGCTCCCTCGACGTCCACCTCCGCCATTTCCGGCGATACGAACGCGAGCCCCTCGCGTCGCTCGTGAAGGCCGCCGGCTTCGCGATCGACGAGATCCGCTTCCTGAACCGTCCCGGCGTCATCGGCTGGTGGCTGAACTCGCGCCTTCTCAAGCGGAAGGTCCTTCCGAAGAGACAGCTCGGCGCCTTCAAGGGGCTCCTGCCGCTCCTCCGCGCCGAGGAGAAGAATCCGCCCTCTTTCGGCATGTCGCTCCTCGTCCTGGCCCATCGGGCCTGAGGGGCGACGCGGACGTGGAGCGTCCTTCCCGCGATCCCGCGACCCTGATCGCACCGGCGGCCGTCGCCGTCCTCTTCTTCGTCCGCTTCGGACCGTTTTTCGCCGGCGGCACGCTCTACTCCCGGGACGCCGGGTTCTTCTTCGCGCCGTGGCGGGCGCTCCTTCCGAAGCTCTGGCCTGCGGGGTTTCCGTACTGGAACGAAGCCCTCTCGAACGGCCGCGCCTTCGCGGCCGACCCGAATGCCGCTGTCTTCTGGCCCCTTTCGCCGCTTCTCGCCCTGATCTCGCCGACCTTCCTCGCGCTCGCGAACGTCGCGCTTCTCCTCGGGCTCTTCTACGCGAGCCTCCGAGCGATCCGGCTCGGCGCCATTCCGGCGGCGGTGGGAACGGCGGTGCTCCTCTTCTCCGGAATTCTCCAGACGATTCCGCTTTTCGCCGGACTCCCCTCCGCCGCTCCGCTCGCTCCGGCGGCGGTGGCGTTCTGGGCCCTCGGCGCCGGATCGCCCTCGTCCGGGCGTCTCGCCGTTCTCGGTGGAGGGGCTCTCGCGCTCTCGCTTCTCGGCGGCGAGCCGACGGTCACGGCGGCGGGAGGCACCGCCTGCCTCGCGCTCGCCCTCGGGCGGCTCGCCGTCTCGCCTCGCGCTTCGCCGCGCGAGACGATCCGGAGAGGCGGCGTGATCCTCGCCGCGGTCCTCCTCTCGCTCGGTCTCGCGGCGGTCCAGCTCGTCCCGGCGTGGGGGCTGCTCCGGCGCTCGGCACGAGGGACCGGACTCCTGGCCGAGCACGGAGCCCGGTACTGGTCGGTCCGTCCCTCGCGGCTTCTGACTCTCCTCGAGCCGCGCCTGACCGGCGACCCGGGAGCCGAGGACGAGGCGGGCTACTGGGGCTCGGGCACCTTCGACGGCGGCCAGCCGTACTTTTCCGATCTGGCGCTCGGCCTCGTTCCGCTGGCGCTCGCCGCCGCCGCGCTCGGCGACGGGCGTGGCCGTGCCGCTCTCGCCCTTGCGGGAGGAGCGGCTCTCCTCTCGTTCGGACGCTTCCTCCCCGGCACTTCGGTCCTCGGCCGGAGCCTCCCGGTCTTTCGATACCCGGAGAAATGGTGGGTCGTCGCGACGCTCGCCCTTTCGGCGGCGGCGGCCGTCGGCGTCGGGCGGCTGCTCGCGACGCACCGGGACGAGCGGGACCGGCCTCTTCGAATGTTCCGGAACGCGTCGCTCGCCCTCGTCGCCCCCCTTGGAGGGGTCGCACTTCTCGCGTTCCTTTCGCCGCCGGCGCTTCGCGCCGTTCTCTGGAAGGCGTCGCTGGGGACAGGTCCGGCTCCTGCCGGCCTCGTCGCGTCTGTCCTCCGGCCGCTGGCCCTCGGAGGGGCCGCGGCCATGCTCGTCGTCGCATTCTTCTCGGAGCTTGTTCGCCGCGGCCGCGCCTCCCGCTTCGCTCTTCTTTTCGTTCTCTCCCTTCTTTTTCTCGCCGACGCCGCGCGGCGCGTTTCCGGGACGCTTCCGGCCGGAGCGCGGGATCTCTTCACGCGGAAGAGCCCGGCCACGGAATCTCGTGACGGAAAACCTTCGGGGAGGCCGCTTCTTCGACGACGGCGCCGACGACCGCGCGACCGGAGTCCGCCGGACGCTCGAGGCGGGCGGATTCGATCCGCTCCGCGCGGCGGCCGGCATCTTCCATGGGATTCCCTACGCCCTCGAGAATGACGTCGACCGGATGACTCCGTCCGCGTCCGTCGGCGCGGTTTTCGAGGCGGAGCGTCTTCCCTGGGGTGAGGAAAAAGCGCGGCGTCTTCGCGAGGCGGGCGTCTCCGTCGTCCGTACGGCCTCGCTTCCTCCCGATCCGCCCGGCGCCGAGGAGGTCGGACGCTCGGGAGGAGACCGGATCGTCCGGCTCGCTCCGACGCGTCCCGAGTTCCTCTTCGTCCCCGAGCCCGTCGTGGCTCCGGACGCCCCGGCCGCGCGGCGCCTCCTCGCGGCGCCGGTGCGGGACCCACTCCGCTCCTCCGTGATCGAGGTCCCCGGTGCCCCAGAGGGACTCCGCGCGGGAGGAGCCGGCACGGCCGAGGTCGTGTCGCGCTCGAACCGCCATGTGGCGCTTCGGGTGAAAGTGGCGCCTCCGGTCGGCGCCCTCGTGACGACGCGGACCTTCGGCGCGGAGTGGAGGGGGACGCTGGACGGAGAGCCTCTTCCGCTCTTCCGGTCCGACGGGTTCCTGACGGCGGCGTTCATCCCGCCGGGGGAGCATCGCGTCGATCTCTTGTACGACACGGGGCCGTTTCTCCGGGGGGCGCTCGTCTCGGCTCTCTCTCTCGCCGTGGCCGCGCTCGTCTTCCGCCGGAGGGCCCGATGAACGCGCGCCTTCGGGGAGCGCTCCCGCTCGTGGCCGCGGCGCTCCTCCTGCTGGTCCCTTACCGGGATCTCTTGACGGGGAGGGTCCCGGCGGCCCGTGACCTTCTCTTCTACTTCTATCCGGCGAAGGCGGCGCTCGCCGAGAGCCTTCGCGCCGGCCTCGTCCCGTGGATCGACCGGTACCGCTGGGGCGGCCTCCCGCTCCTCGGCGCGCCCGGTGCGGCGCCGTTCGACCCGGGCAATCTCCTCTTCGCCGCTCTTCCGCTCGGCGCCGCGGCGAGCGCGTGGATCCTCCTCAGGCTTCTGACGGGCCTTTCAGGCTTCTACCTTTTCGGGCGTCGCATCGGGCTTTCGGCGTGGGGTGCGGCGGCAGGAGCACTGCTCTATTCCTTCTCGGGGCCGACGGTCTCCGTCGCTCCCTTTCTCGGCGCCTCGGCGGCCCACTCGTTCCTTCCGTGGGTCGCCGTTCTCGCGCTGGAGGCACGACGCTCTCCTTCGCCGGCCGCGGCGGCACGGCTCGGAGTCGTCGCCGGACTGATCCTCGTTTCCGGCGCCCCGGAATACGTCCTCTACGCCGGCCTCGTCGTGGCCGCTCTCGTCGTGGGGCCTCCTGTCGATGGCTCGAGGGAATCCGCGGCACCCTTCTCTCGCACCGCCATCGCGCTCGGAGGGAGTGCTCTGCTCGCCGCCGCCCTCGCGGCCCCGGCACTTCTCGGCGGCCTCGCGACGATCTCCGCCAGCTCGCGGACGGCCGAAGGGGGGTTCGGCCTCTCGGCCGCCGGGAAAGGGGCCCTTCCCCCGGCGCGCCTCGTCGAGCTTCTCTCCGATGGTCTCCTCGCCGACTGGACCCGGGTTCCGTTCGCGCCGGGCCTCGGGACGTACCACCCCTACGTGCCGTCGATCACGCCCGGGCGCGTCGCGCTCGGACTGGCTCTCGCCGGCCTCGCTCTCGGCGGTGCGGGGCGCATCCGGGCCGTGGCCCTCGTCGCCATCAGTATTCTTCTCGCCCTCGGCCCCGCCACGCCGGTCTGGGAGGCCGCGGCTCGCTTCCTCCCCGCCGTGGGGACGCTCCGTTATCCCGAGCGACACGTCCTTCTCTCCGGCTTCGCCTTCGCCTGGCTCGCGGCGCTGGGGATTCGCGCGCTCGAAGGGAGGATCCCGGTCTCCTGGAGAGCCGGGGCGTCCGCCCTGGTCCTCGCCCTCGTCCTCGTGGACCGGGACGGGGTCGCGCGGCGTCTGATCGGGGCGGAGCCGGGGGAGATCCTCACACGACGCCCCCCGCTCCTCTCGGCGATTTCAGCGGTTCCGCGCGACGCCTCGCCGCCGCGCCTCGTGTCGCGCGACAGCCTCGTTCCCGTCCCGAAATTCCGGGGTCGGGATGTCGCCGCGCTGACTCGCGAAGGAGCGGAAGCGCTCACGCCGGAGTACCCTGCGCTCTTCGGGATGGGCTCGCTCTTTTCCCCCGACTACGACCTGACGCTCCCCGGGGAAGCGGACGAATGGCTCCGGCTTCTCGCGACCGCGCTCCCCGAGCCGGGGCCGGCGCCGACGCGTCTTCTCTCGAACGCCGGCGCCTCGGCCGTCGTCCGGAGCGAGGCTTCGGCCGGAGCGGGATTCGTGACCCGCCTCGAGCCGCTCGGGGAGAGGCACGCTCCGTGGCGATTCGCGTCGCGGGTCGTCTCGGACGCGGACGGCCGCCGCCTCTTCGGCCGCTTTCTGAAGGAAGGGATCGACCCGGAGGCGGCCTACGTGCGCGAGGAGCCGGCGGGCGAGCGCGACGTCGCGGAGGGGCGCGTTCTTTCCGTCGTCGACCGAGGCGACGCGCTCACTCTCGATGTGGACGCGCTCGGCCCGGGGGACTCCTTCCTGATGCTCTTCCGCCTTCGCGCGGCGTGCGAGGAGGCCCGGATCGACGGAAGGCCGGTGCCGGTCCTCCCCGTCGACTTCGGCTTTGCGGGCCTCCGCGTCCCCCCCGGCCGGCACGTCATCCGTTTGCGGCCCGATACCCGATGGGTGAAGATCGGTTTCGTGGGAACGGTGGCGGGTTTGTCGGTCGTTCTGGCCGTCGCCTTGACCTCGCTCCGGCGTCGCGGGAACGGCCGCGCCGCGACGCCATGAGCCCGCTTTCGCGGAACACGAAGCGGCGCCTCGCCCTCTATGGCGGGGGGGCCGCTCTGGCGCTCGCGCTCCTCCTCGTAGCGCGCCTTCCCGTTCTTCTCGCGCCGAAGATCCGGGTCCGGAACGTCCGGGCCGAGGCCGACGCGGCCATCGGGAAGGAAGCGGCGCGGCTGCTCATCGACCTCGTCCGGATCGACTCGTCGAATCCTCCCGGAAGGACGCGCGAGGCGATCCTCTTCCTCGCGCGGTTCTTCGAGTGCGAGGAGATCCCGTTCGAGATCGTCGGCGACTCGCCGGAGAGGCCCATCCTCGTGGCGAGGCTCCGGGGGGCGACGAAAGACGGAGCCCTTCTTCTTCTCGGCCACATCGACGTCGTCCCGCCCGGGGATCTCTCGAAATGGGACCGGCCCCCCTTCGCCGGGGAGCGCGGCACGGGGCAGGCCTCCCATTACCTGATCGGGCGCGGAACGCTCGACATGAAGGGGCAGGTCGTCGCGTCGATGCTCGCGATGGCCGATCTGAAGCGGCACGGAGTCGTGCCCCTGCGCGACGTCGTCTTCGTCGCCGAGTCGGCCGAGGAGACGTTCGAGGAGGCTTACGGCATCGGCTGGATCCTCGATCGCCGGCCGGACCTTCTCGACGGCGTGACGGACGCGATCAACGAAGGGGGGGTCAATGAAGTCCTCGGCGCCGACATCCTCCGGTACGGCATCGAGGTCCTCCAGAAGGCGATTCTCTCCGCGACGTTCTCCGCTCCGTCGCGCGAGGCGCTGGACGAATTCCGCGCGTTTCTCGTCGCGAAGGACCGCTCCGCGCCGCTCCGGCTCGACCCGGCGGTCCGCGAGTTTCTCCGCTTCGTCGCGCCGACCCGCTCCTATGTCTGGGGACGCGCGATGCTCGGGACCGGTGACTCGCTCCTCTCGCCGGAGCTTCAGGCCGAGATGCCCGAGGTCTACCGGTCGCTGTTTCGCGATGCGATCGTCGTAGGTCGGGTCGGTCCGGCGCCCGGCGGGGGCTTTTCTCTCGCGGTGGCCCGGCTCCTTCTCCCTGGCTCCTCCGTCGCCGCGAGCGAGGCGGAGCTCGCCGCGTGGGGGCGCGAGCGCGGGCTCGCCATGCACGTCCTCTTCCGGACCCCCGACGCCGCGGCGGCCGAGGCGAGGGGACGGGCGTGGGAGACGCTCGGCGACGTGCTTCGTCTCGACCCCTTCGAGCCGGCGGTCGTCGGCGTCTACGTCCTGAACGGCCAGTACACCTCCTCGCCGATCCTCCGCGCCCGCGGAATCCGTGCGTTCGGGTTCTCGCCGTTCAACGTCAATCTCTACGATGCCGCGAAGATCCACAACCTGAACGAGCGGATCAGCCTTCCGAGCTTTCTCGAAGGGGTGGAGCGGACCCGCCTCTTCGTCTCCGAGTACGCCCTCGCGCCCTAGTCGCCCGAGCCGCTACACTCGGTGGGGAGGCTCCGATGGCGAACGTCGATCTCACCTACTACCGGATCGGCTGAACGAGCTGCCAGCGCACCCGTGCGGTGCTCGAAAGGACGAAGGCTCACGTTGCCGCGGAGCGTCTCTCGAAAAAGGAGCCCCTCTCGGAGGCGGAAGCGCGGGCGCTGCTCGCTTCCGTCTCGGAAGTGGTCGTGGCGAAAGGGAAGTCGGTCCGGACGATCGGCGCGAAGGAGGCCCGGCTCGACGACCTCCGCGGCCCGACCGGGAACTTCCGGGCTCCGATGGTGAAGATCGGACGTCGGCTTCTCGTCGGATTCCACGAGGAGACGCTTCGGGGCGAGCTGGCACGCGCTTCGCGATGAGCGCGCTCCCGGGGTCTGCCGCGCCACGCTGACGCGGGATCCGACCGTATTCATGCGAACGACCTTTTTCGCCGCTCTTCTCGTCATACCGGCTTCGGGGCTCCTCGCCCAGGGGTCCGTGCCGGCGCGGACGCCGCGCCCGGTCCTCTGCCCCGGCCTTTCGGGCTTCGAGATCGGCCAGAAACGGGCCGTCGTCTTCGACTCGATGACGCGCTCCAGCGCCTCGGCGTCGGCCCTCGGTCCGGACTTCAGCCTTCTCTACACCCCCCATGACCGGCGGTACGAGGTGAAGGTGACGTTCGACGGCGGGACGCCGGACTCCCGCGTCTCTGCGCTTCACTACGTCTTCGATCCGGCGCCCGGCCTCCTTCCGGGCCTCCGGGATCGCTACGGGGCGGAGTCCCCCGGGGGAGGGGATCCCGCGATGCATGTCTGGGACGTCCCGTCGTGCGGCGTGAGGATCCGGTACCGTGTCCAGCTTTCCGAGGGGAAGACGCCTCTGCTCGAAGAGCTCTGGATCGACCGGCTCCCGGTGAAGGGGACGAAGGCGCCGGCGCCGGCCGGCCGCTGACCCCGAGGGACGGGCGCGCGCGAACCGACCGACCGTATGCGATAGTGGCCGCCCCGATGCGGCGCGCGCTCCTCGTCGTCGGAAGCGTCCTTCTCGCGGCCCTCCTCTTCGCGGCGGGCGGGGCCTTCTGGCTGGTCCGGCGGAACCTCCCCGACGACTCCGTCCCGTCGATACGCGGCCTCAAGGAGAAGGTCCGTGTCACCTTCGACGACCGGGGCGTCGCCACCGTCGCCGCGCGCTCTGTCGACGATGCCATCCGCGTCCAGGGGTATCTGACCGCACGCGACCGGCTCTTCCAGCTCGAGCTTCAGCGGCGCGCGGCGGAGGGGCAGCTCGCGGAGCTGTTCGGCAAGGCCGCGCTCGACCTGGACCGCCGGCGGCGGACCTACGGCTATGCGCGGGTCGCCCCGCGGGCCGTGGCTCTCCTGCCGGATCCGGAGCGCGCCCACCTAGAAGCGCTCGCCGACGGGATCAACGCCTTCCTCGATTCTCACCCGGGACGCCTCGGCCTCGAATTCGCCCTCCTTCGCGAGCGGCCTCGGGAGTTCACGCCGGCCGACTCGCTTCTCGTCCTTCTCCTGATGTACGAGGACCTCTCGACGGTCTGGAGGGACGAGGCGGGCCGCGACGCCGGGCGCCTCCTCCCCCCGTCCCTCGCGCGGTTCGTCTTCTCGACTCTCTCGGACGACGACGTGCCGCTCGTGCCCGATGCGTCGCCGCAGCTCCCTCCTCCCCTTCCCGAGGTGGCGCCGGCCGCCCTGCGAAAGGTCGCCGCGCTCGGCGCGGGCTTCGACGAGGAGGGAGCCGGCTCCAACGCGTGGGTCGTCTCGGGCGCGCTGACGAAGAGCGGGAAGCCGCTCCTCGCGAACGACCCGCACCTCGCGCTCTCCGTCCCGTCGATCTGGCTCCCGATGCGCCTGGAGATCGCGGGACGCCTCGTGGAAGGGGTGACCCTTCCCGGCTTCCCGGGCGTCGTACTCGGCCGGAACGACGCCCTCGCGTGGGGCTTCACGAATCTCTACTCGGACGTCCAGGACCTCTACCGCGAGACGATCGTCGACGGTAAGGCGGCGAGGCGGGGCGGTGCCGAGCCGGTCGAGGTCCGCGTGGAGACGCTTGCCGTCCGCGGAAGCTCCCCCGAGCGTCTGGAGGTGAGGTCGACGTCGCACGGGCCGCTCGTGACCAGGGACCTCGCGCTCACCTGGACGGCTCTCGACCCGGGGAACCTCCGGCTCCCGATCGTCGAGACGATGATGGCCGGCACGACGGCCGAGTTCGACCGGGCTCTCGACGGCTTTCTCGGCCCCGCCCAGAACGTCGTCTGGGCCTCGGCCGCGGGCGACATCGGCTGGCGGGCGACCGGCCTCGTCCCCCTGCGGCGGCCCGGCACGGACGGGGGGCTGCCGTATGACGGCTCGGACCCGGAGAACGACTGGCGCGGCTTCCTCTCCCCCGCGCGGCTCCCGCGCGTCGTGAACCCGTCCTCCGGCTATCTCGTCACGGCGAACAACCGGGTGATCGGGACGAGCTTCCCCGTCCCCGTCTCGACGCACTTCGCGTCGGCCGTCCGGGCGCGGCGGATCCGGGACCTCCTCGAGGCGGCGAAGCGCCGCGGCGAGAAGCTGGACCGGGCGGCGATGGAGAGGATCCAGCTCGACGCCGTCTCCGAGCCGATGCGCCGCCTCACCGAGGCGTTCGTCCCGTATCTTCCGTCGGATCTCGCGAAGCGCTTCGCCGGGTGGGACGGGAGCGCCAATGCGACGACTGCTCAATTTCTCGTTGCCCGCGCGCTCCGCGACGCCCTCTCGGCCCGGACACTGCAGGTCTGGGGAGTCGGGCCCGAGGTCTCGCTCCGCCTTCCGGAGGATCGAGTGGTCGACGTCGCGCTCGCGGACCGGTCCGCGTGGCGCCGCGCCGGGCTCGGGGAGAAAGGGGCGGCGATGAAGCTCGTCGTCGAGAAGGCGCTCCGGGCGATCGCCACCGCGCAGGGGCTCGACCGCGCCCGCTGGACATGGGGCGCCTCGAACCGCCTCCGTGCGCGGCACCCGCTCGGCCTCATCCCCGGCCTCTCGCGCGTCTTCGACGCCCCGTCGATTCCTCTCTCGGGCGCCGCCGCCGTCCCGCGGGTCCAGACCTCCACGTTCGGGCAGTCGATGCGCTTCGTCGTCGACTGGGGGGAGCCGGATGCCGCGACGCTCGTCGTCCCGTTCGGCGTCTCCGGGCACGTCGGCTCGCCCCACCGGATGGACCAGCTCGGGTTCTGGGCGGAGGGCGATCCGTCGGGAGCCGCCACGCGCCTCGCCCGGCCTCCCGTCGGCCGTCCGCTCGTCTTTTCACCATGAGAGGTGCCGCGCTTCTCTTCGCCGTGGCGCTTGCGGCCCGTCCGGCCTCCGGATCGACGCTACGCGTGACGCTGACGCCGAGGACGGCCCCGCAGGGAGCGATCGTCCGCGTCGAGGCGGCGGGCGACGCGCCGCTCTCGGGGGTCGTTCTCGTCGACGGGGAGCGCCGCCTCGCTCTCGTCGCCGACGCGAGCGGTCTGCGCTTTTCGGGGCTTTTCGGCGTCGACTTCGAGGCGACGCCCGGGAAGCGGTCGATCCGCTTCGAAGGGCGTGACGCGTCGGGAGCGGAGACGACGGCCTCGGCGACGCTCACGGTCGCGGCGCGGAAGTTCGCCGTTCAGAAGCTGAGGATCGACCCGAAATACGTCGAGCCTCCACTGGAGGAGATGGAACGGATCGGGCGGGAGCGGGAAGCGTTCGCCCGCGCCTTCGCCTCGTCGCCTCCGGGCCCGCTCTGGACCGGAGGGTTCCGGCGGCCGGCCGTCGGGGAGATGCGGAACTTCGGAGCGCGCCGCGTCTTCAACGGAAGGACCCGCTCGCGCCACGCGGGGCTCGACGTGGCCGCGCCCGCGGGGGCGCCCGTCGTCGCGGCCGCCGGAGGGCGTGTCGCCCTCGCCGGGAATTTCTACTTCTCGGGCGGGAGCGTCGTTCTCGATCATGGCGAGGGGCTCTTCACGATGTACTTCCATCTCTCGCGTCTCGACGTGAAGGAGGGAGAGACGGTGGCCGCCGGCCAGCTCCTCGGCGCGGTCGGGGCGACCGGGCGCGCCACGGGGCCGCACCTCCACTGGGCGGCGCGGCTCGGGAGCGCCCGGATCGACCCCGCGGCGCTTCTCGCCCTCCCGGGTCGGCCGTAGGATGCCGCCATGAGCGTCCGCATCACGGGCCGACTCACGTCGCCCACGACCACCACCCTCACGCACGAATCTTCCTCCTCGATCGCGACGATGGCGCCGAAGGACAACGGCGGCGACGGGAGCACCTTCTCGCCGACGGACCTCTGCGCGGCGTCTTTCGCCTCGTGCGTGGCGACGACGATCGGCCTCTACGCGAAGCGACGCGGGATTCCGCTCGACGGGATCGACTTCTCCGTCGAGAAGGTGATGACGTCGGAGCCACCCCGACGGATCGCGAAGCTGGTCGCCCGCTTTCGCATCCACTCGCCCTGCAGCGACGAGGAGCTCTGGAAACTCCAGAACGCCGGGAAGAGCTGCCCCGTCCGCCGTTCGCTCCACCCCGACGTCGTCGTCGACGAGCGCTACGAGCGGGGCTGAGGGAGGGGGGTCAGCTCACGCCGCCCGGGAAGGACGAGACGTTCGCCGGGCTGGCGCCGAGCCGGGCGAGCGCGCGCTCCCAGAGCCCTTCCGTGTCGTTCGTGAAGGCGAAGGACTCATCGTAGGGAAGGATGAGCCACGCCCCCTCCTCCATCTCGTGCTCGAGCTGTTCCGGACCCCATCCCGAGTAACCGAGAAGGAGGAGCCCGTCGGGAGCGGCGCGGAACTCGGAGAAGAGCCTGGGGAGGATCTCGGCCGAGGCGGAGACGCGGATCCCGGGGGCCATCTCGACCTGCTCGATCCCCTCCACCTCGCGGCGGAAGACGACGACGAGCCCGTTCGAGAGGACGGGCCCTCCAACCCGGATCGGCGTCTCCGGATGGACGGCCGTCCCGAGAGGGGGCGCGAGCAGCTCGGCCGGGGCGACTCCGAGAACCCGGTTGACGATCCAGCCGAGCGCGCCGTCCTTCGTGTGATGCCCCATCAGGACGACGGAGTTGGCGAAATTCGGGTCCTGCATCGCCGGGGAAGCGAGAAGGAGATAGGGGGGCGCGAGGGATTCCACCTGCACGGACGGGATTATCCCCGGAAGGGCCTCACCGGCCGAACGCCGACGCCGCCGCCCGGGCGACTTGCGCGAGTACGGCCTCGCGCTCGGCCTCGCCGAGGTAAGAGCTTCGGAGGAAGACGGAGATGGCGAGCGTCGGTCCGCCCGGGAGCCGGACGAGAGCGACGTCGTTTGCGCAGCGCCCGATCGTCCCCGTTTTGTCGAAGACCTCGCTCCCCTTCGGGACGCCGGAGCGAATCCGCTTATCCCCCGTCGCGCACCGACTCATGGCCGAAAGAAGGCGGTCCGTCGAGGCCGGCGACAGCAGCTCTCTCTTCTCGAGACGGACGAGGAGGCGCGTGAGTGCCTCCGGAGTCCCCACGTTGCCCGGTCTCTTCTCGTACGCCTGTTCGGCCTTCTTCCGGTCGCCGAGAGGCACCTTCGCGACGTGTGCCTTCAGCGCCTCGGGGGTCATCCGGAGGTCGGCCGGAACCTCCGTGACGCCGTCGGAAAGAAGCCACATCTGAAGCTCGGTCTCCTTGACGTCGATTCCGGAGAGGCCGAGGGCGGAAAGGCCCTCGCGCACGGCCTTCGTCCCGCCGAGCCGCCGGACGAGGAGATCGGCCGCGCTGTTGTCGCTCGCCACCATCATGTCGTCCAGAAGCTCGCCGACGGTGAGCGAGACCCCCGGTTTCCATCGATCGAAGACCGGTCCCCGCGGCCGGAGATCGCCCCGGGTCACGGGAAGCTTCTCGTCGAGCGTCAGGGCGCCGGCGTCGACGCGCGAAAGGAGGACGACGGCGACCGGCAGCTTGAAGACGCTCGCCATGGGAAACGGCTCCCCGCCCTGGTGAGAGACGCTCTTCCCGGAGGCGACCTCCACGATCGAGACGCCGAGCGTCCCGTCCGAGGCGTCGGCGATCCGGTCCAGCTCGCTCTTGAGCGTCCGGATCCGGGCGTCCTCTCCCGGAGCGGCGGGGGGCGCGGCGAGGAGCGAAAGAAGGACGAAGACGAGCACGGGCACCTCCGGAAACGACGGTAGCAGAGGGTCGAGAGAGCCGGAAGGGCCCTTCGAATCCGGTGCCGTACGATTGGGGTCCGTGGACACCGTCATCTCCGTGAACGATGTCGTCAAGACCTTCGGCGACGTGAAGGCGGTGGACGGCGTTTCGTTCGGGATCCGCCGCGGGACGATCGCCGGTCTCCTCGGCCGGAACGGCGCCGGGAAGACGACGACGCTCCGGATGATCAACGGGGTCTTCCTTCCGGACCGGGGGGCGATCTCGCTCTTCGGCGGGAGCGTCGAGGCCGCGCGGGACCGCGTCGGGTATCTCCCCGAGGAGAGGGGGCTCTACCGGAAGATGAAGGTCCTCGAGCTGCTCCTCTTCCTCGCGGAGATCAAGGGACGGACCGGCGCGGCCGTGAGGGCGAGCGCCGAGAGGTGGCTGACGCGCTTCGAGCTGTGGGACCGCCGGGAGGTGAGGGTCGAGGAGCTGTCGAAGGGAAACCAGCAGAAGATCCAGCTCGTCGGCGCGCTCCTCCACGATCCGGAGATCCTCATCCTCGACGAGCCGATGGCGGGCCTCGACCCGGTGAACGTCGTGCTCGTCCGGAGGCTTCTCCTCGAGCTGAAGGCGGAAGGGAAGACCATCCTTCTCTCCACCCACCAGATGGCCGAGGCCGAGAAGCTGGCCGAGGAGATCGTCCTGATCCACCGCGGGCGGGTCGTCCTCGACGGGACTCTCGCCGACGTCCGTGCCTCTTCGGGGAAGAACGCCGTCCATCTCGAGTTCGACGGCGACGGGGCGTTCCTGACGTCACTCGCGGGCGTCGCCGGCGGGCGCGTCGACACGAACCGGGCCGAGCTGGTCCTCGCGGCGGGGGTCGATCCGCAGACGCTCCTCGAAGCGGCGTTGCCTCGCCTCCGGATCCGACGGTTCGAGGTCGTCTCCCCCTCCCTCGAGGAGATCTTCATCGAGAAGGTGGGGGAGTCGACGCTCGCGCCGGAAGGGACGGCCGCGGCATGAAGAAGATCCGGGCGGTCTTCAAGCGCGAGTACGTGCAGGCGGTCCGGAAGAAGTCTTTCCTCATCATGACCGTCCTGACGCCGTTCCTCTTCGGGGCGCTGATGATCGTGCCGAGCCTCTTCGCCGTGAGAGGGATCGGGGAGAAAGCACGTCGTCGTCGTGGACGGGACCGGGCGGCTCGGCACCTCGGTGACCGAGGCGCTCCGGGCACCGGAGCCGGTGGACGCCCTCAAGACGGCGACGCAGAACCTCGAGAAACCGGACCACCGGCGGGCGCCGCTTCCGGGGAGCGTCCGGGCCGATTACGTGGATGCCTCCGGGAAGAACCCGAAGGACGTGGCCGCGCCGCTCCTCGAGCGCCTCCACGCGGAACGGGACGCCGACCGGCTGGACGGCGTCTTCATCGTCCCGGCCGGCGCTTTCGCCGACTCGTCCCTCTCGATGACGTACTACAGCCGCTCGTCGACCGACCTCATCGTCCAGGAGCGGCTCGGCCGCGTCGTCAATCGCGCCCTCTCGCGGGAGCGCCTCGTCGGGCGCGGGGTGAACCCCTCGGAGATCGACTCGCTTCTCAGGGACCTCCGCGTCGAGGCCGTCCAGCTGACGAAAGCGGGCGAGGAGAAGACGGGGGGAGAGATGAACTTCCTCGTCGGCTTCGTCTTCGTCCTCCTCATCTTCCTGCCGGTCCTCCTCCACGGTCAGGAGGTGATGCGCGGGATCATCCAGGAGAAGACCGACCGGATCGTCGAGATCCTCGTCTCCTCGATGACGCCGTTCGAGCTTCTCTCGGGAAAGATCCTCGGGATGGCGGCGGTCGGCCTGACGCAGATCACGATCTGGGTCGCGATGGGAGGCGCGATCGCGGCTTACGGCGCCGCGGCGGCGCTCGCGGCGGGGGTCAACCTCGGCCAGTTCCTCCGGCCGGCGCTCGCCCTCTGGTTCATCGTCTTCTTCGTCCTCGGCTACCTGATCAACGTCTGCATCTACGCCGTCGGGGGCGCGATCGTGACGTCGGAGAAGGAGGCCCAGCAGGTCCTCACGCCCGTGATGATCGTCATGATGGTCCCCTGGTTCCTCGTCATGCCGATCATCATGAACCCCGACTCGGCCTTCTCGACGGCGCTCTCCCTGATCCCGATCTACACGCCGATCACGATGTTCATCCGGGTGCTCGTCTCCGAGCCCCCTCTCTGGCAGGTGGGGCTCTCGATCCTCCTCGCGATCGGGACGATCCTCGGCTTCTTCTGGGTCACGGCGAAGATCTTCCGCGTCGGCCTCCTCGCCTACGGCAAGCGCCCCACGATTCCGGAGCTCTGGCGCTGGCTGAAGGTGGCGTAGGGCGGACCGGTCACCACAGCATGGCGGGCGGTTGCTCTGCCGTTCAAAATAGTCCTCCACGGACGCCCCGGCTGATCGCCTGTCAACGGAAACGCGAGGACGTCGAGAAGCAAGAAGAGGTGAGCCGCACGGCGCGCCCGTAGACCTTCTGGAGAGAACTCTGACGAACCCCAACTGCGGAGGCAGAGAGGATATGATTTCAAGAAATGCCTCTGCTTGCCGGACCCTCGGCCACACAGAAAGCCGCGCGAATCGGTTTCTTTGTGGTGCTGGCACTTTTCCTGAGCCTCAATGCTCCCGGCGCCTTGATGAGGACTCTCAGAAGAATCAAGCAGGGGTGGGAGCTTCGGCACGAGGGGTTGATCGAATCGCGCAAGCGTCTTTTCGGAGCCGAGTATGTGGATAGCATAGAGGCTATTCGTAAATCGATCCCGCCAGACGGCGAGTACTTGTTAGTAAAAGACCAAGGCGCGGACGACGATTCGGAGCTTTGGATCCGCTACGACCTGGCGCCAAGACGTGCACTCTTCCTGGACCAATCCGCAGTCGCGCTTGCGCAGGGAGATGGACCAACTACGGGATCAGCCGAAGGAATGCCAGAATTTGCCGTAATCGCCCGCAGCCGGGGAATGGTGCCGCGACTCGCCACCACAAGGCTGCTCTTCCCGGCAAATCGGGGAAGACGGCCTGTACAAGGCGAAAGTGCCGTGCCGTCTACCCGATGACGAGCGGTCTGCTACGGTTCGCCTTCGGCATCGGCGGGGTGGCGCTGTTTCTGACCGCCGGCCTCGGACTTTCGGAGCTGTTGACAGCGCTTCGGAGACGCCCACTGCCAACTCGCCTGGCCTACAGCTATCTGCTTGGTGTGGCCTATGTGGCCGGAGCGATGTATGTCAGTTCCCACTTCCTCCACCTCGGTTTCGGAAGGCGGGTCATTCTCTCGATTGTTTTCGTTCCGGGCGCCCTGGGGTTGATCCATTGGCTCTGTGGTCGACATCGAGTGGCTCGCGATTTGAAAACAGGCTACCGGTCGTGGAGGCATGCGATACGGGATCCGCTCCTCGGGGTGGTCACAGCGGTAGGTATCCTCGTGTCGCTGGGAGTCCTGATTGACGCGATGACGAACCCGGTGACGGATGCAGATGGCCGGATCACGTGGTGTCTTCAGGCGAAGTACGTTCGAGCAGAGCAGAGTGTCACCCCAAGGGTCCTACGGGAGCCGCAGTGGTACGTGTGGAACCGGGGATACCCGCTCCTGCTCCCTCTCGCCCAGGTCGCCATCCAGCAAGTCGTTACGACGAATGAAGACGAACGCGTCTTTCGGCCTGTTTACGCGGCGTTCTTTCCGGTGTCCCTTCTGATTGTCTATGAGGGCGCTGCACGCTTGGCGGGACGCCGTCTGGCGGCGACGGCGGTGCTGATGGCATCGACCGTCCCTTTTCTTGCATTTTGGAGTAATGGCGGAGCGCCGGGAACGTACTCCGATTTCCCGCTTGCTTGTTTTTTCAGCGCCGGAATACTCCTTCTATTCGACGATCGGAATTTGTTCTCATCAGCAATCGCTGCAGGTGCGCTGCTTGCGGCCTGCGTTTTGACAAAACAAGAAGGACTTGTGCTGGCGGTCGTAGCGGTCGCAGCCGGCTCGGTCATGGCCCTTCCACTTGTGACTCGACGTGTTCGCCCCCAAAGGGCCACCGTTCTGATGGCAAGGCTGGCCTTGGCAGGTCTCGCAGTCCTTTCGGCTCTCGCACTGCGAATGTCGTGGTCAGCGCGGATTCCCGCTACGATGGAAGATTTTGTGACACCGTTGTCGAAAGTGTCGACATACATCGAGTTCTTCCCCCGACTATTTCGTGCGGCGCCCGAAATGGTCAGCGAAACCTTCAATCCACAGAAGTGGAGCATCTTCTGGGCCGTCGCAGCACTTGCTTTCATTGCGGGACGGCGGGCACTTCGGTATCAATTCTGCCGAATTCTGCTGCTAGTGGCGCTGGCTCCTTTGGCAGTGGGCTGCGTCGCATATGGGATCCACCCGAATCCCGGTTGGCTGGCAAGGCACACTTGGAGCCGATTTCTGGCACAGGCGTCACTCTTGATTCTGGTTGTCCTGCCGTTTTTCATAAGACAAGCGATCGGAGGGGCCTTCTCGCCGAGTGTGGGTCCAGCGGGGCTCTCGTTCTCGAGGTGGCGGTTCGGTCGAACCGGGGGCTCGGTAGGCAGCCGCGACGAACTTCCGTTGGGGCGAGGACACTTGGCTCGTCACCATCCGCCCTGTCCTTCATAACAGGCCAAGACGTACTGTCCTTCCTGAGCCTTTTTTCGACGCCGGGCCAGTAGCAGAAGGATTCCACGGCTCCTAGGGTTAGCGGCAGATGCTACCCTCTGAAGAGAGGACTCTTCCTATCGCTGAGTTTCGGATCCGCCAGGGCAGCTCGAGATTCAATCCGACCGCCTGGTTGGTTTTGGCGTGCCTCCTTCTTCTGACGTCGTTCACGACTCCAGCTTCCGTCAGTGACTTCTACGTTTCACCGACGGGGACGACGGGCACGGGGCCGGGGACGGGGACGATATCGAATCCGTGGGCACTTCAGACGGCGCTGTCGCAGCCATCGGCGGTGCATCCCGGGGACACGATCTGGCTGCGTGGGGGGACGTATACGGGACTGTTCACGAGCTCTCTGACGGGGACGTCGGACCTGCCGATCGTGGTGCGGCAGTATCCGGGGGAGCGGGCGACGCTGGACGGGAACGTGAACCCCGAGGTTCTCGGTACCGACGGCTGGATTCTCAAGGTAACGGGGCGTACACATGGTACTGGGGGTTCGAGGTGATGGACTCGAACCCGAACCGGTGGAACCCGACGCCGGGGTCGAACCCGGTGGACGCGCGTGACTCGGGTATTGGGGTGTGGGGACCGGGGACGAAGATCATCAACGTCGTCATCCATGACACGGGCGAGGGGCTGGATCTGACGTCGATATCCACGAACTCGGAGTACTACGGGAACATCATCTACTACAACGGGTGGAACGCACCGGACCGGCCGCACGGGCACGCCATCTACGCGCAGAATCTGGGATACGGCGGCACGAAGGTCATCAAGCACAACATTCTTTTCGACCAGTTCGGCTACAACCTGCATGCCTACGGATCGGGGACGGCGGGGTTCATAGACTCGCAGGTGGACGGGAACGTGTGGTGGCGTGGGACGTCGCTGGTGGGAGGGGAGAGCGGGTTCGACATCGGTGGGACGTCGGTGACGGGGAACTTCTCGTGGTTGTCGACGCTGACGATGGGGTACTCCACGACGAAGTGCGCGGGCGTGACGGTGACCGGGAACTACCTGACGAACGTCAGCGGCGGTGTGTTTTCGCCGGGGAGCACCGGCTGCCGGGCCGGGGAGACCATCACGGGGAACACGTTCGTGGGGGACCTGAGCGGGTTTGTGCCGGGCGACTACCCGAACAACACGTACTATTCGAGGACGAGCCCGCCGACGCAGGACCATGTGACGATTCTGCCGAACGCGTACGAGGCGGGGCGGGCGACGATCGTCGTCGACAACTGGGACGGGAGCGGGACGCAGGCGGTGGACCTGACGGGGACCGTGAGCGCAGGCGCGGCCTACGAGATCCGCAACGCGCAGAACTTCTACGGGACACCGGTGGTCAGCGGGACATATGGCGGGGGGACGGTCTCCGTGCCGATGATGGGGCTGACGCCGGCCACGCCTGTCGGCTATGCGGCTCCTTCGTCGACCGGACCCGCCTTCGCCACCTTCGTCGTTTTGACGGTGTCAGGCTCCCCGACGCCAACCCCGACCGTAACGCCTACTCCCACATTAACTCCGGCTCCGACCAATACACCGACGCCGACGCCAACCCCGACGTCCACTCCGACTCGGACGCCGACAGTCCCTCCCACGGCCACGGCGACCCCGACTCCAACCCGTACACCGACGGTGACGTCGACGTTGACCCCCACATCCACGCCGACTCGTACGCCGACGGCGACGCCGACCCCCACGCCCACTCCGACCCTGACGCCGACAGTGGCTGCGACAGCCACGGCGACGCCGACTCGGACGCCGACGGCGACGCCGACGCGGACCCCAACGTCCACGCCGACGTGGACGCCGACAGTCGCTCCGACAGCGACGGCAACTCCGACTCGCACGCCGACAGGGACCCCAACGAGCACTCCGACCGCGACTCCGACCCCGACGCGGACGCCGACGCCACCGCCGAGCTCTACATCGACTCCCACGCCGACCCGAGCCGACGCCGACCCAGACACCGACAGTCGCCGTCCAGGCCGCCGGTCTGGTCGAGGACGCTCACGCCACGGGCGGAACGGTCTCGAACGTCAACAAGATTCTGGAGCCGGGAGAAACCCTCCTCGTCAACGCCTCCTGGAAGAACATCGGTGCTTCCCCGGCCGCCCTCACAGGTACGGCTTCTGCCTTCACAGGTCCTGTCGGGGCGACCTATTCCCTCCTCGATTCGGCTGCCGGCTACGGCACCATCGCTCCCGGCGCCACCGCCGACAGCTTCTCGGCCGGAGGGCCCTCCTATCGCCTCTCCGTCTCCAACCCGGCCACCCGCCCCGCCGCCCACTGGGACGCCACCTTCCTCGAGACGCTCAGCAACGGCGTCGCCAGGACCTGGACTCTCCACGTTGGCAAGAGCTTCACCGACGTGCCCACCTCGGACGTCTCCTACCCCTTTGTCGAAAGTATCTTCCACAATGGCGTCACCGCCGGCTGCGGTGGCGGCAACTACTGTCCCGCCAGCGACGTCACCCGCTGGCAGATGGCTGTGCTCCTCGCACGCTCCCTGCTCGGACCCGGCGTGCCGGTTCCCACGTCCGGGACCGTGCCGGGTGTTGGAACCTATAACTGCACCACCGGTGGCACGTCCCTCTTCGGAGACGTGGCACCGGCCGACGCTGCCTGCCCCTCGATCCACTACGTCTACGCCCAGGGAATCACCGCCGGCTGCGGCGGTGGCAAGTACTGCCCCTCCTCGAACGTCACCCGCAGCCAGATGGCCGTCTTTCTGGCTGTGGGAATGGTCGGTCCGAGTGGCACCGTCCCCACGAGCGGTACCGTCCCCTCCGTCGGCTCCTACAACTGCACGGCGGGAGGGAACTCCCTCTTCGGCGACGTCCAGCCGACGGATGGCACCTGCCGCTTCATTCATTACATCTACGCGGGGGGCGTCACGGCTGGCTGCGGCGGCGGCAAGTACTGCCCGAACACCCCCCTGACCCGCTGGCAGATGGCGATCTTCCTCGTGCGGGCCTTCAACATCCCATTCCTCCACTGACACACAGCGGGCCGAGGGAAGGTGGAGACACGGGCGTGAATCCCAGAAAGCTCGAAGATCTTCGGGTCTATGGGCCAATATCAGTGCACCTCTTGTGAGCAGCACCAACTACAGCGAGAACTGTTCTCAGGTGAAGAACATTGTGGTGGCCCCCCTCCGACGGAAGAGCTACGATCGCAATCCAGAATCACGCTTCGAGCCCGATCGACGTGGTTCTCGGCGCCAACGGCTTCTTCCGGCAGGTCGAGGCAGAGCCCACTCGACGCGTGTCTGCTAGAATTTCCCGTGCGCATGAGTTCGGGCTCCAGGACGCTGTTCGTTTGCGCCAGGAGTCCTGAGGGAAGTGACTGAACGGCCCGGTCAGCCGGCGGAGAGAGCCGGATGCCGAGTCTCTGGGCGGTATTCCATCAACTTCCGGATAGTACAGGGGAGGAAGGGTGACGCGGCGGTGGTTCTACTGGTGAAAGAGGTCGGGAGGACCGGCGTGGGAAACCACGCGGCCGGAACACTCCCGATGACATTGAGCGCAGAGCATTGGCCGGCTGACCGGAGTCCGGATCGCCACCTTCACGATCGCGTGAGCCTGTCCTGCGGGACAGGAGTTGGACGGGACCGTTCCCTGTCCCGAGAACACGCCGTCCGATCAGTAGCCCGTCACCAGTTCGAAAGGGTAACTTCTCGGCCGTGAAGGCCCGATTGACTCGTCGCGGAGGCATGTTCGCGGCTGTCGCAGCGGTGCTGCTCGCCGCTGTCTTCGTCGCCGCCGGCGTGGACTTCTACGTCTCACCGACCGGGACGTCGAGCACGGGGCCCGGGACGGGGACGATCACGAACCCGTGGAGCCTGCAGACGGGTCTCTCGCAGCCTTCGGCGGTGCATCCCGGGGACACGATCTGGCTGCGGGGGGGACGTACAAAGGGAGCTTCACCAGCTACCTGAACGGGAGTCCGGGCCAGCCGATCATGTTGAAGCAGTTTCCGGGGGAGCGGGCGACGTTTGATCGGAACGTGAATCCGGGCGGCGGTACCTTCTTGATCGAATCGGGCAATGTCAATTACCCTCTCGTGGCTTCCGGGGATCATCGCTATCTTCAGGATCAGAGCGGGCAGCCGTTTCCCATTCTGGGGCGAGTCGCGTGGGACATACCCTCGCTGAGTCTCTCGGACTATCAGCTTTTCGTCGACGATACGGTGGCGAAGGGCTTTAACGCCATCCTGCTCAACTTTCTGGACCGGGATGGATATAACGCTCCGTTCGACGGAAACAACCAGCTTCCGTTCATCAAGAAACTCGACGGCACGGTATGGGACGGCTCGATGGCGGCGGGCGTGAATCCCGATTACACGACGCCCAATGAGACCTACTGGCAGCACATCGACGGGATGCTCGATTACGCGTCTCAGAAGGGATTGCTTTGTCTTGTATTTCCGAGTTACGTCGGCCAGAACGGCAATCTCACCGCCGGCTGGATGCAGCCGATGACCTCCAACGGGCCTACAAGGATGAGCGCCTACGGAGCCTTTCTCGCCAACAGGTACAAGACCTACGGAAATCTCGTCTGGATGCTGGGGGGGGATTACGGCTCGCCACCGGCCTCGTTCTCCGCGCCGGAGCTGGCCGTCGAGCAGGCTCTGCTTTCGGGTTTGAAGAGCGTCGCCGGCCAGCAGAGCGTCAACTTTTCCGCCGATTGGGCTGGCGATTCGATCTATACCTCGCAGACCGATGCCACGCTGAAGGCGGCCGGAACGCTTCAGGGGGCTTACACATGGAACTCCGTTTCGGAGTGGTGCCGGAGCGGCTACGCGGCGACCCCGGCGATGCCCGCGTATCTCGTCGAAGGACCTTATGACGAGGAAGGGCCGGATGGAACGGACGACAATCCAGGCGCCACCCAGCCCGTGCGCCGCTTCCAGTGGTGGAGCGTTCTTTCCAGCATAGGCGGCTACGTCACGGGCAACGGCTACGTCTGGAAGTTCATGCCCGGCATCTGGAACAATCACCTGAACACTCAGGGCGCGCAGGACATGGCGCGACTCAATGCGTTCGTTCGATCCATCGCCTGGTACCACCTGGTCCCGTCCGGTCTGAATGGCATGAAGACGATCATCACGGCGGGCGGCTCGAGCGTGACGGCGTCGGACTACGTGGCCGCGGCGGCCGACCCGGCCGGAACGCTTCTCGTCGCCTACGTCCCGCCCGACCACACGGGGACGATCACCGTGGACATGACCGTCATGGGCGGAGCGGCGCGAGCACGCTGGTTCAACCCGGCGACGGCAGCCTATACGCTGATCAGTTCGAGTCTCGCCAATACCGGCACCTACACCTTCACACCGCCCGGCGACAATGGCTCGGGCTACACCGACTGGATCCTCGTCCTGGATCCGGCGGGCCTGACGCCTACGCCTACGCCAACCCCGACCCGGACACCCACAGTCGTTCCGACAGCCACGTCGACTCCGACTCGAACTCCAACGGCGACTCCGACGCGGACCCCGACGTCCACGCCAACTCGGACGCCGACAGTCGCTCCGACAGCCACGGCGACGCCGACTCGTACGCCGACGATGACTCCGACGCGGACCCCGACGTCCACGCCAACTCGGACGCCGACAGTCGCTCCGACAGCCACGGCGACGCCGACTCGTACGCCGACGATGACTCCGACGCGGACCCCAACGTCCACTCCGACCCGGACGCCGACAGTCGCTGCGACAGCGACGGCGACTCCGACTTTTACGCCGACGGTGACGCCGACGCGGACCCCAACGTCCACGCCGACGTGGACGCCGACAGTCGCTCCGACAGCCACGGCGACGCCGACGCGGACGCCGACGCCACCGCCGAGCTCTACATCGACTCCCACGCCGACGCCGACGCCGACCCAGACACCGACAGTCGCCGTCCAGGCCGCCGGTCTGGTCGAGGACGCTCACGCCACGGGCGGAACGGTCTCGAACGTCAACAAGATTCTGGAGCCGGGAGAAACCCTCCTCGTCAACGCCTCCTGGAAGAACATCGGTGCTTCCCCGGCCGCCCTCACAGGTACGGCTTCTGCCTTCACAGGTCCTGTCGGGGCGACCTATTCCCTCCTCGATTCGGCTGCCGGCTACGGCACCATCGCCCCCGGCGCCACCGCCGACAGCTTCTCGGCCGGGGGGCCCTCCTATCGCCTCTCCGTCTCCAACCCGGCCACCCGCCCCGCCGCCCACTGGGACGCCACCTTCCTCGAGACGCTCAGCAACGGCATCACCCGGACCTGGACTCTCCACATGGGCCGGAGTTTCTCGGACGTTCCGGTCTCCGACGTCTCCTACCCCTATGTCGAGAGTGTCCTCCACAATGGCATCACCGCCGGCTGCGGTGGCGGCAACTACTGTCCCGCCAGCGACGTTACCCGCTGGCAGATGGCTGTACTCCTCGCACGTTCCATACTCGGACCCGGCGTGCCGGTTCCCACGTCCGGGACCGTGCCGGGTGTTGGAACCTATAACTGCACCACCGGTGGCACGTCTCTCTTCGGAGACGTGGCACCGACCGACGCTGCCTGCCCCTCGATCCACTACATCTACGCCCAGGGAATCACCTGCGGCTGCGGCGGCGGCAAATACTGCCCCTCCTCGAACGTCACCCGCAGCCAGATGGCCGTCTTCCTGGCTGTGGGAATGGTCGGTCCGAGTGGCACCGTCCCCACGAGCGGCACCGTCCCCTCCGTCGGCTCCTACAACTGCACCGCGGGAGGGAACTCCCTGTTCGGCGACGTCCAGCCGACGGACGGCACCTGCCGCTTCATCCATTACATCTATGCGGGCGGTGTCACGGCTGGCTGCGGCGGCGGCAAGTATTGCCCGAACCCCCCCCTGACCCGCTGGCAGATGGCGATCTTCCTCGTGCGGGCCTTCAACATCCCCTTCCTCCACTGAGAAACAGCGGGCCGATGGAAGGTGGAGACACGGGCCTGAAGTGCGACGCTTGAACTGGCGATAGATGGGGCCACGACGGCGCGAGCCTGTCCTTTGGTACAGGGCCGACGGTGCGTCTCCTGTCTCGACGTCATGTCCTTCGGCCAGTACCCGTGCATGCACGAAGACGTTAAGCTTGCGAACGTGAAGATCTGTCTCGCGATTCGCAGAGGAATTGATGCGGCTCGCGCTGCCCTCGTCCTCGCGCTTTTCCTTTTCACTGCGTCAGTCTGGGCGTCCGACTTTTACGTTTCACCGACGGGGACGACGGGCACGGGGCCGGGGACGGGGACGATATCGAATCCGTGGGCACTTCAGACGGCGCTGTCGCAGCCATCGGCGGTGCATCCCGGGGACACGATCTGGCTGCGTGGGGGGACGTACACGGGACTGTTCACGAGCTCTCTGACGGGGACGTCGAGCCAGCCGATCGTGGTGCGGCAGTATCCGGGGGAGCGGGCGACGCTGGACGGGAACGTGAACCCCGAGGTTCTCGGTACCGACGGCTGGATTCTCAAGGTAAGCGGGGCGTACACGTGGTACTGGGGGTTCGAGGTGATGGACTCGAACCCGAACCGGTGGAACCCGACGCCGGGGTCGAACCCGGTGGACGCGCGTGACTCGGGTATTGGGGTGTGGGGACCGGGGACGAAGATCATCAACGTCGTCATCCATGACACGGGCGAGGGGCTGGATCTGACGTCGATATCCACGAACTCGGAGTACTACGGGAACATCATCTACTACAACGGGTGGAACGCACCGGACCGGCCGCACGGGCACGCCATCTACGCGCAGAATCTGGGATACGGCGGCACGAAGGTCATCAAGCACAACATTCTTTTCGACCAGTTCGGCTACAACCTGCATGCCTACGGATCGGGGACGGCGGGGTTCATAGACTCGCAGGTGGACGGGAACGTGTGGTGGCGTGGGACGTCGCTGGTGGGAGGGGAGAGCGGGTTCGACATCGGTGGGACGTCGGTGACGGGGAACTTCTCGTGGTTGTCGACGCTGACGATGGGGTACTCCACGACGAAGTGCGCGGGCGTGACGGTGACCGGGAACTACCTGACGAACGTCAGCGGCGGTGTGTTTTCGCCGGGGAGCACCGGCTGCCGGGCCGGGGAGACCATCACGGGGAACACGTTCGTGGGGGACCTGAGCGGGTTTGTGCCGGGCGACTACCCGAACAACACGTACTATTCGAGGACGAGCCCGCCGACCCAGGACCATGTGACGATTCTGCCGAACGCGTACGAGGCGGGGCGGGCGACGATCGTCGTCGACAACTGGGACGGGAGCGGGACGCAGGCGGTGGACCTGACGGGGACCGTGAGCGCAGGCGCGGCCTACGAGATCCGCAACGCGCAGAACTTCTACGGGACACCGGTGGTCAGCGGGACATATGGCGGGGGGACGGTCTCCGTGCCGATGACGGGGCTGACGCCGGCCACGCCCGTCGGCTATGCGGCTCCTTCGTCGACCGGACCCGCCTTCGCCACCTTCGTCGTCCTGACGGTGGGAGGTGGGACCACTCCGCCTCCCACGCCGACGGCAACCAACACCGGCCCCTACTGCGCAGGCGCGACCATCTCGCTCTCGACGCCGACGGTTGCCGGCGCGACCTATGCGTGGACCGGTCCTGACGGCTTCACCTCGGTGCTTCAGAACCCGACGATCCCCAACGCGACGGTGGCCAACGCCGGCCTGTACAGCGTGACCGTGACGGTTGGCGGGCTCACCTCGGCACCCGGGACGACGACAGTCGTCGTCAACCCGGTGCCGGCCATCCCCGTCATCACCGCACCGGCCTCGGCACTACCGGGCGCCACGGGACTTGCCGCAAGCGTCCCGTCCCACGCCGGGAGCAGCTACCTCTGGGGCATCATCAACGGCACGATCACCGCCGGAGGTACGACGAACCAGATCACCTTCACGGCAGGATCCTCCGGGGTCACCATTCTGTCCGTCGTGGAGACGACCGTCGCCACGGGCTGCGTTTCTCCGAGCGCAGGCGCGAACGTCTACATCGACACCCAGCCCGTCGGCCTCGTCGAGGACGCTCACGCCACGGGCGGAACGGTCTCGAACGTCAACAAGATTCTGGAGCCGGGCGAGGCGGTCCTTGCCAACCCCTCCTGGAAGAACGTCGGCGGCTCTCCTGTCTCCTTGACGGGCACCGCCTCTGCCTTCACAGGTCCTGTCGGGGCGACCTATTCCCTCCTCGATTCGGCTGCCGGCTACGGCACCATTGCTCCCGGCGCCACCGCCGACAGCTTCTCGGCCGGAGGGCCCTCCTATCGCCTCTCCGTCTCCAACCCGGCCACCCGCCCCGCCGCCCACTGGGACGCCACCTTCCTCGAGACGCTCAGCAACGGCGTCGCCAGGACCTGGACTCTCCACGTTGGCAAGAGCTTCACCGACGTGCCCACCTCGGACGTCTCCTACCCCTTTGTCGAAAGTATCTTCCACAATGGCGTCACCGCCGGCTGCGGTGGCGGCAACTACTGTCCCGCCAGCGACGTCACCCGCTGGCAGATGGCTGTGCTCCTCGCACGCTCCCTGCTCGGACCCGGCGTGCCGGTTCCCACGTCCGGGACCGTGCCGGGTGTTGGAACCTATAACTGCACCACCGGTGGCACGTCCCTCTTCGGAGACGTGGCACCGGCCGACGCTGCCTGCCCCTCGATCCACTACATCTACGCCCAGGGAATCACCGCCGGCTGCGGCGGTGGCAAGTACTGCCCCTCCTCGAACGTCACCCGCAGCCAGATGGCCGTCTTTCTGGCTGTGGGAATGGTCGGTCCGAGTGGCACCGTCCCCACGAGCGGTACCGTCCCCTCCGTCGGCTCCTACAACTGCACGGCGGGAGGGAACTCCCTCTTCGGCGACGTCCAGCCGACGGATGGCACCTGCCGCTTCATTCATTACATCTACGCGGGGGGCGTCACGGCTGGCTGCGGCGGCGGCAAGTACTGCCCGAACACCCCCCTGACCCGCTGGCAGATGGCGATCTTCCTCGTGCGGGCCTTCAACATCCCATTCCTCCAGTGACCTCCTGCCAGGACCAGAAGGCGGCTCGGCGCTGCGGGTAGAATCCGGCCCGTGCGGAAGACGCGCTGCCGCGCTCTCCTCGCTGGACTCCTCACGCTCGTGGCGGTCGAAGCCGAGGCCGTCGACTTCTACGTTTCACCTACGGGAACGACGAGCACGAAGGCGGGGACGGGGACGATTTCAAATCCGTGGGAACTGCAGTCGGCGCTGTCGCAGCCTTCTGCGGCGCATCCCGGGGACACGATCTGGCTTCGTGGAGGGACGTACAAGGGGAACTTCACGAGCCACCTGAAGGGGTCGGCCAAGGCACCGATCGTGGTGCGTCAGTATCCGGGGGAGCGGGCGACGCTGGACGGAAACGTGAATCCGGCGGTCCGAGGGAACGCGAAGCCCGTCCTCGCGATCCAGGATGGGGCGTTCACCTGGTTCTGGGGCTTCGAGGTGATGAACTCGAACCCGGACCGGTCGAATCCGGTACCGGGCTCGAGCCCGGCAGACGACCGTGGAGACGGCATCTCCATCACGACGCCGGGAACGAAAGTCATCAACGTCGTCATCCACGACACGGGTGAGGGGATCAGCTGCGCGTCGGTGGCGAAGGACGCCGAACTCTACGGAAACATCATTTACTACAACGGGTGGAAGGCACCCGACCGTGGGCACGGGCACGGGATCTATGTTCAGAATTACGAGGGCGGCTCGAAGCTGATCAAGCACAACATTCTCTTCGATCCCTTCAGCTACAACCTGCACGCCTACGGCTCTCCCACCGCCGGCCTCGAGAACTCGCGCGTGGAAGGAAACGTCTGGTGGCGGGGAACGTCGCTTGTAGGAGGGGAGAACGGGTTCGACATCAGAGGGACCGCGGTCACGGGAAACTTCTCCTGGTCGGCGCCCCTGGATGTCGGTCATTCCACGACGAAGTGCACCGGCGTGACGGTAAGCGGGAACTACCTGACGAACCTGGAAGGCGGCGTGTTTTCGCCCGGGCGTAGCGGCTGCCGCCAGGGAGAAGCCGTCACGGGGAACACGTTCGTGGGGGACCTGAGCGGGTTTGTGCCGGGCGACTACCCGGACAACACGTACTATTCGAAGATGAACCCGCCGAAAAAGGACGAGGTGACGATCCTGCGGAATGCGTACGAGGCGGGTCGGGCGACGATCGTGATCTTCAACTGGGACAGGAGCGCGACGCAGGCCGTGGACCTGAAAGGGATCGCGAGTCCGGGGGATGCCTACGAGATCCGGAACGCACAGAACTTCTACGGGCCTGCGGTAGTCTCGGGGACCTACTCGGGGGCGGCGGTGACGCTGCCGATGGCGGGGCTGACTCCGGCCACACCCGTCGGCTATGCGGCCCCTGCGCCCACCGGACCGACTTTCAACGTCTTCGTCGTTCTTAGTACAAGGGGAATCAAGCGATGACGGAGCCCCGAGAGCCATCGATGAAGAACAAACAAATACGCCCGGCGGGAGAAGAGCCGTCCGTCATGATCTGGTCGGCTACAGAGCTATGTCTTTAGCCGTCGAGAGAGGACCCCACGTCACCACGCGCTCCGGGGGCGTCTCCAACTTTCCGGTGTCCTGCGAGGTCCCGCTAGTCGCGGAAGACGCGTAATGCACGTTCCGTCCGTTCTGATCATCTGGGACTACGATACGGCCATTGGCCAGATAAACGCATCGTACCCTTACAAGTACCGCGAGGAACTCCTGCAGACGGAGATCGAAAACGTCGATCGCGTTCTCGAGCTCGGCTCGACCATGGGGTTACGAATGACTTTCGCCTGCGTCGGATTCGCAGCCGAACCCGGGCATTTTCCGTATCATGTACCGGAGCAGCTGCGAAGAATTCGAGCCGCCTCGCACGAGATCGCATCACACTCATGGCGGCACGAATGGTTTCCGTTCCTCGAGCGCGAGCAGGTGCGGCGGTCGTTGACGAGAAGCAAGCAGGCGCTCGAAACGTGCCTCGGCGAAGCAGATTCCGTGAAAGGATTTGTTCCACCATTCAGCCGGCCGATGACCTGGTACAAAAAGGGAGCCATCAGCATTGGTGATCGCTCCTTGAGCCCATTCAGAGCTGCGGGCAACATCGGGTCTCTTTGCCGGGAACTGCGGAACGCGGGTTACTCGTGGTGCCGGGTGTCCTATAGATCCCTTGTTCAGAGGATCAGGGGCACCGATGAAAGGCCGCTGATCAGCGGCCGCCTGGAGCGGAACGGCGGTATCGCATGTATTCCACTCAACTACACCGGTTTCGATAGCGAGGCGATCCGGCTGGTGGATCGCGCCGTAGCGGAGCGGCAGTCGATCGTCATCAATGGACATCCGTCAGGACTCACCCGGGAAAGGGAAGAGAGCCTCGTTCACCTGGTGCCGTTCCTTGAACACCTTTCGGAATTGCAGGCGGCTGGACGGATTCGGGCGCGATCCGTTTCGGAGCACCTGGCGCTGGAAACCGGAATATCGTGACGCAGACGCCGGGCGAGAGTGATTCAGGAAAGATAACGATCGCGCCCTACGACGAGCGGTCATGCGAAGCGCATGTGCGATTTGCGACGAAGATGTGGCCATCGAAACGGCGCCGTCGAGAGGACCGATACAATCGATGGAAATTCCGCGGTCCGAATCGCGGAGCAGTAGATGGCTTGTTGTTGGCGCTATCGGGCAGCGAAGTCGTCGGACAGCTGGGGCTGATTCCAGCCTCGGTGAGCATCGATGGAGAACGCTTCGGATGCCAATGGGCTTGCGATCTGATGGTCGACTCGTCGCTTCGCCGGCGAGGAATCGCATCACTGTTATTTGATGCAGCCCTGGCTCGGGGTATCGTGACGCTCGGTAGCAACCCGAGTGCTGCCGCCGACGTTACCATGCGGCGGATCGGCTTCGCGTCGTTAGAGGGCCCGGCCATGGCGGTGTTCCCGCTTGATCCTGCGCATATATTGAGTTGGAAGATTCCGTCTCGTTTGAGCGTGGTTATCCCGGCGGTTAGTGCGGCCGTCCGTCCAGTCTTCTGGTGGCGTGGCCGCAGGCTCTTGAGGCACCGACCAGACGGAAAGGGGGCGGTCGAGAAGGGATCGTGGCGAGAGGTGGCGGGACTCGTGGCGAAGCAGCAAGCGCGTCAGGCTGAGCCGTTCATAGTTCACGACGAGGAGTTCCTGGCTTGGCGGTGCAATGGTTTGCCGGGCTTTGCCGAACCGCTCGATGCTTTGCGGACGGAAGACGGAAGCTATGGCATCGTGGGCTCCGCGGCGGCCGTATTTCTACGTGTTCGACTGGTGGGCCGCTGTCGTGGGAGAGTTTTATCAGCCTGTTTTCGACGATACGATCGATGGCGATAGAGGCGAACGGTAAGACGGTGCAAGCCTATGCTCAGAGCCCCGAAGAGGAAAAGTGGCTTCGGATGGCGGGCTTTCTGTTCTTCCGACGGCGGTGTCAGATTCTTTGCGAACCGCCGTCGCGGTTCCTGCCGCGTCGTTCGCGGATGCGGTACAGTATCTTCGATTCTGACGGCAATCTTTGAGTAATCGCAGCGTGAGGGCGCGAGCTGCGGCATCAACGGCCGTGGAGGGACCGAAGGGGGAGCCGAGCGACGCCCGACTTGATGTGGGCCGGAAGATACCGGGAGAAGTAGGTCGATGTGTCATCGAAATCGGGTCAAGATCCCTCGCTCCGCTCGCCCGTAATCGCGGTATCGTCAGGTACTACAAATGAAACCCGCTCTGCTTCGTCTCGCCCTCACCTTCGTCTCTTTCATTCTCGGATGCCACGCCACGGCCGTCCCTGAAGCGGCGCGGCCCACCTCTCGCTTCGGCCGGCGCGGGGCTGCGTGCCGGGACTGGCCGGACGGCGACCCGCCACTACGGCCCGGGCGCGCCCGCTGGATATTTCGCCTCGACAACGGGTTCGGCCACGGGAAAGGGGACCGTGGGCGATCCGTGGACATTGACGCAGGCCCTCCTGGGCGGCTACCCGGCCAACACGGTTCAGCCGGGCGATACCGTCTGGCTCCGGGGCGGGACGTACACGGGGCAGTTCTCTCTGTAGTCTCGACGGCGCGGCGGGACACTACATCACCTTTCGGGCTACCCCGGCGAACGGGCCGTCATCGACGGGAACTATGACCCCGCCAAGGCCGGGAACGGCCAACCGACCGTCTGGCTGCGATACAACAACATCACCGTCCACGGGAATACCTGATCTTGCGCGACGTGGAGATCACGAACAGTAACCCGGACCGCATCGTTCCCGCCAACGATTTCAAGCTCAATGCCGAACGCGGCGACTGCGTCTGGATCACGGCGCCGCACAGCAAGGTCATCAACTGCATCCTGCACGACGGCGGCGAGGGTGCCTTCCCGCAGCAACTGCGGCTGCACGACTCGAGTTCTACGGGAACCTCGTCTACTACAACGGTGATTATGCGCCCGTCGGGGAGCCGGAAGCAGCGGCGGCCATCGACCTGATCCCGGCGGGCGCCACGCCGGTCGCCCTCGCGGGAACATTCAGCGGCGGCAGGGCGGGCGCTATTCACCGATCACGATCTCGCACAACAACACGGGCGATTACACGGTCGTCGTCGCTCCGGTCGAACGTGAATCCCTACACGGACCTGTCCGCGACCTACGACGGCGTTGCGATGACGCTCCTCAACGGAAAGGACGGCTACTCAAGGCCCGTTGCCGTGTTCGGATCGCGGGCCATACTGGAACGCATGACGTCGTCGTGACCGACTCGCGGGGCGCTGGTGGCGGACCCATCATTGCGGGGGCGCAGTCGTTCTGAACGTCAACCAGACGATGGCCCCGAGCACAGGCGGTAAGTGGTGAACGACAACTGTGCATCTTCCGCCCTTCGGCGCGACGACGACATCGGCGGCAAACCACATGGTCGTGGACGGCGTCGCGATCTACAACTCCTACTGCTCCCTTCAGGACTACCACGCCTCCGGGGACAACACGGGACTCGGTGGCGCCGTTACCGGCAACAATCCCGTCGTCAGGATGTCCTACGCCGCAGGGGCTCCGAGCGTAAACATGGCGTGGAACTGGACGCCGAACCTCTACGGCCACGGCCACGGGATGTACATCCAGCAGAAGACCGCCGGAACCGGCAAGCTCGTCAAGGACAACATCTTCCTCGACCAGGTCGCCTACGGAATGCAGGCTTACGGCTCCAGCGGCGCCTCCTGCATGAATACGAGGTTCGAGGGGAACCTGTATGTCTACAGTGACGTCATGCTCGGCGGCCTCGCGGGCTTCCTCCTGACCGACAGCGTCTTCACGGAGAACTACCTCTGGGACAACGGCGTGAACATCGGCTACGACATGGCCGACATGACGAACTTCGCGGTGACGGACAACGTCATTCACCATGCGACGAAGGTGCCGAGCCCTTCCTCGAAATGGGATGCGATGACGATCGACGGGAACACGATCATCGGCACCCTGGAGGAACTTCACGCAGGCCGACTTCCCGACCAATACCTACTACACCCCGCCCGCGAAGCCGACCACGAACCTCGTGGTCGTCCGGCCCAACGCCTACGAGGCGAACCGCGCCAACATCTACGTCTACAACTGGGAGAACCTGACAAGCGTCGACGTCGATCTGTCGTCCGCCGTCGCCGTCGGCACCGCCATCAACATCATGAACGCGCAGGACTATTACGCGGAGCCGGTCTACTCGGGCACGTACGCCGGCGGGACCGTCTCCCTTCCGATGGACGGCCTGACGGCCGCCGCCGGGATCGGCTACACGGCGCGCGGGCCAACGGGTCGGCCCTTCAACGCCTTCATCGTGAGGGCGCAGGAGCATGAACCGTGGCGAGGCCCTTTGATGCCGGGGAACCTCCCGGAGACTCCGCGCCCGTCACCAACGACGCAATGAGAGTCGGGAGTACGACCCTGACTTCAAAGTTTCTGTCCGGCCGAGCGAGAGGTGTCGTAGAGGATTGAGACTCTTGGGGGCCGAACGGGAAGTACCGCCAGGAGTTTCAGGAACGAGGACCGGAGACGGCGCGGTCGCGAGCTTCTCCAGAGGCCGAGAAGAGCGACAGAGCGGCCTCTGCAGCGAGTCAGTAGAGAAGAGGGATCTGGAAAGCGGTGACGAGGAAGGGCGCCATCTGCCAGCGGGTGACGTTGCTCGCGGGGCAGTACTTGCCGCCGCCACAGCCGGCGGTGACCCCTCCCGCATAGATGTAGTGGATGAACCTGCAGCCCGGGTCCGTCGGCGGGACGTCGCTGAAGAGGGAGTTGCCGCCCGAAGTGCAGTTGTAGGTGCCCACGCCCGGGACGGTCCCGCTCGTCGGCACGGTGCCGGTCGGGCCGACCATGGCCGTGGCGAGAAAGACCGCCATCTGCCAGCGGCTGATGTTCGAGGCCGGGCAGTAGTTCCCGCCGCCGCATCCGGCGGTGATTCCTGCCGCATAGGTGTAGTGGATGAACTTGCAGCCCCCGTCGGTCGGCGGGATGTCGGCGAAGAGGGAGTTGCCGCCGGAGGTGCAGTTGTACGTGCCCACGCCCGGGACGATCCCGCTCGTCGGCACGGTGCCGGTGGGGCCGACCATGGCGGTGGCGAGGAAGACGGCCATCTGCCAGCGGGTGACGTCGCTGGCGGGGCAGTAGTTGCCGCCGCCGCAGCCGGCGGTGATCAGGTTGTGGAGAAGGGTCTCGACGAAGCGGTAGGCGCCGTCGGAGACGGGTACGTCCGTGAAGCTCTGTCCGATGTGAAGGGTCCAGGTCTTCTGCTCGAGGGAGCTGAGCGTCTCGAGGAAGGTGGCGTCCCAGTGGGCGGCGGGGCGGGTCGCCGGATTGGAGACGGAGAGGCGGTAGGAGGCCACCCCGACCGACCAGCTGTCGGCCGTGGCTCCGGGGGCGATGGTCCCGTAGTCGGCGACGGAGTCGAGGAGGGAGTAAGTGGCGCCGGCCGGTCCGGTGAAAGCGGAAGCCGTTCCGGTGAGGGCCAGCGGCGAGGCGCCCAGTGTTCTTCCAGGAGGCGTTGACGAGGACCGTCTCGCCCGGCTCGAGGACGCCGTTGACGTTCGAGACTCGTTCCCGCCGTGTCGCGTGGGCGTCCTCGACGAGGCCGGCGGGCTGGACGATGACGATCGGGACGTATGCGTTGGCCGGTCGGCGAGGCGCAGCCTGCGGCGTTCGTCTCGGTCACGGCGGAGGGACGATCGTGCCCGAAGCTCCCGCCGTGAAGGTGATCTGGTTCGTCGTGGCGCCGGCGGTGATCGTGCCGTTCGTGATGCCCCAGCTGTAGCTGCTCCCGGCATGGAGCGGGACGCTCGCGATGAGTCCCGTTGCCCCCGCGAACGCCGGGCCGGCGCCGTGATGACAGGGATGGCCGGCACCGGGTTGACGACGACCGTGGTCGCGGCGGAAGGGGCGCTGGTGCAGCCGCCGGCCGTGACGGTGACGGTGTAGTCGCCCGAGGCGGTGGCGTTGTACTGCGGGGAGGTGGCGCCGCCGATCGGGTTGCCGTTGAGGTACCACTGGTTGCCCGTCGCGCTCGACGACGTGAGCGTGACGCTCCCGCCCGCGCAGAACGTCGTCGGGCCGCCGGGGGTGATGGTCGGCGTGGCGGGCGGCGTGCAGCCCGCCACCACGATGTCGCAGCCCACGATCGCCCAGATGCTCGCGCCCAGCTGGCCGTTCAGCCAATGATAGCCGGTCGTAGAACCGGGCTGGTAATTGGAGATGGCGCCGGTCCCGATGTTGATAGATATGAGGGACCGAACAGCATCATCTGCGCTGCCCAGTTCGTGTCGGTGATACCCGCCGATGGCGACGGCGCAGTCGACGTGACGTTGTGGACTCCGCTCGTGATCTGGAGGGTTGTAGGTCGTCGGTAGTGCCTGTGTTTGATGCGCGTGGGCGAAGCTGCGTCCGCCGTCTGTCCACGTTCGTCCACGACGCCCCGGCAACCTCGATGTCCGACGAGCCGGTCCAGCTGACACGCAGGGTCTTGCTCGTGCCGGTGGCCGGAGCAAGGAGGCCCCACAGCTCCGCGCGTCCCCAGCTGCCCGACGTGACCTCGCTCTTGATGAGAGAGAGCGACTGGTTCGCGCCCGCCGGATCGTAGACGACGGAGACGCCGGAGACTGACTTGTTGTCGAAGACGAGCGCGGCGGTCAGAGCGCGATTCGTCCCGGCGCCGACCGTAACGGTGGCGTCCGCCGTCGTGGTACTGGCAGCGTAGGCAGGCGCGCCCGCGTTGTCCAGCGTTACGTCCGGCGCGTCGTCCGTGGCCGGGCGCAACTGAACGATGGAATGGACAAACGAGAGGGGTATCGGGCCACGTCCACCCCATCGTGACGGTCGCAGCTCCGGGGGCGAAGGACATGCCCATGCCGAAGCCGTTGTGCTCGAAATACAACGAGGGTATTGTCACCGCTCGGAGCGATGCTGCCACCGTGGTTCGCGTCGGTCCACAGCGCGTCGAGCACCATCCACCCGGTTTCGGACGGCACGGTATAGGTGAACGGTGCCGTGAGAAAGGCTCGATAGTCACCGCCACCCGGACGGAACGGGCGTGTCTGATGCACGCCGCTCGAACGGACTGCGCGACCACATAGAAATACCGAGAGTTCCCGCCGTCCGTAACCACGATATCGTGAGTACCGGAGGCGGGCGCGGCGAGCCCGAATAGAATGACCATCTCGGTCTGCCCGATGGGGCCGGCGACATTCAGCCGTGTCATGCGACACGCCGTTGTAAGTGACGGCGGTCGCCTCCGGGTAGCTGTGGTTGAAGACCGCGACAACGAGGTAGTCGCCCGAGTTCGTGTGTGAGATCGTGAGCGAGGTGGCCGTGGCGTGACCGTGGCTCGGGGAACCGACGAGAGTAACGCTGCCAGCGGCGGTGCCAGCGGTGAGGAACAACAGCGGGAAGATCCGGCCCCAGAGTGTACGCATCACTTGCTCCTTTGGCTCGGAAGAAGGATATCAAGCCTGAGTCGCAGCCGCACCCGCTCTTGACTGCGGCAGGAAGATCATCTGCCGGGTCTTCTCCCCGATTCCTGGTCCGGGGCGGCTCTCGTAAATGGCGTGGCGTTCGGTACGTTCTGAGGCTCGGGAAGGGTCCGGGAGGACGGATCGATGAGGAAGCGCCGGTACTCGGAGGAGCAGATCGCGGTGGCCCAGCGGCGGGGGAAGGCGGGAACGCGGGTGGAGGAGATCTGGCGGAAGATGGGGGTGGCCGAACCGACTTACTTCCGGTAGAAGAAGAAGTTCGGCTGCTTCGGCGGCGCCTGGGGAAGCTGGCGGCTGCTCGGACCCATGCCGGGTACCGGCAGCGGCACGTCTACCTCAATGCATGTGTCGAAGTCGCCGGATCCAGAACGAGGACCCAGTCGGTATACCACGAGCCATTGTCGCCGGGCGGTGTGAAGGTGTAGGTGCCGGTATTGGCGAGACTCGAACTGATCAGCGTATAGGCTGCCGTCGCCGGGTTGAACCAGCGTGCTCGCGCCGCTCCGCCCATGACGGTCATGTCCACGGTGATCGTCCCCGTGTGGTCGGGCGGGACGTAGGCGACGAGAAGCGTTCCGGCCGGGTCGGCCGCCGCGGCCACGTAGTCCGACGCCGTCACGCTCGAGCCGCCCGCCGTGATGATCGTCTTCATGCCATTCAGACCGGACGGGACCAGGTGGTACCAGGCGATGGATCGAACGAACGCATTGAGTCGCGCCATGTCCTGCGCGCCCTGAGTGTTCAGGTGATTGTTCCAGATGCCGGGCATGAACTTCCAGACGTAGCCGTTGCCCGTGACGTAGCCGCCTATGCTGGAAAGAACGCTCCACCACTGGAAGCGGCGCACGGGCTGGGTGGCGCCTGGATTGTCGTCCGTTCCATCCGGCCCTTCCTCGTCATAAGGTCCTTCGACGAGATACGCGGGCATCGCCGGGGTCGCCGCGTAGCCGCTCCGGCACCACTCCGAAACGGAGTTCCATGTGTAAGCCCCCTGAAGCGTTCCGGCCGCCTTCAGCGTGGCATCGGTCTGCGACGTATAGATCGAATCGCCAGCCCAATCGGCGGAAAAGTTGACGCTCTGCTGGCCGGCGACGCTCTTCAAACCCGAAAGCAGAGCCTGCTCGACGGCCAGCTCCGGCGCGGAGAACGAGGCCGGTGGCGAGCCGTAATCCCCCCCCAGCATCCAGACGAGATTTCCGTAGGTCTTGTACCTGTTGGCGAGAAAGGCTCCGTAGGCGCTCATCCTTGTAGGCCCGTTGGAGGTCATCGGCTGCATCCAGCCGGCGGTGAGATTGCCGTTCTGGCCGACGTAACTCGGGAATACAAGACAAAGCAATCCCTTCTGAGACGCGTAATCGAGCATCCCGTCGATGTGCTGCCAGTAGGTCTCGTTGGGCGTCGTGTAATCGGGATTCACGCCCGCCGCCATCGAGCCGTCCCATACCGTGCCGTCGAGTTTCTTGATGAACGGAAGCTGGTTGTTTCCGTCGAACGGAGCGTTATATCCATCCCGGTCCAGAAAGTTGAGCAGGATGGCGTTAAAGCCCTTCGCCACCGTATCGTCGACGAAAAGCTGATAGTCCGAGAGACTCAGCGAGGGTATGTCCCACGCGACTCGCCCCAGAATGGGAAACGGCTGCCCGCTCTGATCCTGAAGATAGCGATGATCCCCGGAAGCCACGAGAGGGTAAGTAACGAAGCCGGCTGCGTGTAAGACCGTAGGAACTTTGGTTGGAACAGCCGCTCGACGTCGCTGTTGCTGAAAAGGGACGAGTTGGCCGGAATCGACTGCCGTTACGAGTGTGAAGAGGAAGCCGTATGCGAAAAGAGCCGGGACAAATAGCCCCAGAACCGCGCTAAAGCGATGCCTTCCGTCAAGCTTTTCGTCGATTGGTGCGCGCATCGTTTCCTCCCGATCGCCGAAGCCGGACTCATCGCGTCGGAAGTCTACGCCTCTGCCGGGCGAGACGTGCTCCTCGAGACCCCGGACGAAGAGCGCCTTGAAGAAAGCCCGTGCATCCGCGGGTTCGGTTTCATGTCGAGCCCGGCCCTCTTCATTGACGCAGCGACAGGATCTCGACTCGTTCACCGCTGAAAGCGAATGTAATAACATGCCGCGAGGCGCGTATGAAGGCGAGCCTGTTGGAACAGCTCCTGTGTCCCAATTGCGGCGGTCCTCTCGTCGCGAGCGCGACGTCTGCTTCGCCAAAGAGCGAAATCGAATACGGAATCCTGACGTGTGAATGCAGCGAATATCCCGTCGTCGGAGGAATACCGATCTTCAGAGCTGAAGGTCGAGTAAACCTCATGCAGCAGACGAAGGATTCCGTCTGGCAGATCGGACCGGACACCAGGGACCTGGTCGCGCTTCTCAGGTCCGGCGAAAACGAGAAGGCCCTGTTATCTCTCCTGGTCATTCCAGAAAATCTTGCGGGCCGACTACTGGCCGTGGCGGCGTGCGCGCCTGAACGTGTGCGCAGACCGATGATGCGTCTGGCCAATCGGCTGTGGTCGGCTCAGCAGCGCCGCGACCGGGAGCTTCTGATCGGTGCAAGGGGGAGGACCACGGCTCTCGCTCTCATCGACTATTACTATGGACACTCACTGCACAGCGAGCTTTTCAACCATTTCGCCTATATGTTCGCTCAGCCCCGCCACCTCGCGGGCCTCTCTCTGGCAAGCCTTTTTCCGGATTCGGCCAAGCCCATTCTGGACCTGGCGTGCGGCTTTGGCCATTATATGCATTATTGGCTTACGAGGCGTCCCGGTCGGCCGGTAATAGGTATTGATCGCAATTTCTTCCAGGTTTATGTGGCGAAAGCTCTGGTCGCGCCGGACGCGGATTTCATCTGTTCCGAGGCTGATAGACGGCTTCCGTTTCGTTCCGAGACGTTTTGCGGTGTCTTCTGCTCGGATGCCTTCCACTATTTTCTCGGACGGTGGCAATGCGCTTCGGAGATGAAGCGCGTCACGGAGCGGCGAGGCGTGATCATTCTGTCACGATTCGGTAACAGGGAAATCGAACCTCGAGAGGGCTACGAATTGACCGTGGACGGCTATTCGAGGCTCTTCGACGGCCTCCATGGGCGAGTGGTCTCCGAGGAAGAGCTGCTGAGGGGATACGTAAAGAAGATGGGCCCGCAGCTGAAACAACCATCAGACATAGCGCACCTCAAGACCCGTAAATGGCTCTCTCTCGTGGCGTCCGAGAATGAGGGCGTGTTCATGAATTACCCGACGTTCGGGACGTGGCCGCACGCTACGGGACGACTACGTCTGAATCCACTGTACGAAGAGGTCAGCAGAGACAGCGACGGCAATCTGACGTTGGAGTTGAGGTTTCCTTCGGAGTGGTATGAGTTCGAGAACGCTGCATGCGTCGAATACATGCCGAGGAGGGCGTCTGTCAACGCGAGAGTGTCCCGGGCGTTGGCGGCCGGAGCGTGGTCCGAAGAGATGGAGCCTCTGATCGAACAGTGCGTTATCGTCGGAATGCCCGAGCGGTATCTTTAGGCGTGGCCGAGACGGATCGCCGGGGGTGTTTATCTGTCCGGTTTCGGCGGCGGTATTTCGGGAGGCGTTTTCCCATCGGAGGGCAAGGCGGCCGTGCTCCAGCACAAGCGCGGGCGCACGACCCCGAGGAAGCGTCCGTACCATGAAATGCGCCGTTCGGAGACGTCATGGACGGTGAAAAGGGCGGCAGACGGGTAATCGAAGACAATCGCCGTGCCGGGCTCGTCAATGAAGACGACGCGAAGCCGGTAGGAGCCCTGGTTCAGAAAATTCCCGGGGATTAGACAGACGCTGCGATAAAGGCCTGGCGGCAGGGGTCGACCCTGCCAACTCGGATCGTCAACGGAGAGGGACTGGAACACGACGGTCCCGTCCAGCGTGTAGAGATCGAGAACGAGAAGCACGATGGCGCCGGCCTGCAGGCTCCAGTAGTCGATCTCGACGCGCACCGGCGTCTCGATTCCGATTTCGGAGTTGTCTGACGCGCCCTCGGGAACGACGCGGACGGCACGAACGCGAATCTTGTCATTGCCCGGCGCCTGGGACGGATCCTGGAAGGTCTTTTGCTGTTCCTTCAGTTGGGCGGCGTCGGGCTGTAGATAGGTGGAGACGACCTGACCGGAAGATCCGAACAGCGCGATGCGACCGCCGTCGAGAAGGATGGCGTTCCGACAGAGCGTCGTGATCGCCTGCATGTTGTGACTGACGAGGAGAACCGTGCGGCCCTCGTTCGCGACCTGGCCCATCTTTCCGAGGCACTTCCGTTGAAAGGCCGCATCGCCGACGGCCAGGACTTCGTCCACGATGAGGATCTCTGGTTCGAGGTGAGCGGCGACTGCAAAAGCCAGCCGAAGGTACATACCGCTCGAGTAATGCTTCACTGCGGTGTCGAGGAACTTCTCGGTCTCGGCGAAAGCGACGATCTCGTCGAATCGCCTGATGATCTCCGCTCGCCTCATGCCGAGAATGGCGCCGTTCATGAAGATGTTCTCGCGCCCGGTGAGTTCGGGGTGGAAGCCGGTCCCGACCTCGAGCAGGGAGCCGACCCGGCCGTGAATTTCCGCGGAGCCCTCGGACGGGTCGGTAATGCGAGAGAGCACCTTGAGAAGGGTGCTCTTCCCGGCGCCGTTCCGCCCGATGATGCCGACGACTTCGCCGGGCGACACGTCGAAGGAGACGTCCCTGAGAGCCCAGAACCGCTCGGCCCGGGCGTTGCCGCCGCCGGGCGAGCTGCTGTGGAGACGCCGAAAGGGGGCAGAGAGCGCCTTGACGATCGCCTCTCTCGCCGTCTTGTAGGGCGTGCGTCCATGCCGGAGCGGATACTCCTTTCCGAGACCGTTCACTCGGATGGCGCAGGCCGTCACCGGGCCCCCCCTTCGTGCATCCCGGTCGCAGTTTCAGCGCCCTTCTTTCTGAGATATCCCCCGCCGTGACGCCACAGGGCCTCGACGGCGCGTTTGGGATTCAGAAGCAGGTCGAGGAGCCGCAGGACCATGACGCCACCAAGGCGAGAATAGCTGAGGGGACACCCCAGCTCACGAAACTTCTCCTTGTGAAAAGCCAAGAATTCGCGGTCGCGACGCTGAAAGACGCTTTCAGCCAGAACCGCATAATAACGTTTCAAGTGCATTGCAACGCGTTCGGCAGCCTCTTGCCGGCTCAGATAGACCGGACCGTACGTGAGAAGGTGATACAGCATCCCGGGAAGCTCGGTGTTCAGCCTTTCGGAATTGGAGGTTTCCGATCCCTCCCGAATCCGATTAAAGGTCAGTACCTGATGAACGAAGCCGAAATCGTGATCTCGAAGGATCTGAAAAAACACCTCCATGTCGGAGTGGAGATTGAACTCGTTGAAGAACGCATCGGCCGACCGAACAACGTCCGATCTGTAGAGGACGGCGGTTGGAGTGCCGAATCGGAAAGGGCCCCCCAGGAGGCGTTGGCGACAGATGTCGCGACCAGGGACACATGTACTTGGGTAAGGGAGTCCCTCCGGCCTGACTGTCGTTTCGCTGAGGACGTACGCGCCCACGATGGCGACCGTGGGGTTTTCCTCGGCAACCTCCACCATCCGTGAGAGGCACTCGGGGAAGAGCCAGTCGTCGGCGGCAACGACCTTGCAGTACTTGCTGTCGGGTGAGATCCGGCGCACGGCAATGTTGTAGTTGGCGATTTGACCGACAAAGTGCGGGTTGTTATGGACCCGTATCCGGGGATCGCGCGCTGCATACTCTTCGGCGATCTCGCGCGTACGGTCCTGACTGCAATTGTTGACGATCGTGTAGTCCCAGTTGAGATACGTCTGGGCGAGGATGCTTTCGATGCACTCGCGAAGGTAGGGCTCGCCGTTGTAGACGGGCGTCACGACGCTGAGGAGCGGCTCGGTGCCGGCGGTCACGTGTTCTCACCGAATGACGACGATGCCCGTGGGGGCTCTGGCGGATCGACGCGCTCCAGCCAGATCTCGCGCCAGAACGCATAGATGCTGCGAGGGCAGAAAAGGCGGTTCGGGGTGACACTGAGGTGGCCGAGGCACGTCGCCCCTTCGAGAACGATGCAGTCTTTCGGCAGGGAGATCATCGTCCCGGTCCTGTCGTTGATGATGCGCTCGACACGCGCAAGGACCCGGAGGGTTCTTCCGCAGTATCGGACCATCTCGACGTCGAACTTGAGGCCGCGATTACGCCGGCGCGTGTCGAGTGTGTTGCGGATCTCGGCAAGCGGCTTCACGCGGACGACCTCGCCGGGACGGAGGTCGAGCGTCGCGGCCGGGGTTCTGGTGAGCGGACCCTTCACATAGGGATAAGTCGTGCCGCCGCGGCGCCGCTGGATGGTGTTGAAGACTCCGAGGGCGACGCCGCGCATGAGGTCCCGCATCCGGATGTTCCGGGAGCGGACGTCTCTTGCGTACTGGCGGACGTCCCACCAGGCGAGAGGGGAGGTCGCGCGGAGAAGTTCCGTGGCCTGACAGGAGAAGCGCTCCTCGGAAAGCGCGCCCGCGCGGGCGTGGACACGGGTTGCTGCGAAAACCGCTTCCTCCGTGCATCGTTCCGCCGGAGGCGCCTCCGAAGGCGGGAGAGGGGCGTGCGGCGGAACTCGCCTCAGCCACGCTTCCTTCCAGAAGAGGAAGCAGAGAGCCTGGCAGCCGCCATGGGCCCGGCCGTCACAACGAAGGCCTTCCAGATGGACGGTATTGAAGAGCCGGCGCGTCCCGGTATCGGTGATGGTGTCGCACGTCTTGTCGGCCCGCTTGAAGACGCGGTAGCGATTACCGCAATACTGGAACATCTCCGGCATGAAGGGAAGGGCATCGAGCCTTGCGTATGGGTCCAGCGTGGCGAGGATCTCCTCGCGGCTGCGAACCTCGACGAGGTCGCCGGCCCGGAGATCGAGTATGCGTGAGACCGCAGTGCCGGGTCGCATCAGGCGTCCGGTTCCTCTTACAGGACAGCCTTCCGACAGTAGAAGGCCTCGGCGAAGCGCCCCGGCGCGCGGCACTCCATGCCGCGAAGTCTCATGAGGGCCAGAAACGTGTCTTCGGTGAACCAGTCCTTCCCTCTCTGCGTCCCGAACGTCTGCATGAGAAGCCGGGCCTTCCGGCGGGCCGTCCGGCCGTCGAGCTGAAAGAAGAGGTTGGGTGCGCCGAGATCTCCGTCGTACTTCGGAACCTCGTACTCGAGGATCGTGTGATCCCGGAACGTGTTCCAGGTCAGCTCGGCGATCGTCCGATGGTCCTGGTGAAGATCGCCGCGGTAATTGGTGAAGATGAGGTCAGGCGAGACGGTCCTCTTCAGCTCCTCGAAGGCCGTCTTGATGTCGGCCGCCAGGGACGGGAAGTAGCCGTTCCGGAACGTGTGGAGCGTCACGGCTGCTTCGGCGGCCCCGCGCAGGAACCGGCGGGCCCCTGCGCGAGCTTCCCGCGCCCGCGGCCCCTCCGCCGTGAAGACGACCCAGCGGCAGGTGACGTTCGTGTACGTCTCGAGGAGACGCAAGAGCGTACCCCCGCAGCCGATCTCGATGTCGTCGCTGTGGGCGCCGAGACAGAGGATGCGAAGGGCGGCGCGGCGGCTCCGGGCGAACTGGAACGGCATCATCTCGTGCGTCGACTACTTTCCTGCCGTCTTCCAGACCTCCCAGGGCGCGTCGCCCCGGGAGTACAGCTCGTCGAGAATTTGCTTGTCCTTGAACGTGTCCATGGCGACGAAAAAGCCGTCGTATCGGTGAGCGGTCAGCCTTCTTTCGTTGATCAACCTCTGGAAGGGTTCCTGAACCAGCTCCTCGCCGGGCCCGATGTAGTCGAAGATGGACTGCCGCATCACGAAGAAGCCTCCGTTGACCCAGAGGCCGGCCTGGGTCACGTCCTGGATGGCGGTGACGCGGTGGTCGTCCGCCATCGTCACGACGTGGAAGGTCTGGCTTGGACGGACGCCGAGGAAGCTCGCCACGCTGCCCGACTTCGCGAACTGCTCGATCAGCCGCGGAAGCGGGAAGTCGGTAAGCCCGTCGGCGTAGTTCGCGAGAAACACCTCTTCGCCGGCGAGATGTTTTTCGACGGCTTTGAGACGCTGGGCGACGTTCGAATTCAGGCCGGTGTCGACGAAGGTGATCTTCCAGTCATGGATGTCGCGGTCGAGGAGCTGGACGCCGCCGCCGTCGCCCGACAGGATGAAGTCGTTCGACAGGCACTCGTCGTACTTGAGGAAATAGTCCTTGATCAGGTCGGCCCGGTATCCGAGGCAGAGGATGAAGTCCTTGTGCCCGAAATGGGCGTAGTACTTCATGACGTGCCAGAGGAGGGGCCGGAGGCCGATCGTGACGAGAGGCTTCGGAATGCTCTCCGAGAACTCTTTCAGCCTCATGCCGAGGCCGCCGCAGAAGAGAACGACTTTCATATCCTCACGTCGTGACCCAGGGAAGTATCGCGCAAAACCCCGGCGTAATGAACGTCACGGGCGTCGAGGTCACTGGCACGTCTCGAGAAGGCCGTTCTCCCGGAGAGCGTCCGCGGCCGATCGAATCGCGTCGAAGGGAAGCCGGGAGCGCTCCGCGATGTCGAGAAGGGTGCGGCTTCCGTCCGACTGGTTGAGGACCCACAGGAGGGCCATCCCGGACTCCGGCGACATCGCGTCACCCCCCATCGGACGATAGAGGCCGCGGCGCCCCAGCTGGGGCTCGCACTTCGGGTTCCGGCTCGTGTATCGCACGTTATTCTCGAGAACGTCGATGATGGAAAGGCAGAGCGCGTACGACTCCGCGAGGCGGACGGGCGTCACGAAGTCGAGGTTGTCCGCAGAGGTGTGATATTCGGGAAACTCTCCATTCGGCGTCCTCATGAGGCTGCCGACGGGGAGGTTGAAGCCGGGCGAGCAGAACTGTCGCTCGTCGTAGCCCCAGGGGGTGAAGTCGCGGACGCGGTGCCCGCCCGGCAGGGTTCCCAGGACGTAAGCGGCGACACGGTCGATCTCGGCATCGCCGCGCCGGGACCGCTTGTACGTGAACGGGCCTGCGTCGCCCAGAAGCGCCAGAACGAGGCCGTGCCGTATCCGGTGGACCTTGTCTTCGTTGAGGGCGAGCCACGTGATCGATCCGATCGTCCCCGGAATGAACAGGAACCGGTAGGAGAAGCGGTGAGGGGTCCCCTCCAGGGCTCGGGCCAGATATGCGGCCACCGCCACGCCGGACAGATTGTCGTTGCACAGGGACGGATGACAGGCGTGGCACGTGATCAGGACCTCCTCGTCGGTCGCGCCTTCAAGGAAGGTCTCGCCCCAGGTCAGGTGGCCCTTCTCGAGCGAGGAATCGATGAAAACCTCGTAGCTCTCGTCCTTCATCTCGAGAAGCTGGTTGTGGCTCAGGCAGAAGCCCCACGATTCCTCGTAGTAGGTCGTGCGGTACGGAATCCAGTCCGGATGCTCGGGTATGGAGAAGAGGTGCTCCTCCAGCTCGGCGCGGGTCAGCGTGGCGCGGATCGGAACGCTGTAGTTGACGACGTGGAGGTTGGACGTCCGGAAATCGATGACGCGGCGACCCGCGCCGTCCTTGACGTACGCGTCACGGATGTTCCACTCCCTCGGCACGGTCCAATCGAATACTTTCGTTCCGGTCGGCACCTCGTGCATCTTCAGCGGCACGAGCCGGTCGATACGCCGGAGCGTCTCGCGGAATCCGGCGCCCGTGATGCTGCGGCAGATCGGGTACAGCTCCGAAATCAGCTCGTGCATCTCGGCGCCGAGGCTCGCCGGAACGGGGCTCGGACGAGGTTCAGCGCCCATCGGACGTTCCGCCTTCCAGGGGGCGGTAGTCGGGATAGCTTCGATCCCGATCGTTCAGGATCTTCTCCCCCGGCGGCCATGGAATCTGGAACGCCGGATCGTCCCACCGAACGCCGCGGGCATGGTCAGGCCGGTAGAGCTCCGAAATCAGGTAAAGGACCTCGGTTTCGTCCTCGAGTGTCTGGAACCCGTGCGCACACCCTTTTGGCACGTACGCCATCGACCGATTCTCCGACGTGAGGGTGATCGCCGCGAATTTCCTGAAGGTCGGGGACTCGGGCCGCAGGTCGAGGACGACGTCGTAGATCGCTCCCTTCAGGCACCGGACGACCTTCGCCTCGGCATGCGGCGGGAGCTGGTAGTGAAGGCCCCTCAGGGTTCCCTTTCTCGCGTTGAAGGACTGGCTGCACTGGACGATGCGCCCGATCGAGTCCGCGGTCCTCGAAATCCTTCTGACACCAGAGCCTCGCAAAGAAACCCCGCTCGTCGGGGATCGGCTGCGGTTCGATCAGGAAGGCCCCGGAGACCTCGAGAGGATGAAAGTTCATTCGATGATCTCCACCCGGGGGATCGGGACGACGAAGCGGCCTCCCCAGCCTCGCACCCGGGTCATCTGTTTCACGATCTCGTCCTTCAGGTTCCATGGAAGGATGAGCACGTAGTCCGGCCGCGTCTCGTCGAGCTTCTCCACGGGAAAGATTGGAATGTGGGTTCCCGGCAGGAACTTGCCCTGCTTGTAGGGGTTCCTGTCGACCGCATATTCGAGGAAATCCGTCCGGATCCCGCAATAGTTCAGAAGGGTGTTCCCCTTGCCGGGGGCACCGTAGGCCGCGACCGACATTCCACGCTCCTTCGCCTCGATGAGGAAGCCGAGGAGGCGCCGCTTCGTCTCGGCCACCCTCGGCATGAAGCCGTCATAGTGCTCGAGGTTCTCGAAGCCCGCGCTCCTCTCCCGGCTCCTGAGGGTCTCGACGGCCGCCGTCACGGGTCGCGAGGAGTCCGCCCGGTGCCGGGCGTAGACGCGAAGCGAGCCTCCGTGGGTCGACAGTTCCTCCACGTCGAAGACCGTCATGTCGTGCGCGGCGAAGACCTTCTCGGCGACGAGAAGCGAGAAGATACGAAAAGTGCTCGTGGTAGATCGTGTCGAACTGGTTCTCGTCCATCAGCCGCCAGAGATGCGGGAACTCCATCGTGATCGTGCCGGAAGGCTTCAGGAGGATGCGGAGGCCGTCCACGAAGCCGTTCAGATCGGGAACGTGGGCGAGGACGTTGTTCCCGACGATGAGGTCGGCCTGCCTCCCGTCGGACGCCAGCTCCCGCGCCAGCTCCGGTCCGAAGAATCGCTCGATCGTGGGAATCCCCCGTTCGATCGCGCGCGCCGCCACGTTCGTCGCCGGCTCGATTCCGAGGACGGGAATCCCGCTCGCCGCGAAGTGCTGCAGGAGGTACCCGTCGTTGCTGGCGACTTCGACGACCCGGCTGCCGGCGCCGAGACCGAGCCGCTGCGCCATCCGATCGGCATAGGCCTTCGCGTGCCGCACCCACGACTCCGAGTAGGAGGAGAAGTAGGCGTATTCCGAAAAGATCTCCGCGGGGGAGACGTACTCCCCCAGCTGGACCAGGAAGCATCGCGAGCAGACCCAGACGTGAAGCGGGAAGAAAGGCTCCATCTCGTCGAGCCGATCGGCGGTCACGTAGCTTTCGCACAGGGGAGACATCCCGAGGTCGGCGAAGGTCCGGGTGAGCGGCGCCCGGCAGAACCGGCAGAGCGTTCGAGGCCCGGGTCCCGTGCCGGTGTCCGAGGTCATTCGCTCCGGCCGGGCTCCGCAGCGGGGGCGGCGATGGGGCTCGTTCTTCGAAGGTCGCGGCCGAGAACGCCGGAGCGGATGAGTTCCTGGATATGGTCGATCCGGCGGTATCGCGGGCCTTCGAACTCGTCGAGCCGGACCCCTGTTCGGCGATACGCTTCATAGAGCTGGACGGCGCCCCGCCGGGCATTCCATTCGGGCTTGAACGCGGGGAGGAGCCTCGAGATCTTTCCGAAGTCGACGCGGTAGCTTCGCTTGTCCGGTCCGGCGTCCGCGGCGTACTCGATCGTGCACCCCGGCACGACCTGGTGGACCAGCTCGGCGAGGTCACGGACCTGGTGGTTCTCGCCGTCCTGCCCGACGTTGAAGGCTTCGTTGTGAATGACGTCGCGGGGGGCCGTGAGCGCCGCGAGGAACGCCCGTGAGATGTCCTCGACGTGCACGATGGGGCGCCAGGGCGTGCCGTCGCTCTTGATGTGGACGCGGCCCGTCGTAAAGGCCCACGCGACCAGGTTGTTCAGCACGATGTCGAACCGGTGTCGCGGCGAGACACCGTAGGCCGTCGCGTTTCGGAGAAAGACCGGGCTGAAGCTCGAGTCGGCCAGTCGGGCGACATCCCGCTCGACGAGCACTTTGGAGTGGCCGTAGGGCGTGACGGGGTTGAAGGGGGCATGCTCGTCCACGGGACTCTCGCCCGCCGCTCCGTAAAGGCTGCAAGAGGAGGAGAAGAGGAAGCGGGCGACCTTCGCCTGCTTGCACAGCTCGGCCAGACGAACCGAAGCCTTGTGGTTGATGTCGTAGGTCAGGTCGGGGTCGAGGTTTCCCAGAGGGTCGTTCGAGAGGGCCGCGAGATGGATCACCGCGTCGAAGCCCTGGACGTCAGGGAGCCGGACGTCCCGGATGTCCTTCCGGATCTCCGGCACCGTCTGCGGCGGATCGCCGAAGGTGCACCGCTCGAAAAGGGCGCTGTCGAGGCCGACGACGTCGTGCCCCTCGGCCCGGAGCATCGGCACGAGCACCGTGCCGATGTAGCCGAGATGGCCGGTGACGAGGAGTCGCATCTGGCTCCCGCTCGCTCTAAGTCGTCTTGACGGCGGACGGCGTCTCGGCGGTCTCGGCTGGACTCGCCGTACCCTGGTAGTAGCGGGCGCCGTACCGCTCGCGGTACGTGATGTCGCCACTTTCGTCCTTCAGCGCGTTGAGAACGACCCCGAGGATCCGGCCATTTCCCCGGCGGAGTTCGTCCCGGGCCCGGACGACCTGTTCGCGCGGCGTGCTGCCGGCCCGAACGGTCAGGATGATGCCGTCGCTCAGATGCCCGACGAGGACGGCGTCGGCGAGCACGAGAGCCGGCGGGGTGTCGAGAACGACGAAGTCGTACTCGGCCAATGCGCTGTTGAGGAACTCGAGCATTCTGTCTGAGGAGAGGAGCCCCGACGGGTTCGGCGGATTCGGACCGGCCGGGAGAACGAACAGGCCCGGTATCTCGGTCCCGTGGACGGCCGTTCCGGTGTCGCTCAGTCCGGTGAGCACGGTGACCAGGCCGACGACGTTCGAGACCTGGAAGATCTCGTGGAGGCGTGACCGGTGGAGGTCCGCATCGACGAGGAGAACCTTCTTTCCGAGCTGCGAAAGGACGACGGCGAGGTTCGTCGCCGTCGTCGTCTTCCCTTCGAGAGGGATGGCCGACGTGACGACGACGGAGCGGGGACGGTCGGCCGTGGAGAGGAGAAGGGACGTCCGGAGGGCGCGGTAGGCCTCGGCCACCGTGGAGCGGGGAAGCGTGTGAGGAAGAAGCTCGAGGGGGGTCTTCTGTGCCTTCACGGCCTTCACACGAAGAGCGTTCGGCCTGGACTTCTTGCGGGTAGCAGAGGCGTCGGCAGGCGAGGGGGATGCGTAGACCCCTTCCGTAACCCCGTCGGCGGCCGGGATGATTCCGAGAACCGGGAGCTTCAGGTACCGGCTCACATGCTCCGGAGTCCGCAGGCTCCGATCCATGTAGTCGGCCATGAAGGCGAGCCCCACGCCGAGCAACAGGCCGCAGGCCAGCCCGACGAGGCTGTTGAGACGATAGGAGGGGCGGAAGCGCGAGCCGGGCGGAAGGGCCCGCTCCACGATCCGGACGTTCGAGACGCGTTCGCCCTCGACGCGGGTCAGGACCTGGATCTCCGCCTGCCGCTTCAGAAGGTTGTCGACGAGCGCCCGCTGGGTGTCGGTCTCCACCTTCAGGTTGCTGTACTCGACGGCGTCGGCGTTGCCTGCCATCGCCTGGGAGCGCTGGGTCTGCAGGGCGCTCCGGAGAATGTCCTCGCGGCGCTGCGCGACGAGGACGTCGGAATGCGCGGATTCGCGTGCCTTTCGGACGGCTTCCTGGATGGCGAGGTCGAGATTCTGGCGGTCCTTCTCGATCTGGGCCTTGAGCTGCCGCATGGCGGGCCAGTCGGGCTTGTAGACGTCGAGCTTGGCCTGGTATTCGCGCTCGAGGCGGGCCTGATCGGCCCGAAGCTGCGGGACGAGGCCGCCCGAAATCGAGTCGGCGAGCGTTTCGGGACGTGCGTTTCGAAGCTCCGCTTCGCGGGCCTCTTTCGAGATCCGGTCGGCCGTAGCCGCGGCGAGGTCGCGCGCGAGGGCATCGACCTTCGCGGCCGCTGATCCGCTCTGGAGGTCGGTGCTCAGGATGTCTTTCCGCCGGCCGAAGGCGAGGAGACGCTCCTCCTTCTGCGCGAGAGCCGACTTGGCATCTTCGATCTGGCTCGTGAGGAACTCGGAGGCCTGGCCCAGCAGCCGGAACCTCGACTCGAGCTTCCAGGAGACGTAGGCGTCGGCCACCGCATTGGCGAGGTCGGCGGCTTTCCGGGCGGAATGCGCCGTGACCAGGATCTCGATGAGCTCCGTGCCTCGTACGGGCCGAATGTCGACGCTCTCTTGCAGGCCCAGGGCGGCCTCCGCGACGGGATCGATGTCGGAAGCCGGCGCGGTGGCGGCCGGCGTGCCATTGGCGCTCGTCGTCTCCTGCTTGGGAGCCGACTCGGCGAGGCTCAGCTTCCTCACGACGCGCTCGAGCACATCGCGGCTCTTCATGAGCCGCGACTCGGTCTCGACCGAGATGGCGTCCGGGCCGCGCTGACGCGCCACGCTCGCGGCGATGTCCAGGGGATTATCGCGTTCCTGTTCGAGGGCAAGGAGCGTCGAAGCGCGGAACATCGGCCTCGTCAGGAAGGCGACCACCCACGCCGTGGCGAGACAAAGGACGACGGACCCGATGACCAGCCCGCGGTGCTGGACCACGACACGCCACAGGTCCGCGAGATGTACCTCGGGCTCGGACGGGCGATTCAGCGTCTCTTCTTCGAGCTCCAGACTCGGCATCGGCACTAGTCTCCCTGCGGCGGACGGCTTCATGGAGCCGGGAGGACACGCCTTCCGCACACTTCAGCCGGGACGCCGGATATAACCCCGGAAATCATACCATCGGGAAGACGGCGACAGCGGCTCGTGGCGCACCGGGCGCGACGGGGCAGCCGACGGTTCGTCGTCGGAGTGTGTAGACTGCCGCGACGGGAAGCGGGATGAGCTCTTCGACGGCCGGGGAGCCTGACGGCGCGAACCGGCGCCATGCGGTGCCGGTCTTGATCCTCGGGCGCGGCCTCACGGTACTCGGGGCCGTGCGCTGCCTCGGAAGACGCGGCGTGCCCCTGTACGTGACAGGCGCTCGCGTCGGCGAGATCACCCGCTCGCGCTGGTATCGGACCTTGCCCGAGGAAGGCCCGGACGAGTTCTCCGAAGAGAACCTCGGTTCGCGGCTCGAGTCGCTGACCATCAGCCGAATGGTCCTCCTGCCCTGCTCGGACGCGTGGGCCATGGCGGTCAGCCGGCTGAAGCCGGAGCTTGCGACCCGCTTTCCGAGCAGCGTGGCTCCTCCCGGGACTCTCAGGCAGCTGGTGGACAAGGCCGTCTTCGCCGAAACGCTCACGAGATTGGGCCTCCCTCATCCCAGGACAGTCGTCCTCCGTGACGCGGCGGCGCTCGAAGAGGTTCCGGCCGATCGGCTGCAGGACTACTTCGTGAAACCGAACCAGTCGACGGCCTTTGCCAAATTCTACGGGGCAAAAGCGCTCCGCTTCACGGATCGCGCAGACGCACTCCGGCTGCTCCAGGATGCCTCCGCGAACGGTCTGACGGTGATGCTTCAGGAGTTCATCCCCGGTCCTCCGACGCGTCACGTCTTCGTCGAAGGCTTCGTGGACCGGCGCGGACGGATCTGCGGCCTCCTCGCGCGCCGGCGAGTCCGGATGTTCCCGGAATTGTTTGGCAACAGCACCCTTTGCGTGACCATTCCGCTGGGCGAAGTGGCCGGAGCGGTGGAGACGATCACGCGGCTCCTGAGCGAAATCGGGTATCACGGTGTCTTCAGCGCGGAGTTCAAGCTCGACGATCGGGACGGTCTGTACAAGATCCTGGAGGTGAATGCCCGGCCGTGGTGGTACGTGGACTTCGCCGCCCGCTGCGGCATCGACGTCTGCGAGATGGCCTACCGTGACGCTCTCGGCGGCGAGGTCGAGCCTGTCCGGGAATATCGGCTCGGACGACGTTGTGTCTACCCGCGGCTCGATCTGCAGAGCGGGCTCGCCGAGTGGAGGAAGCAGGCCGTGAGCGGCTGGTCCCTGATTCGATCCTGGATCGGAGCGTATGAGCCGTACTTCACCTGGAAAGATCCCGTGCCCGGGATCGTCAGCTTCTGCTCCTGGATCAGGAAGCAGAGCCGGCAGAGGCTCGACGGTTGAGAGCAGGGCTCGCCAGTCGGTTCCTCGCGGAGGCCGACTATCCGGCGTGGAACCAGCTGGTCTCCCGGTCGGCGCAGGGCGCCGTCTACAGCACCCCCGAGTACCTCGAAGCCCTCTGCGAGGCGGCGGGGGGAGCTATCGCATTCTGGCCGTCGAAAAGGGCGACGAGATCCTCGGTGGGGTCGCCGTCTACGAGCGGACGTCGCGTCTGGGAACGTACGTCTCGCCGCGGCTCCTTCTCTACTACAACGGGATCCTCCTGCGGCCTTTCGAGACCCGCTACCCCTCCCAACGGACCTCGCGGCAGAACGAAATCCTCGAGGCGCTGGCGAGTGGTCTCGCCGCCCGGGGCTACGGCCACATCGCGCTGCGATGCCGGAGCTCCATCACCGACGTCCGGGTTCTTCTCGCGAGAGGCTGGACGGCAAGCCTTCAGTACAGCTATGCCGTCCCACTTTCGGACCTGGACCTGCTCTGGGCGCGCGTGGAGCAGAACCTCAGGCGGCTCGTGGAGCGGGCGGGTCGCGAAGGCCTTTCCGTGACGGAGGATGACGACTTCGACAGCTTCTTTCGCCTCCACTCCCAGATTCACGAGCGGAAGGGCGTCCGCCTCTACCTTCCCCGGGCGGCGTTCGAGCGTTTCTTCGGACGCCTGAGATCCCGGGGCCTCGCCCGCCTGTTCCACGCCCGGCTGCCTCAGGGACCGTCGGTGTCGACCCAGCTGGTTCTCGTCGGCGCGAATACCATGTCGGACACGGTGTGCGCCGCCGCGGACGGGCAGTATCTCAATCTCGGAGCCACGGCCTTTCTCCGGTGGAATGTCTTCAAGCGCCTCTCGGAGCAGGGAGTCACCGCGAACGACCTTACGGACGCCCCCCTCAACCCCGTGACCCACTTCAAGGCTCAGCTCGGAGGCGACCTTCACCTGTGCCTTCTTCTGGAAAGCCCCGAGTCGGCGCGTTTTCGCTGGGCTCGGAGAAGCCGCGAGATGACGAAGTTCCTTCGGAAGAAGCTCGCGGCGTCGGCGGACCGCCTCCGTCGGCGCCCTTCGGATTCCTGATGGGTCGACCGTGAGCGGCGCCGAGCGTCTTTGTCGAGCCCTCGAGACTCTCGGCGTGGAGACCGTCTTCGGTCTTCCCGGCACGCAGAACGTCGCTCTCTTCGAGGCGCTTCGAAAATCGCGTCTGCGAACCATCGTCGCAACGCACGAGCTGGCCGCCTCCTTCATGGCAAATGGCTACGCGCGTGCCTCGGGCCGCCCGGGCGTGCTCCTGACGATACCGGGACCGGGGTTCACCTATTCCCTGACGGGGCTCGCCGAAGCTCTCCTGGATTCGGCCCCGGTCCTGCACATCGTCGGGGGGCCGGCCGATGGCCCGGGCCGGCGGTTCCAGCTCCAGGCACTCGACCAGCGGGCGGTGGTGGCGCCGCTGGTGAAACGTGTCTTCGACCTCAGGACCGCCGAGGGCGTCGAAGCCACGCTCGAAGAGGCCTATGCCGTTTCCCGGGCCGGGGAGCCGGGACCGGTGGTCGTTCAGGTCTCGCCCGGAACTCTTTCGGACGAAGGCACGGTGTCGCCGCCCGCTCCCTCGGAGCGTCCGCATCAAGAAGCGCCGTCGGTCGACGAAATCGCACTTCGGGTGTGCGGGGCGCGGCGCATCGTGCTCTACGTCGGACAGGGAGCGAACGGCGCGGCGGCGGAGCTGCTCCAGCTCATGGAGACCCTGAAGGCACCGCTCGTGACGACGACGTCGGGACGCGGTGTCGTACCAGAGGACAACCCGTGGGTGTTGTGCTTCGATCGCGGAAGCGTCCCCCTGCTGAACGAACTCCTCGATAGCGCGAATCTGGTCCTGGCTCTGGGCTGCAAGTTTTCTCACAACGGAGCGCACGGTTTCCGCCTTCGGCTCGCGCCGGATCGGCTGATCCACGTCGACGCGTCCGAAGCGGTCCTCGGAGCGAATTACGACGCGTCGTCGACCCTCGCCGCCGACGTCCCGTCCGTGATCAGGGCGCTCCTGAACCGCCGTTTGTCTTCAGAGACGTCCATCGGTTCGGGCTTCACGGAGGAGGAGGTCGGCCAATGGAGACGGCGCGTCACGGAGGCGGCGCCACGTGGTACGGAGCCGACGATTCGAGGAGGGCGGCCGGCGTCGATCGAGGGCTTCTTCGCCGCCCTGCGCCGTGCGATGCCCGCGGAATCCTGCCTGGTCCTCGATTCCGGCCGGCACCAGATGTTGGGGCGACGCCACTTTCGCGTCCTCCGGCCCCGGGGTCTCATCCTTCCGACGAATCTTCAGGCAATGGGCTTCGCGTTGCCGGCGGCCATCGGAGCGCGGCTCGCCCGCGCAGACCGGACCGTGGTCGCCCTCCTCGGAGACGGCGGCTTCGCCATTTCAGGGCTCGAGCTGCTCACGGCGGTGCGCGAGGAGATACCGCTCACCGCGATCGTCTTCAATGACGGGCTCTACAGCGCCATCAGTGGGCAACAGCTCGGCACGTACGGGCACCTTCACGGGACGGAACTCCGGAATCCGGACTTCCGCCGTTTTGCGGAGTCGGTCGGGGCCCGTTATGTGAGGCTGGCAGGGGACGTCGAAGAGACGCTCTCTCGAGTGATCCGGGAGGGCGGCGTCTCGATTGTCGAGGTGGTGCTGCGCGAGCCGGCCAGATCGCCCTTGCAAAGGCTGCGCGGCGCGTTGGCCTCCCGGGTCAAGGCGCGTCTTTCCTTCGGTCGCAGGACCGAGCGAGAGTGACAGCTTGACGCGGGACGAACTCACGAGGGTTAGCTGCGAAGGGACGCCCTCGTCCGGGACCGGCCAGGTGCCTTCTGCTGGAACCGAAGTCGTCACGGTCGTGATTCCGACGTATGCCCGCGCGGATCTGACGGACCGCGCCGTCAGATCGGTCTTCGCGCAGACTTACCCCGCCATCGAGTTGGTGATTGTCGACGACGCATCGCCGGTGCCTTACGTCGTGCCCGGCGGCGATCGGCGACGTGACGTGGCCGTACGGCTTCTTCGGCTCGAGACCAACAGCGGGCCAGGCACCGCACGCGAGGCCGGTCGGAGGGTGGCAACGGGGGCTTACGTTTCCTACCTTGATTCGGACGACTTCTGGGCGCCACGTTTTCTCGACGTTCTGGTGACGGCACTCCGCGCCTCGCCCGGTGCGGGGATGGCGTACTGCGCATCGGTCGCCATGAAGGGTGAGGATGCCATGGAGGTCTTTCGGGGCGGGGATCCGACCTGTGACGGGTTCCTTCCCACGGTGCTGTGGAGAAGGCCATGGGCGACAGGCTCGTGCGTCTGGCGGCGATCGGCGGTGAATGCGATTGGAGCATGGCTCCCTCTCCGGAACTGGGAAGACAAGGAGTACGACGTCCGGGCAGGTTGTCACGAAGTTGCCATCGTGCACCGGGCCGAGGCCCTCTGCTTCGTACAGGTCGACGCCCCCGATCGGCTTTCGATCAGGAAGCCCTTCGAAGACGCTCGGAGCTTCGCTCTGGCTCACCTTGCAATCGCAAGAAATCTGGAGAGGACGGCGTGGCGCCGGGATCCGACGGTCTGGCCCAGAATCGTCGATCTCTTTCTGGACGGTTCGATCCTCTGTGCTGCGCGCGGCGAGCGTTCGTTGATGCGTCAGACGATCATCGCCGCGTGGCGGTGGTCCGGGAGCAAGGGGCGTCTCGCCGCCCTGATCGTCGTCTCTTCTCCCGTGCTGCTATTTGGGACGCGCGCGTTCACCCTGCGGGTCCTGCGCTGGCTGCGCAGAATCGATCAGAGCGCTCGCAGCATTTGAAGGCCGGACATCCTGACAGGATCCGTGCTCGGTCGGGTACCCGTCGGATGGCGTGCACCCGCCAAGGGCTCACTTCCCCGGCGGCGTCACCTTCACGTAAGCGAAGCGCTCGCATCGCTTCTGGGCCGGATACGTCTCCTCTCCCATGTTCCTCTCGCGGCTCAGGCGCGTGGTGGCGGTGTCGCTGCCCTGGGTGAACCAGTCGCCGGTGATGTAGATGCCGCCGTCGGTGCCCGCGGCCAGTGCGGGCAGGCGCCATGGCCGGCGGCCATCCTGGTCCGTAACGAAGCCGTAGTCTGTCACCGGCGGATTCTCCTTGCCGATGTCCACCGCCTTGAGGTGCAGGTCCTGGACGAAGTAGACGATGTTCCCCGCAATGGCGATTCCGAGATCGGTCTTCCCGATTCTGGCGACGAGCTTGAAGCCGGGCTTTTCCCCCGACGGGTCGAATATGTAGAGGCCGTCGCCGCAGGTCACCGCCGCCTTGCTCTGCCCGGGGATCGGCTGTATCCACGTCCAGTTCTGGTGGGGCATCTCGGCCTTGAAGGGGAACACGCCGTCGATCAGCTCGACCTTGTCCTTCGGCGGGTCGTACCTGGCGAGGAGCCCCTTCCAGGTGGGGAGCCACAGGACGCCGCCTGGGTCGCAGTACATGTAGTAGACCGCCGCGTCGTAGCCGCCAGCCTTCATGTCGCCCAGCATCCCCGGGAACTCGTGTACCTTGCGTTTCTGGCCCGTCTTGACGTCGATCCTGTAGAGGAAGCTGGGCTTGTCATTTCTCTGGCCCGGATAGATGAGGTAAACGTAGACGCACTTGTTCTTCGGATCGGCGGCCAGCCCGGCGTAGTTGGTGTATTTCGGCTCGAGCACCCCGTAGTCCTTGAGCTTGCCGGTCTTCATCTCGTAACCGATGAGGTGCGCACCCTTATAGAGCCTGGTTGGCGTGCCATAGGACTCGTGGGTGCCGAAGTAGAGCCACCCGTCCATCTCGTCGACATCGGAGTGGATCTTGCCCTGGGGGGCGTCCCGGGTCGGTTCCTCGCCGCAGACCCTGGTGATGTCGTCGGTGAGGACGGTTATCTTTTCGGTCCTGGGGTCGAACTTGAAGAACATCCCTCCGGTCCGCCCGGAGTGGGTCGAGCTGGCGAAGTAGCAGTTTCCGTCGGAGGCGACGATCGAGCCCTCCCACTGGCCGTCGAGATCGGTCTTGTAGTCGCAGAGGTTCCAGGAGCGGGTCACGAGCTTCCTGGCCTCTTCGCCGCGTGCGGCCATACCGATGCACGCGACCGCGAACGCCGCAACAACGAGCCCGTACCACTTCAGCGTAACGCTTCTCATTCAGACCTCCCTTGGCCCAGCGCCCTGGCGCCCCGGCTCATCGTCGCCGCGTCGTTGCCCCATGTGAACCAGTCGCCGGTCATGTCAAGGCGCTCCTCGGAGTCGGCGGCGAGCGCGATTATGAGCATCGACCTTCGGCCGTCCTGATCGACATACATTCAGTTTACGGCTTGTTCAGGCGAATCCTCCCGGTAGCCGGGCAGGATGCGGGCCTGTGAGACGGGCCCTGAGATTCGCGAACTCCTCCCCCAAGCCCGACAGGCGGAGGTACGTCCGGCAGCAGAGCTGCTTCGACGATTGAACGTCGACTGACCTCGCTGTCACCCACCACGAGACGACGCCTGATACGCATATTTCCTCGTTTTCCACTGCGTGACGATTGCTACGCGTTCAACTCGGGGTCTTCCAACCCGATCCGACCTCCCGGTTCCCTCCGGAGCCGCCGGCTAGACCGAAACACCACCTCGAACACGAGAGTTACGCTGGACCCACACTCGGGGAGACATCCCTCCGATGGCCTGCTTCACGAAGAACGGCAGGACCACCAGAATCAGGAGCGACGCCTGCGCCAGAAATCGGCTCCAGCTGTGCCTTGCCACCCAGCCGGAGCCCGGATCGACGCCATATGCCAGGCAGGCCACCGCCAAAGGAGCTAGTGCAGCCAACAGCAGTAGCCGGCAGAATCGGAAACGAAACGCCTGCAATCCTGCGATGAAAGCGAGCACTACGACGGCCCAGAAAAGCCCCCACTTCTGTCGATTAAGAGTCTCACTGAGCATTTCAGGTGCTGCTCTCAGTAGTCGGGGAAGAAACTCGAGGTATGTCGACACCTTCCACAGCGGCGTCACATAATCAAACATCGTTGGGGAAATCCGCGCTGACCACGACATTCGCAGCGCCAGAGCCGACACGACCGCGAAAACCGGAAAGCCCAGCCTTGCCATAAGGTAAGTTGTCCGTTGGGGACGAACACGTCGTGTAAAAAATGGAAACACTACACTCGAGCCGGCCGCAACCGCCACCACTGCAAGCACAAGTCCTTCTTGTTTTGTCAGAACGCAGGCTGCCAGAAGCGCGCCTGCAGCGATCGTCGATGAGAGAGACCTTCGATCGCCAAGAAGAAGAAGTATCCCGCCGGTGAAGAAACACGCAAGTGGAAGATCGCTGCACGCTGACGCTGCTCCGCCGTTACTCGAAGACGCAAGAAAAGGGACAATCGATGCCATCAGAACCGCCGTCGCTGCCCATCGCCGTCCGGCGAGGCGTGCGGAGCCCTCAAAAACAATCAGAAGAGACACTGGAAAGAACGCTGCGTACAAGGGCCGAAAGACACGTTCATCTTCATTCGTCGAAAACGTTTGTTGGATGGCCACCTGCGCCAAAGGGAGCAACAGCGGGTATCCGCGGTTAGTCACATACCACTGCGCCTCCCGCAGGGCCTTCGGGGTGACACTCTGTTCTGCTCGAAGGTACTTCGCCTGAAGACACCACTCAATCCGCCCATCTGGGTCCGTCACCGGGTTAGTCATCGCTTCAGCCAGGACTCCCAGCGACACGAGGATACCTAGTGCTGTGACCACCCCGAGGAGCGGATCGCGGGTAACTCTCCTCCACGAACAGTAGCCTCCAGTTAGACCCCGAGCCACGCGACGTCGAGCGGAGAGCCATTGGATCAACGCCACGCCGCCCGGAACGATGACAATCGAAAGAATGACCGTGCGCTCGAGAGCAAGCCCGAGGAGGTAGGAAGTCACATACATTGCTCCAGCAACATAGGCCACACCAAGCAAATAGCTGTAAGCCAAGCGAATTGCCAGTGAGCGTCTCCGCAGCGTGGTCGATAGCTGGGAGAGGCCGAAGCCGGCGCTCAGGAACAGCGCCACCCCGCCGACGCCGAAGGCAAACCGTAGCAGATCGCTCTTCATCGAGTAGACGGCGCTGGATTTTCGCGTGGTACGGGCTGTCTCCCCTGAATTGCCGGGAAGAGCAGCGTGGTGGCGACGAGCTGTGGCGCCTTTCCACGGTCGCGCGCGATTACCGCGAGTTGTGGCACTGCTTCAACTGCTCCCCGGGACGGTGTTTCTCCTCGCGCAAGCGAAAACACGGATTGGTCCAAGAACACTGCACGCCTTGGTGCCAGGTCGTACCGGACCCAAAGTTCCGCCTCGTCGTCCGCGCCTTGCTCTCGTACCAGCAGATACTCGCCGTCTGGGGATATCGATTTACGAATGGCCTCTATGCCGTCTACGTACTCGGCTCCAAAGAGACGCTTGCGCGATTCGATGAATGCCTCGTGCCGAAGGTCCCACCCCTGCTTGACTCTTCTGAGCGACTTCATTAACGCGGTAGGGGCACCAAGGATCAGGAAAAGTGCCAGCGTCGCAAGAAAGCTGATTCGCGCGGCCTTCTGTATGACTACGAGAATGCCAGTCAGAGCCATTTGACTGAATCATATCCCTTCCGCGTCGGCAGATCGGGTTCGGCAGGGTCTTCTCTGGAAGGTCCGGTGACGCGCTGTGGTTCACCCTTTCCCGGGTCTGGACGCCCCAACGTCTTCATCGACGGGCGACACGCCAGGGCGTCCGGGGAGGACCATTTCGAACGGCACATCCAGGGGCCTGACCGCCGATTCTTTGTGAGGGGTGCTTCTCGTAAAGGGGGCGTAGATTTCGGTTCGTTCTGAGGCTCTGGGAGGGGCCGGGAGGACGGATCGGTGAGGGTAGGGCCGGTACAGGGAAAAGCAGATCAGGGTGGCGCTTCGACAGGGGGAAGCGGGGATGCCGATCGAGGAGATCTGCTGAAAGGTGGGCGTGGCGGAGGCGATGTCGCGAAGATCCCGGGAAGTGTCGGCAGGAGCCGTGGCGGCCGTTCCGGTGAACGTCCTCCCGGTTGCGGTGGCGGAGCTGGTAGTAAAGCCGGCGAGTTCCTGGCGGCGAACGAAAGGAGTGAGAGACGGCGGACGGCCACGAAAGGCCGTCCTGAAGGGAATTTCCGAGAGGGAAAGCTCTCACTTGTGACGCTCAACGAACAAGGCGTGACACCGAATCAGTTGATACTTCCACCGGATGGGGCACCTGGACCGGACGGACCTCCTGCGCCACACGCGGGACGCCTAGAGCGAGCTCGGCTGAGGCTTTGTCGTCTGCCTGGACGAGCGGGAAAGCCGCTGTTGAAGGCGGATGCCTGAGAGCATAGTATTGATGGCCTATAGCGCGCCGTAATCACGAAGAGTCAGGGAGGTCAACGTAGCACGCTGTTTGTGTTATTGGTTCGAAATGGGGTAGGCCGAGTGGCTGCCTCGCGAACGCTGAGCCGGGGCTTTGACCGGGTGCGGCGTGTCGACGTAAGGACCGGTATTTCGTGACCCCTCTGCGTCCGACGTTCCGCGCCATCGCGATTGCCGGGTTCTTTGTCGTCACAATCGCCGCGATCTACGGCCCGGCTCTGTACTCTCACATTCAGCTGGCTAGAGATCCGTCCGTCTTCAACGACGATGTTCGTCAACACATTGTTCCCTTTTTCCGGTACGAATCTCCCGCACTCCGTGGTGATTATGCTTCTGACTACGACCTGGCATGTCTCCCGGTGGGATATCGAGGCCTCTATACCGCTGCGGCGCATCTGAACGGCGCAACGACGCTCAGCAAGGCCCTTCCTTACGTGCTGTTGTTAGTGACCGTCTATTGCATCGCGCTCGTCGCTTACAGGATTGCAGGTGTTCTTGCGGCATGGACGTCTGCGTGTCTCTGCTTCGGGAGCGGCGCGTTCCTCTTTCAGATGGCCGGTGGTCTGCCGCGCTCGTTTGGCTTTCCCATTCTGGCCGGTGTTCTGGTGGCGCTCGCGTACGGCAGCATTCGGGCGCTCTCGCTGCTGGTCTGGCTTGGGGCGGCCTTCTATCCGATTGCCGGGGTCCTTGCGGGCATATGCCTGGCGATACTGCTGTTCCATCCGATCTCCGAGGAGAGAGGGCCTGCCGCATCGTGGGCTCCGGGGAAGCGGATCGGCGCTCTTTTTGGCGTCGCGGGCATCGCCGTCGTGATTCTGCTGCCTGTCGAGATTCTCTCGGCTCGGTTCGGACGACTCATCACGGCGGACCGGTCGGCGGAGTTTCCGGAGGCGGGGCCCGGGGGGCGGAACAGCCCCAGCAATCGACCTCCGTTTCGGGGATTCGTTCGCGAGACGGAATCCGTCATCGGTTCCGCGGTCCCTGGAGCCGGCACTCCGATCTCGGTCGTGGGGCGGTGGATCCGGTCGAACGGGTCCGGTCGAAGGCTGCTGGTGACGCTCCTGGCTATGCTGGTTCTGTCGTCGATCGGATGGCTGAGGCTCCTCATCCGGAGCCCCCAGGTTCGCCGGATCACGCTTCTGCCAATCGCGGCGCTGGCGGGTTACGTAATTGCCCAGCCCTTGTTCCCGGCCCTGTACTTGCCGAATCGTTACGTCGCATACGCGCTGCCTCCATTCGCGATTGTCCTGCTCGGGGCCGGCGCCGCTGGCCTCATACCAGGCTCGTCCGCTGCGCGGCGGCGCTGGCTCTCGCAAACGGCTGTTGGGATGTTCGGGATCGCGACCCTCGTCCTGCTTGGAAGCAGGGGATCCGGGGATGCAGGGTTGAACAGACGGGCCGACCCTGCGGACCCCGTTTACCGGTTTCTCGAGACGTTGCCTTCGGACTCCGTGATCGCCGGCTGGCCATCGGAGTTCTTCGATACAGTTCCGTATCTCGTACGCCGTCGCGCTTTCGTGACTTACGAAACGCATTGGGCATTTCACGACAAATACACACTCGAAATGCGTCGCAGAATGCGAGCGTTGATCGATGCGTTCTTTGCGACGACGCCGGAACCGCTGATGCGGCTGTATCGAGAATTCGGCGTGACACATCTCGTTGTCGACCTCGAGGCGCTCCGGGGAGGCAGACTTGAGTACTTCGCCCCTTTCGATCGTGATATAGAAGACGCCGTTCGGGCCGCCGGAGGGCGCGAGCTCGAGATCCGGAGACAGCTCGACGCTGCAGCGGTATTTCGTGTTCGGGATACGGCCGTCCTCGACCTGGGACGCATAGATGCCTCGAGGTGAACGGCCCCGGCTCCGGTGGCGGGGGGGAGAAGATCACGACGCCGATCACGGGAAGAGAGAGAGCGGGCCGTTGGAAGTGACCGACTGGCGAAGTGGCAATAGGTCGCGCTGAGCAGGGGGGACTGTGGTAACCTTCGAAAAGAATTCTTCTCCGGTCAAATCGCCCTGACGATGAGCGCAAAGCCCCCCGTGTCCGGAGATCCCGCGCGGCGACTCATCGAGTCGCCCGGCTCGGCGATGCTGCGGGCGCGGGCGCACGCGGCCATTCCCGGAGGCGCGCACACGTACGCGAAGGGCGACGACCAGTACCCCGTCGGCGCGCCCGCCTTCATCGTGCGCGGCCGCGGCTGTCACGTCTGGGACCTGGACGGACGGGAGTTCATCGAGTACGGAATGGGGCTGCGCTCCGTCACCCTCGGCCACGCCCATCCGGCCGTCGTCGAGGCCGCCAGCTCGGCGCTCAGACACGGGAGCAACTTCACCCGACCCTCTCCTGTCGAGGTGGAGTGCGCCGAGCGGCTGCTCGGCCTGATCGACGGGGCGGACATGGCGAAGTTCTGCAAGAACGGCTCCGACGCCACGACGGCCGCCGTCAAGCTCGCCCGGGCTCACACGGGTCGAGACCTCGTCGCGCTCTGCGGGGATCAGCCCTTCTTCTCGATCGACGACTGGTTCATCGGGTCGACGGCGATGCCCGCCGGCGTCCCGAAGAGCGCCCGCGCCCTGACTCTCACCTTCCAATACAACGATGTCGCGAGTGTCGAGACGCTGTTTCGCCGCTACCCCGGGCAGATCGCCTGCCTGATGCTGGAGCCCGCGGCCGTTCATGAGCCCGCCCCCGGGTTCCTCGCGCACCTCCGGCGCCTGTGCGATGCGGAGGAAACGGTCCTGATATTCGACGAGAACATTACCGGCTTCCGCTGGCACCTCGGCGGCGCACAGAAGCTTTACGGCGTGGTTCCGGACCTCGCGGCCTTCGGCAAGGCGATGGCGAACGGCTTTTCCGTCTCGGCCCTCGTCGGCAAGCGGGCCCTCATGGAGCGCGGCGGTCTCCACCACGACCAGGAGCGCGTCTTTCTGCTCTCCACGACGCACGGGGCCGAGACCCACGCGCTCGCGGCGGCGATCGAGACGATGAGGATCTACGAGGGCGAGGGAGTCGTCGAAGTTCTCCACCGCCAGGGCGCGCGGCTGAAAGCCGGCATCGAAGAGGCCGCGCGGGCGCACGGGGTCGCCGGACAATTCCAGGTGTTGGGCCGGGACTGCAATCTCGTCTATGCGGCCAGGGACGCCGAGGGAAACGCGTCGCAGGCCTTCCGGACGCTGGTTCTCCAGGAGACCCTGAAGCGGGGCGTCCTCATGCCGTCACTGGTCGTCAGCTTCTCCCACCACGACGACGACATCGATCGGACGGTCGAGGCGGTCGGTGGGGCGCTCAGCGTCTACCGTCAGGCGCTCGACGGCGGAATCGAGCGTTTCCTCGAAGGCCGCCCCGTCAAGCCCGTCTTCCGTCCGCGAAACTGAGGCAACAGCTCCCGATCGGCAGGAGGGACTGTGGTAGCCTTTCCGAGGAATCTTTCTCCGCATGGTTGCGGTGTCCCTGCTCCTTTTTCACCCTGCGGGGAAGAGAGTTCTGCTCGAAACGAGACGCGAATGGTGAACACCGATTCTTCTGACCTCGGCGAGGCTCTTCGAAGGCGTTTCGCCGACCATACGGCCACCGTCGGGATCCTCGGCCTCGGATACGTCGGCCTCCCGCTGGCACTCACCTTCATCGAGAAGGGCTTCACGGTCCTCGGCTTCGACGTGGACGCCACCAAGGTCGACGCCCTCTCCCGGGGCGAGTGCTACATCAAGCACATGGACGGTGGGCGGCTGAAGGCGGCGCTCTCCACGGGACGGCTTTCGACGACGACGGACTTCGCGCGCCTCGCGGAGCCGGACGCCCTTCTCATCTGCGTGCCGACGCCGCTGACTCTGCAGCGCGAGCCGGACATGAAATACGTCGTCTCGACGGCGCGGCAGATCGCCGCGGCGCTTCGGCCCGGGCAGCTCGTCATTCTGGAGTCGAGCACGTATCCGGGGACGACGGACGAGCTTCTGCGCGGAATCCTGGAAACTCCGGCCCTGCGCGCCGGCCGGGAGTTCTTTCTCGCTTTCTCCCCGGAGCGAGAGGATCCGGGAAACAAGGATTTCGGCACGGCCTCCATCCCGAAGGTCGTCGGCGGGTTCGACACGGTGTCGGGCGACCTCGCCCAGCTCCTCTACGATCAGATCATCGTGCAGACCGTCCGCGTCTCTTCGGCGCGCGCCGCAGAGGCGTCGAAGCTCGTCGAGAACATTTTCCGGGCGGTGAACATCGCCCTCGTCAACGAGCTGAAGATGGTCTTCGACCGGATGGGGATCGACGTCTGGGAGGTCCTCGACGCGGCCTCGACGAAGCCGTTCGGCTTCATGCGTTTCAATCCCGGACCGGGGTGGGGCGGCCACTGCATTCCGCTCGACCCGTTCTACCTCTCCTGGAAAGCCCGCGAGTACGGGCTCGCGCCGCGCTTCATCGAGCTTGCGGGCGAAGTCAACGTCGAGATGCCCTCCTACGTCGTGACGAAGCTGCAGGAGGCGCTCAACGAGCGGGGAAAGGCCGTTAAGGGGAGCCGCATCCTCGTCCTGGGCCTCGCCTACAAGAAGGACATCGACGACCCGCGCGAGAGCCCGGCCTTCGAGGTCATCCACAAGCTCCTGCATCTGAAGGCAGACGTCTCGTATCACGACCCCCACGTGCCCAGGGCGCCGCATATGCGCTCCTGGCCCGACCTGCCGCAGATGACGTCGGTTCCGCTGACGGCCGAGACGCTCTCGAAGTCGGACGCCGTCGTCCTCGTTACGAACCACACTGCGGTCGACTACGACCTCGTGGCGCGCGCGGCGCCCCTCATCATCGACACCCGCGGCGTGTATCGGGAGCCGCGAAAGAACGTCGTGAAGGCCTGAGGAGAGAATGCCCGCGAGCGACGTCCTCCGGGGAAAGCTCGTTCTCGTGACAGGCGGAGCGGGCTTCATCGGCTCTCACCTCGTCGACGCCCTGCTCGAGAGAGGTGCGCACGTTCGCGTTCTCGACGACCTCTCGACCGGCAGGCGCGAGAATGTGGCCGGGGTCCTTCCACGAATCAACTTTCTGGAAGGGGACATCCGCGACGCGGAATGTTGCCGCCGCGCTTGCGACGGTGCCGCGTTTGTCTTCCATCAGGCGGCGAGGGGATCCGTCCCGCGCTCGATGAGCGATCCGGCGGCGACGATCGCGGTCAACGTCGCAGGGACCGCGAACGTATTCGCGGCGGCGCGGGACGCAAAGGTGACCCGGGTGGTCTATGCCTCTTCGTCGAGCGTCTATGGCGACAGCGCGGCGCTCCCGAAGCGGGAAGGGGAGGAGGGCAGGCCCCTTTCTCCCTACGCGGTGTCGAAGGTCATGAACGAGCAGCTCGCGGACGTCTTTGCCCGCTGTTTCGGGATGCAGGTCGTGGGTCTTCGATACTTCAACGTCTACGGTCCGCGTCAGGATCCCGACGGCCCATACGCGGCCGTCATCCCGTGCTTTTTCAAGGCATGTCTCGCCGGGGAAGCACCCGTTATTCACGGTGATGGCCAGCAGTCGCGCGACTTCACGTTCGTCTCGGATGCCGTGGCCGCGAACCTGGCCGCTGCCGAGGCAGCCGTTTCGGCATGCGGTCGGGCTTACAACGTGGCTGGCGGCCGGCGCACCACCGTGACGGAACTCGCGAGGCTCGTGCGCGACGCCGCCGGCTCCGGGCTCGCGCCCCAATACGCGCCGCCCCGCCCCGGCGATGTCCCTCATTCGCTGGCCGATCTGACGCGCGTCCGGGATTCTCTGGGGTGGAATCCTCGTGTGGAGCTTTCCGACGGTCTCGCGATCGCGAAAAAGCATTACGACGGGGCTGTCGGGGGACGCGGTGCGACGATGAGGCCGGCATGAGGAACGCGGTGATGAACCGGGAGCGCGAGGCGGCCAGCGCCCGGTGGATCGTGATTCGCCCGACGAAGGGTTGGGCGTCGCTGGGGCTCCGCGACGTATGGGAGTTCCGGGAGCTGTTGTTCTTCATCGCGTGGCGCGACGTCAAGGTCCGCTACAAGCAAACCGCTCTGGGGGCGATGTGGGCGATCCTCCAGCCGCTGCTGACGATGCTCATCTTCACGATCTTCTTCGGCGGGCTGGCCCGCGTCGGCTCCGACGGACTGCCGTATCCGCTCTTCTCCTACGCGGGCCTCTTGCCCTGGACACTGTTCGCACAGGGTCTCACCCAGGCCGCCAACAGCCTCGTCGGATCCTCGAATCTCATCAAGAAGGTCTATTTCCCGCGCCTGATCGTTCCCCTCGCGTCGGTCCTGACGGGGCTGGTGGACTTTTTCGTCGCCTTCTCGGTCCTCGTGGGGATGATGGTCTGGTACCGGGTGCCGCCCACGTTGGCTCTCCTCTGGCTCCCGCTCTTCCTTCTTCTGGCCGTCCTGGCCGCGCTCGGCTCCGGACTCTGGCTCGCGGCGCTCAACGTGGAATACCGGGACGTGCGGTACGTCGTTCCGTTCTTCGTCCAGCTCTGGCTCTTCGTGACCCCCGTCATCTATCCGACGAGCCGCCTGTCGGCAAAGCTGACCGAACTGGGCCTCCCGGTGTGGCTCAGCGGGCTCAACCCCATGACGGGGGTGGTCGAAGGATTCCGCTGGGCGCTCCTGGGGAGCGGCTCCGGCCCGGGCCCGATCCTGGTCGCGAGCGCGTCCGTGACGCTGGTCTTTCTTCTGTCGGGGGCGTTCTATTTCCGGCGGATGGAGAGGACCTTCGCGGATGTCGTCTGAGGGGCGTCGATGGATGACGTCGTAATCCGGGCCCGGGACCTCGGAAAAGAGTACCGCCTCGGCGGCCGATCGGCCTCGTACAAGACGATCCGCGAGACGCTCTCCGGCGCGGCCCGGTGGCCCGCCGCCATGGCAAAGCGCATCGTGTCCGGCCGCGTCCGGCCGGAGACCTTCTGGGCGCTCCGCGACGTCAGCTTCGACATCGCGGCGGGCAACGTCGTGGGGATCATCGGCCGAAACGGCGCGGGCAAGAGCACGCTCCTCAAGGTCCTCTCGCGAATCACGGAGCCGACGAGAGGAGAAGCCCAGGTCCGCGGCCGCGTGCGTTCGCTTCTCGAGGTCGGCACGGGTTTCCATCCGGAGCTGACCGGCCGGGAAAACATCTTCATGAACGGGGCGATCCTGGGAATGCGGCGGGCCGAGATCCTCCGGCAATTCGACGCAATCGTCGCGTTCGCGGAGGTGGAGCGTTTCGTCGACACGGCGGTCAAGCACTATTCGAGCGGCATGTATCTCCGGCTCGCCTTCGCCGTGGCCGCACATCTCGAACCGGAAATCCTCCTCGTCGACGAGGTCCTCGCCGTCGGCGACGCCGAGTTCCAGGCGAGGTGCCTCGGGAAGATGGACGAGGTGTCACGCACGGGGAGGACGATCCTGTTCGTGAGTCACAACCTGCAGGCCGTGAACCGCCTCTGTTCCTCGACGTTCCTGTTCGAGCGCGGGCGCCTGGCCCGACAGGGTCCCTCGGCGGAGGTCATCAGTGCATACCTCGTCGGCGGGGCAAGCAAGGACAGCGGCTCCGGGGGGCCGGTGGTCCATGACCCGCGGATCACGCTCACTTCGGTTACGGTCATCCAGGGTTCACACGAAGCTGCCGAAGCGATCGACTGGCGGGAAGCCTTCGATCTCCGGTTCGAGTACGAGATCCACGAACCCATCGAGAGACTGCTTCTTGGCTTCGACGTCGTGGCCTCGGACGGGAGTCACGTCTTCCGGACCTATGACCTGCAGAAGGTCGGCATGCAGAAGCGACCCCCGGGGCGATATCTTTCCATCTGTCGCCTGCCGGGCGGGCTTCTTCAGCCCGGTGCCTACAGCATCGTCTTCCTGCTGGGCGTCCACCGGCAGCGTTGGATCTGCAAGGGAGAAGAGTCGAGGACGATCAATCTGGGCGGACCTCGAGAGATCGATGTCTACTACCCGGGCGTGATACCGCCCGCGGGGTCCTGGTCGGTGGAGACCCTTGCCCGCGTGCCGGCGCCCTGAAGGATCCCAAGGCGGAGGAGGACGTGATGCGGCCGGAGTTTCCGGGAACCACGAAATAGTCGAGTCTCTCGATCAGGTCGGGAGGAACAGAGGCCGGAATGTCGTCGAGGAAGTGGCCGGGGTTCGGCAGTTTCGCGCACTGGCGGTGCGCAGAACCGGTGCTCGTTCTCGAGACCGACGACTGGGGCCTCGAGCGCCGGGCGTCCTCGGAACGGCTCAGGGCTTTCGGCGAGCCGGGTGAGCGGGCCGATGAGGAGATGGAGACGGCGGACGATCTGCGGCGCCTCTTCGACGTCCTCGAGCAGCACCGCGACGCGGCGGGCCGGCCGGCGGCGTTCTCGGCGAACTTCATCGTCGCGAACCCGGATCATGACGCGATCGCACGGGATCGCTATGAGGCCTATCACGAGATTCCGATCGGCGCTCGGGAGGATCTCCGCTCGGCATATCGGGAGGGGGTCGAGCGGGGGGTTTTCTGCGCGGAGCTCCATGGCCGGCGCCACTTTTCCGTCGAGGAGTGGCTGGCGGATCTGCGGCGCGACGTCCCCGGAGCACGCCAGCTTTCTTCCGAGCGCCGGCATGGCGGCCTGTCGCTCCTGAAAGGCCAGGGGCATCGCTATCACACGGAGTACGTCTCCTGGCGTACCGGCGTCGAGCCGGACGAGGAGACGCTCGAAGGGGACCTGAAGACGTCCCTGGACGCTCTCGAGCGGCTCTTTGGCCGGAGACCTCTTTCGACCATCGCTCCCCATTACGTCTTCTCAGCACGAACCGAACGGGCGTGGCGAAAGGCCGGGCTCCGCTTCATTCAGGGCGGCAACTATCATGTCGTGCGACGCGACAACGCCGGATACGGGGATTTCTGGGTCGAGCATGCCATGGGCGAGAAATCGCCCGCCGGGCTTCGCTATCTCCGCCGGTCCATCAAGTTCGAACCGCGACCCGAGCGCCCTCATCAGGGAATCGCAGCGGCTCTCCCGCGCATCCGGTCCTGTTTCGAGCAGAGAATTCCGGCGGTGGTCGACACCCACCGGATCAACTACACCGGCCGATATTGCGAACAGGGCCTCCGCGACCTGAACGAGCTGCTTGACGCCCTGAAACCTCAACGGCCTCTCTACCTCACGAGCCCGGAACTCGGCGAGGCGATCGATTGCGGCGGGATCTATTGCGACATCGTGACCCGGGAGATGAGGCTTCTCACGCCGCTTGACCCCGCATGGCGGCGTGCGCTGCGTTTCGCTGTGGGCCGGCGCAATTCCCGGCGGGTGGCGGGGATCGAATGAGTCAGATCCGGATCCTGTTTACGATCCCGAACTTCATCACGGCCGGTTCCGGCGACGCGATGCTCAACATCGTCAAGCGACTCGACAGAAACGAGTTCGCTCCGGCGGTGTGCGTCCTGAGGAAGGGCGGGGTTCTGGACGCAACCGTGGAGGAGTTGGGCATCCCGTTCCTGGAGGCGCCGATGCTCGTCGCGGCGCGGCCGCTCCCGAGCTTACGCGCGCGCATTTTGCGCGCCGCCACCACATTCCGTCCTTACGGGTTTCACATCTGGCACTCCTACCACTACAGCGACGACTACACCGAGCCTCTCGTGGCCCGCGCGGCGGGCGCAGCCGCCTGGGTGTACACGAAGAAGAACATGAGTTGGAATCGTCGTTCGTGGTTCCTGCGAAGCATTCTCGCGAGCCGGATTGCCTCTCAGAATACGGACATCCTGCGGGACTTTCTCGGAGGGCCGCTTCTTCGCGGGAAGGCGACGCTTCTTCCGCCTGGCGTCGACACGGAGCGGTTTCGGCCGGGCCTGCCGCGGCGGCATGACCTCCGAGCCGAACTTGGGTTTCCGCCGGGAGCCATCGTAGCCGGCTGTGTGGGCCATCTCCTTCCGGTCAAGGGGCACCCCACGCTTCTGGAGGCCATCGAACAGGTTCCCGAACTGCATCTGGTGGTCGCGGGCGATCCCCGCGACAAAGATTACGCGACAAGCCTTCATGACAGGGTAGCCCGGGCGGGTCTCGAGGCCAGAGTTCGCTTTCTTGGAAATGTTGCAGACGTTCCGGGCCTGTGGGCGGAGCTCGACATCGGGGTCGTCGCGACGTGGGATCGTTGGCGGATGGAGGGTTGTCCGATTGCTCTTCTCGAGGCGATGTCTTGTGGCGTGGCCTGCGTGGCCACGAATATCCCCGGTTGTCATGATGTCATTGAGTCCGAAAGAAGCGGTCTCCTTGTAGCGCCTCGTGATCCAGTCTCTCTTTCCCGGGCGCTTGCACGGCTGGTGAAAGATGGCGCGCTTCGACAGCGATTGGGAAAGGCAGGTCGCGCTCGGATCGTGGAGCGCTACACGATCGAACGAGAAACAGCGGCATACATACGGTTGTATAGAGAGGCTCTCGGAGAGAAGTTTCGTGACGGAATGATCGGGAACGGCGAACGGTGACGGAACGGTGCTGCCTCGCGGAGCGTATTGGCGGCCTTCAGGTGACGCGAATCGCATGAGGCCGACGCGAGTCCTCTTTACGATCCCGAACTTCATCACGGCCGGTTCGGGCCGGGCGATGTTGAATGTCATCGAGCGGCTCGACCGGCGGAGATTCACGCCGTTCGTCTGCGTCAACCGGCGAGGGGGGGGGCTGGACGCCGTGGTGGAGGAGATGGGCATCCCGCTCCTCGAGGCCGAGACGAGTACCGCGGCTCGGCCGCTGTACGGGCTCTACGGGCGGGTGAAGCGTGCGGCGGCGACTTTCCGTCCCTACGGGTTCGATCTCTGGCATTCGTTTCACTATCTGGACGACTACACCGAGCCTCTCGTGGCCCGGGCTTCGGGTGCGCGAGCCTGGGTGTTCACAAAAAAGAACATGGCGTGGAACCGGCGGGCGTGGCTCGTGCGGAGCGTTCTCGCGGGCCACGTGGCCGTCCAGAACAGCGACATGCTTCAGATGTTCTATAAGGGGCCGCTTTTTCGCAGGAAGGCGACGCTCATACGGCCGGGCGTAGACGCGATGCGGTACGCGCCAGATGTACCACATCGATTGACTCTCCGAACAGGCCTCGGAATCTCGAAGAACTCACTGCTCGTTGGTTGTGTCGCGAACCTTCTCCCGATCAAGGGACAGGCGACGTTGATCCGTGCGATCAGGGACGTGCCCGGCGCACATGTGATCCTCGCGGGGGCGATGGGCGACGTGAACTTTGTGGCAGAGCTGCAGAGATTGGCCACCGAACTCGGCGTGACGGCACGGGTACATATGTTGGGGCCAGTCACCGACGTACCGGCTCTACTCGCGGAGCTCGACATCTTCGTCCTGCCGTCCGTACCGCCGGGCGAGGGCTGCCCGGTCGCCCTGCTGGAAGCCATGAGCAGCGGGCGTGCGTGCGTCACGTCGGACGTGCCCGGATGCCGTGAGCCCGTGGTGAACGGTCGAAGCGGGCTTCTCGTTCCGCCGGGGGACCACGAGGCTTTGGCTGGCGCTCTGACAGCATTGGAGTCTCCGAGCGCCCGAATGTCGTTCGGCGAAGAGGCGCGGCGGCGGGTCCTCGAGCTTTTCACGTTGGAGCAAGAGGCTCGGGCGTACGAGGATATGTACGCGAAGCTTGTCAGGGAAGGTCGGGCGTGAGCGACACGGTTGACCGCGGCGGGTGTGGGGACCTGATCATCGTCTTCGGTGGAGACGCGCCGAGGATGGCTCGTGGTCGTGAGGTACCGTGGGTTCTCGAGGACCGGTCGGATGTGTGGACGCTCTGGCGACAGGAGCCGGGGCGGGGATGGAAGGGCTTTCCGTTGAGGAGATTCCGGGCGCCCGGATGGCGGCTGTGGCTGCTGGGAGAAGTGTTCGGGCTGCTGTCGGAGAGGAGCCTCGAGAACGAAGTCCTCGCCGTGGCGGACGGGCGGAGCCCGGGTGGGAGTCTCAACGGACACTTCCTTCTGTTGGGATGGAGCGAGGGGGCCCGGGAATGGCACGTGGTGACGGACCGGTTCGGAACGATTCACGCCTACCATTCGTACAGCCCGCCGCGAGCGGCCATCGGCACGTTTTCTCCCGCTGTTGCGGAGAGCGCCTCCCGGCGGCAGGTGGACTGGGTCGGGCTGACCGGCTTCTTTTCTTTCGGCTTCTTCCCGGAAGACCGGACCTTCTTCGAGGATGTTCGGATCGTTCGGCCGGGCACGCGAAGAGTATTCGACGCAGGCGGCCGGCCGCTACGTGAGGAGCGAACGTGGACCTGGCAGCATGAGCCGGACGGAAATCGATCCTACGACGAAACGGTGGTCCAGTTTGGCGAGGTTCTGCGAGAGGTTCTCACCGAGCACGCCGCGGGCTGTCGGCTCGCGGTTCCGATCTCGGGCGGGCTCGACTCCCGCACGACGGTGGCCGTCCTCACGGAGCAGAACGGCGCGAGGTCCGGTCCGGGGAACTTCTGGGCCTATTCGTACGGCTATTCGGAGGACTCGGTCGAAACCCGGATCGCATCCCGCGTCGCGGCGGCCCGGCAGCTCTCGTTCGAGGCGTTGACCATCCGCCCCTACCTCTTCGAACGACTGGACGAGGTCTTGTCCTGCATCGAGGGATTTCAGGACATCACACAGTGCCGGCAGGCCGCGGTGTCCTCCCGACTGGCGCAGCGGGCAGACCGGGTCGTCGCGGCGCACTGGGGCGACGTCTGGCTGGATGACATGGGTCTCGTTGGCGCTGCCGCTGCGAACGGAGATGAAATCGTCGCGCACGCTTTGAAGAAAATGCGGAAGGCCGGAGGAGAGTGGCTGACGCGGAACGTGTGTGCGGGCCACCGGGAGGACGGTGGCGATGTGGAGGCGGTCCTCGAGGGGTTCGTCCGGCGGGAACTGGAACGGCTCCCGGCGATTGAGGACCCCGACTTCCGCGTGAAGGCGTTCAAGACCGACCAGTGGTCCTTTCGCTGGACACTGGCCAGCCTGCGGATGTTCCAGGCCGGTGCGTTCCCGCGTCTTCCCTTCTATGACAATCGCATGGCCGACTTCTTCTCGACCGTCCCGTCGGAATTTGTTGCCGGCCGGCGACTTCAGATCGACTATCTGAAGCGTCATGCGCCGGATCTCGCACGCATCACGTGGCAGGCTCGCGGCGCCAGCCTCTACTGGGCGACGAGACCCGAGGCGCTGCTTCTGCCGAAGAGGGCGCTTAACAAGCTCGTCCGGCTTGCGACAGGACGCCACGTCGTCGAACGGAACTGGGAAGTGCAGTTTCTCTCGGCTTCCGGACGAGCTGGCCTCGAAAGGTGGCTGCTCGCGCCCGGCCTGAAGCTTCACGATCTCGTTCCCCGGGCGGCCGTCACCGCTTTACTCGACGATTTCTTCGCCGCGCCATTCGTAAAAGGGCGCGGGTACACGGTGTCGATGCTCCTGACGTTCTCGGCGTGGCTGGAGACTTATGGCTGAGCGGCCTCTCCGCCTCCTCGTCGCAGGTTGCTCGTGGCCTCTCGAGACGTTTCTCGAGCGTCTCTTCGAGGGGCTCGCGGGCGCGGGCGTGGAGATCATGCTTGCATTGCGCGTGGCGCCGGACTCGACATGGCTGCGGACGAACGGGGTCAGATGGCTGCGCTCGCCTGCCTGGAACGACCCGATCCCGCGTCGCCTGCTCCATCTCGCAGAGATGGCCTTGGAGGCCACTATCGGGGGCCGCCAAGATCTCAGCCTTCTCAGACCGCACGTCGCTGCCCTCCCGCGAGGCGTGCCTCGGCTTCGGGCCTGGAATCAGCTTCTTCCGTACGTCGGACGAAAGGCTGACGTGATCTACTTTCCGTGGAATTCTGCGGCGATTCTCCACTCTGCCCTTTTCGATCTCGGGGTCCCGGTCCTCCTGAGCTGCCGGGGATCTCAGGTGAACATCGGGCCGCTCGACCCGGACCGCCAGGATCTTCGGGACGGGCTGCGAGCCACCTTCTCCCGTGCGGCCGCCGTCCATTGCGTCTCGAAAGCGATCGAGGCCGAAGCCAGTTCGTACGGCCTGGACCCGGCGAAGTCGAGAGTCATCCGGCCCGCGGTGGATCCCGGGAAGTTCTTCCCGCAGGCCGGGCGGCGCACCGCGGCCGGGCCGCTGCGCGTAATCGCCGTCGGCTCTCTTACATGGAGGAAGGGCTTCGAGTACGCGCTTCGAAGTCTGCGTGCCGCGAGAGACTCGGGAGCCGACATCGAGCTCGAGATCCTGGGAGAAGGAGCCGACCGTCAGCGTCTTCTATTCGATATCGAGGATCTTGGGCTTTCGGGACGCGTCCGTCTTTCCGGGGAACTGCCTCCCGAGGACGTTGCCGAGCGGCTGCGGAACGCCGATCTGTTCCTCCTCTCGAGCGTAAGCGAGGGCATCTCGAACGCCGCCCTCGAGGCGATGGCGACCGGGCTTCCGATCGTCACGACGGATTGCGGTGGTATGCGCGAGGCGGTCTCGGACGGCGTGGAAGGGTTCGTGGTGCCCGTACGCGGCGTGAGACAGATGGCCAGGGCGCTGGAGCGTCTTGCCGCGGATGCGGAACTTCGCGTCCGGATGGGGGCGGCCGCGAGGGATCGCATCCTGAGGGAATTCACGCTGGCAAGCCAGGTTCAGAGGTTCACGGAGCTCCTCGAGGAAGTGCGCAAGTGCGGGCACGCCTGATTCTCGTCTTACACGCTTTCCCGAAGCTGTCCGAGACCTTCATTGTTTCGAAGGCGACAGGACTTCTCGAGGCCGGCTGGGATGTCCACATCGCTTGCCGCAGAAGCGATCGCGAGGAGTGGCGGCACTTCCCGAGCAGTGTGGCGGCGGCTCTCGAGGGACGCGTGCATGTGGCGTGGCCCGCCGGACGCCGAATGCTTGCCGCGGCTTTGGCGCCCGCGGCCATCGGTTCGTGCATGTTGTACAACCCGCGGGCCACGGGGCGGATTTCTGCTCCGCGGTGCTCTGAGAGACGGCTGGAGCAGTCTGAAGCGGCTTTACCTGGATGCGATCCTGATACGGCTCTCGCCGGACCTCGTTCATTTCGAATTCGGCACGCTGGCCGTCGGGAAGACGTATCTGAAGGAACTGTTGGGTTGCCGGATGTCGGCGAGTTTTCGCGGCTTCGACGTGAATTTCGCGGGACTCGAAGAGCCGCATTACTACGCAGAAGTCTTTCGGGAAGTGGATCTCGTCCATTGCCTGGGGGAGGATCTCTGGCGAAGGGCGGTGCGGCGGGGATGCCCTGCCGACAAGGAGCATGTCCTGATCCCTCCGGCAATCGATACGGCTTTTTTCGATCCGGGTGAACGTCAGACGGCGAGCGTTGTTGGAACGCCGGAGCGACCCCTCCGGATCCTCGGCGTCGGGCGGCTCGTGTGGCAAAAGGGATACGAAGACGCCCTGGAGGCGGTTCGTCTGCTGCGGAGAGCCGGGATCTGCGTCGAGTACCGGATCGTGGGCGATGGATACTATTCTGACGCCATTGCTTACTCACGTCACGAAATGGGCCTCGACGATTCCGTGAGCCTTCTCGGTGCCGTCTCGCCCGCCGCGGTGAGGGGCGAGATGCTCTGGGCCGACCTGTTCCTCCATGCCGCCGTTTCGGAGGGCTTCTGCAACGCGGTCATAGAGGCGCAGGCGATGCAGCTCCCGATTGTCTGCACCGATGCCAGCGGCCTGGTGGAGAACGTCGCGGACGGTGTAACGGGTTTCGTCGCGCCGCGAAGGGATCCGGAGGCGCTCGCACGGGGTGTGTCCCGCCTGGCGGCAGATCCCTCGCTTCGGGAGCGGATGGGAAGGGCAGGCCGGAGACGAGTGCTGGAGCTGTTCCGCATCGGGGACCAGATTGCGGCGTTCGACCAGGCTTACGCGAGGCTCATGGGCGCATGACGGCGCCGATTGACCTCGTCTGGCTCGGGCCCGCGGCGGAATCGCCCGGCTTGGGCGCATGGCTCGGTCCTCGTGGCGAACCCGTCTCCCGCCGATGTCGCGAGGGTTCTTGACGAAATAGCCGGCAACCGGGATCGCGCCCCGTGGATTCTCTTCTGGATGCCGGCTTCGGGACCCGTCCCGGGCATCGGGAGTTTCGACCGGTTGCTGAGCAGACCGGGGGACGTGTGGCACGCAGGCCTCGCGCTGGGCATGGGGGACGTTCCGAAGCTCATCGATTTCGTTGCGCCGACATGGATGCTGAACCGGAACCCCGATGTCGCAATCGAGGCGACATCCTGGCGGTTATCTCTCGGCGCATGTCTGGCGCGCACCGACGCTCTTCTCCAGCTCGGAGGAGTGAGAGCGGACTTCCTGACGATAGCGGGAGCTGCGCTCGAGCTGGGACACCGGCTCGTATCTCGCGGCGCGTTCGTTCGGCACGTTCCCACGCTGCTGGGGCCGGGTGCGTCGTCATCCTCGGGACCCTTGATCCTTCCTCTCGAGGATGAGCTGCGGTTCGTTGCGCTTGGTTTCGGTCGCCGTTGGGCCCGCTGGGCGCTCACCCGCGCCGTTCTGTCGGGAACGGTGGGAGCTGTGGACGCGATTTCAGCCTCCCGTCGGTTTGCCGACCTTCGGGCGTTGCAACCGCTGCCGACATATCGCCGCACGGAGTCCGGAGGCGAAGGGGCGCCCCCAACCGCCCGCGTCACCGTACTCATACCGACGGTGGATCGCTATCCCTACCTTCTGAAACTGCTCGATCAGATCGGAAAGCAGACTATTCCGCCGCACGAGGTCATCGTCGTGGACCAGACGGCTCGGGAACACCGAATCACGGATCTCGAGTCCCGATTTCCCGCTCTTCCCCTTCGTGTCATCACGATGGACGAGGCCGGACAGTGCCGGTCGCGGAATGCAGGCCTTCAGGCCGCAACCGGCGACTACATCCTCTTTCTGGACGACGACGACGAGATCCCGCCGGAACTGATCGAGCGGCACATGATGAACCTTTGCCGCTTTCGCTGTGAGGTATCGAGCGGCGTCGCCGACGAGGTCGGAGCCGGCCCGCTGCCCGAAGCCTTCACTTTCGTCCGCACGAGCGACGTCTTCCCCACGAACAACACGCTCGTGGATCGGGAGGTTCTGGTCCGCTCCGGACTCTTCGACCTGGCGTTCGACCACGGCCCGCGCGCCGACCACGATCTGGGAATGCGAACCTACCTCTCGGGCGCCTTGATGGTGTTGGACCCCGCGATCTCCGTGCTTCATCATCACGCTCCACAGGGGGGCCTGCGAAAGCACGGAGCACGCGTGATGACCTATGCGAGCAGCCGATCCCGCCTGACTCATCGGGCGCTGCCCTCGGTGACGGAGATGTATCTCGAACGGCGATACTTCATGCCCGGACAGGTACGCGAGAGCGTTCTGGATTACCGTCCTCGGCACATTCGGTCTCAGAGGAGGAAAGCTCCGCAGGATCCTGAAGCTGCTCTTTTCCACGCTCCTTCTCCCGGATACGGTCAGGACGCTGAGGGCCCGGGCTCGCGCATCGGAGCAGATGCTGTCGGAGTTTCCGAGGATCCCTTCACTTCTTCGTCGACAGGACGACCGGGGACGATTGATGCGTCTCCTCGTCGTCTCCAGCGAGTTTCCGCCGGGGCCGGGAGGAATCGGGACGCATGCCTTTTCCGTCGTAAAGGGTCTCGCATCCCTTGGCTGGGAAGCCACGGTCCTCACGTGCCAGGACTATGCGACCGAGGATGAGGTCGACGCGATTCAATGCGCTGCCAGTCGTTTCGCATCGTGCGCATGGAATCTTTTCCGATGGCGGCCGGTCAGGCGTTCCTACGTTTCTTGACGGCATTGCAGAGTTTCGGAAAGTCGAGCCCGACGTGGTCATCGCGACAGGCCTTCGAGCGGTATGGCTCTGTGGGCTTCTCGCTCCGATCTGGAGGGGGCCGTGGATCGCAATTGGGCACGGCTCGGAATTCGGCGTGCGGGGCCTCCAGCGGACGCTGACACGCCGTGCCTACAAGCGTACGAACGCTGTCGTGTGCGTCAGCCAGTACACCTGGAACGCGATGTGCGGCGCGGGAATTACTCCTCGTGCGGGCCGCGTCATTCCGAATGGAGGAGACGCGTCGACGTTCATGTTGCTTCCGGAGGCCGAGATCGCCAGTTGTCGAGAGTCGCTCGGGCTGTTTGACGCGCGAATCCTTCTCACGGTGGGGCACGTGAGCGAGCGGAAGGGGCAGGACATCGTCATTCGTGCGCTCGCAGAACTTCGGGACGCCGGTGCCGTCCATTACGTGATGGCCGGCCTGCCGACGAAGGAACGTGAATTCAGCGCTCTGGCTCGCGAGCTGGGCGTGGCGGAGCGCGTTCACTTTCTCGGACGCGTGGGCTCCGCCCGCCTCGTTGGGCTCATGAATGCCTGCGACCTCTTCGTCATGACGAGCCGGCACGACGAGAGCGGAGACTTCGAGGGGTATGGCATCGCCGTCGTGGAAGCCGCCCTTTGCGGTCGGCCGGCCGTGGTGACGGGCAATTCGGGTCTGGCCGAGGCAATTGAGGATGGAAGGACCGGAATCGTCGTGCCCGAGAACGACGTGGGCGCGACGGCCGCGGCGATTCAGAATCTTCTCGCGGATTCCGGGAAGCGGCGGGCGATGGGTGCCGCCGCGCGTGCGCGCGCTATCTCGCAGCAGACCTGGGATCGGAGCGTCTTCCTGTTCGACCGTCTTTTGCGCGAAGTCGTCGCTACCCAGGGAGAGCGCGCGTGAAACTCGTCGTGGTCTCTCATACGCATCACTACAGGTCGGCAATCGGGACCGTCGGCTGGGGACCGACCGTGCGGGAAATCGACCATCTCGCCGAGCTTTTTCGGGAGATCGTGCACATCGCGCCTCTTCACGAGAGCGGCGGCACCCGAAAGCGCCCTGCCGTACTCGTCTGCACGCGTCCGCGTCGTGGCGGTGCGGCCGGCCGGAGGAGAGGGAGTGAGGGAAAAGCTTGGGATTCTGCTCCGGGCGCCCGGATGGGTGCGGACGATCCTGAGGGAGACGACCGACGCCGACGTCCTTCACGTGCGTTGCCCGGCGGGAATCAGTCTGGTCGCCGTGGCGCTTCTGCCGTTCGTTCGCGGGGTCGTGAAGCGCTGGATCAAGTATGCGGGTAACTGGAAGCCGGACGGGCGCGAACCCTGGTCGTATCGCCTTCAGCGGCGATGGCTGCTTTCGGGCCGAACCCGAAGTCTCGTGACGGTGAACGGCGAATGGCCAGACCAGCCGGCACATGTGCGCTCGTTTCTGAACCCTTGCCTCACGGATACCGAACTCGAGGAAGGCCGTCGCGCAGCAGCGGAAAAGACGCTTGGCGGCCCGGTGAGACTTGTCTTCGTCGGGCGACTCGAGAAGGAGAAGGGAGCCGGCCACGCCATTTGTATTCTGGAGCGGCTCCGCGCTTCGAACGTCGCCGCGAGCCTCGATCTCGTCGGGGACGGTCCGCAGCGAGGCACCTTCGAGGCCCTCTCCGATCAACTCGACGTTCGCCACTCCGTGCGGTTCCACGGCTGGCGTACGCGACCGGAACTCACGCCGTTGCTGGGACAGGCTCATTTTATCCTTCTGCCCTCGGTGTCGGAGGGCTGGCCCAAGGTGCTCAGCGAAGGTATGGCGTATGGCGCCGTCCCCCTGGCCGGACGGGTCAGCTGCATACCTCAGTACCTGGAACGATTTCGCACAGGTCGAGCCTATCCCGCGGCTGACGAACAGGCGTTCGTCGACGCCGTCAGATGGTATCTGGGGCATCCGGCGGAATGGAAGGACGAATCGCAGCGGGCCGTCGCCGCGGCGGGACTCTTCTCGTACTCGCGCTTCGTCGAGGCCGTGCGGTCCCTGCTCGATCTGCCCGAGGGTACGGCGGCGCCGGCACCATGACGACGATCCACCGACCTGGGGCAGGTCCCACCCCGCGCAGTTTCGGAGTGACGCCCGCCTGGGCGACGGCCTTCCTGCTCGTCCACGTCCCGCTGGGTCTTGCCATGCGGGCCTACCCGCTCGTCTCGACGCTTCATGCCTTTCTCGTGTTCGCTCTGGGGCTCGTTTGGGCTGTCGCCGGCCACGAAGACCGTGTCGCAGCCTGGGGCGGATACGTGGCCGTCTGCGACGTCCTCTGGAGGATGACGCGAGCGTCGGTACCGTGGGAGTTCGCCAAGTATGCCCTCGCCCTTGTTCTTGCTCTTGCTATCGCCCGCTCGGGGCGGCTTCGCGGAATGGCGCTGCCATTCGCCTACCTGGGGCTTTTGCTCCCGTCGTCCCTTCTCGTCGTCTGGAATCTCGGGCCGCGGATCGCCTTCAACGGGCTCAGCTTCAACCTGTCGGGGCCGTTGGCGCTCACTCTATGCGCGTGGTTCTTCTCGCGGCTCACGTTGCCGGCCTCGACGTACTCTGCTGTACTCCTGGCGATGCTGGGACCCGCCATCAGCGTTGGTTCTATCGCGCTTTCGGGACTATTTTCTGCTGCGGAACTTGATTTCGCGGATGCGTCGAATTTTGCCACAAGCGGTGGGTACGGGCCGAATCAGGTGTCGTCGGTTCTCGGGCTCGGAGCACTCGTGTCGCTATTGTTCCTGGTGACGATACGCAGTGCCGGATGGCTGAGAGCGATCTTCTTCTCGCTCATGGTCGTCCTGGCGTGTCAGAGCGCTCTGACGTTCTCCCGTGGCGGACTCTATACGGCCGCGGGCGCCGCGGCTGCTGCCTTGGTATTTCTGGTGCGAGAGCGGGGTGCCCGCCGGCGCCTGTTCTTCGGCGGGACCTTTGCTCTCGGGCTCGCCGTCTTTCTCGTGCTTCCCGGCCTGAAGTCGTTCACAGGGGGTACTCTGGAAGCCCGGTTTCAGGACCTGGACACGTCGGGTCGTTATGAAATTGCAATGGCTGACCTCATGATCTGGAAACAGAATCCGATCCTCGGCGTCGGGCCCGGGATGGGCGCTGCCAATCGGTTTGCTTTGCTGAGCTGGGCACCGTCCGCCCACACGGAATGGACGCGCCTCGTGGCGGAACACGGTCTGCTCGGTTTCGGTGCCGCTATTTGTCTCATCATGATGGCCTGGAGGGCCGGTGGGCATCACCGACGCCCCCTCGAAAGAGCGCTTGCGGTCGCATTCGCTGTGTGGGCCTTTCTGTTCATGTTTCACGCGGGGATGCGGCTCGCCGCGCCTGCGTTTGCCATGGGGTTGACGCAGTGCCGGATCGGTCGATCTTCCGGGCAGCCGAAGGAACGGCGAAGATGACGGCACCGAAGCTGGAAATTGCGTCAGGAGGATCCGGATTCCCGGCAGTTCTCGTTGTGGGGAGTTTTCGCCGCACGACGACACTGGAGCGCTATCGGACTGGGGCCCACGAATGCTGCGAAATGTTAATGAAGTGTCAGAATGAAACGACTGGGCACCCGGGCCGATCCCGAAGAGACGGAAAGCTGCGGCCGAGCGCGTTCGCTCACCAGGAGACGTCGCATCTTGAGTGCTTCAAGGATGGGGACTGCGTCCGAGAATAGAAGGAGCTTTTTTGCGGAAGATCATAAAGGCGATTACGTTTCTGTTGAAAGAGAATCCCTTCGCGTTCGCCAGGGATTACGTTCTGATGTGGCGAAGGGCGGATCGAGACGCACTGAGACGAATACGGGTCGGGTACGTCCGGGAACGTGAGAAGTATTCAGAGTACCTGCGGCCAAATTACTTTCTGCTTTATAATTTGTATCGTTGTTATTCCCTGGGGCTTCAGCGCGGTCCGGCGCTCCGGATACTGGACATCGGCTGCGGGGCCGGCTACTTCGCGTACGTATGCAGCGTGTTTGGGCATGAGATGCAGGGGATCGATGTGCCGGATTTCGCGGTATTCAATGAGATGGTGAGGGCGTTGAACGTTCGCCGGACTGCGTGGCGAATCAAACCGCTGGAGAAGCTTCCGAGGTTTTCGGAGGGCGGTTTGACCTGATCACGGCATTTCGGACGACATTCAATTTGGCGACGCGACAGTAATGCAGAAGACAACACCTGGGGTTGTCGGGAATGGAAGTTTCTGCTTGACGACTTGATGGAGAACCTGCTTGAGCGTGGCGGCCGCATCTATCTTCACCTGAACCGGGCCCAGAAGTACGGAGCGTTTTATGACGAGGAGCTGCTAGAATTCTTCAAGGAACGAGCGGTATCCGTTGACGATGGAAAGATCCTCATCAGAAGTCCGGGGTAACGCGGGCCGGAAGGTTTCGGTGTTCGTTTGGATGAGGATGCGGTGAAGTGTTGCGAAGGAATTGATGGAGGCAGCTGCACGGGGAACGGAAGGCCCGGAAGCGGGGGACTCGAAAATGGGGCTAAATTCGACCAGCGGCCAGAATCCCCGATTGCTTCTCGTGGCGACGTTCCTGTCAAACGAAGGCGGAAGCCGGGCCGTGATGGAGGAACTCGCGCTGCGTCTGGAGGGCCACGGCTGGTCACTGGTCACGACTTCAGGACGGGTCGGACGGATCGCCCGCGGCTGGGACATGGTGACGACGGCGCTGTTTCGGCGATTTAGCTACGACGTAGCCGTGGTGGACCTCTTCAGCGGACCGGCCTTCCTGTGGGGGGAGGCAGTCGGCTGGACGGCATACATGCTAGGGAAGCCCGTCGTCTTCACCCTCCGCGGAGGCGACCTTCCCTCTTTCTCGGCGACGGCACGGCGCCGGGTGCAGGCTCTGCTTCGGAGAGCAGCCGCCGTCACCGTTCCCTCCCGGTACCTGTTCGAGGCAATGAGAGGTTACCGGGAAGACCTTCAGCTCCTCGAGAATCCGCTGGACCTATCTCTTTACCCCTTCCGACTTCGTCGTGCCGCAGCACCAAGACTCGTCTGGCTGCGGGCGTTCCATCGGATCTATAACCCGGCGATGGCGCCACGCGTGGTGCAGCAGCTCGCCCAGGACGTACCCGACATCTCACTCGTGATGGTGGGACGCGATAAACACGACGGGAGCCTGGAAGAGACCAGGCGCCTTGCGGTAGAGCTGCAGGTCTCGGATCGCATCGTGTTTCCGGGGGGCGTTCCCAAGGTAGAAGTCGGCCGCTGGCTGAACGAAGGCGACATCTTCCTCAACACGACGAATGTCGACAACGCCCCGGTAAGCGTGCTCGAGGCGATGGCATGCGGTCTTTGTGTCGTGTCGACTTCGGCTGGCGGGATGCCCTACCTGGTCGAGAACGAAAAGGAGGCGATTCTCGTCCCGCCCAACGACCCGAACGCGATGGCGGATGCGGTGCGACGCGTTCTGTCGGAACCGGATCTCGCGGCGAGCCTCTCGCGGAATGGCCGCGAACGGGTCACCCGATGTGACTGGTCCCTCGTTTTTCCGATGTGGGAGGCGCTGCTTCGACGTGCGGCGGGTGGCGAGTGTTGAGCGGGCTGGCGCACGCTCTCTACCGGATGGCACCTTATCCGGCAAAGACATTGGCCGCAAGCCTTCATGGCTATCGGCTACGGCGATGGCGGTATGGGCCGCGAGACGGACCGACTCGTAGCGGAGGCACTCGAAAGGGACGGGTTCTCTCCAGAGAGATGGACGCGGTGGCAGGCGGAGCGATCTGGGACGGTTCTCCATCGTGCGGCAACGAGGGTCCCGTTCTACCGGGAGCAGTGGGCGCATCGCCGCCGGGCGGGAGATCGGGCGCCCTGGGACGACCTGGCGAACTGGCCTCTTCTCTCAAAGGAGTCGGTTAGAAGAAGTCCGCGAACCTTTGTCGCGGACGATTGCGGACATCAGGGGGCTGCTTCTCGATGAGACGAGCGGGACCACGGGTAAGCCGCTTGAGCTTATGGCATTCTCGCGAGAACCGAGCATGGCTGGTTCGCCATATTGAGGCTCGCCTCAGGGCCTGGAACGGTGTTTCGCGACATGACCGCTGGGCAAACTGCGGCGGACAGCGCGTCACGCCCGGAAACCGGAAGCGGCCGCCGTTCTGGGTGTGGAATCACGCCCTTCACCAACTCTATCTCTCGTCGTACCACGTCTCTCCCGGCAACGTGGCGTCGTACGTCTCGGCACTGGCTCGCCATGACATCCGATATCTGCTGGGCTATCCGTCCGCCCTCGCGGCGCTTGCCGCCGGGGTGATCGAGCGCGGCTTGGTCGCGCCGCCGATGGCCGTCGTCCTCAGCAATGCGGAGCCGCTTTTCGACTATCAGCGCGATGTCATCGCTCGCGCATTTCAAGCTCCGGTTCGAGATACGTACGGCCAGGCCGAAATCGTCGCCGCCGCCAGTGAGTGTACGGCAGGGGTGATGCACCTCTGGCCGGATATCGGCGTCACCGAATGGATCGAAGGATGATGTGGACGAGCCAGTCGAGCCGGGGCGCGTAGGCCGGCTCGTGAGTACAGGACTTCTAAATGAAGCCATGCCACTGGTTCGCTATGAAATCGGTGACCGCGGATTCGCGGCCGATTCGGCGGTCGGTCTGCCCATGCAGCCGTCGCCTTCCCGTTCTGAAAGGATTCGAAGGACGCACGGCCGATCTCCTTTACACGCCGGCAGGAAGTCCGGTCGGGGGACTCGACACGATCTTTCATTCGGGTCTCCACATGCGAGAGGCGCAGATCGTCCAGGAACGCCGGAATCTCATCCGGATTCGGGTCGGTTCCCGTAACTGGATTCTCGGATGCTGATCGTGTTCGACATGAAGAAAGGCGTCCAGGCGAGACTCGGCACCAACGTCGAGGTGGTCGTAGATCTGGTCGACGAGATCGCCCGGACACCGGCCGGGAAGTTCCGCGTACAGGTCTGCAATCTGAGTCCGGAGGAGCGGGGTATTCGGTGACGGGCGCCATCGAGAAGGGCGTGGCCGGACTTAGGGCATGAGAATAGGAATCCTGACCCAGTACTACCCGCCGGAGATGGGAGCGCCGCAGGCAAGGCTCTCGCATCTTGCCGGCCAGTTCGTGCGGCACGGGCACGAGGTGGTCGTGCTTACGGCGATGCCGAACTATCCGCGGGGTCGGATATTTCCAGGCTATCGCGGTTTTCTACGCCGGGAAACGCGCGACGGAGTCTCCGTGATTCGCTGCTGGCTATACACTGCGCAGAGCGCTCGCCTTCGGCCGCGTCTGGCATCCTATCTCTCATTCGTTCTCTCTTCCCTGGGGGTCGGCCTTTTCTGTCTCGGGCGGCTTGACTATTTGATGACCGAGAGCCCCCCTCTTTTTCTCGGGATCTCCGGATGGCTGCTCGCGCTTCGGACGCGGGCGCGCTGGATCTTCAACGTCTCGGACCTCTGGCCCGAGAGTGCCGTTCGTTTGGGCGTGGTGTCGGACGGATGGGGTCTCAAGCTCGCCCATACCCTGGAAGCGTTCTGCTACCGCAATGCCTGGCTTGTGACTGGGCAGAGTCGGGAGATCATGGCGAATATCCGGGGCCGGTTCCCGTCAGTCCCCCTGTATCATTTGTCGAATGGTGTCGACACGGAGCTTTTCAGTCCGGCCAGCCGGTCCGAAACGGTTTGGAAAAGGCTTCTGGTTGGAGGAGTGAAGAAGAATGCTTGCGTTGCCATGTACGCGGGGCTGCACGGGATTGCACAGGGCCTCGAGCAGATTCTCGAAGCCGCGGCACGGTTGCGAGACGTCGACGGGCTGGAATTTGTTTTCGTGGGAGACGGTCCCGAAAAGGAGCGTCTGATGGCCCGGAGCCAGACGTTGGACCTCCAGCGAGTGCACTTCGTCGAGGCCCTCCCGCGGGAGGCGATACCGGAGCTCCTCGCCTCGGCTGGCATCGCGCTCGTACCTCTCGGAGTATCGCTGCCCGGGGCGGTTCCATCTAAAATTTACGAGGCTATGGGGGTCGGAGTACCCATCCTGCTGGTGGCAGAGGGCGAGGCAGCAACGCTCGTGAGCGACTCGGGCGCGGGCCGGGTCGTCGCACCGGGCGACATCGACGGTATCGTGGCGGCGCTGCGCGAACTCTCTTCGAGTGCAAGTAATCGTGCTGAACTCGGTCGTGCCGGCCGCGCGGCGGCCCTCCGAGACTTCGACCGCCGGACGATCGCCGATGCCTTCATCCACCATCTGGAGAGTCTTGGGGCATGCTGATCTGCAGTGTCGTGGGGGCCCGGCCCAACTTCATGAAGATGGCGCCGGTCGTCGGGGAGATCCGGAAGCGAGGGATCGGGCATTACTTCGTCCACACGGGGCAACATTACGACGACAACATGTCCCGCGTGTTCTTTGACGAACTTGAAATGCCCCGGCCGGACGTGGACTTAGACGTCGGATCTGACACGCCCGCACGCCAGACTGCGCGAATCATGATGGCCTTCGAGGACGTTTGCCGCGAACGGCGCCCCGATCTGATCCTCGTCGGAGGAGATGTGAACTCGACAGCCGCCGTCGCGCTCGTCGCAGCGAAAGAGAGAATCCCGCTGGGGCATGTTGAGGCGGGACTTCGCTCGTTCGACCGGACCATGCCGGAAGAGATCAACCGTGTCGTCACGGACCACCTTTCTGACTACCTGTTCACGACGGAAGAGAGCGCCAACGAAAACCTCGCGCTAGAAGGGATTCCCCGGGAACGTGTGTACTTCGTGGGCAACTGCATGGTCGATACTCTGAAGAAACACGTCTCGGTCGCGTTGGAGCGCGCGCCGTGGGCGGATTTCGGGCTCAGGCCTGACGGTTATGCTCTGTTAACCTTCACCGTCCTTCGAACGTCGATTCAACCGCAGCGCTTACGGGTCTCATGGAGGCGGTCAAGGGCGTATCAGCGAGCATTCCAATCCTCTTTCCGGTACATCCCAGAACGAAAACCCGCCTCGAAGTGGCGGGCATCGTTGCGACGGACGACGTGCGGTTCTGCGAACCGTTGCCGTATGTAGCGTTCCTTGGTCTGATGGCGCCGGCCCGGTTCGTATTGACCGACTCCGGTGGAATTCAGGAGGAGACGACCGCACTCGGCATCCCCTGTCTGACCCTGCGCCTGAACACGGAAAGGCCGGTCACGTTGACACATGGGACAAACCGCCTTGTGGGGACATCGGCCGAGGCTATCGAGGCGAGCGCGAAAGAGATCCTGGACGGGAGGTGGAATGCTGCCCGGGAAGTGCCGCTCTGGGACGGCCAGGCGAGCGTCCGGATCGTGGACATCATCGTCGGATCGAAGAGGCTTTAACTGTGAGAAGCGTTCATGACCCCTGGCCCTTGTCCGGACACGGCGCCGCGCCCCGGCTCGTCGGCGTCGTTGTGTTCGTCCTAGCTGTGCTTGCCGTGTTGGGTTTTCGTGCGGCCCTTCCGGGCGCCAAGGCCGTGAACGAGAATTCGGACTTTACGTCGTTCTACGAACCGTCGCGCGAAATCTCCTCGAGGGCGTGGTCTCGTGCTGGCGGACGGCAGCCCCGCGTTGCGGTATCCGCCCGGCTATCCGTGATCGTGGCAGGGACATTCCTGATCGGCTGGCGCATCGAGAATCTCCGAGCCGCAGGCGATCGGAGTGCTTTCGGCGATCTCGGTCGGTCTGGCAGCTTTGTGTGTTTTCGAGCTTTCCAGGAGGTCTGGCCGGGGAGGCGGGCGCTGTTGGCCCCGGCGCTCGTTGCGACCTATCCGCTTCTTCTCTGGTTGTGCAAGCAGCCGAGCAGTGATCTACCGTTTCTGGCGCTCTTCTCGGCCGCGTGCTCGCGTTCTGGAGTCGCGTTGGAGGCGGAGAGTCGGTACGGTCTCGCTCTCACGGCCGGCATGTTGACGGGGCTCTCCATGCTCGTCCGTCCGATCGCGATCGGGGCGGGATTTCTTTTCGCCTCTTTCGCGTGGTCGTGGGGCCGCGGTTCGCGCTGGCATGGCGCCTTGATCGCGGGAATTCTCCTTCTGGGAAATGTTCTCGTCGTCTTGCCGTGGGAAGTGTGGGCCTTCACCCAGACTGGAAGAGTGATTCCGCTGAGCACGGGTGGCGTCGCTACAGTTCGTGATGGCCTGGTGTTTGCGGGCACACGAAAGGACTGGAGGGAGAGGAAGGCGGTGCCCGACAGACGTCGCAGAGTTGACCGCTGAAATCGAAGAGCATTATCGGGAGCTGAGGACCCTCGGGGACGTGGGATCGCTCTCGGCGCGTGAAGCAGTGAAACAGCCGCTCGCGGTGGCGAAACTCCTCGCCTGGAAAGCGGTTCGCGTCTGGTATGCGACGGACAGCCGTCGCCATGAAACGGCCATTGCACTGCTCCAGATTCCGTATCTGGCTCTGCTGGCGTGGTCTGGATACAGGGCATGGGCACAGGGACCCGAACCAGCCCGGCTCGCTTCGCTGCTCGTGGGATGCTGCGTCTTGTTCTGGACGATGGCGTTCGTCTCCCTCTCGATCGTGCGGTACGTCGTGCCGGTGATCGCTCTCTCCTTCGCAATTGTGCCGGCGTCGTTTCCTGTGCGAACTGAACTGGCGCGCAGCGTGAGGCTCTTCCGCCGAGAGGGACGTCCCGATGGGGGTCGTACGTGAGGGCAGCGTGAAGAAGAGTTCGGTTCCCTTTTTCCGTCCCGACCTTCTGGCGGGAGAGATCGACGAGGTCGTCGCCACCCTGAAGTCGGGCTGGCTGACGACGGGACCGCGCGCGAAACGCTTCGAGGAGAACTTCTGCACCGCCGTGGGCGGCCGGCATGCCGTCGCCGTCAACTCGGCGACAGCGGCTCTCCATCTGGCCGTGGAAGCCCTGGGTCTGAAGGCCGGGCAGGCGGTTCTCGTCCCGACGATGACGTTCGCCGCGACGGCAGAGGTAGTGCGGTATCTGGGGGCCGTGCCGGTTCTCGTCGACTGCGATCCGGTGACCGGGAACCTCGACCTGACAGATGCATCACGGAAACTGGAGAATCTTCGGTCGAGTCGCCTCTCGCCGAAACTGCCGCGTGATGCGAAGGCCGTCGGAATCATCCCGGTGCACGTAGGCGGGCTGATGCTCGACATGGACGCCGTCTCGGCGTGGGCGAAGAGCAGGAATCTCTGGGTCGTGGAGGACGCCGCTCACGCCTTCCCCGCGGCCTACCGGGGATCGAATCGCTCTCGGTGGCGGCGATGCGGCGAGAACACGTCAGCCGTGTCTTGCTTCTCCTTCTACGCGAACAAGACGATCACGACGGGCGAGGGGGGGATGTCCGTGACGGCTGACCGGGCCCTGGCCGACCGGATGCGGCTCATGTCCCTTCACGGGCTCTCGCACGATGCGTGGGGGAGGTACTCGGGGAGCGGAAGCTGGGACTACCGGATCCTGGCGCCGGGCTTCAAGTACAACCTCACGGATATCGCGGCGGCGATCGGGATTCACCAGCTGGAAAGGGCCGAGGAGATGCGGCGTGCGCGGGAGGCCGTGGCGATCCGGTACCGCGAGGAGCTGACCGCGATCGAAGAGCTGGAGCTTCCTCCAGACCCGGCGGACCGGATCCACGCCTGGCACCTCTTTCCGATCCGGCTGTGCCTCGAGCGGCTCTCCATAGACCGCAATCGATTCATGGAGGAACTGAAGAAGGCGGGCGTCGGCTGCTCCGTTCACTGGCGGCCGCTTCATCTCCATCCGTACTACCAGAAGATCTTCGGCTGGCGCGCGCGGGACCTCCCCGTGGCGACGGCCCTCTGGCCCCGGCTCGTGAGCCTTCCTATCTTCCCGGGCATGCGCAGGCGCGAAGTGGGCCACGTCGTCGGGACCGTCCGGGAACTCTGCAGACGATTCCGACGCAGGGCTGTGGTGGCAACGTCCGGAGCCTTCCGGGCCGGGAAGTGACTGGAACGCTCGCCCGCCCGGGGCCTGAGAAGCCCATGCGAGGAGGTCTCCCGCGGGGTGTGGAGGTCGTCCTGTCGCTGGGAGGTCTCGTTCTCGCGTCGCCGTTTCTCCTCGTTGCCGGCCTCGCGGTCGTTCTCGATTCCACGGGGCCGGCGCTGTTTCGTCACGAGAGGGTCGGCCGCGGCGGCCGACGGTTCTTTCTCTGGAAGCTCCGGACGATGAGGGCGGGCGACGGGCCGGAAGTGACGGCGGCCGGAGATACCCGGGTGACCCGGGTCGGACGCGTCTTACGCCGGCTGAAGCTCGACGAGCTGCCGCAGCTCTGGAACGTCCTGAAAGGAGAGATGTCGTTCGTCGGGCCGCGTCCCGAGGTTCCGGCTTTCGTCGACCTCGCAAGCGAGACATGGCGGCGTGTCCTGAGCGTTCGGCCGGGAATCACCGACCCGGTGGCGCTGGCGCTGAAGAACGAGGAAGCGCTTCTGGCCGGAGTGGCGGGTGACCGCGAGCGGTTCTACCGGGAGAAGCTCCAGCCGTTCAAGTTACACGGCTACATGGATTACATCCAGAACCGGACCGCCTGGACGGACCTCGCCGTCATCGCAAGAACGCTTCTGGCCGTCGTAAACCTCGTCTGTATCCCCGACGTCACGAAGGAGGACCTTGAAACCGGGCGGGTCCCCGACAGACATCAAACGTAGAAGGGATCTCATCTGGCACGGATCTTTCGTGTAAGCTAGACCAGGTACCGCGTATCGGGGCGGAGAGAGGTTCCGCCTGTCAAGATTTAGTGTTCCTGACTGGAGGAAACGACAATTTCTGTCAGGTTCGGGTCGGGATCAAAGCCGGTGCCCCCGGTCTCGCCGAAGGGCCGCTGGGGAAGATTTTTCTCCCTCGATGGGGGAAATATTCCACTGGGCTTTCTGACCCGGAAGATGCAGTTCGTCCTCGATCTGCTGGTTCTGCCAGCGAGTTTCCTGGTCGCGTACCTCGTGCGATTCGAGTTCGTGATACCGGAAAAGGTCCTGATGGGCGCCCTCGTCCAGCTCCCCTATGTGGTTCTGATACAGGTCGTTGCACTCTCTCTGGCTGGCGTCTACAGCTTCATCTGGCGCTATGTCGGCATGAGGGAGGTGCGTTCCTTCCTGATCGCGTTCTTCTGGTCGTCGGTCGTCCTCACGGCTCTCCGTCTTGCGCTGCCGAACCGGTTCGGCGACTGGCGCGTCCCCCTATCCGTCATTCTGATGGGAACGATCCTCGGCTTCCTGGGGGTTCTGGGCCTCCGGGTGGCGCGGCGGGCCCTCTGGGAGGCGGAGGATAGGAAGCGGCGCCGCGTGCGGTCCACATCAGGGGAGCGCGCGCCGACCCTCTTCTTCGGAGCCGGGGAGGCGGGTGTCCTCGCGGCGCGTGAAATCGAAGGGCGGACCGACACCAACCTCGACGTCCGGGGCTTCCTCGACGACGACCCCAGGAAACAGGGAATGGTCATCTACGGCATCCCCGTCCTCGGGACCCGTGCCGACCTTCCGCGCCTCGTAAAAGAACTCGGGATCTCGCAGGTCATCATCACCATCGCCCAGATCTCGCGTAAGGAAATCCTGAAGCTGATCGAGCTGTGCCAGCTGATTCCTGTGTCCTGCCGGATCATTCCCGGCTTCTCCGAGGTCCTCGAGGGGAAGGTGAAGGTGACGCGAATCCGGGACGTGAAGGTCGAGGATCTTCTCGAGCGGCCACCGGTGGTGCTGGACGAGATGCTCGTGAGCGCATTCCTCGAAAGGAAGACGGTCCTCGTCACGGGAGCCGGAGGCTCCATCGGATCGGAGCTGGCGCGCCAGGTGGCCAGTTTCCGGCCGGCACGGATCCTCCTCGTGGAGAGGGCCGAGTTCGCGCTCTTCGAGATCGAGCAGGAGCTGAAACGCCGGCTCCGGACGTTCAACGACGTCCCGGTCGAACCGCTCGTGGCCGACGTCGGAGACGTGACGCGGATGGCTCAGATCCTGGAACGTTACCGGCCGGGCGTCATCTTCCACGCGGCGGCGCACAAGCACGTCCCGATGATGGAGGCGAATCCGGCCGAGGCGATCAAGAACAACGTCATCGCCACGCGCCGGCTCGGCGAGCTGGCCCACGAGCACGGGGTCGAGACCTTTGTCCTGATCTCGACGGACAAGGCGGTAAAACCGAGCTCGGTCATGGGGGCCTCGAAGCGGGTGGCCGAGCTCGTGATCCAGGACCTCGCCCGCCGGAACGGGACCCGCTTCATGGCCGTCCGGTTCGGGAACGTCATGGATTCCGCCGGCTCGGTGCTCCCGACCTTCCGGGAGCAGATCGCCAGCGGAGGACCGGTCACGGTCACGCACCCGGAAATGAAGCGCTACTTCATGACGATTCCGGAAGCTGCGCAGCTCGTTCTGCAGGCCGGTGCCCTCGGCCGGGGGGGCGAGATCCTGGTCCTCGAGATGGGGGAGCAGGTGAAGATCCTCGATGTCGCGACGGCCCTCATCAGGCTGACGGGGCTGAAACCTTTCGAGGAGATGCCGATCGTCTTTACCGGCCTCCGCCCGGGAGAGAAGCTGGCCGAAGAACTCGAGCTTGGCGGGGAACAGCTCGAAAAGACCCGCCATCCGAGGATTCTCATCGGCAAGATCGCCCCCGTGGATGTCGAGAAGCTCATCGGCGTTCTGGTGCGGCTCGAGGACAGGGCCTTCTTCGGGGACGGAAGGGAGATTCGGGCCATCCTGAGCGAATTCCTGCCCGAGGCCCGGCTGGATTCCCCGGTCAAGTCGGTTGAGATGCCCCTCTTTCGGGAAAAGTCAGGAGGAAGAGGTCCGCACGCCGCTTGACGCCGTGCTTCGCCAGCACGTTCGAGACGTGGAACTTGGCGGTACGGCTGGAGATATGGTGCTTCTGGGCGATCTCCTTGTTCGAGAGGTTCTGCAGCAGGTCGTTCAGGATCTCCCGCTCGCGTGGCGTCAGGGCCGGCTCCCTTCCCAGAGGACGCGGAGGAACGCTTTCCCGGCGTGTCGAGTCCACGAAGCGTGAAAGGAGCGTTCGCGGGACCCAGAAGCCGCCGGCGTTCACCTCCTGGAGAATGCGCGGCAGTCGCTCCGTGACCTCGGCGTACGTGATGATTCCCTTCGTGCCGAGACGCAGCAGGGAGAAGGCCGTCGCTTCGCTGAAATCGTCCCCTATGACGATCGGTCTGGCTCCCGGGTTCGCCGCGAGAACATCGGTGACGAGCGCGGCGGTCCGCGAGCCGAGGATGTCGCTGTCGATCACGTAGAGAAGCGTCTCCGGGGGAAGAAGGCCGTCGAGGGACGACGAGAAGGAAGAGTCGATCTTCACCGGAAGAAGCTCGACGGGCTCGTCCGAGAGGACCCGCCTCACTTCCGCGAGGACGAGGGGGTGCTTCCAGAGGAGACAGACGCGGCTGCGGGGCGCCAAAGAGGTTCGTTTCACTTTCGGATAGATTAGTCCACTAAGGCATAATCCCTTTCGCGCAGCCGCCAGGATCGTCATTCGGAGACTCTTTCACGATGAGCCGTCGCCTGCAGGCCCTTGTCCTCGGAATCGTTCTCGCGGTCCCGCGGGTATCTCTCTTCGCGGACGACTTCTCTCTCGAACGTCTCCGCGCAGGCGAGGAGGCTCTTCGGGCGAAGCGATTCCGGAGGCAATCGACCAGCTCCGGATCGCCTGCTTCGGTCTCCTGGATCAGGCCGAGCCCCTCTCGGAGTGCCTCGTCAACCTCACCCTGGCGCTCGACGCCGCCAGGCGGCCGGCCGACGTCGAGGCGACGCTGAATCGCTTCCTGGAAGCGGAAAGGCGCTTCGCTCCTTATGCGAAGGCGAACCTCCCGTGGGAATCGCGGCGGGAATTCGAGGCTGTTCTCCTCGCTCGCGTGCCCGTCGAGACGATTATTTCGATCCCTTCGCTGGCGAGCGCCGCCCTGCACCATTGCCGGGAGCTGCTCGACAAGCTGGCGAAGGTGCCGAGCGAGGATTGGACGAGCCATCCCGAACTCTTTGCCGACCTCTTCGTCTGTCAGGTCGAAACGAAGGACTGGAAGGGGGCCCAGGGCTCGTGGCCCAAGATTCCGGAAGAGTTCCGAAAGCGGGCCGACGTCGAAAAGGCAGCACAGGCTCTGGTCGGCAAGACCGGACGACCCCTTCAATGAAATCGTGGAGAGCGGCGTGGACGGGTTGCCGCGCTCTGGCCGTGCTCTTCCTCCTTGTCGTGTGTCGGACGGTTTCCGGTCAGATTCCGACGGACGAGATCGCCACCGAGCGTGTCGTCACGGCTCGGGAGTCCATCGACGGGGAGCTGGCCGCGAGCCGCTACAGCCTTGGCCCCGTCCGGCTCACTCCCGGCCTCTACGTCACGGACGCGACGTACGACAACAATGTCGGTGGGACTACTGAGAATCCGGTCGGAGACTTCCGGATGACGATCGCGGCCGGGCTGGGACTCATCGCCCCGGTTTCGCGGAACTTTTTCATCCGCGCCACGGTTCTTCCGGCGTACACGTGGTACGCGACGCTCCAGGAGCGGCGATTCTTCGGCGGCGAATATGACGGGTCGTTCATTCTCTTCGCGAACCGGCTGACGGTCGAAGGGGGGGGTGGGTACTCCAAACAGGACGTTCTCTTCTCGACGGAGAACCAGCAGCGAGTGATCCAGAACCTGTCGACGGCGGGGCTGGGCGCGGAGTACCGTCTCCTGACCCGGCTCTACCTTTACGGCGGGGGCCGCGTCCAATGGTTTCAATACACGGGCCCCGGAGCCCCGGGGGCGGTCCTGGACCCCTTCGTGACCGATCGGACGACCTATCTCGTCCGCGCCGAGCTTCGATACAAGTGGCTCGAAGGCCTGACGATCGCCGCAGGGGCCGAAGAGACGAAAGCCGAATTCGTCTACTCGCCGGAGCAGTACGACAACCAGACGAGGGCGATCATCGGCAGCGTCTATTTCAGTCAGCCGAAGTTCTTCCTGAACTTCTCCGGCGGATACCGGGAAGGAAAGCCGATCCATGGCTCCACGATCCCGCCCTTTACCGGCTTCACCGGCGGCGGCGCCGCCACGTATTCGCTCTTTCCCTGGCTCGACCTGAACGCTCTCGGTGGCCGGACCCTGAACTACGGCACGAGCAGCCCCTACTTCATCTCGACGCGGTACGGAGGAGGGATCACCTTCAACATTGGCTGGCGGCTGAAGCTGCGGGGCTTCGGCGATCTGGGCGACGACAGTTACACGACTCTCACCCTGCTTCCCGACGGCCAGAGCGTCTATCGGAAGGACGATGTCAGGGAGTACGGGGGAGGCCTGGATTTCCTCATCACGTCCAGGTTCCGCTTGAGCTTCGTCACCACGGAAAGTCGCTACAATTCCAACGTGCCGGGTAACGACCGTTCCTTCTTCCGCTGGGCCGTGTCACTGGGGTTCGGTGGGAACCTGCTTCAATGACGAAAGGCACCTCAATACTGGCGATTCTGCTCGCGCTGCTGGTGGCTTCGGCCGGAGTCCTCGCCGAGGACGTGACGGGCGAGTATCGCGTCGGACCGAGAGACCTCCTCGAGATCAAGGTCATCGAGATTCCGGAGCTGAACGTGGAGCGGCGGGTGAGCGACGGCGGGACGATCTCGCTTCCGATGATCGGGGACTTCCCGGTCTCCGGGCTGACGGCGGCGGAGATCCGGAACCAGCTCGACGCTCTCCTGAAGTCAAAGTACGTCAATCGTGCCGACGTGTCGGTGGTGATCAAGGATTTTGCCAACAAGCCGGTCTCCATCGTGGGTGCCGTCCAGCACTCGGGCTCGCTCAACATCTCGGGACGCTGGTTCCTCCTTCAGGCGATCTCGGCGGCCGGAGGCCTCACGGAGGGAGCGGGCCGGAAGATCTACATCCTGCGGAGGGGTGAGAAGGGGCTCTCGGACACGCTGGAGGTTTCGACCGACGACCTGTTCCGCAATGCGACGCAGGTCTGGAACATTCCGATCTATCCGGGCGACGTCGTCAACATCCCGGGGAAGACCCTGGTCCGGATCTATTGCATCGGCGAAGTCAAGATCCCGGGAGCGGTGGAGCTCGCCGCGGACGACCGGATCTCGCTCCTGTCGGTCCTCGCGAAGGCGGGCGGTCTGACGGACAGGGCCTCGAAGACGATTCGCGTCAAGCGCCGGGACGCCTCGGGAAAGGATGTCGAGACCGTGTACGAGTACAACCGCATCCTGGCCGGCAAGGACCCGGACCCGGTCCTGAAAGCCGACGACATCGTCGTCGTGAAGGAGTCGTTCTTCTAGAGCGGCACGGCCGGCCGGGGATGAGGTCGCCACGTCTTGATCGACCTGCACTTTCACTGTCTGCCGCGAATCGACGACGGCCCGGCGAGCTGGGAAGATGCCGTGGCGCTTTGCCGGGCCGCGGCGGCCGACGGGACCAAGAAGATCGTGGCGACGCCGCATGTCTTCCGGGATCCCTGGATCAACGGGAATCCGGTCGTGCGGGACCGGCTGCTCGCGGCGCTCAACACTCGTCTGAAGGGCTCGCCCCAGGTGTTCGCCGGATGCGAGGTTCTCTTCTCCGATCAGCTGATCGCCTTCGTCAAACGGAAGGAGAGGAACCCGCTCACCGGCCTCGCCCGGGGGTCGTACCTTCTCGTCGAGTTCGAGGCGGGTTTCGTGTCGCCGACGGCGGCGGCCGTCTTTCACGAACTCGCGGTACTCGGCGTCCGTCCCATCGTCGCCCATCCGGAGCGCAATCTCGTATTCGCCCGTGAGCCGAAGCGGCTGGCCGAGCTCGTGCGCCGCGGGGCCGCCGTGCAGATCACCGCCGGAAGCCTGCTTGGTGACTTCGGTCGGACGGCGCGGAGGGCTTGCGACGAGTTCTTTCGGCTCGGCATCGTGCACGTCGTCGCGTCCGACGCCCACTCCCTTCTCCGGCGCCCCCCGCGCCTCGCCGCGGCGCACGAGTGGGTGCGAAAAGGGTGGGGGATGGACGCCGCGATGGGCCTTTTCGGCCAGAACCCGAGGGCGATCCTGCAGTCGCTTCCCCTGCCGTACGCGCCCTCCTGACTTCGCGCGCCAGCCGGAGAGCCCTACTCCTCCAGGTACGTGTACCGGGTCAGGGTCTGCTCGAAGTCCTTGGCGATGGCCTTGGCCTCCGCTTCCTTGACCTTCTTCCGCTCGGTCGCGCGGCGGAGCTGGCGCCAGATGCCGTCGAGAATCTCGTCGCGGTCGTAGTTCATGTAGGAGAGGACCCGCTCGCAGCTCTCGCCGGGAAGGACGTCCGCGATCCGCGTCCGCCCTTCCTCGTCCACGCTCGCGAGGACCTCGTGCACCTCCCCGAAGAGGTTGTGAAGGTCGCCGAGGACGTCCTGGTAGGCCCCGATGAGGCAGAAGCCGATGTAGTAGGGGTGCGCGCGCTTGAACTCGTGGAGCGGCAGCGCCTCCTTGATGTCACGGAGGTCGATGAACTTCTCGATCTTCCCGTCCGAGTCGCACGTGATGTCCGCGATCGTGGCGGTCTCGGTCGGCCTTTCGCGGAGCCGGTGGATCGGGAGGACCGGGAAGAGCTGGTCGATCGCCCAGATGTCCGGGAGCGACTGGAAGACCGAGAAGTTCATGACGTAGGTGTCCGAGAGCATCGTCTCGAGGTCCTCGAACTCCTCGGGGATCTCCTTGAGCGACTTCAGGTGCCGGCGGATCTTGTCGCAGACGTGCCAGAAGAGAATCTCCCCTTTCGACCGGTCCTCGAGCGAGACGTAGCCGAGGTTGAAGAGGGTGAAGAGCTCCTCCTTGTACTGGATCGCGTCGTGGTAGCTCTCGCGGACGTTCTTCGCCGTCACGCTCTGCCAGATGTCGTACAGCTCACGGACGACGTGGTTCTCGTCGCCGTCCAGCTTCACCGTCCGGTCCTGCTCCAGCCGGTCCGCCACGTCGACGACGTTCGTGACGAGGACCGAGTGGAAGGCCGTCACGGCGCGCCCGGACTCGGTCACGAGGATCGGGACGGGAACCTTCTCCTCCTCGCAGATCGTCTTGATCGTGTAGACGATGTCGCGGGCGTATTCCTGGACCGTGTAGTTCATCGAGGAGTCGAAGGCCGTCTTCGACCCGTCGTAGTCGACGCCGAGACCGCCGCCGAGGTTCAGGTACTCGATGTCGACGCCCGAACGCCGGAGCTTCGCGTAGACGCGCCCCGCCTCCCGGATCGCCTGCTTGATCTTCCGGATGTCGGTGATCTGGGAGCCGATGTGGAAATGGAGCATGACGAGGCAGTCGAGCATCTTCTTCGACTTGAGGATCTCGACGGCCTCGAGCATCTCGGTCGTCGTGAGGCCGAACTTCGCCGACTCGCCGCCGGACTTCGCCCACTTTCCCGAGCCGCGCGCGTAGAGCTTCGACCGCATCCCGAGAAGCGGACGGACCCCTCGGCGTTTGGCGACGTCGAGGATCCGCTCCAGCTCGGAGACCTTCTCGAGAATCATGACGACGGTCTTTCCCATCCGGGTGCCGTTCAGCGCGAGCCGGATGAAGGCCTCGTCCTTGTAGCCGTTCGCCGTGATGAGCGCGTCGGGGCCGAGGTCGGAAGAGAGCGAGGCGAGGAGCTCCGGCTTCGAGCCGGCCTCGAGGCCGTACGAGTACTTCCGCCCCGCATGGATCACCTCGTTCACGACGACCTTCTTCTGGTTCACCTTGATCGGGAAGACGCCGCGGTAGGCGCCGTCGTAGTCGTACTCCTTGATCGCGTCGACGAAGGCGTCGTTCAGCTCGCGCACGGCCGAGGCGAGGATCTGCGGGAACCGTACGACGACGGGCGTCGAGATGCCGCGCAGGGCGACGTCGTCGATGACGCTCTTCAGATCGATGAACCGGACGCTCTCGCGCGTCGGATGGACGAGGAGGTTTCCGTCGTCCGAGACGGAGAAGAATCCCTTTCCCCAGTTCTCGATGCCGTAGAGCTTCTCGGCGTCGGCGAACTTCTCGGGGGCTCGGGTCCGGGAGGCGGCTTTCGGGGCGCGCGGAGCGCGCGCGGGCGCGTTGCTGCTCATCGGACGCGGATGTTATCGGCGCCGGACGGGGATGGCGCTCCTTTTTTCGCCGGCGTGGGGCCGTCGGGGGAGGGGGGAGCGCGGCGCCGTCGTGCGAGACTATGTTCCGGATGACGACGGCGCGGAAAAAAGGGGGACTTCTCCTCTACGGCGCGGGCGGCTACACGGGGCGGCTCATCGCGGAGGTTCTCCGCCGGGAAGGTTTCCGCGCGGTCCTCGGCGGCCGGCGTCCGGAGACGGTGGATCCGGTCGCGAAGCCGCTCGGGTGGGAGACCCTCTGCTTCCCCCTCTCCGATCCCGACCTCGTCACGCGGATGCTGGAACCGTTCGGAGCGCTCCTCCTCGCGGCGGGGCCCTTCTCGCGGACGAGCGCTCCGGCGCTCGAGGCGTGCCTCCGCGCCCGGACGGCCTACCTCGACATCACGGGCGAGATCGATGTCTTCGAGGCCTGCTTCGCCAGGGAACGGGAGGCCGTAAAGGCCGGCATCCCAGTAATACCGGGAACGGGGTTCGACGTCGTCCCTTCGGACTGCCTCGCCGCTTCCCTCGCGGCCGCACTTCCGGGAGCCACGCACCTTCAGCTCGCCTTCCGGGGCTTCAAGTCGAGCGCCGGGACGATGAAGACGATGATCGAGGGGATCCCGAAGGGGGGCGCGGCACGGGTGGACGGGAAGATCGTCCGCGTTCCGGCCGCTTGGAAGACCATGACCGTTCCCTTCCCCGACAAGCCGAGGCTCGCGATGACGATCCCGTGGGGCGACGTCTCGACGGCCTTCCGGTCGACCGGAATTCCGAACATCGAGGTCTACATGGCGGTGCCGCCATCGGCGGTCTCGGCCGCGAGGCGCTCCGCGTTTCTCGCCCCGGTCCTCGGGCTCGGATTCGTCCAGAGCTTCCTCAAGGCCCGCGTGGACCGGAACGTCCGGGGCCCGACGGAAGAGGACCGACGTCGCGAGCGGTCTGTCCTCTGGGGCCGCGTCTCGGACGGCACGCACGAAGTGACCGGAACGCTCGAGACGCCCGAGGGCTACTCGCTGACGGCCGAGACCGCCGTCGCGATCGCGAAGAGAGTGGTCGCCGGCGAGGTTTCGGCGGGAGCCTGGACCCCCGCGCAGGCGTTCGGGGCCGGCTTCATCGAGTCGATCCCGGGCTGCCGGCTGAAGATCCCCGCCGCGCCGGGCCGCGCGTAAAGGGCCCGTGCCGCCGTTCCTCCTCGTCCACCGGCATCTTCTGGCCCGGCCGCTCCGGTCGATCCTGACGATTCTCGCGATAGGCCTCTCGGTCGGCCTGATGGGATTCCTCCTTCTTCTCTCGGACGCCCTGAAGCAGGACTGGTCCCCCATGCAGGCGCAGCGGGCCATGGTCATGGCGAAGTCGTCGTTCTTCGAGAAGCTACCGATGGCGTATCTCCCGAAGATCGCGGAGGTCCCCGGGGTCCGCGAGGTCGCGCCGTTCGACTTCCTCGTCGGCCTTCTACCGCGACAACCGGCCCGAGAACCAGATCCCGGTCCTCGAGGCCGACGTCGACCCGTTCCTGAAGGTCTACGCCGAGGCCGACGTTCCGAAAGAGCAGGTCGCCGCGTGGAAGGAGGATCCGACGGGGGCCCTCATCGGCTGGATCCTCGCCGACCGGTTCGGGTGGAAGCCGGGGACTCGGATCGTCCTCAAGGCGCCAGTGCGAGGGGGCGTCATCGAGGCGACCGTCCGCGCCGTCATGGGTTACCACCTCGACAACGGCGTCTACCTCCACCGCCGGTACTTCGAGCAGCTGACCGGGGACGAGGGGAGCGTCGCGATGTTCTGGATCCTCGCCACGAGCCGCGACGCCGTCGCGCCGATGACGGCCGAAATCGAACGTCGGTTCGAGAACGCTCCGGCCCCGATCCGCGCCATGACCGAGAAGCAGTACCAGCTGATGTTCATGCAGATGCTCGGGAACGTGAAGGCGCTCATCGGCTCGATCGGCCTCGCGACGGCGTTCGCCCTCATCCTGATCACGAGCAATACCCTCGCGATGGGGGCGCGCGAGCGGCGCGGCGAGACGGCCGTCCTCCGCGTCCTCGGCTTCGGCCGCCGTGCCGTGCTCGCCATCCTTCTCGCGGAAGCGGCGCTCTACGGGGTCCTCGGAGGGGCGATCGGGATGCTCTTCGTCCGCGCCTTCTCCGCGCTGGCGAGCTTCGGGCTCAACAAGACGCAGCTCCAGGGGCTCGGCGATCTCCTCCGCCCGGACCTCCTCTCCGACCTGACGGTCCTTCTCTTCGGACTCCTTCTCGCCGTGGTCTCCGGCGCCGTCCCCGCCCTCACCCTCTCCCGCCGCCCGGTGGTTCAGCTCCTCCGGGAAGCCGCGTAAGAACCGACGTGGCGACGTAGATAATCGGACCAGGACATGGACTCCATCCGGATCTGGGGATTTCTGGACGCGGGCGACCTCCGTCTCGGGGCGTCGTTCGTCCTCCTTTCGCTCGTGGTCCTCGCCATCGTGCCCCGCGAGCGGCGCCACGTTCTCCGCCTCGTCGCGCTCTACCTCGGGTCCCTGGTCGTGCAGGGCGCGATGGCCGTCGTGGAGGCTGCCGGGCTTGCCGGCGCCGCGGAAGTCGGCCATCTCGTGGCGAAGCTCGTTCAGGGGATCGCCCTCATCAGCCTCGTCGGCGCCTTCCTGTTCGGGTCGGTTCTGCCGTTTCTCCGTCTCCGCCCCTCGAAGATCCTCCGCGACGTGGCCGTCGCCCTCGGAGCGGTCGCATTCTTCCTCTGGCTCCTCTCCACCCGCCGCGTGGACGTGGCGGGGCTCGTCGCGACGTCGGCGGTCCTCACCGCCGTCCTCGGCCTCTCGCTCCAGGATTTCCTGACGAACGTCATGGGAGGGCTGGCGCTCCAGCTCGACCGGTCGGTGGGAGTCGGGGACTGGATCCGGTTCGGCGACGTGACGGGGGTCGTCCGCGAGGTGTCGTGGCGTACCACCTCGGTCGAGACGCTGAACGGCGACACGCTCTCGATCCCGAACAACCAGATGATGCGCAGCCCCGTCCTTCTCCTCGGCCGGAGGGCGGTCGGAGGGCCGGTCAAAGACCGCCGTTGGGTCCATTTCCAGGTGGACAACCGCGTGCCGCCGACGGCCGTGATCGCGGCCGTCACGAACGCCCTTCGCCGGGAGCCGATCCCGAACGTGTCGTCCGAGCCACGGCCGGACGTGGTTCTCATCGACCTGCGTGGAAGCGCCGCGGAGTACGCCGCGCGCTACTGGCTGACGGATTTTCTCGCTCCGGATCCGACCGACTCGGCGGTCCGGACTCGCGTCTGGTTCGCGCTGAAGCGGGCGGGGATCCCGCTCGCCGTCCCGAAGCAGAACGTGCTCCTGACCGCCGAGGACGACGCGCGGGAGCGGAGAACGCGGGAGGAAGACGGCTCCCGCCGCCTCGCGGCCGTCGAACAGGTTCCCTTCTTTTCGCCGCTCACGCCGGAGGAGAAGACCCGGCTGGCCGAAGGGCTCCTCTTCGCGCCATACGGGGCCGGGGAGACGGTCGTCGCGCAGGGAGCTCCGGCAAAGCACCTCTACGTCCTGACGAAGGGGACCGCCGAGGTTCGGGTATCAGTAGAAGGGTCCGAGGCGCGCGCCGTGGCGACGCTCACGGCCCCGGTCGTCTTCGGGGAGATGGGGCTCCTCCTCGGCGAACCGCGGCGTGCCACGGTGGTCGCGAGCGATGACGTCGAGTGCTGGCGCGTGACGAAGGAGGCCTTTCAGGGAATTCTCGCCGCCCGCCCGTCCCTCGCCGGGGAGATCTCGCAGATTCTCGCCGCGCGCGAGGTGGAGCTGGCGGCCGTCCGCGAGGGGCTCTCCGAGGAGGCGAAGCGCGCCCGGCTCGAGGCGGAGCAGGGCTCGCTCCTCTCGAAGATCCGCGGCTTTTTCGGGATCGAGTAGAGGCCGTCCGCCCGCGGCCGGGCCTCCGGCTTAAACTTCCGGCATGCCGCCGCTCTACCCGGAGATCGAGCCGTACCGGACGTTCCGCCTCCGCGTCTCCGACCTTCACGATCTGCACGTCGAGGAAGCGGGGAATCCGGAAGGAAAGCCGGTTCTCTTCTTTCACGGCGGACCGGGGGCGGGAATCTCGCCGATCCACCGACGGTTCTTCGATCCGGCATTCTGGCGCATCGTTCTCTTCGACCAGCGGGGGTGCGGGAAGTCGACGCCGCTCGGGGAAATCGCGGAGAACACGACCTGGGACCTCGTCGCCGACACGGAGCGGATCCGCGAGCGGCTCGGCATCCCGAAGTGGCTCGTCTTCGGAGGCTCCTGGGGCTCCACGCTCGCCCTCGCCTACGCCGAGACGCATCCCGAGCGGGTGCAGGGGCTGATCCTCCGCGGCATCTTCCTCGGCCGCCGCTCCGAGATCGACTGGACCTTCTCCGACGGTTGCCGCCGGATCTATCCCGACGGGTGGGAGGCCTTCGTCGAGAGGCTCTCTCCGCGCGAGCGGGGAGACGTCCTGCACGCCTTCCTTCGCCGACTCTCGGCGCCCGAGCCCGAGATTTCGAGAGAGGCGGCGCTCGCCTGGAACCTCTGGGAGGAGCGGGCGAGCCACCTCTTCCCGAATCTCGAGCCGGTGAAGGAGGAGGACGTCCCGAAGGAGATCGCGCTGGCGCGGATCGAGGCGCACTACTTCGTGAACGACTCGTTCTTCGACCCGGACGACCAGCTCCTCCGGAACGTCGGGCGGATCCGGCACGTGCCGTCCCTGATCATCCAGGGGCGATACGACCTCGTCTGCCCGGCGCAGTCCGCGTGGGATCTCCACCGCGCCTGGCCCGGCTCGCGCCTCCGGTTCATCGGGGACGCGGGACACGCCGCCGACGAGCCGGGCATCGCTTCCGCGCTCGTCGAGGCGACGGAGGAGTTCAAGGCAAAGGTCTGAGACTCACTCCGCCCGCGTCCCGTCTGGTAGCTTCGGGGGAGGATGGGTATGCCGCTCTCCCTCCAGCTCCTCTCGCTCTACCCGAAGAAGGCGGGTTCGGCAGTCGCGGGGGCTCTTTCGCGGATGACACTGCCGCGCGCCCTCCGCGCCCCGGTCTACGGACGGTTCGCGCGGGCGTACGGCGTGGACCTCGAGGAGGCCGACCGGCAAATCGGCGATTACGCGAGCTTCCTCGACTTCTTCACGCGGCGGCTCAAACCGGGCCTTCGCCCGCAGACCCCGGAGAGCCCGGGGGGAATCAACTCACCCGTCGACGGGCGGCTGATCGCCGCGGGGCGCGTGACGGACGGGGCCCTCATCCAGGCCAAGGGGCTGCCGTACGGGCTCGACGAACTCCTGGACGGCGACCCGCTCGCCCGGCTCTTCGACGGGGGGCACTACCTGACGCTCTATCTCGCGCCGAAGGACTACCACCGGATCCACGTTCCTCTGCCGGGGGAGTGCGTGGCCGTGGGGCGGGTCGAAGGGGAGCTCTGGCCCGTGAACGACGCCTCGACGGCGTTCACCCGCGGACTCTACGTCCGGAACCGGCGGGCGTACTGGATTGCCGAAGGGAGTGGGGTGTGCGGGGGCCTCGCCGCCGCGGTCGTCCTCGTCGGGGCGACGCACGTCGGCGGCGTGGTCCTCGACGAACGCTGGCTCGAAGGACGGACGCTCCCGTCGCGGGGAAGGCTCGGCGTCGGCGCGCTGCCGTGCGCGCCGGGAGACGACCTCGGCGCTTTCGAGCTCGGCTCGACGGTGGTCCTGCTCGTCGGCGGATCGCGAAGGAACGAATGGAGACCGACGCGCGCGCTCGGCCCCGTGAAGGTGGGCGAACGTCTCGGAAGCTTCTGATTTCGTCTGGTCACGTCGTTCTCAGAGGGTGGCGCGTTTTCAGACCCCCGAACCGCGAATAGTCGCGGTCCGTGGTGATCCACTCGCACCCTTGCTCGATCGCGATGCCGGCGAGATAGGCGTCGGCGATCAGGTTTCCCTTTGCCCCCGCCTCTTCGCAGAGCCTCCGGAAGATCGTCCAGTGGCGCGGCCCGGGCTCGACAGAGACGAAAGCGACGGAACCGCGGACTCCCTCGACGAAGCCGAGCGCTCTCGTGAGCGGGGAGGGAACGAAGAAGATGCCCGGGTGCGTCACGACCCGGAGGAACCCGCTGAAGACGAGCGAGGGAACGCCAAAGGGCTCGTCCCCGTCCACGACGGTTCTCAGCCAGTCCCGGAAGAGCGCGTGGTTCTCGGCGTCCTCGCGATGCGCGTAGACGAGGACGTTAACGTCGAGCAGCCGGATGATGGGCCTCCATGAGGTCCAGGAGCGAAGCGGAGTCGTCGAGGTCGACGCCCGGCATCAGGCCGCGGCCGCGGAATGTCGGCAGGCGGCTCCTCTTGCGCGGGATCGCGGGCCCATGCCGGCGGCGGAGGCTCTCCCGGAGAGCGGTCTCGATCAGGGCGGTCACGGTCGTCCCGGCGTCCAGCGCGGCCTTCCTGGCTTCCCGGTAGAGGTCATCGTCGAGAGCGAGCGTCGTGCGCATGCAGATCAGCATATGTAATAGGCAGATTTCTGTCAACGATGGGGCAACCGGAGGTTACGCCCCGTCCGCCCGACAAGATGGATCGGAACGACATCGTCGATAGCTGGTATTTTTCCTGGAGGGTGAAAGACAAACTGTCCGCGAGGCCATCGCGGAAACGGTCAGACCTGTGATTCGCGCGATGTCCCTCTTTCCCTCTAAGAAGAAATCTCTCCTGGTCCTGTGCGTCGCCATGACAGGCGCCGTGGCTCTGGTGCTGGCGGCGGCGCGCGCGCTGCGCGCCGAGCCGCCGCCAGCGGAGCTGCGCTGGGGCGGCGACGCCGAGGGGGGCGCGCCGATCGTGGAGGCGGACCCGGCCGACCCGTCGAAGGTCCGGGGCTTCGACGTCGACATCGCGTCGGAGCTGGCGAGAGGACTCTCGCGGACTCCCCGTTTCGTGCAGGTGGGCTTCACGTCGATCGACGCGTCGGTCGTCCGGGGCGACTTCGACATCGGGATGAGCGGCATCGAGGAGACCCCCGCCCGGCGCGCGGCGCTCGCCGTGACGGTCCCCTACTTCGAGTTTCGAGAGGTGCTGACGGTTCGCGAAGCGGATCGGGCCCGCTTCGCCTCTCTCGCGGAGCTCCGGGGGCGGAAGGTGGGAACGCTCGGGGGGACGATCGCCTACGAGATCCTCCTTCGGGCGAAGGCCGCCGATGGGGTCGTGCCGGTCTCGTACGACGACGACGTGAACCCCTATTCCGACCTCGCGGGGGGGCGGATCGACGCGGTTCTCCTCGATCACATCCTCGCGGAGCGGTCGATCCGGCAGAATCCGGGGCTCTCGATCCAGCCGGGGACGGTCGCCGTGGGGCATTACGTCGGCGTCCTCGCCCCGGGGAACGGGGCTCTCCGCGACCGGATCGACGCGATCTTCCGCGAGAAGATGCGGGATGGAACGCTCCGAAAGATCTTCGAGAGATGGGGAGTCTGGGACGACGGGCAGCAGCGACTCTTTGCGCGCGTCGCCGGGGACCCGGGGTCCGTCGAGGAGTCGGGATCGGCGAGAGGGACCGAACGGCCGCCGATGACCTCGATGGTCGCCCGATATCTCCCCTCGATCCTCAGGGCGGCCCTCGTCACGATCCTCCTTTCGTGCCTCGCGATGGGGCTCGCGGTCGCCGCGGGCACCCTTCTGGCGACGGGGCGGATCTACGGCGGCGCTCTCGTCCGCGCTTCTCTGACGCTCTACGTGGAGGCGACGCGGGGGACGCCCGTCCTTCTGCAGCTCTTCGTCCTCTACTACGGCCTCTCCTCCGTCGTGAAGCTCCCGGCCTTCGTCGCGGCCCTCCTCGGCCTCGGCCTCAACTACGCCGCCTACGAAAGCGAGATCTACCGGGGAGCGCTGGAAGCCGTGCCGGAGGGACAGCTCGAGGCGGCGCGGACGCTGGGGCTTTCGGAGATGCAGGTGTTTCGCCTCGTCCGCGCGCCGCAGGCGTTCCGGCTCGCGCTCGCGCCGATGACGAACGACTTCGTGGCGCTCCTGAAGGACTCCTCGCTCGTCTCGGTCATCACGGTCGTGGAGCTGACGAAGCAGACCTCGATCTTCGCGGTGAATGCCGGGACGTGGCTCGTTCCCGGTGCTCTCTGCGCCGCGATCTACCTCGCGATGTCGCTCCCGCTCGCGCGCCTCGCGAGGCGGCTCGAGGCGCGCTGGAAGGCCCCGTCCCCGTGAGCGCTCCTCCCCTTTCGATCCGGGAGCTGAGGCTCCGGCGCGGCAGCCTCGAGATCCTCTCGGGCGTCACTCTGGAGCTTGCGCACGGCGAGATCGTCATGCTGATGGCGCCTTCCGGAGGGGGCAAGACGACGGTCCTGCGGGCGGTCGCGGGGCTCTCGCCGTTCGACTCCGGGACCGTCTCGGTCGGGGACGTCCCCCTCGTCGCCGGCCGGCTTCCGGTCGGGGCCGCCGCGCGGGCGCTCCGCCGGCAGGTCGGGATGGTCTTCCAGCAGCACTTTCTCTTCGACCACCTGACGGCGCTCGAAAACGTGACGCTCGCTCCGGTACACGTCCTTGGGGCGCCACGACGCGAGGCTGAGGAGAGAGCGATGCGGCTCCTCTCCTCGCTCGGCGTCGAGGGACGCGCGAGAGCCCTCCCGCGGGAGCTTTCCGGGGGCGAAGCGCAGCGGGTTGCCATCGCCCGAAGCCTCGCGATGGACCCACCCCTTCTCCTGATGGACGAGCCGACCGCGTCGCTCGATCCCGCGAGGCGGGGCGAACTCGGGGAGTCGCTCCGGCGGCTCGGCGCCGACGGGCGGGCTCTCCTCGTCACGACGCACGACGTCGAGTTCGCACATCGAGTCGCGACGCGAGTCGCCGTCCTCGCGGAGGGGAGGATCGTGGAGGAGGGGGAGCCCGGGGAGGTGCTCGCGCACCCCGGACACCCGGCGACGCGACGGCTTCTCCAGACCGGAAGCGGGGCGCCCGGTGCTAACCTCTCGCGTGAGAGTGCGTGAAGGCCTTCCCGGATCCGTCGGTGAGTGACCATCGGCCGGTCGGCCCGGGGCGGCCCGTGGGGGCGGATTGAGCGCGACACCTCCGGGCGATCGGCGAGGCGGGGCGAGGCGGATTCTCCCGTCTGTCGCGGAGGTCGCCGCGGCGCTCTCCCGTCGGGTCTCGGCCGATCCCGCCGCTCTCTACCGCGTCTCGCGCGAAGTCGTCACCGAGGAACTCGCGAGGGTGAAGCAGGGGCTCGAGGCCGCCCCGCTCGAAGAGCTCGTCGCGCGCGCCGGGGAGCGGTACCGGGCGCTTCGCCCCGAGGGCGTGACTCCGAAGCAACCGGATCTCTTCGTCGAGGCGCCTCCCGGCCCGCCTCCGCTCCCCGAAAAGCCTCCCGCCGCCGTCGAACCGGTCCTGCCGGCTCTGTACGAACCTCCGGAGGAGCCGTTCGCCGCAGCCACGAGCGACGACCTCGGCTGGGAGAGGTCGAGCGGCGAGGTCCCCGCCGCGGTCGTGGCGCCGGTAGGGTCCGCGCCCGCGGAGCCGGAATGGGACGTTTCCATGCCTGCCACGACGGGCGCGGCGGAGTTCGACCTCAGCGAGGCGCCCGAGGAGAGCGTGCCGGAAGCGTCGGAACCAACGGAACCGAAAGAGCCGCGGGACGCCGCCGCGTGGCGAAGCCTCTGGGTTCTCGCGATCGCCGCGATCGTCGTCGTCGGGGCCGGTCTCGTCTGGGTCGTCGCCCGGCTCCTGGCGCCCCTCCCGGCGGGGGGAAGAAACGCTTCGGCGACGAAGGTCGAGCTGCCGGCGCCGCCGGCTCTTCCTCCGGCGAGCACGCCGGTCGCGGCGGCCGTTCCGACCCCGGTGACGACGCCCGCCGGGGTCTCCGTCCCGCCAAAGCCGGCACCGACGAAACCGGCTCCCGAAAAGCCGAGGGTCGCACCGCGCCCCGCGGCGAAGACCCGGGCCGCTTCCACGCCCGCACCGGGACGCGTCGCCTCGTTCGTCACCCGGGACTGGGCGGGGCGTTCTCCCGTCTTCATCGTCCATTTCGCGTCGCATCAGGACCGTGCGGCCGCGGCGGCCGACGCCGCGAAGCTCGCGTCGGAGTTCGAAAGACCCGCCCGGGCCGTCGAGGTGGATCTGGGCGGGAAGGGGATCTGGTACCGGGTCGTCGTCGGCGAGTTCCGGACGGCCGAGGAGGCGAAGGCCTTCCGCTCCGCGCTCGCGGCGAAGAAGACGCCCGGCATGGGCTTCGTCTACGAGATGAGAGGCGCGCGCTGAGCCGCGGCCGGCGCGCTCATCCCGAGATCAGCTTCGCCAGAAGGAAGGCCGCTCCGGACGCGATGGCGCCGACGAGGACCGTCCGAACCGCCTCGCGGAGCACGGGGCGGCCGGTGAGCCGCCCCTTGACCGCCCCGAACAGGGCCAGGGCCGAAAGCGTCACGGCGCAGGAGGCGGCGAGGGCCGTCGAGACCGTGCCGGCGAAGAGATACGGGGCGAGCGGGATCGCCCCGCCCGCCACGTAGGCGCCGCCGATCGTCATCGCCGAGACGCGGGCCCGGCCCGGGTCGGGCTCGGTCAGATGCAGCTCCTCGCGCATCATGAAGTCGACCCAGCGCGTCGGCTCGGCGCAGACGGCTCCCGTCGCGTCCTCGAGCGTCTCGCCCTCGAGGCCCCACGAGGCGAAGATCTTCCGGACCTCCTCGCGCTCCTCCTCCGGAATGTCGTGGATCTCGTCGTACTCGCGTTTCCGCTCGCTCCGGTAGCTGTCGGCCTCGCTCTGGGCCGCGAGATAGCCGCCGAGCCCCATCGCGATGGCGCCGGCCGCCAGCTCCGCCGCGCCGGCGATCAGGACGACGCGCGAGCTTGCGATGGCGCCCGAGAGACCCGCCGCGAGGGCGAACGGGACCGTGAGGCCGTCGGACATCCCGAGAACGACGTCCCGGACGATCTCCGATCCCTCGAAGTGCTGCTCCGAATGCCGGTGGCGCGGCAGGCTCACGGATTCGTCTGCCAGATCTCGAGACTCGTCGTCATCGCGCGGTCGTCCATCCGGACGAGCGCGACGACCGCCCGAGCCACGTCCTCCGGCTGGATGGCCCGCGCCTCGTTCAGTCCGGCATCGTGCTCGCGCGCGAGGTCCGTCGCGACGGAGGAGGGGAAGACGCAGGTGACGCGGACGTCGAAGGCCCGGGTGTCGTAGCGCATCGCCTCGGAAAGCCCGGCGAGGCCGAATTTCGACGCGCAGTATGCCCCGCCGCCCGGGAAGCCGCGGCGCCCCGCGGTGGAGGCGATGTTCACGATGTGCCCGCGCTTGCGGGCCTTCATGCCGGGGAGGACGGCGCGCGACATCAGGAAAGGCCCGCGAAGGTTGACGGCGAGGACCCGGTCGAAAACGAGGGCGTCCATCCGGTCGACGGGGCCCGTCGCGAAGATCCCCGCGTTGTTGACGAGGACGTCGATGGGGCCGAGCTGCTGTTCCGCGGCCGCGACGCAGCGCGACACGGCTCCCTCGTCGGCGACGTCGCCCGCGAGAAGGACCGTCCGTACGCCGGTCCCCTTCAGCTCGCGCTGGACTTTCTCGATGTTCTTCTTCGTCTTCCCCTGAAGCGCGACGTGCGCCCCTTCGGCGGCGAAGGCATGGGCGAGGGCGCGGCCGATGCCGCGACCAGCTCCCGTGACGAGGACGACGCGATCCTTCAGCTCCATGGTCCCTCGCGGGCGGCAATTCTAGACCGGGGCGGGCGTGCCGGCTGCTAGGCTGCGCCCCGATGTCGGCGACGCAAGCTCCTCGGTTCGACCCCCGGAGGCGCCGGCGCGTCACCTTCGCGCTCCTTCTCGTCACGGCGCTCGCCTCGTTCGAGTCGACGGTCGTCGCGACCGCGCTGCCGACGATCGTCGGAGAGCTCCAGGGGCTCCGTCTCTACCCGTGGGTCTTCGCCGTCTTCCTTCTCGCCTCCACGCTGACGATGCCGCTCTACGGCCGGCTCGCCGATCTCCACGGGCGGCGCCGAACGCTCCTCTCCGCCGTCGTCCTCTTCGCAGGGGGGTCCCTCCTCTGCGCCGCGGCGCATTCGATGAGCTTCCTCGTCGCGGCGCGCGCTCTTCAGGGCCTCGGCGCCGGGGGGCTCGTCCCCGTCTCGATGACGGTCGCGGGGGACCTCTTCTCGCTCGAAGAGCGGGCGCGGGTGCAGGGCCTCTTCAGCGGCGTCTGGGGCGCGGCGAGCCTCATCGGGCCGGTGGCGGGGGCGCTCGTGACCACCTCGCTCGGCTGGCGCTGGGTCTTCGCCCCGATCCTCCCGTTGGGCCTTCTCGCGGGACTCCTCGTCGCCACGCAGATGGTGGAGACGACGCGAATCCCGGCAACGGCGTCTCCCGCCTTCTCGGGGCTCTTCCGTGAGGAGGGGACCGCGGCCGCGTACCTCGCGAGCGTCCTTCTCGGTACGACGATCTACGGCGTGACGGCCTACGTCCCCCTCTACGTGCAGGGGGCGCTCGGAGGGACCGCGCACGCGGCCGGCGCCGTCGTGACGCCCCTCGTCTTCGCCTGGGCGCTCTCCGCCGTCGTGGCCGGCCGGACGCTGCCGCGCCACGGCTTCCGGAGGACCGCCCTCTCCGGAGCGGTCCTCGTCTCTCTCGGTCTCGCCGGCCTCGTCGTCGCCGTGCGGCTCGGCGCGCCGACGCCGGTGATCAGCATCGCGTGCGGTCTCGTGGGGCTCGGCCTCGGGCCGTCGTCGCTCGCGCAGCTCCTCGCCGTCCAGCACGTGGTCCCCGAGGCTCGGCGCGGCATGGCGACCAGCCTCGTCCCGTTCTTCCGGACGGTGGGCGGGTCGGCCGGCGTCGTCGGCCTCGGCGCTCTCCTCTTCGCCCGGCTCGGCGTCGCGCCGGACTCGGCGGCGGCGCTCCTTCGCCCCGACGCCGTCGTGCCGCCCGGAGTCCGGACGGCGCTCCGGCAAGCGCTCCTCCCGGTCTTTGGGGTGCTTCTCGTCTTCGCGGTCGTCCAGCTCGCCGCGGCGGCACGGCTTCCGGTCGGGCGGCGGAAGACGGCTGCGGAATAGAATTCCCCCGGAGGCATTCCGCCATGAACCGATCGTGCCCCACCGCCATACTGCTCGCTCTCGTTCTCGCCGCTCACGCCAACGCGCAGCAGTCGGCGGACAGGACGGCGACGGAGACCGTCGTCGTCCCCGGATGGCCCGGCTATTCCGGGAACCAGGAGATCCGGATCGGCGGCCAGGAGATCGTGAACTCCGAGGTGACGGGGCCGGAGCTCTCCGTCCAGGCGCAGGTCATCCAGTGGGAGGACGGACGGTCGATCACGGTCCTCCTCCCGAACGGGGCGACGCGCGTGGTGCCGGTGCCGTCGACCATCATCTTTCCGCCCGACCTCCGCCCCGGCGGGACGATCAACTTCCTCGTCCGGCAGACGAGCGACGGCCGCTTCCGCGTGACCGGCCTCACGACCGGCGTTCCGTCCGCGCCGCCCCTCGCCCCGACGGCGGCGCCCCCCGCCCCGGCCGCGCCGCCACCTACCCAGGCTCCGCCGGGCGCCGCCCCGCCTTCCGGAAGCGTCTCGGCGCCCCCCGCGACGACGCAGCCGGGACCGCCGCCGCCGCGGGGCAAGGCCGTCCTCGGCGCGGCCTTCATGATGGTGACCGGCAAAGTGACCGCTTTTTCGAAGGGGGTGTCGATCACGATCGTCGAATCGAGCGGGCGCAAGCGGGTTCTCTCGATCGCGGACGGCGCCCCCGTTCCCGAGGGGCTCGCCGTTGGCGACCATGTGGCGGCGCGCGTGCCGCTCCAGAAACCGTTCGACGGGAAGACGACGGACCAGGTCGAGAGGCCGAAGCCGAAGAAGACGCCGCCGCCGTCGATCTTCAAGGACGCCCAGACGCCTAACGGGTGAGGCTCCTCTTCGAGAGCGAGGAGATCCTCGCTCTGGACAAACCGGCCGGGGTCTCGATGGCGACGTCCTCGCGCCCGGGCTCGGCGGAGGAGGCGGTGCGGCGGCTTCTGCATGCGTGCGGTCTCTCCGTCGAAGAGCCGCTCCCGCGCCTCGTCCACCGTCTCGACGTCGGAACGACCGGCGTCGTTCTGCTCGCGAAGACGGAGACGGCCCATCGGGCGCTCTCCCGCGCCCTGCAGGAGAAGAAGGCGCGGAAGACATACCGCGCGATCGTCTGGGGCCATCCGGTCCCGGCCCGAGGGAGGATCGACCTCGCTCTCGCGCGGGACCCGAAGGACGGCCGGAAGATGCGCGTCGCCCGTGACGGCAAGCCGGCCTCGACCCGCTACGAGACGGTCCGGCGCTATCCGTCGCTCGCGGACCTCCGGCTCACCCCCGAGACCGGACGGACGCATCAGATCCGCGTCCACCTCGCGGCGAAGGGGCACCCGATCGCGGGGGACGACTTCTACGGCGGCGTCGCGCGCTGGCACGGCGTGAAAGACCCGAAGAAGCGGGAGGCGCTCGCGCGCCTGACCCGGCCGCTGCTGCATGCGGAGAGGATCGAGATCCGGGAGATGGGCCTCGACATCGAAGCCCGGCTCCCGGAAGAGTACGAAAGGATTCTCGAGCTCCTCGGAAGATGACCTTCGGCGTCTCCGGCTCGATGCGGGAACGGACGGAGGGCGGGCCCGGTCAGAAGCGGACGGAGAGGAAGAAGACGACCGCCGCCATCACGAGAAGGGCCCCGACGATGAGGGCTCCCAGGGCGGCGCGCGGCAGGGGCCGGCGGAGCTTCGGCATCGGCCCCGTCGTCCCGTCACGGACGGCGGGCTTCGGGACGGAGGCGCCGTCCCGGGGAGAGTGCGGCGCGAGGGGGCCCGTCCTCGGGACGGCGGGCGGCGCTGTGACCGATCCCGGCAGGTGGACCGAAGAGGGGCCGCCGGAGGCGACGCCCAGCTCGCGCCGCGCCTCCATCAGATCGAGCATCATCTGCGCCGCGCTTCCGTAGCGGTCGGCCGCTTCCTTCTGGAGCGCACGGGCGAGAATCTGCCGGAGACTCTCGGGAACGGCCATCGACTCCGTGATCGGGTGTGGGGACTGCGTCATCATCCGGGCAACCATCTGCGTGACGCTCTTGCTCGCGAAGGGGTGCGTGCCGGTCAGCATCTGATAAAGGACGATTCCGAAAGAGAAGAGATCCGAGCGCTCGTCGAGCGGGTTTCCGAGCGCCTGCTCGGGGCTCAGGTAGTCGAGCGTTCCGACGATCATCCCCTCTCCGGTCTGGCGCGGGGCCGTCGAGGTGTCCTTCGCCCCTTCTTTCAGGAGCTTCGAGAGACCGAAGTCGAGCAGCTTCACCCGCCCGTCCGGCCGGACGATGACGTTCGCGGGCGTGACGTCGCGGTGGAGGATCCGCTTCTGGTGCGCCGCCTTGAGGCCGTCGAGCATCTGGATGCCGATGTCGAGGCACTCGTCCAGGGTGAGGCGGCGCTTCTCCATGATCTCGTCGACGGCGAGCCCCTCGAGGTACTCGAGGACGAGGTAGAGGAGGCCGGGGGGGAGCCCGACGTCCCGCGGGTCCGTGAGGCCGACGTCGTGAATCGTGATGACGTTCGGGTGGTTGATCCCGGCCACGGCCCGCGCCTCGTTCAGGAACCGTCCCCGCATCTTCTCGTCGGTCGCGAGTGCCGCCGGCAGGATCTTGATCGCGACCTGGCGGCCGAGCGCCGGATCGGCGCAGAGATAGACCTCTCCCATCCCGCCCCGGCCCAGGAGTCGCCGGACCTGATAGCGGCCGATGCTCGATGGAAGGGCTTCGGAGGTCATCCGGCGATTCGAGTATAGGGGGCGGCCCGGGGCCTCATCCTAGGGCGATCTCGAACCGCAGGATCTCCCCCTCGGTCCGCCGTGTCAGGGCGAGGCCGGATTTCTCGAAGACCCGGATCATCCCGGCGTTGTCCGACATCACCTCGGCGTCGAAGACGGTGACGCCGCGTTCACGCGCGATGGCCGCGAGGCGCGAGAGGAGGATCGACCCGATTCCCTTCCTCTGGAGGGAGTCCGCGACCGTGAAGGCGACCTCGGCGTGCTCGTGACGGGAGTCGTCGCGGTGGTATCGCGCCACGGCCACGACCTCGCCGTTCGCCGCGGCCACGAGGGCGAACTGGTTCTCGTAATCGACGTGGGCGAGATAGTCGGCCTTCGAGGCGTCCTTCGGCGGGACGACGAAGAAGCGGTGATAGAGGCTGGTGTTCGAGAGCTTGTCGTAGAGCTTCAGGAGCTCGGGACCGTCGTCGGGGCGGATCGGACGGAGGTGAAGGGAGGTCCCGTCTTTCAGGACGACATCTTCTTCGTGCCCCGGCGGATAGGACGGAACCGGCCGGGCAAGCCGCTCACGCTCTTCTTCCGGCGTCGGGATCCGACGGACGAACCCGCCGTCCATGTCAGGAACGATACCGCGAGCGGGTGGACGGCGCGATCCGGCGCGGCTCAGGGGGCGCCGGCGAGGCGCCCCGAGAGGCGGACGAGCCGCCGGAGACGCGAGGCCGCGTCCTCCGAGAAGTGCTCGGGCCGGGCGCGCCACGACCAGTTCCCTTCGGCCCGGCCGGGCGTGTTCATCCGCGCCTCGCTCCCGAGGCCGGCGACGTCCTGCATCGGAACGATGGCGCGATCGGCCACGGACGTGAGCGCCGCGCGGATCAGGTCCCACGCGATCTCGCGTCCGTCAGTGCCGAGATAGTCCCGGACCTTGCTGCGGGTCGTCTCGTCGAGCGCCGCCCACCAGCCTCGCGCGGTGTCGTTGTCGTGCGTCCCGGTGTAGACGACGGAGTTCGGCGTGTGGTGGTGGGGAAGGAAGAGGCTGTCCTCGCCGTCGAAGGCGAACTGGAGAACCTCCATGCCGGGAATGCCCGTGGCCGCGAGGAGGGCCTTGACGTCGTCGTCGATCGAACCGAGATCCTCGGCGATGATCGCCGGCTCGCCGAGAGCGCGGCGGACCTCCGAAAGAAGCTCCATTCCCGGCCCTTTCACCCACCGGCCGTTCCGCGCCGTCGGCTCGCCCGCCTTCACCTCCCAGTACGCCGAAAGGCCGCGGAAATGGTCGATCCGGACGATGTCGGCGAGGCGGAAGTTGTGGCGAAGGCGGTCGATCCACCAGCCGTATCCGTCCTTCGCAAGGACGTCCCAGCGGTAGAGCGGGTTGCCCCAGAGCTGCCCGGTCGGGCTGAAATAGTCGGGGGGAACGCCGGCCACGGTCTCCGGCCGTCCGTCCGCGTCCACGGTGAAGAAGTCTCGATTCGCCCAGACGTCGGCGCTCCCGAAGGCGACGTAGATCGGCAGGTCCCCGACGATCCGTATCCCTCGTGCGTGCGCCTCGCGCCTCACCCGCTCCCATTGCGAGAAGAAGATCCATTGCCGGTAGGTCCGGAACTCGATCTCCCCGGCCAGATCGCGCCGGGCCGCCTCGAGTGCGGCAGGCTCGTGCTCGATGATCTCGCGCGGCCATTCGGCCCAGGTGACGGTCCGGTTCCGCCCCACGAGCGACGCGAAGAGCGTCCAGTCGGAAAGCCAGCGCTTCTGGGCCGGCTCTTCCTCGAAGGCGCGCAGCTCCTCCCGGAGAGAGGGGCGGTTCGCGAGCGCGTGCTTCCACGAAGTCTGGAGGAGGCGGCGCTTCCACGTGATGACGGCGCCGAAGTCGACGTGGTCTTCCGGAAACGGCGGTGCGGCGTCGAGAGCCGACGCTGGAAGAAATCCGTCGAGGACGAGCTGCTCGGGCGAGATCAGGAGCGAGTTGCCGGCGAAAGCCGAGAGATTGTTGTAAGGCGAGTTCCAGTAGCCGGTCGGGCCGAGGGGCATCACCTGCCAGAGCCCGATCCCGGCGGAAGCCAGCCAGTCCAGGAAGGCATCGGCGGCCGGGCCGAGGTCGCCGACGCCGAAGCGGCCCGGGAGCGATGTCGGGTGGAGAAGGATGCCCGCGGCGCGAACCGACATGGGGCGATGGTATATCCTCGTAGCGTGAAGAGCCGTCGGGTCTCGGCGTTTTCGCTCCTCTTCGTGGCCGCCGCGCTTGTCGCCGGGCCGGGAGCGAAGCTCCATGCGGCCTCGCCCTGCAGCACGGGCGCTCCGATGGCGTGCTGCGCCGGGAAGAGCCACGGCAGGGCGACGCCCGCTCCGTGCCGCTGTTCGCTCGGCCCGATCGCGCCTTCGCCGTCGATCGCGGAGACGGCGTCTCAAAGCGTCGTCCCTGCCGAGGCGCCGCTGCCCGCCGTCGCCGTCGAGGCTCCCGCCGTGGCCGGTCTCCCGGCCCGCGTCGCGCCGCGCGCGCGATCGGCTCCGCTTCACCTCCTCTACTCGGTCCTCCTCGTCTGATCGTTCGCCGAAGTCGTTCTCCTGCCGCCCGTCAGGGCGGCTCCGTGAGGCTTTTCTGCGCGAGGTGAGACGATGTTTGCACCAGAAGAGAAGAACGATTTTCTTAGAGGGTCCCGAGCGGCGGCCGCCGGCGTCTGTATCGTCTGGTGTCTCGCTTCGGCGGGGGCCCGGGCAGCCGAGACGGTCCCGATTGCGGGCGCGCTGCTCGCGACGGAACCGGCCGTGCCCGCGGCCGAGGTCGACGCTCTTGTCGCCGAGGCGCTCGCGAAGAACCCGGACCTGGCTGCCGCGCGACAGGAGGCGGCCGCCGCCTCCGCACGCATCCGCCCGGCCGGAGCGCTCCCGGACCCGATGGTCACGATCGCCTACGAGAACGATGGAGTCGCCCCGTCGCTCGGCACGGAACCGATGACGCGCCTCGCCTTCGTGGCGCAGCAGGCGTTTCCGTTTCCGGGAAAGCTCGGCCTCGCCGAGAAGGTCGCAAGTGCGGATGCGGCCCGGGCCGGCACGGGGCCCGAGCGGGTCGCTCTGACAATCGAATCCGCCGTTCGGCGCGCCTACGCCGACCTTCTCGAAGCTCGCGAGGATCTCCGGCTCGTCGACGAGCAGCAAGGGACATGGGGCGAGATCGAAGGGGTGATTCGCGCCCGCTATGCCGCGGGGCTCGGAACCCAGCAGGACATCCTCCGAGCGCAGAGCGAGAGGACCCGTCTCCTCCAGCAGCGAAGACGGGATGAAGCAGCCGAGAGGACGGCGGCGAGCCAGCTCCGACGGCTCCTGTTCAGGCCGCCCGATGCGCCGCTTCCGACGGGGGGCCGGCTCGAGGCCGGACGGATTCCGGCCCTCCCTTGCGTCCGGACAGCTCCTCGAGAAGGCTCTGGAGATCACCCCGGAGTTGAAGGAGGCGGCCGACTCGCGAAAGAACGGGCGAAGCTCTCGGCCGACCTCGCCCGCAGGAACCTGAAACCGGACTTCGTCGCCTCGGCGGGGTACATGAACCGCGGCGGACTTCCACTGATGTGGTCCGCGGCCCTCGGGGTCTCGATCCCTCTCTGGGCCGGGGCGAAGCAGCGGCCCCTCATCGTCGAGGCGGAGAGCCTTTTCGAGTCGGCCTCTTCGAAGGAGACCTCTCTCCGGCGGCAGATCCAGGCTCTCACCGAAGAAGAGGCTGATCCGGATCGAGTCCCTTGCCGCCGAAGCGAAGCTCGACGCCGAAGGCATCCTCGTCCAGGACCGGCTCTCGGTGGATGCCGCCCTCGCCAGCTACCGGACCGGCTCGGTCCCGTTCGTCACCGTTCTCGAAGCGCTCAGCACGTACTTCACGGACCGCCGGGATGCCCTCGGCGCGCCTCGCCAGCCTGATCCGCGCCGAGGCCGACCTCTACGAGTTCTCTGTCGATGCGGGCTCCGCGTCTGCCATGGGTCCGTCGTCGCCGCCGGCTTCGTCTTCATCCATCACTTCCGTGGCCGGGAGAATGTAGGCAGCACCATGAAGAAGAACTCCCTGGTTCTCCTCGTGCTGCTCGGAACGTTCCTGGCTGCGGTCTCCGGTGTGCTGGCTCTGGCGGGATGCCGGAAGCCGGTGCCGGTGGCCGAGGCCGCGAAGAAGTACCAGTGCCCGATGCACCCCCAGATCGTGCGGGACCATCCGGGCGACTGTCCGATCTGTGGAATGAAGCTCGTCCCCGTCGAGACCCGGACGGCCGCCGCCCCTGCGGCCGGAACGCCGGCCTCCGCCGGGGAGCGAAAGATCCTCTTCTACCGGTCTCCGATGAATCCGCGGGAGACGTCGCCTGTCCCGAAGAAGGACTCGATGGGGATGGACTTCGTTCCCGTCTACGCGGAGGACGTCGAGGGTGCCAGCGCCGTCCCGGAGGGCTTCGCGACCGTCCGGATCGACCCGGAACGACAGCAGCTCATCGGGCTGAAGACCGTCCGGGTCTCGCGTCTCCCTTTCGCCACCTCGATTCACACGGTGGGACGGGTCACCGCCGACGATCGGCGGGTCCATCACGTCCACACGCGGTTCGAGGCCTACGTCGAGCACGTCTACGGCGACTTCACGGGGATGTACGTCCGGAAAGGGGAGCCCCTGGCCGCGGTCTACAGCCCCGACCTCTACGCCACGCAGCAGGAGTACCTCCTCGCGCTTAAGGCCTCGCGCTCCCTCGCCGGGTCCACGGTTCCGAGCGTCTCGCAGGGGGGGCAGGACCTCCTGGATGCCGCCCGCCAGCGCCTTCTTCTCTGGGAGATCAGCCCCAGGGAGATCGCCCGGATCGAGGAGAAAGGCGAGCCCTTGAAGACGCTCGACCTCTACGCTCCGATCAGCGGCTACATCTGGGCGCGGACGGCCTACCACGGCATGAAAGTGACGCCGGCCGACACCCTCTTCGACATCGTCGACCTCTCGCACGTCTGGATCCTCGCGGACGTCTACGAATACGAGCTGCCGCGCCTCTCCGTGGGCCAGGCGGCCACGATGACGCTCTCCTACTGGCCGGCGAGGAGCTGGCACGGCACGGTGACGTACATCTATCCCGCCGTCGACGAAAAGACACGGACGGTGAAGGTCCGGATCGAGCTGGACAACCCGAAGGGCGAGCTGAAGCCCGAGATGTTCGCCGACGTCACGATCCGCGGGAATACGCGAGAGGTGCTGGGCGTTCCGGACGATGCGGTGCTCGACAGCGGGACGCGCAAGGTCGCTTTCGTCGCGCTCGGGGACGGGCGCTTCCAGCCGCGGGACATCACCGTCGGCGATCACGGCAATGGGGTCTACGAGGTCAGGAGCGGCCTTCAGAAGGGCGATGTGGTGGCCCGGGGGGCGAACTTCCTCGTCGATTCGGAGTCGCGCCTCAAGGCCGCCCTCTCCGCCATGACTTCCGGAGCGCCGACGACCGCAGCGCCGCCCCCGGGCGGCCCGGCGCAGTGAGGGGGCCGGCGTGAGCGAGCCGAATCAGGGCGGCGGATGGATCAAGAGGGTCATCCGCTTCTCGGCCGAGAACAAGTTCCTCGTCCTCGTCCTCTATGCCATCGCCATCGTCCTTTCGGTCGGCGTGATCCGGCAGATCCCGCTCGACGCCATCCCCGATCTCTCGGACACGCAGGTCATCATCTATTCCCGTTGGGACCGGAGCCCCGACATCCTCGAGGACCAGGTCACATATCCGATCGTGACGGCCCTCCTCGGCGCGCCGAAGGTCAAGACGATCCGTGGCTTCTCCGACTTCGGCTTCTCGTACGTCTACGTCATCTTCGAGGACGGCACCGACATCTACTGGGCGCGTTCGCGCGTCCTCGAGTACCTGTCGAAGATCCAGTCGCGTCTCCCGGCCGGCGTGAAGACCGAGCTGGGGCCCGACGCGACGAGCGTCGGCTGGGTCTTCCAGTACGCCCTCGTCGACGAGAGCGGCCGGAACGCCAACGACGACATCCGCTCGTACCAGGACTGGTTCCTCAGGTACGCCCTCGAGTCGGTTCCTGGCGTGGCCGAGGTGGCCTCGATCGGGGGCTTCCAGAAGCAGTACCAGGTGACGGTGGACCCGAACACGCTGGCCGCCTTCGGCCTTTCGCTCGACGGGGTCGTGGACGCCATCCGGAAGAGCAACAACGAGGTCGGGGGGCGGCTCATCGAGTTCTCCGGCCGGGAGTACATGGTCCGCGGCCGGGGCTACCTGAAGAACGTCCGGGACATCGAGAGGATCGTCGTCAAGACGAACGAGAAGGGAACGCCTCTGACGGTCGGCGACATCGGGAAGGTCTCGCTGGGCCCCGAGATCCGGCGCGGCATCTCCGACCTCGACGGGAAGGGGGACGTCGTCGGCGGAATCGTCGTGATGCGGAGCGGGGAGAACGCCCTGAACGTCATCGACCGGGTCAAGGCGAAGCTGAAGGAGATCGAGCCGTCGCTTCCGAAGGGGGTCCGGATCGTCACGACCTACGACCGGTCCGACCTCATCGAGCGAGCCGTGACGACGCTGAAGGACAAGCTGACGGAGGAGATCATCGCCGTCTCCCTCGTCATCCTGCTTTTCCTCTGGCACGTCCCGAGCGCGATCGTGCCGATCCTGACGATCCCCGTCTCGATCATCCTCGCGTTCATTCCGTTCCAGCTCCTCGGGCTGAACATCAACCTCATGTCGCTGGGAGGGATCGCCATCTCGATCGGGGTCCTCGTGGACGGGGCCATCGTCGAGGTCGAGAACGCCTACAAGAAACTCCAGCTCTGGAACGACTCGGGGCGTCCCGGCGACTTCCACAGGGTGCGCCTCGATGCCCTGATGGAGGTCGGCCCGTCGGTCTTCTTCTCCCTTCTCGTCATCGCCGTGGCGTTTCTGCCGATCTTCACGCTCGTCGACCAGGAAGGACGCCTTTTCAGGCCGCTCGCCTGGTCGAAGAACCTCGCCATGGCCATCGCGGCCCTCCTCGCCATCACGCTCAACCCCGCCGTGCGGATGCTCTTCGTCCGGATGGACGATTTCACCTTCCGGCCGAAGTGGCTAGCCTGGATCGCGAACCAGATCGCCGTCGGGAAGTACTACGCCGAGGAGAAGCACCCGATCAGCGTGGTTCTCCATCGCCTTTACGAACGCCCGTGCCGCGCGGTCCTTCGCCACCCGAAGGCGACGATCGCCGTCGCCCTCCTGGCCATGGCCTCGACGGTGCCGGTCTTCCTGAAGCTCGGCTCGGAGTTCATGCCGCCTCTCTACGAGGGGAGCATCCTCTACATGCCGACGACGCTCCCGGGCATCTCGGTGACGGAAGCCGAGCGTCTCCTGCAGGTGCAGGACAAGATCCTCCGGACGTTCCCCGAGGTGGAGCGAGTCTTCGGCAAGGCGGGGAGAGCCGATACGTCCACGGACCCGGCGCCGTTCTCGATGATGGAGACGACCGTCATCCTGAAGCCCGAGTCCGGGTGGCGAAGGAGAGACCGCTGGTACTCGCCCTGGGCGCCCAGGTGGCTCGCGTCGATCTTCCGGCACGTCTGGCGCGACCGGATCTCCTACGAGGAGCTGGTCGACGAGATGGATGCGGCCCTGAAGATCCCGGGAACGACGAACGCGTGGACGATGCCGATCAAGAACCGGATCGACATGCTCTCCACCGGAATCCGGACGCCGGTGGGTGTGAAGATCTTCGGCGCGGACCTCTCCGAGATCGAGCGGATCGGGACCGACGTGGAGGCGGCCGTCCGGACCCTTCCCGCGACCCGTTCCGCATTCGCCGAGCGCGCCGCGGGGGGCTACTTCATCGATTTCGACCTGAACCGCGACGAGCTGGCCCGGTATGGCCTGACCGTGGACGACGTGAACGCCGTCATCATGTCGGCGATCGGGGGCGAGACGGTGACCACCATGATCAAGGGGAGCGAGCGGTACTCCGTCAACGTCCGCTACCCCCGTGAGCTGCGCGAGGACACTCGATCGTCTGGAGCGCGTCCTCGTCCGGACGATGGGCGGAGCGCAGGTGCCGCTCGGACAGCTCGCCGCGATCCGGAAGATCCAGGGACCGGCGATGATCCGGAACGAAAACGGCCTCCTCTCGGGATACGTCTACGTCGACTTCGACACGGCCAGGGAGGACATCGGGGGGTACGTCGAAAAAGCGAAGAAGGCGGTTGCCGAGCGGGTGAAGATTACCCCCGGATACACGCTCGTCTGGAGCGGTCAGTACGAGAACATGCTCCGCGTCAAGGAGCGGCTCAAGGTCGTCATCCCGATAACCCTCGTCCTGATCTTTCTCCTGATGTACGCCAATACGAAGTCTGCGATGAAGACGATGATCGTCCTTCTCGCCGTTCCGTTCTCGATCATCGGAGCCGTCTGGTTCCTCTGGCTCCTCGGATACAACATTTCGATCGCCGTCTGGGTCGGGATGATCGCCCTGATGGGACTCGACGCCGAGACCGGCATCTTCATGCTGCTGTTTCTCGATCTCGCCCACGACGAAGCGAAGGCGAAGGGGCTGCTGAGAAACCGCGCCGACCTGATTGAGGCCATCATCCACGGCGCCGTAAAGCGCGTCCGGCCGAAGGCGATGACCGTCTGCGCGGCGTTCGTGGGGCTTCTTCCGATCATGTGGTCCACGGGTGCCGGCGCCGACCTGATGAAGCGGATCGCCGCCCCGATGGTCGGCGGCCTCGTGACCTCGTTCGCGCTCGAGCTTCTCGTCTACCCGGCGGTCTATTTTCTCTGGAGGGGACGGGAAATTCCGGCTTCCGGCTGATCGTTCAGAAGCGGGGCTCGTGCCCCTCGCCGCTTCCGCCCGTCTCACGCGCGAGGATGTCGAGGGTGCGGCGGTAGAGCGCTTCGACCTCCTCGCGGCTGTTGCCGATCGCGTTCATCCCGAGCTTGCCGAACTGCGAAAGGGCGCCGATCAGGTGAAAAAGGACGCCCGACTCGGAGTTGTGGTTGTAATGGAGGCCGTTGATCGTGAGGATGTCCATCAGATCCTCGGGGAGAAGGCCGCGATAGCTCTCGGACCGGAGGTTGTCCGTCGCGTGGTAGTACTTCGGCCGGCCGCGCGGCGAGAGGAAGAGGCCGGTCTTGGGGTCGAGCTGTCCGCCGGTGAGGAACTGGAGCGCGAGGTAGGGGTGCGTCGTCCCTCCCATCCGGAGATTGATCTCGATGGCGAAGAGGCGCCATGGCTCCGTCGGCCCTTCGCGGGCCACGAGGAAGTCGATCCCGAACCGGCTCACGACCCCTTTGGCGGCGAGCACTTCGGCGATCCGGATTCCGGCTCGTTGGATCTGGCTCCGATAGTCGTCATGGGCCGGGAAGAGACAGCCGAGATAGACCTGTCCGCTCGGACCGCCGAGGAGCTGATCGTGGGTGGAGACGGGCACGACGGTCCCCTCCGGGTCGATCCGGACCTGCACGCTGGGCGATCTCTTCTCGGCGCCTTCGATCCACTCCTCGACGATTCCCCCCATGCTCCGGACTTTTCCCATATAGGCGTCCACGGTCTCCCAGCCGACCGAGAACTCCAGGGAGCGGAGGGCTTCCCGGACGGCGGCGGGACGGTCGCCTCCCTCCGTTGGATACCGGAAGAGAGCGTTTCCTTCGCCCGAGAAGCTGTCGTTCAGCTTGAGGACCGCGCGGCGGAGGGCCGGCCTTTTCCGTTTCAGCCCGACGAGGGCCTCGATGACGTCCCCTTCGCCGCCGAGGTCCTCGAATCCCTCCGGGGAGTCGATGCCGGCTTCGCGGAAAACCTTCCGGCACCCCGATTTCGTCCCGAGATGGGAGAGCGCGGGGTCGACGCCGTTGAGCGGGATGCCAAGGAGAACGGCGAGGCGCCGCTCGAGCGGCGTCGAGTTGAAGACCGTGAGGTACGCGCGGGAGGGGTCGGCGATCCCCTCGCGGATCCGCTCGATGAGGCGCGGCCGCTCGAGGATCTTCTCCGTCAGCGACCGGGGCGAGGAGTCGTAGGCGCACAGGAGCGTAAGCCGGCCCCGCGCGTGGCTCGCGGGGATTCCGACGAGGAGCTGGAAGTAGTACTCGAGGATCAGCGGGTGGACCGGTTGCGACGTGACGAAGACGATGCGGGCCCGTGGATTGCGGAGTCGGATCAGGAGGAAGAGGAGGCGCTCCTCGTAGAAGCTGACGCCGTCCAGCTTCTTGAGCTCCGTCTGGTCGAGGGTGAGCGACGGGACGACGACCGACGTGTGCGGCTCTTCGTCCCGGAGCGCGATGGCGTTCCAGACCTCACGGAGGCGCGGCTTGAGCCGCTCGAACTCCTCGAGTTCCCGCTCCGTCGACAGGGGGGCGGAACTTGGCGCCCCGGGGGTCACACGGGAAGTATCTCAAGTCGGCGGGGGAGGGCACGGTTCTTGTATTCTGGAGTCACGAAATGGCCGGGCCCCCGAGGAGACGCCGCGGCTTCACGCTGATCGAGGTCCTGATCGTCAGCGCGATCATCGGGATTCTCGTCGCGATCGCGGCCTCGAATCTCCGGAACGTAATGAACCGGGCGCGCCAGAAGCGGACGATGGCCGACATTCGGACGATCGCCCTCGGCATCGACTCCTACGAGACCGATGTGAACGGGTTCCCGGCGGCGGCCGGCTACGCCCTCCCTTCGGGGCTCTCCCTGCCGACGGCCACGATTGGCGCCATCGTTTCCGAGATTTCCCCGACCTACCTTCGGACCGTTCCACTCGTGGACGGGTGGAACTCGTGGTTCACCTACGGGACCGATTCCTCCCGGGCGAACTACGCGATCCGGTCGAACGGTGCCGACGGGACCCCCGACTCCTCCCCTCCGCTCGGCGAGACACACTTCTTTACGGACGACATCATTCTCGTCAACGGGAGCTTCGTCCAGTTCCCGGAAGGGCTCCAGAAATGACCTCCAGAGGCCCGTCCCCCCGGCGCTCGGCGGCGACAAACCCTGAGAGTTGCGACCCGAGTGGACCGACAAAAATTGTCGTTCGTTTTCGAGCAGAATCAGCGTGGCTACTTAATCTATTGCAAAAGAACATCTTCGTCTCGTGGCACAGATGTTGATTGCGCACAGGCAAGGAGGCAAACAGATGCGAATCAGAAGGGACAAGAGAGGCTTCACCCTCATCGAGCTCCTCATCGTCGTCGCCATCATCGGCATCATCGTCGCCATCGCGATCCCGAACCTGCTCAACGCCATCCAGCGCGCCAAGCAGAAGAGGACGATGGCGGACATGCGGTCGATCGGGACGGCCCTCGAGGCCTATGCCGTCGACTACAACAAGTATCCCGCCGCCGCCGGCTCGTACATCTGGCCGTCGGGCATCACGGCAGTTCCGGACACGACGATCGGTGGATCGGCGGCCCTCGCCCTGTCTCCGACGTACATCCGGACGATGCCAATGAAGGACGGCTGGAACTCGTACTTCCACTACGGGACGAACTCGGTGAAGCTCGACTACGTCCTCGCCTCGACCGGGAAGGACGGCACGATCGATGCGAGCCCGGAGCTCGGCCCAACGACCATGTTCAACCTCGACATCATCTTCGCCGACGGCCAGTTCATCGCGTATCCGGAAGGAACGCAGCAGTAACAGGGAGAGAAGATCGCGAAACGCAGCGCGATTACCGAATTCCCGGAAAGGGCCCCGCAGACGCGGGGCCCTTTTTTTGGTTTCGGCCCTCCGTAGAATGAAGCCGATGCCGTCATCGGGAGAGAGGATCGAAAGGGCGCGGCTTCCGCGCGTTCGGAGATGAAAGTTCGCGCGGCGGCGGCGCTCCTCGGGCTCTCCCTTTCGGCGGCGGCGCTCCTCCCGATGCTTCTGACCTCCCGCGTCCCCGCGCGGGGGGACCTCGCCGATTTCTTCTGGCCGATGAAGGCGTACACGGCCGAGCGGTGGCGCGCGGGCGCGCCGCCGCTCTGGAACCCGCTGTCGGGCTGCGGCGAGCCGTGGCTCGCGCGCCTTCAGACCGGCGTCCTCTATCCGGGGGATGCCCCGTTCCTCCTCCCATGGCCCCTCGGCCCGCACGTCGCCATCGCGCTCCACCTCCTCGTCGCGGCGACGGGAATGGCGGCGTGGCTCACCGCGCAAGGCCGCTCGCGCCTCGCCGCGCTCTCGGGCGCCGCCGTCTTCGTCGCCGGCGGGGCGTTCCTGTCGCTCGTTCCCGTCTACGCCAACTTCGCGACGGCGTCCTTTCTCCCGTGGATCTTCCTCGGCGCTCTCCGGGCGGCACGAGGGGAGGGGATCGCGACCTTCGCCGGAGCGTCCGCGCTCGCGTTCCTCGCCGGAGAGCCGGCGCTCGCCGCCGGAGGAGCGATCGCGGCGGCGGCCGCGGCCCTGGCCTCGGGCGGGCCGTCCGGAGCGAGGCCTTCCCTCCGCGCGGCGGCTCGCCTCGTCGCGGGCGCTCTCCTCGCGGCCGGGCTCACCTCCGCCGTGGCTCTCCCCTTCGCCGTCCAGCTTCGCCAGTCGGGGCGCCTGACCGGGCTGACGGAGAAAGAGGCGCTTCGCCGGCCGGTGGGCCTCTCCGACCTTTCGGATCTCGTCGTCCCCCCGCCTGAGGGGATGACCCGAGCGGGAGGGGCCGGGCGCGGCTCGTATCTCGTGACGCTGGCCCTCGGGCCGCTTGCGCTCCTCCTCGCGGTGGCCGGCGCTCCCGGCCTGAAGGGGGACCGCGAAGGCCTCGTTCTGCTCGGCATCGCGGCCGTCGGGCTCCTTCTCGCCCTCGGCGCGCGAGGCGGGCTCGCGCCGCTTCTCGTCGGCGAGGGCCCGCTTCGGGGAACCCGATTCCCCGCCCGATGGTTCGTCATGACGCATCTCGTCCTCGCGTCGCTGGCGGGCGCGGGCGTCGACGCTCTCCGGGCGAGCCTGCCGGCGCGGCGTCGCACCCTCGCCGTCGGGGCGGCCGTCGTTCTCGGGGCGTTCTCGGTCGTCGCCCTTCTCGAGCCCTCGAGGCTTCGGGGCGACGGCGCGCTCCGGGCGGCCGCCGCGCTCCTCTCGGCTGCGGCCGGCATCGGCCTTCTCACACGGAGGCCCTCCGCCGAGGCGGCCTTCCTCGCCGTCCTCGCGGGGCCGCTCCTCTGGTTCTCTTCCGACGCGCTCGCATCGGTCCCGGCGGCGGATCTCGTCCGGGTTCCGCCCGTCCTCGCCGGGCGCACCGGGACCGCGCCGGGGCGTCTCTTCGTGGCCGTCCACGACGGACCGCTCCTCTCCCAGTGGCTCGCGAAGGGGGGGCGCCGCTTCTCGGAGGAGACGGTGCGGAGGCTTCACGACGCGCTCGCGGGGTACGGAAACCTCCCGCTCGGAATCGCGACGGCGGGGACGGCGTCACCGCTCGACGACCCGAGGCGCGCGCGACTTCTCGGCGCCGCCCTCGCGGGCGGAAACCCGCGGACCCTCCTCGCCCTTGCGGACGTTCGCGAGCTCGTCACGCCCCTCCCGACGACCATCCCCGGGGCCTGGCTCGTGGCGGCCTCCGGCGGCGTCTTTCGTTACCGTCTCCCCTCGGGGATGGGCCGGATCTTCTTTCCCCGCGAGGCGATCGTGGCGGGCGACGACGTGGCCTTCGAGGCGCTCCGCCAGAAGGGCTTCGAGCCCGAGGAGATCGCCTATCTGGATTCTTCTCCCGTTCCTCTCCCGCCGCGGCGGACGCTCCGCGGCTTCGCCCTCGCCCGCGTCCTCCGCGACGACCCGGAGCGGGGGGAGATCGCGATCTCGGCCTCGGAAGGGGGTCTCGTCGTCCTGACCCGGAGCTTCGACCCGGGATGGCGAATCCGGATCGACGACCTTCCGGTCACGCCTCTCCGCGTCGACATCGCCTTTCTCGGGGCTCTCGTTCCGGGGGGGGAACATCGCCTCTCCCTCTCGTACGAGCCCCCTCTCTACAAGCCCGGCCTCGCGCTCTCCGGTATCTCGCTCCTGATCCTCGTCGCCGCCGTCCTTGCCGGGGGACCTCCGGCTCCGGGGCGTCCGTGAGCGCGCTCGCGCTCTTCCTGTTCTTCTCCGCCGCGCTGGGCGCCGTCGTCGGGTCCTTCGCGAACGTCTGCATCCATCGTCTTCCGCGCGGCGAGTCGGTGGTCTCGCCCCCGATCGCACTGCCCGACCTGCAACGGGCGAATCGCGTTTTACGACAACATTCCGGTCGTCTCCTTTCTCCTTCTCGGCGGCCGATGCCGAAGCTGCCTCTCGCCGATCTCTCCCCGCTACCCGCTCGTCGAAGCCGCCACGGCGCTCCTTTTTCTCGGTGCGGCTCTGATCTGGGGGCCGGGCTTCGACGCGCTTCGCGGAGCCCTTCTTGCCGCGGCGTCCGTTCTGCTCGTCGGGACGGACCTCTCCGACCGGATCCTTCCGGACGAGGTGACGCTGGGCGGCCTCGTCGTCGCGCTTCTTCTCGCCGCGGGGGAAGATCTCGCGCGGGGAACCGGCGGCTCCTTCGCTTCGGGCCGGACCGCCGATGCGCTCCTCGGAGCGGCCCTCGGCGCAGGACTCCTCTTCGCCGTGAGAGCCGCCTACGAGCGTCTCCGGGGCGCGGAGGGCCTTGGTCTGGGGGATGTGAAGATGATCGCGATGGTGGGGGCCTTCACCGGCGTCGCCGGAGTGCTGCTCGCGATCTTCGTCGGATCTCTCTGCGGGAGCGTCACCGGCCTGGCGGCGGCGGTGGTCCGGCGCCTTTCGTGGCGCCGGGTGGCCGGCGAGGTGGCGCGCGATCCCGGCGCCGCCGCGGCCGCCGCGCGCCGTCAGGGCCTTCTCGTCGCGGCCGACGGCCGGATCGAAGCCTCCGGTCCGGACTGGAACGGGATTCCGGGGGCGGCGAGGGAGGGGGAGCCGCTGCGCGGGTCGTCGCGTACCGCGCGGCCCGTCGTGGCCGTGGCACGCCTCGCGCGCCGGCGCGCCGGATCGCCGGCCCCGCTGGACGTCGGCCGGCTCGTCGTGGACGACGGCGACGCCTTCTTCCGGGTCTTCTCGGCTCGCGCGATCGGCGCGGGCGACGCCTGCCTCGTCCTTTTGGACCGGGCCGACATCCCCTTCGGCGTATTCCTCGCGGTGGGCGCTCTCGTCAGCTTTGCGGCGGGGCGCTTCCTTCTCTTTCTGTCGGGGCTCCCCGTTCCGTCCCCGTCGAGGCTTCTGCCTTGAGGGTCGGCTCGTTCGAGCGGCAGGTCCGCCTTGCCGTGGTCGGCGGCGTCCTCTTCCTCCTCTTCCTCGCCGCGCTGTCGCTCGTCGTTCTCCGCAACGTCGCTTCGTGGGGAATCGGCGAGAGCCGGGCCGCGGCCGTCTCCCGTACGCGACGCGTGGCCGAACGGCTGGAGCGCGGCGGAAACCCGACGGTCGCGCTCGGAGCCGACGCGGCCGTGGCTTTGGTCCTCCGGGACGTGGAGGCCCTCGGGGCCGCCGTCTACGACGACGCCGGAAGCCGCCTCGCCGAGGCGACGTTTCTCCCCGAAGCCGGACTCTCGCCGGCGAAGCTCCCGGCTCCGGCGCGCCCGCGTGACGGCGGGGCGCTCGTCGAGGAAGAGTCCCGTCCCGGGGCGGCGCGAGTGGTCGTCTTCGTGTCGCTCACGGGCGGACACCAGATCGTTCGCGTCGTGTACGACGGCTCGGCCCGGGCCGCCGCGCGCCGGAACGTCCTCATCGTGTCGTGGATCGTCCCGCTCGCCTCGCTCCTCCTCGTCCTCCTCGTTTTTCCGTTCTTCCGGAGGTTCATGCGTCCGATCGACGCGCTGACGGAGACGGCGCGCGACGCGGGCGTCGTCGTCCCGGGCGAGCCTTCCTCGGGGGACGAGACCGAACGGGCGATCGCGACGTTCCAGCGGACGATCGAAGAGCTGAAAGTCCTGAGTGCCGAGCTGGAGGAGCTGCGGCAGCGCGAGAAGCGGCGGGCGGACGAGCTCGCCGTCCGTGCGGAGTCGCTCGTCCTCTCGACGACGCGGCTCGAGCGCGAGCTCTCCTCCCAGCGCGAGCTGGCCCGGCTCGGGGAGATGTCCGCCGGGATCGCCCACGAGTTTCGCAACGCGACCGGGACGATCCTCGGCTACGTCCGGCTCGCCTCCCAGACGGACGATCCCGCGGCCCGGTCCCGGCACCTCGCCGCGGTCGGAGCCGAGGCCGAGCATGTCGCGCGCGTCACGGGCGATTTCCTCTTCTTCGCGCGCCCCGAGCGGCTCGACGCCGCGCCGACCGACGTCGGCGCGCTCGTCGCGGAGATCGCCGCGGAGCCGCCGGTCGTGACGCCGCCGGTCGGGATCGCGGTCGAAGGGGAGTTCGGGCGGGCTACGATCGACGCCGCCCTCTTCCGACGCGCGCTGGTCAACCTCCTCCGCAACGCCGGCGAGGCCGCCGCGGGCCGCGTTCTGCTTCGCGGCGAGACGGGCCCGGAAGGGACGCTCCGGGTGGCCGTCGAGGACGACGGCCCGGGCGTGCCGCCGGAGGTCCTCCCGAACCTCTTCACGCCGTTCTTCTCGACGAAGGAGTCCGGCACCGGCCTCGGCCTCGCGCTCGTCGCGAAGATCGTCGGGCTCCACGCCGGCGAAGTCTCCGTGGGGCGCTCCGCCTCGCTCGGTGGGGCGCGGTTCGTCCTCTCGGTTCCCCGGACGCCGCCCCCACCGTCTCCCTAGTGTCCGGGCGGGGAGGCGCCGCCCCGGCGCTTCTCGACGAGAGCCTTGAAACCGTCCTTCTCGAGAGCCTTCTCGAAAGCCTCGTCGTAGGCGACGACGTCCTCCACGACGAGATCGGCGAGCGACTGGTCGAGCGACACCATCCCGGCGCTGCGCCCGGTCTGGATGAGCGTCGTGATCATCGCCGTCTTCCCCTCGCGGATGCTGTTGGCGAGCGCGGGAGACCACCGGAGGACCTCGAAGGCCGGGACGCGGCCGCCCCTCTTGCGCTTCAGGAGGACCTGCGCGACGACGGCGCGCAGCACCTCGGCCAGGACGGTGCGCGCCTGTTCCTGCTCGGCGGCCGGGAAGCTGTCGATGAGGCGGTCGATCGCCTTCGCCGCGGAGTTCGTGTGAAGGGTGCCGAAGACGAGAAGGCCGGTCTCCGCGGCCTGCAGGGCGAGGCTCATCGTCTCGAGGTCCCGAAGCTCGCCGACGAGGACGACGTCCGGATCCTCGCGGAGCGCGGCCTTCAGGGCGCCGGCGAAATCGGGAGTGTCGAACCCGAGCTCCCGGTGCGAGATCAGCGATTTGTGCGGCGTGTGGATGAACTCGACGGGGTCTTCGATCGTCACGATGTGACGCGCATGGTTCCGGTTGATCCAGTCGACGACCGCGGCGAGCGTCGTCGATTTGCCCGACCCGGTCGGGCCGGTGACGAGGACGAGGCCGCGCGTCACCCGCGAGATGGACGAGACGAGCGACGGGAGGCCGAGGTCCTCGATCGTGAGGACCCGTGGCGGAACGAGCCGGAGGACGGCGCCGGAGCCGAGCTCCTGGCGGAAGAGATTGACGCGGAACCGGGCGACGTTGCCGAGCGAGTAGGCGAAGTCCGTGTCGCCCGTCTCCTTCCACCGGTCGTAGAGCCGCGGCGGCGTGATCGGGGCGACGAAGGCGTCGAACTCCTCCTCGGTCAGGACCCGCCACTTGAGCTTCTCGAGGTCGCCGTCCATCCGGATCATCGGCGTGCGGCCTACGGCGAGGTGGAGGTCGGAGGCCTTCTTGCTGACGACGAGGCGGAGGAGGGTGTCGATCCGCCGGTGCGCGGCACCGCCGGGGAAGAGGCCGGATCCGGGCTGACTGCTCATTCGAGCTCCCGCCGGCGCTCGGCGACGAGCCCCTCGAAGAGCTCGGCCTTGAGCGCCTTCTCGAGCGCGAGCTCCGGCTCGATCAGCTCGGCCTCGCAGAGCTGAAGAAGCGCCTGGTCCATCGTCTGCATTCCGTGGAGCTTCCCGGTCTGGACGATCGAGGGGATCTGGAACGTCTTTCCGTCGCGGATCAGGGCCGCGACGGCCTGCGTCGTCCGGAGGATCTCGAAGGCGGCCACCCGACCGCGCTCGTCCCGGCGAGGGAGGAGGACCTGTGAGATCACGGCCTTCAGCGAATCCGCGAGCATGACGCGGATCTGGCCCTGCTGCCCCGGCGGGAAGGAGCTGATGATCCGGTCGATCGTGGCCGCCGAGTGGGACGTGTGGAGCGTCCCGAAGACGAGGTGTCCCGTCTCGGAGGCCGTGACGGCGAGCGAGATCGTCTCGAGGTCGCGCAGCTCCCCGACCATGATGACGTCCGGATCCTCACGGAGCGCTGCCCGGAGCGCGCGCGCGAAGGACGCCGTGTCGCGGGGGACCTGCCGCTGGTTGACGAGAGCGAGCTTCGGGAGGTGGACGTATTCGACCGGGTCCTCGATCGTGATGATGTGGCAGGGGCGGGTCTCGTTGAGACGGTCGATCATGGCCGCCAGCGTCGTCGACTTGCCGCACCCGGCCGGGCCCGTCACGAGGACGAGCCCCTGCGTCATCCGGAGAAGGTCCACCACCGACGGCGGCAGCCCGAGGTCCTCGAGCTTCGGGATGACGCGGGAGATCACCCGGAACGCCGCGTCGAAACCGCTCCGCTGCGAGAAGAAGTTCGCCCGGAACCGTCCGACGCGCGGGATCCGGAGGGCGACGTCGAGGTGGCGCTCCTCCTCGAGCTGCTTCCACTCGGCGTCGGAGAGCATCTCCTTGACGAGGATCTGCGCTCTCTTCCGGGTCACCGTGGGAATGTCGACCGGCTCGAGCCGCCCCTGGACGCGGCGGTGCGGGACGAAGCCGGTCGCGAGGTGGAAATCGGAGGCGCCGGCCCGTACGGCATCGGAGAGCATCTGCTTCAGCCCGGCCTCCTCCCCTTCGGCCCGGGGAAGCTCCGGACCTTCCTCGTCGTCCTCGATCGACGCCGAGGCCCCTTCGGCCGCGGACTGGGCCAGCTCCACCGTCCGGCGTGCCTTTTCGCGCACCTTGGCGTCGATCTGCGGCGTCTGCGCGATCTTGCCGAGGAGGGGAACGATCCGGGGCTCCACCCGGGCGAGAGTCCCCATCGCCTCGATCAGCTCGACCTGAAGGTCGGCCCTCGCCTGCGCTTTCTTGAACGCCTCGAGGAGCGGCCCGGCCGCCCGCGGATCCCCCATCTCTCCGAGGGCCGCGGCCGCCGGGATCGCGATCTCCGGCACGTCGAGGGCGACGAGGAGCTTCGGCAGCACCTCCGGGCGGCCATGCCCGTTCTGGCCGAGAAGCTCGATCGCGCGGGCGCGGACCCAGTAGTCCGGATCGTCCACGAGGCGAAGCCAGACCGGGATCGCGCGCGGGTCCTCGAGCGCCAGCGACATCTCGCTCGCGGCCTTCGCGAGAGTCCCGTCCGGATCCTCGCAGAGGGCGATGAGCGCCGGCGCGAACTCCGGGAGCCCTTCCCGGGTCGTGTCGAGGGCGCGGTCCCGGACCCAGACGAAGGCGCCGTGGAAATGCTCGACGAAACGGCGGCCCACGATGGCCGGGGCGGCGCCCTGGAGGAGGGTGATGGCGCCCGCCCGGACGGCCGGGAGCCCGTCCGACAGAAGAGGCACGATCTCGGGCGTGTGGTCCGCCTTCGCGTTCGGAATGAGGCGCAGGAGAGCGCCGAACGCCGCGTGCATGACGCGTTCGTCGCCCGTTCGCGCCATCTGGAGAAGGTCGGGGAAGGTCGATTCGCTCGGGTGGCGCTCGAGGACGGCGAGGGCGGCGAGGCGGATCTCGCTGTTCTCGTCCTGGAGGAGCGGGACGGCGAGGCGGGCCGCCGAGGCGGAGCCTCCGGGGAAGTTCGTCTCGCTGACGAGCCGGAGCGCGCCCGCCCGGACGGCGGGGGACGGAGACTGGATCGTCCGACGCGCGACCTCGAAGGCGACCTCGCCGCTCGACCCGGCCGACAGCTCGAGCGTCGCGAGGCGGGTACGGTCGTCTCCCGTGGTGGCAAGCTCGAGGAGAACGCCCGGGAGCTCGGCCCCGGCGAGATCCCTGATGAAACGGAGGACGGCGCGGCGGACCGCGTCCGACTTCGTGTGAAGGAGCGAGGCGATTGCGGGATACGCCTCCCGGTCTCTCCGCTTCTTCAAGAGGGCGATCCCGGCCGCGCGGAGATCGGGATTCGGATCGAGGGCGGTCCAGATCACCCACTCGACGTCGGGATCGTGCTGCGAGGAGAAGCGGTCGAGAAGCTCCTTTCGCTGGGCGTCGGAGCTCCAGCGATGCTCACGCAGCTGCGTGAGCCAGGGAGGCTCGCTCCGGAGGCCTTTCCGGATCTTTTCGAGGACCACGTCCCTCTCCGCGGCTATGGTAGCCGACGGGGCGCGGGAGTTCGCAGCGATCGCCGCGCCCGCCGCTGTTACGAAAGGTGTCGCCTTGCCCCGGCTCGCGGGTGCAGCCGCGCGGGCTTCCCGCCCGGCAAGCTTTTGAGGGAGAATCGCTTCCGGGGAATGACGAATCGCGGCATGAGACTCGCTAATCTCCCGCCGGTCCATCCGATGCGAACCCACCGAGCCGTCAGGCGTCGCTCCGCGAAGCGCGGGTTCTCGCTCATCGAGCTTCTCATCGTGCTCGTGATCCTGGGAATCACCCTGACGATCGCGGGAATCCAGGCGAGACGGCTCCTCCGGCGAAACGCCCTGAGTTCCATGGCGCAGACGATCCAGATCATGACGACGCGCGCGTACCTCGAATCCCAGCGTCGGGGCGCGATGATGTTCCTCCGGATCGGCAGCGCCACGGCCGGCGGGGCCACGGTCATCCAGCTCTGGGCGGACGATCCGAACGGCGATCCGGTCGGGAATCCCCCCGGCACCCTCGTCATGCCCCCCTACGGGACGGTAGACCCGACCAAGGACACGCTCGTCGAGGAGCACACGCTCGATCTCACGGCGCTCTCGCTCTCGACGACCGTCGCGGGTCAGATCGCCGCCGCGAACTGGTCCTCGGCCTCCACGGACGTCACGGTGGATCATCTCCTCGCCTGCGACACGTTCGGCCGCGCGGTGAGCGACTTCTCGACGACGGCCCGTCCGCAGAACACGGCCGCGGCCACGTTCCCGCTCACGCTCCCCGAGATGGCTTCGGGGAGCCTCACGCCGGGACACGGGTTCGAGCTCCGGATCTCGCCCGCATGGACCGTCCAGATGGTGGTGATCAACTTCTGATGCGATCGCTCCCCGTACCCTCGCGAAGGAACCCGGCGCGCCGCCGGGGATCGAGTCTCATCGAGGTCCTCGTCGCGCTCGCGATCCTCTCGATCATGGTCGCGGGGATCCTGCAGCTCTTCTCGCTCGCCCTCCTTTCGAGCGCGGCCGCCGCGGCGCGGACGGAGCTTCTCTTCAAGTGCCAGCAGGTCGTCGAGAACATCCGTTTCTGCTACGCCCTGACGCGGCGGAACCCTCCCGGAACGCCTCCCTTCGACTCCGGCGTTCCCCCGACGCTCACGGCCGGAACGTACAGCCTTCCCTACCTGTCGTCGGACACGGGATGGGACTACTGGGGCCCGGACGGGGCCAACGTGATGGAGCAGTCGTCAGGCCCCTACAAGATCTCCTACAACGTCGCTCTCTCGAGCGGCGGGGCCAACGCCCTCTGGATCATCACGGTGACGGCCGTCCCGACGGACGACGTGAACGCCACGAGGCGCTTCTTCGGCCTGACCTTCATCAGCGGAAAGCGGGTGGACTATGTCGCGGCGTTCTAGGCGGCGGCGCGGCTTCACTCTCGTCGAGGCGATGGTCTCCCTCACCCTTCTCGTCGTCGTGATGATCGTCGCGCTCACGCTCCTCTTCACGATGCGCTCCTTCGCCGAGCGGGTGCAGATCGCCATCGAGCCGCGCCAGACGGCCCGTCGCGCCGTGGACTACCTCTCCCACTTCCTGCAGGGGGCGACGGACGTCGGCATCGGCGCCCAGAACGCGATCGTCACCTACTACAACAGCGACGCGTCGAACCCCGCGAGCCGGGTTCAGGCCACCTACGACAACCTGACCGGGAGCGAGACGGGAAACTCGATCCTCTCGGCGGGGCTGACCGCGTTCGGCGACGCCGGCACCGACGTCATCTCGATTCTTCTCCCGACGGGCCCCCCCGGGAAGTACCCCCTCTATCCGAACTGGCTCGGCTATTCCCCCCCGACGCGCGACTACTACGTCGGCTTCAGGGGAGGATGCGGCGTCGGCAACGACGACGCCGCGAACATGACGGCGTTCAAGGCCGTGACGGGCGAGAACGGGACGGGGCACAGCAACGCCATGCTTCTCCTCCAGGACAACCAGGGCCTCTGGCAGTACTTCCGGATCAAGGCCTACGTCGACGCGAACCCGGCGACCGACGGCTGTGCGGTGATGAACGGCTGGAACGTCCACATACAGACGGAGCCCGGGACGGCGCCTCCTTCGGCCGGCGGGGACGGGCCTCTCGACCCGCCCGGCGGTCACCCGGGGACGATGAACGACCCGGTCTACCTCGTCACGGGGCTCGAGGCGTTCTCCTTCCGCGTCATGACCGTGAACAATGTTCCGACCCTCCAGCAGAAGGCCGGGCTCTTCGACCCGACGACCGACAACCCCGGCACAGCCTTCGTCCCGATCATCGAGAACATCGAGGACCTCCAGGTCTCGTGGCTCTACTCGGACGGGACTTTCTGGCAGACGGCGAACGCCACGTACGACCTGAAGAACTACACGGCCCCCGCCCCGGGACCGACGCCGACGCCTGGCGGCTCGGGCCCCGGGCCGACGCCGATCCCGGCCGATTGCAACAACCAGTGCATCGACGACGTGCCCTGGCAGGCCGGTCCGACGGCCCCGGCCCCCGCACGGGACATCACCCAGGTGATGGGGCTTCGCTTCTCCGTCGTCGCCCGATCGCGCCCGGTCACGTTCGGCGCAAGGCAAATGTCGAATTCGCTCCTCCGCTTCCGCCCGGCGGTCGAGAACCGGACGACGCCGGGCACACCGGACGACTTCGAGCACTTCCGGGCCACCGTGACGGTCATGCTGAAGAACCGGATGCTGGGGAGTTGAACGCCGTGAGAAGAGACGTCGTCCGCCGCCCGTCCCGCGGAAGCGCACTCGTCACCGTCATCCTCGTGATCCTCGTCCTGACGATCGTCGGGCTGGGGGTCGCCTACTTCGCCCAGATCGAGGAGGGCCTCTCGGGGAACGCCCGGCTGACGCGCGCCTCGTTCTACGTGGCGGAGGTGGGCCTCCGGAAGGGCGAATCGGTCATCAGCAACGCGGTCGTCGGCGTCGGAATCTCCCTCTCGTCCATCCTGACCTGTGGGGGCTGTTCGCCCCCCCTGAACGTTCCCGGCGGCGGCTGGCAGGGGATCATTCTCCACGCCACGGACCCCGAGGACGGCAACCCGAAGGATTTCGTGAACCAGGTGGTCCCGGTTCCCGGGAACGTCGTCGACCGCGGCTCCTACTCGATCTACGTCCGGAACAATCCGGACGATCCCTCGGGTCTCGAGGCGATCGACACCGACAGTGTCATTCTTCTCATCTCCGTCGGGCAGGTGCAGGGGGCCGGCGGACGGAACTTCACGAAGATCCTCGAGGAGCAGCTCCTGACCGGCGCCCTCGGCTCCCTCGTCGGCGGCCAGTACCTGACGAATGCCGGAGGAACCAGCTCGGGTGCGAAGAGCAAGTAGAACGGCCGCCACGCTTCGGAGCCGGAACAGTTGTTACAAAACGAGTCGTCTCGAGTTCCTGTCGGGCGCGGTTTCCGGGGAAGCCACTCAGGTCAAGTCTTTATGCCAGAATATCTTCCGTGCCTGATCGGGAGAGCGGCACGGGACTCGCTCAGGTACTGAAGATTTCTTATGTTCGGAACGTGGAGATCGGCGAAGGATCCGGGACGGGGCGGGAGAGTCGCCGCGGAAGTGCTGCGCATCCGCGTCTTCCTTCCGGATCGGCTCCGGAAGATCCTCGCCGCCCTGCTCGGGCTTCTCCTCGTCTTCGGAAGTGAAGGGATCGCGCTCGCCGCCTCCGAAGGGTACGACCCGCTCGCCCAGATCACGCAGCAGGTGATCCGCCCGAACCTGATGATCGTCCAGGACCGGAGCGGCTCGATGCGATGGGACATCTTCGGCAACGAGCTGTTCGAGGCGGACGACTCGATCGGACGCCTCGTCTGGTACGGCGGCATCTGTCTGAACCCGAATCCGGGACCGACGCCGACGCCGACGGTGACGCCGACGCCGACGGCGACGCCGACGGCGACGGCGACGCCGACGACGACGCCGACGATCTCGCCGACGACGACGCCGACAGTCACTCCGACTTCCACCGCGACCGAGACCCCGACGATCACGCCGACACCGACGCTCACGATGACGCCGACGGTGACGCCGACGACGACGCCGACCGAGACGCCGACGCTCACGCCGACCGCGACAGTGACTCCGACAGCCACTCCGACAGCCACGCCGACGTCGACGCCGACGATGACGCCGACGCTCACGCCGACCGCCACGGCGACGCCGACGATCACGCCGACGCCGACGCCGACGCCGACGATCACGCCGACGGCGACGCTGACGCCGACACCGACGCTGACGCCGACGCCGACGATCACGGCGACCGCCACGCCGACGGCGACGATCACCCCGACGCCGACGCTGACCCCGACGCCGACGTTGACGCCGACGCCGACGGCGACGCCGACGATCACGCCGACGGCGACGCCGACGCCGACCGTTAGCCCGACGGCAAGCCCGACGGCGACGCGGACGCCGACGCGGACGCCGACGCCGACGAGGACACCGACGCCGACGAGGACTCCGACCGTGACGCCGACGCCGACGCGGACACCGACGCCGACGAGAACCCCGACGGCGACGAGAACCCCGACCGGTACCCAGACGCCGACGCGGACACCGACGGTCACGCCGACACCGACGCCGACGATCACACCGACGATCACGCCGACGCCGACGCTGACGCCGACGCTGACGCCGACGATCACGCCGACACCGACGATCTCGCCGACAGCCTCGCCGACGGCGACCGTCAGCCCGACGGCGACTCCGACGGCGACCATCACGCCGACCGCGACGGCGACGCCGACGCCGACGCCGACGATCACGCCGACGATCACGCCGACGGCGACGCCGACGCGGACGCCGACGATCACGCCGACGCCGACGATCACGCCGACGGTGACGCCGACGGCGACGCCGACACGGACGCCGACGATCACGCCGACGACGACGATCACGCCGACGCCGACGATCACGCCGACGATCACGCCGACGCCGACGGTCACGCCGACGGCGACGCCGACGATCACGCCGACGCCGACGCGGACGCCGACGGTGACGCCGACCGCGACGCCGACGCCGACGGTGACGCCGACGGCGACGCCGACGCCGACGGCGACGCCGACGGTGACGCCGACGGTGACGCCGACGATCACGCCGACGCCGACGGTGACGCCGACGATCACGCCGACGCCGACGGGGACACCGACGCTCACGCCGACGTCGACGCCGACGTCGACGCCGACGCCGACGCGGACGCTGCCGGGACACACCTTCTTCCAGCCGCCGCCGCCGTGGGCGCCCCCGAGGCCGGTCGAGGCTCTGGCGGCGCTATCGGCTCAGTCGCCTCACTCGTCTCGGTCGCCGCAGCCCCGACCGCTCGGTTCCTTCCCGGGGACGGCCGCGTCCGAGGCGGCGGCCGGGCCGAACCGGAGCCCGCTCTGGCAGGGGGTCGGTGCCTCAGACGCCGGGGAACTGCCTGTTCCGCCTCCGTTCGTGGCGCCGATCGGGGCGATCCTCCGCCTCCCGACGCCGACCCCGCCGTCGACCCCGACGCCGAACCCCGACGGAAAGATCTACGGCGGCTGCGCGGCCTGGCTCTATCTTCTCCACTGGGACCGCCCGTCGCGGATTTCGCAGCTCAAGAACGCGCTCGGAGACTCGGTGAACCTCATCACCGAGTTCTACCCGCCGGGCTCGACCGTCACCGACCAGACGACGACCCCCTGGACGATCCAGCGCGACAGCAACGGCCTCGCGGTGGGAGGGGCGAGCGACGGGAGCAGCTGGACGGGGTCGCTCGATCTCCCCTGGCAGGTGACAGCCCCTGCCACCGTCGAGTACCACCAGGGGACGGACCTCCAGAGCTACATCGCCACGCTCCCGGTCACGGTGCCGGTGCAAGCCGGTGCCGTCAACTTTCCCATCGACCCGCGCTTTCCGCCGCCCCTCTACCCGGGCGTCCTCGCGGTCGGCCCGAACGCCGGCGGCACGTACAAACTCGCGGCGTTCGATCCGCAGGGAAACCAGGCGACCTGGTCGTGGACGATCACGTTCGGGACGGACGGCGAACGGCACCATCTACGGAGACGATCCGGGACGCCCGTTCCAGGCCTATGACGAGACCCTCTACAACGGATCCAATTTTCCCCCGTCGCCCCTGTCGCCTTCGTACCTCAACGGGCTCTCGATCGAGATTGGCTCCTCGATTCCGGGCGTGACCGGGACACCCGTCGGGAATGCCGCGGCTTACGTTCGCTACGAGACGGCCAAGCAGATCGTCTCGCAGTCGGCGAACACCGTGAACTGGGGGCTCTATTCCTTCTCCGACGTTTCCGGCGACTCCAACGTGAACACAGCCTGTTCGTACGACGGGAATTACCAGCTCTTCCAGCACGTCTTTCCGACCGATTCCGGGAAGATCGACGACGTCGAGGCGGCGATGCAGCTCGTCTATTACGGCGGGATGTACTCGCAGGGCGGAACGCCGTCGAAGGAGGGCCTCAAGAGAGCGGGGGGGGACCTCTACGACTACACCTACAAGAACGACCCGAAGATCGTCTTCTGCGACCGGCCGTACGGTCTCATCTTCGCCACGGACGGCGCATCGAACATCTGCAACCCGAACGGGAGCGACACGGACTGGACCGGCCCTCCGGCCGTCCCGCCGTGCGACTGCACGCAAACCCCGCCGGCTCCGCCCTCCCCGTACACGACATGCTCCGGCTGCATGGACAACCCGGGGCCGTTCCAGTGGTACGGCGGCGACTATCCGAGCGCCGGCGAGCCGTGGACGAGCCCGTGCGAGGGGTATTACGGATTCGATCAGGGGTGCAACGTGCCGGTTCTCGCCCCCGACGGCACGACGCGCCTTCTCCACTGCTGCGATCCGTACTCGCGGATCAGCGGCTCGGGGTACGACTGCAACGCGGACGAATACGCGGCAGAAATCTCCGGCAACACGGCGGTGATCGATAATTTCAAGAACGCCCCGGTCCCCGCGGGCTGGAACAACGTCGATCCGGGCTTCGTCGCCGGCGTCGCCGAGTCGCTCTTCATCAACGGATTCGCCGACGCCGGGAAGCTGCCGGTCAACGTCCGGACGTTCGTCATCGGCCTCAGCTCGACGGTCGGCCGCTGCGAGCTGAACTACACGGCCTTCCGCGGCCGGACCGACGCCCTCGCCCCGAATGGAGACGCGGGATACGGCTACGTGCTCGGCCCCGGCGACCAGGGCGACCCGCGCCTCCTCCAGCCGGGCGAAGATGAAAAGGACGTCAACCGCTACTCGGCGTCGATCGTCAACGGCGACTACGCCTTCTTCGCCTCGGACTCGGACTCGATCGCCAGCGCCTTCGGGGAGATCATCGCGGGGACGGCGGTCGGAAACTACGCGACGAGCCCCCCCTCGGCCGGCGGCAGCGTCTCTCAGTCGAACATCGTCGTGATCCCCTCGACCGACTACCCGAAATGGCTGGGACACTTGTATGCCATAGACACCCTGAAACATCCCGGGGACGTCGGATACGACCGCTGGGACGCGGGAAACATCCTCTCGAATCCGAGCAACCCGTCCTTCGTCGCCCCGGCGGAGCGGAAGATCTACACGTGGGACCCCGCGAACCTCGGGGGCGGCCTCATCGAGCTCAAGGCCGACGACGCGACGGCCGCGGCGGTGCAGGCGATCAGCGGCGTCCCGGCGTCTTTCGACAAGAAGGTCATCGACTTCCTCCGGGGGAACGACGGGGCGCTTACCGGCACGATCCGGGACTGGGTCTTCGGCGCCACGATCAATTCGACGCCGGCGCTCATCGGCGTACCCGAGAAGTACAGCGGCGCCACCCTCGCGAGCCACGCCGCCTTCGAGGTGCAGTACGCTAGCCGGAACCCGGTCGTGTGGGTCGGCTCGGACGACGGCATGCTCCACTGCTTCGACTTCAACACGGGGAAGGAGCTTCTGGCCCTCCTCCCTCCCGAGCTTCTCCCGCAGCAGGTGACGCTTTTCAATAACTACACGAAGATGCTGTTCAAGGACGGGTCGCACAAGACACTGACGGGACAGGAGCCCGACATCCACAAGCACATCTGGGGCGTCGCGAACTCCCTCCGTTTCGACGACGTCTATGACGGGACGAACTGGAAGACGGTCGGCTATCTCGCGCTCGGGCCGGCCGGCAAGTCGATCACCGCGATCGACCTCACGCATCCGACTTCCACGGATCCGAACTACGATTCCTCGAAGCCCGTGGAGGTCCTCTGGCGGAGGTCCGTGGCCGACCTTCCGGCCCTTGGCCAGGCCTGGAGCGTTCCGGCTGTCGCCGCGGTGAAGGCCGCCCCGTCGAAATTCCTCTCGATCTTCGGATCGGGCTTCAACCCCGCCAGTTCGGCGGTGAACCCGGACGGCTCGAGCCAGCTCGACGCGAACCAGTTCCAGCTGAACGCGGTCGACGGGACGGACGGCTACACGACGGGGACGCACAACAACGTGACGCTCCCGGTCGCCGCGCTCGACGCCTCGAACCGCCCCCTCGTCGGGCAGCAGGCCTTCGCGGCGAGCCAGCTCTTCGACACCACGAAGCCGACCTATTACGGCAACAACATCGCGAACCTCGGGGTGCAGGTCGACCTCGACGGGCGGCTCTGGTTCAACTACGCGACGGGGGGGACGACCGACTTCGACCAGGTGCAGCTCGGCATCGACGTCCCGGCGGCGATCCTGCAGATCGAAGGAGCGGCCGACCAGGCGCCGCTCTACTACCCGCCCGCCGTGAGCGGCGTCGGCACGAGCGGCTGCCAGCTTTACACCTTCGGGAGCGGCACCTCCTACGAGAAGAGTCTGCTCGTGGGCGATCCTTCCGGCAACTCCCACCCGTCGGGTCAGAACAAGAGCGACTACGCATGGACTCCGCGCCTCTTCATCGCCGTCAACAAGACGAAAGCTGCGCCGTTCGGCTCGATCACCGTGACCGGCCCGGGCGAGGCCATCTACTCGAGGATTATCTCCTCGATCCTGATTCCGCCCTGCCTCGATCCAAGCGATCCGGAATACGACCCCAACGCGCCCGGCTGCAAGCCGGGAGTCACGAGTTCGACGACGCTCGGCCCGAAGACCCAGATGACGGCCCCCCCCTTCCTCCTCGTTCCGCTCTCGGGGACAGGGGAGTTCCAGGCACTCTTCATCCTCTTCGACCCGGACGCGATCGGCTACTGCCGCGGCTACTCCTACATCATCGTTCTCACCTTCAACCTGTCGGGTACGTGTGACACCACGGACGTCACGAAGACGGAGGTCTACGGCGCGGGAGAGGGCGCCGCCTCCGGCTTCGCCATCGCGGGGACAAAGGTCGTCGTCGCAAAGAGCGGCGTGGGCGCCGGGCAATCGGCCGGCCTCTTCACGACCAAGATCAACATCCTCCAGTACGGCGGCTTCGGGAACGTGACCCCGGTCTACTGGAAGGAGCTCAAGTAGGGGAGAGCCGGGGCGGCGATTCTCCCGGGCAGGCCTAAGATTCCGGGTCGATGAGGGCGGGCGATGGCGCGGCCGGTCTTCCGGGGGAAGGGAAGCGCCGGGGCGTCTCGTTTCCCGCCTTCCTCGCGACGCTCGCCGTCCTCCTCCTCCTCCTCTTCGTCGCGCTCGAGTTCGTGAACCGCTGGACGAGGATCCCCGCGCGGGCCCCGGCGGGTCCCGCGGTACGTACGGCCCTCGATCTCGCGGTCCGGGCCCTGACGAAGGACGCCGGCGCCGCCGCTTCCGGACGGCTCCCGGCTCGCGAGGCCTTTCGTCCGGCCCTCGAGAACGCCCCGACCGGACAGCGCTTCAGGGGGCGCTCCGAGCTTTCGACCGAAGTCCGGCCGGGTACGGACGCGCTCGAGCTGCGGGGAATCCTCCGGTCGTCCCCCTTTCCGCTCGGGCGGATCTCGCGCGAGCGCGATGAGATCCAGTCGCAGCCGGCGCGCGTGCGGCTCCGTCTCCGCGCCGGCGGCGGGGCGTCCGTGCCCCCGGGCGAGATCGACCCGACGGCGTCGATTGCGCTCCTCAGGGCCCGGCTCGCCGAAAGGGGGCGGACGAGCTTCTTCGTCGTCGGCGACGCCGTGAACCGGTTCGGCGTCGGACGGATCGCCGGCAGCCTCGACCGGACCTCCTCGGCCCCGGAGGGGTGCGCCCCACCGCCGGACGGCTGTTACTTCGAGCTGACGCTCGACTTCACAGACGAGAACGCCACCCGGCTCGATCCGCGCGGCTCCGCCGGGGACCTTCGCGAGATCGGGCCGCTCGCATGGGGAGGCCTCTTCGACGACGTCGTCTACTTCGTGGCGCGGGGGCCCCTCGGGCGTCCGCCGGACTACTTCGTGGTGAACGATCCGGCCTCCCTCGCCCACCCGCGTCCATATCTCGCCGCGGCGGAGAACATCGGAGGGGGACGCTGGGAGGTGACGCGCGTGGCCGACGACATCGAGAACCTCCAGGTGGCGTGGCGGATCGCCGCGGGAGCGGACGCGGAGTGGTACGGGGAGAGGCCGGGTTCGCGTCCCTTCCCTCCGGACGGGCTCACGCGCTCCGAACGGCTCCTCGCGGTCCGGATTGCGGTCGTCGCCAAGGGGAGGGAGCGCCGCCCGGGCGGAACGCCCTCCGATCTCCCCGAAGAGATCTTCCCCTTCGATGCGCCGCGGCAGCGCGGCGATCTCGCGCCGATCGGCTGGACGGGGAATCCACGCTCCTCCGTCGGGTTCGAGCGGGAGACTCGCACCCTCTCGATCCCGTTCGTCCAGACGCATTGACGCTCCCGGGAGAGGGGGGCACGGAGTATCATGGGAACTCCGATCGGAGAGAAGTCGATGCGTCGGATCATCACGGTACCCGCGCTCGCGATCCTTCTCCTCCTCGCCTCGGGCGGGGCGGGGGAGGATGTCGTGGTCCTGAAGGACGGCCGGACCCTCCAGATCGTGGGGGCTCCGGTGGCGAAGGGCCGGATGGTTCTCCTGAAGACGCGCGACGGTACGCTCTTCTCGATCTCCGCGGACGAGATCGACGGACCGAAGACCGAGGCTGCGCGCGCAAGGGTGGCTCCCACGCCGACGCCGGTTGCCGCGTCGAGCCTCCGACCGGCCCGCCCGGCCGAGATCGCCGGAAAGACGAGCGAGCGGAAGGCCGCGATCGTCCTGACGGACGACCAGATCGCGAAGGGAAATATCGAGGAAGAAGCCGAGAAGAAGGACGAGGAGACGGAGGAACGCGTCGACGTCGTGAACGCGGCCGCCACGAAGAACCCCTCAGGCTACGGGATCTCGGGGTCCGTCCTCAACAGCGGCAACGTCGGCGTCTCCGGGATCTCCGTGACGATCGAAGGCGTCGCCGGCGGGAAGACGGTTGCGACGACGTTCGGGAAGGTGGCGAAGGACCAGCTTGCGCCGGGCGAGAAGAGCACGTTCACGGCGGAGCTGAAAGAGACGGCCGACATCCAGACCTTCCGCTACGTCGCCGCCTGGCAGACGAGGGTCGCGGTCAAGAGCGCGAGCGCCTCCGACTGGGGCGCGGGGGTGACGCCCCCGCCGAAGCCGCCCGAAGGGGCCGACGCCGCGAAGTCGGAGACTGCCGGCGAGAAGAGCACGGAGCCGACCCCCGTTCCGACGCCCAAGCTCGTCCGGATCCCTTCGCCCGACGTGCCGTCTCCCCCGGCGAACGCACCGATCGGAGCCCCGGACAAGCCCGGCGGGACCTTCCTTCCCAAACCGACCGGCGACCAGCCGAAGCCTCCGGACGGGAACTGAACGGCGCCGGTGCCCGCTGAGATCCTCCTCGTCGAGGACCGTGCCTCGCTCCGGGCGATGCTCGCGGAGACCCTCGAGCGCGAGAGCTATTCCGTCGAGGCGGTCGCCACGGGGGACGAAGCGATCCGGAGGCTCCAGGAGGGTCGCCGGTACGCGCTGGTCCTCACCGACCTGAAGCTCCCCGGCGCGGACGGGATCGCCGTCCTCCGCGCCGCCGTGGAGGGGGACCGCGGCGTCCCGGTCGTCGTCCTGACGGGCTTCGGCACGGTGGAGACGGCCGTCGCCGCGATGAAGGCCGGCGCCGCCGACTTCCTCGGAAAGCCGGTCGATCCCGACCTCCTCCTCCTTCTCGTCCGCCGTCACGTGGCGGCCCGTCGCGAGGCCGTGGCGCGGGCCCTCCTGGCCGAGGAGGCGGGCCTCGCCGGAATGCCGGCCATCGTCGGCTCCTCGCCGTCGCTCGCCGAGGCCTTCGAGCGGATCCGGCGCGCCGCGGAATCGGACGTTACGGTGGTCCTCACCGGGGAGTCCGGCACGGGCAAGGAGCTGTTCGCAAGGGCGCTCCACGCGCTCTCCGCGCGGGCGGCAGGCCCGTTCGTCCCGGTGAACGTCGCGGCGCTGCCGGAGGGGCTCGTGGAGAACGAGCTCTTCGGGCACGAGCGGGGCGCCTACACGGGCGCCATCGAGCGCCGCGCGGGCCGTTTCGAGCTGGCAGACGGCGGGACGCTTTTCCTCGACGAGATCTCGGAGCTGCCGTCGGGCGCCCAGTCGAAGTTCCTCCGGGTCGTGGAAGAGAAACAGTTCCTACGTGTCGGCGGGACGGTTCCGATCACGGTGGACGTCCGGATCGTCGTCGCGACGAACCGGGACCTCTCCGCGCTCGTCCGCGCCGGCTCCTTCCGCGAGGATCTCTTCTACCGGCTGGAGGTCTTTCCGGTCCGCCTCCCTCCCCTCCGGGCGCGAAAAGAGGACATTCCGGCCCTCGCGCGGAGCTTCTCGGAAGCTTCGGCGCGGCAGATGAGGCGGAAGGCGCCGGTCTTCTCGCCCGGGGCGCTGGAGCGACTCGCCGAGCACGACTGGCCGGGAAACGTCCGCGAGCTGCGAAACGTCGTGGAGCGCTCCGTCCTCCTGACACGGGGGGAGACGATCCGGGCGGCGGACGTCGTCGTGGGTGTCCCCGGCGAGACGGCGCGGCCGCACCCCTCCCTCGACGGGACGCTGGACGAGGTCGTCGAGCGCTGGCGACGCTCCGGCGAGGTGGCCCGGATCCGTCAGGCTCTGGAGGCCGCCGCAGGAGACCGATCGCGGGCAGCCGAGGATCTTGACATCCCGCTCCGGCGCCTCGCCCAACGGATCCGCGAACTGGGGCTCTAGCCGGCCGCCTCCGTGAGCGCCGCGCGGATCTCGTCGTCCTCCCCGGGGTCGACCGTCCGGAGGTCGAGGAGGAGCCGCCCGTCCGCGATCCGCGTGACGACGGGAAGTGACCTCTTCCGGAGGCGGGCGGCGAGGTCGTCCGCGTTAACGCCATTGCGGGTCAGCGCGACCGCGCGGGTCGGGACGAGCGACTCGGTCCCCGCGCCGCCTCCGACGACGGAGGATTCCTCGACGACCTCTGCGGAAAACCCGAGCCCGCGCGCGAAGGCGGCGAGCGATCCGGCACGCGCCCCGAGCTCCTCGAGCGTCCGGCCCAGCATCCGGAAGAGGGGAATCTCGTCGGCTCGTCCCGAGAGATGAAGATCGAGCGTTGCCGCGAGGGCCGCGAGGACGAGCTTGTCGGGGCGGAGGGCGCGCGCGAGGGGGTTCGCCGCGGCGCGCGCGACGAGGGCGGCCCGGCCGACGAGGATCCCGGCCTGAGGCCCGCCGAGGAGCTTGTCGCCGGAGAAGACCACGATGTCCGCGCCCGCGTCGAGGGCCTCGGACGGTACGGGTTCGTCGCGGAGGCCGGCTCCCTCGAGGCGCGCCGGGACGCCGGCGCCGGCGTCGAAGAGGACGGGGACTCCCCGCGGACGCGCGAGGGCGGAAATCCCGGCGAGATCGACCTCCTCCGTGAAGCCGACGATCCGGTAGTTCGAAGGGCGGACCTTGAGGACCGCGGCCGCGCCGGCATCGAGCGCTTCGGCGTAGTCCGCGGCGGTCGTCCGGTTCGTCGTTCCGACCTCGAGGAGGGAGGCACCGCTCCGGGCGAGGATCGAAGGAACGCGGAAATCCCCGCCGATGGCGACGAGCTCTCCGCGCGACACGGCGACGGGGCGGCCGTTGGCGACCGTGTCCAGCGCGAGGAGGAGGGCGGCCGCGGCGTTCGTCACGGCGAGGGCATCCACGTCCGCGCGCCCCGGAGCGAAGAGAGAGACGAGGAGGGGCCGCACGTGCTCGCCGCGGCGTCCACGGCGGCCGCTCTCGGGGTCGTATTCCAGCGTGCAGTAGCCGCTCGCGCGCCTCACGGCCTCGACGGCCTCCCGCGCGAGGGGCGCCCGGCCGAGATTCGTGTGGAGGAGGACGCCGGTGGCATTGATCACCGGCCGCGGTCCGGCCGGAGGGCGGTCGCTGAGGGAGGTCGAGGCGGCGGCGAGAAGGGCATCTCTCCGGGCCTCCGGTCCCGCCGGGAGGTCGAACTCTCCGGCGCGAAACCTCCCGACGAGGTCGCGGAGCCGCTCCTTCACCCGCGCCCGCCCGTGAACCGCCGAGAGGCGGACTCCCTCCGGATGCGAGAGGAGGCTGTCGATCGATGGCGGCCGCACGAGGTCGCTCATGCGCGGGGACTGTAGACTATTCCCGGTCCGATGCCCGAGAGCTTCGAAAACGAGATCGCCGTTCTCGAGCGGGGCCTCAAGGCCCTTCACGTCGAGTACGAGCGCTTCTACATCGGCGAGCTGAAGGTCCCTCCGGTCGACACGAGGCGCCGGCTCGAGGACCTCCTCAAGCGGATGGCGGGCGTGAATGTCGAACGGGCGGCCGAGCGCTTCCGGCTCCAGAACGTCCAGAACCGGTTCCAGTCGATGAAGGAGCTCTGGGAAAAGCGCCTCCTCGCGAGGGAGGAGGGGCGCCTCCGCGTCGGCCGGCCGCCGCGGCCGGTGAAGGCGGCATCGGCCGGGGCCGAAAGCGACGCGGAAGGCTCGACGTCCGTAGGACGCAGGGAGCGGAAGAGTCTCATGCCCCTCTTCGAACGATTCTGCGAAGCGCGGCGCGCGCTCGGCGAGGACGTCTCGCGCCTCCGATACGAGCGCTTCGAGGAGCTTCTCCGCCGGCAGGCCGCCGAGATCCGCAAGGCGACCGGAGCCAAACGGCTCGTTTTCGAGGTCCAGACCGTCGACGGCAAGGTGCGGCTCATCGGCCGCCCGGCCCACCCGAAAGGCCCTTCATGAGAAAGCTCCTCGCGTTTCTCCTCCCGCTTCTTCTCTCCGGCATCGGCCGGGCCGACGAAGGCTACAAGGCCGTGCTCGACGACGGGATTCCCCTTCACCGGGCCATCAAGGAGACGCTCGCCCTCGTCGAGAAGAACCCGAACGACGCCGCGCTCCAGAACGATCTCGGGGCGCTTCTCGCCTGGAACGGGACGTACGCCAACGCGCTCGAGAGCTTCGAGAAGGCGGCCACCCTCGACCCGAAGGACTCCAAGCCGCTCTTCAATGCCGGCCTCGTCCAGGTCCTGAAGGGAAACTGGTCGACGGCCCGGAGCGACTTCAAGAAGGCGACGAAGCGCGATCCGGGAAATTTCCAGGCCTGGTGGATGCGCGGCTGGACGGAAGAGCAGATGGGAAACACGAACGCGGCGGTCGACGCCTACAAGCACGCGATCATCGTCGACACGTCCCTCTACGACATCCGGAAGAACCCGTTCGCGGCGATGACGAGGCTCAAGGGGCGCGTCCTGCTCGAGACGTACGACTCCCGCCTCGTCAAGGCCGCCATGGCGCAGCAGGAGCAGCTCGAGGATCCGGCCCGCGTCGGCTCGTTCTTCCAGAGGAGCCGTCCCGCGGCGCCCGCGGCGCCGCTCGCGCCCACGCCGGGGCCCGCACGGGCGCCCGCGCCTCCCGCCGTGGGGAAACCCGCGCCTTCGGCCTCCGACATGGCGGCCCCTCAGCCGGCAATGGCAGCCCGGCCGGCACCGGCCGCGGCTCCCCCCGCCCCCACGCCTCACCCGCCGCGAACCTGATCCGATCTCACTCGCTCTTCCAGCGGGGGACGTAGAGTGTTGGCGACCCGACGCCGCCGCCGGCTCCGGAGACGAAGCGGAGATCGTCGCCGACCGCTTCGATCCGCCTGAGAAACTCGGAGATCCGGCCCGACACGACGGCGTCGGAAACGCGGCCGGAGGCACGCCCCTTCTCGAGCGAGTAGCCCGCGACGTTGAGGCGGAAGCGGTCGGCGGCGACGTCGACGGACGGGCGCTCGAGAAGGACCGCCGCATAAAGCCCGCGTGCCGCGCCGGAGAGGAGCTGGAGCGGGGCGACCCCGCCGCCCGGGTCGATGAAGAAGTTCGTGACGCCGAGGAGGGGCGGCTCCGACCAGGCGCGGCGGACGGCGTTTCCCGTCGAGGCCGTGCCGTGCCGCGCCGCTTCGGCCCAGTCCGAGAGGCGAAGGACCGGAACGCCGTGCGCCACGACGACGTGGCGCTCCTGAGGCGTCCCCTCTCCGTCGCGGAGGGTCCGGACGGGACCGCCGGAGACGCCGGCGTCGTCCACGAGCGTGACGGCGGGGGCGGCGAAAGGGTCCCGGGAGTCGCGCGTTCGGGCTCCGAGGAGTGCCGCACCCTCGTCGCCGAGAAAGAGCGGCGCCAGCCGCCCGACGACGTGAGCGGCGACGTGGGCGTCGAGAAGAAGATCGCGCCGGGAGCCGTCGAGGGGGCGGCCGAGCAGGGGAAGGAGTGCCCGGTCGACGGCGTATCGGGCGAGACGCGCGAGCGGAAGCTCCTCGGGGCGAGCGGCGGTGGCGACGACGCGGGCCGAGAACCTGTCCGCGCCGCTCCGGCCGATGACGGTCGCCACGAGCGAGGCGGCGCGGCTCTTCCAGACCGCGTCCCGGCCGGCCGTCGTCGCGACCCGCTCGATTCGTTCCCCGAGCGAGACGCTCGCGGCCGTGAGTACGGCGGCACCCTCACCGACCGCGGTCACGTACCGGCGAAATGCGGCGAGGATCTCCCGCGCCGGCGCCTCCTCCGGGAGCGCGGGAGCGCCGCCCGCGGAGGGTGTCTCCTGGTCTCCGGGGACGGGGGGCGCGGCGCGGGCCCCGCGCCGGGCGCGTGCCCGCGGGAGAGCCTCCCGGGCGCTCTCGACGAGCGACTCGGCGGCCTCCGGGGTCGCCGCGCCGAACGCCGACCGGCCGCTCCGGAAGAGGCGGAGGGCGAATCCTCTCTCGTGCGAGACGAGAAGGCGCGAGCCCTCCTCGTCCTCCGAGATCTCGAGGAGGGCGCCGCGTCTCTCGTAGAGCTCGGCGCTCTCCCCTTCGCGGGCCGTCTGGCGCGCCGCGCGGGAGAAGAGGGCTTCGAAGAGGTCGTCGTCGCGCATCGGTTCGGACCTCATCCGGAGCGCCCCGGCGAGACGCGGAGCCCGTGCAGGAGGATCGCCGGCGAGATGCCGCCGACCGGCACCGCCTCGCCCCCCTTCAGACAGAGGCCGAGCCCTTCCGCCGGGAATGCCGTGTCGCCGCGGGCGGCGTCGAGGTGGCGGAGCGCGGAGAGGACGTCGCCCGAGAGGGCGAAGGGGGCTACCGGCGCGGCGACCCGGCCGCGCCGGACGCTCTCGGCGGCGACCACGAGGAGAAGGAAGCGCCCCGACTCCGGCTCGAGGCTTCCCGCGGCGATTTCATGCACGAGGAGTCCCGTTCCGCACCGCTCGAGAAGCTCCGGGAGGGACGCGTCACCCGGCGCGACCACGAGATTCGAGAGTCGAGGCCGCGGCGGCCGGCGGTAGTCGGCGGCCCGGCCATGCCCGTTCGATTCGTCCCCTCCCGTCCGGCGATCCGTCAGAAACCCGACGACGCGCCCGTCTTCGATGAGGGGAACACGACGTGCCGGAGTCCCTTCGTCGTCGTACCGGAAGCTCCCCGGCAGCTGCGGCGGCGTGGGATCGTCGGTGACGTCGAGGCCCGGAGGGGCCACGGACGCGCTCGCGACGCGCGCCAGAGCGGAGTGACGCCGGCCGCCGTCGGCCTCCAGCGGATGGCCGACGACCTCGTGCCAGAAGACCGAGGCCGCCGCCGGAGAGAGAACGACGCCGACCGGTCCTTCGGGCGGGGGGGCGGTCGCGACCGGCCGTGCCGCCGCTTTGAGGGCGCTCGCGAGCGCGTCGATCGCCTTGGGGTACGGCTCGGCCGACTGGAACGCGAAGGGACGCGATCCCGAGGCGCGCCGGACGAGACCGGAAGCCACGAGCCTTGCCGTCGTGCCGCAGAGGTGGACGTCGCGGGAAGTGATGACGGCTCGGGTCACCGAGACGCGGGAGACGGTCAGCTCCAGCGAGAGGCCCCGCGGGTCGGGGAGGGCGCGCGCGAGGGCGGACGACAGGAGAGCGGTCTCGCTCTCCGCCACGCCGGTCCGCGCTCCGGAGGGCATTCTCTGCGTGCCGAGGCGGGCCTTCAAGAACGGCGCGCCTCCGACGCGTCGGGAGGCGTCCCGCACGGCCTCACGAAGCGACTCGGGACCGTCACCCTCGCGGGCGAAGAGAAGCGCCTCGCGCCCCGAGCGGATCCGGACGGCCGTTCCCCGCTCCTCGGAGACGGACGGAGTCTGAAGCCCGGCCTCCGTGGCGCTCCACGCGACGGCGGTCCGCCGCTCGCGAAACGCCTCCCCGTGGTCGGCGCGGCGCAGGAGCCCGGAGACGATGCGGATCGCGTCGTCGGCGTCCTCGGCGAGCTCGAGATCGGCCCTGAGCAATCTGGGGGATTGTAGGAGGCCCCCGGACTTCCGCTATCCTTCCGGCACATGGCGCTCTCCGACACGCGTATGCGCGCGCAGGCGGCCTTCGTCGCGAGGCGCCTTCTGGCCGAGGGCCTCGTCCGGACGGCGGCTCCGGCGGAGCTCCGGCGGGCGCTGGAGGCCGTTCTCGTCTTCGACCGGGAGCGCGAGCGGCAGCTGGACGACGAGGTGAAGGCAGTCCTCCAGAAGAACGCCGCGGCGCTCCGCGTGCAGAACGTCGACTACGCGGAGATGTTTCGGAAAGCGAAGAGGATGCTCGCGGAGAAGAAGAAGATCCCGCTGTAGCAGAAGGGCGCACCGTGACGACGATCGAAACGAAACTCGAACGACTCGCCGAGCTCCGGGCCGCCTCCCGCGGGGGAGGCGGGGTGGAGCGGCTCAGGAAGCAGCATGCCGCCGGAAAGCTCTCCGCACGTGAGCGCGTCGAGCTCCTCGCGGATCCGGGGTCGTTCGAGGAGATCGACCCCTTCGTCATCCACCAGTGCCGCGACTTCGGAATGGGGGCGCCGGCCAACCTGATTCCGGGCGACGGCGTCGTGGCGGGAAGCATCCGTGTCGAGGGGCGCACGGTCTTCGTCTTCGCCCAGGATTTCACGGTTTTCGGCGGCTCGCTGTCGGAGACGAACGCCTTGAAGATCTGCAAGATCATGGACCTCGCGATGAAGGTCGGCGCGCCGGTCGTCGGCCTGAACGACTCGGGGGGGGCGCGGATCCAGGAAGGCGTCGACTCGCTCGCGGGCTACGCCGACATCTTCCTCCGCAACACCCTCGCGTCGGGGGTCATCCCCCAGATCTCCGCGATCCTCGGCCCGTGCGCCGGGGGCGCGGTCTACTCGCCGGCCATCACGGACTTCATCGTGATGGTGCGCGGGACGAGCTCGATGTTCGTCACGGGGCCGGACGTCATCAAGACGGTCACTCACGAGGACGTGACGAAGGAGGAGCTCGGCGGCGCCGACACGCACGCCGGGACGTCGGGGGTCGCGAACCTCGTCGCCGACAGCGACGCCGACTGCCTCCTCAAGATCCGGACGCTCCTCTCCTTCCTCCCGCTCAACAACCGCGAGGACCCGCCGCGGCGCCCGGTCTCGGATCCGGTGGACCGGGAGATCCCCGAGCTGGACACGTTCATTCCGGCGTCGCCGAACCAGCCGTACGACATGACGACGCTCATCCGGAAGGTCGTCGACGACGGCGACCTCTTCGAGATCCACGCGGACTGGGCGAAGAACATCGTCGTCGGCTTCGCGCGGCTCGGCGGGCGGCCCGTCGGCGTCGTCGCGAACCAGCCGGACCACCTCGCCGGGGTCCTCGACATCGATTCGTCGGACAAGGGCGCGCGGTTCGTCCGCTTCTGCGACGCCTTCAACGTACCGCTCGTCGTCTTCGAGGACGTCCCCGGCTTCCTCCCCGGGACGAAGCAGGAGTTCGGCGGGATCATCCGGCACGGTGCGAAGCTTCTCTTCGCCTTCGCCGAGGCGACGGTTCCGAAGCTGACCGTCATTACCCGGAAGGCGTACGGCGGCGCGTACTGCGTGATGGCTTCCAAGCACATCCGGACCGACTTCAACGTCGCGTTCCCGACGGCCGAGATCGCCGTGATGGGCCCGGAGGGGGCCGTGAACATCCTGTACGGGAAAGAGATCGCCGCGGCGCCGGACCCCGTCGAGCTGCGCCGCGAGAAGGTGACCGAGTACGAAGAGAAATTCGCGAACCCGTTCATCGCGGCGCGGAAGGGCTACATCGACGACGTGATCGAGCCCCGGTCGACGCGGCGCCGGCTCATCCGCGCCCTCGACGCGCTCGGCAACAAGCGCGACTCGATGCCGCCCAAGAAACACGGGAACATTCCGCTATGAACATTCGGGGGGTGCGACGCCTCTCGGGGTTCGGGCTGCGCCGGGTACGCACCCCCCGGCCCCCCCTGGACTGCTTATGAACCGACCTCGCCTTCTGATTGCCAACCGCGGCGAGATTGCCGTCCGGATCATCCGGGCCTGCCGGGATCTCGATATCTCGCCCGTCGCCGTCTACTCCGACACCGACCGCCGCGCCCTTCACGTCCGTCTCGCCGATGCCGCGGTCCACATCGGGCCGCCCCCCGCGCGCGAGTCGTACCTCGTGGCCGAGAAGCTGATCGCGGCCGCGAAGAAGACCGGTGCCTCGTTCGTCCACCCCGGCTACGGGTTCCTCGCGGAGAACGCCGCCTTCGCCCAGATGGTGATCGACGCCGGGCTCGTCTGGGTCGGCCCGTCCCCGGCTTCGATCTCGGCGATGGGCTCGAAGACCGCGTCGCGCGCGAAGGTCATGGCCGCCGGGGTGCCGGTCGTGCCCGGCATGACGACGCCCGCAAAGGACGCGCACGAGATCGTCACCTTCGGAAAGAAGAACGGCTTTCCTCTCCTCCTGAAGGCGGCGGCCGGAGGGGGCGGCAAGGGGATGCGCGTCGTCCGGAGCGCCGACGAGGTTCCGGCGGCGTTCGAGCGGGCGCGAAGCGAGGCAAAGTCCTACTTCGCCGATTCCGCCGTCTACGCGGAGCTCTTCGTCGAGAACCCGCGCCACATCGAGGTGCAGGTCCTCGGGGATCGTACGGGGAAGGTGATCGCCCTCGGCGAGAGGGAGTGTTCCCTGCAGCGCCGGCACCAGAAGGTGCTGGAGGAGTGCCCCTCCGCGGCCGTGACGCCGGAGCTTCGAGCGAAGATGGAAGCGGTCGCCGTGGCCGCCGCGAAGGCCGCCGACTACGTTTCGGCCGGTACGGTGGAGTTCCTCCTCGCCCCGGACGGGCACTTCTATTTCCTCGAGATGAACACGAGGATCCAGGTCGAGCACCCGGTCACGGAGGTCGTCTACGGCGTCGACCTCGTCGCGGAGATGATCCGGATCGCCCGTGGCGAGCCGATGTCGATCGACCGGCGCCCGGAGCCCCGGGGCCACGCCCTTCAGTTCCGGATCTACGCCGAGGATCCCGCCCGCGGCTTCGCGCCGTCACCCGGGAAGATCCGACGCCTCCGCCGGCCGCAGGGGCCCGGGGTCCGCGTCGACTCGGGCGTCGAGGAAGGAGACGTCGTCCCTCTCGACTACGACCCGATGCTCGCGAAGTTCGTCGTCTGGGGGAAGGACCGGGGCGAGGCGATCCGGCGGGGGCGGCGCGTCCTTCTGGAGGCGCGAGTCGAGGGGATCGAAACGTCGATTCCGTTCTTCCTCGCGATGCTGGAAGACCCGGACTACCTCGTCAACCGCGTGTCCACGCAGTTTCTCGACCGCTGGAGCTACCGGCGGCGTCCCGAGACGAACGACGAGCGGACGGTCGCGCTCGTGGCCGCCGCGCTGGATGCCTCCGAGGGGGCGCGGTCGACGCGCCCGTCCGCCGCCGGTGAGTCCCGCGGCCTCTCGCCGTGGCGGACGGCGCGGCCGACCTTCGGGGTGAGGGAATGAAATTTCAGGCTCGCTTTTCCGGTGATGCCGCCGGCTCCACGTGTCCGGTCGAGGTGGCGGCGACGGCCCCGGAGTTTCGCGTCCTCGTGGAAGGACGCCTCCTCTCGGGCGAGGCGGCGCTCATCCGCCCGGGGATCTGGTCGCTCGTCTTCGAGGACGGAAGTCAGTGGGAGGTGAGCCTCGAACCGGCTCCGGACGGCGAAGTCGCGGCCCGGTTCGGCAACGCGCGCGCCGCCTTCGACCTCAAGGACGAGCTGACGGCGCGGGCGGCGGCCACGGGTGGCCGAGGCCGGTCGAAAAAAGGAAACGTCGTGAGCGCCGCGATGCCGGGGCGCGTCCTGCGTGTCGCCGTCGCGGCCGGCCAGCTGGTCACGGCGGGAGAACCTCTCCTCGTCCTCGAGGCGATGAAAATGGAAAACGAGGTGAAGGCTCCCCGGGACGGCGTCGTCGAGGCCATCGCCGTCGCCCCGGGCCAGGCCGTGAGCGCCGGAGAGGTTCTGATCCGGCTCAAGAGCGAAGACGGATAGGGGCGTCCGGGGTCTCCCGGTGATGCCCCGTACAATCCGGAGAATGTCGACCGAAAAGAAGCCGCCGCGTCTGCGCGTTGCCCTCGCGTCTTTCATGCTGATCGCCGCCGGTGCCCTCCATGCCGCTCAGGAGCCCGCGCGGCCGAAGGACGCGGCCGCAAAGGCCGTCGAGGCGAAGGCGGACCCGCTGCTTTCGTGGCTCGAGACGTTCTTCCCGTGGGGCCCCGGCGAGTCGAAGCTCGAGGAAGTGACCCTCATCAAGGTCCCGGGTTACCGGGTCTACCGCGCCGAGAAGAGCTTCAGCATCGAAACCAAGATGGCGGATCAGCTCTTCGCGGCGGTCGAGGAGGGGGGAAAGGGCGTCCTCGTCGGCGACGCGATCGGAGACGAGGCGCGCCTCAAGAACCCGGTCCCCGTCCGGACGAACGCCGACCTCGCGAACATGAGCGAACTTCTCAAGCGGTACTTTCCCGGCACGCCCCGCCTCACGCTCGAGCCGTCCCTCGACCGGAAGGAGTGGAAGGGGATCGCCATCCGGCGCGAGACGGGGTACGGGGAATACTCGATCCCCGCCTACATCTCGGCGCGGGACGGTGCCGTCCTCTTCCTCGGGCACTTCTGGGACCGGAACCGTACCGTGGCCGAGCAGCGGCGCGAGATCCTCAAGCTGGCGGACACCCCCGCGGTGGGGCCCCCGGACGCGCGCGTGACCGTGGTCGAGTTCTCCGACATGGAGTGCCCCTCGTGCAAGAGGCGGACTAGCGACTGGGACACCCTGCAGGCGAAGCTCGCGGGAGAGCTGAAGATCCGGCGTTATATCAAGAGCTTTCCCCTCACGGACTCGCATCCCTGGGCCTTCCGCGCCGCTTCGGCCGGACGCTGCTTCTTCGAACGGAGCCCGGAGCTCTATTTCCGGTACAAGTCGAACATCTACGCCCGGCAGGACGAGATGAACGTCGCGGCGGTGGACGCCTTCTCGCTCGCGTTCGCGGTCGACAACGGCGTCCCCGAGGCGTACTTCAAGGGGTGTTATCTGCAGGCGAAGACCGACGAGAAGATCTTCGCCGACATGTCGGAAGGCTGGTTCGTTCGCGTCCGGGCGACGCCGACCTACTTCATCGACGGCGTGGCCGTCTCCTGGTTCGCGGACCCGCTGATGGAGGAGTTCCTCCGACGGACGTACCTCGGCGGGAAGGGGCTCCCCCTTCCGAAGCCGGCCGGATCGAAGTAACGCCGCCTACTGGACGACGAAGGGGATGGGGACCGTGGTCCACGTGCGGACCTTCTTGCCGTCCTTCATGGCCGGGGTCCACGTCCATTTCTCCACGGCCGCCTTGGCGCTCTCCCCGAGGCCGACCCGGGGAGCCGTGTCGCGGAGGATCTCGACCTCGGCAGTCTGACCGGATTCGGTCACGAGGACGCGCAGCAGCACGGTTCCGCCGACCTTCATGCGCTTCGCGAGCGTCGGCACGTCGGGGTGGACGGTGGAGACGACGGCCGGTACGACATCCACCTGCGTGATCTCCACGAGGTCGCCTTCCCGGACCGTCGGGACGGCGGCCTTGGCAGCGGCGGCGGCCGCCTCGTCGGCCCGGCGCCGGGCCTCCTGGGCTTCCCTGGCGAGGCGCAGGGCCTCCTGGCGATCGTTCCGGTCACGGGCGGCGCGCGCGGCGTCCTCGGCTTCCTGTGCCTTTCGGGCTTCCTCGGCGGCGCGATCCACGCCGGCCTGCTTCTTCTTCTGCTCCTTCTCCTGCTCGGCCGTGCGCAGCCGCTCGCGCTTCTTCAGCTCCTCCTCGAGGCGGGCCTGTACCGCAGCCTGAAAGAGCGGGTCCTCCTTGCCGACGACGACCGGCGCGGGGGGAGCGGGCGGGGCCGTTGGGGCCGGCGTCGGCGCGGCGACGGGGGCCGGCGCGGGTACGGCGCCCTGCCGGAACTTCCAGAACCAGAGGCCGGCGATCGCGAGGACGAAGACGACGCCGAGGACGATGATCGGGAGCGGATAGCCCGACGGCGGGCTTTTCGGGGCAGAGGGCGCGACGGTCCGGACGGGAGCCGCTTCCTTCGGTGCCGGCCGCGGGGCCGGTGCGGAGGGTGCGCGCGCGCGGGGTGCGGCGAGGGAGGGACGGGCCTGTGCCGCCGGGCGGGGTTCGATCGCGGCAGGCCGCGATGCGGCCAGCCGTTCTTCGGCCTCGCGCTGGCGCGCCTCCGTCCGGATCGTCCGTTCGAATCGTCGCTGCATGAAAAACGCGAGGCTGAAGGTGGAGGAAGAGACGTTCTCGCCGTAGTCCAGCGCACCGACCGCGGTCCGGTAGGAGTCGGGCTCGGCCTCACGCCGCGCCGGGTCGGATGCGAGTCCGCGGCGGAGCAACTGACGGATCGGCTCGGGAAGCGGCGCTCCTCCTTCGGCGAGAAGGGCGGTCTCGATGTTCGCTTCGGCGGCTCCGGCCTCCGGCGGGCGCCCCGTCAGCGCCTCGAAGAGGATCGCGGCAGCCGAGTAGACGTCACCGGCCGGCGACGGCCTGCCGGAGGCGAGCACCTCCGGGGCCATGTACGGCGCGAGAGCCTCGCGGGCCTTCGGATCCCGGAGGGTCGGGAGAAGCCCCGGCCCGAGCCCGAAACCGAAGAGACGGACCTCGCCGTCGTAAGAGAGGAGGACGAACGAGGGGACGAGGAAGCCGTGCGGCGCCTCGGCGACGAGCGCGACGGGCCGGGCCGCACTGAGCGCCGCGAGGATCCGCTCGGTCATGGAGAGCGCCTGCTCCGGCGTGAAGCCTCCGCCGCCGCTTCCCGCCGCGAGGACGGCGTCGAGGGCCTGCCCCGGGGGGACGTCGACGCCGGCGATGGGCAGATCGTCCACGGAGCCGAGGACGGCGCCCGCCGCAACGGAAGGGCCGACCACCCCCTCCAGGACGTCGACCGTCTGTTCCATGGCTTTGAGAAGCGCGCCACGGTCCACGGCAGGGCCGTCAAAGACGCGGAGGTGAAGGAGCGGCCTGAGGCCAGGCTGGCCGAGAGTCCCCGCCCGGTAGAGCTTCCCGAGGACGTCGGCTCCGGTGTTCCGGAGGAGAAGGTACGGCCCGAACGGCCGGATCGCCGGGACTTCGCTGCTCATCGAGGGGTCTCGGACGGCATTCTAGCGTTGCGACCGGGCAGATTCACGCTGCGCGCGCCGCGTCTCGAGATAGCGGGCCACGTTTCGTCCGTGCTCGTCGAAGGTGGACGAAAACTGGTGGGAGCCGTCGCCGGCGGAGACGAAGAAGAGGTAGTCCTCCGGCGCGGGGTGGACCGCGGCCTCGAGCGCGGGGAGGCCGGGGTTGCAGATCGGGCCGGGCGGGAGGCCCGGGGTGACGTACGTGTTGTACGGATCCTCCGCGGCGAGCTGCGACCGGGCGAGCGTCCCGCGCCACTGGCCGAGGCGCTTCAGCGCATAGATCGTCGTCGGGTCTGCCTGGAGGAGCATCCGGTGCTTCATCCGGTTGAGGTAGACGGCCGAGACGAGAGGCCGCTCATAAGAAATCGCGGTCTCCTTCTCGACGAGCGAGGCGAGCGTCACGGCCCCCACCAGCGTGAGCCCGACGCGGCGAGCCTCCTCCTCGTAATCGGGCGGAAGCCGTCGTGCGAACGCCCGCGTCATCATCGCGACGATCTCGCGCGCCGACATCGACCGGGTGACCGTGTAGGTCTCGGGGAAGAGGAATCCTTCCAGGGACGGGGCGCCCGCGGGGACTCCTTCCAGCTCGGCCGGGTGCGCGTCCAGATAGCGGTAGTCGGCCGCAAAGCCGAAACCCTGGGAGGCGAAGAGGGTGAAAACCTCGTCCGCGGAAAATCCTTCGGGGACGGTGATCCGGTAGGTGACGACGTCCCCCGCCACGATCGTGAGAATCACCTGCTCCGGAGTTCTTTCCCCCGCGAAGCGGTATTCGCCCGCCTTGAGCGTCTTTCCGGGATGGAGGAGGCGGAGCGCGACGAGGCCGAGCCTCCAGTCGCGGAGGACCCCTTCCTTCTCGAGCGATTCGAGGATCGCGAAAGTCGTCGTCCTCGGGGCGATGTCGAGGAAGGCCGAATCCGCCGCGTAACCCTTGAACGGCATCTTCACGGCGACGAAGACGAGACCGGCGAAGGCGGCCGCGACGACGAGGATCGCGACCACCGCCCAGACGAGGATCGGGTAGACGTGGCGCTTTCGGGCGTGGGTGCTCCCGAACATGCGCACTCCCCTAGGGACCGTCCCGAGCGGCCAGGTAGTCGCGAAGGAGCACGGCAGCGGCCTCCGCGTCGCGCGCGGCGGCGCGACGCGCCGCCGGGACTCCCGCCCCTTCGAGTGCCTCCTCGGCGGCACGGGACGTGAGCGCCTCGCCGTGGAGGTCGACGGGGAGCCCAGAGACCTCGGCGAGCCGGCGGGCGAAGTTGCGCGCCCGGCGGGCGAGAAGCGTCTCCACCCCGCCGCTGCGGAGCGGATGACCCACCACGAGCCTCCCGACGCCGCGCTCCCGGGCTTCCTCGGCGATCGCGGCCGCGGCCTGCCCATCGCTTTTGCGGGCCACCGCGCCGACCGGGACGACGACCGTGCCACGGGCGTCGGAGACGGCGAGGCCGATCCGTTTCTCCCCGAAATCGACGGCGAGGAGGCGCACGGGGGAATCGTAGCAGCCGCCTCCGGATCGCCGCATACGGGGAGGGAGCCTGCGGCTACAATCGCGGCCGATGCCCGGTCGCCTCCCGGCGTGCCGGCTGCCGGATGGAGGTTTCCTTCCCATGAACGACGTCCTCATCCTCTCCGCGGTCCGGACCCCCATCGGGTCGTTTCTCGGAGCGCTCTCGACTCTCACCGCCCCCCAGCTCGGCGCGGTGGCCATCAAGGCCGCCGTCGAGAGGGCCGACGTGGCCCCCGAGCAGGTGGAGCACGTCTGGTTCGGCAACGTCCTTCAGGCGGGCTCCGGCCAGGCGCCGGCGCGCCAGGCCGCCCTGGGCGCCGGCCTCCCGAAGGGAACCGGATGCGTGACGGTACACAAGGTCTGCGGGTCGGGGCTCCGCTCGGTCATGGACGGCGCCAATGCCCTCCGGACAGGGGAGTTCTCCGTGGTCGTCGCGGGCGGGATGGAGTCGATGTCGAACGCTCCCTACCTTCTCCCGAAAGCGCGGACCGGCTACCGGATGGGACACGCCCAACTCCTCGACTCCATGATCTCGGACGGGCTCTGGGACCCCTACAAGAACGTCCACATGGGAAACTGCGCCGAGCTCTGCGCGGGCAAATACGCGCTCTCGCGCGAGGCGCAGGACGCTTACGCCCTCGAGAGCTATCAGCGGGCCCGGCGCGCGAACGAGGCGGGCGATTTCAAGGCCGAGTTCGCGAACGTGACGATCGAAGGAAAGAAAGGGCCCACGACCGTGGACCGGGACGAGGAACCGTTCGCGACCCCGCTGGAGAAGCTCGAGAAGATGGGATCGCTCAAGCCGGCCTTCCAGAAGGACGGCACCGTCACGGCGGCGAACGCCTCCAAGATCAACGACGGGGCGTCGGCTCTCGTCCTGGCGACCGAGGCGGCGGCCGCGGCCGAGGCTTCGCGCCCGATCGCCCGGATCCTGGCCCAGGCCTCGCATGCCCAGGAGCCGGAATGGTTCACGACGGCGCCCATCGCCGCGGCTCGCAAGGCCGTCGAGCGTGCGGGCCTCGCCCTCTCGGACATCGACCTCGTCGAGGTCAACGAAGCCTTCGCCGTCGTCGGGATGGCGTTCATCAGGGATCTCGACCTCGACCCGAACCGGGTCAACGTCAATGGGGGGGCCGTGGCGCTCGGGCACCCGATCGGGGCCTCCGGGGCCCGTATCCTGACGACGCTCGTCCACGCCCTCCGGGCGCGGAAGAAGAAATACGGCCTCGCCTCGATCTGCATCGGCGGCGGCGAAGCGGTCGCCATGGTGGTGGAAGCGCTCTGACGGCGCGAGGCGGCCAAGGGGGACGGGGGACGCGATAGTGCGTCCCTTTGGAGACGACATGATCGACAAGGTGATGAAGGCGGCGACGCCGCGGGAGGCCGCCACCGCGGCGGTCGCGGACATTCCCTCGGGAGCCACGCTCCTCGTCGGGGGTTTCGGCCTCTGCGGCATTCCCGAGAACCTCATCCTCGCGCTCGCGGAGCGGGACGTCTCGGACCTGACCTGCGTTTCGAACAACTGCGGCGTCGACGACTGGGGGCTCGGGATCCTCCTCGGGAAGCGGAAGATCCGGAAGATGCTCTCCTCCTACGTGGGCGAGAACGCCGAGTTCGAGCGGCAATATCTCGCGAAGGAGCTGGAGCTCGAGTTCTGCCCTCAGGGGACGCTTGCCGAGCGACTGCGGGCGGGAGGGGCGGGAATCGCCGGGTTCTACACGCCCGCCGGAGTCGGAACGGTCGTGGCGGAGGGGAAGGAGACGCGCGAGTTCGACGGGCGCGAGTACGTCCTCGAACGGGGCATCACGGGGGAGTTCGCGCTCGTGGCGGCCTGGAAGGGAGACCGGCTCGGCAATCTCGTCTACCGGAAGACGGCCCGGAACTTCAACCCGATGGTCGCGACCGCGGGCCGCGTCACGATCGCCGAGGTGGAGGAGCTGGTACCGGTGGGCGCTCTTCCACCCGACGAGATCGACACCCCTGGCATCTACGTCCACCGAGTCGTCGTCGCGCCCCGCGTCAAGCGGATCGAGCGGCGGACCGTGAGGAAGGGGTAGGCCATGCCGAAGCTGGACCGGGATGGAATCGTGAAGCGCGCGGCGCAGGAGCTCCGCGACGGCATGTACGTGAACCTCGGAATCGGGATGCCGACCCTCGTCTCGAACGCCATTCCCGCCGGGATGGAGGTGATCCTCCAGTCCGAGAACGGGATCCTCGGGATGGGTCCGTATCCGACCGAGGCCGAGGTGGACGCCGACCTGATCAACGCCGGCAAGGAGACGGTCACTGTCCTTCCCGGCGCGTCCTTCTTCTCCTCGGCCGAGTCGTTCGCGATGATCCGCGGCGGCCATGTCGACCTCTGCATCCTCGGAGCGATGCAGGTGGACGCGGAGGGCTCGCTCGCGAACTGGATGATCCCGGGCCGGCTCGTCAAGGGGATGGGGGGCGCGATGGACCTCGTCGCGGCAGCGAGACGCGTCGTCGTGACGATGGAGCACGTCGCGAAGAGCGGCGAGAAGAAGATCCTGACGCGCTGCACGCTTCCCCTCACGGGGCGCCGCTGCGTCCACCGGATCATCACCGACCTCGCCGTCCTCGACGTGAAGCCGGGGGGCGGCCTCCGGCTCGTCGAGCGGGCTCCGGGCGTTTCGGTCGAGGAGATCCGGGCCGCGACGGAGCCGCCCCTCGAGGCCTTCGGGACGGTCCTGGAGATGCGTCTCTGAGCCGGGCGGCGGCGCAGCGCGCCGTCCTCGTCCTTCTCCTTGTGGCCTCGCCCCTGGAGGTCGCCGCGCAGTCGTCCTTCGACACGGACCCCTTCGCCACCCGCTTCAAGGAGCGGGCGAACTTCGACCTGAAGTTCCGGGCGCCGGAGAAGGGAGGCGAGATCCACGTCTCCGTGCCGGAGGGGGAGGCGGGGGGGGCCCCGGGCCACCAGACGCTCGTCGGGGAATCGACCTGGGAGGCGGAAGCGCCGCCCGGGAAGTTCGTGACGGTCACCTACCAGGACATCCGGCTCACGGCCCGGAAGGTGAGGGCGAACCTCGGGAAGAAGACGGTCGTGGCCGAAGGAGACGTCGTCCTCGAGCAGGGAAAGTCGCGCCTCACCGGAGAGAGGATCGACTTCGACCTCGCCGAGAAGGTGGGTGTCGTCACGGACGGAAAGCTGGATCTCGAGGGAGGCGTCCACCTGCGCGGCGCCCTCCTCGCGAAGGTCGGACCGCGCAGCTTCACGATGACCGATGGTCGGATCACGGGGTGTGAAGGAGAGAAGCCGGCCTGGGAGTTCACGACGAGCCGGGGGCGCTTCACTCTCGAGGAGTACGCGCACTTCTCGGCGACGACCTTCCGGATGGGAGGAGTCCCGCTCCTCTACCTTCCCTATCTCGTCTGGCCCGTCCTGCGTGACAGGGCCTCCGGATTCATGATCCCGACCGTCGGCTACAACTCGGACCGCGGGGGCTACCTCGGACTCTCGTACTACTGGGCCATCTCCCGCTCCGCAGACGCGACGTTCGTCGGCGACCTCTACACGAAGGGGTGGTACGGCATCGGGACCGAGTTCCGGGCCCGCCCGACCGTCGGGACGCGCTTCTCGGGCCTTTACTACACGGTCTGGGACCCCGGCGCGAGCACCTGGCAGTGGAAGACCGCGGGGACCCTCGTGAGCGACGACATCGCCCCGCGGATCCGCGGGGTCGTGAACTGGCTCAACTACTCGGACGTCAACTTCTGGCAGGGCTACGAGACGAGCTTCAATCTCGCCTCCGCCCGGAGCATCGGCTCCGACGCCTTTCTGACGTGGAACCCGGACCCGTTCTCGCTGAACCTGCGGTACACCCGGGAGGAGGCGATTCTCGGGACGACGAACGTGATCCTCGAGCGCGAGCCGGCGCTCGAGGCGTCTCTCCGCCCGATCCCCGTCTTCTCGAACGCGGCCTTCGTCGAGGCGACCGGCCAGGCGGGCCTTCTCCTCGCCAACCGCGGGCCCGGACAGCCTTCCGGGTCGTACAGCCGGTTCGACCTCTTCCCCAGCGTCTCCGTCCCGCTTCCGATCGCTCCGTGGTTCTCGGCCCAGGCGTCCGGCGGCGCCCGTCTGACGTCCTACGGAATGTCGCTCGACCCGACGGGCACCCTGCTCCTCCCCGAAACGTATAACCGTCTCTACGGCACGGCCGCTCTGGAGCTGACGGGGCCGTCGTTCTCGCGGATCTTCGACGTAAAGTGGGGCGACTACACGAAGCTCAAGCACGTGATCGAGCCGCGGATCGACTACACCTACCAGAGCGACCCCGGGACCCTCGCGCAAACACCTCTCTTCGACGAGATCGACGCCGTGACCGCGACGAACGCCGTCCGGTACGCTCTGGTCCAGCGGCTTCTCGCGAAGGCCAAGACGGGGAGCGCCCGCGAGATCGCTTCGCTCGAGATCGGACAGACCTACTACTTCACGCTCCCGGGGGCCGGGACCAGCTTCGGTCCGAGCCCTCTCGCGTCGAAGCAGGGCCCGATCGACACGATCCTCCGGGTCGTCGCCGGTCCGGGCTTCAACCTCGACGGGCGGGCGTCATGGGACATGAACGCGAAACAGCTGACCTCGTCGAGCCTCACGACGAACTGGGTCTCGGGCGACTCGTCGGTCGCGCTTTCGTATTTCTACTCGAATCCCGTCGTCGCTCCGCCGCCCCCCGGCGTGGACGTGCCGTCCGCAGCCTCCTCGCAGATCCGCTTCTTCGGCGGGGCTCCGATTCTCAAGAACCTCCTGCGCCTCGATCTCTCCGCGAACTACGACCTGACGAACTCGAAGATGCTCGAGTGGCGCTCGCTCCTGACGTTCCAGGGCTCCTGCTACAAGATCCTTTTTGAGTATCGCGACATCCTGGTCGGCACGATCCCCTCGCGCGACTTCCGGATCGCCCTCAACCTGAAGAACATCGGGAGCTTCCTCGACGTGAGAGGGAGCCTCGCCCAGTGAGGATCCCGCGCGTCGAGTGGGCCCGCAAGGCCGTCCACTGCGGGTCGGGGCTCTTCTCGCTCTTTCTCCGCATCCTCTCGTGGAAGGTGGCCGCGGCCGCGGCGCTCGCCGCCTTCCTCTTCAACGTCCTCGCCCTTCCGAGGCTCGGCGGGCGGGGGCTTCTCCGGGAGGAGGAAGAGGGGCGGACCCACTCCGCGGGAATCCTCGTCTACCCGGTCGTCGTTCTCATCCTGATCCTCCTCTGGCGGGACCGCCTCGAGATTGCCGCGGCGGGGTGGGCTCTTCTCGCGTTCGGAGACGCTGCGGCGGCGCTTGCGGGGATGTCCCTCGGCGGCCCGCGACTCTCCTGGAACAGGAAGAAGAGTCTCGTCGGCCTTTTCGCCTACGTCCTCGTCGGAAGCCTCACGGCGGCGCTCGTCTTCGGATTCGTCCGCCACATCCCGGCATCTCCCGCGGAGTTGCTCGCGATCGTCCTCGCCTCGCTCGTGGGAGCCGCCGTGGAGAGCCTTCCCGCCGAGCTGAACGACAACATCCTCCCTCCTCTCGTCGGAGCGGGATCGCTCGCCACCCTTCTGGCGACCCTGCCGGGATGGGGCCTTCTTCTTTCACCCGCTTTCGGGCGAACGCTGGCGTGGAGCGCAGCGATCAACCTCGCGATTGCCCTTCTCGCCGCGTGGCTCCGGATCGTCCGGCCGTCAGGCGCCCTTTCGGGTTTCGTTTTCGGTACCGCCGTGCTCGCGTTCGGCGGGGCTCCGGCCTACGCCCTCCTCTGGCTCTTCTTCGGCGCCGGGACGCTCGCGACCCGCTTCGGTCGCCGGCGGAAGGAGGCGATGGGAAAGGGAGAGGAGGCGGGCGGGCGCCGGGGCGCCGCGAACGTCCTCGCGAACGTCTCCGTCCCGGCCTTCTTCGTTCTCGCCGCGGCCCTCGCACCGGCCGGGGCGGCGTCCTTTCGGCTCGCGGTGGCGGCGGCCTTCGCGACGGCGCTGATGGATACGACGGGAACCGAGATGGGACAGGCGATCCGGTCGGCGACCGTCCTCCTTCCGGACTTCCGGCGAGTCGCTCCCGGAACCGACGGAGCGGTCTCCATCGCCGGGACGCTCGCCGGGCTTCTCGGTGCGCTCCTCGTCGGGACCGTTGCGGCCCTTTCCGGCTGGATCGCCCCGGCCGGCATTCCCGTCGTCGTCCTCGCGGCGACGGCCGGGACGGTCGTCGAGAGCCTTCTCGGGAGGGACGGCGCGCCGTGGCGCCTCTCGAGCGGGCACGTCCTCAATTTCGTCAACACGCTCACCGGAGCCTGGGTCGCCCTTCTCGTCTCCGGAGCGGGAGGTCTTCCGTGAAGCTTTCGATCGTCGTCCGGCTGACGCGTCCCTTCACCCTCCTGCCGCCGCTTCTCGGGATCCTCTCCGGGGCGGTCTGCGCCTTCGGCAGCGCCCACAACCCGGATCCCGCAAGACGCGTCACGCTCGCGATCCTCGCGGTCGTCACATTCGGATCGCTCTGCGCGTCGCTCCTGAACGCCGCCTCGAACGTGCTGAACCAGATCACGGATCTCGAGGTGGACCGTGTCAACAAACCCGACCGGCCGCTCGTGACGGGCGAAGCGTCCGTTCCGTCGGCGTGGCGGCTCACGGTGGCCCTCTACGTCCTCGCCCTCGTCCCGGTCTGGTGGATCGTGGTGCCGTCGACGGGATCCTTCTGGGAGCGGGCGGCGGCGCCTCTCTCGCGACACCAGTGCTTCTTCCTCTTCCTCGGCGGATTTCTCGCGACGCTCGTCTACTCCGCTCCCGCCTTCGGACGGACCAAGCGATTCGGGATCTGGGCCAACATCACGATCGCGCTTCCACGCGGCTGCTGGCTGAAGGTCGCGGGGTGGACGCTCGTCGCCTCGGCCGGCTGCCTCGAGCCGTGGGTGATCGGGCTCCTCTTCGCCCTCTTCCTCGTCGGGGCGACCTCGACGAAGGACTTCTCGGACGTCGCGGGCGATCGCGCGGGAGGGTGCCGCACTCTTCCGGTCGTCTACGGCAACCGGAAAGCCGTCCGGATCATCGCCCCGTTCTTCATCGCTCCATGGCTGCTCCTCCCGCTCCTCGCGCACCTCGACGATCCCCTGGTGCCCGGCCAGCGCCTCCTCACGGGGAATCCGGTGCTCCTCTCGGCCCTCGGCCTTCTCCTTGCGGCCTGGGGCTCCTATACGGTCTGGCTCCTGATGCGGAATCCGGACGAGCTTTCGGCCACCGAAAACCACCCGTCCTGGACCCATATGTACCTGATGATGATGTCGGCTCAGATCGGCTTTGCCGTCGCCTATGTCATCCGGTGACTCCGGCCCCTTGACGCGGGGCGTCCGCCGGGTTTCTCATGGCTCCGTGAAACCTGGCGCCGAACTCGTCACGCCTTTCGCCGATCTGCCGTCCTTGACCGTTCGCTGGGACGGGCTCGTGGTGGCCGTCGACGCGACGACGCTGAACGCCGTCGCCCGAAAAGCCGTCCGGAACGTCCCCGAGATCGAGGAGATCCTCGTCGAGCCGGAGAACGGCCGGCTGGGGCTCACGGTCCGGGTCCGGAAGCGGATCCGGATTCTCTTTCGCGGCCACCTCGAGTCTCTCCGCCTCAAGGACGGCTTCCTCGGATTCGCGATCGTCGACCTCAAGGTCTTCGGCGTCATCCCGATCCCGAACTGGATCCTCCGGAAAGTCGTGATGCACCAGCCTCCCGGACGGGCCTTCTTCTACCCGGACGAGCGCGTCGTCGTGATCAACCTGAACCCGGTTCTCCCGCCGGAGCTTTCGGTCCACGTGAGGGACGTCGTCTGCGAGCACGGCGAGATCAAGTTCGTCTTCGGGCCGTGCCACTACCGGCTCGACCGGATCATCGAGGAGATGGGGCGGGATCCCTTCGAAGACGAGTAGCGTCGCCGGATGACCTGGTGACGGATCAGGGGGGCGCGGGGGGTGCGAACCCGGCATGACTCCTGATCGAAGGGACGTCGCACCCCCCGAACATCATTCGATCCAGACGCGGACCCGGGCGTCCCGGGCTTTGACGTCCAGAAGCTCTCCCCGGTCGAGATTCTTGAGCTCGGAGAGGATCGCGTCGACGTCGAGGCTCCGGTCTTTCGCGGCGACGGCCTCGAGGAGCTTCACCGGGATCCGGAGTGTGACCGTCTCGTCGGGGCTGTCGTCCTTCTTCTGGACGACCGTGAGGGTGGCCCCTTCGCGTTTGAGCGTCAGCTCCTCTCCGTCCCGCTTCCGGACGATCTCGGTTCCTTCCGGTTTCTCCGAGATCTCCTTCCATATCGACTGAACCTCGTCCGCCGCCACGGGATCCCCGAGGTGAAGGTCCAGCTCGCGATGCAGCCTGCCGAGGCTGGCGAACCGGAGCCCCCCCCGGATGAAGCCGTACGGGACCGAGAAGGAGATCCGGTCGGGGTGGCCGTGGCGCCCCTCCGGGTCCTCGATCGTCATCCGGAGAAAGCGGGGGGAGTGGGCGCTCGCCCTGGCGTGGCCGGGAGAGACGACCGCATAGACGAAGAGGAAGACGAAGAAGAGGAAAACGGCATTTACGGCGGACCGGAGCTCTCGCATCGCGTCTCTCCTCCTCGGGTTAAACGAAGCTCCACGGGAAAAAGTTCGGCTTCATCCCCCGGCGCGGACCGGGGGGTAGGCCGCCAGAAGCTCGTCGATCCGCTTCCGGAGGGCCGGATCCGACCAGAGGATCGCCCCGACGAACTTGTCCACCACCTCCCCGGAGGGGGAGAGGACGTAAGTCTCGGGGAACTTCTCCGTCCCGAACGCCTTCGCGCTCGTGCGCCGCGGGTCGAGGGCCAGCGGGATGCCGGTGATCCCGTTCTTTTTCAGCCAGTCGTCCACCGTTCGCCAATCCTCGTCTACGGAGACGGCGAGGAGCTCGAGGCCCGGCTTCTTTCCGTACTCCTTCCAGAAGCGGGCGAGATCCGGAAACTCCGAGACGCAGGGAGGGCACCAGGTGGCCCAGTAGTGGAGGATCAGGAGCTTCCCCGGCGGATCGGCGAGGTCGCGCGTTCCGCCGTCCGGAAGGGAGACCGTCCGGGACGAGGCGGTGGCCGTCGCCGGGAGGCTCGCCGACGCGGCCGGGAGGGCCCGGATGGTCGTCGGCGCGCGGAGCGAGTCCCTGGCGACGTAAGCGAGAACGGCGGCGGCCACCGCCGCCACGGCGAGGACGGAAAGACTCTTCCGGTCGATCATGCGGTAACGACTCTCTCCTCGGACCGGGGCCGGGAGGGCCCGATCCGTTCACGGCAGACGGGAGCGATGGCGCACCGCTGGCAATGGCGGCGCGCCGGGGAGCCCGCGCATTCGGCGAGGATGCCGAGACGCGAAAGCGCCCAGTCGAAAGCGACGGGGTCTTGGGGATCGAGGCGCCGCAGGAACCCCGTCGCCTCGCGGGAAGCGGCGAGATCGGCGGAGGGCCGGCGCGTCAGCCCGAGGTAGCGGGAGATCCGGTGGACGTGCGTGTCCATCGGGAGGAGGAGGCGTGCGGGCGAGAAGCGCCCGCCCCTCCAGAGGCCGAGGTCGAAGCCCTCCGTCCGGACCATCCAGCGAAGGAACAGGTGCTGGCGCTTCAGGGCCGACGTCGAAGAGGGGGACGGGAGAAGGAAGCCGAGACCGCGGGAGAGGGGAACGCGACCCGGGGAGAGACCCCGGAGATTTCTTAGAAAGGAAGAAAGGGCCGCCGAGTAGTCCGCTTCGCCAGGGCGATTGGCCTCGCCGCAGGGTCCTTCACCTTCCAAGAAAACCCCGGTCAGATTCCCTTCTTCGTCTCCCTTCGCGAAAAGCGCGCCCAAAGAGCCGTGTGCGTGCCGCGCTCTCTTCACCATTCGAAGAAACTCTTCGACGTCCTTTCCGGTGACCCACCGGTGGACGAAGCGCGCGAGCTCCGGGATCGGCCGCTCGTCCCACGACTCGAGGAACGCCGCGGGGTGCGGACCGATTTCCCCGAGGACGCGCTCGACCGAGGCCCTGATCGACGCCACCCGTCCGAAGGCGAGCGAGGCCGCGAGAAAGGCGACGACCTCGCGGTCGCCGGACTCGGCATAGCGGTGCGGAAAGGCAAGCGGGTCGGAGTCGAGCCTCCGGCCGCTCCACTCGGCGCGAAGGACTTCGAGGTGTTCGCCAAGGCGCGGAAGGTCGGGGGGAAGGAAGCGTCGCGAAGCCATCGGAGCCGATACGCTAGCATCTCTTCGCGTGAAACCGTCACCGGCCTCTCCGCAAGCCAACGAGGCCGAGAAGCCCCGGAGCGCCAGGACGATCCTCGTCGGCGTCTTCGGCCGGGAGAGCGACCGGGCGATGGCGGAGGACCACCTCGACGAGCTGGAACGGCTGGTCGAGACCGCGGGGGGAAGGGTCGTCACGCGCGCTCTTCAGGAGCGGAAGTCGCCCGATCCGGCCACCTTCGTCGGAAAAGGGAAGCTCGAGGAACTCGCCGAGCTGGGGCGGAACCTCGGGGCGGGGTGGACGGTCTTCGACGACGAACTCTCCCCGTCGCAGGTGCGGAACCTGGAGAAGACCCTTCCGACCCGCGTCCTCGACCGCCCCGGCGTCATCCTCCAGATCTTCGCGGCGCGGGCGCGCTCGCGGGAGGCGATGACGCAGGTGGAGCTGGCCCAGATGGAGTACCTTCTGCCGCGCCTCGCCGGGGGAGTGACCGGCCTCGCGCAGCAGCGGGGGGCGGCGCGTTCCGGGGAGGCGCGGGCGAGCGGAAGATCGAGCTCGACCGGCGGAAGATCCGCCGACGGATCGCGACGCTGAAGGAGGAGCTCCGGAAAATCGAGCGCTCCCGCGAGGTGCGGAAGAAGCGCCTCCGGCAGGTTCCGGTCGTCGCCCTCGTCGGCTACACGAACGCGGGGAAGACGACGCTCTTCAACCGGCTGAGCGCGTCGAAGGAGTTCGCGGAGGACCGTCTCTTCGCCACGCTCGACCCGCGCCACGCGCGGCTCCATGGCGTGGCCGGACGGGCGATCGTCGTCTCCGACACGGTCGGATTCCTCCGGAAGCTCCCGCACCAGCTCGTGGCGTCTTTCCGCTCCACCCTCGCCGAGGTCGAAGAGGCCGATCTCCTCGTCCACGTCGTCGACGCCGCCTCGCCGCAGGCGGACGCGCAGCGGACGGCGGTGGAAGAGGTGCTCGACGAGATGGGGGTCGAGCGCCGGCGCGTCCTGACCGTCTGCAACAAGACGGACCTCCCGTCTGGCGTCGCGGGCGACCCGGACGCAATCCGGATTTCGGCGGCTTCGGGAACGGGGCTCGCCGAACTGCGCGCCGCCATCGTGGCGCGCCTCGAGCTCCTCGGCGTGAAGATCCCGCTCTACGGTCCGCCCGCCGGCGCGTGAGGGCTTCGCATCCCCGGGGCGCTCCGCCGGCGTAATAGGATCGAGGAGCGAGGAGGGATACGAATGAGTGTTCCGGTCGAATACCGCCGCCGCGGGCAGGCCGTCTGGATGGACAGCATCTCGGACCGGATGATCACGTCCGGGAGGCTCGCCGGCTGGATCGGGGCGGGGACCGTCTACGGCGTCACCTCGAACCCGACGATCTTCGGGCAGGCGATCGAGAAGGACGAGGGAGACTACAGCGCGGCGATCGGGCGGAGGGCGGCGGCCGGAGCCGATGCGTTCGCGATCTACGACGAGCTGACACGGCACGACATCGGACGGGGCGCGGACCTCTTCGCCGCGCAGCATGCCGTCCATCCGGAGGACGGCTGGATCTCGCTGGAGGTCCTTCCGTCGCTCGCGCACCGCGAGGAGGAGACGGTGCGGGAGGCGACGCGGCTCTCGAAGCTCCTCTCTCGGCCGAACGTCTTCATCAAGGTCCCGGCGACTCCGGAGGGAATTCCGGCGATCCAGCGGCTCATCGGGGGCGGCATTCCGGTCAACGTCACCCTGATGTTCAACCGGAGGCACTACCGCGACGTCGCGGCCGCCTACATCGGGGGCCTCCGGGACCTCGCGGCGAAAGGGGGCGATCTGTCGAAAGTGGCCTCCGTCGCCTCGTTCTTCGTCTCCCGCGTCGACACCCTCGCCGACAAGCTTCTCGACGATCGGATCGCGAAGGCCGGCGGAGCGGAGAAGGCGAAGCTCGAGTCGCTGAAGGGAAAGGCCGCCCTCGCGAACGCGAAGGTGGTCTATCAGGACTATCTCTCCATCTTCGGCGGCACGGAGGTCCGCGCGCTCGCGGAAAAGGGGGCGCGCGTCCAGCGCCCGCTCTGGGCCTCGACCGGGACGAAGAACCCCGCGTACAGCGATCTTCTCTACGTCGAGAACCTGATCGGCCCCGACACGGTGAACACGATGCCGGAGAAGACGCTCGGCGCGCTCCTCGACCACGGAAGATGTTCCGGCGATACGGTTCTCGAAGGGGTCGACGATGCCCGGAAGGTCCTCGACGACCTCCGGACCTTCGGTCTCGACGTCGAGGCGCTCGGGGAGAAGCTCCAGGCGGACGGCGTCGCCTCCTTTTCGAAGTCGTACGACGACCTCCTCGCCACGATCGAGGCGCGGCGGCTCGCGGCGGCGCCGAAGACGGGGGTGCGGAGGTGATTCTCGGCGACTTCGTCCCGGAGGAGCTCTCCGACGCACAGGCCGCCCGCCTCGGAGAGCTCGGCCGGCTCTGCCGCGGCGACATCCTGAAAATGACGACGCTCGCCGCCTCCGGCCATCCGGGGGGGTCGATGTCCTCTATCGACTTCGAGCTCGTCCTCTGGGGCTTCGCGAGCTGCGATCCGAAGAATCCCTTCCGTCGGGGCCGGGACCGCATCGTCATCTCGCACGGGCACACCTCGCCCGCGGCGTATGCCGCGCTCGCGAGGCTCGGGTACTTCGACGTCGCGCTTCCGCTCCTCGGCTTCCGTCGCGCGGGAGCGCCTTTCGAGGGGCACGTCGAGCGCGACGTTCCCGGAATCGAGTGGGGAACGGGGAACCTCGGACAGGGACTCTCGGCCGCCGTCGGCTTCGCCTTGTCGGCGAAGATCCAGGGAACCGGCGCGAAAGTCTTCTGCGCCATGGGGGACGGCGAGCAGCAGAAGGGGCAGCTCGCCGAGGCGCGGCGTTTCGCGGCCAAATACGGCCTATCGAACCTCGTCGCCCTCCTCGACTGGAACCGGATCCAGCTCTCCGGCACCAACGCCGACATCATGCCGCAGCACATCCTCTCCGGCTGGAGGGCGGACGGCTGGGAAGTCGTCGAGGTGGACGGACACGACGTCCGCGCCGTCTACCGGGCGGTCCGTGCCGCGCTCTGCGCGGCGAAGCCGACGCTCGTCGCCTGCCACACGGTCATGTCGAAGGGGATCCCCTTCATGGAGAAGGAGGGGTACAAGTGGCACGGCGCGGCCCTCTCCGTCGAGAAGTGCCGCGAGGCGCTCGCGATCCTCGGCCTCTCCGACGATCTCGACCACTGGATCGCCGAGCGGAAGAAACCCGCTCCCGACTGGCATGCCGCCCTCCCGGCGCGTCCCTCCGAGAGCGTCGTCCTTCCCGACGCGGGAGCCCCGCGAACCTACGGAACGGATGCCTCCACGGACAACCGGACGGCCTTCGGCCAGGCGCTCCAGGAAGTCGGCGACGCCGCTCTGGCGGCGAAGGTTCCGATGACCGTTCTCGACTGCGACCTTCTGAAGTCGACGAAGACGGACCTCTTCGCGGCGAAGCACCCGACGGGCTTTTTCCAGGGCGGCATCGCCGAGCACAACGCCGCCGTCGTCACGGGGGCGCTCTCGCTCTCGGGCGTTCTGGCCTTTTGGGGCGACTTCGCGATGTTCGGCGTGGCGGAAACGTACAACCAGCAGCGTCTGAACGACGTCAACGAGGCGAACGTGAAGCTCGCCGTGACGCACGCGGGGATCGACGTCGGCGAGGACGGCAAGACGCACCACTCCATCGACTACTTCGGCCTTCTGAACTCGACGTTCGGCTGGAAGGTGTTGACGCCGGCCGACCCGAATCAGACGGACCGAATCGTCCGGTGGATGGCGGCGCACCGGGGGAATCACGCGATCGTCATGGGGCGGTCGAAGGTCCCCGTGATCGCGCGCGAGGACGGATCGCCCTTTTTCGCGGGCGCCTACGCTTTTCACCCGACGAAGGCCGACCGGATCCGCCCGGGGGCCAAGGCGACGATCGTCTGCGCGGGAAACATGCTCCCTTACGCGCTCGACGCCTGGAACCTCCTTGCGAAGGAGGGAAAGGCCCCGGACCTCGTCTCGGTCGCCTGCTGGAGCGACCTTTCCGACGAGGACGTTAGTTTCGCCGCGCGCCACGGGAAGATCGTCACCGTCGAGGACCACAACCCGAAGACGGGGCTCGGAACGTGGCTCCAGGTCCGCCTCTCGGAACTCGGCATCGCCCCCCGCGTCCGAAAGCTCGGAGTGACGGCCTACGCGTCGTCGGGGCCGGCGAAGGAGCTTTACCGGAGGATGGGGCTCGACGGAGCGTCGATCGCCGCCGCCGTCCTCGAGCTCGCGGGATGAGCGGCGCCCCTCCCGGCCCGGCGACGATCGTCATCTTCGGAGGCTCCGGGGACCTCTCGAAGCGGAAGCTCGTCCCGGCCCTCTTCGCGCTTCACCGGGAGAAGCAGCTCCCCCCGGAGACCGCGATCGTCGGGTACGCGAGAACCGGGAAATCGGACGAGACCTACCGGGCCGAGATGAAAGCGGCGGTCTCGGAATTCGCCCGGACGAAACCGGTGGAGAGCGCCGAATGGGACGCGTTCGCCTCGCGCCTCTTCTTCTTCCGGGGGGACCTGAACGCCCCGAAGAGGTTCGCCGAGCTGAAGGAGCGACTTCAGACGCTCGAGGAGGCACGCGGCCTCGCGGGAAACCGCCTCTACTACCTCGCCATTCCTCCGTCGGCGATCGGCGCCGCCGTCCGGGATCTCGGCGAGGCGGGCCTCGTCCGCCCGGTCGACCACGGCCCGTGGTCGCGTGTCATCGTCGAGAAGCCGTTCGGACAGGACCTCGCGACCGCACACGCCCTGAACGACGAGATCGCCTCCGTCTTCCGCGAGCGGCAGGTCTTCCGGATCGACCACTACCTCGGGAAGGAGACGACGCAGAACATCCTCGTCTTCCGCCTCGGGAACGGCCTCTTCGAGCCGCTCTGGAACCGGCGGTACGTCGACCACGTCCAGATCACGGTGGCCGAGTCGATCGGCGTCGAGGGGCGCGGGAAGTTCTACGAGGAGGCGGGGATCCTCCGCGACATCATCCAGAACCACGCCCTCCAGCTCCTCTGCCTCGTCGCGATGGAGCCTCCGGTGGCCTTCGAGCCGAACGCGGTCCGCGACGAGAAGGTGAAGGTCCTCCGGTCGATCCGGCCGCAGACGCCGGAGGAGATCCTCGCGGACACGGTGCGCGGGCAGTACGGTCCGGGCGCGATCGCCGGGCAGCCGGTCTCCGGGTACCGGAGCGAGAAGGACGTCCACCCGATGTCGCTCCGGGAGACCTATGCCGCGTGGAAAGTGCAGGTGGAGAACTGGCGCTGGGCGGGCGTGCCGTTCTACCTCCGCGCCGGAAAGCGGATGCCGAGGCGCGTCACGGAGATCGCGATCCAGTTCCGGACGCCGCCGATCGCGTTCTTCCGGAAGACGGGGATGGCGCGGCAGGAGCCGAACACGCTGATTCTCCGGATCCAGCCGGACGAGGGAATCGCGCTGAAGTTCGGCGCGAAGCAGCCGGGAACGTCGATGAAGATCGACACCGTGACGATGAACTTCAAGTACTCGGAGTTCTTCGGCACGTCGCAGCCCGAGGCGTACGAGAGGCTCCTGATGGACGCCCTGAACGGCGATTCGACCCTCTTCGCGCGGCGCGACGAGGTGGAGGCGGCGTGGGAGCTCGTGACGCCCGTTCTCGACGCCTGGCGCGACAACCCGCCGGCGGACCACCCGAACTACGACGCGGGGACCTGGGGTCCCGAGGCCGCCGTGGCCCTCCTCGCGCGCGACGGCCGCCGCTGGCGGCGTCCCTAGGACGGAGGACGACGTGATCCTGGCCGGCGACGTCGGCGGTACGAATCTCCGTCTCGCGCTCTTCTCCGTCGAGGGGGATCGCCTGGTCCGGCGCGACGAGGCGAAGCTCCGGAGCCGCGACTTCGGGAGCCTCGGCGACGCGGTCCGGCACTACGTCGGCTCGCGGCGTGACTTCCGTGCCGCGGGCTTCGGCGTTGCGGGCCCGGTCCGGAAGGCGCGCTGCGAAGCGACGAACCTTCCGTGGGTGGTGGACGCTTCCGGCCTCGCGGCCGGTCTCGGTCTCCCCGGTGTCGTCCTCCTCAACGATCTCGTCGCAAACGGCCTCGGTCTCGCCGAGCTCGGGCCGGACGACTTCGCCGTCGTCAACCGTGGAGACGAAGACCCCGAGGGGTGCGCCGCGCTGATCTCGCCCGGTACCGGTCTCGGAGAAGGGTTCCTCGTCCGCGAGGGGAGAAGTTGGCGGGCGCTTCCTTCCGAGGGAGGACACGCGAGCTTCGCGCCGCGAACGCCGTGGGAGGTCGATCTCCTTCGGCACTTCCAGAGGGGGTTACCGCACGTGTCCGTCGAGCGCGTCGTCTCCGGGCCGGGCCTTGCCGCCGTCTACCGGTTCGAACGCGAGCGCTCGGGAGTGCCCGAGCCCGCCTTTCTCGCGGAGGAGATCGTCCGGCAGGGCGACGCGGCGCCGGCCGTCTCCGGCTCCGCGATCGCCGGGACCGATCCGGTGGCCGCCCGGGCTCTCGATCACTGGATGTCGATCTGGGGGGCGGAGGCGGGTAATCTGGCGCTCAAGGTGATGGCGACGGCGGGCGTCTATCTGGGGGGCGGGATCGCGCCGAAGGTCCTTCCGAAGCTCCTCGACGGGACGTTCTTCGGAGCCTTCCGTGACAAGGGGCGGCTCGCGCCCCTCCTTTCGCGAATTCCGGTCCGGGTCGTCCTGAACGACGCGTGCGCGCTTTTCGGCGCGGCGCGTGCTGCCGCGCGGAGCGCGGAAGGAAAGGCGGTCTCATGAGCCGGGATCCCCGTGTCGGCATGCGGCTCCACCGGTACCTCTTCGAGTCGGAGCGGCACTTTCCGGAGGCCACCGGCGAGCTCTCCGCCCTTCTCTCGCAGCTCGGCCTCGCGGGGAAGAGGATCTCGCGCCTCCTCTCGGCGTCGGGGCTCATGGACGTCCTCGGGGCCTCGGGCGATATGAACGTGCAGGGAGAGCAGCAGCAGAAGCTGGACGCCATTGCGAACGAGGTCTTCCTCGAGGCGTTCTCGTACGGGCAGCTCGTGCCGCTGATCGTGACGGAGGAGATGGACCTTCCGGCGCACCTGCCCGAGAACACGCAGGCCGGAAAGTACATCGTCTTTCTCGACCCGCTCGACGGCTCCTCGAATCTGGACGTCAACGGCGGGGTCGGGTCGATCTTCTCGGTCCGGCGTCTGACGAAGAGCGGCCCGATCTCGTCGGAAGCCGAGCTGATGGCGCGCATCTCCCGCGAGCAGGTCGTCGCGGGGTACTTCTCCTACGGCCCGTCGACGACGCTCGTCTACACGGCCGAGGGGAACCCGGGCGTCCACATCTTCACGCTCGATCCGGGAATCGGCGAGTTTCTCCTGTCGAATCCCGACGTGAGGATCCCCGAAAAAGGGGCGTACTACGGCGCGAACGAAGGGGCGATCCAGGAATGGGAGGAAGGGGCACGGCTCTTCGTCGAATGGGTCCAGCAGCGGGACCCGGAGACGGGACGCCCCTACTCGACCCGCTACTCGGGCGCCCTCGTCTCGGACTTCCACCGGATCCTCCTCAAGGGGGGGATCTACATGTACCCCGCGACGTACACGAGGCCCAAAGGGAAGATCCGCCTCATGTACGAAGCGGCGCCGCTCGCTGCGGTCTCGGAAGCGGCCGGCGGCGCGGCGAGCGACGGCCACGGACGGATCCTCGACCTCCTCCCGGAGAGGAACCACCAGCGAACGCCGATCTTCATCGGATCGAAAGCCGATGTGACGCGTCTGAACGACATGGTGGCGGAGCCGAAGGCATACTCCCTCGCGAGAATCTGACGGAGGTTTTCATGGCTTACACGGTGCGTCGCGTCGTCATCCTCGGTGCCGCCGGACGCGACTTCCACGACTTCAACACAGTCTTCCGGAACGACCCTGGCGAGCTTCGCCTACGGCTACGACGTCAACAACCAGACGGGCCAGAGCACGATGCTCGGGCAACGGACGTCAATGACCGCGACTGTCCCGCCGCAGGGGCTGAACGGGGCGCTTTCGAAGTATTACTTCGACCCCCTATACCAGCTCACCCGGGCTGACTACCCGGCGGGAGGGCCCTTCGGCACGCTCTCGACACGTTCGAGAGCTCTTCGGCCAGCGCCAGCATCCCCATCCGGGCCCTGATGAGCTTTTCGCGCGTGCTCACGGTTCCCTCCTTTCGGCAGACTTGTTGTTCTCACCTCAAATCTACCGCCGGAGGAACCCAGGGCACCCATTTCCACTTGTCCACAGCGCGACGGCTGCTACGGATCTGTCCGCTGATTTCTGCTAAGACCACTTGACATGCTCTTGAAATGTAACAGAATCCCCGATGATTTAGCTGGAGGCGACAAAAACACGGCCCTGGAATTCATCGGTGGCGGTATGCCAGAAGCGCACCACCCCGATGCTGGCTTCTTTCTTGAGGAGGACCCGCATGGAACGGACAGTTCGATTCACTACGAATCAGCCGCCGGAAAGCAACCGTAATGGCTTCCTGGGCCTCGCTTGCGTTGCTTTCCTCGTTACCTGCATGGCGTTCGCTACCTCGGCCGCCTTTGGCGCCGACTGGCCGACGTGGCGCAATACGCCTTCGAATGCTGCCGCGTCATCGGAGACGATCAACCTTCCGCTGACGCTCGGCTGGCATACGACGGCACCTCTCGTCGAGGAGAACGGCGTTGTCGTCGCCGGGGGCATCGCGTATATGGCGGCCACCACCGGCCAACTGTATGCCTTCACGGTCGCCACGGGAGTCGCCGTACCCGGCTTCCCGGTAACAATCGGGGCCACCTACGGCACGCCCGCCGTGGATGTGGCGAACGGCAAGATCTACGCCCTGGGAGGCGGCTCGACGCTCTTCGCGTTCAACCTGAACGGGAGTTCGGCCTGGACCGCCAACGTTGGCAGCCTGGGGTATAACTATGACGAAGGGCCCCTCCTCGACGGAGGCTTCGTCTACGTGAAGGCGGGCGGAAACCTCCTGAAGTACAACTCCGCGGGGGTGCAGCAGTATTCCGTACCATGCCCCGGTAGCGACACCCAGCCGGCGCTCTCCGGATCCTTTCTGTACTCGAACTCGGGGGCGAGCACGATTCGCAAGTATGACAAGGCGACCGGCGCCGAGGTCGTCGTAGGCGGCTTCCCGATCTCGACGGCGTCGAGCGTCTCGAGCTTGACGGTCGTCGATGGCCTCATCTTCTTCAAGGCCGATCAGCTCTACGTGTACAGGCTCTCCGATGGGACTCTCGCGTGGTCCAAGCCTGACGGGGGAGATAGCACGTACTCCGGCTCCCCGGCCGTCTCTGGCGGCGCCGTGTATACGTACGGGTGGGACGGCCGCCTGTACGCCTTCGACGAGAACACGGGCGCGACGCTCACTGGCTTCCCTTCGGTTCAGCTCGGCGACTCAGGGGGCCGCGACTACTCTTCGCCTTCCGTCGCTGGCGACAAGGTGTTCGTCGGCGCGGGCACAACGCAGAAGCTGAAGGTGGTCGGCGCCGCCGGAAGCGGCTCGGCAGGCCAGGTGCTGGCGGAGTACGCGACGTTTTCCGCGGACACTCAGGGTTTCGATACCTGCTCACCCGCCATATCCGACGGTTGGGTGTTCGCGATGCTGGACGGGGGCGGGCTGTATGCCTTCTACGCCTCGGGGACCCCGCCGCCGCAGGGCGGTATCAGCATCAACGATGGTGCGGCCTGCACAACCTCGGCGAATGTCGTGCTCTCGATCAACAACTTCGGGGACCCCTCGATCACGCAGATGATCATCTCCGAAGACCCATTTTTCGCGGGCGCGGTCTACGAGCCGTACGCGGCGACGAAGAACTGGACTCTGTCGGCGGGATTCGGCCTGAAGACCGTCTACGCCAAGCTCAAAACGTCGGGTGGAACGGAATCGAACGTCTTCAGCGACACCATCGACTACGAGGCGATTTGCCAGGGGGGGCCGACACCGACACCCACCGTGACCCCCGGGATCCCCACTGTGGTCCCGACCCTCGACGGGAGGTCTCTGGCGCTCCTCGCCCTGGTGCTCGCCGCGGCGGGCATGCTGCTCGCTAAGCGCCTCCTCTAGTGGCTCGTACGTGAAGAAGCGGAAGCGGGTTGGATTCTGTGAGACGGATCGGAGTAGGACCAGCGGATCGGCCGCGCGTTTCGGTTAAGAAAGGGCTAAGAAGGGCTAAGGGTAAGGGCTAAGGGTCAGGTCTCATATCTATAGTCTGCTTGCGGTCGTGCCCGCGACGCCGTGGTGATGTAACCGGCGTCGTCCCAGTGATCCAGCTCGAAGAGCACGACCCAAGAGTCGGCGCCCCCTGCGCGCTCCGGCCTGGCGGGGAGAAGGGGCCGGGCGCTCAGCACGGCTCGTACCAGGGGGCGTCTCCGCTTGGGAACATACTGTCGCGCACGCTGTCACCGCTCATGAGAAAGTGATCCGGTAGCGATCAGGAGATTTGGATCCGCCCTCCGTAACGCCGGGGCGCGCGGTGCCCTCCCGTCACGCCCTCCGGTTCCGGTCGATCTGGTCGAACTCGTCGGGGGTAACGAGGACCTCGCGGCTCTTCGCGCCGCCGGCGGGGGCTCTTCGTGACCGGTCTGACGGCGCAGACGGGGGGCTCGGCCGGTCGCCTCATGCTGTAGCCTCCAGGAACCGCCGATGTCGCTCATCTTCGAGTGGAACCGCGAGAAGGCGCGAAGGAACCGCGCGAAGCATGGCGTCTCCTTCGGCGAAGCCCTGACGGCGTTCGCCGATCCGCTGGGCCGGATCTTCGACGACCCCGCACACGCCGACGGCGAATCGCGGGAGATCCTCGTGGGGCACTCGCAGCGCCGACAGCTCCTGGTCGTATCGTTCGCGGAGCGCGGCGAATCCGTCAGAATCTTTCAGCGCGCACCGCGCCACGAAGAGCGAACGACACGACTACGAAGAAGGCCAGCGCTGGAAGGCAGGTCGGGACATCCGGACTCCGCACAGAGTACCGCTTCGACTATGCGAAGTCGCGGCGAAACCGCTTCGCGGCGCGCATGACGAAGGGCGTCATCGCCATGGTTTTCGACCCGGACGTCGCGTCGGCATTTCCCGCGTCGACGGCCGTCAACGCGGCGCCCCGGTCGATGATCGAAAAAGGGTGATTAGGATCAGGTGCCCGCGCTCATGAAAGACTGACCCCCTCGCGATCACGAAGAATCGACCCCCTCGCGGCCTTCCCTCCGTAGGATCGACGATTTCCGACGACCTGCGGGGGGTGGGTCCCTTTCTCATGAGCCCTACGAAGTCACCGTCTCATGAGCGATGAAACTTCCGCGCCCTGAGGCATCCGAATCAGAGTCTTGCCGAGGGCTTCTCCCTAGAATCAGCGCCGCGGGGGGCTTCCATGCTGCGTTCCCAGCGGCGAGTCGTCATTCTCGGTGCGGCCGGACGCGACTTCCACGACTTCAACACGGTCTTCCGAGACGACCCGGCGCTCCGGGTCGTCGCCTTCACGGCGACCCAGATTCCGGGGATCGAAGGGCGTCGCTATCCGGCCGCGCTCGCAGGTCCGCTCTACCCGGACGGGATCCCGATCTTTCCCGAAGAGGAGCTTCCACGCCTGATCCGCGACGAGAAGATCGACCTCTGCGTCTTCTCCTACTCCGACGTCGCCCACGCGACCGTCATGCACCTCGCCTCGCTCGTCGTCGCCGCGGGGGCGGACTTCACACTTCTCGGCGCGTCGCGCACCATGCTGAAGGCGAAGGTCCCGGTCATCGCCGTGACCGCCGTCCGGACGGGCGCCGGGAAGAGCCAGACGACGCGCTACCTTTCGCGGCTCCTCAAGGAGCTGGGGGTTCGGGCCGTCGCCGTGCGCCACCCGATGCCTTACGGGGACCTCGCGGCACAGGCCTGCCAGCGTTTCGCCGCGTACGCCGACCTCGACCGGGAGAAGTGCACGATCGAGGAGCGCGAGGAGTACGAGCCGCTCCTCGACAACGGCTTCGTCGTCTACGCCGGGGTCGATTACGAGCGGATCCTCCGGAGCGCGGAGGCCGAGGCCGACGTCATCCTCTGGGACGGCGGCAACAACGACCTCCCGTTCTACGAGCCCGCCCTCCACATCTGCATGGCGGACCCGCACCGCCCCGGGCACGAGACCGGCTATCACCCGGGCGAGGCGAACTTCCGCCGCGCCGACCTCATCCTCGTCGGGAAGTGCGACACGGCCGACGCCGGGAACATCCACCTCGTCGAGACGGCGGCCGCGCGGCTGAACCCGAAGGCACGCGTGCTCCGGTGCAACTCGCCGGTCGTCTGCGAGCATCCGGAGCTCGTGCGGAACCGGAGGGCCCTCGTCGTCGAGGACGGCCCGACGCTCACGCACGGCGGCATGAGCTTCGGGGCCGGGCTCGTCGCGGCGAAGAACGCGGGAGCGGCGGAGATCGTCGACCCGCGCCCCTTCGCGGTCGGCTCGATCGAGTCGACCTTCCGGAAGTACCCGAACGCGGCCGGGATCCTCCCGGCGATGGGCTACGGTCCGACGCAGGTCGAAGAGCTTTCCGAGACGATCGCGCGGACGCCGTGCGACGTCGTCGTCGTCGGGACACCGATCGACCTTGCACGCGTCGTCACGATGTCGAAGCCGTCCGTTCGCGTCCGGTACGAGCTTCAGGAGGTCGTCCCCGGGCAGCTCGCCGGGGAGGTGGCCCGGGTCGTCGCCGGGATTCCGGCGCGGGCGCGTTAGACTCCGCGTCGGCCCCCCGGGGCCGAAACCGACGAAAGGAAGCTTCCGGAAGATGAAAAAGCACGCCTCTCTCCTTCTCCTCCCGGCCGTCGCCGTCCTCTGGACCGCGCCCGCGCCCGCCGAAGAGAAGGCCGCCCCGCCGGCCGCGGCGGAGAAGAAGGAGTCGAAGATGGTCAAGACCCCCTCCGGCCTCCAGTACGAGGAGACGAAAGTCGGCACGGGCGCGTCGCCGAAGGCGGGCCAGACCTGCGTCATGCACTACACGGGCTGGCTCTGGGTGAACGGGGCGAAGGGGGCGAAGTTCGACAGCTCCTTCGACCGCGGAAAGCCCTTCGAGTTCCCTCTCGGGATGGGGCGCGTCATCAAGGGATGGGACGAGGGCGTCGCCACGATGAAGGTCGGCGGCAAGCGCACGCTGCTGATCCCGCCCGACCTCGGCTATGGCGCCCGCGGCGCCGGCGGCGTCATCCCGCCGAACGCGACGCTGATCTTCGATGTCGAGCTGGTCGGAGTGAAATAAGAGAGTCTTGATCTCTCTTTCCCGGACCATCCACTTCAACGCGGCTCACCGTCTCTGGAATCCGGAGAAGAGCGAGGCGTGGAACCGCGAGACGTACGGAGATGCCACGAGCCCGTCGGGCTACGGGCACAACTACGTGCTCGAGGTCTCCGTCGCGGGCCCCGTCGACGCCGAGGACGGGATGATCGTGAATCTGTCCGACCTCGACCGGATCCTGAAGGAGGAAGTCGACCGGCCGCTGGACCACCGCCACCTCAACGCCGAGATCCCCGAGTTCGCGCGGACCGTCCCGACGGCGGAGAACCTCGCCCGCTGGATCTGGGACCGGGTGGCGGCGCGGATCGCGCGCGAAGGGTGGCGCTGCCAGCTCGTTTCGCTCACGCTCCGTGTGACGCCTTCCTTCGCGGTCGAGCTGGAGGGCGCGGCGGGCGAATCGACCGCGCGCTGACCGCTCAGATCGGGTGCGGCCGCGGCTTCCGGCGGCGGAAGGAGAGCTGCTCGGTGGCGCCGGCCTGAAGGGCGGCCTCGACGATGCGGCTCCGGCCCCAGGCGACCTCGGCCGGGGCGTGGGCGTCGGAGGAGAAGACGATCGGAACGCCGGCGGCCACGAGCCGCCGGAGAAGGTCCGGGGCCGGGTATTCCTCGCCGACGGGCTTCCGGAGACCGGCGCTCGAGACCTCGACCGCGACGCGCGCCTTCCGTGCCGCCTCCACGGCGCGGTCCTCGGCCCCCCGGAGCGACTCCGGCATCCGGTTCCCGAATTTCTTCGGGAGATCGAAGTGGGAGATGACGTCGAAGAGCCCTGTCCCACAGGCCTTCGCGACGAGACGCCAGTATTCCCACCAGAGGAAGACGGTCCCTTCGTCCCGGTGGCGTGTCGCGGAGCCGGGCGCGTCGATCCAGCCCCCGGCCACCCAGTGGACCGAGCCGAGGACGACGTCCCAGTCGTACGCCTCGAGAATCTCCCGGAGGGCCGCTTCGTGCCCTTCGGCGTAGTCGGCCTCGAGGCCGAGGAGGACGTCGATCCGCCCGTGGTACTCGTCGCGGAGCGTGCGCACCTCCTCCACGTACCCCGGCAGTTCGGAGCGCGTCATCGCGAGATTCGGATCGGGGTCCTCGCCCGGGAGGAAATAGAGCGGGCTGTGGTCGGTGAAGGCGATCTCGGCGAGGCCGTTCGCGAGAGCGGACTCGACGAACTCGCGCATCGTTCCCCCCGCGTGGCCGCACCGCGCCGTGTGGAGGTGATAGTCGGTCCCGTAATCCGCCGGAGGCATGACGACGGAGTGTAAGCTGCCGGCCTGAGGGAGAGCGCCGAGGATGCCGATCCGGATCAACCGCGTCTATACGCGAGGGGGCGACCGCGGGGAGACGAGCCTCGTGGGGGGACAACGGATCGCGAAAGACTCGATCCGGATCGAGAGCTACGGAACGGTGGACGAGCTGAACGCCGTTCTCGGCCTCGTGCGGGTCGCCAATCGCGTCACGCCGGGCGGGGAGGAGGCCGGGAGGGCGCGCCTCGACGCGCTTCTCGACCGGCTCCAGAACGACCTCTTCAACCTCGGCTCCGACCTCGCGACCCTTCCCGGCGACCGCCATCCGAACCAGCCGGTCGTCGAGGCGCGCCACGTCGCCGGGATCGAGTCGGAGATCGACGCGTTCAACGAAGGGCTCCCCGAACTGACGTCCTTCGTTCTTCCCGGCGGGGGCCCGGTGGGGGCCTTCCTGCATCAGGCCCGGACCGTCTGCCGGCGGGCGGAGCGCTCCGTGACGACGCTCGCGCGGCAGGAGGCGATCGGCGAGCACTGCCTCCCCTACCTGAACCGTCTCTCGGATCTCCTCTTCGTCCTCTCGCGCTGGGTCGCTCGGTCGCGCGGCGACGGCGAGACGCTCTGGGATCCCCGCCGCCCGTGAGGGCTCGCTCGGGAGCGGCGCTGATCGCCCTCCTCCTCGCCCGGGCGGCTTTCGGAGAGCCGGCCCGGATCACCGAGATCGAGATCCGGTCGGACAACGTCTTCAGCCCCACCGAAGCGGCGGCTTCGTTCTTCCCGTACGGCCTCGCGAACGCCCTCCATGCCGTCAGCCGGAAGAGTCTGATCCGGAAGTTCCTCCTCTTTGACGTCGGCGATCCGATCGACCCGGAAAAATTCGCCGAGACGGAGCGGAACCTCCGTGCCACGGGTCTCTTTCGCTTCGTCGTCGTCCGGTACGAAGGGACGAAGGTCATCGTCGAGACCGGCGACACATGGACGCTCCTTCTTCGAGGGGCCTACTCCAGCAAGGGGGGCTTCACGTCCTATCAGGTCGGCGTGGAGGAGGCGAACCTCCTCGGCACGGGACGCCAGCTGAAGTTCCTGTACGACAAGGGGACGGAAAGAACCTCGCGGTCGTTCACTTTCGCGGACCCGGCCTTCCTCGAGCCGTACACCCTCCTGAAGCTCGTCTACTCGAACCTCTCGGACGGTACGTACTATGAAGCGGGTCTGAACCGACCCTTCTACGCGCTCGACACGAAGTGGGCGTGGGGGACGGATCTCCAGCAGGCCCGCTTCGAGCCGAAGATCTACGCCGGGGGCGAGGAGGCGGCGATCTATTCGGAGCGCCGGGAGTTCCTTCGCGCCGACGGGGGGCTCCGGGTCTCCCTCTCGGAGACCACGGCGAACCGGGTTCTCGGTTTCTTGGAGTTCAACGACACGACCGTCACGGCCGGGCCTTTCGGGCCGCCGCCGCCTCCGCCCTCGCTCCCGCGCCGCTTTTTCTTCATCGGCACGGGAGTCGAGCGGGAGGCCCTGGGATGGATTCAACGGATGGACGTCGACAGGATCGACCGGGTCGAGGACTTCAACCTCGCACCGGTGGGGCAGATCCAGCTTGGCCTCTCCCCGCAGGTCTTCGGCGCGACGGGCGCCGCCCGGATGACGCTGCGCGGCGCGATGGGAACGCTCCTTCCGCACGGCTTCTCGCTGGCGACGGTGAGCGCCGAGACGCGTTACGAGAACGGCCCCCAGAACGCGATCGTGAACCTCGACCTCCGTGCCATCCTTCAGATTCCCGACGGCACGCTCGTCGCCCGGATCGGCGTCGTCTCGGGCTGGCGCCTCGACCCGGAGTTCCAGATCTATCTCGACGGAGAGACGGGCGTCCGGGCCTACCGCCTCCACGCCGTCTCGGCGACCGGCCACCTCGTCGGGAACTTCGAGCTGCGCAAGGTCTATTTCCGCGATCTCCTGCATCTCGTCTCGATCGGAGCGGCGGTCTTCTTCGACACCGGGGTGTCGTGGGGCCCGCCGGACGGGACCTGGCGGCTCGCGGACGCCGGTGTCGGCCTCCGATTCGGGTTGACGCGCGCGTCGCAGATGTCGCTCCTCCGCCTCGACGTCGCGCGAGCCTTCAATCCCGATCCGCTCGGACGGACCGGCTGGCTCGTCTCGTTCGCCTCGAGCCAGGCGTTCTGAGCCTGAGGCATTCCGTCCGGAAGGACGCCGCCCGATCGACATTGGAGGGACGATAGAATCCGAGACGATGAGCACGGAGCAGATCGTCGCTGCGGCCCTGAAGCTCGATCACAAGAGCCGGGCCCGGATCGCCCGCCGCCTGCTGGACAGCCTGGACGAGCTGACGGAGGCCGAGGTCGAATCGCTCTGGCTCGACGAGGCGGAGCGACGCCTTCGCGAGATGCGTGACGGGAAGGTCAAGGAGATCCCGCTGAAGGAGTCCCTCGCCCGTGCCCGAGCCGCCCGCTCGTAAGGTCCATCTCCACCCCGGGGCCGACGCCGAGCTGACGGAAGCGGTCCGATATTACGAAAGAGAAGAGCGGGGGCTCGGAGCACGGTTCGAGGCCGAAGTCGTGCGCGGCATCGACCGGATCCGGATCGCGCCCGAGTCGGCTCCCGTCGTCCGTCCAGGGGGCGTTCGCCGCAAGGTCCTCTCCGGATTCCCCTACAGCCTCGTCTACGCCGTCGAGCCGGACCGCATTCGGATCGTGGCTGTCATGCATCACAAGCGGCGGCCCGGCTACTGGGCGGACCGTAGGTGAGGCCTGCCGCCCGGCTCGCGTCTCCTCCGGCAGTCTGACGCACCCGGCCGGTGGCATCATTCCCGCAGAGCGATGCGCCGGAGGCTCGACCCTCCCGAATTCGTAGCGAATGGAGGACGCCCGATGCCCCGCCAGGCCGGTCCCCCACGGAAGAGCGCCCACGAGATGCGTCTAAGGGAATCGAGGCGACATCGACGGTTCGTGTGGCTTGCCGTCGTCGTGGCTTTCTGTTCTTCCGGGGCGGCGCCGTCAGAAGCCGGGCTCTGGTTCCAGCCGGTGGCCGGTCTGGAAGGGGCCGACACGAACGCCCTCGCCTCCGACGGCACGACGCTCTGGGCCGGGACGATCAGCGGCGTCTGGAAGCTGCAGGGGACGAGCTGGGGCTTCGACTCACTCCGCGAATGTTTTACGCCCGATCTTGGACAAGAGTGTCGCTTCGCCGGTACCTCAGCTCGACCGAAGCGTTGGTCGGCGGGCTCATCACGACACTACGGAGGGATCCTCATCCTTGGGACTACGAGGAAGGGCGTGGGCATGAGTGTCTGCCCGTCACGAACAGGAGAAAGTCGATGTCACACATCCCGATAGAGCCCAGTAGCTGGTTCGGCTTCCCGGTGACGCTTGTCCTCTGCTTCGTCCTCGGCTGGCCGACAGCGAGCTACGGGCAGCCCGTAATCACTGAGTTCTCGCTCCCGACGCCGAGCAGTTACCCCATCAGCATCTGCCGCGGCCCCGACGGCGCTCTCTGGTTCACCGAGGCCGCCGGCCACAAGATCGGGCGGATCACCATCGGCGGCACCATCACCGAGTTCCCTGTCCCGACGCCAAGCGCCCAGCCCGAAGGCATCAGCTCCGGCCCCGACGGCGCTCTCTGGTTCACGGAGTTGATCGGCAACAAGATCGGCCGGATCACACCTGCCGGCGTCATTACCGAGTTCCCGATCCCGCAGGCATACAGCTCGCCGGAAGGGATTACCTCCGGCCCCGACGGCAACCTCTGGTTCACGGAGAGTGGCCCCGACGGCAACAGGATTGGCCGGATCACACCTGTCGGCGTCATCACCGAGTTCCCGATCCCGACGGCGGGCAGCGAGGCCAATGCGATTGCCTCCGGCCCCGACGGAAACCTCTGGTTCACAGAGCTCAAGGGGAACAAGATCGGCCGGATCACGACTGCGGGCATGATTACGGAGTACCCGGTCCCGACGGCGGGCAGCGCCCCTTACGGCATCTGCCTCGGCCCCGATGGCGCTCTCTGGTTCACGGAGTCCAACGGCGGGATCGGCCGGATCACCACCGGCGGCACCATCACCGAGTTCACGGCGAATGGCACCCCCTCCGGCATCTGCCTCGGCCCCGACGGCGCCCTCTGGTTCACCGAGCTCAACGAGCGAAGCGATCGGCCGGATCTTCACCGACGGCACCATCACCGTGTTCCCTGTCCCGACGTCGGAGCGCCCAGCCGCACGGCATCAGCTCCGGCCCCGACGGCGCTATCTGGTTCACGGAGTGGATCGGCAACAAGATCGGCCGGCTCGACCTCTCCGGGTCGGCCTCGGGGACGGTCACGTTGACGATCCCGACCGCCGCGTCGAAGGCAGGCATCAACGGGACCCTCTTCCACACCGACCTCTGGCTGATGAACCGGTCCTACACGGCCCCCGCATCGGTGACGCTCGTCTATCGCTGTACAGGCGGCGGCGCGTGCGGCACTGGAGGGTCGGGTTGGAGCATTCCGGCACGGCAGGAGCTGATGCTGACTGACGTCATCGGACAGACGTTCATGGCTCCGGGGACCTCGGGCGCCATTGAGATCTCATGGCCGACTTCCACGGGTCCGGTCAGCGCATCCTCGAAGGTCTCGACGCCTCTGCCTCCGACCCCGGCGTACGGGTCGATGATCCCGGCTCAGACGGCGATGGACGCCCGGACGCGGGCGCTCTTCCTCGGCCTCGCGTGGGGCGGAAGCCTCAACGCCGGCTCGCGCTCGAACGCCGGCGCGTACAACCCGCAAGAGATCCCGGTGGACATCACATTCGCTCTTTGGGGCGGAGACGGGACGCTTCTCGGAGAGTTCACGAGAACATGGGGCCCGCAGGAAGCCCTCCAGCTCGCGCCGAACATCTTCGAGCTGGTCGGCGCGGGTTCCGTGGTTACGTCCAACGCCTACCTCGTCGTGACCGCCAGCGCGCCCGTCTTCCCCTACGTCAGCGTTGTCGACAACGTCTCGGGCGACACGTCGTGGCTGCCGGTTTCAGACGACGAGTTCGGGCCCTGAGGACCCAGGGCCAACCACGCGCCCCGACGGCCGGCGAGAGAGGACGTGGGTTCTGACCCTTGGTATGACGGACCCTTGGTATGACGCGCATCTCCGGCGACTACACGTTCCTCACCTATGGCGTCCTGAACGACGCGGTCACGTCGGACGGGAGCTGGCTTTCGATGAGCCCGGACGCCTGGTACTGAGGCGGAAGGGGAGGCCCCCTGGACGGGACCTGGCGGCTCGCGGACGCGGGGCTCGGGCTTCCGGTACGGCTTCCGGGGTATAGACTGCGTTAATGCAGGACCGGAAGCTCGATTGGACGAATATTCTCTTTCTGATCCTCTCCCCGGCCGCGGGAATCGCGGGGACGGCGCTCTACGCGTCGCGGTTCGGCGTGGCGTGGTGGGAGCCCCTCCTCTGCCTCTCCCTGTTCGCGACCGTCGGGATCGCCGTCGGGGCGGGCTACCACCGCTGCTTTTCCCACCGAACCTACGAGTGCGACCCGGCGGTCGAGGCGGCCCTCCTCTTCTTCGGGGCGTTCGCGCTTCAGAACTCGGCTCTGCGGTGGGCACGGGACCACCGGAACCACCACCGCTTCGTCGACACGGACCGGGATCCCTACAACATCGGACGGGGCGCGCTCTGGGCACATGTCCTCTGGGTCTTCTACGAGGATCCCCCCGGGAGCACCTTCGAGAACGTGCCCGACCTTCTCTCGAATCCGCGCGTCATGTGGCAGCACCGCTGGTACCGGCTGATCGGCGTCGGGCTGGGGCTCGGCCTCCCGACCCTGGTCGGCGCGCTCTTCGGCCGCCCGCTCGGCGGGCTCCTCTGGGGCGGTTTCCTGAGGGTCGTCCTCGTACACCACACGACATTTCTGGTGAATTCGGTCGCGCACCTCTACGGGTCCCGCCCCTACTCGACGGAGAATTCCGCGCGCGACAACTGGCTCCTCGCGTTCTTCACGCACGGTGAGGGGTATCACAACTTCCATCACCGTTTTCCGTCCGACTTCCGGAACGGCGTCCGCTGGTATCAGTGGGATCCGAACAAGTGGTGCATCCAGGCATTCCGGATCTCCGGCCTCGCCCGCAACCTGCGCGTGACCCCGCCCCCCGTCATCGAGAACGCGAAGCTCGCCGTCCTCGCGGCGCGGGCCGAAGAGCGGCTCGCACGGACCCCGACGGAGGTCGTCGACGAGTTCCGGGTGCGCCTGGAGCGGGGCCGCGCCCGGGTCGACGAGGCTCTTCGGCTCTGGAAGGATGCGTACGCACGGCACCTAGAGCTGAGGGCGGCGAAAGCGCGCGGCCAAGACCCTCCGTCGGATGTCCGCCACGCCGTGAAGCAGAAGGTTCGCGAGTACGAGAGACGGTTCCGCGACACGAGGCTCGAGTGGCTGGCCGCGCTGGAGAGCTTTCTGGAGACGGCCAAGAGCCCGTCCTGACGCCCGGCGTCAGTGGATCCCCCGGGCCTCCAGCCATCTCTCGGCGTCGATCGCGGCCTTGCAGCCTTCGCCCGCGGCCGAGACGGCCTGCCGGTACGTCGGGTCGGCCACGTCGCCGGCCGCGAAGACCCCCTCGACGGAAGTCCGCGTGGAGGGGTGCCGGACGAGGAGGTATCCCGTCTCGTTCATCTCGAGCTTTCCGCGGAAGACATCCGTGTTCGGCTGATGTCCGATGGCCGCGAAATAGCCCGAGACGGGAAGGGTACGGCGCTCGTCCGTCTTCGCGTTCCTGAGGACGACGCCGACGACGCCGCTCGCGGCGCGTCCGCCCCCCGGCTCGCCGAGGATGTCCTCCACGACGGTGTTCCAGTGGAGCTCCACCTTCGGGTTCGCGAGGAGCCGCTGCTGCATGATCTTCGAGGCGCGCAGCTCCTCGCGGCGGTGGACGAGGTGAACCTTCGTCGCGAACTTCGTCAGGAACGAGGCCTCTTCCACGGCGGTGTCGCCGCCGCCCACGACGACGACCTCCTTCCCCTTGAAGAAGAAGCCGTCGCAGGTGGCGCAGGCCGAGACTCCGTAGCCGAGGAGCCTCTTTTCCGCCGGGAGGCCGAGGTACTTTGCCGAGGCGCCCGAGGCGACGATCAGGGCGTCCGCGGTGACGCGGCCGGCGCCTTCGAGAGTCAGGACGAAGGGGTGAACGTCGATGTCGGCGCCCGTCAGCGAGTCGACTACGATCTCCGCGCCGAAGCGCTCGGCCTGCTTGCGCGTGACGTCCATGAGCTCCGGGCCCTGGATCCCGTGCTCGAAGCCCGGGAAGTTCTCGACCTCGGTCGTGGTCGTGAGCTGGCCGCCGGGCTGGGCCCCTTCGACGACGAGGGGGTCCAGTCCGGCGCGGGAGGCGTAGATGGCGGCCGTCAGGCCCGCCGGGCCCGAGCCGACGATGACGACCCGGTAGTGGCTCTTCGCGGTCATGGGGCGGACTTTACTTCGCCTTGGCGAAATACTCCTTCGAGCCCTTCCAGTCGGCCTTCATCGTCTTCGTCCCGGGCTTCCAGTCGGCCGGGCAGACCTCTCCGTGCTCGCGCACGAACTGGAAGGCCTGGAGGACGCGCAGCGTCTCGTCCACGGAGCGCCCGACCCCGAGATTGTTGATCGTGGCGTGCTGGACGACTCCTTCGGGATCGATCAGGAAGAGGCCCCGCAGGGCGACGAGCCCGTCCGGGGAGAGGACGCCGTACCCGCGGGAGAGCTCCTTTCCGAGATCCTCGAGAAGCGGATAGGCGAGGCCCTTGATCCCCCCTTCCTCGCGGGGCCTCTCCGTCCAGGCCAGATGGCTGTACTTCGAGTCGACGGACGCGCCCAGCACCTCGGCGCCGAGCTTTTGGAACTCTCCGAGCCGGTCGGAGAAGGCGAGAATCTCCGTCGGACAGACGAAGGTGAAGTCGAGCGGATAGAAGAAGAGGACCAGCCACTTTCCGCGGAAGTCGGTCAGGCGGTAAGTGGAGAAGTTGCCGTTCAGGACGCCTTCGAGGGCGAATTCGGGGGCCCGTTGGCCTACGATCGGACTCATGGGTTCAGACTCCTCATTTCGGATTCCGGGAGCAGGAGATAAAGTTCCTCCCGGTTACGATTAGTTTAGACTTAATCTAAAGAGAAGTCGAGAGCCCCTTGATTCTTTCTTATACCGAGTCTAAATTGGCAGGCCACCATCGAAAGGGGGATCCGCTATGAAAGAACTGAAGAGCACCAAGACCCACGAGAACCTCAAGCATGCTTTCGCAGGAGAGAGTCAGGCGAACCGCCGCTATCTCTACTTCGCCGACAAGGCCGACGTCGAGGGGCATCCCGAGATCGCCGGGAACTTCCGCGACACGGCGGAAGGAGAGACCGGCCATGCCCACGGCCACATGGACTACCTCAAGGCCGCCGGCGACCCGGCCACCGGCCTTCCGTTCGGCTCGACGGAGTTGAACCTCAAGTCGGCGATCGAAGGCGAGACGTACGAGTACACGCAGATGTATCCGGGCTTCGCGAAGATCGCCCGCGAGGAGGGCTTCGCGGAGATCGCGGACTGGTTCGAGACTCTCGCGCGCGCGGAGAAGTCGCACGCGAACCGATTCTCGAAGCTCCTCTCCACCTTGCCCGCCTGAGGGGTCGCGGGGGGCGGAGGGGCGCGCCGCGCCCCTCGGCGCCCCCCGCTCGCTCCGTCCGAAGAAAGGACACCGCCATGGGAGCTGTCGGCCAGCCGATCAAGGTCACCGACGGAAAGTCCCTCACCGCCGAGCTTTCCCGCATCGCCGACATCTGTCACGGCTGTCGGCGCTGCTTTTCGCTCTGTCCATCTTTCGACGTCCTGTTCAAGGGGCTCGACGCCACGGAGGTGGACGGCGACGTCGAGAAGCTTCCAAGCAAGGTCTTCGACGACTTCGTGGACCTCTGCTACGAGTGCAAGCTCTGCATTCCGCACTGCCCGTACATCCCGCCGCACCGTTGGCACGTCGATATCCCTCACCTCGTCCTCGACGCGCGGCGGGTGCGGCGCGAGGCCGTGGGCCTTCCCCTTCGCGAGCGGATGCTATCGAACCCCGACCGGCTCGGGCGCCTCGCCTCGCCGGTCGCGCCCGCTCGCGAACTTCGTGAACGGGCTCCCCGTCGTCCGGTGGGCGATGGAGAAGACGGCCGGCATCTCCGCGCGAAAGGAGCTGCCGCGCTTCGCCGGCGAGACGTTCACGGCATGGTTCCGGAAGCGGCCGAAACCGGCGCGGACGGCGGAGCCTTCGGCGAAGGTCGTCTTCTATCCGACCTGTTCCGTCGAATGGAACCGGCCGGAGATCGGAAAGGCGGCAGTCCAGGTCCTCGAACACTCCGGCGTCGAGGTCGTCGTCGAGTATCCGCGCTGCTGCGGAATGCCCTTCTTCGACGTCGGCGACGTTCCGGCGGCGGTCGAGGCGCGGACGGACGTGGTCCGCGCGCTCCTCCCCTGGGTGGAAAAGGGGTACACGGTCGTGACGCCGGGCCCCTCCTGTTCGCTCATGATCAAGAAGGAGTACCCCTGGCTCGGAGGGGGAGAGGACGTGGAACGCGTCGGAAAGGCGACGCGGGACCTCTTCGAGTTCCTGATGGAGCTGAAAGGGAAGCAGCGGCTCGTCCTCGACTTTCCCCGGGCTCCGAAGTCGATCGCCTACCACCTTCCCTGCCATCTGAAGGTGCAGAACATCGGGTTCAAGTCTCGTGACCTTCTCGCCCTGACGGGAGCGACGGTGACGATGGTCGAGAAGTGCTCGGGACACGACGGGACCTGGGCGATGAAGGCCGAGTACTTCGACGAGTCGATGAAGGTCGGGCAGAAGCTCTTCGACGGCCTCGCCGCCGCCGGGGCCGAGGTCGTGGCCTCCGACTGCCCGCTCGCCGGCGTCCAGATCCGCCAGGGGATGAAAGTCCCGGTCCTTCACCCGGCGGAGGTGCTCCGGAACGCCTATGGGATTCCCGAATGAAGAAGATCCAGCTCTCCGACGTCAAGAACCTGCAGGATTACGAGCTGATCCGCGAGGAGTGGCGGAAGAGCATCATCGCGGAGAAGATGCGGCGGCGTGTCCTCCTCGGACCGATCATGTCGCTCGTCTTCGAGAACCGCCTGACGGTGCTGGGGCAGATCCAGGAGATGTGCCGCGCCGAGAAGATCGTGAGGCCCGAAGCCGTCCAGCACGAGATCGACACCTACAACGAGCTCCTCCCCGATCCGGGAGAGGTGGCGGCGACGCTCCTCATCGAGATCACCGAGGAGCGGCAGATCCAGTCGCAGCTGGACGGCCTCCTCGGCCTGACGACAGGGCGCCACCTCCTTTTCGAGCTGGGGGATCGCCGGGTGCCGGCCCGTTTCCTCGGCGGCCAGAGCCGGGAGGACCGGATCGCGGCCGTGCAGTACCTCCGCTTTCCCCTCGGGGACGACGCGGCAACCCGCGTCGCTCTCCTCGATTCCGGCGTCCCCGCGGCGATCCGCGCGGAGCATCCGAACTACCGGGCGTCCACGCCCCTTTCCCTCGAGACGCGTGGAGAGCTGGCCCGCGATCTCGGAACGGAGTGACGGCGTGAAGATCCATCTCCTCCGCCACGCCGAAGCCGAGGAGGCCTCGCCTTCCGGACGGGACGCGGACCGGCGGCTCACGGACACGGGGAAAAAGAGAATGCGGCTCGTCGCGAAGGCGATCGCGAAGCTGGACCCCGCCTATGATGCCGTCCTCGTTTCGCCCCTCGTCCGGTCGCGGCAGACGGCAGAACCCGTCGCCGCGGCGTGCGGCTTTCGCAAGACCCTCCTCGAGACGAAAAGCCTCCTGCCGAACGCCGATCCCGAGGAGCTTCTCGTGGAGCTCGGAAGGCTCGGGGCGGGGAGCGTCCTCCTCGTCGGCCACCAGCCGCACGTGGGGAGGCTCCTCGGCCGGCTCGCCACGGGACGGCGGGACACCGAGATCCCGATGAAGAAGGCGGGGCTCGCCGAGTTCGAGGTCGACGGCGATCCGTCGATCGCCCGGGCGGAGCTGAAGTGGCTTCTCTCCCCTCGCCTCCTCGAGGAGATGGTCTGAGGGGCGCCCGGTCGACGTTCACCCCGGCCTGATAGCATTCCCGCCCCGAAAGGGAGGAGATCGACCGTCATGGGTAAAGGCCTCGTCCTCGGATGCCTCGTCCTCGTCCTCGTGGGCGTCCTCGTCCTCGGCGGCTGGGCCGCCGGCACCTACAACCGCCTCAACGCGGCGGACCAGAAGCTCACGGCCGCCTGGGCGCAGGTGGAGAACCAGTACCAGCGCCGGATGGACCTGATCCCGAACGTCGTGGAGACCGTGAAGGGGGCCGCGAACTTCGAGAAGGGGACTCTCGAAGCCGTGATCCAGGCCCGCGCCTCCGCGACGCAGGTGAAGATCGATGCGAACAGCATCAAGGACCCTGCCGCGTTCGAGCAGTTCCAGAAGGCGCAGGACCAGCTGGGGGGCGCCCTCTCGCGGCTCCTCGTCGCGGTGGAGAAGTATCCCGAGCTGAAGGCGGTCCAGGGATTCCGCGACCTTCAGGTCCAGCTCGAGGGGACGGAGAACCGGATTGCCGTGGCGCGGCTCGACTTCAACAACGCGGCGCTCGCCTACAACACGCTCCGGCGCTCGTTCCCCACGGTCATCGTCGCGAACTTCGCCGGCTTCAAGGAGCGGCCGTACTTCAAAGCCGTCGAAGGCGCGGCGACGCCGCCGGCCGTCAAGTTCTGAACCGTCCTCTCGGGGGGTGCGAAGGCGCCTCCCGGGAAGCGAGGTCTCCCGCATGAAGCGCCCGGCGTCGCTCTTCCTCGGGCTCGCGCTCCTCGCCGTCTCGATCGCGGCGGCGCCCGTCGTGCCGCCCGTCCCGAAGGAGTTCGTGACGGACCGGGCAGGGGTCCTCTCGCCGGGGGTGCGCGCGTCGCTCGAGAGCCGCCTGAGGGAGTTCGAAGCCGCCACCTCGAACCAGTTTCTCGTCTACATCGATCGCCGGATCCCCGATGGGACGACGCTCGAAGAGTTCACGGTGGCGGTGGCCCGGGCGTGGCGGGCGGGCGACAAGGTCCGGAACAACGGCCTCGTCCTCTTTGTCTTTCCGGAATCGAGGTCGGCCCGCTTCGAGGTCGGTTACGGCCTCGAAGGGAGTCTTCCCGATGCCCTCGCGGGGAGGATCCTCCGGGACGAGGCGATTCCGCACTTCCGGGCGGGCGACTGGGATGGCGGCGTCAAGGCCGCCGTCGACGGCGCGATCGCCGCCACGAAAGGGGAGTACGTCGGGACCAGCCGGCGGACCTCGTCGCGCCGCGAAAGCGGAATTCCTTTCTGGGTCGTCCTCCTCGTCCTCTTTCTCGTCCTCCCGATGGTCTTCGGTGGCCTCGGGGCCGGGGGAGGCCGCCGCGGCCGGTACTGGTACATCGGCGGGGGAGGCTTTGGGGGTGGCGGCTTCGGAGGCGGTGGCGGCTGGGGCGGGGGAGGGGGCGGATTCTCGGGCGGAGGGGGCTCGTTTGGCGGCGGCGGCGCGAGCGGAAGCTGGTGAGGAGGGCCATGGCGAAGAAATCGGGCGCGAGAGAGTTCTTCGAAAATCTCGACCGCCCCGCGATCGTCGAGGCGATCCGGCGGGCCGAGGCGAAGGGGCGCGGCGAGATCCGGGTCCACCTCCAGCACGGCCGTGTCGGGGATGTCCGGAAAGCGGCGGAAGCGACCTTTCTGAAGCTCGGGATGAACCGGACCGTTCACCGGACGGGGTGCCTCATCTTCATCGTGCCGGACGAGAGGTCGTTCGCCGTCATCGGGGACGTGGCCGTCCACGAGAAGGTGGGGGACGCCTTCTGGCTCGCGGCGCGAGACGCGGCCGCAGCCCGCTTCGCGGAAGGGCGTTTCGCCGAGGGAATCGTGTCGGCCGTCGACCGGATCGGAGACATTCTCGCGAAGCACTTTCCGAGACCTTCCGGCGAGAGGGACGTCGACGAGCTTCCGAACGACGTGACCGAGGGCGGAAAGCCCTGAGCGGGCCGGACTTTGACAGTTCGGGTCCGCGGTGGTACCTTCTCGGGCCCTTGTCTTTGGGGAGGTTTCGAAACCATGTACGCCGTGATCCAGTCGGGGGGCAAGCAGGTCCGCGTCGCCGAAGGGGACGTGGTCCGTGTCGAGCGCCTCACGAAAGAGCCCCTCGTGAAGGGGGCCGAAGTCGTCCTCTCCGAGGTCCTCGCCATCGGCAAGGACGACGGCCTGCACCTCGGCACGCCGCTCGTTCCCGGGGCGTCCGTCAAGGGGGTCGTCGTCCGCGAGATGCGCGGCCCCCGGCTGATCGTCTTCAAGAAGAAGCGCCGGAAGCAGTTCAAACGGATGCACGGACACCGGCAGAACCTCGTCGAGATCCGGATCGCGTCCATCACGGCCTGAGACGCCGGCGGAGGTCTTCACCATGGCTCACAAGAAAGGTCAGGGTTCCTCCCGGAACGGGCGGGACAGCAACAGCCAGCGGCTCGGCGTGAAACGCTTCGCGGGTCAGCTCGTCACCGGAGGATCGATCCTCGTGCGCCAGCGCGGGACGCCCCTGAAGCCGGGAACGAACGTCGGACGCGCGAAGGACGACTCGCTCTTCGCGAAGGTGCCGGGCATCGTCCAGTTCCACGACAAGGGTCGTCTCGGCCGCTTCATCAGCGTCACGCCGGTTCCCCCCGCGTCGAACTGACCCGGGCGGGGGCGCCCCGCACCGATGTTTCTCGACGAAGCCCGTATTTCCGTCGCCGCCGGAGACGGCGGAAACGGCTGTGTCGCCTTCCGGCGCGAGAAGTTCGTCCCGCGAGGGGGGCCGTCCGGCGGAGACGGGGGGGACGGGGGATCGGTGAGCCTCGTCGCGGACGCGAACCTCAATACGCTCTTCGCTTTCCGCTTCAAGAGGCGGTTCGTCGCCGGCCGCGGCGGGCACGGGAAAGGGTCGAACCGGCACGGCGCGAACGGGCGCCCGCTCGAGATTCCGGTGCCGGTCGGGACGATCGTCACGGACAACGGCACCGGGGAGACGCTCGGCGACCTGACCCAGGACGGGCAGACGCTGGTCGTCGCGAAGGGGGGGCACGGCGGCCGCGGCAACGCCCGCTTCGCGACACCGACGAACCGGGCGCCGCGCCGGGCCGATCCGGGCGGCAAGGCCGAGACGCGCGAGCTCGCCCTTTCGCTGAAGCTCCTCGCGGACGTCGCGATCGTCGGCCTCCCGAACGCGGGGAAGTCGACGCTGATCTCCGCCATTTCCGCGGCCCGGCCGAAGGTCGCCGCCTATCCCTTCACGACGCTCGTGCCGCATCTCGGCGTCGTCTCCTGGGGGCGCTTCCGGACCTTCGTGGCTGCGGACATTCCGGGCCTCATCGAAGGAGCGCACGAAGGGCACGGGCTCGGCATCCGGTTTCTCAAGCACGTGGAGCGCTCCCGCCTCCTCTGCCATCTCGTCGACGCCTCGGCCCTCGACCTCTCGAGCCCGGCCGGAGACGCCGAGCGGACGATCGCCGTCCTCGAAAGGGAGATCGCCGCGTTCGATCCCCGGCTCGCGGCGCGCGAGCGCGTCCTCGTGGCATCCAAGCGCGAGATGGCGACGAAAGAACAGATCACGGCGGTCGCCGCGGCGGCGAAGCGCCGCGGAAAGTCCTTCTTCTCCATCTCGGCCGCGGCCCATCAGGGGCTCGACCCGCTCGTCGAGCACCTCGGCAAGCGCCTCGAGGAGACCCCCGCGTGAATCCGGCACGCCCCTTTTCGCGGCGGGTCGGGATCTACGGCGGCTCGTTCGATCCGGTCCATCGCGGGCATCTCGAGCCGGTCGCATTCGCTGCGGATCGGCTCGCGCTCGACGAGGTCCTCTTCGTCCCCGCCTACTGTCCGCCGCACAAGCCGACGGGACCTTCCGCGCGGTCGCATCACCGATTCGCGATGCTTGCGCTCGCCCTCGCCCCCTATCCCCGGTTCGGCCTCTCGGACTTCGAGGTGGCCCGCGGCGGGACGACGTACACGGTCGAGACGCTCCGGCAGGTGCGCGCTTTCCGCCCCGACGACGAGATCCTCCTCGTCCTCGGCTCGGATGCGCTCGTGGGGTTCGAGAGCTGGCGCTCGTGGAGGGAGATCGTCGAGGGGCACCGGTTCGCCGTGATCCACCGGGAGCCTTTCGACTACGTCCGGACGCGCGAGGCGCTCTCGCCAGACCTCCGGGGGAGGCTCGCCCCCGAGGGGGCGGTTCCCGGCGACGCCCCGGAAGAGGCCACCATTTTCTGGGGCGGGAACGAGCCGGTTACAATCTCTTCCACGTGGTTACGGCGCGCCATACCGGCGGGAGAGGATCTTCGCGAAAGCCTTCCTCCGAGCGTCGAGGCGTACGTCCGAAGACATCTTCTCTACGGCACCCCCTGATCTCCGGCGCTCCTCCGCCGATTCCCGTTCCGTTTCCGGAGCCCCCGCCCGAAAGGGGCGGGGCCGCGGCGGCCGCCGACGATCGGCTCGTCGCGCAGGTGAAGAGCGCCGTGGCCGCGCTCCTCGACAAGAAGGCCGAAAAGCTGGTCGTCCTCAACCTCGGCGGGTTGACGGCCATGTCCGACTACTTCGTCCTCGCGTCGGCCACGAGCGACCGGCAGGCGCAGGCGCTCGCCGACGCCGTCGAGCAGGCGATGAAGGCGGAAGGGCGGCGACCGCTCTCGAAGGAGGGCTACCAGCGCGCCCGCTGGATTCTCCTCGATTACGGCGACGCCGTCTTTCACATCTTCCACGAGGAGGCCCGGCGCTTCTACGGACTCGACCGGCTCTGGGGCGACGCGCCCGACGCGACCGCTCGCTTCAGCTAGGGCGATGGCCGGCGCCCGGCATCCTCCGTCGGCCGGCCCGCTCTTCGCGACGCGTCACCGCGGGCTGAAGCTGCAACTCTCCCGCCTCGCCCGGACGCTCGACTCCGCGACGACCGTCCTGATCCTCGGCGCTCCGGGCACCGGGAAGGACCGCCTCGCCCGCCTCCTGCATGAGCGGTCACGCCGGCGCGCCGAGCCGTTCGTCCGGATCGACCTCGCGGCGATCCCGGACGACCTCTTCGAGAGCGAGCTTTTCGGCCACGAGCGCGGCGCCTTCACCGGGGCCGTGTCGTCCAAGCCGGGCCTTCTCGAGGGGGCGGGAGACGGGACCGTCTATCTGGACCGGATCGACGTTCTCTCGCCCCGGGCCCAGGGAAAGCTCCTCCGCGTCGTCGAGGAGCGGCTCTTCCGCCGGGTCGGCGGGACGCGGCCGCTTTCCGTCCGCGCCCGGCTCGTCGCTTCGGCGGCTCCGGACCTTCCTCGCCGGGCGAGGACCGGAGAGTTCCGCGAGGACCTCTACTACCGGCTCGCCGTCGTGACCGTCCACCTCCCGACGCTCGCGGAGCGCCGTGTCGACGTCCTTTCCGGGGCGCGCGCCGCCGCGCGCGAGGCCGGGGGGCCGGACCGGCTGACACCGGCTGCCGAGGCGATGCTCCGGGACCACCCGTGGCGGGGGAACTGGCGGGAACTGGAGAACGTTGTCCGCCGCGCGTCGATCGAAGCGCGGGACTCGGGCGCGGCGGCGCTGGACGTCTGCCATTTCCGGACGGCGGGACCGGGCGATCCCGAAGCGCTTCTTTCGGAAGCGGCGCGTTCGGGCTGGTCGCTCCGGCGGCTCTCGGACGCCTACATCGACGCCATCCTCGAGGAGTCGGGCGGGAACGTCGCGGAAGCGGCGCGGCGCCTCGGCATCGCCCGCAAGACGCTCTACGAGCGGCGCCGCGGCCGCCCGTGAAGATCCGATTTCTCTTCGTCGGGAAGAGCGACGACGCCGAGTACGCCCGCGGGATCGCGCGGTACGTGGAGCGGATCTCCCGTTTCGTCCCTGCCGAGATCGCCGTCGTGAAGGAAAAGAAGCCGGGGTCGAAGCCGGACGCGGCGCGGATCCGGAAGGCCGAGGCCGAGCGGGTTCTTTCGGCCCTCCGGCCCCGGGATCTCCTCGTTCTCGCCGATGAGTCCGGTCCGGAGCGGACGAGCGGCGAGTTTGCCGCGGAACTCCGGCTCTGGCTCGATTCCTCCCCTTCGGCGGTGGTCTTCGCCGTCGGAGGCGCCTACGGGCTGGACCCGGCTCTCCGGCGGCAGGCGCGTGCTATCCTCCCGCTCTCCCGAATGACCCTGCCCCATCAGCTCGCACGGCTCGTTCTGGTAGAGCAGGTCTATCGGGCGGTCGCGACGCTTCGGGGTGTCGCGTATTCCAAGTGACCGGGGGATTCCAGACGATGGCTCCCAAGAGCGCCACGGTGGCAGTCAAGATCGCCAAGAAGGACGGGCACGAAAAGGCCCGGAAGCGTCTCCTCGCCAAGCGGGAGGAGCTCCTGAAGGACCTCGCGAAGAACCGCGAGGTGACCGACGAAACGACGGACGAGTCCGCCCAGGACATGGTGGACCGCGCGACGTCGGCCTACACGAAGGAGTTCGCCTACTCCCTTTCGGAGAACGACCGCCGGATCCTCCTCCTGATCGAGCAGGCGATCGAGCGTCTCGACGCGGGGACGTTCGGCACCTGCGTCCACTGCAACCAGCCCTGCCAGGAGAAGCGGCTCGAGGCCGTTCCGTGGGCGCGCCACTGCCTCGACTGCCAGGAGTTACAAGACAAGGGGTTGATCTGATTCGCGGAGGGTGCGTGGTCCGTCGGCGCGAACCATGAGGCCGGGTTCGCACCCCCCGCGCTCCCCCCGTCACACGTCATAGGATCGGCCTGGTGAGTTCGCGTTCGAGGTCTGATCCCTTCGCGGCGCTTTCGCCTCTTCTCGCGGCCGTACGGCGCTCTCCGCTTCCTCCTCTCCTCTTCGTCGCGGGGGACGACGACGGGATCGTCTCGGAGGCGGTCCGGCGGCTGACCGCTGCCTTTCGCGAGGCCTTCGTCGAGGGGGAGGTCGCCTCCTACGACGGCTCGGCGGGAGGCGTGAGCGAGGCCGTCGCGGACGCGGCGACCGTGGCTCTGTTCGCGACGAACCGGCTCGTCGTCCTCGACGCGACGGAGATCCTCCGGGCCCGCAATCTGACGGCGGAGGAGCTGGAGGCGGTGCTGGACGACGCGGCGGAATCCGAGCCCGCGGAGCCGGGCGGCTCCGCAACGGCGGCCCACCTGCGTGCCGCCCGCCGCGCCGCGGCGCTCGCCGCCGCGGCGGGAATCGACGCGTCCGAAAATCCCGAGGAGGCCGCCCGGCGTCTCGCGGGAAGGGTGAGACGGAGCGAGAGGGCCGCCGAACTCTCACGCCTCCTCGTTCTCGCGGCGGAGTCCGGCGCAACCGGCGTCGTCTCGGCGGCGCCGCTCGCCGACTACGCGTCGCGCTCCACCCCGGGCGACAACGCGCTGGTCGTCTTCGCGGTCTCGCCGGACGCAGAGCACGGCATCGCGGGGGAGCTCCGGCGTGCGGGGATCGCGGCGGACTTGTCCGCGGGCTCGGACGAGGAGCGGCAGGAGCGGCTCGTCGCTCTCGGCGCGGAGCGGGCGATCGAGCGGGGAGCGCTCGTCGACGCCGAGGTCTTCGCCCTCCTGACCTCCCGCGGCCGGCTCGCCGCGCGCGCGTTTCTTCTCGACCTCGACCGGCTCATCGACGGGGCGGGGGGAGAGCGTGTGACGGAGGAGGACGCCGGGAGGCTCGTGGCGGACGAACGGAAGGAGTACGGCTCGGATTTCGTCGAGGCGGTCGCGGGCCGACGGTTCGTCGAGGCGATCCGGATCCTGGAGAGGCTCCTCTCGGGAGGCGAGTTCACGGCGTTCCGCCCGACGGGAGGACGCGGGGACGGCTCCCCGCCGCGGAAGGGGCCGCGAGGGGAGTCGGCCTTCTTCCCGATCCTCGGCCTTCTCGCGGCCGACCTGCGGCGAATGCTCCTCCTCAAGGCCGCGCTCGCCGACCGCGGGATCGAGCCCGGAAAAGGGCGCCGGCTCGACTACCGCGGTTTCGCCGACAGACTCCTTCCCTCGCTCCGCGCCGTCCGGAACGGCGCGCCACCGCTTTCCGCCGACGTTCATCCGTACCTTCTCTTCCGCTCGTTTCAAGCGCTGGAAGGCTGGACGCTCGAGGAGCTGGTGCGGTCGCTCCGGGACCTCTCCGGCGTCGATCGTGGCGCCAAGAGCGGCATCGGGGGAGGGTTCTTGCTGATGGAGGCGTGGCTTCTCGCCCGCGCCGGGCGCTGAATCCTCAGCTCTTCCCCGCGCGCCGCCAATCCCACTCCGCGAGGCGCTCCGCGGCACCGAGCCCGATGGCCCGGTGAAAGTCCTCGACGAGTCGGGAAGCTTCCGGATCGGAGAACGGAGGAGGACCGAGGCGCGCCGGTATCGTGTCGGTCGGCTCGCCCGAGGACGAAGAGATGACGAGGGACGAGAGAGGGAGGAGCGGCGAGAAGAAGCATTCGGGCCGCTCGAACGCCCCCTCCGGAAGAGGTGCCGGAGCCTCCTCCCGAGGCGCGCCGCCCGAGAGCGCCGGTCCCGAAGCAATCGGTGAATCGATCTGGCGGAGCCGTCTCATGGTCTCCACGATCTCCTCCCGGCGCCGGCCTCGAAGCTCCGGGAGAAGAAGAGGATCCGACGCGAGCCGCGCCGCGATGGCCGAGTGGACGGCGAGGAGATGACTGCAGGGGGGCGCCTCGCCGCAGCTGCATGACTGCTCGACCTCCTCGGGACGACGGGGAAGAAGCCCGTGTCGCATGCCGGAGAAAGCCGAGTCCGCGTCGGCGGGAAGGCTGCCGGCAAGGAGGCTCGCCGCGGACGCCGCCCGGAGGGCGAGCTTCCGCATCCCCGCTTCGAACGTGCGGCGCGGAAGCGGCGTGAGGCGGACCCGGACGCGATTCGGCGCCCCTCCGGAGCGGACCGTCGCGACGACCCCTTCGGGTCCGGTCTCGAGGTGCGCCGTTCGCCCCTTCGGAAGTGGAACGGCCCAGCCGAAACCCCGGAGCGTGGCGACCCAGCGCTCCCTCCAGCCCGGAAGAAGCGACATGAGGCTCGGACTCCTCGCCGTCATCCGTCGGCCTCCATCTCCACGGCCTCGCGCGAGAGAGAACGAGATCGGCGATCTCGTCGTCCGTCAGGGCGGCGAGCCACGTTTCCCCGGAGCCGACGATCGTCCGGGCCAGGTACTTCTTCTCGTCGAGGAGGCGGTCGATCCGCTCCTCGAGCGTGCCACGGCAGACGAACTTGTGGACCTGGACGTTCTGCGTCTGCCCGATCCGGAAGGCGCGGTCGGTCGCCTGCTCTTCGACGGCGGGATTCCACCAGCGGTCGAAGTGGAAGACGTGCGAGGCGCGCGTCAGGTTCAGGCCGCTCCCGCCGGCGCGAAGCGAGACGACGAAGACGAGCGGCGGGTCGAGGTCTTCCTGGAAACGGCGCACCATGTCGGCGCGGGCCCGCCGCGGAACCCCGCCGTGGAGGAAGAGAACCTCGTTTCCGAAATGCTCCTCGACGCAGCGGACGAGGATCTTTCCCATCTGCGCGAACTGGGTGAAGACGAGAGCGGGGCGCCGCTCGGCGCTCGTCTCCTCGAGCAGGGAGAGGAGGCGGGAGAGCTTCGCCGAGCGCGCGGCGAGGCGTCCCTCGGCCGGATCGAGGAGAGCCGGGTGGTCGCAGATCTGCTTCAGGCGAAGCAGGAGGAGAAGGACCCGTGCGCGCCGGCTGCGTCCCTTTGCCATCCCGATTCCCGTGAGAAGCGCCCGGGTCGTCGCGCGGTAGAGCGCCGCCTGCTCGCGGGTGAGGCCGACGAACTCCTTCGTCTCGATCTTCTCGGGGAGGTCCGCCACGACCCCGGGGTCGGTCTTCGCGCGGCGCAGCAGACAGGGCCCCGTCAGGCGGCGGAGTCGCTCGGTCGCCGCGGGGTCCCGCTGGCGCTCGATCGGAAGGGCGAAGCTCCTCCGGAACTCGTCGTCCGTCCCGAGGAGGCCGGGGTTCAGGAAGTCGAAGATCGACTTCAGCTCGGAGAGCCGGTTCTCCATCGGTGTCCCGGTGAGGGCGGCGCGGCGCCGCGCCTTGAGTGCCCGGACGGCCCGCGACTGGGCGGCGGCGGGGTTCTTGACGTTCTGCGCCTCGTCGAGAGCCACGTACTGCCAGTCGACCGGTCCGAAGAGGGCGCGGTCGCGATGGGCGAGGCCGTACGTCGTCACGAGGATGTCGGTTCGCTGAAGGAGCGCGCCGAACGCCGCGCCGGCCGCGCGGTCGGGACCGTGGTGGACGGCGACCGTGAGGGACGGGGCGAAACGCGCGGCCTCCGTAATCCAGTTCTCCGCGACGGAGGTCGGACAGATGAGCAGGGAAGGGCGGATCACCTCTCCCGCCTCCTTGGCTGCGAGGAGGACCGTGAGGTACTGAACGGTCTTGCCGAGGCCCATGTCGTCCGCGAGGCAGGCGCCGAGGCCGCGCGCCGTCAGGAACCGCATCCAGGCGACCCCCCGGCTCTGGTAGGGGCGGAGCGTCCCGACGAGCCCGGCCGGCGCCGTGAAACCGGAGATCTCCCGCCGCGCTTCCGTCGGATCGAGGAAGGCCTTCAGCCATCCTTCGCCGGAGACGGCCTCCACCGGATAGGAGCCCGCCTCGGCGTCGAGGCCGCTCGCGAGCCGAAGGAACTCGCCGAGCGTCGTCCGTCCGGCGGGGCGCCGGTCGAAGAGGCGAAGCGTTCGCGAGAGATGCTCGTGGTCGAGAAGGACCCACTCGCCGCGGATCGGGACGAGCGGGATCTTCCGGGCGGCCAGCTCCTCGAACTCCTCGGGCGAAAGGACGGTCTCCCCGACCGCGACGCGCCAGTCGAAATCGACGACGGTCTCGAGGCCGAACCGGGTCAGCGCCCCGCCTCGCCCGCCGTCGCCAGCGTGAAGCCGCAGCGAAACGCGCGCGAGCCGCCCTTCGTTCGGCAGGAGGACCCGGACTCCCGACTCCGAAAGCAGCGGCGCCTCCCGCGTCAGGAAGGCGCAGGCCTCCTCGAGCGTCAGCTCAACGTCGGCCGGGTGGCGCTCTTCGAGGCTTCGCGCCACGACCGGCGAGAGGGTGGACGCGGTGGCGAGGCGGGCGAGGAGCGCCTCCTGGGGCGCCGCGAAGAGCCGTCCGGCGCGCCGGATCGCCCCCTCCTTGATTCCCCAGATCTCTGCCGCGTCCAGCTCGATCGTGTTGTCGTCGGAGGCGACGAGGTGGTATTGGAGGCGCCACGGCGAGTCGGGTGCATCACCCGGAGGAGGAACGACCCGGATCCCGAGAGCGAGCGCTCCTTCCGGAAGCGGCTCGAGAAGTCCAAGACTGTAGTCGAAGAGGCGCGCGAGGATCTCCGGCTCGAGAGGAGGTCCGGGCGGCGAGGCGAGCGCGGCGGCCACGACAGCTTCCGGTCCGCTCCCCGCGCGGCGCTGCTCGGACGGAACCACGTCCCGGATGAACTCGCGGGCCGCCGCGTCGGTGATCTCCTCGAGAAAGAGGCGAACGGTCCGAACCGGCGAGGGGAAGAGCGATCCGGCTCGCGCGGTACCGTGCTCGGCGGCGTGCGTCGCCGTGCGCGCGGCGGGGGGAAGGGCGGCCGCGAAGCGCTGCAGGCGCTCCCGCTCGGCAGGATCGGAAAGGACGGGTTTCCACAGGGGGGCGACGGCGTCAGCCGACGGCGCGACACGACGGCGAAAGAGGAGGTCGAAGGCCCATCGTGCCGCCTTGGCCCAGTAGTCGAGGTCGTCGCCGGATCGCAGCCGCTGGGGGCGGGCCCGCAGGCTCGTCGCGACGTTCGGCACGAGATCGAGCGTCTCGATCGCGGTGAGGCGGAGGCCGAAGATCTCGAACCAGCGGAGAGACGGGGTACCCGAGGCTCCCGCATCGCGGAGAAACGACGCCGGGGCGAGCGGCCAGCCCCCGCGCGAGGGGAGCGCGAGGCGGGCCGTGACCGCCCGGACCCCTCCGGCCGGTGCGTTGCCGAGGCCGAGCGGGCGAAGCGCCTCCTCCAGCACGGCGGGCGCAAGGGCGCGCGGGTGACGATCCGGCGGAGGCGCGTCCGGAGCTTCCCCTTCGGCCCAGAGGAGAAAGCCCGTGAGAGGAGGCTCGGAGAGTTCCGGCACGTAGACGCCGTGGAGAAGAATCAAGCCGTCCATTGTCGCAGAAAGCGAGGGGGCCCGTCCGCGCCGGAAATGGTCCGGTTTATCCTCCGCGTCGATGAAGCCTCACGAGCTCTTCCGCTCCCTCTCCTCCGAAGAGACGGCCGCGATCGTCCTTTCGGCCTGCGAGGACGAAGGCGTTCCGGACCGGCTCGCCGGCGCCGTCCTCTCCCTCCAGAACATCAGCCTCGCCCGCTTCGGGCGTCTGCCCGAGGAGACGCGGAAAGCGTACGTGAGGCGGACCCTCCGCGACCGGCGCGCCTCCGAGCTCGGTCTCTTCGTCCTCTCGGCCGCGCTCGTCCGGAAGAAGAAGGAGCTGATCGAAACGTTCCTCGAGGCGGCCGGACTTCCGCACGACGGCGCGCAGCTGTCGTTGGAAGGGGAGGTCCCCGAGCCCCCCGAGGCGACGCTGGACGCGGCCGTCAACGCGCTTCTCTCACGCTTCCCGGCGCGGGACGCCGCGATCTACCTCCACGCGTTCGCCGCCCAGCCCGACGTCCATTGGCGGACGCTCGCCTCGCGACTCGCCGCCGACGGTCGCCTTCAGCTCGAGGACCGCTCCGCGTCCTGAGAAGCGGCGCTCTCCCGCGGCGGGGCTTCGGCTTCACGTGAAGGGGCGATCGCCACGGCCAGCTCGCCCTTCACCCCCGGGCGCGCCGCGAGGAGCTTCGCGACGTCCGAGGCCCGGCCCCGGAGGATCTCCTCGTGCACCTTCGTCAGCTCGCGCCCGACGGCGACGTCGGGATCGTCCCAGGCGGCAGCGAGGGCGGCGAGCGACTCGACGATCCGGTGGGGCGATTCGAAGAGGACGACCGTCCCGCCGCGTTCGGCCCGTGCCGCAAACCAGCGGTCTCGCTCTCCGCGCCGCGCCGGCGGGAAGCCGAGGAAGGTGAAGGGGACCGCCGGAAAGCCGCTCACGGAGAGGATCGCGAGGGCGGCCGAGGGGCCCGGCAGCGGCTCCACGCGGTGGCCGGCCGCCGCCGCGGCGGCCACGAGGCGCTGTCCCGGATCCGAAACCGCCGGCGTCCCGGCGTCCGAAACGAGCGCGACCGCCTCGCCCCGCTCGAGGCGGGCGAGCGCCTCGGCGATCCGCCGGTGCTCGTTGTGCTCGTGACAGGAGACGCGCGGCGTCGCGATGCCCCACCTCGCGAAGAGGTGCTGGGTCCGACGCGTGTCCTCGCAGTAGACGACCGCGGCGCCGGAGAGCGCCTCGCGGGCGCGCGGCGAGAGGTCGTCGAGATTCCCGATCGGCGTCGCCACGACGAGGAGCCGTCCGCTCACGCCGGCATCGTAGCGCCCCTTGCTACGATCGCGCCGTGATCCCGGCGTCGGCCGCCCCGCTCGCTCTCCTCTTGGCCCTCGGGACGACGACGCCTCCGGCGACCCCCTCCGCCACGCCTTCTTCGCCGGGAGTCGTCGTCGACCGGATCGCGGCGGTCGTCGGCGACGAGATCATCCTCGAGAGCGAGGTCCGGAACCTCGTCGCGGTCCGCTTCCTGCGCCCCCTTCCGGACGAAAGCGACCAGGCCTACCGCGGCCGGGTTCTCGACGAGCTCGTGACGGACGCGCTCCGGGAGCGCGAGCTCCGGAAGACGGGAGGGCTCGAACCCGATCCGGGGGAGGTCGACCGGCGCGTGAAGGCGCTCGCCGAGCGCGTGGAGAAGGAGCGCGGGATGCCTTTCGAAGAGGTCCTGAGGAGCGCCGGCATCTCGCGCGGGGAGGTCACGGCGTTCGTCCGGAGAGGCCTGATGCTGGAGAACTTCACGCGCGAGAGGCTCGCCCCGACGGTGCGCGTGACCGACGACGAGATCCGCGCGTTCTACGAGGGTCCGTTCCGCGACGAGGCGCGCGAGAAAGGGATCGAGACGCTCCCGCCGCTCGCGGAGGTGTCCGACGAGGTCCGCGAGCTGATCCGCGAGCGGAAGCTGAACGAGGCGATCGCGCGCTGGACCGACGATCTCCGGAAGTCGACCCGCATCCTCGTCTATCGGCGCTGAGGCGCGGTCTCGGCGAGCCGGTAGAGGTCCCGGTGTACGAGGACCCGGCGCAGGTACGTCCGGGTCTGTGCGTAGGTGATCGCGGCGAAGAGCGCCTCCGAGGGGGTCCGGGCCGCCCCGACCCATATCGCGGTCTGCCCGGCTCCCGCGTTGTAGCCGGAGATGGCGCGCACCGGATCGCCGGAGAAGCGCGCGAGAAGCCCGCGGAGCGTCTGCGCGCCGAGGCGGAGGGAGCGCTCCGGCTCGTAGAGCTGGAGGTAGGCGGGAGGCTCTTCCGAAAGCTCGCGAGCCGCCTCCCCGGCCGTCGGGAGCGTCAGCTGCATCAGGCCGCGGGCGGCGGCCGGGGAGGCGGCCTCCCGGTCGAAGCCGCTCTCCTGCCGCATGACGGCGTAGAGGAGATCGTGCGGCACGCCGCTCTCGCGCGCGGCGTCGGCGACGAGCCGGTCGAACGGGCGCGGGGCGAGGGCGCGCCGGACCGGGAGCGGCGCGAGCTCGAGAAGGAAGTCCTTCGGGATCTTCCGGGCCAGCGCCTCGGCCGCTTCGAGCGCGAAGGGGCCGGCGTCGGCCTGCTCCGCGAGGCGCGCGGAGGCCATGCAGCCGAGGAGCGTATCGAGGCGCGCGGCGTCGCGGACGATCGGCGCGGCCTCCTCCGCGAGGCCCAGCTGGAGGAGCCGGCACGCCCCCGCGTCGCCGCAGAGCGTCGGGAGCGTCTCGGCGCCGAGCTCGGGCGCAAGGAGGATCTCCGAGTAGGCCGGGAGGGCCCCGTACGCGACGCGAAGAAGGTCGCGGGCGGCGTCGTCGCCGAGCCGCGTCGCCGGAAGGAGCGGCGCGAGAGCGTCGCGCGGCGATCCCCGTGCGAGGGCCGCCTCCCCGAGGGCGCGGCGCTGCCTGAGGAAGGCGGCACGGAGCGGTTCCGGAAGCCCCAGCGCCCGTTCGCGTGCGAAGTCGGCCGCCGCGGACGAGGGGTGCTCCGCGAGGAGGCGGGCGTAGGCCGCGAGCGCCGAGCGCGCGTCGCCTCCCGCCTCGGCCACGCGGCCCTGCCAGAACGGAATCTCCGACTTCCAGGGCTCCGGGAGCCTTCGGGCGCGGGCGAGCGCCAGGACGCTTTCCAGCGCCCGGCGCGCTCCGGCGGCATCTCCGGTCTCGGAGCGGCGGAGGACGAGCGTCAGGAGCCCTTCGACCCGGCCCGGCTCGCGCTGAAGGACGGGGTCGCGAAGAATCGCCTCGGCCTCGTCGAAGCGTTCCGTCCGCGTCAGGATCCGGGCCCGCTGGAGCATCGCCAGCCTCCAGGGGCCGGTCCGCTCGATCTCGGCGCGCCGAAGCTCGACGATCGCCGACTCGGCGTTCCCCAGCTTCTCGAGCGCCGCGGCGTAGTTGAAGCGGACGCGAGTAAAGAAACCGGCCGTGCCGGGGGCGTCGGCGCTCCGCGTTCTTCCGCGCTTCAGCCGGGCCGGCCGATCCGCGAGGAGGCCGCGAAAGACGGCGGCGGCTTCCGCAAAGCGCCCGCGAGAAGCGTAGAGGCGGCCGAGATCGAACCGGGCCAGCTCGTGCTCGTCGACGTCGGTTCCGGCGGCGGCGCGGCGGTCCCGCTCGACGAGAAGCCGCTCGGCCATCTCGAGGTCCCGCTGCGCGCGCGCCGTGTCGATGAGGAGACGGAGAAGGGGCTCGGGGATCGCCGCCGCGTCCGTGCCACGCATCTCCCGCGCGAGGACGACGGCGGCCGCATCGTCGCGCCCCCCTTCGCGGAGCAGCTCCTCGCGGAGGGCCTCGGCCTGGGCCGTCTCCCCGGAAGCCTCGAGCGCGTCCGCACGGAGAGCCGTCAGGCGACGCCTTTCTCTCGGGGCCGCGGGAAGCCGCGCGGCGACGAGACGCGAGAGAACGACGGCGTCGCTCTTCGTCTCGAGCGCGTCGAGGGTGATCCGCAGGGCACGCCGCGCCACGTAGGTCCCCTTCCGCGCAAAGAGCGGCAGGAGGAGGTCGAAGGCGCCTTCCCCGTCCCCCGTCTGGAAGCGGAGCTGCGCGGCGGCGAGCCGTGCGGGAACGTCGAAGAGATCGCCCGGCGCGATGAAGCGCTCGAACCGGGGAAGCGCCTCGTCCGGGCGGCCGCTCGCGGCGAGAGCCCGTGCCGCGAGGTAGTCGAAGCGGCCGTCCGCGTAGCGGTCGGGGTTCTCGAGGCGGAGCTTCTCGAGCGATTCGAGGACCTTTTCCCACTCGCCGGCGCGCGCGGCCGAGGTCGCCTCGCGTGCAAGGTCGCGCTCCGGCTCGGCGGGCGCGGCGAGGGCGAGGAGGGCGGTGAAGGCGGCGAGGGGAGCGAACGCCGGGAGGCTCAGCCGGGAGGCCAATTGAACGATCGCCCGGCGAGGAGATGGAGGTGAAGGTGATCGACGCTCTGCCCCGCGTCGGCCCCGTTGTTCACGACGAGCCGGTAGTCGTCCGCCTTCTCGCTCCTGGCGATTCCGGCCAGGACGAGAAGGAGACGCGCGAGGAGAGGGGCGTCGGCGGTCGTCGCGGCGGAAAGCCTCGGAAGGTGCGTCTTCGGGATGACGAGGATGTGCGTGGGGGCCTTCGGCGCGATGTCGCGGAAGGCATAGAAATCCTCGTCGTCGTAGACGGGCGTCGACGGGATCTCCCGGCGGACGATCCGGCAGAAGAGGCAGGACGGGTCGCTCTTTGCGGCGCTTTTCACCCGGCGATTATCGCGCGGTCCGGAGCGCCGTTGCGGTCCGGGGGATACCGGCGGCGTCGAGCCGCACGGCGACGAGGCGGAAGAAGCCCGACGCCTCGACGAGATCGCTGACGTCGCGAGCCTGCCCGTAGCCGAACTCGAAGACGAAAGGGGCGCCGGCGGCGAGATAGAGCGGCAGGTCGCGGAGAAGACCGCGGAGAGGGTCGAGCCCATCCTCACCCCCGTAGAGCGCGAGCGGCGGCTCGTGCTCCGAGACGGTCTTCTCGAGGTGCGGCGCGTCTCCGATCGGGACGTAGGGCGGGTTCGCGACGGCGAGCGAGAAGGGGCGGGAGGGCCGGAGCGCCGAGAGCCAGTCCGAGGCGAGGAGACGAACCCGCTCTTCGACCCCGTGCCTCACCGCGTTCTCCCGCGCGAGGGCGAGCGCCCCGGCCGCCCGGTCGAGGGCCACGACCAAGGCGCCGGGCCGCTCGAGGGCGAGCGTCACGGCGAGGACGCCGCTTCCCGTGCCGAGGTCAAGGATCCGGCGGGCCGCGGGTGCCGCGCGTCCGGAGGCCTCCACGATCCCTTCCGTCTCACCGCGCGGGATCAGCGCGCGTGGGTCGACGCGGAAGGTCCGGCCGAGGAACTCCCACTCCCCCAGAAGGTACTGGAGCGGCTCGCCGGCTGCGCGCCGGCCGACGAGCGCGCGGAAGGCGCCCACGTCGGCCTCGTCGGCCTTCTCGCCGCGGCGGGCGTGGAACCAGGCCCGGGGGCGGCCGGTCGCCCGCGCGAGCAGCTCCTCGGCCTCGAAGGCGGGGTGCTCCGGCGAGGAGAGGCGTCGCCGGGCTTCGGCGAGGAGCGCTCCCCACGTGGGGAACGTCCCGTCGTCCGGCCTCGTCCCGGAGCCCTTCGTCAGCCGGTTCTCCTTTCGCGGTAGCGCCCCCGGCTGGATAAGATGGGGACGTGTCCGCCGGCCGCATTCTGAACTGGATGTCCTCCATGGCGACGGGTGCCAGGAAGCTCTTCCTCGGGTCCCGCGTCGAGGACTGGTGGGCGGGCTCGAAGGCGGCACCGGCGGTGCGGGTTGCCTTCGGTCCGGCGCTCGACGCGGCCGAAACGGTGGCCGTCTGCGCCGTGGAGCGGAGCGGAAGAATCACGTACTGGAACTCCGGGGCGGCGAAGCTCTTCGGCCGGCCGGCCCGCGAGATGGAGGGGCTCCCCTCCGCCGGGAGCATCGTTCCGGTGGACGAAGAGAGGGCGTTCCTTCAGGAGGTCGACGCGGTCTTCACGAGCGGACGGGCACGGCCGGGCCGGCGGGCCGCGGTCGCGGACGAATTCGGCCGGCGCGTCGACGTCGCGAGGACGCTCCTGCCGGTGATCCGGTACGGAAAGACGGTCGAGGTGGCCGTCGTCTTCGTCGAGACCCGTGCCGGCGGCGGGGACGAACGGCAGGCCCGCCTCCTCGACGAGGCGCCGATCGCCCTCCTCGGCCTCGACGGCGAGGGGCGGATCGAGACCGTCGGCGGGCGTCTCTCGGAGTGGACCGGCCGGCGGATCGAGATCCTCGAGGGGATGGAAGCGGCGCGCGCGGACATTTTCCCGCCGGGCCTCGGTGCGGCGCTCGACGCGCTCTCCCGGAAGACGACGCGGGCGGCCGAAGCTGCGGCGGTGACCGAGTTCGACGAGCAGCTTCTCCCGCTCGAAGGCCCGCCGCGTCCCGTGCACGTCCTGGCGGCGGCACGGCAGGGGGGCGGGGCCTCGGTCGTCCTCGTCGACGGGGCCTCCCGCAAGGCGCTTCTCGACGAGGCGGCCGCGTCCCGAAGCGCCCTCGTGGAGGCGCGGCGCGCCGCCGCCGACGCCATCGAGTCGACGGCACGGGAGCTTCGCGTCTCGGCCGAGAGCGTCGCGGAGGCCGTCCGCCGCGCGCACGACGAGCGGTCGGGGCCGGTCCAGAAGGCGAAGGCCCAGATCGACCTCGCGGAGACGACGCGGGAGTTCCTGCGCCGGATCGACGCGGTGAGGATCGGCCGGCGTCCGTCGGCGCCCCGGGTCCTCCTCGTGGAGGACAACGACGAGAACCGCGAGCTCCTCGCCCACATGCTCCGCTCCCGGGGGGCCGAGGTCGTCGGAGCGAGTTCCGGGCGCGAGGCGCTCGAGGCCGCGTCGCACCAGCCCTTCTCGTTCGTCCTCCTCGACCTTCAGATGCCGGAGATGGACGGCTACCAGGTCCTGCGCCGGCTCCGCGCCCTTCCCGTCGGCGAGGCGCTCCCCGTCGTCGCGCTGACGGCGCTCACCTCGGAAGATGTCCGGCGGCGCTGCGAGGTGGAGGGGATGAACGACTTCGTGACGAAGCCCGTGACGCTCGCGCGGATCCGGGATCTCGTCGACCGGTGGGGCGGGATGGCGGCGGTCGTCCCTCAGCGGCCCCAGGCCGACCGGTAGAGCATCAGGTAGACGACGACGCCGGTCACGGAGACGTAGAGCCAGATCGGAAGCGTCCAGCGCGCGAGGCGCCGGTGCGTCCCGAATCGCCCCCGGCGCGCGAGGACGAAGACGGTGAGAGCGAGCGGTCCGGCGGCGGCGGCGAGGACCGTGTGCGTCAGGAGGATCGAGAGGTAGACCGCGCGGGCCGTGCCGGTGCCCGGGAAGCGGATGCTCCCGACGAAGGCGTGGTACGTCAGGTACGACGCGAGGAAGAGGACGGAAGCGACGAAAGCCGCCGTCATCGCCTTCCGGTGGGCCTCTCTCCGTCCCGACCGGATCAGGAACCAGCCCGTGACGAGGAGGGCCGCGCTCGTGCCGTTCAGAAGGGCGTTGAGCGTCGGCAGATCCCGAAGCGTCATCCGCGCGACGCGCTCCCGGCCGCGAGGCGCCGGGCGTCCGCCGCGAGCGCCGCCATCGCTCCCGGCCGGTCGCTCTCGTAGTAGCCGCGGATGACGCCCGCGGCGTCGACGAGGACGAACCGCGTGGAGTGGAGGATCGCCTCGGCCGAGCCGGCGCCTCCGTCCTCGACGGCGAGCTTGAATCCCTCCTGGGCGAGCCGCCGGAGGCCCGCCTTCTCGATCCGGAGGAAGCTCCACCGAGCCGGATCGGCTCCGTGCTCCCGGGAGTACCGGAGCAACACGTCGGGCGTGTCGTGGTCGGGGTCGACCGTGAAGGAGACGAAACGGATCCGCGGCTCGTCCCGGAGCTCTTCCGCGAGCGATTTCATCTTCGCCGTCATCCCCGGGCAGATCCCGGTGCAGGTCGTGAAGATGAAGTCGGCGATGAAGACCCTTCCGCCGAGGTCGGCCCGGCGGACCGTGGCGCCGCTCTCCGCGGTCGCGGCGAAGTCCGGGACCTCGGAAAGGCGGGGCAGATCGACGCGCCCGTACTCGCTCGCGGTCTTCCGGAGATGCCAGGCGTACAGGAGAAGGGAGAGAGAGACGGCGAGGCCGAGGGCGGCGAGGCCGAGGGGGAGGAGCGGGAAGGCCCGGCGGGGAGCGGTCTTCGGGGCGCTCATGAGCGGAGTCTGCTCCCGAAGGGCAATCCGGTCACCCGGCCACGCGGTCGAAGACGAGGAGGAGAAGAACCGCGGGGAGCCACGCGATCGAGGCGAGGAAGAGGCCGAGCGCCCGCTCGTCCGTCGCGGCGCGCGCGAAGCGGAAGGAGGCCGCGAGGAAAAGGAGCGTCGCCGCGAGGGCGCCGAAGGCGTAGACGTTTCCGGCCATCCCGATCGCGGAGGGCAGGAGGCTGACCGGGAGAAGGGCGAGGCACCAGAAGAAGGCGTGGCGGGACGTACGGCGTCCCGTCGGGTCGAGCGTCGGGAGGATCCGGACTCCGGCGGCGCCGTAGTCGGCCCGATGGCGCCATCCGATGGCGAAGAAATGCGGGAGCTGCCAGAGGAAAAGGAGCGCGAAGAGAACGAGGCCGGGTGCCGCGACCGCGCCGTGGGCGGCCGTGAACCCGCCGAGCGGCGGGAGCGCGCCCGGAACGGCGCCGACGATCGTCGAGAGGGGCGAGACCGTCTTCATCGGCGTGTAGAGGCAGACGTAGCTGACGAGCGTCGCCGCGGCGAGAAGGGCCGTGAGTCCGTTGACGGCGAGCGCCAGCTCGGCGACCCCGGCGGCGGAGAGGGCCGTCGCGAAAAGAAACGCCCCTGCCGGGGAGATGCGGCCGGCGGGGAGGGGCCGCTCGGCCGTCCGCCGCATCCGGCCGTCGAGAACGATCTCGGAGAGCTGGTTGAACGCGCTCGTTCCCGAGGCGACGAGAGCCGTTCCGAGGAGCGTGTGGACGAGGAGGAGGAGGTCGACCGCATCGAGCCGCCCGGGCGTTCCCGCCGCGAATCCGACGAAGGCCGTCAGGACCACGAAGAGGGTGATGCGCGGCTTCGTCAGCGCGACGTAGTCCGCGAGCCGGGCGAGCATCGAGGCGCTCGGAAGAGCTGCCGGAGAACTCTCCCGGGACCGGCTCGCAAGTGCGGCGAGGGCCGTGGCGCGGGCGCGGCCCAGGGTCAGAGCGAGCAGGACACCGGTCACCCAGACGAGGGCGCCGACCGCGAGGTGCGCGGCCGTGACGGCAGCGGCCTTGCGGGTCCAGATGGAGAAGGTGCCGAGCGTGAGCTGGAGGGCGAGCGCCGCGGCCCACCAGGCGGAGAGCGACGACACGAGAGGGAGGCGGTCCCGGAGGCGGAAGGACGCCCGGAGGGCGAAGAGAATGAGAACGGTGACGACGGCCGCCCCGACGCGATGGGCGAAGTGGATCGGGACTCCGGGGCGGGTGAACTCGGAAGCGGAGGGGACGAGGCCGCCGAAGGCGAGCGGGAAATCGGGGATCGCGAGGCCGGCGCCCGTGTGGCGCATCACCGCCCCGAGGAGGATCTGGAGGTAGGTGGCCGCGGTCGCGGCGACGGTCCATACGAACGCCTGTCGGAGAGCCGGCGCATCCGAAGGCGACACGCTCCCGGTGATCTCCCCCGACGTCCAGCTCCGGGTCGTCATCAGGGCGATCGCCGAGGCGAGGGCGAAGACGATCTGGGCGAGACCCGCGTGAGCCGATGAGACGGCCGGCGGGAGAAGCAGGAGGACCGTGAGCCCTCCGAGGAGCGCCTGCGCGAGGATCGCCGCGAACGCGAGGAGGCCAAGACGCTTCACGCTCCTGCGGGGCTCGCCCCAGAGAAGGATCCCGGCCTGAAGTCCGACGAAGAAGGAGACGAGGGCGGCGATCATCCGGTGACCGTGCTCGTACAGGATCCCGCCGACCATCGGCGGCATCAGCTTTCCGTAGGCGAGCGGCCAGTCCGGGACGGCGAGGCCCGACTCGGTCGAGGTGACGAGAGCGCCCGCGATGAGAAGCAGAAAGACCGCCGTCGCCGCGACGCGGGCCGAGATCCGTACCGTACGCGCTTTCGTCGACTCCATCCCCGGTCCCGTGAGCGTCGCCCCCTCTTTCCGCCGGGGCGCGGCTCCGTGGCCGTGGCCGCCTCCCGGAAGAGGCGGGATCATCGTCCGGGGGACCGATTCGGTCAAGCGACGCCCGGGTCGCCCCGCGGAAGCGATCTTCGGTGAGAATCCCTTCCATGCGTATCGAGGCTGCGGTCCTCCGGACCGTCCGGATGCCGCTCAAGTTCCGGTTCCGGACTTCGTTCGGAGAGACGACCGAGAAGTCGTTCCTCCTCGTCGAGCTGAAGTCCGGGGGCCTTTCCGGATTCGGGGAGTGCGTCGCCGAAGAGGGGCCGTACTACTCGCCGGAGACGATCGGGACCGCGGGGCACGTCCTTTCCCGCTTTCTGCTTCCTCTCGTCGTGGGGCGCGAGGTCGCCTCGCCCGGGGAATTCGAGGCTCGCGCCGCGCGGGTTCGGGGGCATCGGATGGCGAAGGCCGCGATCGAGACGGCGCTTCGCGACCTTTTCGCGAAGGCTTCGGGGACATCGCTCTCCCTCTCTCTGGGCGGCACCCGGACGGCGATCGAGGTCGGGGTCTCGCTCGGGATCGCGCCGTCCGTCGCCGAAGCGGTCGAGAACGTCCGCCGTCACGTGGCCGAGGGCTATCGCCGGATCAAGCTGAAGATCGAGCCGGGAACCGACGTGGAGCGGGTGCGCGCCGTCCGGGAGGCGTTCCCCCAAATCGCCCTGACGGTGGACGCGAACGCGGCCTACACGCTCGAGGATGCCGACCACCTGCAGACGCTCGACCCGTTCGGCCTCGACTACATCGAGCAGCCTCTTCACCACGAAGACCTCGTCGCGCACGCGCTCCTCGCGAAGCGGCTGAAGACGCCGATCTGCCTCGACGAGTCGATCCGGTCGGCGGACGACGCGCGCGCGGCGATCGCCCTCGGCGCGGGGCGCGTCATCAACGTGAAGATCGGCCGCGTCGGCGGACACGGCGAGGCGCTCCGGATCCACGAGGTGGCGACGCGGGCGGGGATCCCTCTCTGGTGCGGCGGGATGCTGGAGGCCGGCGTCGGCCGGGCGCAGAACGTCGCGATCGCGAGCCTTCCCGGCTTCTCGAAGCCGGGCGACACCTCCTCCTCCTCGCGCTACTTCGAGGAGGACATCGTCGCCCCGCCGCTCGAGGCCGCGAACGGCCTCATGCCCGTCCCGACGGGGCCCGGGATCGGCGTCGAGGTGCGGCGCGACGTCCTCGACCGGTTCACGGCCGAGCGGGCGGAGTTTGCCCCGTGACCGGGAGTCGCCCGCAGGAGCTTCTGGCCCTTTTCGAACAGAAAGAACCCCACCTTCTCGCGTCCCTCGGCGAACTGGTTCGCGCGGAAAGCCCCTCCGACGAACCGGCGCTCGTTTCGGCTCTCGCCCGCGATCTCGCCGTAAAGCTCTCCCCGGCGGAGCTCCCCGCGGAATGCGTGCCGTGCGAAGGGCGGGGCGATGCCCTCCGGGTCCGCCTCGGTGAGGAGGGAGGGACGCTGCTTCTCGGACATCTCGACACGGTCTGGCCCGCCGGGACGCTCGCCGAGATCCCGTTCCGGATCGACGGGCCGCGGGCGAAGGGGCCGGGCGTCTTCGACATGAAGGGGGGAATCGCGGTCGCGCTCGAGGTGCTCGAGGCCATCGGGCGCGGGGAGGTCCGCCCCGCGCGGGGCCTTACGCTCCTCCTGACGCCGGACGAGGAGACGGGGAGCGCCGCCTCGCGAGCTCTCCTCGTGGCCGAGGCCAGGCGCCACGCCCGCGTCCTCGTCCTCGAGCCGGCCGGCGAAGGGGGCGCGGCGAAGGTCGCACGGAAGGGGATCGGCCAGGCCACGATCCGTTTCGCCGGCCTCGCGGCGCACGCGGGCCTCGAGCCGGAAAAGGGAGCTTCGGCCCTCGCCGAGATGGCGCGGTTCCTTCTCTTCGCCGAGGCCGTCGCCGACCCGGCCATCGGAACCTCGGTCGTCCCGACGCTCGCCCGCGCCGGCTCGAAGGCGAACGTCGTCCCCGAGTCCGCCGAGATCACGGTCGACTTCCGTTTCTGGTCCCGGACCGAGGCGGCCCGCGTGGAGGCCGCGCTCCGGGGCTATCGCCCGGCCGATCCGCGCGTGCGGGTCGAGATGACCGGAGGAATGAACCGTCCGGCGATGGAGGAGAGCGGCGCCACGAAAGCGCTCTACGAGACGGCGGCGGCGCTCGCCGGCCGCCTCGGGTTCCCGCTCGCGTCCGCGCGGGTGGGAGGCGCGTCCGACGGAAACCTGACGGCGGACGCCGGGGTGCCGACGCTCGACGGCCTCGGCCCGTCCGGGGGCGGCGCCCACGCCCGCTCCGAGCACCTGCTCGTCGAGGACCTTCCCCGGCGCGCCGCCCTTCTCGCGGCCCTCCTCGAGGAGGTCCCCGCGTGAGCGGCCGCGTCGTCATACGCGAGCTGAAGTCGGCGAACGAGTATCACGAGACGGTCGTCGTCTCGAAAGAGGCCTGGAAGTTCGTGGACCGCGTCCTCTCCCCCTGGACGGACCTGATCGCCGGGACCCACGCCGGGGGCATGACAGCCGGCGCCTTCGAGGGGGGGCGGATGCTCGGCTTCGTTCACGGCCTCCCCCGAACGAACCTGGGCGAGCCGGCGCACCACTCCCATCTTCTCGCCGTCCGTCCCGAGGCGCAGGGGCGCGGCCTTTCGGTGAAGCTCAAGCTGTTCCAGCGGGCGTGGTGTCTCGACCGGGGGATCCGGCTCGTGACCTGGACCTACGATCCGTTCCTCCTCAAGAACGGGAGGCTCAACGTCATCCGCCTCCGCGCCGTCGTCCGCGGCTTCCTTCCGAATTTCTACGGCTTCATGGGGGGGATCTACGGCAACCTCCCGACGGACCGTTTCGAGGTGACGTGGCGTCTCGACGACGGGGCGGTGGTCGCCGCCGCGAGCGGGGAGGAGGTCCCCCTCCCCGAGGACGACCCGACGATCCCGCTCGTCCGGGGAGAGACGGTCCCCGGCGCCCCTCGTGTGGCGCTCCCGTTCCCGGCGGGCGCACCCGGGATCTACCGGACGGACCACGCGGGGACGCTTCGGGCCCGCCGGCGATTCGCCCTTTCGGCGCGGGCGCTCTTTGCGGCCGGATACGAGGTGAAGAGCGTCGCCGTCCGGCCTTCGGGACCGGTCTACCTTCTGTCGGGGCGCTGAACCGATCTGCTAGAGTCCGCTGAAATTCAGTCCGAAGGAGGAAAGCTCGATGAAAGCAATTCGCGTCATCCTCGCCGTCGCCGTCCTCGTCGTCTTCTCCGCGCCGGCCTATGCCGTCGACCTGAAGACCGACAGCTTCCAGGTGACCGGCACCGTCAGCGCCGTCGACGACACCTCGATCACCGTCATGAAGGGGAAGGAGCGTTTCCACATCACGAAGGACGCCGCGACGAAGGTGACGGGCGACGCGAAGGTCGGCGCCAAGGTCACGGTCCATTACAAGATGTACGCCGTCGACATCGAGGCGAAGACGGACGCCAAGGCCGCGAAGAGCACGAAGAAGTAGAGGGGCTCAGCTCCTTGCCAGTTCGGCTTTGAGTTTTTCCGCCTGGTAATACGCCACGAGCGGGTCGATCAGTTCGTCGAGGCGGCCGTCGAGGATCTCCGCGAGGCGGTGTGACGTGAATCCGATCCGGTGGTCCGTCACGCGCGACTGCGGGAAGTTGTAGGTCCGGATCTTCTCCGACCGGTCTCCCGACCCGACCATCTTCTTCCGGTCGGCGGCGTACGCGGCGTCGCGCCGCTCCCGCTCGACCTCGTAGAGGCGCGATTTCAGGACCCGCATCGCCTTGGCCTTGTTCTTGATCTGCGACCGCTCGTCCTGGCACTGGACGACCGTCCCGGTCGGCAGATGCGTCAGCCGGACGGCGGAGTAGGTCGTGTTGACCCCCTGACCGCCGGGGCCCGAGGCGCAGAAGAGATCGACGCGGATCTCCTTGTCGTTCAGCGTGACGTCGACGTCCTCCGCTTCCGGAAGGATCGCGACGGTGGCGGCGGAGGTGTGGATCCGCCCCTGCGTCTCGGTGGCGGGAACGCGCTGGACACGGTGGACTCCCCCCTCGTACTTCAGCCGCGAGAAGGCCCCTTCGCCCTCGACGATCGCCTGGATCTCCTTGATGCCCCCGACTCCCCCGGCGTCGCTTCGCTCGACGACCTCCACCTTCCAGCGGCGCGACTCGGCGTAGCGGACGTACATCCGGAAGAGCTCGGCGGCGAAGAGCCCGGCCTCGTCCCCTCCCGTCCCCGCCCGGATCTCGAGGACGACGTTCCGTGAGTCGTTCGGGTCCCTGGGAAGGAGCAGGACCTTCAGCTCCTCTTCGGCGGCGGCCAGCCGCTCGCGAAGAGAGTCGAACTCCTGCTGGGCGACGGGGCGCAGCTCATCGGCCGGGGGAAGGGTGTCGAGCAGCTCCTTCGCGCCGCCGATCTCCGTCTCGAGGCGGCGCCGCTCGCGCACCTTCTCGACGATCGGTGCGATCTCCTTCATCGCCCGGACGGCCCTGGCGTACTCGACGTGGTCGGAGGCGACCTCCGGAGATTCCGAGCGCGCCTTCAGCTCGAGGTACTTCCGTTCGATCTCGGCGAGCTTCTCGAACATCGTCTTGGGGGCGCGGGCGACGGGGAGGCCCGCGGCCGGGAGGGGGCCCGGCTCGGCCTTTACGCGGACGCCGGGGGCGCGGCCTTCGTGGCCTTCGCGTAGCGCTTCTGGAAGCGCTCCACGCGTCCCGCGGTGTCGACGAGCTTCGCCTTCCCCGTGAAGAAGGGGTGGCACTCGGAGCAGATCTCGAGGCGCAGCTCGGACTTCGTGCTGTGGGTTTTCCAGGTGTTCCCGCAGGCGCAGTGAACGTTGACCTCGTGGTACTCGGGATGGATCTTGGGTTTCATGGCTTCCTCGGCGACCGGCCGCTTTTCGTGAGCCGTCGCGGAACCGCAGAGGATACCACGCGGCTCGACGGGCCCTCCTCCGGGCGGTGCCTTGCTAGACTCCCCGCCGTGCTTCTCCTGAACGTCCGCGTCCCCGGCGAGCCTCCGCGCCGACTCCGCCTCGAACGGCCGGCAATGACGCTCGGCCGCTCCTCCACGAATGACATTCCGCTCTCCGACCGGACCCTCTCCCGCGTCCACGCGCGCCTCGAGCAGGCCAACGGCGGGCTCATCCGCGTCGTCGATCTCGGCTCGCGGAACGGGACGATGGTCAACAGCACCCGGATCTCCGACCCGGTCACGCTCCGGGGGGGCGACCGGATCCAGCTCGGCGAGACCGTCATCGACATCCTCGAGGAGTCGACGACGCGCGTCGTGATCGACGCGAAGGAAGACGACAGCCTCCGGCGGACGACCTTCCTCCAGTCGTCGCGGGATCTCGTCCGGTCGCATCGCGAAGAGAGCGGCGGTCGTCTCGGCGCCGAGGAGCTGGCAAGGCTGAACGCCTCCCTCCGGATCCTGAACGAGGTGTCGGTCGAACTCCTCTCCGACATCCCGCTGCCGCGGCTCCTCGAACTCGTCGTCGACAAGGTCTTCACCTACCTCCAGCCGGACCGCGGGCTCCTGATGCTCGCCGACGAGAAGGGGGAGCTGAAGCCGGAGCTCGTGAAGTTCGCCGAAGGGGTCGACCCGGCCGACATCCGCCTCTCGAAGACCCTCGTCCAGACGGTCGTGGAACGGAAGAACGGCATTCTCGTCATCGACACGGCCTCGGACGGACCGCTCGCGGCCGCCGAGTCGATCCGGATCCAGGGGGTCACGTCGTGCATGGCGGCGCCTCTCTTCGTGGACGACCAGGTCATCGGCCTCGTCTACCTCGAGGTGCGGCTAGGCCGGAAGAGCTTCACCGAGGAGGATCTGCGGCTCCTGACGTCCCTCGCGAACACGGCCGCCGTGAAGATCCAGAACCTTCGGCTGCGGGAGAGCGCCATCGCCAAGGAGCGCTTCGAGCGGGAGATGTCGGTCGCGTGGGAGATCCAGCGCCGGCTCCTTCCGGAGCGCGATCTGGAGCTGCCGAGGACCGCGATGCTCGGCCGGACGGTGCCGTCGCGCCGCGTCTCGGGGGACTACTACGACTATTACGAGCGCCCCGACGGTCGTGTCGACGTCGTCGTCGCGGACGTCTGCGGCAAGGGGATGGGGGCGTCGCTCCTCGCCGCGACGGTGCAGGCGGCCTATCAGGCGTGGGCCGGAGAGAACCTTCCGCTCGACAAGCTCTGCTCCCGGCTGAACGACCTCGTCTTCCGGAAGACGAGCCCGGAAAAGTTCATCACGATGATCACGGCGCTCTACGAGCCGAACACGGGCGGGATCGTCTGGACGAACGCCGGGCACAACGCCGGCATCCTCGTCCGCGCGGACGGGACGCACGAGCTCCTGAAGGCGCACGGTCCTCCGCTCGGGCTCTTCCCGGGGAAGGCGTACGGCGCCGGCAACTTGACTCTCGCTCGCGGAGACCTCATCGCCCTCTACACGGACGGCATCACGGAAGCGTCGAACCCCGAGGACGAGGAATTCGGGATCGACCGGCTGCTCTCGGTCGTCCGGGACTCGCGCGGAAAGGCCGTCGGGGAGATCGAGGTCGACGTCCTCGCGGCGCTCGCGGCGTTCGTGCGGGGCGTCCCCTACGCCGACGATCGGACTTTCGTCCTCCTTCGCCGCGAAGGGTAGGAGACTTCAGCGGGCGGGCTTCTCCCCGTCGTCGCGGTCGCGCGACAGCATGCCCTGGCGCTTGAGCATCTCGTTCAGCGTCGTCGGTTTCAGGCGCAAAAGCTCCGCCGCCTTCTTCTGGACGCCGCCGGCGCGGTGGAGCGCGGCCGAAAGAAGAGATCGCCGGTAGGCGTCCACGGCGTCCTGGAACGAGATCCCGTCGGACGGGATTGCGGCCGGGCGCGGCACGGCGCGGCGGACGGCGTCCGGCAGCTCCTCCGCGCCGATGATGCCGGGCCCGAGGACGAGAGCGCGCTCGAGGACGTTCTCCAGCTCGCGGACGTTTCCCGGCCAGTCGTAGTCGAGGAGAGCCTTCATCGCGGCCGCGGTGACGGGCGGCACGGCGCGCCCGTTCTCGGCAGCGGCCCGCGCCGCGAGGGCTTCGACGAGAAGCGGGATGTCTTCCTTCCGTTCGCGGAGCGGCGGGAGGTGGATCGTGATGACGCAGAGCCGGTAGTAGAGATCCTCGCGGAAGCGCCCCTCGGCGACGAAGCGGGTGAGGTCGGCGTTCGTCGCGGCGACGACGCGGACGTCCGAGCGGATCGGCTCCACGGCCCCCACGGGGAGGAATTCCCGCTCCTGGAGGACGCGCAGCAGCTTCGACTGCGTCTCGAGCGGGATCGTCCCGATCTCGTCGAAGAAGATCGTCCCTCCGTCGGCGACCTTGAAGAGGCCCCTCTTGTCCGCGACGGCGCCCGTGAAGGCACCGCGGACGTGGCCGAAGAGGTTCGACTCGAGAAGGTCGGGCGGCAGCGAGCCCGAGTTCACCGTCACGAAGGGGCCGGTGGCCCGCGGCGAGAGACGGTGGAGCGCCCGAGCCACGAGCTCCTTTCCGGTGCCGCTCTCGCCGACGACGAGGATCGTCGATCTCGCGTTGGCGGCCTGCCGGATCGTGTCGAAGACCTTTTCCATGGACGGCCCGCGCCCGACGATCTCGCCGAGGCCGCCGCGCGCTCCGTCGAGACGGGACTTCAGCTCGCGGTTCTCGGCGACGAGACGCCGCTTCTCGAGGGCCTGCCGGACGACGTGCACGATCTCGTCGTTCCGGAAAGGCTTCGGGAGGTAGTGGTACGCCCCCTGACGCATCGCTGCGATGGCGCTCTCGACGGACGAGTACGCCGTGATGACGACGACGGGAAGCTCCGGCCAGCGGGCGCGGACTTCGGTGAGGACCTCGAGCCCGGGGCGGTCCGGGAGCATCAGGTCGAGGAGCAGGAGGTCGACGGGCTCGCTCGCGAGAAGCTCGAGGGCCTCGGACGCGGTCCCGGCCTCGACCGCGCCGAAGCCGGCCTTTCCGAGGATCGTCCGGAGCACGTCCCGGATGACGGGCTCGTCGTCGAGGATGAGGATCGTCATGACTTCAGGAGCCGCGCGGCAGGAGGACCGTAAAGCAGGCGCCGCCTTCGGGGCGCGGCGCGACGTCGAGAGACCCGCCGTGCGCCCGGATGATATCCCGCGCGATCGTCAGCCCCAGCCCGGTTCCCCCCTCGGCGGTCTTCGTCGAGAAGAACGGATCGAAGAGGCGATCGGCTCCGGAGGCCGGGAGGCCCGGGCCGTTGTCCTCCACGACGAACCGGACGAACCGCTCCTCGGCGTCGAGCGCGAGCCGGACGGCGGGCCCGCCCGGGACCTCGCGCTCCCGGACGGAGCGCGCGGCCTCGGCGGCGTTCTTGAGGAGATTGACGAGAACCTGCAGAAGGGCGTCGTCGTGCCCGAGGACGGGAGGCGCCTCGGCGGGAAGCGAGAGGGTCAGCGACACGCCGTGCGTCCCGACCTCCTCCTCGAAGACCCGGGCGGCCTCCCGCGCGAGGTTCCGGGGATCGATGGCGACGCGCTCGCGCGGACGGCCGCGCGCCAGGTCGAGGAGGCTTCCGACGAGCCGCGAGGCGCGGAAGGCCTGCCGCTCGATCTTCTCGAGAAGCGGGCGGCGCGGATCGTCGGCGGGCGTCTCGTCGAGGAGGACGCGGGCGAAGCCGGTCACCCCCGTCAGGGGCGTATTGACTTCGTGAGCGACGCCGGCGGAGAGCGAGCCGAGGGCGGCCATCCGCTCGCGCTCGGCGAGGGCCTGCTCCAGCCGGGCAGTCTCCGTGGCGTCGTGAAGGACGAAGACGCGAGCGCGTGCCCCGGCCGGAGCCCCGGGGAAGCGCGACACGGCCGCGTCGAGGACGCGCGGGCCGCCGCCGAGGTCCGCCTCCAGCCGCCGGGGCGACTCCTTGGAGAGGAGCGCCGGCGGGAGGACCTCCGTCTCCATTCGGCCGATCAGCTCCGCGGCGGAGCGCGCCGCGAGGAGAGAAAAGGCGGGGTTCACCGATGCCACACGGCCCGCCTCGTCCGTCACGACGATCGCCGCCGCCGATCCGGCGACGACATCCTCGTGGAACTCCTTGAGCGTCCGGTAGCTCTCGGCCTGCGCCCTCACCTCTTCGTAGAGCCGCGCGTGGTCGAGGGCGAGTGCCGCGGCGGCGAGAACGGTCTCCAGAAGCTCGAGGTCCTCGTGGGAAGGCGGCACGCGGCCGAGCCGATCGCCGAGGGCGAAGAAGGCGAGGAGCTTCCCGGATGCGGCGAGCGGTACGAGGGTCCGAAAGCCGGCGGCCCGAAGCCGTTCGATCGTCCCGGATTGGCTCTCGTCGAGACGGCTTCTCGAGAGGCGCACCGTGTGGCGCGCGGCCTCCTCCGGAAGCTCCTCGAGGTGCAGATCCTCCCCGCCGTCCACGGCTCCGGCCGGAAGCCGACCCTCCCGGGTGACGGGAAGAAGAGCCGCCGGACCGATCGAAAGGGCCCGGGCGGCGCGGGTGACCAGCAGCTGCTCGATCTCTCCGGCCGCCCGCGGCGCGGCGAGCTCGCGGACGAGGGCGAGAAGCTCCTCACGGGCGCTCCAGTTCTCGCCGTACTGGATTCGGGAGAACGCGGCCGAGAGCCCCCGCCGCACCGGCACGAAGCTGAGGGCGATGACGAGGCCGGCCGCAGCCTGCAGGGTTCCTCTCGCATACGGGAGAAGGGGGACGACGGGGTTCGAAAGGAGAATCTGCGTCCCGGCGAAGAGTGCCGCGCCGGCGAGACCCGCGCCGACGAGGGCGGCAGTTTCCCTCCCCAGCACCTCCGCATCCCACAGACGGAAATTCGTGAGGGCCGCGAGGAACGCGAAGGGAACGAGCGCCAGCGGCAGGATCGAAAGGGAGGAAAGGATCGGTATCGAGATCCCGAGGAGCCCCGGGAGGAGGTTCAGAACGACGACCGGCGCCAGGCCGATTCCGGTGCCGAGCAGGAGGTAGCGGGCCTGTTTCTCGGCGAGGAGATCCCCGGGCCGGCGCCAGAGCCGTTCGAGCCGGAGGAGCGAGAGGCCGACGGCGGCGGCGATCCAGATCGTCTGGAGCCGGTCGAGAGTCTCCACGGCGTGCACGGGATCGCCCGCGAAGGCGGCGCCGGAGTAGATCGCGGCGGTTGCCGCGAGGAGCAGGGCGGCGGGCAGGAACGGGGCGAAGCGGAGGGCCCGGGGGGTCGGGCGCGGGAAGCTCAGGACGAGGAGGAGAAGCAGCGCGGGGAAGAGAGCGCGCGAGGCGTCCTCGAGAAGAACGGAGACGCGGAAGAGGAGATCGATCGGCGCGAGCGGAGTGAGGCCGAAGACGAGCGCGACCGTCAAGGCGAACAGGGCGTAGAGCCGTGAAGCCCCGGCCTGCGGAGACCGCGAGGCCGTCGCGAGGGCCGTCGCTCCGGTGACGAGAAACGCCACCGCCGTCGCGAAGAGGAAGAAGTACCGGATGTCCCACGGCGAAGGGACGGGCCGCGTTCGCAGCGTCCGGACCTCTCCGCTGCGGAGGATCGAGACGTCCGCCGGGCCCCGGGCGAGCCACGACGACGGATCTCCGGCTGCCGCGGCATCGGCGCCGTCGACGAGAAGGACGAGGTCCCCGGCCTTCAGCCCGGAAGGCTCGGCACTGCGGCCGACTTTCAGGACCCGGAGACCTTCAGCTTCCCTCTGAACCAGGACGTCTGCGCGGCCCGCAAGCGCGATCTTCCGCGAGACGACGAAGGCCAGCGGCACCACGCTCGCGACGAAGATCAGAGCGAGGAACCCGGTCAGGAGTCGGTCGAATCTTCTGAGGGGAGATGGCACCCTGTTGTTTGGACACGCAATCAGGGTGCCATTCGTTCGATTGTTCGGAGTGATCTAAACCACTGTTTCAAGGCCGGTTGGAGCGCAACAGGATGATTTGGCGGGCGGAGCCTTCTGATTCTTGGAGAGTTCTTCGGGTCTATTGAATCGCGGCGCCTAGAAAGAAACGGCCAGCCCCCCTGCGAGACGGCGGTTCGGTCTCTCCTCTTCAGCGCCGTCCCGTCTCTTCCCGACCCCGACGGAGAGAAGTGCCCGCCAGTCGGAGGCGAGAGACTGGATAAGCGAAACCGGCAGAGACTGCGAGAGATTCACGTCGAAGGCGGCGAGATCGTTTTGGATCAGCAGTTCGCCCCGGACGAGGCTCTGGGAGACGACGCGGTAACCGATGCCGAGCGTCGTTCCGGTCGGGAGGAGGTAAAGCCCCGCCGACGCGATCGTCCACGTCCCGTAATCCTCCCCGATCGTGGACGGGCTCTCTCCCGTCACGCGTCCGACACGCGCCGACAGCCGGCCCTCGATGCCCGGTCCGACCCGGCCCGATGCCGACGAGGAGAGTTCGGTCGCGACGTCTCCCGGAAGGAAGTAGAGGGAATCCTGCCTCACGAAGAAGTCGGGATCGAGCAGGAGACGCTGGATTCCGGTGATGTTGCGCCGACTCGCCTCGACGAGGAAGGCGGCGCCCGCCGGCGAGTCGTACCGGAGGCCCCCGGCGTAAAGGGAGCTGCTGATCCGGGCCAGATCCGCTACGTCCGAGCTCGCCTGTGCCCACGGGGTTCCGTCGTCCTGTCGCTGCTCGAAGCGGCGTGCCGCCGAGGCATAGATCCGGAATCGCGAGCCGGGATGGAGCGTGATCGTGAGCTCGGGAGTGACGCCTCGCGTCCGGTCGGAAAGATCGCCGGTGGCCCCCGCCTCGACGGAGAGGGCAGGGAGGATGTTCGCGGTGCCGACGGCCCCGACGCGCGTCTCGCTGTCGACGATCTGCGTCGCGCTGCCGGACTCCGGGGCGACGGCATGCCGGTAAGCGGCGATCAGCCTCACCGACCAGCGGTCGCCGAGATCCGTCCGGTAGCCGGCATAAAGATCCATCTGGTCCGAGGCCTGGGCGAAGAGAGCCCCCACGGCTCCCTGCCGGAACGCGTTCGATTGGCTGACGAGACGGGCCGTGACGCTCGCCTGCGATCGCTCCCCGGTCGAGGCGGACCAGTCGAGCGTCTGCGCCGCGAACCGCTCCGGATCGTTCTCGTCGAGGAGGCGGACCTGCCGCTCGGTGGTGAGGTGGAGGTTCTGCGACTCCCCCGAGGAGAGGTTGACGTCGAAGCGCGACGCGTCCCCGCCCGAGACGCCGTCTCCCGCGTCGAGACGGCTGTAACGCCCGTCGACGCCCCAGCGGAGCCGCTCCCCGATTTCGCCCCCGACTTCGACCGTCGTGTCGCTGCGGGCGGCGGTGCCGGCCGTGCCGAAGCCGGCCGTCGAGGCGACGGAGGCACGAACCGGAAGACGCGTTGCCGAGGTCGTCGTCTGCGAGCCCGTCGCCGGGATCTTGGTCTCCGGCGGGGGGGCATCCAGGGCGGAAAGGATTGCCGCCACGTCGCGAAGGACGTCTCCCTGTGTCACGGCGCGGGCGACGAAGGGATCGGCCTTTCCGCGCGGCGTCCCGGGAAGGATGCCGGGCGCCTCGCCGAGATCGAGCAGGACGAACGTCACGGCGTCCGGAGACGGCGAGTGAAGCACGCGGGCCACCGCGAACGGGAGCCGCGGCACGGCGGCCAAGAGCGTGTAGACGCCGGCGGGGGCGTTCGGGACGACGAACGTCCCGTCCCGGTCGGACGCCACGATGCGCGTGGAGGGTTCTCCGCCCGGCGTCACGGTGCGGAGGATCACCGTCACGCCGGAGAGCGCGACCTTTCCCGCGCGAACGATCCCCGAGATCGGCGCGCCACGCGGCGTCTCCGCCCCGTCCGCGCTCCGGACCACGAGGAACGCCGCCGCGCAGGCCAGAATGCAGGCGAAGGGGCTCCGCAGTCTTTGCACGGCCGTTTCCCGCCGGGAATCATCGTCCCCTTCTCCTCCGGACGTCAACCGGGGAAACCAGAGGTCAGCTTCCGGAAGGCCCCATCCCGAGCATGGCGTTCACGATGTGGCGGGCGATCGACGGGTTCTCCTTCAGCCTTCGCGTGGAGTACGCGTACCAGTCGCGCCCGAAGGGGACGTAGACGCGAAGCCGGTGCCCCGAGGCGATCAGGACGCGCCGGAGGAGCGGATCGACTCCGAGGAGCATCTGGAACTCGTAGGCGTTCCCCGGGAGCTTCAGCCGGTCGATCGTCGCGAGCGCCGCTCTGGACGCATGCCTCGTCGTGGGTCGCGATGGCCGCGTAGCCGCCGGAGCCGAGGTGCTTCTCCACCATCGCGGCGAAGTTCCGGACGACGACGTCGTGGCCCTTGTAGGCCAGTTCCCGCTTCTCGTTGTAGATCCCCTTGCAGATCCGGACGTTCATCTGCGCCTCGACCGAGCCGGTCGAGATCGGAGAGGCTTCGGCGGAGGTATGCCTGCAGAACCGTCCCGACGTTTCCGAACTCCGCTTTCAGGTCGAGCGCGAGGCGGATCGTCTTTTCCGTGTAGGGGGTGTCCTCCATGTCGAGGCGGACGAAGATGCCGTGGCCGGCCGCCTTCCGGCAGATCGCCGCGAGATTGCGGCGCGCCGAGATCGGGGTCGATCGCTGAGCCCCACCGCCGTCGGCTTGACCGACGTGTTCGCCGGAAGGCCGCTCGCGGCGATGGCGTCGAGCACCCGGAGGTACTCGTCTCGCGCGGCCTCGGTCTGCTCGGGGCGCGTCACGCTCTCGCCCAGGACGTCGAGGGTCGCCATCGCCCCCTCGGCGGCGAGCGACCGCGCGGTGGCGATCGCGTCCTCCAGCGTCTCCCCCGCGACGTATCGGCGCGCCACCCGGTGGACGACGCCGCGCGGGATGAAGGGGATCGAGGCGACGACGAGTCGGTCGAAAAGGCTCATGCATCTCCGGCTCCGGAGTCCGCGCGAGGATGGCGAGGTCGACGCGTCTCGCGCCGGCGTCCCGGAGCGCCCCGGCGGCCGCGAAGGCCGTCGCTCCCGTCGTCATCACGTCGTCGACGAGAAGAAGCGACCGGCCGGCGGCAATCGGGCGGCCCCGGAAGGCGCCGGCGACGTTGGAGCGCCGCTCGGAAGCTCCCAGCGCGGACTGGGGTGGGGTCTCTCTCACGCGTGCAAGCGCGGGGATGAGGCGAATGGAAAGGCGCCGGCCAAGCTCCTCGGCGAGGAGGGCTCCGGGGTCGTAGCCTCGCTCCCGGTTTCGGCGGCGCGTCGAAGGGACGGCCACGACGGCGTCGGGAGCGTCGATCCCCTCGCCCCGCACGGCGTCCGCAAGAAGGGCGCCGGCGGGCGCCGCGGCGATGTCGTAGCCCTGGAACTTCACCGCGTGGACGAGCCGTTTCAAGCCCCCCTCATACGGGCCGAAAGCCACGGCCCGTTCGACGGGCGGCTCCGAGGCGGCACACCCCCGACAAAGCGTGCCGCCCGTCGGGATCGCGCATCGGGGACAGGTCGAACCGGTCTCGAAGCGGGGAAGGCCTTTCCAGCAGGAGGGACAGAACCCGCCGCCGCCGGCTTCGCGCCGAGGCCCGCCACAGCCGGCGCAGCGCGAGGGGGCGATCAGGCGAGAGGAAGAGAGCGAATGATGACGGCGGGCGTGGGGACCCGGGGGGAAGACAGGGCGTCCAGAAACGTCACGTCGGGGCATTCTAGTCGAGGCGTTCCCGTTCGTGGCGGTATTGACGCTCCGGATTCCCGGCGCCTATGCTGAACGGAAGATGAGCCGCCCAAAACGCTCTGCTGCTCTCCGCCGCCTCTGCGTGGTCGCCTTCGCGCTTTTCCTCTCCGCGGCCGCGCCCGCCGCCGCGCAGACGTTTGCGGCGGGCGGAGGTGGCGGCGCCATCGCCGACGTGGGAGCGAACGTCACCGACAACAGCTTCAGTCACTTCGGAGGCTACGTCTTCTTCGAAGCCTCACTCGAGACCTACGGCGCGCGCAACGACGTCCTCCTGCAGGCGCGAGGGCAGTTCGTCACGCTTCCGGGGGGCGCGCCGGGCGCCCCGGACATCCAGGTGAACTCCGGCCTCGTCATCGTCACCTACCGCTATCGGGAGCCGTGGTGGGAAGCGGGGCTCCTCGCCGGGCTCGGCGTCTTCGACGTCTCCCCCAAGGCGCCCGGAACCGATCAGGTGGCCGCCGACCCGGCGCAGACCGTCTTCGGGTGGTGCGTCGGGACTCAGGCGGTATTCCGGATCACTCCGCGCTTCGATTTCCGGGTCGAGGCTTCGTACGACGTGCCGAAGACACAGACTCGACCACAAGTTTTTCTTCCTGACGGGCGGCTTCGGGTACCGGTTCTAGAGACGGCGTCCCGATTCAGCGTGCGGTGCGGGGGACTTCGGCTCTCCGAATGCGGCGGGCCCCACCCGATCTTTCGGATCGGGCGGGGGTTGCGGCGGCGGGATGTCAGATGTGCGGAATAGGATCAGGAAGGATGGTGGAGGTGGGCCCGAAGGCTGAAGAGCCAGCGGGTGCTGGGGCGGGAATTGAAGATCTCGTGCATTTCGGTTTCCCTGATGTCGTTTCGATCTCCTGCTCTCTTTTACGCAAACCGGGTGCCTTCGGTTTTGTCCACCGGGCCCGGCGTCTTCAACCCTTTTTTTTTGAGAGAGTTGAGACATGTCATTGACCGATCAGCCGGTCGGTCGCTCATCCCATTTGGGGGTCGGTCGCTGACGAAATGACGCCCGGAGGCAGCACCTTGGGGCGTCAGGCCCCTTCCGTGACCGGAAGGAGCGTCGAGTCCTTCTTCACCGAGAGGGAGAGCTCGACGCGAGTCCGGACGACGCCCCGGAGCGTCTGGATCCTCTCGCGGAGAATCCGCTCGAGGTGGTCCACGTCGCGGGCGCGTACCTTGAGCCGGTAGCCGAAATCTCCGGAGATCGCACAGCACTCCTGGACGTCGAGAAGCGTCTCAATCTCCTCGAGGAACGGGCGCTCGAAACGGGGATGCTCGAGACCCACGTCCACGTAGGCGACGAGGGGCATTCCGAGAAGGCGCGGATCGAGCAGGGCCGTGAAGCGTCGGATGAAGCCTCGGGTCTCGAGCTTCTTGATCCGCTCATTGACGGACGGCGTCGTCAGGCCGACGGCTTCCGCGATCCGGGCCTGCGAAATCTTCCCGTCGCGCTGAAGGAGATCGAGGATCTGACGATCTATCTCGTCCATAAAAAATTCGGGCCTTTTGAGGCGCCGCCCGAATTTTATTTGGAGCCGGAGGGGCGAATCAACCCGAAATCGCGACCTGGGCCGCCGGAGTCGACGATTTCGCTCCCTTTCGGCAGGACCACGACGCCCCCGTCGGAGACGTGGAACCGGCGACGGTCCTCCTCTTCGTCGAATCCGATCTCGACCCGGGCCGGGATCTTGACGCCCTTGTCGGCGATGACCCGGCGGAGGCGCGCGTAGCGCCCCACCTCGACGCCGTCCATGAGGACGCATTCCTCGATGTGCGAGAAGGAATTCACGCGGACGCGGGGGAAGAGGATCGACCGGTGAATCGTCCCGCCCGAGATGATGCAGCCCGACGCGACCATGGAGTCGGTCGCGAGGCCGATGCGCTGGGAGACCGCGTCGGCGAAGACGAACTTGGCGGGCGGGAGCTGGGGCGAATGGCTCTTGATCGGCCACTTCGGGTTGTAGAGGCTGAGCGGCGGCGTGACGGAGATCAGGTCCATCGACGCGTCCCAGTAGGAGTCGACGGTTCCGACGTCCCTCCAGTACGGGGCGAGATCCTCCTCGCCCGGCACCCGGTTCGTCGAGATAGTCGTAGGCGAAGATCCGCGCGCCGTCGCGAAGGGCCCCGGGGATGATCGTCTTGCCGAAGTCGTGCGAGGTGTCCTGCAGCGCGTCGTGCTCGAGCGAGTCGATCAGGAAATTCGCGCGGAAGACGTAGTTTCCCATCGAGGCGAGGGCGAGCCCCGGCGCCGACGGAAGGGAGCGGGGCGCCTTCGGCTTCTCCTCGAAGCCGATGACGCGTCCCGAGGCGTCGACCTCGAGGACCCCGAAGCGTGAGGCCTCGTGCGATCGGCACCGGCAAGGCGGCGATCGTCAGGTCGTGCCCCCCTTCCTGGTGGAACTGGAGCATCGGGTTGACGTCCATCGTGTAGATGTGGTCGCCGCCGAAGATGCAGACGTGCCGCGGCTCCTCGTCGAAGATCAGGTTCAGGTTCTGGTAGACGGCGTCCGCCGTGCCGCGGAACCAGTGCGGTCCGCGCCGCATCTGCGCGGGAACCGGGTCGACGAACTCGCCGATGTCGAAGGTCAGGCGCCAGGTCCGGATGATGTGCTCGATGAGCGAGTTCGACTTGAACTGCGTCAGAACCTTGATCTTCCTGAGGCCCGAGTTGACGAGGTTGTTGAGGACGAAATCGATGATCCGGTAGCGGCCCCCGAACGGCACCGCCGGCTTGGCGCGGTCGCGCGTGAGAGGGAAGAGGCGCTCGCCCATCCCTCCGGCGAGAACCATCGAAAGGATGTCGCGATGATGCGCGATGCTCACGAACGCTCCCACCGCCGTCCGGGTCGATTTTCGAAAGGCGGTCTGGCCCTGCGTGCGGCCACGGTCTAATCTTAGGTCCGACGCCGCGCTTTGGGCGCGATCTTCTTCATGAAAAGCCCGTACGAAGTACTCGGAGTGAATCGCCGCGCCACCGACGCGGAGATCAAGAAGGCCTACCGCAGGCTCGCCCGGAAGCACCACCCCGACGTGAACCCCGGAGACGCCTCCGCGCAGCGCAAGTTCCAGGAGATCGCGGCCGCATACGAAGTTCTCAAGGATCCGAAGCGGCGCGAGCATTTCGACCGGACGGGCGAGACGGGCACCGTTCCTCCGGCGGGGCCACCGCCCGGCGCGGGCGGGCCGTTCCGCGGCGCCCCGGGGGCCGGAGGGGCATTCCACTGGCAGGGGGACTACGGCGACCTCTTTTCGGAGCTCTTTTCCCGTTCGGGTGAGGGGCCGGGGTTTCGGCGGAATCCCCTTCGGAGCCGAGGAAGAGGACGAGGACGCGGCGGCGGAACTGACCATCCCTTTTCGCGACGCGGTCCTCGGGGGGACCGTGACGTTCTCGGGCCCGGCTCTCGCGCCGGTGCCGCCGCTGCAACGGAACCGGCCGCGCGGGGGGCGGCGTCTGCCCCGCCTGCCGAGGCTCGCGCAGCCTCGTCGAGAACGAGAAGGTGACCGTGCGGGTCCCGCCGGGCGTCGCGACGGGCTCGAAGATCCGTCTCCCGGGCAAGGGGCGGACGGAGGAGGGCGATCTCTACCTCTCCCTCACCGTCGAGCCGCACCCCTACTTCGGCCGCGAGGGGGACGACATCAACGCGGACGTCCCGGTCACGGTTTCCGAAGCGTATCTCGGCGCGGAGATCGAGGTCCCGACGATCCGCGGTCCCGTCCGCGCGAAGATCCCCCCCGGCACGGCGAGCGGCCAGCGTTTTCGACTCAAGGGGTACGGCATCTCGAATCCGCGAGCGTCCGCTCCGGGCGACCACTACTATCGGGTCCACGTCGTTCTTCCGAGGCGGCAGACGGCCGACGGGCGCGCCGCGGCCGAGACGTTCTCCCATCTCTACGATGGCGACCCCCGTGCGGGTCTCCCGGACGGAATCTGAGAAGAAAGGGAAGGTCCCGGGCGGCTCGTCAGATTTCGGGTTCTTCCTCGTCGTCCCCGAGCGGAACGGAATTTTCCGGCTCCGGTTTCGGGGAAACGGCACGAGGAATCTCCGGGGGCGAAACCGGCCGCCGGAACTCGGTCTGGAGCTTCTTGAAGGCGACGAACTCGCGGACCTCCCGCTGCGCCTCGACGGAGAGCGCTTCCCAGTCGCGCGCGAGATCGGAGTCCCCGGGGAACGCCCCGGGAGCGGGCGACGCCTCGGCCGGCACCGGCTCGCCGAAGAACTGGCTCATCGAGAGCTCGAAGATCTGAAGGATCTTGAAGAGGGCGTCGAGGCCGACCTTGTACTCGCCGTTCTCCATCCTCGAAAGGTCGGACTGCGTCACGCCGATCTCTTTGGCGAGGTCCGACTGCGTCAGGTGCCGGCTCTTCCGGATCTGCCGGATCTTCTGTCCGACGAGCCGGATCTGGCTGCTCTTGGACGGTGGCACGGGCGGTTCGCCTCCCGAAGGACACGCTATTCTCTCACGAGGCGGCCTCTCCGGGGGAGACGCCCCTTGAGCGTGAGACGAGTCCTCTTCCTTTTTTCGGAGCTGCTGCGGCGGGACCTCTCGACGCGGTACGCAGGGAGCTTCGGGGGGCCGCTCTGGGCCCTTCTGAACCCGCTGATCCTCTGCGGCCTCTACACGTTCCTCTTCGTTGCCGTCCTCAAGACCCATGCGCCGTCCGGTTTCGGAGGGTCGTACGCCGAGTTCCTTCTCGCGGGCCTGCTTCCGTGGCTCGGATTCCAGGAAGCGGTCTCCCGGTCGACGACCTCGATCGCGGAGCAGGGTCATCTCGTCAAGAAGCTCCAGTTCCCGGTGGAGCTCCTCGTGGCGTCGAGCGTCGCCGCGGCTCTCGTCCTCGAGCTCATCGGGATCGGCATTCTCGGGGTGGCCGTCCTCGTCCTCGGGCATGGCGAGATCCGGCCGGCCGTCTTCGCCCTCGCCCTCGCGTTCGAGGTCGTCCTCCTCGCGGGGCCCTGCCTTCTGCTCGCGACGCTCGATGTCTTCTTCCGCGACCTGGCTCAGATGATCTCGCCGATCCTGACGGTCGTCCTCTACCTGTCGCCGATCCTCTATCCGGCTTCGCTCCTCCCCTCCTTCGCCGCGCCGGTTCTCGCCCTGAACCCCATCGCGGACCTCGTCGCCCTCTTCCGGGCCTCCCTCTTCGGCGGACCGCTCCCGCCGGTGTGGCGGCTGCTCGGCTGGTCCGTTGCGTTCCTCCTCCTTGCGGCGGCCTGCCACCGGCTCTTCCGGCGGAGCCGGCCCCTCTTTTCCGACCTGCTCTAGAATCCGGCGTTCTCTTCTCCCGCGCGGCCGAAGGCCCGCGGGATCGATGCGCCGACAAGGAGTCCTCGTGAGCAACGTTCCCCGGCTTCTCTCCGTCGCTCTCTGCGTCCTTCTCGTGGCTTCCTGCTCGCAGGCGCCACCGCCGCAGGCGAGCGCGCCGAAGCCCACCCCGGCGGCCGTCCCGACTCCGACGCCGGCCCCGGCGCCGGCCGGCAGCGCGCAACGGGCGTTCTCCGACTCAGTTCTCGGATCGAAGAAACCGCAGGCCCCGGCCCCTCCCGACGACGACGAGGAGGAGGGCGTAAAGCCGGTGAAGAAGATCGAGACCATCACGGACCCCTCCACGGGGCAGAGGCTGTTGAGGGTCCCGAAGGATCCGACTCTCGTGGAGCGGGACGGGAGCCTCTTCAGCGCCAACGTTCCGACCCAGACCGGGGTTCCGATCGTCCGGCAGGATGCGGAGAACTTCTACGTCGCGGCTCCAACGCCGCCGACGCCCGAAGAGATCGCGAAGAAGCGTGCCGAGAAGGAAGCGGCGGACGCCGCGCTTCCGCAGATCCTCGAGCTGCCGAAGGAGGAGGCCGAGATCGTCACGCCGAAGATCTCGAAGAAGAAGATCCTTCTCGAGAGCCATTCCGCGGGCCTCCCCAAGGGGGGGATCTGGCGCGAGAACTTCGCTCTCGCAGACATCGACGGCGACGGTCGGCCGGAGATCATCTCCCCGCCGCCGCGGCTCTCCGGAGAGGGCCTCCGGATCTTCAAGTGGGACGGCGAACGCTGGAGGTCGGTGACCCCCCAGCTCGAAAACCCGGAATCCCTCCATATCGGTTACGGGGCGATCGCGACCGGGGACCTCGACGGCGACGGCCGCACCGACATCGTCTGGGGAGGGCACGGGGGAGGCGTCTGGGCGGGGCGGAATCTCGGTGACATGAAGTTCCGGCTCTCCCGCAACGGGCTCTCGGGGGAGATCTCTACCCGCGCGCTCGCCGTCGGCGATCTCGACGGGGACGGCAAGCCGGACGTCCTCGTCCTTTCCGACATGCCCGAGGCGGCCGCGGTCGACAAGCCTCGCGCCCGGCCGAGCGGCTACATCGAGGGATACGACGTCCGCGCCTACATCAACAAGGGCGACCGCTTCGTCGAGCTGGTCGCGGGCCTCGAGGACAAGCCGTGCTACGGCTACTCGATCGGCCTCGAAACCCGTCCGGCGGACAAGGGCGCTCCCTTTTTCGCCACGAGCTGCAACTACTCGATGGGCGTGAACCTCCTCTACGAGTTCGACCGCGGCGCGATGTCGTTCAGGAATGTCAGCGGCGGGGTCGTCGAACTCTTCTCGGTCGGAATGGGGGCCGCCGTAGGGACGTACCACGGGCACCCGGCCGCCTTCACCTCGTACTTCAAGAACCGGCCCGCGGGGGGACTGCCCGACCCGACAGGCGACGGGCTCTCCATTTACTACCGCGACGGGAAAGAGTGGAAGCGCCACCGCGTCCTGAAGCGTCTCGGGAGCAATCGGGGCATTTCACCCGGAATCGCGGTGGCGGATCTCGACGGGGACGGGCTCGACGACATCGTCGTGGCCGACCGGGTGACGAACAAGGTGCGCGTCTTTTTCCAGACTCCAGCCGGAGAGTTCGAAGAGCTGGACCCGGCTCTCGAGCCTTCCTTCGTGAACTTCCCCACGGCCATCCGGATTGCCGACGTGGATGGCGATGGCAGACCCGATATCGTATTGATGCTGCAGTACATGACGGTCAGCGAGACGAAGGAAGGGGGGTTCCGGTTCTTCCGGAATCTGCCCTCCAAGTGATCATATGGGCAGAAAGCATAATTTTCGGAGAACCCCTTGACTTTCCCGAATTTCGCCCCTAACGTATCCGCCAGTGATGCCGGAAATCTTCCTTTCCAAGAGGATAGTTGCGATGAGTAAGGCGGCTCCAGGTCCGCTTTTAAATAAAGTACCGGAGGTGATTTCCTATCGCGTTCGGGCGAACGACGACCTGTCAACGGGCTTCACTTCAATTATCAACAAACTGGTAGGAGAAAACATGAAGAAGCTTTCCGTCCTCGTTGCGCTCGCCCTTCTGGCGGTCGCGGGCACGGGCTTCGCGGTGACCTGCGCGTATGACAACGTGCCGGGCGCCACGCTGCTCGTTCCGTACTTCCGGGTCGGCGGCACCGTCAACTCGGCCGGCATCATCACGAGCGTCGGTACCGACACCAAGATCGCGTTCGTGAACGTGTCGTATCCGGGCATCATCGCCCACGTCACGGTCTGGAACAAGTACTCGCGGGCCGTCCTCGACTTCAACGTCCCGATGACCGGCAAGGACGTCGTGACGTTCAACATGAGCGGCGTCCTCAACGGCAACCTGAACGTGAACCCGTTCACGCAGGTCCTCCCGGTCAAGGACGTCTGCGGCGTCAAGCTCGGATCGCCGACGACGTACGACGCATCGCCCTGGATCGGCTGGGGCCAGACCGACTACATCCGCTTCGCTCACCCGCTTTCGAACACGGGCACGCAGAATGACTGGCCGTACGCGGTCTCCAAGTACTCCTCGGGTGACGCGTTCTCGCTCTTCCGCACGACCGTCATGCAGTCCCTTGACGAGTCGGGCGACATCACGGAGTTCCAGGCCTCCAGCGGCGCGTTCATCCTCGACTCCGACAACCCGGCCTGCGGAAAGGGGTCTGCGGGGCAGACCTATTCCGGCTCGGGCGAGTTCTCGGGCTACCTGACGATCGACGTCGTCAACTACTGCACCAACTGGTTCCCCTATCAGCAGGAGTTCTACCAGTACGACGCGATCGCGACGTCGGGCTGGTCCAGCTATGGCTACACGCCGAACGTCCTGATGGGCGACGTCTTCTACGTCGACAACACCGCCGGAAGCGCGGGCAACATCAGCGGCGATCCGGCCGTTGCCCTCGAGTTCGACACGCGTCTCAACTGGACCGACCCGCTGTTTGACGGCTACACCGGCGCTCCGGGGACCTTCTTCGGGCGCTTCGTGGCCGCGATCTCCGGTGGCACCGGCGCTCCCGCCGAGCGGACGGGCGGCGTCTCGGCCGGCAACCCGGCTGTCCCGGTTGACTTCGTCTTCGGCGGCGACGGCCGCGAGCCTCTCGGCGACCACTGGGGCTGGCGCTTCCTGGCCAGCCCGACGGACCAGACCCGCTCCTGGATCATGGTCTGGCGTGGCGACGTCTATGCGAACTCCGGCGTCGACCTCTGCTACTGGCTGAAGACGGAAGCGGGCGCCGCGGGCGACGGCTTCTACGATGCGAACCACCAGCTCAACTGGACGTCGTGGGACGAGGACGAGGACTCTTACAGCTCGCCGCAGTCCGGCGGACCGTCCGGCTATCAGCCGCCGAACTACTACAACTACGTCTTCCTCGAGACGCAGCGCATCGCCCTCTGGATCGCTGCGACCGGCACCGGGAACCTCGAGATCATCCCGGGATGGGGCAACAGCTCGCTCTCCCCGAACAGCTGGTACTCGGGCTGGATGGACTTCTACTTCCGCAACGGCGGAGCCGGCAGCGGCTACAGCAGCAACTACAACCAGGCCTGGGTCGGCGTCCAGCACTCCGGACCGGGCTCGCTCCTGAGCGTCGGCCTCTCGGGCACGGACCTCAACGGCGACTTCAACTGCAACCCGCCGATCTCCTTCGATGCCGGCACGCAGGCACTCAAGGCGGTCCGCCCCACAACGAAGTAACCAGGGTTTCAACTCTCATCCCCACGGGCGGGCGGTCTCAGGGCCGCCCGCCTTTTTTCTTTGTCGGGATGGGACTTACGGGCGAAAGATCGCCGGCGAAATCGCCACTACGGTCGAATGGAGTCGAACAGGACCTGTGGCACGCGTGCGGTCCCGGGAGCCGCCGTTTGCGTTCTCCGGGAAGTCCCGGTACGCTTTGAAGGTTCCATTTCTGATCGCTCGCCCTCGGGCGGGCTCCATTCGAGGGAATCAGGGGGAAACCAGATGACAGGATCGAATCTTCGCGTGGGCGTCAGCCGTATCGGTCGGGCTCTTCTCGTCCTCTTCGCTGTTTTCGCGGTGGCGGCAGCGAGTGCCCCTCCGGCCTCGGCTCAATGCCAGCTCGTCTCCGGGCCGAACATCGTCACCTGCAGCGGCTGCAGCACCGTGCTCCGCCAGGCGCTTCTGGGGAGGTGGGTCGGCCTCTACAAGAGCGGCAGCAACAACCGGTTGATGGTGCCGATGACCTGGGGATACAACGTCTACGACCTCGGGACGGCGGGCACGGCGACTCCGAGCCAGCTCGTCCTCGACGATCTCCGGTTCGACCCCACGGGGCCGGGCACGGTGTCCGGAGACGGGCAGAACTACGTCGGGGGATACGGCGTCGCGGCCGACGGCCAGCGCGCCCTCCTTTCCCTTCATCTTCCCGGAGCGGGCGGTGGAGGAGGATCCGGCACCGTCGTCGAGACCCCGAACGGGTCGGGCTTCCAGGCGATGGGATCGATCTCCACTCCGGAGTCGACGAACGGGCTCGTGGTCCAGAAGAACGGCTCGCGTTACATCGCGTACGAGCTGGACGGCTTCGGGCATCTCTACGCGGCGGACGTCACGAACACCCCCGGATACACCGTCGGAAACATTTCGCACGAAACGCTTTCCTACTTCAGCTCCTCCGCGCTGGGGCTGAGCTACGCGGAGTACGGAAACTTCCAGTACCTCTACGCCAAGGACGGCCAGAACGTCGTCGTCATCGACGCCTCGACTCCCGGCCCCGCCGGCAGCATCGGTTCGACGCTGCATGTCTCGACGGTTCCCGCGAGCGCCTTCCAGAACGCGGGGCAGGTCCTGATCGCGGTCTCGGGCGCGGTGGACCAGGCGACGGGCAAGCTCTACCTTCTCGGCGCTTTCCGGAGTTCAACGGGGAACCCTTCGTTCGCCCTGATCCTCTACAACCCGCCGACCCAGACGGTCGTCCAGACCTTCCCGCCGTACACGACGTCCGATTCGTCCTTCAGCCAGTACGCCGGAGCCTCGCCGGGCTGGCTCGCGGTGAATCCGTACAGCGGCGACGTCGACGTCTTCATGTGGTTCTACAACCCGACGACGCTGACGCTTCGCCTCGACGCGACGTCGGCAAAGGTATTCGGCACGGCGATCGGCACCCACGCGGACGTCAGCACCTCCGGCGGCAACAGCCTGAAGAGCATTTCGCAGATGGCGTCGCTCCGTTCGAGCCAGACGAATCTCTACGGGTACTTCGTCGACGGGGTGAACGCCTTCGCGGCGCAGTTCACCTGTCAGGCGGGGCCGACCCCCGCGACCGGGCATCTCGCCGTCACGAACACCTCCGCCGGCGGGGCGTCGCTCTCGAGCGGCGCGACCGTCTTCGTCGGCGATACGCTCTCCGTCGCTCCCTCCGTCACCCCGTCGAGCGCGGTCCAGGCAGTCACGGGATGGGACCTCGACCTCGACTACCACTCCTCCACGGAGACGGGGTCGATCGGTCTCATGCAGCTCGCAGATCCCGACGCCTGCCTTAGTGGCTGCGCGAATCCTTTTCCGGGCAACCCTGACCCGCCCACCTTCCCCCTCGTTGGTCCGTGCGACCCGCGAAAAAGCGGGAACCCGGCTACGGGCGCCGGATGCTGGACATCCGTGGGACCCACCTCCGGCGGCGGTAATGGTGACTTCACCTCTGCGCAACCGGCGGCAGGGACGACCGCCACGCTCCCGATCGCCTTTGAGGCCGAAAACGCTCTCAACACGACGACAGTCCCCCTCGCGCAGTTCAACATCGTCTGGAAGGTCCCTGCCGTCAAGGTTCAGAACCTTTCGGCGCTTCTGAACGGTGGCTCGGCAACCTTCACCGACGGCTCGGACGGCCACCCGACCTCCGGCGTATACAAGTGGTATTTCGGGACGAACCCCGCGGCGCCCTCGTCCGATACGCTGACGCTGGATAGCAGCTGCACCGGCGCCTCCTGTATTCACCCGTTCTCAGCCAATGGAAGCTACAACGCCTGGCTCACCGCCTCGTACGCAGGCGGGTACACCTCCCCGGACTGCGGAAGCCCCTGCACCCTCCCGAAGGCTGGCTCCTTCGTCGTAAACGTCACCGACTTCGTCGCCTCGTTCACTGCCGCCGGGACCGCCTATGTCGGCGGGACCATCAACATCACGAACCAGTCGCAGCCGGGGAGCAGCACGAACATCAGCTACTCCTACAACCTCTGCGATGCCTCGGCCGGTTCGTGTACGGAGGGGAGCTACCTTCCGCTCTCGTTCTCCGGCGGCTCCACTACCATTCCCTCTCCTTCCACGGCGGGGACGTACTGGCTCCGGGTGAAGGTGCAGTACACGAACGGCACTGTCAAGACCGTCCAGTGGCAGCCGAACGTCTCCGGCGTGGGCGATCCGACGGCGTGGCCGGTCACCGTGTCAACCAGCCCTCCGTCGATCGTTCCGACTGCCGGGTATCAGTCGTGCACGTTTGGCGGCTGCCCGTCGCCGTATTCGGGAACCGTGGGGACTCCTCTGACCGTCGCCCTCTTCCAGGGCTCGACACAGCAGACGGGGAGCTATTCGTGGTCGGTGACCGGGGCCTCCTCCGCCTCGGGTGCGGGGACCACCTTCACCTTCACCCCCACGGCAGCGGGGACGATCAACGTCAACGTCACCAGCGGCATCACGCCGCTGCCTAGCCCGCTCGTCATGCTCGTCGGAGGCGGCGGCGGCGGGGGCGGCGGGACCGTGAACGTCACGCTCTCGGCGACGAGCTACAGCCCGACCGCCGGGACCCCGATCACGATCACGGCGGCCGCCACGGGCGGGTCGGGGAGCTACACCGCGTACCTCTGGGACACCGGGGACGGAGGCTCGCCGGTGAGCCTTCCCTACGCCAGCATCAACAAGACGTACGGCACGGTGGGGGTCTATTACGTCCATTGCACGGTGACCGACTCCCTGGGGGCCTCGGGAACAGGGAACAGGACGATCAACGTTCAGGCCCCCGCAGGGCCGACGAACGTGATGGCACCGACATCGGGGGCGTCGCCCTGCACCTTCGGCGGCTGCTCGACGCCCTATACCGGAACGACCGGAACCGCGATCACCGTCGGCATCTTCCAGGGCTCCGTGCAGCAGTCGGGAAGCTACAACTGGACCGTGACCGGCGTGAATGCAAGCCCCTCGTCCGGAACCGGGAGTGCGTTCACCTTCACGCCGCTCGCTCCCGGGACGGCCACCGTCACGAACACGACGCTTTCGATCAGCCTCGGCATCCTGATCAGCGGCACGATGCAGGTGCCCGAATTCATCCTCTCCGACGCGACACGCCCGAGCATCGCGCCCGGAACCGACGGGAGCTTCCTCGTCGTCGTGGGGCGGTCGACGACCTTCACGGGCGTCGTGCAGGGGACGACGACGCCGCTCTCCGGGGCCCTCTCCTGGAACTTCGGAGACGGAAGCTCGGACACCGTGAATCCGACGTCTCATGTTTATTCGACGTTGGATCCCCGCGTCGTCACGCTGACATTCGGGAGCCAGAGCGTTTCGCACGCCGTCTTCCCCGTGGCGGGGGTCCCGACGGGCGAGTATTCCTTCTTCTCGTATGACGGCGGTCCCCTCGACCCGAACCACGTCGACCCGGGCCGGGTGATCCTCTTTCAGGTCCCGCTGGACAAGCAGTTCGCCGCAACCTACTCGTGGAACTTCGGTGACGGGACGCCGGCCGGCTCCGGACCGAACGTCGCGCACTCCTACGCGGCCCCGGGGAGCTACACGGTCGTCCTGACGGAAACCCTCGGCGCCAGCACGTTCACGACCCCGCTCCCGACGACGTTCGTCGCCAGCTATACGCCGAAGTGGATCGTTCCGGGGCTGGCGTACGCCTCCGGAGTCCTGCCGAACTCGTTCTACGTCTCGGACGTCGTGATCCAGAACCCGAGCACGACGCAGCCGATGAGCCTCTCGCTTTCGCTCGCCGACGGAGCGTTCCCGGCCTCCGTCACGAGGTCGATCACGCTCTCGCCGATGGAGAGCCGCAGCTACACGAACATCCTCCAGAGCCAGTTCGCAAAGGCCCAGGGAGGACCCGCCACGGCGCTCATCGTCAGGGGCGACGTCATCCCGGACAGCGCCACGCCGGTGATCTGGGCCTCCACGTACAACAACAACGGCGGCGACCCGACGAAGGGAACCTACGGGGTCGCGATCCCGGCCGTTCGTCTTTCGGAGGCGATCTCGTCCGCCTCGTCCGGGGCTCTCACGGAGTTTCCGGGCCTGCGGGACGTTCCGGACTTCTCCAGCCGGAGCCCGCTCGTCTCCTATCCGAACGTCTCCCCGGCCTACACGAACGTCGGCTTCGTGAACCCCGGCGACGTTTCGACGACCCTGAAGGTCAACTTCTACTCCTCCAGCCTCGCGACGCTCTTCCAGAAGCTCGGCTCGGAGGTGACCCTCACGCTCAAGCCGAACGAGACGAGGCAGATCACGAAGGCGCTCACGAGCCCCGTCCCGACGGGAGCGGCGTGGGACATCGTCGGCCAGCCCGAGGACAACTACTTCATGACGGTGAGCGTGGCGGGGGGCGGAACGGTCGTCCCCTACACGTCGCTCAAGGACATCGGCTCGTCCGACTCCGTCTTCATGACGAACGACGGGTCGATCGCTACGAGCTACCGCGTCCCGGCCGTCGTCCGGGCGAACGGGCAGTTCGGGGCGCTCTTCCGGAGCCGATTCGTGATGTTCAACCCGTCGTCAGCAGCGCGCACGGTGCAGCTCTCCTTCTCGTACCTGAAGTGCGTCCAGGGAACCTCCACGTGCGATCCGCGTCGAACGTCTGCCGGAAACATCACCCTCCTCGCCGGGCAGACGGTCGTCTTCGAGGACTTCGTGAAGGAGTGGCTCACCCAGAACGACGTGGTCGTCCACGAGGACACCGACTACACGACGTCGTGGATCGACATCGCGCCCGCGGATCTGGATACCGATCCGCTCCTCGTCCGCGCCGAGACGTACAACGCCACGCCGACCGGGAACTTCGGAACGCAGGTACCGGGGTTCGTCGCGGCCATCCACGGGGCCTCGGCGGCGCCCGGCGCGGCGAGCCGCCTCCTCATCCCGCGCGCGGTTCCGAACGGCGGGGCCGGCGGCTTCCGGACGAACGTGGCCCTCGTCCTCCTTTCGGGGGCGACCGGCACCGCGCAGGTGCGTCTCTACCAGAACTCCGGCGGGCCTCCCCTCCTGGGGACCACCCTATCCCTCACGTCCGCCGAGCCCTTCGTCCAGCGGTCGCTCGAGAACCTCTTCCCGGCGATCACGAACTTCGGGACCGGAAACAAGTACTCCATCGAGGTCCAGGTCACGGGCGGCACGATCGGCGCGTACGCGTCGATCAATGACAACGTCACCGGCGACTCGATGGTGATGGTGGGCCGCCCCCAGCAATAGGAACCCTTTCCCCAGGCCCGAATAATCGGGCGTATCCCTCGTTCAGGCCCGGGCGCCCGCCCGGGCCATTTTTTTGGCAACATGCCGGCGATGGAGAGGGAAGGGATCCGCTTTTCGGGCGTCAGCAAGGTCTACCGGATCTATGGGACGCCGCGCGACCGGCTCGTGGAGGCGGCGACGGGGCGCCCCCGCCATGCGGAGGTGCATGCCCTCCGGAACGTCTCGGGGGGTGTCGCTCCCGGCGCCGTTCTGGGCCTCATCGGGGAGAACGGATCGGGAAAGAGCACGCTCTTCAAGATCCTCGCCGGGACGACGGCGCCGACGTCCGGAACGGTCCACGTCCCGGGGCGCGTCGCGTCGATCCTGGAGCTCGGCTCCTCGTTCCATCCCGAGGAGACGGGGCGGCGGAACGTCATGCTTCAGGCCGCCCTGACCGGCCTTTCACGCGAGGAGGTCCGGACGGCCCTTCCGGAGATCGAGGCATTCGCCGACCTCGGCGAGTTCTTCGACCGGCCGGTGAAGACCTACTCCTCGGGGATGCAGATGCGCCTCGCCTTCGCCGTCGCGACGGCGGCTCTCCCGGACGTCGTCATCCTCGACGAGGCGCTGGCGGTGGGGGACGGGCGCTTCCAGAAGAAGTGCGTCGACCGGATCCTCGAGCTGAAGTCCTCGGGGCGGACGATCTTCTTCTGCAGCCACGCGATGTACTACGTCTCGACCATCTGCGACGAAGCGATCTGGCTCCGCGAAGGCTCGGTGGCGGGCGAGGGCGACGCGCAGCGAGTCGTCCTCGAATACGAGAAGTACCTCGCGGCGAAGGAGGAATCGCGTCCGCCGCACGCCGCGCCGCAGGCGGAGTCGCACGCGCGCTTCCGGGACGTCCGGGTCGTCGGGGCGGACGGCGCCCCCCGGAGCGAGTTCCGCCCGGGAGAGCCGTGGGGCGTGGAGCTGGACTTCTCTCCGGACGAGGCGACGCGCCCGCTCCAGATCCACTTCGCGGTCTCCACGCGCGACAACGTCGTCTGCTTCTCGGCCGATTCGCGTCTCGACGGCATCGGTCCCTTCGTCGGAAAAGACCGCTACCGGGTCCGGATCGGCCTCGACGCGCTTCCGCTGGGGAAGGGCGAGTTCGTGGTTCACGCCTACATCGGGGACGAGAACGCCCTCGCCCTCTACGACTCCCGGAGCGACCAGACGTTTCACGTCGAGTCGGCGACCTGGCGGGTCGGACTGATGTCCGTCCCCATCGTCTGGGGCCGGATGAATCCGGAATGAAGGTCGTCTACGTCGTCGAATCCCTGGAAGTCTCGGGGGGCGTGAAGGTCATCATCGAGCATGCCGAGGGACTCGCGTCCCGGGGCCACGAAGTCTCCATCGTGACGCGGGACTCCCGGCACCCCTGGATCCCGATCCGGGTCCCCGTGACCGAAGTGGCGCAGTTCGACGCATCGACCATTCCCCCGGCGGACGTCCATGTCGCCACCTGGTTCCCGACCGTCGTCCCGACGGTCCGCGCCCGGCTTGCGCCGAAGATCTTTCACTTCAGCCAGGGCTGGGAAGCGATCTATCCGAATACGGCCCACCGCCGGAAGGAGATCGACGAGGCCTACGGGCAGCCGATCCCGAAGCTCCTCATCTCGGCCCATCTCCTCGGACTCTTCGAGGGACGGTATCCGGGGCCCTATCACGTCCTGCCACAGGCCATCCGGCCCGAGGACTACCGTCCGGCCGGGCCGGAGCCGGACGGGCCGCGCCGGCCTCCGGTGATCGGCGTCGTCGGGCCCTTCGAAGCCGCCAACAAGGGGATCCCGGTCGCCCTCGCGGCAATCTCGCGGCTGAAGGCTTCGGGACGGGCCGTCACGCTGCATCGGGCCAGCCAGCTTCCCGAGTCCCCGGCGGAGCGGATTCTCCTGGCCAGCGATCTCTACCGTCACGGCGCGAGCGTCACGGAGATGGCCGGTTTCTACCGGGGCCTCGACCTCCTCATTCACCCGTCTTTCGAGGCGGAGGGTTTCCCGCTCCCGCCGCTCGAAGCGATGGCCTCGGGCACGCCGGTCATCCTGACGGAGATCCCCTCGTATGCTCCGATTCCTCGCGACGCCGCGACCTTCGTGACGCCGGGGGACGACGCCGCGATGGCGCGGGAGGCCGTGCGGCTTCTCGACGACGAGAGCCTCTGGAGAGCCCGCCGCCGCCGGGGGATGGAGGTGGCCGCGACGTTCCGCCTCGGGCCCGTCCTCGACCGGCTGGAGGCGATCTTCCGGGGCTAGAAGATCTCGTGGTCGGCGAAGCGGTAGTCGAAGGCGCGCCCGGCGGCGAGCGCGTCGAAGCCCGGGTCGATGGGGCGGATCTCGAAGTGGCAGTCGGAAGGCTCGCGCGCGAAGCCGAACTCGGCCTCGAGGCGCGCCGCGAGGCGCGAGGAGGCGGCGGCCCGAAGCTCCAGACGGGTGGCGCCGGAGCCTTCGAGCGAGCCGGAGACGGCCTCGAGAAGGTCCCCGACGTCCCCGGACTCCTCGTCCCGCACTTCCATGTCCACGAGGAGCGCCCGTTCCAGGACGAGACGGACGACGGCGTAGCCGCGCGACGCCGCTCGCCCATCGAGCAGCTCCACGATCCGGTAGGCCGTCCCGGCGTGCGGCGAGAAGCGCCAGTCGAGCGTCCTTCGGGAGCGGTCCGTCCGCCATCCGGGGCGAGCATGGATCGCGTCGGCGAGGGCGTCGTGTCCGGCGGAGAAGGACGCACCGGTCCGCGTGCGAAGGAGGCGGCGCCGGAGCCGCCCGTACAGCGTCGGCAAGCCTATGAGGCGCACCGAGAGACCCGCCGGCTCCACGGAGCGGTAGCCGAGAGTCCGCTCGCCGATGATCCGGGCGCGCTCGTTGGGGAATCCGAAGTAGAAGGGAATCCCCGCCTCCCGGCAGAGGCGGCAAAACTCCTCTCCGACGTCGCGGAAGAGCGACCGGTGCCCGAGGGTGCGCGCCTCCGGGTCGGTCATGACGTCGACGGCGGAGGCGCCCGGGAAGTCGCCCGCCGCGCCGCGGTAGCGCGTGCCGCAACCGCCGTAGAACCCGAAGGCGCGGTCTCCCTCGATCGCGACGGCCGACGGGGCCGGGTTCGGGTTCCGGTCGTACTTCCACTCCCAGACGGCGAGGTCGGCGTCGGAGCCGAAAGCGGCTCGGAAGAGGCGGTGGATCGCGGCGCGGTCTCGAGGCTCCGCGAGGCGGACGAGGACAGCCACCCTGAGGGCAGTGTACCGTAGCGCCGGAGAGCCGGGAGTCCTCCGCCGCGTGATCTCCGTCGTCGTCGTCAGCTACCGCTCGGCGCCCCTCACGGCGCGCGCCATCGCCCTTCTCCGCGAGGACGCGGCGAAGGCGGGGGAGCTTCTCGAGGCCGTGGCGGTCGTCAACTCGCAGGACCCGCAGGAGGTTCGCGCCGTTTCGGAAGTCGCCGACGTGACGATCGACCCGGGGCGGAACCTCGGCTATGCCGCCGGCCTGAACCAGGGGATCGCGGCGGCGCGGGGGGACGTCCTCTTCCTGATGAACCCGGACGTCTCCGTCCTTCCCGGCGCCGTCGCCGCGCTCGCGGAGTGCGTCCGGAGCGGGCCCCTTCTCCTCGCGGGCCCGAAGACCTATCTCGATCCCGAAGCGACGATCCTGATCCCTCCGTTCGAGGAGCCCGGGCCGCTCGACCTCGCGCGCCGCCGCCTCGCGCTCGAGCCGGCCGGAGCCCGCCGCGTCTTCGCGCGCCGCCTGCGGCGAACCCTGCACGCCGCGCCGGCGCTGTGGCGCCGGGAGACGCTCGAGGTGTCGGCGATCCCGGGCGCCCTGATGGCGGTCTCCCGTCGGACGATCGAAGCCGTCGGGCCGTTCGACGAGGGCTATCGGCTCTACTACGAAGAGAACGACTGGCAGCGGCGTCTCCGGCGCGCCGGCGGAAATCTCTTCCTGGTAGGTGCGGCACGGGCCATCCATCCCTACGGCCGGACGACCGGCGGAGAGCCGCGGGCCACGGCCTGGTTCGGAGAGTCCGAGCGCCGCTATCTTCACGACGCACTTCGGCGCCCGGGGCGCGGCGGCGCTCGAGGCGCTCGCGAAGACGCCGGCCGGCGCATGGCCCGACCTTCCCGTCGCCGCGCGTCTCGCGTGGGAGGGGCCGGCCCTCGGAGTCGCGCTCTCCCCGCTGCGCTCCTTCGCCGTCTTCGCGTGGGCTCCGCTTTCTTCGGAGGAGCGGGCGTTCGCGCCGCCGGAGAGCCTTCGGCCGCTCCTCGACGAGATCCCGTGGCACGCGCGGGCGGTCGCGGACGCCTCCGGCCGGGCTCTCGCTGAGGTCACGCTCCGGGTCTGAAGAGCTTTTTCATCCGGCGCCACCGCTCCGCCAACCGAAAGGCGCGCGACGCGTAGATCGCGTCGAGCGTCTGGCGCGCCGCCCTCAGCTCGCTCCGGAGCGATGCTTCGCGCCGTCCGCTTCCGCGCAGTCAACTTCGAGGCCGAGCAGCTCGAGCAGCGGCGCGCTCCCGCGGCGCCGGCGGCTCGGCGGGCGGAAGAGCGAATCGAGGAACTCCGGTAACGCTCCGCCGTCCGCTCCCACGAGAAACGGCGGGCCGTCGCGACGCCGGCCATGCCGAGGCGGCCGCGGAATGCGGAGTCCTCGACGAGCCGGAGTATCGCCGCCGCGAGAGCGGCGTGATCGCGGGTCGGGACGACGAGCGCGTTCTCCCCGTCCACGGCGTATTCGCGGATGCCGCCGCTGTCGGTCAGCGCGCACGCGGCGCCGCTCGCCATCCCCTCGAGCCCGACGAGGCCGAAGCCCTGGAAGAGAGAAGGGTCGACGACGACGTGAGCCGTCGAGAAGAGTCGCGCCACCGCGTCACGCGAGAGGATCCCGAGGTGCCGGTGCGGAAGGGGAGGGCCGTCCGCGGGATACGGGTGGGAGCCGAAGAAGACGATCTCGACGTCGGGGCGGGCCCCGACCTTCGCGAGCGCCGGAAGGAGAACCCCGATTCCGCGCCTCTCGTCGGGGCGAAGCATCGCGACGATCCGGACGGGCCCGTCCGTGGGGCGGTCGCCGCGCGGATAGAAGGTCTCCGGATCGGCGCCGACCGGGACGACCTCGGGACGGTGCGCGTGACGCGAGGCGATCTCGGCGGCGAGCCAGCCCGGAGATCGCCGTCATCCGCGGGACGAGGTCGTACGTCGATGCCACGTACTCGGCGCCGTCCGCCCCGAACCATCCCTCGTAGTCCTGGACGAAGTACGCGGATTTCGTCCCGGGACGGCGCGCGGCGGCGATCGCGACGAGAGGCGCCGTCTGGTACGCCGTCGCGACGAGCACCTTCGCCGGAGGGACGTCGTCGAGGAAACGCTCCGGCGGGATCCGGGCCGGGCGGAAGAAGAGTTCCATCTCGAACTCGCGCTCCAGCTCCCCGAGGATCACGACCGAGGCGCGGACCCCGTCGAGGACGAGAGCGTTCGCCAGCTCGAGGATGTCCGCGACGCCGCCGAAGACCCCCATCATCGGAAGGACGAAGAGGACGTCCGGGGGCGCGGCGGCCTCGCCCGGGCGGATCCACTCGAGCGAGGCGGCATCCCGGACGGTGCCGAGAGCGTTCTCCCTTTCGAACGCCGCGAGCTCGAGCCGGTGCGTCTCCCCCCAGCGACCGTAGACCAGCTCGAGGTTCTTCCGCATCCGCGCGTCGGCGTCGTCGAAGCTCGCCCCCTGCCGGTGGTAGACGAACGTGTCGTCCGCGACGACGCAGCGGAAGCCCGCGGAGCGCGCCCGGTAGTGGAGGTCGGTCTCCTCTCCGTATCCCCGTCCGAACGCCTCGTCGAAGACGCCGACGGAGCGGATCAGCTCCCGCTTCACGAGAAGGCAGAAACCGACGACCGTGACGGCGTCGGGGTAGAGAGCGGGGCTCGTCCGGGCGACCTGCTCGGCGAAAGAGAAGACGTCCTGGCCGGGCGGGATCTTCACGGAGAGGTTGATCGCGTTGTTCGAGAGAGGGCAGCAGAGGCCGATCCGCGGGTCCCCCTCACAGCGGGCGACCATCCGCTCGAGGGCGCCGGACGTCATCAAGGTGTCGCTGTTGAGGAGGCAGACCCACGGGGCGTCGGAATGGAGGAGGCCGCGATTCGCCGTCTTCACGAAGCCGAGATTGACCTCGTTCTCCAATAGGACGATGCCGGGCTGCTCGCGGAGCCACGCCGTCGTCCGCGCGTCGCTCGCGTCGTTGACGACGACGATCCGGGCCCACGGCGGCGCGTGCTGACGCAGCGTCCGGAGGCAGTTCTTCGTCGAGCGAAGCGCGTTGTGGACCGGGACCACGACGTCGCAGCGGATGGACCCGTCGCTCATCGCCCGAGAAGACTCCGGAGCTTCCACCAGGGGGTCGCGAGCCGCCACCAGAGCGAATCGTGGACCCTTCGAAGCTCGGTTTCGAGCGCGTCCCGCTCCGCCGCGATCGCCGCCTCGCGCTCCTTCGCCACCTCGAGGCGCCGCTCGGCGGCGGCCTGCTCTTCCTTGAAGAGCGACTCGAGGCGCGAGAGGCGGGCGGCCGCTTCCCGAAGGCGTCCCTCGGCAGTGTCGAGCCTTTCACGAAGCGCCCGGAGTTCCTGCTCCTGCAGCCAGACGGCGCCGTCGAAACCGTCCACCGCGACCATCGTCGCCTCGGGCGTACGGAGGGCCGCATGCTTGGCAAAGAGAGCCCGGCGCATCTTCTCCGCGACAGGCCCTCGCCACGGGTTCGCCCTCGTGGCATTCGTCTCGTCGTCCCGGACGCGGTAGACCGCCGTCGTCTCCGGCACGTGACGGAAGCGAGTGACGCGGGAGAGCCGGATCAGGAAATCCCAGTCCTCGAAGAGATCGAAAGCCGTGTCGAAAGGCCCGATCTTCTCGACGAGATCGCGCCGGTGCAGGAGGGCGATGAGCGGAACGTCGTTCTTGAAGAGGATCCGGTCGGCGTCGAAGGAGCGGCCGTAGTGGAAGAGGAGCTCCTCGTCCCGCCAGAGCCCGTCCGGACCCCGCCGCCGCGCGATCTGGTCGACGTCGGAGATGGCCGCTCCGAAGTCCCCCTCCCCCTCGAGGGCGGCCACGAGCGTCGCGAGATGGGTTGGCCGGTAGACGTCGTCGTCGTCGAGATAGGCGATGAACGTTCCCCGGGCGGCGGCGAGGCCCGCGTTGAGCGCCCGAACGCGTCCCCCCGGAGGCTCCGGGAGGACGATCCGGAGTCCCCGCCCCGGCGCCGGCCCGAAGGCCGCCTCGGGGATCGTGCCGCCGTCGTTCACGACGAGCGTTTCGAAGTCCGTGAACGTCTGGGCGCAAAGGCTCCCGATGGCCTCGGCAAGGAGGTCCGGGCGGTCTTTCGTTCGGACGATGACGGAGACCTTCGGCGGGTCTCCCAAAGCGGTGGCCACGCGGCCGGATCCTCCTCGGCGAGCGCGGGAGAGGCTCGAGGGCAGTCTGGATTGCGGCCTCCGGGGTGTCAAGGCGTGGCCGCTAGAATGGCCCCGACATGAGTCCCGGAGATTCCCCGTGACCGCCTTCGTCGCCGAGGAGGCGCTCATCCCGTACCGGGCTTCGTCCTTCTCGGCGCGGCGGGTCCTCGTCCTCGCGCCCCATCCGGACGACGAGGTGTTCGGCTGCGGTGCGGCCCTCGCCGATCTCGCGGCGCGGGGCGCGGAGATCGTCGTCCTCGTCCTGACCGACGGGGCCGGAGGGATCGAGGATCCGGCGGAGCGGAAGCGGATCGCCGGCCTCCGGCTCCGCGAGTCGGGCGTCGCCCTCGCGATCCTCGGCGGCGGGAAGCTCCGGACCGCCGGCTTTCCCGACCGGGGCCTCTGGAAGGCGGAGCCGGAGCTTCGGGAGGCGCTGGAGCGGGCTCTCGAGGAGACCGAGCCGGATCTCGTCTTCGCCCCCTCACCGGTGGAGATCCACCCCGACCACCGGGCCGCCGCTTCCGCGCTCGTCGCGGCGGCGGAGCGGGCGGCGCCGTCATCCCGCGTCGGCCAGGTTCTCGGCGGGGCGAACGTGGCGTTCTTCGAGCTGTCGCAGCCCTTCCGGCCGAACTTCCTCTTCGACTGCGGCCGGCACGCCGAGACGAAGGGGCGGGCCATGAGCGCCTTCGTGTCGCAGAGCCGGGAACGCGATTACGCAGGCTTCGTCTCGGGCCTGAACGCCTACCGCCGGATGACGCTCCCGAAGGAGACGACGGCGGCGGAGGGCTATTTCGTCGTCCCGGGCTCCGACCTCGCGCGAGGCGTCCCTGCCCTCGCGCAGGCGATGAGCCCTTTCGCGGAGGTGACGCCGTGAACCGCGTTCTCGTCCTCTCCCCCGAGCCCGTCCGCTCCCGGATGGCGGGAATGGGAATCCGCGCCCTCCGGATCGCCGAACATCTCGGACGGGCCGGGCACGACGTGGTTCTCGCCTCGCCGGAGCCCGGGGAGGTTCCGCTTCGCGGCGCGGGGCGCGTCGTCGTGAGCGAGACGCGGGAGGCGCTCGGACAGGCGGAAGAGTTCCCGGTCGCCGTCGTGTCGGGGCACGCCGGGAAGGAGCTCGTCGCCTCGCGGTTCCCGGGGGCCGTCGTGGCCGATCTCTACGACCCGTTCCTCGTGGAGAACCTCTCTTACGCGGAATCACTCGGCCCGAACGTCTTCGTGAACGACCGGAAGGTCCTCTTCGACCTTCTCGAGCGGGCGGACTTCGTCCTCGCGGCGACGGAGGAGCAGCGCCTCTTCTGGCTCGGGCTTCTCCTCGGCCGGGGCGCCTCTCTCCGGCGGACATCCAGCGGGACGGCGAAGCGCGGCGGCTCTGCGACGTCGTCTCCTTCGGCGTCGACGAGACCGCGCCGTCCGGCGCCTGGCCCTTCCACGAGATCGAGCCGGGAGAGGCCGACGTCCTTTTCGGCGGCGTCTACGACTGGTACGACGCGGATCTCCTTCTCGACGCCTGGCCCGCCGTCCTCGCCGCCGTTCCGCACGCCCGTCTCCTTTTCTCGGAGACGCCGAACGCGTCCTCGACGCCGCAGGTCCGGCTGGAAGAGGCGCGGGCGCGGGCGGAGCGCGAGGGATGGCTCGGGCGCTCCGTCATCGTCCTCCCGTGGGCGCCGCTCGACGCGCGGGGCGGGCTCTACCGCGCGTGCCGTGTCGCGGCCGTGGCGCAGCGCCCGTCGCTCGAGACCTCTCTCTCCTTCCGGACCCGCCTTCTCGATTTCCTCTGGGCCGGCCTTCCCGTCGTGACCACCGACGGGGGAGCCGGGGCGCGGCTCGTCGCGCAGTCGGGGGCGGGACGCGTCGTTCCCGCGGATCGCGTTCCCCTCGCCGCGGCCCTCGTGGCGCTCCTCACGGACGGCGCGGCCCGATCGGCCGCCGCCGCGAGGGCGCTGGAGGTCGCCGCGTCCTACCGGTGGGAGCGAACGCTCCGGCCTCTCCTCGACTACGCCGCCGCGCCGTGGCGGAAGGACACCCGGGCCTCGGGGATCTTCCGGCGTCTCCTCGGGGGAGTCGGTTGAGGCTTTCGGTCGTCATCCCGACGTTCGACAGAAGAGAGCGCCTCGAAAGGACGCTGGACGCGCTCGAGGCGCAGCGGCGCGAAGTCGAAGGGGGCGTCGAGATCGTCGTCGTGGACGACGGGTCGACCGACGGCACGGGCGAGCGTCTGGCCGCGCATGAGAAGGAGGGGCGCCTCCGGGCTCTCTCTCCCGGGCGGGGCGGTCCGGCAAGGGCCCGGAACGCGGGAGCGCGGGAAGCCGTGGGAGAGATCCTCGTCTTCCTCGGCGACGACATCGTGCCGGAGCCACGGTTCCTGGCCGCGCATGAAGCCGCCCATCGCGGGAAGCCGGGCCAGCCACGGGCCGTCCTCGGCCGGACGGAGTGGGATCCGTCGCGGATCCGCGTGACCCCGATGCTCCGCCACCTCGAAGAGAAGGGGCTCCAGTTCGGCTACGGCCTGATTCACGACCCGGAAAACGTCCCCCCCTGGTTCTTCTACGCCTCGAACGTCTCCCTGCCCCGGGACGCCTTTCTCCGGCTCGGAGGGTTCGACGAGACGTTCGGCGGCGCCGCGTGGGAGGACGTGGAATTCGCGCTCCGGGCGGCGGCGAAGCAGCCGCCGCTCCGGCTGGTCTACCGGCCGGAGGCCCGGGCGCTCCACGATCACCCGACGACGGTCGAAAGCTTCCGGGGGCGGCAGAGAGCTTCTGGAAAGGCCGCGGCCCGGCTCCTCACGCGTCGCCCTGACCTCGCCTCTCCTCTCGGGGTGTCAGGAGCGCGATCTCTCGAGGCGACACGTCCGGCTTTTCTCGCGCTCGCGGAAAATTTCGTCAGGCTGCTGGACCCGCTTGGCGTGCCTCTGCCGGGCGTCGTTTACGACAAATTGTTCCGCTGGGATTACTTGGACGGGCTTCGGGAGGCTCTCGCAAGCCCTCATGCGGAAGCGGTTCCGCATTCTCCTGCCCGGGCAGATGGATTGCATTCATGATACGGACGGCATGATTCCGTCCCCTTTTGGGGAGGGGGGGTGCCGGCCGAGGGGGTTCGCCATGGTCAGGAGAGAAATCAATCGCACCGGACCACTAAAGGGAATCACCCTTGCTGCGGCCGCGTTCCTGGTTTTCGGACCTTTCCTCGCGATGCCGGCGCTCGCTCAACGCGGCGGCGGAGGAGGATCCCATGGGGGCGGAGGCGGCGGTGGATCCCATGGGGGAGGCGGCGGTGGTGGCTTCCATGGCGGCGGCGGAGGGTCCCATGGGGGCGGGGGCTACTCAGGCGCACGCGGCGGGTCGGGATACAGCGGTTCCTATCGCGGACCTGGAGGATCTTCCCACGCTTACCCTGGCGGAGCCCGGATCAGCACGGCCTATCGCGGCGGCTATCGCGGCGGCTATCACGGCGGCTCCCACATGACTTACCACTACTCCCACTACCCGCAGTACGGCCACGGCTGGCATCACTACTACGGCGGCTACGGCTGGGGTTGGTATCCGTGGAGCGTCTGGTCCGGCTGGTGGTGGGGCGGACCGTGGTGGGGCTGGGGATGGGGCTGGTGGCCGAGCGTCTCCGTCGGGATCGAAGACAACTGGGCGGCCGCCCCGCGCGGCTCATGGGGAATCGTGAAGACCGAGGTGCAGCCGCAGGAAACCGAGCTGTGGCTCGACGGCACCTACATCGGCACCGCCGACGACTTCGACGGCTACCCGGACTTCCTCTACCTCAAACCGGGGAGCTACAAGATCGAGCTCCGCCTCGTGAACTATCTGCCGCTCCCGGTCGACCTCAACATCAACTCGGGCCAGTTCGTCACGCTGGACAAGAAGCTGACGATCGAGAAGGGAAAGAACGCGCTCGACTTCTTCCCGCCCGAGTCGAAGGGAACGCCGTACGGCCGCTACTTCGGAGCGGACGGCAAGCCCTATTCGGAGAGCGTCGCCAGCGGGGACGAGGACTGGTTGGGAGCCGAAGAGACGGGCAACCAGATGCCGCGTCCGCGGAGCCATAGCGTCACCGCCAGCCGCGACCGTGCGCGTCTCCGGTTCAGCGTGACGCCGGAGGACGCGGCGATCTACGTCGACGACCAGCTCGTCGGCGTCGGCGAGGACCTGAACAACTCGAGCCGGGGCGTCATCGTGGACGCCGGGAAACGGACCGTGACGGTCTCTCGCCCCGGGTTCAAGACGAAGACGGTCGAGGTCCAAGCGAAGGTCGGCCAGCCCGTCGACGTCGTTGTGGATCTGGAGAAGGCGCCTTAGCAATCTTCGAAGCGTGCGGTATCGTGGAGAACGGTACCGCACGATGACATCCGCCACACAGCCGCCGGGCGCCGAGTCGTGGCTGAACGAGTCGGCCCAGAGGGAGGCCGAGGAGCTTCTCCGCAGCCGTTTCCGGGAGCTCCAGTACTGGAACGTCGAGGACGCCGTCGGAGCGTCGATGTCGCTCGACGGGATGCGCTCGCGGTTCGTCTACCTGCGCGGAATCCTCCCGGAAGGCGTCTTCAATTCCGGGGGGCGCATCTTCGTCTCGGGGACGGAAGCGGGGGGCGAGATGATCATCGCGCGGGAGTACGGCTTCGGCGCGGTGCACGGGGTCGACGTCGATTCGTACTTCGTCGAGGTGGCGAAACGCCGTCTCGCGGGGCTCGAGGGGTTCGACTGCCGCCTCTACGACGGAACGATGATCCCGCATCCGGACGGCTTCTTCGACGTGGTCCTTTCCGGACACGTCATCGAGCACACGGCCGATCCCCGCGGCTACCTTCGGGAGCTGCTCCGGGTCCTCAAGAGCGGCGGCTATCTCTTTCTGGAGTACCCCACGCGGTATCACCACGCGGAGCTGCACACCGGGCTCAGGTCTTTCGAGTGGGCGCCCGGACCCCTCCGAAAAACGGCGCTCCGATTCCTGAGTTCGAGGTTCTCTCCGGTCAAGCCAGAGGCTCGCCGTCGCTATGACACGATTCTCGCAACGGGATTGAAGCCGATCAGCCTCCCCCAGATCCGCTTCTGGATCGCCCGGTCGGGGTCGCGCGCGACGCTCATCGACGCCTCGAGAGCCTCGCCGGGCGTCATCCGAACGGTCTTCCGGAAAGAAGGCTGACGATCTCGCCGGCGTCTCAGGCTGGAAACGGGACGCCGCGCGAGGAGTCGGATTCCCGTCGCCTCCATCCGGCTCGACACGAGCCCCGTCCCGGACGTCCGTCGCGATCGAGCTCGAAGATCTCGCGCCAGCGCGGGAGAAGGAAGTCGAGTCGGATCGTCGAGACCCCGGCGGCGACGAATGGCTGGAGCGGGAAGCGGTAGGCGGAGGCGATCTCCTCCTCCGTCGAGGCCGTGGCGCGTCGCAAGGTCCCGGAGGCGTCGGCTTCGCCGTAGCCCGGCCGGACGTGCTCGTTCTCCTCCAGTTCGCGCCGGCAGAGCTCGCGGATCGGCGAGATCGACTTCCGTGGCGAACGGGACCAGCAGGAAGAGACGTCCGCCCGGCTTGAGCCTCGAGGCCATCAGACTCCACGACCGCATCGTCGTTCTCGATGTGCTCGAGGCACTCGATCGAGTAAGTCGAAATCGGCCTCGGGAAGAGATCGCCGGACTTCGGGGTCGAAAAGGTCACCGCGTATCAGACGGAGATTCGGGAGGGTGGCGAGGAACTTCGGCTTTCGGAGGTCGACGCCGACGACCTCGGCCTCGGGATAGCGGAGCGCCAGGAAAGCCTCCTGCGTCCCGAGCCCGCTTCCGACGGAGAGGATCGTCCGGGGGGCCGGTCCGCTGCTGGATCGCATCGAGGAGGTGGACGAGGCGGAAGAGACCGAGTCCACCGTCCCTTCGGAGGAGCAGCCGCCCGAGGCTCTCCTCGGTCAGTTCCGTCAGCGCCTCGGGGTCGGGCGGCGGCGGCGGCCGCAGCCCGAGGACGACGAGTGCGGGACGAAGCAGGCTTTCAACCGTCTCATTCGCGCGAATGGTCGCATGAATTCCTTCGGCTTTCGGTCGCCTAGCCGACGGTGTGCCGGAACCACGGGAATCACTTGGGGATTCTTCTTGAACTGCCAATCGCTGGAGGCGTAGAGTCCCGATCAAGAAACCGCGAATCGCCTCTTAGAATGGGATGCGAAGCCAGCTTCTTGCGTTCGCAGCGCACGGGGAACGATCGACCCGATGCGGAGGATCCCGGACTGTCTCGAGGCGAATCCAGGAGAGCCGACAGAGTTAACGCGGTGTCCGTCACCTCCGGTGGGCTTTAGATGCGAGTGCCCTCCAGCCCTTTTACTTTTTCCATGGCGCTCCTAGTGTTGGTCGTCGTTCCATGGACCGTCGAGTTGCGGGGTGCATCTACGGGAGACGACGGTTTACTCCTCGGCGACGGACGACCGGCGAACCAGGGTCTTCCTGCTCAACAGGTTCAGTCGCAGGAATCGCGCTATTTCCATTCCGGGCTCACGCCACTTCAGCCGGAGACCCAGGATCCGGCCTCGTCTTCTGACGCGCTTCTCCAGGGGCAGGCGTCGCCGCCATCTCTGCGCCAGCCTTTTAGTCAGTTGCAGTGCACGATCTGCTTGACCGGCGGCTCGACGGTTCAGTGGACCGGAAATTCGGGCTCTTTCCATGTGGATCACATCGAGAACCATCGATCGTCCTCTACAGGGTCACTCCAGCTCAAGATCATCCTTACTCAAGACTTTCCGGTATGGGGACAGGTAATTTCTGCCTGGAATTTCTCCGCATCCGTCGTTCTTTCACCTCTACTCGCGGGGTATCAGTACAACAACGTCAATTCCGGGACTGTGGCTTTCTACCCTTCGACGATTCCGGCCGGGACGTACTCGGCCCTACTCCTACTCAGTAATTACAGCGGTGGGAACTGGGGCTACACGGATTGGATGACTTACAGCAATAGAGTCCAATGCAATGGTTCCTCGTGCATGACCGTTTCCACCTGCGTCGAAAATTCAACGACGATGTGCCTGATTGGCGGCCGATATCGGGTCACGAGCCAGTGGACGAACCAGTATGCCGGCGGTGTCGTTTCCACTCTGAACAGAACGACGATTACCGATGCCACGGGAGCCTTCTGGCTGACGGACCCGAGCACGTTCGAGTACCTCATCCGGATACAGACCGCCACCCCCAACGGACACGCGTGGATTGCCATTCCGACTTTCACGGATGTGGAATTCTCGATTTTCGTGGAGGATCTGACTAACGGACAGTCCAAGACGTATCACAGCCTGCCGGGCAACCGGGCCCTCATTTACGATCCGGTCTTCTTCCTTTACCCGTAGGAGATTGTTGTGTCCTTCCCGCGAAGATCAAGCAGCCCCCGGGTCGAGGGATTCAGCCTTGCGGCATCCCTTCAACGGGGAATGCGCTTCTTCGTCTTGTCGATTCTCGTTGCGTTGCCTGCCCAGGTTCTTTCTATGCCTCCGCACGCAAAGAACCAGGCCTCCGGGGCCAGCGTCGTGTCCGGCCAGCCTCCCGCACCCGGCGACGAGAGGATCGACCCGCTCCTTCGGATCGCCATCGACCAGGTCGGCGCGCGGTGGAGCCAGAGGCAGCCGCTCGCGGTGGAGGTCCGTCCGGAGGAGCTCCCGGTCGCCCTGGAGCAGGAGGGACTCGCGGAGCCGCTCGCACAGGTCTTCGTCCGGACGGATGACGTGGAATCTACCCTCCGGGCCATCGAGGCTGCGGGAGGGCGCCACTCGACCGTCACGTCCGGCATCGTCGTCGGGGCGATCCCGCTCTCTGCCGTCCGCGCGCTGGCGGCCCGGGCGGAGACCCGGTTCATCGAGGGGAGCCGCTGGCAGTACCCCACGCTCGACGCCAGCCGACCCGAGATCAAGGCGGACCAAGTTCAGGCCGGGACGGGGCTCGCCCAACCCTATGACGGGACCGGTGTAATTGTCGGCGTACTGGATAGCGGGATCGACTGGTCGCATCCCGATTTCCAGGATGGAAGCGGAAAGAGCCGGATCCTCTATCTCTGGGACATGTCACGCGAAGGGAAGCCGCCTTCGGGATTCACCCACGGCTACGAGTACACGAAGGCCGACATCGACGCGGGGCTCTGCCAGGAGATCGACGGCCCGGGAGGGGGCGGACACGGGACCCACACGTCCGGGACGGTAGCCGGGAATGGCAGCCGCTCGGGAGGCACGTATCGCGGGATCGCCCCCAACGCCAACATCATCTTCGTCAAGGGCCTCCGGACCACCGACTCGAGCGGATCGTTTGCCAGCGCGGATGTTGCAGACGGTATCAACTACATTTTCCAGAAGGGGGCGGCGCTCGGGCGGCCAGTCTCCATCAACATGAGCCTCGGAAGCCAAGGAGGTCCGCACGACGGTTCAAGCGCATACGAACAGACCCTCCAGGGCCTGACCGGCCCCGGAAAGATCCTCTCCGTCAGCGCCGGGAACGACGGCGCGTGGCCGATTCACCTCGGTTACACGACGCAGGGGACCGACTACGTTTCGGGGATCTCCACGGACATCCTTCCGTCGAGCTCGGCGACGAGCCTCGGCGTCATCCTGGTTGCGCCGCCCGGCGTCTCGGTCGGACTCGTGAGCAAGATGACGTCCGGCGGGTCGACGACCTATTGCAACGGCATCGGCCCGGTGACGACTGGTTACGCGACCCCCCAGACGACGATGTCCTGTTCCGGGACGATGGTCGGTTACGCCAAGATCGACGGCACCTTCTCGAGCGGAGGCTTGACCCAGTTCGTCGTGTCGGTGTCGAACAACGGCGTTTCCGGCGTCGACTTCACGAAAGCCGTGTGGGAACTCTACACCTTCGGATCGAGCCGCATCGACGCATGGGTGTACTCCGGGGGGAAATTCAGCACTCTATCGGATCCGTCCCACGGATGGTTGGCGGGAGACACCTCGATGACGGTGGGCATTCCGGCCACGGCGAACGGACTCATTGCAGTGGCCGCATACAGTACGAAAACCCATTGGACGGACATCGACGGCGCCACGCAGAGTCCGGCCAGCTGGTGCTACTCGACTCCCGACATCTTTGTGAACCAGATCGCCTGCTTTTCATCCCTCGGGCCAACGCGCGACGGCCGACAAAAGCCCGACATCGCAGCGCCGGGCATGTTCATCGTCGCGCCCCTCAGCAGCTCTCTGGATCCGAACGACAGCGGCGTCCGCCCGAACATTGTCCTCGGCGGGTACTACCGCGTCGACCAGGGGACGAGCATGGCCGCGCCCCACGTTGCTGGCGTCGTGGCACTGATGCTTCAGGCGAACCACTCGCTGACGCCCGCACAAGCTCTCTTGGCGCTGCAGCAGACGGCGCGGCACGACTCGTTCACAGGCTCCGTCCCGAACCTGACGTGGGGCAGCGGCAAAGTGGACGCGCTCGCGGCATTGAAAGCGGTGGGTGGCGGGAGTCCGAGCGTGTGCACGGCTGGTGCGCACACCATGTGCTTGGTAGGCGGTCGATATCGGGTCACGAGCCAATGGACGAATCAGTATGCAGGCGGTGCGGTGTCCACTCTGAACAGGACGACCATTACGGATGCCACGGGAGCGTTCTGGCTGACGGATCCGAGCACGTTCGAGTACCTGATTCGGATCCAGACCGCAACTACCAACGGGCGAGCCTGGATCGCAATCCCGACGTTCACTGATGTGGAGTTCTCGATCCTCGTGGAGGATATGACGAACGGGCAGTACAAGACCTACCACAGCGCGCCGGGGAACCGGACGCTCATCTACGATCCGTACTTCTTTGTCTACCCCTAGGATATCGTCCGGTCTCGGCAGTACCTGCGTGTCTGAACCGGATCGGCTGAATTCCGCCGTCGGGGTTCGAGCGCGCTCTCAACAGGTACCTGCCGTCTCTCCTCCTCGCGGCGGGCGTGGCTGGGACTGTTCCTGTCGCCCGCTCGCTCTACGTGGCCGATCTCAACTGGTGCTATCCGTATCTCTCGCCGGACTCGTACGACTGGATCAACAACGGGCTCTACTGGGCGGGAGCGCCGATCCGGCCGAGCTTCCGGCCGCCCGGCCTCCCTCTCGTCATCGCCCTCCTCGTCCGGATGGACCTTCTCTCGTGGCTCCCCGTCGTTTCGTTCGTCGTGCTCGGGCTGACGGCTCTCGTTCTCTACAGGCTGCTGCGTGAGGCCTTTCCTCCATCGGTCGCGGCGATTGCGGCATGGGTCTTCTACGCGAACGACTATTCGCAGGACCTGGCGAAATATGTCCTCGCCGATGTCTGGGTAACGTCGTTTCTCGTTCTGGCCGCGTTTCTCTTCTGCCGGGCCGAGCGCCGCCCCGGGCTGTACATTCCATTCGGGCTCGTCCTGGGTCTTGGGTTTCTCTTTCACTATGCGGCGGCTCCGGCGGCGGCCGGCTTCGCCATAGCCGTCCTCATCTTTCGGCGACGAGATCTCCGCCATCGACCGCTCTGGATTGGCGCCGCATCGGGTTCGGCGGTCGTGGCCGCCTGGATGGTGCTGCGTTGGCTTCAGTATCGACGGCATCCCGAGGTTCAGGGGCACGGGGTGGAAGCGCTCCTCGGATGGGCGCCGGGCAATTTTATTCTATTTTCTGACGGGGACGGCCCTCCTCGGTCTTGCGCTCCTGCCGCTTTATGCCGTCGGCTTTCTTCGCTTCGCCGGAAGGCGGCCGCCCGGCGGTTCGAACTTCCGCCTCGCCGTTCTCTCTCCGCTCGCGGGCCTCGGGATCTTCTTTGGGTTCTTCTACGACTGGACGGACAAGAGGCTTCTCTTCTATCTGTTCCCGTTCGTCGTCGCCGTTCTTGCGAGCGGCATCGAGGCCGTCCTGCAGTATTCCCGGCAGTCGATGCTTTTGCGCGTGGGGGGGATGGCATACCTGATCGGCGCGATCGCGTGGAACCAGATTCACTACCCGAGCTATGGCCTCCAATACCTCGCGCTCACGCCGCGGGACTTCCTGAAGGCCGAAAACTCCGAAGACATGAAAGGAAGAACCACTCTCCGCCTCGGTCGAGCTTCCGTTCGCCGCATTCACCGGACGGTATTGGGCGCGTTTTGCGGAGGCCTTTTCGACGGATCGGTCCCGGCTGTCGACTGCAAGCTCGGCGATCCGTCCTACGTCTCGCTGGCGAGGCTCCGAACGGCGCTGGACGAGCGCCTCGGCCGGGGGAGCCCGATCGCCCTGGAGGGAGGTCTTCCCGGCTGGCCTCCGGACTACTGGTCGAGCGTAAATCGCGCCAGCAACGCCCTGGAGCGCCCGATCGTCCGGCCCGACCAGGCCGACTGCCGCATCACGTGGCATGAAATCGCCGGGGGAAAGACTCTCCTGACGGCCGGGCCTTATTTGGTCGTCTGCCGTCCGTAGGAGAGACGGATTCTCAGTGCAATCCGAACCTCGTATATAGTCTTCCCACATTTCGCGCGTGGATCGGCGGCGTTGTTCGCTTCTCTCTGGAAGCTGCCTCAAGGATTTCGACTCAAAGGAGAAGGGGGTTTCACGATGAAAACGTCTTCCTATTCTCGAGACCGGACCTGTCGGTTCCTGCGACCTTCGCTTCTTCCTATCGTGATCGCGGTCGTGATTTCTGGCGCCCTCTCGTGGGGGGGCGAGCTCCAGGGACGAACGCCGGATGGCGACGGGTCCCTCGTGGGCCACGGAAAGGTCGCGAACCCCAATCTCCCGTCGCAGGCTCTCTCATCACCATCTTCCGAGAAGACCTCGCCTCCGTCCTCGTCCACTTCGCCGAAAGCACCCGAGTCGGCCGTGAAACGGGAAGCGGCGGTGCCGGGAAAGGCCTCGGAAAACAACCTGCGGACGCCCCTCGACCAGTCGGCATGCACGGTCTGTCTGGAAGGCGCTGCAAGCGTTCAGTGGACCGGGAGTCTCGGTTCTTTCCACGTCGACCACATCTCGAACTACGAGTCCACCTCGACAGGATCCCTCGACGTCAAGGTCATCCTCGTCTCTCCGCTCCCCGACTTCGGATCCACCGTGAACTACTGGTCATTTTCGGACTCTGTCTCGAAATCGTCGCTGGCGGCCGGATATCAGTACAGCAACGTCAATTCCGGGACGATCTATTTCTATCCGAGCACGATTCCTGCGGGAGCGTACTGGGCGCTTCTCTACCTGCGGGAGTACAAGGGAGGGACCTGGTATTACGACGACTGGATCGTCTTCCCGGGTGCCGTGATTTGCGACGGATCATCGTGTTCCGGCGTGCCCTGCGTGGAAGACTCGGAAACGATGTGCCTGATCGGCGGCCGGTACAGCATCACGAGCCAGTGGAAGAACCAGTATGCGGGCGGAGTCGTGTCGGATCTGAACAGAACGACGCTCACGGACGCGACCGGAGCTTTCTGGCTGACGGACCCGGGCACGTTTGAGTACCTCATCCGGATTCAAACGGCGACCACCAACGGACATGCCTGGATTGCCATCCCGACGTTCACGGACGTGGAGTTCTGGATCACGGTCCAGGATCTCTTCAACTCGCAGTCCCAGACGTACCACAGTCTGCCGGGAAATCGCACGCTGATCTACGACCCGTACTACTTCATCTTCCCGTAACGACGCGATCTCGGGACCTTCCGGGCCCGCGGAGATCGGACTCGGAAGGTCAGGCCGTCTGAAGTAGGGCTAGCGTCGCCAGCAACCCGAGCGCGAACCCCTCGCAGGCGAGGCGGACGTTGAGGCGGGGGCCGTCGAAGTCGGCGGCGAGGACGAGGGCGCGCTCGGCGGCGTCGAGAAGCGCGCGCGGAGCGGACGCGCCGAGGCGCGCGAGGTCGGCGAGACGCTCGCGGTGGATGACGCCGGCTCCGGCCGGATCGCCCGCGGCCGCCGCCGCGTCGCGGAGAAGGACCGCGAGGAGGCCGAGGCGCGAGGCGGCGTCGTCCCCGTCCCCCTCGGAGAGGACGGCCGCGAGTGCGAGAGCCCACGAGACGGAGCGGGAGAGGAAGAGCCCCGAAACGGCTTCGAGGATCCGGTCCCGGACCTCGCGCTCTTCGGAGAGGTTCAGATCGGCGGCTTCCTCGGCGTCGGCAGGGAAAAAGGCCGCGCGCGCGTCGGCCTCCTCGGCGGAGAGGCCGCGGGCGCGAAGAGCCGCGGCCGTGGCGACCCTGGAATGCGCCGGAACGGTGTGGAGGGCGACGCGCGAGAGGATCGTCGAGGGAAGAAGTCGCGGGCGGGTCGCCGTCAGAAAGAACCGTGCGCGGGACGGAGGCTCTTCGAGAATCTTGAGGAGGGCGCTGTAGGCGGCCGGCTCGGTCCGGTCGACGTCGAGCAGGACGATGGCCCTCCTCTGCGACTCGTACGGAAGGCGGGTCGCGTCGGCCGCGAGAGCGCGGACGAGAGCGGTCGGAATCGTCGTCTCCTTCGAGCCGGAAGTCTCCTCGAACGGAGGCGGGTTGACGCGCCGCGCGCTTTCGGGGGCGGCGACCATCACGTCCGGGTGCTCCTTGCGGCGGACGCGTCGGCAGTCGGGGCACTCCCCGGCCGGCTCGCCCGGAAGGTGGCCCGCCCGGCAGACCACGTGGGCGGCCTCGGCGATGGCCATCGCCTCGAGCCGGCGGCTTCCGGGTCCGGCGAGGAGGACGACGGCGGCATCGGGGATCCGCTCCCTCACGGACGGGTTCCGCGAGGAAGAAGGCCGCGCCGCTTCAGCCGGCGCGAGAGATCGTCCCAGAGCGCGGTGAAGACGGCGTCGGGGGCCTGGCGCCCGTCGAGCAGGACGAAACGCCTCGGCTCGCGCCTCGCGCGGCTCCGGTAAGCCGCCCTGACGCGCCGGTGGAACGAAAGAGCCTCGCGCTCGAACCGGTCGGCTTTGCCGCCGCTCCGCGCGGCGACGCGCGCGAGCGCCGTCTCGACGGGGCAGTCGACGAGGTACGTCACGTCGCTCTCGCGGCCGCAGAACGTCCCGTGGAGGAGGTCCACGGTCTCCTCCCCGAGGCCCCGTCCCGCCCCCTGATAGGCGCGGGAGGCGTCGGTGTAGCGGTCGCAGAGAACGACCAGCCCGGCGGCGAGGGCGGGTTCGATCTTCTCGAGGAGGTGCTGCCTCCGGTCGGCGAACATCAGGAGGAGCTCGGCGGCGGGGTCGAGTCGTCCCGACCAGCCGAGGAGAACCTCTCGAAGAGCCGCGCCGACGGCCGTGCCGCCCGGCTCGCGGGTCGAGAGGAAGGGGACGCCGAGGCTCTTCAGCCGTTCCGCGGCGCGGACGACCTGGGTCGACTTTCCGGACCCCTCGATCCCCTCGAACGTGACGAAAAGACCCTTCGGCGGGCGCGTTGCCACGGCGCGTGATTCTCGCACGCGGATCCCGGCCGGCGTTCCGTTCGTATACTGCCGGACGATGGAGAGCCCGGCGCGCAGAGCCTCCTCGCCGGGAACGGCGACGCCCGGAGAGGCCGCGTCCCGCCGGCGCGTTCTTTTCGGCGTCGGCATTCTCGGAGCGCTCATCGCCCTTCTTTCCGTCGTCGACATGTTCGTCCCGAAGGCGTACGACGGGGTCGTTCCCGATCCCTACTCCTCGGGAGGGATCCTGATCCGCGATCTCGTGCCGGGAGGCTCCGCCGAACAGGCGGATCTCCGCCCGGGAGACGTCATCCTAGGAATCGGCCATCGGATCGTGAGCCGTGCGGCCGACGCGCCCCCCGAGCTTCGCCGCCACCGTGTCGGAGAGGGAGTCGACTATCTCGTCCGGAGAGACGACCGGATCTTCGAGGCGCGCGTCGTCCTCTCTCCCTTCCGGGTCGGCTCGGGGACGTACCTCTACTTTGCCCTTCTCGGCGCGCTCTTTTTCGGCCTCGGCCTTTTCGTCGTCTCGAGACGCCCGGGAGACCCGGCGGCCGGCGTCTTCTACGTGCTCTGCATCCTCTTCATGCTCTTCTTCGTCTGCCGGCTCCGGCCGTCGAGCTACTACTGGATCGACTACTTCGTCCAGGTGGCCGGCACGCTCGCGCTCTTCCTCCTGCCGGCGGTCTTCCTCCATTTCTTCCTTCTCTTCCCGCGGCGGAAGGTCTTCCGCTTCGCCGGGTCCGAGTCCCCCTCGCCGCTCCGCCGCTTCCAGGGCTTCCTGAACGGCTCGCCCCTCCTCTTCACCCTTCTCTACACGCTCCCCCCGCTCTTCTACGTCCTCCAGATGGCGGCGCACCGGGCCGGGTCGCCCCGCCGGCTGGTCTATGGCGCCCCGGTCCTCAACTGGATCCTCCTGGCCGACTACCTGATCCTCGGCCTCCTCGCCCTCGCCCACTCCTTCTGGACGGACCGCGATCCCGAGGCGAGGCGGCCGATCCTGGTCCTGCTCCTCGGCACGATCGCCGGGATCGTCCCCTTCGTCGTCTTCGCGGTCTTCTATCCGTCCCTCTTCCGCGACGAGCGGTACCTCGCCTGGGGCGTCTTTCCGATGGCGCTCATCCCGCTCTCTTTCGCATTCGCCATCGTCCGGTTTCGTCTCTTCGACGTCAACGTCATCGTCCGGAAGTCGCTCGTCTACGGCGTCCTGACCGCCGTGGTCACGGGGATCTACGCCCTCGCCGTCGTTGCCGGCAACGCCTTCCTCTCCTCGTTCTCGAACGTCGCCGTCACCTCCTCGCCGGCGTTCGCGTTCCTCTTCGGCCTCGCCGTCGTCCTCCTCTTCGACCCGCTCCGGCGCCGCGCCCAGCGTGTCGTCGACCGCGTCTTTTTCCGCGACCGGACCGACTTCCAGCAGGCGGTTCTCGACATGAGCCGTTCCGTCGTCTCTCAGCTCGAGCGGGACAAGATCCTGGAGCTGATGACAAGCCGGACGGCGGAGCTTCTCCGGCTCTCCAGCCTCGATCTCCTCGTCCCCCGTCCGGCCGACGGCGCCTTCTCGGATCCGCGGGGCGAGGGGACGACCGTCCTCCCGATGGGGAGCCGCCTGCCGCAGCTCCTTTCGCGGGAAGCGGTCCCGATCCGGCTCGCCGATCTCGACCGGCGGAGCCTCGACGACGCGTCGGTCCGGTTCGCCGGAGCCGAAGCGAGGCGCGGCGTGAAGTGGCTCGTTCCCGTCGCGACGCGTGGGAAGCTGCTGGGCATCCTCGCGGTCGGTCCGAAGCGGTCCGAGGAGGAGCTGTCGCGCGAAGACCTCGACCACCTGACGACGATCGCCAACCAGGGCGCGCTCGCCCTCGAGGCCGCGGGGCTGCACGAGCAGCTGACGCGCCGCGCCGAGGTGGAGCGGGATCTCGAGATCGCACGGGACATCCAGGTCAGCCTCTTCCCCCGCCGCCTTCCGGTCCGCGCGGGAACGGAGTTTTTCGGCGTTTCCCGTCCGGCGCGTGTCGTTGGAGGAGACTTCTACGATTTTCTCGACGTGCGCCCCGGCAGTGAGTCCATCGCCATCGTCCTCGGGGACGTCTCCGGAAAATCGATTCCCGCGGCGCTCCTGATGGTGGCGGCCAAGGAGATCGTCTACGCCCGCGCGATGTCCGACCCCGATCCGGCGACCGTCTTTCGCGAGGCGAACCGACGCCTCTACGAGATCAAGCGGCGGATGTTCGTCTCGCTCGGCTACTTTCTCTTCGACCCCGTTTCCCTGTCGTTGAACTATGCGCTCGGAGGCCAGCCGACGCCCCTTCTCGTCCGGCGCGGGGCCGGAGCCGTCGAGATTCCCGTCCCGCGAAACCGGCTCCCTCTCGGCGCTTTCCGGGACGTCCCCTACGACGCGGCCGTGACCTACCTCTCCCCCGGGGACCTTCTCTTCTTCTACACCGACGGGCTGAACGAGGCGATGTCGGCGGATGGATCGCTCTACGGGGACGAACGCCTCAAGGCCTCCCTCGTCCGCCACGCCTCCCTTCCGCTCCCGGAGCTGGCCGACGAGCTTCTCGAGGACGTCCGCCAGTTCACTCTCGGGACCGAGCAGTACGACGACGAAACCTTCGTTCTGATGCGGATCACCCCCAGGGGCCGGTAGAACCCGCCGGGGGGGCCGTGCGTATCATTCAGGGAAGGGGTCTCTTCATGTCCCGTTCCGTGCGCCGCCGCCTCGTCTTCGCCGGTCTCGGCCTCCTGCTGGCGGCCGGAGTGGCCCTTGGGGCCTATGCGGTCTTCGGCCGTCGCGAGGTGACGACCTCTTCGTCCGAGGCGCTCCAGTACTACCGGCTCGGGAGGGAGAACGAGCGGAACATGTACTACAGGGAGGCTCTCGGAGCCTATGCCGAGGCGCTGAAGCTCGACCCCCACTTCGTCATGGCGACGGTCCGGCTCGCCGCCCTGACGCGCGATCGGGACCCGGAAAGGGCGCGAAGTCTTCTCGAATGCGCCCGCTCGTCCGCCGGCTCGATCTCGGAGCGTGAGCGCCTGCAGCTCCGGATCTTCGAGACCTCGATGAACTCCAAGGAGCCAAGGGAGGTCGAGCCGCTCCTCGACGAGTACGTGCGGCGGTTCCCGGACGACCCGGAAGGGTATTTCCAGCGCGCGAACGTCTATACCGCGAGCGGCAGGGTGTCGCAGGGGATCTCTGATCTCGAGAAGCTCATCGCCCTGAACCCGAACTACGCCGCGGCATACAACCTTCTCGGCTACTACTGGCTTTCTCAGGGGGACACCCGGAAGGCCGAGGAGTACCTCCGACGCTACCGCTTCCTCGCGCCGGATCAGGCGAACCCGAACGACTCACTCGGCGAGCTGTACGTCTCGATCGGCCGGTACGACGAGGCCGAGGAATTCCTGAAGAAGGCGCTCGAGGTGAAGCCGGATTTCTACGCGTCACGTGCTCATCTCGGCACCCTCGACGTTGCGCGGGGACGCCCGACCGAGGCCGCCGAGCAGTTTCGGATCGCCGCGGAGTCGACCGAGGCCGTCGGGGAACGGAGAGAGTGGCTCTGGGCGGAGGCCCTCTCGCTCGCCGTCGCCGGGAAATCCGATGAAGCGACGGCCGTCTTCGCGAAGATTCCGCCTCCGCCTTCCGACAGCGACCCCGCTCGTCAGCGGATGGTGGACGTCCATGTTCAGCTTCGCCGTGGTCTCTTCGCAGCCGTTCTGGGGCGGACCGAGGAGGCGACGGCGGCGATCGCGACGACCCCGGCCCTGATTGCGGACCTGAAGGGCGAGCCGAAAGAGGACGCGGAACGCGGCCTCGCGGCGATCCGGGGATTCGTCTTGAGGCGCGAAGGACGGTACGAGGAGGCGGTGGAGAGCTTCCGCGCGGCGATCCCGGATCGTCCGGAAGCGGGGACCCTCTATTTCCCGAGCCGCGAGATGCTGCGGGTCGCGCTCTCGCAGAGCCTCGCGGCGCTCGGCCGGACGGGCGAAGCCGAAGAGGCGCTGAAGCCGGTCCTTTCGCGAAACCCGAAATTCCAGCCGGCTCTCGACGCTCTCGACTCGATCCGGAGCGGATCGCCGGCCCCCGCCCGTTCCTGAGATGAGCACGGGGCGTCCCCGGCCTCCGCGCGCCGACGAGGCCTTCGACCTCCGGAAGAAGGTCCTTCGCCTCGAGACGCTCTACGACGTGGGGCGGTCGCTCCCGTCGGCGCGTGACGAGGGATCGCTTCTGGAAGAGGTTCTCGGGCGCGCCGTGGCCGTGCTCGACGCCGCCCGCGGCTTCGCCGCGCTCTTCGAGACCGATCGCGATCCGGGACGCGTGGCGGCCGTGGGCCTCGACCCGGTCCCTTCCGTCGTCGCCGCCGGCGGAGAACCGTTCGTCCTCGACCTCTGCCGGGCCCGGGTACCCCTCGCTCGTCCCTCCGAGTCGGTCCTCGGCCGTCCCGCGGGAAGTGTGGCCGGGGTCCCGCTCTCGGCCGGGGAGCACGTCCTCGGCGTTCTCGTGGTCCTGGACCGCGAGGCCCGCGGCGAGCGGGCGGCGCCCTTCGACGAGGACGACCGGCGTCTTCTCGGGTCGCTCGCGGCGCTCGCGTCGCCGGCGCTCGAGGGTATCCGGCGGCTCGCGGCCCTGACGGCGGACGTGGACCGCCTGCGGGAGGAGAACCGGGCCCTCAAGGGGACGCTCGCCATCGACGACGTCCTGATCGGCGACTCGTCCGAGATGCGGCGGGTCCGGGAGCTCGTGGCGCGCGCGGCGGCTTCGCGGGTGAACGTCCTCGTCGTGGGGGAGAGCGGCACCGGAAAGGAGCTGGTCGCCAAGCTCCTTCACGCCGCTTCGCCGCGCCGGGACGGACCGTTTCTGGCGCTCAACTGCGCCGCAGTCCCGGAAGCGCTCCTCGAGGCGGAGCTGTTCGGGATCGAGAAGGGCGTCGCGACGGGGGTCGAAGCCCGCGTCGGCAAGTTCGAGCTCGCGAGCACGGGGACGATCTTCCTCGACGAGATCGCCGACGCGCCCCTCGCGATCCAGGCGAAGCTCCTCCGGGTACTGCAGGAGCGCGAGATCGAGCGCGTCGGCGGAAGGCACCGGATCCCGGTCGACGTCCGCGTCGTCTCGGCGACCCACGCCGACCTGCCGGCGGAAATCCTGGCCGGGCATTTCCGGGAGGACCTCTTCTACCGGCTCCGCGTGGTCGAGATCCGCCTCCCCGCTCTCCGCGACCGACGCGAGGACATCCCGCGCCTCGCCGCGCATTTCCTCGCCCGGATCGCGGCGCGTGAAGGGCGCCCGCCGGTGAACCTAGCCCGAGACGCGGTCCATTCGCTCGTCGGCTATGCCTTCCCCGGAAACGTCCGCGAGCTGGAGAACCTCCTCGAGGGTGCCGTCGCCCTCTCCGCGGGGCGGACGCTCGCCGCGGAGGATCTTCAGTTCGGCGCCGCGCGCTCCGAAGCCCCCCTCACCGGCTCCTCGGAGCTGCGTGCGATCGAACAGGCGCACATCCGCCGGATTCTCGCGTCGGTGAAGGGAAACAAGAGCCGCGCCGCGAAGATCCTCGGCGTGAGCCGTCGGACGCTCTACCGGAAACGTGTCTAACTGGCGCAGCGGGACTAATCAGCACGATACATCTAATACGCTGTAAATAAGCCAGTTGGCAGTATAGCATTCATGTCTTGTGGTTAGATGTGTCAATTTATCGCACTTCATCAACTCGCAGTGTCGATATCTGTGTTGATGCAATTAACTCTACTGCAATTGTTTGTTCGCATTTTCGAGGCGTGTGCCTTTGTGGCCTGCGCCTTGCTGTCACGTGGATAGAAGCCCGGAGACGAAATGGAAAGAGCGACAACCAGAACCACCTTGGCTCCGTTTGTGAGCGAATCGGACGTGGCGTCTTCGGAAGCCACGGGGGAGACGTCACTTCAGGCGCGGCTGCTTCTGGTTCTCTCGCTTCAGGCCGCCGCCTTCGCCCTCGTGAGCGCGTCGGGTAAGATGCCCGAGGTTGCCGTCATCCTGTTCCGCGCGCTCCTGATGTTCTAGGGAGGTCCCCCAGCCGATGTCCTCGAGGCGCGAAGTGCATCTGACGATCCCCATCGCGCCGGAGATGGAGATCGCGGCGATGGCTCAGGTTGCGGCCCTCGGGGAGTGGATGGAGATGGGCCGCGACAAGATAGACGAGGTCAAGATGGCCGTCGCCGAGGCCTGCATCAACGCCTTCGAGCACAGCCAGACGCCCGACCGGAAGGTGGAGATCGAGTTCCGGATCGGCTCGGAGGGGGACGACAGCGGCCGTCCGTACCTCGAGGTGGACGTCTCCGACGCCGGGCGCGGCTTCGACCCCTCCCGCCTCGAGACGCCCGAGATCGCGGCGAAGCTGAAGTCGAGGCGTAAGCGCGGCTGGGGAATCCGAATCATCGAGAGCCTGATGGACGATGTCCGGATCGAGAGTGGCATGCGCGGAACGCGCATCATCATGAGGAAATACCGCTGACGGGACGGTCGCGGGGAAGAGGAACATGAGCGAGATCCTCAAAGTCACGGTGGAGCGCCCGGACGCGACGGTCGCGATCCTGAGGACGGACGGCTACATCAACAACGCCGGTGGCGAGGAGATCGCCCGGCAGGCGTACGCGTTGATGGGAAGCGGCGTCAACCGTCTCCTCCTCGATCTCGAGAAGACGAAGATCGTGAACTCCATCGGCATCTCCATCCTCATCGAGATTCTCGAGAAGCTCCTCGATTCCGGTGGCCGCCTCGCTTTCTGCCGTCTCACCCCGACGATCGAAAAGACTTTCCAGATCATGGGTCTGGCGCAATATGCGCGGATCTTCGCCGCATCCGAACCCGCCGTCGCCTGGCTCCGCGGGGAGACCGATTAGGGCCGGCGGGAGGCCCGGGGCCGCCGACATCCTCGGCGCTCACAGGCGTCTCGCCGCGATCGATCCCTCCGCGACCGAGACGCCGCTGGACCATGTTCTCGCGGCGCTTCTGCTCGGATCCGGAGCCGACCGCGGCCTCGCCGTCGACCCGCTCCACCCGCGACGCCGGGCGGCCCTCAATGTCTCTCCTGCGGATCCCCTCCTTGCGCGCCTCGAGCAATATCTCGAGAGGGTCGGGCCACTCGCGACCGGGCTCGCCGAAGGGCTCGCCGAGGAGATCCTCGCCCCGGCGCCCGATCCCCGCGTCATCCCCCTGACGGCCCGGGACGAGACGCTGGCCCTCGTCCTCATCGACAGGCCTCCCGAGGACCCGGTGGGCTTTGCCTCGGTCGCCGCTCACGCCGCCTCGATCCTCGCGGTCGTCCGGATGTCGGAGCGCGTCTCGAAGGCCGACTTCGAGCTCAAGTACCGGGTCTGGGAGCTTCAGAGCCTTTACGACGTCGGCCTCTCGATCGCCGGGACCCTCGACCTCGATTCGCTCGCCGACGACATCCTCCTCAAGTCGATCTCGCTTCTGAATGCCCGGACCGGGACGCTCATCGTTCGTACCTCGGGAGGCGACATCGAGGACGGGGTCCTCGTCAAGCACTTCGGGGCGCCGCTCGCCGGGCCGGAGGTGCTCGCCGAGCTTCCGGACCACGCCTGCCGGTGGAACAGGCGAGAGGAGCGGATCGGCGCGCTGGCGGACGCGCCCGCGGAGAAGCTCCTCCTCTCTCCGATCGTGGCCGACGGACGCCCCCTCGGCGTTCTCGTCGTGGCGGACAAGGAGAACCGGTCGGGGGGCGTGGACGACTTCACGATCGGAGACGAGCGGATCCTCTCGCTCTTCGGGAACCAGGCCGCGATCGCGCTCGAGAATGCCCGCCTCCACCGTGAGGCCGTCGAGAAGGAGCGGATGGAGCGGGAGGTCGAGCTGGCCGCCTCCATCCAGCAGACGATTCTCCCCGTCTCGCTCCCCGTCGTCCCGGGGCTCCGGCTCGCCGGAGGAAACCGGCCGACGAGGCAGGTCGGTGGGGACTACTACGACGTCTTTCCGCTCCCCGACGGCCGCACCGCCTTCTGCGTGGCCGACGTGGCGGGCAAAGGGGTGCCGGCCGCGCTCCTGGTCTCGACCGTCCATGCCTGCCTCCGGATCCTCCTGGACACCGGCGTGGCCGACCTGCCGGGCTTCGTTTCGCGGGTTCACCGGCACCTGCTCGGCTTCAGCTCCACGCGAAAATTCGTCACGCTCTTCTTCGCCGTCTACGACCCGCTCCTGCACGAGGTCCGGTACGTGAACGCGGGGCACAACCCCGGCGTTCGCCTCGCCGGGCGCGAGGTCACCCTCCTGCCGAGCGGCGGGCCGCCGATCGGAATCCTCCCCGACGCCGTCTTCCGGGAATCCGTCGTCTCCCTCGTTCCCGGCGACACCCTCGTCCTCTATTCCGACGGCATCACCGAGGCGGTGAACGGGGCCGACGAGGAATTCGGGATGGACCGGCTCGTCGCGCTCGTTCGGGGGTCGGACGGCGTCTCGCCCGCCATCGTCTCGAACGGAATCTTCGAAGCCGTCTCAGAGTTCACGCGCGGCGTCGCCCAATACGACGACCAGACCGTCCTCGTCGCATGTGCGTGCTGAGGGGAACGGGATCCCGGAGCGCGGCGGCGGCTCTTCTCCTTCTCGCGGCCTGCACGTTCTCGCGGGAGACCGCGATTTACCGGCACGAGCTTCTCCCGCCCGCCGTTCCCGACTCGATCAGCGCGCTCAACGTCGAGGAGAAGCTGGGGCGGGGAATGATCCCCGAGGTGATCGCCTATCTCGCCGGCCAGGGAGGGCGCAACATGGTGCCGGAGACGGCGGCCCGCCTTCTCGCCGAGGCGAAGCTGGAGTCGGGGGACTTCCCGTCGGCCGAGCTCCTTGCCGGTCGGGTCATCGCGCGGACGCAGCGGTTGTCCCTTCGGGCGGAGATGGAGTGGCTCCGCTCGCAGTCGGCTTACTGGCGCGGCGACTTCGGCGACGCCGCGCGCTGGGCCGAGGCGGCGCGGCTGTCGGGTCGGGGAATCCCGGAGGGGTGGGTCACGTTCCTCCTCTCGGGCGAGGCGCGGAAGATCTACGGTGGGGCCACGGCCGGAGAGCGGCTCGTCCTCCCGTTCCGGCTCGGAAAGCCGAACCTCATCCGGCTCCCGGTCCAGGTGAACGGCCGGGCCACGAACGACATGATCCTCGACTCCGGGGCCTCCCTGTCTCTCCTGACGGAGTCCGCGGCACGGCGTCTCGGCGTCGAGCCGGTGGAGGGCGCGGTCGCCCCGGCGCGCGGCCTCCACGACAAGCAGATCCCGATGCGCTTCGGGTGGGCCCGGAGCCTGACGATCGGCGCTCTCACGATCCAGGACGTTCCGTTCGGAATCCTGCCGGACGGCACCCTCTCGTTCGAAACGGAGTCCCTCGGCCTCTTCACTCCCGAAGGGGTGCTGGGCGTCCACTTCATGAGGGAATTCGACTGGCGGATCGAACCGTCCGAGCGGCGTCTCCAGGCCATCCGCCTTCCGTCGGGCGTCGTGGGAGGCGGGCCCGACCAGAACCTCTTCCTCAAGCGGATGAAGCCGATGGTCCGCGTCTCCTTCAACCGCCAGCCCTGGTCGCTCTTCCTCCTCGACACCGGATCGGAGCCGACGATGGTGACCCCCGAAGGGCTCGAGGCGAACCACTACACGTCCTCCAAGCCGAGCGCCCCCGTGACGCTGGAAGGGATCGGCAAGACGCAGGTCTCCTGGTCGAAGGTCTCGGACATCACGCTCGGAATCGGCCGCTACATGGTCCGGTTCAAGGACCTCGTCGTGAACGAGGGAAGCGACACGATCGGGGACGGGATCATCGGAATGTCGTATCTCTCTCAATTCGACCTGGAGATCCGCTTCTCGCGCATGACGCTCGTCCTCGGGCGGCCGGGCGACCGCCAGAGCGTGTCGCGCTCGCCGTTCGAGCCCGAAACGGGGCCTCCGCCCCCCGGCTGAAGGCGTCCTCCCGCGAGGGCGGCATGACCCTCGCTAGAATCCCGACGTGGGCCGTGCCATTCTCACCGTTGCCGCCGGGATGGGGCTCCTCATCTCCGGCTGTTCCCGGGCCACTGACGTGAACGAGCCGAAGCGACTCGAGATGGTGGAGCGGCAGATCGCCGCTCGTGGCGTGAAGGATCCACGCGTTCTCGAGGCGATGCGGAACATCCCGCGCCATCTCTTCGTCCCCGCCTCCGAGGTCCCTCACGCGTACGAGGACCGGCCGCTCCCGATCGGAAGCGGCCAGACGATCTCCCAGCCTTACATCGTCGCTTTCATGACCGAGCAGCTGAAGCTCAAAGGGGACGAGACCGTTCTGGAGATCGGGACCGGCTCCGGCTACCAGACGGCCGTTCTCGCGCGCCTCGCCCGGAAGGTCTATTCGATCGAGATCCGTCCGGAGCTGGCGAAGGAGGCCGCCGAGCGGCTGAAGAGCCTCGGGATCACGAACGCCGAGGTGAAGGCGGGCGACGGCTACGCGGGATGGCCCGAGCACGCCCCATTCGACGGCATCCTCGTCACGGCCGCGCCCGAGAGGATCCCTCCTCCGCTCCTCGAACAGCTCGCCTCGCCGGGACGGATGGTCATCCCGGTGGGGGGCTTCTATCAGGAGCTGAAGCTGATCACGCGGCTCGGCGGCGGCTATACGGAGAAGAGCGTCCTGCCGGTCCGGTTCGTTCCCTTCGTCCGAGAGACGCCGGTCCCGCCCCCGGAGCACTGAGAACGGCCGGATGAGGCCGCGCCGGCGTTCGATTCTCCTCGCCATTCTCGCGGCCGCGCTGGGAGCCGGCGCCGTCTGGCTCTGGTTCAACGGCTCGGTGACGCGCCTCCGGGCCCGGTTCGTGCCGGAGATGCGGCGCCTCGAGGCGCTGCGGGACGGACTCGACGATCTTCGCCTCGCGGCCCGCACGGGCCGACCGGAGACACCGGGGCTCACCGGGACGGAGACGCTCGTGGCGTGGGCGCGAAAGGACCTCTCCCGCGTCGCTTTCGTCGAGTACGACACGCTGGCGGCCCGCGATCTCGGCGGCGCCATGGAGGCGCGCGTCACCTTCACGGTCGGCGGCGTCGCCCGGGACGGGGCCCGGGTCGAACGGTCGGCGGTCGTCCCGGTGCGCGTCTCGATGTCGGGGGGAAGACGCGAGCGGACGGAGGTTCTCGACGACGGCTGGGTGAAACAGGCCGTGGAGAGGCGCGAGAGCCATCCCCGCTTCCGGGACGCGACGGCCGAGGCCGGCCTCGGCGCGGAGCGCAGCGACCCCGATGTCTCCGCGGTGAACCATCTGATCGAGGGGATCTGGCCCGGCTCCGGCGTCGCCGTTCTCGACATCGACGGAGACGGGCACGAGGACCTCTTCGTCGCGGACGGCCGATCGTCGATCCTCTACCGGAACGACGGGTGCGGCCATTTCACGAACGTGACGGAGGCCGCCGGGCTCGCCGGCGTCCCCGCGACCGGTGTCCTCGCCTTCGACTACGACGGCGACGGCTTCGACGATCTCTTCGTGACCGACAACTTCGGGCCGACGCACCTCTTCCACAATCGCGGCGACGGGACGTTCGAGGACGTCACGGAGCGTGCCGGCGTCCGGAGCACCTTCCGGAGCCGCGGCGCGGCGGCCGCGGACGTGGACGGGAACGGGACGCTCGATCTCTTCGTCTGCTCGACGGGGGACTACTTCCGGAAGATGCCCGACCCTCCCTTCGACGCGCGCGACGGCGGACCGAACCGGCTCTACCTGAACAACGGTGACGGCACCTTCACGGAGGCGACGGCGCGCTTCGGCCTCGCCGAGACGCGATGGTCGCTGACGGCCCAGTTCGCGGACCTCGACGACGACGGGTGGCCCGACCTCGTCGTGACGAACGACTTCGGGCTGAAGAACCTCTACCACAACGAGGGAGGCAAGCGGTTCGTCGACGTGGCGGGAAGGGCCGGGGCCGAGGACCGCGGGTACGGCATGTCGGCCGCCGTCGCAGACTTCGACGGGGACGGGAGGCTCGACATCCATTTCTCGAACTGCTACACGCAGTGGGGCTTCCTGCACGACGCCCCGTGGCTTCCGCTCCCGCTCCCCGGACGGCTCTTTCTCCCTGTCGCCCGGAGCTGGATGAAGAAGATGTGCCGGGGAAACTCCCTCCTTCGCAACAGGGGCGACGGGCGGTTCGAGGACGTGACGGCAGCCGCCGGGGTCGGGAAGGCGGGCTGGTGCTGGACCGCCGTCGCCGGAGACCTCGACGACGACGGCCGGCCGGACCTTTACGCGGCCGGGGGGATGTGGGGCGACGAAGAGAAGGGGGACCGCGAGCTGGAGTTCTGGTGGGAGACGCTCGCCTACTGGGACGACTACATCGCGGGGACGAAGACGTTCGACCGGAAGGGGAAGGCCGTGCAGGGGAGCGAGCGCCACCTCTTCTTCCGGAACCGGGGCGACGGGTCCTTCGAAGAGCGGGGATGGCTCGACGGTCTCGCGCTCCGTTCGAACGGCCGCGCCGCCGTTCTGGCCGACTTCGACGGGGACGGCTCGCTCGACGTCTACGTCCGCTCCGTCCAGCATCCCGAGGCGCTCTTTCTCGGCTCGCGGCGGCCGGGGGAGCACTACCTCGCGATGTGGCTCCGTCAGCCGGGGCCGAACCGGGCCGCCGTCGGCGCGCGCGTGACGGTGGCGCTCCCGGACGGGCGCCGGCTCGTGCAGGAGCTCCAGACGACGAGCGGATTCCTCTCCAGCGGGAGCAAACGTCTTCATTTCGGCCTTGGTCCCTTCAGCGAGGTGAAGGAGATCTCGATCCGCTGGCCCGACCGGACCGTGGAGCGCTTCGCGCCCCCCCCGGCCGTGGACGGAACGTTCCTCGCCGAGAAAGGAGTCGGGCGGCTGCGCCCGCAGAGGTAAGATGTTTCGATGAGAAGAGGTCTCGCCATCCTGCTCGGCGGCTCCCTTCTCGCCACCGCGCCGCTTCGCGCCGAGGACTCTCAGGCTTCGCAGGCCGCTCCGGCCCCGCCCGCAGCCGCGGCCGCCCCGATCTCGGACAAGAACCTCGTCGAAGCTCTGAAGCTGATCATCTTCGACACGGGCGACGTCCTGACGTCCCCCGTCCGGTGGGACGGCGGAGACTGGCTGAAGCTCGGGATCTCCGGTGCCGTCGTGACGGGGACCGTTCTGGGGCTCGACCAGCCGATCCGCGAGGCTTCGCAGAGGAGCCGGACGACGTCCCGGGACGACGTCGCGACTTACCTCGAGAAGTTCGGGGCGGAGTACTCGTGGGCGGTCATCGGGGCGTACGCCCTCGCCGGATGGGGCTTCGACGATTCCAAGTCCCGCCGCGTCGTCGTGGACGCGCTCGCCGCCAGCCTCATCGCTCCCGGCATCATCACGACGGCGGTGAAGTACACGGTGGGGCGGTACCGCCCCAGCGCCACGGACGCGACGTGGTACGCGCAGCCCTTCTCGGGGAACGTCTCGATGCCTTCGGGCCACACGGCGCAGGCCTTCGCCCTCGCCGCCGTCATCTCCGGCCACTACGATCAGACGTGGGTCCGCGTGACCTCCTTCTTCATCGCCGGCTGCGTCGGCCTCGCCCGGATTCATCTCAACCAGCATTACGCCTCGGACGTCGTCGTCGGCGCGCTGGTCGGGACGGCGGTGGGTGGATCGGTCGTCACGCTCAACGAGCGGCGGCGGCGCGGAGAGGACGTTCGCGGCGGCGGCGCGCGGATCATGGTCTCGCCCCTTCTTCTCCAGGGCGGGGGCGGGCTTCAGGTGGCGGCGGTCTTCTGAGCGGAAGGAGTCAGCGCGTCCCGTCGCCCGTGGTCAGGACCCTGTAGAGGTCGGGGCGCCGGTCGCGGAAAAAGCCCCACGAGGCGCGCGCGGCGCGCGCGGCGGCGAGGTCTACCCCCGCGACGATCACCCCTTCCTCGTCACGCCCCATCTCGGCGATCTTTTCGCCGGCGTGGTCGGCGATGAAGGAAGAGCCGTAGAAGAGCTGTCCCCCCTCGTCGCCGATCCGGTTCGCCGCGACGACGGGGACGACGTTGCAGACCGCGTGGCCCAACATCGCGCGCTGCCACCGCTCCTTCGTGTCGAGCGACGGGTTCTCCGGCTCCGACCCGATCGCCGTCGGGTAGAGAAGAATGTCGGCCCCGTCGAGGACGAGAGCCCTCGCGCATTCGGGGAACCACTGGTCCCAGCAGATTCCGACGCCGAGAGCGGCCGTCTTCGTCCGCCACGCCACGAAGCCCGTCCCGCCCGGGCGGAAGTAGAACTTCTCCTCGTAGCCCGGTCCGTCGGGGATGTGGCTCTTCCGGTAGATCCCGAGGACCTCCCCGCCGGCGTCGACCATCGCGACGCTGTTGTAGTAGGAGGGCCCCGCCTTCTCGAAGAAGGAGACGGGGATCGCGACGGAGAGCTCCCGCGCGATCTCCTGGAACCGGCGGATCGTGGGGTGTCCCTCGGCGGGACGGGCCCACGCAAAGAAGTCGTCCTTCTCCTCCCGACAGAAATAGGGCCCCTCGAAGAGCTCCGGCGGAAGGACGACCTGCGCTCCCCTCCGCGCCGCTTCGCGGACAAGACGCTCCACCTTCGGAACGTTCTCGGCGGCGGTCCCCCCGAGCGCGCACTGGACGGCGGCGACGGTCAGGGTCTGCGAAGCGGTCATCGGACGGATCCTCGCGGTTCCTGCTGCGTGATGCAATGCCACGCTCCTCCGCCCGAGAGGAGGTCCCGGGCGTGGACGCCGACGACCCGACGCCCCGGGAAGAGCGGCTCGAGAGCCCGGAGAGCCTCTTCGTCGGGCGAGGTGCCGTACGTCGGGACGACGACGGCGCGGTTTCCGATGAAGAAGTTGACGTAGCTCGCCGGCAGAGGAACGCCGTCCTGGCCTTCCACGAGGCCGGGCGATGGGACCGCGACGACGTCGAGCCGCCGCCCCGCGGCGTCGCGGAAGGAGCTGAGGTCGGCCTCGATCGTTCGGAGCGCGTCGGCGTTCGGGTCGCTCCCGTTGGCCGCGCGCATGCAGACGACAATCCCTTCCGAGACGAACCGCGCGATCGTGTCGACGTGTCCGTCGGTGTGATCGTTCTTCAGGCCGTCGCCGAGCCAGAGGATCGTCTCGCAGCCGAGCGCGTCGCGGAGCCCCGCCTCGATGGCCTCCGCCGGCATCCCGGGATTCCGGTTCGGATTCAGGAGACACGGACGCGTGGTCAGGCAGGTTCTCGCGCCGTCGACGTCGACGGATCCTCCTTCCAGAATCCACGGGAAGGAGAAGCTGCGCATCCGGGCCGCGAGCGCCACACGCGCCGAGACGAGGTCGTCGTCCGGAAGGACCCACTTCCCGCCCCATCCGTTGAATCCGAAGGTGACGGCGGCGACTCCGTCCTCGCCGCGGACGAAGACGGGCGCCGTGTCTCGAAGCCAGATGTCGCCGAACGGGATCCGGTGGAACCGGGCCGGGAGGCCTTTCATCCGGAGCCGCGCCGCCTTCTCCTGGCCTTCGTCCGGAACGAGCACTTCGAGGCGCTCTCCCCGCGCGGCTCCTGTCGCCGGGTCGACGTCGGCCACGGCCGCCGCCATCTCGAGCCACGCCGTCCGGACCGGCTCGAGCGTGGCTTCCCAGAGGTCGGCGTGCGACGGCCATGCGATCCAGACGGCGCGGTGCTCCGCCCACTCGGCCGGCTGCGCAAAGCCGGCGGCACGGGGGGTGACGGCGGAGACGCCCGTCACTCCGGCAGGAACTCCCGCGTCAGGTTCCGGACCCGGTCTCCCTCGACGAGAACGTCGTCCTCGACGCGGATGCCGCCGCAGGGGGTGAGACGGTCGACGAGGGGCCAGTCGAAGGCGTCGGTGGTCCGGCCGGCGCGGTACGGCTCGAGGAGCATCGGGATGAAGTAGAGGCCCGGCTCGATCGTGAAGACCATCCGCCGTTCGATCGTCCGCGTCGTCCGGAGCGAGGGGTAGTCCTCCGGAGGCGGGGCGACGCCGCCTTCGCGGGACGCCTGGCGCCCGGAGACGTCGTGCACCTGAACGCCGAGAAAGTGTCCGAGGCCGTGCGGGAAGAAGGGGAGCGTCAGCTTCCGCTCCAGCGCCTCGTCGAGCGAGACCCGGAGGATTCTCGTCTCGACGAGGAGGGCGCCGATCCGCCGGTGCGCCTCGCGGTGGAGATCGACGTAGCTCCGCCCGGCGCGGGCCGAGTCGGCGAGGAGCTTCTGGAGGGCCTTCATTCCGTCGAGAAGCTTCACGAAGACCGGATCGGTCTTCGGAGAGACGTACGTCCGGGTGATGTCCGAGCCGTACATCCGCACGGAGGCTCCGGCGTCGATCAGGAAGACCTTTCCGGGGGCGGCTTCGCGCCCGCGCTTGCCGTGGTAGTGAAGGGTGGAGGCCCTCTCGTCGAGCGCGATGATCGTCGTGTATGGGAGGGCGTCGTCCGGATCGCCGACCGCCGCGACGTAGGCGTGGTGGATCTCGATCTCCGAGGCGCCCGCCTTGAACGCCGCCTCGGCCGCGAGGTATCCGCGTGTCGCCTTCGCCGTCGCCTCCGAGAGCGTCGCGACCTCGTAAGGCGTCTTGTAGGAGCGCTCCCAGTCGAGGCGGGCGACGAGCCCTTTCGGATTCAGGGCGGCCGTGGAGATCCCCTTCGACTTCGCGGTCTGCTCCTCGGACCCGACGAAGGCGGTCTCGGGCCCCAGCGGCTTCGACGCGACTTCCTTCCACGCCTCGTCGGGAGTCTCGACGTCGACGACGTCGAAGACCGCGCGGACGAAGTCGGGGGCCGGGGCGGGGAGGGGCGTACCAGTAGTCGCGCGGCGTCACGCGGATGAGACGGGGCGTCTTTCCGGGAACGACGTCGAGAAGATGGAACGGGCCCTCGACGGGCGCCCAGTGGGCAAAATGGGGCGTCGAGTGGAACGGAGCGTCGGCGTCGTCCGCGTAGTAGGTGAACGGGACGCCCGAGTGGAGGACGAGACGCGAGAAGCCGGTTTCGGAGAGCGCCTGGGAAGCCGTCGAGACCCGTTCGGCCACGTGCTCGGAGAACAGGGCGGAGAGTTCCTTCATGCGCGCGATGTTATCGGAGAGGGAGCCGGGGCGCTTCCCGGGGGTCAGGCGGGGAGGGTCGGAGGCGCGAGCGCCCTCTCGGCCGTCTCGACGAGGCTCGCCAGGACCTCCGCGAGGTGCGCGCGCGTGAATTCGATCTCCTCGCGCGTCGCCGTGAGCCGCTTCTCGGCCCGGCTCCCCGCGCGCTTCAGCGCCGCGCTGTATTCCGCCTGCAGGGCCTCGAGCCGCCGGACGGCGTTTCGCCTGGCCTCTTCGAGGTCGGCCACCGCCTCCTGCGCGGAGGCACGGGCCCGATCGGCCAGCTCGTCCCACCGCTTCGAGAGGCTCTCGATCCGCTCGGCCATCTCATCGCCGGCCACCTCGAGCCGCGTCCGCGCGGCCGCCAGGGCGGTCGCGGTCGCGGTGGGGGAGGGCGCGGGGCGGAGCCCCCGGACGAGCCGGACCCGCGCGAGCAGCCAGAGGAGGTAGTACGACGGGTCGATCTGCCACCAGAGGAAACCCTGAGCCGCCGAGGAAGGGTAGTAGTGATGGTTGTTGTGCCACCCCTCTCCCATCGTGACGAGGGCGAGGAGGAAGCTGTTCCGACTCGTGTCTCCCGTCGGGAAGACCCGCCGGCCGAAGACGTGCGTGAGGCTGTTGATGCAGAAGGTGCCGTGCCAGAGGAAGACGGTGGAGAGGAAGAAGCCCCAGAAGAGGCCGGTCCAGCCGAAGAAGGCCCACGTCGCGAGCGCGTAGACGAGGACGGGGGCGTACTGGTTCCGGTCCAGCCAGCGAAGCTCCGGAAACTTCGCGAAGTCCGGAATCAGGGAGAGGTTCGTCTCGTCGAACTGCCCCGAAAGGATCCAGCCGATGTGGCTCCACCAGAAGCCGTCCTGAATCGGGCTGTGGATGTCCTTCGGCGTGTCCGACCACTTGTGATGGTGCCGGTGGTGAGCGGCCCACCAGAGGACCCCCTTCTGGGCGGAGGTCTGGGCGAGAAACGCGAGCAGGAACTGGGGAGTCCGTCCGAGCCGGTATGTCCGGTGGGCGAAGTAGCGGTGGAAGCCCGCCGTGATGGCGAACATCCGGAGGGTGTACGAGCCGAGGCAGAGGGCGACGCCGGTCCACGAGAAGCCGACGACGAAGACGCCGAGGGCCAGAAGGTGGACGAGAAGAAAACCGGTCGTCGCGGAAGCCCGGATGGTCCGGTCCGGATGGGCCCACTCCCGCCGGGGCTTCACGAGCCTCTGGATCGGCATGGGGAAATCCTACGCGGCGCTTCATTCGTCGCCAAGAAAAAAGACCTTTCTGTAGACTTCCTTCATGGCCCAAGACGTTCCGCAGTCCTATGCGAATCATCGCCGCTACGACCCGATCTTTCACGTCTTCGCTTTCGGGGTCTTCGGGATCTCGCTGCTCGTCGCGCTCTGGCAGCTCGTGAAGAGCCCGGGCTTGACGACCCTCTGGATCTTCGTCGTTTTCGCGGCGGCTCTCGTCCTTCTCTTCAAGGAGCGGCTCTACGCGCTGAAGGTCCAGGACCGCGTCATACGGCTCGAGGAACGCCTCCGGCTCCAGCAGCTCCTTCCCGAGCCGCTCCGCTCGCGGATCGGCGAGCTGGCCGTGGACCAGCTCATCGGTCTCCGCTTCGCGTCGGACGGGGAAGTGGCCGACCTCGTGAAGCAGGCGCTGGACGAGAAGCTCCCCCGCGAGGAGATCAAGAAGCGGATCAAGAGCTGGCGTCCCGACGACCTCCGGGTATAGCTAACCGATCCGCCCCCCGGCCGAAGCGATCATTTCGTTCCGGGCCGTCTCCATCGCCGTACGGACCCGGGCGCTGAGGTCGTCGACGTCCACCTCGCGAAGGCCAGCGGTCGGGATCGGATCGAGAATCTTCACCTCGACCCGCCCGGGCCGGGCCATCGCCCGCCGCCCGTCGAAGACGGTCCAGACCGGCCCGACGACGACGGGGAGGACCGGAACCTGCGCCGCGATGGCGAGGTGAAACGCCCCCTTCTTGAACTTGAGCATCTCCGCGCCGAGGTTCCGGTGTCCTTCCGGCGCCATCCAGACGTTCAGCCGCTCGCCCCGGATCCTCCCGGCCGCATCCTCGAGCGAGCGGCGCGCCCGTTCCGCGTTCTCGCGGTCGATCAGGATGTTCTTCGTTCCCTGGAAGATGTACCCGAAGATCGGGATCTTCTTGATCTGCTTCTTCCCGACGACGACCGTCGCCCGCGGGAAGAACCGGGCCCAGAGGACGATGTCGAGGTTCGACTGATGGTTGATGGCGACGACGGCGGGCCGGAACGTCTCGAATTTCTCCTCTCCCGAAACCGGCATCTCCCAGCCGAGCGTCGTCGCCATGATCCGGTGCCACGTCGGGATCCACGTCCCCATGACGCGCTCCCGGTCCCACCTCAGGACGGCGATACGGAAGACCGCGAGAAGGGAGAGGGTGACGAAGAAGAACCCTCCGACGAGTACCGCGAGGGCGAAATGGAGGCGATAGACGAGCCGGCGGAGAAACCCGCTCTTCGTCCCGTTCCCTTCGGGCATGGGCGATTATGGCGTCATGGAGGGACCGGTCGTCATCCTCGGAGCCGGCGCCGCCGGCCTGATGGCCGCGCGCTTCGCGGCGGGCCGGGGACGGCGGGTCGTCGTTCTCGAAGCCGCGCGTGAGGCGGGGCGAAAGATCCTCGTCTCGGGGGGCGGGAGGTGCAACGTACTTCCTTCCGCCGAGGCGCCCGGACGCTTCGTCTCCGACTCTCCGAATCGCCTCGTACGCCGATTCCTCGCACGCTGGCCGCTGGTGGAGCAACGAACCTTCTTCGAGGCGCTTCTCGGAGGCGCGCTCCGCGAGGAGCCGGAGAGCGGAAAGCTCTTCCCGCCGACGAACCGGGCGCGGGACGTCCGCGATGCGATTCGCGCGTCGGTTCTTTCATCCGGGGCCGAGATCCGCTCGCAGAGTCCGGTGCGCGACCTGGTCCGGTCCCGGCGGGGAGGATTCGAGGTGCGGCTCGACGCCGGGAGCCTGCATGCCGCGGCCGTCGTCGTGGCGACGGGGGGCCGATCGGTCCTTTCGGGAGGGGCCGACGGGGCCGGCTTCGACTGGGCGACGGCGCTCGGCCACACGGTCCGGCCCACCTATCCGGCGCTCGCGCCCCTCGTCGGAGAGGCGCCGTCCCACCATGCCCTCGCGGGGCTCTCGGCGGAGGTCCGCGTGACGGCTCGGGCCGGGGACGAGTCGGCCGTGTCGGAAGGGGGCTTCCTCTTCACGCACCGCGGCTGGAGCGGCCCCGCCGTCCTCGGCGTCTCACACGTCGTCGAGCGCGCGGCGCGCGCGGGGAAGGCCTTCGACGTCCGGGTGACGTTCCTGCCGATCGATCGGAACAGGGAAAGGGGGAATGAAAAAGAGAACGAAAGAGAGAGAGAACGAATTGCTTCGAATGGTCCCGTGCGGCGCGATCGCTCATCGCGCTTCGGCAATGCCGAGGCGGTGGCCGGGGTCTGGGATGAAGAGGTGCGGAGCGGCGCAGGCTCCGGCGGCTCTCTTTCTTCCTTTCTAAGAAAATCTTCTTTTCCGGACCGTCTGGCGAGCCTCATTCTCGAAACGGCGAAAGTCCCCGATGGGCCACTCTCCCGCCTGACGCGCGAGGCGAGAAAGCGCCTGGTGTCTGCTCTCGCGTCGTTTCCGATCCCCGCGGCCGGCACCGAGGGGTACCGGACCGCGGAGGTGACCGGCGGGGGCGTCGCGCTCGAGGAGGTGGACCCCGGAAGCGGCGAGAGCCGGCTCGTGCCGGGGCTCTTCTTGGCCGGAGAGATCCTCGATGCCTTCGGCCCGATCGGAGGCTTCAACTTCCAGTGGGCCTGGGCGACGGGGCGGACCGCGGGCGAGGCGGCCGCGCGGCGCGTCACCCCTTGACGAGAAAGCCCCGCTTCGAGAGGAGCGCCCGGAGCCGGTCGCGGTGGTCCCCCTGGATCTCGACGGCGCCCTCCATGGCCGATCCGCCCGTTCCGAGCGCCCGCTTCAGCTCCTTCGCGAGGCCCTCGACGAACGCCGCGTTTCGCGGGAGGCCATCCACGACCGTCACGCTCTTGCCGCCGCGCCCGGCGGTCTCGAGGCGGAGCTTCGCGACGACCTTCGCCGGAACGGGCTCCTGCGCGCTCTTCGAGCAGCGGCACTCCCGTGCGGGCCAGCCGCACCGCGGGCAGACGGAACCGGTTTCCGTCGAGTAGACGAGCCGCCCCTTTCCGCTCACGCGGGAACGATAGCGCGGTCCCGGTGGTCGTAACATCGCCCCATGGCCGAACCCATCGAGGTGACCTCCGCAGTCCGCGTCCTTCCTGCCGCCATCGAAGTTCATGCCATCCGCTCTTCCGGGCCGGGCGGACAGAACGTGAACAAGGTCTCGTCGAAGATCCTTCTTCTCGTCGACCTCGACGGCATTCCGGGGCTGAACGCCGTCGCGCGCCGGCGGCTCGTCTCTCTCGCCGGACGGAGGATCACCGCCGACGGCCGCCTTCAGGTAACCGCAGGCGAAAGCCGCGACCGCTTCCGGAACCTCGAGACGGCGCGCGAGAAGGTCCGCCAGCTCGTGGCGCGCGCGCTCGTCGTCCCGAAGGCCCGGCGCGCCACCGGCCCCTCCCCGGCCGCGCGTGAGCGGCGCCTACGGGCCAAGAAGCGCGACGCGACCGTCAAGGCCGTCCGCCGTCAGCGCCTCCCGCTCGAGGAGGAGTGAGACGGGCTATTTGGTCTTCGGGGCCCAGTACTCGATGACCTTCTGGAAGACCTCTTCGACCTTCCTGGGGTCCTGGAAAGTGACGACTCCCGCCGCGTCCTGGTCGAAGTCCACCACGAACTCCTTGAGGCCGGTGCCCGCCGGCGCGTACGCGCCCCGGTAGGTCCACCGGATGACCGTCGGCTCCGGCTTCTCCATGCCGCGCATGGTGTCCTGCCCAGGTCCGCCGGTGTTCGAGAGAGGATTTGCCGTTCCACCGCCACCGGCGCCTTCGCCCGTGTACGAGAGACCCGAGCCCCCCGATGGATCCTGGACGGTCTTCTCCTTTCCGGTCTTCATGTCGGTAAAGCTCGGGGTCCCGAGGAGGATGAGTGTTCTCCCCTGGGGAGAGCGCGCGCCCTTGAGCTTCCCGATCTTGTAGGTCTTGTCCGCTACCTCGATCCGGCTCTGGAGGGCGGCGGCGAAGCCCTTGCCTCGCGCCGCAAGATATTCCGCGATGAACTTCCCGGCCGCCTCGTCAGAGGAGATCAATGCCCATTGCTCCTTTTCGGCCTTCGAGAGGAAGTAGGCCTGCGGGGATTCGGCCCAGGCCTTGTACTTCTGGAGGTCGGCGGCGGAGAGAGGAGGTGCGAGGAGGAAGACGAGGACAGCCGCTGCGGCGTTCTTCATGCAGGACCTCCCGACGCGGATTATCGCCCCGTCGGGCGACGTAGACCGGCACCAGGACGACATCGATGGAATGGCGCCATACGCAGTCCCCCGGGGCGGTCCGCTTCTCGTTCGAGCCGGAGGAGGAAAGGGCCGGGAAGGGCTCACGTTCTCCCGTGGAAGCGCCGATCGGAAGGGAACTTCGCGCCGGCCGTCCGCCGGACCGAATCGGCTCCCGAGCGGTCGCCCACGACGGTGAGCGTCTTGAAGGCGATTTCGTAGGCCTCGGGCGTCGGGTTTGCGGTGACCAGCTTCTCGATCGTCTCCCGGACGTCGGCGAGACGCCCCTCTGCGGCGTAGATCGCAGCGAGCGAGCTGTAGGTGTTGAGGCTTTCCGGGAAGAGGCGGATCTCCTCCTTGAACTCGGCCTCGGCCTCGGGGAGACGCTCCATCCGGCCCAGGATGTCCCCTCGAAGGAAATGGAGATCCTGCAGGGTGGTCTTGCTCCGGCTCTCTGACAGCAATCGCGCCTTCTCGACCAGCTCGAGAGCCGTCCCGAGGTGATTTCGTTCGATCTCGACGCGGGCGAGGATCAGATAGGGGAGGGGCTTGCTCGGGCGCGCCGCCAGCGAGGCCTTCGCAGCCGCTTCGGCCGCGTCCCATTCCTTTCGCGTGAGATGGATCCGGGCGAGCATGTCGTCGGCGTTCGGATCCCCGCGCCCCTTCGCGATCTCGGCGTTCTTCGCGGCCTCCTCGATCTTCCCGAGCCTGAGGCAGAGGGTGGCGACCGCGACGAAGTAGTGCGTCGCGGCGTCCGGTGAGGCTGCGATCCCTTTCTTGAGTGCTGCGAGCGCCTCTTCGGTTCGCCCCATCTTCCGAAGCGACTGGGAGTAGAGATCCCAGACGTCGAGCATCCGGGGGTTGTTGTCGAGGAGCCTCTGGAAGATGGCGTTGGCCTCCTGGTAGCGGCCGTCGTGGAAGAGTCCCGAGCCGTCCTTCAGGTCGCTGACGACGAGGATCTCGTCCTTCGGGTCGGGCAGCGGGCCGCTTCCCGCTGTCGCACCGCTGGAGAGATAGCCCAGGGAGGCGAGCTTCTTCGCCTCCTCGGGGTCGATCTTCCCCGGTGCCGTGAAGGCGCTCCTCCGCTTCTCCATCGCGATCCGAAGCGTCCGGAACGGGGCGGGCTTGCCGGCAGCGAGGTTCTCTTTCTCGGCCGGGTCCTTTCCGAGGTCGTAAAGCTCCGGCCTCGGCGCCTCGATGTAGTGCCAGGGGCCGTCGATCAGCGAGGCAAGGTCGCTCCACCCGAAGTGGATCCGCGGAAAGACGGTCTCGGCGTAAAGGGTGCGGGCGGCTCCGCCCCGCCCCGCCGCCACGTCGAGAAGCGAGACGGTTCCCGGAGGTGGCGGAACATCCGGGATCCCGACGGCCTTCACCACCGTCGCGAAGACGTCGGAGAGCTGGACGGGAGTCTCCACGGAGCTCCCTCCCCGATCGCCCTTCGGCAGCTTCACCATCAGCGGCACCTGGAGGGCGTAGCGGTAGAGAAAGATGCCATGCTCGTCTTCCCCGTGCTCGCCCAGCCCCTCCCCGTGGTCCGAGAGGACGACGATCAGTGCGCGGTCGTAGATCCCCTTCTTCCTGAGGAGGTCGAAGTACCGTCCGACCAGCTCATCGGACCAGGCGATCTCTCCGTCGTATTCGCGCCCCTTGTACCGGGACGCGTAGGGCTCGGGCGGCTCGTAGGGCGTGTGGGGCTCGTAGAGGTGGAAGAACGTGAACGTCGGCTTCTCCGGGGGCTGTGTCTCGAGCCAGCGCGCCAGGAGCTGCTCGGTCTCGGCGCCGGAGCGCTGGACGTGGCCGAGGGCCTCGTCGGGCTTCGACGGCTCGATGGAGTCCTCCCAGAAGTCGAAGCCTCGTCCGATGCCGCTCGATCCGTTGAGGACGAAACAGGAGACGGCGCCGCCCGTCGCGTAGCCGGCCTTCCGGAGAACCTCCGCCAGCGTCGGGACCTTCGGGTCGAGGCGGTAGCCGAGGTTGTCGCGAAGGCCGTTCTCGGCGGGAAGCATCCCCGTGAAGATCGTGCCGTGCGACGGGAGGGTGAGCGGAACGTGGGCGTAAGCCTTCTCGAAGAGAATGGCCTCCTTCCGGAAAGCGGAGAGGACCGGTGCTTCGAGGCCGTTGTAGCCGTACATTGGCAGGTGGTCGGACCGGAGCGTGTCGATGGTGACGAGGACCACCGGCGCGCCCGGATAGCTCTTTGCCTCCGGGTGCCCTTTCCGGCAGCCAGTGGCCGCCAGAGCCGCAAGAAGCGCCGCGAGGACGGACGCGAGGGGCAGACGGAGACGAGAAATCGATTCGCTCACCCGCGAAGATTCTCAGGCGGAGCGCCCCCAGGGCAAGAGAAAACCGCCGGACTCAGGGGCCCGGCGGCCGATCAGCCGCGAGCGGAACGAGCATCGCTTCCGGCGCGGAGGGGATTGGGGAACCCGGCCGGTTCCGGGTTCCCCCGGGAAAACCTAGAAAGCGAGGCGGATACCGAACCGCCAGATGCGCGGTGCCTGCTGCTCGTAGATCTCGTTGTCGAGCGAGCTGGGCGTGGTCGCCGTGCTGCGGACGCGCAGCACGCGCTGGAGAACGGTGTTGCGGTTGAGGACGTTGAAGACGTCGGCCATCAGCGTCGCGTTGAGACCTCCGACCTTCACGACTTTCGAGAGACCGAGGTCCCACTCGAAAACGGTGTTGAGCCGTTGTTCGTCCACGGTGCCGAGCTGGTAGTTCTTGATCAGGCCATAGGCCGGTTCGGCGCCGCTCACGACACGCCTGTAATACGGTGCCACGTACCCTTGGCGACCGTAGAGGCTCGTCGAGACGTTGAAGTCGTAGGGAAGCGTGTACATCCCGGAGAGGGTGGCCTGCCAGTGAGAGCTGAGCCAGACGTACTGTTTCGCTCCGGAGCCTGTGCCCGCGCCCTGGACGTAGAGGCCCCCGTCCGCTTCCGTGCCCGGCTGAAGGTTGGACGGATCGACCACCCCGTCGGACAGGCCGTGCTGCGTGTCGTCGGAGTAGGTGAAGGCAAAGCGCGCCATCCATTTGTCGGCGTAGCGTTTTGTTGCGACGAAGTCGATGCCCCAGTACGTGAGGTACGCGCCGGGCCTGTTTCTCACGAGCCGTCCCTGCCCGGCAACGCCCGGCAACGGATCACATTGCTGGACCGTTTGCGGGGAGCCGCCCGGGACCGGGTACGGGCCGATCGTCTTGCAGGTGTAGTCGGCCGGTGTCAGGACCCGGGTCCCGTCCGCGGAGAGAGGGGCCGTCTGGATAAGGTCGAAGGTGTGGCGGTACGTGCCGCTCAAACCCACGACGAAGGCCGGCAGCAGCTCGTGCTCGAAGCCGATGATGAACTCGTCCGTCTTCGTGGCCTTCAGGTTGGGGTCGAGCTGGTTGATCGGTGTCGTCCTGTTGGGATTGTTGGGGTCGACGTTGTAGGCACCATAGATGCCGTTGGGGCCGTACCCGTAATCGGTATTGAAGTCGACCTCGCCCGGATCGACCTTGTGGTTCCCGTTCGCGTCGTTCCAGTAGTAGTAGAGATAGTGGGGGACGCCACCGTCACTCGGGAAGAGGCCCCAGCTTGCGAGCCCCCCGAGCTGGTTGGCGAAGCGGGCGTAGCTGGCCTTCAGAAGAGTCTTGTTCTGGTCCCCGAGCGCGTACGTGATGCCGGCGCGCGGCTCCCAGTCCTTCCATGTGACCGGGGGAGCACCCTGATAGGTGATCGGTGTGAAGGGGACCTGCGGAAAGAGAGTGCTGTTGTATCCGCAGCAGGGAATGGCGATCGACTCGTCCGTCATCTTCTGGTCGTCGTACCGGACGCCCAGGTTTATGGTCAGCTTGTCGGCGGTCATCGTGTCGGAGAGGTAGCCGGAGTAGTACGTCTGCGCGCTTTGCTGGTTCCGGTCGCGCGTGAAGGCTGCGACGTTCTCGCTGGTCCCGTATGCGCCCGCGCTGTAGCCGATGATCCCTCCCGGCCAGCCGCTCTGGGACGCGATCGGCGTCGACCGGTAGTTGAAGCCGGCCTTGATTTCGTGTCCGACGCTCCCCGTCCTGAAGAAGAACGACGGCGTGAAGGTGACCTGGGTCTGAGGACGCTGGGTGTAGTAGTTCACGAAGCCGCCGTGCCAGACGCCGCTGTCATCGAGGTACGGCTGGCCCTGGCCCTCGGAGACGAGGTTGAATCCGCCGAGGATGCGCGCGTAGCTTGCGGTCGCGAAGATGTCCGGGGTGAAGACGTGCGAGTCCTCCAACTTGTACAGCTTCGTCGGGCCGGTCTGGTCCCACGTCGTCTCGGGCGGACGGGTCGGAGAGGCATTGCGCCCCTGCTTCCTCTTGTCGTTGTACGAGTAGTCGGCCGTGAAGGTGTTCTCCGGGACGATCTGTGCATTCAGCTTTCCGCCGAAGCCGATCAGCTGAGTATTGTCGGGGTAGCCCGCGGCCGTGATGTTATTGATCTGTTGCCGGCCGTAGCTTCCCCAGAGCCAGACCTTGTCCTTCACGATCGGGCCGCCGATCTCGGCGCCGAAGTCCTGGAGGTTGTTGAGCTGGTTGGCGGTGACCGGCAGACCGTCTCTGGCGAGCTGCGCGGCCAGTTCATCGGAGATGTTGTTGGACTGGAGCCCCTTGTCCGAGATGATGACGCGGGCCGACCCGTGGACGTCATTCGTCCCGCGCTTCGTCACCATGTTGAGCTGGACGCCGGGCGTCTGGACCGACGCGTCGGAGCCGCCCGTCACGACGTTCATCTCGGCGAAGGAGTCGAAGTCGTAGTACGTCGGCGAGGAGCCGAGGGCGCCCATGTCGGTGATGTTGACGCCGTCCACGTTCCAGGTCCCCTGGTCGAGGCCGGCTCCCTTGGCTAGATAGGTCGACTGCTGGCCGCTCTCGGAGCCGCCGACGTTGACGCGGTCGATCTGGACGCCGGGGGCCGTCTGAAGGATGACCCACGGGTCACGCGCGGTCGGGATGTTCTCCAGCTCGACCTTGCTGATCTGCTCGGTGGAGCCCGTGGAGCGCCTGTCGAGGAGCGGGCTCTCCCCCGTCACGACGACGCTCTCCTGGACCCCGGCCAGCTTCATCGTCACGTTGATCTGCGTATTCGCCCCGAGGCCGACGGTGACGTTCTTCCGGCTGACCTTCGCGAAGCTCTGAAGGCTGAAGTCGAGGGCGTAGATGCCCGGAGAGAGGCTGACGAACCGGACGTCGCCGTTGACGTTCGTCACCTGCGTGAGCGGAGCGCCGACTCCCGACAGCGTGACGCTCACGCCGGGAAGCCCGACCCCTTGGTCGTCCGAAGCTCTGGCGAAGATGTTGCCCGTCTGCGCCTGGCCGAAGGCGATCCCGGAGGCAAAGAGAAGAGCGATCGCCATGACTCCGGCGCTTCGCCACCCCTTGTTCTTGATCAACTCCATATGACCTGCCTTTCTTTCAGATTTTTCGAAGTGGGAGACGAAAACCCAGTAGTCACCTGCACCCCGACTCACCGATATCTGCCTCGTACCTCCCGAACGAAAAGAGCGACGACGCTCAATGCGAACCTTCAAGCCACTCCCCCTTGGGAAAGAACACTCAATCGATTTCTCTGAAGCCTAGACCGATTTCTGGCCATACTCAAGCAAGAACTCAGCCGGTCGTGACAGATTTCGACGGCCCGGCTCGGCCGGCCTCTCTTCAATGGGAAACGACGTGAAATCAGTGGATTGCCGCCGCCGCGGCCCGCTGCATCAGGTAGGCTTCCTCGGGAGACGAGCTTGAGACCGTTTCTCGATTCAACAAAGTGGATTCTTATTCGGGAAGCGCGATGCCGGACCCCCCGGCGAGACCCCCCGGATCAGCGGGACGGGATGGGAGCGGGGCGACCTCTGTCGGCGCCTCGTGCCCGAGGAGGACCGACGGAAGAAGCGGATTTCGCCGCGGCCCGTTTCCGGTAGACGGACGCCTCGGCGGTGTCGCCGAGAATCGTCGAGACTTGCGCAGCGGTCAGGAGCAGATTGGCGCTTGGATTCCCGGAGACAAGCTCGCCGAGGACCCGGCGAGCGTCCGCCTTCCGTCCCCACGCCGCGTAGAGGAGTGCGAGAGATGCCTGCGCGTCGGCGTTCTGCGGAAAGGCCCGGAGTTCCGCCTTGAACTCCCTCTCGGCCTCCTCGGGGCGGCTCATCCGGGCGAAGATCTCGCCTCTCAGGAAGTCGAGAGACTCGATCGGCTCGAGAGAGAACGCCGCCGTCATCTTCTCCGCCTCGTCGACGCGGGCGAGTGCGGCCGGAAAATTCCCCCGGGCGATCTCGACACGCGCGAGGGCGAGGATCGGAAGACGGGAGCGGGGGAAGGCCGCAACCGCTTCGCGAGCCTCCTTCTCGGCGGTCGCGACGTCGCCCTTCGCGAGCGCGACGCGGGCGAGGATCTCGTGAGCGGAAGGGTCACCGCGGGACAGGGCGATCTCCGCGTGCGCCTTGGCGTCGTCGACCCGGCCGAGGACGAGGCAGGCATTCGCGATCGAGATGAAGAAATAGGCGGCGCTCGACGGGGAAAGCTCCGCCCCCTTCTTGAGCGCCGCGAGCGCCTCGTCGTAGCGCCCCAGGCGGAAGAGGGCGCGCGACTCGGCGTCCCAGACGTCCTGCATCCGGGGATTCGCGTTCAGGAGCCGCCGAAATGTCGTGGCCGCTTCCTCGTACCGGCCCGCCTTGAGCGCGGCGAAGCCCTCCCCGAGCGCCGCGAGGGTCGCGATGCCGTCCTTCGGGTCGGGGAGCGGCCCGGCCGTCTGGGCCGCACCTCCCGTCAGGTAGCCGAGGGAGGCGAGCTTCTTCGCCTGCTCGGGGTCGACGTCCCGCGGCCGGTCGAAGACCGCCGGAATCTTCTCGATCTCGATCTTCATCGAACGGAGGCCTTCCGGCTTTTCGGCCGCGAGATCCGTCTTCTCGCCGGGGTCCGTTTCGAGGTCGTAGAACTCGGGGCGTGGCGCCTTTATGTAATGGAGGTGTCCGTCCGTGAGCGACGCGAGATCGCTCCAGCCGAAATGGATCCGCGGGTAATACGACTCGGCGAAGAGGCGCCGGGCCGGCGGCTCTGGATCGCCTGGAATCGGAAAAGGACGGCCCTGGAGAGACAACCCTGCGGGAAGCGGGACCCCCGTGAGCGAGAGGACGCCGGGAAGGACGTCCGCGAGACCGACGGGGGTCGAGACGGACTCACCCCCGTGCGCGCCGCCCGGAAGCTTGACGAGGAGCGGGACCTGGAGCGCCTCGCGATAGAGGAAGATGCCGTGCTCCGCCTCGCCATGGTCGCCCAGTCCCTCGCCATGATCCGACAGGACGAGGATGAGGGAGCGGTCGTAGAGGCCGTTCCTCTTCAGGAAGCCGAAGAAGTCGCCAACGATCGCGTCCGCCGTCGCGATCTCGCCGTCGTACGGATTGGCGAAGCGACTCTTCCAGGGCTCGGGAGGCTCGTGCGGGGCGTGCGGTTCGTAGAGGTGCAGAAAGGCGAAGAGCGGACGCTCCACACCCGCGTCGGTGATCCAGCTCTCCAGCGACGCCGCCGTCGCGGCGCCGTGCCGCCGCACATACGAGAGGATCTTGCGCCCTTCCGTGACTTCGACCGCGTCGTCATAGAAGTCGAAACCGCGCGAGATTCCCGAGAGATGCGAGAGGACGACGGCCGACACGGCGCCGCCCGTCCGGTAGCCGGCCTTCTTCAACCGGGAGGCGAGCGTCTCCGCCGACGGGGCGAGCGTGTAGCCGAGGTTGTCGTGGAGGCCGTGCTGGGCGGGAAGGAGGCCGGTGAAGATCGTGGCGTGCGAGGGAAGCGTGAGCGGCACGTGCGAGTAAGCCCGCTCGTAGAGAATGGCCTCACGCCGGAACGCGTCGATCGCCGGGGTCTCCACGTTCCGGTAGCCGTACACGGGAAGGTGATCGGACCGGAGCGTGTCGATCGAGACGATCACGACGGGAGCGTTCGGATACCGCGTGCTTCCGGCGCGTTTCCGGCAGCCTGGTGCCGCGACGAGGAGGACGACGAGCGCGAGGAGTCCCCGGATCTTCATCGGCGCGGATTATCGGGCCAATGGCCGGGGCGCGGACGCGAGGGAACGGAGGAGCGCCTCGGCCTCGGCGCGCTCGCGGGGAAAGCGCGCCGGCGCTGCGATGGCGAGATAGCGCGACAGGGCGGGGGCCCCCTCCGGCCGGCCGGCCCGCGCTGCCGTCGTCCCGAGGTTGAAGAGCGCGTCGAGGTCGTTGGGGTTCACGGCCAGCGCCGCGTTCCACGCCGCGAGGGCGGCGTCGAGATTCCCGAGCGCGTCCTCGGCGGCTCCGAGCCCGTTGAGAGAGCCGGGGAGCTTCGGGTTCACGTCGAGGGCCTTCTGGAACGTCGCCCGCGCCTCCTCGTATTTCTTCTCGCGGAGGGCGACGACACCGAGACTCTCGAGCGCTCTTGGATCCTTGGGGTCGAGCACGAGCGCCCGGCCGAACGAGTCGCGAGCGGCCGCGAAGTCGCCGGCATCCGCGAGGGCGATGCCGAGGGCGTCGAGGGAGTCCGGGTCGGTGCTCGCCGAAAGAGGAGAAAGGACGCGGACGGCCTCCTTCGGACGGCCCATCTCCGAGAGGACCATGCCGTACCGGGCACGAAGCGCTTCCGGCGCGGCGCCTTCCTTCCCCGGCCCTTCGAAAAATGCTCTCAGGACGCGCGCGGCGTCCGGCAGGCGGTTCGCCTGCTGGTAGAGAAACGCAAGCTGCTCGACGCAGACCCCGAGGCGCGGGTGCCGTGCGACGAGGTGCTCGGCCTCGGCGATGGCCTCCGCCATTCGTCCGCGCTGGTAGTGGTCGATCATCCGGTGGATCGCCTGGTCGATGCCGATGAGCCGCTTCGGGTCGTCGGCCTCCGTGTACGTCGCGCGCGCCGCAGGGCGGGTCGCTGAGGCGACGTAGCCGAGGGCGCGCAGCTTCGCGATCTCCTCCGCGGACGGGGTGCCGGGGCGGGGCGGCTGCTTGGCCTCCGGCGGGAGAACGCGTGCGAGAGCGCGAAGATCCGCATCGCGTGCCGCGGCGAGATTCACCGCTTCCTTCGGGTCCGAGGGGAGGTCGTACAGCTCGCGGATCGGCAGGTCGATGTACTTGAGTCCGCCGCGCAGGACTCCCGTGAGAGGCGCCCAGCCCCGGTTGAAGCTCGCGGAGAGCGCTTCGAAGTAGAGAGTTCGGCCGGTCTCGTCCGGCCCGATCAGCGAGCGCCCGGGGAGCGCGGGATCGGAAGGCGCCCCGATCGCGTCGAGAACGGTCGGGACGATGTCGACGTGCCCGACGGGGCGGGCGTCGCGTCCCGCCGCAATGCGTGGTCCGAAGGCGACGAGCGGGATCTTCAGCGTCGCGTCGTAGGCGAAGAGGCCGTGGGTCTCCTCGCCGTGCTCGCCGAGGGATTCGCCGTGGTCACCCGTGAGGAATGCGAGGACGGAGCCGGCGGGGGCGGAAAGAATCTCGTCGAGAAGAGGGGCGAGCGCGGCGTCGGCCGCGGCCACCTCGCCAAGATAGGGCGCATCCCGGTATTCGGCGTCAAATGGGGGAGGAGGCATGTACGGGGCGTGCGGCTCGAAGACGTGGACCCAGAGAAACCGCTTCCCGGGCGGCTGAGTCCTCCACCAGGCAAGCGCCTTCGCGACCGTCTCCGTTCCGGGACGCTCCGGGAACTGGAAGCTTCCGGTGTCGGATCCCTGGCCCACCCGGTCGTCGTAGACGGCGAAGCCGCGCGCGAGGCCCCACCGCGCATCGAGCGGGAAGGCCGAGACGAAGGCCCCGGCGGCGTACCCGCGTGCCGAGAGGCGCGTCGCGAGGGTCGGGACGTCGGCTCCGAGGCGGAACCCCGAGTTGTCGCGGATGCCGTGCTGGAAGGGGAAGAGCCCGGTCAGGATGTTGGCGTGCGACGGGAGCGTGATGACGTTGTGGGCGCGCGCGTTCGTGAAGACCCGTCCGGCGGCGGCCAGCCGGTCGAAGGCGGGAGTCCGGACGCGCGTCGATCCCGCGAAGCCGGCAGCGTCGGCACGCCACGTGTCGACCGTGATGAGGACGACGTCGAGGCCCGCGGCAGCCGGGCGCGCAGGCGCCTCTTCCCGCCGACAGCCGGCGAGGATCAGGAGCGCTGCACCGAGCGCAGCGGCGGGGCGCGAGTACCGAATCGCGCGCTCCCTATTTCTTCGAGCCCTTGAGCGCCTCGAGGAGTTGCTCGGCCTCCTTGGCCTCGCTGGCGTCCTTCGGGGCGAGCTCTACCACCTTCGAGAGGTCCGCCCGGGCACCGTCGTAGTTCTTGAGGCCGATTCGAGCGAGGCCGCGGTAGTAGTAACCGTCGAACTGGCCGGGGGCGATGTCGATGGCCTTCGAGAAGTACGTCTCCGCCTCGTCGTTCTTCTTCTGGTTCATGAAGAGGACGCCGACGTTGATGAAGATGTTCGGGTCGGTGACGGATTGCGCCGGCACGTGTTCCAGAGCCGCCCGCCCTTCGTCGAGCCTTCCCTTGTCCAGGAGCATGTTCGCTTCGAGGAGCCAGGCGCCCCAGTTCGACGAATCCTTCTGGGTCACCTTCTCAAGCATCTCGATGGCTTTCTCGTTCTTCCCTTCTCCGGAGTAGGAGCGAGCCAGCGCCATCAGCAGACCCACGTTGTCGGGGGCCACGACGAGGACCTTCTCGAAGGCCGCGCTCGCGTCGGCCCAGCGCTTCTCCTCCAGCGCGGCGTTTCCGGCCTTGAGCGCCTCGGCGATCTCGGGAGCGAGGCCTCCCGCCGCCGCCGGAACCTCTTTCGGCACCGGTTTCATCGAATAGTTGGCGGGATTACCGCGCATGACCTCGCTGACGCTGAGAACGGTCTCCCCGGTGATGTATCCCGGCGCCTCGATCGTGACCTTCCACTCGCCGCCCCGGAGGCCCATGTAGGCCCAGCGCCCCTTGGCGTCCGTCTTGGTGTCGGCTCCCTGTTCCGGGTGGTCCGGAAGGCTGATCCGGATCTTGGCCCCTTCGATCGGCTTCCCGTCCATGTCGGTCACCCGCCCCTCGAGCCGCCCCCGTCCCTTCCAGTCCTGAGAGGAGGCCGGAAGCGCGAGAAGGGCCGCAGCGAGAGCGAGAAGGACGGTGGTGCGTCGGATGCGACGTCTCATAGTCTGGCTCCTGGCGCGGGCGTTCGGGCCGCCGGCGCGGAAGAGGGGCGCCTCAGCGCACCTCGAAAAATCCGAGTGATTCTCCCTCTGTGCCCGTGGCGCGATCCTTGATGCCGACCCAGAGGGTATAGCTTCCTTTCTCCAGCTTCTCAGGCCGGAAGGAGCAGAGAAGGTTCAGGGGGCCGCCGGCGTCGCGCGAGGAGGAGACCTTCGAGATCGCCGCGGGGCCGAGCCTCACGCCTGTCTTTCCACGGACCTCGCCCCGTACGTCGAATTCGTCTCCGGCCGGTGCGTTGTAGACATAGAGCGACAGTGCGGACTCTCCTGTGCGGTCGAGAACCGGGTCCGCCGCGGGGATGAAGGAGGTGCCCCGCGAGATGAACGGATAGGAGCCGGCAGCCGGGCTTCCCGGCTTTGCCCGCGCCTTGACCATCAGCCAGTTTCCGGCCGTCTCATGGAAGAGGGGGCCGACCGTGAAGAGCTGGCGGTTCTCGTGCGAGGGGACCGTCACGGGGACGATGATCAGGCCGCTCCGGCCGGTTTCCGCAATCCGGATGAGGACTTTCAGCCAGTACATTCCGGGGGGGAGGTACATCTCGCCGTAGAACTTCAGCCCCGAGGCGGAAAGCTGCGGCCCGATGCGGGCGAGGTCGAGGCCGATCGATTGCGAGAAGAATCCCTTCGTCCGGAGCCTCTGGTCGCTCGCATAGGCGTAGATCTCGAGATTCAGCTTGTCACCGAGCGCTTGCCTGACGAGGGTGTCGCCGGGAATCTCGAGGATCACGGGGACGCGGGCGCCGTCCCGGTCTCCGGCCAGGAGCGGCGTCGCGATGGCCCGGGCCGCGATATCGGTCCGGGGGAGACCGTAAGTGATCTGCTGGGCGGCGAGGAGACGCCGCTCACCCGGCGTCAGCTTCGACCAGGCTCTGGGTTCGTAGTAGCCGGGCCGGGACGAGACCTGCGCGCCGGACGACTTCACCTTGACCTTCAGGCTATGGAATCGTCCCGGCTCCCGGAGATCGCCCGGCGAGTAGGTCAGGAGGTAGACCAGCGCCGTCTGCTCCTGGAGCTTTTCGAGGTGCTCGCCGAGGTCGTTCGAGTTCTTGAAGAACTGCCCCCCGGTCTCTGCCGCGAATGCATACAGCGAGTCCTGACCCCGGCCGCGGCTCCCGAGCCTCGCCGTGGAGGCGCCCCGGTCGGTCGGCGAGATCCCCTCGACGCTCGCGGCGGCCTGCGGCGCGAGGCCGGCGATGTCGACCGTGTAGATGGCGCAGTCGGACCGCTTGAAGACCTGGTACATCTCCTCGAGAGCCGAGCGAAGCTCGCTCCGCCCGAACTGGTCGGTCGTATCGACGTACTGGTGTGCGCCGTAGACGATCTGGTCTCCCACGGTCCGTCCGGACATCTCTCCGGTGACGCCGGAAAGGAGCTTCTGGTCGAACCCTTCCGAGAAGTAGACGACGTTCTTCCGCCCGTGAATCGAGCTGAGCATCCGGGCGAGGCCGGAAAGCTCCTTCGAGAGGGCCTGAATGCGCCCCGACGAATAGGCGTCGAAGTTCTTGTCCGACGCCCTCTTGATCGACGCAAGGATGTCGGCCCACTCGGCGTCGTTCGCCGTCTGCCCCGATTCCGCCGTGGAGCCCCCCGAGACGGAGGCGTTGCCCGACGGGTCGAAGATCGTCAGGGCCAGGGGGTCAGCCGTCGCCGGGAGGAGGCTCGGAAGCGAGAGCGAGGAGAGGGCCGCGGAGAGCTGGTCGCGGTCGGCGGTGAAGGCGAGGACGAACTTGATCCCCTTCTCGACGTCGACGGTCGCGACGGCCCCGAGGTCGCCGTTCTTCATCGTGTTCTGGACGAAGTTGACGGCCGCATGACGCGCCCGGGCGACGTTGATCGGCTGGCCGAACGTGAGGTCGAAGAGGAAGAAAAAGTGGCGCTGCGCCGCCGGGGGGAGCGGGATGTCGGGGGTCACCGTCTGCTTCGTGAAGTCCTCGAGGTCGATGACGTCCAGATCGAAGCCGTCGACGCGCTTCCCTTCGTCGTAGAGCTCGAAGTCGGCCTTCGTCAGGCCCCGGACGGGCCGGCCGTTGCTCCCGGCGACATAGACGGGGATCTCGACGACCGTGACGTCCGCGGAGGTCTGGACGGCGCCTTTTCGATCGGGAGGGGCGGACGGCGTCTGCGCGCCGATGAGACCCGGCAGGAGAGCGCCGAGGAGAATCGCGACCTTGAAGCGTTCGTGTTCCGTCATCAGCCTTCTCTGAAGGCTACGCTACTCCTTCGGACGGCCACGGAAAAGAGGCCGCTCACGTCTTTGCCGAGAACCGGCGGTCCGACGGAAAGCGGGCCGCGCCGGCGCGGCGGACACTCTCGGCCCCGGCGCGGTCCCCGACGACCGCGAGCGCTTTCATTCCGAGCGCGAAGGACTCGGGCATCGGGTTCGCCGTCACGAGACGTCGGACGACGTCCCGCGCCTCTTCGAGCCGGCCCTGCGAGGCAGAGAGGGCGACGAGGGACGCATAGGCGTCGAGGTTGTCGGGGAAGAGGCGGATCTCCTCGAGGAACTCCGGCTCGGCCTCCGCCGGACGCCCCATCCGGGCAAGGATGTCCCCCCGGAGGAAGTGGAGGCTGAAGATCGCCATGCTCTCGCGGCCTCCTCCGAGATTTCGCGCCCGTTCCACGAGCTGGAGTGCCGTCGGGAGGTTGTTTCTCTCGACCTCGACGCGGGCGAGGGCGAGATAGGGGAGGCGCTTGTTGGGCTGCGCGGCGAGCATCGCCTTCGCCTCCGCTTCGGCCACCGGCCACTCCTTCTTCATGAGATGGATCCGGATGAGAACGTCATCGGCAGCCGGATCCCCGCGGCCCCGGGCGATCTCGGCGTTCTTTTCGGCTTCTTCCAGCCTTCCCAGCCGCAGACAGAACTTCGCGACCGCGACGAAGTAGTTCGTCGCTCCATCCGGCGAGGACGCAATCGCTTGCTTCAGCGCCGCGAGAGCCTCCTCATTCCGGTGCATCTTCTGGAGTGCCTCGGCATAGAGATCCCAGACCTCGAGCATCCGGGGATTCCGGTCGAGGAGCTTCCGGAAGAGGACGATGGCCTCCGGGTACCGCCCGGCTCTCAGGAGGTCCGAGCCCGTCTTGAGGTCGCGAATGACGAAGACCTCGTCCTTCGCGTCTGGGAGCGGGCCGCTTCCCGCGGGGACGCCGGACGAGAGGTATCCGAGCGACGCGAGCTTTTTCGCCTCCTCGGGGTCAATGGGCCCCGGCGCGGTGAAGGCACTCCGGCGCTTCTCCATCTCGATCCGGAGCGTCCGGAATGAGGGCGGCTTTCCCTCCGCGAGGTTCTCGATCTCCCGGGGGTCCTTCTTTAGGTCGTAGAGTTCCGGCTTCGGCGACTCGATGTAGTGCCAGGGACCGTCGACGAGGGACGCGGTGTCGGCCCAGCCGAAGTGGAGCCGTGGGAAGAGCGTCTCGGCGAAGATCCTCCTCCCTTCCCCGGCCCGTCCCGCCGCCACGTCGAGAAGCGAGTCGGTCCCCGGCGGTGGCGCGACGCCGGCGACGCCTGCCGCCTGGATCACCGTCGTGAAGACGTCGATCAGCGGGACCGCCGTCGCGACGGAAGCGCCCGCGTTCCCGCTTCCAGGGAGCTTCACCATGAGCGGGACCTGCAGCGCGTAGCGGTAGAGGAAGAGGCCGTGCTCGTCCTCGCCGTGCTCGCCGAGTCCCTCTCCGTGGTCCGAAAGAACGAAAACGAGCGCCCGGTCGTAGAGCCCCCTCTTCTTCAGGAAGTCGAAAAAGCGACCGACCAGCTCGTCGGCAAAGGCGATCTCCCCGTCGTACTCCCGGCCCCGGTACCGGCTCGCGTACGGCTCCGGAGGCTCGTAGGGGGTGTGCGGCTCGTAGAGATGAAGGAAGGCGAAAAGGGGCTTCTCCGCCGGCTGCCTTTCGATCCAGCCTTCGAGGAGTCTCTCGGTCTCTCCCCCCGGGCGCTGGATTCGGCTGAGCGCCTCGTTGGCCTTCGTCGGCTCGATCGAATCCTCCCAGAGATCGAAGCCGCGGCCTATTCCGCTCGCTCCGGAAAGAACGATGCACGAGACCGCGCCGCCGGTGGCGTAGCCGGACTTCCGGAGTGCCTCCGCGAGCGTCACTGTTTTCGGGTCGAGGCGGTAGCCGAGGTTGTCGCGGAGGCCATGGACGGCGGGGAGGTGTCCCGTGAGAAGGCTGCCGTGCGAGGGAAGAGTCAGCGGGACCTGGCTGTAGGCCTTCTCGAAGAGAATCGATTCCTTCCGGAAGGCCGAAAGGGCGGGCGTCTCGACGTCCGCGTCTCCGTACATCGGCAAGTGGTCCGACCGGAGCGTGTCGATCGAGACGAGGATGACCGGGGACCCGGGCCAGCTCCGTTCCGGCAGGTGCCCCTTTCCGCAGGCGGCTCCGAGGAGAGAGAGCGCGGCAAGGAGGACGGCTCCGATTCCGGTTCTCGCTGTCACGCGCGAAGGTTCTCAGCCGCGAGGCCGATCATCAAGAGAAAACCCCCGGGCGGCCGGGCCGCCCGGGGGTGCTGGAAGCGAATAGTCCGTCCGTCTCCTAGAAGGCGAGGCGGGCGCCGAACCGGAAGATCCGCGGCGACTGGATCTCGTAGAGGGTGCTGTCGCGCGAGTCGGTCGGGGTCGGAGTCCCGGCGGCGTCGTAGATCCGGGACGTCCGCTGGAGCGGGGTGTTGCGGTTGAGGACGTTGAAGCAGTCGGCCTGGAGCGTGATTGCGAGCGGGCCCACCTTGACGACCTTGCTGATGCCAAGGTCCCACTCGAAGACGGTCGGCAGCCGGACCAAGTCCGTCGCCCCGAGCTGGTAATTGTACGAGGAGACGCCCGGGATACCGGTCCCGGAGACCACGCGATAGTACTCGGCCGGGTAGCCCGAACGGGTGTAGATGTTGGTGGAGATGTTGAAGTCATACGGCAGCGTGTACATTCCGGTGAGCGAAGCGACCCAGGGGGCGTTCACGAAGACGTAGCCCTTGCCCCCCGACGTGGTGCCCGAGTAGGTCAGGGCACCCCCCTCGGTCTCGGAGCCGGTTGGATAGAGGTTCGCAGGGTTTACCTGCCCCTCGGCGATTCCGTGCTGTGTCCAGTTGTTCCACGTGAAGTTGAATCGCCCCATCCACTTGTCGGAGTAGCGCTTCTCGGCGCTGAAGTCGACGCCCCAGTAATTCTGGTAGTAGCCGGGCCGGTTCGTGTTGATGGTGCTGACCCCGGCGGCTCCCGGCTTGGCGACACACTGCTGGACGTACTGCGGGTCGGAATGCGGGACGGGCCACGGACCCACCTGCGTGCAGGTGAAGTCCGCGGGGGTCAGGATCCGCGACCCGTCGGCCGAGAGCCTGGCGTTGTACAGGAAGTCGGTCATGTGGCGGTAGGTCCCCTGCACGCCGACGACGAAAGCCGGCATCAGCTCGTGCTGGACGCCGAGGATGAATTCGTCGGTCTTGGGGGTCTTCTGGTCGTAGTTGAGCTTGTTGATTGACTGCGTGACGGAGTTCGGATGGGCGGGATCCCAGTTGTAATAGGAATAGAGGTTGTTGAAGTTGACCTCGCCCGGATCCACCCTGCGGTTGGTGTTCGCGTCGTGCCACTCGTAGTAGAGGTAGGCAATTCCGGCGGAGTAGGAGTTGGCTCCCACGTTTGCGGAGTTGCCGCCCATCTGGTTGACGAAGCGCGCGTAGCTCGCCTGAAGGATCGTCTTGTTCTCCGGCCCGAGCGCGTACGTCAACCCGACGCGCGGCGACCAGTCCTTCCAGGTGAGCGGAGGAGTCCCCGGCATGTCGAGTGCCGTCAGCGGGACCTGCGGCCAGACCGCCGGGTCGTACTCGCCGAGGGGAACGGTTCCGGGCGCGTTCTCGCCCCACTGGTAGTCGTACCGGACGCCGACGTTCACCGTCAGCCTGTCGATCGTCATCGTGTCGGAGACGAAGCCGTTGTACGTCTTCAAGTCCGTGTTGTTCAACTGCGGCCGGGTGAACCCCGCCAGGTTGTATGGGGCTCCGGCCCACTCGCCGTTGACGCCCTTGATGCCTTGCGGCCAGGAAAAAATGGTGTTGTATGGCGTGTGCCGGTACTGGAAGCCGGCCTTGATCTCATGGCCCACGTTCCCGGTCCGGAGGAAGAAGGACGGGGTGACTCCGAACTGGGTCTGCGGCCGCTGGATCACCTCGTCGAGGTAGCTCGAGGTGTAGACGCCGGCGGAGTCCACGTACGACTGAGTCCGCCCCACGGAGAGGAGCGAAAAGCCGCCCATGACCCGCGCGTACGTGGCCGTCGCGAAGACGTTCGCGCTGAAGACCTCCGAATCCTCCAGCTTGTAGAGTTTGTCGGGGCCGTTCTGGTTCCACGTCGACGGGGGAGGGTGCTGCGGGCCGGCATTGCGCCCGAGCTTGATCTTGTTGTTATCCAGGTACTGGGCGGAGAAGCTGTTCTCCGGGATGGGCTGGAAGTTCAGCTTGGCGCCGAAGTTCTTCAGGGTCGTCACGTCTGTGGCCCCACTGCCGCCAGCCGTCTGAAGGTTGATGTAATTCTGGTTGGCGCTGCCCCAGAGCCAGAGCATGTCCTTGATGACCGGTCCCCCCACCTCGATGCCGTAGTCCTGCAGCTGGTTGACCTGGTTGCCGCCCCCGGGGGTCTGCTTGGTCAGCTCCTCGGGAGTGTTCGTGGAGGCCAGGTTCTTGTCTTCGTAGAAGAAGCGGGCCGACCCGTGGACGTCGTTCGTCCCGCGCTTCGTGACCATGTTGAGCTGGACGCCGGGCGACGAGATGGATGCGTCGGCGCCGCCGGTCGAGAAGTTCAGCTCGGCGAAGGAGTCGAAGTCCCAGTACATGGCCGAGGAGCCGGTGGCGGCCATGTCGGTGATGTTGACGCCGTCGACGTTCCAGGTGCCCTGGGTCGTCGCGGCCCCCTTGCCGATATAGACCGCCTGCTGGCCGCTCTCCGAGCCGCCGACGTTCACGCGGTCGGTCATGACGCCGGGGGCTGCCGCGAGGACGACCCACGGGTCGCGCGCGGACGGGATGTCCTGCAACTCGACCTGGGAGACGGTGGCCGTCGAGCCGGTCTTCTTCGTGTCGAGAAGCGGGCTTTCACCGGCAACGACGATGCTCTCCTGCACGCCGGCGAGCTTCATCGTTACAGGGAGTTCCGTGTTCCTGGCGAGGGAGACGGTCACGTTCGTCCGATGAATCTTCTGGAAGCCCTGGAGGGCGAAATCGAGGATGTAGACATTGGGAGCCAGATTCAGGAACCGGACTTCGCCGTTCACGTTCGTGACCTGGGTGATCGGCGCACTGGGCCCCGAGAGCGTGACGCTCACGCCCGGAAGCGCGCCACCCTGCTCGTCCGTGGCCTTGACGTAGAGGTTTCCGGTTTGTGCCTGGCCGAAGGCGATTCCGGAGGCGCACAGGAGCGCGAGAGCCACTATCGCGGCCCCGCGCCATCCCTTCTTCTCCTTGAACTGCATAGGACCTGCCTTTCTTTTTTTCTTCGATGCTTGAGACGAGAACAAGAGTTACCTTCTCCTCGACTTACCGATATCTGCCTCCTTGCTCGAGCGTGAAAAAAGCGATGACGCTCACGATGGACATTCGAACAGATTCCCCTCTGGAAAGAGCTTTCGCGATTCTTTCTAAAGCCTAAACGAATTCCAACTCTCTCTCAAGCAAGAACTCCGCCGATCCCGGCTCGTTTCGAGGGCCCGGCATGTCCCGCCTCTCCCCACAGGTAAGCGATCTGGAATCAACGGCTTGCCGTGGCGACCGGACCGTCGTTCCCGGGAGTTTCTCGACGAAGAAGTGATTGATTCGTCTTCCCGAACCAACGAAATGGATCTTCGTTCGGAAAAGGCGACTTCAGCCTCCCTCGGGAGGGCCGGTCAGCGGGACGGGATCAGGGCGGGCCGGCGGTCCCCGTCGACGTTCACGTAGACGATCTCCGCCTCCGTCACCTTCACGGGGCGCCGGTCCCCTGTCCACCGCTCCGACTCGACGTCGACGTGGACGGAAATCGAGGTCCGGCCGATCCGCGTCACCTTCGCATAGAAGCTGACGACGTCTCCGACGTAGACGGGCTCGTGAAAGACGACCTCGGTCATCTTCACCGTCACGACACGCTCGCAGTGCTCCCGCGTCGCGATGGCGCCGGCCTGGTCCAGATAGGCGAGGAGGATGCCCCCGAAGATCGTCCCGTTGGCATTCGTGTCGCGGGGGAGCATCGTGACGCGGATGGCGGGCTGCGGGCGCGACGCTTCGTGCAGTTCCATCAGGCTCCTCCTCAGCGGCGCCGGGGGCCCGAAGCGCTCGGGAGCGGTGCGCCTGAGCGGGACTCGAGCAGGGGCCTCCGGACCGGCGGCAGGGCATCGCCGGGCGCGACCGAAGCGAGCGCCGCCTGGGCCTGATCGGCCTCTTCGGTCCGGCCGAGGGCGCGGAGGACGCGCGCGCGGAGGGCGAGGAGGTCGACGTCGAAGACCCCGATCTCTCCCCAGCGCTCGCAGGCGGCGAGAGCGTCGGCGGGACGGCCCTGCCGCTCGTAGAGCGTTGCGAGCAGGCGCTGGCGCGGCAGCTGGGGCAGACCGCGCGCTCGCTCGGGGACGCTCTCGACGATCCGGACCACCTCCGCGATCTGCGCGGGGAGCGCCGCGATCTCGTCGAGATAGTCGTAGACGAGCAGGACCTCGGGCGCGCCAATCGGCCCATCGAGCCGGGCCGCGGCGAGGAGGCGTTCGGCGAGCGCGAGCGCCGTCGCGCTCTGGCCCGAAGAGACCAGGACGGAGAGGAGCTCGAGGCCCGCTCTTCCCTCGATCTCCCCGCTCCTCTCCCATGCCGCGCGCGCACCGTCGAGCTGCCCCTGCGACGCCAGGAATCGCGCTTCGGCATATGAGAACGCCCGCACGAAGTCGGGAGGACCCCCGCGCCCGGCGGTGACGTCGGTTGTCAGCAGCTCTGCCGCCTCCCGCATCCTCCCGCCTGCGATGGCCAGCTCTGCGAGGCGGACACGGGCGAAGGGCGACGGGCTCTCCGCGGCCCGGCGAATCGCGGCGGCGGCTTCGGGGCCGCGCTCGATCTGCTCGTACATACGGGCCACGCCGAGCCAGCGTGCGGCGGGCGGAGGTTCGGGCCCCTCGACGGGCGGAAGGTCCACGCCACGCTCCAGCTTGCGGGCCAGGAGCCGTTCGGCGATGAATGGGTCCGCAAGAAAGGCGCCGCGCGGCGCGCGGAACTCGAGGACAGGCCGGTCGTCGTCGTGAACGGGATCCCCGGGCGAGAGGAGACCCAATATCCCCGAACGGTCGAGGAGAAAGCGGCCCCAAACCTCATCGGCGCTCTCGAGGTGTGCCCACCGGATCCGGTCGGCCCTGAAGGGGCCTTCGAGCAGAGCACGGAGGCGCTCCGTGTGGAGAACGATCGGGGCATCCGAAGCGATGAGGACGACGTTTCCCTCGTCGAGCCACCAGACATTCACGTCCGCAAAGCTTGCCGTCAGCGTGCGGAAGACGATCCGGAGCGTCGGCCCGTCGAGGTCATAGAGATGCATCCATTGGGCGACGAGGCCGCCCTTCTTGAGGTGTTTCTTGAGGTCGCGGTAGAAGTCGGCGGAGTAGAGGGCTGCCACGCCGGCGCGCCAGGGATTGGAGGGCTCGGAGATGACGACGTCCCACGTCCGCCGCGTCCGGCCGACGAAGCTCCGGGCGTCGTCGCTGATGACGTCGACGCGCGGGTTCGCTTCGACGCCGCCGTTCACGTGGGCGAACTTCGGCGCGGCGGAGAGGATCGCCGGCTCGATCTCGACGACGTCCACGTGCCGTACGCCGGGACTCCTCGCAGCGGCTTCGGCCGAGACGCCGGCGCCGTACCCGACGACGAGGACCTCCTCGGGGGCCGGGTGGAGGCCGAGGGGGAGAACGGCGAGCATCAGCTGGGTCGACATGTCGTCGTGGTCCGACGCGTCCGCATGGCCGTTCACGATGAGTGAGCGGAACCGCGGCGCCTGAACCACCGCGACGGTCGCCTCCCTCCCCTCGCGGAAGAAGAGGACTTCGTAAGGGAAGGCGTGAAGTCGTTCCTCGAACTCGCGGCGCGTCTTCGAGACAGAGCTCCGCGCGTCGGCGTCCGCGTTCAGGAAGAGCCAGACCGGCCACGCCGGGACCAGAAGGCTTCCGGCCACCACGGCGGCGCCGACAGCCACGCCGGCCCACCGAAGGCGCCCGACTTCGGCGCCGGCCAGCGCCGCGAGGCCGGTGAGCGCGCTCGCGGCTGCGACGGCCTTCAGCGTTCCCTCGGTTCCAAGCGCTGGAATCGCGAGGAAGCCCGTCAGCAGTGCGCCGGCGACCGTTCCCGCGCAGTTGGCGAGGTATCCATCGCCGACGCGCCGGCCGACGCGTCCCGGTCCCGCAGCGAGCGCGGCGAGAAGTGCGGGCGTTCCGACGCCGCCGAGAGCCGCCGCCGGCAGAATCAACGCCACGGCGAGGAGTGCCTTCCCGACGAGGATCTCGCAAAAGGAGGCCTCGGGAATCTGGCGGAGAAGGAGGACGATCCGGGGAATGACCGGCATGCAGGCGAGCGCGCCGAGGACTGCGAGTGCCATTCCCGTCTGGGCGGCGGCAAACGCGGCCAGGGGCGAAACGCCGCGGCGGCCGAGATGGGCGAGAAGGATCGCTCCCAGCCCGAGTCCGAGGAGGAACGTCGCGAGGATCAGAGTGAAGGCGTAGGTCGAAACGCCGAAAACGAGAGCCAGCACCCGGGTGAAGACAACTTCAGCGGAAAAAAGGAGCACTCCCGAGGCGAAAAGCCCTGCGAGGAGAAGCGCTTCGCGCCGGGATCGGCCCTCCACCGGGATCGGGACCGGCCGGGGCGTGGCGGTCCGACTCGCCGCGCTCGCCGCCGGGCGCCTCATGGCGAGGACCGCGGCGCCGGCGAGGAGGTTGACTGCGGCGGCCGCGAGCGTCGTCCGGAGGAGTCCCAGAAACTCGATGAGCGCGAAGCCGGCGACGAGCGCGCCCGCGACCGCACCGGTGAGATTGAGGGCGTAAAGGATCCCGAGCGGACGCGCCGCGTCGTCCTCCTTCTCCGTAAAGACGCGCACGAGGGCGGGTAGGGTTCCGCCCATGAGGAAGCAGGGGAAGAAGAGTGCCAGAAACGACGCCGAGAGCTTTAGGAGGACGAGGGCGAAACCGCGCTCCAGCGAGCCGGCAGCCGCCTGAAATGACACGCCAGCGAGAGAGGATTGCAAGGCTGGCGGCGCCGTATATCCCAATGAGGATCTCGAGGATTCCGTAGAGGCGTCCCGGGTCGGCCGACCGGTCGGCGCGGCGGCCAAGGACGAATGCGCCGGCGCCGAGCCCAGCCATGAAGACGGCGAGGACGACGCTCACCCCTTCCAGTGTGGAGCCGAAAAAGGCTGCGAGCTTTCGCCCCCAGACGACCTGGTAGACGAGGCCGGCCCCTCCCGAGAAGAAGAAGCACGCCTGGAGGACGATGCGGCGGGAGCGGCTCATGAATCGGACCGCCGCGAGGATAAACGAAGCGGCTCAGGAATCCCGGGCTTTTGACTAGACTCGAACACATGGCGAGAGATGGCAGACTCTTCCTCGGCCGATCGGTCGACCCGGCCTCCGGAAAGACAACCGGAGATCCCCTTTCGTTCGACCCGGACGACCTGACGACGCACGGCCTCGTCGTCGGGATGACCGGGAGCGGCAAGACCGCCCTCGGCATCGTCCTGATCGAGGAGCTTCTGAAGGCGGGCGTCCCGGTCCTCGCGGTCGATCCGAAGGGAGACCTCGGAAACCTCCTCCTTGCCTTCCCGAAGCTCTCGCCGGAGGAGTTCGCGCCGTACGTCGAGGCGACGGCCGGGAAGAGCGCGGAGAGCGAGGCAAAGAGCTGGACGGAGGGTCTCGCGGGATGGGGGCTCGGCCCGTCCGACGTGGCCGCGTATGCCGCTTCGCGGGAGGCGACGATCTACACGCCCGGCGGGGCGGCGGGGCTGCCGCTCGACCTCGTCGGCTCCTGCCCGCCCCCTCCCGCCGATGCCGACGGGGAGGATCGGCGGGACGTCGTCACCGCGTTCGCTTCCGGCGTCCTCGGCCTCGCGGGAATCGACGCCGATCCGGTCCGATCGCGCGAGCTGATTCTCCTTTCGGGCTGCATCGAGGCACTCTGGGCGAAAGGGGAGACAGCCCGGCTGGAGTCTCTCGTTCGGGCGGTGGCGTCGCCGCCGTTCGCGACGGTGGGGGCCCTTCCTCTCGAGACCTTTTATCCGGCGAAGGAGCGGCAGGCGCTGGTCCTCGCCCTGAACAACGTCGCCGCCTCCCCGGCGACGGCGTCGTTCCGGAAAGGGGCGGCCCTCGACGTCGCGTCGATGTTCGCGCCGGGCGCCTCGGGCAGGCCGCGCCTCTCGATCGTCTCCATCGCCCATCTCGGCGACGCCGAGCGCCTATTCGTCGTGGCGACGCTCCTCACTCGCGTCAAGGCGTGGATGCGGACACAGCCGGGAAGCTCGTCGCTGAAGGCGCTCCTCTACATCGACGAGATCTTCGGCTTCTTTCCGCCGTCGGCGAGCCCGCCGACGAAGACGCCCCTCCTTTCGCTCCTCAAGCAGGCCCGCGCCTTCGGCGTCGGTGTCGTCCTCGCCACGCAGAACCCGGTCGACCTCGATTACAAGGGGCTCGCGAACTGCGGCTGCTGGTGGGTCGGGACGCTGCAGACCGAGCGCGACCGGGACCGGCTCTCGTCGGGCCTCTCCGATGCGGGGGGCGGCGACGCGGCGAAGCTCCTCGAAAAGACGCGAAAGCGGGTCTTTCTCCTCCACGACGTCCACGCGAAGGGAGCCGTCCTGATGGAGACGCGCTGGGCGATGAGCTACCTCAGGGGCCCGATGACCCGCGAGGAGATCGCCCGCGTCCAGGGGAGTGCGCCGGCGGCAGCCGCCGGCGCCGAAGCTCCGGTCGTCCTCTCCGTCGGGCCCGCCGCCGGTTCCCGCCCCGTGGATCGCGAAGTGGCTCAGGAAGCGGGGGGCCGAGATCGCCACCCCTTATCTCTACGCGAAATGCGCCGTCCGCTACAGGGTCGATCCGAAGACGGCGGCTCCGGAGACTTACGCTCGTGAAACTGTTCCCTCTCTCGGCCGAGGAGGCCTCGGACGTCCTCGAGGGGGACGTTCTCGACGCGACCCCCGCCGAGCTCCTGAATTCCCCCATCGAAGGGAATCTCCGGTACGCGAGCCTTCCGGCCTGGTTTGGCGCGTCGGCGATCAAGACTCTCGAAAACGCGCTCTCCGTCCGCCTTCCCGACAAGCTGGAGGCGACGCTCCTGAGGGATCCGGTGACGAAAGCGCTCTCGAAGCCCGGCGAGCCGGCCGGGGATTTCGCCCGGCGGATCGCCGCCGAATCGGCGCCGGCCGCCCTGAAGGAGAAGCTCGAGAAGAAGCGGCGCGATCTCGCGGCCGCCGAGGCCCAGGAAAAGGGGAGAGAGGTCGAGAAATTCACGGCGATGGCGACGGCGGCCGTCGACCTCCTCGGCGGGCTCTTCGGGAAGAAGAAGACCCTCCGGACGGGGAAGGTCGGAAGCGTCCTGACGAAGAACCGGATGGAGGGGGCCGCCGAAGCGAAAGTCGAGGCGCTCCGCGCGGAGATCGCCGATCTGGAAGCGAAGGTGGCCCCGCCGGACCCGTCCCGTTTCGAGAGCGTCACCGTCCTTCCGCCGAAGTCGAGCGTGGATCTCCTCGCGGTCGGCGTCGCCTGGGTGGCCTGACAAGGCCGGAGCGACGCGGACGATGCACCCCGTCGAGACCGTCCTGGCGCTTCTCGTCCCGACGACGGTTCTCGCCGTCGTCGCGCGGAGGCTCTCGGTCCCGTACCCGATCGTCCTCGTGATCGGCGGGAGCCTTCTCGCTTTCGTTCCCGGTCTTCCCGAGCCGCGCCTCGACCCGCAGCTCGTTTTTCTCCTCTTCCTGCCGCCGATCCTCTACGCGGCGGCCTATTTCACGTCGTGGCGCGACTTTCGGGACAACCTCCTCTCGATCTCGCTTCTCGCGGTCGGGCTCGTCGCGGCGACGACGGCGGCCGTGGCGCTCGCCTTCCACGCCGTCGTTCCGGAGGCCGGCTGGGGGGCGGCCTTCGTTCTCGGGGCCATCGTCTCTCCGCCGGACGCCGTCGCGGCGACCGCGATCGCCCGGCGTCTCCATCTTCCCCGCCGGATCGTCACGATTCTCGAGGGGGAGAGCCTCGTGAACGACGCGACGGGCCTGGTTCTCCTGAAATTCGCGACGGCGGCCGTCGTCACCGGCTCCTTCTCGGCCGGAGAGGGGGCGCTAGACTTCGTCCTCGTCGTCGCCGGGGGCCTCGCCGTAGGGATCGCGGTCGGCGTCGGCTTCGCGAAGGTGCAGCGCTTCCTCGACGACAGCGTCCTGGCCGCCACCGCGTCCCTCCTCGTCTCGTTCCTGACCTACATCGTGGCCGAGCGGCTGCACGTCTCCGGCGTCCTCGCCGTCGTCGCGGCGGGACTGATCCAGGGACGCGCCGTCCCTCACGTCTGGAACGCGAAGGTCCGGATCGAGGCGACGGCGTTCTGGGACACGGTCGTCTTCGTCCTGAACGCCCTGATCTTCGTCCTCATCGGCCTTCAGCTCCGGTCCGTCGTGGCGGGGCTCTCGGGCTTCTCCCGCGAGACGGTCGTGGACGCCGTCTTCGCGACGCTCGCGGCGGCGGTCGGGATCCGGATCCTCTGGATGTTCCCCGGCGCCTACCTCCCGCGCCTCCTTTTCCCTTCCTATGCGGCGCGGAGCCCGAAGCCCCCCTGGCCCTGGGTCCTCCTCGCCGGGTGGACGGGGATGCGGGGGATCGTCTCGCTCGCGGCGGCGCTCGCCCTCCCTTCGCAGACGGCCTCCGGGGCGCCCTTTCCCGCCCGCGACCTCGTCCTCGTCGTCACTTTCGCGGTCATTTTCGGCACGCTCGTCGTCCAGGGGCTGACGCTCCCCGCCTTCATCCGCTGGCTCGGGATCGGATCCGACGTCACCGCCTGGCGCGAAGAGCGTCTGGCCCGGAAAGCGCTCGCCGAGGCCGGGCTCTCACGCGTCGACACGCTCACCGAGGAGCAGATGATCCCGGCCCACCAGATACATCCGGTCCGGCAGGAGCTTCTGGACCGGCTGCGGCAGCTTCTCCGCGAGGAGCCGGGGGAACCGGTCCCGAGCTCCACGCCCGAGCGGATCCGCTGGCTCCGCCGCGAGGCGCTCACGGCGCAGCGGGAGAAGCTCCTCCTCCTGAGGCAGGAGGAATCGATCGGCGACGACGTCCTCCACCGCCTCCAGCACGAGCTGGATCTCGAGGAGATGCGCTCCGGAGGCTGAGCGCGGAGGAGGCTACTCCTGCTTCTTCGTCCCGAGAACGACGAGGACGACGAGGAGCAGGAGGACGATCAGGCCGATGACGATCGTCGTCGTCCGGGAGGCGCCGGCCGGGACCTCGTTCGTCGTCTTCTCGGCCGGGGCCCTGGCCGCGGGGGCCGCCGAAGCCGGGGCCGCGCTCGACGCCGTGGCGGGAGCTTCGCCGGCAGGGGCCGTGGTCACGCTGCCGGGCGCCGTCGCCGGGGCCGCCGTCGTGGAGGCGGGCGCGGGGGCCGGGGCCTTCTCGTCCGAGATCGCGGGAGCGGCGGCGGCGAGAAGGGCTCCGAGGACGAGGACCGAAAGGGCGGGGCGGAAGCACATCGGATCTCCTTTGGAACGGGGACGACGTCGGCCGGAACGCTAACGGCTGGACGGGAGAGCGTCAAGGGGCCGCCGGTTCCGTCCGGCTAGACTGCCTTCGTGGGCCGACGCGAGCTTCTCCGGCTGGAGCTGGCCGTTTTCGTCGCCGGAGCCGCGCTCATGAGCCTCGAGATCGTCGGAGCCCGGATCCTCGCGCCGGTCTTCGGGACCTCGATCTTCGTCTGGGGCTCGCTCATCACCGTATTTCTCGCCTCGCTCGCCCTCGGCGCGGCGCTCGGCGGAAAGCTCTCGGACAGAATGCCCCGCGCGTCGGCCCTCGCGCAGATGCTCACCGTCTCGGGGGTTCTGACGTGGATCGTCTTTTTCGCGCCGGGCCCGATACTCCGCCTCTTCGCGGAGGCCGACGTCCCGGACCGGTATCGTTCGCTCCTCGCGGCGCTCGCCCTCTTCGCCGGCCCCTGCACCCTGATGGGGACGGTGACGACCTTCGCGGTCCGTCTCGTCGCGCGCGAGATCTCGACGCTCGGCGCCGCGGCGGGGCGGATCTCGGCCGTCTCGACCGTCGGGTCGATCGCCGGGACTTTCGCGACGACCTTCTTTCTCATCCCGATCCTCTCGACCCCCCCGATCCTGTTCGGGATCGGCCTTGCTCTGGTCGTCGCCGCATGGCTCGTTCCGGCGCCGGTCTCCGCGGGACGCGCCCTGCGCGATCTCCTCCTCGTCGGCGCGGCGTCTGCCGCGACGTTCCTCGCGCCGGGAGCGGCCTCGGCGCCGATCTTCGGCGGGACGGTCCTTTTCCAGAAGGAGACCGCGTACCACCGGATCCGCGTCGTGGAGCAGGGCCCCCGCCGGATGCTCTATTTCGACCGTTTCCTGCAGGGCTACTTTCCGAGGGGCGATGGGGCCGGGATCCCGCCGAACTACTCGGACGCGCTCCTCCTCTCTCTCGCCTTCCCGCGCCGGCCGGAAAGCCTCGTCGCCATCGGCCTCGGCGCCGGGATGATCCAGGCGATTCTCTCCGCCCGCGCGCCGGAGATCGCCGTGACGACGATCGAGATCGACCCGGAGGTCGTGGCGGTGGCACGGCGCTTCGGCGTCGCCCCGGGAGCCGGCAGCCGGATCCTCACCGGGGACGGCCGGTGGGAGCTCAAGCGGGAAATCTCCGGAACCGACGTCCTCATCGTCGATGCCTACTTCGCCGACGGTGTGCCGTTCCACCTCCTGACGAAGGAGTTCTTCACGCTCGCCCGCGACCGGCTCTCGCCGGGCGGCGTTCTCGCCGCGAACTTCGTCGGGGACTTCACCGGGAAGGGGAACGGGCTCTTCTGGGCGGCGATCCGGACCCTCTCGGAGGTCTTCCCGCGTGTCTACATCTTCTCCGGCGAGCTGGCGCGGGGCGATCCGCTCTTCCGGGGGAACGCGATCGTGGTGGCATCCCGCTCGCCCGACCGTCTCGGCGGCGGGGAGATCGCCGACCGGGCATCCGCCCTCGCGAAGCGTCTCGGCCGCGCCGGCGTCGCGACGTGGGCGGGGAGCCTTTTCGACGGCGAGATGCGGACGAAGGGCGTTCCGGTCCTGACGGACGACTACAGCCCGACCGACGCCCTCCAGCATTTCCGGCGGTGACCGGCGAAGGCTCAGTGGGAGGGGGTACCCGGGAGTCCGTCCCGGAGGAGGTCCAGCTCGGCGCGGAGGGATTCGATCTCGCGCAAGAGGGCCATCCGCTCGGGCTCCCCGAGAGCCTGACGGATCGGGTCGAGCGACAGGATCCCCGCCACCTCGGCCAGCTTCTCGGCGGCCGCCAGGAGCGACCGGGCGGCCTCGGCCGCTCCCTGATCGAGAAAAGCCTCGCCGACGAGCGAGGGGACGGAGACGGCAGCCGACCGGAGCCGCCGTCCGGCGTCGGTCCCGCCGAGCGGCCCCCCCGCCACGGCCGCACAGACCGTGTGGGCGAACTCCAGTCCGCGGCGCCAGGTCGGGATCCTTCCGTGGGCGTCCATTCCCCGAAAGACTATACGTTCGGAAGGCCCCCGACGTTCCCCGACCCCCTCGGGGGAAAAGCGGGCATTTGGAGCGTTTGAATCATGTCGCCCCGGAAACCGGGAGGGATAGCCTCCGGCTCTGACCATGCCATTCCACCGGACGGCCGCGAGCCGCCCAATAATCAGCCAGGAGGGAAGGACGCCATGCGCCGGAAAATCACCGTAATCGGAGCTGGAAATGTCGGGGCGACGGTCGCGGAGCGCCTCGCCGAGAAGGAGCTGGGCGACGTCGTGATCGTCGACGTCCTCGAAGGAGTCCCGCAGGGGAAGGCCCTCGACATGTATCAGTCGGGGCCCGTCGAGGGCTTCGACATGAAGGTCGTCGGGGCGAATGACTACGCGGCGACCGCGAACTCGGACATGGTCGTCATGACGGCGGGACTCGCCCGCAAGCCGGGGATGTCCCGGGACGACCTCCTGAAGAAGAACGAGGAGGTCGTGGCGTCCTGCATCGGGAACGTCATGAAGTACTCGAAAGACCCGTACATCATCGTCGTGACGAACCCGCTCGACGCGATGTGCGAGGTGGCCCGGCGGGTCTCGAAGCTCCCCCGGAACAAGGTCGTGGGAATGGCCGGAATCCTCGACACCGCCCGGATGCGCGCTTTCATCGCGATGGAGACGGGCTACTCGATGTCGAACATCCATGCCACGGTCCTCGGCGGGCATGGCGACACGATGGTCCCGCTGCCGCGCTATTCGACGATCGCCGGTGTCCCGATCACCGAGATGCTCTCCCCCGAAAGGTCGCGGCGATCGTGAAGCGGACGGCGGGCGGCGGCGGCGAAATCGTCGCCCTCCTGAAGACCGGCTCGGCCTACTACGCCCCCTCGGCCGCCGCGGTCGAGATGGTGGACGCCATCTTCAACGACAAGAAGAAGATCCTCCCCTGCGCGGCCTATCTTCAGGGCGAGTACGGCATCAAGAACCTCTACGTGGGCGTCCCGGTCGTCCTCGGCCAGGGCGGCGTCGAGAAGATCATCGAGCTGAAGCTCTCGGCCGAGGAGGCCGCCGCGCTGAAGAAGTCTTCGGACGCGGTGGCGGAGCTCTTCGGCATCCTGACGTGCTGAGCGCGGCGGAAATTCCGTCGGGAGGAGGGGCGACGCGGATGTCCCGAGCCTTGGTATTCATCAACTCCTCGGTGGGAAAGAAGATCGTGATGGCGGTGACGGGCATCGTCCTGTCGCTCTTCGTCCTCGGGCACATGACGGGGAACACCCTCGTCTTCAAGGGCCCGGAGGCGATGAACCATTACGCGGCCTTCCTCCAGGGCCTCGGAACGGGGCTCTGGGCCGTCCGCCTCGTCCTCCTCGTCTGCGTCGGGCTTCATGCCTGGGCGTATCTCTCGACGACCGCGGAGAGCTGGAGCGCCCGCCCCGTCGGCTACCGGAAGACGGCCTACGAGGCCTCGGATCTCGCCTCCCGCACGATGCGCTGGACGGGCCCGATCCTCGCCGTCTTCATCGTCTTCCACATCCTTCACATGACGGTCGGGAGCATCCACCCCGCCTTCAAGCACCTCGACGCCTACGGGAACGTCGTGCGGGGGCTCTCGGTCGTGCCGGTCGGCCTCTTCTACGTCGTGGCGATGCTCTGCCTCGGGGTCCACACATGGCACGGAACCTGGAGCATGCTGCAGACCCTCGGCCTCTCGCACCCGCGCTTCGATCCCGTCCGGAAGAAGATCGCGATCGTCTTCACCGTCGTCGTCGCCGGAGGGTTCATGGCCGTCCCGCTGGCCGTCCTCTTCGGCTTCGTGAAGTGAGACGGGAGGAGATGAGATGGAACTGAAATCCGCCGTCCCGTCGGGCCCCCTCGCCGAGAAATGGACGAAGCACCGCTTCGACATGAAGCTGGTGAACCCCGCCAACAAGCGGAAGTACACGGTCATCATGGTCGGGTCGGGCCTCGCCGGCGCCTCCGGGGCCGCGAGCCTCGCCGAGCTCGGCTACAACGTCCTCTGCTTCTGCTATCAGGACAGCCCCCGCCGCGCCCATTCGATCGCCGCGCAGGGGGGGATCAACGCCGCGAAGAACTACCAGAACGACGGCGACAGCGTCTTCCGCCTCTTCTACGACACGATCAAGGGGGGAGACTTCCGCGCCCGCGAGGCGAACGTCCACCGCCTCGCCGAGGTGTCGGTCAACATCATCGACCAGTGCGTCGCGCAGGGGGTCCCCTTCGCCCGCGAGTACGGCGGCACCCTCTCGAACCGCTCCTTCGGCGGCGCGCAGGTCTCGCGCACCTTCTACGCCCGGGGCCAGACGGGGCAGCAGCTCCTGATCGGCGCCTATCAGGCCCTCGAGCGGCAGATCGGCCTCGGCGCGGTGAAGATGTTCACGCGCCACGAGATGCTGGAGCTCGTCGTCGTCGACGGCCGGGCCCGCGGCATCGTGACGCGCGACATGGTGACCGGAAAGATCGAGTCGTGGGCCGCCGACGCCGTCGTCCTCGCGACCGGCGGCTACGGCAACGTCTTCTACCTCTCGACGAACGCCAAGGGGTGCTCGACGACCGCGATCTGGCGTGCCTACAAGAAAGGCGCCGGCTTCGGAAACCCCTGTTACACGCAGATCCACCCCACCTGCATCCCGGTCACCGGCGAGCACCAGTCGAAGCTGACGCTCATGTCCGAGTCGCTCCGCAACGACGGCCGGATCTGGGTGCCGCTGAAGAAAGGGGACAAGAGAGCCCCGGGCGACATCCCCGAAGAGGAGCGCGACTACTTTCTCGAACGGAAGTACCCGAGCTTCGGGAACCTCGCGCCCCGTGACATCGCCTCGCGGGCCTCCAAGCAGGTCTGCGACGAGGGGCGGGGCGTGGGGGCGACGGGCCTCGGCGTTTTTCTCGACTTCTCGGACGCCATCAAGCGGCTCGGCCAGAAGACGATCGCCGACCGATACGGCAACCTCATCGAGATGTACGAGCGGATCACGGACGAGAATGCGTACAAGACCCCGATGCGGATCTTCCCGGCCTCCCACTACACGATGGGGGGCCTCTGGGTCGACTACAACCTGATGTCGACGATCCCTGGTCTCTTCGTGGCGGGAGAGGCGAACTTCTCGGACCATGGCGCGAACCGCCTCGGGGCGAGCGCCCTGATGCAGGGACTCGCCGACGGCTACTTCGTCCTTCCGTACACGATCGGAAACTTCCTCGGCTCCACGAAGCAGGTCAAGGTCGACTCGACCCACGCCGCCTTCAAGGAGGTCGAGGCGCAGGTCGCCGGGCAGATCCGGAAGCTCCTCGCGATCCACGGCTCCCGCACCGTCGACTCCTTCCACCGCGACCTCGGCAAGATCATGTGGGAGTTCTGCGGGATGGGGCGGAACGAGGCGGGGCTCAAGACCGCGCTCGAGAGGATCCCCGTCCTCCGCGAGGAGTTCTGGAAGAACGTCCGGGTCCTCGGCGAGAACGAGGAGATCAACCAGTCGCTCGAGAAGGCGGGGCGCGTGGCCGACTTCCTCGAGCTGGGGGAGCTGATGTGCCGCGACGCCCTCGAGCGCCGCGAGTCGTGCGGCGGGCACTTCCGCGAGGAGTTCCAGACGGCCGACGGCGAAGCGCAGCGCGACGACGCGAACTACTCCCACGTGGCCGTCTGGGAATACGCGGGGGAGGGGAAGACGCCGGTCCGCAACGTGGAGCCGCTCGTCTTCGAGAACGTCCATCTCGCGACGAGGAGCTACAAGTGATGAATCTCAAGCTGCACGTCTGGCGCCAGAAGAACGCCCAGAGCGCGGGGCGGTTCGTCACGTACGACGCGAAGGACATCAGCCCCGACATGTCCTTTCTCGAGATGCTCGACGTGGTGAACGAGGGGCTCATTCACAAGGGCGAGGATCCGATCGCCTTCGACCACGACTGCCGCGAGGGGATCTGCGGCATGTGCGGGGTCGTCATCAACGGCGTCCCGCACGGGCCCCGCAAGGCGACGACCGCCTGCCAGCTCCACATGCGGAGCTTCCGGAGCGGCGACGAGCTGGTCCTCGAGCCGTGGCGGGCGAAGGCTTTCCCGGTCCTCAGGGACCTCATTGTCGATCGCGGCGCCTTCGACCGGATCCTCGCGGCCGGCGGCTTCATCAGCGTCGCGACCGGAAGCGCCCCCGACGGCAACGCGATCCCCGTCCCGAAGCAGGCGGCCGACCTTTCGATGGACGCCGCCGCCTGCATCGGCTGCGGGGCGTGCGTGGCGGCCTGTCCGAACGCCTCGGCGATGCTCTTCGTCGCGGCCAAGGTCTCGCACCTCGGCTATCTCCCCCAGGGGCAGCCCGAGCGCTACTCGCGCGCCCTGAAGATGGTCGAGCAGATGGACAAGGAAGGCTTCGGCACCTGCACGAACCACGGCGAGTGCTCGAACGCCTGCCCGAAGGAGATTCGGCAGGAGTTCATCGCCCGCCTGAACCGCGACTACCTCAAGGCCTCGATCATCGACCGGCCGGAGTCCGCCGCCGCTGGCGGCGGCTGAAGCCTCATCGCAATCTGCGAAAGCCGCTGCCCTCGGCAGACCGGTGTCTAGGGCGCGCTTCGCGCGCCGCGGGGCGGTCGAAGACCCTTGACACCGGTCCGCCAAGGACAGATTTTTCGTCTATCGGCGGCTGCATCAGCAGCCGCCGGATATCAGCACGACTCTCCTGCCGGCAGCCGTCCCCGCGGCCGCCGTTCGGGGAGAGAAGGTCGCTACCGGCCACGCCGAGGGGACTTTCTCCCGGGAGCCCGTGCGCGCTCTCATGGCGTCCAGAAGAACTCTTGATGCTGCGGCGCGCTTTTATTAATTTTCTTAATTCTTAACTTGACTTTATTAATTTAAAAAGCTATCTTCCTTTAGTATGACTCAAGAGTGGCAGACGCTGACCCGGCTCACCCAGGGGGCGCCCATCCTCATCGAACGCGCGTTCCTTCCGGGGAGCGACGTGAGCATCGAGGGGCGATTCGAGCTGCCGCCGCTCGCCTGCCTTTCCGGCGAGGACCAGGTCTTCGTGGCGGCGTTCGTCCGATGCCACGGTTCGATCAAGCAGATGGAGAAGTACTTCGGCGTGAGCTACCCGACGATCAAGAGCCGTCTCAACCGGATTGGCGAGGCCCTTTCGTTCGTGGAGATCGAGCGCGAGGAGACGCCGACCGCGAGCGACGTCCTGGCCCGGCTGGAGCAAGGGGTGATCACGGCGGCTGAAGCGCTTGAGCAGCTGCGGGCCGGGAGAAAGGAAGACGACGATGTCTGACGACGCGCGCCGGGTTCTGGAGCTGCTCGCGAGCGGCAAGGTGACCGTCGACGAGGCCGACCAGTTGCTGAGGGCGATCGGAGCCGCGCCCGCCGTGGCGACGGACGGGGTTTCCCCTTCGGCAGAGAAACCCCGGAGCCGCTTCCTGCGAATGTCGGTGCTGAAGGCCGGCGTCAGTGGCTCCCCGGGCAAGCAGGTGAACATCCGGGTTCCCCTCTCGCTGGTCCGGGGTGGCATGCGTCTCGGCGCCATGCTCCCCGGGTATGGCGAGGCGATCGGCGAGCGGCTGCGCCAGCTCGGAATCGACCTCGACTCCTCGAAGCTCGCAACGGGCGACCTCGAGGCGGCGCTGAAGGAGATGGGCGAGCTGACGGTGGACGTGGACCAGGGAAGAGCGACGGTCCGCATCACCTGCGAATGACCCGTCGCCGGCCGATCCGGGGTGCCGGGCCCGCCCGGCGCGCCTCTCGCGTCGCGGGGCAGCTTCCGCGAGGAGGTGTCCCGTGAGCGCGACCTCCCTCGAGGCGCTCCTCGCCCTTGCGCGGATTCCAGGAGAGCCGCGTTCTGCTGACGGGCGCCGAGCTGGACCTCTTCACGCTCCTCTCCAAAGAGAGGCTCGCTGCGGAGGAGATCGCCCGCGCGCCGGTGGAGGCGTTCCGGCCGGCCTGACGACCCCGGACGCGCTGCGTTGAGAGGTCAATTGAGACCTGGGATAGACTTTCTCAAACGCCCGATTGAAGGAGGAAGTCGAGATGAGACGAGTCGCAATTCTCTCCATCGCGCTGGCGCTCGGTGCAGGCCTCTCCGGAATCGCCGGGGCGGAAGGCGCCAAGGCCCCGGTGAAGAAGCCGGCGGCGAAGTCCGCCTGGAAGATCTGGGCGGCGCCCGACATCAAGTTCGTCGACGTCGAGGGGATGAAGGGAGCTCAGATGGCGCCGCTCTGGGGAGACATGAAGAAGGGGGCTTACGGCACGCTCTTCAAGTGGGCCCCCGGTTTCGACGCCGGCTGGCACACGCACTCGTACCGCCTTCAGGACACCGTATTGCAGGGGACCGTCACGCTGGAGACCGAGAGCAGCGGCGGCGTGAAGGAGCTGGGCCCCGGCTCGTTCATCGACAACCCCGCCAAGTCGCGGCACCGGAGCGGCTGCAAGGCGGGGGGAGCGGAATGCGTCTTCCTCGTCACGCAGAGCGCGCCGTTCGACCTCGTTCCGGACGAGAAGAAGTAAGACCCCCAAAGTACTTCGGGACGCGGGGGAGGCCAGTGGTCTCCCCGTTTCATTCAGGTTCCTCATGGTGGTTCGGGCGGGCCGGGGTTAGAGTTTCCAAAAGCCCATGGCTCCGCACTCGCCCGACTCCCTCCTCGCCCTCGCACGCGGCTTCCAGGAAAGCCGCGTCCTTCTGACGGGCGCGGAGTTCGACCTCTTCACGCTCCTCGCGCGCAAGCCCCTCTCCGCCGAGGCAGTCGCCGCGCATCTCGGGGCCGATCTCCGGGCGATCGCCGTCGTCCTCGACGCGCTCTCGGCGATGGAAGTCCTCGAAAAGAAAGAAGGCCTCTACCGGACGGCGCCGGCGGCGTCGTGCCTTTCGGCCGACGCGCCGGACTCGCTCCACCCGATGCTCCTCCATGCGGCCGCCCTCTGGGCGCGCTGGACGACGCTGACGAAGCGGGTCGGGGGGGTCCCGCTTCACGAGCGCCCGCCGGCGGAGTCGCTCCGTGCCTTCATCCTCGCCATGCACGTCGTCGGCGCGCCGCGGGCGGACCGCATCATCGCGGAGGCCGGGGCCTCCGGCGCCCGCCGGCTCCTCGACGTCGGCGGCGGGCCGGCCACTTACACGATGGCGTTCCTGGCCGCCTCGCCGGATCTCTCGGCCACGCTCTTCGATCTGCCGGCCGTCGTCGAGATCGCCCGCGAGCGGCTGGAAAAGGCGGGTCTTCTTTCGCGCGTGACGCTCGTTTCGGGGGACTTCGAGACCGACGAGCTTCCGCCGGGGCACGATCTCGCCTGGCTCTCGGCCGTCATTCACCAGAACGGCCCGGAGCAGAACGAGGCCCTCTACGCGCGGATCTTCCGGGCGCTCGTCCCGGGGGGACGCCTTCTCGTCCGTGATCACGTCATGGACGACTCGCGCACCCACCCGCGCGCCGGGGCGCTCTTCGCCGTGAACATGCTCGTCGGGACGGCGGAGGGCGGGACCTACACGTTCGACGAGATCCGCTCGGGCCTCGCGCGGGCGGGGTTCACGCGGATCCGGCTCCTCCGGAGCGGCGAGCGGATGGACGCGCTCGTGGAAGCGTTCCGGCCTTGACCCCGTTTCCCGAGTACGACGCCCACGACGCCCTCGGCCTCGCGGCGCTCATCCGCGCGAAGGCGGTGACGCCGGGCGAGCTTCTCGACGAGGCGCTCTCCCGTGTCGCGATCTGGAACCCGAAGATCAACGCCGTCGTCCGCCTGATGGAGGAACCCGCCCGCCGCGAACTCGCGCGGGGGCTTCCGGAAGGGGCGTTCTCCGGCGTCCCGTTCCTCCTCAAGGACCTGATGTCGGCCGTGGCGGGGGTGCCGCTCTCGAACGGCTCGCGGTTCATGGCGGATTACGTCCCCTCGTCGGATGGAGAGCTGGTCCGGCGTCACCGGGCCGCCGGCCTCGTCCTCTTCGGCAAGACGAACACGCCGGAGCTGGGCCTGGTCCCCTATACCGAGCCGGAGCTGTTCGGCCCGGCCCGGAATCCGTGGGACCTCTCGAGGACGCCCGGAGGCTCCAGCGGCGGATCGGCCGCCGCCGTGGCGGCCGGAATCGTCCCGATGGCACACGGCGGCGACGGCGGCGGTTCGATCCGGATCCCGGCATCGTGCTGCGGCCTTTTCGGGCTGAAGCCGACGCGGGGCCGGACGCCGATGGGCCCCGACATCGGAGACGCCTGGAACGGCTTCGTCGTCGAGCACGCGCTGACCCGCTCGGTGCGCGACAGCGCGGCCCTCCTCGACGCGACCTCCGGCCCGGACCCCGGCGCGCCCTGGTACCCGCCTCCGCCGGAGCGGCCCTTCCTCGAGGAGGTCTCGCGCGAGCCGGGGCAGCTCCGGATCGCGATCACGGCACGTCCGTTCCTCGGGAGCCGCGTCCACCCGGACTGCCTCCGCGTCTTCGGCGAGGCGGCGCGCCTCCTTCGCGATCTCGGTCACGACGTCGAGGAGGCCTCGCCCGAACTCGACGGCGAGGCGTTCGCCCTCGACTTCGTCACGATGCTCTGCGGCGAGGTCCGCGCGGAGCTGGACGAGGCCGGGAAGAAGCTCGGCCGGGCCCCGGCGCTCTTCGAGCTGGAAGCGGCGACGCACGCCCTCCGGCTCCTGGGCGGCTCGATCCGGGCGGGGGAGTACGACGGAGCGGTCCGGCGTCTTCGCCTCGCCGGGCGGCGTGTCGGATCGTTCTTCGAGAAGTGGGACGTCCTCGTGACGCCGACGCTCGCCTCCCCTCCCGTCCCGATCGGCTCGCTTCAGCTCCGCCCGGCGGAGAAGATCGCCGCGAAGACGATGGCCGCGCTTCGGGCGGGGTGGCTTCTTCGCGCGGCAGGGATCCTCGAGGCGACCGCGAAGAAGACGTTCGACTTCATGCCGTTCACCCCTCCGTTCAACGTCTCCGGGCAGCCCGCCATGTCTGTGCCGCTCGGCGTCTCGGCCGACGGCCTTCCGGTCGGCGTCCAGGTCGTCGGCCGGTTCGCGGACGAGGCGACGCTCTTCCGCCTCGCGGGACAGCTCGAACGGGCCCGCCCCTGGGCGGCTCGGCGCCCGCCCCGGCCCGCCTGAATCGCCGCTCTACGCGATGGTCCGGAAGAAGAGCGCCTGTTTCTTGACGGGCTCGGCCTTCGCCGCGAGGTCGGCGAGCTGGCCCGCGGAGAGGGGCGTGAAGGTCCTCGCGATCCGGACGTTCTCCTCGAGCTGGCCGATCGAGTCGACCCCGATGATGACCGTCGAGACGGGAAGCGAGAGGACGTAACGCATCGCCTCGGACATCGTCAGCGTCCCGGGCCCCGTCGCGTTTCCCGTCCACGCGGGCTCCTTCCCCGCCGGGGGCGGCCTCCAGCTTGCGAGGATCCGCCCTCGCGCGGGGATCTTCATCCCGACGATCCCCATCTCATTCTCGACGGCCGTCGGGAGAAGCTCCTTCTGGAAGCTCTTGTGGTGCGGGTCGGCCGCGTTCAACGCCATCAGGATCGTGTCGAACGGGAAGCGGCGGATCGCCGCGAGGAGGACATCGGGGTCGGCATGTCCCGTGACGCCGAGGAAACGGACGAGCTTCTGCTCGCGCGCCTCCTGCATCGCCTTGACGGCGCCGTCCGGCGCGAAGATCCGGTCGACCTGCTCCATCGCGTTCAGGTTGTGGATCTGCCAGAGGTCGACGTGGTCGGTCTGGAGAAGCTTCAGCGACGTCTCGAGGAGCTTCCACGAGCCGTCGCGCGTCCGGTCGTGCGTCTTCGTGGCGAGGAAGGCTTCGTGCCGCCGGCGCTTCATCACCTGCCCGACGTACCGCTCGCTCCAGCGGGCCTCGCCTCCGTACCGGGCGGAGGTGTCGATGTAGTTGAGGCCGAGGTCGAGCGCCTTCTCGACGATCGGCACGGCGACGGCGTCGTTCTCGGGCTGCTCGACGGCCGCCTGCCCGCCGAGGCTGAAAATCCCGACGCGGTAGCCGGTCTTTCCGAAGTTCCTCATCGGCATCGCCGCCGGCGTGCGCGGGTTCTCGGGAAACGCGCCGGGCTTCGGGGCGTCCATCGGGACCTCGGCGGCGAGGTCCCGGGCGATGAATCCGGCCGCCGCGGCGGCTCCGAGCTTCAGGACGTCACGACGGGGGAGGGTGTTCCTTGGATCCTCGCTTTCGTTCATAGAGGACTCCTTTGGGTTTCTCTTGCCGGGGGGCTGTCGCCCCCCGGACCCCCTAATGCTTCCCGTAGCTCTTCTCTCCCGCGGTCACCGACAGCGCGAGACGGTTCCCCTTGGGCGGAAGGGGGCAGGTCGCGTAGGGGGTGAAGGCGCAGGGCGGGTTGAGGGCCCGGTTGAAATCGACGACGACGGAGCCGTCGGCCGCAGGAGGGGCCGTGTGGAGGAAGCGCCCGCCCCCGTAGGTCTCCTTTCCGTTCGTCTGGTCGCCGAAGACGAGAAAGAGCTCTCCCTTCGGGCCGCCGATGAGCGCGTCGAGGCGGCAGCTCTTGCCGTTCTTCTCGAAGACGACGGCGCCGGGGGAATCCTGCATTTCCGGCGTTCCGATGACGTTCGTCGGTACGTCGATCTTCTTCTTCGGCGTGTACGCCTCGAACTTCGCGACGACGCGCCACGCGGGATCAACCGGGAAGCATTCGATCCCGGTGAAGGATTTCAGGGCAGGCGCTTCGAGATCGAGGACGCGAACTCCGATTCGACGACCGCGTCCTAGGAGGAAGAATCTCAGCGTCCCGTGCGCCAGCACCGTCGGAGGGCCGGACTTCATCGCAATCGTCTTCACCGGCTTTCCGTCCGACGTGACGTCGGCGCCCGGCGCCGCCGTGAAGGTGGCGACCCCGTTCTCGAGCCGGAGGGTGCCGAGCGTCGCCGGCGCGTTCCCCTTCGGCAGGAGGACGCGGCTCTTCGGGGCGCTGCCGACGGCGTTGTCGCCTTCCTCGAGCCACGAGAGGCCGACCAGCCTCAGCCACGGCTCGTTCGTTTTGAGGCTCGCTTCCCGCTCCTTGCGGAAGTTCTCGACCTCCGCCGTGTAGGTGGCGGGTACGGGGGGCGCGGCAAGGGCGGGCGACAGGAGAAGCAACGCGGCGAGAGCAGGTGCGGATCTCATCCCTTCTGAACTCCTTCCTTTCGACCGGGGGGCTTTGGCCCTCCGGACCCTCCTTCGGGGTGGAACTGCTCCTCCTCGGTCGATCCCTTGAGGGCCGAGGTGGAGACGTCGCCGCCCGTGACGGTCATCTGGACGACGTCGAAGTAGCCGGCGCCGACGAAGCGCTGGTGCCGGACGGCCTGGAAGCCGGCGGTCCGCTCCATCTCGAACTCGCGCTCCTGCAGGTTCACGAAGGCCGGCATCCCCGTCGCGTTGTAGCCGTGGGCCAGCTCGAACATCGCGGCGTTCAGGGTGTGAAAGCCCGCGAGCGTGATGAACTGGAACCTGTAGCCGATGTCGGCCAGCTCTTCCTGGAAGCGTCCGATCTCGTCGTCGGAAAGCTTCCGCTTCCAGTTGAACGAGGGGGAGCAGTTGTAGGCGAGCATCTTCCCCGGGAACTTCTCGTGGACTCCGCGGGCGAACGCCCGGGCCTCGTCCATGTCGGGCGTCGCGGTCTCGCACCAGATCACGTCCGTGTACGGGGCGAACGCGCAGGCGCGCGCGACGGCGTAGTCGATCCCCCCCTTGACGATGTAGAAGCCGTCGCGGGTCCTCTCGCCCGTCAGAAAGTCCTGGTCCACCCGGTCGATGTCCCCGCGGATCAGGCTTGCGCCGAGCGAGTCGGTCCTCCCGATGAAGACGGTCGGGACCCCCATGACGTCGGCGGCGAGGCGCGCCGCGATCAGCTTCTGGATGAAGTCGTGGATCGGGACGAGGACCTTTCCCCCCATGTGACCGCACTTCTTCAGCGAGGAGAGCTGGTCCTCGAGATGGATGCCGCCGGCTCCGGCCTCGATCATCGCCTTGATCAGCTCGAAGGTGTTGAGCGGGCCGCCGAAGCCGGCCTCCGCGTCCGCCACGATGGGGGCGAAGTAGTAGACGTCGTTCCTCCCCTCCATGTGCTGGATCTGGTCGGCGCGCATCAGGGCGTTGTTGATCTTCCGGATGACGTTCGGAACGCTCGTCACCGGGTAGAGGCTCTGGTCGGGATACATCGTCAGGGCGTCGTTGGCGTCTCCCGCCACCTGCCAGCCGGAGAGGTAGATCGCCTTCAGCCCCGCCTGCACTTGCTGGACGGCCTGGTTGCCGGTGAGGGCCCCGAGGGCCCGGACGATCTTCTCGGTATGGAGGAGATTCCAGAGGCGCTCCGATCCCATCCGGGCGATGGAGTGGTCGAGCTGGACCGTTCCGCGGAGGCGATCGACCTCCACGGGCGAGTAGGGGCGGACGATTCCCTTCCAGCGGAGGTCGTTTGCCCACGACCGCTCGAGCTCGTTGACGGACTGTGTTCGGTACATGGGGTGATGCTCCTCACGGCCCGGTGTCATCGGGGAGAGCTTGCCCCGCGCCGGGGCGGATGTCGATGGAAACGGGGCATCGGGAAGCCGGTCGTCTTCCGGGCGGAGGCGGACTTTAGCAGGAGAGGGCTCAGCCGGATTCCGGCTCTTTCGGCCCCCCTTTCTTCCGCTCGGGCGCGTCCGGCACGAAGAAGCTGCCGACGTCCTGCTCGCCGGTCTCGTCGACGGCGACGAAGTGAACCCTCCGCCCGCGTCCCCCGGGGCCGATGGCCGGCGTCTCGTCGACCGCTTCGAGCTCGAGGAAAGCGCCTCCCGGCGGAATCGTCAGCCCGTCCGCCTCGGCCGCCGCCCGGACGAGATCCGCCAGCACCTCCTCCGGCGGGCGCCCCGATCTCTTCGCGAGCGCTTCGAGCAGAGCGAGCGTCTCGTCGGAGAGCGGGAGAGGAGTGCAAGAAGGCATGCCGGAGCCGGATCGCGGCCTTCCTTCAGAACTTGTAGTTGAGGCCGGCCGTGGCCTGCCAGTAGTCGGCCGAGAAGCTCCCGCTCTTGACGGCGTTCTCGAGGTCGCGGACCGAGCTGATCGAGAGGAAGACGTATCGGACGTCCGCCGAGAGGTACCAGCTCTTGCTGGGCCAGATCTCGACGCCGGCGCCGGCCTGGGGCGCCCACTTCGACTGATTCGTCGTCGGGGCGCCCGCCGCGGGTCCGAGCCCCTCGGACTTCGTGAAGTGGCAGCCGACCCCGCCGAGGGCATAGAGCTGCAGCGGCCCCGCCGGAATGAGGTAGAGCATGGCCGAGAGTTGAACCGGGATGTCCTTCACCTTGAGGACGTCGGTCCCTCCCGACTGGTACGTTGTCTCGCGGTACTCGGCGAGCGCCTCGGCGCCGATGAAGGAGAGGAGGCGGAACCGGGCCTGCGCGCCTCCGATGAAGGATCCGCTCGGGGCGTCCTTCGTCTGCGAGTAGCCCGCGTGGACGCCGACCGAGGCGAAGAACTGGGCGGCGGCCGGGCGGGCGGAGAGGAGGCCGAGAGCCGGGAGAAGTCCGGCAACGAGGCGGAAGGCGACTTTCACGATCTCTCCTTCGGTCGGATTCTCCGGGGCGGCGTCCCCCGGTAGTCTACTTTTTCGCGTCTCCGTTGCGTCTCCACCGGCGAGAGGTTCTGTTAATCTCCCGCGCGCCTTCCATTACGACATCGCGAAAGGCGCTCCGATGAAAGTTCACGAGTACCAGGCGAAGCAGATCCTGCGCGGCTATGGTGTTCCGACGCCTCGCGGGCAGGTGACGGACTCGCCCGAAGAGGCGGGACGGATCGCGAAGGAATTCGGCGGGCGCGCCGTCGTCAAGGCGCAGATCCACGCCGGAGGCCGCGGCAAGGGGGGCGGCGTGAAGCTCGCCCGCGTTCCCGAGGAGGCGGTCGAGCACGCGAAGAAGATCATCGGCATGCAGCTCGTCACGCACCAGACCGGCCCCGAGGGGCGGAAGGTGAAGAAGGTGCTCGTCGAGGAGGCGCTCGACATCGCCCGTGAGCTGTATGCCGGCATCACGCTCGACCGGGCGGTCGGCAAGCCGGTCATGATGGTCTCGGCGCAGGGGGGGATGGAGATCGAGGAGGTGGCCGCCAAAGACCCGTCGGCCATCGTCAAGGAGCCGTTCGAGCTGGCATGGGGGCTTCAACCTTTCCAGGCTCGGAAGCTCGCGTTCGCGCTCGGCCTCTCCGGCGACACGCACAAGAAGGCCTGCACCTTCTTCATCGCCCTCGCGAAGGCCTATCTCGAGACGGACGCCTCGCTCGCCGAGATCAACCCGCTCCTCGTCACGGCGCAGGGGGACGTCCTCGCTCTCGACGCGAAGATGAACTTCGACGACAACGCCCTCTTCCGGCACCCGAACATCAAGGAGTTCCGGGACCTCGACGAAGAGGACCCGCTGGAGGTCGAGGCCTCGAAGTTCGACCTCAACTACATCAAGCTGGACGGGAACGTCGGCTGCATGGTGAACGGCGCCGGGCTCGCGATGGCGACCATGGACATCATCCAGTACGCGGGCGGCCGGCCCGCGAACTTCCTCGACGTGGGGGGCGGCGCGAACGAGGAGCAGGTGAAGAACGCGATGCGGATCCTGCTCTCCGACCGGAACGTGAAGGCCGTCCTCATCAACATCTTCGGCGGCATCATGCGCTGCGACATCATCGCGACCGGCGTCGTCAACGCCGTGAAGGAGATCGGGATCAAGGTCCCGGTCGTCGTCCGCCTCGAAGGGACGAACGTCGAGGAGGGGAAGGCGATCCTGAAGAGCTCGGGCCTCGCCATCATCCCCGCCGACGGGATGAAGGACGCGGCCGAGAAGGTCATCGCCGCGCTCGGAGGTGGCAAATGAGCGCCTGGATCGACACGGAGACGAAGCTCGTCGTACAGGGGCTGACCGGGCGCGAGGGAACGTTCCACGCCCTCGCCGCGAAGGCGTACGGCACGCAGGTCGTGGCCGGCGTCACCCCCGGCAAGGGAGGGTCCTGGGTCGAGGGGATTCCGGTCTTCAACACGGTGGCCGAGGCGGTCCAGAAGACGGGCGCGAACGCGTCGATGATCTTCGTTCCGCCGGCCGGCTGCGCCGACGCGATCGTGGAGGCCGCGGACGCTCTCGTCCCGCTCATCGTCGCGATCACGGAGGGGATCCCCGTCAACGACATGATCCGGGCGAAGGCGTACCTCGCGAAGAAGAAGAGCCGCCTCATCGGCCCGAACTGCCCGGGGATCATCCGGCCCTCGGCGAAGGTGAAGATCGGCATCATGCCGGCCCGGATCCACAAGCCGGGATTCGTCGGCGTCGTCTCCCGCTCGGGGACGCTCACCTACGAGGCGGTCGGCCAGACGACCGCGATGGGCTTCGGCCAGTCGACCTGCATCGGAATCGGCGGCGACCCGATCAACGGGACGAACTTCATCGACACCCTGACCCTTTTCCGCGACGACCCCGAGACGCAGGCCGTCATCATGATCGGCGAGATCGGCGGGAGCGCGGAGGAGGAAGCGGCGGCCTGGATCCGCGTCAACCTGAAGAAGCCGGTCGTCTCGTTCATCGCGGGACGGACGGCTCCGCCGGGACGGCGGATGGGGCACGCGGGCGCCATCATCTCGGGGGGGAAGGGAACCGCCGCCGAGAAGGTGAAGGCCCTCAAGGAGGCCGGCGTCCACGTGGCCGACTCCCCCGCGCTGATGGGCGAGACGCTGAAGAAGGTCCTCGGGAAGTAAGCCGCCCGGCCGCCGCTACGCCCCGAACTGCCGGAGGTGGTGGTCGAGGTGCTTGTACATCATCACGCCCCACTCGTCCCCCTGGAGGCGGCCCAGGAGGGAGTGGACATGCCGGGCGGCGGCCGCGGGGCCGGCATCGCAGAAGCGGGTGAGGAGCGCGGTGAGCCGAGCCTTCTCCGCCGCGAAGTCGCGCGGGTCGCTCACGATGAAGGCCGGGTCGGTCGGAGAGTTCTTCGAGAAGGGCTCGTTGCCGAGCAGCCTTGCCTTGACGATGGGGCCGAGGAGCTTCCCGATGAGCTTCTGTTCCCGGGGCGCGTCGCCCGTCGCCATCTCCATCGCGACGGCACAATGGGCGAGCATCCGGGCGGGATCCATCGTTCCCCACAGCCGCGCGGCGCCGGGCTGAAGCCGGCCGAGCCGGCCGAGAATCTCCGACCGTTCGGACGTCGCAAAGAGGTTCTTCATGGAAGAAAGCCTAAAAGAGAGGCGGTCCGGTGCGCAACGGGCGGCAGGCGCCGCGTATACTCACGCCCCGCATGGAAAAGACATTCGCGATCATCAAGCCCGACGCCGTCGAGGCGCGGAATGCCGGAAAGATCCTCTCCCGGATCGAGGCCGAAGGCTTCCGGGTCGTCGCCCTCCGGAAGCACCGGCTGACGGCGGCCGAAGCCGAGGGCTTCTACGCCGAGCACCGGGGGAAGGGTTTCTTCGGCTCCCTCGTCGCCTACATGACCTCCGGGCCGGTCTTCGTGGCCGTCCTGGAGCGCGCGAACGGCGTCGCCCACTGGCGCACCGTGATGGGGGCGACCGATCCGGCGAAGGCCGACGCCGGGACGCTCCGGAAGGAGTACGGCCAGTCGATCGAGCGAAATGCCGTCCACGGCTCGGCGAATCCCGCCGACGCCGCGCGTGAAGTCACGTTCTTCTTCCCGCAGGCCGACCTGATCTGAGCCTCCGTCTTCTCTCCGCCGTTCTCCTTTCGGGCGCCCTCGGGGCGCCCGCCTCATCCCAGGAGAGCCCGCCACAGAAAGCCGCCGCGGCCGTCTCCGTCGGGTACGTCCTCGTCCCGGTCGTCGTGACCGACACGAAGGGGCGTACAGTTGCGGGACTCTCCCGGAAGGACGTCACGCTCAAGGTCGACGGGAGGCCGGTCGTTCTCGACCTCTTCACCGCGAGCGACGACGCGCCGGTCTCCTTCACGATCCTCCTCGACGGCTCGGGCTCGATGGCGCTCGCCGGAAAAATGGAGGGGGCGCGGGCGGCTCTCGAGGCGCTCCTCCGGGAGAAGCGACCGGGAGACGATTTCTCCCTCTTCGTCTTCTCCGAGGGGGCGGTCCGCGAGGTCGTGCCGTTCACCGACGATGCCGAGCGCCTACGACAGGCGGCGGCCGCGGTGAAGCCCTTCGGAAAGACCGCCTTTTTCGACGCTCTCGCGAAGATGCCCGACCGGTCGCTTCTGGGGCGGAACGGCTCCCGTGCGATCGTCCTTCTGTCCGACGGGGTGGATAACGCATCGGCGCTCTCGGAGGAGGGCCTCGGCACTCTCCTCGAGGGGGTCGACGTTCCCATCTTTCCGATCGGGCTCCGCTCCCCGGGAGCGCCCGTCCGACCGCCGCCCGGCGAGACCCTGGAGCGCTACCTGAACCTCGAGGTCCTCGGGCGGATCGCGCGAATCACGGGCGGGAGGCTCTCCATCGTCGACGATACGGCGAAACTCCCGGAAGCCGTCCGGGCGATCGAGCGGGACCTCCGTTTCCAGTACCTCCTCGGCTTCACCCCCACCGGGAAAGGTCCCGTGAGGTATCGTCAGTTCTTCTTGGAGCTTCCGGGCCCCCCGAAACCCTTCCGGATGCGGACGGGGTACAGAGGCACGGAGCCTCCGTGGCGGGAGACAGAGACGGTAAAGAAAGGAAACGGAACATGATCCGTGGAATCCACAAGGCGCTGGCGGGCTTTCTGGCCCTCGGCGTCACCGCGTGCGTTTCGTCGAAGGACGTCGATACGAAGATCGCCCAGGCGCAGTCGCAGACCGACAAGAAGATCGAATCGGTCGAGACGCAGGTGGAGGATCTTCAGGAGAAGCAGAAGGCGACGGCCGCCCAGGTCGAGGAGCAGCAGAAGGAGCTCGACCAGCTCAGCCAGTCGGCCAAGGACGCCCTCAAGCGGGCGCAGGAGGCCGGCGTTCTCGCGAAGGGGAAGGTGGTCTTCGAGCAGACCTTCACCGAGGACCGGGTCCACTTCAAGACGTCGTCCTATGACCTGTCGAAGGAGGCGAAGGCCGCGCTCGACGAGTTCGCCTCGAAGGTCAAGAAGCTGAACGAGCCGGTCTGGCTCGAGATCCAGGGACACACGGACGACACCGGCGGCGCCGCGATCAACGACGCCCTCGGGCAGCAGCGGGCCGAGGCGGTCCGCCGCTACCTCGCCCGCGAGCACAAGCTCCCGCTGGCGCGGATGTCGACGATCTCGTACGGCGACACCCTTCCGATCGCCCCGAACAAGACCGCGAAGGGGCGGGCGGAGAATCGCCGCGTCGTGATCGTCGTCCTCGAATAGAACGAGGGGAAAAAAGGATATTTTCTGCTATCGGCGGCGGCATTCGCCGCCGCCCTTGGGCCGAATCTGGGCCGGGGGCGGCTGTCAAGGATCTTCGACCGCTTCGCGGCGCACGGAGTGCACCCTTGACAACCGCCCCTCGGCAGCAGGTTTTGTCTCCGGTGGCCGCGAACGCGGCCACCGATAGCTGAAGAATCCCGGTTCTTCGGTCCCTAGCCTCGGCGGCGCTTGCGTCGGCGCAATTCTTCCAGCAGGGCCTGGAAGTCGGCGGGAGGGTCCGCGTCCAGCGAGACCTTCCTGCCTCCCGGTGTCGTGAAGCCGAGCCGTCCGGCGTGGAGCGCCTGGCGGGGAAATGGCACGGGGAAAGGAGGGCGGCGCGGATCTCGGTAGACCGGGTCGCCGACGAGAGGGTGCCCCGCGCTCGCGAAATGGACACGAATCTGGTGGGTCCGCCCCGTCCGGAGACGCGCCTCGACGAGGGTCGCGATCCCGAACCGCTCGAGGACACGCCATTCCGTCACGGCGCGGATCCCTTTCTCGCCCGGCCTCGCGACGCCACGCCTTCGGTCTCCGCGGTCCTCCACGAGGTCCCGGTCGAAAGTGCCGGTTTCTCCGGAGAGGTTCCCTTCCACGACGGCGACATACCGCCGCTCCATCGCGTGTGCCCGGAGCTGGGCCTGCAGCTGGACGAGGCCCCGACGCGAGAGGGCGAAGACGAGGATTCCCGACGTCTCCTTGTCGAGCCGGTGGACGACGGCCACGTAGGCGCGCCCCGCACCGTGTCCGAAGCGGCGCTGGGCCCAGAGCGAGACGCGCGAGAGGAGCGTCTCTTTCTCCTTCGCCTCCGTCGGGTGCGTGAGAAGCCCCGCGGGCTTGAAGACGGCGACGGCGTCGTCGTCCTCGTAGAGAACCGCGATCTTCGCGTCGACGCGCCGCCGCACCTCGCGATCTCTGTCCCAGACGACGCGGGAGCCTTCGTCGACGAGGGCTCCGGGGTCGTTCACCGGCGCATCGTCCATCGTCACCTGCCCCTCGAGGACGGCGCGCTTCAGCCGCGACGCGGAGGCCCCGGGATGGATCTCCTGCAGGCGGCGGACGATCCGCACCGGGCTCATCCCGCGAATCGTCGCACGGGGGCCGGCCGAGGGCCGATTAGACTTCACCCGTGGCACACGACCTCTTCCGCCGCCGCCGCGAGCGTTTCTACGAACGGATGGGGGAGGGGATCGCTCTCCTTTTCGCCCCGCCCGAGGCGTCGCTCGGATGGGACCTCCACTACCGTTACCGCCCGGACCCCGACCTCTGGTACCTGACCGGCTTTTCCGAGCCGGAGGCCATGGCCGTTCTCGACGCCGACCGCCGGCGGCTGACGATGTTCGTCCGGCCGAAGGATCGCGAGCGGGAGACGTGGGAGGGGCGCCGCGCGGGGCCCGAAGGGGCGACGCGCGATTTCGGGGCCGACGCCGCGTTCCCGATCGGCGAAGTCGCGAAGAGGCTCCCGGAGCTGATCCGGAAGCACGCGGTCCTCTTTCACGCGCTCGGGCAGAGCGGGTCGGCCGACCGGCAGGTGGCCGACCTCCTCGGCCGGTTCCGGCGCGAGGCCCGCAATCCGAAACGGGGGCCGGTCGTCGTGAAGGACCCGACGGAGATCCTTCACGAGATGAGGCTCGTCAAGGAGCCCGAAGAGCTCCGGGCGATGGAGCGCGCCGCCGCGATCGCGGCCCGCGCCCACCGCGACGCCATGGCTCTCGCTGCTCCGGGGCTCTTCGAATACGAGATGGAGGCCGCGATCGAGAGGCGATTCCGGAAGTCGGGGGCTTCCGGCCCCTCCTACCCTTCGATCGTCGCGGCGGGCGTGAACGCCACGATCCTCCACTACCACGAGAACCGCGCGCGGATCGCCACCGGAGACCTCGTCCTCGTCGATGCGGGGTGCGCGTTCGAAGGGTACGCGAGCGACATCACGCGCACCTTTCCCGCCTCGGGACGCTTCACGCGGCCGCAGAGACGCCTCTACGATGCCGTCCTCGGCGCACAGAAGACGGCGATCGGGAAGGCGGTCGCCGGGGCCCGCTTCACACAGATCCACGACGCGGCGCGGGAGGTCCTCCTCGACGCGCTCCTCGACATGGGGCTCGTCCGCGGCCGCCGCGCGGTGCTCGAGAAGAAAAACGCCGCCCAGCGCTTCTGCCTCCACAACACGTCGCACTGGCTCGGCCTCGACGTCCACGACCGGGGGCGCTACGTCGACGAGGAAGGGAAGTCGCGGCCGCTCGTCCCCGGAATGGTTCTGACGGTGGAGCCGGGGCTCTACGTCCGTCCCGACGAAAGGAACGTCCCGAAGGAGTACCTCGGCCTCGGGGTCCGTATCGAGGACGATGTCCTCGTGACGGAAGGAGAGCCCCGCGTCCTGACGCACGGCGCGCCGAAGGAGCCGGCGGAGCTTCTCGCGGCGATGGGCCGGAAGCGCTGACGGGAGGGCGGCCCCCTCATCCCCTCCGCGCCACGACGGCGCCGACGAAGAAATCCGGGTAGTGGCGGGCGAGGCGGTCGACGTCGGGGACGATCTCCACGATCGGGAATCCGGCCGCCACGAACGACCGCCGCCACGCGTCGGGCGTCAGAAACCCGTGCGTCGGCCGGAGAAGAGGGTCCGTCGCCACGTTCGTGAAGCTCTCGAGAAAATCGAAGATGAACTCGACGTAGGTCGGCCGGTCGTGAACCGAGGGGCGGATGCATTCGGAGACGACGACGGCGCCGGCGCTCTTCAGGGCAGCGTTCGCCTCCGCGAGGACGAAGCCGAGGTCGGGGGCGACGTGGAAGCAGTTGACGGAGTAGACGGCGTCGAAGGAACCGGGCGGGACTCCCTGATCGGCCCAGGGCCTCGTCATGTCGAGCCGGGCTGCCTCCACGACGGTCGCCGGCGACGCCGCCGCGCGGGCCGCGCGCTCGCCCCGCCGGGCGAACGCGGGGACGATCTCCGTGAACCGGTACCTCGCGACGTCGTTTTGGAGCCGGCGGAGAGCCGCTTCGGCCGCGCTTCCGCACCCCCCGCCGACCTCGAGGATCTCCGCGCCCGCCGGGACGGAGCGCGCGAGGATCTCGGCGCCGAGGGTGTTGTTGATCGCATAAAGACCGTTGTCGTTCGAGAAGTAGCGGATCCAGAGCGGGAGACGGTTCGGCGCGAAGAGGATCTCCTCGCCGCACTTCGTCCCGGCGAAGAACGCCGCCGCCTCGTCGACGAGGAGCGTCACGATCTCGGCGCCGACGGCGGCGCCCGGCTCGCGCGCGGCGAGCTCGGCGGCGAGCGTCTCGACGGAGGCCGGTGACGATTCCGAGCGGCCCAGAAGGCCATCTCTTCGGATGAGGAAGCCCGAGGAGAGAAGCTTCTGGACGAGGTACCGAAAGGCGGGGCGCGTCCGCGGAGGGAAGGACGTCGCGTCGGTCGCCGCGTCCTCCGGTTCTCCTTCGATCGAGGGGAGCCTCCCGATCGCCTCGAGAATCCGCCAGCCTGCGGCATTCACGAGGTCGTCGAAGATCTCCGCCGCCGACATGAACCGCTCGGAGAAGAGCGCCTCGAGGCCGTCCTCGCGAAGGAGCGCGGCCACCTCGGGGTGCCGTCGGGCGCGGTCCTGGGCCATTCGCCGAATGATACGGGGGAGCCGTCCTAGAATCCGCCCGTGCGTCTCTACATCGTGCGGCACGGCGAGAGCCGGGGAAACCTCGCCGGCACGCTGCAGGGCTCGCGGGTGGACGAGCCGCTCTCCCCGCGGGGGATCCGGCAGGCCGAGGCTCTCTCGACGCGCCTTTCGGCCGAGCCGATCGATGCGGCGTTCGCGAGCCCGATGATCCGGGCCCGCGAGACGGCCGAGATCGTCACCGCTCCCCACAGGCTGCCGATCGCCTTCGACACAGACCTCCTCGAGTTCGACTGGGGCGTCTGGTGCGGCCGGCCCCTCGACGACGCGATGGAGCGCGAAGTGGCCGTCATCCGCGCCCGCTGGCGCGCGGGGGACCTCGAAGCGGCGCCAGCCGACGGCGAATCCCCCGTGGCGGCTGGCCGGCGCGCGGCGCGCTTTCTCGAGCGCCTCAGCGGACTGCAGACGACCCACGCCCTCGTCGTGGCCCACGGCCGGTTCAACCGGATCCTGATGGCGACGCTCCTCTCCAGGCCGCTTTCGCGGATGGACGAGATCCGCCAGCGGAACGGATCTCTCTCGACGTTCGACTGGAACGGGCGCGGCTCCGTCACGTCGATCCTGCTCGACGACGTCGGCCACATCCCGCCCGAATTTCGCTCGACGGCCGGCGGAAGCGACTCGCTGAAGTAGACGCGCGGCGAGTACGTTTCTTGACGGAACGGGACCCCGGAGGTATCTTCGCCCGCCCCGGCGAATTGTCCTGGGCCGGTCTTTGGCACGAGTCTCCCGGAAGCCGCGGGAGGTTAGCTCAGTTGGTAGAGCGCCTGCTTTACACGCAGGAAGTCATCGGTTCGAGTCCGGTACCTCCCACCATGTGGAGCTGCCGGCCGCGGCACGGGCGGGAGAAAAGTCACGCATCACGCGGGGTCGTAGCTCAGTTGGTTAGAGCGCAGGCCTGTCACGCCTGAGGTCGCGAGTTCGAGCCTCGTCGGCCCCGCCATTTTGGAATAGTCAGGGTGACGATCGGGCAGATCACCTGGAACGCGCGAGAGTTCATGGCTCGCTCCCCGGTGCAGTCCGGGCAACCCGAATGTCGTCGATCAACGCTCGCAGGCGCCGCCGGGTTTTGACGGCCTGACGAAAGGCCGCCCCCGGCAGGAAGCTCAGGCAGACCAGGGCTGCGGCCGACGCGCGCGAGTGGCCCAGCTCCACGGCCGCCCGGAGCCTGGGACGCGCGTCCCTGCTCCTTTCCCGCAAGAGTAGATGCCTCCCGAGGGAATACTCGAGCCGTCCGACCTCGCGCCGAAGGAGCAGCCACTCCTCCCGGGTCATTTCCGGCGCTTGCGTGAAGAGGTTCCGGAGCGCCCCGATCGTGTAGGCGGCCATCTCCTCGAAGGGTCTCACGTTGCCCGGGCGCTCCCGCTTCGTGCATAGGACTTCCGGGACGACCTGGATGCGGCTCCGTAGCGCCGCCCGGAGCCACATGTTGTAGTCGTCGCCCCAGCCGATGGACTCGTTGAATCCGCCGAGGGTGTCGATGAGGGAGCGCCGCATGATGACGGTCGAGGTGAAGATGAAGCAGCTTCGCACCAGCGGCGAGAAGACACGGCCGGTCTCGTAGCCGCCGCGCTGCCGAAAGTAGGAATCGAGGACCGTTCCGTCGGCGTGCTCGATCGAGAAGTCAGAGCAGACGAGTCCCGCGCCCGGTTCGGCCGTGAGGGCCGCGACTTCGAGCTCGAGCTTCCGCTCCGCCCACAGGTCGTCCGCATCGAGGAAAGCGACCAGCGGGCCGGAGGAAGAACAGATGCCGGCATTCCGGGCGGCCGCGACGCCGGCGTTCGCCTGCCGGATGCAGCGGATTTTTTCCATCCACGGGCGCAGCGCGTCCCCGGTGCCATCGGTGCTGCCATCGTCAACGACGATCACCTCGAGGTCCCGCCAGGTCTGCGCGAAGACCCCTTCCAGACAGGTCGGCAGATACGCCGCACAGTTGTAGGTCGGAATGACGACGCTGACCCTCATCGGTGGCCCGAGACCGCTCGGCACGAGATCTCGGGATCAGAGATGTCCACGGACCAATCGTCGCACAGGGCCCAGCAGGGGCTTCAGGGACAATCGCGGCACCGGGAGCGCGGCGCACACCGAAAGTCGGCACCATACGTTTCCCCTCGACGTATCCTTGGGGTGACGCCACGGCGGCACGAGCGTTGCGTCTTCTCGGTGTGGGTCCGCCAAGGGGGTGGAAGATGAAATCTCGATTGGCGCGTCAGGTCTTGGTGTTAGCGGTTTTAACGGGAATTCCGTTCGTGTCGATGGCCCAGGAACAGGCGTCCACCGGGGGGGCCGGAGATCAGGCGTCGATCCAGGCGGAGAAGCTGACTCCGGACCAGCTGGCTGATCTCGTGGCTCCCATCGCGCTCTATCCCGATCCTCTGCTGAGTCAGATCCTCGTGGCGAGCACTTACCCGCTGGAGGTCGTAGAGGCGCAGCAGTGGCTGGAGCGGAATGGAAGTCTCAAGGGACAGCAGCTGACGGATGCCGCCCGCGAGCAGGATTGGGACGCCAGCGTTCAGAGCCTCGTGGCCTTCCCCGACGTCCTGGCGACGATGAACCGGGACGTCGAGTGGACGGCGGCATTAGGCAACGCCTTCCTCGCGCAGCGATCGGATGTGATGGCCGCGGTTCAGCGGCTGCGTGCGCGGGCGAAGGCCAGCGGCAAGCTCTCTTCCACTCCACAGCAGATCGTCACGACCGAGACGGATAACGGACTGACGGCCATCGACATCGCACCGGCCGATCCGCAGGTGATCTACGTGCCCCAATACGATCCCGCCTATGTCTGGGGAGCTCCGGCGTGGGGTTACTATCCGGCCCTCTCGTACCCTTGGGGTTATGGATTCGGTCCGGCCATCGACATCGGATTCTGCTTCGGCAGCTGGCCGGGCTGGGCGTGGGGCTGGGGCTGGGGCCCGAACTGGTTCGGCGGATCGGTGTACGTCAACGGACCCTTCTTCCGACACTATGGCTACCACTGCAGGTACTTGCCGGGCGGGCATGGCGGCAGAGGGGACTGGCATCACGATCCCGGTCACCGTCACGGAGTCAGCTACCCGGACAGAAGGGTTGCCGCGCGCTACAACGCTGGCTCGATGGCTTCCCGGAACCTGACGGCGAGACCCGGGAACTGGAACCGGTTCGGGGCCGGGACGGTGTCAAGGAACCAAAGCCGGTCGTTTGAGCAGAGTTCTCGCTATGCGGGTTCGCCTCGCGTGAGCCGCGCATCGGATGAGGCGTGGCGAACCTCCCGCGGCACGACACGCGGCCAGATTCCGACGCGGCGATCCGCGGCTCCGGCACAGCGGTACTCGGCTCCGGTACAGCGGTACTCGGCTCCCGTACAGCGGTACTCGGCACCGGTACAGCGGTACTCGGCTCCGGCACAGCGGTACTCGGCTCCGGCGCCGCGGGGGTATGCGCCGACAAGTAGCGGGCGCAGCTTCGGTAGCGCCGGCGGCTCACACTGGTCCGGCGGTGGCTTCAGCGCCGGTGGCGGTTCGCATGGCGGCGGGCACCGTCGCTGACGGTGCCGTAGAAGGAATTCCGAGTCGCCGGCGCCGGGCCGACCGCCGTTCGATATTCGGTTGAAAGACGTGCGCAACGTCATCATCCGTCGGAGCCATGTGTCTGGAAAATTGGGGGGCAGAGCACCCCAAAGCCCCCGGAAACGGGGGCTTTTTCGTCTCTCCGGGCATTTAGACTTCACCTTGGGGAGAGACGCCGATGACGAACCTCTACCGGACCGGTCTCGAAAGGAACGCCGCGAACTACGTTCCGCTGACGCCGCTCACCTTTCTCGAGCGTTCGGCCTCCGTCTACCCGGACCGCCTCGCGGTCGTCCATGGCGCGCGCTCCTACACCTGGAGCGAGACGTACGCGCGCTGCCGGCGCCTCGCGTCGGCGCTCGCCGCGAGCGGGGTCGGCCCGGGAGAGACAGTCTCCGTGATGCTCGCGAACACGCCGGAGATGTACGAATGTCACTTTGGCGTGCCGATGGCGGGAGCGGTCCTCCACACGATCAACACCCGCCTCGATGTCGAGACGATCGCCTTCATGCTCGAACATGGCGAGGCCCGGGCCGTGATCTGCGACAGCGAGTTCGCCGAGCGGATGAGGCAGGCCGTCGCCCGGATCCCGCGGCCGCTCCTCCTCGTCGACGTGCACGACTCCGAGGCGCGCCTCCCCGCCGACGGCATCGGCGGGATCGGCTACGAGGAGCTTCTCGCCGGGGGCGACGCCGAATACGCGTGGCGGGGCCCCGCCGACGAGTGGGACGCGATCTCCCTCAACTACACGTCGGGGACGACCGGGAATCCGAAGGGGGTCGTCTATCACCACAGGGGCGCCTACCTGAACGCCGTCTCCAACATCGTCAGCTGGGGGATGCCGCCGCACGCCGTCTACCTCTGGACGCTTCCGATGTTCCACTGCAACGGCTGGTGCTTCCCCTGGACTCTCGCGGCGAATTCGGGGACCAACATCTGCCTTCGCCGCGTCGACGCGAAGCGGATCCTCGAAGCGATCCGGAAGCACCGGGTGACGCATTACTGCGGCGCGCCCGTCGTCCACTCGCTCCTCGTGAGCGCTCCGGCCGCGTGGCGGGAGGGGATCGACCACCGGGTCTTTGCACTCGTGGCCGCGGCGCCGCCGCCTTCCGCCGTGATCGAGGGGATGGAGCGGATCGGCTTCGACATCACCCACGTCTACGGCCTGACCGAGACCTACGGGCCGGCCGCGATCTGCGCCAAGCACCAGGAGTGGGGAGCCCTGACGATCGAGGAGCGAACGGAGCGGAACGGCCGGCAGGGGGTCCGCTATCACATGCAGGAGGCGGTCACGGTCCTCGATCCGCAGACGATGCAGCCCGTCCCGCGTGACGGCGAGACGATGGGCGAAATCATGTTTCGAGGGAACCTGACGATGAAGGGGTACCTGAAGAACCCGAAGGCGACCGAGGAGGCCTTCCGCGGCGGCTGGTACCACACGGGCGACCTCGCCGTGCGGGAGGAGGACGGGTACGTCAAGATCAGGGACCGGTCGAAGGGCATCATCATCTCGGGGGGAGAGAACATCTCCTCCGTCGAGATCGAGGAGACGCTCTACCGGCATCCGGCGGTCCTGACCGCCGCGGTCGTCGCGACCCCCGACCCGAAGTGGGGAGAGGTCCCGTGCGCCTACGTCGAGCTTCGGGAGGGAAGGAGCGCCACCGCCGAGGAGCTTCGGGAGTTCTGCCGCGAGCGGATGGCCCACTTCAAGGTGCCGAAGGCGTTCATCTTTCAGCCGATCCCGAAGACGTCCACCGGGAAGATCCAGAAGTACCTGCTCCGCCAGCAGGTGCGGTCGACGGCGGCGATCGAGTAGATTCCGCACCGGGAGGGGGACGAGCATGCGCTGGACGCCGGGCGGGCAGAGCGAGGACGTCGAGGATCGGAGAGGTGAGACTCCGGCGGGAGGGGGCTTCGGCGGCGGGGGAATGCGCCTCGGACTCGGAGGCTTTATTCTTCTCGCGGTCCTCTCGATCGTCTTCAAGAAGGACTTCTTCGCCCTTCTCTCCGGCGGCCCGGAGGCGACCGTCGCCCCTGCCCCTTCGTCCTCGACGCGGCCCGGCCCCTCGACCGCGGCGCGGGCGAGCGAGGATCAGCGGGTGCAGTTCGTCTCCTTCGTCCTCGACGACGCGCAAGCGACGTGGGGGCGACTCCTCGACGGGCGGTACGAGCGGGCGAAACTCGTTCTCTTCACCGACGCGATCGACTCCGCCTGCGGCTTCGCGAGCGCGGCGAGCGGTCCCTTCTACTGCCCGGGCGACCGGAAGGTCTACATCGACCTCGCCTTCTACGACGATCTTCAGCGCCGCTTCGGGGCGCCGGGCGAGTTCGCCGAGGCCTACGTCGTCGCTCACGAGCTGGGGCATCACGTCCAGAACCTCCTCGGGATCGAGCGCGAGATGCGCCGCGCGCAGGAGTCGCGGCCGGACCTCGCGAACGCTCTCTCCGTCCGGCTGGAGCTTCAGGCCGACTGCCTTGCGGGCGTCTGGGGCCACTCGACGAGCGAGCGTGGGATCCTCGAGTCCGGGGACGTCGAGTCGGGGCTGAACGCGGCGGCCGCCATCGGTGACGACCGGCTCCAGCGGAGCGCGGGACGCGGCGTCCGCCCGGAGTCGTTCACCCACGGCTCCTCGGCGCAACGTGTCAAGTGGTTCCGGCGGGGGCTCGAAACCGGCGACGTCGCCGGCTGCGACACCTTCAAGGCGCGCGACCTCTGATCCGCGCGCCCGGCCTCGGGTTCTCGGCGGGGCCGGACCGGCCCCGTCAGATCCCTCAGGCTCCTCCGTCGAATCCGATCGAGACGACGTCTCCCTCGACGATGACGGGGACCTGCCGCCGGCCGTTCGTCCGGCGGAGCATCTCCTCGAGGTCCCCGGGCGACTCCTTCGCGTTCCGGTAGTCGACCCGGTATCCGCGCGCGGCGAAGTCCTCACGGGCCGCCGTCGTGTGCGGTCAGGTGTCCTTGCCGAAGATGACGACGCTCTTCTTCGCTGTCATGGCCCGATTGTAGAGACTCGCGGACCTCACGGCGTCCCGGCCGGGATCGCGGCGAGGCCCTTCTTCCCGAGTTCGGCGTTCAGCGGCGCGATCTCCTTCACCGAGATCTCCGCATACACCTTCGCGACGTCGTCCAGCTCGTGCCGGAGGGCGTCGATCCGCGCGACCTGGTAGGCGGCCGGCTTCCCTTCCCAGCCGAGGAGCGCCGAATAGAGGAGGTCCGCATGCTCGCGGATCCGCTCCTCGCCCGTGATCGCGCCCCCTTCCTTTGTCGCGACGATCTTCTTCCGGACCTCCTCGAGCTTTCCCGAGAGCGTCGCGAGCTTCGGCTTCAGGGCGTCCGCGTCCCCGACCGCCTTCGCCCTCGCGTCGGCGGCGCCCTTCGAAGCCTCGATCTTGTCGACGAGGGCGCTCATGTCGCCGAAGAGGGCGTGAACGCGCATCGCGGCGTCGAACTGCTCCTTCCGGTCGGCCGCCGTGTAAGGGGCCCGGCGGTCGAGGCCGATCGGAAGCGTCCCCTCGATGACCTCGCTCCCCTTCGTGAGCCGGACCGAGTAAACACCCGGGAGAACCCTCGGCCCCTGCGAGGCGCCGAAGGCGAGCGTGGCCGCCCGCGGCACGCGCGGCGGCGGGACCTGCATCGACCAGGTGACGCGGTTGATACCGCGGCGCTTGGGCGGGTTCAGCGTCGCGACGACCTTGCCGGACGCGTCGAGGATCTCGAGCTTGATCGGCCCGAGGAGATGGCGGGTCCTCTGGTAGTAGGTGATGACGGCGCCGCCGGGCGGGTTCTCGCCGACGAAGGCGGCGTCCCCTTCGACCCAGCCTCCCACGGCCCCCATCCGCTGCTGGACGGGGCGGCCCGGGAGGAAGGCGGCGTCCTTCGCGAGGACCTCGGGGCCGAGGGCGCGCAGCGGCGTCAGGTCGTCCACGATCCAGATCCCCCGCCCGTGCGTCCCGATCACGAGGTCGTTCTCGCGCGGCTGGACCACGAGGTCGCGGACAGCGACGCTCGGGAACTCCCCGCCCTTGAACTCGGCCCACTGCCCGCCGCCGTCGACGGAGATGAAGAGGCCCTTCTCCGTGCCGAGGAAGAGGAGGGTCGGCTTGACCGTGTCTTCCCGGATCACGTGGGCGTAACCGCGGACTCCGCTCGCGGGGCCGACGATCCGCGTCCAGCTCTTCCCGTAGTCGGTCGTCCGGTAGGCCCACGGCGACACGTCGCCGTAGGTATGCCGGTCGAAGGTGGCGTAGGCGGTCGCGGCGTCGTAGCGGCTCGCCTCCACCCAGCTCACCCACGCCCCCTTCGGCAGGCCCGGGACGTTCCCGACGACGTTCGTCCAGCTCTTCCCGCCGTCGCGCGTCAATTGGACGTTTCCGTCGTCCGTCCCGACCCAGATCACGCTCGGATCCTTCGGCGACTCGGAGATCGAGTAGATCGTCGTGTACATCTCGGCCGACGAGTTGTCGACCGTGACGCCCCCGGACTCCTCCTGCTTCTGCTTCTCCGGGTCGTTCGTCGTCAGGTCCGGCGAGATCCGCTCCCAGGTGTCCCCTTTGTCCCGCGTCCGGAAGAGGTACTGCGAGCCGATGTAGACGGACTTGCCGTCGGTCGGGCTCACGGCGAGCGGCGTGTTCCAGTTGAAGCGGAGCTTCTCCTTGTAGAGGGCCTTCGGCTGGATGTCGCGCGAGGCGTCGGTCCGCCGGTCGACGCGCGTGACGTAGCCCCCCTGCGACTCGGCGTAGACGATGTTCGGGTCGGACGGGTCGACGACCACCCAGAAGCCGTCCCCTCCTCCGAGGTTCTCCCAGCGCGCGTTCGTGATGCCGCCGCCGTAGAAGGAGTCGCCGACCCAGTTGCTGTTGTCCTGGAGGCCGCCGTAGACGTGGTAGGGGTCCTTGGCGTCGACGCTCACGTGGTAGAACTGCGAGACGGGCAGGTTGCCGGTCTTCCACCAGCGCGTCCCGCCGTCCCACGAGATCCAGAACCCGCCGTCGTCCCCGCCGGCCACGTGCTGCGGGTTGTCCGGGTCGACCCAGACGTCGTGCCAGTCGCCGTGGGCGCGCCCTCCGCTGTATGCGAAGCTCCGCCCCCCGTCCTCGCTGACCGTCAGGCCGAGGCCGGGCTTCCAGACCTTGTCAGGGTTCTTCGGGTCGACGATGAGCCGCGCGAAGTAGAAGGGGCGCCAGACCATCCCCTGGCTCTTGTCGCGCGCCTCCCACGTGGCGCCGCCGTCGGCCGAGCGGTAGAGGGCCGAGTCGGTGTCCTCGACGAGGGCGTAAACGACCTTCGGGTCGGAGGGGGCGAACGCCGCCTCGACGCGCCCCCAGGGCGCCGGCGGGAGCCCCTTGTTCGACGCGGAGGTCAAGGGCGTCCAGCTCTTCCCGCCGTCGGCCGTCCGGAAGAGGCCGCTCCCGCTCGGGGCCTTCGGGCCGTCGCCGCCGGAGCGGAAAGTCCACCCCTTCCGGCGGAAGTCCCAGAGGGAGGCGAAGAGGACCTCGGGGTCCTTCGGGTCCATCGTCACCGAGCCGCACCCCGTCGAGAGGTTCGGGCCCGGAAGGACGAGCGACCAGTTCTTCCCGCCGTCGGTCGTCTTGTAGAGGCCGCGGTCGGCGCTGTCGCTCCAGAGCTTTCCGGGGACGCAGGCGTAGACGACGTTCCCGTCCTTCGGGTGGACGAGGATCCGGACGATCCGTTCCGACTCGGGGAGCCCCATGTTCGTCCAGGTCTCGCCCCCGTCCGTCGACTTGTAGATCCCGTCGCCGACGGAGACGGAGTTCCGCACCCAGCTCTCGCCCGTCCCGACCCAGACCGTTTTCGGGTTCGTCGGGTCGATCGTGATGGCTCCGATCGACTGGACCGGCATCTTGTCGAAGACCGGGCGGAAGGTCGTCCCGCCGTCGATCGACCGCCAGACGCCGCCGCTCGCCGCGCCGACGAAGAAGGTCGTCTTCCCCCCCTTGTTGTGCGCGTCGAGGGCCGAGATCCGGCCGCTCATCGTGGCCGACCCGATGTTCCGGGCGCCGAGGCCGGAGAGGATGCCGGCGTCGAGGACCGGCGCCCCCGCGGCCGCCGGGCGGGGCGTCGCCTTCGCGGCCTCGACCTTCGCGTTCGGCCCGGGGAGGATCGCGCGGGTCACCGCGGCTCCGGCGGCGGGGAAGCGGAAGAGCGACGGGTCGAACTCGACGTTCGCCTCGGCCGTCTCGATCGTCAGCTTCGACATGCGCGGCCGGTTCGGCGCGCCCGACTCGATCGAGAACGGGAAGAGGACGCCGGCGATCGGTCCGTAGCTCCCGAAGTCGGACTCCTGGAGCTGCTCGGTCCCGCGGACGAACCGCTTGCGGGCCTCCCGGATCGTCAAGTAGAGGTCGGGGTCGAGGTAGAGGGTCACGACGTTGCCGTCTTTGAGCGTGACGCGGAGCTTGAGGGCCGGCGTCCCGTCCACGTCCTCGGTCCCGAGGTACTCCACGGTGTTCCCCTTCTCGCGCCACCCGACGAGCGGCCCCTCGAAGTCGGCTTCCTCGGCGCGGGCGCGCGCCTCGTCGGCCGCGGCCCGGTAGGGATCGCGGCGGCCCTCGAAGGGCTGGACGCTCCAGGCGTCCTTCCCGTCCCAGGCGTCCACGGCGGTCAGCCCCTGCAGCGTGATCTCGTCGCGAAGAAGCCCCGGGCGCTCGACCGCCCGGGCAAAGGCCACGTTGATCGAGAAGTCGCCCCCGCCGAAAAGGACCTTTCCGGTGAGGCGGAGCGACCGGATGGCCCGGATCTTCTCCATCCCGCCGCGCGCCTCGATGTGGCGGGCGGCGATCTCGTCCACCGTCAGGGCCTGCAGGAGACCGGTGTGCAGAAGGAGAGCCACGCCGAGGACCCGGAAGAGATGGCGCATGTATACCTCCACGCGAGATACGCATTATGGCGTCTGAAGTTTTACGGACTATCGTGTACGGAGGATCTGGCGCTGCCGGAGGAGGTCCGTCATCTGAGAGCCGTCCTGACACACCTTTCCGGGCCGCTGGCGGGCGAAACGCAGAGCATCGACAAGACGCGGTTCGTCGTCGGGGGGGGTCCGTCGAGCGACGTGAGGCTCGATCCGGATCCCGCCGCCGTTCCGCAGGCGGAGATCTTCCGCGACAACTTCGAGTATTACCTGAAAGACCTCGGAACGGCCGGCGGAACGTTCGTCAACGATCGACAGGTCGACGAGGTCATGCTGCTGGACGGGGACCACCTGCAGTTCGGGTCCGGCGGCCCGAGACTCCGCCTCCGCGTGGAAGCGGCCGACGGCGAGGTCCAGAAGCCCGTCCGGATCGCCCTTCGGGACTCCGTCCGGAAAGCGGGGCGGCTCGGCGCGTCGCCGGGCCGCAGGGTGTCCGGGGTTCTTCGCGAAATGCCTCGCGCGCTCGTCCGGGACACGTCGTCGCGCGCGCGTGCCGTACTGATTGGCGTCCTCGCGCTCTCGCTCGTGGCGAGCGGCGCGGTCCTCGTCCAGAGCGTCGTCTCGCGACGCCGGCTGGAGAAGCAGGTGGTCCAGGTGAGGTCGGAGTCCGCCTCGGACAGGCGCTCGCTGGCGAGTCTCCGGGCGGAGCTGGCCGAGGAGAGGCGGAGGGTCGCGTCGCTTCTGGCGGACCACGATGAGGAGACGAGGCGCCAGGTCGCGGCGCTTCTCGAACAGCAGCGGATCCTGAAGGAGCGGCTCTCGGAGGCCGAGGCGAGCGCCTCGTCCCGGGGAAGGGAGATCGCCGATCTGCAGCGGAGCCTCGCGAGCAATGCCCGGAGGATCGCCGCCCAGGAGCGTGAACGAACGCAGGCCGAGGCGGTCATCCGGGACATGTCGGGCGGGGTGGCGCTCGTCGAAGGGGCTTTCACCTACGCCGACGCCGAGGGGGAGCCGCTCCGTGAGATCGTGATCGAGAAGGGGGAGCTCCGGATCGGCGCCGAAGGTCAGGGCCTCTATACGACGGCCGGTGTGGGCTCCATTCACCGACGGAGGTATACGGGAACCGCCTTTCTGGTCTCCGAGAAGGGGGAACTCCTCACGAACCGTCACGTGGCCGAACCCTGGTGGCAGGACGCGGAGGCCAGGGAGCTCGCCGAGAAAGGATTCCGTCCCCGCCTCGAGGCGCTGAGGGCGTACTTCCCGGCGCTGCCCGACCCCGTGAAGCTGGAGGTCCTCCGGGTCTCGACGAAGGCCGACGTGGCGCTGGTCCGGGGAGACCTCGGAGGGAAGCGGCTCCCGGTGCTTCAGATCGAGAAGGACCCGCGCACGACACGTCCGGGCCAGCCGGTGATCCTGATCGGATATCCGACCGGCCTCGACGCGCTTCTGGCCCGGCTCGACGAGACGGTCGTCGACCCGATCGTGTCGGCGGTCGAGGGCGACGAGGAGAAGATCTCCGCCGAGCTGGCCCGGCGTCACCTGATTCGCCCGCTGGCCACGCAGGGGCACCTCGGCGACATCCTGGAGAACCGCCTCACGTACGACGCCTCGACGGCGCTCGGGGGAAGCGGTGGACCCGTTTTCAACCAGCGAGGGAAAGTGATCGGCGTCAACGCGGCGTTTCTCCGCGACTTCGGCGGCGCCAGCTTCGGCGTCCCGATCTCTTTCGCGAGGGAGCTCCTCGAGGAATGACCTTCGTCGGGCGTCCGCGAACTAGGGCGCCGGCGCGGTCCGCTCGCGGTACTGGGCCGGCGTGAGGCCGACTGAGGCCTTGAACTGGCGGGTGAACGCGCTCTGGTCGCAGTAACCGCACGCGACGGCGATCTGGCCGATCGATTCGTCGTGGCTCGCGAGCATCCGCCGTGCGGCGTCGAGGCGGGTCCGGATGATGAGCTGCGTCGGGGTGAGGCCGAAAAGGGTCCGGGTCCGCCGGGTGAGCTGCCAGGGAGAGATCCGTGCGAGCGCGGCGAGCTCCTCGACGTGGAGCGAATGGTGGAACTCCTCCTGGATCGTCCGGACCGCTTCCGCGAGATCGGCGAACTCCTCCGACCCCTGCGCGGGCGCCCGCACGTCGCGTGACGTCCCCACGAGGCCGATGGTTCGCCCTGAGCTCCCCCGGATCGGGACCTTGTTCGTGACGCACCACCCTTCCCGCCGGTCCGGATAGAGGTGAAGCTCGAGGAGGTCCACGACCTCGCTCCCGCTCCGGAGGAGGCCGAGGTCCTGGGCGAGGTAGCGCTCGCCAAGCGGGGCGGGAAAGAGGTCGCGCGCCGTCCGGCCGAGAAGCTGGGACGGATGATTCCAGCCGAGCCGCCGGACGAGCGTCGAGTTCACGGCGACGTAACGCCCGACGGCATCCTTGGCGAAGAAGACCACGTCCGGAAGCCGGTCGAAGAGCGTCAGGGCGAAGCCCGCGGCATCGAGGGCGGCTTCGAGCTCCTTTGAGGAACGCATCAGGCTTTCGGGGACGCGCGATGTGCCGAAGGCGCAGCGTCTCCGCCCGGATCGTACAAGACGGGCGGCGCCCGCAGTCGCAATCTCTGGGCCAGGAGCAGAGTCGTCATGCGAGGGGAACCGGCGCCCCGGGGGACGGTCGGGACGGTCTTCAACGTCCAGAGGGCATCGTTCCACGACGGCCCGGGAATCCGGACGACCGTCTTTCTCAAGGGGTGCCCCTTGAGGTGCCCCTGGTGCCACAACCCCGAAGGGATCGGCTCTTCCCCGGAAATCCTCTGGACCGAGTCCCGTTGCCTTTCCTGCGGCGCCTGCCGCGACGCCTGCCCCCGCCCGGGAGGTCCCCTCGAGGCCGGACGGAGCCTCGGGGAGGAGGGGTGCGAGGGGTGCCGGCGGTGCGCCGAGGCATGTCCCTCCGGGGCCCGGGAAGTGGCCGGACGAGTCCTCTCCGTCGAGGAGCTGGTGGCCGAGGTCGAGCGCGATCGGGCCGTCTATGAGGAGTCGGGGGGCGGTATCACGTTTTCGGGCGGAGAGCCGCTTGCGCAGCGGGGATTTCTTCTCGGCTGCCTGGAGGCGTGCCGCGCGGCGGGCCTGAAGACCGCGGTCGACACCTGCGGTTTCGCCCCCCGCGAGGCCGTCCTGGAGGTGGCGGCGCGCACAGACCTCTTCCTCTGGGACTTGAAGACGCTCGACCCGGACCGGCATCTCGCCCTGACCGGCGCACCCCTCGAAACGATACTCGGGAACCTCGCCGCCGTGGCCGGGCGGGGCATTCCGCTCTGGATCAGGATTCCGGTCATCCCGGGACTGACGGACGACGAGGAGTTCTGTACGGCCGTCGCCCGCCTCGCGTCGAAGACCCCTTCGATTCGACGCATCAGCCTTCTCCCGTACCATCGAACCGGCTCGGGAAAGAGAGTTCGGCTCGGCCGGACCGATCCGCTCGCTGGCGTGGCGACGCCCTCTCCCGAGCGGATGGCGGCGCTCGCCACCCTCTTCGTCCCCACCGGCGTGACGACGACGATCGGAGGATGACCCGATGAACCCCCGCACCGAACGGCTCCGCCGCGAGAGTCTTGACGCCGTCCCCACGCTGTCGGCGGAGCGTGCCGAGCTCCTGACCGCGTTCTATCGGGAGAATCTCGGACGCCACTCGAAGCCGGCCCTCCGCGCGAGGGCGTTCCACTTTCTCTGCGAGCGGAAGACGATCTGGATCGGCGAGGGCGAGCTGATCGTGGGCGAGCGCGGAGAGCGGCCGAAGGCGGTGCCGACTTACCCCGAGCTGACTTGTCACAGCCTCGAAGACCTCCGGATCCTCGACTCGCGCCCTCTCACGTCGTACCGCGTTCCGCCCGGGATGCTCGAGGCGTACGAGAAAACGGTCATTCCCTTCTGGCGCGGCCGTTCGCTCCGCGACCGGATCTTTCCGCTTCTTCCTCCCGACTGGCACGCGGCGTACGGCGCGGGCGTCTTCACCGAGTTCATGGAGCAGCGTGCTCCCGGCCACACGGTCCTGGACGACAAGATCTACCGGAAGGGTCTTCTCGATTTCAAGGCGGAGATCGCAAAGGCCCTCTCGGCTCTCGACGAGGAGCGCGACCCGTGTGCGCTCGACAAACGGGAAGAGCTGGCCGCGATGGAGATCGCGTGCGACGCGGTCCTCCTCTTCGCTCGCCGGCACGCCGCGCGCGCCGAGGAGCTCGCCGAGTCGGAGAAGGACCCGGACCGGAAGAAGGAGCTCCGGCGCATCGCCGAGGTCTGCCGCCGTGTCCCGGCGCACCCGCCGCACGATTTTCACGAAGCGCTTCAGTCGTACTGGTTCTGCCACCTCGGCGTCATCACCGAGCTGAACGGCTGGGACGCCTTCAGCCCGGGGCACCTCGACCAGCATCTCCTCCCGTTCTATCGGCGGGGCCTCGCCGACGGGAGCCTGACGCGCGAGTCGGCCCGGGAGCTGATCGAGTGCTTCTTCGTGAAGTTCAACAACCATCCGGCCCCCCCGAAGGTCGGAGTGACGGCGGCCGAGAGCGGGACGTACACGGACTTCGCGAACATCAATCTCGCCGGGCTCCTCCCGGACGGCTCCGACGGCTCGAACGAGGTGACGACCCTTCTACTCGACGTGATCGGAGAGATGCACCTCCTCCAGCCCTCCTCGAACGCCCAGATCTCGCGGAAGACCCCGGACACGGTCCTCAAGGCGGTCCTCCGCGTCGTCCGGAAGGGGTACGGATTCCCCTCCCTCTTCAATGCCGACGCGGTCGTCGAGGAGCAGCTTCGGCAGGGGAAGACGCTCGAGGACGCCCGCGCTGGGGGGTGCAGCGGGTGCGTGGAGGTGGGCGCCTTCGGCAAGGAGGCCTACATCCTGACCGGCTACTTCAACCTCGTGAAGGTGCTCGAGCTTGCGCTCCACGACGGAGTCGATCCGCGGAGCGGTGAGCGCCTCGGCCCGGCGACCGGCCTCGCGGCTGCGTTCGGGAGCTTCGACGACCTATTCCGCGCGTTCGAGGCCCAGCTCCGGCACCTCGTGGAGGTGAAGATCCGGGGGAACCAGCTCATCGAGCGGCTCTACGCGACGGAGATGCCGGCGCCCTTCCTTTCGGTCCTGACGGACGACTGCATCGCGAAGGGGCGCGACTACAACTCCGGCGGCGCGCGCTACAACAACACGTTCATCCAGGCCGTCGGGATCGGGACGGTCACCGATTCCCTCGCCGCGCTCCGCCGCTTCGTCTTCGAGGAGAAGGCGATGCCGCTCGAGGCGTTCGTCGGGGCGATGGACGCCGACTTCGCGGGGACGGAGTCGCTCCGGCAGCGCCTCGTGAACAAAATGCCCAAGTACGGGAACGACGACGACGCGGCCGACGACCTGATGGTCCGCGTCTTCCGGACGGCCTTCGCGGCGATCGACGGGCGGCCGAGCGCGCGGGGAGGGACGTACCGCCTCGAGATGCTCCCGACGACCTGTCACGTCTACTTCGGGTCGGTTACGGGGGCGACGCCCGACGGCCGGAAGGCGGGACGGCCCCTCTCGGAGGGGATCTCTCCGGTCCAGGGGGCGGACCGGCGGGGGCCGACGGCGGTCTTCCGCTCCGCGGCGAAGATGGACCACGTCAAGACGGGCGGGACGCTTCTCAACATGAAGTTCTCTCCGTCACTCCTCGAAGGCGACGAGGGGCTCTCCCGTCTCGCGCATCTCGTCCGAACGTATTTCCGGGCCGACGGCCACCACGTCCAGTTCAACGTCGTCTCGGCGGAGACGCTCCGCGCGGCGCAGGCGGATCCGGAAGCCCACCGCGGCCTCATCGTCCGGGTTGCGGGCTACAGTGACTACTTCTGCGACCTTTCCGAGACTCTGCAGGAGGAGATCATCTCTCGCACGGAGCACGGGGAGCTCTGACGTCCGGGCGGTCTGTCCGGCCCGTCCGGGGGTCAGCCGGCGCGAGTCCCCGGCGACACGGCCCGGCGACGGATGAAGTAGACGAGGAGCCCGGCCGCAGCCCAGAAGAGCTCGCGGACGTGCCGGACGATGCCGAAAGCGAAGCCGGAGCGGGCGGTGAGGCCGTCACTCCCGGTTCAGGTCCGTCGAGAAGAGAGTCTCCGTTACGCCGGGGCCCGGGACCCCGACGACGGTGAGCCGGGCGGGCCCCTCCTTCTCGAAGGCGATTCTCATGTAACCGGGCTCGCTCCGGAAGTAGACGGTCCCGGTGATCTCCCGGGCCGGCGCCGCGATGCCTTTCCCGCCGCCGGCACCGCTGATGAGGTTCCAGGTCTGGCCCTTGCCGGGGAGGCGGATGACCTGAAGGTCGTGGTCGTGTCCCGCGGCCCAGATGAAGGGAGGGGCTCCGGCGAAGGCCCGGGCCATCGCCTCCTTCAGGTTGCGGTACTTCGGGGCCATCTGGGACTGCTGGTTGCCGAAGGCGTAGCGCCCGGCGACCGTGAGGGATCCGATGCCGGGCAACGGGAGCCAGAGCCAGTCGACGAACCAGGTGAGGGGAAAGATGTGGTCCTGCCAGGTGATGTGCGAGCCGGAGTAGCCTCCCGACTCGAGTGCGTGGTGCGCGAGGACGACCGTTTTCCGCCCTCCTGCGGTCCGGAGCGCCTCGCGAAGCGCGGCGACGACGTCCTCCTCGCTCTTCTGGGCGCAGGGGGAGGAAGGCCCGACCGGCTTCTCGTGCTTGTGAAGCCACCACTGGGTGTCGAGGGCGAGGAGCCGGACGGTCTCTCCCACGTCGAAGACGACAGGGCCCGGACAACCCCCCGGAGGAGCGAAGGAGACCGTCTCCCCGCCATGCGCGTTCACGAAGTCGTCCTGCCGCCGGATCGCGTTCCAGCCGTCCCTCGTCCAGGCGGCCCAGTCGTGGTTTCCAGGCACGAGGACGGCCCGCCCCGCGGCCCTCGCGGTGGCGAGCTGCGCCTCGAGGCGCGTCTCCATCTCCGCGCGGTCCGGTGCGCCGGGAGGAGGGAGTCCGGCGGGATAGAGGTTGTCGCCGAGGATCGCGATCACGCTTCGCGCCCGGTCGCGGGCGGCGTCGGCCGCCAGCGGCCCGAGGACGACGGCGGCCTCCGGGACCTTCGTCCCGGCATCCCCGACGAGGTAGAGGACGACGTCGGGGCCGTCCCCGGCCGGGAGCTCCTCCGGGACGGCGAGAAGGAGCGCGAGGGCGACGGGTCTGAGGCGCCGCATGGCCGAAACTCTACTCGGAACGGCCGGGGGGGTCAGAACCTCATCATCAGGCCGCCGGTGATCTCGGCGCTCGAGAAGACGTTCGTCGCATACCGCGTGCAGCCGGTGTAGTCACAGCCGATGGCGGCGAGGCGTTCGTCGCTCGCGCGGAACCGGTAGCGCCCGTCCGCGCGGATTGCGATCGCGGGAGTCAGGAAGTAGAGCCCGCCGAGGGCGATGTTGGCTGCGAAGCGCGCCGTCGCCCCCTCGGCGCGGAGGTACGGAGCCGGGGCGTGGATGTCCTGGGCGCCGGCTCCGACGCCGAAGTACCCGCGCACGGTCGCGCCGCCGAAGCCGAACAGGGCGTCGAGCTCGTACGTGTTCACGGTCACCGGCGTCGTCGGGCCGGACGGATCGCCGGTCTCGGGGATTTCCGGCCGAAGCGTCGTCGCCACCCGCGACCATCCGGCCTCGAGAGTCAGGACGCGCGTGACGCCGTATCCGAGGCGGAGGCCGTACGTCGGGGCGTTCAGCATCAGAACGTTCAGCTCGGGCCCCGTCCGGACCCGGGTGCCGACGAATTGTCCGCCGAAGGCGGTGGCCGACCACGGTCCCGGGGAATCGGGCGTCGCGGAGGAGGAGGACGATTCTGCCGTCAGGTCCGGCGTACCCGGCCTCGTGGGGATCGCCCAGCCCGCGAAAACCCGCCAGGCCGTTCCCGACGAGTCCACGGTCGGAAGCCGGTCGTAGGTCGTCGTGCGCTCGCCCCACGACCAGCCCCCGCCCACGACGAGGTTCCTCGTCAACGGCAGGCGCGCTTCGGCCGAAAGCGCCTGAATCTGGCTGCTTTTCGAGATGCCGTTGGACGCGCGCTGGCCGACGAGGGACCAGGCGAGGACGAGGAGATCGACCTCGCGCCGCCGCAGCCTCGCGCTCACCTGCGCTCCGAAGCCCGCCCCGTAGTCGTACGTCACGCCGGACGTGCTCGCGATGTTCTCTTCGGGGTAGTCGACCCCGACACCGATGATCGGAATTCCCATGAGTCCGACCTCGGTCCGGAGCTCGGTCTCGGCCCCGAGCGGAACCCGCATCAGGTGGCTGGCGCCGACGACCTGCGCGCCGTAGACGGCCTGCTCGTGGTTGAAGTAATCCATCTCCAGGAAGAGGCCGAAGCGCTGCTCGGCCGACGGACTCGCGGAGAGCGTCCCGTCCATGAGGAGTCCGCGCGCCACGATTTCGGTGATGAAGGCCGAGTGCGGCGTCAGCAGGCTCAGGCTGACGTCGAAGTACTCGAACGGATCCCGGTGGACGCCCTCGAATGGGTCGCCGTAGCGCATGAGAACGGAAAGTCCTCCCTGATCTTCGCCGGCGCGGCTCGGTACCGGCCCACTGCCGTGGCGATACAGGCCGTCCAGCTCGATGTAGAGGCTGCTCGGGAGACGGTCCGGCGGATTCTGGAAGGTCGCCCACATCTCGCCGTGGACGAGCCGGTTGAAGCCGCCAACCGGGTTGACGACGAAACCTCCGGCCTCGCGGAGAATCCGCTGAAGGCCGGTCGCGGTGTTGTCGAAGATCATGTTCGCGGCCCGGAATTGCACCTCGCCGAAGACGATGCCGCCCATCGTCGTGTTGAGGAGGTCGTTCATGGACGGGGGCTGATTCTCCATGAACATCTCCCAGAGGAAGCTTCCCGCGAGGACGAAGGGAGCCGACTCCCAGAAGGAGAAGCCGTTCGTCCGGGCGGCGTTGAAGTACGCGCCCCCGTGATAGGGATGGGACGCCTGATTCGTCGCGAAAGGGTCGTTGTCCCAGGTGAACCCGGTCTGAAGATTGTATCGGGCCGTCGCGGTCGAGATGTAGGCCCACGGTGAGTTGGTCAGGCGGTTGACGGTCCAGGGGGCCAGCTCACCGATCCCCACGAGCTCGGCCGCCGCAAGGCCGAAGTTCTTCTCCGTCCGGTGCGGAGGAAGGGACGCCTGGGCCGAAGGCGCGCGCTCCGGAGCCGGGCGCGAGGGCGCGCCATTCCGAACCGCCAGAGGCCCCGGGGGCGGAAGACCGTCGAGCTGGAGCCGGAAGCCGGCCGGTTTTGGGTCGGCGGTCTCCGGAAAGAGATGGAATCCGGGCGCCGCCGAGGCCGGAAGGGCGGCGAGGACGTTCAGGAGGAGAAGGACGAGGGAGCCTCCCGAAGCCGCGACACGGCGAGGATTTTCGGTGATGTCTCCCTCCCGAAACAGCGGGCTTCCGACCCGGAGGCGCGCGGACTATAGCCGATCACGCCTCCCGGCGGAGGGCTCCGTAGATCAGGAAACCGACGATCGCCCAGAAGAACTCGCGGAGATGCCGGAGGATGCCGAAGGCGAACCCGAAGCGCGCCGGAAGGCCGAGGAGCGAGAAGACGGCTACCTTCCCCAGCTCCTGAGTCCCGATCTTCGCCGGGACGAGGAAGAAGATGCCGTCGATGGCGATCGAGAGGACCTCGATCGTGAGCGCGGTCCGAAGGCCGACCGGAAGGCCGATCAGGCGGCAGATCCACCATGCCTCGAGGCTGTTCCAGGCGTAGGCCGCGGCCATGAGGAGGACCGCGAGGCTGAAGCGCGCACGGTACCGGCCGAAGTAGAGCCGAAGGCGGGCCGGGGTCCGCTTGAGCCAGCCGTCCTGCGGCTCCGGGAGGGCCCCGGGGCCGGAAGGACCGCGAAGGAGGCGCGGAGCGGACACGAGATAGACGAGGGCGGCCAGAGCGAGGAGGGCGAGCAGCGCCTCGGCGGCCGCGGGGATCCAGCGGTGTCGCTCCATCGGCGGAAGCGGACCGACGAGGAAGGCGACGCCGGCGAGGATGATCGCCACCTGGGCGACCGTCTGCGCGATGCGGGACGTCACGACGGAGGCCGCACGCACCTCGAAGGGGGGCGTCCCTCCGAGGAGCGTCGCTCGCGCGACCTCACCCGCGACGGTGCCGGTCGGAACGAGGTAGTTGACCCCCTCCATGGCGAGGTAGAGCGACAGGAGTCTCGAGAACCGGTACGTGCGGGCGTCCTCCGGGGCGAACGCGAGGCACCAGGCCGCCGCGTTGAGGAGCGGCGGAACGAGCCCCATCGGAACGAGGAGGAGAATCCCCGGGCCGACGCGGGAGACGATCTCCAGAACCTCGCGCGCGTCCAGCTTCCAGACGGCGACGCCGAGCGCCACGAGACCGGCCGCGAGAACGAACCGGTGGAAGAGAGAAAGCGCGGGGCGGAAGGCGGGTCGCTTCAGCTCCACGCGAGGCGGGCCGGCGGCAAGGCCCTGTCCGCTCCGGGTTCCCTTCTCATGCGTGCTCCGTCCGCGTCGCGAGGAAGCGGAAGAACTCGAACCCTTCGCGGAGGCGCCTCTTCATCCAGTGAGGGCTCGAGAGCATCTGGCCGACGATCTCTCCGATCTTCGACGGGCGGAAGTAGAAGCGCCGGTAGAACCTCGGCAGCGAATCGAAGATCTCCTGGCTCGACAACTCCGGATAGCTGAGGGAGCTGATCTGCAGGCCGTCGTCGCCCAGCAGGCGGCCGGGAAGGAGCCAGCGGTTGTCGGTCGCCTGCCGGAAGAGCTCCGTCCCCGGATAGGCGGCCGAGAGGGAGACCTGGATCGTCTCCGGATTGACCTCGATCGCGAAGCGCATCGTCTCCTCGATCGTCTCCTTCGTCTCTCCCGGGAGGCCGACGATGAAGCAGCCATGGACCTTGATCCCCAGCCTGTGGCAGTTCTCCTGGAAGCGGCGGGCGATGTCGACCCGCGTCCCTTTTCGGATGTTGTTCAGGATCTTCTGGCTGCCGCTCTCGTAGCCGACGAGGAGGAGGCGGAGGCCGTTCTCCTTCAGGACCTTCAACGTCTCGAAGGGAACGTCCGGTTTCGCGTTGCACGACCAGGTCATCCCCATCGGTCCGATGAGCCGGGCGATCGCCTCGATCCGGGGGCGGTTGTCCGTGAAGGTGTCGTCGTCGAAGAAGATCTCTTTCACCTGCGGGAACAGCACTTTCGCCCGGGCCACCTCGGCCGCGACGCTCTCCGGGCTTCGCGTCCGGTACCGGTGGCCGGAGATCGTCTGGGGCCAGAGGCAGAACGTGCACTTCGAGCGGCATCCTCTCCCGGTGTAGAAGGAGAGGTACGGGTGGAGGAGGTAGCCGCCGAAGTAGTCCTCGACCACGAGATCGCGTTTGTAGACGTCGAGCACGGAAGGAAGCCGGTCGAGGTCCTCGAGGACGGCGCGCTCCCGGTTGTGGACGATCTGCCCGTCCGACCGGTAGCTGATCCCGTCGATCTCGGCGAAGGGCTTCCCCTCGGCGACGTCGAGGAGCGTGTAGTCGAACTCGTTCCGGGCGACGAAGTCGATGCGCCGGCGAGGCCGCGAGCGACGGCTCCGGGAGAACGGCCACATGGGCGCCGACGAAGCCGATCATCAGGTTCGGGTTCTTCGCCTTGAGCGCCTCGGCGATCTTGACGTCGGAAGGGAAGGAGGGAGTGCTCGTGTAGCAGGACGGCCAGCTCGTAGTCACCCGCGAGCGGCAGGATGTCGGCCAGCGACAGGCCGCGGGCCGGAGCGTCGATCAGGCGGCTCCCGGGAACGATCGCCGCGGGCTGCGCGAGCCAGGTCGGATACCAGAACGAGCGGACCTCCCGGCGCATCTGGTACCGCGAGCCGGCCCCTCCGTCGAAGTTGCCGAACGACGGCGGATTGAGGAAGAGCGTCTTCTTCACGTTTCGTCGACCTCCTGGTGCAGGCGCCCGTCTCCCGAGAGCCGGAACTGGTTTTTCTTCCAGAGGACGCTCCGCCCCCCGTGGCTCGCGCAGTATACAAAGAAGCTGAGAATTTCTCTCAACGGCATCCACCCGGCGGCGGGTCTCCTCCCGAGCCCGAACGTCCGGCGGACGGCCCGATGGATTCCCGCGCGGAGGGCGAGCGCGACGGCAAGTGCGAGCCATCCGGCGGGCGAGAACCGGAACGCGAGAAGGGCGCCGAGAGCCCAGACGACGGAGAACGTCACGACCGTCCCGGCGTAGCCGAGGGGCCGCACCGTACGGATCGTCCGGGCCCAGCGGAGCTCGTGGAGGAAGAGGGCCCGGAGCGACGGTTCGAAGAGGACGTTCGTCACGACACGGGGGGCGATCTCCACCTTCTGGCCGAGGGCCGCGACCCGGTTCCCGAGGAGGTAGTCGTCGGCGAGGTGGTCCGTCAGAGCCTCGAAGCCCCCGATCGCCTCGAGCGAGGTCCGGCGGACGGACATCGTCGGGCCGAGGCAGAAGTCGAGCGGCTGAAGGGCCTGCGAGACGAGGACCGAAGGGAGGAACTCCTCGTTGAGGAACATCGCTCCGAGCGTCGACGCGAGGCCCGGCCGGGGGTGCCCGACCGTGAGGCAGGAGACCGCCCCGACCGCCGGATCGGCGTAGCGCGAGGCGATCGCGGCGACGGTGTCCGGCGTCGCGCGCGTGTCGCCGTCCGAGACGACGAGGATCGGGTGCTTCGCGACGCGGCCGATCCGGACGAGAGTCGCGGCCTTCCGGTTCGTCCCGGGCTCCTCCCCGTGGTGAATGACGAGCGCCGTGTCGGCGGCCGGGAAGTCGGCCATCACCTTCCGGATGACGGGGAGGGCCGGGTCGTCGGCGTCCCGCACGCCGAAGACGACCTGGAGGCGCGGGTAGTCCTGAGCGAGCCAGGAGCGGAGGTTCTCTTCGAGCTCGGCCTCGAGGCCGCAGAGCGGCTTGGCGATCGTCACCCCCGGCGGGTCGGCCGGCACGCTCACGGGCGCCGGGCGCCACGCGAGGACGCGGGAGAGGGCGAAGGTCAGGTACGCCAGCGACGCGAGGAAACCCGCTCCGGACAGTATCTTGGCGAGGGTCAGAAGGCCCATCATGAAGTGACGGACGATACCATCCAGGGCCGGGCGATCCGGGGCTAGAGAGTTCTCCGGGGGCTCGCGAAGGAACGAGGCCGCGCCGCGGGGCTGCTGCTTCCGACCGGCGACACCGTCCGCCTCGGCGAGACATCTCCGGGCAGGAGCGGCCTCTCCACGACGGTCATTTCCACCTGGCGCTCCTCCTTGTCTCGAACGAGCTTCAGCCGGACCGGCTCGCCCACCTTCAGGGTCGCGATCACGCGAGACATCGTCTCCCCGTCCGAGAGGGGCGCGCCGTTCATCTCCGTGATGACGTCGCCTCCGATGAGAACGGGGTCCCCGCCGATCGTCAGGTCGAGATCGCCGCCGTGGACGCCCGCTTTTCCCGCGGGACTCCGGGGCTCGACGACCTCGACGAGGAACCCGTCGGCGAGCGGCGCCCGAAGAAGCTCCTTGAGCGCCGGCGAGACGAGCTGACCCTGGATGCCGATCCACGGCCTGATGACCCGCCCGTCGAGAAGGAGCTGGGGCATCACGCCCGTGGCGAGATGGATCGGGATCGAAAAGCCGATGCTCTGCGCTTCGGGGAGGATCGCCGTATTGATGCCGATGACGTCTCCGCAGCGATTGACGAGCGGCCCGCCGGAGTTTCCCGGATTGATCGCGGCGTCGGTCTGGATCAGCGGCTCCCGAACGGACCACGAGCCGCCGGGGAGGATCCGGTTGACCGCCGAGACGATGCCGCGCGTGAGGGTCTGGTCGAGGCCGAACGGGTTCCCGATGGCGAAGACCTCCTCGCCGACGAGGAGGTGGGCCGAGTCCCCGAGCTTCACGGCCGGGAGCTTCCCGGGGTCGCCCGGCGCGATCCGTATCAGGGCGACGTCGAGAAGCGGGTCGGCTCCGACGATCTGCGCGGGAAGGTTCTCGCCGTCGTCGAGGGTTACCGTGATTATCTGCTGGCCGAAGACGACGTGCGAGTTGGTCAGGATGAGGCCGGACGGATCGATGAGGAATCCCGAGCCCATCTGCCGGACCATCTGGTCGAAGGAGTCGTACGGGTTGATCGACGCCGCCGTGATCGAGACGACCGCCTTCGAGACGCGCTGGAAGAGGTCCGGGATCGGCTCCTTGCAGTCTGCGGAGAGGGAGGCGTGCGGCGACGGAGCCTTCTCCGCGTGGGCCTGCGGGGCCCCGGCGAGCAGCAGGAGGGCGGGGAGAAGAGGGAGAAGGCCGGCAGGGAGTGAAGAGGCTCGGCGGACACGGAGAGGTTTCATCAGGAGTCCTCCCGAAGCGGAACTTAGACGATTCCGGCCCCGGAGGGGTTGCAGGGAGATCGCAAGGCACCGGAATCGGGCATCGGCGAGAATCGCGGCGAGATGCCGGGTGCCGCTCCCGATGGCGACAACCGTCACACCGTTCTCGGGTGGGCGGCCTATCTGACCGTCTCGGTGGTCTGGGGGAGCACCTTCCTCGGCATCGCGGTGGCCCTCCGCTCGTTCACGCCGTGGGGGGTCGTCGCCGTCCGCTTCACCGTGGCGTCGATCCTCTGTCTCGCCCTCGGGCGGCTCCTCGGCGAGGCGCGGCCCACGCGCGCCGTGGCGGGACATCTCGCCGTCTCGGGCGCTCTGATGCTCGGCGTGTGCAACGTCGTCGTGACCTGGGCCGAGCTTCACGTCCCGTCGGGGCTCGCGGCCGTTCTCTGCGCGCCCGTGCCGATCGTCCTGGCCCTCCTCTCGCTCCGGAGCGAGCCGCTCGGGCCGCGCGGATGGGGCGGGGTCCTCCTCGGCTTCGCCGGCGTCGTGATCCTGACGGCGCCGGAGCGCTCCGCCTCGGGGTCGCTCGCGGCGAGCGTGGGGATTCTCGCCTCGACCCTTCTCTGGGCCTGGGCCACCCTCTACATCAAGCGGAACGTGACGGGGGGCGGCCCGCTGACGAATGCGGGGGTCCAGATGGTCACGGCCGCCGCCATCGCGCTCACGGCCGCGGGGCTCTCTGGCGGATTCCTCCGTGCTCCGCTCGGCCGCGACGCCCTCGCGGCCGTCCTCTATCTCGCCGTCGTCGGCTCCTGCCTTGCCTTCACGGCCTTCGGCGTCCTGACACGCCTCTGGCCTCCTGCACGCGCCGGGACGTACGCGTATCTCAACCCCTTGATCGCGGTCCTCCTCGGAGCCGCGCTTCTCGGGGAGCCGGTCGGGCCGCGCCTCGTCCTCGGTATGGCCGTTCTCCTCGTCGGCGTCGCGATGGTCCAGCTCCGTAGGCGGGATTGACCGCCGGGCGGAGAGGCTTCGCGGTCAGGAGGCCGCGGCGCGCCGGGCCGGGGCTGACGCGGGATCCAGCCGCCGTTCCCGAAACGGCAAAGCCTCTACGGTCCGTTCAGGACGAGGCCGAAGGTGGTGGTGAGGAAGACGGCCATCTGCCCTCGGGTGACGGGGGACAGGGGGCAGAAGTTCCCGCCGCCACATCCGGCGGTGATGCCGCGTCGGTAGATCTCCTCGATCCAGGGGGCATAAGGCGATGAGCAGGGAACGTCGTTGAACGTCGCGGTGACGCAGGCCGGCGGCACGTACACCGGTCCTTCCAGCGTGCGCAGGAGGAAGACGGCCATCTGCGCTCGGATCGCGTTGCTGTTGGGGCAGTAGTTGCCACCGCCGCAGCCGGCGGTGACGCCGAGCGCGTAGAGATTCTCGATGAATGCGGCAGCGAAGGAATTGGCCGGGACGTCGTTGAACACGGTGCCGGTGGCCGGGGGCGGCAGGTAAGACGCGCCGAACTTGGACACCAGAAGGAAGACGGCCATCTGGGCGCGGGTCACGTTCGAAGCGGGACAGAAGAGGCCGCTTCCGCAGCCCGAGGTGATGAGATTGTGGAGAAGGGTTTCGACGAAGCGGTACTGGCCCGAGGTCTCTGCCACGTCGGTGAAGGAGCCCCCGATGTGGATGGTCCACGACGCGAGGTCTCCGTTCGAGGCCGTTTCGTCGACCGTGGTGTCCCAGTGGGTCGCCGGGCGTGTGGTGGGGTTCGAAACGGACAGCTCGTAGCAGTTGCCGGTGGCGGCGTAGCAGTTGTTCGTCTGGGCGGAGACGAGAGTGCCGTAGTCGGCATTGGGCTTGCTGATCGTGTAGGTGGCGCCGGCCGGTCCGGTGAAGTTGGAGAGGGTGCCCGTGAAAGTGACGGGGGAGAAGCTCGGGTTGGACCAGGTGGGCTCGACGAGAACCCGCTCGCCGGGGTCGAGAACGCCGTTCAGATTCGGGGAGCCCGTGGCCGGAAGGTGATGGTCGACGTTGAGGGGGAGGGTGGGAACGATGGCCTGAACGCGAAGCTGGAAGGTCGTCCCTCCGTAACGCGGGACCCATGAGAGGCCTCCCGAGAGAGCCGGCAGATTGTAGGTGTCGAACCTGCCGAGGCGGGAGGCGTAGGTGAAGACGGAAAAGGCGTTTTGCTGGACGGGGGAGAACCCGTTGATCAGCGAAACATTCAGCGGGCCGCCGAACGTCGCCGTCCCGGAGGCCACGACCCGGTCGTAATCGGACGGGGAGGTCCCGCCCAGCTCCAGCGTGAGCGCCGAGGGCGAGCTCTGGATGTAGTTTCCGGTGATCGTGATCAGGCCTGCCGAGAAGCCCGGCGAGACGACGGCACCGGCCGTGGACGTGACATTGCCCGTCACGGTGCCCGAGCCGGCCAGCGTTCCGCCCTGCAGGCGCAGCGGGTTCGTGACGGCAGTGATGTTGCCCCCCGCGAGGACCGTTGACCCGGCCGTCTGAGTGTAGTCGTTCACCGACAGGATCCCCGACTGGACGGAGACTGTGCCGGTATTATGGAAGGTCACGTCCACATAGGCCGTCCCGGATCCGCTAGTACGGTCGAGTGTGCCTGCGTTGTTGAAGGGGCCCGGCGTGCCGGAGGAGTAGAAACCTTCGTTGTCGTTCTGGATGTCGACGGTGCCGTTGTTGTTGAAGGTGCTGCCGGTGGAGAGGTACATGTAGCTCGAGGCGCCGCTCATGGTGGCGGTCTGCCCGGCGGCCAGGTTCAGGGTGCGCCCGAGCGTCTTGCCGAAGCCGGAGAGGTCCATCGGGCCGTTGGCGTTGGTGGTGCCGCTGCCGCCATGGGTGCCGCCCGTCCAGGCGAACGTGCCCGAGACCGTGATGTTGTCCGATCCGGTCAGCGTGCCGCCCGACTGGTTGAGCGAGGTGACGGAGATCGCCTCGCCGCTGTTGAGGGTGACGATGCCGGAGAGATTGAGCGTCGAGCCGGCGGAGGTGAGCGTGGCGGCGGGATTGAGGGTGACGGTGCCGCCGAAGGAGGAGCTTGTGCCGGCGCTGTAGCCCGCGTTGACGACGACGGTGCCGAAGCTGAAGTTGACGGCGGCCGAGACGGAGAGGGCGCCGTTGAAGGTGATCGTGCCGCCCGAGACGTTCAGGTTGGCGGCGGTGACCGTGCTGGCGGCCGAGAGCGTCTGGGTGCCGCCGGCGAAGGTCAGGGTTGCGCCGGTGGCGTTGAAGGGCCCGGTGTGGGTGCCGTCGCCGCTGATCGAGAGCGTGCCGCTCGAGACGCTGACGGAGCCGGTGTTGTTGAAGGGGCACTGGATGTAGGCGATGCCGCTGCCCGTCGTCCGTTTGAGGAGGCCTGCGTTGTTGAAGGGGCCCGGCGTGCCGGAGGAGTAGAAACCTTCGTTGTCGTTCTGGATGTCGACGGTGCCGTTGTTGTTGAAGGTGCTGCCGGTGGAGAGGTACATGTAGCTCGAGGCGCCGCTCATGGTGGCGGTCTGCCCGGCGGCCAGGTTCAGGGTGCGCCCGAGCGTCTTGCCGAAGCCGGAGAGGTCCATCGGGCCGTTGGCGTTGGTGGTGCCGCTGCCGCCATGGGTGCCGCCCGTCCAGGCGAACGTGCCCGAGACCGTGATGTTGTCCGATCCGGTCAGCGTGCCGCCCGACTGGTTGAGCGAGGTGACGGAGATCGCCTCGCCGCTGTTGAGGGTGACGATGCCGGAGAGATTGAGCGTCGAGCCGGCGGAGGTGAGCGTGGCGGCGGGATTGAGGGTGACGGTGCCGCCGAAGGAGGAGCTTGTGCCGGCGCTGTAGCCCGCGTTGACGACGACGGTGCCGAAGCTGAAGTTGACGGCGGCCGAGACGGAGAGGGCGCCGTTGAAGGTGATCGTGCCGCCCGAGACGTTCAGGTTGGCGGCGGTGACCGTGCTGGCGGCCGAGAGCGTCTGGGTGCCGCCGGCGAAGGTCAGGGTTGCGCCGGTGGCGTTGAAGGGCCCGGTGTGGGTGCCGTCGCCGCTGATCGAGAGCGTGCCGCTCGAGACGCTGACGGAGCCGGTGTTGTTGAAGGGGCACTGGATGTAGGCGATGCCGCTGCCCGTCGTCCGTTTGAGGAGGCCTGCGTTGTTGAAGGGGCCCGGCGTGCCGGAGGAGTAGAAACCTTCGTTGTCGTTCTGGATGTCGACGGTGCCGTTGTTGTTGAAGGTGCTGCCGGTGGAGAGGTACATGTAGCTCGAGGCGCCGCTCATGGTGGCGGTCTGCCCGGCGGCCAGGTTCAGGGTGCGCCCGAGCGTCTTGCCGAAGCCGGAGAGGTCCATCGGGCCGTTGGCGTTGGTGGTGCCGCTGCCGCCATGGGTGCCGCCCGTCCAGGCGAACGTGCCCGAGACCGTGATGTTGTCCGATCCGGTCAGCGTGCCGCCCGACTGGTTGAGCGAGGTGACGGAGATCGCCTCGCCGCTGTTGAGGGTGACGATGCCGGAGAGATTGAGCGTCGAGCCGGCGGAGGTGAGCGTGGCGGCGGGATTGAGGGTGACGGTGCCGCCGAAGGAGGAGCTTGTGCCGGCGCTGTAGCCCGCGTTGACGACGACGGTGCCGAAGCTGAAGTTGACGGCGGCCGAGACGGAGAGGGCGCCGTTGAAGGTGATCGTGCCGCCCGAGACGTTCAGGTTGGCGGCGGTGACCGTGCTGGCGGCCGAGAGCGTCTGGGTGCCGCCGGCGAAGGTCAGGGTTGCGCCGGTGGCGTTGAAGGGCCCGGTGTGGGTGCCGTCGCCGCTGATCGAGAGCGTGCCGCTCGAGACGCTGACGGAGCCGGTGTTGTTGAAGGGGCACTGGATGTAGGCGATGCCGCTGCCCGTCGTCCGTTTGAGGAGGCCTGCGTTGTTGAAGGGGCCCGGCGTGCCGGAGGAGTAGAAACCTTCGTTGTCGTTCTGGATGTCGACGGTGCCGTTGTTGTTGAAGGTGCCGCCGGTGGAGAGGTACATGTAGCTCGAGGCGCCGCTCATGGTGGCGGTCTGCCCGGCGGCCAGGTTCAGGGTGCGCCCGAGCGTCTTGCCGAAGCCGGAGAGTGTCAGGATTCCGCCCGCGGAGATGGTCGTCGTTCCCGCGCCGTCCATCGTTCCGGCGGACCAGACGAGCGTTCCTCCGGAGTTGACCGTCAGGTTTCCGCCCCCCGTCAGCCCGCTGTTCAGGGTGAGCGTGCCGGAGCTCGCCACGGTCAGCGAAGCACCCGTGTTGACCGTCACTGTCGAGACGCCCGTGCTGGTACCGCTTCCGACGACTGGCTGGTTGCCGCCGCTGGGGATGGCCACGGTGTCGCCCGACTGCGGCGTCGTGCCGTTGCACGATGACCAGTTGCTCGCCGTGGCCCAGTCGGTGCTGGTGGCCCCGGTCCACTGGCAGGCGAATGCCGCGGCCTTCTGCGGCCACGCCAGAGCCGTCCAGGCAAGGAGGAGGGCAATCGGGAGCGCCAGGGCGGAACGGCGGTCCCCGGGAACGGTGGTGACGCGGGAGGCGAAGCTCTCGAACCCGACCCGTCTCTCTTCTGACATGGGCGTCTCCTTCGCTCGTCGGGAGCGGCACGCGAGAGCGGGCCGTTTCCGCGCCGCCATACAAGTAACTGAGACTCATTCTATGCCAAGAGCGCCCGGACGGGCGTCGTCTCCCTGGTCGCGAGCCTCTCGAAGGTCCTCGGCGGGACGTAGGCCCGCCGTCGCTCACGGTATCCTTCCGGATCGTGCGCCACCCGTGCCGCGCGCGCGGCGGCTGATGTCGTGAATCGCCTCGACCTGGTCCTTCTCTTCGGGGCCGGTCTTCCGTTACTCGTCGCGATCCTCGCCGTCGCCGACGCGCGCGGACGCTTCGCCGTCGACCGCTTCCCGACGCCGCTCCGGAAGGGGGCGGCGATGGGGCTTCTCTTTCTCGTCCTCGTCGCCACGCTGCTCCTCCCGGTCTCCCAGACCCCCTTTCCGATCGACACGAGCCGCCTCTCCTTCGGGGGGGTCTTCCTCGTGCAGGCGCTCCTGACGCTCTTCCTCGCTCTCTGGTGGTTCCTCGCCGGCCGGCCTCCGCTCGCGGAGTTCCTCGCGCTTCGGAGCCGCCACCCTCTTCGCGAGGCGGGGGCGGGGATCTGCCTCGGGCTGATCGGCTGGGTTCTGACGCTCGTCGTCGGTCTCGCGTTCGCGCTCGGCGTCCGGCTCCTCGGTTATCCCGGCCCGGAAGCCGCATCGCCGCTCGTCCAGTGGATCGCGGAGCTATCGATCCTCAAGCGCGTCCTCGTCGTCCTTTGCGCGATGACGGTCGAGGAGTTCCACTTCCGCGCGTTTCTCCAGCGGCGGCTCGGCGCCGTCCCCGCCTCGGTCTTCTTCCTTCTCGCGCATGCCGGCTACGGGGAGCCGTTCATCTTCGTCGGCCTCCTCGCGATCACCGTGGTCCTCGCGGAGGCCTACCGGAGGACGGGGGCGATCTGGGCTCCGATGCTCGCGCACGGCACGTTCAACGCCATACAGCTCTTCATCTTCGTGCCGGAGGTACTGAAGCTTCTGCCGGTGAAGTGAGCGCCGGGAGCGCCGGGGCCGGACGGCGGACGGCGAGCGAGAGCCGACGCGTCACGCGGACGACGTCCCTCGTGGCGAGAACCGAAGCGGCGCCCGGAGCACGCGCGGCATAGAACGGGGTGAGAAGGGCCGCCACCTTCCGCGCGGCGTCGGGCGTGGAGAGACGAAGGCTCCAGACGAAACCGACCGGCCCGCCGGGCGCGCCGCTCCGTTCGTAGAAGAGGACGCGGTCGTCCTGCCACGCCTCCGCGAGGGCTCCGGCGTCGGAGGCGCCGGCGTCTTCGAGAAGGGAGCGAAGGACGAAAGCACCGAGCTGGTCGACGTAGAGAGGCAGGCTCCTCGGGGGAAGGTCCTCCGACGACGGAAGGGCCGAGAACGGAAGGAGCTTCCGCGGCGCGCCCGTCCGGGACGGCTCGAGGATCTCGGCGGTCGTCTCGGGGGGATGGTCGTAGTTGGCGTCGATGATCATCCATCCGCCGTGGCTCCGCCGCTCGGAGACCCACGCGGTCCCGGCCGTGTAGGGAAAGAGGAGCTCCTTCACGAAATACTCGGGGACCCCTTCGGCCCCTTCGACCGCCCCGGAGGCGATCTGGGCCATGGAGCCGAGGAGCTGCTCGGCCGAGGTGGCGGCTCTCGTCTCGGCCGGGAGGCGCGCAAGGATCGCCTCCATCATGACGACGGTCGCCTCCCCCTCGAGAAACGCCTGAAGGGCGAGGGAGGCGTCGGAGTTGTCGCGGAGTGCCGCCATTCGCGGGACCAGGTCGAGCCGGCGGTCCTGGAGCGCGTGCGTCAGCTCGTGGGTCAGGAGCGCCTCCTCGAGGAGCCCTTCCGCCCCCGCGCCGAAGCCTGCCGCGCTGGAAGCCGCCTCGGCGGAGCGCTCCGGAACGACGAAGAACTTCTTTTCTTCCGGGTCGTAGAAGCCGGCCACCTGTCGCGAGTAGAGCTTCAGCATCCGGCGCTTCAGGTCCCGCTCCGGCGGGACGAGCCCGAGGGCCACGAGGGACGCGGCGTAGCGATCGAAGGAGACCGGCAGGTCCTCGGCGAGCTTCTTCTCGAGGACGCGCGGCAGCTCCCTTTCCGGGAGGACGGCCGAGGCGATGGTGCCGGGAAACGGGACGCCGCGGATCTGCTCGACCAGCCGCTGGGCTTCCGCCACCGCGGCGGGGAGGCGATCCGGGAGCCCCGAGGAAGCGTCCCGGGCAGAGACCGGGAGAGCCGTGATCGCGGCGAGGAAGAGAGCGGCGGCCACCCCTGCCCGCTGTGGACGCCTCGAGCCGGCCTCGCGTATCATGCGCGGGCTCTCGAAATTCCTCGGGGAGGTGAACATCGGGGCGAAGAGCTTAGCAGGGGGCCGCGCCGTGCCGGCCGGAGTCCCGGCGGCCTCGCCCGACGCCGGATGATCGAAACCGACACGCCGCCGGAGATCGTGATGTGGCTGTCGAGCCGCTATCCGAACATCGAGCTGGCGGAAGCTCTCCTCGACACCGTCTGCCGCCAGCGGGGCGTGGTGGAGGAGACCGAGCACTGGATCGGAATGGCGCTCCGCGAGGCCCTCGCGAACGCGATCAAGCACGGGAACCGCCAGGATGCCGGCAAGAGGGTTCTCCTCGCCTTCCGGGCCGACGCCGGGTCGCTGACGATCGAGGTCGGGGACGAGGGGGCGGGCTTCGCGCCGGACGACGTGGCGGATCCCCTCGCGCCCGAGAACCAGATGAAAACCTCCGGCCGCGGCATCTTTTACATGCGAACCTTCATGGACGAGGTTTCGTTTTCCCGTGGGGAGACGGGAGGAACGCTCCTCACCCTGAAGAAGAAAGTCCGGACGACATCCAGGACGAAGGGAGTCGAAGCCTCATGAGCAAGACCGTCACCACGCGAGACACCGCCGACATCAAGGTCATCGAGCTGCACGGGAAGATCACGATCGGCTCGGGCGACCTGCAGATGCGCGAGGGGATTCACGCCGCCCTCTCGGCCGGGGCAAAGAAGATCCTCATCGACATGAAGGACGTCACGACGATCGACTCGTCGGGCGTCGGCGAGCTCGTCGGCTGCTACACGACGGCGACGCACCGCGGGGCGAAGCTGAAGCTGATGAGCCTGCCGCCGAAGATCAGCGACGTCCTGACCGTGACGCAGCTGATCACGGTCTTCGACGTCTATTCCGACGAGAAGGACGCGGTCGCCAGCTTCTCCTGATCCGGACGGCCCGGGCGGCGGGCGCCGGGCGCCCGCCGCAGAGGAGAATCGGCTCGATGCCCGCCGAGGAGACGCGTCTTTCGAGGGACCTTCGCGCGGCTCGCGAGGCCGTGGACGCGCGGCTCCCGGAGCTTCTCGCCGGGCCCGAGGCCGATCCCCTCGATCTCCTCCCCGCCGCCTCGCGCGAGGCGCTTCTCTCCCCGGGCAAGCGCGTCCGTCCGGCACTCGCCTTTCTCGCGGGGGATCTCTTCGGGACGCCCCGCGAGCGCCTCCTCGACCCCGCCTGCGCGGTCGAGATGGTCCACGCGGCCTCGCTCGCCCTCGACGACCTCCCCTCGATGGACGACGCCACGACGCGGCGGGGACGGCCGGCCCTTCACGTCTCCCAGGGGGAGGACCTCGCGATTCTCGCCGCCGTCACGCTTCTCGCGCGAGCCTTCGGCGTTCTCGCCGACTGCGGACTCGCCGGCCGCGGCGTTCCGGCCTCGGCCGCGCTCGACCTGATCAGCCGCCTCGCGGAGGCCTCGGGCCTCGCGGGCCTCGCATCGGGTCAGGCTCTCGATCTCCGGACGCCTCCCGACGCAGCGACCTTCGAGCGGCTGGAGACGATCCACGCGCGGAAGACGGGGGCTCTCTTCGTCGCGTCGGCCGAGCTCGGAGCGGTCCTCGGCCGCGCACGGGAGAAGGAGCTGGCGGCCGTCCGCTCGTACGCGAAAAACGTCGGCCTCGCGTTCCAGATCGTGGACGACCTGCTCGAGCGCGACCCGTCGGCGCAGACGGGGAAGGAGTCGCGCCGCCCTCCGACGCCGAGCTTCGCGCGGCATGTCGGCGCCGAGGGCGCCCGCCGGCTCGTGGCGGAGCTGACCCAGCATGCCGTCGAAAGTCTCGCCGGCTTCGGGAAGAAGGCGGAGCTTCTGAAGGAGTTCGCCGTGGCTCTGCGCGACAGGACGAGTTGAGGAGAGGTTTCTTTTCTTTCTAAGAGGAAGAGCGACAGTACGGTAACTTCCGAGTTCCCATGACGGAGCGCGAAACTCCCCCTCGGGAGGGAGCCGAAGAATCTCCGCTTTCGTTCGAGGCGGCGCGCGAGAGGCTGCGCGAGCGGGGCTACCTCGACCGCGGCGTGGAGGGCGCGGTGCTGAAGGGGGCGCTGGCGACCCGGTCACGGGCGCAGAGCCTCCTCTTCGGAGCGGCCGTGGGCGCGTTCTTCCTCGCGCTCGCCCTCGCTCTCGTCGAGACGGTCATCAACGCCGTCGCGGCGGCGCTTCCCCTCCGCGACGCGGCCGTCCTCTTTCTCTGGATCGCCGCAGGCTCGGTCGGAGTGGCCGCCGTGATCGTCCTCGTCCTCGTCAGCGCGGCCTTTCTCCGGGTCCGTGGACGGGCGGATGCGGAAGGGGTGGCCCGGGAGATCGCGGCGGGATTCGGAGTCGTGGCCGGGGTCGGCGCGGTCGCGGCCGCGGTCCCGGCGCTTCGCGCCGCGGGCCCGCTCGCGGCGACGGCGGTCCTCGTGTCGCTCGCGTTCGCCGTCTTCATCGCGGTTCGGACCGCCCGCGGCGTGACCCTCGCAGCGCTCCTGGCGACGGGCCGGGCCGCCTTCGGCAGCCCCCGGCGGCTCGGCCTCGCGGGGCTCGCCCTGGCCCTCGTCGCCCTCGCCGCGGGGGCGCTTCTCTGGGTTTCGCGGCCGGAGAGCGCGGCCTCCGGCCCGCTCGTCGTCGAGGCGAACTCCCGACGGGTCGTCGTCGTCGGGATCGACGGCTGGTCGGACCGGTATCTCGGCGAAGGGGAGACTTTCGCCGCCTCGTTCGGCGCGGCGGGGGCGCGCTACGTCAAGCCGGATCGGGATCCCGCCGCGTTCTGGACGACGGTGGCGACGGGAGAGAACGCGTCGCGCCACGGCATCGGCGCGCTCGATCTCGTCCGGATCGCGGGGGTCGGCTCGCCTTTTCGGCCCGTCGGGGTCTCCGCCTTTTTTCTCGGCAGGGTCCTCCCGGCGATCGGCGTGGCGCGTCGCGAGTCGGTGACGGCTGCGGCGCGAAGAGTGCCTGCGGCCTGGGAAGTCGCCCGGCGTGCCGGCGTCGCGTCGCTCGTCGTGAACTGGTGGACCACCTATCCGGCCGGCGACGGAGGCGGGACGATCCTCTCGAACCACCTCTTTTTCGCCGCCCGCGCGGGGAGCTCGCTCTCGGGGGAAGGATGGCCGGCGGAGGCGGTCTCCCGTGCCGCGGCACGGGCACCGCGGGCGGCGCCGCCTGCGGGGTCGCGGGATCGCCTCGTGGCCGATGCCGCGGGACTCGACGATTTCGCGCTCGCCGTCTTTCTCGACGCCCTCTCGCGGGAGAGGCCCCGCCTCTCCCTCCTCTATCTCCCCGGACTCGACATTCTCGGCGCGGCGCTCTCCGATCCCGGGCGCAGCGCCGCGGACCGCGTGACCCTGGCAGAGGCGGTGACCGCGGAAGCGCGGAAGATCCGCGTGTTCCTCGACGACCCGGCCTGGCGCGAAGGGATCGATCTCGTCGTTGTCCTCTTCGATGGAGGCCGGGGCGAAGAGGGAGGAGTCCTCCGCCTCGCCGGCCCCCTCGCGCGCCCGGGTGCGGAAGAGAGCCTCGCTCCAGCCGATGTCGCTCCCACGGTTCTCGCGGCGCTCGGAATCCCGGCTTCGCGCGAGGCGGCAGGGAAGGTGCGGGCCGGTCTTCTTCAGCCGGGTGCGGTCACGTCCGCCACCGTCGCGTCGTGGGGCGTCCGCCCGCGCGCCGTGGCGGCCATCGACCCGAAAGAGTACGTGGAGAACCTGAAGAGCCTCGGGTATTTGAAGTAGCCCTACAGTTCTTTCACCTTCGTCATCATCGAGAGGAGCCGCGCCCCCTTCGGGATCGAAGCGAAGGCGTGGAAGAGGATGACGATCCCGTCTTCCGGGGCGCGCACCTCGATGACGGCGTCGGCCGAGCGGGGCGGAAGAGAGCAGAGAGCCGGGTCGACGATCCGGGCGAGGAGGTCTCCTTTCCGGACGGGCGAGCCGGGGGCGACGGCCGCGTCGACGAGTCCTCCCGCTTCAGCGGCGATCGACTGGTAGTCGGCCACGGCGCAGGCCGAGATCCGGTAGGCCGGCTCGTCCGGCTCGCCGTCGAGGATGCCGTAATGACGGAGTACCGAGGCGATCCGCTTGGCGTCTTCCGCGCCCTGCGCGAGCGAGAAGGCGTTCATCGAGCCGAGCTCCACGGTGAATCCGTCCACGAAACGCCGGACGTCGGAGCGCGCGACCCGCTTGAACGCCTCGGAGAGATCGTTCCACGGGACGAACGAGGCTTCGTCCAGCGCCCCGGCGAACCGAGGCGGCACCTCGAGGACGAAGGGGATCCCGAACGCGCGCGTCGCCGCGACCGCTCCGTCCGGGGCGTAGAGATAGCGAGGCGCGCGGTCTCCGGTGTGGAGGTCGAAGACGACGTCCGCCTCCACGGCCAGCTCCTGGATGGCGAGGGCGAACTCCAGCCGCGTGTCCATTCCCCACGTCGCCGCCGACTCGCGGATGGCGTGAAGCGCCGCCTTGAGCGCCTCGCGGAAGCCGTCGCGGATCTCGGAGAGGGTGGCGTCACGGTGGACGGCGGCGAAGGCGTCGACATCGACATAGGGGGCGCTGCTCGCGCGCGACGGGCCGGTGAGATAGAGGTAGCCGCGATTGAAATTCTGCCCCGAGCCGAAGTCGTAGACGCCGGCCACGTAATCGCCGATCTGCTGGCTCGCGGCGATCGGGTTGACGCGCGGGACGAGAAGGAGGCTCCCGCGCGGCGGCTCCTTCTCGAGGAGGTCGAAGAGGGCGAGGATCGCCGCGTTTCCCTGAAGCTCGCCGCCGTGGACGTTGGCCTGGAGATACGCGAGGGGGCGCTCGTTCCGTCCGTGACACCAGAAGACCGGGGCCGTCAGCCGGTGGCCGGTCGCGGTGGTGCGAAGGACGATCTCGCGGCGTTCCCAACGGGCGCTCACGGTGGAAGCTCCGTCCCCAGTTTACCGGCATCGCGCTGGGCGGGGAGTGACCGGCCCCACGCTTCGCGTGCGCAGACCGCCAGAAGGACGAGCCAGAACGTGGATGTCTGGACGAGGAAACGGTCCCACGTGGCCGCCACGAGGTTGGCCGGAACGCGGCCGGTAATCAGGTAGCCGCCCAGCGGGACGATAGGGGCGAGGGCGAGGAAGAGAACGATCGGTCTCGACCTCCTCCGGAAGAGCGCCCTGCCGCCGGCGATCACGACGACCGGCGCGGCAAGCCAGAACCAGCCCCATTCCCACCTGTTCAGGCTCCTTTCCGCGATGGCGCGCAGGACGCTCCCGCTCCGCTCGACGAGGCCCCGTGCGACAGCAGCAACCGAGAAGAGCCCCGAGAAGTCGTTTCCCATCCGGTCCTCGACTCCCGAGAGCCAGAGGGCGAGAAACGCCGCGGCCACGACGACGCCCGCCGCCGCCGGCGCGAGAAACGCGAGGCGGCCGGCGCGCGGCCTGCCGGCCCTGCCGAGCGCCACGAGATACGGGAGGAGCGCGATGGCGGAGGCGAGAAGGCCGAGAAGGGCGAGGTGGATTCCCTCGATCTTCGTCAGAACGGCTGCGGCGAGGAGGAACCCGGCGAGCGAGCCCGTCCGGAGCGTCGGCCGCCGGTCGAACAGGAGGATCAGACCGGTCCCGAGGAAGCAGGCAAGCGGAAGGTCGCTGTAGGTTCCGGAGGCGCCCCCGAAGGGCTCCGTGGAGATCTGCGGGAGAAGCGCGCCGGCGGTCGCCGCCAGGGCGGCCGCGGCCGCGCCCGCCCGGCGCCTTGCCTCGTCGAAGACGACGATGAGAAGGGCGGGATAGAACGCGGCATAGAGAGGCTTCACTCCCCGGTCGTCATCGGACGTCCCGAGCGCGTCGAGTACGGCCGCCTGGACGACGGGCATGAGCGCCGGATGGGTCGGGACCTCCATCTGATAGCGCCTTTCGCGGATGACCGGGGCGTCGACCGTTCGCGCCGCGCGGATCTGGCGGGCCTTCGTGTTCCAGATCGCGATCGAATCGGAGATCTCGGCGACCGGCCGGCCGGCCGCGGCCGCGAAGAGCCCCAGCGAGACGGCCGCGCCGAGCGCCGCCGGGACGATCGCCGCGGGCGGAAACGGCGCGCCGGACCTCCGCGGGTGCGCGACGAGGAGAAGGAGCGAAAACGAGGCGCAGACGGCGAGAACGACGGGGCGCGTCAGAACGGGGCCGGCGATCTGCGTCACCGCGTGAAGAAAGAGTCCGACCGCAGCGACGCCCGTGAGGTATCCCCAGGCCAGCCGGACCGGGAGCGTCCGACCCGCGAGCGCGCGGGAGGCCTCGACGATCCCCCAGCCGGCCGCGAGAAAGAGAATCGGCCCGAGAAGCCTCGTGAGGGCGTCGGTCATCGGAGCGCCGCCCTGCCGAAGAATTCCTCCGTCGTGTAGAGCCGCGGCGGGTTCGTCGCCCGGACCGCCACGACGACCCACGGCGGCGCGCCCGGAGGCGGTCCGGCCCGGCGCAGCTCGTCCGCCGTGAAGACCCCCGGAAGGTAGAGCGGCCGCCGGGGCGCGAGGTCGTAGGCCACGATATCGGGCGTTCCGGGGCGGCCTTCCACGACGATCAGGTACTCGGCCCCCTCGGGAATCGCGCGCCGGATCTTCTCGACCGCCTCGACGTAGGCGTCGCCCCAGACACGCCGGCGCGCGGTCAACTCGTCGTCGCGAAGGCCCCGAAGACCGACCGAGAGGTTGGTCCGTGTCCGAACCGCGGCGATCGGGAGAAGCGCCGCGAGAGACGCGAGAAGCGGGAGGAGCGCGAGTCGCCGGAGCCTCATCCCCTTCGATTATCGGGCGGATAATCGGATTCGATGACCTCTTCCCGCGAGGCCGGCGTCCTCTCCGTCGAGGCGATCCGTGCCCACTTCCCCGCCCTCGAGCGTCGGGGCGGCGGGCGTCCGATCGCCTACTTCGACGGCCCGGGAGGGACGCAGGTGCCGCGCGTGGTTGCCGAGGCGGTCGTCGACTACCTGCTCCGCCACAACGCGAACACGCACTGGAGGTATCCGACGAGCGAGGAGACCGACGCGCTCCTCGCCGGCGCACGGGCCGCCGTCTCGGAGTTCCTCGGCGGCGACCCCGCCGAGATCGCCTTCGGCGCGAACATGACGACGCTGACTTTTCACGTCGCACGCGCCCTCGCCCGCGGGTGGCGGGAAGGGGACGAGGTCGTCGTCACGGAGCTGGACCATCACGCGAACGTCGACCCATGGCGGGCGCTCGAAAAGGAGAAGGGGATCGTCGTCAAGGCGATCCCGGTCCTCCCGGAGACCGCGCAACTCGATCTCGAGGCCCTGCCGCGGCTGCTGACGGGACGGACGCGCCTCGTCGCCGTCGGCGGCGCATCGAACGCCGTCGGGACGATCAATGACGTGGCCCGCATCGCGGCGGCGGTGCACGCGCGCGGGGCCCTCGTCTTCGTCGATGCCGTCCACTACGCGCCGCACGTCCTCGTCGACGTGAGGGCGCTCGGCGCCGACCTTCTGGCCTGCTCGCCCTACAAGTTCTACGGCCCGCACACGGGAGTCCTCTGGGGGCGGGGGGACCTGCTCGCGTCTCTCAACGTGCCGAAGCTTCAGCCCGCCTCCGACGCGGCGCCGGAGCGGCTCGAAACGGGGACCCTCAACCACGAGGGGATCGTCGGGTCGGGAGCGGCCGTCGGGTTTCTCGCCTCGCTCGCGGGGTCGGGAGAGCGCCGGGCCTGCCTGGTCCGGACGTTCGCGGCGCTCCACGCGAGGGGAGAGGCGCTCTTTCAGAGAATGTGGGAAGGACTCGGGGCCGTTCCGGGCGTCACGCTCTACGGGCCTTTCCCCGGAGCACCCCGGACTCCGACGGTCGCCTTTGCGGTCCGGGGGCACGGGTCGGGCGACGTCGCCGCGGCGCTGGCGAGGCGAGGTGTTTTCGTCACACACGGCGACTTCTACGCGACCACCCTCGTGAAATGTCTCGGCCACGCGGCCGACGGCCTCGTCCGCGCCGGCTGCGCCTGCTACACGAACGGGGAGGAGGTCGACCGGCTCGTCGAAGGCGTCAAGGAGATTGCCGGGAAGAAGTGACTCACCTCGCGACGTGGAAAGTCGTCGAGACCTTTCCCTCGCCGGAGCGGCCGCCGAGGCCCTTCACCTTCTCGAGGTCTAGCGTGACGGTCACGTTCTCCCCGGGGGTGAAGTTCCGGTCCGGGGCGAAGCGGAGGAGCTGGTCCTCGGCCTGATAGGAGATCGTCCCGGGCAGCTCGCCCGAGAGCGAGCCGAGGGCGAGGATGGCGTCAGCGTCGATGCCGTTCGGCGCGAGCGGCGTGCCGACGAGGAAGTTGACGGTCACCTTCCGGGCCGCGACGACCGAGCCGGGGGCCGGAAAGACGTCGGCCGCCGTAGGCGCCGGCCCGTCGGCCCGCGCGGCCGGCGTTGCGAGAAGGACGACGCCGACGAAGACGTCGGGCGGGATCGGCGGGAGAGGGGGCAGCTTCCCGTGCGATGCGGCGTCGACGGAGAAGTAGATCAGCGCCGCCGCCGCGATCACTCCGAGGACGATCCAGCCCGTCGGGACTTTCTTCAGGACGATGCGGAGCGTCGATTCCTTCCCGGCCGCGACGTCGAAGGTCTTGCCCTGGGGGTCCTTGAGCGGCTCGATGTCGCCCTCGGGCGTGATCCGCTTCCTCACCGAGACGCGATAGCGGCCGGGCGTCAGATCGTTGATCGCCCACATGGCCGACATCGACCGCCCGACGAGCGACTCACCCGTCTCCTCGACGCGGAAGATCTCGGAGAGGACGGGGTAGGCCACGAGACGGGAGGCGTCCTTGTCTCCCTGCGTCTCGTAGATGAAGACCTCGATGTCGCCGGAGGCGTGCTCGGCCTCCTCGGCGGCAGGGGCCGGCCTCTGCTCGACGCCGACCGAGACGCAGCCGTCGAGGGCGAGCGGCGAAAAAGCGACGAGAACGGCGAGAGCGATCAGGCGGGGAGGACGTCTCATCGTCGACATCCAGGCTGGGAGAGATTGTAGACGCCGCGCTCGCGTCGCTGCCGTAACATCCGCCCGCCTTTGAAAGCGAGGGTTCTTCCGGATGAAGAACCGTTTCACGGAGATGGCCGGAGTCGAGATTCCGCTTCTTTGCGGCCCGATGTATCCCTGCTCGAACCCGGAGCTGGTCGCCGCGGTGTCGGAAGCCGGGGGACTCGGGATCATCCAGCCTCTCTCGCTCGTCTACGTCCACAAGCTGGAGTTCCGGGAAGGGCTGAAGCGGATCCGGAGCCTGACGAAGAAGCCCGTCGGCCTGAACATCCTGACCGAGAAGTCGCTCTCGGCCGTCTACCGGAAACGGATGGAGGAATATCTCGAAGCCTCTCTCGAAGCCGGAATCCGCTTCTTCATCACGGCGCTCGGGAACCCCGACTGGGTCGTCCGGCGCGCCCACGCGGCGGGCGGCGTCGTCTTCCACGACGTCGTCGACCGGAAGTGGGCCGAAAAAGGGATTGCCGAGGGGGTCGACGGTCTCATCTGCGTCAACAGCCGCGCCGGCGGGCACGCGGGGCGGAAGACGCCGCAGGAGCTTTTCACGGAACTTTCGAATCTCGGCGTCCCGCTCGTCTGCGCGGGAGGCGTCGGGAGCGAGGCCGAGTTCAAGGCGATGCTCGATCTCGGCTATCAGGCGGTCCAGATGGGGACCCGCTTCATCGCGACGGAGGAATGCACGGCACACGCCGACTACAAGAAGGCGATCCTCGGCGCCGAGGAGCAGGACATCGTCCTGACCGAGCGGATCACGGGCGTGCCGCTCTCGATAATCCGGACGCCGTTCGTGGAGAGGATGGGGACGAAGGCGGGCCCGATCGGACGGTGGATGCTCTCGGGGCACCGGACGAAGCACTGGATGCGCGCGATCTACTCGATCCGGTCGGCCTTCCAGCTGAAGAACGCCTCGATGAAAGGGGCGTCCTCGAAGGACTTCTGGCAGGCGGGGAAAAGCGTCGCGACGATCCGCTCCGTCGAGAGCGCCGGAGCGATCGTCCGGCGCTTCGGCGCGGCGATCGGCTGAGCCGGGGAGTCAGCGCCTCGCGTCCGGCGCGTAAGCCACGCACTCCACCTCGACCCGCGCCCCCTTCGCGAGGCCGCTGGCCCCGAGCGCGCTTCGCGCGGGGAAGTGCTTCGGGAAGAAGGTCCTGTAGACCTCGTTGAAGGCGCCCCACTCGCTCACGTCCGCGAGGAAGACCGTGCATTTGACGACGTCGTCCAGGGACGCGCCGTGCCGCTCGAGGACGGCCTTGATGTTCTCCATCGCCTGCTTCGACTCGGCGGCGATCCCGCCCGGAACCAGGGCAAGCGTGCCGGGGACGTTCCCGATCTGGCCCGAGAGGATCAGGAACTCCCCGGCGCGGACGGCCTCGGAGAACGGAAGACGCGCGAGCGCCGGGTCGGGCGCGGTGAAGAACTCGGGTGGGCGATGCGGCAAGAGCCGAAACCTCCTCGGGTCTCAGCCGCGCGACGGGCGCGGATCGAAACGGAGGGTACCGGTCGTCTCCTCCGTTCCGGGTTCGATGCGGATCCGGAGGCGGTAGCTCGCCCCCGTTTCCGGGATATCCGAAAGGACGATGCGCACGGGGAGTAGAAAGCCACGCCCCGGCTCGAGGCTCGCCGGGTATGCCAGCATCGGGAGCTGGCGGAGAACGAGGGGCCGCTCGGTGCCGTCCGACTCCAGAACGACCACCTCGAGAAGGGGGCCGGTGCGTGACACCGCCTCCCAGACGCGGGGCGTCCGGTTCCGGATCTCTACATGGACGATCAGGCCGCCGCTTGCGCCGCTACTCGTGGGATCGGGCGTGTGAAGGACCTCGGGGACCCGCAACTGAAGGGAGAGGGACTCTTCTGACGCCTCTGCGGGGCGCAAGCCTGAGGGGCCTCCAATCGGCACGGGACGATAACCCTCCCTTAAACGGTTTCACCCGTCGACCGCCGCAACCCCAAACCCGATTCCCGGGCGTTCTTTTTAGGGCCGATGCAAGGCGCGCGCCGCCCGGCAGGACCGTCCTGCAGCCCGAATCCGACAAAAAAACGGCGTCCTGCCTCGAAAACCCCTGCTGAAATCTGTCGCGCGGCGCGTGCGACCGGGGAGGGCCGGCTTCTCGTGCCGCCGGAAGAAATTCGCTTTCAGTCGAATTCGACCCGGGGGGCGGGCTGTTCCGGGCCCACCGATCCCGCCACGATCTCGGCCTTGAAGTAGTTCTCTCCCTTGACGGGCGAGCCTGCCATCCGCCGGAGCAGCGCGATCTGGCCGATGTGGGTGAGCGCGTCGGCCACCGGTCCCTGAAAGAGCTTCTCCACCCCGACGCCGAGAGGGTCGTCCGAGGCGAGATAGGCATCGAAGCTCCCGAGCGCCGTGAAGAATCTCTTCGAGTCGGCCTCCCACTCCTGCGGGGTCGAGTCTTTCCAGAGGTGCTGGCCTCGGCAGAAGCGGAGGGCCCAGTCGAGAAGATCGCAGACGTGCGCGAGGACCTCGCCCGGCGTGCGCGTCGTCGGGCTCGCCCGGAACCCCGCGAACGACGGCGGAGCCCCACGGATCGCCTTCCCTCCCCGGTAGGCGAGGGTCGCCACCGTGTGCCTCAGGAATTCCCGTACCGCTCTACCGTCAGGATTCATTCGGGATGCCCGCCCTTCGTCACGATTTCGGTACTGCTGGTCCTGACGATAGCGCGACGACGGGATAGACACCACTTCCCGGCGGCCCGACGGGACGTGGCTTGGTCCTATAATGGATAATTGAGACACGACCCCTGCGGCTCCGGTACTGCTGGTCCTGACGATAGCGCGACGACGGGATAGACACCACTTCCCGGCGGCCCAACGGGACGTGGCCTGGTCCTATAATTGATAACAGAGACACGACCCCAACAAACGCAGACTATTATCACGACAACGGTTCGTCCCCCGGCCCTAGTTCGACGTCCGGCCCGGCCTCCTGTCGATCGGTCGCCGGCCCTTCGCTCATCCCCCAGCATTTCTGGTAGTTCGGTCCTTGCGAGTCAGGCTTTTGGTCAGGGGGCGAGACTTGGATCGAGAGCGGTACTGCAAAGTCCACTCCGATTATCACTGCCTGGCCAGGTCCCAGCGTGGGTAGGAACGCAGCCGCTGAACGGTCGATGTCGCCCGATGCACGCTCCACAACCTCCCGATCTTTGTCGTTGATGAGCCGATGGACGATCAGGGTACCCATTTGGCTCAGAACTCCTTCTGGAATGTCTCGGGGCCTCTGAGTCGCGATGCAGATACTCAACGAGAACTTGCGCCCCTCCTTCGCGATTAATTCAAACGCGTCGAGGGGATACCTTGTGCTCTCGTCACCAAGGTTCTTGTCCAGAAACTGGTGAGCCTCATCCAAGACGACGAGCAATGGCTGGCTTCTAAACCGACCGGTTCTCGCCAGAGACAGTAGGTAGCGAGCGACAGCATTGGCGACAATCTCGCGGGCATTGTGGGCGAACGGTAGGTACTTCAGCGACACCCGCAGTACGCTTCTCCCTGAATCTTTCAAGAAGGCGTCAATCGCAGACGTCAGCCGGGGCTTCCCGCCAGGCTGAAACACGCACCCGAGCTCGACCGCCTGCAGCATGTCCTCGATGCGAGTGATAAGGGTGATGCAGTAGCTCTTCTCGGACTCGTTAGCCCTTCCCCAGACACCGAAATCAGGAGCCGATTGACTTCCGCCGGAGGGCCATACACACTCCTCGAGGATCTGTTGCGTGAGCTTCGAGATTTCAAAATCAGCCACGGGACTCTCAATTGCCGCCGCATACTTGGCATACTCGCGTTCGATTCTCTCCTTCTTCTGTTCGGCCTTGATTACAATCCCTGCAGGGGCGAATCGGGGGCCCGCCAATTTCGCCAACTTGAGGCTCTTCATCGCTGCGCGGAGCTTTGGCGCCTGCGTTTGACCGCTGGGTTTGAACAGCGCGAACAGATCAGCCTCTGTGAGTTCCCGGTAAGGCACCACGACCTCTCCAGCCGTGGCTGGCTCTGCTTGGCCAGCGCCAATGTAAACATGGTCAACTCCAGTTGAAAAGGTGTGGAACTCGCCGGTCGGATCAAAAAGGATGACCTTTCCTTTGCACCGAGTAAGCTCCTCTATCAAGCGGCCCACGGTCCAGCTCTTCCCACCGCCTGTAGCGCCGAGGACGGCGCAGTGGCGGCCAAAGATGCGTTCGGGAGTGATACTCACGATCGTGCCGTTGGCGGTCGGAAGAGAAGCGAGATCCAGCGAAATCGGGTTCTTTAGATGTTTAGCGCGCTGGGTCGACTCTGCTACCCACTTAACCAGGGCCGGATGAGCGGCATAGACCTTGCTGCCAAGTCGCGGGTACCGCGCGATACCCCCGAGTACCTCGCCGCCCCTCAGCGAGATCGTCGTTAGGAGCTGGATCGTGCCTAGCGGATGAGCATCCTGTCGAACGCCGAGCTCTGCCTCCACACTCCGACGCTCCCGTTCCGGCAGACGAACGGAAATAATGCGCCCGAAGATGGCCACATCACGGCACTCCACGACGACGAACTCCCCGACTTCACCGGCCCCAAGCCTATCGCCGTAGAGCGACTGGCCGTCGGGCTTGCTGGCGTTCGGCAGGTTGGCTGTAGCGGAAGATGGTCCTATTTCCGAGATCGTTCCGATGCAACGCTGGGGATCGAAGGGATAAAAAGGAAGGGTTGAACTCACCGAGTCGTGTCCTTCGAACGGAGTCGCTCTCGGTGGCGCTCCTCCTCCGTGGCCACGACGAGATCGGGCAGGACCGGGACGAAGGCTTCGAACCCGCCGGCGATCAGAACAAGTCGCGAGTCTCCTGCCGCGATGAGCTTCTTGATCTCCGTAACCGGGGGTTTCGTGGACTGCGGCAACGCCGGGTCGACGACCACGGCCTTTAGACTTACATTGGAGCGAACCGCCGCCAGCAACGGCTGCCAGATGTGAGTGTCATTGAAGCCGGACCCCAGCACGAACAGACCGGTGTTCGGCTGTCGGAGTGCGAGCTGGAACCGCGACATCATCTCGATGAAGGGTTGGTTGTATGACGCCTCGAACTTGCTGTGACGTGGATAAATGATGAGGGGCTTCGAAGCGTCAGTGGTCTTGATGACCTGATCATCCCTAAGCTCCCAGTCGACAGAACCGTGGATTTTGTGCAGGTGGAAGACGTTGGGAATATAGTCCGGGATCTCACGGTCCGGTTCTCTGCGAACGAGGTCGTAGGTGAAGTAGTTGCCGTCGAATTCCTGAAGCTGGGTGTGAGAGAACCCGTCGACGATTGTAAACCGCGCATGGCTTCCCGCGGTCTCAAAGGAGAGGTCGTAGTTTGTGGTAAATACTTTGGTTCGCGGCAGTCGAGTGGATCGGCGTGCTACCTTACGAAGGAACGCTTTGTTTGTCGTTCGTTCAGTGGTCGGTGAGACAAACCGACATCGGCTTACGATAAGCGCCTCTGTCGCGGTGATGAACGCGTTGACTTCCTCAGACGGATCAAGGGCCTGGCCAGCTGGCATTGGAGAGGAGCACCTCGATATTGTCGCCCTCGGCAGGGGCTGTGTAGCGGACCTTCAACTTGATGTTCTCGAATGCTGCTCCTGCTTCCGTAGCGGCCGCGTGCCACAGATCTGCCATTGATGGCGGCGAGGTTGCGGCGCCCGGCGCTCTTACGCACATGGTTGTACCGAGGCCAGCTAAGACCGCAAGATTCTGGGAAACCAAGATGTCCGTCAGGAGCTGATCAAGCCTCTCACCATTCTTGGTCGCCTGGAGACGCGTGACCTCGTCATCTTCTGGGAGCGGGGAGCACGGCACCCAGTTGCCGCCGGTCGCAGCCGAGAGGACGCGAAGCGCCGCCCTGCTGCCCTGGTTGGTCTGTTCGTCGGTCATCCGATGTTCCCCTCCCGTGTTTCGTCTTCGAGGCGGCCAACGTGCCGGTCGCTGCCATATGCGGCTACCATCGGCCCGTCACCCGCCTCCGGGAACTGAAGCTCCCGAACTTGCGGCGCAGCCTCGGCGCCATCAGAGCGTGGGAAGCCGTCTGCTCTCATCGGTCGATTTGGGCGATCGGTCGGTCGGTTCTCGGTCGATTCGTCATCTGTCGGTTTCCTCACCGAGCCGGTCGATTGCCGGTCGATTCCGATACGAGTGGGGGCACGTATCGGACGGCTCGTCCCTTCCCCTGCGGCACAAGTAAACCACGTTCTGTCAGCGACTTGAGGTCGCGGCCAGCCGTGTCATTAGCCACCCCGAACTCCGCTACGCACCATCGCCGGCTGACGGAGCCAGCTCGAAGGGCCTGTCCGAGGATCCTCTTTTGCCGGTCGCTCAACCGCGCCTCGACCGACGGGGTCACGACGAGCAGTTTCTCCGGCACTATTCGCTCAGTCATCGCGGGCCCTCGACACGTCAAGAAATAACCGGATGACAAGTACAGCGGTTAAAGCCCTTTCAGCATCTTGTCACGCTCCGCCGGATGCCGCTTCCGCGCACCTCGATCGGAGGAAGAAAGACATGCACTGAGCGAGAATCTGATTCCGTGAGCAGGGTCGGCACTTTCCATTCCGGAGGTTCGGAAGCGTGATCGGACTAGGCGGAAGCCCGGGGCTCAGGACGACGACGCGGTCACTGAAGACCTCGAGAAGCACCTTGCGGCCAGCGTCGTCGTAACGTCTATGTGCCACAGCGTTGACTAAGGCCTCACGCAGCGCTTCTTCCGGGTACTCGTCAAGACGAACTCGATTGAATCCCACTACCCGCATCGGGTGCCGTGTGTTTCGGTCGATGAAGGCGAGCGCACGTTCGATGACGACCGACATCGGGCCCCGAAGGTCCTCATGGTCGCGGGGCGCGCCGTCCGCTTCGGAACCGCGGTACGCGTCCGCGAGGACGCGGCATTGCGGAAACACCGCTGACGGATCCCTCGCGAGAAGCACGATGCCAGCCGCAGTCGCAAAAGACTCGCCCGATTCGGATTTCCTCCAGACGAGGCCACGAACCGAAGACCCGGCGAGTACCTGCGCGTCTGAAAGGCTGTTGGCATCCAGCCCCTCGGCTGAGGCAACAAGCCGGCGCGCGACAGAGTGGTCGAGGTCGACCCAAGGGATTCGCTCCAGCGGTTGAGATTCGAAGAGTGAGGTCGCCTCGATGGTCTGAGCTGCGACCTCGTTCTCATCTGTGGTTGGGACGATGCCAAACTTCTCTCGAAGGAGTTTTACGAGCGCAGCACGTACCTCTTTCTGGGAGCTGGACCACGTCGCCGAAGCGCTTGTACTTGAGGCAGTCAGAATCCACCTCATTCAAGAATAAAGCCGTCTCCGCCTCGCGCTCAACGCTGCATTACCGCTAATGAACCGAATATCAACAGCCCGATTCCTTTGCGCGCCTATACCAGAGTGCGTACTGGAAAGTCCGCCTACCGATTTCCCGTAACGGATGCCGATTATGAGGATGACCGCGTTGCAGCCTTCGAGCGCCCTGAGGCAGCCCTCCAGGGCCTTTTCCGAAGATGCCGGCTCGTATTCATAGAGAACCGGCGCGCAATGCGCAGCTAGATACGAGTCGGTATTAGAAGGTTCTGGACGATGAGGCGCTCGTCCTTCAGTTCTTCCTGGACAGAGCTGACGAAGACACGCAGTCCAGGGTTCACCGTGGTGCCTCGGCACTCCCGGGCAGCGCCGCGAAATCGTAATTCACGCTGGTAACGCCGAAGGCCGGCTCCCGTAGGAAGGGCCGACGCAGGCAACGCATGTGATGGGAGCCATCGAACAAAACTACACCATCGCGGGATGAAGTCGTTAGGTGTATTGAGCGGGCCTTAGTGTCGCACCGCAATTTACTTTTGAATGACCTGCCGACTTCGGTAGTGACGGTCGCTTCCCGCCTCCTGCCGGCGGTTCGTTCTAGAGCGAGTGACCCCTCGGCGGCTGCGGAGCTGGGGCGCCGGACGGAGCGAGTGTCATCCGGCTGCTCCGGCCGGTTTCGCATCCAGCACCTCCCGGACCCTTCGGGCGAGGGCGTCGGGGGTGAAGGGCTTCTGGAGGAAGGCCTCTTCCTTGGCGAGGACGCCGTGGTGGACGACGGTGTCGTCGGTGTAGCCGGAGATGAAGAGGAGCTTCAGTTTGGGGCGAGAGGTGAGGAGGAGCGTGGCCAGGCTCTTGCCCGAGACGCCGGTGAGGACGACGTCGGTGATGAGGAGGTCGATCGGCCCGGGGTGGGAGGTGGCGACGGCGAGGGCGGCCTCGCCGCTCGGTGCGTCGAGGACGTTGTAGCCGCGTTCCCTGAGGCTGCGGTGCATGAGGCGGCGGACCGCTTCCTCGTCCTCGACGAGGAGGAGGGTCTCCTTTCCGTCGGCCACGGCCGAGGCCGGGACGGCGGCGGCGGCGTCCGTCCCGACGCCTTCCACGCGCGGCAGGTAGATCTTGAAGGTCGTCCCCTTACCCGGCTCGCTGTAGACGAAGATGTAGCCGTCGCTCTGCTTGACGATGCCGTAGACGGTGGCCAGGCCCAGCCCCGTCCCCTTCCCTTTCTCCTTGGTCGTGTAGAAGGGCTCGAAGAGGTGGGAGCGGGTCTCGACGTCCATCCCCGTCCCGGTGTCGCTGACGGCCAGAAGGACGTAGGCCCCCGGCGGGGCGCCGAAGTGAAGGCGCGAGGCCGAGGCGTCGATGGTGACGTTCCAGGTCTCCAGCGTGAGCCGGCCGCCCCGTGGCATGGCGTCGCGGCTGTTGACGGCCAGGTTCATCAGGACCTGTTCCATCTGGCCCGGATCGACCCGGACGGTCCCGAGCGAGAGATCGAGAATCGTCGCGAGGTCGACGTCCTCGCCGATGAGGCGGCGCAGCATCTTGGCGGCCTCCTCGATGACGGCGTTCAGGTTGACGACCTTCGGCTCGACGACCTGCTTGCGGCTGAAGGCAAGGAGCTGGCGGGTGAGGCCCACGGCCCGCTGGCCGGCCTTCAGGATCTCCTCGACGTCGGCGCGCGCCGGGCTCGACTCGGGCAGCTTGATCAGCATCAGCTCGCTGTAGCCGAGGATCGTCGTCAGAAGGTTGTTGAAGTCGTGGGCGACGCCGCCGGCCAGCCGGCCCACGGCCTCCATTTTCTGTGAGTGGAGAAGCTGCCGCTCCAGCCGCTTTCGCTCGCTGATGTCGCGCAGGGACACGCCGACCCCGTCCTCCATCCGGACCACCTGAAGCTGAAGCCACGACGCCTGGGGCCCGCTGGAGGTGAGGGCGACCTCCTCCTCCAGCATCTCGCCGGAGGCGGCCACGCGGAGGCACTTCTCCTGAAAGCCGGGAGGGAACGCCGGCAGGATCTCGCGCAGGCGCGACGAGACGAGCTGGTTCCGCGTCAAGCCGAGGCGCTCCTCGCCTCGTCTGTTCAGGTCGAACAGCTCGAAGTCGACGATCCGTCCCTTCTCGTCGCGCACGCTGCGGAAGACGAAGAAAGCGTCCAGCCCGCCGCTCACGAGGGCCTGGAAGCGGGTGGCGCTGTCGGGCCGGGTCGGAGATTCGCCCGGGGGCGGGGGGCTGTGCGCTGCGGCCTGGCAGCCCCCCTCCTCCTCGGCGCCGGGGGGAATCCGGGTGTCGCCTTTCACAGACCGATTCGTCTCATTCAGGTGCCGGGACCCTCATCCGATCGGGCAGTGCGACCGATCGACGCAATCCCCCAGAGGGACAGGCTTGGGGGCGGTCGGACTGGTCGTCTTGCTCAGGGCCCCGAAGGGGTTGCCCAGGTCCCTGGCTCGATCCCTCAGCCACTGGCCGAAGTCCAGAAGGATGCCGCCGATGGCCGGCTTGGGGGCCGTTACCGCCGGAGGGACGGGCCGGGGGGCGTCAGCGGCGTAGAGGGCGGCCGAAGGCGCCAGAAAAAGAGCGCATGAAAGCAGCAGGGCCGGACGTGTTCTCACTATCTCCTCCTTGATTTCCCGCTCCCGGGAAATCGTGGAAGCCGGGTGAGAGCGCTCTACGGACGTCTTCCATTCCGTAAAGTGGCCGGTCCGGGGGTGTTTTCAGACAGGCGGGTGGATTCTTTTTCTAGCCGGCGGACCTCTCGAGGCGATCTCGCAGAGTCTCCTCGACCCCGTCGCGCAGGCGGACGAGAGAGGCGAGATCCGGATTGCGGCCCGACAGGGCGGCGGCGAGCTCCTTCAGGGTCGAAGCGTCCAGGACGCCCAGCTCCCCGACGCGCCGCTCAAAGCCGGCCATCAGGGACCTCGCCTTCACGCCGGCCCCGGCGCGGGCGAAGGACTCTATCTGGTAGAGGAGCGTCAGGAGGGCGTCGGCGGTCGCCCCCTGCTGTTCGAAGAGAGACGTGGCGGAACCGAACCCAAGGGCCGCCTGGGCGAATTTCCCGGCCTCGAAGAGCGTCCGGGCGAGGTTCCGCCGGATGAAGGCGTGGACGGCGGGACGCTCGGTGCGCGAGACGTTCCTGAGAGCCCGGGCGTACTCGCGCCGGGCCTCGGCGAGGCGGCCGAGGTGCATCAGGGTGGCCCCGACGTTTTGCAGCGTCGAGACGTAGGCGTTCCAGAGGCCGAGTCGCTCGAAGGCGGGCAGCGCCTCCCGGTAGGCGAGAAGGGCCTCTTCGCCGCGTCCATCGCGCGAGAGCGCCAGCCCCTTCACAGCCAGGGCCCGCGCCTCCTCGTCCGCGATCCCGAAGTCGGAGAACGTCTGCGCGGCCCGCGAGGCCAGGATCAGCCCCTCGGGCGCCCGCTCGACGAACGACCGGCGCGTGGCCTCGGCCAGCTCGACGCGCGCCAGCTCGACCTCGGAGGCGGTTCCCCTTGCAAAGGCCCGGTAGGCGAGGAGAAGGTCGCGCCCACCCCTCTCGAACTCCCCGGTCCAGTTCCGGGCGATGCCGGCCAGGAGGTGCGCACGGCCGACGAGGTCGGCGAGGGGGTAGGCCGAATCGGCCACCGAGGGCGATCGGCGGCCCTTCGGCTCCGCGGCCAGCCGGGAGACGGCAGCCTCGGCGAACCGGAGCCAGAGGGCTGGCGCTTCGACCATCCGCGAAACCGCCTCCTCGAGCGCATAACCGAGGGTGTACCGGTCTGTCGGCTCGGAAAGTCGCAACCCATCGAAGGCGTTCCGAAGAACCTTCTCGCCCGCGTCCCGGCAGGAGAGAAGCGAGTTCTTTCTCCGGGAGGCCTCCTTCGCCGCGGCGAGACACTCGGTCGCCCGCGCCCGGCCTTGGGCGGCGGCGGCCGGCTTCGTCAGTGCACGAGGTACGGGCCGGAGGCAAAAGGGGTCGCCGGAAGGCAGCCCCTCCATTTCCGTTTCCCCGAACAGCTCGGGACCCGCTTCCCGGAGGAGGTGATCGAGTTCCTCGATCTTCTCTAGATTCTTCCGGCAGACGTCGCACGAAAGGAGGTGTCGCCGCGCCGCCCTCTCCTCGAAGTCGCTCAGGTCCCTGGCGACGTGGCGCAGAAGGGTGCAATCGTCGAGGTGGTTCAGGGCTGCAGACATTGCTTCAGTCTCCGCAAGCACCGGTTGATGAGGTTCCAGACGCCGCTTCCGGCCACGGACATCTCGTCCGCGGTTTCCCGGAGGCTCTTCCCCTCGAGGTAATGCGCCCGGAGTAGCTGCCGACATTTGGCCGAGATCCGTGACAGTCCTTGCTGGAGCGCCAGAATCTCTTCTGACCCGGGGCCGACCGGCGATTGCGCGAGCACGGCGCCGTGAGCGTCCGCCAGAGCCACGACGGCCCGCCGGGCCGGCCTTCCGCGCAGATGCCGGCAGCATTTGGCGTGAAAGACCTGAAAGACGAACCCCTCCGGACGGAGGATCGGGCCGACCGCCCGCATCACGTCCATCGCCGTCTCCTGCAGCACGTCCTCCGCGTCCTCCATGTCGATCCCGAACCTGACCCGGGCATACGCGCAGAGCCGGCGACGCCGCTCGCGGTCGGCCATGAGAGCCTCGGCCACCTCTACGCTGGCCTTCGGCGGCTCGGGAACGACATCCATGAACTAAGTACCTTTTCGGGGGTCGAATTCAGACAGGCAATCGTACCTTCAAGTGAGGAAGGCTCGATCCCATTTCCAAAAGCCGGGGCCAGGTCTGCTGAAACGTCCACCCGATCCCACGGTCCGCGCGCCTCGTCGTTTCAGCCGGCACGGTTTCTCCCCGAGGGACGTAAGCTCCGCCTCCAGCCCCCGCGGTCCCGGGGAGACGGAAGGGAGAAGAGCGATGGATGGCGCACGGATTCTGAACAAGGCCCTGCTCGACAAGGTCGTGACGGCCGAGGAAGCCGCGGCCCTGATCCCGGCGGGGGTCACCGTCGGGATGAGCGGTTTCACGGGCGCCGGATACCCGAAGGCGGTTCCGCTGGCGCTGGCCAAGCGGATCATGGACGCCAACCTGCGCGGCGAGAAGTTCCGGATCAGCATCTGGACGGGAGCGTCCACGGCCCCCGAGCTGGACGGCGCCCTCGCGATGGTGGACGGCGTCGAGCTCCGGCTTCCGTACCAGTCGGACCCGGTCTGCCGGAAGAAGATCAACGCGGGAGAGATGGAGTACATCGACATCCACCTCTCCCACGTCGGGGCCTTCGTCCGCTCCGGCTTTCTCGGCAAGCTCGACCTCGCGGTCGTCGAGGTGACGGGGATCCTTCCGAACGGCGACCTGATCCCGTCGTCCTCGGTCGGCAACAACAAGGTCTGGCTCGACTACGCCGACAAGGTGATCCTGGAGGTCAACTCCGCGCAGTCCGAGAAGCTCGAGGGGATGCACGACATCTACGAGGGGTTCGCGCTCCCGCCCCACCGGAGGCCGATCCCGCTCATCCACCCGTCGGACCGGATCGGGACGCCGTACTTCCACTGCCCGCAGGAGAAGATCGTCGCCATCGTCGAGACCAACGCGCCCGACCGGAACACGCCGTTCGCGCTTCCGGACGACGCGTCGCGGCGGATCGCCGGCCACATCCTGGAGTTCCTCGGGAGCGAGGTGAAGAAGGGGCGCCTTCCGCACGAGCTGCTGCCGATCCAGTCCGGCGTCGGGAACATCGCGAACGCCGTCCTCTTCGGCCTCCAGGAAGGGCCGTTCGACCACCTGACCTCCTATACGGAGGTGCTTCAGGACGGGATGCTGGAGCTGATCCGCTCCGGGAAGATGCTCGTCGCCTCGGCCACGGCCTTCTCGCTCAGCCCGCAGAAGAACGACGAGCTCAGCGCGCAGATGGACCGGTACCGGAGCGCCATCATCCTCCGCCCGCAGGAGATCTCGAACCACCCCGAGCTGATCCGGCGACTCGGCTGCCTTTCCATGAACGGGATGATCGAGGCCGACATCTACGGGAACGTCAACTCGACCCACGTGAACGGGACCGCGATCATGAACGGGATCGGGGGCTCCGGCGACTTCGCCCGGAACGCCTACATCTCCTTCTTCATGACCCCCTCGACGGCCAAGAAGGGGACGGTCTCCTGCATCATTCCGATGGTCACCCACGTCGACCACACGGAGCACGACGTCCACGTCATCGTGACCGAGCAGGGCCTCGCGGATCTCCGGGGCCTCGCGCCCAAGCAGCGGGCCGAGCGGATCATCGAAAACTGCGCCCACCCCGACTACCGGCCGGCGCTCCGGGACTACTTCCGCCGCGCTCTTCTCACCTCTCCCGGCAAGCACACCCCGCACCTCCTCGAGGAGGCCTTCGGCTGGCACCGGAACCTCCTCCGGACGGGGAGCATGCGGACGGTCTGATCGTCAGCTCTTGGCGTTCATCCTGGACGGGGTGATCCACTTCTTCCCGTCCTTCTCGGAGACGGTGCCGGTGACCGTGACCGCCTTCTCGCCCGTGCACGTGTGGCCGAAATCCTTCAGGACGGCGTTCTTGACGATGTAGTACTCGGTCGTGGCGCCGTTCGCTCCGGCGACGACGAGAACGTCCTGGCACTCCTTGGCGTCGGCCTTCTTCAGGGTGCATTTGGCGCAGGCGACATTCCCGGTGAGCGTCACGTCCGCGGCGAAAGCCGCGGAGGCGAGCCCGAGAGCGGCCACGAGAGCGATGGCGACGAACAGCTTCGACTTCATTTTCATCTTTGATCTCCCTTCGAGAAACTCGTCGTCGGCGCGGCTCCTCCGCGATCCGGCACGTTGAAGAGTCTACCCCCGCGAGGCGGCTTTCCTCAACGGGATTTTGAGAATCGGACTCAATGTCTCCGGATCTCGTCTTCCTCGTGGCGCCGCTGCTCCTCCATGACGAGGCCGCGCGATTCCAGGCCGGCGAGGACGCCGGACGAACAGACTCTTGACATCTCGGGCCGACTCGCAAAAAGTGACCGCACCATGCCGACGACACGTGCCTCCTCCCGCCTCCCGTTTTCGGATTCCCACGGCGATCTCGTCCTCTCGGGGCCCCCGGTCGAGACGGCGGGGCGTGTCCTGACGAAGGAAGCGCTCGACCTCGTCGTGAAGCTCCAGCGGTCCTTCGGCGGGAAGCGTGAGGAGCTGCTCGAAAGGCGAAAGGCCGTCCAGGCGCGGCTGAACGAAGGCGTCGCTTTGGACTTTCTTCCCGAGACGCGGTCGATCCGGGATTCGGAGTGGACGGTCGCTCCGATCCCGAGGGACCTTCTCGACCGGCGCGTGGAGATCACCGGCCCCGTCGACCGGAAGATGATCATCAACGCCCTGAACTCCGGGGCGAGCGTCTTCATGGCCGATTTCGAGGACTCGAACTCGCCGACGTGGGAGAACAACGTCGACGGCCAGTCCAACCTGATCGACGCGGTCGCGGGGACGATCACCTTCGAGTCCCCCGAGGGGAAGAGCTACAAGCTGAACGAGAAGACCGCGACGCTCATGGTCCGCCCGCGCGGCTGGCACCTCCTCGAGAAGCACGCCACGCTCGACGGCAAGCCCGTATCGGGAAGCCTCTGGGACTTCGCTCTCTTCTTCTTCCACAACGCGAAGGAGCTCGTCGCGAAGGGGACGGGGCCCTATTTCTACCTCCCGAAGATGGAGAACCACCTCGAGGCCCGCCTCTGGAACGACGTCTTCGTCATGGCGCAGGAGCACGTCGGGTTGCCGAAGGGGACGATCCGGGCGACCGTCCTGATCGAAGTGATCCTCGCCGCCTTCGAGATGGACGAGATCCTCTGGGAGCTGCGCGACCACTCGGCGGGCCTGAACTGCGGACGGTGGGACTACATCTTCTCGGTCATCAAGAAGTTCAGCCGCGACCCGAAGCACGTCCTCCCCGACCGCGCCGTCATCACGATGGAGAAGCCGTTCCTGAAGGCCTACGTCGACCTCCTCATCCGGACCTGCCACCGGCGGAAGATCCACGCCATGGGGGGGATGGCCGCGCAGATCCCGATCAAGAACGACCCGGAGGCGAGCCGCGTGGCGCTTTCGAAGGTCGAGGCGGACAAGTGGCGCGAGGTGAAGGCGGGGCACGACGGGACGTGGGTGGCGCACCCGGGCCTCGTCCCGGTCGCGAAGAAGATCTTCGACGAGGGGATGCCTCAGCCGAACCAGATCTCGCGGCGCCGCGACGACGTGGCGGTCACGGCGGCCGACCTCCTCGCCGTCCCGGCGGGGCCGATCACGGAGAAGGGGCTCCGGCAGAACGTGAACGTCGGCATCCTCTACCTCGAGGCGTGGCTGCGCGGCTCGGGGTGCGTTCCTCTCTACAACCTGATGGAGGACGCGGCCACCTCGGAGATCTCGCGTGCGCAGGTCTGGCAGTGGGTCCACAACGGGGCGCTGCTCGACGACGGCCGGAAGATCACGAGGAAGCTCTACGAGACGATCCGGGACGAGGAGCTTCAGGGTGTCCGGGCGCGGATCGGCGAAAAGGAATGGGCGGCGGGGAGATTCGCGCTGGCGTCGAAGCTCTTCGACGAGATGGTCGCGGCGCCGGCGATGCCCGAATTCCTGACGCTCCCGGCCTACGACGCGCTGATCGCTCTGGAAACCTCGGGCTGACCCCGGGCCGCCTTCCCCGCCCTCAGACGGCGACGACCACGCGGTTCCGACCCTCCCGCTTGGCCTGATACATGAGGGCGTCGGCGCGATGAACGACGCCTTCCGGCGTCTCCTCCGGGCGGGCGAGCGTGGCGCCGATCGAGGCGGTGACGTTCAGGAGACCCGACGGAAGGCGCAATCCGGAGCTCTCGATCAGCGCCCGAAACCGTTCGGCCGCCGCCGTCAGCTCCACGTGGCTCGCGTTGGGCAGAAGCACGATGAACTCCTCGCCGCCCCAGCGCCCGACGGTGTCCGAGGCGCGGGCCGTGTTCCGGAGCGTGCGGGCGACCATCCGGAGCGCGTCGTCGCCCACGACGTGGCCGTGCCGGTCGTTGATTTCCTTGAAGCGGTCGATGTCGACGAAGAGAACGCCAAGAGTCGATCCGTAACGGTTCATCTCGCTGAGCCGGCTGCCGAGGCTGATCTCGGCGTACCGGCGGTTCGCGAGTTCCGTGAGTGGATCCAGAAGGGCCATCCGCCGCAGCTCCTCGTCCGTCGCGGACCCCTCCTGCACCGAAAGGTCTCGGAAGACCTCGACGGCGCCGACGATGGATCCCTCCGCGTTTCGAAGCGGAAAGACGTGGACCTCGACGGGCACGCGGTGCCCGCTCTTGTGGTGGAGGAAGACCCGATTGGTGTGTGGGACGCCCTCCTCCATGGAGTGGACCAGCGGACAGTGGCTGACACAAAGGGGTGTTCCCCGGGCGTCCACGTGGCGGAGTTTGTCTTCGTAGCAGAGACTCTGGACGATCTCGCCCCGCGTGAAACCGGCGATTCGCTCGGCGCCGCGGTTCCACCAGAGGATCCGGCGGCCGCGGTCGACGAAGTAGACGCCGTCCCCGACGGTCTCGAGGATCTCGCGCAGGAGGCCCTCATCCCGGACGCCCCACACAGTCTCCAATTTCCCTCCAGGTGGCGCCGGAGCGCGGAATCACCTGCCGGCGCACGCGAGTTTCGCACAACGGACTCCCCGGGACTTCAGGCGGGCTTCGGACCGAGCTTGTTCCAGGCGTCGAGCGCGGCGACTTTGTAGCTTTCCGCGAAGGTCGGGTAGTTGAAGACGGTCTCGACGAAGTAGTCGAGAGTTCCGCCGAGGGCCATGACGGCCTGCCCCACGTGGACCAGCTCCGTCGCGCTCGTCCCGAGGATGTGGACCCCGAGGAGCTTCCGCGTCTCACGGTGGAAGAGGAGCTTCAGGAACCCCGAGACGTCCCCGACGATGGCGCCGCGCGCGGTCTCGCGGAAGTGCGCGACCCCCGACTCGTACGGGACCCCTTCCTTCGTCAGCTCCTCCTCCGTTTTTCCGACCATCGAGATCTCGGGGATCGAGTAGATGCCGAGCGGAAAGAGCGCGGGGATCGAAGACGCCGGGACTCCGAAGGCGTGGCAGGCCGCGAGGCGTCCCTGCTCCTGCGACGTGGAGGCGAGGGCGGGGAAGCCGATGACGTCGCCGACGGCGTAGATATGGGGAGCCTCCGTCTCGTAACGCTCGTTCACCCGGAGCCGGCCGCGCGCGTCGGCCGCGAGGCCGGCGGCGGCGAGGTTCAGCTCCGCCGTCGCCCCCTGCCGGCCGATCGAGAAGAGGAGCATCTCCGAGTCGATCTGCTTGCCGGACCTCAGGCGGGCGACGGCGCGCCCCGGCCTCTCGATGGCCACGGTCGCGACCTCTTCCCCGAGGCGCAGGGTGACGTTCCACTGCCGCATGAGGAACTGGAGGGCCTCGGAGATCTCGCCGTCCACGAACTCGAGGAGGCGCGGCCGCCTGTCGACGAGGGTGACGTCGATCCCGAGAACCGCGAACATCGTCGCGTACTCGGTCCCGATGACGCCGGCGCCGACGACCGTCAAGGTCCTCGGCAGCGCCGTGAGGTGGAGGATCCCGTCGGAGTCGAGGACCGTGGCTCCGTCCACCTCGATCCCTTCCGGGCGCGCCGGGGTGGAGCCGGTCGCGATGACGATCTTCTCCGCCTCGACCTCCGCCGTGCCGGCCCGGCTCGTGACGGCGAGGCGGTGCGGATCGACGAAGGACGCCGTCCCGGTCAGGACGGAGACGCCGTTGCGCCTCATCTGCAGGCGGATGTTCTCGATCTCCCTCTGGATCACGACGTTGCAGCGGAAGAGAAGATCCCCGGCGGTGATTTTCTCCTTGACGGTGTACGAGGCGCCGTACATCCCCCGCTGGGCGATGCCGGAAAGGTGGAGGACGGCCTCGCGGAAGGTCTTCGAGGGGATCGTGCCCGTGTTCGTGCAGACGCCGCCGACCACCTCCCGGCGCTCGCAGATGGCGACGTTCTTTCCGAGCTTGGCGGCCTGGACGGCGGCGCGCTGGCCGCCGGGCCCCGTTCCGACGACGAGGAGATCGAGCTTCTCCATGGGGGGCGGATTCTCACCCGGCCATGTCAAGATCGCCAGCGGTGACCGTACGGGCCCTTCTCCTCGACATGGACGGGGTCCTCGTCTTCTCCGAGGACGCCTGGTACGCCGTCTACAACGAGACGCTCGGATTCTTCGGCCATCCCGCGATCCCGCGGGAGGCTTTCGAGGAGATCTACGGCAACGGGACGGAAGCGGACCGGGCGATGTACATGCCCGAGCGGACCGTCGAGGAGATCAACGTCGCCTATGCCCGCTTCTTCGAGAGGCGCCTCGACCGGATCCGGCCGAACGCGGAGGCGCCGGCGCTTCTGGCCGAGGCGCGCGCGCGCGGCGTCTCGACGTGTGTGGCCACGAACACGACGCGCCCCCTCGCGGGAAGGATTCTCGCGGGAGCCGGCCTTCTCCCGCTCGTCGACGACGTCGCCGCGGCGGACGAGGCGGGGGCGGGAAAGCCCGATCCGGCCCTTCTCCACCTCGCGGCCTCCCGCCTCGGGGTTCCGCTCGCCGAGTCGCTCTTCGTCGGCGACTCCCGCTACGACGCCGAGGCCGCCCTCCGGGCTCCCGTCCCGTTCGTCGGCTACCGGTACGGAGACGGGGCACGGATCGATTCGCTCGCGGAGCTTCTGCCGCTCCTTCCGCCGACTCCGGCCGGCTGAGGCGCGGAAACTCGCGCCCGCCGGGCGCGTACAAGAGAACGTATGCCGAGCCGCTCGGATTGGAAGGCCCTGGTCCGGGAGACGGCCCGGGGCGTCGAGGCGCGCGACGTCCAGGGTCTCTACGACGTCGAGTGGCGGAAGGCGGTCCGCGTTTTTCTCGCGGAGCACCGGGACGAGATCGACGCCGAGCCGCGAAGGTTCCGGCGCGGGCTGAAGAGGGCGAACGCCCTCCTTTACGGAATGGTCCGGAGGCTGACTCCCGCCCGTCGGATCCTCTTCACCCTTGCACTCCTCCTCGCCCTTCTCGGGGTCGTGGCCCCGCCGGACCGGGTCACGGACGCGAGCCGCGGGTTCGGGCTCGTCTTCCTCGCGGTGATCCTCCTCATCGTCCTCGTCGCTCTCGAGCTGGTCGACAAGCTCCACTTCCGGGACGAGCTCCTGATGGCACGCGACCTGCAAGCCGATCTCGTCCCCGAGGCCCTTCCGGAGACGCCGCACTGGGAGCTGGCGGGCTTCAACCGCGTCGCCAACACCGTCGGCGGGGACCTGTACGACTTCGTCCCCCTCCCGGACGGCCGCCTCGTCGTCCTCTTCGGGGACGCCTCGGGGCATGGAATGGCCGCCGGGCTCCTGATGGCCGTCACGCAGTCGGCCTTCCGGACGCAGATCGAGAGCGACCCGTCGCCCGCAGCCGTTGCCTTCGCCCTGAACCGGGTGCTCTGCCGGACCGGCGCCTGCCGGACCTCAGGCGGGCGTGCCTTCTTCGCGGGAATCGTCATGCTCCTCTCGCCCGAAGGGGGCTGGTCCGCTGTCGTGGCGGGGCATCCGCCGGTTCTCCGCCTCGGCCCGGACGGGCGGGTCGCCGAGCGGATCGGGACGGGTGCCTACCCCTTTGGCGTCCGCGAGAAGGGGGAGTGGAAGACGTTCGAGGGGGCGCTCGGTACCGGAGAGATGCTTCTCTTCTATTCCGACGGCCTTCCCGAAGCGCGGAGCGCTTCCGGCGAGGAGTTCGGCGACCCGCGGGCGGAAGCGGTCGCGTCGAGGGCCTTCGCGACCCCGTCGCTCCTCGTCGCGGCGCTCTCGGAGGAGCTCCGGCGGTTCCTCGGCATCGAGCCGCCGGAAGACGACGTCTCGATCGCGGCGATCCGGCGCAGAATCCCCGGAGCTTGAACCCGGTCACGCCCCGAAAGGGCCGTCTCCTGATCACGGCCGCCGCGCTCCTCTGGTCGACCGGCGGTCTCGCCATCAAGCTCGTCCCGCTGCCGGCCGTCGGCGTCGCCTTCTGGCGCTCTCTTCTGACGGCGCTCTTTCTGATCGTCGTCCTCCGGCCCGGCATGGACCGGTGGCGGCGTGCCTCGTGGACGACGGCCCTCATCTACGCCGCGATGATCCTGAGCTTCATCTCGGCGACGAAGATGACGACGGCCGCCAACGCGATCTTTCTCCAGTACACCGCGCCGGTCTATGTCCTCCTCTTCGCGCCGATCCTTCTCAAGGAGCCGTTCCGCCGGGCCGACCTCGTGACGCTCGTCGTGTCGCTCCTAGGGATGACGCTCTTTTTCGTCGGCAGGCTCGAGGCGGGGGCGCTGGCCGGAAACGTCGTCGCGGTCTTCTCCGGCCTCTTCTTCGGGGGGGTCATCCTCTTCCTCCGGCGCGACACGTCCCGGGACGCCATGGCGTCGGTCCTCCTCGGGAACCTCCTCGCCGCGCTCTTCGCCCTGCCGTTCTCGTGGGGGAACCTCGCGCTCGACGCGAAAGGGGCGGCTCTCGTCGTCTTCCTCGGCGTCGTCCAGATGGGAATCAGCTACCTCCTCTACGTGAAGGGCCTCAGCGTCGTGCCGGCGGCCGAGGCGTCGCTTCTCTCGATGCTCGAGCCGGTCCTCTCGCCGATCTGGGTCCTCATCGGGATCGGCGAGCGCCCCACGGCGTGGGCCGCCCTCGGCGGCGCCATCGTCCTTTCCGCCGTCGCCGCCCGGACGGTCCATGGGGCGCTGCAGCGGAAGTGACGCCCGCTCCGCTCACTTCCTCCCGACGTTCTTCAGAAAGGTGAGGTCGCCGAAGAGGTCGATCGTCTCGACATCGGCGAGACCCGCCGCGTGGACGGCGATCGAGAGTCCCGCGAGATGCCAGAGGCTAGAATTCCGCGTGCACATCAAACCGCAGCTCTTCACCCGGAGCGCCCGCGTCCTCCTTCTCGTCGTCCTCCTCGCCGCGTCGGGGGCGGCCGCCGCGCCGCATGGAAGAGTCGTCGTCCTCGGCTTCGACGGCGCGGATTACGAGCTGGTGTCGAAATGGATGGCCGAGGGGAAGCTTCCGAACCTCGCGAAGCTGGCCGAGAAGGGGACGTTCGAGAAGCTCCGCCCGACGATTCCGGCCCAGACGCCCGTCTCGTGGTCGACCTTCTCGACGGGGCTCTGCCCCGGGCGGACGATGATCTTCGACTTCCTCAAGCGGGATCCGAAGACGTACCGTCCGGAGTTCGCCATCGCCGAGGAGGGTACGAAGCCGTTTCTCCTCGGAAAAGGGAACCGCGTGGCGGTGCCGGCCCTGCTCGGTCTTCTCGCGTTCGCGGTCGTCGGCGGGCTCCTGAAGGCCCTTCCGGGACGGCGAGGGAAGGTGGCGCTCGCGGGGGGGCTCGTGGCCGCGATCGGGGCGGGCTTTCTCGGGGTCCGGCTCTCGGCGCTCCTTCCGACGGAGATCCCCACGGTGAAGAACAACCGGCGCGGCGTTCCCTTCTGGGAGGCCGCGGCGAAGCAGGGGATCCGCTCGGTCGTCATGCACGTGCCGGTGACCTTTCCGGCCGCCGACTTTTCGGCCGGCCGCCTGATGTCCGGCCTCGGCGTCCCCGACATCCGCGGGCGGATCGGGACGCCGAGCTACTACACGTCGGACCCGTTCTTCGCGCCGAAGAACAAGAACGAGTTCTCCGTGGAGCTGATCCGCCTCGAGTCGAACACGGGGACGATCCGGACGGAGGTCTTCGGCCCGTACAACAAGCTCTTCAAGGAACCGCCGGTCATCAAGATTCCGATGACGCTGACGGTGGAGGAGGGGGGCACGGCGCTCCGGATCGAGCCCCAGGGCTCCGGAGCGGTGACGCTGAAGCCGGGGGAGTGGTCGCCCTGGGTCGTCTTCACCTTTCCCTTCAATTCGCTCGTGAAGATGACCGGCATCGGCCGATTCCATCTCGCGACCCTCGCGCCGGAGATCCAGCTCTACCTCTCGCCGATCCACTTCAATCCGGCCGACCTCCCCCCCTCCGTGAAGATCACCGCGCCCGCGTCCCTCTCGAAGCGGCTCGTGAGGACGTACGGCCTCTACAAGACGATGGGGTGGCTGATCGACACCTGGTCGATGAGCGAGCAGACGATCGACGAGAAGACCTTTCTCGAGGACGTCGACTTCACCCAGGCCAAGTTCCGCCAGATGATGGACGGCTTTCTCGACGAGAAGGACCTCGACCTCTTCGTCCAGATCTACGAGTTCCCCGACCGCGTGGCGCACTGCTTCTGGCGCTTCCTCGACCCGAAGCACCCCGCCTACGACGCTTCGGAGGCGGCCCGGTGGGCCCCGGCGGTCCTCGAGACCTACCAGAAGATGGACGACATCGTGGGCGACGCGATGAAGAGGCTCGGTCCGGACGACCTCTTCCTCGTCCTTTCCGACCACGGCTTCTCCACGTGGCGGCGGTCGGTAAACTACAACACGTGGCTCGTCGATCACGGCTTCCTCGCCCTGACGGGCGCGGAGGGGAAGCAGGCCGACCTCGAGCAGCTCTTCGGACAGGGGGAGTTCTGGCCCAACGTCGACTGGTCGCGGACGAAGGCCTACTCGATGGGGCTCGGGGAGATCTACATCAACCTGAAGGGACGCGAGGGGAAGGGGACGGTCGCGCCCGGCGCCGAGTACGAGAAGGTACGCAAGGAGATCGCCGACGGACTTCTCGCGGTCGTCGACCCGAAGAGCGGCGAACACCCGGTCTCGCGCGTCTTCACGCGCGAGGAGGCCTACGGCGCCTTCGACGCCGACATCATCCCCGACCTCTTCGTGACGAATACACGCGGCTACCGGGTGAGCTGGCAGAGCAGCCTCGGCGTCGTGACCAAGGAGATGTTCGAGGACAACCGGCAGGTCTGGTCGGGCGACCATTGCTCGCTCGACCCGGACCTCGTCCCGGGAATCCTCTTCTCGAGCCGGAAGCTTCCGGCAGGCCATGCGGCCGCCATCGCCGACGTTCCGGCGACGATCCTCAAGGCCCTCGGCGTCCCGCCGCCCGAGAAGCTCGACGGAGAGCCTCTGTTCTGAGACGGGCTCTCGCCGCCGCGCTCCTCTTCGCCGGCGCCGGGACGCTCCTGGCGCAGGCGCCTCCGCCGGACGCTCCCGTTCCCCTTCCGGCCGAAGCCTCCTCTCCGCGCCCCGAGGAGCCGGTCGCGGTCGAGGATCGGAAGCGGGAGCTGGCGGCTCTCCGGCGACGTCTCACGGAGCTGAAGGGCCGGTACGACGCGACACGGCAGAAGGAGAAGGACCTGAAGGAGGCCCTTGCGGCCGCGGAGCTGAATCTCGAGATCCAGACGGCCGAGCGCCGGGTCGTGGAGCTGCGAAAGGCCGAGACCGAACAGAGCGCCGCGCGGGCGAAAGCGGAGCTTTCCGCCGCGGCCGCCTCGGTCACGACGCTCCGGTCCGATCTCTCGGCCCGGATGGCGGCGCTCTACCGCCTCGGAAGGCTCGGCTACCTGCGCCCGATCGTCGCGGCCGAGAGCGCCCCGGCGCTTCTCGAGGGGATCAAGGTCCTCGCGCATCTCGTGCGCCACGACGCGGCGCTGCTGTCGCGTTACGAGGAAGCACTCCGGTCGCTCACGTCCCTCGAGTTCGGGCTCTCGGAGCGGCGGCGCGAGCTCGCCGCCCTCGCCGTCGAGGAGCGGCGGCGCGAGCGCGGCCTGGCGGCGGCGCGGGCGGAGCAGGCCGCTCTCCTTGCCCGGGTCCGCAAGAGCTCCGAAGAGGAACGGGAGGCCGTCTCGACGCTCGAGGAGAAGTCGCAGCGACTCGCCTCCCTCCTCGACCTTCTCGAGAGTCATGGGCGGACCCTTCCCCCCGGCGCCGCCTCCATCCGGAATTTCCGCGGGGCGCTCGACTGGCCCGCGAAGGGGAAAGTCGCGCTCTCCGTTCGGCCGGATCGCGAACCCGAACTTTCCGAACACCTTCCTCCGCTCGTCGGGCTGGACGATCGACGCGCCTCCCGATTCGACCGTCCGGGCGATCTTCGCGGGGGAGGTCGTCTATGCCCAATGGCTGAGGGGATACGGCAACCTCGTCGTCCTCGACCACGGCGACGGCGTCTTCACCCTCTACGGGCGGCTCACGCCGACGACGCTCCTGCGCGGCCAGCGCGTCTCGCTCGGCGAAGCCGTCGGCGTCCTCGCCTCGCCGTCGTCCGAGGACGAGATCCCGGGCCTCTACTTCGAGATCCGCGACAACCGCGCCTCCGTCGACCCGGCGGCCTGGCTGCGGTAGGCGCCGCCGTCGCAGAATGAAGGGGTGGGGGACGCGGAACGCCCCGTCCGGCGGATCGTGCACGTCGACATGGACGCGTTCTACGCGTCCGTGGAGCAGCGCGACGACCCGAAGCTGAAGGGAAAGCCCGTGGCCGTCGGGGGCGATCCGAAAGGGCGCGGGGTCGTCGCGGCGGCGAGCTACGAGGCGCGTGAGTACGGCGTCCGTTCGGCGATCCCGATGGCGCGGGCCGTCCGCCTCTGCCCCTCGCTCGTCGTCGTGAGGCCCGATTTCGCCCGCTACCGTGCCGTCTCGCGGCAGGTCTTCGACCTCTTCCGCGCCGTCACGCCGCTCGTCGAGCCCCTCTCCCTCGACGAGGCGTACCTCGACGTGACGGAGAACGCCTGGCATGAGCCGCTCGGCCGGGACGTCGCCCGGAGGCTGAAGGCGGAGATCCTCGCCGCGACGCGCCTCACCGCCTCGGCCGGCGTCGCGCCGAACAAGTTCCTCGCGAAGATTGCCTCCGGCTGGAAGAAGCCGGACGGACTGACCGTCATCGCCCCGGAAAAGGTCGAGGCGTTTCTCGCGAAGCTCCCGGTCGATGCGCTCTGGGGTGTCGGCCCGGTCACGGCGGCGAAGCTCCGCGCGGCGGGGATCGAGAGGCTCGTGCGACCTCCGGACGGCGGACCCGGGGCTCCTCCGCCGGACGGTCGGGAGCTGGGCGGAGACGCTCGTCGCTCTCGCGCAGGGGATCGACGAGCGCCCCGTCGTCCCCGACCGCGCGGCGAAATCGTGCGGCACGGAGGAGACCTACTCGCGCGATCTCGTCGACCGCCGGCTGATGCGGAGCGAGATCGAGCGGATGGCGGTGGAGGTCGCCGGGTGGCTCTCGCGGCGGAGCCTTTTCGCGCGGACGGTGACGCTCAAGGTCCGCTATGCCGACTTTGCGACGATCACCCGGAGCGAAACGCGCCGGCCGGCGACGCGCGATGCTGCGGAGATCGGACGGCGCGCCGCCGCGCTTCTCGCGAGGACCGAGGCCGGGGGACGGCCGGTCCGCCTTCTGGGCGTCTCGGTGCACGGCTTCGAATCCCCCGATCGCGAGGAGAGAGCGGCGGACGACCCGCAGCTCCCGCTGGACCTTCCGCTCCTCGGGGCGGGTATCATCCGCCCGTGAGCCGCAACCGTCTCCTCGGCGTCGCCGCTTCCGCCACGCTCCTTCTCGCGCTCTTCGTCGTTCTTCCCGGAATCGGGGCGGACGAAAAGGAGAAGGCGGGGAGGGAGAGCCTCTACCGACCCCTCGGCCTCTTCACGGAGGTCATCTCGCTCGTTCGTGGCAACTACGTCGAGCAGGTCGACACCAAGGCACTTCTCTCCGGAGCCTTTTCGGGGATGACCGAGGCGATGGATCCGTTCGCCGAATACATTCCCCCCGACCGGATGCCGGCTTTCAAGAGCTACCAGGCGTTGCGGTCGAAGGAGCTTCCGGAGCTCGGGATCGTCCTGGCGCGCCGGATGAACTATCCCGTCGTGGTGGCTCCGATCGCGGGAAGCCCGGCGGCGGCCGCCGGGCTGATGAGCGACGACCTGATCGAGAAGATCGACGACCACCCGGCGAGGGGTCTCGCCCTCTGGGAAGTGGAAGCGCTCCTCGAAGGAAAGCCCGGTGGGCGCGTCCGCCTTCTCGTCGTCCGCGAGGGAAAACCCCGGCGCCACACCATCGACATCGTCCGGGGAAGCTGGACCCCGGCGACTCCGTCGGCGAGCCGCGCGGGCGGCGAGACCGCGGTGAAGATCCCCTCGTTCGCCCCGGGAACGGCGGCCGCGGTGAAGACGATCCTCGCGCCGCTTGACAGGACCCGGCCGCTCGTCCTCGACCTCAGGGACAACGCCTGGGGTTCCTTCGAGGAGGCCGCCCGCGCGGCGGCGCTCTTCGTCCCGGCCGGGCCGCTCGGCGAGCTGAAGGGGCGGAAGATCGAAACGAAGGCGTTTCGCGCCGAGCCGGGCGAGCGCGTGCACGAGAGCCGCCTCGTCCTGATCGTCGACAGCGGGACGGCCGGGCCGGCGGAGCTCTTCGCCGCGGCGGTGGCGGAGTCGATGAACGTCTCCGTCGGAAAGAAGGGGACGTCGAAGCCGAAGGCCGATTCCGAGGAGGACGAAGAGATCCCTGACGAAGGCGGCTCGCCGCCCTCGTGGAACGGCAAGCAGGTCCGGCTCGTCGGTGAGCCGACCGTCGGGATGGGCTTCGTCCAGGAGACGGTGAAGCTTCAGAGCGGCGGGTCGCTGAAGCTCTCCGTCGGGAAGATACGGACGCTCGCCGGACGCGCGCTCTCGCCCAAGGGGATCATCCCGGACGACCGTGTCTATCACGTCCCCCCCGACGAGACGCTCCCCACCATGCCCGCCGATCCGTTCCTCGATCGGGCCGTCAAGATCCTCTCCGAGTCGCGACCGAAAGCCGCGGCGTGACGAGGGGGCGGAAGCGCGGACGGACCGGCGCCGTCCGGCGCGCCGCCTTCTTCCTCGTCGCGGCCGGAGCGATCGCGGCGGGCGTCTTCTACTTCCGTGGACGCGAGAGCGCCGGCCCGGTCCCGGCGCGGGCGTCCCGCGCCGCGCCCGCGGCGCCCCGGAGCGAGCCCCGTCCGCCGGGCGTCCCGTCGGATTTCGAGTCGGTGGAGCGGGAGCGGGGCACCGGAGGTGTCGTGGCCGTCGTCCTGGACGACCTCGGCTACGACGAGCGCGCGCTCGAGACTCTCGCGCGCTGGAACGTGCCCCTTGCGGTGGCCGTGATTCCGGGCGCGCCGCACGCGGAGCGCGCCGTCTCTCTCGCGAGAGAAAGGAGATGGGACCTCCTCGTCCACCTTCCGATGGAGCCGGAGTCGGGGCCTTCGGAGGCGGACTCGATCGGGACGCGGGATGATGACGCGGCCATCCGCGCCCGGATCTTCGCCGCTCTCGCAAGGGTGCCGGGGGCCATCGGCCTCAACAACCACGAGGGCTCGAAGGCGACGGCCGATCCTCGCGTCATGCGTGCCGTCCTCGCGGTCGTCAAGGAACGGGGGCTCTTTTTCCTCGACTCCCGGACGACGAACGCCTCGGTCGCCGCCCGGGAGGCCGCCTCGCTCGGCGTGCCGTTTCTCGCCCGGGACGTCTTTCTCGACGACGTAGCTGCCGAGACCGCCGCGAAGGGGGGCGCCCCGAAAGCGCTCGACGCGGCGTGGAAAGGCGCCCTCGACGTGGCGGCTAAGAACGGCCAGGCGATCGTGATCGGCCACCCGCGCAAGGAGACGCTCGCGTACCTCGGACCGAAGCTGGAGGCGATGGGGAGAGGGAAGAATGAGCCGAGAGCCGTCCGGGTCTCGGAGCTCGTTCCCTGACGTCGTCAGGAATCTCCCGGACGCTCCGCGGACTTGACCTCGTCCCAGAGCGCGTCCAGCTCGACGAGGGGCGTCCCCTTGACATCCTTTCCGGCCGCGCGGACGCGCCGGACCACCTCCTCGAAGCGGCGGCGGAACCTTTCGTTCGTCCGCTGGAGGGCGCCCTCGGGGTCGACGCCGTGCCGGCGGGCGACGTTGACGACGGTGAAGAGCAGATCTCCGATCTCCGACTCGACGCGCTCCTTCCGCTCGCCGCCGGGGGCGGTCAGCTCGGCCTTGAACTCGGCCACCTCCTCGTCCAGCTTTGCGAGAACGTCGGAATCCCGCTCCCAGTCGAAGCCGAGGTCGGCCGCACGCGAGGTCATCCGGACCGCCTTGAGGAGCGCGGGAAGGGCGTTCGGGACGCCGTCAAAGGGGGAAGCTCCCGTCGCCTCCCGTTCTTTCTCCTTGATCGCCTCCCATTGTGTCCGGACGGCGTCTGCGTCGTGCACCTCGGCCTCGCCGAAGACGTGCGGGTGGCGGGCGACCATCTTCGCGTGGATCCGCCTTGCCGAGGAGGCGAGATCGAACGAGCCCGTCTCGCTTCCGAGCCGGGCGAGAAAGACGATCTCGAAGAGGAGGTCGCCGAGTTCGGCCTCGGTTTCGTCCCAGTCCTCGCGCGAGAGGGCGTCGAGCGCCTCGTAGCACTCCTCGAGAAGGTAGCCCGAGAGGGTCCCGAACGTCTGCTTTTGATCCCACGGGCACTCCGTCCGGAGCCGGTCCATCAGGCGGACCAGCTCCGATACGGCGGCGCCGGCCTCTGCGGCGCGTCCGGGGTGCGGTCTCTCTTCGCTCACGCCTTCGCCCTCCTCGTTGCGTAGAATAATGACTCCTTAAAGGGGATCTATGGCCGAAGGCGAGAAGACGATCAAAGTGGTGGACCGCCGACTCTTCACAGCGGACGGGGAGGTCCGGGAGGAATACCGCGCCGAGATGGAGGAGCCGGAAGCCGCGCCGCCGCCGGCAACCGCTCCCGCCGCGACGGCGCGCCCCGCCGAGCCGCTCCCCGAGACGCAGCCCGCGTTCCTCCGGCTCCTCGACATGCTGGGTCAGACGGCGGCGCTCTACATGGAGGGCTTTCCCGATCCCGCCACGGGACGGCGGCAGATCGACCTCGCGGGGGCGCGGCAGATCATCGACTCGCTGACCGCCCTGCGCGACAAGACGCGCGGTCGGCTCTCGTTCCAGGAGAGCGACGCCCTCGAAAACCTTCTGGGCGAGCTTCAGCTCCTCTTCGCCCGTCTCGCCGCTCCTCCCGCCGGCCGTCCGCCGGCTCCGCCCCCCGCGAGGCGAGGCTGAGAGGACGCGATGGCGTTCCCGCCCGGATCGAGCCGCGGGGCGGCCGCGGGAAGAGAGGCCTCGGCCGTGCGGCGCTCGCGGCTGGGGTCGCCCTGGCCGGACTCCTCGCCGCGGCACCTGCGGTCGCGCAGGCGCTCGTCGGACCGGGTGAGTCGAACGAGCTGACCTTCCGCCGGCAGATCCGGGGCCAGTGGTTCGCGTGGCTCTCCGCGCAGGAGGAGGGGGACCCGATCACGGCGCGGGCGAAGGTCGACGAGATCCTGAAGTACTCGCAGCGGATCGAGATCCGGCGGATCACGGACCTCGCCCTCGCGGCGACGATCCTCGGCCGGCGCCAGCTGGAGGAAGGGAAGACGGATCTCGCGCGCGAGGCCTTCCAGTCCGCGAGCCGCCTCGACCCGGACCTCTCGGAGCCGCGCTGGGCGCGCCTCGCGCTCGCGATCCGGACGCGGCAGTACCGGGGGGTGGTGCCGGAACTCCTCGGGGCCTTCCGCGCGACTCTCGCGGACGGCGAGTCGCGCCGCGTTCTTGCGGCCCGGGGGATCCTCGTCCTCGCATTCTCCGGTCTTGCCACCGCGGCGGCGGTTCTCGTGATCCTCTACATCCGCCACGGGCGGCGTCTCGTCCACGACCTTGCCGAGACGGCGAGCCGCGTCGTCCCGGGGGGATTCGGAACCGACATTCTCGTCATCGCCCTCCTCCTTGCGCCGCTTCTCCTCTCCCTCGACGTCCTCTGGTTCCTCCTCTATCTCTTCGTCCTCGTCTTCGGCTACGCGACGTGGCCGCAGCGCGTAGGCGCGATCGCCGCGCTCGCGCTGACCGTGCCGATCCTCCCGCTCGTCGACCGGACGTCGTACGAGCTGGCCGTGGCATCGTCGCCGGTCGTCCGGAGCGCGGAGGCTCTCGAGGAGGCGCGCTACGACCAGCGCGTCGTGGACAGCCTCGAGCAGGCGCGAACCCTTCTCCCCGAGGACGCCGACCTTCGCTTCCTCCTGGGGAGGGTCTACCAGGCGCTCGGGCAGAACGAACGGGCGGTCGTCGAGTACTCCTCGGCCGCGCAGATCTCGGCGCGCGAGAGCCGGGCTCTCATCAACCGGGGGAACATCCGGTTCGTGGACGGCGACCTCGGTTCCGCGCAGGAGGACTATCAGGAGGCCGTGCGGCGCGATCCGCGGAACGTCCCGGCCCGCTACAACCTCGCCCTTCTCTATGCGGAGACGTTTCGGACCGTCGAAGCCGTCAAGATGCTGAACGAGGCGCGGGCGCTCGATGCCGCCATGATCCAGTCGTATCAGGAAGCCCCGACGCTCGTGCGCGTCGTCTCGATCGGCTATACGATCGAGGAGGCGCATCGGAAGTCGGCGGCCCTCGAGAAGGACGAGCGGGGACGGCACCTCCTGGGTCTCTTCCGTTCCTATCGTCCGGCGGTCGGCTGGAGCGCGCCGATCCTCGCCGGAATTCCCCTCGCCGTGGTGGCCGCCGTCCTGCTCGACCGACGGCGGCAGCGCGGGCGCGGCTACGCTTCCGAGTGCCAGAAGTGCGGCCGGACGTTCTGCCGGCTCTGCAAGCCCTCGGGCGAAAGCAGCCTCCTCTGCTCCCAGTGCATTCACGTCTACCTGAAGAAGGACGGCGTCGCCATCGAGACGAAGCTCCAGAAGCTGGAGGACGTGCGGCGCCGCAAGACCGCCCAGGACCGGCTCCATTCGGGGCTCAACTTCTTCCTGCCCGGGACCTCCGCGTTCCTCGAGTCGCGGGTTCTCGCCGGCCTCTTCGCGCTCCTGCTCTTTTCCGCGGGGCTCATCGGGCTCTTTTTCCGCCACCAATTCGCGGTCATTCCCAGGCCGGGGCTGATGACGTCGCTGCCGGGTCTCGTGTTCTGGGGCGCCGTGGCCGCCGCCGGCTGGACGCTCGGACAGACGACGGCGCGGAGAGGCTGACGATGGCGCTCGAAGGCACCCTCAGCGACTTCTCTCTCGCCGACATCCTCCAGCTCATCGCGCTGCAGCACAAGACCGGGCTCCTGAACGTCCGGAGCCCTTCCGACACGGTTACGCTCGGGTTCGTCGACGGAATGCTCGTCTCGGCCGAGTCGTCGGCCCAGCGTCTCGACACGCGCCTCGGCACGGTGCTCGTCAAGACGCGGAGGCTTTCGCCGGACGACCTTCAGCGCGCCCTCGAGATCCAGTCCCAGACGCTGCAACGCCTCGGCTTCATCCTCCTCAAGAACGGCTTCTGCACGGCGCAGGACCTCCGGGACGGACTCGACATCCAGATCCGCCGGATCGCGTACGGCCTCTTCCGGTGGACGGACGGTGACTACGTCTTCGAGCAGACCGACCATGTGGATTACGACCACGAGTCGACGACTCCGCTCGGCGTCGAGCAGGTCCTCATGGAAGGCGCCCGGATGGTGGACGAGTGGCCCATCGTCGAGAAGGTCGTCCGCTCTCTCGACCTCGTCTACCAGCGCGTCCCGGTCGCCCAGCCCGTGATCCCCGCCGACGACGAGGAGCTGGTGGACGACGCCGAAGGGTCCGGCGACCGTGTGGGGAGGGAATCCCGCCTCGAGCCGATCCGGATCTCCCGCGCGGAATGGGCCGTCTACGAGCTCGTGGACGGGCGTCGGACGGTGGCGGAGATCAACGAAGTCACCTTCCTCTCCGAGTTCGACGGGTGCAAGGCGTTCTACGATCTCGTGAGCCGCGGTCTGATCGAAGAGATCGGCATGCCGCGCCGCGAGGCGGCGGCGCCCACGGCGCCGCCGGCCGCGGCCCGGCGCCCCGTCGACATCACACTCTTCGTCGGTCTCGGCCTCGCTCTTCTCGGCCTGGTCGCGCTCCACTTTCAGGCGCAAAACCCCCTCAACCTCGTCGCGATTCCGCGGCGGCCGTCGACCATCCTCGACGATGCCCGGAAGACCGAGTCGCTCCTGCGGCTTCGCCGCGTGGCGGAAGGGGTCGACCTGTATGGTCTCCTCTCGGGCCGCTTTCCGGACTCGCTCCAGCCCCTCGTCTCGTCCCACATCCTCAAGCCGGGGGATCTTTCCGATCCGTCCGGAAACAAGTATCGGTACATCGTCCAGGGGAACAAGTTCTACGTCGTCGGCTTCGACCGGGACGGCCGGACCGACGTGGACCTCCTCTTCTCGAGGGCGCTGGTCCTGAAAGCTCCGGAAGCCCAGCAACCTGACCACAAGACCGACAAAGAAGCCATTGAATTCAAATGATTTACAGCAGTATACAGTGGCAATGAAGATTTTTTGATGAGATCGACTTGACAATATTTGACTAAGGTTTTATCTTGCTCCCGGTCGACAACGACCGGAGGGTTTCATGAGCAAGATCATCGGAATCGACCTCGGGACGACGAACAGCGTCGTCTCCGTCCTCGAGGGGGGAAGCGCGGAGGTCATCGCGAACTCGGAGGGGGGACGGACGACGCCCTCGGTCGTCGGTTTCGCCAAGTCGGGCGAGCGGCTCGTCGGCCAGGTCGCCAAGAGGCAGGCCGTGACGAACCCCGAGAACACGGTCTACTCGATCAAACGGTTCATGGGGCGCCGCTACGACGAGGTGAGCGCCGAGATGAAGATGGTCCCCTACAAGGTCGTCCGCTCGTCGAACGGAGACGCGCGCGTCCAGGTCCAGGGGAAGGAGTTCTCGCCCCCCGAGATCTCGGCGATGATCCTCACGAAGCTCAAGGAGGCCGCAGAGGCCTACCTCGGGGAGAAGGTCGAGCGGGCGGTCATTACCGTCCCGGCCTACTTCAACGACGCTCAGCGCCAGGCCACCAAGGACGCGGGACAGATCGCCGGCCTGAAGGTGGAGCGGCTCGTCAACGAGCCGACGGCGGCCGCGCTCGCGTACGGCCTCGACAAGAAGAAGAACGAGACGATCGCCGTCTACGACTTCGGCGGCGGCACGTTCGACATCTCGATCCTCGAGGTGGGCGAGGGGGTCGTCGAGGTGAAGTCGACGAACGGCGACACGCACCTCGGCGGCGACAACATCGACCAGAAGATCGCCGACTGGCTCCTCGCCGAGTTCCGGAAGGACCAGGGGATCGACCTCGGGAAGGACCCGATGGCGATGCAGCGACTGAAGGAGGCTTCGGAGAAGGCCAAGATCGAGCTCTCGACGACGCTGGAGTCGGAGATCAACCTTCCCTTCATCACCGCCGACGCGGCGGGCCCGAAGCACATGACGATCAAGCTGACCCGGGCCAAGCTCGAGTCGATGGTCGAGGAGATCGTGCAGCGGTCGGTCGCCCCCTGTCGGCAGGCGCTCAAGGATGCAGACCTGACGGCCGAGAAGATCGACGAGGTCGTCCTCGTGGGCGGCCAGACGCGGATGCCGCGGATCCAGGCGCTCGTCAAGGAGCTGTTCGGCAAGGAGCCGCACAAGGGCGTGAACCCGGACGAGGTCGTCGCCGTCGGCGCGGCCCTTCAGGGGGGCGTCCTCGCGGGCGACGTGAAGGACCTCCTTCTCCTCGACGTGACGCCGCTGTCTCTCGGCGTCGAGACGCTCGGCGGCGTCATGACGCGTCTCATCGAGAGGAACACGACGATCCCCACGAAGAAGTCCGAGGTCTTCTCGACCGCGAGCGACGGGCAGACGTCGGTCGAGATCGTCGTTCTGCAGGGCGAGCGCGAGATGGCGACCGACAACAAGAGGCTCGGAACGTTCCAGCTCCTCGGCATCCCGCCGGCCCCGCGCGGCATGCCGCAGATCGAGGTGACCTTCGACATCGACGCGAACGGCATCCTCCATGTCGCGGCGAAGGACCGCGGCACCGGCAAGGAGCAGCGGATCCGGATCGAGGGCTCGTCCGGCCTGTCGAAGGACGAGGTCGAGGGCGCCGTGAAACAGGCCGAGTCTCACCGGGCCGAGGACAAGACGCGCCGCGACGCCGTGGAGGCGAAGAACCAGCTCGACTCTCTCGTCTACGCGACGGAGAAGCTCGTGGAAGAGAGCGGGGAAAAGGTCCCGCCCTCCGAGAAGGAGAGCGTCAAGAGCGCCATCGCGGACGCGAAGAAGGTGCTCGAAGAGAAGGCCGGCGACGCGGAGGCACTCCGCCGCGCGGCGCAGGATCTCCAGAAGGCGAGCTACAAGATCGCCGAGGCGCTCTACAAGTCGGCGCCCGCCCCGGAGGCGCCGCCGGCCGGCACGCCGGAGGGAGGGCCGAAGACGAAGGCCGACGACGTGATCGACGCCGAGGTCGTTGAGGAGAAGAAGTGACCCGGCCATGAGGCACGAGCGACACGAGGCCCGGCCTCACGGCCGGGCCTCGGCCCCCTCCCGAGGCCCCCGGGAGACCTCCTACGTGCTGATCGGGGTCGTGGCGCGCCGTTTCGGCGTCCATCCCCAGACGCTGCGCCTCTACGAGCGTGAGGGGCTCATCCGCCCGCCGCGCTCCACCGGAAACACGAGGCTCTACGACCAGGACACCGTCGAACGGCTCGAGATCATCCTCACGCTGACCCGCGAGCTGGGAGTGAACCTCGCCGGCGTCGAGGTCATCCTCGACCTCAAGTCGCGCCTGAAGAAGATGGAAGGGGAGGTCGAGCGGCTCATGGAGGCGATCCGCGCGGTGGCGGCCGAGCACGCGGGGCGCGGGGGAGGCCACTCGATTGCCCTCGCGGTCCGGCCGCGCGGCGACCTCGTGCGCCGGCACGACTGACGCGCCGGACGAGGCGAGGGGATAATCGGCCTCGCGTGACCACCCGACCCCGCGGCGACGACGAGTCGAAGGTCCTTCGGAAGTACCTCGAAGACATCGCGCGCTACCCCGTCCTGACCCCCGAGCGCGAACGCGAGCTGGGGCGGCTGATCCAGGATCCGGCGTCCGCGGAGGAGGCGAGGAAGGAGGCCGTGGACGAGCTCGTCCGCGGAAACCTCCGGTTCGTCGTCTCGTACGCGAAGCGGTTTCACTCCCCGGAGATCTCGTTCCTCGACCTGATCAACGAGGGGAACATCGGGCTCATCCAGGCGGCTCGCCGCTTCGATCCGGAGCGGGGAGTGAAGTTCATCACGTACGCCGTCTGGTGGGTCCGTCAGGCCATCTCGCACGCCCTGTCGGAGCAGTGGGGAGCGATCCGCCTCCCGCACAAGCAGGCGACCCTCCACGCGCGGGTCGTCCGCGTCCGCGAGATGCTCGCGCGCAGCCTGGGGCGCGAGCCGACGGTGCCCGAAATCGCCGAGGAGGCGGCGCTCACGCCCCCCGAGGTCGAGATGCTCCTCGCGATGTCACGGACCTCCGAGTCGCTCTCCGAGAGTTACGGCCTCGAGGAGGAGCGGACGCTCGAGGACACGCTCGAACAGACGACCGTCGCGGCCGCCGACGAGCAGCTCCTGCGACGCTCTTCGATCGAGCAGACACGCCAGCTCCTCGACGTCCTTCCCGGGAAGGAGCGGGCCATCCTCTGCCGGCGATTCGGCATCCCGGAGGACGGGAGCGACGGCGAGCGGGAGCCGATGACGCTGCAGGAGATCGGCGAGGAGCTGAAGCTCTCGCGCGAGCGGGTCCGGCAGATCGAGGCGCAGGCCATCGCCCGGATCAAGCGGACCCTGAAGTCCCGGGCGCTCCGGGCGTACCTCAACTGAAACGCCCCCGGCGATCGCCTCGTCGCATTTCTTTGAAAGTGAATCGATCTCCGGTGAGGGTCTTCCTCTTAGAATCCCTTCGTGGCTTTTCCCCTTCTTGAATCTCCGGCCGCGTGCCCCGTCTGCAAGGGGTTCGGCATGCTCGAGTCGCCGGACGGGCGGAAGCTCGTGCCGTGCCGCTGCCGCGCGGGGGTCGAGCGCGACGCGCGCCGGCGGGCGGCGCGGATCCCCGAGCGGTACCGCAACTGCGGCCTGACGAACTTCAACGAGCTTACCGACTCGCAGCGCGCCGCGAAAGCCGTGGCGCGGCGCTTCGTCCGCGAGTGGCCCGCGCTCGACCGCGGCCTTCTCATCGTCGGGCCGGTGGGCGTCGGGAAGACGCACCTCGCCGTCGCTGTCCTCGCCGAACTCGTCGACACGATGGGCGTCTGCGGGGTCTTCTGCGACTTCACCGACCTCCTGGCCCGGATTCAGGCGACGTTCTCGAAGGGGTCCGACGAGAGCGAGGACGGGATTCTCGCGATCTACCGGGACGCGGACCTTCTCGTCCTCGACGAGCTCGGTGCCCGGCGCCCGACCGACTGGGCGCGCGACATTCTCTATGGTCTCCTGAACACGAGATACAACCGGAAGCGAATCACTCTCCTGACGACGAACTACGGCGACACGCCGGAGAAACCCGGGGGCGAGACGCTCGAACTCCGTGTTGGGACGGCCATGCGGAGCCGGCTCGCCGAGATGTGCGATCTGATCCCGCTCACAGGCCCCGACTACCGGCGAGAGGTCAAGCAGCGGCGCGCGAATTCGTGACGTACCGCCGGAGTTTTCTCCGCCTCTCGCCGTTGGCTGCGTCGCTTCTCCTTCTGCTTGAGGTGGCCTGCGCGCCGGCGCCTGCCCCCGTCACGCCCCCCGTTCCGACACCGACGCCCGGTCCGAAGGCCACGGCCGTTCCGACACCGACGCCCTCTCCGCCTCCCGTCTTCCCGGAAGTGAAGCCCGTCGTCCTCGACGTCGCGATCGGGATCGACCGGCGTTCGGCTGCCTTTCCTCCCGGCGACTGGCTCCTCCGGGCGGGTCCGGGGACCGAGGCCCGCAAGGGCGCCCTCGTCTTCCGTCCGTCAGCGACTGCCGGCAGCGTCGTCATCGAGGGGAACGGCCGGAGCGAGGAACAGCCGTCTCCGGTCGGCCTCGCCCGCCCGGACGGAAGCCCCGTCCCGTTCGGCGATTCGTCGTATCGCGGCGTTCTCTTCATCCGGGCGACGCCGCGGGGAACGCTCCACGTCGTGAACCGGGTGAATCTGGAGGACTACCTCAAGGGGGTCGTTCCCGCCGAGATGGGGCCGCGTGTCTACGACGAGGTGGAGGCGCTGAAAGCTCAGGCGGTGGCGGCGCGCAGCTACGCGCTCCGACACCGGGGTGAATCGGCGGCGGAAGGGTACGACCTCTGCGCGACGCCGCGCTGCCAGGTCTACGGAGGAACGGCCGTCGAGCAGCCGCTCTCGTCCCGGGCCGTCGAGGAGACGGCCGGACTCGTCCTCGTCTTCCAGGGGGCGCTCGCGGAGACGCTCTTCACCTCGACGTGCGGGGGGCGGACGGAGAGCGCGTCGGAGGTCTTTCCGAACGGATCTCCGCCGCGCCCGTACCTGGTCTCGGTCGCCTGCTCGGGGGAGATGCCGTGGACGCTCGCCGGACGAGCGGTGCCCCGGGGGACGTCGCGCCCGACGACGCTCCTCGGCGCCCGCGGACGAGCGCTCCTCGCCGCGCTCGGGAAGGACCCGACTCCGGCCGGTCTCGTCGCGGTACGGAACGCCGTGCGCGCCCGGCTCGGCCTTCCTCCGAGAAGCGGCGCGCACCCTCTCTGGCCGGCGTCGGCTTACACGGAGATCGTCGAGGCGGCCGGCATTCCCGATGCCGATCTCCTGACCGAGGAGGTCGAGCGTGCCGGGGCACCGGAGGGATGGAGCCGGAAAGCGCGCTCGGCGTGGGCGCTCCTTTCGCGCTTCCAGTTCACGGAGGGCACCGCGCTCCCCACGACACGCGCTCTCTCGCCCGAGGAGGCCGCCGGCATCTGGGCCGGAATCCTTTCCCGCCTCGGCGATTTCGACGAGATCGAGGGGCGGCTCGTCAGCGTCGCGCCGCCGCAGATCACCGTGAAGACGGCGAAGGGGAGAAGCTCGTATCCGTTCGCCGTCCCGGCGCTCCTTTCCGGATCGGCGGACGCGGCCACTCCCGTGGCCGCCCTTCGGGTCTATCCCGGCGACCGGGTGCACCTCTTCCTCCGCGGAGGGGGTGTCGTCGGTTTCCTGCGGGCGCCCGCCCCGGCGGAAGGGATGAGCGACCGTGAGTCGGCGTGGATCCACTGGACGCGCCGCTTCACCGGCGCCGACCTCGCGGCGAAGCTGAGGGAGCGCGATCCGTCGCGCCCGGTCACCGTCGTCCGGAAGGTGGAGGTCCTCGAGCGGACGCCGTCGGGACGGGCCCGGAGAGTCCAAGTCACGACGGACGCCGGGCCGACCGTTCTGGCGGGACTCGAGATCCGGTTCTCCCTCGGGCTTCCCGAGACGCTCTTCTCCGTCGTGCGGGGGAAGGAGCCGGGAGGCGCTCCGGTCTTCACGTTCTACGGAAGAGGCTGGGGGCATGGCGTCGGCCTCTGCCAGAACGGAGCCTTCGGAATGGCTCTCGCGGGAAAGTCGGCGGCCGAAATCCTCGGCCACTACTACCCGGGGACCGAGGTCGTTTCCTTCGAATCGCTTCCTTCCGCCTCCGGAGCGCCCGCGGTAAGATAGCGAGGAAATTTGACGCCCCTGTCAAAAATCGGGGCGTCTCCGGAGCGCCCGATGAGTCCCGTCCTCGAAGAAGTCGTCCAGAACAGCACCGCTCCCACCGGCTTCTCCCTCACGGAGGAGCAGCTCGCCGTGAAACGGATGGTGCGCGAGTTCGCCGAGAGCGAGATCGCGCCGCACGTCATGGAGTGGGACGAGTCTCAGACGTACCCGCGAGAGGTGATGGCGCGGCTCGGCGAGCTGGGGATGATGGGGGTGATCTTCCCGGAGGAGTACGGTGGGGCGGGCCTCTCGTACATCGACTACGTCAACGTGATCGAGGAGCTGTCGCGCGTCGACGGCTCGGTCGGGATTTCGATCGCCGCGCACAACAGCCTCTGCACGAACCACATCTTCCTCTTCGGCTCGGAGGATCTGCGGCGGCGTTGGGTGGTCCCTCTCGCCGAAGGGAAGCTGCTCGGGGCCTGGGGCCTTACGGAGGCCGGCGCCGGAAGCGACGCGAAGGGGACGCGGACGACGGCGATTGCGGACGGGAACTCGTGGGTCCTCTCCGGGTCGAAGAACTTCATCACGCACGGCTCCGTGGGGGACGTGGCGGTGATCCTCGCCGTGACGGACCGGACGGCCGGGACGCACGGCATCTCGGCATTCGTCGTCGACCTGCACCAGGACGGAATCCGGGCGGGCAAGAAAGAGAACAAGCTGGGGCTTCGCGCCTCGGACACGGCGACGCTCGTGATGGAAGAGTGCCGGATCCCGAAGGAGAACCTGATCGGGCGTCCCGGCGAGGGATTCGTCCAGGCGATGAAGGTGCTGGACGGCGGCCGGATCTCGATCGCGGCGCTCGCGGTCGGGATGGCGCAGGGGGCCCTCGACGCGTCCCTGAAGTACGCGAAGCAGCGCGAGCAGTTCGGCAAGCCGATCGCCGAGTTCCAGTCGATCCAGAATCACCTCGCCGACATGGCGACCGGCATCGAGGCGGCGCGCCTCCTGACCTGGCGGGCCGCCTGGCTGAAGGACCGGGGAGCGAAGACGACGAAGGAGTCGGCGATGGCGAAGCTCTTCGCCGGAGAGGTCGCCGTGAGCGTCGCGAACCTCGCGGTCCAGATCCACGGCGGGTACGGCTTCACGAAGGACTTCCCGGTCGAGAAGTTCTACCGCGACGTGAAGCTCTGCACGATCGGCGAAGGGACTTCCGAGATCCAGCGGATGGTGATCGCCCGCGAGCTCGTGAAGGCGTGAGATCCTCTTTTCCGGAGTGAGCTTCAACCTCTCTTCGATCTCCCGTCGTCTCCGGAACGGCCTCGTCGTCGTCGTCTCTTCCAAGACGGGCAGCCCGGTCGTGGGGCTCACCGTTCTCTACCGGATCGGCTCGCGCCTCGAGCCGAAGAACCGGACCGGCTTCGCCCATCTCTTCGAGCACCTGATGTTCGAGGGGACGCCAAACGCGCCGAAAGGGATCTTCGACCGGGTCTGCGAGGGATCCGGCGGGACGAACAACGGACAGACGCGCCCCGACGTGACGATCTACGTCGAGTCGTTCCCCTCCCCGGCGCTCGACCGCTTTCTCTGGCTGGAGGCGGACCGGATGAAGGGACTCGCCTTCGAGCCCGCCGCCCTCGACAACCAGCGGGACGTCGTCAAGGAGGAGATCCGCGTCAACGTCCAGAACGATCCGTACGGACTCTTCGAGTACCAGGATCTCCCGAAGGCGCTCTACGGGAAGTGGGAGAACGCCCACGACGGCTACGGCGACTTCCACGACCTCGACGCCGCGTCGGTGGCGGACGTGAAGAGCTTCTTCTCGGACTACTACCGCCCGAACAACGCCGTTCTCGCCGTCGTCGGGGACGTCCCGGCGGAGGAGGTCTTCTCGAAGGTCGAACGCTGGTTCGGCGCGATCCCGGGAGGCAGGACCCCGACGCCACCCGACCTCTCGGAGCCGCCGCGCGAGAAGAGCTCCGTCGTCGTGAAGGAATCGGCTCTCGCGAAGACGCCCGCGCTCGGGATGGGCTGGCGCATGCCCTCCCGGACGGACGCGGACGCCATTCCGCTCCTCGTCCTCGGCGAGCTTCTCCACAACGGCCGCGCGGCACGCCTCTACACCGCCCTCGTGGAAGGGAGCGAGATCGCGACGGACGTCTCCGGCGGCTTCAACCCGTTCCAGGGGGGCGCCTGGTACGACGGGACGACGCTCTTCCTCTCCCGCGTCGGATACCGGCGGAACGTCCCGCACGAGAAGGTGCTCGCCGGCTTCGACGGGGAGGCCGGCCGGATCGCGTCCGAAGGGGTCGGCGCCGGGGAGCTCGCGCGTGTGAAGACGAAGATCCTCGCCGACTGGTACGCGAACCTCGAGTCCCGTCTCGGTCTCTCCGTGGAACTTGCCCAGGCGACCGCCTTCGACGGACTTCCGGACGGCCTCCTGGAGTTCCCGAAACGCGTCGAGGCCGTGACCGGCGCGGATCTTCGCCGCGCTGCGGCGTGGCTCCGTCCCTCGGCCCGCGCGACGGTCGTCGTGACGCCGGCGAGAACGGGGGCCCCGGCATCGTGAAGGCCGATTCGATGACGCTTCCGGGCGACCTCCCTCCTCTCCTTCCGGCGAGGCCGCTCCCTTCTCCCGACGTCGTCAGGGCGGCCCTTCCGAACGGTCTCGCCGTCGAGGTCGTCCGGAGGGACGGCGTTCCGCTCGTGACCGTCCGCCTCGTCGTCCGGGGGGGCCTCTCCGACGATGCCCCCGCCGAGCCGGGCTTCGCCCAGCTTCTCGTCGACGCAGTCAAGGAGGGGACGGAGGGACGGAGCGGGCCGGAGCTCGCGACGGCCGCTCAGGGAGCGGGAGGGGACCTCGCGACCGGCGCCCTTCCGGACTCCCTCACGATCGGCGTCTCCGGCCTCGCCGGAGAGATGCCCTCTCTTCTCGACCTCGTCGCCGACGTCGCGCGAAACGCCTCTTTCCCGGCCGAGGGAGTCGCCCGCGTGAAGGCGCTCGCCCACGAGCGTCTCGAGACCGACGAGTCGGATCCGGCGTTCGTCGCCGCGCGCGCCTTCGCGAAGGCGCTCTACGGAAGCCATCCGTACGGCGTGATCGCGCCGACGGCCGCCTCGATCGACGCCGTCACCTCCGAACGCCTCCGGATCGAGAGCCGCCGCCGGCTGCGGCCCGAGCGGAGCCTCCTCCTCGTCGTCGGGGCCGTCGACCCGGCCGACGTCACGGCGGAGGCGATCCGCCTCTTCGGAACCTGGGAGGGGAGCGGCCTCGCCCCGTCACCGACGCCGGAAGCGAAGCTCCCCGCGCCGCCCCGGAAGATCCAGATCCTCGACCGCCCGGGCTCCGTCCAGTCGGTCCTCGTCGTGGGTCTCCTCGGGCCTCGCCGGACGAGTGAGGACGCCGCCGCCCTCGAGCTGGCCATGACGATCTACGGTGGTGCCTTCAGCTCGCGACTCGTCCAGAACCTGCGTGAGGAGAAGGGCTACACCTATTCGCCGGGGGCGGGAGTCCGGTGGCTCGCCGGGCGCGGGACGGTCCGGAGCCGCGCCGCCGTTCGGAGCGACGTCACGGGTGCCGCGCTCGGCGAGATCCTCTGCGAGATGACCCGGATGGGGACGACGGAGCCGACCGACGAGGAGATGGAGCGCTCCCGCCGCGTCTTCGCCGGCCTCAAGGCCATCTCGCTCCAGACGAGCCCGGGGCTCGCGGACGAGCTCTCGCGACTCTGGGTCCTCGGCCTTCCGCCGTCGGAGATCGGCCGGACGACCGAAGATCTCGCGAAGGTCGCGAAGTCCGACGTGAAGCGCGTCTCGAAGAGGTATCTCGCCGCTCCGCGGGCGCAGGTCGTGGCCGTGGGCGACGCGGCATTGATCCGTGAAGAGTTGTCCCCGTTCGCGGCCGGGGAGTAGCCCTCAGGCTCCGACGATCCGGACGCGGCAGTCCTGGTAAGCAGCGCCTTCGCCGGCGTCTGTCGTCCGGGCGCGAATGAGGGCGTTGGCCGAAGTGCCCGAGTCGAAGTGTCCCCCCTTCGGGACGATGACGACGTCTCGGCGCTGGGACGGATCGAGCTTCAGCCTCGCGCGGAGGCGTCCCAGCGCGCTTTCGAGGAAGACGACCCCGCCCTCGGCGAATCCGTTCGCCGCGTCGGGATGGCAGGTGGCGGTCAGCATCTCCGGCGGTGGCCCGGCCCACTGGGAACTTTGCGATTTCTCGGTCGAGTTCGAGAAGAGCCAGAGCGGGAAGCCCGGCTCTTCGGGAGGCGAAGGCGGCAGCGAACTCACCAGCCTCATCCGACCGGTACCGGTCGGGAACCGACGGTCTGCGAAGAGGACCTTTTCTGCGAAAGGGTTGCGGACGGAGGAGCGCTCGAGCATCGACAGCGTGATGCCGTGCGGCACGACCCGGGAAAGCATCCTTTCCTTCCATTCCCGTGCGGTCCCTCTTACTTTCGAAGAAATCTCCCGGTCGCTCATTCCCGTTCTCTCGTCGATGGCCTTTGCGAGTGCTTGGACGATCTCGAGGTCGGATCGGACGCTTTCGGGAGGTGCGATGGCGGGGGTGGAGACGCCGAGCCAGTGGTGTCCGTAGGCCCCGAGGAGGTCGTCGTCCTCCACGAGCGTCGTCGTCGGAAGGACGAAATGCGCGCGGTGCGCCGTGTCGGTCAGGAACGCGTCGACGACGACGACCATCTCGCGCGACTCGAGAGCGCGCGCGACGGCCGCCGAGTCGGGAAGCATGGCGACCGGGTTTCCCGCCGTGACCCAGACGGCACGGACGACGGGATCGCGCGCCCGAAGGATCTCCTCTCCGAGGAGCGGCTCGCAGAGGGTCCGCGGCGGCTTCTTCGCGAGAAAGGAGGTGTCGAAGGCGCCGCGCCTCCTGAAATAGAAGGAGACGCCGCCGCCGGCAATCCCGATGTTGCCGCTCACGCCGGCGAGCGCATCGAGGGCGCGGACGATGGCGGAGCCGTTGGTTCGTCGGCCCATCCCCCAGCCGACCTGGATCGAGCACGGCTTCCGGGCGAGCGCGGAGGCGACCGCGCCGACGTCGTCGAGGCTCACGTCGGCGGCCTGCGCCCACGCCACGGGGGAGCGCGACAGGGCCAGCGTCCGGAACGCCCCGAAGCCGTCGCAGTACGACGGCGCGTCCGGGTCGGTCTCGCTGCGTTCGAAGAGAAGCGCGGCGGCCCCCATCGCCAGGTCGAAGTCGCCGCCGGGGCGGACGAGGATCGTCCGGTCCGCGAGCTTCTCCCCCTTGTGCCGGACGGGATCGACGAGGAGGATCCGTGCCCCCGCTCTCTTCGCTTTCTGAAGCAGGGGGAGGAGGTGAACGTTCGAGACGTTCGGGTTCTTCCCCCAGAGGAGGATGTTCTTCGAGTTCAGAAGGTCGAAGAGGTCGTGCGAATCCTCGTGGCCGAAGTCGGTCTCCTGTGCCGCGTCGCCCGCTCCCGAGCAGATGTCGCCGCGCTTCACCGTGACCGGGCCGAACGACTCCCAGAAGAGGTCGACGACGTACTTCAGGACGCCGAGCGATCCGCCCGACCGGTAATGGAGGATCGCCGCCGGCCCCGACTCGGCGCGGATCGCGAGAAGCCGCTCCGCGATCGTGCCGAGAGCCTCTTCCCAGGATACCGGGACGAATCCGGAGGCGGTCTTCCGGAGCGGCGTCGTGATGCGGTCCGGGGAATTCTGCCGCGCGGGGAACTGCGAGGTCCGGGAGCAGAGGAATCCCTGCGTCACCGGATGCTCCGGATCCCCTCCCACCCGGACGACCTTCCCCTCCTCGACGGTGACGAGGAGCCCGCAGGCGTCCGGGCAGTCGCGGTTGCAGACGGTCCGGTGGACGGTCACCGGACGTGCTTCTTGAAGAGGTCGACAGTCCGGTTCCAGGCGTCCCGGGCGCACTCCTCGCGGTAGACCTGCGGCCGCGAGTCGTTGAAGAAGGCGTGCGGGGCGCCCCGGTAGATCACGGTCTCCACCTGCTTCCCCATCTCCCGGAGTTTCTTCTCGAGCGGAGCGGCGTCCGCGGCCGGGACGCTCTCGTCCCGCTCTCCGTAGATGAGCAGGGCCGGGGCCTTCAGGTTCTCGAGGCGGATCGGCACCTTCCTGAAGCCGCCGTAGAAGCTGACCGCCGCGCCGACCTTGTCGTTCGTCGTCGCCGCGTACTGCGCGAGAGCCCCGCCCATGCAGAAGCCGACCACGCCGAAGCTTTTCGAGGAGCACTCCGGCCGGGAGAGGACGAAGGCCCCGGCGCCGGCGATCTCAGCGCTGGCGCGTTCCACGTCCAGCTCCATCAGGAGGCGTCCGGCCTCGTCGGGCGCCGTCGTCGTCTGTCCGTGGTAGAGATCGGGGGCGATGGCGACGAAGCCCTCCTTCGCGAACCGGTCGCAGATGTCCATGATGTGGGGCACAAGCCCCCACCACTCCTGGATCACGACGACCCCCGGCCCCTTCCCGAGGGCGGGCTTCGCGAGGTACCCCTCGCACGTATGGCCGTTGGACGCGAACGAGACCTTCTCACCCATTGCGAACTCCTCCCCGCCTATTCTGCCGCAAGGAGAAAAGCGGCGGGAGACGGCGTCTCAGCCGAGCGGCTCGAAGGTCGCCGTGAAGTGGCGGAGGACCTTCGGAGCCGAGGCGATCCGGTAGCCGCGGAGGGTCTCCTTCTTCGCGGCGACCATGAGGACCACCTCCGCCACGTAGTCGATGTGCGACTGCGTGTAGACGCGGCGGGGAATGGCGAGCCGGACGAGGTCCATCGCGGCCGGCGTCTCGTTCCCGTCGGGGTGAAGGCCGAACATCACCGTCCCGATCTCGACGCCGCGGATCCCCCCTTCTACGTAGAGCGCGTTCGTGAGGGCGATGCCGGGATAGTGGAGTGGCGGGATCTGCGGGAGGAGAGCCCGCGCGTCGAGGTAGACGGCGTGGCCCCCGGCCGGCTTGATCGTCGGGACCCCCGCCGCGTCGATCTTCTCGGCGAGGTAGGCCGTCGAGCGGAGGCGGTACCGGAGATACGGCTCCTCGACGACCTCCTCGAGCCCGCGCGCGATCGCCTCGAGGTCGTATCCAGCGAGGCCGCCGTACGTCGGGAAGCCCTCGGTCAGGATCAGTAGGTTCCGGCAGCTCTCGGCCCACCGGTCGTCGTTCATCGCGAGGAAACCGCCGATGTTCGCGAGACCGTCCTTCTTGGCCGACATCGTGCAGCCGTCGGCCAGGGAGAACATCTCCTTCGCGATCGACTTCGGGCTCTTCCCGGCGTAACCCGGTTCGCGGAGCTTGATGAAATACGAATTCTCGGCGAAGCGGCAGGCGTCGAGGAAGAAGGGCTTTTTGTACCGATCGCAGAGCGCACGGACGCCGCGCAGGTTCTCCATCGAGACCGGCTGCCCGCCCCCCGAGTTGTTCGTGACGGTGACCATGACGAGGGGGATGCGCTCTCCCTCCTCGGCCAGCGTCCTTTCCAGGACGGCGAGGTCCATGTTCCCCTTGAAGGGATGGAGCGCCGACGGGACCTTCCCCTCGGGGATGACGAGGTCGCGCGCCTCGGCTTTTTCCACCTCGATGTTGGCGCGCGTCGTGTCGAAGTGGTTGTTGTTCGGGACGACCTCTCCGGGCTTCAGGATCGTGTGGAAGAGGATCCGCTCGGCCGCCCGTCCCTGGTGCGTCGGGATGATGTGCTCGTAGCCTGTCAGGTCCTTGACCACGTCGCGAAAGCGGTAGAACGACCGGCTTCCCGCGTACGACTCGTCCCCCTGAATCAGGGCCCCCCACTGGGCCGACGACATGGCGCCGGTTCCCGAGTCTGTCAGGAGATCGATCAGGACGTCGTCCGCGTGAAGGCAGAAGACGTTCCAGCCCGCCTCGCGCAGCGCCGCCTCCCGCTCGTCCCGGTGGGTGAAGCGCAGAGGCTCCACCGACTTGATCCGGAACGGCTCGATGATCGTCCGGAAGGGCTTCATGCGATGACCTCGACGAACGCGCCGTACCGTGCCAGGGCGCGGTCCGCGGTCAGGAGCCGGGCGGGCTCGTGCTGGGCCTGAGCGACGAGAAGACGGTCGAATGGGTCCCGGTGGTGGAGGGGGAGGCGCCGGACGGCGGCGGCGTGAGCGGAGGTCACCGGAAGCTCGGCGAATCCCCGGCGGACGGCTACCTCGGCAAGTTCCTCGGGCTCGACCCCGAGCGTGATCCGACCGATCTGGAGCTTGATCGCCAGCTCCCAGATGCTCGCCGCCGAGAAGAGGACCTCGTTCTCGAGCGATTCGAGTCGGCGGCGCACGGTAGGGGGGAGCCGCTCCGGCTCGGCCGCCGCCCAGAGGAGGACGTGCGTATCAACGAGAAGGCGCAATGCCGCCCCCCTCGAACTCCTCTAGGACGTCCTCGGGCAGCGGGGCGTCGAGCGCTTCCGGCACTTTGAGCTTCCCCGCGAGGAAGCCGAGCTTCCGGCTCTTTCCGCCCGGCTTGACGGGGACGAGCCGCGCGACCGGGCGCCCCGCCTTCGCAATGACGATCTCGTCGCCCCCCGCCGCGTCCTCGACGAGCCGGGAGAGGTGGGTCTTGGCTTCGTGGATGTTGACCATGCGCATACGGACTCTCATCAGACTAGACTAAGCTTAGTCCATGTCTCGGGGAAGTCAAACTACGCCCCGGAAGCGTCCTTGGGACTACACGACCATCGGTTTCTCGGCGAGATGGCGGGCGAGGGCGGTGGTGAGGAGGTCGACGTGCTCGCGCTCCTCGGCCTCCAGCTCGCGGTAGAGCTTCCACTCGGGAGAGCCGGCCGGGAACTGCCCGCCGGCCTCGAGGAAGAAGCTCCGCGCCCGCTTCTCGAGATGGACGGCGAGACGGAGCAGCGCGGCCCCGGACAGGTCCTTCATCTCGGCTCCGGCGAAGACGGCCACCTGGGCCGGTGAGAGATTCTTCGTGACGGCTCCCTCGGGCACCGCGATGTGGTAGCGGCGCGAAAGGGTGTCCATGTGCCCCCGCTCCATCTCCGAGAGGTCGCGGAAGAGCCTTGCGAGGTCCGGGTCCTTCGCCTCCATCTCGTCGGCGCCCCGCGCGTAGAAGGAGAGGCCCCCCAGCTCGATCTCGAAGGCCTGCCGGACCGCGATCACGGCCGCCTCGGACTCCACCTTCGTGTCGTGCCCCGGCGTCAGCTTGCCGCCGCAGGCGGGGCAGAGCCCGTAGGGGAACGCGAAGCCTTCGGAGACCTTCTGGCAGCTCTCGCAGGTCCAGACGATCGTCTCGCCCGCGCAGCAGATGTGCTCGTCGTCTCCCGGCTCGAACGGGCGCTGGCACTTCGGGCAAGCCGCCTCGACGACGACCTTCGGCGCCGCGCGGCGGGCCGGTGCGGCCTCTTCCTCGAGAACGACCGGCCACTCCCGCGTCTTCAGGTACTTCTCGATTGCCTTGGCGGCCCGCCGCCCCGCGCCGAGCGCGAGGATGACCGTCGCGCCGCCGGTGACGATGTCGCCGCCGGCGAAGATGCCCGGGATCGAGGCCGCCTGGGTCTTCGGGTCGACGTTGATGTACCCCTCGCCGCGGACCGAGAGGTTCGGCGTCGTCCGCGAGATGACGGGATTGGCGCGTGTCCCGAGCGCATAGATGACCGTCTCGCACTCGAAGGTCTCGTAGGCGTCCTTGATCGGGACCGGACGGCGCCGCCCCGACTTGTCCGGCTCGCCCAGCTCCATCTTCTGGACGACGATCGCCTGGACGTTCCCCTTGTCGTCGGTCCGGATCTCCGTGGGGCTCATCAGCCAGTGGAAGTGGATCCCTTCCTCCTTGGCGTGGCGCAGCTCCTCGACTCGGCAGGGGGCCTCGGCCTCCGTCCGGCGGTAGAGGCAGTGGACCTCCTCCGCCCCGAGCCGCCGGGAGACGCGGAGGCAGTCCATCGCCGTGTTCCCGGCGCCGAGGACGACGACTCTCTTCCCGATCGCCACGGGCGTGTCCTCGAAGGGGAAACGGTCCCCTCCCATCAGGTTGACGCGGGTGAGGAACTCGTTGGCGCTGTAGACCTGCCGCGCCTGCTCGCCGGGGATGCCGAGGAAGGTGGGGAAGCCGGCGCCCGTCCCGATGAAGACGGCGTCGTACTTCATCTCACCGAGAAGCTGCGGGATCGTGAAGGTCTTTCCGATGACCTTGTTCGTCTCGATCTTCACGCCGAGCTTCCTGAGGGCGCTCACTTCGCGCTCGATCGTCGTCCGCGGCAGCCGGAACGACGGGATGCCGTAGTTCAGGACGCCGCCGATGACGTGGAGCGCCTCGTAGATCGTGACGTCCGCTCCCTTGCGGGCGATGTCCCCCGCGCAGGCGAGGCCGGCGGGGCCGGAGCCGACGATGGCCACTCGCCCGAGCTGGCCGGCGTTTGCGGGGGGATGGATCTCGGGAAGCGGGGCGTGATCGCCGACGAAGCGCTCGAGGCGCCCGATGGCCACCGGCTCCATCTTCTTCTCGAGGACGCACTGGATCTCGCACTGCGTCTCTTGAGGGCAGACGCGGCCGCAGACGGACGGAAAGAGGTTGGTCTCCTGGATGACGGCGAGCGCGCCCGGGAGGTCGCGGATGAGGAGGTGGCGGATGAAGCGGGGGATGTCGATGGCCACGGGGCAGCCCGCGATGCAGGTCGGCACCGTGCACTGAATGCACCGGTCGGCCTCGACGAGGGCGTCGGCCATCGTGTAGCCGAGGTTCACCTCTTCGAAGTTGCGGGAACGCTCTCCGGCGTCTCGCTCCGGCATCTTCGTGGCGTGCTCCGCCAGCTGCTTGAACTTCTTGTAGTTCCGCTTGTTCAGCTCGAAGAGCTGCGTCTCGATGGAGCAGACCTTCTCGAAGTCCTTCGAGGCCACCGCCTCCTGCGACTTGAAGCGCTCCTGCCGGTTCTGAAGCTCGGGGAAGTCGACGAGGTGTCCGTCGAAGTCGGGCCCGTCCACGCAGGCGAACTTCGTCTCGCCACCGATCGAGACGCGGCAGGAGCCGCACATCCCGGTCCCGTCCACCATGATCGCGTTCAGCGAGACCATCGTCCTGATGCCGGCGGGGCGGGTCACCTCGGAGCAGGCGCGCATCATCGGGAGGGGCCCGATCGCGACGACGAGGTCGGGCTTCTCCTTCTCGATCAGCTCCTTCAGCGCGACGGTCACGAAGCCGGGCTTGCCGTACGAGCCGTCGTCCGTGCAGACGATCAGGTCGTCGCAGTAGCGCCGGAACCGGTCTTCCCAGAAGACGAGCTCCTTCGACCGGAAGCCGATGATCCCCGTCGTCCGGTTGCCGGCCTCCTTGAAAGCGCGAAGCTGCGGGAAGACCGGCGCCACGCCGAGGCCGCCGCCGACGAGGACGACGTGTCCCACCTTCCCGATGTGGCTCTCGAGGCCGAGCGGCCCGACGAAGTCGGAGAAGGTGTCGCCCTCCTTGAAGTCCCGCATCATTTCCCGGGTCGTCTTGCCGAGAGCCTGGACGACGATGGTCACGGTCCCCCAGTCCCGGTCGTAGTCGGCGATGGTGAGGGGAATCCGCTCGCCCCCGTCGCGAAGACGGACCATGACGAAGTGGCCCGGCCGCGCCGCGTTCGCCACGTCCGGCGCGTGAACATCCCAGAGAAAGGTCACATCGGAGAACTGTTCGCGCTTGACGATCTGATACAAGATTCCCCCCATCCTTCGAGGCCGCGAGACTATCCGCTCTTCTCTCTGCGGCGGATATGGTGCAACTGCTTTATCCCGTACGGCTTGCCCCTCGGCTCAGAGCGCCGTGACCTCGACTTTCTCCCGTCGGGCGGCGTTTTCGGCGGCCTCCACGGAGATGGCGCTCGGGCCGTCGTCTGCGGCCAGCTTCGCGTCGCTGATGCCGTAGGCGCGGAGGAGATGCCTCGGGCGGCCGGAAGTCGAGGTCGGCTTCGTGGGCGAAGAGCCGCCCGAGGTTCTCGACGTAGGCCGTCGTCAGCTCCCTCGGTGTGACGTGGTCGAACTCCCGGGCGACCTTCCGGCTTCCGTACGACATCAGGACGAGCGAGTGAAAGACGACCTGGTAGATGGCCTTGAGGCGCAACCGGCTGCGCTCCGGGTGCCTCTTGAGGATTTCCCGGATGAAATGGACGTTGAGCGGTATGTGGAACGACTCGTCGCGCGTCAGGATCTTCAGCACCTGCCGGGGGAGGGGCTGTGAAACGTCCCGGAGGGAGAGGCGGTACGTCGTGGCGCCGATCGTCTCGAACATCAGGTTCGTGAGCATGATCGACTCCATCCGCTCCGCCTTTCCGTACGTCCTGTAAAAGGAGCCGACCATCCATCCCATCGGGGTCACGCCGCCGCCGATGTGTCGGAGGAACTCCTCCAGAAGCTCGCGGTGCCACCCCTCCTCGTTCCCGTAGAGGACGAGGCACTCGGCCAGCTCCGGGTCCCACTCCCGCACCTCGGCGGCCAGCTTGTGCGCTCCGGCAAGGCCCGACTCCTCCGCCCGGTACGCGGCGTTGAAAAAGGCGATGCAGGCCTTCCGCTCTTCGTCCGACGAGAACGTGACCGGCTTCGAGAGGTCGAGCTTCTCCTCGTACATCTTCGCGGCCCGGCGCTTCAGGATGTCGAGCCACCACGACGTCGGGCGCTGGACCGGGATGCCGATCCGGACTCCGGGAGCGCGGGAAAGGCTCTCGCCGGCTGTCACGGCGGCGGATGTTGCCGGAACGGAAGGGGAGGGTCAAACGGCCCCCTCGCGCTACGATCCGAAGTGCATGTCACCACTCGAATTCGTGTTTGCCCTTTCCGGAATTTCCGTCGCGGCAGGGTTCCTCGGCTCGCTCGTCGGGCTGGGCGGCGGGATCGTCGTCGTTCCCGCCCTGACCCTCCTCTTCGGCATCGACATCCGCTACGCCATCGGGGCGTCCATCGTCTCCGTCATCGGTACGTCGAGCGGCGCGGCCGCCGCCTACGTCCGCGAACACCTCACGAATCTGCGTGCCGCCATGTTCCTGGAGCTCGGCACCACCGCCGGCGCCGTGACCGGGGCCTACCTCGCCGGCCTCCTGCACGGGCGATGGCTCTACCTGCTCTTCGGACTCGTCCTCGCGCCGTCGGCGCTCGGGATGCTCCGCCGGATGACCGTCCCGGCCGGTCCCGTGCCGCCCGACCGCTGGGCCGACCAGCTCCAGCTCCACGGAAGCTACTTCGACGAAGCGCGCGGACTGCCAGGTCTCCTACCGGGTCACGAACACGGTGCTCGGCCTCGTCATCATGTGGCTGGCGGGCGTCTTCAGCGGCCTCCTCGGCCTCGGTTCCGGGACGCTGAAGGTCTCGGCCATGGACGTGGCCATGCGGATGCCGATCAAGATCTCCACGGCCACGAGCAACCTGATGATCGGGGTGACGGCCGCGGCCAGCGCCGGAGTCTACTTTCTGCGGGGCGACATCGACCCGATCATCGCCGCTCCGGTCGCTCTCGGCGTCGTGGTCGGCTCGTTCGCCGGCTCGCGGGTCCTCGGCCGGACCGACAGCCGGGTTCTCCGCGGCGTCTTTCTCGCCGTGCTTCTCTTCGTCTCCGCGCAGATGATCTGGAAGGCCTTCCGATGAGCGCCACGGATCCGGTCCCGCCCGGAATCGATCCCCGCTCCGAGCCCGGGCGGATGGACCTGGTCATCAGCACCCTCCTTCGAAGCGGCGTCCTCCTGAGCATGGCGCTCATCTTCATCGGCCTCGCGCTGATGTTCCTCCACAACCCGTCCTACGTCCGCTCGGCGGAGGCGCTCCAGCGGCTCACGAGCCCGGGGGCGGCATTTCCCGCATGCCCTCCCGGACGTGATTGCCGGCCTCCGGGACCGGCATGGCCAGAGCGTCGTCGCCCTCGGGCTCCTGATCCTGATCCTGACGCCGATCCTCCGGGTCGCCATCTCCATCGTCCTCTTCGCTCTCGAGCGGGACCATGCGTTCGTCGTCATCACGACCGCGGTCCTGTCCATCCTCATCGCCTCGTTCTTCCTCGGGAAGGCCGGCTAGCCCGGATTCTTCGCGACGTCCCGGGAGACATCGTGTCTCGAAGGTGGAGGTTATGCAGGGCGCGATGAAGAATCTACAACGTGCCCGCCATAAGCCTTTCCGCAAGCGTCCGAAGGCGGGTGGGCGACATGGCATCCCGATTGCGGGACCTGTTTGTGGCCCCGGCGGTCGGCGTCCAAGCGGGCCGACTGTTCGGCGGACGGTTGTTGTGGAGGCACGAGAATGAAGATCTGTTGCCATCGAGCCCGACGGTTCCTCGCGCACGGCCTGTGTGTGTTGTTCCTCTTCGCCGCTTGCGGCGCCACAGTCATGGCGGCGCCGCCTGAACTGCCCCCGCTCGTTGATCCCGCGAACGCCGAGCACCACGTCGGCAAGGTGATCTGGGCTGATCTGGTGACGCCGGACCTCGCCAGCGCGAAGACTTTCTATGCAGGGCTGTTCGGCTGGACCTTCCGCGACACCCTTATCGGTACGACGGACTACGCCGTCGCCACTCTCGATGGCCGGCCGGTCGGAGGCCTTTTCCACCGGGCCGTGCCGTCCGGCAAGAACCGGCAGCCGGCGTGGCTGACATTCATCGCCGTTCGCGATGTCGAGGCTGCGAAACGGACGGCACTGGAGCACGGCGGCAAGGTCGTCTCCGAGACGAAGAGTTACCCGCAACGGGGCCGGCAGGCGATTCTTGCCGATCCCGAGGGGGCTCTCTTCGCGGTGCTCGCCTCCAGCAGCGGGGACCCGGCAGACTTCCTGGCGGCGCCGGGAGAGTGGATCTGGAGCTCGCTCATCGCTGCAGACCCGGACACGGACGCGGCGTTTTACCAGGCGCTCTTCGGCTATGACGTCTTCGATCTGCCGAGTGCCGACGGTCTGGACCACCTGATCCTTTCGACCGAAGACTTCGCTCGCGCGAGTATCAATTCCTTCCCCAGCAAGTCGTCCCGCCGTCACTCCCACTGGCTCAACTTCGTGCGGGTCGTCGATACCGCAAGTGCGACCGCGAAGGCCGTTGCGCTGGGTGGGCGTGTGGTTGTCGAACCGCACGTCGATCGCCACGGTGAAATCGTTTCCGTCGTCGCCGACCCGGCGGGAGCGCTCTTCGGGTTGATGGAGTGGTCGGACACCGAGATCAGAAAGGAGCCGAAATGAATATCGTGCCTCGACGTTGGAGGGTGCGCGCGCTCGGCTTCGTGCTGCTCGCGGTGCTGTATGCCTGCCTGGTACCCGACGGGGGCTATGTCGGGGCCACCTACGGTCCGTCCGGGTACGAGTACGGCGGCTGGGGACCGGGTTATTACGTGGGACCACCGCCCCGCGGCGGCGAACGTCGCCCGGAGCCGTCGCATCAGTCGCCTCGGCATGCCTATCGTCCGGCACCTCCGTCCCGCTCGGCTCCGTCGATTCCGACACGTCCGCATGGGCATTGAAAGAGAGCCGAGAGGATTGCGCCCGGGGACGGATCAGTCCCTGAAACAGGCTGATCCCGCGAACAGAGACAGGACCTGAGCCGATCGTCTATGGACGGAGAGGCCGGTAGACGAGGCCCTCCTCTTCCATCTTCATGAACGGGATCTCGCGGCCTTTTCCCTTCGACAGCAGCTCGACGGTCTCCTGGATCCGTCCTTCCACGGCGGGGCGCTCCTGCCGGATCCGAATCGTATCGAAAGGAACGAACCAGCCCCTCCCTTCGTAGTCCAGCTCCAGAGCCAGCCCACCACCGCCAGGCTTCTCGTGTCCCGTGCCATTGCCCAGCGAGCTCTCCACGACGAGGTCGTGGCCTCCGTCCGGCGCGGGCGAAGTTCGGACGAGGAAGTAGATCGTCTGATCGCGGGGGCCGGCCCGGCCGTCGTACTTCGGGTGACGGCGGTGGATCTCCTTGATCGCCTCCCAGTGATCGGCGAAACGCCGTTCGAGGACGAGGAAATCGTAGTCGTAGTCGGGGGCGGCGACCCACGCCCCCTCGACGGATCGGAACGCGCGGGCGTGGCCGGCGAGGACGGCCGAGGACGACGGGACGGGGGGCGGGGTGTCGGTCAGCGGAAGGGAAGACCTCGTCGAGGAGCAGCCGGCCAGAAACGCCGCGAAGAGGATGAGGATCGGGAATGTCCGCTTCATCGGTCCCTCCTATGTCCACTTCGGCGGCCGCTTCTCGAGGAAGGCGCGAAGCCCTTCGGAGAAGTCGGGAGTGCCGGCGAGGTGCACGGCCGCTTCCATCTCGAGGGCGAGAGCTTCGTCGTAGGGGAGATCGAGCCCCAGCGTGACGCACCGGCGGATGGCCGCGAGAGCCTCTGCCGGCTTCCGGGCCAGCTCCGCCGCGTACTTCTGGACCTCCCCGCGGAGCTTCTCCGGGGGGACGACGAAGTCGACGAGCCCCATCCCGAGGGCCTCCTCGGCCGTGACGAGCGTCCCTTCGTAGAGAAAGCGGAGCGCCCGCGGGCGGCCGAGAAGACGCGGGAGGGATTGCGTCGTTCCCACGGGCGGAAGGAACGCAATGTTGATCTCCGGCTGCCCGAGCCTCGCGTTGGCGGCGGCGAAGCGGACGTCGCCGTTCAGGACGATTTCCAGCCCGCCGCCGACGGCCGTTCCGTGGATCGCGGCGAGGATCGGCTTTTCGGCCCGACGAAGCTGCCGGACGATGTCGTGACAGACCTCGACCCACCCCTTCAACTCCGCCGGTCCCATCGCCGAGAGGACGCGGAGGTCCGCCCCGGTGGAGAAGAACCTCTCGAGCGCGCTGGCGATCACGACGACCCGGACCGCGGGGTCCCGGAGAAAGGCCTCCAGAGCCACGGGGATCTCCCGGAGCATCGTCCAGTCGATGGCGTTGACGGGAGGGCGGTGATACTCGATCCACCCGACGCTCTCCTCGATGCGGATCTTCAGGAACTGATAGCTCATGGCACCCTCCGCCCCGGACGTCGCCGGGGCCAGCGGCGGTGACGGAGATCCGCGAAAAAGAGCCGGTCAGGACCTCTTCTTGCCGGCGCCGGAGCGGCCGGACGGGCCGGCGCTCTTCGCCGCCGGCGGGGCGGCCTTCTCGTCGCCGATGACGGTCTTGAGAGGGCAGAAGGAGAACGCGGGGCACTTCTTGCAAGTGACGGCGAGAGCGATGGGACAGAGCGTCACGGGGCACCTCCTTGAGGCAGGCGGACGCGGGCCTCCTCGACACCTTAGCCGATCTGGCGGCGAACATGCGAGGCCGCGGCGGAGAGCGGAGCCTCCCAGATCCAGACGCTTCCCTCGGGCCGGCCGGGCGGGTTCTTCCAGACGAGCCGGCTCGCGTGAAGAAGGGGCGCCGGGGCCCCCGGACCGCTGCCGGGGTCGTAGAGACGGTCGCCGAGGAGCGGCGTGCCGAGATGGGCGAGATGGACCCTCAGCTGGTGCATCCGCCCGGTCTCGGGGACGAGCTCCACGAGGGCGGTGGCGCCGCGACTCTCCACGACGCGGTACGCCGTCGCGGCGGGCCTTCCGGCCGGGTGAACGGCCGTCCGCCCCGGCGGCGGGACCGCCGGGATCGCGCCGACGCGGCGCCCGGCGAGAAGATGTCCGGCGCGCGCAGACCCGTAAGCGCTCTTGAGCGCGCGGCGGAGCAGCTCGGGCTTCGAGGAGTGGTGCTCGAGGAGGGGAGCGCTCACGACCCCTTCGGGAGGGGACGGCACGCCGCGCGTTCTCGCGAGGTAGACCTTCGTGACGTCGCGGACCCACGCTGTGTGGGCGGCGCGGAGAGCGGCGGAGTCTCTCGCGAAAAGCAGCACCCCCGAGGTCTCGCGGTCGAGACGGTGGACGAGCGCGAGCTCCTCGCCCGTCGCGGCACGCAGCTCTTCGAGCAGCCCTCCCTTTCCGTGGACCACGCGCCCCGCCGGCTTGTTCACGGCGAGATAGCTCCCCGCGCCCCTCGGCGTGGGGAGAACCTCTATGTCCGCATCATTCATACAGACCATGGCTGTCAGACCGGCCGAAGGCCTGATCTTTACCTCAGGGAATTGGCATTGGTCGATCATCTGGTTGGCGGAACGCCAGGCCAAGATACTTCAGATACCAGAGCAGGGCAGGATAGTTGGCGCGGTCCCGCTTCGCGAGAAAGCGAGCCAGCTCGAAGTAGTTTGGGTTGGTGTCGACCGGCACCGAATCGAATACGGCGTTGCCACGGATATGAGACATGATCGATTTCGCGGCGTGGGCGTAAGCCCAGGGGGTCGAGGTGTTGGTTTCCAGGACTCCCGGCGCGAGAATGAAGAGGTTCGGCGCATCCAAAGCAAGAAAATGCGCGCCGCAGCGCCGGCCGATTGCGTCGAGTCGCGTGAGTCGCGACAGGTTTCCCACCTCCAGGTAGCTCAGGTCCGTCTGGTATCCGGTGCCCCAGAGCAACAGATCGGTATTGCATGAGTGTCCGGAAGAGAGCCGCACCGTGTTTCCCTCGATGCGCACGATCTCGCTCTGGTGACGCACGATTCGCGCGAAGTTCTGGATCATGCGGCGACGGCCGGGGACGAGCTGCTGGTTCCCGAGGTCGAACGCCTTATCGGGCATCAGGTCATCCAGACCAGCCTTCCTGTAACGGCCGCGCAGATCCCGATTGATCCGTTCATTCTGCGTGGCGAGCGGAACGCCGAGCATCTGCATTCTCGCGAGAGCGCGCATGTCCGTTCCGAAATACTTCGGGCGGAGCGTGGGGCGCATCCATTTGAGCGACCGATAGACCCAGGTGACGTTGCGAGCCTGGCGTTCGAAACCGAGATCGAGGAGGTCGAAGGCCGAGGCGCCACCCCCCACGACGATGACGTCCTTGCCTGTGAGTTCTGCCGGGTCGCGGAGCGCCGAGGAGTGATACTCGACCAACGTCGGCAGGACTCTCTCGATTTGCGGAACGACGGGCCGATTGTAACCGCCGGTGGCGGCGATGAGAAACTTCGAATGGCCGCTGTACGCTCCCGCAGACACCTTCCAGCCACCATTGCTCGGCCGGGCCGAGGTGACCCGGGTGCCGAGCCGAATCGATTCCGCAAGCCGGAAACGCTCCACCCATGAGCGGATGTTGGCAAGAATGCTCGCCTGGTCTTCTCCCGCGATCGGCAAGTCCCCGAGCGTCCAGTCTTCCTTGCGGAACTGGATGTCCTGCCAGGCAGGAAGATCGCGCCAGAGGCCGCCGACAGCATTGCCTCCTTCCAGGAGGATTGCGTCAAGGCCGGCATCCTTCGCATATTTGAGGCTGATGATGCCGCCGATTCCGCCCCCGACGATGATCAGGTCGTGCTGCTTATCGGAAGTCATGGAAGTCCTCCTCGCCCCTTGTCAGATGAACGGCTTCCGGAAGAGAACCGGTGAACGGCGGCCTCCACCGGTGATTCGGGGTCAGGCGCCGCTCCCGGTGTTCTCTCCGCGAATCTCCCGTGCAAACCGAAGGCCTTGCTGCTGATATCCCTTGCGGCAGTAGAACTCATGTGCCTCGGTACGGTGAGCGGCGCTGGTGAGCTCGACGCGAACGCAGCCCTGGGCTCGCAGACGCTCCTCCGCCTCGCGGAGGAGAGCAGAGCCGAACCCCTCGCGGGCGTGGGAGCGGGCTACGACGAGGACGCTGATGCGACCCACCGGACGCTCCCGATGCAGTACGGGCGTTGCGAAACCGGAGACAACTCCAACCGTTCGTCCGCCGACGAGGGCCGCGACGACGAAGGATCCCCTTCCATGCTCGGTGATCCGGCGGAGCTGTTGCGCGACCCGGTCCGGAGAGAGCGGGTGGCCGAGTTCTGCGAGCAAGGCGGAGATGTCGGAGGAGTCTTCCGGCGAGGCGTCGCGGAGAAAGGTCGTTTTCATCGTGCTTGCGGCTGGCTAGTCACGATTCGGCCGCCATGGAGAAAAGTGCCGGTGCCGCGTGAGCGCCATCCCGACTCTCTCCGCGCCTACCCCGAGATGACGTCGAAGGCGCTGTCGGACTCGACCTGGTATTCGCGCCAGCGGGAGACGAGGCCGTCTTCGAGAACGACGATGGCGACGCCGGCGTAGGCGTGGGCGCCCCAGTTGAAGGTGAACTCGGCCGCGCCGGTCTGGGAAGGCTCGTCGAAGAAAACGTGGCGCCAGGTGGTCGTCATCGGCGAGCGCCTCGCCGTCCGCTCGAAGAGGTCGCGGAGAACGGCGCGTCCCCGGTAGAACTTCCGGCTGCCCGGGTCGAGGTAGACGGCGTCCTCGCTGAAGAGGGCGGCCGCGCGGTCGGCGTCGCCGACGTTCCAGGCGGAGGCGAGTTCGGCCATCAGGGTGTGGAACCTCTCCGGCGTCAGGGGTGCGGTCGCTTCCATCTAGTGCCACCCGCGTACGGCGTGAGGCCTGTAAGGGGCTTCGAGGGCGGCGATCTCGTCGTCGGTGAGCGAGAGATCGAGCGAACGGAGGGCCGTTTCGAGGTGGGGGAGCTTCGTGGCTCCGATGATCGGCGCGGTGACGACCGGCCTGGAAAGAAGCCATGCGAGCGCCACCTCGGCCATCTCCACGCCGCGCGCCGCGGCGACCTTGCGCGTCGCCTCCATCACGTCGGCGTCCGAGGGGTGGTCGTAGAGCTTCCAGGCGTAGTCGTCGCTCGCGGCCCGCGGGGTCGAGGTCCGGTCGTCGGGGCGCGGGCGCGTCCCTGCGAGGAGGCCGCGCGCGAGGGGCGACCAGGGGATGACGCCGATCCCCTCCTCGGCGCAGAGCGGCAGCATCTCGCGCTCTTCTTCGCGGTAGACGAGGTTGTAATGGTTCTGCATCGAGACGAAGCGCGGGTGGCCGTGGAGATCGGAGAGGCCGAGCGCTTTCATCAGCTTCCAGGCCGGCCCAGAGCTGGCCCCGGTGTAGCGAACCTTCCCCTGCGCGACGAGAAGGTCCATGGCCGCGAGGGTCTCCTCGAGCGGCGTCTCGGGATCGAAACGGTGGATCTGGTAGAGGTCGATCGTCTCGACGCCGAGGCGCCGGAGGCTGGCCTCGCACCCTTCGACGACGTGCTTTTTCGAGAGCCCCTTCGTGTTTGGCCCTTTTCCCATCGGGAAGAAGACCTTCGTCGCGAGGACGGCCTCCTCACGCCTCGTGAACTCCTTCAGCATCTTTCCGGTGATCTCCTCCGACCGGCCGAGCGAGTAGCCGTCAGCCGTGTCGAAGAAGTTGATCCCGGCCTCCGCCGCGGCGCGGAAGAAAGGGCGCGCGGCCTCCTCGCCGTCGAGGATCCAGGGTCGCCAGCTGCTGGAACCGTAGCTCATGCAGCCGAGGCAGAGGCGGGAGACGGTCACGCCGGTCCGGCCGAGCGTCGTGTACTTCATGGCTCACCCTCCCAGCGGAGCCCGCGGACCGGCGAGCGTAACAGAGCCTCCGCGCCTCCTCGATAGAATCCGGCCGGAAATCCCGCATCCGAAAGAAGGAGGGTCGAGAGATGTCCAGCCTCCCCCCGGAACTCCCGCCGCCGCCGCCTCCTCCGCCGTCCGCCCCACCCCCGGGCTGGAATCCGCCCGCGTCGGGGGCGCCGGCCGCCGCTCTCCCGTGGGAGATGCGGCCGCAGGTCGGGTTCGCCGACGCGCTCGTCGACACGATCCGTCTCTTCGTGACGAGCCCGCGGGAGGCATGGAGCCGTACGCGGGAGAAGGGGGATTACGGACAGCCGCTTCTCTTCGCCATCTGCGTCGGCTGGGTCGGAGCCGCCTTCAATCTCGTCTGGGGAATGATGTTCGGGGCGGCGTGGCTCCGCTTCCTGCCTCCGGAGATGCGCGCGATGGTCTCGGGGTTCGCGGCGAGGTCCGTCGGAATGATCGTGGTCCAGATCCTCGTCGCGCCGCTCTTCGTCGTCTGCGGCCTCTTCATCGGCGCGGCGGTCATGCACCTCTGCGTCATGATCGTCGGGGGGCTCTCGAACTCGAACGCCGGCTTCGAGGGAACGGTCCGCGTCGTCGGCTACTCGTGGGTGGCCCAGCTCGCGCAGATCGTCCCGCTCGTCGGAGGGCTGATCGCCCTGGTCTGGGTCTCCGTCCTCTACGTCATGGGGATCGAACGGCTCCACCGGACGACGCCGGGAAAGGCGCTCGCCGCCCTCCTGATCCCGGTCATTCTCTGCTGCGGTTGCGCGCTGATCGGAATCGTCCTCGGCGGCGCGGCCCTGATGAGCGCCTTCGGCAGGATGCGCTGAAGAGGGAGCGGGGTTCGACGACGGTGCGCCGCGAGCGCCAGCTCGGCTTCTTCTGGGGGGCGGCGGCGCTCGCGCTCGTCGCCGTCTCCCCTTTCGCCCCGGGCGCGGCCACGCGGCTTCCTTCCTGCTTCTTCCGCGAGATCACCGGTATTCCCTGTCCCACCTGCGGCGGGACGCGCGCCGCGCTCGCGCTTCTCTCGGGCGACCTTGCCGGCGCCTTCCACGCGAACCCGCTCGTCGCGGCCGCGTTCGTCCTTCTCGTCGGGGGGGACTCGTCGCGGGAGCGATCGCGCTCGCCGGGCGCGGCGTGCGCGAGCCCGAGCGGATCCCGGGCTGGGCGCGCGCGGCCGTGATTCTCGTCCTCGCCGCGAACTGGCTCTGGCTGATCGTGGACGGACGCTGACCGGCCGCCGGGAGGCGTATTCTCGGCGCCTATTTTTATTTCTTTGGAGATGACCCGATGAAGAAGACTTCTCTCCTCCTCGCCTCTCTCCTCCTCGCCTTCCCGCTCGCGGCCCAGAAAGCGAAGGCGAAAGCCCGGCCGGCTACCGCGCCTGCCGTGAGCGCGGCCCCAGCCGCCGCTCTTCCCGCCGCGAGCCTGAAGGCGTTCAAGGCCCGGTCGATCGGGCCGGCGCTGATGGGCGGGCGTGTCTCGGACATCGCGCTCGATCCCGAGAACCCTTACGGGCTCTGGGTCGGTCTCGCCACGGGGGGAGTGATGAAGAGCGTGAACGACGGCGGGAGCTTCGAGGCGGTCTTCGATAAGGAGCCGGTGGCCTCGATCGGGGCGGTTGCGGTCGCTCCGTCGGATGCGAAGACCGTCTGGGTCGGGACGGGCGAGGCGAACGACCGGAACAGCTCCGGCTGGGGGGACGGCGTCTACCGGTCGACGGACGGCGGGGCGACGTGGACGAACGTGGGCCTCGCGACGAGCAAGGCGATCGCCCGGATCGCCGTCCACCCGACCGACCCGAAGACGGCGTACGTCTGCGCGGCGGGAAATCTCTGGCAGCCCGGGGGCGAACGGGGCCTCTTCAAGACGGCAGACGGCGGAACGACGTGGAAGAAGGTCCTCTCCGCCGCGGCGCCCGACGATGCAAGGACCGGCTGCGGCGACGTCGCCCTCGACCCCTCGAACCCCGAGACGGTTTACGCGGTCCTTTACGCGAGGCAGCGGACCCCCTGGTCGTTCGTCTCGGGCGCCGACGAGACCGGAGGGCGCGACGTCGGCGGGATCTTCCGTTCCCTCGACGGCGGCGCGACGTGGAAGAAGCTGACGAACGGTCTTCCGGCGCGGACGCAGCGGATCGGCCTCGACGTCTTCCGGAAGAACCCGAAGATCGTCTACGCCATCGTCCAGAGCGACGAAGGGGGGACCGCGACGATCCGCGACACGAAGAGCAAGCGGGGCGGCGTCTTCCGGTCGGAGGATGGAGGCGAGACGTGGACTCGGACGAACCCGCTCGACCCGCGGCCGTTCTACTTCAGCCAGATCCGCGTCGACCCGTCGAACGACAAGCGGGTCTGGGTCCTCGGAATCTCGTTCTACGTTTCGGACGACGCCGGACAGAATTTCCGGGAGGATCTCGGCGACAAGGTCCATCCGGACGGGCACGCCATGGTCATCGATCCGAAGAACCCGAAGCGCCTGTTCCTCGGAAACGACGGCGGGATCTACATGAGCCTCGAGGGGGGGAAGAACTGGCAGCACCTCGACCGCTTCGCGGCGGGGGAGTACTACCGGATCTCGCTCGACGACTCCGTCCCGTACCGGATCATCGGCGGCCTCCAGGACAACCTGAACTGGGTCGGCCCCTCCGCGACGAGGAGCCGCGACGGGATCATGAACGGAGACTGGACGAACCTCGGCGGGGGGGACGGCTTCTACGACGTCTTCGACCCCGAGGACCGGGACGTTCTCTACGGCGAGTCGCAGGGGGGCTCGGTCTTCCGGCTCAACCTCCGGAACGGAGAGACGAAGCGTCTCCGCCCGGAGGCGGGAGAAGGACAGCCGGGCTTCCGCTTCCACTGGTGCGCTCCCTTCTTCGCGAGCCGCCACGAGAAGGACGTCCTCTATCTCGCCGGGAACCGCGTCTTCCGCCTGACGAAGCGGGGCGAGGAGTGGACGCCCGTCAGCCCCGACCTCTCCGCGCGGGATCCCGAGAAGATCTTCACGACCGGGAGCGGGGCGGAGAACTACGGCGTCGTCTACGCGCTCGCGGAGTCTCCGGTGAAGGCGGGCCTCCTCTGGGCCGGGACCGACGACGGAAAGCTCTGGGTGACGGAGAACGGCGGCGGGAAGTGGATCGATCTGACCGCGGGCCTTCCGGCGGCTGCGAAGGGGGAGTGGATCCAGTCGATCGAGGCCTCGGCGGCCGATGCGAACGTGGCGTACCTCGTCGTCGAAGCGTACCGGACGGGGAACGAGGCGCCGCTCGTCTACCGGACTGCGGACCTCGGCAGGACGTGGACCAGCCTCGCGTCGAACCTTCCGGCCAACGGGCCGGCCAAGGTCGTCCGCGAGCACCCGAAGAATCCCGACGTTCTCTTCGCCGGAACGGAGTTCGGCCTCTTCGTCTCGCTCGACCGCGGGGGGAGCTGGACGAAGTTCGGGGGGCTTCCGACCGTCGCCGTGGACGACCTGAAGATCCACCCGCGGGACGGCGACCTCGTCGTCGCGACGCACGGGCGGAGCCTCTGGGTCCTCGACGACGTCTCGCCGCTCGCGCAGGCGACGAAGGAGGCGCGGGAGAAGGACGCCGTTCTCTTCGAGCCGCGGCCGGCCCTCGGCATCTACCGGCTTCCCGGCTGGAGCGAGTGGAACGGAAAGGCCCACTTCCGCGGCCAGAACCCGCCGGAAGGGGCGATCCTGAACTACTGGCTGAAGGAATTCACGGGCGAGGAGGTCCGGATCGCGATCACGAACGGAGAGAACCAGCAGGTCGCCACGCTTCACGCTCCCGGAACACCCGGCTTCGGTCGCGTCGTCTGGAACCTCCGGCCGATCCGGGAGACGGACGGAGAGCGGAGCGGGGGCGGGGGAGGCGGGGGCTTCGGCGAGCAGCCGAAGTTCGTCCCGCCCGGCGACTATACGGTGACGCTGACGTACGGGAAGACGAAAGCGAAGCAGAAGCTGAAGGTCGCGATCGCCGAGGGGATCGAGACCAAGTAGCCGGAGAGCCCCGTGCAGCCCGAGGTCGTCGACGCCCTCTCCTCGCTGAAGGAGAAAGGGGTCGTCGGCGACCCGCCGGCATCGCACCTCCTCCGTGTCGCGCGGGGCGACCTCGTCTCCGTCCGGCTCGAGATCCGGACGCTCCTCTATCTCGGAGTCCTCCTCCTGACGACGGGCGTCGGGCTCTTCGTGAAGGAGAATCACGGCCGGATCGGCCCGGCGACGATCGCGTCCGCGCTCGGTCTCGCCGCCGCCGCCTGTTTCTTCCAGGTGATCCGGCGAGCCGCGCCGTTCACGTGGGCGCGGGCTGCGGAGTCGGGGGTCGCCCTCGACTACGTCCTTCTGCTCGGCCTTCTCCTCGTCGCCGCGGACCTTGCCTATGTCGAGGTGCAGTTCCGCCTCCTCGGACCGGACTGGCCGTATCACCTCCTTGTCGTGGCGCTTCTCTCAGGGGCCGCGGCCTTCCGATGGGACTCCCCGGTCGCGCTCTCTTTCGCTTTGAGCTCGTTCGCCGCCTGGAGAGGCGTTTCCGTGAACGTTCTGCACGGGACTTTCGGGCCCGGGCGCGCCGGTGAGACGCGAGGGAACGCCGTCGTCTGCGGGCTTCTCTTCGTCATCGGCGGCGTCCTTCTCGTCCGGGCCGGGAAGGAAACCCCATTTCGAGGACGTCGTGGATCAATTTCGGACTTCTTCTTCTTCTCGGCGGTCTTCTCTCCGGCGTCTTCGGCGACCGGTACCTCTGGGGCTGGTGGTTGCTGGCCCTGGCCATCGTCGCCGCGGTCATCATCGCGATCGCGTTTCACAGCGCCCGGATGCTCCCCTTCGCCGAGGGGGTCGTCGCGGTCTATTTCGGATCCCTGCGACTCCTGTTCGAAGCGTTCGGGAAGATTCACCTCGGATCGGCCTTCTTTCTCGTCGTGACGGCATCGGCGGCCGGCGTCCTCGGGCTTCTTTTCGCCGCGCATCGAAGGATGAGGGAGCGGTGAGAGCCGGAACCGCGGCCTTCGAACGTGCGGCCGCCGTGCGCCATGCCGCGAGACTCTGGCGGAAGTCGGGGGTGATCGACCTCCGGACCGAGGAGGCGATCGGAAGCGAGTACCCGGATCCAAGGCTTCGCCCGTCGGCGATCTGGCAGATCCTGACCTTTCTCTTCGTGACGGTCATCGTCTTCGGGGTTCTTTTCGCCCTTGCGGTGAGCGGAGTCCGGGGGGCGCTGGGAGCGGCCTTCGTCTGCCTCCTCGTGGGGGGGGCGTGCGTCTACGCGACCGAGCTTCAGGAGCGCTCCCCGCGTTTCGCGCTCCGGGGCGGCGCGGGGGCGACGGCGCTCTGGGCGGGTGTCCTCCTCGTCGTCGCCGCGGGACTCTATTTTCTGGAGTTCGGAGCACTTCGAGGCGAGCCGGGGACGATCGTCGTCCTCGCAGTCTCCGCCGTCGTCTGGGGGGTGGCTTCGTGGCGGTGGGGAAACCCGGTCTTCGCTCTCTTCTCGGCGGTCTCGCTCTTCCTGCTCCTCGGCAGGCAGCCTCACGGGCGGCTTCTGTTGGTCGCTTTCGGTGCCGGGATGGCGATCCTCGCGTGGCGCCGTCTCGACGAGCCGTCATGGCCCCCGCCGCACCGGATCTCCGCGGGGGCGCTCTGTGTCGCCGGACTCGCCGCGCTCTATGCAGCGGTGAACTACGGGTCGGTCGAGAGCTGGTGGATCGAAAGGCTCCGGACCGGGTTCGAGTGGACGGATCCCCCGCGTGCGGTGCTCGTCGTCTCGATGATCGCGACGGCCCTGATGCCGGCTGCCATCCTCTTCGTGGGGATCCGGACAAGACGGCTTCTCCTGATCGATTCCGGAGCCGTCTTCCTCATCCTATCCGTCGTCACCCTGCGGCACTACGTTCACATCGCGCCTCTCTGGGCGATCCTCGGAGTGATGGGAGCGGTTCTTCTCGCTTTCGCCCTCGTTCTCGAGAGGTGGCTCTCGCGCGGCCCGGAAAGGGAGCGCTCGGGCTTCACGGCCGAACCGCTTTTTTCCGACGAAGCGAAACTGCGCCTCTTGCAGGCAATCCCCGTCGCCACGACACTCTCGCCGGCTACCGGCCCGCCTCCGGAAGAGCGCTTCACGCCGGGAGGCGGGTCGTTCGGCGGGGGAGGGGCGAGCGACCGGTTCTGAGGTCAGGCTTTCGCGCGCGCTTCCACGAACCGGTAGAGAGTGCTTCGCCAGTCCGGAAGCTCGATCCCCGCATCCGCGAGCCGGTTGTTCGAGAGGGCGCAGTATCGGGGGCGGGGCGCCTTGAGCCCGGCCTTCTCCATCGAGATGGCCGAGACGGCCGCTTTCGACCCCATCATCCGGGCCAGCTCCATCGCCAGCTCGTGCCACGTGGCCGTCCCCGAGCTGACGCAGTGATAGAGGCCCCAGCGAAGCTTTCGCTCGAAGAGCATCTGGACGGTGCGCGAGACGTCCTCGACGTAGCTCGGCGTGACGGTCCGGTCGTAGAAGGCCTTCACGGGCTCCCCCTTCGCGAGCATTTCGGCCATCTTCCCGATGCTGCTCGTCCGCCCTTCGCCGCCGAAGACGCTCGCGAGACGAAGGATCCAGTGCTTCGGCGCGCGCGGGGCGAGGACGTCGCCGAGGAGCTTCGAGGCGCCGTACAGGCTGAGGGGGTTCGGGAGATCCTTCTCCGTGTAGGGGCGCGTCGTCCTGCCGTCGAAGACGAAGTCGCTCGAGAAGTGGATGAGGATGGCATCCGCCGCCGCCGCGGCGTCCGCGAGGGCTCCGACCCCGAAGCCGTTCGTCGCGATGGCCGCCTTCGGGTCGTCCTCGGCGCCGTCGACGTCGTTGAAGGCCGCGCCGTTCACGACGACCGTGGGCCGGAGCTTCGCGACTCTCTCGCGCACTGCGGCACGGTCCGCCACGTCGAGGCTCTCACGCGTGAGGCCGAAGACCTCGTGCGCTTTCTGGAGATCCCGGACGAGTACCTTCCCGAGCTGTCCTCCGGCTCCCGTGACGACGATCCGATGGGCCATCGGGGGGAATGGTACCGAATCGATCGGACGCCGCGGGATGCGGACGAATCAGGAAACACAGAGTCCCTTGGACCCGTAGTAGGGTGAGCGGGATTCCGCACTCGGAGGTGGTGTGAAGACATTGGTGCTGATCGCCGGACTTTCCTTCGTTCTTCCGGGGGCCCTCCTCGCCGGGGACGCCCCAAAACCCCCTGTCGCCCGTCAGGTTGAACACCGGACCGAGCTGAACGGAGACACCCTCACCGACCCCTGGTTCTGGCTCCGGAACAAGCCCGACCCGGAAGTGAAGGCATACCTCGACGCCGAGAACGCTTACACCGACGCGGTGATGAAGGGGACCGAAGCGCTTCAGGAGACGCTCTACAAGGAAATCGTCTCCCACGTGAAGGAGACCGACCTCTCCGTCCCGTACCGGTTCGGCGGGTGGCTCTATTACACGCGCTACGAAAAGGGGAAGCAGTACCCCTTTTATTGCCGGAAGAAGTTCCCGGCCGGGTCGGGAGAGGCCGAAGGGCCCGAGCAGGTCGTCCTCGACGTCAACAAGATGGCCGAAGGGGAGAAGTTCATGGCCGTCCGCGCTTACAGCGTGAGCGACGACGGGAACCTCCTTGCCTTCTCCACGGACAACACGGGCTTCCGCCAGTACCGTCTGCAGGTGAAGAACCTCGTGACGGGGGAGATCCTCCCCGAGCGGGTGGAAAAGGCGACCTCCGTCGCCTGGGCGGCCGATGGCAGGACGCTCTTCTACGGCGTCGAGGACGCGGCGAAGCGGCCCTACCGGATCTACCGCCACCGCCTCGGCGAGCCGGTCGGGAAGGACGCGATCGTCTTCGAGGAGAAGGACGAGAGGTTCGTCTCCTCCGTCTCACGGTCGCGGAGCCTGCGATTCCTCTACCTCGGCTCGTTCAGTCACACGGCCTCGGAGTACCGTTTTCTGGACGCCCACCATCCGGAAAGGGCGTGGACGGTGCTCCTGCCTCGCGAGGCGGAGCACGAGTACTACCCGGAGGATCGCGGCGACCTGTTCTGGATTCGGACGAACTCTGGAGGCCGGAACTTCCGCCTAGTCACGGCCCCCGTCGCGAGCCCGGGGAGGGCGAGCTGGAAGGAGGTTCTCCCGCACCGGCCGAACGTCATGCTCCAGGACGCCTACGTCTTCGGGAGCTTCTGGGTCGCGGAGGAGCGGGAGGATGGCCTCGTCCGGTACAGGGTGACCGACTTTTCGACCGGGGCGTCGAAGTCCGTCACCTTCCCCGAGCCGGCCTACTCGACCCACCCGTCCGACAACCGCGAGTTCGACACGGCCTTCTTCCGGTACCGTTACCAGTCGTTCGTCACCCCCGACTCCGTCTTCGACTACGACGTGAAGGCGGGGACCTCGAAGCTCCTGAAGGAGACCGAGGTGCCGCTCTACGACCGGGGCCTCTACCGCTCCGACCGGATCTGGGTCGTGGCGCGCGACGGGACGAAGGTCCCCGTCTCGCTCGTATGGAAGGCGAAGTCCTCCGTGGACGCCGCCGCGCGTGGCCTCAAGGACGGCCCGTTCCCGATGCTCCTCACCGGGTACGGCTCTTACGGCGCCGCGATCGATCCGTCGTTCAATCCGGCCCTCCTCCCGCTCCTCGACCGTGGCTTCGTCTACGCCTGGGCCCACGTCCGCGGCGGCGGCGATCTCGGCAAGCCGTGGCACGACGCCGGGCGGATGATGACGAAGAAGAACACCTTCAACGACTTCGTCGACGTCGCGGCGGACCTCGTCGCGAAGAAGGTAACCTCGAAGGAGGAGCTCGTCATCAGCGGCGGGAGCGCCGGCGGCCTCCTGATGGGCGCCGTGACGAACATGCGCCCCGACCTCTTCAAGGCCGTCGTCTCGTACGTGCCATTCGTCGACGTCATCAACACGATGAGCGACGAGACGCTGCCGCTGACGGTGGGCGAGTTCGAGGAGTGGGGGAACCCGAAGATCAAGGCCGAGTACGGCTACATGAAGACATACTGCCCCTACACGAATCTGGCCGCGAAGGCCTACCCCGCCCTCCTCGTGAAGACCTCTTTCAACGACAGCCAGGTGATGTACTGGGAGCCCGCCAAGTACGTCGCGAAGTTGCGGACCCTCAAGACCGACTCGAACCCGCTTCTCCTGAAGACGAACATGGCGGGCGGGCACGGCGGCTCCTCGGGGCGCTACGACCGGTACAAGGAGCGCGCCTTCGACTACGCGTTCGTCCTGACGGAGCTGGGGATCACGAAGTAGGAAGAGAAATCGGGGCGGCTTCGAGCCGCCCCGATCCACGGACCCCGGAACCTGCCGGATCGTTCAGGGCAGAAGCGTCACGAGAAGCCCCGCGTGGTCGGAAGGCCACATGCCGGCCACGGCGCGGTCGAGCAGTGTGTTCCCGATGACGGCGGCGCTTTCGACCTTGAAATGCCCGGAGAAGAGGACGAGGTCGAGGCGCTGGGTGAAGCGGGGGAAGCGGTTGAGGAGGTCGGGAGAATTCCCCCACGTGAGGCCCGGGCGGCCCCGATGGGCGATCGTCCACGCGTCGTCCAGGCCGAGTTCGCCCGTCAGGAGCCGGTAGGTCGGCCACTTCCGGAAGCCGTCCGTGTTGAAGTCCCCCGCGAAGACCGTCGGGATGCCGCCGGAGAGGCCGATTGCGACCATCTCCTGGGCCTGGGCCTCCTGAAGCGGCGTCAGGTTCTCCGGATCTACGGAGACATCCTCGAGATGCGACGTCACGAACCGGAAGCTCTTCCCGCCGATCGCCATATCGATCGACGCCCAGCCCCGGGTGAGCGGCAGCGGGAAGTCGGGCGGGCCGAGGTTGTAGGTGTAGTGCCCGTTCTGCGGGTTTGAGAAGTTGGGGGAGTTTCTGGTCCGGACGAGGATGGCGTCGCGGTCGAGGAGAGTGACCGTCCCGAGGCCGTCCGTGAGCATCACCGGAAGCGGGATCTCGTAGTTCTCCGAGGTCGAGACGACCTCGTACGATGCTCCCGCGTCGTGAATGGCGGCGACGAGGATGTCGAGGAAGTCGATCGTCTCGACGGTGACCCCCGACCCGTTCGCCGCGACGTACCGCGCGGCTTCATTGACCGAGACGATGTCGGGACGGGCAAGCCGGATCCAGCCGGCGATGTCGCGGACGCGGCTGTGAAAATCGGTGTCATGGACTTGCTGCCACGCCACGGTGGCGGCCTCGGTCAGAGGCACGCAGGATGGAGGGTCCTCCGAATTGCACGACATCGCGGCCGCGACGACGGGCCCGTCGTCGAAGCCGGGGAAGAGGTTCCACGTCATGATCGTCACCGGGGCTTTCTCGGCTGGCGCGCCGGCGGCCGGGGCTGCCGCGAGGGCGAGCGCCCCGAGGAGAGCCGCCAGGATCGTGAGGAAGTTCGCTCGTGTTCTCATGGCCTTTTCCTTTCGGTCCACCGGATGGGACGTGGGAAAGGTGGGCCACGAGCGCCCCCGAGTCCTCAGGGTTTTTCAGGAGAATTTCAGCTTCCCGCACCTTCTGGCGGAGGCCAGCCCCGACTCTCTCTAGGCCCTCTCGGCCGCGACCGCGATACCGCCGCGGTTCTCGCGGACGACCCGCGACCAGAGAGTGAGGTTCCGGTCGGTCAGGAAACGCCAGAGAAGGCGCGTCCAGGAGCGGTGCGACACGAGGGGGTCGTACAGCTCCGGCGCCATCCGATGAAGAGCCGGAAGCCGGCTCCATGCGACGGCCGGCGCGTCGTGGTGCTCGTTGTGATAGCCGACATTCAGAGCGAGGACGTTCGCCGGGCCGTAGTAGCTATAGGTCTCCTGCGGGGCTGCGACGAGGTAGTGCTCCTGGATCCAACGCGCACCGAGGGGATGGAAGCCGACCGAGAAGAAAAACGAGCCGGCGAGATAAAGGAGGGCGACGGGCCCGAAGAGAACGAGGATGACGGCGTCGTAGGCGATGGACGCGCCCCAGTTGACGAAGGTCCAGGGGGTCGCGAAGCGGATCTCGGAGAGGCGCATCGGGCGAAGAACCTGGAAGAAGGGGAAAAAGAAGAGCCAGACCGCCTTCCGGAGGACCCCGTTTCCCACGAGCCGGGCTTCCCAGCGGCTCGGGATGTCGGCGTCGAGGCGGTAATCGCCCTGAAAAACGTGGTGCTTCAGGTGGTAAAGGCGGAACGAGACCGAGGCCGGGACGACGTTTGGCAAGTCCGCGACGATCCCGGCGACGATGTTGGCCCGGGCCGATCGGAAGACGAGGTTGTGGGAGCACTCGTGAATCAGGACGTAGAGGGCGTGGTTAGCGAACGCACCGACGACATACGCCGCGATGAGGGCGGCCCACCACGGCTCTCCCCGGACGAGGAACGCGATCCCCGTCTGGATGCCGACGATGAGGAGGATCAGAAGGAATGAGGCGGAGTTCGGTCCCGTCAGCGCCTTCGCCTCGGGGTGGTTTCCGGAAGAGCGCACGGCCCCGCTCGCGGTGCGGCTCGGGGGCGTCGGAATGCAGGAAATCTGCAATCGGAGCTGGCATCGGAGTCTCTTTCTTCCTTACGGAGTTGAGGTCAGTCTATTCCCCTGTCCTGTCACCGTCCGGAGACGGGGAGGAAACGTGGCGTGGCGCGCCGATCTGCGGCATGAAATGATCAGAAGGCAGGCAGAGGAGGGTTTCATGAGCAGGCTGTTTCCCATCAACATTCATCCGGTCGAGCGGGGCGTTCGCGTCGTCGCCGGGCTCGTTCTTCTCGGGTGTGCGTTCACCGGATCGATCGGTGCCTGGGGCTACATCGGGGTGATTCCGCTCGCGACGGGGCTCTTCGGGACCTGCCCGCTCTACACGATCTTCGGCTTCTCGACCTGTCCTTCGAAGGCTCCGAAAGCGGGTTGACGGCGTGCGACCCGCGGCTCCTCACGATCGGCTCTCTCCCGCAGTCCCCGTCGTCAACACGCCCGCCCCCTTGATGGCGTCGTGCTTGAGGGCGATGAGGGCGTCGTTCGCCGCCTCGAGGGCGAAGGTCTGCACGTGGGTCTCGATCCGGAGGCGCGCGGCCTCCAGGAGGAACTCGCGGCCGTCCTCCCGCGTGTTGTTGGCGACGCTCCGGACGACCCGCTCGCGGTAGAGAAGCTCGTAGGGGATCGGTGGCGTGTCGCTCATGTGGATGCCGCCGAGGACGAGCGTCCCTCCCTTGTCGAGAGCCGCGAGGGCCGCCGGGATCAGCTCGCCCGCCGGGGCGAAGATGACGGCGGCGTCCAGCTTCGCCGGGGGAGCGTCGGCGGCGCCGCCGACCCAGACGGCCCCCAGCTCGGCGGCGAGGGCCTGATGGCGGTCGCGGTCGCGCGTCATGACGTAGACCTCGGCGCCGCGCGCGCGTGCGATCTGGATAGCGACGTGCCCCGCGGCGCCGAAGCCGTAAAGGCCGAGGCGCGCTCCGGCCCACGAGAACGGAGGATCTGAGAGGCCCGTCAGCTTCAGCGCGCGGAAGCCGATGATCCCGGCGCAGAGGAGCGGTGCGGCGGCGAGGTCCCCGAAGCCTTCCGGCAGCTCGTAGACGAACTCCGCGGGGGCGACCGCGTAATCGGCGAAGCCGCCGTCGGTCGTCCATCCGGTGAACTCCGGCGTTTCGCAGAGGTTCTCGCGCCCTGACGTGCAGAAACGGCAGGTGCCGCAGGTCCGGTGAAGCCATGCGATCCCGGCGCGAAGGCCCGGACGGAGGGCCGCCCCGGCCCCGCATCGTTCGACCGTGCCGACCACCTGATGCCCCGGCGTGACGGGCGACTTCCGGACCGGCAGCTCTCCTTCGACGACGTGAAGGTCCGTCCGGCAGATGCCGCACGCGGAGACGCGGAGAAGGACTTCTCCGGGGCCGGGCTCGGGAACGGGGAGCTGTTCGAGGCGAAGGGGGCGCTCGGTGACCGGGGCGGGACGGTGTAGGCGGAGGGCGCGCATGCGGGACCTCACCCTCGAGAGTACGACAGGCCGGGAGACGGGCGCGCCCGACTCTGTGAGAATCTCGCGTCATGAGATCCCTCGCGGTCCTCTTTCTGCTCGGAGGTGCGTTCGTGCCCTCTTCCGCGCTCGCGAATGACGCCCCGCTTCTTCTGACCGGTGCCACCGTTTACACGTCGTGGGACGCCGCGCCCCGACGCGCCGCCGTTCTCGCCGTGGAGGGGAAGATCGCCTTCGTCGGCGATGAATCCGAGGCCCGGAGGAAGGCTCCCGGCGCGAAGGTGCTGGAGCTTCCGGGAGCCGTCGTCTATCCCGGCTTCGTCGACGCCCACGCGCATGTCCCGGGGCTCGGGATGTCGAAGGAGAGCCTCGACCTTCGCGACCGGTCGAAGGAGGAGATCCTCTCACTCGTGAAGGCCGCCGCGGCGCGGACGCCGGAAGGGGAGTGGATTCGCGGGCGGAGCTGGGACCAGAACCTCTGGAAGGGAAAGTCGTTTCCGACGGCCGCGGAGATCGACGCCGTCGCTCCGGGACACCCCGTCCTCCTCACGCGCGTCGACGGCCACGCCCTCTGGGTGAACAGCCTCGCGATGATGCGGGCCGGGGTGACCCCGTCGACGAAGGACCCGGATGGCGGGAAGATCGTCCGCTCCCCCTCCGGAGCCCCGACGGGGATCTTCATCGACAACGCGGAGGCGCTCGTCGTGAAGGCGATCGGCGAGCCGGGCCCGGCCGCCCGGCGCCACACCCTCGCCGTGGGGATGAAAGCGGCGGCGGAGTCGGGGCTCACGGGCGTCGGCGACGCGAGCGGCTTCGGCCGCAGCGGGCTCGAAGTCCTCCGTGCGATGGCCCGCGAGAAGGCGCTCCCGATCCGGATTTACGCGACGGTCGGGGCCGAGACGAAGGACTTCGCGTCGATTCTCTCGGAGGGGCCGGTCGCCGACGGGCGGCTCACGGTCCGCGCGGTCAAGATGTACGCCGACGGGGCCCTCGGGTCGCGCGGGGCGGCGCTTCTCGCCGACTACAGCGACGACCCGGGAAACCGGGGGCTTCTCGTGACGCCTCCCGGAAAGATGGAGGAGATCGCGCTCGCCTGCGCGAGGGCCGGCTGGCAGCTCTGGACGCACGCGATCGGCGACCGCGGGAACCGCCTCGTCCTCGACGCCTACGAGAAGGCGTTCGCCGTCGCGAAGCCGAAGGACCCGCGCTTCCGGATCGAGCACGCGCAGGTTGTGGCCCTGGACGACATCCCGCGTTTCGCGAAGCTCGGCGTCATCGCGTCGATGCAGCCGACGCACGCCACGTCCGACATGGTTTGGGCCGAGGCACGGGTCGGCCCGGAACGGATCCGGGGCGCGTATGCCTGGCGGCGATTTCTCGCGGCCGGGGTGCGGCTCGCGGGGGGAAGCGATTTTCCGGTCGAGCGCGAGTCGCCGCTCCTCGGCATCTATGCGGCCGTCACACGCCAGGACCTCGAGGGGAAGCCGCCGGGCGGCTGGTATCCGGACCAGAGGCTGACGCGCCGCGAGGCGCTCCGGCTCTTCACCGAGGACGCGGCCTACGCGGAGTTCGCCGAGTCGCGCCGCGGGCGGATCGCGGCCGGCTTCGACGCCGACCTGACCGTTCTCGACCGCGACATCGTCTCGGACGCCCTTTCGGCCGCGGAGATCCCGAAGGCGAAGATCCTCGCGACGGTCGTCGGAGGGGAGGTCGTCTTCCGGGGCCGGTAGTCAGTTCTCGGGAAGGTCGATCACGACCCAGTCGCGCGCCCCGCCCGGGTCCCCCTCCCACGGCACGAAGAAATAGTCGGCGTAGCAGACGAAGACGACGACGCGCCGGTGGCTCAGGAACCCCGCCCCCTTCCGGGAGAGCTTCACCATGATCCGTGCGGCGCCGCCGGATTCCGCGAGGATCGTCGGCCGGACTCCGATCTCCTTCGCGAGCTGCGACGGAAGGTTCGCTCCGGCGACCCGGAGCTCGTCGGGGACCAGGACGAAGCAGTCGCCGATGATGAGGATCGGGGAGTCGGGGGGAGTCTCGATCGGCGAGCCGTCCGCGCCGAGGACCTGCGTCGCCTCGGCCCTGAATCCGGGAGGGAAGCCCGTTGCTCCGGTCGGAACCGTGAAGGAGACCTTCCGGGTCGCGAAGCCCCCGGGGGGCGCCTCCGGCGGAAAGCCGTACCGGGCCAGCCGTCGTGCGAGGGCGCGCGCTGCAATCCGGACGCCGGCGTCGGCCGGGTGAACGTCCGGTGCGGCGTGGAAGACGGTTTCCCCCTCCTCGACGGCGCGGATCCACTCCGGCAGAACGTCCACCGTTTCGATGTCGTGCTCGAGGAGGTCGAGAGTGACGGCTTCGTAGTACGGCGCGACGATCCGGTCTGAAGGCGCGTTCGCCGAGAGGAAAGGAGCGAGAGCGAGCTCCTTGGACGGCATCGGAAGGACGATGAGATCCGCGCCGCGCTTCTTCAGATCGTCGCGGAGACGGACGAGCATCCGGACGGCGGGCTCGGGCGTGAAGGCCGCCGGGCCCAGGCGGTAGGCGAGGCTTTCCGGCGAGGCGAGGCAGCGGGAGCCCTGCACGATGATGCCGTGGCCCGACCCGGCACGCGCGGCCAGATCCCTTCGGAGGGGCTCGAGAGACTGGTGCCATCTCTCCCAGTCGCCGCCGTGGCGCTTCAAGTCCGCCTCGATCCGATCGATGTCGGACTTCATCGAGGCCGCGCGGGAGGCCGCCGCGCCTCCCTGCGGGATCTTCTCCGCCGACACGGCCCAGTAAAGAGGGAGCTGAAACTCCCGGACGTCGTCGACCTGCTGGATCCGCTCGATCTCGGGCGGGACATCCCGGAACGGCTTCAGCTCGAGGCGAAGGCGGTCTCCGGCTGCGAAGCCGGCGGGTGCCTGGAGAACCCGGTCCCGGAAGCCCCATGCGGCGACGAGGAACTCGTCCGGGAGGGGTCCCCCCGACTCGATCGCGACGGCCCGGACCTTCAGGACGGTCAGGCAGTCCGGGTACGGCGCGCGCGAGGGATCGGGAAGCCGCGAGCTCTTCAGGACCTCCGCCGTCAGGACGGCTCGGCCGGCGGCGGGAGCCGGAGACGCCGAGGGAGGCGCGGGCGGCACGGACTTCCGGCAGGCCGAGACGTCCAGCGCCGCGATCACGGCGGCGGCGAGCGCCGCGAGAATCCGGAGCCGGGGGAGTCTCATCGGGACGGCTTGGCGCCTGTCAACGGTACCCGTGCCCATCCCTCGGGGCTTTCGGTGAAGAGACGTGCCGCGAAGCACCAGATCACCAGCCGCTTCCCTTCGAGACCATCGTTTCGCCGGAGAAGGCTAACACGCGCCGCGGTCGCTCCGGACCCGCGCACGGCGACGAGATCCATGGGGAATCCGAACTCCCGCGCGAGGTGATCCGGAAGTCCCGAGCCGGCGTCCCGGGGGTCGCCGCCGACGTGGAAGACGAGGGCGTTGCTGTCGCCGAGGAGAAGAACGGGGCTCGCCCGGGAAGGCTCGACGGGCGCGAGACCTCCGGGGCCGAGGCGCCCCACGCGGAAGGAGGGAAGCCGCTCCGCCGGCCCGGCTCCGCCGAGGAAGCCGCGAAGGTCTCCCTCGAGGGAGAGAACTGCCGGCCTCATGGCGAAGCTCTCGCGCGGAATTTCCTGAAGCCACGGACGCTTCGGGACGGCGCTCGCGATCCACCGCGCCGACAGAGCGGTCGCCCGGGGCGACCAGTGCGAGTCCTCCTTGCAGAAGACCGTCCCGGCGGCGTCGAGACGGTGCTCGAGGAGGAGCGGAACGAGATCGAGGACCTTGACCCCTTCCGCGGCGAGGCGCCGGTAGAACTCCTGCAGGTTCACGTCGAGACGGGGGAGGGTTCCGCCCGGCGGGATCGGGAGATCGAGGAGGGCGTCCGGGTAGATCACGGCCTTTGGCGGCACGGGGACGACCACGAGATCGATGCCGAGCGCGTCGAGCTGCCTCTTGAAATCGACGATGGCCGGGAGCGGGTCCGCGACCTCCGGATTGCTCGCCCGACTCGCGCGACGGGCCGCCTCGCCCCAGAACGGCCCCGCGCCGAGGTGGTGCAGCTCCTCCGCGAGGAAGAGCCATCCGTCATGGCCCCGGACGACGGCCTCGTCCTTCGCCTCGGCCTCCTCGGCCCGCCGCCGGAGAGCGGCGAGAATTCCGTCGACGGGGAATCCCTCGGGGACCGCGAGCTTTTCAGGGGCGCCGGTCGGGCGGGGGAACGGCGACGTTTCCCCCGCAGCGCCGCCGCGAGTGGCGGCGGGGCCCGCGGCCTCACCGCCTCCCGGCTCGCGGGTGTCGCCCCAGTAGACCGGAAGGGCGAGGCGCGCCGCGTCGGTGAACTCGAGGTGCCGATAGCTTCCATACCGCCCGGCCACCTCGGAGAAGGGGCGGAGCGAGAGCTCCATCGTCTCTCCCACCCGGAGCTGGTTCTCTTTCGTCGAACGGAAGTCGAGCATCCCCCAGACGAAAACGACGATCGAAGGAGCCGGTTTCGGCCCTTCGACGGCGGTGACGTCTTCGAGCTGGATCGGGATGTAGCAGTCGCCGTAGGCAACCGAGCCCGCTGCCGGCGCCGGCGCGATCGCCGCGATCCGTCCACGGACCCGGATCGTCCCGGCGGGGGCCGGCGGCGCGGACGCGACCGACGTCGCCACCCGCGGGAATTCCGTCTTCCAGTCCCCCTGCGACAGCTCGCGATCCGCGAACTGCCAGATGACGAGCTTCTTTCCCGCGAGGCGGTCGACGCCGCGCGCCCTTTCGAGCGCGAGCTCCTCGCGCGTGGCGAAGGCGCCCGAGTCGTTTCGCAGAATCGCGTCGAGCGGGCGGCCCAGCTCGGCCCCGAGATGCTCGGCGAACCCCGCGCCCGTCCCCCATCTCATTCCGGCGAGGTGATAGATGTTGCTGAAGCTGTCGCCGAGCAGCAGGATCTCCGCTTCGGGTTCGCTCCGCCACGCCTCGCCGCCGCGGAGCGTGACCTGCCGGATGACCACTCGCTCCTTCTCTCCCGCGGCCATCCGGGCGGGGAGGTCGAGCATCGCCGAGAGATCTCCCCGGTTCTCGACGATCGTCTCCTTACGGACGAAGGCGCGCCGCGGGCCTTCCTTCGGCAGCAGACGCTCGCCCCGGAGGAAACCGGCCAGCTCCCGGGCGGCCCTCTCCATCCCTCCGGGAGTCCAGTGCGTGTCCGTCCGGAGAAAGACGGGGCGTCCCGTCGCTCGCGACTCCGCGGAGAGGGCCGGCGCCGGGTCGAAGACGCGGACGCCTTCCGCCTCGAGGAGTCGCCGGAACCCCGCAAAGGAAGGGTTCTGCAGCGGTCCGCTCCACCCTTCGTACCGGGCCGTGAAGCGGCCGGGCTGGACCATCGGCTTCTCCGGTGTCGGCATGATGACGAGAGCGATGCCGCGCGAGGAGAGCTCCCGCGCGAACCCCAGGATCGCCGGGACGGGATCCGGGCGCGGAGCCGTCTCCCAGGCGTGTCCTCCGAGCGCGCGCCTTTCGAGGAGATCCGGATCGAGGAAGGGACGTCCCGTCAGGTACGACACGCTTGCAGGGAAGAAGAGCCACCCCTCGCGTCCGCACCAGGCTTTTTCGTTTCCGACGCCGAGCGCCCCCGTCAGAATCTCCTGAACGAAGGGGCGGAGGGAGACGGCGAGAACCGAGCGGTTGCCGAGCGCGTTCTCGAAATCGGTCATCCCCTCGAGCAATCGCGCGTTGACGCGCGTCAGGCGGCCCCATGCTCCGGCCACCGGCGCCGGCGCGAGATCGGCCATCGAAGGTGGAAGCGGCCCGCCGAAGAGGTAGCGGACCTCGGCCCGTCCCGGCAGGCTCCTCACGAAATCCGCGAAACGTGGCGGGGAAGCGGCGTCGCCCCCTGTCCGGCTCCACGCTCCGGCTCCTTCCTCGAGGACGAGGCCCGTCGAGATCAGCGCGAGGAAGAAGACGATGAGAGACGTCTTCACGCCGCGTCCGAAAGAGGTCCTGCCGATCTCGCGGAAGGCCGCCTCGTACGGATTCGGACGGGATGAAGAGGAAGGCACGCCGCGTCCTTTCAGAAGATGAAATAGATGAACGGGTTGTACGACTGGGTCATGAGAGCCAGAACCGCCAGAGCGAGAGCCGCGAGGCACGCGAGCGCCTTCCACCGGGTCAGGTTCCGGGTGAAGTCCCACGCCTGGGGAAACCGCCAGACGATCAGGGCGGCCGCCGCGAAGGTCAGGAGGTAGTAGGGGCGGTAGATGAGCCCCGCGACGAGGCCGCTCCCTTCCTGGACCCTTCCGACGCCGAACAGGTTCCCGAGATAGCGGACGGCCGAAGGAAGGTCCGCCGCGCGGAAGAAGACCCATGCGAGCGAGACGAGGAAGAAGGTCGCTGCGGTCCTCGCGGCCGCGGGGAGCCGCTCGGCGAGCCCGCGCCCCCCCCGCCATCGCTCGGCGCAGAGGAGCGCGCCGTGTATCGCGCCCCAGATGACGAAGGTCCACGAGGCCCCGTGCCAGAGGCCCCCGAGAAGCATGACGATGGCGAGGTTGACGTAGGTCCGGCCGACGCCCCGCCGGTTCCCGCCGAGGGGGACGTAGAGATAGTCGCGGAGCCACGTGGAGAGCGAGATGTGCCAGCGGCGCCAGAACTCCGTGATCGACTGCGAACGGTAGGGGGAGTCGAAGTTCTTCTTGATGATGAAGCCGAAGAGGAGGGCGAGGCCGATGGCGATGTCCGAGTAGCCGCTGAAGTCGAAGTAGATCTGGAATGCGTAGCTGACGAGCCCGTACCAGGCGTCGGCGGGCCCGAGCGAGCCGGCGCCGAAACAGGTGTCGGCGACCTTGCCGCAGGCGTTGGCGATCAGGATCTTCTTCGCGAGGCCGAGGCAGACGAGCGAGATTCCCCGAGCGAACCGCTCCGGCGTATGGACGCGGCCGACGAGCTGGTCCGCGAGGTCGCGGAACCGGACGATCGGGCCCGCCACCAGATGCGGAAACATCGAGACGTAGCAGGCGAAGTCCGTGAAGTTCCGGCGCGCCGCGGCCTCCCCGCGGTAGACGTCGATCGTGTAGCTGAGCGACTGGAAGGTATAGAAGCTGATGCCGAGCGGCAGCGTGACGCGGAAGGTCGCCTCCCAGGCGGCGCCCGAGAGGCCGAGAGCGCGGACGAGCCCGTTGAAGCTCTCGACGCCGAAGTTGAAGTACTTGAAAAACCCGAGCATCGAGAGGTTGGTGATGACCGAGACGACGATCGCGCCGCGCTGGAGGCGCGTCCGCGGTCCCCCGATCTCCAGCTTCGGAACGGGGGCGCTCCGGGGCTTTCCGAGCTGCCCGGAGATGACGAGGCCGATCGCATAGTCCACGGCCGTCGTCCCGAGCATCAGGAGGACGAAGAGCGGGTTCGCCCAGCCGTAGAAAAGGTAGGAGAGGAGCGTCAGGACGAGGTTCCTGCGGCGCCCCGGCGAGGCGAAGTAGATCAGAAGGGCCGCGGGAAGAAAGTAGAAGAGGAAGAGCTGGGAGCTGAAGACCATCAGGCTTCCGCGTCCGCCGTCCGGATCGCAACGACCAGCCCGTCGACAGCCGCCATGGCGCCCTCCCCCGGTGCGGATCTTCGCAGATCGGCCCCCGCCCGGGCGGAGGGGAATGGCGGCGGGCCCGGGGGCCCGCCGCCCGTTTTCTTACGAAGAGAGGAGGAGCCTTACTTCGCGGCCTCGGGCTTCGCCTTGACCGTCTCGAGGCTGATCGTCACGGCCACCTCGTCGCCGAGCATGTAGCCTCCCTCGTCCAGGACCTTGTTCCAGTTGATGCCGTAGTCCTTCCGGTTCAGCGTGATCGACGTGTCGAATCCGGCCCGCTCGCCGCCCCAGGGATCCTTCACGATGCCGTTGAAGGTGGCGGGGAGCGTGACCTCCTTCGTCACGCCGCGCATCGTCAGGTCGCCGACCACGTCGAAGCTCGTATCGGACTTCCGGACGACCTTCTTGCTGACGAACCTGATTTCGGGGAACTTCGCGGCGTCGAAGAAGTCGGGGGACTTCAGGTGCGCGTCCCGCTTCGGCTCGTTCGTATTGATGCTCGCGGTCTTGATCGTGAACTCGACGGACGAGGCTTCGGGCTTCGCGGCGTCGATCTTGAGGACGCCGGAGAAGTCGGTGAAACCGCCGCGCACCTTCGAGACGAAGTGGCGGACCTGGAAGCCGATCTCGGAGTGGACCTTGTCGACGTTCCACGTGCCGGTGGCATCGGCGGGAATGGCCGCCGTGCCCGGAAGGGCGGCGGCGAGGAGGACGAGGGTGACGGCGGCGAGGCTCTTTCTCATTTCTTCTCCTTGGAATTGCGGGACGCCTTTCGGGCTCCCGTGCTTCGGCGAGGCGATGAGGCTCCAGACTCCCTTCGCGAGCCAGGGCCGGTACGGATGGCGTCGAGGAGGGCGATCAGGAGGTCCGTCTGCCGGTCGCTCAGGATCCGGAGGGCCCCGTCGTCCGCTTCGTGGACGGGAGCGTCGAGCGTGGCGAGAAGACGGAGCGCTTCGGGCGTCGCCGTGCAGAGGACCTGGCGGCGGTCCTTCGGGCAGCGGACCCGCGCGACGAGCTTCTTTTCCTCGAGCCGGTCGAGAAGCCGCGTGATGCCGGGGGAAGATTCGATCATCCGCGACGCGATCTCCAGCGTCGGCAGGCCCTCGGGGCCGGCCCCGCGGAGGATTCGGAGGACGTTGTACTGCTGGAGGGTGATCCCGCTCGGCTCGATGACGGCGGAGACGGTGCGCCGGACGACGTCGGCCGTCCGGAGAAGGGCGAGCACCCCCTCCTGCCGCCGCGACCGGAACGGGCGGGTCTGCTTGAGCTCGGCGGCAAGCCGCCCGAAGACGCGCGACATGACAGTAATCTACTGAACATTAGATGATATGTCAAGTATTAATTCCGCGCCGATTCGGGACAGGGCGGCGGACCTCTTCGGGCTCAGGTCGACGGGGCGGGGGGCGCGGCCGGCGCCGGCGGGGGAGGGGCGGGGGCGGGGGCCGGCGCGGCGGGGGGCTCCCCTTTCGGGAACGACTCCGTCGCGCAGTAGTAGCACTTCACCTTCGGGTGAGGATTCGACTCGAGGACCCAGTAGGAGAAGCGCTTCTTGCAGGAGGGGCAGGTGAGGAACTCGCGTGCGCCTTTGACCATGACGCGGGAGATTATCTCCTCTCCTCTTCCCTGGGTCGACGCGAAACCGGAAGCAGGATTCCCAGGAGGACCAGCAGCCCCACGGTACAAACGAGCGACGCTTCGGGCCCGAAGGGGCCTCCGGAGACGAGTCCCGGCCGGGCGCCGGAGATCCCGAGCGGAAGGAGCGCCGGCGCGGCCAGGACGCCGGAGACGGGAAGGCCCGAGGCCGCGAGCGAGAAGTTCCAGACGAAATGCCACGCCCACGAACCGAAGATCGAGCCTTGGGACCAGTAGAGCCAGCCGAGAACGAAGCCGGCGAGGCCGATGTTCATCGAGGCGACGAGCGTGACTCCGGGGTTCGCGCCGTGGACCGTCGAAAAGAGCGCGGCCTGGACGCCGTTTGCCAGAAGACCCGCGAGAAGCCACGTCCGGTGCCGCGCGGCGTCGAGGCGCGGCGAACCGCCCGGCTCCCCCGGCAGGGGGTGGACGGTGACGAACGAGAGACCGAAGAGAAAAAGAGCGCCGAGCCCTCCCATCACGACGCCGCGGAAGAAGAGCTCCTCCGAGAGGCTCTGGAGAAGGAACACCGCGGGGAGACGGAGCGGGGTCACCGGCGCCGTGGAGCCTCCGGTAGAGCCGAAGGCCGACCAGTCGGGTGACGTCGCACGGTAGCTCCCGGCTGCCGCGGAGACGAGGATGCAGGTGGCCGCGAGCCCGAGCGCTCCAGCCGCGCCGAGGAGGATCTTCCAATGCGCCCCGGCGGCGAGGGAGCGCGGCCGGGGGGAGAGCCGCGAGAGCCAGAAGCGGTGAAGAATCCAGAGGAAGAAGGCCGTCCCGAGGGCGAGGACGGGAATCGCCGGCAAGTACCGGGAAGCGTCGAACACGGAGGACGTCCCGGTGAAGATGGGCACGGCGCTGCCGGATGTTAGCAGCGACGTGACTAGAATCCTTCTCGGCGGCCCCGCCGCCCGAGACCGAAACGACAGGAGACGACCGATGCGCAACCGGATTCCTCTCGCCGCGGCGGCGCTCCTCGCCGCCACCCCCGCCCTCGCCCAGCTCGACCTTCCGCGTCCGAGCCCCAAGGCCTCGGTGATGCAGGTCGTCGGGACGACCGAGGTGACGATCACCTACAGCCGTCCCGCCGTGAAGGGGCGCGTCATCTGGGGCGGCCTCGTCCCGTACGACAAGGTCTGGCGCGCGGGCGCCAACGAGTCGACCACGTTCCAGGTCTCGGCCGACGTGGAGATCGACGGGCAGAAGCTTCCGGCCGGGATCTACAGCCTCCACATGATCCCCGGGAAGACGGAATGGACGGTCATCTTCAACAGGAACGCGAAGCTCTGGGGGTCGTTCGACTACAAGGTCGAGGATGACGCTCTGAGAGTGAAGGTCAGGCCGCAGCCCGCGGAGATGCACGAGCGGCTGACGTACGCCATCACCCCCGTCTCCTCGGAATCGGCCGCGGTCACGATGGGGTGGGAGAAGCTGAAGGTCTCCTTCACCGTGAAGACCGACGCGAACGCGAAGGCCGTCGCGTCGATCAGGGAGGCGATCGGGAAGGTGATGCCCGACGACTGGCGGACCCCATACGACGCCGCCGTCTGGGCCTGGGACAACAAATATGCGCTCGCCGACGCCGCCGGCTGGGTGGATCAGTCGGTCCGCGTGCAGGAGAACTTCTGGAACCTCCGGATGAAGGCCCTCATCGCGGCGGAGCTCGGGAAGAAGGCCGACGCGAAGAGCGCGGGAGAGAAGGCCCTCGCCTCCGTCGCGACGATGTCCCGCAAGCCTCCCGCCGACGTCGTGGACGAGTTCAAGGCGACCGTCGCGGGGTGGAAGTAGCGGCGAAGGGCCTACTTCGCCCCGCGCCCTCCCTCGATCAGGTTGACGAAGAGCCGGTAGGCGCCGGGGACGCCGGCCGGGAGCTGGCGGAAGAAGGCGAGGCCGGTGTAGACGAACGCCCCCTTGCCGTAGCGCGCGAAGAGGAGCGAGCCGAGCTTCGGCGGCTCGCCCGGATCGCTCATCGAAAGGGGCGTCTCGTACCTCGGGTCCCACGTCCCCGCGAAGTAGAGGCCGCGCTCCTGGACCCACCCGTCGAAGTCGGCGGGGCCGATCCTGTTCGGGGTATTCAGGAGCGGGGAGCCCGGGTCCGTGAACGTCACCGGCGCCTCCTCGACCGTGACGCGGTCATGCGAGATCTTGAAGGGCCAGGGTCCGATGTCGGCCGTCACCAGCTCGCCGGTCGTGTCGTACTGGACGACGAAGGTGCCCCCCTTTTCGACGTACGAGACGAGATTCGAATGGAGGGTCCTGAGCCGTGGCCTCGTGTTGAAGGCTCGGATCCCGGCGACGATCGTCCCGAAACGGGAGAGGTCGCCGGCCTCCAGATCTTCGTCCGAGAGGAGCGTCACGTTGTACCCGATCTGCCGGAGAGCCTCGGGCACCGTGTCGCCCGGCCCCATGATGTAGCCGATCTCGCGGGAGGGAGCGACGAGGTCGAGGCGGAGCGCCTTCGCCTCGGCCGGCGGGAAGAGCGTCTGCCGCGGAATGTGCGGGTAGTCGATCCGGACGAGGCTTCGCGACCACTCCTTTCCGTCGACGACGGCGGTCGCGCGGAAGGTCCCGGCCGACGGTTTCGCCGGCGGCGTGACCGTCAATCCGAAGCTCTTCTCCTCGTCGCGCGCCGCGAAGGAGAAGGGGACCTCGGCCGGGGAGACCTTCCAGCCCCCGTTCGCGGCGAGTCGGAGCGTTCCGCTGGCTTTCGTGAAGCTCCGGAGAGAGATCGTGATCGTCTTCACGGCGGCGCCGGCGAAGGCGTAGACTTTTTCGTCGAAGTTCGCGGCCACGGGCGGAACGACGTCGAAGGGGAGATAGATCTCGCCCCGGACGGGGTCGGTCCTGCGGAAGACGACCGGGGTCGAAAAGTCGAGAGTCTCTCCGGCGGCGAGGACGCGAAAACGCCCGACGAACGGGGGCGGGGCCTCGGGCCTGCCGATGAGCGAGGCGTTCCCGACCGCGTAGAGACCCTTTCCCGGCGGCGAGACCAGCCAGTAGGGGTTCGTGAGGGGCTGGCCGGCCGGAAGCGCCATCGTCACGTCGGTGCGAAGCGGCTCGTTGAACCTCATCTCGCCTCCGGAGCCGGGCGGCGCGCCCGTCACGTCGACCGACGCGAGCGTCATAGGGAAACGGGAGCGATTCAGGATCATCGTGGAGACCTTCACGGATCCGCCGGGTACCGCGGCCGGGTCGGCGGCGACGGCCTCGATCCAGATGCCGGCGCAGGAGCGGATCACCTCGAGAAGCTCGTCGCGCTTCACGTCCTTCTCGGGACCCGGCGGGAGAGCGTTCAGCTTCTCCCAGGTCTTGAGGAGAATCGGCAGGCTGGCCGCCGGGTCGTCCTCGCGGAAGGTCCGCTCCGCCTCGGCGAGGAGCGACGCGACGCTCTCTCCCCCCGGGACGCGCTTCCAGGTCAGGTCGATCCCGTCGAAGAGATCGTTTCCGGCCCTCTCTCCCTTCAGGAGGACGAAGTCGTTCAGAAAGGATCCGCGCCTCTCGGCCGAGCCGAAACCCTGGCTCTTGTGCATCGTCCGCGCCTGCGCGGCGATCTCCGTGTAGGAAAGGCCGAGGAGGGCGTTGTAGGCGCCGAGGTCTATCGCGACGCTCCCCTCGGGAGCGACCCGAGGCTGATCCGGCCGGAAGCGGAATGCGTTGAAGTAGAGCCGCCGCGGCTTCCAGGGCCGGAGCCCCTCGGCGATCTGATCGGGAAAGCGGCCGGGGTCGCCCGCGGCCTCGAAGGCCTCGACGGAGAGGATGGCCGAGGCGGTATGGTGCCCGTGGCCTCCTTCGCCCGTCGTCGGGAAGCGGTTGACGACGACGTCCGGGCGGAAAGTCCGAATCACGCGGACGACGTCGGAGAGGACCTTTTCGCGATCCCAGATCGCGAGCGTCTCGTCAGGACTCTTCGAGTAGCCGAAGTCGATGGCGCGCGTGAAGAACTGCCGCGCCCCGTCGATCCGCCGCGCCGCGAGAAGCTCCTGCGTCCGGAGGAGGCCGAGAAGCCCGGCCGACTCGGTGCCGATCAGGTTCTGCCCGCCATCGCCCCGCGTGATGGCGAGGTACGCCGTGGAGACGAGAGCGCCCTTCGATCCCCAGGCGAGGAAAGCGGTGTTCTCGTCGTCCGGGTGCGCCGCGACGTAGAGGACGCCCCCGACGACGTTCAGCTTCTTCAGGGCAAGCCGGATCCCGGCGGCGTCCATCGCCTCGGCCGGCGCGCCCGCCACGAGGTGCAGCGGGAGGGCGAGAAGAAAGGCGAGGACGGCGAGGGGGGCGGTCTTCTTGAGGAGCTGTCTCATCAGACGGGGAAGTGTACCGGTCCTTCGAGGACACCCGGGTAGACCCGAGGTAGATTCGCCCCCGTGGAGCACCGGACACTCGGGAAGACGGGCTTTTCGGTTTCCGCCCTCGGATTCGGCGGGTCGCAGATCGGCTACGAGGGGGCGAGCCTCAAGGCGGTCGAGGCGCTCCTCGGCTCGGCGCTCGATGCGGGGCTCGACGTCATCGACACGGCCGAGTGCTACTTCGAGAGCGAGCGGCTGATCGGCCGCGCCGTCTCTCACCGGCGGAGCGAGTTCCACCTCTTCACGAAGTGCGGGCACGATCAGGGGCTCGGCCTTCCCGAGTGGACGCCGCGCCTCCTCGAGGCGAGCGTGGAGAGGAGCCTGCGGCTCCTCCGGACCGACCGCGTGGATCTCCTCCAGCTCCATTCCTGCGACGAGAAGATCCTCCGGAAGGGGGACGTGATCGACGCGATGGAGCGGCTGAGGTCCGCGGGGAAGACGCGCTTCACCGGCTACAGCGGCGACGGGGCGGACGCTCTCGCCGCCGTCCGGACCGGGCGGTTCGACACGCTCCAGATCTCGGTCTCGGTGGCCGATCAGGAGGCGATCGATCTCGTCCTCCCCGAGGCGCGCGCCCGCGGTCTCGGCGTCATCGCGAAGCGCTCCCTGGCGAACGCGGCGTGGCGGACGGGAAAGCGCCCCGCCGACGCTTACCACCATCCCTACTGGGAGCGCCTCTCGAAGCTGGACTATCCGTTCCTGAAGGCGCCCCTTCCCGAATCGCTCGGGACGGCCCTCCGCTTCACGCTCGCGGTCCCCGGCGTCTCGACGGCCCTCGTCGGGACGAAGACTCCGGGGCGCTTCGAGGAAAACGCCGCCCTTCTCGCTTCCGGCCCGCTCCCAGGAGCGGAGTACGACGCGATCCGCGCGCGCTGGGCAGCCGTCGCGCCGAAGGGATGGGCGGGACAGGTCTGACTTGACCCCCGGGCGGGCGAACGGAATAGAATAAGACTCCGTCGCAACAGGCGTCTTTCTTGGGGGGAGGACGCCCGCGGCTCTCCCCCCGTTCGTCCATCCAGGGAAAGAAAGGGGGGGAGATTCCATGATCCGTCCGCTGGAAGTCGTCCCGGTCGACGACGAGAAGCTCAGCGCCTTCGTCCACAAGGCCGTCGCCGAATTCGGATCCACCCTGAGCGCGGCGCTGACGGTCATCGGGGACAAGCTCGGGCTTTACAAGGCGCTCTGGGCCGCCGGCCCGCTGACGTCCGAGGAGCTGGCCCGCCAGACGGGTACGGTCGAAACGTACGTGCGGCCGTGGCTCGTGAACCAGGCGGCGAGCGGCGTCCTTGCCTACGACGACAAGACGAAGCGGTACACGCTCCCTCCGGAGCACGCGATGGCGCTCGCCGACGATACGAGCCCCCATTTCGTCCTCGGCGGCTACCAGGTCGTGACGGCGATGATCAAGGCCGAGGAGCGGATCCAGCGGGCTTTCCGCACCGGCGAGGGGATGCTCTGGGGCGAGCACGACCACAACCTGTTCGAGGGGACCGAACGCTTCTTCCGTCCGGGCTACGCGGCGAACCTCGTCTCGGCCTGGATCCCGGCGCTCTCGGGGGTGAAGGAGAAGCTCGAGAGGGGCGCGCGGGTGGCCGACGTCGGCTGCGGACACGGGGCTTCGACGGTCCTCATGGCCGAGGCCTATCCCAAGTCGCTCTTCTGGGGCTTCGACAACCACGCCCCTTCTATCGTCCGGGCCCGGCAGGCCGCCATCACGGCGCAGGTCGCCGACCGGGTGAGCTTCGAGGTGGCGGCCGCCACGACATATGCCGGCGGCCCCTACGACCTGATTGCGTTCTTCGACTGCCTCCATGACCTGGGCGACCCTGCGGGCGCCCTCCGGAGGGCGGCCGAGAAGCTGGCGAAGGACGGAAGCCTCCTGATCGTCGAGCCGATGGCGGGAGAGAACGAGGCTGACAACTTCAATCCGGTCGGCCGCGTCTTTTCCGGCGCCTCGGCCCTCTGCTGCACGCCGAACGCTGTCGCCTCTGGAAATACGGTTCTCGGCACGATTGCCACGGAAGCACAGTTCCACGCCCTCGCAAAGGAGGCCGGCTTCAGGCGGTTCCGCCGGGCGACGGAGACCCCCTTCAACCGGATCTTCGAGGCACGCCTCTGACCGGGGGCTCTCGCGTCGGGGTGCGGGACTAGAATTCTTCGTCAGAAGGATCATCCCGATAGAGCCGGGCGCGCGCCTAGGTCCCTACGAGATCGGTACCCGGATCGGGGCCGGGGGGATGGGCGAGGTCTGGCGGGCTCGCGACACGCGGCTCGATCGCGAGGTCGCGATCAAGGTCCTGCCGGAGGAGTTCTTCGAGGACAAGGAACGGCGGGAGCGCTTCACGCGTGAGGCGAAACTCCTCGCGGCGGTCAATCACCCGAACATCGCCGTCATCCATTCCTTCGAAGAGATCTCGGGCCGATACCTTCTGGTCCAGGAGCTGGTGGAGGGGGAGACGCTCGGGGCGCGTCTTGCGGGAGGGGCGCTTTCGGCCGAGGAGGTCCTGCGGGTAGGGCATCAACTAGCCGACGCGCTCGCGCACGCCCACGAGCACGGCGTCGTCCACAGGGACTTCAAGAGCGCCAACGTGATCCTGACGCCGGAGGGGCGGGCCAAGGTGCTCGACTTCGGGCTGGCGAAGAGGCTGAGCGAAAAGGAGCTGGACGAAGCCACGACGCTCTCACGGGCGCCACTGACGGAAGTCGGAACGGTAGTCGGGACGCCGGCCTATATGGCGCCGGAGCAGCTGAGAGGCATCGCGGCAGACGCGCGGAGCGACGTCTGGGCTCTTGGGGTGGTGCTCTACGAGATGGCCGCGGGGAGGCGGCCCTTTCAGGGCAACACCGGCTTCGAGCTCAGCTCGGCCATCTTCAGCCAGCCGCCGCCGCCGCTGCCGCCGGGGGTGCCGGCCGCACTTCAAAGCGTCATCGAGCGCTGCCTGGCGAAGGAGCCGGCTCGGCGCTACCAGAGGGGGAGCGAGGTACGGGCGGCGCTCGAAGCGGTGGCCTCTGGCGAGACGCTGCCGCCCTGGCCGGCGCTGCACGCGTGGGTGGTGCGCCACCGCGTGCAGGCGGCGCTGGCCTGCGCGGTCGCCACGCTTGGCATCCTGGCAAGCCTCGACGTGGGCGGCGTGCGGAGCCGGCTGTTCGGGCAGGCCGGCGGTGGACGGGCGATCCGAATGGCCGTGCTGCCGTTCGCCAACCTGTCGGGCGACCCGGAGCAGGAGTACCTGTCGGACGGGCTTACACAGGAGATGATCGCGCAGCTCGGGCGCCTGCACCCGGGGAGCCTTTCGGTCATCGCCCGCACCTCGGTCATGCGGTACAAGAAGACCAAGACCGCCATCGACGAGATCGGGCGGGAGCTGGGCATCCAGTACGTGCTCGAGGGGAGCGCGCAGAAGGAGGGTGGTCGGGTCCGAGTGTCGGCGGAGCTCATCAAGGTCAAGGACCAGACCCAGCTCTGGGCGGACAGCTTCGAGCGGGACATGTCGGGCATCCTTGCCCTGCAGAGCGACGTGGCCCGCAAGGTTGCCGACGCGCTGGCCCTCAAGCTGCTCCCGGCGGAGCAGACCCGCCTTGTCACCACCCACACAGTCAACCCCGAAACCTACGAGGCCTATCTCAAGGGCATGCAGTGCTCGCACAGAATTACTCCACAGGACCTCGGGGCTGCACTCGATTACTTCGAGATGGCGCTGAAGAAAGACCCGAATTACGCTCCCGCTTACGCGGGCGTTTCCTTTGTGTGGCTCGACCGCCAACAGGCGGGATACACGGCGCCACGTGAGGCGGGTCCCAAGGCAAAGGCCGCCGCTCTGAAGGCCATCGAGTTGGATAGCACACTCGGGGAAGGGCATTCGGCGTTGGCTGCCTTTAACTATCTTCATGAATGGGACTGGGCTGGCGCCGAAGCAGAGTTTAAGAAAGCCATCGAGCTCAATCCTAACTTTCCGGATGTCCGTTCACTTTACTCGCATTACCTGATGATCATGAAACGCCCAGAAAGAGCGATGGCAGAGATCCAGCGAGCCTTGCAATTAGACCCGCTCAACGAGTTGGTCCACATCCACCATGCTTTTCTCTTGGAGTCTGCAGGTCGGTATGATGAGGCCATCGTACAGTTGCGCAATCTGCTCAGAACGGATCCACAGAATCCCATGGCGCACTGGGGGCTCTCATGTTCCCTCTTCCGTAAGGCCAAGTACGAAGAGTCTTTGGCAGAGATGAAAGCGTATTATGCCGCCGACCGTGAGATGGAAGAAGCCTTGACGCAGGGGTACGCCCAATTGGGCTACCGGGGCGCGATGAGCCGCGCGGCGGACTTGCTGGCAGCGCGCGGTCGCACGACCTATGTGCTTCCCAATGACGTTGCGTCGCTGTATGCGATCGCCGGGGAAAAGGTCCAAGCCCTCGAATGGCTGGAGAAAGGTTTCGAGGCGCGCGATCCGAACATGCCCTATCTCAATCTTTACCCAGAGTTCGAGACCCTGCGCTCCGAGCCGCGCTTCCAGGCACTGGTGCGCAAGATGGGCCTGCCCGAGGTTTGAGCCGTCGCGCGGTCGGCGGCGACAAGCCCCACAGACGGCAGCCGGGGGTTGATCAACCCTGTGCGCGCTATAGTGTCTTCAAGGTAGACGAGGATAATGGAGCCGGGCGATCGTCTTGGTCCTTACGAGATCGTGGCCCGGATCGGGGCCGGGGGGATGGGTGAGGTCTGGCGGGCGCGAGACACGCGGCTCGAGCGGGACGTGGCTCTCAAGGTTCTCCCGGCCGATGCCATGGCCGACGAGACGGCGAGGGCGCGGCTGCTGCGCGAGGCGCGGCTCGCCTCCAAGCTGAACCATCCGAACGTCTGCACGATCCACGAGGTGGGCGAGGCAGGCGGGCAGATCTTCGTCGCCATGGAGCTCGTGAGCGGGGAGACGCTGGCCGAGCGGCTCTCGGGCCACGCCATGTCGGCCGAGGAGGTCCTTCGATTCGGCCAGCAGCTGGCCGACGCGCTGGCGCACGCTCACGAGCACGGGGTGGTCCACCGGGACTTCAAGAGCGCCAACGTGATCGTGACTCCGGAGGGGCGGATCAAGGTGCTCGACTTCGGGCTGGCGAAGAAGGTCAGCCTGAAGCAGGCCGAGGACGCCACCACGCTCTCTCGTGCCACCCTGACCGAGGCGGGGACGATCGCCGGGACGCCGGCGTACATGGCACCCGAGCAGTTCCGGGGCCTTCCGGCCGACGAGAGAAGCGACGTCTGGGCGCTCGGAGTCGTTCTCTACGAGATGGCCGCCGGGAAGCGGCCCTTTCAGGGCAACACGGGCTTCGAGCTGAGTTCGGAGATTCTCGGCCAGCCGCCCCGGCCGCTGCCGGCTTCGGTGCCGGGCGAGCTCAAGGGCGTGATCGAGCGGTGCCTCGCCAAGGAGCCCGGCGCGCGCTACCAGAGGGGGAGTGAGGTCCGGGCGGCGCTGGAGACGGTGCAATCGGGACGGGCGATCTCGCCGTGGCCCACGCTCGGGCAATCGCTGCTGCGCCGTCCGTGGCTTCTCTTTGCGGCGGCGCTGGTGGCGGCCGTCGCCTTGCTCGTGGGGCTGAACGCCTTCGGCCTCAAGAACCGGCTCTTCGGCGGCGGGGCGATGTCCGGCATCGACTCGCTGGCCGTCCTGCCGCTGGAGAACCTCTCGGGGGACGCTGAGCAGGGGTACCTGGCGGACGGAATTCACGACGCGTTGATCACCGATCTCTCCCGGCTCACGGGGCTGAAACGGGTGGTGGCGCGGGGCTCCGTCCTCCGCTTCAAGGGGACGACCGCGGCCTTGCGGACCGTCGCAGAGGAGCTGAAGGTGGCCGGGCTGATCACCGGAGCGGTACTCCGGTCGGGGGACCGGGTGAGGGTCACCGCCCAGCTCATCAATCCGAAGACCGAGGCGCAGGTCTGGGCCTCGAGCTACGAGCGCCCTCTCAAGGACATCCTCTCGCTCGAGAACGAGATCGTCACCGCCATCACGCGCGAGGTGAAGCTGCACCTGACGCCCGAGGAGAAGACCCGCCTCTCCCGGGCGCGGACAGTCAACCCCGAGAGCTACGACGCATACCTGAAGGGGATGGCCCAGCTCTGGAAGAAGACGCCCGAAGGGTTCGAAAAGGGGATGGCGATCCTCCAGAGGGCGGCCTACCTCGACCCGACCGATCCGCTTCCGTACGCCGGCCTCGCGCTCGCTTACCCGATCGTCTACCACGGCGCAGCCGTGACCGGATTCGTCCCTCCGAAGGAAGGCTTCCCGCGCGCGCGGGCGGCCGCCCTCAAGGCCCTCGAATTGGACGAAAGGTCGGCCCATGCCCACTTGGCTCTCGCGGCCGTCAAGACGTATTTCGACTGGGACTGGGCCGGCGGGGACCGGGAGTTCAAGCGCGCCCTGGAGCTGAATCCGAACTTTGTCGAGGCTCACTTTCACTACGGCTGGGTCCACCACCTCTTCGGCCGGAACGAAGAGGCCATGACCGAACTGAAGAAGGCGGTGGAGCTGGATCCCCTCACGGCCGAATACACCGCGAACGTCGGCTGGCTCTACCTGAATTTCGGGCAGCTCGACGAGGCCATCGTGTGGGCCCGCAAGGCGCTCGAGCTCGAGCCGACCTCCGTGAGCGCGCTCAACGTCCTCGAGGGCGCCTACGAAGGGAAGAAGATGTTCGACGAGGCCATCGAGACCGGGAAGAGGCTGATGGCCGTGAGCCCCGACTGGAAGTTCAACCTCGCCGGGTCGTACGCCGTGGCCGGACGGAGGGACGAGGCGCTGAAGCTCGTGGCCGAGATGGAGCGCGAGGACTACCCCAGATACGCCTTCTGGCTTTTCCAGATCCACATGATTCTCGGAGACAGGGAAGAAACGTTCCGCGACCTCGCGGCTGCGTTCGAGTATCACCACATATTCCTCCCCTGGAACATGCAGCTGATGGATGCGGACTTTCCCTGGCGGACCGACCCGCGGTGGCAGGAGTTCCGGAGCCGGATGAACTTCCCGAAGGGGTGACCGGACCGCGAAGTAACGGAGACGCCCCCGGTCAGCCGCCGACCTTCGCGAGGAGAGCCTGGAACCGCGGATGGCTCCGGAGCGGGTCGAGATCCGGATCGTTCGTGGCCCAGTCGGCCGAGAGCCCGCCCTGGCCGAGGGAGGCTTCGAGGCAGGAGATCGCCTCCTCGTGCCGCCCGAGCCCGACGTAAACGCAGGCGGCGTTGTACTCGATGATCGGCTCGTCCGCGTCGACCGCGAGTGCACGGGCCACCCAGTCGGCCGCGCGGTCCGGCTCGCCCAGCTCGGCGAGGACCGCGGCGCCCATCGTCCAGGCGCGCGTGTCGTCGGGGTGGATCCGTACCCGCTGCTTGACGGCCTCGATGCACTCGAGGTTCGCGCTGCGCGCCTTCTCGGCCTCGCCGAGCCGCCGCCAGCACATTCCGAGCAGGTACCACGAGTCGTAGGCCTCGGAGACGATCGAGCAGGCCTTCCGGAAGTGTTCGGCGGCCTCGGCCACACGCCCCTGGGAGAACGCGACGCGCCCGGAGATGTAGTGCGGGTGGTAGAGACGCGGGTCGAGCTCGATCGCCCGGGCCAGGTGCCGCTCCGCTTCGGGAAGATCGCCGCGGACGAAGAGCGCGAGCCCCCGCGCCGCGTGCGCGTCCGGCAGCTCCGGGTCCAGCTCCAGCGCCTTCGCGCTCGCCGCGTCCGCGGCCTTCACCGCCTCGGGCCCCTTGCGGAAGTAGAGGTGGAGGAACGAGAGGCAGTCGGCGATCCCCGCGTAGGCGCGGGCGTAGCTCGGGTCGAGCTCGATCGCCCGCGAGAACGACTGGAGCGCGATCTCGAAGGCCTTTCGGCGGTGCTGGTGGAAGAACTGGCGCCCCTGGAGGAAGAGCTCGTACGCTTCGGCGGCCGTGGTCGCGGCCGCGGCGCCGGGCCGGCCGTCCACGGCGCCGAGCGTCACCTTCAGGGCGTGAGCGATCTGCTCGGCGATCTCGTCCTCTACGGCGAAGATGTCCTTCATGTCGCGCTCGAAGCGCTCGTCCCAGAGGCGGTAACCGCTCCCGACGCTGACGAGCTGAGCCGAGATCCGGACGCGGTCCCCCGCACGGCGGACGCTCCCTTCGAGAATGTGGTCGACGTTCAGGCGCGCGCCGACCTCGCGGATGTCGGCGGCCCGGTTCTTGAACTGGAATGCCGACGTCCGCGAGGCGACGTAGAGCTCGGGGACGCGGCCGAGGGCGCGGAGGATCTCCTCCGCGATCCCGTCGCAGAGGTAGCCCTGGTCCCGTCCGGGGCTCATGTCCTCGAAGGGGAGGACGGCGACGGAGGTCCGGTAGGGCCGGGCCGGCAGGGTGGCGGTGATGGCGCCGGTGTCGAGGAGGGACCGGAACTCGAGGAGCTCGCGCACCATCGCGTCCATCCGCTCGAAGCGGGCGCGAGGGTTTTTCGCGAGGGCGGTCTGGACGATCCGGTCGAGCCGATCGGGAATCCCGTCCCGGATCGCCGGGAGGCGGATCGGCCTGTCGTTCAGGACGGCCTGGATGACGCTCGCGGCCGTCTCGCCCCGGAAGGGCGGGACGCCGGAGAGCATCTCGTAGAGGACGACGCCGAGGGACCAGACGTCGCATCGCTGATCGACCGGCTGGTCGCAGAGCTGCTCGGGGGACATGTAGACGGGCGTCCCGACGACCTGCCCGCGGGCCGTCGTCCGTGGATCGGCGAGGAGCTTGGCGACGCCGAAATCGAGGATCTTCACGGTGTCGCCCTTCGTCAGCATCAGGTTCCCGGGCTTCACGTCGCGATGGAGGATCAGCTCCTCGTGGGCCGCCGCGAGGCCGCGTCCCGCCTGGACGGCGATCGCGACGGCACGCGGGATCTCGAGCGGCCCGCGGGCGATGACGCGGTCCAGCGTCTCGCCTTCGTAGTACGCCATCGCGAGAAAGACCTCACCCTCCGGGGTCTCGTCCACCTCGAAGATCGTGCAGACGTTCGGATGGTCCAGGGAGGAGGCGGCGCGCGCCTCGCGAAGGAACCGCTGGCGGACGCCGAGGTCCGAGACCGGGCGGAGGAACTTCAGGGCGACGCGGCGTTCGAGACGGAGGTCCGTCGCACGGTAGACGACGCCCATCCCGCCCGAGCCGATCAGCTCCTCGATCTCGTAGTGGGAGATCCTCGTCCCGACCCGGGAGGGTGCGGCGGTCTCGACGCTCATCGTTCCCACGTTCGGCGGGGCAGCGCCCCTTCGTTCTACGGAGAAGCTAGGCCGCGAGTTCCGCCGGCGCAAGGATGCAGATGTCCCGCCCTCGGTAGGCCGGACGCCGGATTCCCGCCCACTACGGAGAGGGACGGGACGGCGGCTCAGTAGATGAGGTACGCCGCCCGGCGCTGCTCGAACTCCATCACCGACGCGGTCCATCCGCCCACGATCTCGGCCGCGGTATCTCCCCGGCCGAGCCGCGTCATGGCGGCCGTGGAGGCGAGGAGGCGGTTCGCGTTCGTGGCGTCCCACTCCTTCGGGTGAAGGTCGCGGAGGGCGGTCATCAGGTGAATCCCGAGCGCCACGGCGTCGAGGGCCTTCCGGTCGACGAGGGTGATCCGGACGCCGCTGCAATCGACTCCCTTGTGGACCGAGGACGCCGGGGTGAAGCGGACCGGCGTGAAGCGGACGCCGGCGATTCCGCGGGCGTTCAGCGTGGCGGCCATCCGGAGGCCGTCCATCCAGGGGGCGCCGACCAGCTCGAAGGGCGAGTCGGTCCCGCGCCCGACGGAGACGTTCGTCGCCTCGAGAAGCCCCACGCCGGGGTAGAGGGCGGCCCCGGTGACCGAGCGGAGGTTCGGCGAGGGGTTCACCCACGGAAGACCGGTCTCGTCGTACCAGAGGTCGCGCGAGTAGTTCTCCATCTTCACGACGGCGAGGTCGGCGCCGATCTTCCGCTCCGCGTTGAAGAGGCGCGCCAGCTCGCCGATCGTCATCCCGGTCCGGACCGGAATCGCGTGGAAGGCGGTGAACGAGAGCTTGTCCAGGTCGGCGAGCGGGCCTTCGGGCTTCCCGGCCGTGATCGGATCCGGCCGGTCGAGGACGACGACCTTCACCTTCGCCTTTGCCGCCTCCTCCATCACGTAGCCCATCGTCGTCAGGTAGGTGTAGAAGCGGCGTCCCGGCGTCCTGAAGGTCGACGACGACGGCGTCGAGGCCGGCGAGATCCTCCGGCTTCGGACGCTGCGACTCTCTCGTGTCGCCGTAGAGGGAGCGGACGGGGAGCCCCGTCTTCTCGTCGACGGAGTCGGAGACCTTCTCGTCCAGCGCGCCACGGATCCCGTGCTCCGGGGCGAAGAGGCGGACGAGCGTCACCCCCGCGGCTCGGGCCTTCGGGCGAGTTGAGGACGTCGATGGTGGACCGGCCGTCGCGGGTCGAGCCCGGTCTGATTCGTCAGCAGGGCGACGCTTCCGGCCTTTGAGAGCCTCGAAGGACGTTCTCTTCGAGGACGTCGATCGCCGGCCGGACCTGCCCCACGACGCGGGCCGGCGCGGCCGCCCCCTCTTTCTCATTCGAGGCACGCGCCGAAGGCGCGTTCGTGCTCCCCGGAGCCGCCCGCGCGGCGCCGACCGCCGCCAGCAGCGTCGTCTCTTCCGAAGCCTCCCGCAGGACTTCCACTTTCACGTCCGTGATCGCCGAGGCGACGATGGAGGCGATCCTTCCGCGGAGGGCCACGACGTTGCCCGACTCGTCCGGATGGTTCCGGTTCGAGAGGATGATCACGAACGTCCGTGTCGCCGGGTCGATCCAGAGCGACGTCCCGGTCCAGCCCGTATGGCCGTACGAGCCCGGCGGGAAGAGGTCGCCGCGGTTCGACGCGTAGTGCGTCTCGACGTCCCAGCCGAGAGCGCGGAGATCGCCGTCGCCGTACGAGCGGGGACGGGTCATCGCGGCGACGCCCGCCGGCGAGAGGACGGGCGCTCCTCCCTTCAGCATCGCGGCGGCGAAGCGGGCCACGTCGTCGGCCGTCGAGAAGAGCCCCGCGTGGCCGGCGACTCCGCCGAGGGCGTACGCACGCGGGTCGTGAACGGCGCCGCGGCGGACCTCGCCGTTGATCCGCTCGGTCGGGGCGATCCGCGCGAGAGGGATGCGGCCTCTTGCCGCCGGGACGGAACTCCGTCTCTGTCATCCCGAGGGGAACGTAGATCCGCTGACGCGCGAATTCGTCGAGGGGGAGGCCGGAGAGCTTCCGGACGATCTCGCCGAGCACCTCGAATCCCGCGTCCGAATAGACGAAGCGCGCGCCCGGCGCCTGGGCGAGAGGCTGTCTGTATTTCCTTTCGAAGATCTCCGCAGGGGTCCCGACGTAGAGCGCCATCGGGTCGTCGGGGGCGAGCCCTGCCCGATGCGTCAGGAGTTCCTCCACCGTGACCTGGTCGCGAGCGCCGCCGCCCGAAGCGAACGCGGGGAGGAGCTTCGCGACCCGGTCGGCGAGGCGGAGCTTCCCCTCTTCGATCAGGATCATGACGCTCGTCGCCGTCGCGAGCGGCTTCGTGAGCGAGGCCATGTCGAAGACGGTGTCGGCCGTCATCGCCTCGACGGCGGGGACGATCGCCCGGTTCCCGTACGCCTTGCGGAAGACGACCTTTCCCCGCCGCCCCACGAGGACGACGGCGCCCGGACACTCCTTCCTCGCGATCGACTCCTCCATGACGGCGTCGATCCGCGCGAGGCGCTCCGCGGACATCCCCGCGGCTGCGGGGGAAGCGGCGGGAAGGGGAGCGAGAGCGGCAGCCCGGACCGAGACGACGGCGGCGAGGAGAAGGCCGCTGAAGCTGTTCACGCCCCGAGTCTAGTGCGAAGCCCGGCTTCTCAGTGACCCGGGTCGTCCGCCGAGGGCCCGTAGATCGACGGGACCTTTCCACCCATGGGCCGTAGGTACGCCGAGAGCTGGCCCCGGTGGTGGATCGCGTCGAAGAGGAAGCCCCAGAGCATGTCGCCGAGCGGGGCCTCCCACGCGACGTTTCCCTCCACGAGGAACTTCGCCTTCTTCGCCCATGCCGCGTCGTCCAGCTTCGCGAGCTTCTTCTCCAGGTCGGCGGCGTTCTTCTCGTAGGCGGCCACCATCTCGCCGACCGACTTCGGCGCCGGGCCGAGGGCGAAGCTCACCTCGTGCTTCTCGGCGAGGACGCACGCGTCGTGCAGCTCCCCGGCCAGGAGCCAGACGAGGTCCCCCGCCGAGGTCGATCGCGGATGCGGGCGGTAGGCCAGCTGATCCGCCGGCACCGCCTTGAAGACGCGGACGAAGATGGGGATCTCGTTCTTGAGGCACGTGACGAAATGTTCGCGGGAGCTCATCGGTCCCCCCCTTTCATTGGAAGGAGAAGCCCGGGGGTCCGGCGCCAGAGAATGCGATCAATTCTCAGAACGGGCCCCTTCGAGGCCCTCCTCCCGCCCTTCCCCATGGATTTCCAGGCTCGACCCGAGCGGGATCCGGCGGAACGCGGCATGATCGGACCGTTCGGACGCGGCTCGAGTCAGACGAATGAGATCCCATGTCGCCTCCACCGCCGGAGAGACCGGCGCGGTTCGCCGCGCGCCGCTGGGCGACCGACTCCGGCGGCGGGTCCGGGCGCTCTTCGACCGGAGGCGGCGCCTACTCCTCGACGTCGCCGACGTGCCGGCCGAGGGCGTGAGCGGCGGGATCGGCCGCGCGGTCCGGGAGCTGACACGCCACCTGACCCTCTCGGCGGGCGCCGATCTCCTCGTACGGCCCGTCCGGACTGCGGGCGCCGGCTTCCGCTCGGCCGAGGACTTCTCGGCGGCGCTCTTCGGCGGCGCGCCTCCCTTGGGGGCGCCGGAGCGGATCCGGGCGGGGCGCGGAGACCGGGTCCTGATGCTCGGCCTCGACCGGAGCGCCTTTCACCTGCCGTGGACGACCTCGTGGCCCGCATCCGCGGCGCGCGCGCACGCGGTAGCGAGGTCTTCGCTCTCGTCCACGATCTGCATCCGATCGACCATCCCGGGAGCTACCGCTTCCCGCCGGGTACGCCGGGCTACTTCGCCGGATGGCTCGCCGCGATCTGCCGGGAGTGCGACGGGATCGTCTGTAACTCCCGGACGACGAGGAACCGGTTGGCGGAATGGCTCGAGGCGCACCCGGCCCAGCGGCGGCGCCCCCTTCCGGTCGGCCACTTCCATCTCGGAACGGATGGCGCGCGGACCGCGCCCGAGCCCTGCTCGGCCCGGAGACCGCCGCGCTGGACCGGCTCGCCGCGCTCGGCCCCTCGATCCTCATGGTCGCGCAGATCTATCCTTTCAAGGGACACGGGCAGGTCCTGGACGCCTTCGAGCGGCTCTGGAGCGGGGGCGCCGACCTGCGCTCGTGGCCGTCGGGGATGCGGGGGATCCGGACTCCGCTCTGAGAACGCGGATTGAGAACCACGCCGAGCGGGACCGCCGTCTCTTCTGGTTTCCGCAGCTCTCCGGCGGGGCGCTTCTGCGCCTCTACCGCGAAAGCTCGGCTCTGCTCAATGCGTCGCTCGCCGAGGGCTTCGGCCTTCCGGCGCTCGAGGCGGCGCGCGAGGGCCTCCCTCTGATCCTCCGCGACATCCCGATCCACCGCGAGACCGTCGGGTCCGACGCCCTCTATTTCTCCGGCGAACGCGCCGAGTCTCACCGTCGGCCTCGAGATGGCAGGGCAGGCGCGCGCGAGTCGCTCTCCCCCTCCACGGCCCTTCGCCTCACCTGGGCCGAGAGCGCCGCCCGTCTGCGTCGGCTGCTCGAGGACCGGGAGTGGAGCGGACGGTGGACGCCGCGCGAGGGGGTCGTGTGAACGCGTCGGCCGCCGACCTCAACCGGGGGCGGGTCTCGGAGATCTGGACGCCGGTCCGCGATTCATCAGCCACGCCCAGAACCTCGAGGACGTCATCCTCCACCGGGTTCTTCGCGATGTCTCGTCCGGCTTCTACGTCGACGTCGGCGCCCAGGAGCCGGACGTCGACTCCGTGCGCGGTCCTTCTACGTGGCCGGATGGCGAGGAATCAATCTCGAGCCCGACGTCCATGCCTTGCGCGGCTCGCAGCGGCCCGGCCGGGCGACGTCAATCTCTGCGCGGCGGCCGGGGAGAGGCCCGGACGGCGGCGCTTCTTCGACGTCCCGGCACCGGACTTTCCACGCTCGACGTCGCGACGGCGACGCGCATCGGCCCGCGGCTTCGCGGTTTTCGAGCGGACGTGGAGTCGTACGCTGGCCGACTCGCGCGGCCCATGCGCCGCCGGTCATCCACTTCCTGAGATCGACGTCGAAGCCGAGCGCGAGTGCTCGCGGTGCGACTCCTCCCCTTCGTCGTGGTCGAGGCGACCCCCGATAGCCACGCCGCACCTCAATGACGGCTCCTGACCGCGCCGGCTATTCGTTCCCTACTTCGAGGCTCAACCGCTTTTACCTCGCCAAAAGGCCATCTCTCAGCGCTCGGGACCCCCCGAACACTTGACGCTTGCCCGCCTGACGGTCCGCCTCAGTCGCAGCTCGCACGCTACATCGCCTATCTTCGCGCTCGTTCTCCTCGTCTACGTCGCCGCTCGCTCCCCGCCCGCCGCCTCCGGAGCGATCCGCGCTGGCCCGTTGCCAAGCCGCCCCGGAGGACCTACGTTCAGGGGGTGAGGGCGGCCTGAGATGCGCCACGCCACTTTTCGCTTCTACGCCGAACTGAACGACTTCCTCCCGGCCGGCGTGAGGCAGCGGGAATTCGTCCGGAGCTTTCTCGACACGCCGACCGTGAAGGACCAGATCGAGGCCTGCGGCGTGCCGCACACCGAGGTCGAGATGATCCTCGTCAATGGCCGCTCCGTCGGATTCGACCATCACCTCGAGGATGGTGACCGCGTGAGCGTCTTTCCGCTCTTCGAGGCTCTGGACGTCTCGCCGCTCATCCGCCTTCGCCCGCGCCCCCTTCGGGACCCCCGCTTCGTCCTCGACGTCCACCTCGGGAAGCTGGCACGGCGGCTCCGCCTTCTCGGCTTCGACGCCGTCTGGGACCGGGAGGCCGACGACGAGGGGCTCGTCGCGCTCTCGCTCTCCGAAACGAGAATCCTCCTGACGCGGGACCGCGGCCTCCTGAAGCGGCGCGAGCTGACCCACGCGGCCGCCGTTCGCGCGACCGATCCGCGCCGGCAGCTCCGCGAGGTCGTCGAGCGGTTCGACCTCGTCCGCTCGGCCGCCCCGTTCACGCGCTGTCTCGCCTGCAACGGCCTCCTCGCCACTACCCGAAAGGAGGACGTTCTCGACCGGATCCCGGCCGAGACACGGCTTCACTACGACACCTTCCTCGCCTGTGCCTCCTGCCGCCGGGTCTTCTGGTGGGGGCCGCACTCCCGCCGGCTGAAGGAGATCGTCGAGGAGGCGCTGGGGGTGCGGTGATCCGGCCGCATCGCTGCAGCCTCAGGGCCGCAGCATTCCGTCGACGTCGTCCTTCGAGAGGCGGAAGACGAGGAGAGACGAACCGATCCGGTCGTCGGGCGGCCGGCCCTTGAGGGCATGAAGAAGCCGCGCCTTCCGGAGATCCTCGAAGCGGTGCCGCTCCTCGTCCGGCAGGGCGGAGGCCTGGTCCTTCCTCCAGAGGCTTCCGTAGTAATCGCGAGTGGCAGGGCTGTCCCAGAAGACGTCGCGCACGAGAGGGAGATAGAGGCCGAGCATCTGGTTGACGCTGACGACGTAGAGACCGGCGTCGAGCACGGCCGGCCTGGAGAAGTGCTCGTAGCTGGGAAGCTCCTCGCACCGGATTCCCAGCGCCACCGGATCGGCGACGCCGAACCACGCAAGCTTGATCTCGGGATTCCCGCGGGCGTTCAGCCACCGGGCCAGGCGCCCCAGGTCCTGGCCCCAGTCCAGATTGCTGTCCGCCAGCCATCGCCAGCCGTTCCGGGGTCCTCCGACGAACTCGTTGAAGTAGCCGAGGTAGAAGGGATGGGTCCGAAGCGTCACCACCGAGAGCCAGAGAACGAGGCCTGCCGGAACCAGGCGCCACCGGCCCCGGAACAGGAAGACGGAGGCTCCGGCGAGCACGGCCAGAGGGGGGTAGAGCGGCAGGAGGTGCCGATGGCCGATGTTCAGCGGTGCGGTGATCGCGAAGACCGCGTAGATCGCCACGAACGAAAGGAGCCCGAGAAGAAGCGTCGGATCCCGGCCCGTCGAGGCACTTGCCGTCAGAAGCGCCGCCAGACCGGCCGCAATGAGAAGGAGGGTGGGAACGGGTGTCTTGATGGCGAACGCCACCGGAAAATAGGCGGGCTGACCGGTCATCCGGATCTCCCCGTGGAAGTAGGTGACGCGCGGGGACGCCAGCTTGTTGAAGAGCGCGAGGCCGTAGAGATAGGCCTCGGGAAGAAAGCGCCGGGCTCGGGCCCATCGGACGAACCCGGGGATGAGGCCGCGGGCCGGCTCTCCATGGTCATCCAGCAGCACCACTTCCCACGCCTCCGCCTGGTTCGTCGGCGCGGGCCGGTGCGGGTCGAGCGGCACGAACATGTGCACTGATGGGGAAACGTGCCAGCGAAAAGGGGAGAACGAGAGGCCGGAGGAGAGCCAGATGGCGCCCCAGATCGACACGGCGACGACGGCGCCGGCGGCGAACAGGACGGCGAGCCGCGGGAGCCGCCCCTCCAGCCGGACCGGTTCGGCACGATGCGGGAGCCCGATCATCCAGGGAGGACGACGCAAGACGACGAAGAGTCCCATCAGGACGATCGAAGGGAGGATGACCGGCCAGGAGAACTTCGTCACGCTGAAGAGGCCCATGGACGCCGCGGCACCCGCCAGGCGGAGGAACGTAAGCCGGCGGTAGATCGCGGCAAAGGCGACGAGGACGAGAACCGAGGCGAAGGCAGCCGGCAGGTCTGTCGTCACGAGGTGACCGTGCGAAAGGAGAGTCGGGCAGAGCGCCGCGACGCCGAGCGAGACCAGGGCGGCGCCTTCTCCGAAAAGCCTTTTCGACGTGAAGTAGACCGCCGCGTCCGTGGCGAGGAGAAGAAGGACGATCATGCAGCGGCCCGCCGTCAGGAGCCGGGCACCTCCCGGCTGCGCGAGAAAGGCGCGGCCGACCTCGAGAACCGCGGATTCGATGAAGTCCTTCGAGGAAGGGTCGGGGAGCGCCGGCGAAAAGGCGAGGAGGGGGAGAGCCGCCCAGAGGCGCGCGAGACTCGGGTGACCCGTCTCCATTCGCAGGTCACCCGTCTTCAGCTGGACATAACCCGCCGTCAGGTGAACGGGCTCGTCGATGGTCGCGCTGTCCCCGAGAAGGGAGGTCACGGCGAGGAGGGCGGCCGCGGCCAGAAGCAGAGCCGCGAGAAGCGGGCTCAGCCTCGACGCCGTGACTGGCTCTACTTCATCCAATTCGCGCACGGGTCCTATCCATATAGCCGTGGGGCATCGCGACCGATTATCGACCGGCGAGGTTCCGGAAGAGGGGAGTGCGCCCGGCGCGGGGGGGACCCGACCCCTATGAACCCGTCTCGCGCCGGTTGAGAACCGCGAGGGTGACGGTCGCCTTCGAGACGAGGCGCTCCTCGCCGGAGGCCACGCAGAAGACCTCCGACTCGGCGACCGTGATCTGCCTTCCGGACTTGAGCACCCGGGCCCGGCAGATCAGCCTCTCCCCCTTCGCCGCGCGAAGCAGGTGGATCTCGATCCCGGTGGAGAGGACGTACTGTCCCTTCCGGAGGAGCGAGGCGGCGGCGCCGCCCGCCGTGTGGTCCGCGACCGTCGCCTGGACGCCGGCGTGGACGAACCCGTCCTGCTGAAGATGCCGGGGCTTCAGGGAGAGCGCCGACGAGCACGTGCCCGGGCCGACGGACTCCAACTCGAGTCCGAGATCCGCGCCGAACGACGCGCTCTCGAAGATCCGCCTCACTTCCACGGGGATTTCGGTCGACATCCGTTCTCCGCTCCTTGTGCCGTGACGATATCGGGAGCGCGACAATCGGGTAACAAGAAATGAACACTAATCGCGCGCTTCGGGCCCTCGGGCGACCGCTTTACCGCGTTGCACGTCTACGGACCCAGCGGGCCGATCCTCCCGAAGCCGTATCCCAACGGCCCGTTGACCGCGCACCCCGAGGAGGGGACCGAGGAGTTTTGCAAATTCGTGATGAAGATGACCAAATGGCACCGCCAGAGCTTCAGCTTCCTCCCCACGGGAACCACCGACCCTACCCCGCAGGACGGCTACGACCTGGTGCCTCACGAGCTTCCCTACATGCTGGTGGGCGGTCCGGCGTACCCGCCTCCGGGCGTCAACTCGCCGGTGACCATCACGCACTTCCCGGCGGCGCACGACAGGGACGGCGCGATCAGCTTCAAGTTGAACTACGGCGGCATGAACATCGTCTTCTCGGGTGACACGAGGCCGAACACCTTCCTGACGCAGCAGGCGGCCGGGGCGGACGTCCTGATCCACGAGATGGCTCTCGATGCGGACGTCTGGGCGCAGAAGAACGGAGCCGTGAACCAGGGAGATTCCACCTATAACGAGTCCGTCCAGGTCGCACAGACGATTATCGACAACTCCCACACGCCTGCATCCTTGTTCGGCAAGATCCTCTCCCTGACCTCGCCCAGGCTGGGGGTGATCACCCACTGCCAGTTCAACGAGGACACCTTCATCCACGCCCTCGACGAGGTCCGGGCGGCGTATCCCAAGGGAGATCTGGCCTGGGCCGTGGACGCGATGGTCCTTAACGTCACGCCGACCGCGCTCCGCCAGAGGATGGGGCTCTTCTCCGACTTCGCCTGGAACATGAACGTGAAGGCCAATACGGCCCCGTCCGAGCCGAAGTTCCCGGCCGCCCAGTGGAGCGACTACATCCGCAATTCCATCATCACGAGCTGAATCCCGAGTGGGCCGTAGAAATGGGGCCTGGTCCTGAGAGCCTCAATAGAGGATGGTCATCTTCTCTCCCCGCCTGGCTGCCTCCGTCATTCGCTGCAGCCAGCGGGCTCGCATCTCTGAGGCTTGAGCGGGACGACCGTCGAGCTCGTTGACCAGCTCGGGCGAGATGTTGAATGACGTCGGGCACGAGGGACAGTGGACGAACCAGGAGCGCCGGCGCACGCCGCTGGCTTTGCCCCCGTGGCTGACGAACGTCGCCGCTTCATTTCCGCAGACGGGACATTTATTCATTCCGGGTCTCCCGAGACGGAAATCGTACACCCCTCGGCGCCGCCAGCTTGTTAAGAACCCATAAGGACTCCTGAAGATGCCTCGAATGAAGACCATCCGGGCTTGCATTGCTTTCGGAAGCCGTGTTGGTTCGAGAAAGAGGCTCAGCTGCCGTGGAGAACGGGTGCTCGGCCGAGCAGACTAGAGCTGCAAGACCTGACCCCGGAGCACTTGACCCCGGAGCACTCGACTCAGCCGGAGTGCCGCCGGTTCTTCGCCGCCTGAACGGCCGAGGCCGCAGCCGCCATCAGGATCAGGGCCGCGAAGTACGCGGCCTGGACGCCCGGGGTGGCGAGCCCGTACCAGCCGGCGAAATCGAGGGCGGGCGCGTGCCCGCCGTCGTTCAGGACGACGTACCAGAAGGCGAGGTAGAGGACGAGGAAGGTCTTCGGCGTTCCCGTCGCGAGGCCGAGGAGAACCGCGAGCGACGCGGCCACGAGCGTCCCGAGGAGGACCGAGAGGGCCGCGGCCGGCCGCGAGAAAGCGAGCCGGAGGGCCGGCGGGCCCGTCAGGACGAGCGCCACGACCGTGGCGGAGGCGAGCTTCCAGAGGGCGAAGCGGGCGCGCACGCGCGGCGCCGCGAAGACGACGTTCGAGACTCCGGCGGCTTCGTCGCGGGTCGACACCTCGGAGAGGGTGGCGGCGAGGAGCGCGAAGAGGACCGGCAGGAGGACGCGCATGACGCCGTCTGTTTTCAGACTGAACGAGAGGACGGCCCCGGCGAGGGCCGTGGGGACGAGGACCGGTTGGAGACGCAGCGTCAAGGTGGCGTCCGCGGTGAGGAAACGGCCGAAGCCAGGCGCGCGTTCGGGATGCTCGCGGCCCGGCCGTCCCGCGAGCGCGAGGAGGCGCGAGGTCACCGGGCGTGCCAGGGAGTTGAGAAAGGCAATCGGGCCCTGCTTGGGTGAGGAGCGCTTCGCCCTCTCGCGCGACGGGTCGAAGCGCCGGAATGCGACGACGGACGCCCCGAAGAGAAGCGCGGGAAGGGCCAGGGACGCCGCCCTCACGGCCAGGGAATCGAGCGTGAAGCTCAGGCCCGGAAACGTCGTCGTCGCCCGGGTGACCTCGGACGAGCCGAGGTGCAGCGAGAAGTGGGTCGTGCCGGCCGACCGCGCCACCTCCCGCATGACGAAGGCGAGCCCCGAGAAATCGAAGAAGGCGCCCGGCGAGATCCCGGTGGTGCCGGGCGCTCGCCAGGGCTCGACCGACAGCGGGATCGCCCCGGTGAGGACGAAGAAGTAGAGAACGTCGCCCCCGCGGCCGGAAAGGGCGGGGACGCACTCGAAGAAGAGAGCCAGGGCGGCCACGCTGACGAGGGAGGGGCCGACCAGGACCGCGTAGTGCGCTAGGTAGACCAGGGGCTGGAGCGGCCCTTCTCCGCGGACGAGGTGCATGGCCATGGCGCTCGTCATGAAGCCGAAGGTCACGGCGGCGAGCAGGGTGATGTTCCCGAGAAGCTTGCCGAGAAGGTACTCGGCATCGGAGACCGGAGTGGAGCCGGCGACGAGCCCCATCCCCGTGAGGCGGTCGTTCTCGAGGGCTCCGTTCACGAGGTAGAAGCCGAAGAGGGCGAGGAGGAAGGGGAGGAGCCCGGCCGTCGCGAAGGCGAGAGCCGGCGACGTGTAGAGGGCGCGCGCCTTCTCGATCTCGAGGATCCCCCGTCCCGTGCGCGGGTCCGGTATGGCGACGTAGACGAGAAGTGGGACGGCGACGAGGAGGAACGCCAAAACGGGACGCCGCATGCGTGCCCGGGCATCGCTCCGCGCGACCGCCAGGACGCGAACCGGGCTCATGCCGCGCGCACGTCCGCGGCCGGGCCGCCCGCTGTCCTCATCAGGAAAAGATAGGCGTCCTCGAGGTTGGGCTCGACCGCCACGGCACCCGCCACCGGCGCGCTGGCCGCGACGAGGCGGAGGTGGACGCCGTCCGGCTTCCGCACGGCGTTCGACACGGTCAGCGTCGGGCGCACCCGCTCGAACTCCTCCGAAGGCATGACCGCCTCCCAGGCCGAGCCGGCGGCCTTGCCGAGGAGGCCCTCGGGCGTGTCGTGCGCCACGAGGCGGCCCGCCTTCACGACGGCGATGGTGCTCGCGATCGACTCGATGTCCGAGACGATGTGAGTGGAGAGCAGCACGAGCTTCCCGAAGCCCAGCTCCGAAAGGACGTTCCGGAAGCGGACCCGCTCCTCGGGGTCGAGTCCCGCGGTCGGCTCATCCACAATGAGAAGCTCGGGCTCGCCGATGAGGGCCTGCGCGATGCCGAGGCGCTGCCGCATGCCGCCCGAAAACGTCCCGACCGCGCGGTGCGCGACGGCATGGAGGTTCACGACCTCGAGCATGGAAAGGATGCGGCTCTTGCTTCTCACGCCCTTCAGCCGAGCGAGGTAGTCGAGGATCTCGAACGCCGTGAGGTTCTCGTAGACGCCGAAGTCCTGCGGGAGGTATCCCAGGCGCGCCCGGATCGCCTCGGGGTCGCGGGCGGCGTCGATCCCCTGGAACGAAATGCGCCCCGCCGTGGGCTTCGTGAGCGTGGCGATCATCTGCATCAGGGTCGTCTTGCCGGCGCCGTTCGGGCCGAGGAGGCCCAGGACTCCGCCTTCGACGTCCAGGGAAAGGTCCTGGATGCCGTAAACGCCGTTCGAGAACCTCTTCGACACTCCGGAGATGGTCAACATGGGCGGGCACCTACCACCGGAAACGTGATGGTCCACGTGCGGAGGATCCGTTCCACGGAGCGGAGCATGCTACACGGCTGAAGGGACGGAGGGCGGGCCCTGACCGCCGTCTCTCGTCTTCAGTCGGCCGGCGCGCCTGCGAGCAGCGCTGCGGCCGAGTCGATCCGCGCCGCACAGGCCTCGATCGCCTCGGAGGCGGCGGCGATCTGCCTCTGCGCCTCCTCGAAGCGGCGCTCTTCGATGGCTTCGCGGATGCCCGGAAGGGTCTTGACGCCGTAGCCCGTGTAGAAGCCCGGCGCGTAGAGCTGGTGGACGTACCAGGGCCGGAGTGGAAGGCCCTCTTTCCGCACCAGTGCGCGCTCGGTCGTGTAGAGCGCTTCGTCCAGCGCCTTGTTCGCCTTGGCCGTGGAGGGCGGCCGGCGCCCTTTCCCGGCCTGGTCGTATCGGGCCGCGCTCTTCTTCAGCGCGGTGACGGCGTTCTGGAGGGGCGCGAAGTTCAGGAACGGCACGCTGGCCTTCGGCTTCGGCGCCACGAACGTCTTTGTCGGGTCCGCGGCGAGCTCGAAGCTCTTCGCGGCGATGTTGCGGTTGACGTCCTCGGTCCTCTCGCGCAGCTCGTCCGCGAGCGTTGCGACCTCCTTCGCGTACCGCGCCACGGTCTCGGCGAGGGGATCGAACGCGAACGGGAGCGCTCCGGCGTTCGCGAGGCGCAGGACGACGCGGCCCGCCGTCTTCGAGAGCGTCACGCCATACGAGAACTCCGGATCGCCGAAGCGGATGAAGTGGTCGAAGGAATCGTAGATGGAATGGTACGAGCCGCCGGCCGACTCCCCGCCGAAACCGAGGTCGAGGGACGCGATGCCGAGATGCTGGAGGAAGGGCGAGTAGTCCGATCCGGAGCCCAGCGCCTCGAGCCTCAGCCCCGGATGCTCCTTCGCCTCTTTCCTCGACTCGGGGGAGCCCCGCACGAGCCGGCGCGCACGCTGCCGTTCGGCGATGCTCACCTTCGTCTCGGGGTCGACGACGTCGCGCGCGACTTCGTCCACGAGCCGTTCGAGAGTGTGAGAGCCTCCCGCGCCGAGGAACCCGCGGCCGTTGCTGTCCGTGTTCAGATACACGACCGCCTTTTTCGAAAGCTCGGCGGCGTGCGTCTCGACCCACTCCGTGGAGCCGAGGAGACCCGGCTCCTCGCCGTCCCACGCCGCGTACACGATCGTGCGCCTCGGCTTCCAGCCGGCCTTCGCGAGCGCGCCGAGCGCCTTCGCCTCGGACAGCTCGGCCACGAGGCCGCTGATCGGGTCCTGCGCGCCGTTCACCCACGCGTCGTAGTGGTTCCCCCGCAGGATCCACTCGTCCGGAAGCTCCGAGCCCTTCATCACCGCGAGGACGTCGCGCACCGTCTCCATCCGCCAGTCGAACGCGAGCTTCAGGTGAGCCTTCGCGGGGCCGGGCCCGAGGTGATACGTGACGGGCAGCGCGCCGCGCCACGCCTCGGGCGCGACGGGACCCGAGAGAGCTTTCAGGAAGGGAAGCGCGTCGGCCCACGAGATCGGCAGAACGGGGATCTTCGTGATCGTCGGCGCCTCCTTGCGGTCGAGGCGCTTCTGGTCCTTCGTCGCACCCACGCCGGGCGTGAGCGGGTCGCCCGGGAAGACCGGCATGTCCGCGACCGATCCGCGCTGCGCGCCGGACTCGTTGCGGAACGCGCCCTTCGGGTACTCGTCGCCCTGGAAGTAGCCGTCGTCCCGCGGATCGGAGTAGATGAGGCAGCCCACGGCCCCGTGCTCGAAGGCCACCTTCGGCTTGATGCCGCGCCACGAGCCCCCGTAGCGCGCGAGGACGATCCGGCCCCGGACGTCCACGCCGCGCGCCTCGAGCTCTTCGTAGTCCTTCGGCATGCCGTAGTTCACGTAGACGACCTCGGCGGTCACCTCCCCGTCGATGGAGTACGCGTTGTAGACCGGAAGCTGCTCGTCCTTCTGCCCTGACGTCGCGTCCTCGGGAAGCGCGGGCTCGTCGAGAGACGCCGTGAACGGCGACGGCGCGACCATCTCCAGGACGCGGGTCTTCGGCACCGGGAAGAGGATCGTGAACTCCTCGATCCGCGTCTCGAAGCCGAAGGACCCGAAAAGGGACGCGAGGAACCCGGCGTTCTCCCTGTCGTACGCCGATCCCACGTGGTGCGGACGTGCCGTGAGGCGTTTCATCCAGGCTCGCTGCTCCGAAGGGTCGAGGCTCGCATCGAAGGTCTTCTCGAGAGCACGCTCGGCGGCGGAGCCCGCCGCGTCGAAGCCGAGGAGCGGGGCCGGAGGCGCCGTCTCCGCGGCGTCCGCCAGGCGCGCCGGACCGAGGGCGAAGAGAAGGGCGAGAAGAGCACAGGGACTCCACCGAAATGTGCGCATGAATCCTCCGAAGGTCGGAAGGATAACGCGGCGGTTCCCGCCCGGCGGGGCTCCCGGGAACCTTTCCCGCGCAGAATCCGTTCCTGTCGGAAGACCGGAGCGAAAGGAGCTTGCGAATGGTGAATCGACTCGTCGTTCTCGCCGCGCTGGCAATGGGGACCGCAAACGGCGCGTGGGCGCAGGCGGCCGCGACGGAAAGGCCCGGGACCCCAGCCGTGCGCGCGGAGGTGCTGGTGCTCGGCGTCTACCACATGGCGAATCCCGGGCGCGACGTCTTCAACATGAAAGCCGACGACGTCCTCGCCCCCGGACGGCAGGCCGAGATCGCGGCGCTCGTCGCGGCCCTGAAGAGGTTCCGTCCGACGAAGATCGCGGTGGAGGCCGAGGCGGGCGACGACCGCGTCGCGAAGCGCTACGCGGACTATCTCGCGGGCACGCACGGGCTCACGCGCGACGAGACCGAGCAGATCGGGTTCCGGCTGGCCAAAGAGCTGGACCAGAAGGCCGTCTACGCGGTCGACGAGCCCGCCGAGTTCCCGTTCCCGCGCCTCCTGGACTACGCGAAAGCCCACGGCCGCGAGAAGGAACTCGACACACTCCTCGCCGAGATCGGCGAGACGGTGAAGGCGCAGAACCAGTACCTCGCGTCCCACACCGTGCTCGAAACGCTGCTCTACATGAACGCCGACGACAAGGTGGCCGCGGACGTCGGCTTCTACTATCGGCAGGCGCACTTCAGCGAGCCGGGAAACTGGGCCGGCGCCGACCTCGTTGCCGACTGGTTCCGGCGGAACATGCGGATCTACGCCAACATCACCGCGCTCGTCGACTCACCCGGCGAGCGAATCCTCGCGATCTTCGGCGCCGGCCACCTCGGCTGGCTGCGTCGCGACTTCGAGAGCGACCCCGGCTTCCGCCTCCGAAAGCTCGCCGAATTCGCGAAGTGAGGCCCGAGCGGAAAATAATGGGGACGTGGGAGTTCGACCGCTCCTCGCGTTCCTGCTCCTGCCGGGCATTGCCGGAGCGGCCGACGAAGGGGCGTGGCCCGTCGCGACGAGGAGCGTTTCGTTTTCCCTGATGGCGGGGCAGAGCTTCTCCCCGTCGCCCGACGGCTTCTCGGAGACGCTCGTCCCGAACCTCGAGGCGGTCTGGAGGCTCGGCCCCCGGGTGGAGCTGGGGGGCGAGCTGCACCCCGTCTTATGGATCGAACAGCCGCGAACGAAGGGCGGGACGGACCGCCAGACGACGGTCGCCTTCGCCGGCGACGGCATCCTGCGGTGGTTCCCGGTGGAGACGGGAGACCGGATCGCGCCTTACACGGAACTCGCCCTCGGCCTCTGCGGCTCGACGGATCGCGTACCCCCTTCCGGAACCGCGCTCAATTTCCTCGTTCAGGCCGGCGTCGGGATCGCGGTGAAGACAGGCAAGACGTGGTCGACCGTCGTCGGCTGGCGCTGGGTCCACATCTCCAACGCGAACTTCGGCGAGAACAATCCGGGTGTGAACTTCTCCATCCTGCTCGTCGGAGGAAGGATCTCCATTCCGTGAGACGAAGATCGTGCCTTCGGAATCCTCTCGTCCCGGCATCCGTCGTCCTGCTCGCCCTGACGCTCGCGCACCCGGCGTCGGCCGACGATTTCAAGCTCGGCATCGGGGGTGGGACGACGATCGTGACGGGGACTTTCTTTGACTCCTACAAGTCGGGCTGGAGCACGGCCGTCCGGGCTCTCTGGTTTCCGTCGTCCTTCTTCATCGGAGTGAGGGGAGCGGGCTACTACGGCCAGAACCCTCCCAAGACGTCGGATCCGTCCAGCACCGCGATCGGCAGCAGCACGCTCTTCGGCTTCGACGCGAACGTGGCGATCCGGCTGCTGGGGAAGGAAGCCGACGGCCTCTACGTCGACCTGGGGCTCGGCTCCCGGAGCCTTCGCGGGGAAACGCGGTGCCCCGGCTGCGGGACCGTGACCGGGACGGAATCGAACATCTCGTACAACGCCGGAGCCGGCTTTTCGACGAAGTGGTTCTTCGTGGAGGCCAACGGGGTCTATTTCAGGGTGCAGGGGAAGGGCCTCGTCAGCATTCCCGTCACGTTCGGCATCCAGTTCTGATCCCGGCCGCCGATCGGACGGGCCGGCTACTCGTACAATAGGGGTCGGACCCCAATTATACGGACCTCTCCTCTCCTCCAGTACACCTTTCAGTAAAGAAGAGGGATCTGGAAGGCGGTGACGAGGAACGGCGCCATCTGCCAGCGGGTGACGTTGCTTGCGGGGCAGTAGTTGCCGCCGCCGCAGCCGGCGGTCACGCCACCCGCGTAGATGTAGTGGATGTACTTGCAACCCCAGTCCGTCGGTGGGATGTCGCCGAAGAGGGAGATGCCGCCCGAGTCGCAGTTGTAGGAGCCAACGTTCGGGACAGTCCCACTCGTCGGCACGAAACCAGCCGGACCGACCATGGCCATGGTGAGGAAGACGGCCATTTGCCAGCGGGTGATGTTTGAGGCAGGGCAGTAGTTCCCGTCGCCACAGCCGCCCGTGATCCCCTGGGCATAAATGTAATGGATGAACTTACAGCCGCCGTCCGTCGGCGGGACGTCGTAGAAGAGGGAGACACCGCCCGGCGTGCAGTTGTAGCCGCCGACATTGGGAACGGTTCCGGTTGTGGGAACGGTTCCGGTTGGACCGACCATGGCGGTGGCGAGGAAGACGGCCATCTGCCAGCGGGTGACGGCACTGGCAGGGCAGTAGTTGCCGCCGCCGCAGCCGGCAGTGATCAGGTTGTGGAGGAGGATCTCGACGAAGCAATAGCTGCCGTCGGAGACGGGCACGTCGGTGAAGCTCTTGCCGACGTGAAGCGTCCAGGTCTTCAAGAGACCTGCGGAGATCGTCTCGTCGAGTGTTACATCCCAGTGATGGGCTGGGCGGATCGGTGGATTCGAGACGGACACCCGGTATGAGGGGCCGAAACGGTGACTATCGCCGTAGCCGCCGGGGGGAATCGTGCCATACCCAGCCGTCGCATCCAGTAGCGTGTACACAGCTCCGGCCGGGCCGCCGAAGTTCGAGGCGGTGCCCGTCAGTGAGACTGGGCCCGCGAAGACATTTTTCCATCGCGTCGTGAGCAGTACGGTTTCACCCGGTTCCAGGACGGAGTTCATGTCAGACGACGTGTCCTCGCTCGCATACGCATCCTCGGCAATGCCCGCCGGAACCGGGAAGGCCTGGCAGGGGTAAGGTGTCGTGTCGTTCAGGAACACCCAGATACCCCTACCAAGATCGGTGAGGACCGCATCCGTCTTGCCGTCCTGATTAAAGTCCCCGGCCGCGATTCCGTATGGGTAGCCAGACGTCCACGGGGCAGGTCCGCCTTCGGTTCCGATCGAGTTCATACTGAATCTGCCGGCTGCGTTACCGAGAAACGACGTCAGATACGTGGCGGAAGTGATACCGTCAGTCGTCGATGTATACGTGAATGAGCCGACAAGCACGTCCGGAAGCGTGTCTCCGTTCAGGTTGGCGACTGTCACGGAAAAAGGCATGCCGGTTCCGCTCTCAAGGAGATACTGTCCGCCGTACGAGAACGTTCCCGCACCGTCTCCGAGCCAGAGTCCGATGGAATACGGCTCGCTCCGATATGTAACGACGATGTCCAGCGTCCCATTCCCATCGAAGTCTGCGATGGTCATATCAGTGGGGGCATAGAGTACTGAGAACGATCCGGTCACCGAAAAGCCCCCTGAGCCATTCCCCGTCAGGATGTAGATCCACCCTGGAGAACCACCCACACCCGAGAGGAGGGCGAGATCGACCTTCTGATCGCCGTTGAAATCGGCGGCGAGAATCCGGGAGGAACCTGCCACCGGAATGTTCACTTGGGGTGCGAAACCTCCGAGACCATTCCCCAGAAGAATCGATACGAAACTGCTGGAACCCACGACGGCGAGGTCTGAAAGTCCGTCGCCGTTCAGGTCTGCTGCGACCAATGACTTCGAGGGTCCGGACACCGCGAAGTTCGCTGCTGAGCCGAAGCCTCCCTGTCCAGTACCAAGGTGAATAGAGACGACACTGATGAAATTGCTCGCAATTGCAACATCCAGGTGTCCATCACGATTAAAATCCGCGACGAGGATCGATTGCGGATGCAAAGTCGTGGAGAAGAGGACAGGCGGGGCGAACCCGCCGGTACCATCACCCAGCAGGAGCGCGAACTCGTTCGTATAGTCGTTTGCGACGATAACGTCCAGTTTCCCGTCTTCGTTGAAATCTCCGACGGCCACCGCTTGGGGATAGACCCCCCCGTTCGGGTTTGTGCCGGCCGAGAAGTACTTCCCGCTCAGAAAGGAGGGACATGCGGCGTCACCTTCGTGGGAGAGCATCATAGAGGCCACCGGGACGATGCATGCAGCGAGAAGGGCGTTTCTGCATAAGATTTTCATCGTGCCTCCAGAAGATTCCTATCGGACGATCGCCATGCGATGGTTTGCGGTCGCAGTAACGGAAGCATGAATTCGAGCAATGTGATCCTTCGAAACGCTTTCAATCCGATGCCCGCCATTTACCACACAGGTCGCAGTCGGGAAATGCGCGGAGAGGCCATCCTCACTGAACACTCCGCGAGTAGCCTGCAGGCACGAAAGATTTCTTTCACCGGCAAAAACTGTCGCCTCCTCAGACGTGCCCGGGCCACAACACGACACTTCTCGTGCTTTTCCTCTCTGCTCCGACCGGCAAGTGCAATTCCTTGGCCAGATCAGGCGGCTCTTAAGAATGCATATGCATCAGGAGGAGGGCGGCCCCTGCTCGATTCCCGGCCGACCGCGACTTTCGTGGAGGGTCCACGTCTTGGATGTGCGTTGTGGGCGCCGTGACCTCACGGGGTAAGAGGGTCAGGTCTTGTACCTGTAGTCTGCTCGCTGACTCCGGCCGCCACGGGCTACTTCAGTCCCAGGTCCGCCTTGACCTTCTCCCAGGAGACCGTTCCCTTCCGTTTCATCTCGACGCGCGCGGAACGGGTGTCCTTGAGGTCTTCTTCGCCTTCGAGGTTCTGCAGGCGCCGGCGGTCCGCGGTGCGGCCCATCTCTTATGGCTCTTCCTTCCGCGAGACCAGGACGGGTCGGTCATGGCAGATACGTCTCCCCGTACATCAGATACTTGTCCACGCCTCGGGCGGCCTTGCCAGAAGGCGATATCCTCTTCCGGGGACGACTCGGGGAGGAGATCATGCCGGCGGACCTCTGGTCCCTCTATCCCCTGATGCTCAGGAGCCGCGTGGTCGAGGAGGCCGTTGCCCGGCTCTGGCATGACGGATTGATCTCCGGCGAGATGCATCTCGGAACGGGCGAAGAGGCGACCATCGCGGGGGTCGTGAGCCAGTTACGCGACGGCGACGCCATGGCGCTGGATCACCGCGGCACCGCGGCCCTGCTCATGCGCGGCGTCGATCCCGTCCTGATCCTTCGGGAGCTGCTCGGCTACCCGCGAGGTCTCTGCGGCGGCCGGGGCGGACACATGCACCTCTTTTCGCGGCAGCACCTCGCGGCCTCTTCGGGAATCGTCGGCGCCGCGGGGCCGACTGCCGTCGGCTTCGCGCTGTCCGCCGAGTCCCTTCGCCCCGGCGCGGTCGCCATCGCCTTCTTTGGAGATGGCGCCATGAACCAGGGGATGTTGATGGAGTCGATGAACCTCGCGTCCGCCTGGCGCCTGCCCGTGCTGTTCGTCTGCAAGGACGACGGATGGGCCATCACGACACGATCCGAGAGCGTCACCGGCGGGTCTTTCGGCGAACGGGCGCGCGGACTTGGCCTCGCCTTCTCGGAGATCGACGGGGGCGACGTCTCCGAGGTGTGGGAAGCGGCGTACGCGGCGCTCGAGCGCGCGCGCTCCGGTCAGGGCCCGGCGTTCCTTCACGCGCGGTGCATTCATTTCGAAGGCCACTTCCTTGGTTATCAGCTGATCCGAATGGTGCGCGATCCGGTCCGGGAGATGCCGGCCGTCGCGGGCGCGCTCACGCGCTCGATCCTGCGTCCGGGCGGGGCGGCCGTGCGAGAGCGCCTTGCGGGGCTCAGGACGGTTCTCGCGGCCGTGATCTCGACGCTGCGCGATCCGCGCCGCGAGCCGGCGAGCGACCCGCTTCGGCGGGCGCGGGCGCACCTGGAGTCGGCCCCGCTCCGCCTGCAGGAGCTGGAACGCAGGATCGAGAGGGAGGCGGGAGACGCGCTCGAGGCGGCCTTGGAGCCGGTGGCGTCATGAGGGAGATGTCATTCACGGAAGCGATCGACGACGCGCTGGCCCATGCGATGGCCGAGGACCCTCGCGTCGTCCTCCTGGGCGAGGACATCCCCCTTCTGCGCCGAAACCTCCTCGTGCGGTTCGGTCCCGGGCGCGTCCGGGGTGCTCCCATCAGCGAGAGCGCTCTTCTGGGGGCCGGCGTGGCGGCGGCGATGTCCGGACTGCGCCCGGTCGTCGAGATCTACATGGTGGATTTTCTGGGAGTGTGCATGGACGCGCTTCTCAACCACGCGGCCAAGGTGGAGGCGTTCACCGGGGGCCGGTGGAACGCTCCGGTCGTGGTGCGCGCTGGGTGCGGCGGCGGCTACGGCGACGGAGGGCAGCACGGACAGTCGCTGTGGGGCTGGCTGGCGCACATCCCGGGGCTGACGGTCCTGGTGCCGTCGACGCCGGCCGACGCGGGCGGGCTGATGCTGGCCGCGCTCCGGCACGACGGGCCGACCGTCTTTCTCGAGCACAAGCTGCTGTCCGAGATGTGGCTCGAGTTTCTCGGCTCGGGAGGGCGGCGCACGGTCGAGTTCGACGTCCCCTCCGGGGGAACCCGAAGCGACGTGCCGGACGAATGGGAGCCTCTCCCGATCGGAAAGGCCGCGTTTCGCCGGTCGGGGAGTGACGTGACCATCGTCAGCGTCGGGGTCGGCGTGCACCGCGCCGTGGAGGCGGCGCGGGTGGTCGAGGCGGAGGGAATTGCGGCCGGCGTGATCGACCTGCGGACGGTGGCTCCACTCGACAAGGGGACCGTCTGCGAAGCGGTGGCGCGGACCGGGCGTCTGCTGGTGGTCGACGAGGATTACGAAGGCTTCGGTCTCTCCGGGGAGGTGGCCGCCGCGGTCCTCGAGGCCGGGGTCTCCTTCCGGTATGCCCGGGTCTGCACGCAGACGACCATCCCGTACGCGCGTCGTCTGGAGACCGAGTGCCTCCCCAACAGAGAGCGGATCTGCGCCGGAGTCAGGCGCTTGATGCAGTAAGCGGCACGAGAGCCCGATCTCGGCTCGCGGGCTACTCGGGCTCGCCGTGACGACCGGCGCCGGAGGCGAATCGGGCCGCCCCCGCGGCAGATTCGCCCGAAGAAAGGACCTCTTCTCCCCTCCGCAGCTCGTTCTCGAGGGCGGCGGGGAGCGCCAGATTCCACTGCTCGTAGGCCGACAGCCGGTCCGACCGAAGGCAGCGCTGCGGCAGGCGCGCGAGCGCCTGTGCTTCGGCGACGGCCGCCGCAAGCGCCCGGCCGGGCTCGACGAGCCGGTTGACGAGTCCCATGCGGAGGGCTTCGTCTCCCGAGACCGGGCGCCCGGTCAGGATCAGGTCGAGGGCGTGGCTCATGCCGACGAGGCGCGGAAGCCGCACGGTCCCGCCGTCGACGAGAGGGACGCCGAAGCGCCGGCAGAAGACCCCGAGGACGGCGTCGCGCGCGGCCACGCGGAGGTCGCACCAGAGCGCCAGCTCCAGCCCTCCCGCCACCGCGAAGCCTTCGATTGCCGCGATGACGGGCTTCGTGAGCGAAAGGCGCGTCGGGCCCATCGGGCCGTCACCGTCGGTCTCGAGCCGGTTCCCCCGGGCCGTCCCGAGGGCTTTCAGGTCGGCCCCCGCGCAGAACGTTCCGCCGGCCCCCGTCAGGACCGCCACGGCGGCCGCCTCCTCCCCCTCGAACCGCCGGAACGCCTCGGCCAGCTCGGCGGCCGTCGGGCCGTCGACGGCGTTCTTCGATTCCGGCCGGTCGATCGTGACGACCGCGACCGCCCCCTCGATCTCGTAGCGGACGCTCACGCCCGGATTCTAGCGGCGCAGATTTTCGTCTCCCGTCCGGGCGAGACTTCCTAGCCTCCCGCCATGGCCCCGACGATGAGGAAGGGCTCCTTGCCGGTCGTGACCGCCTCGGGGAGCGGGGCGTCCGCCGGTTCGTGGGACAGGTCCTCGGCGCAGGCGAAGAACCGGACGAACGCCCGGCGCTCCCGCGTGACGTGGTCGCGGATCGTCCCGCGCAGCATCGGGTAGCGGGCCTCGAGGGCGTCGAGGACGGAGCGCGGCGTGGCCGGACCCTCGACGTCGAGCGTCACCTCGCGGCCGACGCGCGCGAGCGTCCGGAGGTGTGGCGGGAGGACGACCCGGATCATGGCAGCGTCTGGACCTCGACCGAGAGGACCGCCGGAAGATTCCGGACGATGGGGCTCCACCTGTCGCCGGCGTCCGCCGAGGCGTAGACCTGCCCGCCGGTCGTGCCGAAGTAGACGCCGCATGGATCGATCGCGTCGACGGCCATCGCGTCACGCAGCACGTTGACGTAGCAGTTCCGCTGCGGCAGCCCTTTCGTGAGCGCCTCCCACTCGTTTCCCCCCGTCCGGCTCCGGTAGACGCGCAGCCTGCCGTTGGGCGGATAGTGCTCCGAGTCGCTCTTGATCGGGACGACGTAGATCGTCTCCGGCTCGTGCGCGTGGACGTCGATCGGGAAGCCGAAGTCGGTCGGGAGGTTTCCGCTGATCTCGCGCCACGACTCCCCGGCATCGTCACTCCGCATGACGTCCCAGTGCTTCTGCATGAAGAGGACGTTCGGGCGCGAGGGGTGCATCGCGATCCGGTGGACGCAGTGGCCGACCTCGGCGTTCGGATCGGGAATCTGCTCGGACCTCAGGCCGCGGTTGATCGGCCGCCAGGTGATGCCGCCGTCGTCGGTCCGGAAAGCGCCGGCCGCCGAGATGGCAATGTAGATCCTCCCGGGGTTGCTCGGGTCGAGAAGGATGGTGTGCAGGCACATCCCTCCGGCACCCGGCTGCCAGCGCGGCCCCGTTTCGTGGCCGCGGAGTCCGGGAAGCTCCTGCCACGTCTGACCGCCGTTGACCGAGCGGAAGAGGGCGGCGTCCTCGACTCCGGCAAAGACCGTCTCCGGATCGGTGGGCGAGGGCTCGAGGTGCCAGACGCGCTTGAACTCCCAGGGGTGCTGCGTACCGTCGTAAAACTGGTGGGTCGTCAGGGGCCGTCCGGTGCCTGGCGAGACGTCGTAGACGAACTTGTTGCTCTCGCCTTGGGGGAAGCCTTCCGGCGACTTCGTAACGCCGCCTCCGGGCGCCTCCCACGTCTTTCCGCCGTCGTCGGAGCGCTGGATCACCTGCCCGAACCAGCCGCTGGACTGCGACGCGTAGAGGCGGTCCGGGTCGGCCGGCGATCCCTTGAGGTGGTAGACCTCCCAGCCGGCGAAGTGGGGGCCGCTGACCTTCCATCGCTTGCGCTTCCCGTCCGACGTCAGGACGAACGCGCCCTTGCGTGTCCCGACGAGCACCCTGACTCCGCTCATGTTTCCTCCCTTCCGCTGGCGACTCGTCTGTCGTGGCCGCCCAGGTCAGTACGTCGCGAGGGACGGATCGATCTCCCGCGCCCAGGCGAGGATCCCTCCCTTCAGGTTGTAGGTTCTCGCGAGCCCCGCCGATCTCAGGAACCGGACGGCGTGGGCCGACCGGACGCCCACGTGGCAGTAGACGACGAGCGGGACCTCCGGCTCGATCTCGCCGAGCCGCTCCGGGAGGCTCGCCAGCGGGATCAGGCGCGCCCCCGCGATCGAGCAGATCTCCGTCTCGGGGGGCTCGCGGACGTCGAGAATCCGGACGTTCTCTCCGCGGTCGAGCCACTCCTTCAGGACGGCGACGGAGATCTCCGAGCCTTCGTGGGCGGCGTCCTCCCCGCGGACGAGGCCGCAGAGCTCGTCGTAGTCGACGAGCCCCGTGATCGTCGGGTTCTCTCCGCAGAGCGGGCACGCGGGGTCGGGCTTCAGCTTCAGTTCCCGGAACGAGAGGTCGAGGGCGTCATAGAGGACGAGACGCCCCGCGAGCGACCGCCCGACGCCGAGGAGGATCTTGATCGCCTCGGTGGCCTGCAGCGAGCCGATGACCCCCGGGAGGACGCCGAGGACTCCCCCCTCCGCGCAGCTCGGGACGAGTCCCGGCGGGGGGGGCTCCGGGTAGAGGCACCGGTAGCACGGCCCCTTCCCCGGCCAGAAGACGCTGACCTGTCCTTCGAAGCGGAAGATCGACCCGTAGACGTTCGGCTTTCCGGCGAGGAAGCAGGCGTCGTTCGTCAGGTAACGGGTCGCGAAGTTGTCGGTTCCGTCGAGGACGACGTCGAAGCCGTCCAGGATCGGGAAGGCGTTCCCGGCGGTGAGCCGCTCGGGGAAGAGGACGACCTCGACGTGCGGGTTCAGAGCACGAAGCCGGTCTGCCGCGCTCTCGAGCTTGGGCTTCCCGAGCCAGCGCGAGTCGTGGAGGATCTGCCGCTGGAGGTTCGACTCTTCGACGACGTCGAAGTCGACGAGCCCGATCCGCCCGACGCCCGCCGCCGCGAGGTAGAGGGCCGCCGGCGAGCCGAGCCCGCCCGCCCCCACGAGGAGGACGCTTCCCTTCCTGAGCCGTTCCTGCCCCCGCATCCCGACCTCGGGGAGAAGGAGGTGCCTCGAGTAGCGCATCACCTCCTCGCGGGAGAGGACCGCCCCGTCGAACCTCGCGGCGCTCGTCACGAAAGACCCATCGCCTTCCTTCCGGGAACGTCGGGCCCCGGAGGCGAATCTTATAGGAAGACGAGACCCAGTCTCATTGGAAGTTGGCGCGGCCGCGCCCTTCCCCGACTCACTTCTTCGCCCCGGCGCTCCGCAGGATCTCGGCGATCTCCGTGCGCTGGAAGATCTCGGCGAACATCAGGGGCGTGGCGCCGGCCTTCGCCCGGGCGTTCGGGTCGGCGCCGGCTTTCAGGAGCGCCCGGATCGCGGCTGGCGAGCAGCCGGTCTGCACCGCCCAGAGAAGCGGCGTCGAGGCGTTGTCGTCCTTCGCCTTCACGTCTCCGCCGGCGGCGACGAGCGCCTCGAGCACTCCGGATCGGGGCTTGAGAGAGGACTCGTCCGTGCAGAGCTGCGCGGCGAGAAGCATCGGGTGCGCGTCGCCCTTTTCGCGGGCGTTCGGGGACATCCCGATCTCGAGGAAGAGGCGGACGGCGTCGAGGTTTCCGTCGGCAACGGCGTGCCCGAACATCGACTCGGTGTACTCGTAGCCGAGCTTCCCGAGGGCCAGCTTCTTCGGCGTGTCGCCGCTTCCGCCCGCGCCTCCGGCGGGCGCGGAAGCCTCGGCGGTCTCGTCGGCCTCCGGCTCCAGCTCCGCGACGCCGCCAGAGGCGACGGCTGCCTTCACGTTCGCGTGGAAGAACCAGCTCTGACCGGTCATCTTCGACTGGAACTCGGCGTCGACCCGCCCGCTGCCGAATCGGCGCAGGTCGATCGTCGGACGCTCGAGCGCCATCCGGCCGCTCTGCGGAAAGGCCGCGTCGTACGGCACGGCGCGCACGGTGTCCGTCCCCACCTTCCAGAGAATCCTCACGGCGTGCAGCCTGCCGGCTCGCGCGAGGTCGAGGAGCCGCGCGGGGGAGCGATCTCCTTCCTCGACCTTCCGGTCGGACGCCAGGATGACGAGCCACCGGACGGACTCGCTCTCCGGGTCGGACTGCTCCGCGGCGGCGACCTCCTTGAGGATCGTCGTCTTCCCGAGGACCGTCAGCGTCCCAAGGGCGTCGTCGGAGAGCGCCCGGAGCGGCAAGAGGAGAGGCAGCAGGAGAAGGAGAGTCGCCGGAGGGAAGCTCGTCTTCGGTGTTTTCATCGTGACCTCGGTCGTTCGTTCACGGCTTCAATCCCTGGCTGGAGACGGACCGGCCGGATCATATCGAAGAGGCGCCTGCGACTCGTTCTCATCGCCCGCCGGCGAAGGACCAGCGCTCAGGTCTGCTTTCGTGTGAAGCAGCGAAAGCCCGTGACCGCGCAGACTAGAGGTGCAAGACCTGACTCCGAGACCTTCGAGGCTGAACGATATGATGCCCGACGAGAGGTTTTGAAAGGGGGTCCGGGATGAAGGGATTTGTTCTCGGGATCTTCCTCACGATCGTTGCGGCTCTCGCCGGCGCCTACTTCTTCGTCACCGGCGGCGCCATGCCGATGGGACAGGACGTGAAACCGGGAAGGCTCGAGAGGTGGGTTGCAAAGGCGTCGCTTCGGGCGGCGATCGGCCGGCAGACGAAAGGAGTGACCGACCCGCTGCCGCCGACCGCCGAGAACTTCTCGGCGGGCATCATGCTCTACAACATGCATTGTCGGACCTGTCACGGCGGCCCCGACGGCGTGGCCTCTTCGATCGCGAAGGGCCTGACGCCCGACCCGCCGCAACTGGCGAAGCACGGCGTCGAGGACGATCCGGAGGCGACGACGCACTGGAAGATCACGCACGGCATCCGCTTCACCGGCATGCCGGCGTACGGCCACTCCCTCTCCGACGGGGAGATCTGGCAGCTGACGCTCTTCCTGAAGCATATGGATTCACTCCCCCCCGGCGCGCGAGAAGACTGGAGCGGCGGCAAGAGCGGTCCCTGAATCGCTTCTGAAGGAACCTGGTCTTGTGCCGGAGAGAGTCAGACCTGCCGGCCCCGACTCCTAATGCGTCGTCTGCGTGGGTGCCGCTGTCTTCGGCTGCGCGGCGACCAGAGAGGCGAGCGCGGCCTGTGCTCGAACGCAGAGTTCAATTCCGGCTTGCATGCCATAGGAGCTTGGGTTTCCACTCCCCAGGCTCATCTTGTAATCGGCTTTTTCGAAGATCTGCATGACCTTCCGGAGACCCTCTTCGCGAGGTCCCGAGCCCGAAAGCCCATCCATCTTCACCTTGGCCTCGATGTAACGGCGGTGGAATTTCGAGTACGGGTCGCCGATGACCTGTTCGATGGCCTTCACGGCGGCGAGCGCTTCCTGATACCGGAACTCGGCGATCTCGAGCGCGGTCGGGAGGGCGGCCGGGGCAGGCGCGCTCGAAGAACATTCGCGCAGCCTGGCCTCGAGGGAATCGACTTCCTTCTGAAGCCGCTGCACCTCCTCTCGAAGGGGCGCGGTCGGGTCCGGCGTCGGCGCGGGTGACGGCTGGGCCTGTCCCGCGGCTCTCGATGCGAAAGAGGAAAAGATCGCAATGAAGACCAGCTGGCGCACGGTGTCTCTGTCCATGTCCCAGCAATTATGGCTTGAGGCGATCCCTGAGCCATCGAGGTCATGTCTGCCAAGGTGTGATTCGAGGCGCCGGCTTGGCCCCGATAACCTTGCCTGTCACCGATCCTTGACCTTCAAGACAGATGCCGACCCCAGGCGGAACGAATGCCCGTCGGCCGGCCGCCAGCGATGCGCGGCAAGGTCGATTCGGCCCTTCGGGTCGAAGCGGACCTTCTCCCTCTCGAGCATCACGCGCTGAAGTCGGTCGTGGCCGGAGCCGTCACGGCGCGGACTCACCTCGCCCTTCGCGTTCACGACGCGGTGCCACGGGACGGGGCTCGCCGCGGGAAGGCCGTGGAGCGCGTACCCCGCGAGGCGCGCATGGTTCGGCAGGCCCGCCATCCGGGCGATCTGTCCGTAGGTCGCGACGCGGCCGCGCGGGATCTTCGAAACGACCGCCCAGATCTTCCGGTACGAACTTTCCGGCTTGGCCGCCATCGGGTTCCATGATAGTTGCTGCCCCCGGCCGCTCTGGTCGTGAAGATCGTCGATCCCGGGGGTCGAGCAAGTCACGTCAACGGAATGCAGGAACGAGGCCTGATCCACTTTTCGTCTGGCGGCGGTACGGCCCGGGTCCCGGAAAAACCCTGCGAAATCCTGAGGATTCAGCGCCGTCGGGAGGCTACGTTGGAAGTGTCCGGCGAGCCGGCGGCGCCCAAGAGGCCCGGGGTTCCGTCCGGCGGGCCGGGCGAATCCTTCCCCGAGACGATCGGGAGAGGGGAGGTGAATGATGACCTCTCGCCGCCTCGTTTCGGCCGGCTGCTTGCTGGCCCTTTCCCTGGCGGGCTGTGCATCCGACGCTCCGCCCCCGAATCTCATCCCTCCCTCGCCGAAAGAGGCGGCCACCGTCGAGCAGCTCTCCGGCGACTTCTGCTACTTCGGCCCCGACTTCAATCTCCGGACCTTCCGGCGAGATCCGAAGCTGATCCCCTTCCTCGACGTCGAGGCCCTCGGGGAGCCGACGAAGGTCTCCGTCGAGGCGACGGCCGAGCGGGTCTCCTTCACATACACGAACCGCGACGGCGTCGAGGTCCAGGAGGCCTTCCTGCCGGCGAGGTTCAAGGCAGGCTGGAAGGAAGGTGCCCTCGTCGTCCCGTGGAAGGAGGTCCGCCCGAACGTCGGCGCGATGATCGGTATCAATGTTGTGGGCAATGTCCTGGGCCTCGTCCTCGCCGGGATCCTCCATTCGGATTCCTACTCGCCTAGTCTCTATCTTGGCGGCCGGCACCGCGAGAGCCGCCTCTTCCGGCTCGCCGACGGGCGGCTCGTCATGACGGACAGCTTCAGGGCGAGTGGCGATCTGAAGCGGGGGGACATGGCCTCCGGTTCCTGGGAACGGCAGGATTCGGTGGCGCTGCTCCTCGATCCCGCGGCCGAGGACTGTTCAGCCGGGCCGGGCCGGCCTCCGGAGGCGTGGTACGACCAGGGAGTCGACCTGCGGAAGCCGGACTGCGCCGCGGAGCTCGAGGAGCAGACGGTGGCGATTCTGGCCGCGAAAGGCGAAGAACCGGAGCAAGCCCGGTCTGCCGTGAAAGAGAGCCTGGCGGACCTTCTGGCGGGCGAGGAGGCGTGGACGACGCTCTACGTCGGGTGCCCGGAGGGGGCCATGTACACGCTCTGGTTCGGGAGGGACGCATCCGGCTGCGCCGTCAAGTTGATGGGACGGGAGATGAGGCGAGGCAAAGGGGTCAGCCGGACGAGCTGGACTGGCGGCACCCTGAGGCGCCCTCTCCCCGCGTGCGACTGCAACTAGGGCCAGCGGCCGCCGGAGAGAGCTTGTAGGGTCAGAGAGCTTGTAGGGTCAGGTCTGCAAACTTGTAGCTTGTAGGGTCAGGTCTGCTAAGTTGCGATTCAGTGGCCGAGTCCTCAACAAGTCAGCTCCTCACGCCAGATATGTCTCCCCGTACATGAGGTTCTTGTCGACGCCTTGGGCGGCTTTGCGGCCTTCCTCGATGGCCCAGACGACGCGGACGATAGGGTCACGGACGATTGGGTCAGGTCCATGATCGGTACTCTGCTGCTGGACATTGACGACCGCGAGGCGCTGTCGGGTGCTCACCGATAGGCCTCCTTTCGATCGGCGATCTTCAGGACGATCACCAGAAGCACCGGGTCGTGAATCTCGAAGAGGACGCGGTAGTCGCCGACGCGGATGCGGTAGGCGTTAACGTCGTTTTTGAGCTTCGAGATGCCGCGCGGACGCGGGTTCGCTGCGAGAGCGTCGATGTGCCCTTTCAGGCGGACTTGGACCTGGGGAGGGAGCTTCTTCAGGTCACGGATGGCCCGGGGTGAGAGTTCCAGCCGGTAGGCCGCCACGAACTACTTCAGCCCGAGGTCCGTCTTGACCTTTTCCCAGGGGACCGTCCCCTTCCGCTTCATCTCGAGGCGCGCGGAGCGGATGTCCTTGAGGTCCTGTTCGTCTTCGAGCTTCTGCAGCCGCCGGAGGTCCGCGATGGGGACGACGGCGGCAACAGCCCTGTTCCCCTGACGCAGGACGACCCGCTCGCCGTGGAGAGCTCGATCTAGTGCGGTTTCGCTCACGGAGGCTCGAGGCTTTCTCGCAGCGGCTCGACTCATGGCAGCCCTTATCTTACGGCTCTTGCCTCGGAGAGATGAGAACGGGTCGGTCAGGGGAGGTAGGTCTCCCCGTACATCAGGTACTTGTCGACGCCGCGGGCGGCCTTGCGGCCTTCCTCGATGGCCCAGACGACGAGGGACTGGCCGCGGACCATGTCGCCGGCGGCGAAGAGGCCGGGGACGCTGGTCATCCGCTCGCCGTCGACGACGACGTTGCCGCGCTCGTCGAGCTTGACGCCGAGGTCGAGGATGGGCCCCTTCCTCTCGGGGCCGAGGAAGCCGAGGGCGAGGAGGACCAGCTCGGCCGGGAAGACGCGCTCGCTCCCCGGGATCTCGACGAGGTGGATCCGCCCCTCGGCGTCGCGCCGCCAGTCGATGTCGACGGTGTGAACCTCCTGGACGCGTCCTTCCGCGTCGCCGACGAAGCGCCTCGTCTGGATGGAGTAGAGGCGCGGGTCCGAGCCCTGCAGCGCGGCCGCCTCCTCCTGCCCGTAGTCGAGCCTGTAGGTCTTCGGCCACTGCGGCCACGGGTTGTCGGGGGCGCGCCTCTCGGGCGGGCGGGGGAGGATCTCGAGCTGGACGATGCTCTCCGCGCCGTGGCGCAGGACCGTCCCGACGCAGTCGGTCCCGGTGTCGCCGCCGCCGATCACGACGACTTGCTTGCCTTTCGCGCTGATGAACTCGCCGTCGGCGTGGCCGGAGTCGAGGAAGCTCTTCGTGTTCGCGTGGAGGAACTCCATCGCGAGGTGGATGCCGGAGAGGCTCCTTCCCTCGATCGGAAGCTCCCGCGCCTGGGCGGCGCCGCAGCAGAGGACGGCGGCGTCCCAGTCGGAAAGGAGGCTCTGCGACGGGACGTCGCGCCCGATCTCGACCCCCGTGACGAAGCGGATCCCCGCGTCGGCCATCAGCCGGACGCGCCGCTCGACGAGCTTCTTTTCGAGCTTCATGTTCGGAATGCCGTACATCAGGAGGCCGCCGACCCTGTCGGCCCGCTCGAAGACGGTGACGGTGTGCCCGGCCCGGTTCAGCTGCGAGGCGGCCGCGAGCCCCGCCGGGCCGGAGCCGACGATCGCGACCTTCTTCCCGGTCCGCGTCGCGGGGACCCCCGCGTCGACCCATCCCTCCTCGAAGGCGCGGTCGGCGATCTCCATCTCGATCGACTTGATCGTTACGGGGTCGCCGTCGAGGCCGACCGTGCAGGAGCCTTCGCACGGAGCGGGACAGACGCGCCCCGTGAACTCGGGGAAGTTGTTCGTCTGGTGGAGGCGGATGGCCGCCTCCTTCCACTGGCCGCGCCAGATCAGGTCGTTCCAGTCCGGGATCAGGTTGTGGACGGGGCAGCCGGAGGCCATCCCGCCGATGAGCTTTCCGGTGTGGCAAAAGGGCGTCCCGCAGTCCATGCAGCGCGCCCCCTGCCGGCGGAGGGTCTCCTCGGGGACGTGGAGGTGCGTCTCTTCCCAGTCGTTCACCCGCTCCTCGGGCTTGCGGGAGGCGGGGGACTCGCGCCGGTACTCGAGAAATCCGGTCAGCTTGCCCATCTTCAGCTCCCGCTCACCCGGACGGGGCTTCGCGCGTTCTCCTCGAACGCCGCGAGGACGGCTTCGTCCTCCGGGAGCCCGCGCTCGCGCATCCGGGCCTGCGCCTCGAGGACGCGCCGGTAGTCGTTCGGGAGGACCTGGACGAACTTCCCGAGCCAGGCGTCCCACTCCTCGAGCATCCTCTTCGCCCGCGCGCTCTGCGTCGCCGCGGCGTGCCGGCGGACCAGCTCTTTGAGAATCCCCTCCGCCGTGGAGTCCGACACCGCGGAGAGACTGACGAGCTCCGTGTTGCAGCGCATCGCGAAGTCGCCCTTCTCATCCAGCACCCACGCCACGCCCCCCGACATCCCGGCCCCGAAGTTCCGGCCGGTGGCCCCTAGGACGACGACCTGCCCGCCGGTCATGTACTCGCAGCCGTGGTCGCCGATCGCCTCGACGACGGCGGTGACGCCGCTGTTGCGGACGCAGAAACGCTCTCCCGCGACCCCCCGGACGAACGCCTCCCCCGCCGTGCCGCCGTAGAACGCGACGTTCCCGATGATGACGTTGTCTTCGGGAACGAAGGTACTGCCGGCGGGAGGGACGACGACGATCTTCCCCCCCGAGATCCCCTTGCCGATGTAGTCGTTCGCGTCCCCTTCCAGAAGGAGCGTGATTCCGCGCGGGATGAACGCGCCGAAGCTCTGTCCGGCCGACCCCTGGAACCTGAGGCGGATCGTGTCGTCCGGAAGCCCCTCCGCCCCCCACCGTCTCGTCAGCTCGCTCCCGAGCATCGTCCCGACGACCCGGTTTCCGTTCTGGATCGGGAGGGTCGCCGAGACCGGGGTCCGGTTCTCGAGGGCGGGGCGGCAGAGAGGGATCAGGGTCGTCCGGTCGAGCGCCTCCTCGAGGCCGTGCTCCTGCGGGAACCGGAAGGTCCGCTTCACGTCCTTCGGAACGCTCGGCTTGAAGAGGATCCGGGAGAAGTCGAGGTTCCTCGCCTTCCAGTGGTCGACGGCGCGGCGCATCTCGATCCGCTCGCTCCGCCCGACCATCTTGTCGAAGGAGGTGTAGCCGAGGTGCGCCATCAGCTCCCGGACCTCCATGGCGACGAAGGTCATGAAGTTGACGACGTGCTGCGGGTCGCCGGGGAAGCGCTTCCGGAGGTACGGGTCCTGCGTCGCCACGCCGACGGGACAGGTGTTCAGGTGGCAGGCCCTCATCATGATGCAGCCGAGGGCGATGAGCGGAGCCGTCGCGAAGCCGAACTCCTCGGCGCCGAGGAGGGCCGCGATGACGACGTCCCGCCCCGTCTTGAGCTGGCCGTCGGCCTCCAGCGCGACACGGCTCCGGAGGTTGTTCAGGACGAGGACCTGGTGCGCCTCGGCGAGCCCCAGCTCCCACGGGATTCCGGCGTGCTGGATGCTCGTGAGGGACGAGGCCCCCGTTCCGCCGTCGTGGCCGCTGATGAGGATCACGTCCGCGTGCGCCTTCGCCACGCCGGCCGCGATCGTCCCGACCCCGGCTTCGGCGACGAGCTTCACGCTGATCCGCGCCCCCTCGTTCGCGTTCTTCAGGTCGTGGATCAACTGGGCGAGATCCTCGATGGAGTAGATGTCGTGGTGAGGCGGGGGCGAGATGAGGCCGACGCCGGGCGTCGCGTGCCGCACCTTCGCGATCCACGGATAGACCTTGTGGCCCGGGAGCTGTCCCCCTTCGCCGGGCTTGGCCCCCTGCGCCATCTTGATCTGGATCTCGCGGGCCTTGACGAGGTACTGACTCGTCACCCCGAACCGCCCGGACGCGACCTGCTTGATCGCGCTGTTCTTCGAGTCGCCGCCGAGAAGCGGCTCGTACCGGGCCGGGTCCTCGCCCCCTTCGCCCGTGTTGCTCCGGCCGCCGATCCGGTTCATGGCGACGGCGAGCGCCTCGTGGGCCTCCTGGCTGATGGAGCCGTACGACATGGCGCCCGTCTTGAAGCGCGCGAGGATCGACGGGACGGAATCCACCTCCTCGAGCGGGACGGACTTCGCGAGAGGGCGGAAGTCCATCAGCCCCCGGAGGGTGACCGGGTGCTTCCCCTGCCGGTTCACGAGATCGCTGTACTTCTTGAAGAGCTTGTAGTCCCCGGTCCGGCAGGCGGACTGGAGGAAATGGATGGCTTCGGGAGTGTTGAGATGGTCCTCGCCGTCGCGCCGGTACTGGTAGCGGCCCCCCGGTCCCGAGCGTCGTGTGGAAGACGGGACGATTCGGATACGCCCACTCGTGGCGGAGCCGCACCTCGCGGGCTATCGCATCAATACCGATGCCGCCGATCCGTGTCGGCGTCCCGGTGAAGTACTCGTCGACGAAGTCCTGCGAGAGGCCGAGCGCCTCGAAGACCTGCGCCCCGTGGTAGCTCTGGACCGTGGAGATCCCCATCTTGGAGATGACCTTCACGAGCCCCTTGTTCACCGCCTTGACGAAGCTCTTCTCGGCCTCCTCGGCGGACCCCTCGAGGATTCCCTGCCGGACCTGGTCGTGGATCGTCTCGAAGGCGAGGTACGGGTTGATCGCGCTCGCGCCGTAGCCGATCAGGAGGCAGAAGTGGTGGACCTCTCGCGGCTCGCCGCTCTCGAGGACGAGCCCCACCCGCGTCCGCGACCCTTCGCGCAGCAGGTGGTGCTGCACGGCGGCCAGCGCGAGGAGCGCCGGGATCGGCGCGTCGGTCTCGTCGTGTCCCCGGTCCGAGAGGATCAGGATGTTGTGCCCCTCGGCGATCGCCTCGCTCGCCCGGCGCCGGAGATCCTCGATCGCCTTGCGCAGCCCCTTGCCGCCGTCGTGGACCTTGAAGAGCATCGGGAGGGTGATCGACCGGAACCCCTTCGACCCCTCCTTCCCGTCGAGGGAGCGGATCTTCTCCAGCTCGACGTTCAGGAGGACCGGCGTCGGCAGCTCGAAGTGGAGCGCCGCGGCCGGGCTCGGCTCGAGGAGGTTCTCCTCCGGGCCGATCGCGGTATCGACGTCCATGACGATCGTCTCGCGGTCCGCGTCGACCGGCGGGTTCGTCACCTGCGCGAAGAGCTGCTTGAAGTAGTCGTAGAGGAGCTGCGGCCGCTCGGAGAGGACGGCGAGCGGAATGTCGGTCCCCATCGAGCCGATCGGCTCGGTCCCGCTCGCGGCCATCGGGTCGATGACGAGCCGGACGTCCTCCAGCGTGTAGCCGAACGTCTCCTGCCGCCGGAGGACCGTCTCGTGGTCGGGCTCGATGACGTCGGGAGGCTCGGGGAGGTCGTGCAGCCGGACGAGGTGCTCCTCCAGCCAGAGGGCGTAAGGGGCCGCGTTCGCGAGGCCGCTCTTGATCTCTTCGTCGGGGACGATCCGCCCTTCCGCGAGGTCGACGAGGAACATCCGGCCCGGCTGGAGGCGCCCCTTCCGGAGCACCTTCTCGGGGGGGATGTCGAGGACGCCCGCCTCCGAGGCCATGACGACGAACCCGTCCTTCGTCTCGAGCCAGCGCGAGGGACGGAGCCCGTTCCGGTCGAGGACGGCGCCGATCCGCCGGCCGTCCGTGAAGGCGATCGAGGCGGGCCCGTCCCACGGCTCCATGAAGCAGGAGTGGAACTCGTAGAACGCCTTCAGCTCCGGGCTCATCGACTCGTGCTTGCTCCATGGCTCGGGAATCATCATCGCGAGGGCGTGCGGCAGCGACCGGCCGGCGAGGACGAGAAGCTCGAGGACGTTGTCGAACATCGCGGAGTCCGACCCCTCGACGTCGATGACGGGGAGGACCTTCATCAGGTCGTCCCCGAAGAGGCGGGAGGAGAACATCCGCTGCCGGGCCTGCATCCAGTTGACGTTTCCGCGCAGCGTGTTGATCTCGCCGTTGTGCGAGATGTAGCGGTAGGGGTGGGCGCGCGACCAGCTCGGGAAGGTGTTCGTCGAGAAGCGCGAGTGGACCATCGCGAGCGAGGCGGCGAGCCCGTCGTCCCGGAGGTCCGGAAAGAACGCCGCGAGCTGGTCGGCGTTCAGCATTCCCTTGTAGACGACCGTCCGGTGCGACAGGCTCGCGACGTAGAAGTCCGCGCGCCCGGGAATCGCCGAACGGCTGACGGCCTTCTCGACGAGGCGGCGGACGACATAGAGCTTCCGTTCGAAGTCGTCGCCGCCCATAGCCGACTCTCCGCGCGCGACGAAGAGCTGCCGGATGACGGGCCGGCTCCCGCGCGCCGTCGGCCCGAGCGTCGCGTCGTCGATCGGGACGTCGCGCCAGCCGAGGACGGAGAGCCCTTCCTCCCGCGCGACCTCTTCGAAGCGCCTCTCGCAGAGCTGGCGGCTCGAAGCCTCGGTCGGGAGGAAGACCGTCCCGACGCCGTAGCATCCGGGCTCCGGGAGGGCGAATCCGAGGCCGCGGCATTTCGCGGAGAGGAACGCGTGGGGGATCTGCGTCAGGAGGCCGGCGCCGTCGCCGCTGTTCTTCTCGCTCCCCGAGGCGCCCCGGTGCTCGAGGTTCGAGAGGACCTGGAGCGCCTTGCGGATGATGTCGTGTGACGGCCGGGCCGAAAGGTCGACGACGAAGCCGAACCCGCAGGCGTCGTGCTCGAAAGACGGATCATAGAGACCCTGTCGGGGGGGAAGGCCGGGGGCGGTCATCTCACCCCCGTCAGCAGGTCGGAATCTTCCGACGAGGGCACGCCTTCGATGCGAACCGCTTTCGCGCCGCGCATCGGTCCCTGCAAGGGAAGATCGTCTCCATCGACGAATCCTACGCATTCGCGCCCGCCGCTTCAAGTCGGGGCCGGACGAGGTCGGTTTAGAAGTCGGTTGGCTCTTCGGTGCGCTCGTTCACCGCTGCGGGAAGACACGCAGCGGTCGGACTTCCACGGAACGAATCACTGACTCCGAGGCCGCGAATCACGGTTGGCCTTCTTCAACATGGCGATGAAAAGGACGACGGACAGGACGGCGAGGCTGAGGAAGACGACATTGGGTGGGCGGCCTTCAAGGGCCGGCGACAGGCCTGCGTAGAGAAGCAGGAGCGCGGCGAGTGCGAACGACACGAGCTCCGTGATGTTCTTCATGATTCCGTCTCGTGAAGATGACGTCGTGTCGTCATGTTACGGCGCGGGGTGCGACGCGCCCCGAACGAGCGCGCGCAGCTCGTCGCTCGTCCGATAGACGCCGCCGCGGACGACTCCCTTCACCTTCCGGGCGTTCGCGATGTCGGCCGAAGGATCGGCGCCGAGGACGAGGAGATCGGCGAGCTTCCCCTTCTCGATCGTCCCGATCTCCTTCTCGCGCCCCATCGCCCGCGCGCCGACGCGCGTCGCGCTGACGAGCACGTCCATCGGCGCCATCCCCGCGGCCTGCATCGCCTCCATCTCGGCGTAGACGGAGATGCCGTGGAGAGTCCCCGGGTTTCCGGCGTCGGTTCCCATCGCGATCGGAAGTCCCGCGTCGCGGACCCGCTTCAGGTTCGCGGCCATGACCGTCTTCGACTCGGCGACGCGCGCCTCGCGCGCCTTCACCTTCTCCGCGACGAGGCCGGCGCCGATCGCGGGAGTCTCGGCGAGGAGCGCGCGCGTCGCCGGGTCGACGCAGCCGTTCGGGTCGTCGGCCACGAAGGGCTTCCCGGCGGCCGCCGCGCGCGCGAGGTTCACGTACCCCTCGGAGACGGTGATCGTCGGGCAATAGACGGCTCCGCTCTTCTTCAGGAGATCGAGGAACTCGTCGTCGACGGGCTCGCTGAAGACGCCGTGGACGAGGAGCGAGGCTCCCGCGCGGAGGGCGACCTTCGCCTCGGCGAGGCCCGTCGCGTGGACGATCAGGGGGAGGCCCCGCTTCTTCGCCTCGGCGCCGGCCGCGAGGACGGCCGGAGCGGAGGCCTCGACGGGGCGCTCCTTCGTCACGATGTACCAGACCTTCACCGCCTGCGCGCCGCGCGAGGCGAGGTACGCCACGCCGGTCCGGGCCGATTCTTCGTCTTTGAGAAAGAGAAACTGCCGCTCGCCGGGGACGTTGAGCCAGAAGTCGATCGTCGAGAGGAGCGGCCCGGCGGCGGCGACGTGCGGCGCGAGCGTGTCGTTCTCGGCGCGCGCCGGAAGCTCCAGCGACCACGGATAGCCGCCGACGTCGAAGACCGCCGTCACCCCCGAGCAGAGATACGACCGGAAGAATCGCTCCGGGTGGGCGCGGAGGCCGCTCTCCACCTCGTCGTACGGGTGGGTCGCGCGGACGTCGAAGGCGTCGGGGCGTCCGTCGGCCCATCCCGTCTGCGCGAAGTGAACGTGGGAGTCGATGAGCCCGGGAGTGAGAAAGGCGCCGCGAAGGTCGGTGACGGCGACGCCGTCGGGGACCGGGCAGGCCTTGCGGCTCCCGGCGCAGTCGATCTTCCCGCCCCGGACGAGGACGACGGAGTCCGCAACCGGAGGCGCCCCCGTTCCGTCGATCAGCGTGGCGCCGACGAACGCCCGCGGCGGAGGGGGCGTGCCGGGCGGAGCCTCGAACGCCGAGGTGACGGCGATCCTCCAGCCGGCCGGAGTCTTCACGAAGAGCCGCTCGGAGATCCCGAAGCGCTCGTCGCCGCCGTAGCGGACGCGGTAGCGGTACGTGCCATAGACGACGCCGTCGCGGACGGGGACCAGCTCGAGGTCCTGCGGTTCGAGAACGTCGGGCCACCGGTCGCCGGCCTGCCTGGCGAACTCCTCGAATCCGAGGACGGGCCCTTCGGGCGACGTACGGACGAGGTTCTTCGCGTCGAGGTAGCAGGCGAGGTACGCGGCCTTGTCGCGCTTCTGGATCGCCGCGAGGTTCCGCTCGAAGAGGGCGCGCGCCTCGGCGACGTCCGCCGCCTCGGAGGCGCGGAGAGGGAAGGCGAGAGTCGAGACCGCGAGGAGGAGCGCCGTCAGGCTCTTCATCGCGTCACCTCGCGGGCGAGGCGGCCTTCGCGATCCCGTCGCCCCGCTTCGCGAGGCCGGGGATCGAGACGGGGAGCTTTCCTTCGAAGCCCGCCTCGCCGGCGAGCGCTCTCGCCGCCGCCTTCTGGATGACGTCCTGCACTCCCCAGGCGCAGACGTACGTCTTGAGGTCGGGGAAGTCGCGGAGGAGGTAGGGACTCCCGAACGCGACCGCGGAGACGGGCTTTCCGAGCGCGAGGATCTGCGGGACCGCGGCCTTCGCGCTCTCCGGGACGGAGATGGGCCCCTGACCGGAGCGGGCGCGGACGAAGAGGGAGACGAGGACGGCGTCCGACTCCCGCGCGGCGTCGACGGCGGCCTTCACCTCGTCGGGAGTGGAACGCGGGTCGAGACGGACGCTCTTCAGGGCGGGGAAGCGCCCTTTCAGCTCGGCCGTGAGCGGGCCGGCCGGCCCGGTGAGCGTCGCCTCGTCCGCCACGACGAGGGAGAGGAGCTTCGCCTCCTTCCGGATCGGGAGCGCCCCCGCTTCCTCCCGGACGAGCGTGAGAGCGCGGCGGGCGATCTCCTCCTCCAGCGCCTCTTCCCCGGGGGAGCCGACGAGCTTCGGAATGGCGGCCATGTCGGGGCCGGGCTTGGCGGAAATCTCGAGGGCCTTCTTCTCGGCGAGGATCCGCTCGACGGCGTCGTTGATCTTCTTCTCGGAGATCCGTCCCGACTTCACGGCGGCGATGACGGCCTTCACGGCCACGTCGGCGTCACTCTTGATCAGGACCATGTCGTCGCCGGCCAGGATCGCGCGGACGGCCGCCTCGCCCGGCTCGTAGTAAGCCGCGACGCCATTCATCCACATCGCGTCCGTGACGACGAGGCCGGTGAACCCGAGCTGGTTGCGAAGGAGCTCGGTCACGACCGGCGCCGAAAGCGTCGCCGGAACGGTGGGCTCCGCGGAGACCTCTTTCGGCGTGGCGGCGTACTCGACGTCCTTCGCCCCTTCCCGGAGCGGCGGCGCCGGGGTCGGGTCGATTGCGGGGAGGGCGATGTGCGCCACCATGACGGACCGGGCCCCCGCCTTGATTCCCGCCACGAACGGAACGAGCTCGACGGCGTCGAGGCGCTGGCGTCCCACGGCGAGGACCGGAAGTGTGCGGTGGGAGTCCACCGCGGTGTCCCCGTGGCCGGGGAAATGCTTCAGCGTGGCGAGGACCCCTCCCTCCTGGAACCCCTTGACTGCGGCGATCACGAAACGGGAGACGTCGGCCGGCTCCTCGCCGTAGCTCCGGACGTTGATGACCGGGTTGTCGGGGTTGACGTTCACGTCGGCCACCGGCGCGTAGATCTGGTGGATGCCGATGGCCCGGGCGGCCATCGCCGTCAGGCGCGAGCGCCGCTCCTCGAGCGAAGGATCCCCGGTGGCGCCGACGGCCATCGCCCACGGCCCCATGGTCACGTCGTCGAAGCGCATCCCGGCTCCGGCCTCGAGGTCCGCCGAGACGAGGAGCGGGATCTTCGCGAGCCGCTGGAGCCTCTGGTTGAGGAGGGCGGTCTCGTAGACGTTCGACCGCATCCAGAGGACGCCTCCCACCTTGTTCTGCGTCACCTGACGGGCCAGCTCCTTGAAGGCCGGGGCCTCCTCGTTCAGGAAGATTCCGCGCCCGGAGACGACGAAGAGCTGGCCCACCTTCTCCTCGAGCGTCAGGCCCTTCACCTTCTCCGGCACCGGAGCGGGCGGCGGCTCTTCCGTCTTCTTCTTCGTCAGGTCGATGACGATCGGCTCGAACCCGCCCCCGCTCGAGCTGCACGCGGAAGCGGTGACGGCGGCGGCGAGAAGGAGGGCGAAACGGCTGTTTCTCATGGAATCCTCTCTGGAACGATCTGGCTGCGGAGGAGTTCGTCGAACGTGCCGCGGCGGCGGATCAGGAAAGCGTCGTCGCCGTCGACGAGGACTTCGGCCGGCAGGGGCCGGGCGTTGTACTCGCTCGTCATCGAGAATCCGTAGGCCCCCGCGTCGAGGAAGACGAGAAGGTCGCCGGCTTTTGCGCGGGGGAGCCGCCGCTCCTCGGCGAGGAGGTCTCCCGTCTCGCAGACGTCGCCGGCCACGTCCACCGTCTCGCCGTGATCCGTCCGTCCGACGACGCGGACGCGGTGATAGGCGCCGTACATCGAGGGGCGCATGAGCGTGTTGAATCCGGCGTCGACGTTGAGGAAGAGCCGGACGGGGGTCCGCTTGACGGTGTTGACGCGGGCGAGGAGATACCCGGCCGGCCCGACGAACCAGCGCCCCGGCTCGACCCGGAGCTCGGGCTCGTAGCCGAGGGCCCGGGTCCCTTCCGCCCAGACGGGCGCGAGGGCCGAAGCGAGGCCGTCGGGGGACATCACGCTCTGGCCGTCCTCGTACGGGATCCCGATCCCGCCTCCGGCGTCGACGAATTCGAGAACGATCCCGAGCGACCGCTTCAGCTCGAGGGCGAAGGCGAGAAGCCGGCGGAGCGTCTCCACGTGGCCGGCCGGGTCGACGATCTGCGACCCGATGTGGGCGTGCAGGCCGACGACGGCGAGGCCCGGAAGCGAGGAGGCGCGGCGGTAGGCCGAAAGCGCGATCCCCCCTTCGAGGTGGACGCCGAACTTCGACTCCGAGATGCCGGTGTTGACCTTGTGAAACGTGACGGGGTCGACGCCGGGGTTCACACGGAACGAGATCCGGGCGGTCGTCTTCTGGCGGACGGCCTCGGCGGAGACCTGCGAAAGCTCGTCCTCGGAGTCGATGTTGAGGAGAATGCCGTCCGCCACCGCCCCGGCGATCTCTCCGGGCCCTTTCGACGAGGAGGTGAAGAGGATCTCGCCGGGCGGGACCCCCGCCCTCCTCGCGAGGAACACCTCCCCCTCCGAGACGACCTCCGCCCCGATTCCCCGCGCGTAAAGGAGCCTGATGAGGGCGACGTTCGTGTTCGCCTTCACGGCGTATTGGATCCGGAGGCGCGGGAAGCGGGCGGAGAAGGCGCGCTTGAGGGTGTCGGCCCGCTCCTCGATCTCCCTCCGGTCGTAGACGTAGAGGGGCGTCCCGAACGTCGTCGGCGAGCCGGGCGAGCGCGCGGGCGACGGGCGCCTCGCCGGCGCGATTCGCGCGCGCGGCGCGAAGCGCGTCGGGGAACGAGATTTCCGTGTCGGTCACTGGGCCGCTATTCTGCGGGCCCGCTCCCGCCCCGTAAAGCCGGAAAGGACGCAGCGTGCGCTCGCGGCCCGACGGCGCTAGGATGGAGGGGCCATGCACGTCACGGTCCGGAAGGCAGGGGACGTCGTCATCGTCGTTCTGAACGGCCCGCTTCACTGCGGCCTCGGCGACGAGATCCTCCGGGGCGTCGTCAACGAGCTTCTCGCCGAAGGGTGGAAGAAGATCCTCCTGAACCTTTCGAAGGTGACGTCGATCGACAGCTCGGGCATCGGCGAGCTGGTCCAGAGCCTCCGGGTCGCGAAGAAGTTCGACGCGGACCTGAAGCTCCTGAACCTCCACGACCGGGTCAAGAAGAGCCTCCACCTCGCCCAGCTCCTCCCCGTCTTCCACGTCCACGACGAGGAGAAGGAAGCCCTGAAGTCGTTCCGGGCCTCCGTCGGCTCCGGCCGCTGACGGCCCACGTCGAAAGATAGTCCGTGGCTCGAGACACTCCGTCCGGGAGGACTCCGCGATGACGTCGAACCACGGGTCGCGCCTCTCCCAGGCCGCGCTCATCGGCGTACTGCTCGGGGCCGCCGGAAGCGCGACCTCGCAGGGGTGGCCTCAGATCGCTCTCGTCCCGAAGCTCTCGGGCTTCTCGAAACCGGTCCACGTGACGAACGCGGGCGACCGGAGCGGTCGGCTCTTCGTCGTGGAGCAGCAGGGCCGGATCCGGATCGTGAAGAACGGAACGCTCGTTTCTACGCCGTTCCTCGACATCACGGACCGCGTGAGCTGCTGCGGCGAGAGGGGACTTCTCTCCGTCGCCTTCCCCCCCGGCTTCCGCACGCCAGGGTATTTCTTAGTCGATTACACCGACCTGAACGGCGACACGAAGATCTCACAGTTCTACGTTGACTGGCGGACCCCCGATCTGGTCGACCCTGGAAGCGAACAGATCATTCTCAGAATTGCTCAGCCCTACGCCAACCACAACGGAGGCCAGATCGCCTTTGGCCCCGACGGTTTCCTCTACATCGGGATGGGGGATGGAGGTTCGGAGGGGGACCCCGAGAACTACGCCCAGAACCCGGCGAGCCTCCTCGGGAAGATGCTGCGGATCGATCCTTGGGCGTGGCCGACGTACGGCGTCCCGCCGTCGAATCCTTTCGTCTCGAATGCAGCGTATCGGCCCGAAATCTGGGCGCTGGGGCTTCGGAACCCGTGGCGCTTCTCCTTCGACCGGAAGACGGGAGACCTCTACATCGCCGACGTCGGACAGGATTCCCGCGAGGAGGTCGACTTCCAGCCGGCATCGAGCGCGGGAGGCGAGAACTACGGCTGGCGAATCATGGAGGGGACCGCCTGCTACGACCCGCCGAACTGCGATCCGACCGGTCTCGTCCTGCCCGTCACTGAATACACGCATTCAGGTGGCGACTGCGCAGTGACGGGCGGCTTCGTCTACCGCGGCCTCTCGTACGCAGGACTCGAGGGAATCTACTTCTACGGTGACTATTGCACCGGCCGGATCCGGGGCCTTCGACGGACCGCGGCGGGCTGGGAGAGCCGCGTGCTTCTCGACGCGGGCTTCGCGATCTCGAGCTTCGGAGAGGACGAAGCAGGGGAACTCTATCTTCTCGACTACGGTGGCGGCGTTCTCTACCAGGTTGCCGACGCCGCCGGGCCGAGCAGCGTTCTGACCGTTCCCGCCGTCGTCGACGTGGCCGGCAGCGGCGGAGCCCGATACACGACCGACTTGACACTCGCTAACCGTGGCACCACCCCGGTATCGCTCGACCTGACCTACACGCCGGCGGAGTCGATCGGGGCGTCTGGCGGCGGGACCGTGTCGGACGCGCTCGGTGCGGGGCTGCAGAAGACGATTCCGGACGCCATCGCGTACCTTCGCCAGAAAGGGATTCCGATCCCGACATCGGGACAGCAGGGGGGAACGCTCCGGATCCGGGCCACCGGCGCCTCGAACTCAGACGTCGTCTACGCCGCGGCGAGGACGACCGCCCCTTCGGGACCCGGACAGGCGGGACTCGCGTATCCGGCCGTCGGACCAAACGAGATGCCGGAGTCTTCCGTCCGCCTCTTCGGCCTTCGCGAGAACGCCGCCTTCCGGACCAACCTCGCCCTTCTCAGCGCCGGCGATCCGGCGGGGACGTCGACCATCACGCTGAAGGTGACCTTGACGAGCGGCGACCCGGGCGATTCCCGGACGGCCGAACTCGCGCCCGTGAGCCTCGGGCCCGGCCAGTGGCTCCAGCTCAACCACGTCCTCTCACAGGCCGGGATGTCGAACGGCTGGGCGACTATCGAACGAATCGGCGGCGTCGACCCCTTCTACGCTTACGCCGTCGTCAACGACAACGTGACGAACGATGGGTCGTTCGTCGCTCCCACCTCCTCCGGTCCGGCCGTCTCGGGACTGATGGTGCCGGTCGCGGCGCACACGGCCGGGTTCGTGACGGATCTCGTTCTGACGAATTCGGGCGAGGAAGCAATCACGGTGTCATTTCGAGATGCGAGTTCCGACAAAGACGTCGTTCTCCAGCCCCACGAGCAGAGGTTCATCCCCGACGTCGTCTCATATCTCGTGACGGCGCCGGCGTCAGGCCCGCTTCAGATCTTTTCGAACATCTACACGGCCGAGCTCCATGCGGGAGCTCGCACGTGGTCCGCGCCGCCCTCCGGGGGGAGCTTCGGGGTCGCATACCCGGCGCTCACTCCGGGGCAGTCCCCCCTTCCGGAGGCCTGGATCTTCGGACTCCGGCAGGATGATCTGAGCCGCTCGAATCTGGCCGTTGGCGTCATAGACCCACCCACTGGAGGAATACCTTCGGGCGTCTACCAACTTCTGGATCTCTCGCTGGACGTCTTCGACGGCCATTTCGGGACACTCGTAGGCACCCGGACCTGCTCGCTGGACCCAATGCTGCCCGACTGGGTTCAGTTTAGTTCGATCCTTGCGGGCTTCGGGGTGAGCAGCGGTTATGTCCGTGTCAGGGTCACTTCTGGTTCGGGGTCCTTCGGCGTGATGCCCATCTTCGTCTACGGCGTCGTCAACGACGGGGCCGTGCCCGGGGAGGGGACGGGCGACGGGAGCTACCTGCCGATGGTCATCCCACTTCCGCCGTCCCCGTTTCCTCCCTGAGGCGCTCCCGGCAGGTCGTCGCGTTCGGTCGCTAGAATCGCGGGAGGATCCACGAATGCTCCCGACGTTCGAGACCTCCTCCGACGCAGACGTTCTCTCGTTCCGCCGCCAGGAGTCGACGTTGACGATCCTCGGCCTCGGGGTCCTCGCGGCGCTGCTCGTCATCCACGTGGGCTTCAGCCCGATGCTCGGCGTCCCCTCCCGGCGGATGCTCTGGGCGATCGGGGCGTTTTTCCTTCTCCAGACGCTCGAGCTTCTCGCCCTCCAGGGGCTCAAGGGCCCGCTGAGCGGGCTGCGGGTGCGGCTCTTCGGGTGGGCCTCGGTCTGGGTCAAGCTTCTCCTCGCCTTCGGGGTGGCGCTTCTGGGGGGGTTCGAGGACAGCCACTACACGGTGCTGATGGTCCTTCCGATCGCGGCCGCCGCCTTCCGGTTCCGGCTCGCCGGCGTCCTCTCCGTCGCGGGCGCGGCCGTCGCGCTGACCTTCGTCGAGCTCTGGCTCTACTACCGGCAGCACCCGCCCCCGAGGATGCTGGAGTTCTACGAGGCGGCCACCCTCGCCCTGACTTACTTCGTGATCGCGATCGTCGTGGCGGCCCTGGCCGGCCAGATCCGGCGCGAGCGGGCGCGAGTCCAGGAGAGCCTCGACGCCCTGGAGAGGACCAAGGACCTCCTCGTGCGCGAGGAAAAGCTCGCCGCGCTCGGTCGGCTGTCGTCTGCGATCGCCCACGAGATCCGGAATCCCGTGGCCATGATCGCCAGCTCGACGAGGCTGATGAAGGAGCGCCCGCCTGAAGACCCCGTGGCCGGGGAGATGCGGGAGATCGTCCTCTCGGAGGCCGCGCGGCTGGAGAAGCTGACGACCGACTTCCTCGCCTACGCGCACGTGCGGGAGCCGGAGAAGAAGGAGCTTTCGATCGCGGACTGCCTCTCGTACGTCGCGGACGTGGCGCGGGCGCGCGCGTCGGAGCTCGGGCGGACCCTCCGGGTCGACGCCCCGGCCGACGGAGCGCTCTTCGCCGATCCGTTCCAGCTCTACCAGGCTCTCCTCGATCTCGTCGTCAATGGCCTCGAGGCGAGCCCCGAAGGAGGCGTCGTGACCCTCGGGGCGAGAGGCGAGGCGGGCCGCGCGATTCTCTGCGTCGAAAACGGAGGCGATCCGATTCCTCCGGAGACGAGGGCCCATCTCTTCGAGCCTTTCTTCACGACGAAGCCCCGGGGGACCGGCCTCGGGCTGGCCGTGGCGCGGAGCATCGCGCGAGCGCACGGCGGCGACGTGAAGCTCGGCTCCAACGAATCCGGGCGGATCCGCTTCGAGCTTGCCCTGCCCGGTCCGGCGGGATGACGGATGGCGCAAGTCCTTCTCGTCGACGACGAAGTCTCCGTGCGCCGTATCCTCGCGGCGATCCTTGGCGAGGACGGCCACGTCGCCGTGGAGGCAGGCGGCGTCGCGGAGGCGCGGCGACTCCTCGAGACGAGGCCCTTCGACCTCGTCATCACCGACCAGAAGATGCCCGACGGCGAAGGGCTGTCGCTCGTCGCGGCCGCGCGCGAGGCCGACCCGGCGCTCCCCGTCGTCATCGTCACGGCCTTCGCCACCTTGGAGCTCGCCGTGGCGGCGCTCAAGGAGGGGGCGTTCGACTTCATCACGAAGCCGTTCGTCGCGGAGACCGTCCGCGCGGTCGTACGTCGCGCGTCGGAGCGGAGCGCCCTCGTCCGCGAGAACGAGAACCTGAAAGGCGCCGTCCGGCAACTCAGGGTGGGGACCGAGCTCGTCGGCGAGAGTCCCGCGATGCGGCGGGTCCGCGAGATGATCGCGCGCGTCGGTCCGACCGGCGCCACGGTCCTGATCACGGGCGAGACGGGTGTCGGGAAGGAGCTCGTCGCCCGGGCCCTCCACGAGATCAGCCCGCGCGCACTCCATCCGTTCGTCCCCGTGAACTGCGCCGCCTTCACGGAGACGCTGCTCGAGAGCGAGCTCTTCGGACACGAGCGGGGAGCCTTCACCGGAGCGGACCGGCCGCGGCAGGGACTCTTCGAAGCGGCCCACCGCGGAACGCTCTTCCTCGACGAGGTGGGTGAGATGGCCCCGGCGATGCAGGCGCGCCTCCTGAGGGTCCTCGTGGACGGAGAGGTCGTACGGGTCGGCACGACCGTTCCGAGAAAGGTCGACGTGCGCCTTCTCGTCGCGACGCACCGGGACCTGTCCGGGCGCGTCCGCGACGGACTTTTCCGGGAGGACCTCTACTACCGGATCGCCGTCGTCCCGCTGCTCGTTCCGCCGCTGCGCGAGCGGCTCGAGGACCTCCCGCTCCTCGTCGACCGCCTTCTGGCGCGCGTGGCTCTCGCGCTGAAGGCTCCGGCGCGGCGGATCTCGCCCGCCGCGCTCGAAGCCCTCTCGAACTACGATTTCCCCGGAAACGTGCGGGAGCTCCGGAACATCGTCGAGCGGGCCTGCATCCTCGCGTCGGGGCCGGAGCTTCAGCCGGATGACTTCCCGATCGCGCTCGGGGCTTCGGGCCGAAGCGGCGTCCCGTCTCCTGCGGGCGCCGAGGCGTGGCTCTCCTCCCTTCCGCCCTCCGTCGATCTGAGGCGGATGCTGGATGAGGTGGAGAAGGGCCTGGTGGGGCGCGCCCTCGAGTCGGCCTCCGGGATCCAGGCCGAGGCGGCGCGCCGTCTGGGAATCTCCCGAAGCGACATCGCCTACAAGATCCGCAAGCACGGTCTCGGGCCTCGCTCCCCGAATTGACCGGATCGCCCCGGGACGTCGAAATCCTTCGACGATACGGTGGCCGGCTGTCGAAATTCTCGAACGTCCGAGGGGGCTGGGGCTTTCGACGCGATAGGAAGCGGCTCCGCGGCAAACACTTGGGGAGCCGCGGGTGCGAGGCATCGCTGTTGCTCCCCGTGAGGCGAGGCCAGTCCGGCCTGAAGGAGGAAATCTTCAATGCGGTATCCGCAACTCCCGTTCATCGGCGCCGCCCTCGCCCTCGCCATGGGGCTCGGGTTCAGCGCGTCCGCCGAGATGACGAAACCAGCCCCGGAAACCAAGTCGCTGACGAACCTTCAGGCGGCCTACGACGGGGAGAGCAACGCACACGCCCGGTACCTGGCGTTCGCCAAGAAGGCCGACCAGGACGGGTACCCTGCCGTCGCCGGGCTCTTCCGGGCCGCGGCCCGGGCGGAGGAGATCCACGCCGCGAGCCATGCGGCCGTCATCAAGAAGCTCAACGCGGTCCCGAAGGCCGACATCAAGACTCCCGAGGTGAAGTCGACGCAGGAGAACCTGAAGGCGGCGATCGCGGGCGAGACCTACGAGCGCGACACGATGTACCCCGATTTCATCAAGCAGGCTCGCGCCGAGAACAACCGCGACGCCCTGCAGACCTTCACTTACGCGAAGACGGCCGAGGCCGAGCACGCCGCGCTCTACGGCGACGCGTCCCAGAACCTCGAATCCTGGAAGACGGCGAAGAAGACCTTCTACGTCTGCACGGTCTGCGGCTACACCACGACGAACCTGAACTTCGAGAAGTGCATCTCCTGCTTCAACCCGAAGGACAAGTACGTCCTCGTCGGATAGCCCCGGCCACGTGCCGGACGATCCCCGGGAGCCCGAGACGCCCCGGCCCGGAAGGGGCCGGGGCGGGCTCTCAACCTGACGGAGAGACGAAAGATGCTCGCACTGCCGCCGCTTCCGACCTGGGATGGCCTCCACCCGCTCGTGACCCACTTCCCGATCGCGCTCCTCCTCGTGGCCCCCCTGTTTGTCGTCCTGGGGCTCGTCCGCCGCGCCTCGGGTCCCGCCTTTCTCCGGGCCGCGCTTCTCCTGATGCTCCTCGGCACGATCGCGATCTACGTCGCCGTGCCGACGGGCGAGGCCGCGGGGCGTCTGGCCGAGCGGAGCCCCCAGATCAACCAGGCCCTGGAGCGCCATGAAGCGCTCGCCGAGGCGACGCGCGTACTCTTCACGGCGCTGACGGTCATCTTCGGCGTCATCGTCTTCGGTCCCCTCGTCTTCAGGAAGGAGCTCGAGCGGCGTTCGATGGTCGCCCTTCACGTCGCGTTTCTGATCTTCTACGGGGCCGGGGCGGCCGTCCTGACCAACACGGCCCACCAGGGAGGGCAGCTCGTCCATGCGTTCGGTGTCCACGCGATGGCGGCGTCCGGGGCGTCCGCCGCGCCGACGCCGGCCGGCGCCGACGACTGAAGGGAGCGACCGGGATACGACCAGTCGGAATCCCCTTCGCCGCCCTTCCGTTTCGGCCCGCCTTCGATGGGGGACGCACCGGGCGGCGGTTAGAATCCACCGCATGGCGACCAGCAGGCGCTCGTTTCTTGGGGGAGTCTCAGTCGCCTCCGTCTCTTCGCTCCTCGGGCTTTCGCGCGCCTCGTCCGCCGCGCCCGCCGCCCCTGCCGGGTCCGCACCCGAACCGATCTTCCCGAAGGCGCTGAAGAAGGGAGACACGGTCGCCCTCGTCCGCCCCGCGTCGCCGTCGTACGAGTACGAGTCGAACGAGATCGCCGCCGAAGCGGTGGCCGCGATGGGCTTCGTCCCGAAGGTGATGCCGAACGCGGCGAAGAAGACCTACTACCTGGCCGGCGGAGACGCCGACCGCGCGGCCGACGTGAACGCCGCCTTCGCCGACCCTGCCGTCACCGGCGTCTGGTGCATCAGCGGCGGCTACGGTTCCTCCCGGATCCTTCCGTACCTCGACTACCAGACGATCCGGAAGAACCCGAAGCCCTACATCGGCTTTTCCGACATCACGGCGACCCACAACGCGATCCACCGGATTACGGGCCTCGTCACGTTCCATGGCCCGATGGCCGGGGCGCAGAACGAGTACGCGCTGGAGAATCTCCGCCGCGTCGTCATGAACGGCGAGACCGGGAAGCTCGCCGAGAACGCCACCGGAGAGCCGGGCCGGCGCAGCGGCGGCGAGCGGGACACCCGGATCTACAAGCTGGCTCCGGGAAAAGGAAAAGGGCGCCTCGTCGGCGGGAACATCAGCGTTCTGGCGCCTCTCTTCGGGACGCCGTACGAGCCGCCGCTCGCCGGGCGGATCCTCTTCCTCGAGGAGGTGGAGGAAGACCCCTACCGGCTGGACCGGTGGCTGACGGGATTCCTCCTCTCGGGAAAGCTCTCGACGCTCGCGGGCGTCGCGCTCGGAAAATTCGCGGGGTGCCGCCCGGGGCTCTACAAGCCCTCCTTTAGCGGCCTCGGCACCTGGACCTGGCAGGAAGTCTGCGCGGACCGGTTCGGGAAGCTCGGCATCCCGGTCGTCGCGGGCTTCAGCTTCGGGCATGTTCCGGAAAACGCCACGCTCCCGATCGGAGCGATGGCCGAGCTGGACGGCGACGCGGGAACGCTCACGCTCCTGGAGCCGGCCGTCCGATGAAAGGGAAGACGATGCGCGTTTCATCTTCAGTCGCCGGCTCCCTCGCGATCCTTCTCGCCCTCTCCGGCTGCGTCGCCAAGAGCAAGCTCGACGAGTCCCAGAAGCAGAACGAGCAGTTGAAGAAGGAGGCCGAGACGCTGAAGGCGCAGGCGATGGCCGCGGGGGCCGCCAGCGACGAGGCCCAGGCCACGATCGACGAGGTCCAGCGGTCGCTCGTGGAGCTGCGCTCCAAGGAGCTGCAGGCGATCCGGACCTCCCTCGTCGTCATGCAGGAGGGGAAGACTTCCGGCAAGCGCGAGGAGCTGAAGGCCGAGATCGACGAGATCCGAAAGGCCGTCCGGGCGAACCTCGACAAGCTCGCGCAGGTCACCCGCCAGAGAAACGAGGCCGAGAAGAAGGCCGGCATCCTCACGACGCAGGTGACGGCCCTCGAGCGGCTCGTCGGCGAGCTGAAGCGCTCCCTGGAAGAGAAGGAAGCGACCCTCGCCGAGCTGGAGCAGCGGGTCCTCGAGCTTCAGAAGGTGACCGAGGAGCTGAAGACGACCGTGGCGCAGAAGGAAGCGGAGATCGTCGACCGCGACCAGAAGCTCGCCATCGCGTACGTCGTCGTCGGGACGAAGGCCGAGCTGGAGAAGGCGGGCCTCATCGAGAAGAAGGGGAGCGTCCTCGGCCTCGGCGGGAGCTGGAAGCAGACCGGCCGTTTCGACGAGACCCTCTTCCGGAAGATCGACGTCAGGACCGACACCGAGATCACGATCCCGGCGCCGCCGAACAAGATCCGGATCCTGACCGACCACCCGAAGGAGAGCTTCGAGGTCTCCCCGCAGGCCCCGAGCTGGAGCCTGCTGAAGGTGAAGGACACCGCGGCGTTCTGGAAGGGGAGTCGCTATCTCATCGTCCTGATCCCGGGCTGACGGAGAAGATCGCCATGAAGCCCTTCACCCTTCGTCCACGGGCCTTCGGCTCCACGATTCGGGGCGCCCTCGCGGTCCTCTGCGCCGCACTCCTCGGGCCGGGGGACGCCGTCCTCCTGGCCCAACAGGTGCCGACCACGGCGTCCGCCGCGGCGGCGGTCGCGGCCGCAGGGGGACCTGCCGAGGAGGTCGCGAAGCTCCCGCCCGACCAGCTCGACTCCCTCGTCGCGCCGGTGGCGCTCTACCCGGACGACCTCCTCGCGCAGGTGCTCGCCGCATCGACCTACCCGCTCGAGCTGATGCAGCTTCAGCAGTGGCTGGCGAAGCACAAGGAGCTGAAGGACAAGGCCCTCGCGGATGCCGTGGCCAAGCAGCCGTGGGATCCGTCCGTCCAGTCGATGGCCGCGATTCCGGAGGCCTTGAAGCGGCTGACGGACGACATCCAGTGGACGACAGACCTCGGAAACGCCTTCCTCGACCAGCAGCAGGACGTCATGGACGCCTGCCAGCGGATGCGGAAGAAGGCGAAGGACAAGGGGAGCCTCGCCTCGAACGAGCAGCAGAAGGTCGAGACGAAGGTCATCGAGCAAAAGGAGACGATCATCATCCAGCCGGCGAACCCCGAGGTCGTCTACGTCCCTTCCTATAGCCCGACGGTCGTCTACGGCGCGTCGTACTACCCGTATCCGCCCATCTACTACCCGCCGTACTACCCCGGCACCGCCCTGATCTCCTTCGGCATCGGCATGGCGTGGGGCGCGGCGATCTGGGGCGGGTCGTGCTGCGGCTGCGGCTGGGGCGGCGGCGGGAACAACGTCTACATCAACCACAACAACAACTTCAACCGGAACACCGACATCAACCGCGGCGACCGGGGCCAGGGCGACCGGGGCCAGGGCATCGGGGCCAGGGCGGCCGGGGCCAGGGGGGAAACAACTGGTCGCACAACCCCTCGCACCGGGGCGGCACGCCTTACTCCAACAAGGCCACGGCGAACAAGTACGGCGGCTCGGCCCGGGGCGACTCTCTCTCCAGCCGGCAGCAGGCGAGCGCCCGGCAGCAAGGCGCGGGATCGCGCGGCGGCGGAGGCCAGGCGGCGCTCGGCGGGGGAAGCCTCGGAAGCAGCGGCGGGAACCGGGGCGGGGCGGGAGTCAGCGACCGTTCCGCGGGAGGCTCGGGCAGCCGCAGCGGGGCCGGCGTGAGTGATCGCTCCGCCGGAGGTGGAGGCTTCGGAGGAGGAGGCGGCGGCGCCGACCGTGTCGGCAGCCGCGACATGTCGTCCGGAGGCGGCTCCCGGGGCGGCGGCAGCGGATTCAGCGGTGGATCCGGAGGCTACAGTGGGCGCAGCGCCTCGGCGAGCAGCTCGCGCGGGGCCTCCAGCATGGGCTCGCGCGGCGGCGGCGGAAGCCGCGGCGGTGGTGGCGGCCGCGGGGGACGGAGGTGAGCGCCATGACTTCGAAGACGATGAAATTCCTCGGCGCGCTCGCGTGCGCGCTCTCCTTCACGTTCGCCGCCGGCGCCGCTCCGGCGAATGCCGTGAAACCGGCCACCGTTCCTTTGGCGAAGCAGAAATTCTTCCTGACCCCGGAGACGGCGGCCGACGCGCTGGTCTCCGCGGCCGAGTCGTTCGACGTCGCCGCCCTGAAGGGGATCCTCGGTCCGGACGGCGTCAGCCTCGTCACCTCCGAAGACGCGGTCCAGGACAGGAAATACGCCGTGGATTTCGCGGCCCGGGCCCGTACGAAGAAAACGGTCGTCATCGACCCGAAGCATCCGAACTCCGCGACCCTCGTCGTCGGCGAGAACGACTGGCCCCTTCCGATCCCGATCGTCAAGACGGCGGCGGGCTGGCGGTTCGACTCGAAGAAGGGGCGCCAGGAGATCCTCTTTCGCCGGATCGGCCGGAACGAGCTGGACGCCATCCAGATCTGCCGGGGATACGTCGAGGCGCAGGACGACTACGCCTCGAAGAAGCACGACGGCGCGCGCGTGAACCAGTACGCGCAGCGGATCATCTCGACGCCGGGAAAACAGGACGGCCTCGCGTGGCAGGCGGCCGATGGGAAGTGGGAAGGGCCGGTCGGCGAGAACATCGCGCGCGTGATCGCCGAGGGGTACCACAGCAAGATGGAGCCGTACCACGGCTACTACTTCAAGGTCCTGAAGGGGCAGGGCCCGGCGGCGCCGATGGGGCAGATGGACTTCGTCGTGGAGGGCGCGATGATCGGCGGCTTCGCCCTCGTCGCGGCGCCAGCCGACTACCGGGTGACCGGCGTGAAGACTTTCATGGTCTCCAATGACGGCGTCGTCTGGGAGAAGGACTTCGCCAAGAAGACGCTCGAGAACTTCAAGACCATGGAGCTCTTCAACCCCGACAAGAGCTGGAGCCCGGTCGAAGAGGAATGACCGGCGCTCTGCATGAAGCGGCGCCGGCCGTCAGGGACCAGAATCGATCGCTGAAGATCGCGACCTGGAAGACCGGATCCCGCGCCGAGAATGGCTAACCCCCGCTCACGCGGCGGGGAGGCGTACGCCACGCCGCCGATCCTCCGCTGGCTGGAGGAGCTTCACGCGCCGCACGACGCGGCGCTCCAGAGTGCGTTCGACGCCCCGGGGCGGCATCGGATGCCGCCGATCCATCTCGGCGTCTCCGAGGCGCGGCTGCTCGAGCTGCTCCTCGGGCTCGCCGGAGCGCGGCGCGTCGTGGAGATTGGAACCCTGGCCGGCTACTCCGCGATCCGGATTGCGCGGGCGCTCCCCGTCGAGGGCCGGCTCTGGACGATCGAGGCCGATCCGAAGCATGCGGCCGTGGCGCGCGAAAGCCTCGAATCGGCGGGCCTCTCCGACCGTGCCACGGTTCTCGAAGGGGCGGCCCTCGCCGTCCTCCCGTCGCTCGATCGTCACGCGCCGTTCGACGCCGTCTTCATCGACGCCGACAAGGGGAACTACGACGCCTACGGCCGGTGGGCCGCGAAGGCCCTCCGGCCCGGCGGCCTCCTCCTCGCCGACAACGTCTACCTCTTCGGCAAGCTGATGGGAAAGAGCGCCGAGGCGGCCGCGATGCGCCGCTTCCACGAAGAGTCCGCCCGCGCCTTCGCTACCGCCTGCATTCCGACTCCCGACGGCCTTCTCCTCGGCCTGAAGCTCTGACGGGACGGCGGCATTCACCGACCGCCGGGTGAACGACGCGTTGGCACGCGAGTCCCGAACGCCTGTATTCTTTCTCCGGGGGGAATAACGCCATGCGGGAATCCAGGGTCGGGGGCGACGATGGCCGCGCGAGCAGTCGCATGGAGCGGTGGGGAGCGACCTGGCGGCGCTGGTTCGAGGCCTTGAATGCCTTCCTCGAAAAGGGCTTCCGAACGGCGGACGTCGATACCGGATGCTGACCGCCCTAGGCGGGGGCGGTCGGCCCCCGGTGAAGCGCGCCAGGGTCAAGCGCGCCAAAGCGCGCCAGGGTCAGGTCTTGCAGCTATAGTATGCTCATGGCATGAGCCGACCTCTTCGACTGGAATTTCCGGGAGCCGTCTGGCACGTCACCTGCCGCGGGAACGAGCGGCGGGACGTCTTTCGCGACGACGGCGACCGGCATCGGTTTCTCGCCGTCCTCTGCCGGACCGTCTCCCTCTTCCGCTGGCGGCTCCATGCATACGTGTTGATGGGAAACCACTATCACCTGCTGCTCGAAACGCCGGAGCCGACCCTCTCCCGTGGAATGCGGCAGCTCAACGGTATCTATACGCAGGGCTTCAATCGTTCCCACAGGCGCGCCGGTCATCTCTTCCAGGGGCGCTTCAAGGCCATCCTCGTCGAGAAGGAAGCCCACCTTCTCGAGCTCTGCCGGTATGTCGTCCTCAACCCCGTCCGGGCCGGAGTCGTGCGGGGGGCGAAGGAGTGGCGCTGGAGCAGCTACCGCGCGACGGCGGGGCTGACGGAAGCCCCGGAGTGGCTCGAGACGGCCTGGACGCTCGATCAGTTCGGCAGGACGCGGGCCAAGGCGGTGGTGGCCTATCGGCGTTTCGTGGCGGAAGGGGCGGCCGGGGGCTACGAGCCGTGGAAAGAGGTCCAGGGTCAGATCTACCTCGGATCGGAGGAGTTTCGAAAGGAGTCCCTCCGGCGGGGGGCCACCGGACGAAAGGGGCGGGAGGTGCCAAGGCCCCAGGGCCAGAGCGCACCTCGGCCCAAGGGCGAGCTGTTCGAGGAGTGCCTCGAGGCCCTCGGATGTGACGGCAAGAGCCTGGCGAGCCGCACGCGCCTGCTCTCCGGTGAGCGGAAGGCCGTGGCGCTGATACTTCGGAGGCGGGGTCTCGTCAGGCTGGCGGAGATCGGGGCTCTCCTTGGTGTGGGAGAGGCGCAGGCCTCGCGGCTCGCCGCCGAAGGGGAGGCCGTCCTTCGGAAGAACGCGGAGCTGAAGGGGCGGCTCAGGGATCTGACGGATGGCGTCGGCGAGTAGACTACAGGTGCAAGACCTGACCCCTGTAGCCAAGGGATCGTCTTCATGACCGGTAAGACGATTTCCCATTACCGCATCCTGGAGAAGCTCGGAGGAGGCGGCATGGGGGTGGTCTACGCGGCGGAGGATCAGAAGCTCGGCCGTCGCGTCGCGTTGAAGTTCCTCCCGGATGACCTCCCGCACGAACCGCAGGCGCTGGAACGGATGCGGAGGGAGGCGCGTGCCGCCTCGTCCCTTTCGCACCCGAACATCTGCACGATTTTCGACGTCGACGAGCACGAAGGGCGTCCTTTCATTGCCATGGAGCTCCTCGAGGGAGAGACGCTTCGCGACCGCCTCGCCGCGGGGGCGCTCCCGCCCGGCGTCCTGCTCGATCTCGCGATCCAGATCGCCGACGCGCTCCAGGCCGCGCACGATCGCAACATCGTGCACCGCGACATCAAGCCGGCGAACGTCTTCGTGACGCGGCGCGGCGAGGCGAAGCTCCTCGACTTCGGCCTGGCGAAGCTCTCCGCGGCCGAGGCCGCCCCGGCCCCCGTGGCCTCGGCACTCGCGACCGCCGCCGCCGAAGTGCACCTCACGAGCCCGGGCACGACCCTCGGCACCGTGGCCTACATGTCCCCCGAGCAGGCGCGCGGAGAGGCGCTCGATCCGCGGACCGACCTCTTCTCTTTCGGCGCCGTCCTCTACGAGATGGCAACCGGCCGGCAGCCGTTCCCCGGCCACGCTTCCGCCGTCATCTTCGATGCGATTCTCAACCGCGCCCCGACGCCGCCCGTGCGGCTGAACCCCGAGCTTCCGGAGGAGTTTTCGAGAATCGTGAGCACGGCCCTCGAGAAGGACCGGGAGCTGCGGTACCAGAGCGCGTCCGAGATCAGGAAAGACCTGAAGCGCCTGAAGCGCGACTCCGAATCGGGCCGTGCGAGCGCCGCCCAGAAAATCGCCGCTCCGGAAGTTGCCGTTCGTCGTCGCCCATGGGTGCGGCCGGCCCTCGCCGGCGTCGTGATCCTCGGCCTTTCGGCCATCGCCGGCTGGTGGTTCGCCCATCGGCGAGGGAGCGTTCCCGCCCCTCGCGGTCAGGTCACCTTGGCCGTCCTCCCGTTCCAGAACCTGAGCGCCGACGCCTCGACCGACTATCTCCGCCTCGCCCTTGCCGACGAGGTCGCGACCACGCTCTCGTACATTCCGAAGCTCGCGATCCGCCCCTTCGCCTCCAGCCGGAAATACGCGAAGCCCGACGTCGATCCGCAGGCGGCCGGGCGGGAGCTTCAGGTCGCCGACGTTCTGACCGGGCACTTCCTCAGGGAGGGGGACCAGCTGCAGGTGACCCTCGAGGTCGTGGACACCGAATCGAACCGCCTCCTCTGGCGCGACACGTCGAACGCGGCCGCGACCGACCTGATCGCCCTCAAGGAGCAGATCTCACAACGGCTCAGGTCGGGGCTCTTCCCGCTGCTCGGCGCCACCGGCGGGGGGGTGGAGGCGGCCACACGCCCCAGGAACCCGGAAGCCTACGAACTCTATCTCCGGGGCACCGCGATCGGGCGGGATCCCCTCCCCAACAAGGAGGCCATCTCCCTTCTCGAAAAGTCCGTGGCGCTCGACGCGACGTACGCTCCAGCCTGGAACGAGCTCGGGTATCGCTATTTCCTCGACGCGGACTACGGAAAAGGCGGCGCTGCCGCCCGGCAGCGTTCCCGGGAGGCATTGGAACGGGCTCTCTCGCTCGATCCGAATCTCGTCACTGCCGCGGACAACCTCGCGATCGATCAGGTCGAGGGGGGAGAGCTTTCGGACGCTTATACCCGCGCCGCCGACCTCGTCCGCCGGCGTCCAGAGAGCGCGCATGCCCACTTCACGCTCGGCTACGTGTTGCGCTACGCCGGCCTGCTCGATGAGTCCGCGCGGGAATGTGACGCGGCCCTCGCCGTGGACCCCCGGAGCCGCGACTACCGCGGCTGTTACATCACGTTCATGCAATTGAACAGATACGACCGGGCCCGGGATTTTCTCCGTCCCGACGCCGGATCCGACTGGTCCGCAAGCGCCGAGGCGGATCTGCTGCTCAGGGAGGGCCGGATCGCCGAGGCGGTCGCCAGGGGTAAGGGAAAGGGAACGGAGTTCACTTTCTTTGAATTCTCCACGCTGATCCTCGGGACCGGCTCTCGATCCGATCGAGACCGCGTGGCCGAGAGCGTCGAGACGCAGTTCAGCGCCATTCGTGATCCGGAGCCGAATTACTTCGGCGCGAGCTTCCTCGCCGTCGGCGGCTACGGCGAGGCGGCCCTGCGCTTGCTGAACAGGGCCGTAGAAGGCAACTATCTCTGCCATCCGGCCATGGACAACGACCCGCTCTTCGACGGCATCCGGAAGGCCCCCGAGTTCGCGGCGATCCGGGCCGAGGCGATCCGGAAGCAGAAGGCGTTTCTGGAGCGCCGCGCCGCGTCTCGATAGCTTCCTGCGACGTGACTATAATAGATAATTGAGACGCGACCCCACCGTGGGCGACGTGGCCGTGTGGGCCGGGATTGACCCTCCATCGGGCGGGGTAGAATGCGCTCCGCTTTGGCATCGAAACGATCACGGCGGCCCGGGATTACGCGCAGCGAACATTCCGACCGGGGATCGCCGCTGACAGGGCCTGAAATGGGGAGAGCGTCATGAGCGTAATGACCGCACCCGTCCTTCCGTTCTGGATCGGCGGCAAAGAGGTCTCAGGGACGAGCGGCCGGATCGGCGACGTCTTCGACCCGGCGCGGGGCCAGGTCATCCGCCGCGTCTTCTTCGCCGGCCCCACCGACGTCGATCGCGCCGTGGCCGCGGCCCATGCGGCGCTTCCCGGCTGGAGAGGGACGCCGCCCCTTCGCCGCGCCCGGATCTTGGCCCGTTACCGCGAGCTGCTCGAGGCGCACCGGTCGGAGCTGACGAGCCTGATCACCGAGGAGCACGGCAAGACGCTCCCCGACGCGGCCGGCTCCCTTCAGCGCGGAATCGAGGTGGTGGAGTTCGCCGAGGGTATCCCGCACCTCCTGAAAGGGGAGCAGTCCGAGGACGTGGCCGGCGGTGTCGACAGCCACTCGGTCCTCCAGCCCGTCGGCGTCTGCGCCGGCATCACCCCCTTCAACTTCCCGGCGATGGTGCCGATGTGGATGTTCCCGGTGGCCGTCGCCTGCGGGAACACCTTCGTCCTGAAGCCCTCGGAGAAGGATCCGTCCTGTTCGCTTCTCCTCGCGAAGCTCTTCCACGAAGCGGGCCTGCCGGACGGCGTTCTGAACGTCCTGATGGGGGACGGCGAGACGGTGAACGCCCTCCTCGGCCACCCCGGCGTGAATGCGGTGTCGTTCGTCGGCTCGACGCCGATCGCGCGACACGTCTACGAGACGTCCGCCCGCTCGGGCAAGCGCGTTCAGGCCCTCGCGGGGGCGAAGAATCACGCCGTCGTCCTGCCGGACTGCGAGCTGGAGTTCACGGTCAACGCGCTCATCGGCGCGGCGTACGGCTCCGCCGGGGAGCGCTGCATGGCGATCTCGGCGGTGGTGGCGGTGGGAGAGATCGGCGACCGCCTCGTGGATCGGCTGAAACAGAAAGCAGAAGCCCTGAAGGTCGGCCCCGGCACCGAGGCGGGCGTGGAGATGGGGCCTCTCGTCACCCCCGCTCACCGCGACCGGGTCCGCGGGCTGATCGAGAAAGGGGTCCTCGAGGGGGCGAAGCCGGTCCTCGACGGGCGTGGCCTGAAGGTCCCCGGCTCGGAGAAAGGCTTCTTCCTCGGGCCGACGCTCTTCGACCAGGTGACGCCGTCGATGACCGTCTACCGTGAGGAGATCTTCGGGCCGGTGCTCGTGGTCCTCCGGGCACGCACGCTGGATGAGGCAATCGCCATCGTGAATGGAAACCCCTACGGCAACGGGACGGCGATCTTCACGAATTCCGGCCATGCCGCCCGGACCTTCGAGCACGAGGTCGAGGTCGGGATGGTGGGGATCAACGTCCCGATCCCCGTCCCGATGGCTTTCTACTCGTTCGGCGGGTGGAAGCAGTCTCTCTTTGGTGATCTCCACGTCCATGGCAGGGAAGGGGTCAAGTTCTACACGCGAACGAAGGCCGTCACCACACGCTGGCCCGAGCCCGAGGAGAAGGGGAAGGCCGGCTTCACCATGCCGACGCTCGGCTGAAGCGGCGGCGAAATCGAATAAAGGGAGAGGGAGAACGTGATGCGCAGACTCGTGTCCTCGGCTCTGACGTTCCTGGGTGTCCTGGCGTCGACGTCCCTGCTGGCGCAGCCGATCAAGATCGGAGCCCCCCAGCCGATGACCGGGCCCGACGCCCCGTTCGGCGACAAGTTCAAGAAGGCCTACACGATGGCCCTGGAGGAGATCAACGCGGCCGGAGGGATCAACGGCCGGAAGCTGGAGATCCTCATCGAGGACCACCAGGCCAAGAACCAGCTCGCGGCCACGGTGGCTGAGAAGCTGATCACCCAGGAGAAGGTCTTGGCGATGACCGGTGGGCGCGGGTCCGGCCAGGCGATGGAGGTCGCCTCCGTCTGCCAGCGCCTCAAGACCCCGTACCTCGTCGACCACCCGTCCGCCGACATGATCACGGCCAAGGGGTTCGAATGGGTCTTCCGCAACAACCCGACCGGGTCGATCTACCCGGCGGCGTTCTCGGACTTCATCTCGAACTACCCGGGCGCGTTGCCGAAGTCGGCGGCCGTCATCTACGACAACACGCTCTTCGGGAAGACGATCGGCGGCGCGGTGATCCAGATCCTGAAGTCGAAGAACGTCCCCGTCGTGGCCGATGAGGCCTATCCGGTCAACACGCTCGACTTCAAGCCGACCATGACGAAGGTGAAAGCGACGAATCCGGACTACGTCCTGATGGTGGCGGTGGCCACCACCGACGCCATCCTTCTCACCCGCCACGCCAAGGAGATGGGGCTCACCCCGCGCGCTTTCGTCGGCTTCGGCGGCGGCTTCGGCGTCTCCGATTTCGCCTCCCAGCTCGGCCCCCAGGCCGAGAACGTCTTCTCCTCGGCCGCCTGGTCCGGGAATCCGAACGATCCGAGAACGAAGGCCTTCTACGAGAAGTTCCATGCCAAGTACAACATCTGGCCGCACGAGCACGAGGTGGAGGGGTACTCGGCCATCTACATCCTGGCCGACGCGATCAAGCGGGCAAAGCTGACCGGCAATCTCGACGCCGACCGCGAGGCGATTCGCAAGGCCCTTCTCGCCACCGACATGACGACCGTCTTCGGCAAGGTGAAGTTCGGAAACTGGACCGGCCCGATGGGCGACGCCTACACGAACCAGAACATCTACTCGCCGGGGCAGACGGTCATGGCCCAGTGGAGAGGTGGCCAGCTTCTGAACGTCTGGCCCAAGGCTTACGCCGAAACGGCGCTCGTCTTTCCCGAGCCGGTGAAGAAGTAGCGGCAGGGCCCGCCGGTCTTCGGCGGGACGGGCCGGCGACCCTGACCTGATGGAGACGTTTGCCCAGAGCCTGGTGAGCGGGGTCCTGACGGGGGCCCTCTACGCCATGATCGGCATCGGGCTCACCGTGGTCTTCGGGGTGATGCGGATCATCAACCTCGCCCACGGCGAGATGGTGATGCTGGGGATGTTCGGGGCCTTCTGGGGCCAGGCGCTCTGGAAGTTGGACCCCTTCGTCTCGATCCTCGTCTGGACCCCTCTCATGTTCCTTCTCGGGACTCTCGTCTACCGGTTTCTCCTCCGGAAGATCATTCCCGGCGGAGAGCTGAACACCCTCCTCTACACGGCCGGCCTGTCGCTTCTCATCGCCAACCTCGCCCTCTTCGTCTGGACCGGCGACTACCGGACGATCTCCCTGTCGTACGGGATCACACCGCTCCGCCCGCTGGGGATCGTTATCGCCGTTCCGCTCGCCATCGCGTTCGTCCTGGCCATCCTCGTCACGGTGGCGCTCTGGCTCTTCCTTTCGCGGACCGATCTGGGACGTGCCATCCGCGCCACGAGCCAGAGCGCCGAGGCGGCCGTCCTGATGGGAATCGACGTGGAGCGCGTGTCGATGGTCACGTTCGGCCTCGGGACGGCGCTGGCGGGCGCCGCAGGCGTTCTTCTCGCCCCGTCGCTCTACCTCTACCCGACGGTGGGGGAGCTGCTCATCGTCAAGTGCTTCGTCATCGTGGTGCTCGGGGGTCTCGGATCGGTCCCGGGAGCCATCGCGGGAGGGATCCTCCTCGGCGTCGTCGAGTCGCTCGGCGCGGTCTACGTTTCCGGCACCTACAAGGACGGGATCGGCTTCGTTCTCTTCCTGGCCGTCCTCCTCTACCGGCCGTCGGGGCTCTTTGGGACGGGGAAGTGACGCGCCGGTTCCTGCCCGCGCTCGCGGGCGTCGCCGTCCTCGTCGCCATTCCACTTTCCATCCGGAACTCGTTCTTCCTTCACGTCTGCATCCTCATCCTGATGTGGACGCTCCTCGGCGCGGCCTGGAACGTCCTCGGCGGTTTCGCCGGACAGGTCTCGTTCGGGCACGCCGCGCTCTTCGCGGTAGGTGCCTACACGACGATCATCCTTTTCCTGAAGGGCGGCCTCGCGCCGTGGTGGGGAATTCCCCTCGGGGGCCTCATGGCGGCCCTCGTCTCGGTCCCGATCGGCCTCCTCTGTTTCCGGCTGCGCGGCCCGTACTTCGCTCTCGCCACTCTGGCGGTGGCGGAGATCGTCAAGCTCGTGGCGTTGAACTGGGAATCCGTCACGGCTGGGTCCGTCGGCTACCTCATCACGACGCTTCCGCCGGTGCGTCTCTTCGGCCTGGCGGTGAACTGGGAGGGGCAGACCCCCTTTTACGTGGCGGCCGCGCTCCTCGCGGTCGTGGCCCTCCTCGCGACCGGATGGCTGCGCCGCTCGCGGCTCGGCGCGTACCTCGTCGCCATCCGCGAGAACGAGGACGCCGCCGAGGCGGTGGGGATCGACACGGTCCGTGCCAAGGTCGTCACGCTGGCGCTTTCCGCTTTCCTTGCCGGCATGGGGGGCGGCTTCTACGCGTTCTACTTCCGGTACGTCGACCCGGACGCCGTCGCCGGCATCGGGCTCTCGATGGAGATGGTCTTCATCGCGGTCGTCGGGGGGCTCGGAACGGTGGGCGGCCCGCTGGTCGGCGCCGTCTTCCTCACGACGGTCGCCGAGCTGGTCCGGGACCGCTTCCCGATGGGCCATCTCATCCTCTATGGCCTCTTCATGATGCTGGTGATCCGGTTCATGCCGGAAGGGATCTGGGGCCGCGTCCGCCGGCTCGCCACCGGCCTTCCGAGGCGGGAGCCTGACGTGGCGCTGCTCGAGGTTCAGGGCCTGACCCGACACTTCGGCGGCGTACGCGCCGTCTCCGATCTCTCTTTCTTGGTGACCGACGGGGAGATCCTGGGGCTCATCGGGCCGAACGGCTCCGGGAAGACGACGGTCTTCAACCTCGTCACCGGCTTCATCCGCCCCCACGCGGGAGCGATCCGGCTCGACGGGCAGAGCGTCGTGGGGATGCGGCCTCACGCGGTGGCGCGGAGGGGAATCGCCCGGACGTTCCAGATCGTCCAGCCGTTCCCCGGCCTTTCGGCGCTGGAGAACGTGACGCTGGCCGCCTTTCTTCGCCACCCGGCTCGAAGTGACGCCGAAGCGGCCGCCACGGCGGTGCTGGCTCGGGTCGGCCTCGCGGACCGATCGGACGAGATCGCGAGCCGGCTGACGCTGATGGACCAGAAACGCCTCGAGATGGCCAAGGCGCTGGCCACGGGGCCCCGCCTCCTGCTCCTGGACGAGCCGATGGGGGGGCTGAACGCCACGGAAGTCGACGTGGCCTCGGATCTCGTCAATCGGATCCGCGCATCGGGCGTGACGATCGTCCTGGTGGAGCACGTCATGAAGGCGATCATGCGGATCAGCGACCGCGTGGTCGTGATCAACCAGGGGGAGAAGATCGCGGAGGGGCTCCCGGCTCGCGTCGTGGAGGAGCCCGCGGTCCTGGCCGCCTACTTCGGGAAACGGGTGGCGTGATGCTGCACGTCGAGGGGCTGAAGGTCCGCTACGGGCAGGTCACCGCCCTCTGGGACGTCGGCTTCGATGTCCAGCCCGGCGAGATCGTGGCGCTCGTCGGCGCGAACGGAGCGGGGAAGACGACGACGCTGAAGGCGATTTCGGGGCTCCTCAAACCCGAGGGCGGGACGATCCGGCTGGAAGGAGATCCGCTGGAGAGCCGCTCCACGATGGAGATCGTCGAGCGGGGCGTCATCCACGTTCCCGAGGGGAGAAAGCTCTTTCCCGAGATGACGGTGCGGGACAACCTCCTCCTCGGGGGCTTCCACGCCTCGGCGCGGACCCGTCAGGCGGAGCGGCTGGAGACTGTCTTCGGCATCTTCCCGAAGCTCCGCGAGCGGCAGGGGCAGATGGCCGGGACCCTCTCGGGGGGCGAGCAGCAGATGGTGGCCATCGGCCGCGGCCTGATGGCGGGGCCCCGGATCCTGATGCTCGACGAGCCGAGCCTGGGGCTGGCGCCGGTGCTCGTAGAGGAGATGTTCCAGGTCGTGGAGGAGATCAACCGCCAGGGGGTGACGGTGCTTCTCGTGGAGCAGAACACCGAGCATGCCCTCCGCATCGCCCACCGGGGCTTCGTCCTCGAGTCGGGGCGCGTCGTCCTCTCCGGCACCGGCGCGGAGCTTCTCGAAAACCAGCGCGTCCGCGAGGCTTACCTGGGGTTGTGACGCGGCGAAGAGAACGGACGCGACCTGGCCACGGCGTCAGGTTCGGCCAGTGCGATCCACGCCGCATGTCAACCGTCGCGGCGGATAGACGACGACGGCCGAGCCGTCGGCGACGAAAGCCGAGACTGGCGGCCCTGAGAGGGACCGGGCGAAGGGGTCGCCAAAAAGCCCGAGGTGCTCGGCGGAAAGCTCCGGACGCTCCGCCTTCCAGACGCGCCATGCGGGATGCGCCACTTCGTACTCGACGGTCCCCCCGTCGCGCTGCCGCGTGTAGCCCCAATAGTGTCCGGTAATGAAAGCCGCCTCCGACTCCGGCGCCGGAACCGTGCCCGCACCTGTGGCGACCGCGCCGAGGCGTTCCCAGCTCTCCCCGGTCCGCCATTCATAAGCGATCCGCCCAGAGGCTTCGACCGTCGCTTCCGGAAGCGTGCTTCGCATCGGGACGACACGATACGGCTCGTTGTAGGCGAGCCGCGCGAGGAGCGCGACGGCCGAGCGCGGCACGAACTCGCGCACGAAGACGACGCCGCGGCGCACTTCGTCCTCCATGAGATGGCGCCGGACGTAGAAACGGAGGTTTACCTCGTCGAAACTCCGGTGAAAAGGAACCGCGACACCGAAAAGGCGCGCCCTCAGAAACCTGAATCCCACTACGCTGACGAGCGCCCGCCCCTGCCACAGGTCGAGCACAGTGCCAATCGGGACGAGCGGCTCGAGAATTCGGGGATCCACCTCGTAGTTCAGCATGACGAGGTAGCGCCACTCGGCGGTGAGAAATGCCCTTCGATACGGTAAGGAAACGACACCACGGACCGGCGAATCCGACGCTTCGTGCGCCTCCGGACCCAGGCCGCAGGCCCTGGAAATCCGGTGCCGGTGGTCGGCGAAGGCCCGGTACGCGCCGTCGAAGAGCTGGCGGAGGCAGGGCGCGGCGGCCAGGAGGTAGAGCGGTGTGGCCCACCAGAGTCGCCGCATCACGTACCGATAGACATCGGCGCCCGCGAGCTGCCGACCATCGCGGAACAGGAGCCGGATGTCTGTCAGCAGGGCGTCGGGCGGGACGCCGACCCGGGCGGCCACCCACGGCTCCTGGAGCGGCGCGACGGCGAGGCCGAGCCGTCCCAGCGTGGGCCCCCAGAACGGAACCCACCTCGCGCAGACGCCGCAGCCGCCGTCGTAGAGCACCCATCCCTGCGGTCCAGAAGCGTGCGCGTCCATCGGCTCTGGCTGCATCCCGGCCGAGATTACAGCGTAGAAGTAGGGTCAGACTGCTGCTATACCTAAGACGAAGTAGAGATGGCAGGAACAACGGCTTATGAAAGCGATCATAAATACGGAATACGGTTCCTCGGACGTCCTGAAACTCACGGAGGTCGAAGAACCGACCCCAAAGGAGCACGAAGTCCTGATAAGGATTCGGGCGGCCTCCGTGAATCCGCTCGACTGGCGCCTCCTGAGAGGCAAGCCCGCGTTCACCCGCCTGATGATCGGGGGACTTCGCAGGCCGAAGATCACACGACCGGGCGTGGATGTCGCAGGCCGGGTTGAAGCGGTTGACCCGTCCGTAACCGGGTTCAAGCCGGGCGATGAGGTCTTCGGCGTATGTCGGGGGGCCTTCGCCGAGTATGCGTGTGCCGCCGAGGACAAACTGGCCCTGAAGCCCGCCAACCTCTCGTTCGAGGAGGCGGCTGCGGTCCCCGTGGCGGCCATGAGCGCGCTGCAGGCTCTGCGTGACAAGGGAGGCATCCATCCCGGCCAGAAGGTCCTGATCGAGGGGGCGTCCGGCGGCGTGGGCACGTTCGCGGTCCAGATCGCGAAATCGTTCGGAGCCGACGTCACGGCCGTCTGCAGCACGGGGAACGTGGACAGGGCGCGATCGCTCGGCGCTGATCAGGTCATCGATTACACCCGGGAAGACTTCACGCGAAGCGGCCTTCGTTACGACCTGATCATCGGCGCGAACTCGCATCGCTCGATCTTCGATTACAGGCGTGCTCTCGGTCGGGACGGGACGTACGTCATGGTCGGAGGCGGCTGGCCCCAGATTCTTCAGGGAATGGTCCTGGGACCCCTGCTGTCATGGATCGACAGCAGGAAGATGACGTTCTTCATCGCGAAGATAACCAGGGAAGACTTGGATTTTCTGGGCGACCTTCTTGCGGCCGGAAAGGTCGCTCCCGTCATCGACAGACGCTACCCGCTCGGCGACGTGGCTGAAGCGGTCCGCTATCTCGAAGATGGACATGCCAAAGGTAAGGTCGTAATAACCATCGAACACCATGACGTGTAAGTGGAAGCGGGGTCAGACCCCAATGATGCTGAGCGACGCCTCGTGTGTTCCGGCCGGCGGATTACTCTCGTCGAAGATGCGAGTGGCGTTGGGGTCAAGTGGCGTTGGGGTCAGGTCCCATTTCTGCAGTATGCTTACATAGCGTTCAGACCCCTTCTACTGGAGCGTCGCGATACTGAGTGGCACGGGACCCGCCCGGGGAACTCATGGCGACGCTCCGGGGATTCAAGGACCGCTTCGAGGAATCCGTCATCGCCGTGGAGGAGGAGCCGACGGAGGACGACCACGTCCTGACCGAGACCTCCGGCGGCGAGGAGCTCTTTGGCATCTTCCGCGGCCCGATTCTGCGGTCGGCTCTGGGAGGTCGGAGCCGGTTTACCGCTTCTGCGGGCGGACGTCGATGCCGTAGTCACGGGCGAGAGCGTCGACCCTGGCCTCCAGAATCGTGACCGCATCGCCGACGAGGCCCGGCCCTTTCAGGTCGATTCCGAAATTGCGAAGCAGCAAGGTCGCCGGCGGCGCGTCGTAGCCCTCTCGGAGCGCAGCGACATAGCGTGGGGCGAACGCCACCGGGTCCTTGGCGTACATCGCATAGAGGCGCAGACCGATCAGCGCGCCGTACACGTAGTTGACGTCGTAGAAAGGGTCTTCGTACATCAACGGCACGATCGCCCACTGCGACTTCAGCTCATCGTGCCTCGCCGGCCAGATCGAGTAGCGGCCGTAGACGCGTTTCGTCAGCGCGTCGAGATCGTCGGCGTTCCGGATGGTCCCGCGTGTGACGCCGTCGTAGACGGCCTGCTCCAGCTCCGCCTCCGGCGCCACGACGAAGGCCGCCATTCCCTTCCCGTCGAGAAACTGCTCGGCATAGAAGACGCGTCGCAGAGGGTCCTTCTCGCGCGCGTAGAGGTAGTCGGCAAGGAGCAGCTCATTGAAGATCGCGTACGCTTCCGCGAGGTAGTGCGGACCGTCGAAATAGGATGGCAGGACGTGATGGGCGTTCATTAGTTGGCGCTGCACTGCATGCGTCGACTCGTGCATGAGGACGCGAACGTCGTTGTACGAGCCCGTAAAGCCGCCGCTGAAGAAGAGACTGTCTGTACCGACATAACCCTGGCTGAAACCTCCGGATCTGCGGTGAGGACCGGGAACGATGTCCATCCGGCCGCTGGCCGGATCGAGGAGCCCGGCGAGCTCGCCGTGGTAGTCGGTGCCGAGCGGCCCGGTCGCCGCCAGGAGGATGTCGCGGGCCTCGTCGATGCCGAACCAGGGCACCAGCACGTCGGAAGGGCGCGCCTCCATGTCCCAAGCGTTGACCTCTTCGTACCTCATCGTTCTCCGGATGTGCTCGGCGCGCAGCCTCTGGTAGCCCTTGTAGACCTCGGCGCGCTCTGCGACCCGTTCGAGCAGGCTGGTCACATCGGACTTCGTCCAGTACCGGGCGAAGTACCGGCACGCGGCGTCGTCCTCGAAGCGGTGGACCTTGGCCAGTGCGTTGCGCGATGCCGCCAGGCTCCTGAGAACGAACGCGTAGAGGTCGCGCTGTGCGGCGAATCCGGCGTAACGCTTCCGGAATCCCTCCTCGCGCGCGGAGCGATCGGGGGCCGCCGCGATGGCCAGGCGGTCGCGCAGCACGTCGAGGGGCTTTCCGCCCACGTTGACCGTGCCGAAATCCGTTCGCGCGACGAGCAGCTCGTGCAGGTCCCACTGCCAGTCGCGGCCGAGCGGCGCGGTCGCGATGAAGACCTTCTCCTCTGCGGCCGAGAGGTGATGGTCGCGGTAGCGTCGAAGTGATTCGATGGCGAATCGGTACCGCGCCAGCTCCGGCCTTTCCCGCTCCAATCGCGTCAGCAGATCGTCCGACAGCCCTTGAAGCTCGTCATCGAGGAACGCCGTCCTCTCCTTGACCTCGTCGTCGAGCGACTCAGCCTCGCTCTGCCACGACGCGTTCGACGTATCGACCGAATCGCGCAGGTTCAGATAGATGTAGTGCCGGAAGAACTGCGTCCTCGCGAGGTCGCGCAGCTCGAGCGCCCGGGCCAGATTCTGCGAGCTGCTTCCGACCTTTCCCCGCAGCTCCTCCAGCGCTCCGAGCGTCTTTTCGAGGGAGTGCCGGTCTGCCTTCTCCGCCTCGGGCGTCGGGAAAAGGCGGGAGAAGTCGAAGCGGTACGAGCTGATGTCCGTCGTCTGCGCGAGCGCGAGCGAAGCCGTCAAGGCCGCGATTGCTGGGATGAGGCGCTTCATTTGATCTGCCCCGGCCCGATGATACGGCTCGCCTCGAGTCGGAACGGGGTCAGGGGGACACGGGCGGGCTCGCGTTCCGGGCGGTCTGGACAAGCAACACGCCCCCGACCACCAGCAGGCCGCCGGCCACTGTGGTGATCGGGACTGGCTCTCCCAGGAGCACGACCGCTGCGGCCAGGGTGACCAGGGGCTCGAGGTAGAGCAGCGCGGCCACGCGCGAGGCCTCGACGCGCTCCAGGGCGCCGTACCAGAACAGGTAGCCCAGGCCCGAGCAGGCGAGGCCGAGGAAGATGACCGCCAGCCACCTGGCCGGCGAGAGGCGCGCGTAGTCTTTCCAGCCCGCGCCCGCGACGAACGGCGGCACCAGCATCAGCCAGCCGAGGAGCATGGTCCCGGCGGTGGCCCGCGTGGGGCCGAGACGGCGGATGGTCGAGTGGCCGAGGACGGTGTAGAGCGCCCAGTTGACCGTGCTGGCGAGGATCAGGAGGTCGCCGCGGGTCGCCGGGAGCGCCAGCAGGCCCGCGCCGAGCTTGCCGCGTGTGACCACCAGGACCGCCCCGGCGAAGCCGACGAAGAGCCCTGCGATCTTGGCCGGGCCGAACCGCTGCCGTGCGGCCTCTCAGTCCGAGTAGAACGTCACCTTGCCGGTCTCGACGTCGTACATCGCGCCTACGAGCCCGATGGCGCCGGAGTCGATGAGCGCCTTGAGGACCGGGCTCTTTTCCCGAATCTCCTTCATGGAGTGGCGAACGTTAGCCTCGGCCACCTTCGTCACGAATGCGTCGTTTTTCGCATCCGCCTTCCCGCCCGTGCTCTTGACGGACGGACGGATCTTCGCGAGGAGCGCCGTGAGGTTGCCGAGCTTGACGTCTTCGATCGCGCCCTTGACGGCTCCGCAACTCGAGTGGCCCATCACGACAATCAGCTTCACGCCGGCCACCTTCGCGGCATATTCCAGGCTTCCGAGGTCGTCCCCGTCCACGACGTTTCCCGCCACCCGAATGGAGAAGACATCGCCGATTCCCTGGTCGAACACAAGCTCCGCGGGCGCGCGCGAGTCCATGCAGCTCAGGATCGCCGCGAATGGATACTGGCCCTTCGCGGTCCCTTTCACCTGCGAGGTGAGGTCCCGCCCGAGGCTATGGCCCGTCGCGAAGCGCTGGTTGCCGTCTCTCAGCATCTTCAGCGCGTCGGCAGGCTTCAGCGCCGACTGCGACTCCTTCGTCTGGACGGCGGTGACAGGCGCGGCATCCCGGGCCGTCTGCGCAGCGGCAGGAATCGCGAACACGAGTATCGAAACTCCGACGGCGAACGGCAACCGCTTCATGAAGAAGTCCCCCCTTGAGCGTGAAATCTAACACCAGCCTCCCCGAGGTCAAAGCGGCGAGGTGTGGGGTCAGGTCCGCTAGATTGCGGTGCGCAGGTTAGATAGTGAAGCAGATGGGGTCAGGTCTGATAAGTTGCGATTCAGGTGCCAGGTGACTGATCACGGGCAGCGGCCGCGTCGGACCCCATCGATTCTTCTTGCGACGCCCTGAGTGGTCCGCGCGCCACCTTTCACAATATCCAGCCTTCTCATCCGTCTACATCGATGAGAGGAGGAAGATCTGATCCTCGAGCGGGTGATGAGCGAGCAGGACCGGCGAATCGCCGAAGCGATCGAACGCGAGCAGGGCCGGCTGCGGAACTTCATCCGCAGGCGCGTGCCCGACCGCGAGGACGTGGAGGACCTGCTGCAGGACGTCTTCTTCGAACTCGTGGAGGCGTACCGCCTGTTGAAGCCGATCGAGGAGGTCGGTGCCTGGCTGTTCCGGGTGGCGCGTAACCGGATCATCGACCGGTTCCGCAGGAAGCGGCCGGAGTCGTCGACCCTGGCGCGGGTCACTTCGGATGACGAAGAGGAGGAGATCGGTTCGCTCGAAGAGCTGCTCCCTTCGCCGGACGCCGGGCCGGAGGCCGCCTATGCGCGTGGGGTGCTCCTGGACGAGCTGGAAGCCGCCCTGGCGGAGCTTCCGGAGGAACAGCGCCACGTCTTCGTCGCGCACGAGATCGAAGGGAAGAGCTTCCGCGAGCTGGCGTCGGAGACCGGCGTCGGCGTGAACACGCTTCTCTCGCGAAAGCACTACGCGGTGCTTCATCTGCGCCGCAGGCTCCAGAGGATTTACGACGAGTTCAAGGAGAAAGGAGGATGAAGACCATGGATACGAGGAGAGTGCATCGCGTCGCGAAACTTGTGGCGCTGCTGCCGGTTTTCCTGATGGTGTTCGCCGGGCTGGTCTGGGCGGTCTACGGGCTCTGGAACTGGCTGATGCCGAGCATCTTCGGGCTGCATGAGATCAGCTACTGGCAGGCCCTCGGCCTGATGGCGCTGAGCTGGATTCTCTTCGGAGGATTGCGCGGACACGGCTCCGGTCGCGGCTCGTGGCGGTACGACATGCGACGGCGCTGGGGAAGGATGACTCCCGAGGAGCGGGAAGCGTTCGTCAAGGCCCTGAACAACCGGTGGGGCAGGACGGAATCCCCCGAGCCCGAGCCGAAGGCGTGACGCGCTGAAGGGCGAGAAGGGTCAGAATCGGGCCTCAGTCGAATGAGACTCCCTGACGCGCTCGCGCGGTTCATCGACTGGGTGGAGAGATTCTTCGGTGCGGTGATGAAGATCGTCGATCCCGTATTCGAATTCGTCTCCACCCTGCCGGGATGGCTGTGGATTGCGGTCTTGCTTGCGCCGGCGGCGCTGTTCGGGTTTGTCTACCTGCGCTGGTGGTTCGGCCGGAGGGCGCGGTGGGAGCAGTATGCGAAGCTTTCGGGGTTCACGCTCCTGGACGACAACGCGTCGCTGACCGCCCTCTTTCCCCACCTGTCGGTCTTTGCGGATCCCGCGAACTCCGACGTCGAGACGCTCTGGGGCTGCGAGGGTTCCTCGGGCGGAAGAGAGGTGTGGCTGGCCGACTTCAACCGCCGGTCCGGCAAGCAGACGCTGATGCGGACCGCGACCGTCCTCCGCGTGCCCGGGGCCGATTGGCCAGGGCTGAGTCTCTGGGAACGGAAGGGTGGAGTGGCGCGGGGGAGCGGAAGCGTGGACCCGTCGGACGCTGACTTCGACCGGACGTTTCAAGCCGAAGGGCCCCGTCTGGACGCGGCCCTGACGTCATTGGCGGCGGAAGCGCGTGCCGGACTCGTACGGCTGGCGAGACAGTGCCGGGAGATCGAGCGCCGAGCCGACACACCCGCTCTGCGTCTGGTGCTGAAGGCAGCCCATCAGAGCGGGCTCCTTCGCGTGGAGCTTGCGGGGGATCTCATTGCCATTTGCGCGCGCCGATGCATCGACCCCGGCGCCGCCAAGGACCTCCTGGCCGCCGCCGAAGAGGCCTGTTCGACCCTGGGCCGGTGAGGAGACGAGAAAGACCGGGAAGGAGAACTCAACCGGCTGCGTCAAGGTCCGGATGGCAGAGGCCGTGATTCGAGTGGCGGAACGACTGGGGCCCGGTGCCACGGTCGTGACACTTATGGCCGACTCCGGTCTGAAGTACCAGAGCACCGACCTCTACAGGCGTGGATAAAACGAGCTTGCCAACTTCGAAGCGGGCCAGGCCTCTCAAGAAGCGGCGGGTCCGTCCGCGAAGCGGAGAACCGACGGGCCGAAAAACCCGTACGGGTGGGTGAGTTGATCTGGAGGAAGAGTTCCGTCCGTGAGGGAGGGCGTGCGATGTCGATCGTCGAGGTGTCGTTGCTGCAGAAGATGGAGCTGGCCGGGGCCGTCCTCGCCCTCGCTCTGACGGCTGCCCCGGCCGTGGCCGGGGTGACGCCCGCGGCCGCACTGGCAAAGTCGAAGGAGGCCATGGGCGGCTCCGCCTGGGACGGGGTGCACTCGGCCCACAGCCGCGTCCGGATCGAGACGGGGGGCTCAAGGGGATCGACGAAAGGTTCAACGACCTCTTGACCGGCCGCCACTACGAATCCTTGAAGCTGGGTCCCATCACCGGAGCTGAGGGGTGGGACGGCCAGTCGGGATGGACGCAGGACAACTCAGGCCAGTCCAAGCGGATGGAGGGAGGCGACGAGGTCGAGGGAGCGGTCGACGAGGCGTACCGCCGCTGCCTCGCCTACTGGTATCCGGATCGCTGGCCCGCGGCGGTCGAGGACGGCGGCACACACGAGGTGGGCGGCCGCAGCTTCCAGGCCGTGAAGATCACGCCGAAGGGGGGCCGGCTCTTCGAGATCTGGATCGACACCGCCACATGGCTGGTGGACCACATCGTCGAGAAGCAGGCGATCGAGACCCGGACCACGTTCTTTTCCGACTACCGGGCGATCGACGGCAAGAAGATCGCGTTCGCCTGGCGCTCCACGAACGGCGAGACGAAGTACGACCAGATCTTCGCCATCGACAGCGTCGAGTTCGACGTCCCCCTGGACGAATCGAAGTTCCGGATGCCCGTTCCTCCGCCCCCCGATTTCGCGTTTGCCGGGGGGAAGACCGCCACGACCCTGCCGTTCGACCTGATCAACAATCACATCTACGTGAAGGTGAAGCTCAATGGCCAGGGACCCTTCACGTTCCTCTGCGACACGGGCGGGTCCAACGTCATCACTCCGACGCTGGCGGCCAGGCTGGGCGTGAAGCCCGAAGGGGCGCTTCAGGGACGCGGCGTGGGGGAAAAATCCGAGGACGTGGGGCTGGTGAACCTCGAGTCGCTCTCGGTGGGCGACGTGACGCTCAGGAAACAGCTATTCGCCGTCTTCCCGCTGGAGAGCTTCGCCGACGTCGAGGGAGTCCCGCAGGCGGGGCTGATCGGCTACGAGGTCTTCAAGCGCTTCGTGGTTCGGATCGACTACGAGCACGGCCAGCTCACGCTGACCGTGCCGTCGGCATTCGCCTACCAGGGTCACGGCATCATCGTCCCCTTCCGGTTCAACGACCAGATCCCGCAGGTCGACGGGAGCATCGACGGCATCCCCGGCAAGTTCGACATCGACACCGGAAGCCGCGCGTCGCTCTCCCTCCTGAAGCCCTTCGCCGAGAAGAACGACTTGAAGAAGAAGCTCGGGGCGCGTTACGAAGCCGTCACGGGCTGGGGCGTCGGCGGGCCGGCGCGCGGACTGATCGTCCGGGCGGGGGAGCTGCGCCTGGCCGACGTCTCGATCTCTTCGCCGGTGACGGAGCTGAGCCTGCAGCAGAAGGGGGGATTCACCGACCCGTACGTGGCGGGAAACGTCGGCGCGGGAGTGCTCAAGCGCTTCAACCTCGTCTTCGACTACGCGGGAAAGCGGATCATCTTCGAGCCGAACGCGGGGAACGCGCTCCCCGACGTCTACGACCGTTCGGGAATGTGGATCAACCGCGCCGGCGCGGCCCTGAAGGTGGTCGACGTCACCGTCGGCGGAGCGGCCGAGGCGGCGGGCCTGCGGGCCGGCGATTCGATCGTCGCCGTGGAGGGCGTCCCCGTGGACGACGCGACCCTGGTTGCCCTGCGCAAGCGGTTTCGCGCCGAGCCGGCCGGCACGAAGATCCATCTGAGCGTGAATTCGGGCGACGGGAAGCGCGACGTCACGCTCGTGCTGAAGAACCTGGTCTGATAGGGAGAGCCGGCGGGCTCGCTTCCGATCCGGGCTATTCCGGCTTGTCGCTCCAGCTCTGCTTGCCGACTTTCCAGGCGCCCCCCTCGAGGATCATCTCGACTTTCCCGTAGGAGGGCTTGGGCTCGCCCTTCGTCTTCCCGGTGACCGAGAGCGTGGCCTTGCTCCCGTCGACCTTGAGGCCCGTGAACTTGTTCTCGTCCGGGGTCATCGCCCCGAGGAACTCGAGCACGTCCTTGGGCGTCTTCTTCATCTCCTTGGCCTGGGCTTCGATCTGCGTTGACGCCTCGGTCGGAACGAGCTTCTTCCACGCCTCGACGTCCCCCGCCTTCACGGCCTTGGCCCAGGCGAGGTAGACCTTCGCTTGCGGGCTCTTGGCCGCATCCTCTCCGCCCTTCGGCGGGTTGGCGGCAGCAACGGGAATGGCCGCGGCCACGAAGAGCGCGGCGAGGGTGAGATTGAGGAAACGTCTCATGAATCTTCCTTTCTTGAAGAAATGGAAATGAAACCCGACTTTACCTCAACTCGGCCCTATTTCGGCTCATTCATCGGCGATCCCGGCCACCTTCCGTCAGTCCCGTCGCCCGCTCGAAGGCGCCGCGGCCGCGGATCGCCTGGACGATGCGCGTCACGGCCGTGAAGAAATGGAAAGCGGCCATGGAAAGTCGGGCCTTGAAGTCCGGGAAGAACACCCCGCCACTGAGCACCGTCGTGACCCCGCGCTCGATCCAGGGATTCGGGGCGGGCGCGTAGAAGGTCTCGAGCACATGAGGCTGGTAGAAGCCGTGGACCAGGCCCGCAAATCGCCGGACGGCGCGCCGGTAGATCTTCTCGAATTCCCTGAAGTCCGCCGCGTCGACGCGCCCCTTGCTGCGGAGAGCGCGGTCGACCGAGGAAGCCGCCAGCTCGGCCGACTCCATCGCGAGGAGGACGCCGCTCGAGAAGACGGGATCGAGGAAGCAGGCCGCGTCTCCCACGAGACAGAAGCCGTCGCCGGAGATGCGGGGCGTCGAGTACGAGTAGTCCGCGATGGCCTGCACGTCCATCGTCCGCTTCGAGCCCGCAAGGAGGTCTCGCACCTCCGGTGTCCCCGCCACCGACTCCTCGAAGAGCCGTTCCACGGTGCCGGGGCGCTCCTTGAACCGCCGCGACGGCATGACGATGCCGACCGAGACGGAGCCGTCGGAGAAGGGGATCAGCCACCACCAGCCGTCCGGCGTCGTGATGACGACGATGTCCCCGCCGGTGGGTCCCTCCGCACGCCGGAAGGTGTCGTAGTGCGCGAACGCGGCCGAGCGGTCGAGAAGGGGATCGCGCCTCCGCCCGCCGAGGCGGCGGGAGAGGAGGGCGTCGCGGCCGGTGGCGTCCACGACCACCTTCGCCTCCACGGAGCGCGGCTCGCTCTCTCCCTCGAGGAGCACCTTCACGCCGTGTGCCCTCACGCCGTCCTCGCTGAAGAGCGCTTCCGTCACCCGCGCCCCTTCGATGACGGTCGCGCCCGACTCCCGGGCGTGGCCGAGGAGAAGGGCGTCGAACTCGGCCCGCTTCACCTGGAACGCGCTCGGGTGGTCGCGGTCGATGCCGTTTGCGAAGAGCACCGGGCGCGTGAAGTCCGAGCCCTGGTGGTAGAAGCGGGCCCCGAGCTTCAGCTGCGGTTTCGCCTCCTTCAGCTTCGAAAGCACCCCGATGCGCTCGAAGAGCGGCACGTTCCAGGGGAGGAGTGACTCGCCGATGTGGAAGCGGGGAAACCTCTCGCGCTCGAAGACGACGGTCCGGTAGCCCTTCAGGGCCATCAACGTCGCGAACGTCGAGCCCCCCGGTCCGCCGCCGCAGACGACGGCGTCCACCTCGGAGGGGAACGCCCCGGAAGTCGCACTCATCGGGTCACGCCTCCTGCGGCGGCTTCACCCGGAACCGCTGCCGCAGCACCTTCTTGTCGAGCTTGCCGACGCTCGTCTTCGGCAGCTCCGCCAGGAAGACGATCTCTTCGGGCAACCACCATTTCGGCACCCTCGGGGCCAGAAATGCCCGCAGCTCGTCCGGCGTCGCGCTCTTCCCCGGCTTCACGACGACGCAGGCGAGCGGACGCTCGTCCCACTTCTCGTCGGGTACGCCGATCACCGCCGCCTCGAGAACGGAAGGATGTCCCATCAGCTCCAGCTCGAGGTCGACGCTCGAGATCCACTCCCCCCCGGATTTCACGAGGTCCTTCGCGCGATCGACGATCCGGATCGACCCGTGGAGGTCGACGACGGCGATGTCCCCGGTTCGAAGCCAGCCGTCGTCGAACCGCTCCGACGACTTTTCATCGTTGTAGTACGAGTCGGCGACCCAGTTTCCCTTGACCTCGAGCTCTCCCTTCGTCCGGTCGTCCCACGGGGCGATGCGGCCGTCGGGGGAGACCACCCGGAACCGGACACCCGGCACGACCCGCCCCTGCCGGGCCCGCGCCCGGACCCGCTCGGGCTCGGGAAGCGCCTCCATTCCGGCCGTCGGGAAGGAGAGCGAAGCGACCGGCCCGGTCTCGGTCATGCCCCACCCCTGGACGGCGTCGACGCCCGCGAGGCTCTTGAACCGCTCGATCATCGAGACGGAGGTCGCGGCGCCGCCGACGGTGACGAGCCGGAGGGACTTCAGATCGCTCGGTGTCCCTTCGAGGTGGTGGAGAAGCGCGGTCCAGACGCTCGGGACGCCGGCCGTCACCGTCACCCGCTCTCCCCGGATCAGTCCGACGAGGGCCGAAGGGTCGGCGCTGGCGGCGCCGGCGAGGACGAGCTTGGCGCCCGCCATCGGCGCGGCGTACGGGATCCCCCACGCATTCGCATGGAACATCGGGACGACCGGGAGGATGGCGTCCCGGTCCGTCAGGCCTACGGTGCTCGCGAGATTCATCATCGTCGCGTGCAGCACCGTCGACCGGTGCGAATAGACGACCCCCTTCGGGTGGCCCGTCGTGCCGCTCGTGTAGCACATCGCGGCCGCGTCGTCCTCGTCGGGCTCGGGCCACGGGAAGTCCGGGGCGGCCTTCGCGAGGAGCTCCTCGTAGTCGCGGCTCGTGGGGAGCGCGCTCCGGTCGGCCTCTCCCATCACGACGACGACCTCCACCGACGCGAGGCGCGGCACGAGCGGGGCCAGCACCGGAAGGAGCGGCGCGTCGACGAAGAGGACGCGGTCCTCGGCGTGGTTCGCGATCCAGACGATCTGATCGGCGTGGAGCCGGATGTTCAGCGTGTGGAGGACGGCCCCCATGCACGGCACGGCGAAGTAGAGCTCCTGGTGGCGGAACGCGTTGAAGGCGAAGGTGGCGACGCGGTCCCCCGGCTCCACGCCGAGCGCCGCGAGCGCGGACGCGAGGCGCCCGACCCGCTCTCCGAACGCGGCGAACGTCTCGCGGTGGAGGCCCTCCTTCGTCCAGGTGACGATCTCCTGCTGCGGGAAGAGCGTCACGGCCCGTTCGAAGATCCGGTTGACGATCAGCGGGTCGTGCTGCATCCGTCCGCGCATTCAGGCTCCCTTCCGCGGGCTTCGTGGGGGTTCATTCAGCGGATCCTCGGGACGATCCCGTACCTTCCGTCCCTGCCGCGGCGGAAGACGCCGCGCCCCTTCTCGGCTCGGCGCTCCGCGTTCACGGCCTCGGCGAGCGTCGCCACGGGCGTCACGCAGACGTCGAGCGCCGAGAGGAACCGGGCCCATTCGGCGAAAGTCCTCCGCCGCGTCGCCGCCGAGAGGCGCCGCCGTGCCTTTCGCCCCGCCGCGCCCGAGGCGTATTGGAGCGGAACGAGGTCCGGAAGGCCGACGGCTTCGCAGAAGCCCGTCCAGAATTTCGACTCGATGCAGGCGACGGCGAGGAGGCGACCGTCCTTCGTCGGGTAGAGGCCGTAGCAGGGATGGAGTTCGTGCGTCACGAGGGCGCCGTCGCTCACCACCCGGCCCGTCGCGAGGTACTCCGCGGCGCCGAACGAGAGGAGCGCGAGGCTCCCCTCGTGAACCGAGACCGTCGTCGCGGGCGCCCGCCCCGTCCGCTCCCGCTCGAGGAGCCCCGTGAGGATGGCCGCCACGGCGGGCCACCCCCCGCCGGCAACGTCCGGGATCTGGAACCCGGGGATCACCGGCCGGCCGCGCGCGTCACGGTTCAGGTCGAGGAGGCCCGACGCCGCGAGGAAGTTCAGGTCGTGAGCGGCCTTCTCCGAACGACGAAAGCCCGCGATCCGCACCTGGACGAGGCGGGGATGGCGGGCGGCCACGTCGGCCTGCGAAAGCGAGAGCCTCGCGGCGGCGCCGCTCCGGAGCGAGTGGATCAGGACGTCGGCGCGCGAAAGAAGAGCTTCCAGCGCGGCCTGTCCCTTCGGCGTCTTCAGGTCGAGGAAGCGCACCTTCTTTCCGGCCGCCGTCAGGCGGTAGTAGACGCTGAGGCCGCCGTCGAGCGGCGGAAAGCGGCGTCCCGACTCGCCCCCCGGCGGCTCCACCTTCACGACCTCGGCGCCGAGGTCGGCCAGAAGGCGCGTCGCGAAGCCGCCCGGCAGGAGCGACGTCGCGTCGACGATCCGAGTCCCCGCGAGGGGACGGCCGAAGTTCGCTCTCACGGCGCGGGAGCCTATACCGGAACGGGGAGTTGATTCAGCGTTTGACGGTTAGTGACGCCGTGTATCCGCGAAGTTTCTTGATCTTGTGCTGTCCTACTTGCACGACGCCGTACTGGTAGTCGGAGTACTTGATCACATACGACGTTCCGCGGAGCACGAAGGACTGTGTGTCGAGAAGACGGCGGCCTGACTCGTCATACTTGAACCGGGTTTCCACGCCCCCCTCGAGGGTGCCGCTGCCACCAAGGACGACGCCACCCGGCTCCACCGGACTGAAGGCGATCATGCCTTCGGCATCTTTTCCCGACCAGGACGGGTAACTGGGACTGCTTTTCCGGCCGCCCGCGAGTTCCGCCGCGTACAGGAGGCTTTCGCACCGCCCGTTCCACTTTTCGCCGTCGATTCTGACCGTCACCGCCTGGGCTTGACCGGCAGCGCCGACGACTTCCTGTTTGAAGCCAGCCAGACGGCTGGTCGGCGCATACGTGATGTTCGTCAATCGAACCGTGACAGGAGCGGTCAGCATGGTGAAGATGGCCGGCTCGCAATCCGCGAAGCCAAGTACGAGATCACGGTTCTTCGGAGCGTTCGCGGGATCCACCGCCCCAAGAAGGAGGGGGAGGATCAGAAGAAGACTCTCGGAGAGGTGTCTCATGCGCGTTTCCCTTCATCTCGTGTTAGACGAAGCCGAATGTGTCGCACCCTGCAGTGGCATTACCTGGCTGGGACCGGCCGTGTCAGGAGCTCGGCATCCACGAGCTGCACGAACGCGAACTTCTTGCTGCCCATGGAATTCAGCTCCACGGCCGCCAACTCCGAACCCTTCGCTGGCAGCATTCCCTTGAACGCGATCGTGCTCCCGGGGGTGGCTCGGCTCCAGCTGCTGCCTTTCCCCTTGACCGGGAAGAGAAGGGCGGTCACGGAATCGCTGGCCACTCCCTTTCGGTCTTTCAGACGAAGTGGACCCATGTCGATAGTGACGACGTCCCCCGACTTCTCGACCGTTCCCTCCCAGATCACGACCTTGCCGTAGAAATGGGATGCGGGGTCGCACGACTTCTGGGTGATGCATGTGTTGAACGCCTTGACGAAGTCCTTCCAGTTACGCTGCCAGGAGGCTGATTGTGCGGTGGCGAAATCGGGCGGCGAAACCACCAGCGTCAGCAGAGCGCACGCGAAAAACCGCGTGATTTTGCGCGTCATCATTCGGCACCTCTCGTAGATCTTAGCTGCGGATCGCGTGAGACGTCGCAGAAGGTCGAGCGGCGGAGGCCGGCGCTCCGCGCCAAGGTCTCCGGCGAGAAACTCTTCTCCTTCGCCGCCCAGACGTCGCGCAGCCACGTCAGATCCTGGATGAAGGCGCTCGCCGGCATCGGCTCGGCGTCCACCGGGTGAACAGATGAGACGGCCACCGCCAGAGCGCCCGCAATCAAAGCCGCAAGACTCCGAAGCCGCATGGTCTCCCCCTATCTGTTTCTCTGGATGCTCCCGCCTACTCTCAGATATGAGATTCCGAGAAACTGGTTCCGGGACGTTGCGGAGACCGGTCCGGCTCAGTCCTCGTCGCGAAGCAGTTCTCATGGTGGGGGAAGCAACGCGTGATCAGGGCTGCGGGAGATGGCGCAGCGCACGGAGCCACCCTCCGGAGACGACGAACCGTGGAAAGGTGACCCACTGCTCGAGAAAGATGCGCGAGACCGCGTTGATCGGGGTGGTGAACGGCTCGGGTGGAGCCTCTTCCCGGCGGTGGCCACGCCCCTGCAGGGCGAGAGAAACCACCATGACGCCGAGCGAAACGGCTCCCGTGACGGCGGAGCCCTCGAAGAGCGAGGCCAGAAGTCCAAGGTTGCCGGCGAGAAAAAGCGGCACGGCGACGATGTGAACGAGCAGGTTCACCCGGGAACGGTGATACTTCGGATAGCCGCTCCACTGCCAACGCAGAAGTTCCCGAACAGTCACGTCGCCTCCTTCCGAGAGGTTGTCACGTTGCTGATCACCGGCCGCCGAAGGCGGTTTGGTGTATTCGCGGGTCAAATACCTTTGGGGGGAGCCGGAACCAGGCCATAACGAGCCATCACGGAGATCAGAGCCGCCTTGTCGGGCGGCGCCCCGGCGTTGACGACACTCCCGACATCCAGGAAGTACTGTGCCCCGATATCCGGGGAGAGGACGATCAAGGCGCGGGCGGGCGTGGAGAACGGATTGGAGAACTGGTGGACGGTGCCTTTGGGCGTGAACATCGACCCGCCGGGACCGAGATCGCGCGTCACGTCTCCTACGGAGTACCTCAAGATTCCCTCCAGGACGTAGACACATTCTTCGTTGTTGGAGTGACTATGAGGCGGAGGCACGTTTGATCCGGGCGGAACGGACAACTCGAACATTCCCATCGTACCGGTGCGCGCCCCGTCCAACAGATACCGAATCGAGAGCTGACCGACTTTGATTACCGAGGAATCCGTCATCTGTATCTCCTTTAGCCTTCGCCATGGCGACGCTTCACTTCTTTGACGGAACCGGCGACGAGCGCTTCCAGGGTCTTGAGGTCGACGTCGCTGAGTTTGTGGATGTAGAGGCAGGCCTTCGCCATCTTGTACTTTCCGAGCCTGGCGAGGAGTTCGTCGTGTCCGGGGAAGCTCGCCAGGAGGTAGACGCTGATGGCGCCCTTCCGAGAGGAGAAGCCCGTCAAGCACGAGTCGCCTTCGCGGCCGCTTTCGTACTTGTAGTGATAGCTGCCGAACCCGACGATGCTCGTTCCCCACATTTTCGGCCGCTGTTTCGTCGCCTTGGTCATCAGCCTGGCCAAAGCTCCACAGTCTTTGCGCCTGGCCTCGTCCTCGATGCGGGAGAGGTAGCCCTCCACGCTCGCTTTCGTAGCCTTCGTCTTGTTCTCCGCCATTGCGGCTCCTTTCGGATATGACGGTTGAGGAGCCTGATGATACCGCGTCTCAGCGGCGAGCGTGGCGCGTCCGCTCGAATGTTTCGCGGACGTCGGCCCCGGGTATCGGCGACGTGCGCGCACCTAGGGCTCTTGCCGGTGAGAGGTGCCCTCGATGTCTTTCATCGTGAACGCGTTGAGCTGTACGATTTTCGCCTTCGACCGAAAAGCAGGTGGCACGATGCATCGAGCCTCGTCCTTGCTATCGACCTCCAGGATGATCCATGCCTTGTGCTCCCCGTCCTTGCATCCCCAGTCCGCATGGGTCAGGAAATGAGACCCGGCCTGGAGGAAGACTTCGATCGCCTGAACACACGCCGCCACGGTCGCTTCGTGCGGAACCTCGATAAGAAATCTTTCGGACACAGGAGACCTCCTCTTCCATTGAGCCGGGGTGTCCGGCACACTCGACCGGCCTTGGCCGCCACCTGACCATACCGCCTTCAGCTTGAACGCCGCGCCGTGCCCATGGGCCTTTCTGGAACTCTTGAATCTGGCCATCCCCCCTCAGGTTAGGCCCGAGTGTCCCCTTTCATCGGGTAACTGCCGGTCCGCCGCAACGGGGCTCACGCCAGGCTCCACCCTCGGGCAGAGAGTCGAAGACCGCCGCGGCGGGACTATGGTTCCGGGATAAACCGTCGCGTCGAGGAGGAGGTCTGGTTTGATGGTCAAGGAGATTACGTCGCGGCGTTCAAAGATCGCGGCCGTGGGCACGTGACGTGACCGATGAGCGGTGTGAAACTGAACGGTGAGGTTCTGCTGGGTGGTGACATGAATTGACTTGCGTACGGCCTGGCCTGGCAGAAGAACTGGCCACGAGGCGGAAAACCCTGCTCCGGAGAGCGATAGGTCGAGGAGGGGCTCCGCCGAAGCGTTGCGAACGATAAGAGTAGTGTCAAGGTAGCCGGTATAGGCTGCGCGTACGGCGCCGGTCTGAAGGACCACCTGTGAAAGAAGAACCGCCCCCGCCAGGATGTATCGGGGACGCTTCAGGAGTGGTGGCGTAAGCAGGATGGCTCCAACGCCAAATAAGAGGGTGCAGAGAGCGACCTGAAATATGGGGTTCACCGAATGAACGGGTGTGAAGAGCGCGAGGGCAGGGCCGAGGAGAGTTAGTGCGATCCCCGGAGAGCGAGCCAGTAACCATAAGGCCCATTTCCTGCGCTGGGAGATCGCGCCGACGACCGGAAGGAGGGCCAGGGGCAATTCCAACGCGAGCCCCTCGTACGGCCGCTCCAAGAGGACTTGACACAGATAGCCAACGAGGATAGCGACAAAGCATGCCGCAGACACGAGGATGCCGGCTCGGTCGAGCCTCAACATTGGTGCATCCGCCTGACGATATCGCGTTCAGCGGCGAGTGGGGCGAGCCAGCTGCAACACAGGGTTAGATGGCACCGGACCCCGCGAAAGGAGCTTCGAGGTGCTCTCATGGCTCCCATCTTGTCTCGACGGTGTCGCTACTGTGTGCCGTCGAGACCCTCCGCCCTTCCCCCTGCGGCTCGTTCGATGCCGGCGGCAAGCACCGTCAGGAAATGTACCACCTGTGTCCGAGGGTGAAGAAGAACGGGCCAAGGTCTAAAGAGCCCGAGACTACGAGACATAATCTCGATATTGTTCGCCTTCGCCCAGGATTCAAGAATGGAGTTGATTCGGCTGCACTGCCAAATCATCACCGCGATGCGATCACCGCGGTTAGGACCAACAGGCTGTACGTTTCCAGATACGCGGCTATGGCGACGTTCCACGTAACGATATCGCGTTCCGCGACGAGCGGAGCGAGTCCGCCGCAACGCGGGGTCAGACAACGGCAGCATGTAAGGAAGAGGCTGAAAGGGGCCGGTCGAGCGACTCACGCTGAGACGCCCGAGCTCTGGCGTCGAGATAGCTGGATACGGCCACGCCACCGACAAGCAGGAGGAATAGGCCATTCAGAACGAGCCCGACGATTGCAGGCGCCAAAATCCCCTTGCGCCCAGCCGACCGCACCTGCGAGAGCGCGTAGACGGCGAGGACTAGGCCGGCCAGATAGAGGATCAGACTGACGATGCAATGACAGCCCGCGGCCGTAAGCGCCAAGGCCAGGTTCTTGATGGTGTAGTTGAAGATGATGTCGTATGAGCGGAGCCATCACGAGGCGCGTGCCGCCTGTCGCGCGCGAGAAGGTGCGGAGGCGAGCGCCGATGCGGGCGCCACGCCGCGGGCAGGAATAGGCGGTGGAGGAGGCGTAATCGATCCCATGAGGTACCTCCATCTCGTTCGACCTTCGGTTGCCCGACGATATCGCGTTCAGCGGCGAGCGCAAGCGGGTCCGCAGCAGCGCGGGGTTAGACGGCACCGGTCCCGGACCGCTCAATATATTTCACCGACTTCGAGAAGACGAGAGCCGAGTGCTTGGCAGACGTCGGCTACGAATAGCTGGACGCGAGAGCATGAGGCCCCTCGATGAGGCCGGTATATCCTTGCCGCAGGCGAAAACGATAGCGCCGCGCCACACCCCTGAGTAGTCTTCCAAGCTACGTTGCCGTGCGCTCTGGGATCGACTTCAACCTTGACCGTGGGAGGCGTGGTACCGGGCGTTGCGGGGTACGACTCAGAGTAGAGGTAGAGGTGTTGATCTGCATGGTAGGGCTCGACGTCCCTGCCTGCCTCTCGTGGTGGTTCGACCACGGTGAAGCAGATGCCCTCGCTGCTCCAATGAACACGGTAGTCGGCACCCACGACGACCGTGAGTCCCTGAATATACCGGTCGTCTGGAGCAACGTCTTCCTTGTAATAGGACGGGCCGAAGAGAGTAGGCACGACTGGCCCCTGAACCATTGGGTAAACGACGGCGATACCGGGACCCGGACCGGTCGATGGAAACGAGGCGACCGGGTTCTTTCTGCCGCCCGTGAGGTCATAGATCTGCGGCTCGTTGGTCACGAGCGCCCATCTCCGGAGCAGCGCATCGACCTTGGGAAGCGTGTCAGCCTGAGGAAGCCAGGTTGGCTCGGCCGCTACGAGAAAGTGGCGGTATTCGACACCCATTAGGGCCCCCCTTTCTCTACCGACGAGCCAGCGCCGCCCCGGGGACTCGTCCCCACGGTGTCAGATGACACCATCGATAGTGAGCATCAGGATCACGAAGGCTCCGACCGTAAGCACGATGAAGACGACTGCGAATTTGGCCCTGTGAAGAGACAGTTCGCCTGGCGAAGAGGCTCGAGGGCTTCTCCCAAACACCGCACGGTATCCGCCGACGATCAAGAACGCGTATCCGGCTATTGCAGGGATTTCTGCGAGGGCAATCCAGTCCCGATTCAGGGTCATTCCTAGAGCCCCGAGCGCAAAGCACGCGATACCGATAGCTAGGCAGAACAGGCCGTTCTTCCGAACCTCCTGAGACGACGCGTTGGGGGGCGGCGAGAGGGTTCGATTAGCGGCGTCTAATGCCACCCGACCGACTCGAGTCATGGCGAAGAGACTCATGAATACTCCACCGCTAGGGCAGCCGTCAACAAAAGTTTGGACCGCGGGGCCGGCCTGGCTGAGGTCGGCCATCGCATTAGTACTCTGAGCCGCCTAAGGATATCGCGTTCAGCGGTGAGCGTAGCGAGTCCGCCGCAACGCGTGGTTGCGGCGGAATATCGGGTCCTCAGGCTACGGCTTCTTGAATATGTCGACCGAGATCTCCACGGCCGGCATCGTTCCCGCGTTCTGGATCCAGTGCGTGGTGGCGTTGTCCTCGGGCCAGCCGACCCCTGGACCATACTCCGTGGCGACGTCATCCCGATGATCGGTGATCTTGCCCTGCAGGATGTAAACTGTGTCGGGCCTGTCCTTATGGCTGTGAATCACAGTGGCGCCTCCAGGTTCGATCGTTATCAGGCGCATCCGAAGCTGCCGCCCCGCCATGCCTTCGATCTCGGGTCCAAGGTCGACTGTGGCAAGTAGCTTCTCCGTGAAGCCTTTCGTCTGCGTCGGCGCCTGCGCCGATACCGGCGCCACCAAGGCGACAAAGACCGGAACGAACAGAAGCCGGCTGGTGGTCATCGTTGCCTCCTTTAGGTTTCTCCGAGGAACCGCGGCTTGTCAGCATCTGGCCGGCTAGCGATATCGCGTTCAGCGGAGAGAAGGAAGGAGCGCCGCCAACGGATGCCGAGTCCGCTGAAAAGGTGTTGGGCCGCAGTTCGCAGCCGTGACTAACGGGCCTGCTCATTGGCCTTGAGGCGGCTGCCATAGCTCGACCTTGTTTCCCTCTGGATCAATGACCCAGGCAAACTTCCCATACTCGGATTCGTCAATCTTCTCGAGCACTTTGCAGCCTTCTTCCTTCAAGACCTTGACCAAGGCGTGGAGGTCTTCCACTCGGTAGTTGACCATGAAGGGAGCAGAGGTCGGAGCAAAGTGATCACTCCCTTGCGGATCGATGCACCAGGCAGTTGTGCCTGCAACCGGCTTGCCCTCGGCGTCGGTCCAATCGAAGGCAGCTCCGCCCCAGACTTGGACATCGATTCCCAGGTGCCGCTTGTACCAAGCCTGCAGTGATGGAGCGTCTTTGGCCTTGAAGAAGATGCCGCCGATGCCAGTGACTCGTTTCATGTGACCTCCTATTCGCGGTGGTGGTGAGAGGAATGTTTCTTCTGCGGCCTAACCCATATTAGACGGCGTTGGAGGTCACTGCGAATAGAGGCTTTTTCGATCTACGGAGCAGAAGTTACTGCAGGTAGAGACTTCAAGGTATCTATTTGCAGGGACTTTTTCGCCGTCTGTCGTGGACGTATGCGCTCGTTCAGCCGGAGCTCTAGGGCCTCGTCATCGAAGACGACCGTCCGAGCGCGTGGGGAGGGAGGGCGGGCCGGGCCGTCAACGGGCCGCGCCGCAGGCGCAGTCGCCGAGGAAGGCGTCGTTTCCGGGCTTCGTCCTGTTCAGGCGGAAGCAGTAGTCGGTGAGAGGCTGGGCCTCCGGGCTGCCGAGCAGGGGAGGCGAGTCGGGGCCGACCTCGCGGAAGAGGGGACGAAGGGTCCCGCCGGCGAGGACCCGGGAAAGCCAGACAATCTCGGCCGGGGGGAAGGACCCGTCCCGTTCCGCTGGGCGTTCAGCTCGTTCGATGCGAGCCACGCGCGAAAGCGGCGCCGGACCTCGTCGCGGTCGCGCGGGTTCCGGAGACGGCGGAGGCTTGGCGGGGAAGTCACTCCGTCCGCTCGGCGGCGGCGCGGCGGGCGTCGTGGGCGGCCCGGAAGCCGACGACGAGGAGCGCCTCGGCGATGTCCTCTGCCGAGACGAGACCGAGGTACGTCTCCCCGCGGTAGACGGCGGCGACGCGCTGCCCGGCCTCCGCGAGCTGCTCGCGGACCTCCTCGAGGGTCAGCCCCGCGTCGACCTTCGGGACGTCGCGCTTCATGATCCCCGTCACCCACGCGTCGCCCAGCTCGGTCGCGAGGTTCTTCAGGATGTCGTCGCGGGTGACGACGCCGAGGAGCGCCGACCCCTGCATCACGGCGAAGTCGGGCTGGTAGCTCGTCAGGATGTGGTCCACGACCTGGCTCACGTACGTGCCGGGGGCGAGGGTGATGGCGTTCTTGTTGTAGGCGTCCCCGACCTTCAGAGTCCCGAGGACGACCCGCGCCCGCTCCGCGGCCCGCTCCTGCGACGCCCCCATGAAGATGAAGAGGGCGACGAGGGCGAGGAGGAAGTTCCCGGAGAGGACGCCGAAGAGGCCGAGCCCCATCGCGAGGAACTGGCCGATGCCCGCGGCCATGCGGGTCGCCTCCTGGAACCCGTAGATCTTCGTGAGAACGGCGCGGAGCATCCGGCCACCGTCCATCGGGAAGGCCGGGATCAGATTGAAGAGGGCGAGGAAGAGGTTCGAGAGGAGGAGCCAGACGAGGGCCGTTTCGGGTCCCGGCGCGAGGTTCTTCAGGGCGGCCGCCGCGTCCAGCTTTCCGAGCGAGGAGGCGACTCCCGTGACGCCCCAGAGGATGAGGGCGAGGACGAGGTTCACGAGGGGGCCGGCCGCGGCGATGAGGAACTCGTCCAGCGGCTTGTCGGGATTCCGCTCCATCCGCGCGATGCCGCCGATCGGGTAGAGCGTGATGTCGTGGACGCCGATCCCGAAGGCGCGGGCGACGAGCGAATGGCCCAGCTCGTGGAGGACGACGCAGCCGAAGAGAAGAATCATCAGGAGGGCGCCGAAGAGGGCGCCGGCCGCTCCGTGCGGGATCCCCCACTGGAGGGCGCCGATCAGGAGGATGAATCCGAAGGTGACGTGCACCCGGATTTCGATGCCGGCGACCCGGGCCACGCGGAAGGAGGACGTCATCGGCGTGAAGCTCCTCGTCGGAAGGATCTTACGGTTCCGGGAAGCGGAGGGATGCAAAGGAACCATCGCGCGGAATTCTGCAACGTCCAATAATGGGAATGCTATGAGCGAGAACGACTGGCAGACCCGTTACAGCTGGAAGGTCTCGACGCCCGAAGAGGCGATCCGCGCCATTCCGCCCGGCCGGCGGATCCTGATCGGCTCCGGCGCGGCCGAGCCCGCCCGGCTCGTCGAGGCGATGGTCGAGCACGGCACCCACCTCTTCGGGAACGAGATCGTCCATCTCCTGACGCTGGGGCCGGCGCCCTACGTCGCCCCCGGCCTCCAGGAGCGCTTCCGGCACACCGCGTTCTTCATCGGGGCGAACGTCCGGCAGGCCGTCCAGGAGGGGCGGGCGGACTTCATGCCCGTCTTCCTCTCGGAGATCCCGCTCGTCATCTCGAGCGGGCGAGTCGCCGTGGACGTCGCCCTGATACAGGTCAGCCCGCCCGACCGGCACGGTTTCGTGAGCCTCGGGGTCTCGGTCGACATCGTCCGGGCCGCGGTCGACTCCGCGGGGCTGATCCTCGCCGAGGTGAACCCGCGGATGCCGCGGACGCACGGCGACTCGTTCATCCACGTCGAGAAGATCGCCCACCTCGTCCCGGTGGACTACGCGCTGCCGGAGCTCCCGGTCGAGCCGATCGACGACGTCTGCCGGCAGATCGGCCTCCACGTGGCGGGCCTCATCGGCGACGGCGCGACGCTGCAGATGGGGATCGGCCGGATTCCCGACGCCGTCCTCGCGTGCCTCGGCAGCCGGCGGGACCTCGGCATCCATACCGAGATGCTCTCGGACGGCGTCATGCGCCTGTGGCAGGCGGGCGTCATCACGGGGAAGAAGAAGACGCTTCTGCCGGGCAAGATGGTCACGTCGTTCCTGATGGGGTCTGAGAAGCTCTACGAGTGGGTCCACGACAATCCGGCCCTCGAGATGCGCCCTTCGAGCTTCACGAACGACCCGTTCCAGATCGCCCGGAACGACCACATGGTGGCCATCAACTCGGCTCTCGCCGTCGACCTGACCGGTCAGGTCGCGGCCGACACCATCGGCGGCCGCTTCTTCTCGGGGATCGGCGGGCAGGTCGACTTCATCCGCGGCACGGCGCGGAGCAACGGGGGGCGGCCCATCATCGCCCTCCCGTCGTCGGCCAAGGACGGGAAGGTGAGCCGGATCTGCGCGGTCCTCGAGGAAGGGGCCGGCGTCGTGACGAGCCGCGGAGACATCCGCTACGTCGTGACGGAATACGGCGTGGCGGACCTCTGGGGAAAGAACATCCGGCAGCGCTCGATGGCCCTCATCGACATCGCCCACCCCGATTTCCGCGCGGAGCTCCTCGCGTCGGCCCGGGAGCGGAAGTTCATCTTCCAGGGCTGAAACCTTTGGGCCGTTTCTTCGTTCTCATTGGCATGAGCCGAAGCCGCCGCTTTCTCTTTCCCTTCCTTCTGCTCGCGGGTCTCGTCCTGACGTTCCCGGCGCCGGCCGCCGAGCCGTCGAAGGAGGTTCGAAAGACGCTTCCGTTCCCGGCCGGAGGGCGGGTCGATATCGAAACGTACAAGGGCTCGGTCGAGGTGACGGCCGAGGAGAGACCCGACGTCCTGGTCGAGGCGCGAGTCACCGCCGACACCGACTGCGGCGACTCGAAGTCTCAGGCCGAATGGGTCGAAGAGACGCAGATCCGGATCGAGGCCCACGGGAAGACGGTCCGGATCGAGTCGGACTACGACTCTCTCTCGTCGTTCCACACGTGGTTCTTCGGGTCCTGCACGGCCCGGCCGTTCGTCGACTACCGGATCCGGATGCCGAAAGCGGCCGACCTCGAGGTGAAGGACTACAAGTCGAAGGTGACGGTAGCCGGCCTCTCCGGTGACCTCCGGATCAACTCCTACAAGGGAACGATGATCGTCCGGGATCTCGACGGCTCGATCCGTCTCGAGACCTACAAGGGGGATGCATCGGTCGCCCTCGCGAAGCTCCGCTCGGACAGCCGATTCGAGACGTACAAGGGGGAGATCGAGGTCTCACTCCCCAGGACGGCGGCGTTCGAGATCGACGCGGACACCGGCCGGCGGGGTGACTTCCGGTCCGACTTCGGCGTTCAGACGCGGTCGGGCCGGCGGATGAGCGCCACCCTGAATGGCGGGGGACCGAAGCTCGCGCTCTCCACCTACAAGGGGACTTTGAAGGTCGTGGCCCGCTGAGGAGGCGCGTAACCTTTTCAACGGAAGGACGTCTCCCGGAAGCCATGTCATCGGCCCGGCCGGCGAGGGAGGGGCGGTTGGACTCGGACCAGGACCGGTCGTCGCTGGAGAGGGTCCGGAGGGGAGAGCCGGAGGGGGCGACGGAGCTTTTCCGCCGCTACTCGGAAGCCATTCTCCGCTACGCGGACCGCCTTCTCGGGAGCCGGGCCGAAGCCGAGGACGTGACGCAGGAGGTCTTCCTGAAAGCGATAGTCCGGGTGGAGCAGTACGACGGACGGGCCCCCGTCGCCTCGTGGCTCTTCGCCATCGCGGCGAACGCATGCCGCGACCGCCTCCGAAGGGCCGGGCGCCGGAGCTCCGTCCCTCTGGAATCGGTGGCCGAGCCGGCGGCGCCCGGTCCGACCCCGGACCGCGTCCTCGTCGAGAGCGAGCGGCGCCTTCTCGTCCGGCGCGCCCTCGCCGCCCTTTCCGACGAGCAGCGCGAGGCGCTCGTCCTCGCCCGCTTTCACGGGATGCCTTACGTCGAGATCGCCCGCACCCTCGAGATCAGCGAAGGGGCGGTGAAGACCCGGATCTTCCGGGCTATGGAAAAGCTCAGGGAAGTCTTTTCCGAGGGAGACTCGTCATGGACTGCCGCGACGCCGTAAGAACCCGTGAGGCCGCCATCCTCCGCCTCTCCGGCGAGCTGCCGGAGGCCGAGGCCGCCTGGCTCTCCGACCACCTCTCATCCTGCTCCGCCTGTCACGCGGAGGAGCGCCGGCTTTCGGCGACGTGGGACCGGCTCGGAGCCGACGCCGGCGCCGAGCCCTCGCCCTGGTTCGGGGCACGGACCGAGGCCCTGCTCGAGGCCGAGGTGAGACGCCGTGCCGCTTCGGCCCCGCCCCCCGTTCCGGTCGTCCCGATCCGCCCGGCGCGCCCGCGCGGCGTCCGCCCGCTGCTTCAGGCCGCGACGTTTCTTCTTGCGGCCGCGGGAGGATGGGTTCTCGCCCGCTACGGACCGGCCGCCTTGCCGGCGGCGGGTGCCGGCACCGAAACGATCCCCGTCGTGTCGCACCGGACAGTGGACGTCTCCCAGGCCGTTCCCGATCTCTCGAACCGGCCGCGCCTCGCGAATGTCGCATTCCATCCCGCCGACGCCGCCGGGAAGGTGGGCGTCGCGTTCGACGTGACGACCCGTTACACGGTCACCGGCCGCCCGGATCAGAAGGGAATCGCCGACCTCCTCGTCTATCTGATGTCGGGCGCGTCCGATACCGCGGGAGCGCGCGGGCGCGCGATCGAGATGGTCTCCGAGGTCTCGAAGGGGCCGGCGGCCCCCTCACCGGAGATCGTGGCGGCCCTCGCCGAGTCGGCGCGGCACGACCGGAATCCGGGCGTCCGGAAGAAGGCCGTCGAGGCGCTCGCGCAGCTCCCGCCGACCGCCGGGACGCGCGACGCGCTCGTGGCCGTCCTCCGGACCGACGAGAACCCCGCCGTCCGGATGCGGGCCGTCGAGGGGCTGGCCCGGGCGGCGGCGGCGCTGAAGGACCCGGCCGCGCTCGACGCCCTGCGCGCCCGCGCCGTCGACGAGCGGGAGAACGGCTTTGTCCGAGTCCAGGCCGCGAAGTTTCTCTCGAAGATGGAGATGTAGCGCCGTGACCTTCCACGCTCCGGCGCGTCACTAGGGACATGAAACGCCACGACATCGCCCCACGCCTTTCCCTCCTCTGGGCGGCGCTGATCGCGGGCTTCCTTCTCCTGTCGTTCGCCGCGGCGCTCATGGCGGACGCGGACGAGGGGTCCGCCACCGCGACGCGCCGGCAGGAGTTCAACGCCTCCGGCGCCCTCCGCTCTCTCGCGGTCGAGAATCTCTTCGGGAGCGTGGAGATCACGGCGGGGCCTTCCTTCCACGCGACCGTCGATCTCGCGGCGCGCGCCCCGAGCGAGCGCGAAGCGCGCCGGATCCTCGACGAGACGACGAGCCGTCTCGTGAACGAGGACGGGGCTCTCACGCTCGTGACGGAAGCCGCGGGATCGAAGGCCCGGCACCTTCCCGGAGGGGGCTGGAAGGTCCGGGTGCGGGACGAGCAACCAGGGCGCGTCGAGGCCCGGTACGTCGTGACGCTCCCCGCGGGGGTTCCCGTGAGCGTCTCGTCCGTCTCGGGGCGCGTCGTCGTGAAGGGAATCACCGCGGACCTGAAGCTCTCGACGGTGAACGGAAAGATCGAGGTCTCCGGCGCGCGCGGGAACCTGAAGCTCGAGACGGTGAACGGGAGCATCGACGCGTCGGCTGCCGACCTCGCGAAGGACGCGAGGCTGAGCCTTCAGTCGGTCAGCGGCAACCTCCTCCTCCGCCTCCCCGCGTCGGCCGGTTTCCGGTTCGACGGGCGGACGATGAGCGGGGAGATTCTCTCCACCTTCCCGTTCCCGGCGACGACCCCCGCACCCCCGGCTCCGCGCGCGGAGGCCGCCCGCGTCGAGCGGGAGCACGCCGAGGCCGCCGAACGGCACGCGCGCGAGGCGATCCGGATCGAGTCGCTGAACGAGGATCTCTCGGAGCTGAACCGGGAGATCGCCCAGATGAGCCACGAAATGGCGCGGCTCTCCACGGAGATCGCCCGCGAGGTGTCGATGAACCTGCATCGCTCGGTCGGAGGGACGGTCGGGGGGGGCGGGGCCGTGATCCGGATGTCCAACCTGAGCGGGCGAATCGTCCTTCTCTCCGAGGGGAGCACGGAGGCGCAGGCCAGGCCCCTCCTCGTCTTCCGGACGCCGCGGATCGCGGAAGGGATCGCGCCGCCGGCACCTCCTGGTCCCGTGTCCCCTCCTCCGCCGATGCCGCCTCCCGCGTCTCCTCCTCCGCCGATGCCGCGCCTCGCTCGGGCCCCGGTGCCGCCCGAGCCCCCGGAGTTCGGCCGGACGCTCGTCCGCGGCGATCTCCCCGGCGATTTCGTCGCGGCCGACCTGGAAGGTGGCGTCTCGCTCGGGCGGGTGGCCGGAAGGGTCAGGGTCTCCGCGAGCCTTGGAGAGATTCATGTCGTCTCGGCCGGCAAGGGGGCCGAGCTTTCGACCGGCGGAGGCGACATCACAGTGGACGCCGTCACGGGGGACCTCGTGGCGACGACCGCCGCGGGAGACGTCCGAGCCGGAAACGTCTCCGGGGACGCCCGTCTCGAGACGTCGGGAGGCGACGTCGTCGTCAAGTCGTGCGCTGGCGCCGTCATTGCCCGGACGACGGCCGGAGACATCACGCTCCGAAAGACCCGCGGTCCCGTGGTGGCGCAGACTTCCGGCGGATCGGTCCTCTGCGAGATCGTCTCCGCCGTCCGGCCGGGCGTCGAGGTGACGACCGGTGGAGGCGACGTGACGCTCGTCCTCCCGGCCAACTACCGGGGCGACGTGGACGTGCGGGTTACCGGCGTGGACTCGGACGAGGACTACATCGTGTCGCAGTTCCCGGAGGTGGCCGTCGTCAAGCGAGAGACGCTTCAGCGTGCCGAGGGGAAGCTCGGGGGGGGCGGGCCGAAGATCGCCGTCCGGACGACGGCAGGCGTCGTCCGGATCAGGAAAGGCCCTCCTTCGCCTTAGCCGGACGGCGCCCCTTCACGCTCCGGCCGCGACGCCCCATAATCATCGGTCGTGGGCTCTCTCAGTACACCGGGTGTTCCGAAGCCGGAAGTCCCGAAGACCGTCTCACCGGATCCCGAGACCGTCTCCCCCGACGGGCCGCCGACGGCGCCGACGCGCCCGCTCAAGCTCCCCGAAAGGCGAATGCCTCTCGGCCCGCGCCTGAGCACGATCTTCGGCTCGATCGCGCTCGTCTTCATCGTCGCGTTCCTCGTCTTCCGGATCCCGAAGCGGATCCCGGTCGTCTCCCTCCCGAAATACATCACGTTCGACGCGAACCTCGAGCAGGGCTCGCCCCTCGACTGCCGGAGTCGCGGCTGTCTCCTCGTGATCGTCGGAACGGAGGAGCAGGGACAGGGGTCGATCGAGTCGGCCACGGAGCTGGCGCAGTCACTCGAGAAACGCGGCATCGAGACGAGCTTCGTCGTGACGGGCGCCCCACTGAAGGACTGCGCGCACGTGGCCCGTCTCTTCCGCCGCCCGGTCCTCCTCGATCCGGACGGGACGCTGACGAACGCGCTCGGAATCTCCCGCCTCCCCTGTTGGATCGTCCACGAGCCGTCGGGGAAGATCCTCCGTCGGGGCCATGAGCCGCTGACGGAAGGGGAGATCGCCCGGGAAGCGGGCCTCCAGGATTGAGCGGGGCGCGGAACGTTCTCGTCACCGGAGGGGGAAGCGGCCTCGGCCGCGCGACGGCTGTCCGCTTCGCCCGGGAGGGGGCGCGCGTCGCCGTCTGCGGGAGGCGCGAAGGAGCGCTCGGGGAGACCGCGAGCCGCGCGCGCGCCGCGGGGGCCGCAGACGTGAAGACGGCGACGTGCGACGTCCGCTTCGAGGAAGACGTCGCGAAGATGGCCTCGTCGCTTCACGCGGAATGGGGCCCGTTCGACGTCGTCGTGAACAACGCGGCCGGGAACTTCGTCTGCCCCGCCGAGAAGCTCTCCCCGAACGGATGGCGGGCCGTGATCGAGATCGTCCTGAACGGCAGCTTCTTCGTCTCCCGCGCCTTCGGGCTCGGGATGATCGACGCGCACGCGAAGGACGGGAAGCCCCGCTCCTTCGTGAACGTGGTCGCCGACTATGCCTGGGGCGCGGGGCCCGGGGTGATCCACTCCGCCTCGGCGAAAGCGGGTGTCCTCGCGATGACCCGGACGCTGGCCGTGGAATGGGCGCGGTTCGGGATCCGGGCCAACGCGGTCTCTCCCGGCCCGTTCCGCTCCGAAGGGACCGACAAGAACCTCTGGCTCGACGAGACGCTCGCGGCCGAGATCCGCGATTCCATCCCGATGCGCCGCTTCACGACGGCCGAGGAGGTCGCCGAGTCGATCGCCTTCCTCGCCGACGAGACGCGCGCGGCGTACATAACCGGTTCCTGCCTTCCCGTGGACGGCGGGCACTGGCTGACGGGGACGAATCTCGGTTTCCTCGGTGCCCTCTCGCGGGGGCTCCCGGCGAAACGGTGACGAAAGGAGACGCCATGGTGGCTGGAAGACCCGGAGTCGTGATTCCCGAAAAGTACGCGCAGGCCCTCGGCGGGGACGACCCGGTCGAGGTGATGGCGGAAAGCCCCGACAGGCTTCGCCGCCTCGTCCGCGGGCTCTCGGAGAGACAGCTTTCGAAAAAACCGGCACCGGGGAAGTGGTCGATCAAGGAGATCGTCGCGCACCTGTCGGACGGCGAAGTGATCCTCGGCAGCCGCTACCGCTTCATCGCGGCGCACGACCGGCCGCCGATCCTCGGTTACGACCAGGACGCCTTCGTGGAGAGGCTCGGGGCCGGGAATGCGAAGACGGCCGACCTGATCGACGACTTCGCGATGGCCCGCGCCGTGAACCTCGGGCTCCTCGACCGGCTCGCCGAGCCGGACTGGGACCGCGTCGGCATCCATGCCGAGCGGGGCGAGGAGTCGATCCGGAAGATCGTCTTCATGTACGCCGGGCACGACCGGCACCATATCCGCCAGATCGAGACGATCCGGACCGGGCTCTTCCCGAAGGCCGGAAAGACGAGAGCGAAGGCGAAGGCGCCCCGGCGGCGTCCGACCAGAAAGGGATGACGACATGGCTCGGATGAAATCCGTCGCGGCCGCGCTTTTTGCAGGGGGTCTCCTTTTCTCTCTTCCTGCCCACGCGCAGTCGCCGGAGGCCAAGGCGCAGCTCACGAAGATGATCACGGCCGTCGAGAAAGGGGATTACGACTCCTTCATCGAGAACTCCGAGCCCGCCTTCAAGGCCGCTCTCCCGAAGACGCAGTTCGACAGCGGCACGGTCAAGATCTATGTCCGGATGAAGAGCGGCTACACGACGTCCTACCTCGGGACGCTGAACAAGGGGGGCTTCTCGGTCTCCTACTGGAAGCTCGCGTTCAAGGACGGAAAGGACGACGTCCTCGTCACGATGGCCCTGAAGGACGGGAGGGTCGGCGGCTTCTCGATGAACTAGGGAACCCCCGCCGCAGGGCCGCGGGTGAGGCGGATGGCGAGGCGGGCGATCGGGGCCGTGGCCGGGCCGACGAGGCGCGAGGCGATCCCGCCGTAGAAGACGGAGCGGAAGAATCGCGAGAAGGCGAAGCGGTGGCCGGCGATTCTTCCATAGGCCTTTTCGTGTTCCCGTTTCAGCCCTTCCGCGTCGAGCCGGCCGGCGAGGAACCGGAGGATCGGCTCCGCCGAGGCCTCGCCCGAGAGGAGCGCGAGCGCCATCCCGGTTCCGGTGAAGGGGTCGATGACGCCGGCGGCGTCTCCCGCGAGGAGGACGTCGCGGGCGATGCAGCCGTGAGGTCCGAGATGAACCGGCTCCGAGACCAGAACCGGGCCGGGGACGGGGGAGAGGCCCTCGAGCTGCGTCGCGAGCGAAGGGCTCCCGCGCTTCAGACGCGCGAGAAGCTCATCGAGATCGTGGTGAGCCTCCCCGGCGAGCTTCGGCGTCGCGAGCGCCGCGAGGTTGACGCTCCCCTCCTCCACGCGGGAGAGCCCAAGATACCCTCCTTCGAAGAGGTGGAGAACGGCACGCCCCGCCAACGAGGAGCCGTCTCCGACGAGCCGCTTTCCAAACCCGATCAGAGAGGCCTTCTGCCGGTAGCGGGGCCGCTCGAGCTGGCCGTCGAGCGGGCTGTAGCGACCCCAGGCGCCCACGAGGACGCGGACCCGTAGCTCCTCGTCGTTGGTCTTGACCCGGAATCCCTCCCGGAGATTTCCTTCGAAGGAATTGACGGCTTGGCCGAAGCGCATCCGGGCGCCCTGACGAGAGGCCGCTGCCGCAGCGATCGAATCGAGGCGAGAACGCGAAAGCGAGAGGACCGGCGCGGGAAGGTCGGCCTCGACACGGCGTCCGTCCGGCCGAACGAGCGCGAATCGCGTGATCGTCTCGGGTCCGGCCGCGCGGACGGCTTCGAGCGCGCCGAGTCGCTCGAGAACCGGCAGGGCCTCGTGCGAGAGGAACCCGCCGCAGATCTTCGATCGTGGAAAGATCGATTTCTCGAGGACGACGACCGAGGCGCCGCCGCGGGCGAGCGCCCCGGCGGCCGCGCTCCCGGCGAGGCTGCCCCCGATGACGGCGATGTCGCAGGCGAGGTCTCTCACGGGCGCGTCCAGACGAGCTGCCAGACGAAAGGCCCCGCCCGGCGGACGGCCGCTCCGGGGAGGACGTCCGAGGCGAGGGCGGAGATCTCGGAGGGCGTCCAAGCCTGGAGGACGCTCGCCTTCCCGTCGAGAGTCGAGATGGGCGTCCGGAACGCCAGCGGCCCGACCACCGAGATGAGGGCCCAGGCGGCGCGGTGGCGCGAGAGGTCGAAGGCGATGACGGCCCGCCGCGCGACGCGGCGAGACTCGAGGAGGATCCGGCGGCATTCCCCGTCCGAGAAATGGTGGAGGAGGAGCGTCGAGAAGACGATGTCGACGCTCGACGTGGCGACGGGAAGACGGAGCGCGTCGCCGGCGGCGCTCCGCCTCCGTTTCGCGAGGCGCGCATGGGAGAGTTTCAGGTCGCAGCCGAGGACCGTGAGCGCTCCGCCGCGCCGGGCGAAGGCGTCCACGAGGTCGCGTCCGACGTGCCCCGAGCCGCAGCCGAGGTCGATGAGGGAGAGGGGGCGCCGCTCGGGGCCGGCGAGGCTTTCGAGCAGGGGGATGAGGCGGCGCGCGAGGAGGACGCGCCCGCCGAGGTTCCGGTGGACCCACTCGATGTCGGAGAGGCTCGCCTCCTCCTCGTGCGCCGGGAGATTCCCGTCGAGGATCTCGTCGGCGCGATGGCGCCCGGGGACCCAGAAGCTCATCGTCTAGAGCGCGCGGCCGTTCCGGAGGACGAGGGCCGAGTTCTTCGACCCGAAGGCGATTCCGTTGCAGAGAGCGATCTCGATCTCGCCCTTCCGGACGGCGTTCGGGACGTAGTCGAGGTCGCACTCCGGGTCGGGCGTCTCGAGGTTGATCGTGGCGGGGAGAAACCCCTCCTCCATCCCGACGAGCGTTGCCGCGATCCCCGCGGCGCCCGAAGCCCCCTGGGGGTGCCCGATCTGGCTCTTCACGCTCGATCCGGGGATGCGGCGGGCATGCTCGCCGAGCGCCAGCTTCGTGGCACGCGTCTCGATCCGGTCATTGAGAACGGTCGAGGTGCCGTGGTACTGGACGTAGGAGACGTCGGCGGCGGAGAGGCCGGCGTCCTCGAGCGCCTCGCGCATCGCCCGGGCGGGCTCCTCCCCCGTTTCGTCGAGCCGGACGCGGTGGAACGCGTCGCAGGTGGCGCCGTAGCCGAGCACCTCGGCCCGGATCCGGGCGCCGCGGGCACGGGCCCGCTCCAGCTCCTCGAGGACGAAGATCCACGCCCCTTCGCCGAGGACGAAGCCGTCGCGGCCGGCGTCGAACGGGCGGCTCGCCTTCACGGGGCGGTCCTGAAACCCCGTGGAGAGGATCTTCATCAGGGCGAAGCCCGTCATGATTCCGGGCGTGATGACGGCGTCGGCGCCGCCGGAAACGACGACGTCCCGCTCGCCGTACGCGATCGCCTTCGCGGCGTACGCCATCGCGTCCGCCGAGGAGGTGCAGCCGGTAGAGACGACGTGCGACGGCCCTTTCAGGCCGAAGCGCATCGAGATCTCCGAGGAGAGCGTCCCGATCGTCCCCGTCGGAATCGAGTAGACGGAGGCCTTCTTCAGGTCTCCCCGGTACCAGTGGCCGTACATCCGCTCGAAGAACTCCACCGGTCCGCCCCCGGAGCCGAAGACGACGGCGATCCGTCGCCGCTCCTCGAGAGAAAGGCTCCCGGGCTCGAGGCCCGCGTCGGCCAGCGCCTCGGCGGCGGCGGCGAGCGAGAGGGGGACCACGCGGGCGACGTGCCGGAGCTCGGAAGGCGGCATGACGGACGACGGATCGAAGAGAGGAACCTCGGCCGCGATCGGGACCGGGAGGTCGGAGGGATCGAAGAGGGAGATCCGGGAGACTCCGGAGCGGCCGGCCGAGAGGCCTTCCGCAAAAGCCTCGCGGCCGATTCCGAGCGGTGTGAGGCAGCCGAGTCCCGTGATCGCCACCCGGCGGCGGGTCACTCGAAAGCTCCGAGAGTCGTCTCGTCCGTGCCGACGTAGACGCTCGCGCGATCCCCCCGCGCGAGCCGGGCTCTCGGCGGGAGGACGAGAAGCCCGTCGGCCCGGGCGTGGGCGAGGACGTCGTGGCTTCCCCGGGAGGGGACGGGCGCCGCCTCGATCGCGCTCCGGCGCCGGGTGAGGCGGGTCGGAACGAAGGCGAGCCGCGGTCCGCCGTTCGAGGCGGAGGCCGTGAGCGTCGCCTCGACCGGCGGCGGAAGAGCGGGGGAGAGGCCCGCCGCCGAGCGGAGGAGCGGCCGGACGAAGAGATCGAAGACGACGGCGGCCGAGACCGGGTTCCCCGGGACACCGAAGACGAGCGTCTGGCCCGCCACGGCGAAGAGAACCGGCTTCCCGGGCTTGATCGAGACCTTGTGGAAGATCGTCTTTGCTCCGAGTCCGGAAAGAACCTCCGGAATGAGATCGAAGTCCCCCTCCGAGACACCGCCGGTCGTCAGGAGAAGGTCGAGTCCGGAGGTGAGTGCTCTTCCGATCGCGACGCGCAGGGCTCTCGGGTCGTCGGGAGCCGATCCGAGATCCTGCGGCTCGGCGCCGGCGCGCGCGAGCGCGCCAAGGAGCAGCGGTCCGTTCGTGTTCCGGATCTGGGCGGGACCGGGGCGCGTGCCGGTGCCGACGACCTCCGAGCCCGTGACGAGGACGCCGGCTCGCAGCGAACGAGCCACGGCGATCACGTCGCGCCCCGCGGCGGCCGCGAGGACGAGGTCGGCGGGGGAGAGACGGCATCCCGGCGTAAGGAGGGTCGCGCCGGCCGCGAAGACTTCTCCCTGTCTGCGGACGTGATCCCCGGCGTCGGGGGCCGTCCGGAGCGACACGGTGCCGTCCGCGTGCTCCTGGGCCTCCTCGACCGGAACGATGGCATCGGCGCCGGGCGGGATCGGGGCTCCCGTCATCACCTTCATCGCGCTCGAGGCCGGAAGGGGTCCGGCGGCCACGCCCGCGCCGAAGGCCCCGGAGATCCGGAGCCGCGCCGGCGCCGGTCTCGCCTCGGCGGCGCGCACGGCCCAGCCGTCCATCGCCGTCGTCGGAAACGGCGGGAGGTCGAGGTCGGCCACGACCGGCTCGGCGAGGACGCGCCCCGCGGCGGACGCGACGGGAACGCGCACGGAGCCGGCCGGCGTTACCGCCTCGAGCACGCGCTCGAGCGCCTGCTCGAAGGAGATCACGTGGGCATCGTAGCAAGGGGAGGGCGATGAAGGAGCCCCGTCCCGCCGCCGGGTGATTAGAATCGCGCCCATGTCCTCGAAGAGATTCCAGTTCGTCGGGGACCTCGCGGAGCAGCCTCTCCCGGAGATCCTCCAGACCGTCTACCGCTACCGCGCCCCCGGCGTCGTGACGGCGGTGAAGGACGACGTCGAGAAGCGGATCTTCCTCCAGGGCGGGCATGTCGTCTTCGCGACCTCCTCGGATCGCGAGGACTCGCTCGGGAGCTACCTCAGACGGATCCACCGGATCCAGACGGCCGAGCACCGGCTTCGCGAAATGGAGCTTCTCGCATCCAGGGGAGGGCGCCGTTACGGCGAGATCCTCGTCGAGCACGGCGTTCTCTCCGACGAGGAGCTTCGCGCGACGGTCGAGAGCCAGGTGAAGGCGATCCTCTGGTCGGTTTTCGACTGGGAGACCGGGTGCGTCACGTTCGAGGCGGGACCGTCACGCGCGGACGAGGAGATCCAGCTCGACATCCCGACGCCGCAGGCCGTCCTCGACGGGGCCAAGAGGATCACGAATCCGAAGCGCTGTGTCGCCCGCCTCGGTCCCTCGTGGTCGGTCTTCGAGCCGGGTCCCGAGACGCCCGAACGCCTCGAGCTGACTCTCTCGACGGCGGAGCGGCAGTTCCTCGCGCGGGCGGACGGCGCTCGCTCGCTCCGGGATCTCGTGGGCCTCGGCCCGGGGGATGTCGCGCAGAACGCGAGAATCCTGTACGCTTTCTCGGTCCTGAAGCTGATCCTGCGCCGCGAGCGGGCGAGCGGCATCAGGAAGCTCCAGTGGCGGACCGGATCGGGCGACGCTCCCGCCGTTCGCAACGGGCGCTGAAGGCCGGACGGTTCGAGACGGGGGATGAGACGATGCCTTTATTCGAGTATCTGTGCGAGTCGTGTGGAAGGACGTTCGAAGCCATTCAGAGCCACTCCGAGGCGCCGCTCACGACGTGCGACCGCTGTGGCGGTCCGCTCAAGAAGCTCCTTTCTGCGCCTGCCTTCCAGTTCAAAGGGACCGGCTGGTACGTGAGCGACTACGGCCGCCCGGGCGGGGAGAGCGGAAAGACCGCGGAGGGTTCGAAGAAGGACGAGGGTTCGAAGAAGGACGAAGGTTCGAAGAAGGACGAAGGTTCGAAGAAGGACGAAGGTTCGAAGAAGGACGAAGGCTCGAAGAAGGACGGGGGAGCGTCCAAGGAAGGAGCCGCGGCAGGCGGCTCCTCGGCTCCCTCCTCGGGGAAGGACGTCTGATCGGGAGTCGCGCGAGACGCCACCGGATTCTCGCGCTTGCCGCGCTCTTTCTTGCGTCGCCTCTCGTTTCCGGCGCTCCCGCTCCGGAAGCGATAGACGGAAGCTGGCTGCGCTATCCGCTGCCCGGCGCGGAGGTGAAAGCCCTGGCCGTGGACCGGTCCGCGCCGGACGGTTTCTGGCTCGGCACTGCGCAAGGAGGGGTCTATCGCTCCTCGGACGGCGGCCGGTCATGGGCGCCCCCGTCTCCCGCCGCCCGCTTTCCCGGCTTCGCGGTGACGGCGCTGGCGCCGGACCCCGTGCGGCCGGCGACTCTCTGGATCGGCCTCACCGGCGTCGTCCGCGGCGGGCGGATCGTCGTGACGGAGGACGGAGGCGCCACGTTCGCCGAGATCCGCCGGTGGGAGGATCGCGCGGGGGCCCGGGCCCTCGCCGTCACACGACTCGACGGGCGGCGCGTCGTCGTCGCCGGAGGGGACGGAGGCCTCGAAATCTCGGAGGATGGCGGCGCGTCGTGGCGGCGCTCCGTTCCGCCGCTCGACCCGGGCGCCGGGGTCTCGTTCGTCGCCTTCCACCCGCTCCGGCCGCAGACCCTCTTCGCCGGGACGTTCCGCCATCCTTTCCGGTCGTCCGACCTCGGCCGGAGCTGGGTCCGGATCGCGGCGGGAATGGTGGAGGACACGGAGGTTTTCAGCCTCGATTTCGCTACCGGAAACCCGGACGATTTCTGGGCGGCCACGTGCGGATGGGTCTATCGGACGACGGACGGGGGAACGAACTGGGTGCGCTATCGGGAAGGCCTCGCCGACAGGCGAACGCTCGTCGTCCGGATCGACCCCGGGAACCCCGAACGGATCGTCGCCGGGACGACGGGCGGCCTCTACGAGAGCCGGGATGCCGGGAAGAGCTTTCGCCGCCTCTCGACGGAGCTGGTCGTGAACGCCCTCCTTTTCGATCCGCGACGCCCCTCGCGCCTTCTCGCGGGGACCGAGTCCGACGGCGTTCTCGTTTCCGAGGACTCGGGCGCGAGCTTCTCCAGCGGCTCGCGCGGGCTCGCCGAAGCGCGCCTCTCCGCAGTCGCCCCGGGGCGCGACGGACGGCTCGTCGTGGCGCGCGCGGCCGACGGCCTCTCCGGCGGCCTCTGGTCCATCGATCCGTCTTCCGGAGGAGCCGAGAGGCTGGCCTCGTCGCCCCCCGCGACGGTCGTCGCTCTCGTCTCCATGGGCGGGCGTCTCGTCGCCGCGACGCCGGACGGCGTCTTCGCGACGCCGGGCGAACGCTCGCCGTGGGAGAGGACGCTGACGCACGTCTCGCGGGCCCTTCTCGTGGACCGGGGCGCCATCGCCGCGGCCACGGATCAGGGTGTCTTCGAGAGCCGGGACGCGGGACGAACGTGGGCGCGTCTCGGAAGCCTCGCGGCGCCCATCGATGCTCTCCGCCGGATCCTTCTTCCGTTGACGTCCGTGCCGGCCCTCGTCGCGGAATCGGCCGGCACCTCCCTGGTCTGGGACCAGGGCCGCTGGCTCCCGCTCGATGCGCCCGGAATCACCGGCCCGCTCTCCGGCGGCTTCGGCCGTCCGCGAGTCGTCCGGACCCCGGTCTCCGTCGGCCTCGAGGTGGACGACGCGCGCGGGATCCTCGTCTTCCGCGACGATTCGGGCGCCGCCGTGGCCCTCCCGCTGCCGGAGCCGGGACTTCGCGTGGCGGGGTGGTCGGGCGACCCGCGCCGGGCACACGGCCTCTTCCTCGCGACGGTCGGCCGCGGCCTCTTCCGCTTCGTGCCGAGCGGGTCGTAGCTCAGCGCACGTTCCAGAGTCGCGGGTCGAGCGAGAAGGGCTGAGGCGGACCGATCCGAATCCTCTCGAAGGCGGAGTGAGAGGGGCTCAGGAGGTAATTGCGCTCCGAAGGCACGACGGCCGACGGCACGGAAAGAACGGCTTCCCGACCGCGCGTCACCCATTCGGCCCCGAGATCGACAAGCGATTCCAGGGCAGGGTATCGGCGCCAGTCCTGCGGAAGGTCGCGCTCTTTGACGATCGCGACGGGCATGTCCTCGGGAATGTCGGCGAAGATCGAGACGAGGTCGTCGGGGGCTTCCGAGGCATCGAGGTTCACGAAGTACTCCAACGCCGCCAGCGAGAGCGTCTCCGACGTGTACACGACGGGCGTCCCTCTCCGGTTCCATCGTCCTCCGGCGATCCGGGCGCCTTCTCCGTCGAAGGCGGAATACCGGCGACGGCAGAGGCGCCAGACCCTCACGTCGAGCCCTAGCTGTAAACCCCGTGCTCGATTCGCCGCAGCAGGGACTCGACTTCCGCCGCGCCGAGATCGCTGTCGAGCGACTGAAGGGGCGATTTCAGTCCGAGCGCCCGGTTCGGCCTCTGAAGCCAACTCGCCGCCTTGTCCCGTCCGCCAAGGACGTCCTCAGCGAGGGCAGCCATCCGTCCGACGCGGAACAGCCGGTCCGATTCGTCCGCAGTGAAACGGCGGGACTTCTTTCGCCTCGCGAGCGTCCGCGGGGGGACGTGAAGGATCGAAGCCAGCTCTTTCGCGTCGATCGCGTAGGCCGAGGTCACGGCTTCGAGCGACCCGTACGGGAGCCCGGAACGGACGCGGTTCCTCAGATCCTCGAGACTCCCGGCCCGCAGAATCTTCGGGCCTCCGAGCGTTTCGACCATCCGCTTCGTGGAGAGCATGGCGGAACCCCCAATCTGGCCACGATTCTACTGCCATTTGGCAGAGCCGGCACTCTATGGCTTTCCCCGACGATCGGCCCGAAAGGAGCCGCCTCTCCCTCTTCCATCCGTAGCGAAGGCTGGGCACCTTGCCGCTTCGTCTATGCCGGTCGAGGTCTCTGCGTGTACGAAATTCAGTAGAAGGCCCTTTTCTCCGGAGTACCCACCGCTCATGACCACTCGATTGGCTTCGATCAGAATTTCTTCTTGGAGAAGAAGACCACCCCGGGCAGCCGGCCGAGATCGGCGTCGGCCGTGACGATCTCGGCCCTTTGGCTCCGGCCGGTCGCATAGACGATCGCGTCGGCCATGGCGAGGTGGTGACCGAGGCTCAAGTCGGCCGCTTCGAGGGCGAGGGTTTCCGTCAGCGGCACGATGTTCGTCTTCAGGATCTGCGCGGCGGCACGGAGGGCGTCTTCCTCGGAGTCGTCGCGCTTCAGGACCTTGTAGACCTCGTAGAGAACGACGCTCGGCGTCACGATATTCGTCGGATCCCCGATGAGGCGAAGAACGCGGTCGGCATGAGGGCCGTCGCGGAAGACTTCCAGCCAGGCTGACGAGTCGATCAGCCTCAGAGCCGTTCCTTCTTCTCTCGGAAGCCACTCGCCCGGACCCGCTTCGCGAAGCCCTTGAGCGCCGAGAGGGGCTCTTCCGGAACGAGGGTGATGACGCCGCCCCGGCTGAGGACCTGAAATCTCTGTCCTTTCTTCAGCCCGCTCTCATTCCGGACGTCCTTCGGAATCACGACCTGAAACTTCGACGAGACGACCGTGCGAGACATGGCGTGCCTCCCGGCGTCATTCTCCTACGATTAGATGATCGATATCAAGTCTGTCTTACCTGCCTGGGACCTCGACGAACCCGACCTTCGCCCCGCGGACGAGCCCGTTCTTCGACGCGGCCGCCGCGTTCAGCTCGAGGACGGTGTCCGACGGGGCCGCCGGCGGGTAGGTCGGGCAGGGGTCCGCGGCGCACGGAGGGACGTTCGCCAGGACGTCGACGACCGTGCCGTCCTTCGTCAGGTGGACGATGTCGAGCGGGAAGTGGCAGCTCTTCATCCAGAAGGGACGGGCCTCGAGAGTGTCGAAGAGAAAGAGCATCCCGGCTCCGTCGGCGAGCGACTCGCGGTACATCAGCCCCTGGGCGCGCTCCGCGTCCGTCAGGGCGAGCTCGACCGAGAACGACGGTGCCGGACGGAAGGACGACCCGGGGACCTTTTCCCGGCACGGGCGCGGCGGGAGAGCCCGCCGGGCCCGGGCGCGTGCAGGAGGCGAGCGCGAAGGCGAGGAGCGCTGCGGGGAACGCGGCTCGCGACGTCACGGGCGGTCGACGGGAGGCTCGGCCCTTTCGTCCGGGACCTCCTCCCCCTCCCGCCGGATGCCGTACTTCTTCGCGTAGTAGCGGAAGGAGCGCTCCGACATCCGGAGCAGCTCCGCGGCCCGGATCTGGACGCCGCCCGTCCGCTCGAGAGCCTGCTGCATCAGCCGCTTACCGAGCCACTCGACATAGCGCTCGAGGTCGATCCCTTCCGTCGGCAGGTCGATGCCGTCGGCCCCGGAGGCGGAAGGGAGCCCGGCCGGATGGAGGAAGACCTCCGGGAGCGAGCTCGTCGTGATCACCTCCGACGGCTCGAGGGCGACGGTCCGCTCGATCAGGTTCTCCAGCTCGCGGACGTTCCCCGGCCAGGCGTGCGCTTCAAGGAGTCGCATCGCTTCGGTCGAGATCTTCTTCTCCGACATCCCCTGCTCGCGGGCCACCTTCCGGAGAAAGTGGCGGACGAGGTACGGGATGTCCTCGCGGCGCTCACGGAGCGGAGGGATCGGAAGGGGGATCACGTTGATCCGGTAGAAGAGGTCCTCGCGGAAGGACCCTTCCCGGACCTTCTTCCCGAGGTCCTTGTTCGTGGCGCAGATGATCCTCACGTCGATGGGCTCCTCGGCGTTCCCACCCACGTGCCGGATGACGCGCTCCTGAAGGGCGCGGAGGAGCTTGACCTGCATCGTGACGGAGGTCTCGCCGATCTCGTCGAGGAAGAGCGTCCCCCCTTCGGCTTCCTGGAAGAGCCCCTTCTTCTCCCGGATCGCCCCGGTGAAGGCCCCCTTCTCGTGACCGAACAGCTCCGACTCGAGAAGGGTCTCGGGCATCGCCCCGCAGTTGATGGAGATGAACGGCTGCGCGGCGCGGGACGAAGCCTCGTGGATCGCACGGGCGATCAGCTCCTTGCCGGTTCCGGACTCGCCCGAGACGAGGACCGTCGAGGAGGTCTTCCCGATCCGGTCGACGAGATCGAGCAGGGCGCGCATCTTGCGCGAGACGCCGACGACCCCCCTCGTCGACTTGTCGATCCGCTCGCGGAGCGCGACGTTCTCCTCCGCGAGGCGCTTGCGCTCGAGGGCCCGCTCGACGACGTGCTTCATCTCGTCGACGTCGAAGGGCTTCGAGATGTAGTCGTAGGCGCCGGCCTTCAGCGCGTCGATCGCGGTCTTCGTCGTCGTGTAGGCCGTGATCATCACGACCGGAACCGACGGCGAAAGCTCGCGGCTCCGCTTGAGGATCTCGAAGCCGCTCCCGTCGGGCATCCGGACGTCCGTGAGGACGAGGTCGGGCATGGCCCGGTCGAGCCGCGCGAGAGCCTCGGTGCAGGAGCGCGCGGAGGCGACGCGGTAGCCCTCGTTCTGGAAGACGATCGACAGCATGTCGACGATCCCCGGCTCGTCGTCGACGATCAGAAGCTCCGGCCCGGCCGGTGCCGTCATGCGACCTCCCGGGCCGGCCGGGACTCGGACGCGCGCCGCCGGCAGGGAGATCGTGACGGTCGTGCCGCGGTGCGGCTCGGTCTCGACGTCGATCCGCCCGCCGTGCTCCTCGACGATCCGATAGACGATCGCGAGGCCCAGCCCCGTCCCTCCCCGGAAGCTGTGAGCAAATGGCGTGAAGAGACGGTTGCGTTCCTCCGGTGTCATTCCGCGCCCGTCGTCGGTGAAGGAGACGGTCCACGTGCCGCCCTCGAGGCGGGTCCTTACGGTGAGGGAGCCCCCCGCGGGCATCGCCGAAAGGGCGTTCCGGGAGACGTTCCAGAAGATCTGCCGGAGCTGGCCGGGATCGGCGGAGAGGACGGCGGAGGGGGGATCGAGCTCGAAGGAGATCGTATGCCGCGGCGACACCTCGTCGCTGTGCTGCAGGAGCGTGAGGACGTCGCGTAGCGCGGCGGGCGCGTCGACGGGCTCGACGGACCGCTCGCGCGGCCGGACGTAGCGGAGGAAGTCCTCGAGGATCCGGGAGAGGCGCTGGGACTCCGTGACGACGATGTCCATGAGGCGGTGCTCCCCGGAGCCGGGGGTCCCCATCCCCTTGAGGACCTGGACGGAGCCCGAGATCGAGGCGAGCGGGTTGCGGATCTCGTGGGCGATCCCGGCGGCGAGCTCGCCCACGGCCGCCAGCTTCTCCTTCAGGCGGACCTCGCCCTCCAGCTTCCGGAGCCGCGTGACGTTCTGGAAGATCAGGATCCGCCCCGTCGGCCGCCCGCCCGCGTCCCGAAGCGAGCTCGCCGAGACGCCGAAGAACGCCTCGGTCCCGCGCGTCGGCCGTATGGCGTCGAAGCGGAGGATCTCCCGTTCGGCGGCACGGATCCGCTCCCAGGTCGCGGCGTCCGCGAGCCCCAGCGAGAGGACGGGCTTCCCGATGAGGTCGATCGGCGCCAGGTCGAGAAGCTCGGCGGCCGCCGGGTTCGCATACGTGACGACGCCGTCGAGGTCCGTCGTCAGGACGCCGGAGGACATCGAGGAGAGGACCGAGGCGTGGAGGGCCTGGAGGCGCGCGATCTCCGCCTTGCGACGCTCGACGTCGCGCCGCGCCTCGCCGAGCTTCTCGGTGCTCGCCGTTACGAGAAACGCCGTCGCGACGAACGCGGCGACGTTCAGCGCCGCATTCCCGACGAGGGTCGCCGCCGGCCAGAAGCGCGGGCCGTCGACCGGGGTGAGGACCCCGAAGTACATCAGGTCCAGAAGGACGGTATAGAAGACCGCGGCGAGGCCCGCCGCGCTGAGGCCGCCGCGGCGGCCGAGGAGGATCGCGCCGGCCGCGACCGCGGCGAGGTAGAGGAAGGTGAACGACGAGTCGGGGCCTCCCGAGATCCAGACGAGGCCGGTGACGACGAAGAGGTCTCCGAGAATCTGGAGGCCGGCGTTCGCCTCGGCCGGGATCCGTTCGAGAGTGAGGAGCGAGCCGACCGACAGGAGGCAGGCGAAGGCGACGAGGTAGTAGACCAGGCCGAGCGGGAGCGAGACGTCGAAGGTGATCTGGATGAGGAACGCCGAGAACATGAGGGTGAAGACGACGACGAGACGAAGCGACGCGTAGGCGCGGAGCATCGGGCGCAGGGCGTCGCCGGCGTCGTCCGTCGTGGGACCCACACCGGGAATTCTAGCGTCGCGCCGTGCGGAAAGGCGCCGGAGAGGGGCTACTGGATCTTTCCGATGAGGTCGAACATCGGCATGTACATCGCGACGATGATCGTCCCGATGACCGTGCCGAGGATCGCGATCATGATGGGCTCCATCAGCTTCATGAGCCCCTCGACCGCGTTGTCGACCTCATCCTCGTAGAACTCGGCGATTTTCGTCAGCATCGCGTCGAGGGCGCCGGTCTGCTCGCCGACGCTGATCATCTGGACGACCATCGACGGGAAGACCTTCGTCTCGGCGAGGGGTTCGGCGATCGTGCGCCCGGCCTCGACCGACTTCCTCACGCCGAGGATCGCGTCCTCGATGATCGCGTTTCCGGCCGTCCGGGCCGTGATCTCGAGGCCGTCGAGGATCGGGACGCCCGAAGAGGTGAGCGTCGCGAGGGTTCGGCAGAAGCGGGCGACGGCGATCTTGCGCATGATGTCCCCGAGGACGGGGAGCTTCAGGACGATGCCGTCGATCACCCGCCGGCCGCGGTAGGTCGCGTAATAGCGCGAAAGGAAGAATCCCGCCACGCCGATGGCGATGAAGATGAAGATGATGTACCGCGCGACGAAGTTGGAGGCCGCGATGACCATCCGGGTCGGGAGCGGGAGCTGCGCGCCGAGGGCGGCGAAAAGGGCGGCGAAAGTCGGGATGACCTTCCAGAGAATGATGAAGACGACGATGGACGCGACGAGGAGGACCGAAACGGGATAGATGAGCGCCGTCTTCACCTGCCCCTTCAGCTTGACCGCCTTTTCGATGTAGGTCGAGAGGCGCCGGAGGATCGTGTCGAGGATACCGCCCGCCTCGCCGGCGGCGACCATGTTGACGAAGAGGTCGTCGAACGCCTTCGGGTGCTTGCGCATCGCTTCGGCGAGCGACGAGCCTGATTCCACGTCCTGACGGACCGCGAGGATGATCTTCTGGAAGAGGCGGTTGTCCTGCTGTCCCCCGAGGATCTCGAGGCACTGCACCAGCGGAAGCCCCGCGTCGATCATGACGGAGAACTGCCGCGTGAAGATGGCGAGGCGCTTGGAGTTGACCTTCCCCGGCCCCACCTTCGGGATCGCGAATTCCTTCCCTTTCTCCTTGACGGTCGAGACGTCGATCTGCCGCCGCCTGAGGTCGGCGATCGCCATGTCCTTCGAGTCGGCGACGAGGACGCCGCCGGTCACGACCCCCTGCCGCGTCTTTCCTTTCCAGACGAACTGGGCCATGGCGCTCCTTCCTCCTCCGCCTCAGCCCCGGCGGGCCGCGGGCACGGGCTGGACGGTGCCCTGCGCCGTCGTCGCTCCGGCCCCTCTCTGGATCATCTCGATCAGCTCGTCGGGGAGCGAGGAGACCGAGACCGCGAGCTCCTGCGAGATCACGCGGCGGTGGACGAGCGTCGCGAGGGACTGGTTGAAGGTCTGCATCCCGTACTTGTTCTGACCGGTCTGCATCATCGAGTAGATCTGGTGGAGCTTGTCCTCGCGGATGAGGTTCCGGATCGCGGGGGTCGGGATCAGGATCTCCATCGCGAGGCAGCGCCCGCGGCCCGAGGCGCGAGGCAGGAGGGTCTGGCAGAGAACGCCTTCGAGGACGAAGGAGAGCTGCGCGCGGACCTGCGGCTGCTGGTTGGCGGGGAACGAGTCGATGATCCGGTTCAGCGTCTGGACGGCGCTGTTCGTGTGGAGCGTCGCCATCGTCAGGTGGCCCGTCTCGGCGATCCGGAGGGCGCAGTCCATCGTCTCGAGGTCGCGCATCTCGCCGACGAGGACGACGTCCGGGTCCTCGCGCAGGACGGCGCGAAGCGCGTTCGGGAAGGAATGGGTGTCCGCGTGCAGCTCCCGCTGGTTGACGATGCAGCGTTTGTGCGAGTGGAGAAACTCGATCGGGTCCTCGATCGTGACGATGTGGCGCGGCTGCTCGCGGTTGATCTTGTCGATCATGGTCGCGAGCGTCGTCGACTTCCCCGATCCCGTCGGTCCGGTGACGAGCACGAGCCCGCGCGGCTTGTTGCAGAGGGGCTCGACGACGGGCGGAACCCCCAGCTCGCGGAAGCCGAGGATCTCGTAGGGGATCTGCCGGAAGGCCCCCGAGACCGCCCCGCGCTGCAGGAAGACGTTCCCGCGGAAGCGCGCGAGCCCCTTGACCCCGAAGGAGAGGTCCAGCTCGAGGCTCTCCTCGAAGCGGTGCTTCTGGACGTCGGTCAGGATCGAGTAGATGAGCTGCTTCGTCTCGGGGACGGTGAGGGGCGGGAAGTCGAGCGGGACGAGGTCTCCGTCGACCCGGATCATCGGCGGCGAGTTCGTCGTGAGGTGAAGATCCGAGCCCCCGCGCTCCACGAGCGTCTTCAGGAGCTGGTGCAGCGTCGCTCCCATCAGGTCCCTCCCCTCGGACGAGGCATCCCCAATGATACGCGACGGCCTAGAGGACCGTCTCCCGGACGACCTCCTCGATCGTCGTGATCCCTTCCTTGATCTTGACGAGGCCCGATCGGCGGAGCGAGATCATCCCTTCCTCGATCCCCTTGCGCTTGATCTCGATCGAAGAGGCGCCCGAGAGAATCATCTCCCGGATCTCCTCGGAGACCTCGATGACCTCGATCAGCGCGACGCGCCCCTTGTAGCCCGTGTTGTTGCAGCGGTCGCACCCTTTTCCCTTCATGACCTGGACGGACTTCGCCTCCTCGGGCGTGAAACCGAGGGAGACGAGGACCTGCGGTGCGACCTCGGTCGGGCCCTTGCAGTTCGTGCAGACGCGGCGGATGAGACGCTGCGCCGCGATGAGGATGACCGACGTCGCGACGAGGTACGGCTCGATCCCCATGTTCATGAGCCGGTTGATCGTGGAAGGGGCGTCGTTCGTGTGGAGGGTCGAGAGGACGAGGTGGCCCGTGAGCGCGGCCTTCACCGCGATCTCGGCCGTCTCGAAGTCGCGGATCTCGCCGACGAGGATGATGTTCGGGTCCTGCCGGAGGAACGAGCGGAGCGCGGCCGCGAAGTTCAGACCGATGGCGTCCTTCATCTGGACCTGGTTGACGCCGGGCAGGTTGAACTCGACCGGGTCCTCGGCCGTCATGATGTTCGTCTCGGGTGTATTGATCCGCGACAGGGCCGAATAGAGCGTGTTCGTCTTGCCGGAGCCGGTCGGCCCGGTGACGAGGACCATCCCCCACGGGCGGAGGATCGCCTTCTCGAAGCGGTTGAGGCTCTCGCGCTCGAAGCCGAGCCTCGTCATGTCGAGCATCAGGTTGTCCTTGTCGAGAAGCCGACAGACGATCTTCTCGCCGAAGAGGGTCGGGAGCGTCGAGACGCGGTAGTCCAGCTCCTTCGTCTTCCCGGCCAGCTTCATCTTGATCTTGATCCGCCCGTCCTGCGGGAGCCGCTTCTCGGCGATGTCGAGCTTCGCGAGGATCTTCACGCGGGAGGCGATCGCCTCCCGGAGCTTCGGCGGCGGGTTCATGACCTCGTAGAGGATGCCGTCGATCCGGTAGCGGACCCGGTACTCCTTCTCGTACGGCTCGATGTGGATGTCCGAGGCGCCGCGCTTGATGGCGTCCGTCAGGATGATGTTGACGAGGCGGATGACCGGCGCCTCCTCGCCTTCCTCGGCGAGCCGCTCGAGGTCGATCGCCTCGTCCTCGGCCTCCTCGACGACCTCGAGGTTCGTGTCCTGCGTCTCGACCGCGGACATCTCCTCCATGACCTTCTTCAGCTCGAGGGCGCGGGTCGCCCCGTAGTGGCGGTCGATGGCGAGCTGGAGGCTCTGCTCCGAGGCGACGACGGGCTCGACGTTGTAGCCCGTCATGAACTTGATGTCGTCGAGCGCGAAGACGTTCGTCGGGTCCGACATCGCGATCGTGACCGTGGCTCCCGTCTTGTTGACCGGGAGGATGTTGTACTTCCGCGCCACGTCCGCGGCGACGAGCTTCAGGACGCTCGGGTCGATCTCGAAGTGCGAGAGATTGATCGACGGGACTCCGAACTGGGCCGAGAGCGTCTCCGTGATGTCGTCCTCGGTGACGGCGCCGAGCTTGACGAGGGCTTCTCCGAGCTTCAGGCCGGAGGACTGCTGGATCTTGAGCGCCTCGGCCAGCTGTTCCTGCGTGATGAGCTTCGCCTTGAGAAGGAGATCCCCGAGCTTCAGTGCCATCGCCGCGATTCTAGACCGTTCAGCCGCCGCCCCCCGGCTCGACACGCTTGAGCCGGGCCGAGACCGAGCCGATCGGCAGGATCGTGCGCGCCATCACGGGGAGCCGCCGCTCGTCGTCCGAGAACCAGAGAAAGAGCTTTCCCCGGTTCCGGTCCTCCCCGTCCCGTCCGAGCATGGCCGGCTGGACGCGGATCGCCTCGAACGTGCCGGCCTCGGTCTCGACGGTCTCCTTCTCCTGGACGTGGACGACGAGCCGGTAGATCTTTCCCCGCGAGAACATGTCGAGAGGGATGTCGTTTCCGGGAACGAGCGGCTGCGAGCGCATGTAATAGAAGGACGAGATGATGTCCTCCACCCGCTCGGGGAGGGGAGTCCGGTCCGTCCGCCAGGACGCGATCCGCCGGCCGAGGTCGAACTCCTCCACCTCGTCCGAGCTGTAGCGTCCTTCGCGGGCCCGCTTCTCGAAGCGGAGCGGCTGAAAGTCCCGGGCGTCCACCCACGTCTCGTAGCGCGTGTTCACGGGATAGAACTTCGAGACATAGTCGTTCGAGACGGCCGTCAGAAGGAGGTGGTGGATCGGGACGCCGTCCGGGGAGGCCCCCCGGGCCGCGGAGAGCGTCATCTCGCCCCCCTCGATCTTGAGCCACGCGATCGTGTAGACGAGCCGCTCGCCCGGGAGGAACGGAACGGGGAAGAGCTGGTCTTTCGGGAGGCTCTCGCGGTTTGCGTTCGGGAGAGCGGAGGGCGCCGCCCCGAGGCCGGCCGCGAGCAGGACGAAGAGGAGTGCGGCCGCGAGGCGTCCGCGAGCGACGCCCGGCTTCTCAGCGGAGGAGCCGATCGATCGCGGCAAGAACCTCATCCGGCGGGACCCCCATCCCCGTCTCCGGATTGTAAGCGCCCGGCCGCGCGCAGAGGATCTCGACCCTCGGTCCGACGGAGCCGAAGCGGGCGGGGTCGGTCGGGCCGAACAGGGCGAGCGTGGGCGTGCCGGCCGCGGCGGCGAGGTGCGTCGGTCCGCTGTCAACGCCGATGAAGAGTCTCGCGCGGGAGGCGAGGCGCGCGGTGGACGCCGGAGTCGTGGGAGGGGCCAGAAGAAGAAGATTCTTCGAAAGGTCCTGAAGCTCCCGGGCCCGGCTCTCCTCGCCGGGGCCCCATCGCACGACGGGCTGTGTGCCTCCGCCCCGGAGCCGTTCCGCAAAGGCAATGACGTCGGCCGCGCGCCACTCCTTGTCCACCTTCGAAGAAAACGGCTGCAACACCGCGAACGGACGCATCCCGTATCGCTTCAGCCATTCGTCGACCACGGGATCTTCTCTGTCGACGAGATGCCGCACGTCCGGGACGCGGTCGAAGCCGCTCTCTCCCGTGACGTGCTCGGCGAGGGCGAGCATCCGGTCGAGGACGTGGGGGCGCCCTGCGGCCTCGACATGCTCCCGCGTGAAGAGGCAGTTCACCCGCTCCGTCGCCGTCCGCCATCCGAAGCCGACCTTCCGGGGAGCGCTCACCGAGGCGGTGACCAGCGCGCTTTTTAGGAGTCCTTGCGCGTCCACCACGAGATCCGGGGGAAATTCTCTTTCCTTTCTAAGAAAATCCCGGATCTCCCTGTGCGTCGTCCTTGCCGCAATGGACCGCCGCCATCCCCTCGTGTCCGCCTCGAGAACCTCGTCCACGAAGGAGGCGCCGCGTACGAGCGGCGCGAGCGCCGGCTCGATCGCCCAGGCGAGCGTCGTCCCCGGCCGCGCGAGGCGGATCGCCCGGGCCGCGGGGAGCGCGAAGACGACGTCGCCGAACGACGAGAGCCGGACGAAGAGGACGCGCATCGACAGGCCGACGTTACGCTATCCTTCGACCATGTTGGAGTCGCCGGTGCTGGTCCTCAACCGCTCGTTCGCGGCGGTGACCCTCACCGACGTCAAGCGCTGCTTCACTCTCTTCTACAAGGGGCACGTCTGCGCGGTTCTTCCGGACTACACGACGTACGCGTGGGACGAGTGGTGCGACATCCCGCCGCAGCCCGAGGACGACGTGATCGCGACGCCGAATCTCGTCCTCCGGATCCCGCGCGTCATCCAGCTTCTGTCCTCCGACCGGCCGCCACGCCCGGAGGTGAAGTTCTCACGCCACAACATCTACACCCGGGACGGGAACCGGTGCCAGTACTGCGGGCGGAGGCACTCCACCTCGGAGCTGTCGCTCGACCACGTCATCCCTCTCTCGAGGGGCGGGCCGACGAACTGGGAGAACGTGGTCTGTGCCTGCCTCCCCTGCAACGTGAGAAAGGGGAACCGCGTGCCGGAGGAGGCGGGGATGCGGCTTCGCCGTGCTCCGATCCGGCCGAAAGCGACGCCGCTCGGGCTCCTCTCGCCGCAGCGGATCCACCCGACGTGGAAGAACTTCCTCGACATGGCCTACTGGAACGTCGAGCTGAAGTGAGGGGGTTCGGGGGCAACAGCCCCCGCCCGTTCGGTCTTCTTCCGGAACGGTTTCAGTCTTTCGGTCAGCACGTAAAGGTGTACTCGGCGCGGCTCGACTCGGCACGCCAGCTCCTCTGGATCTCCGTAAAATACTCTTCTTGAAGGGTTTGAACCCTTGCCGCCCGCGGACGGTGGCGGCTGGCAGCGCGGTTGCGTGGAGGGTTGTGTCGGTCAACCCCGAGCCGGCCACAGACAAAGGGGAAATAACGGAGGAACCGAAATGAAGAAGACCCTTTCGACGCTCGTTGCGGTTGCCGTTCTTTCGCTCGGTTCGGCGTTTGCCGACGAGCCGAAGAAGGCTGAACCCGCCAAGCCGGCCACCACTGCGGTCGCCGCCGCCCCGGCCACGGCCGCGGCCGCCGCCGCCCCCGCCACCACGGCGGCCAAGCCGGCGACCACGAAGAAGCACACCACCCACAAGACCAAGAAGGCCCAGAAGGCCGCCAAGGCCTCCACCGAGTCGGCTGCTGCGGCTACCGAGTCCGCCAAGTCGTCCACCGCCGCCGCCAAGTCGGCCACCGAGTCCGCCAAGTCGGCCACCGAGTCCGCCAAGTCGGCCACCGAGGCCACCAAGCCGTCCACCGCCCCGGCTGCCGCCAAGCCGGCCACGGCGCCCAAGCAGTAAGACAGAAAGACATCTCGAACTTCACGACGCCCCGGCGAAAGCCGGGGCGTTTCGTTTGTGTCGAAAGCTCAGTCGAGCCGCCAGCGGTTGTGGAGCCAGAGCCACTGCTCGGGAGTGCGGCGGACGAGACGCTCCACCTCGAGAGTCAGCCGGGCCGTGAGCGGCTCGGGCTCGCGCTCCGCAGGCGACAGAGATCGGACGTCGATCCCCGGCTCGAAGGAGAGGTGGTAGCGAGCCGGGGCCGTCCGGGCGCAGACGGCAGGAACGATCAACGCCTCCGTCCGGTCGGCGAGGCGGGCGACGATCGAGGTCGTCGCGGCCGGGCGCCCGAAGAACGGGACCACGACGCCGTCGGACGTCCGCGCATGCTGGTCCGCCAGGATTCCGACGATGCCGCCGCGGCGCAGGACCCGGAGCATCTCGCGCGCCGCGTCCGTCTTGTAGACGACGCTGTTCCCGCTTCGCTCCCGGAAGCTCTTCAGAAGCCGCTCGAGAAGCGGGTTGTCGAGCGGCCGCGCGATGACCGTGCAGGGAAAGCCGGCGGCGGCGGTCGCGAGGGCCGAGTACTCCCAGTTCCCGAGATGGGCGGTCAGGAGGAAGAGTCCGCGCCCGGAGGCGAGCCCCGCGCGAATCCGCTCCTCGCCGGAGACCGAGACCCGCGCGTCGAGCGCTTCCGGAGAGCTGCCGAAGGTGTGGAGGACGTCCGCCGCGACGCCGCCGAAGTGCTCGAAGACGGCGATCGAGAGTGCCTCGATCTCTTCCGGCCGCTTGTCGGGGAAGGCGCGCGAAAGATTCTCTTCCGCGAGATCGCGCCGTTTCCGGTCGATCGCCCGGTAGAGCCTGCCGAGGCGGCGTCCGGCCGATTCGGCTCCCTCCGGCGTGCCGCGGCGCGCCGCGGCCAGAAGGAGGTCAACGCCGAATGACTCGATCCGGTTGCGGACGTCCGAGCGGCGACGCGGCATGTCAGGAAGGCCTCCGCGAGAGGTGCGCCAGAAGCGCGCTCACGAAGTCGGGCTCGACGACGCGCATCCGGACGGCCACCACGACGAGCGGGATCGCGCAGATCGTCTCGAGCTTCACGGCATCCTTTTCCGTCGTCACGATCGCACCGGCGCCCGTCTCCAGGGCGGCCCGCTCGATCCGGCCGATCTCCGCGCCGCCGTAACGGACGTGGTCCCGGAACGCGAGGAAGGCCGCCGGACGGACGCCGAGCGTTGCGAGCGTCGCGGCGAAGGCCTCCGGACGGGCGAGCCCGCAGACCGCCACCACCTCCCGCGCGGTCACGTCCTTCGGTTGGAGCGACGCTCCATGGCCGTCGAGGATTCCCGTCACCTCGGTGATGGCGTGGTAGACCGGCACACCGGGCGCATGACGGGCGGCGAGGTCGACCGCAGGGCCCGGATCCGCCTGCTCGGCCTTCGTGACGACGATGAAATCGGCCCGGGCGAGCGAGTCGAGGGGCTCTCGGAGACGCCCGGCCGGCAGGAGCGCCCCGCCGGCGTCCGGGGCCGTCGCGTCGAGGAGGACGACGTCGACGTCTCGGGAGAGGGCGACGTGCGAGAAGCCGTCGTCGAGGAGGAATAGGGCGACGTCGGGCGCGATCGCGAGGGCACGCTCCGCGGCGCGGAGCCGGCGGGGGTCTGCGACGACCGGGACGCGCGGAAGGGCACGGGCGAGAACGGCGGGCTCGTCGCCGGAGAGGTCCGCCGGCGCTAGCGTCCCCGCCCCGTCCGAGACGACGACGAGGCCGCGGCTCCGCCGTCCGTACCCTCGCGTGAGAATTGCCGGACGCTCCCCCCGCGCGAAAAGCTCTCCGGCGAGCCAGCGGACGAAGGGGGTCTTCCCGGTGCCGCCTGCCGCCACGTTCCCGACCGAGATCACCGGCCGCGACGCTTCGCGGACGCGGAGAATGCCGGCGCGGTAGAGGGCCAGGCGCGCGCCGACGCCGGCGCCGTAGAGCGCCGCGAGGGGCGCCAGGAGCCCGGTGCCGCTCACGCCGGCCGTCTCCGGAGGGCGAGGATCATCTCGACGGCACGCGACGTGGCGCCGGCGCTTCGGGAAAAGAGAGAAGCCGCGGCCTCCGCGGCGCGCCGGAGGGCCGCCTCGTCGCGGAGGAGCGCGGCGAGCGTCCGTCCCGCTTCTTCGCCGTCGCGCGCCGGAAAGGCGGCGCCCGCCGCCCCGTCGAGAAGGGCGCGGATGTTCTCGATGGATCCGCCATGCACCACGGGGAGCCCGGCCCGAAGCGGCTCCAGAACGTTATGCCCCCCCTTCTCCACGAAGGTCCCGCCGAGGATCGAGGCGACGCCGCACCGATAGGCCGAGGCGAGCTCGCCGATCGTATCGAGGAGGAAGACGTCCGCGCGCTCGCCGGCTCTCTCCGGCTCGCTCCGGCGGACGACGGCGAGGCCCGCGGAGGCGCACCGGTGCGCGGCCGCGTCGAACGAGGAGGGCTGCCGCGGGGCGATGAGAAAGAGGGTCGAAATCCCCTCCGATTCGAGGAGGCGCCGGGCCGCGAGCGCCGTCGGGATCTCCTCCTCGGCGAGCGAGCCCGCCACCACGACGGGACGCCCTGCCGAGAGGGTGCGGACGCGTGCGGCGAAATCAGGTTCGAACGCCTCGGCGCGATCGAGCTTCAGGTCCCCCGCCACGAAGACCCGATCGGACGCGATGCCGGCCTCGACGAAGCGCGCCGCGTCCTCGGGAGTACGGGCCGCGACCCGGGTGACCGCGTCAAGCGCCGACCGAAAGAGCGGTCCGGCGAGCCGGAGGCGGCGCTCCGACTTCTCCGAAAGCCGTCCGTTCACGATCACGACGGGGACCCCCCGGCGCCCCGCCTCGGCGAGGGCGACGGGCCAGAGCTCGGTCTCGACGAGGACGAGGATCCACGGCCGGACGGCGTCGAGGAAGCGGCGGACCGAGAAGCCGAAATCGAGTGGAAACGGACGCAGCGCCACGCCGGGAATCCCCCCAAAACGGACCGGAAGAAGCGAGACTCCCGCGGGTGTCGTGGCGGTGACGAGGAGCGCGGTCGCCGGCTCCTTTTCCCGGATTGCCGCGACGAGCGTGGCCGCGATCTCCACCTCGCCTACCGAGACGGCCTGCAGCCAGATTTCCGCGCGGGCCCCGCCGGAATCGGGGAGCAGCCGCTCACGGACCAGGGACCAGAGGGAGATCTCACCGGCTTTTGCGGGACCGGCAATCGGCCGTTCGCCGTCCTTCGTCCGCAAGTTATATGGCGGCAGAGACTTAGCGGGATTCTCCAAGCCTTGTCGGATTATACTGGCGCCCGGCCTTGCGCGGGGAGGAGTTCGCAGGACCGGGCCGCCTTGGTGAATGGAGAGACGTGGTAGACGAAGACGAGCCAGGAAACGTAGAAGGCGTCGACGAGATGCGTCCGAATCTTCTACGCCCGGTCCCTCCGGCGACCGCCGACCCTGGCCGTCCCGACTTTCCCGAGAGCCTTCTCGTGGAGAGGGTTCGCGAGGGGGACACGGAGGCGTTCGCCGAGATCGTCCGGCGGCGGTCACCCGGCCTCCTCGCCTTTCTCCGGCGCCTCCTCGGCGACGCCGAGGACGCCCGGGATGTGGCCCAGCTGACGTTCGTACGGGCCTGGGAGAACCGGCATCGGTACGACGCGGCGTGGGCCTATTCGACCTGGCTCTTCCGGATCGCATCCAACCTCGCGGTGGACGCGCTGCGCGCGCGCCGCTCGCGTGCACGCACCGAGGTCGAGAGCTTCCGTCTCGTCCGGGGCGGTCTTTCGGCCGAGCCCGAGGGGCCCTCCGGCCTCGAGCGGCAGGAGATCCGCCGGATCTTCGAAGAGTGCTCCACGGTCCTCTCGGAGAAGCAGCGGCTCGTCTTCGTTCTTCGCGAGTTCGAGGAGCGCGAGAGCCGGGAGGTCGCCGCCATTCTCGACTGCCGGGAGTCGACCGTGCGAAACCATCTCTTCCAGGCCCGGAAGCTCCTGCGGGAGGAGATCCGGAGCCGCTACCCCGAGTTCGTCCGTGTGTCCTTCGGAGAGAAGCCATGAGCGGGCCGCTCCATCCGGCGGCGCCCTGTCCGGAGCGGGAGACGACCGCGCGGCTCGCGGCGCTCCGCTCCCGGGAGGCGCTCGACGCGGCGGGGGAGGAGCTTCTCGCGCGCCACGTTTCGTCCTGCGCAGCCTGCTTCGCCGATGCGGTCGCCGTCGACCCGACGCTTCTCTTCGTCCGCCTCTCGGTCTCGGCCGGGAGGAACGAGGACGCCTCGCGCGGCGCGCACCCCGTCCCGCGCGGGACGCACGACGAGGCGGCCGAGGCGGAGATCCTCGCTGCCGATGTCCTCGCGGCGATCCGGGTCCGCGACACCGAAGGGGGCGGCCGGAACCGTCACCCGTGGGCGGGCCTTCCCTCGTGGGTCCGGGCCGCGGCGGTCGTCCTCCTCGCCTCCGGCCTGGCCGCCGTTCTCTACCTCCGGCAGCCCACTCTCCCTGTGGCGTCGGTTCCGTTGCCGGTGGCGGCCGGGGCGATGGCGAACACGCGTCCTATCGTGGAGCGTCTGGAGAACCCGGGAGCGCGCGTCTATCAGTTCGCGGCCTCGACGCCGACGGAGCCGACCGTCGTCTTCGTCGCGAACCCCGGGGCGGACCTCTGATCATGACCCGCGCTTCGCTCTTCGTCCTCGCCCTCCTCCTCGGATCCCCGCGCCCTGCCGCGGTGTCGGCCACGGAGGTCGTCGTCCGGGTCTTCGCGCTCCGATACCACGCTCCCGAAGACGCCGTGGCCGTCGTCCGGCCGCTTCTGACGGAGGGGGGCTCGGTCATCGTCCAGCCGAAGGGAAACGTCCTGACGGTCCGGGACAGCGCGTCCGCCGTCGAGCGTGCTGCCCGGACGATCGCCGCCTGGGACGTGGCGCCGCGCTCGATCGACCTGCGCGTCACGCTTCTCAGGGCCTCGATGGAGAGCCGCCCCGGGCCCGGAGTCGCGCCGGTCTACCCCGCGGAGGAGGAGCTGAAGGGGATCGGCGAGAAGCTGCGCCAGCTCTTCCGGTTCACGAGCTATACCCGGCTCGATACGGTCCGCGTGCAGGGATCCGAGGGACAGACGGTGGCCTCCGTCCTCGGCCGCGACTACCGGCTCGAATTCCAGATCGAGGGCTCGGACGATCTCCGGCAGGTCCGGCTGAAAGGGCTCATGTTCGAGCGCCTCCGCCCGATTCCCGGGCCCGGCGTCACGGTCCCGCGCGGAGACATCATCCGGACGACGCTCAACGTCCCCGTCGGCCCTCCCTTCATCCTCGCGGTGGGGCGGGACGAGGCGGCGACGGGAGCGCTCGTTCTCGTCTTCCGGGGCGCCTGGCAGATCCCGGGCCCCGGGGTCACCAGGCCGGACTGATGGCGACGTTCGTCTGCCGGATCGGGATGGCGGACGGCGCCGTCGCGACGCGGACGGTCGACGCCTCCGACGAGGAGACGCTCCGTACGGAGGTGGCGCGCCAGGGGGGACGCCTCTTCTCGATCCGCCGCGCCGACGGGACGTCCGCCCGTACCCGCGCCGTACGGCTCCCGGGGAAGGTCTCGCTCGGCAAGCTCTTCCGTCGCCGGCGCGCCGTCTCGACCGAGGAATTTCTCGTCTTCAACCAGGAGCTCGTCGCCCTCCTGAAGGCGGGGCTCCCCGTCGTCGCCGGCTTCGAGATCCTGATGGAGCGGCAGGCGAATCCCCGCTTCAAGGAGATCATGTCCGGGATCCACGATCGGCTCGTTTCGGGCGTTGCGCTCTCGGACGCGTTCCTCGAGCACGGCGACGTCTTCCCACGCCTCTACGGCACTTCGCTGAAGGCGGGCGAGCGCTCGGGGGAGGTCGAGAAGGTCCTCCGTCGGTATCTCTCCTACCAGAAGATCCTCGCCTCCGTGAAGCGGCGGGTCGTCTCGGCCCTCGTCTACCCGACCGTCCTCGTCGGCCTCTCGATCGGCCTGATCACGATCCTGATGACCTACGTCATCCCGAGGTTCGTGGAGTTCTTCGCGGGATTCGGAAGCGAGCTTCCGCTCCTGACGCGCGTCGTCATCGCGATCGCGACCTTCACGAAGACGAACTTTCCCTTCCTCGCGGCGGGGGTGGTCGCGCTCCTCTGGCTCGGGTCGCGCTGGCGGCGGACGGACGCCGGACAGCGGACGTTCGACGGGTTCCTCCTCCGGATTCCGGTGGTGGGAAAAATCCTCCACCAGTTCGCCGTCTCGCAGTTTTCCCGCTCTCTCGCGACGCTCGTCGGCTCCGGGACCCCGCTCGTCCCGGCCCTCGAGATCGCGGCCGGTGCCGTCGCGAACCGGAAGATCTCGGACGCCGTCCACACGGTCGTGCCGAAGGTGCGCGAAGGGGCCGAGCTGTGGCGCAGCCTCGAGGAATCGGCGCAGTTCACCTCGCTCGCGGTCGAGATGATCAAGGTGGGCGAGGCGACGGGGGCGCTCGAGGACATGCTGACGAACGTCTCGGACTTCTATGACGAGGCAATCGAGGCCTCGCTGCAGCGCCTCATCAATCTCGTCGAGCCGGTCATCCTGATCGTGATGGGGGGCGTGATCGCCACGATCCTCCTCTCGATCTATCTTCCGATGTTCTCCGTCCTCTCCAACATCAAGGGCTGAACATGAGCCGAAGCGCCGCCGTACAGCCCCTCCCGCAGTTCCTCGACGCCGCCTCGGAAGAGACCCGCGCGCGAAAGGCCGCCGAGCGCCTCGGCCTTCCGTACGTGGACCTCTGGACCTTCCGCGTCGATCCGACCCTCTTCCGGGCGACCCCTCTCGACTGGATGCTCCGCTTCGAGTTCGTGCCGGAGCGGGAGGAGGAGGGGGTCCTCGCGATCGTCATGGCGGACCCGGGCGACGTCCTCAAGCGCGACGAGCTGGAGAACCTTCTGAAGAGGCCGATCCGCGTGAAGGTCGGCTCCCGCGCCGCCATGCAGGACATCCTCCAGAAATCCGAGTCGACGCAGCGCGTCCTCGAGGAAGCGACCGAGGACTTCCGGATGCAGGTGGTCCGCGAGGACGAGGAGGGCGAGGAGGTCCTGACGATCGACCGGATCGCCTCGGACGCGAGCCCGATCATCAAGCTCGTCGACTCGGTCCTCTTCAACGCCATCCAGCGCCGCGCTTCGGACATCCACATCGAGACGCAGGAGAGCGTCGTCGTCATCAAGTACCGGATCGACGGCGTCCTCTACCCGGCGATGGAGCCGATCGACAAGAAGCACCACCAGACGATCATCAGCCGGATCAAGGTCATGTCCGAGCTGGACATCGCGGAGAAGCGGATCCCGCAGGACGGCCGCTTCAAGATCCGCGTCAAGGGGCGGACGATCGACTTTCGCGTCTCGATCATGCCGACCGTCCACGGCGAGGACGCCGTCATCCGGATCCTCGACAAGGAGTCGGCGAACGCGGAGTTCAAGAACCTCCGGCTCGACGTCCTCGGGATGGACCCGGAGACGACCCGGCGCCTCCGGAAGTTCATCCGGGAGCCCTACGGGATGGTCCTCGTGACGGGGCCGACCGGGTCGGGCAAGACGACGACGCTCTACGCCTGCCTCTCGGAGATCCAGAGCGTCGAGGACAAGATCATCACGATCGAGGACCCGGTCGAGTACCAGCTCCGTGGAATCACGCAGATCCCCGTGAACGAGAAGAAGGGGCTGACCTTCGCGCGCGGCCTCCGCTCCATCCTCCGTCACGACCCCGACAAGGTGATGGTCGGCGAGATCCGCGACGAGGAGACCGCGCAGATCGCCGTGCAGGCCGCCCTCACCGGCCACCTCGTCTTCACGACGGTCCACGCGAACAACGTCGTCGACGTCCTCGGCCGGTTCCTCAACATGAAGGTCGAGCTCTACAATTTCGTCTCGGCCCTGAACTGCATCCTCGCCCAGCGCCTCGTCCGCAAGATCTGCCCGCACTGCCGGACCGAGTTCGTTCCCACGCCGAAGCTCCTCGAGGAATCGGGCCTCTCTCCCGCCGAGCTCGAGGGGGTCACGCTCTTCGAGGGACGCGGCTGCGTCGAGTGCAACGGGACCGGCTTCTTCGGCCGGATGGCGATCACGGAGCTTCTCGACCTTTCGGACCGGATCCGCGGCCTCATCCTCGACCGGCGCCCCGCGGCGGAGATCAAGAAGGCCGCCAAGGAGGAGGGGATGACCTTTCTCCGCGAATCCGCCTTCGCGAAGGTGATCTCAGGCGAGACGACCCTGCGCGAGATCAACAAGGTGACGTTCGTTGAATGACCTGAAGACGCTCTTCCGCAGAGCGCCGTGGCTCTCGACGAAACGGCCGTCACACGCGTTCGTCCTCGGCCGCGAGCGCCTGACGTACGTGGGGCCGGAGAACCCGGGGCGCGCCGCTTCGGGCACCCCCCCGGCGGTCCGTTCCGTCTCCACGCCGCTCCCGCCGGACGCGTTCGCCGAAGGACCCGGGGGCGCGCCGGTCGCCGGACCCTCCTGGGCGGGCGCCGTCGCGCGCCTTCTCGCCGAGGCGGCGGTGAAGACGCCGGCGGCCTCCCTCGTCGTGCCGGACAATTTCATCCGGGTCCTCGTCGTGGACGTCGAGGACGCCGAGCAGCACGCCCGGGAGGTCGAAGAGATCCTGACCTGGAAGTTCGGCCGGACGTTCGGCGAGCCGGTGCCGCCCCTCCGGCTTTCGTGGCGTCCCGCCGGCCCCGGCGCCGGCGCGCCGGCGACGCGCGTCCTCGCCCTCGCGGTCCCCGAGGAGGCCGCGGCTTCGTGGGAGGCGCCGTTCGAGCGGGCCGGCATCCGGATCGGCGCCATCGAGACCGAGACGCTGGCCGTTTCGTCGCTCGGCGCCGTGGCGCTCGCGGGCGACGGCCTCGTGGTCTGGTCGCGCGGCGAGACTTCGTCGGCGGCCCATTTCGAGAAGGGAAACCTCCGGTTCCTCCGCGTCCGCCGCACCGAAGAAGCGGAGGCGGCCCTCGCGGAGCTTCGCGCCACGGCCTCCTTCGTCTCCGGCGATGGCGCTGGCGACGAGATTCCGGCGGCCCGGATCCCCTGCGCGGCGGGTCCCGTGGGAGCGCCGGCCGTCGCCGCGCTCATCGCCTTCCGCGAGGAGGCGGGAGGAGCCCCTGTCCTCCCTCTCTCCGTCGCGACGCTCCTCCCCGGGACGCGCATCGCCTCGGGGCGGACCGATTCGGCGGATCTTCTCGCGGCCCTCGGCGCCATGGCAGGGAAGGACTGACCGATGGCGCACGGCCTCAACCTCGCCCGCCGCCCCTTCATCGACACGCGCCCCGCGAATGTGGCGGCGGGAGTCCTCGCCGCGACCGTCCTCGTCCTGTCGTTCGTCTCCGTCCGGACCGTCGTCCGCTATTTCGACGGATCGCGGAAGACCCGCGACGCGATCGCGGCGCTCCGCGACGAGAGCGCGCGGCTCGAGTCCGAGCGGCGCGCCGCGGAAGCGCGCTTGTCGCGCTACGACGTCGACGAGATGCGCGCCGACGCCGAGGACGCGAACCGGATCACCCGCCGCCGGGCGTTCGCGTGGACCCGCTTTCTGGACCGCCTCGAGAAAACCCTTCCGGCCGACATGCGCATCGCCGCCATCAACCTCGTGAGCGCCGACAAGAGCGACGCGAAGACGGGGACCGGCAAGAACGAGCTCTTCTGGGTCGAGCTGACGCTCGTCTCGCGCGATCCGGGGGGACTGCCGCGGGCGATCCGCACCTTCTACGGCTCGCCCTGGTTCGACCGCCCGACGCCCCGGTCGGAGGAGCGTGGAGAACGGAGGGCCGCCGACGGGCGGCGGATCCTCCTCGGCGTCCTCTATCGCGACGTGGAGGAGAAGCCATGACGGCCGGCGCGCCGCGCGGCACGGCGAACGGCGCCCGGACCGTTTCGCGCTCGCTCTGGCGGAGCCGCGCGGCGCTCTTCATCGCGCTCGGGGTCCTCCTCCTCGCGAACCTCGCCATCCTCGTCGTCTACCGCGTCTTCTACAACGTCCGCCTCTCCGGTCTCGAAGAGACGCGTCAGTCCCTCGTTCAGCGCCGCGACCAGGCCCGGCTCGCGCTCGAAAAGGCGCGGGAGGCGGAGCGCCGGCTCGTGGAGCTGAAGAAGGATCTCGATGCCTTCTACGGCGACGTCCTCGGCACGCGGAAGGAACGGCTCGCGAGCCTCCTCGAGGACGTGGACGCCATCACGCGGCAGGCCGGCTTCTCCCCCCGACCGTCAGCTACGCGGAGGACGCGGTGGCGGGAGCCGACCGGATGACGATCTCTTTCCGTGTCGAAGGGCGCTACGCCGACATCAAGAGGCTCCTCTACACGTTCGAGACGAGCCCGAAGTTCCTCGTCCCGGAGCGCGTGCAAGTGGCTCTCGACGAAAACGTGCCGGACGTCCTCCGTGTCTCGCTCGCCGTCTCGCATTACTTCCGGCCGGAAGGGCCGCGCCCGGTGAAGCGGGCGCCCCGCCCGGTCGCTCGCCCGTCCCCGGCGGCGGCTTCCGCCCCCGCGGCGGCGGCAATGGTGCCCGAATGAAGAGGTCCGCGCCCGCCGCGGCCGGCGCGCCGGCGAAGAGCAATCTGCGCCTGCTTCTCATCCTGCTCGCCGGAGCCGCCGGGATCGCCGCTCTCTCCCTCTGGCCGTCCAATGCGCCGGAGACGATCTCGCCGCTCAAGGGGGGGGCCGGCCGCCGGCGGTGCGCGGCGGCGCCCTCGACCCCGAATCGGTGCCGGAGCTTCGTCTCGCGGCGGGGCGGGGCGCCATGAAGGACGAGGTGGGACGCGACGTCTTCCGCTTCTACAGCTCGCCGACGCCGACCCCGACGGCGGTCCCGCCGACGCCGACGCCGGCGGTCTACTACCTCCTCCCGGACTTTCCGACGCCCGTCCCGACGCCGACGCCGATCGTCCCGCCGACCTTACCGTTCAAGGCGATCGGGAAGTTCGGGCCGAGAGACGGGCCGATCGTGGCGCTCGAGGAGGGCGCGCGTCTGATCAATGCCCGCGAAGGGGATGTCGTCGACAACCGCTTCATCGTCCGGAAGATCAACCGGGAATCGGTCGACTTCGGGTTCGTCGGGCTTCCGCCCGAGATCACCCGCCGTCTCCCGATTCCGATCGCATATCCCTGAGGTCCGACGAGGTCTTTGCCGATGAAAACACCGTCCTTCCGCCCCCTTCGATTCCTCGCCCGGCGCGCACTGGCCGTCGGTCTCCTCGTCGCCCTGACGGCGGGGTGCGCCACGAACAGGGCGATGCGCGACGGCGCGGACGCCGAAGCGCGCGAGCACTGGGACCTCGCCCTCCTCGCGTACCAGAAGGCTTTCGAGACGGATCCGACGAACATCGAGGCGAAGGCGGCTTACAACCGGGTCCGCATGAAGGCCTCCCGGATCCACTTCGAGCGGGGGAAGATCTACCGGCAGTCGGGAGAGATCGACCTCTCGGTCCTCGAACTCGAGCAGGCGGTCTCCCTCGATCCCTCGAACGATGCGGCGCAAATGGAGCTGAAGCGGGCCAGGGCCGACGTCGAGCTCCGGGACCGCGAGTCCGCCGGCGGGACCCCGACCGAGATCGCGAAGGCGAAGGCCCGAGGGCGTCGGGCGGCGCCGCCGATGCTCAGCCCCAGCTCCGACAAGCTGATCGACGTCTCCTTCCCTCCCGACACGAACATCAAGAAGATCTACAACGCCCTCTGCGCGTCGGCCGGAATCAACGTCATCTTCGACCCGCAGCTCAAGGACGACAAGTTCACGCTGGACCTCCGGGGGATGACCTTCCAGCGGGCGCTCGAGGTCGCGATGCGCCAGGCCGGACACTTCTACAAGGTTCTCGACGAGCGGACGATCATCATCGCGCAGGACACGCAGCAGAACCGCCGCGAGTACGAAGACCTCGTCATCCGGACCTTCTTCCTCTCGAACGGGGACGTGAAGGACGTCTCGGGGATGGTTCGGGCCGTCCTCGACATGCGGCGTCTCCAGCCGGTCCCGCAGCTGAACGCCATCGTCATCCGCGACACGGCCGACAAGGTGGCCGTCGCCGAGAGGCTCATCGAGGAGACCGACAAGGCGAAGGCCGAGGTCATCGTCGACGTGGAGCTCCTCCTGATCGGGAGGAACAACCTGCTCGACCTCGGAATGCTCCTGTCGCAGTACTCGACCACGGCGACCGTCATCGACGCGGCCGGAGCGGCGGTCGGCTCGATGACATGGAACCAGATCAAGAACCTCGGGATCAACGACATCAGCTTCACTCTCCCGACCGTCACGTTCAACTTCCTCAAGCAGAACACCGACGCGCAGGTCCTCGCGAAGCCCCAGCTCCGGATCGCCGAAGGGGAGAAGGCGCAGCTCGTCATCGGCGACCGCGTGCCGATCCCCGTCTCGACGTACAACACGACGCAGTCGGTCGGCCAGATCGGCGTCGTCCCGATCACGTCGTTCCAGTATCAGGACGTCGGGATCAAGGTGGAGATCGAGCCGCGGGTTCACCACAACAAGGAGGTCTCGATGAAGCTCCTCCTCGAGATCTCGAACATCAACGGCTACGTGACGCAGCCGGGCGGGCCCAGCATGCCCCAGATCGGCACGCGGACGATCAACACGACGATCCGGCTGAAGGACGGCGAGACGAATTTCCTCGCAGGGCTCGTCCGGCGCGACCAGACGCAGACGAAGGACAAGATCCCGTTCCTCTCCGACATTCCGCTCCTCGGAACGCTCTTCACGCACTACAAGAACAGCGACCAGACGACCGACATTTTCATGACGCTGACGCCCCACATCATCCGCGCCCCGCAGATCACCGAGGAGGACCTTCTGCCGATCTGGGTCGGGACGGAGAACAACGTCTCCTTCTCGGGGCAGGGGACGCGGCTCGAGTCCCCGTCCGCCGCCGGCTCGCCGTTCGACGGCGGGGCCCGGGCGGTCCCGGCCCAGCCCCCGCGCTCGCAGGCGCCCGTGCCCGCGTTCGGCGGCTCGGCCCCGACCGACCTGTTCCGCCAGTCGACGCCGCAGTCGCCGGCGGCCTCTCCGACCCCGGCGCCTTCGATTCCTCTGGGAGCGCCCGGCATTCCCGTCCTCCCGACGCCACCGCCGGGCAACTCGTCGCTCAAGACCTCTCCGGAGTCAGAAAAGACGGCTTCCGTAATGGCTGCGGCCGCGTCCGCGCCGGTGTCGTCGACGACCGCCGTCTCCGCCGCGAAGGCGGCCGTGTTGCCAGGCTCTCCGGAATTCAGCCTCCTCCCCTCCTCGACGACCCTCGCGCCGGGCGAGGCCGCAAAGGTCTCCCTCGTCGGCGAGAGCGGCCTTTCCGACGCCCGTCTTCTCGAGGTGAACGTCGAGTGGAATCCGGAGGTGACCGAGGTGACGGGGATCGCTCCGGGACCGTGGAGCGACGGCGTCGGGGCGAATCTGATCCGCTTCGATGCGGACCGCGTCGCCGGACGAGCGCGGATCCAGATGCTCCGCCGGGACGGCGACTGGGGGATCCCGTCGGGTCCTCTCGCGATCTTCTCGATCCGCGGAGCTTCGGGCGGAACGGCCTTCTTCCGGGCCTCGGCGGGAAACGTGGTGACGAAGCGGGGGAGCATTCCTCCCGTCGTCAACCCGGCGGCCGTGACCGTCTCGGCGGGGAGCTGAGGGCTCCCGTGCGCCGTCGCCGCTCTTCCGGCTACTCGCTCACGGAGCTCGTGATGGTGGTCGCGTGCATCATGATCCTGACCGCCGCCATCGTTCCGGTGACCCGCTTCAACGTCCAGCGCCAGAGGGAGCTCGAACTCAAGGAAGCGCTCCGGACGATGCGGTCCGCGATCGACGACTACAAGCGGCTCTGCGACCAGGGGCTGATTCCGGTCGACCTCGGGACGGAAGGGTATCCGAAGAGCCTCGAAGCGCTCGTCGAAGGGGTGGACCTCGTCGGGCAGGTGAAGAAGAAGCGCCGCTTCCTCCGGAAGATCCCGATCGACCCGATGACGCAGAAAGCCGAGTGGGGGCTGCGCAGCTACCAGGACGAGCCCGACTCGACTTCGTGGGGGCGCCAGAACGTCTACGACGTCTACTCCCTCTCGGACGGGACCGCGCTCGACAAGACGAAGTACAAGGACTGGTGAGATGAGACCACGACGGAGGGGATTCACGCTCATCGAGCTTCTCGTCGTCATGGCCATCATCGGCATCCTGACGGCGGTGGCGCTTCCGAATCTCTCCAAGACGCCGAAGCGCGCGCGCGAAGCGGCGCTGAAGCAGGACCTCTACACCTTCCGCACCTGCATCGACCAGTACTTCGCGGACAAGGGGAAATATCCCGAATCGTTGCAGGTCCTCGTGTCGGAGCGGTACATCCGGAAGGTCCCCGTCGACCCCTTCACGAAGTCGGCCGACACGTGGGAGGTGACGATGGAGGAGCCCGATTCCTCCGACACCGCGCCCGACCACCCTCCGGGAATCGTGGACGTGAAGTCGGGCTCGAAGGAAATGGGGCTCGACGGGACGCCTGTGAACACATGGTAGCGAGAAGAGAAAAGGGCTACACGCTGGTGATCCTCCTCGTGGGGATGACGGTGATGTCGGTCCTGATCGCCGCCGTCCTGCCGCTCGCCTCGGCCGAGATGCAGCGGAGCCGGGAGGACGAGCTGATCTTCCGCGGGCTCCAGTACGCCGAGGGAATCCGGACCTTCCAGATCCGGTACGGGCGCTATCCGAACTCCCTGAAGGAGATGTTCACCGTCCGCCCGCGGACGCTCCGGAAACTCTGGAAGGACCCGATCACGAATTCGGACGACTGGGGACTCATCACGGCGACGGCGGGAGCCCCCATGCAGGGACTGCCGGTGGCAGGTCCGGGCGCGATGCCCCCGGGAGGGACCGGCCTGACGCCCCAGCCGACCCCGACCCCGACGCCGTCGACGGGCGCCAACTCCCCGTTCGGCTCTTCCGGTGCTTTCGGCACGCCCGCCGGCACTCCGATCGGGCCGATCATGGGCGTCTACTCGAAGTCGAAGAAGAAGGCGTACAAGGTCTTTCAGGGACACGACACCTACTCCGACTGGCGCTTCACCGTATCGCTCCTCACGGGCGTCGGGGCGACCACGCCGGGGAACAATCCCGGAGGAGTTCCCGGCCCCGGCCTCCCGCCCGTCCCGAAGCCGAACTGAGCGGGGTGCATTGCGCCTCCCCCGGTAGAATCGGGCGTGCTCACGCGCCGACTCTCGGACGGGACGCAAGTCTGGCTCGATCCGATGCGGGACGTCAGGAGCGTGGCGATCGGCATCTACGTCGCCTCGGGCTCGGCGGACGAGTCCCCGGCCGAGCGGGGCGCCACGCATTTTCTCGAGCACCTCCTCTTCAGGCGGAGCCGCCGTCGCTCCGGCGCGGCCATCGCCCGCCTCACCGACAGGCTCGGCGGCGAGTGCGACGCCTACACGACGAAGGATTCGGTGGCGTTCCACGCCCGGACGACGGCCGACCGGGCGGGAGAGGCGATGGACCTCCTCCTCGACCTGACGGAAGCCCCCTCCTTCACGGCGGAGGACGTCGAGGTGGAGCGGGAGGTGATCCTCGAGGAGATGGCCGAGGCGAACGACGTTCCGGAGGACGTCCTCCACGACACGTTCCTCCGGCGCCTCTGGCCCTCGCATCCCCTCGGAGCGCCTATTTTCGGAAGCGGCGAGAGCGTCCGGAGCCTCAACCGCACGCGGCTCGCCGCGCGCTTTCGGGAGATCTTCCGGCCGGAGCGGATCCTCGTCGTGGCCGCAGGCGCCTTCGATCCGGAAACGATCGTCCGGCGTCTCGAGAAGCGGCGGCGTCCCGTCCCCTCCGTCTCCGCGGTCACGCGGCGCCCCGCGGGGCGTCCGCGCGCGCGGCGCTGTGCCGTGGAGGTGCGGCGCGCCGATCTCGCCCAGGCGCATCTCCTCGTCGGCGCACCGACGATTCCGTTCGACCATCCTCTCCGCGCGGCGGTCTCGATCGCCGTGACCGTTCTCGGGGGTGGCGTCTCCTCCCGCCTCTGGCGCGACATCCGCGAGCGGAAGGGCCTCGCGTACAACGTCGGCGCGGGGCTCTCGCTCCACCGGGAGGCGGGCCTCGCCCTCGTCGAAGCGGCGACGCACCCGAAGAATCTCCAGAAGCTCGCCCGGACGACGGGCCGGCTCCTCAGGGCGCTCGCGGCTTCGGGACTCTCCCGTGCGGAGCTTTCGCGCGCGAAGGACCAGATCCGGGCGGAGGTCGCTCTCTCGCTCGAGTCGACGGCGTCGCGCCGCGAGACGGCGGCGCGCTCATGGCTCACCCGCGGGCGCCCCGTCTCCGCGGACGAGTTTCTGGCCGAGATCGACGCGGTGACCGGGCGAGACGCGGAAGAAGCCTGCGGCCTCCTCTTCGGCGCGCTCGGTCCCGTCGGCCTCGGCGTGGCCGGCCCGCCAGGGCCCGGCTTCTCGGCGGAAGGGCTGATGGAGGAACTGGCCGCGTGACGGAGCGCCCCGTCATCCGGTACCGCATCGCGGAGAGGTTCGCCGACCTCGCGCCGCCGGTCTACGCGTCGGAAGGGGCCGCGGGCGCCGACCTCCGCGCGGCGCTCGACGGGCCGATGACGATCGCGCCCGGCGCTCGCGCGGTCGTCCCGACCGGCCTCGTCCTCGAGATTCCGGCAGGCTTCGAGGGGCAGGTGCGCGCCCGCTCCGGCCTCGCGCTGAAGAAAGGGCTCGCCCTCGCGAACGGCGTCGGAACGATCGACGCCGACTACCGCGGCGAAGTGGGGGTAATTGTCGTCAACCTCGGGGGGGACGCCGTGACGATCGCCCGCGGCGAGCGGATCGCGCAGCTCGTCGTCGCGCCGGTTTCGCGCGCCCTCTTCGAGGAGGCCGGGGAGCTTCGGGTCTCGACGCGGGGGACGGGCGGCTTCGGGAGCACGGGGAGCTGACGGGCGTGGAGATCACCTTTCTCGGCTCGGGCTCCTCGGGAAACTGTGCAGCCGTCCGCGCGGGGCGGACGGTCGTCCTCCTCGACGCCGGACTCTCGCTCCGGCAGACCGTCCGGCGGCTCGAAGGGCGCGGGCTCTCGCTCGACGACGTCGCGGCGGTCCTCCTGACGCACGAGCACTCGGACCATGTCCGGGGCGCGCTCGATCTCGCGAAGAAGCGTCCGCTCCCCGTCTATGTGACCGAAGGGACGGCGCACGCGGCGGGGCTCCCGGGGCCGCTCTTCGCCGACATCCGGATCGTCCGGGGCGGGGACGAAATCCGGATTGGGCACGACCTCTTCGTCCGCGTGACGCGGACGCCTCACGACGGCACGGAGTCGGTCTGCTATGTCTTCGCGGACGGGCACGGGCGCCGGATCGGCATCGCGACGGACCTCGGGCATCTCTCGGCGGATGTCGCCGGGGCGCTCCGGGGATGCGAGGTGATCGGCCTCGAGGCGAACCACGACGTCGACCTCCTGCGCGACGGCGGCTACCCGCCGCACCTCAAGCGCCGCATCCTCTCCGACGTGGGGCATCTTTCGAACGAGGACGCGGCGGAAGGGCTCTTCGGCCTCGTGACCGAGAGGACCCGGGCCGTCGTCGCCCTGCACGTCTCGCGGCAGAACAACACCTTCGCCCTCGCGCGGCGGGTCTTCCGCGAGGCGATCGGCGGGATGGGCTGTTCGATCCCGGTCTCGGTCGCGCTCCACGACGAAGCGACGGAGTGGATCGGCGTAAGCTCGGAAGGGGAGGAGATCGGCCGATGACGGTTTACGTTCGCGTCTTCCTCAAGGAAGGGGTCCTCGACCCGCAGGGGAAGGCGATCAACGACGCTCTCCACCGCCTCGGGTACGGCACGGTCAATGATGTCCGGGCCGGGAAGCTCTTCCGGATCGAGATGGAGACGACAGACGCCTCCGCGGCACTCGAGGCCGCGCGGAAGCTCGCGGACCAGCTCCTCGCGAACCCGGTCATCGAGGACTTCAGCGTGGAGGTCGCCCCGGCCGGGGCGCCTCGATGACGGCTCCCCGCGTCACGGTCGTCCTCTTCCCGGGGAGCAACTGCGACGAGGACGCCGTGATCGCCGTCCGGAACGTCATCGGCGCCGACGCGCGCCTCGTCCGGCACGACGAGAGGGACCTCGGAAACCCCGACCTCGTCATCCTCCCCGGCGGCTTCTCCTACGGCGACTACCTGCGGAGCGGCGCGATGGCGCGATTCTCGCCCGCGATGGACTCCGCGGCCGCGTTCGCGGAGAAGGGGGGCGCCGTCCTCGGCATCTGCAACGGCTTCCAGATCCTCTGCGAGGCGGGGCTTCTTCCCGGCGCGATGCTCCGGAACGCGGGGCTCAGGTTCGTCTGCAAGGACGTCTTTCTCCGAGTGGAGACGAAGCGGACACCGTTCACGCTCGTCCTGAACCGGGGCGAGGTGCTGCGCGTCCCGATCGCGCACGGCGACGGAAACTGGACGGCCGACCCCGAGACCTTCCGCCGGATGGGGGAGCGCGAGCAGATCGTCTTCCGCTACGTCGACCCGGCGGGAAACGAAGCACCCGAATGGAACCCCAACGGCTCCCTCGCGAACGTCGCGGGGATCTGCAACGTGGCGGGGAACGTCGTCGGCCTCATGCCCCATCCCGAGCGCTGCTCCGAGGAGCTTCTCGGAAACACCGACGGCGCGAAGATCTTCAAGAGCTTCGCCTCCGCCCTCCTCGCGCACCGGAGCTGAGACGCCTCAGCGGAAGGCGGCGGCGTTCTCGCGGGCCCAGTCGTCGAACGAGCGGGGCGGGTAGCCGGTCAGCTCCTCCACGATCGGGCTGATCGCGGCGGCGCGGCCGGTCGCGAAGACGCCGAAGAGGGCCGTCATGGAGGCCGCGAGCCACTCCGGCCACCCCGCGGCGAGCATCTCCTTCTTCGCCTGGTCGGGGGAGACGTCCATGTAGCGGATCGCCTTTCCCGTCGCCTTCGCGAGCTTCTGGGCCAGATCCGCTCCGGCGAGAGCCTCCGGGCCCGTGATCTCGTAGATCTTCCGCTCGTGCCCGGCGCCGGTGAGGGTCTCGACGGCGACGGCCGCGACGTCGCGCGTGTCGACGAGCGAGAACCTCGCGCTCTTCATCGGAAGGGAGAGCGTCCCGGTCGCCTTGAGAACGGGGACGAAGCCGAGGAGGTTCTGCATGAAGTAATGGGGGCGGAGGAAGGTCCACGGAATGCCGGCCGCGATGAGCTGCTTTTCCGTCTCGGCGTGCCAGCGCGCGAAGGGAACCGGGCTGTCGAGCGAGCTGCCGAGCACACTGAGCTTGACGACGAGCCTGATCCCGGCTTCCTTTGCGGCCTTGACGAGGTTCCCCTGAAGCTCCACCTGCCGCGGATCGACCGCCGAGCAGAGGAAGACCCGCTCGACATTGTGAAGAGCGGCATGGAGGGAGTCGGGTCTCTCGAGGTCTCCCACGACGACCTCGACGCCGGGCCGCCGCAGCGCCGGCGCCTTCGCCGGGTCGCGTACGAGGGCGCGGACTCCCGCGCCGACGATTGCAAGGCCGCGGACGACGTCGATTCCCGTCTTTCCGGTCGCGCCTGTCACGAGGATCATCACAACCTCCCGGGATCCCTCCCCGTGCGTCGGGGGGGCGTCTATTCTGACGCGGAACGGCGCCTCTGACGAGACGGGGATAATCCGGCCGTGCCGCACGAAAGGGGAGCCGGCGTGCCGCGGCGCGTCATCGGACCGTTCGACGCCACGGCGCTCGTCGTCGGCTCCATGATCGGCTCGGGGATCTTCATCGTCTCGGCCGAGTCGGCGCGGCTTCTCGGGACGCCGGGGAGGCTTCTCGCGGTCTGGGGCGCGGCGGGGCTCCTGACGCTCCTCGCGGCGCTCTCGTGCGCGGAGCTGGCGGCGATGTTCCCGCTCGCGGGGGGGCCGTACGTCTTCTTCCGTGAGGCCTACGGCGAGCGGACCGGTTTTCTCTTCGCGTGGACGCTTCTCCTCGTCGTCCAGACCGGGACGATCGCGGCCGTCGCCGTCGCGTTCTCGAAGTTCCTCGGCGCCCTCGTTCCGTCGGTGACGGGAGGAGCCGCCAAGGGAGTGGCGGTCCTCGTCGTGGCCGTTCTCACTTGGACGAACGCCCTCGGCGTGAAGACGGGAACGCGGACGCAGAACGTCCTGACGGTGATCAAGTACGCGGCGCTCCTCGGCCTGACGCTCGCCGGCTTCCTCCTGACACCGAGGACGGTCGCGCTGCCGACCGGCGCGAGCCCGGAGATGTCGGCGCCTTCCGGTGGGGCGCTCGCGCTCGCCTTCGCTCTCGCCCTCGTCGGGCCGGCGTTCGCGCAGTCCGCATGGACGAACGTCACGTTCCCCGGGGGCGAAGTGCGAGATCCGGGGCGGACGCTCCCGCTCGCGCTCATCCTGGGATGCCTGCTCGTTTCGGTCCTCTACGTCCTTGCGAACGTCTCGTACCTCAAGGTCCTCGGTATTTCCGGAATCGCGTATTCCGCCTCGGACCGCGTCGGAACGGCCTCGGCCGAGGCGCTTCTCCCCGGGCGCGGCGGCGCGTGGATGGCCGCGGCCATCCTCGTCTCGACGTTCGGCTGCGCGAACGGACTGATCCTCTCCGGGGCGCGGGTGATGTACGCGCTCGCGGCGGATGGCCTCTTCGTCGCGCCGGCCGCGCGCTTGAACGGCGCGGGCGTGCCGGGAGTCGCGCTCGTTCTCCAGGCCGTCTGGACCTCCCTTCTGATCGCCTCGGGGACGTACTCGGAGCTCCTCCGGTACGTCGTGGCCGTGGAGTTCCTCATCCTGATCCTCGTCGTCCTCGCTGTCCCGGTCCTCCGGAAGAAGAAGCCAGACGCCCCCCGTCCGTTCCGGACGCCGGCATGGCCGCTTCTCGGAGGGAGCTTTGTCGCCCTCGCATCGGCGATCGTCGTCCTTCTCGCGGCCGGTAGCCCGCGGACGACGTGGCCCGGGTTCCTTCTCGTCCTCCTCGGAGCCGTCGTCCACCACGCGTGGAAGAGGAGAGCCGCGTGAAGGCGGTCGGCGAGTACTCGTGGATCCTGACGTTCGACGACGAGGAGGAGCGCCGAGCGAACCAGCGCGCCCGCGCAGCGGCGGACCTCCTCGAGGGGCTTTCTCCCGAGGGGCTCGTCGACGTGATTCCGGCCGCCCGGACCCTCTTCGTCGCGGGGGGCCCGGCCTTCGACGCGGGGGTCCTCATGGGCCTCGAGGCGGTGCGGCTGCCGGCCCCGGAGGCGCCGCCGCGCCTCCACGAGATCCGGATCGTTCCGGACGGAGAGGACGTCGTCCCGGTCTCCTCGGCGCTCGGCATTTCGCCGGAAGCGTTCTGGGAGCGGTTTCTCGCGCCGACGTACACCGTCGGCTTCCTCGGTTTTTCTCCCGGCTTCGCCTACCTCTACGGCCTGCCGCGTCCGCTCCGGCGACCGCGGCGGAAGACGCCGCGTCTCTCCGTCCCGGCGCGGAGCCTCGCGATGGCGGGACCGTACGTCGGCATCTATCCGGCCGCGATGCCCGGGGGATGGAATCTCCTGGGGACGGCCGATGTGACGCTCTTCGATCCCGGCCGGCGTCCGCCGACGTTCTTTGCGCCGGGCGAGAGCGTGAGGTTTCTTCTGTGACGGAGCGGGCGCTCGTCGTCTGCGAGGCGGGGCTCCTGACGACCGTTCAGGATTTCGGCCGCCCCGGCTGGGGGGCGCTCGGGATACCGGCGGCCGGGGCGCTCGACGCCGAGTCGCTCCGCCTCGCGAATCTCCTCGCGGGAAACGACGAGGGGGCGGCAGGGTTGGAGATCACGCTCGTGGGGCCGGTTCTCGAGGCGCGAGGCGACGTCACGCTCGCCGTCGCCGGGGGAGCGTTCGGGCCGGCGCCGGGGCGAGCGACCGTCCTTCGCGACGGCGAGAGGATCGTCCTGCGCGCGGAGAGTCCGGGGATCGGCCCGGCGCGAGCGGTCGTCGCGGTCGCGGGAGGAATCGCCGTTCCGGAGATCCTCAAAAGCCGCTCGACCTGCGTCGTGGCGCGCTTCGGCGGACTCCATGGCTGGCCCCTCCGGAAGGGAGATCTCCTTCCCGTCGGGGCGCCGAAGCGTCCGCCGCGCCTCGACCTCGCCGTCCCCGAAGTCCCGGCCCCGGCCGATCCGGTGGTGCGCGTCCTTCCCGGGCCTCAGGCGGATCTTTTCGGAGACGGGGCGGTCCGGACGTTCTACGGCTCGGCGTACCGGATCCGCCCGGAGTCGAACCGGATCGGCTTTCGACTCGAAGGACCTTCCGTCCGAGGCGACCTCCGGGAGATCGAGGAGCTGCCGTCGGAGGGGACGGCGCTCGGCGCGATCCAGATCACGGCGGACGGCCAGCCGATCGTCCTTCTTTCGGAGCGGCCGACGACAGGGGGCTATCCGAAGATCGCCACCGTTCTCGCCGCGGATCTCGCCCTCCTCGTCCGGGCGCAACCGGGCGCTTCCCTCCGCTTCGTGGTGACGACGCCGGGCGAGGCCCGCCGCCTTCTCGCGGAGAAGGAAGAGAGAATCCGGAGCTTCGGGGAGGAGGTCCGGCGCGGATGAAGGCGATCGATCTGAACTTCGACGGCGGCGAGGGGTGCGACGACGCGGCCCTGATGCCGCACGTGACGACGGTGAACGTCGCCTGCGGGGCCCACGCGGGTGACGAGAAGACGATGCGCGCCACGGTCCGCCTCGCGAAGGCTCACGGCGTGGCGGTCTTCGCCCACCCGTCGTATCCCGACCGGGAGGGCTTCGGCCGGAAACGGATGGCGCTTCCCGCCAGGGAAATCGAGCGGCTCGTCCGGGAGCAGGTCGAGGCGCTCGTCCGGGTCGCCGGGGAGGAAGGCGTTACCGTCGCCGGAGTGAAGCCTCACGGCGGCCTCTACCATGCGGCGGCGCACGATGCCGCCACCGCCCGTGCGCTCGCCCAAGCCGCGCGCCGCGTCTCTCCCGCGCTGATTCTCGTCTCCTCTCCGGGATCGGTTCTCCTCCTGACTGCGAACGCGCTCGGGATGCGCGCCGCAGCGGAAGGCTTCGCCGACCGCGGCTACAACGCGGACGGCACCCTCGTCGCGCGCGGGATGAAAGGGGCCCTCGTCGAGACGCCGGAACAGGCGGCGGCAAAAGCACTCTCCCTCGCGAAGGACGGCATCGCCGTCGCCCTGGACGGCACGCGGATCCCCGTCCGCGTCGAGACCATCTGCCTCCACGGCGACACTCCCGGCGCCGCGGCCAACGCGAAGGCGGTCCGGAGGGCCCTCACGGAAGCGGGATTCGAGCTTCGGGCCTTGGCCGGCTACCAAACTCGCTCGATGTCGTAGCGCGCGACTCGCAGGGCCGAACTTCAGGGACGAGGGCTATTCGAAATTCTTGCGGATGGACTTCGGTAGTGGATCGTCGAAGTTGGGCCGGACGATCAGCCTTCCGCGGGCGCTTCCGGGCGTCCGACCTTTCGGCGGTGGAGCTGGCGGCTTCAGGGCTCGGCTCTTCGATCTTCGAACCTTCTTCGAGAAGTGTTTCATGCCGTCGTCTGGAACTCGATTTTCCTTGCTTCCGTAACGCGTTTTGATGCGTCGAGCACTTCCAGCGACACGAGATTTCCGCGATCGTCATAGTCCAGGATGACCCCGGGTTTGTCCTCGTCGCTCTCCGCCACCCTGGCACGCTCCTTCAGGACGACCGTCAGGGTGTCCGTCTTTGAATCGTAGGTGACTTTCACGGCTTGTTCCTCCGGTACTTCTCGATCCTGCCGGTCCGATAGACCGTCACGACCTCGGGGGGATGGCGATCCACATCCACGAAAACTCGAACGAGATAGGTCTTACCCTCGAACACTGCTCTGGCCTGAACGACATCGCGACCCGGCCCCACGGACTCACGGTGCTCCGGCGCGCTCAGGATTCTCCTGACGATCCCCTCGCTGATGCCGCGACGCCGCATCTGGAGAGTAGCGTGAGACGTGATGACCTAGTCCTTCAGCCTGCTGGCCATCGCACTCCTATCTCGGTACCGCCAGAAGCATAGCGTCCAGGAGGCGCTTTTCCTCCTCCGAAAAGAGCATCCCTAGGGGACGAGCTGCCCTCCAGCGTGGCCGCCTGCGCCATCCGCGCTGAAACGGCCGTCCCCTACAGTTTCAATCCACGCGCGCCGTGCGGGCGCGACCAAACTGCCGATGTTTTTGAAGTTTCCCTTGATGTTTCAATGACCTGCTCCCCGAGAAGTAGCCGGATCCGGTTTGGCGTTCTCCATAGACTTAGGGAAGGAGAGCTCGATGAAGGGGAAGCGGTTTACGGAAGAGAGATCATCGATGGCCGGTTTCCGGAGCGCGCGGCCCGGCTGGCTCGCGAGTGGTGTCTCGAAAACAGGGCCGCGCTCATGAGAAACTGGGAGAAGGGACGGGCTTTGCAGCCGTTGGAGCGAATCCCGGGAGCCGACAATGATTAGGATCGTCCGCGCCGTGCCGCTCGAAGGGTTTGTCGTCCGGCTGGAGTTCTCGGACGGCTCCACGGGTGACTACGACGTCGGGCCGCTGGTGGCCCGCGACACGGTCATGGTCCGCCCCCTGCGAGATCCGGAGCTCTTCCGTCGGTGTTTTCTCGAGCTTGGCGCCCTCTGCTGGCCGAACGGCTTCGAGCTGAGCCCCTCCTCCATCCTTCTCCAGCTTCGCGAGGCGGGAAGGCTGCACGTGCGCCACGAAGTCGCGTGACGCCGGATTCACCGGCTGCCCCTTCCTCTAAACTACGACCCTGATGACGAACGTTGCGGCGGCGGTGACGCCCGCCCTGGCGGCCGAGCACGGGATCTCGGCCGACGAGTTCGAGCGGATCAAGGCGATCCTCGGGCGGGTCCCGAACATCACCGAGCTGGGGATCTACTCGGCCCTCTGGAGCGAGCACTGCTCCTACAAGTCGTCGCGGGTCTACCTGAAGGAGTTCCCGACGACGGGGCCGCGGGTCCTGCAGGGGCCGGGGGAGAACGCGGGCGCCGTGGACATCGGGGACGGGTGGGCGGTCGTCTTCAAGATGGAGTCGCACAACCACCCTTCGTTCATCGAGCCGTACCAGGGGGCGGCGACGGGAGTGGGGGGGATCCTCCGGGACGTCTTCACGATGGGGGCACGCCCCATCGCCATCCTCGACCCGCTCTTCTTCGGCGACCCCGCGGCCCCGCGGATGCACGACCTCGTCGACGGGGTCGTCCGCGGGATCGGCGGCTACGGGAACTGCATCGGCGTCCCGACGGTCGGGGGGATGACGTTCTTCCACCCCGCGTACAACAAGAACATCCTCGTCAACGCGATGGCGGTCGGCGTCGTCCGGCACGACCGGATCTTCCGCGCGAAGGCGTCGGGGCCGGGGAACCCGGTTCTCTACGTCGGCTCGAAGACGGGGCGGGACGGTATCCACGGCGCCTCGATGGCGTCCGACGTCTTCGACGACCAGAAGTCCCAGCGGCGCCCGACGGTGCAGGTGGGGGACCCGTTCGTGGAGAAGCTCCTCCTCGAGGCGGTCCTCGAGGTGCTGGAGGGAGACGCCGTCGTCGCGATCCAGGACATGGGGGCCGCCGGGCTGACGTCGTCCACGTTCGAGATGTGCTCGCGCGGCGGCGTCGGGATGCGGCTCGACCTCTCGAAGGTTCCGAGGCGCGAGACGGGGATGACGCCGTACGAGCTGATGCTCTCCGAATCGCAGGAGCGGATGGTGATCGTGGCGCGGAAGGGGCGCGAGGAAGAGGTGGCGCGCGTCTTCCGACGCTGGGGCGTCGACGCGGTCGTGATGGGGGAGGTGATCCGCGAGCCACGGATGCAGCTCCTCTTCGAGGGGAAGCTCGTGACCGACCTCGAGATCGCCCCCCTCGTCCACGACGCCCCCGTCTACCGCCGCCCGGTCTCGATGCCGGCCGGATCGCCCGAGGAACCGGTCTCCGTCCCGATCCCGGGGGGGCCGGATGACGGGGAGGCGCTGGTCCGTCTCCTCTCCTCCCCGAACCTCTCGAGCAAGCGCTGGATCTGGACGCAGTACGACCACACCGTCCGGACGAACACGGTGAAGGGACCCGGAGGCGACGCGGCGGTGATCCGGGTCCCCGGAACGACGAAGGGGCTCGCCATCGCGGCGGACGTGAACCCTCGCTACTGCACGGCCGACCCGAAGCGCGGGGCGGCGTTCGCCGTCGCGGAGTCGGCCCTGAACGTGGCGTGCGCGGGAGCGCGGCCGCTCGCGGTGACCGATTGCCTGAACTACGGCAACCCCGAGCGGCCGGAGATTCTCGGACAGTTCGCCGCCGGGATCCGCGGAATCGCCGGGGCGTGCCGCGCGCTGGAGACGCCCGTCGTCTCGGGGAACGTCTCGCTCTACAACGAGACAGACGGACGCTCCATCCTCCCGACGCCGACGGTCGGGATGGTCGGCCTCGTCCCGGACGTGGCACGGGCGATCCCGTCGTGCTTCGTCCGGGAAGGGGACGTCGTGGCGCTCCTCGGCGAGACGCGCGACGAGCTGGGGGCGAGCGAGTACCTCGCGACCGTTCTCGGCCGGGACGAGGGCCCCTGCCCGACGCTCGACCTCGCGGCGGTGAAAGCCCTCGTCACGCTCCTCTCCGAGCTGGCCGAGGACGCCATCCTCGCCTCCGCGCACGACCTCGGGGAGGGGGGGCTCGCGGTGGCTGCGGCCGAGGCCTGCTTCGGCCAGGCGACGCGCGGCGCCGACCTCGCTCTTCTCACGCCGCTCTCCGCGACGCGGGCCCTCTTCTCCCAGTCCTTCCCGCGCGCGCTCGTCTCGTTCGAGCCGGGGCGCGAGATGACCGTCCTCTCCGCGGCGCGCCGCCTCCGGGTTCCGACTTCGCTGCTCGGCCGCGTGACGTCGGGCGCGCTGCGCCTCGCGGTGAACGGCGCCGTCGTCATCGACCGCCCGGCGGCGGAGCTTCGCGCGATCTGGGAGAACGCCTTCGAACGACTCATGGGGGGATCCCGATGAACCTCGCCCGCATCGCCGCGCTGACCTTCGGGGCGATTCTCGCGGCCGCCGCCGCCCCGGCCGCCAATCTCGCCATCGGCACGACCGCGCCCGACTTCACGCTCCCCGCGGCGCGCGACGGAAAGCCCGTTTCGCTCAAGGAGCTGCTCTCGAAGAACAAGGGAGTCGCCGTCCTCTTCATCGCCACGAAGTGCCCCGTCTCGAACGCCTACAACGAGCGGATGGCCGCGCTCGCGAAGGAGTACATGGCGAAGGGGGTCGCCTTCGTCGGGATCAACTCGAACAAGACGGAGCCGGCCGCCGAGACCGCCGAGCACGCGAGGAAGCACGGCTTCGGCTTCTTCGTCGTGAAGGACGAGGGGAACAAGGTGGCCGACGCGTACGGGGCGCAGAAGACCCCCGAGGTCTTCCTCCTCGACGGCTCGGGAAAGCTGATCTATCACGGACGGATCGACGAGAACGAGGACGACGCGAAGAGCGTCCGGTCGCCCGATTTCCGGAACGCCCTCGACGCCTTCCTCGTTGGCAAGCCGGTGCCCGTCGCCGAGACGAAGGCGTTCGGCTGCACGATCAAGCGGATTTGAGAACGCGCCGACTCTTTCTTCTCGCGGCGGCGCTCCTCCTTTTCGGGGCGCCGGCCGCCGCCGAGCCGGTGAAGCTCCTCCGGCCGGAGCAGTACCGCCCGCGGATCGTGGAGGCGAAGAAAGGACGCGTCCTCGTCGTCAACTTCTGGGCGACGTGGTGCATCCCCTGCCGGGAAGAGATGCCGCGGCTCGCGGCCGCGGCCTCCGGCTTTTCGGCGAAGGACGTCGCCGTCGTCCTCGTCGCGACGGACACGGCGAAGACCGCCCCGGCGGTTCCGAAGTTCCTCAAGGAGGAGAAGGTCCCGTTCGTCTGCTGGCAGGTGAAGACGGCCGACCCACAGACCTTCATCGACGCGGCCGACCGGAGCTGGGACGGGACGCTCCCCTACACGATCGTCTACGACCGGAAAGGGGCGGTCGCGGCCCGGCTCGCGGGGCCGCAGAGCGAGGCGGCGTTCGCCGGGGCGATCCGCACGGCGCTCGGGGCTCCGAGGTAGGCGGGGACGCCGATGGCCGCGATCCGCCGCCGGGCCCGGACCTATCCGATCGCGACGCGCCGCTTCAAGGTCCACGTGAAGGACCTCGGCGCTCCGCCCGGCGTCGACGACTCGTTCACGGCCTTCTGGGACGGCCTGCCCCACCTTCTCGCCGCCGACGCGCTCCGGGCGGTCGTCCGAGCGATCGCCGCCGCGCGCCGGAAGAAGAAACCCGTCGTCTTCGCCTTCGGCGCGCACGTCGTGAAGACGGGCCTCACCCCCTCGATTCTCGCGCTCCTGCGCGAGGGGTACGTCACGGCGCTCGCGACGAACGGCGCGAGCGGAATTCACGACTTCGAGCTGGCCTACCACGGGGCGACCTCCGAGGACGTCGGGTCGGTCCTCTCGGACGGCGAGTTCGGGATGAGCCGCGAGACGGGGGTCGGCATCTTCCGCGCCCTCCGCGCGGGGCGGCCGAAAGGGTGGGGCTACGGCCGGGCGCTCGGGGAGTTTCTCCGGCGGAGCCGGTATCCCTTCCGCCACCTTTCGCTCTTCGCCGCCGCGGCGGAGCGGGAAGTGCCGCTGACCGTCCACGTGGCGCTCGGGACGGACACGCTGGCGCAGCAGCCGGGGATGGACGGCGCGCTCGTCGGCGAGATGTCGATGCGCGACTTCCGGACGATCCAGGGGGTCGTCGCGCGGCTCGGGGACGGGGGGGTCTGGATCAACGCCGGCTCCTCGGTCATCCTCCCCGAGGTCTTCCTCAAGGCGCTCTCCCTCTCGCGGAACCTCGGCCACGACGTGAGGAACTTCACGACCGTCGACCTCGACATGATCCGCCACTACCGCCCCCACGAGAACGTCCTGAAGCGGCCGATCCTCGCGGGGGGCGCCTCGTACGCGATCACGGGGCACCACGAGATCACCGTGCCGCTCCTCGCGAAAGCGCTCCTCCTCGGCCTCGGGGAGCGGGCGTGACGCCGCGGGAGCTGGCCGCCCTCGCCGACGCGGCGGCGAGCGTCACGGTCGCCGTCGCGGGAGACCTGATGCTCGACGAGACCTGGACGGGGAGGTGACGCGCGTCGCCCCCGAGGCGCCCGTGCCGCTCCTCAACCTCTCGGCGATGAGCCGGCGGGCCGGCGGCGCGGGCAACGTCGTCGAGAACCTCTCCGCGCTCGGCGGGCACGTCATCGCCCTCGGCGCCGTCGGCCCGGAGGAAGAGGGGGCGTGGCTCGCGCGGCGGCTGACGACGCTCCCCGGTGCGCGCGGAACGATCGTCGCCGATCCGCTCCGGACGACGCCGGTCAAGCGCCGGATGGTCTCGGAGGGGCGGCAGATGCTCCGCGTCGACCAGGAGCTGGCCGCGGGGCTCTCGCCCGGGGCCGAGCGGGAGCTCACCGCCGCCGCGCTCCGGGCGGTCGAGGACGGCCGACGTCCTCCTCCTCTCCGACTACGCGAAAGGGACGCTGACGCCGGCGCTCCTCTCGGAGCTCATCGCCGCGGCGAGGCGGAAGGGGATCCCGGTCCTCGTCGATCCGAAGGGGCGCGACTACGGCCGCTACCGCGGCGCCACGATGCGTGACGCCGAACCGGAAGGAGCTGGAGACCGTGGCGGGCGAGACGGCGCGCGCGACGTCGCGGACGTCGCGGCGATCGGCGAGCGCCTCCGGCGGGACCTTTCGCTCGACGCGCTCCTCGTGAAGCTCTCCGAGGAGGGGATGCTCCTCCTCGACGGCCGCGACGAGCCGCGCCGCATCCGCGCCCGCGCCCGGGAGGTCTTCGACGTGACCGGAGCCGGGGATACGGTCCTCGCCGCCCTCGGCGTCGCGCTCGGCGCCGGCCTCGACCTCGCCGCGGCCGCCGAGGTCGCGAACCGGGCCGCCGGGTGCGCCGTGGCCCGGGTCGGGACGGCTCCCGTCCACTGGGCCGACCTCCTCGAGGGGCTCACGGCGTCGCCGGAGGAGAAGCTCCTCGACCGGGCCCACCTCGCCGCCGTCGCCTCGACGCTCCGGCGGGCGCACCGGAAGATCGTCTTCACGAACGGCTGCTTCGACCTCCTCCATCCCGGGCACATCCGGCTCCTCACCGAGGCGCGCAAGCGCGGGGACCTCCTCGTCGTCGGCCTGAACAGCGACGCGTCGGTCCGGAGGCTCAAGGGGCCGGAGCGCCCGATCCTCTCCGAGCACGACCGGGCGCAGGTGCTCGGGGGGCTCGACGCGGTCGACTTCGTCGTCCTCTTCGAGGAGGAGACGCCGGAAAGGCTGATCGAACTCGTCCGGCCCGACGTTCTCGTCAAGGGGGGCGACTACACCGAGGCGACCGTGGTCGGCGCGCCGTTCGTCCGCTCCTACGGCGGACGGGTGGAGCTGATCCCGCTCGTCGCGGGACGCTCGACGACCTCCATGCTCACGCGCGCGAAAGGAAGCGGCGAATGAAGTCCTACTTCACCGATCTCGCCCAGCTCGCCTCGGAGGCGGAACGGACGATCGGTCCCGCGGTGGCGCGGGCGGCGGCCCTCGTCGCCGACGCCGCGCTCTCCGGCCGGATGACGCTCGTCTTCGGCAACGGGGGGAGCGCGACGCAGGCGCAGCATTTCGCGGCCGAGCTGGTCGTCCGGTACAAGGACGACCGGCCCGCCCTTCCGGCCGTCGCCCTCGCGTCGGACGTCTCGATCCTGACCGCCTGCGCGAACGACTACGGGTACGAGACTGTCTTCTCGCGGCAGGTGGAGGCGCTCGGCAGGAGCGGCGACGTGGCCGTCGGGATCTCCACGTCCGGCTCGAGCCCGAACGTCCTCAAGGCGCTCGACGCCGCGAGGTCGAAGGGGATGTCGACGATCCTGATGACGGGGGCGAAGGGGCGGGCGGAGGCCCAGCAGTGGGACGTCGGCCTCGTCGTCCCGTCCGCCGAGACGGCGCACGTGCAGGAGCTGCATCTCGCCGCAATCCACCTCATCTGTCGTCACGTGGACGAAGAGCTGAAGCGGAGGGGCTGAAGATGCCCGCGAGAGAGACGGCCGCGCTCTCCCCCGGTGAGCTTTTCGAATCGGTCCGCGCCGCCGGACGGACGGACCTCCTCGAGCAGGAGGTCTATGCGCTTCTCGCGGGCGCCGGCTTCGACGTGCCGCGCTCTTTCTTCTGGGAAGGAGCCCCCGGCGGCCGGCTCTCCGCGGGGGCGGAGTCCTTCCTCGCATCGCTCTGCGGGGCGGGATGCTTCCTGAAGATCGTCTCGCCGGATCTCCTCCACAAGTCCGACGTCGGAGGCGTGGCGTCGGCCCCTTCGGAGGCGGATGCCGTCCTCGGGGCGGCGCGGAAGATCTGGGACGACGTGGGGCGCCGTGCGCCGGGAGCCGGGCGGACGGGGATCCTCCTGCTCGAAAGGCTGACGTCCCTGTCGGGGATCGCCCGCCGCCGAGACGCTCGTTTCGGTGAAGCAGGACCCCGCCTTCGGACCGGTTCTCGTCCTGGGCCTCGGCGGCGTCCTGACCGAATGGTTCGGGAGCGTGAGCGCCGGAGGCTCGACGGCGATCCTCGCGCCGGGTCGCGTCCGCGAGGGGCTCGCGGCCGCGGCCGCCGCGGCGCCGGCCCTCGGGATTCTCTTCTCGCCGTCGCGCCTGCACCCGGTGGCGCCGCTCGATCTCGACGCCGTCGCGAGCGAGGCTCGAGGCGCTGGGCCGGCTCGCCGACGTCGTTCGCGCCCGATGCCGCGGGAGCACGCTGACGCTGGAAGAGGTCGAGATCAACCCTCTTCTCCTCTGCCCGGACGGGCGCTGGGTGGCGGCCGACGGGAAGGCGCATCTGTCGGAGAGGCGGACGGCGCGCCCCTCGCGCCCGATCCGGAAGATCCGGAACCTCCTCGAGCCGGAGAGCGCCGCCGTCTTCGGGGCGTCCACGACGGTGATGAACCCCGGGCCGGATCATCCTCCGGAACCTGAAGGCCTCGGAGGGGCTCCGCTACGGGAAGCTCTGGGCCGTTCACCCGAAGGCCCCGGCCGTGGACGGCGTCCCGTGCGTGACGAGCGGGCGGAACCTTCCCGAGGCGGTGGACCTCGCCGTGATCGCGATCCCCGCGGAGGGAGCGCGCGACGCGGTCGCGGAGCTCTGCGCGACGGGGAAGGCGGCCTCCATCATCCTGATCCCGGGGGGCTTCGCGGAGACGGGGCAGCGCGCCCTCGACGAGGAGATCCGGAGGACGCTCGTGGAGAGCCGGTCGCGCGCCGACGGGGGTCCGGTCCTCGTCGGCGGGAACTGCCTCGGCATCGTCTCGAAGCACCGGTACAACACCTTCTTCGTGCCGTATTACAAGCTGCCGTTCCACGACGCCCCGGGAGACCGGCTCGTGGCGATCAGCCAGAGCGGGGCCTACCTCGTCTCGCTGACGAGCAACCTCGACGGGATCGTCTTTCCGAAGGCCTCGATCTCGTTCGGGAACCAGATGGACCTGACCGTGTCGGACTTTCTGGAGTATTTCGAGCGGGACGACTCCGTCTCGATCCTCGCCTGCTACATCGAGGGGTTCCAGCCGCTCGACGGGGAGCGGTTCGTCCGGATGGCCCGGCGGCTCCGCCAGAAGGGGAAGCGGGTCCTCGCCTTCAAGGGGGGGAAGACGCCGCTCGGGGCGAAGGCGGCCCAGAGCCACACCGCTTCGCTCGCCGGCGACTACGCCGTCGCGCGCGCCCTCATGGAGCAGGCGGGCGTCGTCGTGACCGAGACACTCGACATGTTCGAGGACTACGTGAAGATCTTCACGATGCTCGACGGCCGGACGGTGGCCGGCCGCCGGGTTGCGATCCTCTCGAACGCCGGCTTCGAGTGCGCCTCCGTCCTCGACGAGCTGTTCGGCCTGACGGCCGCCGTCCTCTCGGCGGAGACGAGGCGGCGCCTCTCCGCCTGCCTTCCCGCCGTCGCCCACGCGGACAACCCGGTCGACGCGACCCCGATGGCGGAGACGCCGAAATTCGTGGAGGCGGCCGGGGCCCTTCTCGAGGACCCGGGGGTCGACGCGCTGATCGTCTCGCCCGTCCCCGTCACGCCGGCCCTCGACAACCTCGCCCCCGACCTCGTCGGGACACATTCGGAGAACATCCACGCCCCCGAGTCGCTGCCGCAGGAGCTGCTGCGCCTCTTCCGCAGGACGGGAAAGCCGGTCGTCGTCAACGTCGACTCGGGCCGCCTCTACGACGACTTCGTGGCCGTCCTCCAGCGCGGCGGGATTCCGGTCTACCGGAAGATCGACCGCGCCTCGCGCGCCCTCTCGGCTTTCTGCACGCGCTGGACGGGCGCGGCGCTAGCTTCAAAGGACCGACGCCACGGCCTCGAGGACGCTCTCGACGTCGAGACCGCGTCATGCACCGGTGGTCGAGGGGGCAGACGTCGAAGCGGCAGGGGGCGCAGACGGTCCTCCGGCGCGCGAGCGCGACCCGGACCGGCTTTCCGTTGCCCCGCGGCCCGTCCCACGGCCGGGTGGCTTCCGGATCGGTCGGGCCGAAGACGGTGACGGTCGGCGTTCCGACCGCGGCGGCAAGATGGCCGATCCCCGAGTCGTTCCCGACGAAGAGGCGGGCGAGGGAGAGAACGCCGAGGACTTCGGGGAGCGAACTCTTCCCGGAGAGATCGAAGAGCGTCGCACGCTTCGTCAGAGCGGACGCCTCGGCGTTGACGCCCCCTTCGCCGGCGCTTCCGAGGAGGACGGCCGCGAGGCCCTGACAGGCGGCGAGGCGGTCGAGGAGGTCGGCGAAGCGGGAAAGCTCCCACCGCTTGGCGGCGTGGGCGAAGGAGGCGAGGTGGACCGCGGCGAACGGGCGCCCCGCGAGTCCGGCCGCGTCGAGGAGAGCCCGTCCCATGCCGGAGGTCTCCTTCGACACCTCCCATGACGCGTCCGGTGCGGCCGGCATTGCGGCCCCCGCCGCCTCGGCGAGAAGCAGGTGCTTCCAGACCTGGTGCCGGCCCCGGTGAAGCCGCTGCGGGAGAGCCCGTGTCAGAAGCGGCGAACGCCCCTCGGCGGCCCAGCCGATCCGCTCGGGGATCCCCGCCTGCTGCACCGTCCAGGCTGTTCCGAAGCTGGTCGGAAAGACGACGGCCCGCTCGAACCGGCTCTCCCGGATCTCCGCTGCCAGCCGCCGCCGCCCCTCGGACCCGGCGTGAGCGCCGGAGCTCTCCTCGACGAGAACCTCGTCGACCTCCGGACGAAGGCGGTAGAGGTCTGCCACCCAGGGGCGCGCGAGGACGGCGAGGTGATCCTTCGGAAACGAGGCGCGGAGCGCCTTGACCGCGGGGAGCGACATGGCGACGTCCCCGACCCAGTTCGTCGCCCGGAGGAGGACTCTCATGCGGCCCCGAGAGCTGCCCCGAGAACGTCTTCGAACCGCTCGACGCTCGCGGCGAGCGTCCGCGTCGCGGCAGCCCTGCGTCCCTCCGCGACGAGGCGGAGGCGTTCCTCCTCGTTGCGAAGGAGGCTCGAGACCGCGTCCGCCCAGGCGCGGGGCTCGAGCGTCGGAACGAGCGCGTCCCGCGGCGCCGGCGCCGCAGATCTCGCGCGGCGCCGGAAGGTCGTGGGCGAGGACGGGGCAACCGGCGGCCATCGCCTCGACGAGGACGAGGGACGCGCCTTCGCTTCTCGAGGGGAGGAGAAGAAGGTGCGAGGCGGCGAGACGCTCGGGGACGTCCCGGACCTCGCCGGCGAAGGTGCAGCGCGAAAGGACCCCGGATTCCCCGGCGAGGCGTTCCGTCTCGGCGCGCCGCGGTCCGTCGCCGAGGAACGTGAGCGTCGCGTCGATTCCCCCCTCGACGACGCGGGCGAGTGCCGCGACGGCGACGTCCTGCCCCTTGAGTCCGTCGAAGGCCCCGGCGTGAAGGAGACGGAAAGGGGGCGCGGGGGGCGCCGGCGCGTGAAGGAACGCCTCGTCCGGAAGGCCATCCGGAACGACGGCGATCCGCTCCTTCGGAATCCCCGCTTCGGAAAGGACGCGGGCGACCTCCGCGGAGATGGCGACGAAACGGCGTGCCGCCCGGAATTTCAGGCGCGAGAGCGGATCGCGCCCCGGCCGGAAGGCGACGCGCCGGTGGACTACGAGGGGCGTTCGTGCCGCCGCGAGGCTCCAGACGGCGGCCCCGTGCCCGCGCCCGTCGGAGGCCCAGAGGACGTCCGGGCGGAGCCGACGAACCGCTGCGGCGACCGCGGCGAGGAGCCGCGGCGACGCCTCGCCTCGCCCGCGAACGGGAATGAGCCCGGCGCGGCCCATCGACGCGCGCCTCGCTCGCGAGAGGGGAGCCGTCCGCCGCGACGAGCGTCACGTCGTGTCCGCGCGCGGCCAGAGCGGCGGCGACGAGCGCCGTCTGCTTCTGTCCGCCGCGCCATCCGGCGCCGAGATCGAGGGCGAGAATTCTCATGGCCCTGAGGGATGAAGGATAGCGAGGTCAGGCGGCGGCCTAACGTGGTGGTGACGACAGGCCCCATGGCTGCTTAGAAATCCACGCCTTTAGAGCCATGAGATCGGCGGTGACTTTGGCGGGTAAGGAGTGACTCTCAGCATAGGCTCGTGCCCTGCGAAGGCCCTCGGAGAGGTTAGGAAGAGCGACGGCATCGACAACAACGCCCCGATCAAGCTGCGATTTCGCATCTGCGGCTGCACGCCGAAGACGCCTGAGTTTGAAGTCTTCGGTGCCATTCAGGAGCCGTAGTGCGCTCGTGACGAACGTAATCGTGCTGAGGTGCTCCAAGAAGTGGACGCCGCCGCATGGGTTGACCTCGGTTTCGGCATCTGCGAGAGGCGTGATCGGTAGAAGCGCGACGAACAGGAGCGCGACGACGATTCTTTGCGCTGGCATGGTCAGGAGCCTCCTCGACAGGCCGAGAAATCGCCGCCCCGCGATACCCGCTCAGCGGCGAGGGCGAAGGACGCCCGACTCGAAGGGTCCGCGCGGCAGCTGGTCCGCGTCGTCGTCGGCCGCGCTCATGCGAGAGGTCGCGGGCCGCGGCGTCACTCCCATGGTGTCTGGCGCACGTCGTCCACGTCGTCCGTCGAAATGTCGTCCGTGTCACCGGGGTCGACTATCCTCGCGGCGTGGCCCCGCCCGTCTCGGTCATCCTCCTCGTGAAGGACGAGCACGACCGCCTCCCGGCGGCCCTCGCGACGGTGGGATGGGCGGACGAGGTGCTGGTCGCCGATACGGGCTCCTCGGACGGGACGCAGGAGATCGCCCGGAGAACCGGCGCCCGGGTGGAGGAGATCCCGTGGGAAGGGTACGTCGCCTCGCGCAACCGCGCCCTCTCGCTCGCGTCGCACGACTGGGTCTTCTTCGTCGACGCCGACGAGCGCGTCCCGGACGGGCTGCGCGACGAGATCCGGGCACGGCTCTCCGACGGCGGAGAGAGGTTCGCGGGGCTCCGGATGCCGCGCCTCTCGACGTTCCTCGGCCGCGAGGTCCGGCACGGCGCGTGGGCCCCGGACGTCCAGTTCCGGATCGGCCGCCGCTCCCGGGGCTTCCGGGTCTCGGGAGGGCGCGTCCACGAGACGTTTCTCGCCGACGGTCCGGTCGCCGTTCTCTCGAGGCCGCTCCTCCACGAGCCCTACCGGAACTTCTCGGATTTCCTCCGCAAGGCCTCCCTCTACGCACGTCTCTCGGCGGAGGACCGGTACGACCTGGGGCAGAAGGCGAACATCGCGGGGACGTTGATCCGGCCTATCTTCGAGGTTCTCCGGAGCCTGCTCGTCAAGCGGGGCTTCCTCGACGGGAAGATCGGCGTCACCGTTGCGTTCCTCCAGGGGTGGTACTACTTTCTGCGCGCGGCATTCCTCCGCGAGATCGAGAGGGAGAAGGGAAGGCCGGGGTTGAAAGGAAGGGAACGTCATGACCGGGTTGCGTAAGCGGGGAGTCGTCGCGGCGGGGCTCTTGGCCCTGCTCGCGCTCTCGCCCGGATGCGGCAGGAAAGGGTCGCTGGAAAAGGCCGGACGGAAGGCCGACGAGGCGATCGAAAAAGCGGGCGAGGCCGCGAAAGAAGCGGCAGACCGGCTCAAGGCGACGGCGACGGCCGCGGGCGCGGACGCGGCGGACCGCGCCGGGCGCGCCGGGCAGGCGGCTTCGGAGGGGGCGCGCAAGGTCGGCGACGACGTGAAGCAGACCGCCGGGAACGTCGCGATCGAGGTGCAGAAACCCCGGCCGACGACGCCGCCGCCTCCCGCCGGAGCCCGAAGAAAGCCGGAGAAGTATTGAGCCTTCCGCCCCGGCCCGAGGCCGCCCTCGCGGCCCTCGAGAACGAGATCGTGACGTGCCGGGCCTGTCCGCGGCTTGTCCGGTGGCGCGAGACGGCCGCGCGGGACGCGCCACGCCGTTTCGCTTCGGAGAGCTACTGGGCGAGGCCCGTGCCGGGATTCGGAGACCCTCGCGCGCGCCTTCTCGTCGTCGGCCTCGCGCCGGCGGCCCACGGCGGAAACCGGACGGGGCGCGTTTTCACGGGAGACGCCTCGGGAGACTTTCTCTTCGCCGCGCTTCACCGCGCCGGCGTCGCGAATCAGGCGCGGTCGGCATCGCGGAAGGACGGCCTTCGGCTGACCGACTGCCGGGTGACCGCGGCGGCGCGATGCGCGCCCCCCGACAACCGCCCGTCGCCGCGGGAGTTCGACCGCTGCCGGCCGTTCCTCGTCCGTGAGATCGCGTCGCTCCCGCGGATTTCGGTCCTTCTCGCTCTGGGAGAGCTGGCCTTCCGGCAGACGCTCCGGGCCTTCGAGGACGCCGGGCTCGGGGCCGTGTCGCCGCGCCCGGCCTTCGCGCACGGCGCCCGCGTCGTCCTCCCGGGGGGCGCGACGCTCTTCGCCTCGTACCACGTGAGCCGCCAGAACACGAACACGGGGCGCCTCACGGCAGAGATGTTCGACTCGGTGCTCCGGGGCGCCCTCGCCGCTCTAGCGTGAGGCCGCGCCGCGGCGGCCCCAGACGAGGATCCTCTTGAAGGTGAAGAGGAAGGGGGACCCTCCCTGAACCTCATGGAGGAGGAGCATCGCGTATCGCGCGAGGAACTCGGCGTAGAGCTCCGGCGTGAGGCGCTTTTGGTAGGCGGTCAGGAGCGTCCCCTTCACCCAGTCGACGACGTTCTCCGGTCCCGCAAGCTCGTGCGCATAGACCTGCAGCCGGACGTGGAGGTCGCGGAACCCGCTCTGCCAGAGGAGAGCGGCGTAGCGCTCGGGCCCGAGCGTCGCCGAGGTCATCACGAAGCCGTCGAGCGCCGTCCTGAACGGCTCCTCACCGGCTACGCGGGTCGCCACCGTATGCGAGGGCTGGTCTTCGTTTGCGGGGACCTGGATCGCGATCTGGCCTCCGGGAGAGACGAAGCGCGCGAGCCGCGGTATGAGCGTCCGATGGTCCGGCACCCAGTGGAGCGCGGCGTTCGAGAAGACGAGGTCGACGGGCTCTTCGGGGGTGAATGTCTCGATGTTCTCGTGCCGGAACGTGAGGCCGGGCTCGCGAAACTCGCGGCAGCGCTCCAGCATTGCCTTCGAGCTGTCGACACCGAGGGTGGACGATGCCCCGAGGCGCAGGTGCAGCTCGCGCGTCAGCTCGCCCGTCCCGCAGCCGAGGTCGAGGACCTGAAGGCCCGGGGCCGGCTTCACGAGCGCCGCGAGATCCCGGAAGGGCTGGCTTCGCTCGTGGCGATAACGCTCGTAGTCCTCGGGATTCCACGGGTCGATCGTCACGGGGAGCATTCTGGACCTCCCGCGCGGCACGGGAAAGAGCGTGCGCCCCGGCGGCCTGTTCCGATAGACTGACCCCGTGGGGGCGGCGGTGGGTCCGGACGAGTCGGCCGACAGGTTTCACGATGCGTGCGGCGTCGTCGGCATCTGGGGCCACGCGGACGCTGCGAACCTCGCTTACCTCGCCCTTTACGCCATGCAGCACCGCGGACAGGAGTCCGCGGGGATCGCGTCGTGGGACGGGTCGCGCATCAACTCCGAGAAGGCGATGGGCCATGTCGCCGAGATCTTCGACGAGGCACGCCTGGCGAGGCTCCCGGGCCGGATCGCGATCGGACACGTCCGGTACTCGACGTCCGGGGACTCGCGCCTCGAGAACGCCCAGCCGATCGTCTACAACACGAACAAGGGGCCGCTCGCCATCGCGCACAACGGAAACCTCGTCAATGCGGACGAGATCCGGCGCGAGCTGGAGCAGGAGGGCTCGATCTTCACGACCTCCTCCGATACGGAGGTCTTCCTTCACCTCATGGCGCGGTCGAAGGCCGACGGCGTCGTCGCGGCGCTCCGGGAGGCGGTCGCGCGTGTCCGCGGGGCCTATTCGATCGTCCTTCTCGCGAAGGACAGGGTGATCGCGGCCCGCGATCCGCAGGGGATCCGCCCGCTCACGCTCGGCCGGCTGGGGAACGCCAGCGTCGTCGCTTCCGAGACCTGCGCCTTCGACCTGATCGACGCCGAGCGGATCCGCGACGTGGAGCCGGGGGAGATCGTCGTCCTCGACGAGGGAGGGATGGCGTCGTCCTCGTTCGCGATGGGGCAGAGAACTGCCTTCTGCATCTTCGAGCACGTCTACTTCTCCCGCCCCGACTCCCACGTCTTCGGGCGCTGGGTGGCCGACGTCCGGCGGGCCTTCGGGCGCCGCCTCGCGCGGGAGCACCCGGTGAAGGCCGACGTCGTCGTCGCGGTCCCCGACTCGGGGAACTTCGCGGCGCTCGGCTTCGCGGAGGAAAGCGGCATCCCTTACGGCATCGGCCTCGTCCGGAACCACTACGTCGGACGGACCTTCATCGAGCCGAAGCAGTCGATCCGCCACTTCGGGGTGAAGGTGAAGCTGAACGCCGTCCGGTCCGTCGTCGGCGGACGCCGGGTCGTCCTCGTGGACGACTCGATCGTCCGCGGGACGACCTCCAAGAAGATCGTTCGGATGCTCAAGCTGGCCGGCGCCGTCCAGGTCCACATGCGGGTCTCGTCTCCGCCCACAAAAAACCCGTGTCACTACGGGATCGACACGCCGCGGCGGAAGGAGCTGATCGCCGCCACGCACGACCTCGAGGAGACGCGGAAGTTCATCGAAGCCGACTCGCTCGGCCACCTCTCGCTGGAAGGGATGTTCGCGGCTTTCGGGAAGGGGGAGGACCAGATGTGCGCCGCCTGCTTCTCCGGCCGCTATCCGGTTCCGCTCACTCTTCCCGACCCGCAGGCGACGCTCTTTCCTTCCGGGGAGGAGGAAGAGGCCGGCGAGCCGGTCGCGCCGGTTCCCGCCTCGCCCGCCCGGTCGTGAATGCCCGAGGCGGGACCGGAGATCTCGAGATCCGGCCGGACCCGTCGGGCTCGCGGCTGCGGCTTCGGGTCTCTGCGGGGGCGTCGCGCTCCCGCGTCACCGGTGTCCACGGCGGCGCGCTCAAGCTCTCCGTTGCGGCCCCGCCGGAAAAGGGGAAGGCGAACCGGGAGGTGCGGCGCCTTCTCGCGGCCCTCTTCGGCGTCGCCCCGCGCGACATCGAGTTCGTCGCGGGGGAGACCTCTCCCGACAAGGTCGTCCGGCTTCCCCTCTCTCCGGGCGAGGTGGCGGCGAACTGGGCGGCGCGAGCCGACGACTGACGCTCCCCCCCGCTCCTGCGACATCCGCCAGTGAGACCCTTGACTTTTATTATAGTAAATACTAAATTAATGACGTGGACGAGATGGAAACCGCCTTGGCAGCGCTCGGAACGCCCCGGAGACGCGAGATTCTGAGACTCGTCTGGTCGGACGAGCTTCCCGCTGCCGCGATCCACGGGGCGCTGCCGGACGTCACGTTCGGCGCGGTCTCTCAGCACCTGCGGGTCCTGCGTGACGCCGGCCTGGTCTCCTGCCGCCGCGACGGCCGACGGCGGCTCTACCGTGCCCGACGGCGGGCGCTCGGACCGTTGCGCGGCCCGCTTGAAGCACATTGGGCCGACGCTCTCTACCGGTTGAAAGTCCTCGCCGAGCTCGAGAAGGCCCGCCGCGGCCCTCGCGCCGGAATCCGCCCGGACAGGAGACCCCGATGAGCCCGACCGTGCACCCGCTCGAGACGACCGTCGAAAGGACGATCCTCATCCTCGCCGAGCGCGAGACCGTCTTCCGCTACTTCACGGACCCCGAGCGGTTCGCGACCTGGTGGGGCGCCGGCTCGACGATCGAGGGGCGGGTCGGCGGGGCGCTGCGGATCCGCTATCCGAACGGGGAGACGGCCTCGGGCGAGGTGCTTGAGATCGTGCCCGGCGAGTTCATCGCCTTCACCTACGGCTACGATTCGCCGGGTAAGCCGATCCCGCCCGGAGGCTCGCGCGTGACGGTGGCGCTTCAGAGCCGTCGCGGGGGGACGCTGGTGACGCTCCGGCACGAAGTCTCGGACGTCACGACGCGCGACGCCCACGTCGCCGGCTGGCGGTACCAGATGGCCGTCTTCTCGACGGTCGTGGCGGGCGAGCAGCATGCCGGTCTCGCGGGCACCCTCGACCGGTACTTCGCCGCGTGGAATGCGCGGACTCCGGAGGACCGTCGCGCGGCGCTCGAAGCCTCGGTCGCGGACGACGTCGAGTTCCGGGACGCATTCGGCGCTCTCGTTTCGCGCGAAGAGCTCGCCGCCCACCTCGCGCTCATCCCGATCCACATGCCGGGGATGACGCTGAGGCGCGCCGGCGAGCCCCGTCAGTGCCAGGGGTGGGGCCTCGTGGACTGGGTCGCCGAGGGGCCGGACGGCGCCGCGAAAGCGCGGGGCACGAACGTCTTCGTCCTCGCGCCCGATGGCCGACTCGCGCGCGTGACGGGCCTCCGGGCCGGCAGCTGAGGCGCCGCGACGGACGCGCCGCCGATCGGCTAGGATGCGTCGGCGATGACGGGCGATCCGAAACGAGCGGCCTACGCCGACGCCGGCGTCGACATCGACGCGAAGATGAGCGCCGTCGCCCGCGCGAAGGAGGCGATCCGTTCGACGTTCACGAAGGGCGTCGTCGGGGACGTCGGCGGTTTCGGGGGCCTCTTCCGGCCGGATTTCACCGGCCTTTCCGACCCTCTCCTCGTGGCCTCGACGGACGGCGTCGGGACGAAGCTGAAGGTCGCCGTCGCGGCCGGCGTTCACGACACCGTCGG
>CAVZYA010000001.1:0-1282500 GCA_963779415.1 uncultured Acidobacteriota bacterium | reverse complement strand
CGGTGTTTGTTGAAAAAAGCTCGGATGAGCTCAGGCTAGGGGTGAAAGGCTAATCAAATTCCGTTATAGCTCGTACTCCTCGAAATGCCTTTAGGGGCAGCCTCGGACGAACACCCGCGGTGGTAAAGCGCTGGATGGACTAGGGGCCTTACCAGGTTACTGAATCCAACCAAACTCTGAATGCCGCGGAGTGCTATCCGGGAGTGAGACGGCGGGGGATAAGCTTCGTCGTCAAAAGGGAAAGAACCCAGAGCGCCAGCTAAGGTCCCAAAATCCGTGCTCAGTGGAAAACGATGTGGAGACGCTCCGACAGCCAGGAGGTTGGCTTAGAAGCAGCCATCCTTTAAAGAAAGCGTAATAGCTCACTGGTCAAGTGGCTCCGCGCGGACAATTCAACGGGGCTCAAGCACGGTACCGAAGCTGCGTCTGCCGTCCGGATGCGTCCGGGCGGTGGGGTAGAGGAGCATTCCGTGTGCATCGAAGGCGGACCGAAAGGACCGCTGGAGCGCACAGAAGAGACCCTGCCGGCACAAGTAGCGAGAAAGCAGCCGAGAACGCTGCTCGCCGAAAGTCTAAGGTTTCCTGAGCAAGGTCAATCCGCTCAGGGTCAGTCGGTCCCTAAGGCCAGGCCGCAAGGCGTAGCCGATGGACAACAGGTCAACATTCCTGTACTTCCTTTCGGGTGATCAAGACCGATGGGGTGACGCAGGAGGCTAGGTGGACCCATCCGCTGGATGAGATGGGCCAAGCTCGTAGGCGACGGGGACAGGCAAATCCGTTCCCGTGGTTTAAAGCCGCCGCCGAGAAGCGACGGGGAGGCCGCAAGGCCACAAACCCACCGATGCCACGCTGCCAAGAAAAACCTCTAAGGAATCCGGAGGGAAACCGTACCGTAATCCGACACAGGTAGACAAGGAGAAAATCCTCAGGCGCTCGAGTGAAGCGATGCGAAGGAACTCGGCAAATTGACACCGTAACTTCGGAAGAAGGTGTGCCCTTTGGGATTGAGGGGTTCGCCCCCAAGGTCCCGAGGGGTCTCAGTAAAATGGCCCAAGCGACTGTTTATCAAAAACACAGGACTCTGCAAAGTCGAAAACGACGTATAGGGTCTGACGCCTGCCCGGTGCTGGAAGGTTAAGGAGAGGGGTCAGCGCAAGCAAAGCTCCGAACCGAAGCCCCAGTAAACGGCGGCCGTAACTATAACGGTCCTAAGGTAGCGAAATTCCTTGTCGGGTAAGTTCCGACCTGCATGAATGGCGTAACGATTTGGGCACTGTCTCCGCATCGCGCTCGGCGAATCTGTACTTCCGGTGAAGATGCCGGATACCCGCACGTAGACGGAAAGACCCTGTGCACCTTTACTACACCCTGGCCCTGAACTTTGGTGCTGTCTGCGCAGGATAGGTGGGACGCTTTGAACCTGGGGTTTCGGCCTCGGGGGAGCGGACGGTGAGATACCACCCTGACGACACTGGAGTTCTAACCCAGCCCCGTGATCCGGGGCGGGGACACGGTCAGGCGGGTAGTTTGACTGGGGCGGTCGCCTCCTAAAATGTAACGGAGGCGCTCGAAGGTACTCTTAGGCGGATTGGAAACCCGCCGTCAAGTGTAAAGGCAGAAGAGTGCTTAACTGCGAGACGGACATGTCAAGCAGGTGGGAAACCAGGACTTAGTGATCCGGCGGTTCTGTATGGAAGGGCCGTCGCTCAACGGATAAAAGGTACGCCGGGGATAACAGGCTGATCTTGCCCAAGAGTTCACATCGACGGCAAGGTTTGGCACCTCGATGTCGGCTCATCGCATCCTGGGGCTGAAGCAGGTCCCAAGGGTCCGGCTGTTCGCCGGTTAAAGCGGTACGTGAGCTGGGTTCAGAACGTCGTGAGACAGTTCGGTCCCTATCTCGTGTGGGCGCAGGAAACTTGAGGGGCCCCGACCTTAGTACGAGAGGACCGGGTTGGACGAACCTCCTGTGCACCGGTTGTCGCGCCAGCGGCATGCGCCGGGTAGCGGAGTTCGGTCTGGATAAACGCTGAAGGCATATAAGCGTGAAGCCGACCCCGAGATCAGGTTTCCCCGGGGCGCAAGCCCCCTGAAGGACCGTGGGAGATGACCACGTTGATAGGCCGGGTGTGGAAGCGCTGCGAGGCGCGAAGCTTACCGGTACTAATCGTCCGTGCGGCTTGGCCATAAAATTCTTGAAGCGCGAGCTCGCGAAGATCCGCGGAGCACCCGGTTCTGTACGGAAACGAAATCGAGTTTCCGGTGGCCTTATCGAGGGGGTTCCACCCGTTCCCATTCCGAACACGGCCGTTAAGCCCCTCGGAGCCGATGGTACTGCACGGTAGACTGTGTGGGAGAGTAGGTCGCTGCCGGGAAGTTTGAAGGGCCCGGGCTCACCGCCCGGGCCTTTCTTTTTTTGTGAGAGCATTGCGCCGATGACCATGAAGCGCGCGCTCGTCACCGGGATCACGGGGCAGGACGGGAGCTATCTTGCGGAGCTGCTTCTCTCGAAGGGCTACGAGGTCCACGGGATCATCCGCCGCTCCTCGTCGTTCAACACGGAGCGGATCGACCACATCTACCAGGATCCGCACGCCTCGGGGCGCCGGCTCGTCCTGCACTACGGGGATCTGAACGACGCGTCGTCGCTGAACCACGTCCTCCGGACCGTGGAGCCGCACGAGATTTACAACCTCGGCGCGCAGAGCCACGTGAAGGTCTCCTTCGACATCCCGGAGTACACGGCCGAGGTGACCGCCGTCGGAGCGGCGCGGCTCCTCGAGGCGATCCGCGAGGTGGGCCTCCGCCCGCGCTTCTATCAGGCTTCGTCTTCGGAGATGTTCGGGAAGGTCGTCGAATCGCCGCAGCGCGAGACGACCCCGTTCCACCCCCGAAGCCCGTACGGCGTCGCCAAGGTCTACGCCTACTTCCTCACCGTGAATTTCCGGGAGTCGTACGGCCTGCACGCGTCCAACGGGATCCTCTTCAACCACGAGTCGCCGCGCCGCGGCGAGACCTTCGTGACGAGGAAGATCACGCGGGCGGTGGGGCGGATCGTCCACTCTCTCCAGGAGACCGTCTTCCTCGGAAACCTCGACGCACGCCGCGACTGGGGCTACGCGGGTGACTTCGTCGAGGCCATGTGGCTCATGCTGCAGCGGGAGGCGCCGGGCGACTACGTCGTGGCCACCGGAGAGACGCACTCGGTGCGCGAGTTCTGCGAGCGGGCCTTCGCGCGTGCCGGGATCTCGCTCCGCTGGACGGGCACGGGGGCCGACGAGAGGGGTCTCGATGCGGCGAACGGAAGGCTCCGGGTGGCTGTCGATCCGCGCTATTTCCGTCCGGCGGAAGTCGACAATCTCCTCGGGGACGCCTCCAGGGCCCGCGGCGAGCTCGGCTGGTCGCCGCGGATCGGCTTCGACGGGCTCGTCGAGATGATGGTGGCCGCCGACCTCGAGAAGGCGAAGAAGGAAGCGGCCCTCGCCCGGCGTTAGCCGGCGGGCGCGGTTCCGATTTCCAGCGTGGCCCGGAGGTCGGGAAGCGGGCTCACGAGCTTCGAGCGGTACGGAACGAGGGCCGGGACGGGACCGGACCGGGGGCCGACCGGCAACGTCGCGGTGACCCGGCTCTCGTCGAACGCGAGCCAGCGTGGCGCGAGGAGCGTCCCTTCCGTCTCGCGGATGGCACGAAGCGCGTCGGCGGCGAGATGTGCGAGAAGCGCGCCGTCGTCCGCGCCGCTCGTCTGGATCGGAAGCATCTGTCCCGAGGCTCCGGCCGCTCCGGGGTTCTTTCCGTAGGCCGCCTCGAGGAGCGACGCGAGAAGGTCGCGCACGAACTCTTCCCGGCTCGTCGCAGCGAGGGAGATGAAGGCTCCGTGGGGTCTGGTCTCGATGGTGTACGACACGTTCGGGAGATCCTCCCGGCGCCATCTTACCCGCGAGCCTGATAGCCTCGCGCTTCGTGGAGGGGCTCCCCGGTCGGCTTGCCGCACGGATCCGTCGCGACGGGCCTCTCCGCTTCGACCTCTTCCAGGAGGTGGCTCTCTACGACGCCGACGGGGGCTACTACGAGCGGCCGGGGAGGGTCGGCCGGAGCGGCGACTTCATCACGGCTTCGACGTGGCACCCGGCGTTCGGCCGCACGATCGCGAGGATCGCGCGACGACTGCGGGAGGAAGAGGAAAAGAGTTCTTCGAAAGGGGAAGAGGTCGCGCCGCGCGACCTTCGCGAGCCGACGGATCTTGTGGACGTGGGCGCGGGAGAGGGAGAGATGCTCGCCGCGGCGGACGAGGCGCTCAGGTCGTGGGGATTCCGCGACGAGTTCCGCCTCGTCGGCGTCGAGCGGTCCGAAAGCCGCCGCGCCCGAGCGCGCGAGCGGGTCCCGTCGGCCTCCTGGTTTTCTTCATTCGAAGAAATTCCCGGTCGGCTCTCGGGCCTCCTCGTCGCTTATGAACTCTTCGATGCGCTGCCCGTCCGGGCGCTTCTCTTCGAAGGTGAAAGACTCCTGGAGCGCGTCGTGGCGCTGGCGAGCCGACCAGGCGCGGAGACCGGAGATCTCTTCGAATGGAAGGAAATCGAGTGCCCGGACTCGGCGGCTTTGCTTTCGGGATTGCGTGCGCGCGGAGCGGTTCTTCGCCCGGGCCAACTGCTCGAGGTCCGCCCGGCAGCGTCCCCCCTCGCTCTTTCCCTTTCAGAGAAGATCTCCGGCGGCCTCCTTCTCGTATTCGACTATGGGGCCTCGGCCCGTTCGCTCTACGGCCCCGCTCGTCTTCTGGGGGCGCTCGAGGCCTTTCAGAGGCATCAAGTGACCCGCGACGTGCTCTCGGAACCGGGAAGTCGGGACATCACGGCCTGGGTCGATTTCACGGAGGTCGCCGAAGCGCTCTCGGAGAAGGGACTCCACGTCGCTCCTCTCGTCAGCCAGTCCCGCTTTCTCGCGGCGGCGGGAATCGCGGAAGAGATCGCCGCCGCCGAGGAGAGGCCGACGGAAGCTGAGCGCCTCGCGGAGCGCCACGCGCTCGGGGAGCTCGTGGCGCCGGGCGGAATGGGGGAGTCGATTCGCGTCCTCGTCGCTTCGCGCGGAACCGGCCTCGGGGCGTCGCTCGTCGAATGGCCGGAACGGGAATAGTGCGGTCGAATCATTGACGGATGGGGGGGGGGACCAGAAAATCCCGCGCGTTGTGAGCCTGAGGGCGGCCAGACAGGCCGGCTCGTGATCCAAAGGGGGGCGTGTGTCCCAGGCGCCTGACATGGCGGCATATCTGCCGGTGTTCTACTTCGCCCTCGTGGCGGGGGCTCTTCCCGTCGTCCTCCTCGTCCTGATGGCGCTTTTCCGGCCGTCTCGTCCGAATGCGACGAAGCTCGCGCCGTACGAATGCGGCGTCGCGGCGACGACCGAGGCGTTCGACCACCGATTCTCGGTCCGGTATTACCTGATCGCCGTCCTCTTCGTCGTCTTCGACGTGGAGACCGTTTTCCTCTTCCCGTGGGCGGTCATGTACCACCGGCTCCTCGTCTTCGGCCTCGTGGAGATGCTCGTCTTCATCTACATCCTCCTGATCGGGTACGTCTACGTCTGGAAGAGAGGCGCGTTGACGTGGGCCTGATCGAGAACTCCCTCCCGGACAACGTCATCACGACGACGGTCGACGCCGTCATCAGCTGGGGGCGGAAGAACTCGCTCTGGCCGATGCAGTTCGGCCTCGCCTGCTGCGCGATCGAGATGATGGCCGTCGTCGACAGCCGCCACGACATGGCGCGCTTCGGCGCCGAGGTCTTTCGCGGCTCGCCGCGGCAGTGCGACCTGATGCTCGTGGCCGGCACCGTGACCGAGAAGATGGCGCCGATCATCAAGCGCCTCTACGACCAGATGGCCGACCCGAAGTGGGTCATCGCGATGGGGTCCTGCGCCATGTGCGGCGGCCCCTACCGCAGCTACGCCGTGACGCAGGGGGTCGACCGGATCATCCCGGTGGACGTCTACGTCCCCGGCTGCCCGCCGCGCCCGGAGGCGCTCCTGTACGGGCTCATGGAGCTGCAGAAGAAGATCCAGAAGATGAAGGTCCTCCGGAAAGAGGGAACGGAGAGCGCGTGACGGACGAGACGAAGCCTCCGACGCCTTCTCCTCCGGCCGAGGCCCCGAAGCCCTCCGCGGAGGCCCCGAAGCCCGCAGCCACGCCCGCCGCGGCGGCGCCCGCAAAGGCCGCCGCTCCTCCGGCCCCGCCCAAGCCGAAGGGCCCGACCGCGAACGACGCGTCGGCCGACCCCGTCGTCCAGCGCCTCTCGGCGGCCCTCCCTGGAGCCGTCCTCGCCGCCAAGGAGCTGGTGGGGCAGGTGACGGTGGAGGTCCCGCCCGAAAAGGTGCCCGACGTCCTCCGGCACCTGAAAGGGAGCGAGGCCTACACGTATCTCGTCGACCTCACCGCCGTCGACTGGAAGGCGCGCGTGCCGCGGTTCGACGTCGTCTACTGGCTCCACTCCTTCGAGAAGGGGAACACCCGGATCCGGGTCCGGACGGGCGTGGCCGACGGCGCGGAATGCCCGACGGCCTGCGGCGTCTTCCTTGCGGCGAACTGGATGGAGCGCGAGGTGTGGGACCTCTTCGGCATCCGCTTCGCCGGCCATCCCGATCTGCGGCGGATCCTGACCTGGGACGGTTTCCAGGGCCATCCGCTCCGGAAGGACTTCCCCGTGGAGGGGATCGACACCGGCGCCGCGATCTACCCGGACCGGTACCCGGAAGGGGGCGGCCCGTCGGGCAAGGACTCCAACCGAAAGGTCGTGTCGTGAGCGAGGAACGCCCCGGAACCGCCGCAAGCGTCCCCGATTCGGGCGAGCCGATGCTCGGCCTGCGCGAGATGGAGCTGAACTTCGGGCCTCAGCATCCCTCCACGCACGGCGTCCTCCGGCTCGTCCTGAAGGTGGACGGCGAGCGGATCGTCTCGGCGCGTCCGGACATCGGCTACCTCCACCGCGGGACCGAGAAGCTCTTCGAGACCGAGACCTACCCGATGGTCATCCCGCACACGGACCGGATGGACTACGTGGCGGCGGCGACGAACAACCACGCCTACTGCCTCGCCGTCGAGAAGCTCCTCGCGCTCGAGGTGCCGAAGAAGGCGCAATACATCCGCGTCCTCCTCGACGAGCTGCAGCGGATCTCCTCGCACCTCCTCTGGCTCGCGACCGCGGCGATCGACCTCGGCGCCATCACGCCGTTCTTCTACACGTTCCGCGAGCGGGAAGTGATCCTCGACCTCTTCGAGGACTACTGCGGCGCGCGGCTGACGCTCAACTGCATGCGGATCGGCGGGCTCCTCGAAGAGCTTCCTCCGGGCTGGATCGAGCGGGTCCGCGCCTTCACCGAGGTGTTCGACAAGAACATCGACGAGTACGAGGACCTCCTGACCGAGAACCGGATCTGGAGACAGCGGACGATCGGGATCGGCATCCTCACGGGCGAGCAGTGCATCGAGTGGGGCGTCACGGGGCCGCCGCTGCGCGGCGCCGGGGTGAAGTGGGACGTCCGGCGGGCGATTCCCTACGAGTGCTACGCGGATCTCGACTTCGAGATCCCGGTCTACCCGAACGCGGACACGTACGACCGCTACCTCGTCCGCGTCGCCGAGCTCCGCCAGAGCCGCCGCATCGTCCTCCAGTGCTGCGACTGGCTCGCGAAGAACCCGGAGGGGGAGATCCGCGGGAAGGTCCCCCGGGTCATCAAGCCCGTCGCCGGGGACGTCTACGCCGCCGTCGAGGCGCCGAAGGGGGAGCTGGGCTTCTACCTCGTCTCGAACGGGAGCAACAAGCCCTACCGGCTCCGCGTCCGCCCCCCGTCCTTCATCAACCTCCAGGCCCTCCCCGAGATGGCGAAGGGGCACCTCGTGGCGGACCTCGTGGCCATCATCGGAACCATAGACATCGTCCTCGGCGAGGTGGACCGCTGATGAACGAGGCCCTCCTCTACAACGTCGTCATCCCGGCCGTGAAGGCCGTCGTCTCGGTCCTCGTCGTCGCGACGGTGGCCGGCATCCTGACGCTGATCGAGCGCCGGGTCCTCGCGCGGCTCCAGGTCCGGCAGGGACCGAACCGCGTCGGGTGGAACGGCGCCCTGCAGTGGGTCGCGGACGTCGTGAAGCTGATCTTCAAGGAAGACGTCGTCCCGGCGCACGCCGAGAGCGCGATCCACTTCCTCGCGCCGATCCTCGTCATGGTCCCGGCGCTGACCGTCTACGCGTTCATTCCATGGGGGCCCGAGGGGACGTTCCGGATTCCGGGCCTCGGCCTGATCCGGACGGGCCCGTACGGCACCGACGTGAACGTGGGGCTCCTCCTTCTCGTCGCGATCACGTCGATCGGCGTCTACGGGATCATCCTCGGCGGCTGGGCCTCCAACTCGAAGTACGCGCTGATGGGGGGGCTCCGGTCGGCCGCGCAGCTCATCAGCTACGAGGTCCCGATGGGCTTCGCGCTCGTCGCCACGATCCTGATGTCCCGGTCGCTCTCCCTCGTCGGGATCGTCGAGGCGCAGAAGGCGGCGCACCTCTGGTTCATTTTCCCCGGCCTCCTCGCCTTCTTCCTCTACTTCGTCTCGGGTGTCGCCGAGACGAACCGGATCCCGTTCGACCTTCCCGAGGCCGAGAGCGAGCTGGTCGCCGGCTTCCATACCGAGTACTCGGGCTTCCGCTGGGCCGTCTTCTTCCTCTCCGAGTACGCGAACATGATCACGATCTCGGCGATCGCCACGACGCTCTTCTTCGGCGGGTGGCTCCGCCCCTTCCCGAACGTCTCGTGGCTCTCGTTCCTCGACTTCGTCCCGGGGATCGTCTGGTTCCTCCTCAAGGTCTCGGTCTTCCTCTTCGTCTACATCTGGTTCCGCGGGACCTTCCCGCGATACCGGTTCGACCAGCTGATGGCGCTCGGGTGGAAGGTCCTGATCCCGCTCTCGATCGGCAACGTCGTCCTCGTCGCCTTCGCGGCGCTCTGGGGGCTCCCGGGGCTCAAGGTGCTCTCGGTCGTCCTCTGGGTGGCGGTCGTCGGCGGCTTCGTCGTCCTCTCCCGGGCGACGCCGACGCGGCGGACGGTCCTGGCGGAAGGGGCGTGACGATGGGCCTTCTCGACCGGATCCTCCTCTTCGACATCTTCACGGGGCTGAAGATCACGGGACGCCACTGGTGGCGGAGGAAGGACACCGTCCCCTACCCGGAGGCGCGGCGCGAGGCGAGCGACCGCTTCCGCGGGATGTTCAAGCTCGACGAGGAGCGCTGCATCAAGTGCACGCTCTGCGCGATCGAGTGCCCCATCAACATCATCTTCATCGACTGGCACAACGAGAAGAACCCGGAAGGGAAGGCGGAGAAGGTCCTCGACCGCTTCGACCTCGACCTGAAGCGCTGCATGTTCTGCGGCCTCTGCGAGGACGCGTGCCCGACGAACCCGAAGTCGATCTGGCTGAAGACGAAGACGTACGAGCTGGGCGCCTACGAGCGGAACGAAGCGCTCTACCTCGACATCGTCAAGCTGACGCAGTGGGACGTCCAGAAGGGCGTCACGATCCCGCCGGCGCCGGGGGAGGAGGAGAAAAAGCCGTGACCCCCGCGCTCGTCATCTTCTGGGCCCTCGCATCCGTCGTCGTGATCGGCGCCGTCGGCGTCGTCGTCATGCGGCAGCCGGTCCACTCGGCGCTCTTCCTTCTTCTCTCCTTCGTCGCGATCGCGGGCCTCTTCGTCCTCTCGCGGGCCGAGTTCCTCGCGGCGGTCCAGATCCTCGTCTACGCGGGCGGGATCATGGTCCTCTTCCTCTTCACGATCATGCTCGTCAACGTGAGGCGCCAGGAGGCCGAGCGCTTCCTCCACCGGCAGGCGGGCGTCGCGGTTCTCGTCGGCATCGCGTTCTACGCCGTCGTCGGCGGGTTCCTCGTCGGGGCGGCGAAGCGGATGAGCGGCTTCGACGTGGCCGGGGCCGCCGACCCGGCGCGCCTCGTTCTGGCCGGGGGCCGGGCGGCGGGGAACAGCGAGGCGGTCGGCTGGCTCCTCTACCGCGACTACGCGCTTCCGTTCGAGGTCGCCTCGGTCTTTCTCCTCGTGGCGATGATCGGCGCCGTCGTCCTCGGCAAGCGGACGATGGAGAAGGTGGACTGATGGTCCCCCTGACCCACTACCTCGCCCTCTCGTTCCTCCTCTTCATCCTCGGGGTCGTCGGCGTCCTCGTCCGGCGGAACCTCCTGACCGTCCTGATGTCCATCGAGCTGATGCTGAACGCCGTGAACCTGAACCTCGTCGCGTTCTCCCGGCAGCTCGGAGACCTCGCGGGGCAGGTCTTCGTCGTCTTCATCATCGCGGTGGCGGCGGGGGAGGCGGCCATCGGCCTCGCGATCATCATCTCCCTCTACCGGCTCAAGGGCTCCGTCAACCTCGATGACGCGGCCGAGATGAAGGGATGAAGGCCTGATGCGCGCCCTTTCCCTTCTCCCGTGGATCCCGGTCTTCCCGCTGATCGGGTTCCTCGTCAACGGGCTCGTCCACCTCCTCTCGCATTCGAAGCTCGGCGGGAAGGACGCTCCGAAGGGGCCCCACGGCGCCGCCTCTCACGGAGCCGATCCCGGCGCTGCCCATGCTCCCGCGTCGCACGGCAGCCACGGCTCCCACGGAGGCCACGGGGAGGGGGGCCACGCGGCGATCCCCTATTCGGCGCTCTACTCCGTCGTCGGCCCGCTCGCCTGCGGCCTCTCCTTCCTCTTCGCGCTCCTCGCCATCGGCTCCTGGTGGGCCGAGACGCACGGAGAGGAGGCGCTCGTGGCCACCCTCTGGACCTGGGTGCCGCTCGGCTCGAACCCGACCTGGTTCGGGATGAAGACGCTCTCGATCGACGTCGCGTTCCGTCTCGACGCCCTCTCGGCGCTGATGCTCTTCTTCGTCACCCTCGTCGGGTCCCTGATCCACCTGTACTCGGTCGGCTACATGGGGCACGACGCGGGCTATGGGCGCTACTTCTCGTACCTGAACCTCTTCATGTTCGCGATGCTGACGCTCGTCCTCGGCGCGAACCTCCCGATTCTCTTCGTCGGGTGGGAGGGCGTCGGCCTCTGCTCGTACCTCCTGATCGGCTACTTCTGGGACAAGGACTTCGCCGCGGACGCGGGGAAGAAGGCGTTCGTCGTCAACCGGATCGGCGACCTCGGCTTCATGCTCGGCATCTTCGGCTGCGCGGCGCTCTTCGGGACGACCGACTTCGGCGCCATGTTCGACGCCGCGTCGAAGAACCCGGCCGTCTACGGGGCCGGCGGGCTGATGACGGCCGTCGCCATCGCGCTCTTCATCGGCGCCTGCGGCAAGAGCGCGCAGATCCCGCTCTACGTCTGGCTGCCGGACGCCATGGCGGGCCCGACGCCGGTCTCCGCCCTCATCCACGCGGCGACGATGGTGACGGCGGGCGTCTACATGGTGGCGCGCTGCAACGTCTTCTACCGGATCTCCCACGAGTGGGCGCTCCGGACGCTGGGGGAGGGGGCGACGGCGTGGGGCCTCCTGACGCACGACGCGTCCTTCGTCGTCGCGGTCGTCGGCTGCGCGACGGCGTTCGTCGCGGCGACGATGGGCCTCGCCCAGACCGACATCAAGAAAGTCCTCGCCTACTCGACGGTCTCGCAGCTCGGCTACATGTTCCTCGGCTGCGGCGTCCTCGCGTTCTCGGGGGGGATGTTCCACGTCTTCACGCACGCCTGGTTCAAGGCCTGCCTCTTCCTCGGCTCGGGCTCCGTGATCCACGCCCTCGGCGGCGAGCAGGACATGACGAAGATGGGGGGGCTCCGGAAGCTGATTCCCCACACCTTCGTGACGATGTTCGTCGCGACCCTCGCGATCGCGGGCGTACCGGGCCTCGCCGGGTTCTTCTCGAAGGACGCCATCCTCGCCGAGACGTTCGCCGAGGGGCACACGGTCCTCTGGGCCTTCGCGGTCCTGACGGCCGGCATGACCGCCTTCTACATGTTCCGCCTGATGCGGATGACGTTCTGGGGGACGTTCCGGGGAACGCCGGAACAGCTCCGGCACGTCCACGAGTCGCCCCCGTCGATGACGATTCCGCTCTGGGTCCTCGCGGCCGGCTCGCTCGTCGTCGGGTGGTTCGGGATCCCCTCCTTCATGCTGGGGCACGAGAACGCGGTCGAGAGGTTCCTCGAGCCCGCGATGCCGGCGCTCCCGGCCGACTGGATGCCCCGTCTGCACCCCCTTGCCGCCGGGACCGAATGGAGCCTGATGGGCGCTTCGGTCCTCGTCGCCTTCGCGGGGATCGCGCTCGCCTGGCGCTTCTTCAGCGGACCCTATCCGTTCGCGATGCCCGAGCAGGTGGCCGCGGCCTTCCCGCGCCTCTACCGGTGGATCCGCGACAAGTACTACGTCGACGAGTTCTACGAGAAGGTCGTCGTGGAGGGGATGGGCAAGGGGCTCGGCCGGCTCCTCTGGGAGGTGGACGCCCGCGTCGTGGACGGCGTCGGTGTCAACGGGACGAGCTGGCTCACCGTCCAGATCTCGAGGATATCCTCCTGGTTCGACCTCGCCTTCGTGGACGGCGCCGTGAACGGCGTCGCGGAGACGCTGCAGGCGGCGTGGCGCGGCTACCGCCGCGTCCAGACCGGCCGGACCGAAAACTACGCGCTCACGATGGCCGTCGGCGTCTTCGGCGCCGTCTGCCTCTGGATCATCCTGAGATGAGCAAGGACGCGGCATGAACGGACTTCTCTCGCTCCTGATCTTCCTGCCGGTCGCCGGGGCCCTCGTGCTCCTCTTCTTCCCGCGGGAGAAGACGAAGGCGATCATGTACGTGACGACGGCCATCGCGGGGGCCGAGTTCGTCGTCTCGCTCCCGCTCTGGATGGAGGAGGGGTTCCGCAGGTCCGGCGACTTCTTCTTCCGGGAGAACTTCGAGTGGATTCCGTCTCTCGGCGCGCGCTACTCGCTCGGGGTGGACGGCATCGCCGCGCTCCTGATCCTTCTGACGACGCTCCTGACCTTCATCTCGGTCTACTCGAGCTTCACGGCCATCACGAAGCGCGAGAAGGAGTACTACGCGTTCCTCCTCCTGCTCGAGGCCGGAATGGTGGGCGTCTTCTGCGCCCTCGACTTCTTCCTCTTCTACGTCTTCTGGGAAGTGATGCTCGTCCCGATGTACTTCCTGATCGGCATCTGGGGCGGCCCGCGCAAGCTTTACGCGGCCATCAAGTTCTTCCTCTACACCCTCGTCGGGTCGGTCGTCATGCTTCTCGCGATCATCGCCCTCTACTTCTTCAACACGACCGGCCTGCTTTGGTGGCGTGGACTCGGGAATGCCCCGACGTTCGACATCCTCCACTACCACGCGATCGCGACGCAGATCCCGGCGGACCTCCAGATCTGGCTCTTCTGGGCCTTCTTCATCGGCTTCGCGATCAAGGTCCCGATGTTCCCCTTCCATACGTGGCTTCCGGACGCCCACGTCGAGGCGCCCACCGCCGGCTCCGTGATCCTCGCCGGCGTCCTCCTGAAAATGGGGACGTACGGTTTCCTCCGCTTCTCGCTTCCGATCTTCCCGGCAGCGTCGCAGACGGGCTGGGTCCAGGCCTCCGTCGTCGGCCTCGCGCTCGTCGGCATCGTCTACGGCTCGCTCGTCGCGATGGTGCAGCCGGACATGAAGAAGCTCGTCGCGTACTCGTCCGTCGCGCACCTCGGCTACGTCATGCTCGGATTCTTCGCGCTGAACCACGCCGGACTGCAGGGCGGGATGCTCCAGTCGATCAACCACGGCCTCTCGACCGGAGGCTTGTTCCTTCTCGTCGGGATCGTCTACGAGCGCCGGCACACCCGCCTCATCTCCGAGTACGGGGGGCTCTCGGGCGTCATGCCGGTCTACGCGACGCTCTTCATGGTCATCCTCCTCGCCTCGATCGGCCTGCCGACGCTGAACGGGTTCATCGGCGAGTTCACGATCCTGCAGGGGGCCTTCCTGACGAACTGGCGCTGGGCCGCGGTCGGCGCGCTCGGAATCGTCCTCGGGGCCGCCTACATGCTCTGGCTCTACCAGCGTGTCTTCTTCGGCGAGATGAAGAACGAGGAGAACAAGGCTCTCGAGGACGTGAACGTCCGCGAGATCCTCACGATCGTGCCGCTCATCGCGATCTGCTTCTGGATCGGCCTCTACCCGAAGCCGTTCTTCGAGATGACGGCCAAGTCGACCGGGAAGATCGTGACGACGCTTGCCGCCTCGGCGGCGGCCACCGCTCCCGCGAACGTCGCACCGGCCCCCTCGGCTCCGGCGGCGTCGGCGGCTGCCGTGCCGGCCGCCGTGGTCCCGGCGGCGGCGGTGACGGAGAAATAGATCGTGGGAAGCTTCCCCTTCCCGCTTTCGGACCTCTGGGCGCTCCTGCCGGAGCTGTTCCTGACGCAGGCGTCGCTCATCCTCCTCGTCTGGGCGTCCGTGCTGCCGCGGGAGAAGGAAGGGCTCATTGCGCGCCTCTCCCTGGTGACGCTCGCCGTCACCCTCGTCCTCGTCTTCGTCTCCTCGGAGATGGCGGGCCCGCTCCCCCGGACGGTCTGCGCGGGGATGTTCTCCCTCGATCGGTTCAGCCTCTTTTTCAAGGTCCTCATCCTCCTCGCGTCCGCCGTGACGATCCTCTTCTCGCTGAAGTTCGTCGGGACCTCGCCGTATCCGGGAGGGGAGTACTACGGGCTGATCCTCTTCTCGACCGTCGGCATGCTCTTCATGGCGTCGGGCATCCATCTCGTCTCGATCTACATCGCGCTCGAGACGATGGCCCTCGCGCAGTACGTCCTCGCCGGCTATTTCAAGCGGGAGTCGAAATCGCTCGAGGCGGCGGCGAAGTACTTCGTCCTCGGCGCGTTCTCCTCGGGCGTCCTCCTCTACGGGCTGTCGCTCGTCTACGGGGCGGCCGGCTCTCTCGCGCTCGCCGAGGTGGCGGCCGCCTTCTCGAGGGGGACGCCGACCACCCTCCTCGTCGTCGGCGTGATCCTCGTCGCGTGCGGCCTCCTCTTCAAGATCGCCTCGGCCCCGTTCCACGTCTGGGCGCCGGACGTCTACGAAGGGGCGCCGACGCCGGTGACGGCCTTCTTCTCGGTCGCCCCGAAGGTCGCGGCCTACGCCATCTTCGCCCGGATCTTCTTCGGCGGCTTCGGCCCGGGCCTGGGGGACTGGAGCCCCGTGATCGCCGCGTCGGCGGCGCTGACGATGGTCGTCGGAAACGTCGGCGCGCTGATGCAGACGAACGTGAAGCGCCTGCTCGGCTACTCCTCCATCAGCCATGCCGGGTACGCCCTGCTCGGCCTCCTCGCCTACGGGACCGACTTCGGGCTCTGGGCCATCCTCGTCTACCTCTTCGCCTACACGCTGATGAATCTCGGGGCCTTCGGCCTCGTGATCCTCCTCGAGTCGAAGGGATACGCGACGGAGACCGTGGACGACTTCAACGGCCTTTCGAAGAAGAACCCGTGGGCGGCCGCGGCGATGATCCTCTTCCTTCTCTCGCTGGCCGGGATCCCGCCGACGGCGGGCTTCGTCGGGAAGTACTTCCTCTTCTCGGCGGCCATGAAGGCGGGCTGGTTCTGGCTGACGCTTCTCGCGGTGCTGATGTCGGCGGTCTCGCTCTTCTACTACTTCCGGATCGCACGGGCGATGTATCTCGTGGAAGGGGACGGGGAACTGCGCTGGCGCGAGGAGCCGGCGGTGAGCGCGGCGATCGCCGTCTGCGTGGCCGGAACGCTCGCGATGGGTGTCCTTCCCCAGCCGTTCGTCCGGTTCGCGCAGAGCTGCCTTCTGAAGTAACGTCTTTCCACCTTGGCGGACCGCTCGTACGCCCGCGTCCTCGCCGACGTCCTGAGCTTCGGCTGGGTCCTCCCCGCCTCGATCGCGGCCGGGGCGGGCCTCGGCTGGCTCCTCGACCGGCTCTTCGGCTTCTTCCCGATCCTGACGTTCGTCGTCGGCTTCCTCGGCTTTTTCGCCGGGGTCTGGCAGCTCTGGCGGGAGGTCCAGATCGTCTCCCGGGGCGACGGGGGACCTCCGGGGCCCCCGGGCGGAGACGATGGGGGATGAGCGACGTTTCCGGAATCTCTCCGGCGCCCCGAACGGCCTTCTTCAGGGCGGCCGCCCTCGCCGCGATTCTGGCTGCCTCCCTTCTCGGCGCCGCGGGACGTTTTCGGGCCGCCGCCGCCTTGACTCTGGGGGCTGCTGTGGCTATCGTCGGCGCGCTCTGGTTGGCGGATCTCGTGCGCCGCTTCGGGGCGCGCGGTGTCTCGCCCGCCTCCGGGATCACGTGGAAATTCGCGACGACGGGACTCCTCCGCTACGGCCTGGCCGCAATCGCCATCTGGTGGGCGGTGGAGACTTTTCCGGGAGAGGTCCCGTGGCTTCTCGCCGGCACGTCGGTCGTCCTGATCGGGGCCGCGTGGCAGGTGGCGACGGAGCGGGACCCGAAGCCGGGAGCTGACGAGGAGGGACGGAAGGACTGATGGAGCACGCACATTCGATCCTCTACGCGCCCCTGAACCGGCTTTTCGAGATTCTCTTCGGACCGGCCTCGGGCGCTCCGGCCTTCTGGCGAGACGGGGTGACGATCGGCGGCTTTCACATCGCGGGGGGTGCCGTCCACGAGGAAGGGAACGTCGTCGCATGGCTTCCCGACCACGTCTGCATGGCCTTCCTCGTCTTCGTCCTCTGCGCGATCTTCTTCCCGCTTCTCGCCCGTGCCTACCGGAAAGAGGCGCCGGGGCCGGCCCAGAACGTCGTCGAGGTCTTCGTCGACTTCCTCCGGGGGGTCGTGAAGGAGAACATCCCGCATCACGGCGAGAAGTACCTTCCGATCGTCGGGGGCTTCTTCTTCTTCATCCTCATCGCGAACGCTTTCGGCTGGTTCTTCTTCCTCCAGCCGCCGACGGCGAACCTCAACACGACCTTCGCGCTCTCGATCTCCTGCTTCATCTTCTTCAACGCGGCCGGCTTCAAGGAGCACGGCTTCCTCGGCTACCTGAAGAACTTCCTCGGACCGATGCTCGCGATCGCACCGCTCCTCTTCGTGATCGAGATGATCGGGAACTTCGCCCGCGCCCTCTCGCTGGCGATGCGTCTCTTCGGGAACATCTTCGGCGAGCACATGGCCAAGGACATCTTCTCGGGCTTCGTCCCGATCCTCGTTCCCTGGCCGATCCAGGCGCTCGGCCTTCTCGCCGCTCTCCTCCAGGCCTACGTCTTCGCCCTTCTCTGCTCGGTCTACATCGGGGGCGCCACCGCCCACGAGTCTCATTGACATCACGTTCTCGTCGAAAGGAGCCTGTGAAATGACCAAGAAGCTCGGAACCCTGGCAGCGCTCGCGGCCATCGTTCTCCTCGTTCCCGGCGCGGCGCTCGCCGAGGAGGCCGCCAAGGCGGCGGCTGCCGGCGGCGTCAGCTGGGGCCACGTTTCGGCCGCCTTCGCGATCGGCCTCGCGGCCGCGTTCGGTGCCCTCGCCCAGGGTCGGGCCGCTGCCGCCGCCTGCGACGGAATTGCCCGGAATCCCGGCGCGACGGGCCAGATCCGCGGAATGGCCTTCCTCGCGCTCGTGCTGATCGAGTCGCTCGTCATCTACGCGCTCGTCATCGCGTTCGTCGTCCAAGGGAAGTGACGGGGGGGTCCGGGGGGCCAGAAGGCCCCCCGGCATTGGAATCCCCGGATGAAAGCCCCGGCAAGTCCGGGGCTTCTCGCTCTTCAGCCCTCCGTGGGCGAGGTGAGGAGCTTTTCGAAGAGGAGCGTCTCCCGCGTCCGTCCGCCGAGAACGACAGGCACCAGCTCCACGACACGAAGGCCGTGCATCCAGTAGAGATGTGGCGCGGCCGGACTGAAGACGGGGGAGCGGGCCCGGATCCGGACGATGCCTCTCTCCCGGGAGGTCGCGAGCGCACGCCCGAAGAGGTCCCGGCCGATTCCCTGTCCGCGGAACGCCCCATCGACGACGATCCAGCTGAAGACGACCGTCGGAGCTGGCGCGGGGGCGTCATGGAGGACGAGAATCGAGCCGACGCTCCTCCCGCCGCTCTCGGCGAGGAGGAGGAGATCCCGGGATTCCTCGAACTGCCAGCGCGCCGTCTCGGTGTCCTGCGCGAGGAGCGGGCCGACGGAGACGTCGTACTCCTCGTGGAAGACCTTCTCGACGAGCCGGAAGGCCTCGGGAACGCCCTCCGGGCCGGCGCTGCGATAGGTGACCGTGGAGACGGGGACCATCGACGGCAGTCCCTACATCCGCTCCGGGATCGGGACTCCGAGCACGTCCAGGACGTCGGCGAGCGTCTCCCCGACGAGCTGTAGGGCGGCCCGCCGCGCCCGCCGGCTCTCGGCGTCGGGCGCCTGGAGGATCGGGTGCGTGTGATAGAGGTGATGGAAGGACGCCGCGACCGCGAGGGCGTGCCGGACGAGAAGGGAGACCTCCAGCGTCTCGGCGACCTTCTCGAGAGTCTCCAGCGTCCGTCCGCAGGTCCGGACGACGTCCCAGAGGCCGTCGTCGAGGTGCCCGGGGGCGAGCGCGGAGACGGCCGCGATCTCGCCGCCTTCGAGCCTTCCGGGGAGCCCCTGCTCTTCCAGCTTCCGGAAGATGTTCGCGGCGCGGACGGCGGCGTATTGGAGGTACGGCCCGGTGTCTCCCTCGAACGCAAGCGCCTCGTCGAAGTCGAAGGCGATGACCTTGTTCCGGGAGAAGCGGGTCATGTAGACGCGCAGGGCTCCGACGCCGATCGCCTCGATCCGGCCGAGGTCCGGGGCCTCACCGGGGCTCCGGGCGAGGATCTGGTCGCGCGCCTTTTCCGCGAGCCGGTCGAGGAGGTCGTCGGCCTTCACGCCGAGCCCCTTCCGGCCCGACATCTCGACGAAGGAGCGGACGCGGTCCTCGTCCGAGAGCGGGACCCCCATCGCCTCGGCCGAGCCCGGGGTCAGCGCGACCATCTCGTAGGCGAAGTGGATCGAGCGGTCGGCCGCCTCGGGGAATCCGGCGCGCCGGACGGCCTCCTTCACGACCTTCTGGAGGTACGACTGCCTCACGTCGATGACGTTGATGACCGTCTCGCCGTGACCGTACCGGCCTTGCGCGGAAGGGTCCGCCCCCTCGGCGTCGTGACGGGTCCGGTAGAGCGTCGAGGAGCCGTCGGAGGCGTGGAACTCGGGCTCGCCGAACGGATCGCGGTACGGCACCGGCTCGTACTCGAAGTCCACCGGAAGAAGGCCGAGCTTCCAGAGCTGGTAGGCGACGTCCTTTCCCGTGTAGGTCACGGTGCCGTTCGAACGGACGAGAACCTTGTCGGCGTCCTCCATCCCCTCGAAATCCGCCGCCCCTTCGAGGTGCATCACCCAGCAGCCCGCGTTCTTCCCTTCGGTCTCCACCTGGGCCGCGCCGACCTTCTTCAGAAGCTCGAACGCCGTCGCCCAGAACCGGCGGCCGAGGATGTCGCTCTCGCGCGGGAGAAGGTCGTACGCGACCCCGATCCGCCCCATGGTCAGCAGATGACACCGGACGACGGCCTCGGCGAGGCGCGCGGCGAGGCTGGCGACCCGCCCTTCCTCGTCGGAAAGAGGCTCGCCGAGAGCGGCCCTCTCGACGGCGTGCAGCGTCTCCCGCCGCTTTTCGTCCAGCGAAGGATCGGCCGCATAACTCCTTCCCACGAGCGCGTAGAGATCCCACGCGAGGTCCCCCAGCTCCCGCGGCGCGATGCCGGGAGCGTCGTCCGGGAAGGCGGCGAGGATCTCGCCGATCCGGGCGGCCAGCTCCTTCGCGCGGGAGGGCTCGAGCATCTCCCCGGGGTGTGTCAGCCCGACGACGACGTCCGCCACCTGGACGCCCGTGTCGTCGAGGTAGTTCTGCACCTCGACCCGCCGCCCGAGACGCCGGAAGTTCCGGACAAGCGTGTCGCCGAGAACGGCGTTCCGGAGATGCCCGATGTGCGCCGCCTTGTTCGGGTTGATGTTCGTATGTTCGACGATGATCTTCGGGCCCGACGGTTCGGGGTGGGGCGCGGAGGCCAGCATCCGGGAGAGCGTCTGGGCCCGTTTCAGGAAGAAGTTGAGGTAGCCCCCGCCTTCGACCTTGACCTTTTCGACTATGGCCGGAAGCTCCAGCGCGGGAGCCAGCTCTTCCGCGATCTTTCGCGGCGCGCGCTTCAGCCGCTTGGCCAGCTCGAAAGCGATGGGACAGGCGACGTCCCCGAGCTCCACCTTCGGCGGGGTCTCGAGGACGATGCGCGGCCGGTCGGTGTCGAAGAGCTTCCGGCAGGCCGCGCCGAGCGCCTCCTCCAGTTCCGGTTTCAGTCCTGGAAGCACGCGCGGATTCTCGCACGGCGGATCATCGTGACACGTCGGGACGCCGGACTGTAAGGTAGAGGAAGTGATCCTCTCGGCGGGTCTGGCCCGGCTCTTCCTCGTGTGTGTGCCTCTCGTCGGCGCCGTGGAGCTCGGGTGCGGTGGCGCCGGCGGCCGAAGCGCCCCGACCCCGTCCCACCTCGCGTTCATCGTCCTCGCGAGCGAGCGCGACCTCTGGCTCCCGATCGTGAAAGGATTCCAGGCGTCGCGCGGGGTTCGCGTCGACCTGGTCGAGGGACCCAACGCCACTGACTTGCGGGAGAGCCTCTACACCGGGGCGCTCCTCGCGGAAGACGACTCTCTGGATCTCGTCTACATGGACGTCACGTGGACGTCGAAGTTCGCTTCGGCCGGGTGGCTTCTCCCGCTCGACGGTCTCTTCGGGGCGTCGGAGCTGGACGCGCTCCTTCCGCGGGCTGTCGAGGCCGGACGCTACCGGGACCGCCTCTACCGGATCCCGGTGAGGACCGACGTCGGGCTTCTCTACTATCGGCGCGATCTGCTCGAAAAGGCGGGGCGGGCGCCGCCGAAGACCTTCGACGACCTCCGCGAAGTCGCGCGGGCTCTCGAGGCTCCGCCCGGTCGATGGGGATTCGTCTGGCAGGGGAGCCAGTACGAAGGGCTCGTCTGCGTCTTTCTCGAGGTCCTGCACGGCTTCGGAGGCACCTGGGTCGATCCGGAGACGCTCGAGGTCGGCCTCGACCGTCCCGAGGCGGTGGCGGCGCTGGAGTTCCTGCGGGGCTGCCGGCTCGACGATCCGATCAGCCCTCCCGGTGTTACGAGCCTCAAGGAGGACGAGAGCCGCCGCCTCTTCCAGGACGGACGCGCGGTCTTTCTCAGGAACTGGCCCTATGTGTTTCGCCTCGCCGAAGGCCCGGACTCCAGCGTCGCGGGAAAGGTCGGCGTAGCGGCGATCCCCCACGCGGACGGGTTCGCGGGCGGGGGGGTCCTCGGCGGCTGGGGATTCGGTATCTCGCGGTTCAGCCGGCACCCGGACCTGGCGGCGGATTTCATCCGCCGGGTCATCGCGCTTCCGGCGCAGCGCGCCCTCTGCCTCTCGTCGGGCTATGCGCCGGCCCGCGTCGAGGCCTACCGCGATGCGCAGCTCCTCGCTGCCGATCCGCTTCTGCCGGAGCTCCTCCGGCTCCATGAGGACGCCGTTTCGCGTCCTTCGATTCCAGGCTACGCGCTCGCGTCCGACATCCTGCAGCGCCACGTCAGCGCGTGCCTCGCGGGGCTCGTGCCCGCAGACCGCGCCCTCGCCGACGCGGCCCGCGAAACGCGTCTTATGCTCTCGGCACGTCGATGACGGAACCCGTCCGGCGGCGAGACCGCCTTCTCCTCCTCCCCGCGCTCCTTCTCGTGGCCGTTGTCGTCGGGATGCCGATCCTCGGCGTCGTTCTCCTCTCCTTCACCCGCGCTGGACCGACAGGAGGCGTGACGCTGCAATGGGCGGGACTCTCGCCCTCGGTCCGCCTCTGGCAGGACAGCCGCTTCCTCGGCGCGCTCGGGAACACTGTGGTCTTCACCGTTTCGTCGGTCTTCCTCGAGACGCTGCTCGGCGTCGGATTTGCGCTCGTCCTCGACCGGCCGTTTCGGGGCCGGGGCCTGGTCCGGTCCGCCGTCCTTCTGCCGTGGGCCCTCCCGACCGCCGTCATGGCCCTCGCGTTCTCGTGGATCTTCAACGACACCTTCGGCGTGGCGAACGACCTCCTTCTTCGCACCGGCCTCGCGAAGGCGCCGGTCGCGTGGCTGAGCGGGCCCGCGACCGCGATGGCGGCGATCGTCCTCTCGGATGTCTGGAAGACGGTCCCGTTCGTCGCCCTCATCGTTCTCGCGGGCCTTCAGGGAATCCCCGAGGAGATCATCGAGGCGGCGCGGGTGGACGGTCTCTCGGCCTGGCAGCGCTTCCGTCACGTCGTCCTGCCCCTGCTCGCCCCGTCGATTCTGGTCGCGGCGCTCTTCCGGGCCGCGCAGGCATGGGGAGCCTTCGACATCGTCTACGTCATGACGGGCGGCGGTCCGGGTGGCTCGACCGAGACGGTCTCGCTCTATGCCTTCCGGAACTTCTTCCGGTATCTCGATTTCGGCTATGGCGCGGCAATCGCGACCCACGCGACGCTCCTCGCGGCGGCGGTCGCTTTCGTCACGATGCTCGGGCGCCGGCGTGGAGTCGCCTCATGACGGGAAGGCGCGTCGGGCTCTGGGCCGGGGTCGCGGCCATCGTGGTCTGGAGCCTCGCGCCCGGGGCCTGGCAGGTCGCCACCGCGTTGAAGCCGGATCGGGAGATCACGCGGGTGCCGACGGTCTATCTTCCCCGCCCGGTGACGTGGAAGCACGTGGCCGCGCTCTGGGAGAGGAAGCCGTTCGGCGTATATCTCGCGAACAGCGCGGCGATTTCGGGCGCGGCGACCGTCCTCTCGATCCTCCTCGCAGCGCCCGCAGCGAGCGGGCTCAGACGCCTGTCCGGGCGCCACCGCCGGAAGATTCTGGGCGGTCTTCTCGTCCTGACGGTCTTCCCGCCGATCCTTCTTCTTTTCCCCCTCTACCTCGGCGTGCGAGCGCTGGGGGGACTCAATCAGCCGCTGGCGCTGATCCTTCCCTACGCCGCCCTTTCGCTTCCCCTGTCGGTCTGGATCCTGGAGAGGGGCTTCGGCCAGATCCCCGACGCGGTCGACGAGGCGGCGGTGCTTGACGGTCTCGGACCGTTGAGCCGCATCCTGAAGATCCAGTTGCCCCTGGCCGCGCCGTCACTCGTGACGGCGGCGATTCTCGTCTTCATCTTCTCCTGGAACGAGTTCATGCTGGCGCTGACGTTCATGACGCGGGATGACCGGAAAACGGTCACCGCGGGGATCGCCAGCGTCAGCGGTTCGTCCATGTTCGAGATCCCGTGGGGCCAGCTGTCGGCAGCCATCGTCATCGCCACGCTGCCGCTCGCCATTCTGGTGTTCCTCTTCGAGCGGAGAATCACGAGCGGCCTGACCCGCGGTGCGGTCAAGGGGTGAAGGATGTCCGGTGAGCTGCGCGGCGAGGGGATCTCGAAAGTCTATCCGGGTGGGACTCGGGCCCTGGACGGCGTGTCGTTCTCCGTGGGCGCGGGGCGGGTTCTGACGCTCCTCGGCCCGTCAGGATGCGGGAAGTCGACGCTACTCCGGATCGTGGCAGGGCTCGAGCAGGCCACGTCGGGTTCCCTCACGCTGGACGGAGAGCCCCTCGACGGCGTGCCTCCGGGTCGGCGGGACGTCGGCTTCGTTTTCCAGAACTACGCGCTCTACCCGCACCTTCCAGTCGCGCGGAATCTCTCGCTGGCCCTGGAGGCGAGGGGGCTCTCCCGCAAGGAGATCGAAGCACGCGTCGGCGAAGCGGCGAGATTGCTCGGCCTCACGGAGCTCCTCGACCGGCGGCCCCGCCAGCTCTCCGGCGGAGAGCAGCAGCGCGTCGCTCTCGGCCGGGCGCTTGTGAAGCGGCCGCGCCTCTACCTCATGGACGAGCCACTCTCGAACCTCGACGCTCTCCTGCGCGAAGGGATGCGGGGCGAGCTCAAGGAGCTCTTCGGGCGGCTCAACGCCACCGTCCTCTATGTGACGCACGACCAGGGAGAGGCCCTCTCCCTTTCGGACGAGATCCTCGTCCTCAGAGGCGGGCGGGCTCTGCAGACGGGCTCGCCGCTCGAGCTCTACCTTCGTCCCGGGAACCTCTTCACCGCGACGTTCATCGGAAGCCCGCGCATGTCGGTCCTCCGGGGGGGGCGCGAGAACGGAGCCTTTGCCGGCCGCGGCCTGAGCCTCCCTCTTCCGGAAGGGCCGGCCGAGGACGCGCTCTACGTCGGCATCCGTCCCGAGGACGTCGACGTGGCGGCCGAGCGGTCGGCAGGACGCCTGTCGGCGAGAGTCACGATGAGCGAGCTTTCGGGCGACCGCATTCTCCTGACGCTTCGCGCCGGCGAGGAGACGCTCCGGGCCCTGACCGCTCCCCGCGACTGGCCCGAGACGGTCTTCTTCCGCGTGCCGCCCGAGAAGATCCACGTTTTCTCGGCAGCGACCCAAAAGCGTCTCGACGTCCCGACCGGCCTCAGGCAGGCTTGATGTTCTGGTTCATGTGGAAGAGGTTTCCCGGATCGTATTTCCTCTTGATCGAAGCGAGCCGGTCGTAGTTTCCCTTGTAGCTGTCCCTCACGCGGCCCTGGTCGTCTTCGGCCATGAAGTTGACGTAGCCGCCCTGGGACGAGTGGGGGGCGAGGGCGGCGTAGAAATCCTTCACCCACCGGGTGTTCTTCGCGTTGTCTTTCGGGTCCGGCCACATTCCGGCGATCACCGTCGCGAAACGGGCGTCGCGCCAGGCGAACGCCGTCGCGTCGGGGGCGACCCGGTTGCAGGCCCCGTTGATCGGATAGATGTGGACCGTCGAGTTGACGACGGGGACCTTCGGCCCGTGCGCGAGGTGCGCCGCGATCGCCCCGTCGGTGATGTCGGGCGCGAAGGCCGTCTTCCAGTAGTGCTGGAGGCCGGCCGGCACCAGGGCGTCGAAGGCGCCGTTCAGCGCCGGGAAGGGCATCGGCGTCATCAGCTCGGCGGCGATGGGCCCGGCCTTCCGGATCGGCTGCATGGCCTGCTCTCCCTTCTCGAGCGGCCCGGCCCAGCAGGCTACGATCGCGCAGAAGGGCTCGCCGTGCCGTTTCTCGGGAATGAAGGGGAGCGGTGGCGCGATCTGCCATGCGAAGAACGCGCCCATCTCCTCCGGAGCCGTCGCGATGTACTGGCGGTAGAACTCCAGCACCTGCCGGGCCGCCGACAGCTCGAAGAAAACGAGGCCGACGAAGACGTCTTTCACCGGATGCAGCCGGTACTTGAACGACGTGACGGCGCCGAAGTTGCCGCCGCCGCCCCGGAGCGCCCAGAAGAGGTCCGGGTTCTCCCTCGGGCTCGCGACGAGGAAGCGCCCGTCGGCCGTGACGACGTCGGCGGAGAGCAGGTTGTCGATCGAGAGCCCGTGGCCACGCGACAGATGGCCGATGCCGCCCCCGAGGGTGAGGCCGCCGATCCCCGTCGTCGAGATGATGCCGCCCGTCGTCGTCATGCCGAACGGATAGGTGGCGTGGAAGACGTCGCCCCACGTGCAGCCTCCGTCGGCGCGCACCGTCCGGGCCGCCGCGTCTACCCGAATCCCCTTCATCCTCCCGAGGTCGATCACGACGCCGCCGTCGTTCGTGCCGAACCCGGGGACGCTGTGCGATCCGCCCCGGACCGAAAGGTCGAGGCCGTTCTCGCGGGAGAAGGCGACGGCCGCGATCACGTCGGCGGCGTCCACCGCGCGGACGATCACGCTCGGGTGCCGGTCGATCATTCCGTTGTAGACCTTGCGTGCGGCGTCGTAATCCGAGTCGCCGCGGATGATCACCGGACCGCGGACCGCTCCGCGGAGCTCCTCCATGGTCTGCTTCGCCATAGGACATCCCCCCTTTTTGGCGAGATCATACATGGAAGGAGACTCAGTTGCAGCCACGACTCTCCCGATCTCCGCGGACACGATCCGCCTTCATTCGACCCGGGGAGGCAGGCGGCACGGGCCTCGAGGTGTCCCTTCACACCTCGGGCCCGATTTCTCTTGAATCAGCCGCTAGTCCGGCGAGGCAGACGGCCTATTTCGCGGGAACAGAGAGGTCTTCGAGCCTGGTGCCCTTCTTTTCGACGTAGAACGCGAGGGCCCTGGCGGGCTCGGTGGCGCTGGCATTCTTCACGTTGTGCACTTCACCGGCCACGGTGTGGAACGCCTCCCCGGCCTTGAGCGTCACGGGAGGCTTTCCCTGCGCCTCGAAGATGATGGAGCCTTCCTGGACGTAGACGATCTCGGTGCCTGACTGGGTATGCTTTCCACTCTCGACTCCGGGAGGCAGGATGCGGAGCACCAGGATGGCTTCCATTCCCTTTGCGTTCGCCAGCTCCGTCCGGGCCAGGACCTTCCCGGCCTTCAGCGGTTCCTGGGCGCTCAGCATCCCGCTGGATACGCCTGACGCAACGATCACGGCCAGGACAAACTTGAGCAACAGGTGGATGCGCTTCATAGAGTTTCCCCTTTCTTCGTGTTTCTGATTGTTGTAGAGCCGGGCCCCCCGCCCGACATTTACAGCCTAGCACGTACGACCCGGAGCCCAGGACGGTGACCGAGGGATTTTCAGGGTGTTGAAGGAGAATGGATCGAAGAGCTGACCAGACGGAGGCAACACGATGACCTTCATCCAGGCTCCCCCAGCGCTCGGCAACACGTACGAGAGCGACGCGCTTCTTCGAGCCTTTCTCGAGAATCACGTCCCGGCCGGGGTCCTCCGGGAGATCGAGCCCTCTCTCCGGGAGATGGGGGCCCTTTCGGGCGGGCCGCTCCACGAGCTTCTCCGGGAGGACGAGGCGGCGATCCCGGTCCTGACCTCGTGGGACCCGTGGGGGCGCCGGATCGACCGGATCGAGCTGACGCGGCTCTGGAAGGAGACGCTCCGGATCTCGGCCGAGAAGGGGCTCGTCGCCATTCCGTACGAACGGCGGCACGGCCCCTTTTCGCGCCTCCATCAGTTCGCCCTCGTCCACCTCTTCGAGCCCTCGTCGGGGGTCACCTCCTGCCCGCTCGCGATGACCGACGGCGCGGCGAAGACGCTCGTCACGTCCGGAAACGCCGACCTCGCCGCCCGGGCGTTGCCGCGCCTGACCGCGCGGGACCCCGCCCGTGCCTGGACCTCGGGCCAGTGGATGACCGAGCGGATCGGAGGATCCGACGTGGGGGAGAGCGAGACCGTGGCGCGGCCCGAAGGGGGCACGTGGAGGCTCTACGGGAACAAGTGGTTCACGTCCGCGACGACCTCGGAGATGGCCCTGACGCTGGCGCGCCCCGAGGGGAACCCGCCGGGCGGAAAGGGCCTGGCCCTCTTCTATCTCGAGATCCGCGACGAGGCGGGCGAGCCGAACGGCCTCGTCATTCACCGGCTGAAGGACAAGCTCGGGACGCGAATGCTGCCGACCGCGGAGCTGGACCTCGTCGGGGCCCGGGCGGTCCCGGTGATGGGACTCGTGAACGGCGTCAAGAACATCACGACGATGCTGAACATGACGCGGACCTGGAACGCCGTCGCCGCGGTCTCCGGAATGAGGCGGGCGCTCGACCTTGCGCGTGACTGGGCGGCGAAGCGGGTCGCCTTCGGGGCTCACCTGACCGAGAAGCCGCTCCACGCCGAGACGCTCGCGGACATCGAGGCGCTCTATGCCGGGGCGTTCCTTCTCACGTTCCGGGTCGTCGAGCTCCTCGGTCGGGAGGAGAACGGCGCTCTCTCCGATGGCGAAGAGGGGCTTCTCCGTCTCCTGACGCCGATCGCGAAGCTGACGACGGGGAAGCAGGCGATCGTCATCGCGAGCGAGGCCCTCGAGGCGTTCGGGGGCGCCGGTTACATCGAGGACACGGGGCTTCCGCGGCTTCTCCGGGACGCGCAGGTCTTGCCGCTCTGGGAAGGGACGACGAACGTTCTCTCGCTCGACCTGCTTCGCGCGACCTCGAAGGGAGAAGGACTCGCGCCGGTCGAACGCGAAATTTCACGATGCCTCGCGGAAGCCCGGGGACCGCTCGAACCCGCGGCCCGGTCGATCTCCGGCGCTCTCCGGCACGCGGCGGCATGGCTCTCCCGCGTTCCGGACACGGCGGCGCTCGAAGCCGGCGCGCGGCGATTCGCCCTGACCGTGGGCCACGCCGTGGAGGCCGCCCTTCTCGTGGCGGAGGCCTCGCGCATGCCCGACGGGCACCCTCTCCGGCACGCCGCCGCACGATTCGTCCGCCTTCCGATCGACTCGATCCGGGACGACGCGCCGCTCGAGGAAGCCCGGGCGCTTCTCGGAGCCGCGATGCCCGTTCTCGCCGGGCGGGAGCCCTGACCGCGTCAGCCTGACTTTCGGAGATCGGGCTTTGGCCGGCGAGCCGACGGCGCGGACGGCTCGCGCGCCCCGAGATCTCAGCGGCGACCCGGAGGGGCGTCCTGCAAGTACAAGTCCCAGTTGTTGACGGGTTATGGGCCCGTTCTTTGACAGGAACCACGGGAACGGGCGCAGGCGAGGATCGGCTACTTCATCCAGCGGTCGAGGATCTCCCCCACGTCGACGCCCGTGGCTTCGCGGAAGATGCGGGGGAGGTCTCCGATCCGGAACGGCTGCGGCGTGCGGAGGAGGGCGCGGAGCGCGCCGCGCAGGCTCCGGGTCCCGCCCGACGCCGCGCGAATCCGGTCGTCCATCTCGGCGGCCATGAGCGCGCCGCGCGCAAACGTGTTCCTGCCGACGCGAAAGTCCGCGGAGTAGAGGAACGATGCCGTGCGGGAGAGGTCGAGCAGCGACATCCGCTGCAGGAAGGGCGGCGCCTGGTCGAGGATCTGCTTCAGCCGCGCGAGAGAGCGTGCGCGAACGGCGGCGCCGTCGGCGGGAGACATCCCGTCGGCGACCGCCTGGATCGCGGCGTAGCGGCCGAAGCCCTCGTTGAACCAGACGGTGTCGAGCGCGGGAGTCAGCTCCCATGTGTACGGGGAGTAACCGGGTCCGTAGGCGCGCTTCGGGATCCAGCTGTGTGCCATGTGGTGCGCGTAGTTCAGGAGCGTTCGGAGACGCTGGTCCTCGCTCGTCTTCTCGGTTGTCGCTTCTTTCTCGGAGAGGCTGAATGTCCCGCTGTCGACGTGCTCCTGGCTGAAGCCATACCCGTGGTCCGGGAGGGGCTTGAGGAGTTCGAGCTGAACCGTGTAGGACCGGAGCGGAACGTCCCCGAAGTACGCCTGCACACGGTCGAGAGCCGTTCGCGCGAGCGCGCCCTCGAGAGCGAGGTCTTCCTCGCACTCGGCGTAGACCGCCATGACGAGAGGGATTGCGCCGGGAAGGCGGGTGAGTGCGAGGCCGGGCCCCATGAGGATCTCGGAGTCCGCGAGCGCGTCGTAGTCCGCAGCCCGCGCGGAGAGCGTCCCGACCGGAGCGGGCACGGACGGCGCGAGCGTCGTAAGAACGGGCCAGCCCTCCGGCGCGAGGACCGAGAGAGAGACCGGATGTCGTTCGAAGCCGTCCACGAAAGCGAACACCGAGTAGCCGAGGAGACCGGCGTAGCGCGACCGGACCTTCGAGGCGTCGATCGCGGAGGGGAGCTCGCGCTCCATTCGCGCGACGTCCACCTCGTAGGCGATCTTCGCGACGCGCTCGCCGGTCCTACCGAGCCGCCACCTTGGGCCGTACTCGGCAGGCGCCACGGAGAGGGACGCGCCCGAGGGGCTAAACGTCTCCACCGTCTGGACGAACCGGTCGTAGAGGACGGTCGAGTAGCCGCCCGGATAGCTGCGGGGCATCACGAGGTCTACTGGGGCCGCGAGGGCTACGGGGAGCATCAGGGTGATGCGGACACGGCCCTTGGCGACCCCGGTCGCGTCGACGGTGTATGACAGCGGCTCTTCCGCCTGCCCGGGCGCCGCCCGGAGGAGCAGCAGGCCGAGAGCGAAGGAGCAGGTTCGTCGCCCCGGCCTCATGGTGCCGGCTTCTTCCCGTACTCGTCCGTCCGCGGAAGTGAGGAGCGCCCGGGATCCACCCGGAGGTCCTTCCCCGTCATCTCCTTCGGCTGCGGGATTCCCATGATCCCGAGAAGCGTGGGAGAGACGTCTTCCAGCGAGCCGCCCCCGGACAGCGTCGCGCAGTCGGCTCTCGGAGGTGCGACGGCGAGGATGAGGGGAACGGGGCCGACCGTGTGGGCGGTGTAGGGCTCGTTCCGCGCCTCGTCCCACATCTTCTCCGCGTTGCCGTGATCGGAGGTGACGATCGCGGCCCCCCCCTTCGCCTCGACGGCGGCGAGGATGCGCCCGAGGCAGCCGTCGACGACCTCGACGGCTCTCTTCGCCGCCTCGAAGAGACCCGTGTGCCCCACCATGTCGCAGTTCGCGTAGTTGACGAGGATGAAGTCGAACCGTTCGGAGGCGATGGCGGCGAGGAGCTTCTCCGTCACCTCGAAGGCCGACATCTCGGGCTTCAGGTCGTACGTGGCGACCTTGGGCGACGGGACGAGAATCCGCTCCTCGCCGGGGTAGACCTTCTCTTCGCCACCATTGAAGAAGAAGGTGACGTGGGCGTACTTCTCCGTCTCCGCGATTCTGAGGTTCTTCAGGTGACGGGACGCAAGGATCTGGGGGAAGGAGTTGACGAGCGACTGAGGCGGGAAGGCGACCGGGAGGGGAAAGTCGGCCTGGTACTCGGTCATCGAGACGAGGGAGATCTTCGGGTGGACGCGGCGCGAAAAGCCAGAGAACTCCGTCTCGAAGAACGCCCTCGAAAGCTCGCGGGGCCGGTCCGCCCGGAAGTTGAAGAAGACGGCGGCGTCCCCGTCGGCGACGACGCGGGGGGCACCGGGCCCGGACCGAACCGAGATCGGCTCCATGAACTCGTCCGTGATTTTCCTGGCGTAGGCGTTCTCCACGGCGGCCGGAGCGTCCGCCTCGGCGACGATCTGCGCGGCCTCGCCCTCGGTCAGGAGGCGGTAGGCCTTTTCGACACGCTCCCAGCGCTTGTCGCGGTCCATGGCGTAGTAGCGCCCGACGATCGAGCCGAGGCGCGCTTGGGGGTACCGCGCGAGCGTCGCGAGAAGCTCCCGGACGTTCCCGACGCCCGAGGTCGGCGGCGTGTCGCGTCCGTCGAGGAAGGCGTGGACGATGACGCGGGGCACGCCGGCGCGGTGCGCGAGATCGATCAGGGCGTCGAGGTGCTCCTGAAGCGAGTGAACGCCGCCGTGCGAGAGAAGGCCGAAGAAATGGAGGGTGCCGCTTCCGGCTTCCGCGGCCGCGCAGGCGCTGAGGAGGGCGGGATTCGTGAAGAAGTCCCCGTCCTTGATCGACTTCGAGATCCGGACGATGTCCTGATAGACGACCCGGCCGGCACCGAGAATCGTGTGACCGACCTCGGAGTTCCCCATCTGGCCTTCGGGGAGGCCGACCCGCTCACCCGAAGTCTCGACCATCGTCCAGGGGCGGCGGGCGAAGAGGCGGTCGAAGGTGGGCTTCGTGGCGCGGGAGACCGCGTTCCACGGCGAATCCGGAGCCTTTCCGAAGCCGTCGAGGACGGCGAGAAGAACCGGCCGGGGTCGATCCATCGGGCGAGCCCTCCGCGCGGGAGTCTACCGGCGTCGAGGCGGGGAGCGGCGCCGCCTGAAGCACTTGACTCGGGACGACGGGGAGGGGGTCGGGCGTTATAGTGATCCGTCGGCGCGGCCGCGCGCCGAGATCTCTCCATCCGGGGGTTCCCCAGCATGAAGACACTCTGCCGCATGATGGCGGTCGCGACTCTCGCCGCGACCGTCGCCGCACCGGCCTTGGCCGCTCTCGACAAGTACAAGGACTGGGACAAGGGGCCCGAGTTCCTCTACTTCGCGACGGACGACGAGAAGGCCGCGTTCCGGAAGCTGAATTCCGACGACGAGGCCGTCCGCTTCATCGCGCTCTTCTGGGCGCGCCGGGACCCCGACCTCAAGACTCAGCAGAACGAGTTCAAGGACCGGGTCGAGGCGCTCGTGAAGCTCGCCGACGAGCGCTTCGCGCTGCGCGGCCGCCGCGGCTCCCTGACCGAGCGGGGGAAGGTCCTCATCGTCCTCGGTCCGCCGAAGCAGATCGTTCCGCGTCAGATTTCTTCTTCATTCGGAGCCGAGAATCCACAGAAGGGAGACGAGCCCCAGCTCCCCGGGCCCCGGACGATCCAGTACACCTTCGTCTACGAGGAGGACCGGATTCCGGCCTTCTCGGGGGTCAAGAAGATCGAGATCGTCGTCGAGAACGACCAGGCGCGCGGCACCGAGACGCTAGTGAAGGCGAGCCAGTTCGCCGCGCTGCAGAAGAAGGCCGTGGAAGCGGCGCTCGTCAATCCGGCGCTCAAGGAGCCTCCGGTCTACCTGACGCGGGAGCAGTACGAGGCCGAGCAGAAGGCCGCCGCCGAGGCTGCGAAGGGTCCGGTTCTGACGCCGGCAGTCCGGGCGTCGCTGGAGGCCGCGATCGCCAGGCCGCCGGCCGGCCCTCTCGTGGCCCTGCCGATCGCCTACCGGGACGGCGCCACGCGCCTGATGCTGCAGCTCTCTGTCGCCGCGGTCTCGGTGACGGCCCCGGAGACGACGAAGCTCGCCCTTCTTGCGCGCGACAAGGAAGGAAAAGACGCGGCGCGACTCGAAGAGGCGGCCGGCCTCGAGAGGTCGAAGAACGACCTCTTCGCGAACCGGGCGATCGCTCTCGCACCGGGGGACTACGACGTCGCGGAGGCGCTCGTCGACGCCTCGGGCGCCGTGATCGCCGTCTGTCACCGGACGGCGACCGTGGCTCCCGTTCCGACGGAGTTCGCCTCCTCGGGCCTCTTCGTCGGGAACGACGACCTCCCGGCAGATCCGAAGAAGCTCGACGAGGCCTTCACCTTCTCCGGAAGGAGATTCGTGGCGCCGCCGGAAGGGAAGTTTGACGTCAAGGACGGGCTTTCGTACGCGATCCGGATCTACAACCCTTCGGTCGACCCCGTCACGAAGACGACGTTCATCAGGCGGTCGCTCCGGATCCGGCCGAAGGGGGGATCCGCCATCGATGTCCCGGGGGGCGAGGAAAAGCCGATTCCCGTACCGGATTTCAAGGAGCCCGGAACGCTGATTCTCGACCTCGCCGGCGTGATCGTGGACGATAAGCTCGGGGACTATTTCCGCACAGGCGATTTCGAGCTCCGGATCACGTTGTTGGACCAGGCGACCGGTAAGAAGCTGGAAGCCTCGGCCCCCTTCACGCTGACGGGTGCCCCGAAGCCACCGGCGCCGGACACGCCGAAGAACTAGCCGCTGCCCGACTACTCGACCCGGACGCTCGCCGATCCGAGCCCCATCCGGTTCGTCGTCAGGTCCCTGGCGGTGACGACGAACCGATGGTTGCCGGTTCGGCTCTTCAGGTCGGCGACGAAGAGGAAGTAGCGTCCCTTGTCGGCTTCCCACCGGGCGGGGTCGAGTGAGATGACCTGCCGCTTCGTCACGGGTTCGGAGCGCGCGCCCGAATCCTCGACGGCCGCGACCGTCACGTCGACGACGGCTTCCTTCCGGCCGGCGACGTCGCGGTACGTCAGGGCGGAAAGGGGGATCTTCACCTCGAGCGGCACCAGGCGGCGCCCGATCCCGCCGGATTTCGCGGCGCCGGCGGAGACATCGAGGTCGAAGTCGCCCCGCGCTTCCGGCGTCATGAGGGCCAGCTCCATCCGGTTTGCCGCGGCCTTCCCGGCGCTCGTCGGGACGAGGGCGCTCCGCGAACGGACGGTCACGCCCGGCCGGGTCACCGAGACCTTGATCGAGTAGGCCTCCTTCTTCGGGAGGTTCGAGAGGGTGACGCCGAGTGAGTAGAAAGTGCTCGACTCCCGGTAGATCTGGTCGGCGGCCGATTTGAAGACGTTGCGATTCTCGAAGAGGAATCCGCCGGTCTCCCCGGCCAGCCCCGCCGGGACCTCGCGTCGTGCGGCGATCCGCTCGAACGGCGTCAGCTCCGAGGGCTGGGACTCGCCGGCGTCGACGTCGGTCGTCAGGCCCCGGGCGTCGATCGCATAGATCGTGACCCCGGATTCGTTCGCCTCGGCGAGGACGGCCCGGTAGCTCGGCACCACGTCGTACTCGAACTGCTGGAGCCCGCGAAACCCGACCGAGAAGGCCAGCGTCTGGCCGGGGTGGAGCTCGATCCCGGTCCCGACATAGACGAGCGTCCGCTTGCCCGAGCGCGCGGCGAGCGCCGAGATGGCGCGGCGGAGGTCGGAGAGGGCGTTGTCTTCGCGGACCTTCGCCCGCGCGGAGTAGTCCCGGATGATGCTTTGCCGGGACTGCGCGCTGGAGGCGCGCGCCGTCCGGTAGTCCTGTTCGGCCTGGACGTACCAGCTGAGCCCGTTCGGGGCCATCGGCGTGAGTTTCGCGATCCCGTCCAGGAGCGCCTCCTTCGAGGAGGTGAAGGGGACGAGGGCACGGGTGGCGCCCCGGTTGTACCGGAAGAGGGCGACCTGGTCCGAGGGGGAGAGCTTGGTGACGAGGTCCCGCAGCCCTTCGAACGCCCGCGGACGGTCGAAGGGCATCAGGTGCTCGTCGTCCACGTACAGGAGGATCTGTCGCGCGAGGAATCGCTTCCCCGCTTCGCCCGCCATGCTGTCGAGGATCAGGTCCGGGGACGCTTTCGAAAGGTCAGGGCCGAAGAGCGCTCCCTCCTCGACGCGTGTGAAGTAGTCGAGCGGAAAGAGCTTCCCGTCGACCTTCACGGCGAACTCCTCCCGTTTGAGGTCGGTGACGAGCTCTCCGTCCTTCGTCGCAACGACGTCGAGGTCGAGCGCCGTGACCTCGACGGCGGCTCGGACGCCGGTCCACCCGGTCTGAGGCGGTTCGGCAGCGAGGGAGACGGCCGCGGCGAGGAGAGGAACGATCAGGGCGCTCAGGAAAGAGAGGTCTCGACAGGAGATCCGCTTCATCTCGGGGCTCCCTTCGGAGGGTCAGTGCTGCAGGACGGTCCGAAGCCGGTCGGCATCCCGGGCAATCATCTGCGGGAGGGCCGGATCCTTCGTCATCGACGCGAAACGCTCCGCGAGCGCGGGATCCTCGCTCGTCCACTCGGGTCCGATCTGGTCCGTCAGGATCATCTGCTTTGCGAAGAAGATGAGTCGCTCCGAGGAAGAACTCTGGATTCGCACGATCCCCGTCGTTCCAAGGACGTCCTCGTGATGCCTCGGGAGACTCAGCTTTCGGGCCAGGATCCTTCCGAAGACGGCGCGGAACCGGCCGAGGGCGTATGCCCGCATCGGACCGGGCGGGAAGGGGATGTTGATCAGCAGCTTGAGGAGATCGTAGCTTCCGAGGGTCTCGACGAGCCCGAGGGTGTAAGCCTCCTCGGGGCTGAACTCTTCGGCGGACGGGATGTGCGACGCGGCCACGGCGGTGGCGAGGGCGGACTGGCGGACGAGGCCCTCCATCCGGTCGGCGGCCGGGACCTTCGGGGTGGCGGGGTCCGCGAGGAGACCGGCCAGCCTCCGGAGCGCCTCCGGCCCGATGGCGGCGGCCGCCTCGCGCGCCGAGGCCGTCGCCGACGACCGATCGGGGCGAAGGGAGTTCGCGAGATAGAGGAGGTCCACCGTCAGGAACGGGTCGAGCGCGGAGATCTGGACGAGGCGCTCCGAATCGCCCCCCTCGACGAGAGCGGCGCGAAGAAGAGCCGCCACGTCGTCGTAGACCGGGTAGAGGCGGGCCGGCTCCCGGAGCCGCGCGTGGATCTTCTCGCCGAACTGGCGGAAGGCCGCGAAGCCGTCACGAAGGGCGGAGAGGGGGGGCGTCTCGCCGGGGAGCGCCTCGACCATCGACCAGAACGAGGCATCGACGGCCTCCGGCCGGAACTCGCGCTCCCAGAGCGCTCCCGCTTCGTGGACGGCAGACGAGTCGGTGATGTTTCTCGACGTCTCGTCCAGCGACTTGACGCCGTGGAAGGCGAGGACCTGACCGCGCAGAGAGAGATGGATCCGGATCATGTCCTCGATCCGGTAGGTCGGATCGAACTCGAAGACGGCATTCGTCCAGCGGAAGAGGTCGAAGAGGATCTCGATGGCGAGCGCTTCGACGGCGGAAGCGAGCTTCTCGCGGGTGAGGAGCTGGCGCTCGAGGATGAGGCGCGTCAGGTTCCGGCCCGTCGCGAAGCTCTCGGCGAGAAGCTCGTAGAGCGTCGCCTCCGAGAGGAGAAGGCGCTTTGCGAGAAAGACGCCGAGGCGCTCCGAAGGGCGAGAGGACGACACGAAGACGATCGCGCCCTCCTTGAGGTCGATCGTCCGGGCGAGATCGCCGCGGCGCAAAGTCACCCGCCCCGAGAGCGCGTTGATCTCGAGCCACTGGAGAAGGTCCGCGAGAGAGAAGGTGTTCAGGTTCCCGCTGAGCGTCTTCGACACGGCTGTTCCATCCTCGAGTTTGACACGACCGGAGCCCCTCCGACTGTCTTAGGATGGGGGGATGAGCCAGACGCCGAACGACACCACCTCCTCGGGCCTCGCCATCCGGCCGGTCTATGGTCCGGCAGATGTCCCCGAGGGCTGGGAACCGGGCCGGCCAGGGGAGTCTCCGTTCACGCGGGGGGCGCTCCCGGGCGGGTACAGGACCAAGCTCTGGACGATGCGTCAGTACGCGGGGTTCTCCACGGCACGCGACTCGAATCGCCGGTACCGCTTTCTCCTCGAGCAGGGTCAGACGGGGCTTTCGGTCGCCTTCGACCTTCCGACCCAGATCGGCTACGACTCGGATGATCCGCTCGCGCGGGGCGAGGTCGGAAAGGTGGGCGTCCCGATCGCCTCGCTGGAGGACATGGAGACGCTCCTGGACGGAATTCCTCTCGACGGCGTGTCGATCTCGATGACAATCAACTCGACCGCCTCGATCCTGCTCGCCCTCCTCCTCGCCGTGGCGCGCCGGCGTGGCACCCCCTGGGCGAAGCTCTCCGGGACGATCCAGAACGACATCCTGAAGGAATACGCCGCGCGGGGGACCTACGCCTTCCCGCCGAAGCCTTCCCTACGGCTCGTGACGGATATCTTCGCGTTCTGCACGGCCGAGGTGCCGCGGTGGAACACGATCTCCATCTCGGGCTATCACATCCGGGAAGCGGGCTCGACGGCCGTGCAGGAGGTCGCGTTCACCCTCGCCGACGGGATCGAATACCTCCGGGCCGCCGAGGCCGCCGGCCTCTCACCCGCCGCCATCGCGCCGCGCCTCTCGTTCTTCTTCAACGTCCACAATGACTTCCTGGAGGAGATCGCGAAGTTCCGGGCAGCCCGGACTCTCTGGGACCGGATCACGAAGGAGCGATTCGGGATTGCGGACCCGCGAGGGCGCGTCCTCCGGTTCCACACGCAGACGGCGGGCTCGACGCTCACGGCGCAGCAGCCCGACGTGAACGTCGTCCGTGTGGCGATTCAGGCCCTGGCGGCCGTTCTCGGCGGGACGCAGTCGCTTCACACGAACGGCAAGGACGAAGCCCTCGCCCTTCCGACCGAAGAGTCGGCCCTTCTCGCTCTCCGGACGCAGCAGGTGATCGCGCACGAGACGGGCGTGGCGCGCGTCGTCGACCCGCTCGGCGGATCATGGGCGATCGAGTCCCTGACGGCCTCCATCGTCGAGGCGGCGGGCGCCCTGATCTCCCGGATCGATTCCATGGGAGGCGCGCTCGCCGCGATCGAAGGGGGCTTCTACCAGCGCGAGATCCAGGAGGCTGCCTACCGCGCGCAGCGCGCCATCGAGGAGAAGAGCCAGATCGTCGTCGGCGTGAATGAGTTCACGCGGGCCGAGGAGAGGCCGATCCCGACGTTGACCGTCGACCCGTCCGTCGAGGAAGAGCAGGTGACCCGCCTGAGGGCGCTCCGCGCCCGGAGGGACCCGGCGGCGGCCACCCGGCTCCGGGAAGGAGTCGTCACCGCGGCCCGCGAAGGGCGAAACCTCCTCCCTCCGATCGTGGACGCGGTTGCCGGCCTCGTGACTCTCGGTGAGATCGTCGAGTCCCTGCGGGGCGTTTTCGGCGACTACCACGAGACCGGGGCCTTGTAGCAGCGCGACTCCGGGGGCCACCCCAGAAAGAGGCTCTTCCAGAGCCGCCTTTCGCGGCCTCAGGGGCCTCAAACCCGCTCTGGAAGCGGCTTCGCTCTGTGTAAAACGAAAATGGGCCGAAAAAACCGGGCTTCACGGGAAGATCAGACGAATCGTTCAATCGTAATTGTTGCAATTAAAAAGACTTCCACGGACGCACAGAGGACGGTGCAAACCGGATGAAGTTCCCGTGAATCCGTGGCTTCCGACGATTCCCACAGCGAAAGTCACAGGGAAACTCACAGAAAGCCTGAGGATTTCGCCTCGGGGGGACCGCGTCAAGGCTGGCTATCGTCCGGAGGGGTTGCGTCGTTCCCGAGCGGAAGCTCCTCTTCCACGGAAGCGACCCCAGGCTCGAAGCAGCGGCGGCAGCGCGCCTCGTAGAGGCCCGCCGCACCGACGACGACCCGTTCGGTCGACTCCACGAGCCGCTGTGTCCGGCTGGCGGGCGCTCCGCAGCGGACGCAGATGGCTCGCGTCTTGAGGACTTCCTCCGCCTCCGCCATCAGGGCCGGCATCGGATCGAAGGGCTTCCCCAGATAGTCCTGATCGAGGCCGGCCACGATGACCCGCTTTCCGAGGTCCGCGAGGCGCGTGACGACGTCCACGATCCCCGGATCGAAGAACTGGGCCTCGTCGATTCCGACGACCTCGGTCCGCGCGTCGGTCCGGTCGAGGACCTCGGCCGAGCTCTTGACGGCGAGCGCCGTGAGCCGGAGACCTCCGTGTGAGACGACCTCCACCTCGGAGAAGCGCGAGTCGATCCTCGGCTTGAAGACCTGCACGCGCCTCCGCGCAATCTTCGCGCGCGTCAGCCGCCGGATCAGCTCCTCGGACTTCCCGGAAAACATCGATCCGCAGATCACCTCGATCGAGCCGAGCGGACCGGGGTTCATGAGGGGACGCCCTCCCGCGGGCAAAGATCCGAAAGAACGCACGTCTCGCAGCGAGGCCTGCGGGCCGCGCAGATCTCGCGTCCGTGAAGGATCAGCGCATGGCCGAGGAAGACCCACCTCTCCCGGGGGAAGAGGGCGTTCAGGTCGCGCTCCACCTTCTCCGGATCGGCATGCCGGGACCATCCGAGCCGGCGCGCGAGCCGGCCGACATGCGTGTCGACGACGACGCCGTCCGGCGCGCCGAAAGCGCTTCCGAGGACGACGTTCGCGGTCTTCCGCCCGACGCCCGGCAGGGCGCGGAGAGCGTCCATGGTGCGGGGAACCTCCCCGCCGTGCTTCTCGACGATCGCTCTCGCGGCGCCTCGGAGGGCCTTCGCCTTGGCGTTGAAGAACCCGGTGGAGCGGATCACCTTCTCGAGGGCGCCGCGCGGAGAGGTGGCAATCGACCGGGCGTCGGGAAAACGGCGGAAAAGTCCGGGGGTGACGAGGTTGACGCGCGCGTCGGTGCACTGGGCCGAAAGGATCGTCGCCACGAGGAGCTCGAGGGGGGAGGAGTGGCCGAGCGAGCAGTCGGCATCCGGATAGGACGAGGCGAGGCGGGCCAGCGTCTCACCGGCCGGCGCCGGCGGCTTCTTCGGAGCGGCTCGGCTCGGCTTTCTCTCCTTCACGGGGCGGGAGAATAACCGGAACCGGCCGGAAGGATAGAGGCGAGGCCTGTCGGTTTCCCCGGAGATGGGGTATGAATCGCCCCGCATGTCGCCTCGTCGCCTCCTCCGCCGCTTCGCCGTTCCTCTCGCGATCGCGCTCTCGCTCGCCCCCGCTGCGTCGGCGGGGGAGCCCGGATCCGTCACCGTCACGATCCTCGAAACGTCCGACGTCCACGGAAACCTCCTCCCGTGGGACTACCTCCGCAGCCGCCCCTCGGACGTCGGTCTCGCCCGGATCGCGACCAGGGTCGCGGCGATCCGGAAGGAGAACCCGAACGTCCTCCTGCTCGACGGCGGCGACACGATCGAAGGAGCGCCCCCCGAATACCTGCAGTCGCGCCGCGCGAAATTCGCCGACCGCCTCGAGAAAGAGGGCGCGCCCGACGCGGACCCGATGATGCGGGCGATGAACGCCATGGGGTACGACGCCATGGCCGTCGGAAACCACGAGTACAACTTCGGCCTCGACGTCCTCCGGAAGGCGGAGAGAGACGCTTCGTTCCCGTGGCTCTCGGCCAACACACGGAACGCGAAGGACGGCACGCCCGCCTTCCGCGAGGTACCTCGTCAGGTCCGTCGGCGGCGTTCGCGTCGGCATCCTCGGCCTGACGACGCCGAACATCCCCGGATGGGAGCCCGAGCAGAACCGCCCCGGCCTCGTCTGGGAGGACCCCGTCGCGACGGCGAAGCGGCTCGTTCCTCTCCTTCGCGGGAAGGAAAGGTGCGATGCGGTCGTCGTCCTGATCCACAGCGGGCTCGAGGCCGATCCGGAGACCGGCGTCCCCGACGGGACCGACAACGAGAACCGGGTGGTCGCGCTCGCGCGGGAGGTTCCGGGGATCGACCTGATTCTCTGCGGCCACACGCACCGGAAGATCCCGTCGGGCGTCCTCTTCGGGGTCGCCGTCCTCGAGCCGGGGCGGTGGGGTGAAGCGCTCGGGCGGGCCGACCTCGGGTTCGAGAAGGCGGGGACGGGATGGAAGCTCGTCTCCCGTGCGCTTCTGCTCCTTCCGACGGATTCCTCCGTTCCGACGGATCCGGCGATCGCCCGGATCGCAGCCCCGTTCGACCGGGCCGCGCGGTCGTGGCTCGACGACACCGTGGTCGAGACGGAGGAGGCCTTCCCGGCCGGGCGTGCGCGCCTCGAGGACACGGCACTCCTCGACCTGATCAACGGGATCCAGCTCAAGGCGACGGGCGCGGATCTCTCGATGACGTCGCTCCTTCCCGGAGGCCGCTACGAAGGGCTGCCGAAGGGGCGGGTCACGGTTCGGGACCTCTATGCCCTCTACCCTTACGAGAACCAGCTCGTCGTCGTGGAGATCGACGGCGCCCAGCTCCGGTCGTGTCTCGAGCGTTCGGCGGAGTTCTTCCAGACGGCCTCGTTCGAAGGAGGCCGTCTCGTCCTGACGCCGAACCCGAAGATGATCCCCTACAACTTCGACGCCGTGGAGGGCGCCTCGTACAGGATCGATCCGACGTCTCCGGTCGGGCAGCGGATCCGCGACCTCACCTTCCGTGGCCGTCCGGTCGGGCCGACGGACCGCTTCACTCTCGCGGTCAACTCGTATCGCGCGCAGGGGGGCGGCGGCTACACGGCTCTCCGCAACGCGAAGGTCGTCAAGCGGGTGCCGCTCGAAGTCCGGGATGTTCTTCTCGACGAGCTGCAGGCGGCTGGCCGGGTTCGGCCCTCCACGGACCACAACTGGATCATCGCGCCGGACGTCGTCTTTGCGCCGGCGCCGACACCGCGCCCGGTAGGGCCCGGCTCTTCCCGCTGACGGCGCTGGGCCGCCCGCGCCCTATCTCGGAAGGACGAACGGAACGAGAGCGTCCGCGTCGAGCGTCAGCCGGTCGGAGCGGACGAGTGTCGTCGACACCGGGCCCGAGCCGTCGGCCGGGACCACCTCGAGCCGGCCGAGGTCGGTCGAACCGCCGGCGAGGAGCGGCCAGACGGAAGGTATGAACCGCACCTCGCCCGCAGCGAGAGCGAGGACCGTGGAGCCGGACGTGCTGCCGTCCGCTCCGAAAAGGTTGACGGTGACGCTCGCGGTCCCGGCGCCCTGATTGATCACCACGAGGTCCGACTCGAACGCCGCGTTCTCCGCGAGGTCGAGGAAGACCGCTTTCGAGCCGCTCGCGACCGCCGCCGCCGACGGCGATCCGAGACCCCACGATCCCCCCCGCTCACCGAGCCGACGACGCGCGCGAAGGCATGGACCGGCTGGTCGGAGGAGATGTCGAGGGCGCCGATGAGCGGACCGGGACCCACCGTGGCGAGAATGTCCGGGAGCGCGACGACCTGGCCGGCCGGCACGGTCGCCGGAGGGAGCGGGACGGGGCTCGAGGGAGGGGCTACGCCCGTAGATGACGGACGGTAGGAGAACGAGACCGAGGCGTCCGTCGTCCCGGGGTTCGCGACCTGCAGGCTCGACTGGCTCGTCGGGCCGAGCGGGCCGCCGCCGCGCGTGACGAAGGGAAGCGTCTGGGTGGTTGCGGCGCCCGCCGGCTTCATCACGTCGAGCGTGATCGGATCGCCGGTCGTCGCATCGAACGCCATTCCGAACGGGAAGATTTTTCCCGCCGTGACGGAGTAGACGATGCGGCCCCCGGGAACGGGCGGCATCCCGAAAGCGTCCCAGATCGTCTCCCCTTCGATCTGGTATCCGGCCGGCCAATCGTAGTGGTACGTGCCGAGGTTGTTCCCCGAGGCGTCGTAGATCGCAATGGTTCCCGTCGACGCATTGAGAATTTCGGCGCCGGCATAGACGAACTTCGAGGCGTCCCCCGGCGGGACGATCAGATAGCCCGTGTCGCCGGGATTCAGCGCGTCGGTCGCGCTCGCTCCGTTCTGGGCGCAGCCGTACGTCCCGCCGCCGGCCGCGGACGCTACGGTGCGCGCGGCGACGAAGAGGTCGGTAGAGGCGCTCGAGGTCGAGAACCGGATAGCCCCGTCGTTTCCGGGCGCGGACATGTCCGTCCCGATCACGTCGGCCTGCGCCACGAGGTGCGTCGCCGGGATGGTCACGGTTGCGGCCGGCTGGAATCCGGCGATCCAGCCGTCCGGAAGAAGGATCTCCGAAGGGCTGATGTCCGAGACGGCGCCGCCCGTACCGGGAGTTCCCCGGTTCCAGGCGACCGTCCGGGTCTGGTAGGTGACACCGTTGGGTCCCGGAGCCGAGCGGGCCTCCGGAACGTAGACGTCCGCGGTATTCGCCGGTTGCGGGGGGAGGAGCTGTCCGATCGCTCCGATCGTGTTGAACCAGATCATGGCGCGCCTCTGGTCGATGCCAATCCCCCAGACCGCAAAGGACAGCGTCGTGGGAATCAGGGTCTGGCCCGAGAGGCTGGATCCCGTCGAGGTCGACGTCAGGAAACTGGTCGGGTTCGTGTCGACCGGCACGAGGGTCTGGGTGACGGGGATCGAGGCATAGGTCGAAACGAGCGTCGACCCGGTCGTGGGCGCGAGTTCGGCGATCTCGACGAGTGTCGCGACGGAGGGATCGAAGAAGCCGATCGCTCCCGACGTCTGCTCTCCGAAGAGGATCCGGCCCCGGTAAGGCTCGATGTCGTAGGGATGCGCGCCGAGGTTCAGGTTGTAAATCTTCAGCTCGCCGGTGGCGTCGTCGAAGCGGCCGAGCTGCCCCGATCCCCAGAAGGAGATCCAGAGGCCGCCGTCAGGCATCCGTTTGATCACCGACGGCTGGTAGTAGTTATCGGTCGGGAGGCCCCATTGGGTGTACGTCGTTCCGTCCGGCGAGAACTTGACGATCCCGTAGTTGATGAAGTCGCAGGTGAAGACGGAACCGTCGGAATCGATCCAGGGATAGGAGAGGGTGTAAACGGGCGGCGCGAAATAGGTGTAGAGGTTCGCGACGGGGTCGAACAGGGCCAGGACGCCGCCGGTCTCGGGAAGCCAGAACTTTCCGTCCGGACGCTTGTAGAGGGCGGTCGGACGCCGTTCCAGGTCGGGCCACTCCGTCAACTGGCCCGTCGCGGGGTCGAAGTGCCCGACGTTGAAGCCTCCGAGCTCCGTGAACCAGAAGGTCCCGTCCGCGTCCTTCAGGAGAGAGCTCGGGGTGACGTCGTAGGGGTGGATCCAGCTCCGGATGGTCGATCCGTCGGACGAGAGATGCGTGATCTCGTCCATCGGGCCCGATGCCGTCCAGAGCGATCCGTCGTCGTCCACGACCACGTTCGCCGAGTCGTAGGTCGCCGTCGCCGGCGCCGGCACGACCAAGGCGTTGTTCGGCATGTTCAGGATCGTCACCCCCGCCGTGATGGCCGCCGCGGTCGGCTGCGGGGTAGGGGTCGGCGTGGGAGTCGGAGTGGGCGTCGGCGTCTGCGCCGCGGCGGGAAGCGCGAGAGCGAAGAGGAGAGCCGGCACACGTCGTCTGAGGCGGAAACCCATAGAGGGTGGATTGTAAGCGCCTTGAAGCCGGATCGCTTCGCGTCCATATTGAAGGGGATGGAGGAGACGGGCCTCAAACGGCGGCTCCGGGCGCTGACGCGCCCCGGGGAGCTTCTCTTCAGCGAGAAGGGAAAGATCCGGTGCGTCGCCTGCGGCCACCGCTGCCTCATCGGAGAAGGACACGAGGGGATCTGCCGCGTCCGCTTCGTCGGGGAAGGGACTCTCCGCGTGCCGTGGGGCTACGTCGGCGCCCTGAACGTCGACCCGATCGAGAAGAAACCCTTCTATCACGTCACGCCGGGCGCGCGGGCGCTCTCCTTCGGAATGCTCGGGTGCGACTACAAATGCCCGTTCTGCCAGAACTGGGAGATCAGCCAGGTGCACCGGGATCCGGAGAGCGACGGGCTCGTCGACGCACGACCCGTCGAGATCGCGGAGCTGATCGACCTCGCCCGGCGATCGGGCTCGACGATCGTCACGTCGACCTACAACGAGCCCCTCATCACGTCGGAATGGGCCGTGGCGATCTTCCGGGCCGCCCGGGCCGCCGGGTTGATGACCGGGTACGTCTCCAACGGGAACGGAACGCCGGAAGTGCTCGACTACCTCCGGCCATGGGTCGATGCGTTCAAGGTCGACCTCAAGGGGATGCGCGAAGAGGGGTACCGGAAGCTGGGTGGAAAGCTCGCGACGGTCCTCGCGACTCTCGAGGGGCTGAAGAAACGCGGATTCTGGGTGGAGGTCGTGACGCTCGTCGTCCCGGGGCTGAACGACTCGGAGGAGGAGCTGCGGGACGCGGCGCAGTTCCTCGCGCGCCTCGACCGCGACATTCCGTGGCACGTGACGGCCTACCACGACGACTATCGGCAAGGCGGGTTCGGCTCGACTTCTCCGCGGATGCTCCTCAAGGCCGCGGAGATCGGAAGAGAGGCCGGACTCCGCTTCGTCTACGCCGGGAACCTCCCCGGACGCGTCGGCGAGTGGGAGGAGACGCGCTGTCCCGGCTGCGGGACGGTCCTCGTGGAGAGGCGCGGATTCCAGGTCGTCCGCTGCACGGTGACGGCCGCCGGCGGATGTCATGCCTGCGGCGAGGCGGTGCCCGGAATCTGGGCCCGTCCGGACCGGCCGCCTTCCGTTGACGGGGCGGAGTAGTTGGCCTTACGATCCGTCCCGGCAGCGGGTGGACGCTCGAGCTGACGGACCGGACGGTTCGTCGGCGCCGGCCGGAAGAGGCCGCGGTCGCGCCGCTCCACATTCTGGTCGAGTTCGAGACGCCCTGGACGGGGGACCCGTATGGCCCCGCCGGGCGGGCCCGGATGAGCCGAGGGACAAACCGGCCCACGGAATGGCCGGTTCCGGAGGACGAATTGGACGAACGGGATCCGAAGGAACGTGCGGGCGCCGAGATCGAGGCGCCGGCCGTGGCCGAGTCACCTGAAGAGTTGGAAGTGGATTTCGCCGACGACGGGCCCGACGAGGCTGCGCCGGAGGCGGGACCGGCCGATCCGGGGTTGCCCGCCGAAGGAGTGCCCGGCGGAGAACCGCTCCGCCGTCGTCGTCGTCGGCGTCGTCGCCGCGGGCGCAATCGGTTCGGGCCGTTGCCGGCCGAGGGGGCCGCGCCGACGGGCGACATCGCCCCGGTCGAGGCAGGTGGACGACGTGAGCCGCATCCGCAGGCGGCGCCCGCCGTCGCCGTCACGGGGATCCTGAAGCTCCACGGGGACCACTCGGGCCTTCTCGTCTCGTCGAAGGAGCTGTTCGCCGAACGGGGCGATCCGTTCCTCCCGAAGCACCTGATCGAAGCCGAGGACCTCGAGGAAGGGCTCCTGATCGAGGCCGAGGCGGTTACGCGTGGCCCGAAGGGCCCCGTCGTCCAGCGGATCGTCTCCGTCGAGGGGATGCCCGCGGCCGATTACCGGTCGAAGTACGTCCAGTTCCACAAGGGGATCTCCGTCGACCCGGACCGGCGTCTCCGGATGGAGACGTCTTCCGACGAGGTCTCCGGACGTGTCCTGGACCTCGTCGTCCCGATCGGCCGGGGTCAGCGCTGCCTGATCGTGGCGCCGCCGAAGGCCGGGAAGACGTTTCTCCTGAAGACGATGGCGAACGCCATCGCGAAGAACGACCCCGACGTCGTCATCTTCATGCTCCTCGTCGACGAGCGCCCCGAGGAGGTCACAGACATGCAGCGCTCGATCCAGGGACAGGTGATCGCCTCCCCCACGGACCTGAACGCCGCGCACCACATCGCCGTCTCCGAGCTCTGCTTCGAGCGGGCCAAGCGCCTCGTCGAGATCGGGCGGGACGTCGTGATCTTCTGTGACTCCATCACGCGGATGAGCCGCGCCTACAACAACGAGCAGCGTGGCAGCGGGAAGATCCTCTCCGGGGGAATCGACGCCCGGACGATGGAGAAGCCGCGCCGCTTCTTCGGCGGGGCGCGGAATCACGAGGACGGCGGCTCGCTCACCATCGTGGCCACCTGCCTCATCGACACCGGCAGCCGGATGGACGACGTCATCTTCGAGGAGTTCAAGGGGACCGGGAACAGCGAAATCATCCTCGACCGCGGCCTCTTCGACCGCCGGATCTTCCCGTGCATCAACATTCCGGCCTCGGGAACCCGGAAGGAAGAGAAGCTCTACGACGCCGAGGAGCTTCCGAAGATTCACAAGCTCCGGCGCGCGCTCGCCTCGGTCAAGCCGATCGACGCGATGGAGCTTCTCCTCTCGAAGCTGACGAGGTTCAAGGCCAACCGCGAGTTCTTGAAATCCATTCTCTGACGGATCGCGAGTAGCCGGGGGTCCGGGGGCGCCCGAAAGGTAAGCCCCCGGCGAGCGTCGATTCTCTAGGAAGCGGCGCCGGAGCCCGCAGGTCCCGGCGTGCCTGCCGGGCGCTTCCGGCGCCGGCGGCGCTTCTTTCCGCCCGGGACGAAGGCCGCGACGGGAGAGAAGCCCCCTTCCGGCGGTTCGAGTCCGAACGCCTCGCGTGTCCAGAAGTCGGGCTCGTCGGCTTCCGCAGGGGGCTCGGGCTGGGAAGCGGCTGAGGCGATTGACGCCGGCGCCGCCTGTACGCTGACCGCGACGGGAGGCGGCGGAACGACACGCAGGGGAGGAGCCGGCGGCTCGTCTTCCTCGTCCGCAGGGCCGAGGTGCCGCGGACTTCCGGACTGAAGCCCGTCTCCGGCGCGCGCCGGCCTCTCCCGGACGAAGAGCGCGTCGTCGGCGTAGAGGGTGGGGATCTTCGTCCCGAGGAGCTTCTCGATGGCGCCGAGGGAGAAGACGTAGTTCTCGTCGGCAAGGGAGATCGCCTTGCCGGCGGCCCCGGCGCGGGCGGTGCGGCCGATCCGGTGGATATAGTCCTCCGGGTCCTGCGGCAGGTCGACGTTGACGACGTGCGTGACCCCTTCGATGTGCAGCCCGCGGGAGGCCACGTCGGTGGCCACGAGGAAGGGGAGCTTCCCGGTCTTGAAGTCGGAGAGGATCTTCAGGCGTCGTGCCTGCGGGAGGTCGCCCGTCAACGCCGCCACGCGGAGGCCGTGGCGCTCCAGGGTCGCGACGACGCGCTCGGCATAGCGCTTCGTGTTGACGAAGAGCATCGTTCGCCCGGCCCCCTCACGGCGAAGGAGGCCGGCGAGAAGCGAGAGCTTTTCCCGGGCCCCGACGTGGTAGAGGACCTGTGTGACGCCGTCCGCCGTGAGCTGCTGGGGCCGGATCTCGATCGCCTCGGCATCGTTCAGGTGTTCCCACGCCAGCTCGCGGACGCGGACGGAGAGCGTGGCGGAAAAGAGCATCGTGTGCCGCCTCCGGGGGGGCGGACAATTGCGGAGAATCCGTCGAAGGTCCGGGATGAATCCCATGTCGAAAAGACGGTCCGCCTCGTCGATGACGAGGGACTCGATCCGGCCGAAGGAGACGGCCCCCTGCTGCTCGTAGTCCAGGAGGCGTCCCGGAGTCCCGACGAGAAGATCGCAGCCGGCGCGGAGCTGGTCCCGTTGCCTCACGTAGTCGATCCCGCCGAAGACCGTCACGATCCGGGGCTTCAGGAAGTGGCCGAGCGCGACGGCGTCGTCGTGGATCTGGACGGCGAGCTCGCGCGTCGGGGCGATGACGAGAGCGAGCGGCGGATCGCCGGAGTGGGCCGGGCGCGGGTCCGACGCGAGCCGCGAGAAGATCGAGATCAGGAAAGCCGCCGTCTTGCCCGTCCCCGTCTGCGCCTGTGCCGCCACGTCGCGGCCCGAGAGGAGCAGGGGGAGAGTTGCGGCCTGAACGGGCGTCGCACGAACAAAGCCGCAGGCCGCGATGCCGGCGCGGACGGAATGCGGAAGCGGAAGGTCGGAGAAGTAGAGGTCCGAGAGGTGGTCCCCGAACACCCTTGGGGCAGGACCCATTCGTCGTCATTGTAGCCCCGATCCGGGTGCGGCGCGACGCGTATACTCGCCCACCGCCGTGCCCTTCAAAGAGCTGACGAAGCGGGTCTTTCTCGGGAAGAGCCGCGATCCCCTTGACCCGGCCGTCTTCCACAAGGTCTCGCTCATCGCATTCCTCGCCTGGGTGGGGCTCGGCGCCGACGGTCTCTCTTCGTCGGCCTACGGCCCCGAAGAAGCGTTCGTCGCGCTGGGCGCCCATCATCACCTCGCCATCTTCCTCGCCCTCGCCACCGCGGGCACCGTCATCCTGATCTCGGCCTCGTACTCCCAGATCATCGAGCTCTTCCCCTCGGGCGGCGGCGGCTACCTCGTCGCCACGAGGCTTCTCGGATCCGGGGCGGGGCTCGCGTCGGGAACGGCTCTCGTCGTGGACTACGTCCTGACCATCGCCATCTCCATCTCGGCCGGCGTGGCGGCCCTCTGTTCCCTGACGGCCGGGGTCGCGCAGGGAACCCAGCTTCTCTTCGCGATCCTCGCCTGCGTCGTCCTCATCGTCCTGAACCTCCGGGGCGTCCGCGAGTCGGTGCAGGTCCTCCTGCCGATCTTCATCCTCTTTCTCGTGACGCACGCGGCGCTCATCGCCTTCGGGCTCGGCCGGCACCTCACGTCGTTTCCGGCGCTGGTGTCGGAGACCTCACGGGAATGGCACGGCTCGGTCCGCGAGCTCGGTCTCTGGGGGACGATCGCCCTCCTGCTCAAGGCCTTCTCGATGGGAGGCGGAACCTACACGGGAATCGAGGCCGTCTCGAACGGCCTTCCGATCCTTCGCGAGCCGCGCGCCCATACCGGCAAGAAGACGATGACGTACATGGCCGTTTCGCTCTCCATCGTGGCGGGCGGCCTCATCCTCTGCTATCTCCTTTCGGGCGTCGGCCGCGCGGAAGGTCAGACGCTGAACGCGATTCTCTTCAAGAAGCTCGCCGCCGAGGCCTTCGGCGCCGGGTCGGCGACGGCGATCACGATCGTCCTCCTTTCCCTCATCGCCGAGGGCTCCCTTCTCTTCGTCGCGGCACAGGCCGGCTTCCTTGACGGGCCGCGCGTCCTGTCGAACATGGCGATCGACTCGTGGGTGCCGCACCGTTTCAGCCTCCTGTCGGAGCGGCTCGTGACCCAGAACGGCGTCCTTCTGATGGGGCTCTCGGCGATCGCGATGCTCGTCTACACGGGAGGGCGCGTCGACCTTCTCGTCGTGATGTACTCCATCAACGTCTTTTTGACCTTCACGCTGTCGCAGCTCGGCATGTGCGTCCACTGGTGGCAGGTGAGGAAGCAGGAGCCGACGTGGGGCCGCCGATTCGCCATCAATGGGTTCGGCCTGCTCCTGACCAGCATGATCCTCGCCGTCACCGTCGTCATGAAGTTCCTGCAGGGAGGCTGGGTGACCGTGGCGATCACGGGCTCGGTCGTCGTCCTCTGCATCTTCATCCGCCGCCACTACCGCTCCGTCGGCCTCCTCATGAAGCGGGCGGACGACGTCCTGACCACGCTGCCGCGCTACCGTCCCGCCGACGTCTCCGGGACGGTCCAGAAAGTCGAGCCCGTGAGCCGGAACACCCCGACGGCGGTCTTCCTCGTCTCGGGGTTCAACGGCCTCGGCATCCACTCGCTTCTGCAGGTGCAGAAATACTTCCCGCGCTACTTCAAGAACGCCGTCTTTCTCTCGGTCGGCGTCGTCGACTCGGCGAACTTCAAGGGGGTGGACGAGATCGAGAACCTGAAGCGCGAGACCGAGCGCGATCTGAACAGGTACGTCGAGTTCGCCCGGGGCCTCGGGATGCACGCGGAGCACCATCTCCGGATCGGAACGGACCTTCTCGACGAGATCGTCGCCCTTTGCCACGAGACGAAGGAGCGGTACGACCGGCCGATTTTCTTCACGTCGAAGCTCCTCTTCCCGAACGAGAACCTCGTGAACCGCGCTCTCCACAACCAGACGCCGTTCGCGGTGCAGCGGCGCCTGCAGTTCGAGGGGCTTCAGACCGTCATTCTCCCGATCCAGGTCAATGTCTGACGCCGGATCCGGCGGGCGCCTCGCGCGCCCTCGCGTCGCGTTTCTCCTTTCGGCGCTTCTCCTCGCCTTCACGGCCGACGAGCGCGTCTTCGGGCTCGTGACCGACGGCCAGATCATGACGCGCACGGCCTACTCCCTCTTCTCCCTCGGAGAGATCGGGACGGCGCGAGGGCATCGCGTGAACATCCCGCGCCCCGCCGGGGACGCCGTCACCCGCTACGGAATCGGCCCGACGCTGGTCCGTGTTCTCCCCGTCTCGGTTGCCGGGCCGTGGGAGCGCGCGTTCGGGGTCGGCTCGTCGCAGACGCTCTTCGTCCTGATGAACATCCTCCTGATCCTCGGGGCCGCGGCGGCGGCCGGCGCGCTCGCGAGGGGATGGGGCGGCGGCGAGGCGGAGGCGGCGTGGGCGATCCTCGCGTGCGCGATCGCGTCGCCCCTCTGGGGGTACGTCGGCTCCGACTTTTCCGAGCCGCTTCAGGCCGCTCTCGTCGGGGCCCTTTTCGCGGCCGGTATCCGTTCCCGCGATCCCCGGCTTTCCGCGCGGCGCTCCCTCGTTCTGGCCGGCGCCGCGGGGGCGCTCGCGGGGGGGGCGCTCCTCTCGAAGTCGATCTTCATCGTCCTGGTCCCGGCCACGCTCGTCCTCGTGGCCTGGGGCGCTCCTTCCGGGTCGCGGCTCCGGCGGGCGCTCGCGGCCGCGGCGGGCGCAGCACCGTTCGCGGCGCTCTGGCTCGCTTTCGAGATCGCCCGCTTCGGGCGCCCGTTCGGCTCGTACGAAGGGGAGCACTTCAACCATCCGGTGCTCGACGGCCTCTGGCGGCTGACGGTCGGCGCGAACAAGGGGCTCTTCCTCTACTTTCCGTTCGCCCTCCTCGCGATTCCGGGCCTCCGGAAGCTCTTCGCGCGAGACCGGAAGGGAGCGCTGGTCGTGGCCGGGTTCATCGGCTTTCTGATCGTTTCCACGGCGGCCTGGTGGTCGTGGGACGGCGCGGCCGGGTGGGGGCCCCGCCTCCTCGTTCCGCTCGTTCCCCTTCTCGCGGCGCTTGCCGTCCTCGGGGCGTCGGCTCTCCCGAAGATCGCGGCCGGCGCTCTCTTCGCCGCGGGAGTCGGCGTGAACCTCCTGGGCGCGCTCCAGCCGGACGGGCTGACCTACTTCTACTATTTCACCCTTCCAAATCGGCCTCTTTCCGCGGAAGAGAAACCTCGATGGCCGGATTACGCCTGCGTGACGAATCCCGCGACCGGTGCGACCGAGCTTCTCGCGCTCTACGAGGTGGCCCGGAAGGCGGCCCTTTCGCCGATCCGGCTTCACGCCGCCCTCCTCCGGAAACGTCTCCTCGGGGGTGATCTTCCCGGCGGAGCGCTCACGCCGCCCTGGAGGACGGACGTGCCCGGGCAGGAGATCGCGACGCCGCTCGAACGCGCCGTCCCCGCGAGCGGCCTCGTCCTTCTCTCGTCGCCGTACCGGTGGCCGCATCTCGGAATGTCGATGATGAGACAGGGCGGTCCGCCCGATACGGTCCTTTCCTACGTCGACTGCGTCTTCGACCAGGCGCTTCGCGCGCAGGACATGAAGAACGGCGAGCGGGCCGTCACCTTCGCCGAAAAGCTCTACCGGATGGTTCCGGGCCCGCAGTCGGCCCAGACGCTCGCGGAGGCGTACCGGCTGGCGAACCGAAGGACGCAGCTCGGCGAGTTCCTCGTGTCGCTCCCGCGGGAGATGAAGAGGGCGCCGGAGTTCGGGATCATCCTCGCGCTTCTCGCCCGGGACATGGGGGACGAAGAGAAGGCACGCACGAACCTCGCCGCCGTCCTGCGCGTGGCCCCGCGCGCCGAGTACCGACGGCTCCTGGATCTCCCCGTGAAGGAGTGGCCGGCAACGCTCCGCGATGTCCTTCTCGGCGACGGAACGGGCCTGCTCCCGAAGGAGATTCCTTGAGCCGGCGCCGGTCGAAGCTCCGGGCGGATCGGGCCGCTGCCGGGAGGCTGCCGATCTCGCCGTCGGCCGGATCACCCGCGGCGCCAGTCCCGGGGCGGCCTCTCCGGGCCGCCCTTCTCGTCACGGCGCTCGTTCTCGTCCTGACGGCAGACGAACGCTACTTCGGCCTCGTCCCGGACGGCCGGATCATGGTCCGGACGGCGGTCTCGATGGTGACCCTCGGCGAGATCGGGATCGCGCGCGGACAGGCGTTCGTTCATGACCGACCGGGCGGCGACGCCGTGACGCGGTACGGGATCGGGCCCTCCCTGACGTTGACGGTCCCGACCCTCTTTGCCGGGTTCTTCGAGCGCGAGATCAAGCCGGCCACGTCGCAGACGCTCTACATCCTCCACCAGATCCTTTTTCTCCTCGCGGCAGCGGCCGGAGCCGGCGCACTCGCTCGCGCCTGGGGGGGCGACGGCCGGGCCGTCTCCCGATCCGCGCTCGCGGCGGTCGTCGGCTCGCCGCTTCTCGCGTACGCCGGGTCGGACTTCTCCGAGCCCCTTCAGGCGGCGCTCGTCGCCGCGCTCTTCGCTTCGGCCGCTTCGGCTGCGGCACCGGGCATCCCGCAACGGCGGTCGCTCGCTCTCGCCGCCGCGGCCGGAGGAGCCGCCGGCTTTGCGGTTCTCTCGAAGCCCGTCTTCATCCTCGCGCTTCCAATCGTCGTCGCGCTCGTCGTGGTCGGCGGCCCCCCGGCCGGGCGGCTCGCCCGTGGCGGCGCGGCCGTCGCCGGCTGGCTCCCGTTCGCCGCGCTCTGGCTCGCGTTCGAGGTCCTCCGGTTCGGGCGGCCCTTCGCGTCGTACGCGGGAAACCGGTTCAGCCATCCGCCGCTCGACGGCCTCTGGCGCCTGACGATCGGGCCGAACAAGGGGCTCTTCCTCTACTACCCGCTTGCCGCCCTCTCCCTCGTCGGCTTTCCGCTCCTGATCCGGAAGAGCCGGATCGCGGCGATGTCCGTCGCGGCCTTTTTCGGGGCGATTCTCGTTTCGTCCGCGGCGTGGTGGGCCTGGGACGGAACGTTCGGCTGGGGGCCGCGGCTCCTGCTGCCGCTCGTTCCGCTCCTCGCGGTGCTCGCCGCCTTCGGCGCCGGGCGCTTTCCCCCGCTCGTCTTCCGTTTGTTCCTCGGGCTCTCGGTCGCCGTGAACCTGATCGGCGTCCTTCAGCCGGACGTCGACACGATGAAGTACTTCTCGATCCTGCCACGCCGGGTCCTCTCCCCCGCGGATGCCGCGCGTTACCCCTCCTTCGCCTACGACCGCGATCCCGCAACGGGAGGCGGGCACCTAGACAACCAGTTCTGGGTGGCCGAGGTCCCCGCCCTTTCGCCGCTCCGGGTCGCGCCGTGGCTTCTCCTCTCCCGCCTTCGCGGGGGCGACGTCCTCGCCCGTCTTCGGACGCCGCCGTGGCCTTCGGACAGGCCCGAGCTGCGCGCCGAGACCCCGCTCGAGAACGGCCTGTCCGCGGACCAGATCGCTCACTTCACCCGTCCGTTCGCCTGGCCCCATCTGGGTATGTCCTTCTTCCGGAGAAAATCCGACGCCGCCTGGGGCGCGGCCTGGATCGAAGGGATCCTCGACCAGGCCCTCCGCGCGCAGGACATGCGGCGCGCCGACCGGGCCGTCGACTTCGCGGAACGGCTCTGGCGGCACCTGCAAAGTCCGCAGACGGCTGTGGTCCTCGCGGAGAGCTACCGGATCGCCGGACGCCACGAGGCTCTCGCGGATTTCGTGGAACGGGTGAGTGCGCGCCGGCCTTTCGACAGCCGGTTTCCGCTGGTCCTGGCGCTCTCGGCGCGAGACGGCGGCGATGCCGTCTCGGCCCGCTCTCTCGTCGGGGCGTCCCTCGAGATCGAGGAGAGGCCGGCGGTCCGGAAGCTCCTCGAGATCCCGCCTGCGGAGTGGCCCGCGACGCTTCGCGACGTCACGGGGGAGAACCGGGCGCCTCGGGCGCAGCGGGAGTAGATTCGGCTCGCCATGGCGTCCTTGTTGCTTGCCTCCGCCCTCGTCATCGCGGCCGCGACGTCGTCGCGCCCGGTTCTTGACGCGCTCCGCCCCGATCTCGAGAAGGCCGCCGGCGGCTCGGTCGAAATTCGCTACGGCGAGACGGGAAGCCTCGCGTCCTCCCTCCGGAAGACGCCGGAAGTGGACCTTTTCGTCGCCTCGGATTGGAAGACGGTCCAGAAGCTCGCGGGGGACGGCCTCGTCGTGGAAGCAACCGTGACGCGCTGTGCGACCGAGAGCCTCGCCGTCGTCGCGGCTCGCGGGGCCTCGTTCGACCTGCCGCGACGGCTCGACGGCGCCACGGCCCTCGCCTTCGTGAAGCTTCCGATCCGCCACGTCGCGGTCGTCTCGAAGAAAGTCGCTCCGGAGGGGGCCTCGATCGAGGAGTTCCTCGCGGCGGCGATGATCCTGAACCAGTTGAAGGAGAAGCTCCTTCCGGTGCCGTCGTCGGACGAGGCGATTGCCCGGGTCCTTTCGGGGGAGGCGGAGGTGGCGATCATTCCGTCCTCTCTCGCCGCCGATCCGCGGCTGTCGTCCTGCCCGGTCGATCCGACGCTTCACGAGCCGCTTCGCCAGACAGCCGCGATCGTCTCGGCTTCGACCCGGAAGCAGGCCGCCGGGCGCGCCCTCGACGTTCTCTCGGCTCCGGAGACCCGGGAGACCTGGCGCCGGTTCGGCTTCACGGCCCCGTAACAGAGGGGCCGGAATCGCCGCGCCCGTAGAATCCCCCCGATGGAAAACCATGTCGCCGGTCTCGCGGCCGTTCTCGTCCTTTCCGCCGCTCCTCTCGCCGCCCAGGCGCCCGCGCAGGCGACGCCGAAACCCGTCCCGACTCAGAAGCAGTCGGGGGGCGGCCTGACCGTCCAGTCCGGACCGGAAGCGCCCAAGGGGGCGGTTCCGGCCGAGATGGAGGACGTCCGTCTCCTCCCGGAGACAGGGGGCGATCCCTTCACCTTCGAGCGGCTCGGCCTCGGCGCCGTTCAGGCGAAGGACCTCGGGAAGGCGCGGATTTTCTTCGAGAATGCGTGGAAGCTCGGCGGGCTCCCGACGGCGGCGTACAACGTCGCCTGCATCGATGCGCGCGAGAAGAAGACGGATGCGGCCTTCGCGAGCCTCGATCGCGCCCTCGGCGCCGGGTTCGACGACGTCGCGACCCTCAAGTCGGATCCCGATCTCGGGTCGCTGCGGACGTCGTCCCGCTGGAAGGGGATCCTCGACCGCGCGGCGAAGAACCGGGCGGAGGGGGACGCCGCCGTCGTGAAGGAAGGGATCTTCGTGCCGCCGGGGAGGCGCCCGGTCGCCCTCCTCGTCCTCCTGCACGATGCGGCCTCCTCGCCGATGGAGGTATCGGCCCCGTTCGTGGCCGAGGCGAAGAGGCGGGGCCTCTTCCTCGCGGTCCCTCGCGGCCCCGGTAGGTCGGCGGACAAGAGGTTCGGTTGGGGCTCGGCCGAGCGCGCCGCCGCCGCCGTCGACGCGGCCGTCAGGGAAGGGCGAAAGCGCGCCGGCGATCCGAAGATCGCCGTTCTCCTCGTCGGTGTCGGACGCGGCGGCACCGAAGCCCTGACGATCGCGGCGCACAAGCCGGCGAAGTCCTTTGCGGGCGCCGGCTCGATCAACGGCCCGTACGACCCGGGCTCCGGCCAGCAGGCGGCGGGCCTGCGGGGAGAGGGCCTCTTCCTCGGAATCTCGCAGGACTCCGATCCGGCCCGCATGGGCGCGTTTCGCCGGGGCGTCGACGCCCTCAAGCAGATGGGGTTCGCCCCCGTCGTCGTGGAGTGGCCCGGGACGGGAGACGCCTTCCCGAGGGACGCGGCAAAAGGGGCGGCGGACGCCCTCGACGGCCTCGGCATTCCCGCGGGACGCTGACGTGGCCGTCGATTTCTACCGCCACGCGCTCGGAGAGGACGAGAAGAAGGCCGTCACCGAGGTCCTCGACTCGCTCTTTCTGACGACGGGCCGGCGCGTCTACGAGTTCGAGGCCGCGTTTTCGGCGTACCTCGGCGTCCCGGCCGTCGTCTGCACGGCGCATGCGACGGCGGCGCTCCACGTCGCGATGCTTTCGGCCGGAGTCGGAGAGGGCGACGAGGTCATCACGACACCGGTGACCTTTCTCTCCTCGGCGAACTGCATCCTCTACGCGGGCGGGACTCCCGTCTTCGTCGACGTGGATCCCGCGACGGCGAACATCGATCCCGCGGCTGTCGAATCGGCCATCACGCCGCGGACGAAGGCGATCGTCGCGGTCGACCTCTACGGGCTCCTCGCGGAGCTGCCCGCCCTCCGGGCGATCGCGGACCGGCACGGCCTCGTCCTCGTCGAGGATGCCGCGCATTGCATCGAAGGGCGGCGGGACGGGCACGGCCCCGGCCAGCTCGCCGACTACGGCTGCTTCAGCTTCTACGCGACGAAGAACCTGACGTGCGGCGAAGGGGGCGCGATCTCCGCGCGCGACGGGGCGAAGAAGGAGCTTCTCCGCCAGCTCTCGAGCCACGGCATGTCGCGAAACGCGGCGGAGCGGTACGCGGGGAAGTACCAGCACTGGGACATGGAGCGGCTGGGGTACAAGTACAACCTCTCCGACGTCGCCGCCGCGATGCTCCTGCCGCAGCTCCCGAAGCTCGCCGGGCGGCTCGCGCGGCGCGAGGCGATCTGCCGCCGATACGAGGGGGCGCTGCGCGAGACCCCGGGCGTCTCGTTTCCGTCCGTCCCCGAAGGGGCGGTCTCCGCGCGGCACCTCTTCACCATCTGGGTCGACCCCGGGCGGCGGGACGCGATTCTCGCGGGAATCCAGGCCCGAGGCGTAGGAGTCGCCGTCAACTACCGCGCCGTCCACTTGACGAAGTACTACTCGGAACGGTTCGGCTTCAAGCGGGGGATGTTCCCGAACGCCGAGCGGATCGGCGACTCGACCATCACGATCCCGCTCTGGCCCGCGATGACCGACGCTCAGGTGGACGAGGTGATCGCCGCCGTCCGGTCGGCCGTGGCCGCGTAGGGCCTTCCGGCCTCAGAGGTCCTGCCCGATCGCCTCGCCGCGGTCGATCCGCGCGCCGAGGGCGATGCCGTCTCTCCAGCCCCCCGTCAGGACGAGCGTCCCCGGCTCGCCCGCGGCCTCGTCGATCTCCGCGAGGTCGGCCTCGAGGGCGGCCATCGTCCGGAAATGGCCGAGCGGGAGCTGAGGGATCGCCTTCGGCCAGCGGGTGATCCATGTCCGCTCCGGAACGCAGCGCGAAAGCCCCGAGTGTAGGCGACGGACCTCGGAGAGGGCGAGATCGGAAAGCGTCGCGTCATCTGCCGCCGCGATCCCGGTGTCGAGGGCGCCGCCGAGGAAGGAGGTCGTCAGGGCGACGCCCCGCGGCGCGCGGCCCGAGAAGAGCGAGGCGGGGTAGAGAACCCCGAGAGAGCGGATTCCCTCGACGCGCGGCACGAGGACGCCGAATCCCTTCGGCGCGTCTTCGGGGGTCGCGGGGCGGAACGCGAAGAGGATCGTCGCCACCGGTGAGACGGGGAGGCTGGCCACCGGATCGCGTGATCGCCGGAGCCGCTCTCCGAGGAGCCTCGCCGTCGCGGCCGGCTCGAGCGTGAGGACGACGACGTCGGCGTCGACCGCGCGGCCGTCTCCGGTCCGGACGGTCCAGCGCCCGCCGGGAGCGCCCGGGTGCGGCCCTTCGAGCGCCGTCACGCCTGAGTGCGTCTCGATCCGGACGCCCCGGTCGGCGAGCGCCATGGCGAGCGCCTCGACCATCTGGAAGAGCCCCCGCGTGAAGTTGACCGTGCGTGCCCGGTGCCGCGGGACCTTCGAGCCGTCGGGATTCCGCCTGAAGGAGCCGCCGCCCCCGAAGAAGTCGCGGATGACCGAGCCGGACCGCCCCTCGGCCTCCCAGAGGTGCGGAAAGGCGCTCCGGACCGAGAGGGTGCGCGGATCGCCGGCGTAGACCCCGGAGACCATCGGTCCGGCTCCGTAAGTGGCGGCGTCCTCTCCGAAGCGGCGGACGAAGAAATCGTGGACGCTCTCGTCCTCGCGGGATGATTCGCGCCGCGGGACGCGGAGGTCGCCGAGAAGGCGGAGCTTTCCACGCGTCGAGAGCGCCCGCGTGAAGAGCCCTTTCGGCCCGGGGACGATGGCGCGCGGCTTTCCTCCCCGGACGATCCAGCGCGGCGCCGCGGGGTCGGCGAGGACGAGGTCGTTCTGAAGGCCGAGGTCCGCGATCAGGCGGTCAGCGGCCTCCGACGTCCGAAGCGTGTTCGGCCCGGCTTCGAGGACGAATCCCTCCTCGCGGATCGTCCGGACGGAGCCCCCGAGACGCCCCTCGGCTTCGAGGAGGACGGTCTCGCCAGGCGAGCGCCGCCGGTAGGCGGAGACGAGTCCGGCGAGACCGCCGCCGACGATCACGACCTTCCGCGTCATGCGAGCGGCCGGAGTCTGGCCGAGACCGTGGACGCGAGCGACCGGATGAATTCCGGATGGTCGTTCAGCCCCTCGGTGACGACGTAGTGCGGGATTCCGAGCCTCGCGGCCGCCGCTCCGTAGAGGATGCGGCACTCGTAAAGCGTCTCCACGTGGTCGGAGACGAAGGCGACGGGGACGACAGCGACCTGTCTCACCCCCTCCGCAGCCAGCCGGCGGAGAACCTCGTCCGTCGACGGCGAGAGCCACGCCATCGGCCCGACCCGGGACTGAAAGCCGAGGACGCTGCGGATGCGGCGTCCGAGCGCCGCGTCGATCGCCTTCACGGTTTCGTCGATCTGCCGCGGATAGGGGTCCTTCTTCTTCTCGACCGTCGCGACCGGCAGCGAGTGGGCGGAGTAGAGCAGGACGGTGGCCGCGGGGTCCGGGTCGGGGAGCGAAGCGAGCGCCGTCCGGATCCGGTCCGCGTGGGCGGAGACGAAATGCGGCTCGTCGTACCAGGCTTCGGGGGCGTCGAGCCGCTCGGGGCTCCACCCCATCCGTGAGAGAGAGCGCGTCACGCGGTCGAAGGAGCTTCGCGTCGTCGTGACGGAGTACTGCGGATAGAGCGGGAGGACGACGAGGCGGGTCACTCCGGCCTGCCTCAGCTCGGCGAGCGCCTCCTCGACGGTCGGTGCCGAGCAGGTCATCCCGACGCGGACGAGGGCCGGCGTCCCGCCGGCAACGAGCGCCTTTTCGAGGAGCCCGGCCTGGATCCGCGACCAGCGCCGGATGGGAGACCAGCCGATCCGCTCGTACGTCGGAGCGGACTTCGGCGCGCGGAGCGTCGCGACGAGGAAGGCGACGATCTGCCGGAGAGGCGATGGAAGGCCGATGATCTCGGGGTCGGCGAAAAGCTCGTAGAGAAACGGGCGCAGCTCTTCGCGTTTCTCCGGCCCGCCGAGCTGGACGAGGAGGACGCCTTCCCGCTCCGCCATCGACTTACAGTGTCCTCGAGAAAATCCTCGGGGCGTCGTCGGCCTTCCTCTCGAGGTAGGCGTCGAAGAGCATCGCGACGTTCCGGATGAAGATCCGACCCATCGCGGTGACGCGGATCTCGTCGGCGGTCTCCACGACCATGCCGTCCGCGACGAATTCCGGGAGCTTCGCCGCGGCCGAGGCGAAGGTCGCGTCGAAGGACGCGAGGCCGAACTCCCGCTCGATCTCCCGTTTCTTCACGACGCAGTGACAGAGAAGCCGGGTGATCACCTCGCGCCGGAGGACGTCGTCGGCCGTCAGCCGGTGTCCGCGGATCGTCGAGAAGCGCCCCTCGGACGCCGCCGCGTGATACGCAGGGTAGTCCTTCGTGTTCTGGACGTACGTGTCGTCGACCGAGCCGATGGACGAAATGCCGAGCCCGTAGAGGTCGCATCCGGCGCGTGTCGTGTACCCCTGGAAGTTGCGGTGGAGCGTCCGCTCGTTCTGCGCCTTCACGATCTCGTCGTGCGGGAGGGCGAAGTGATCCATCCCGATGAAGACGTAGCCCGCCGAGACGAAGCGCTCGATCCCCGAGACGAAGATCGCGAACTTCTCCGTCCCCTCGGGAAGGTGGGCCGCGAGGACGCGCTGCGGCTTCTTGAGCCACGGGACATGGGCGTACGAGTACATCGCGACGCGGTCGGGCGCGAGCGTGATGACCTGCTCGACGCTCTCCTCGAAGCCGGCGCGGCGCTGCCCCGGGAGGCCGTAGATCATGTCGAGGTTGACCGACTGGTAGCCGAGCGACCGGGCGGCGTCGACGAGCCCCTTCGTCAGGTCGAAGGGCTGGACCCGGTTCACCAGCTCCTGAACCTCGGGATCGAAGTCCTGGACCCCCATCGACACCCGGTTGAAGCCTCGCCTGCGGAGCACCTCGAGGTGCTCGGGAGTCGTCACGCGCGGGTCGATCTCGACCGAAACCTCGGCGTCGGCCGCCGGCCGGAACGTCTCGAGAAGGTGCGCGGCGAGCTGGTCGGCCTGTGCCGGGGTCAGGTAGGTCGGCGTCCCCCCTCCCCAGTGCACCTGCTCGATCCTCCGTCCGCGGCCGATCTTCGTCGCGAGGTGGTCGATCTCGCGGTGGAGGTCGCCGAGGTATCCCTCGATCTCCTCGCGCCCCTCTCCCTTCCGGTCGGGCTTCGGGACGACCTTCATGAAGCAGCCGCAGAACCAGCACTGCTCGTCGCAGAAGGGGAGGTGGACGTAGAGCGAGACCGGCCGCCCGGCGGCGTTCGCCCGGACGCAGGCCGCCTCGTAGTCGGCGGCGCGGACGCCGTCGTTCCACTCGGGCGCCGTCGGGTACGACGTGTACCGGGGACCCTGGACGTTGTACTTTTCGAGGAGTTCCGTCGTCATCGGGATCGTCTCGCCCCGCAGACGGATCGGGATGGCCGTCACAACGGCTGCCTCGCCGCCGCGACGAAGGCCGCCACGTTCTCGGGGGGCGTGGCCGGCAGGATGCCGTGGCCGAGGTTGAGGATGTGGCCGGTCGGCCCGGCGGCCGTTCGTGCGGCGAAAGCCGCCGCCGTGACCCCCTCGGGTGTGCCGAGAAGGACGCCGGGATCGACGTTTCCCTGGAGCGCCTTCCCGGGAGCGCGGCGGCGGGCCTCGTCGAGCGGGAGTTTCCAGTCGACCGAGACGACGTCGACGGGCATCGTCGCGAAGGAGTCGACGAGGTGGCAGGAGCCGGAGGCGAAGAGGACGACGGGGACCTCTCCGCGGCGCGGGAGCTTCGCGATGAGGCGCTCGGTGGCCGGACGCGCGAACCGGTCGTAGTCGGCGCGCGCGAGCTCGCCCGCCCACGTGTCGAATATCTGGACCACGTCGGCCCCGGCCCCGATCTGCGCGGCGAGATAGTCGCCGCAGGCATCCGCGAGCTTTCCGAGGAGCGCCTCGAGGACGTCCGGTTCGCGGTGCATCAACGTCTTGACGGCGGCGAACGACCTCGAAGACCCCCCTTCGATCGCGTAGGTCGCGAGCGTCCAGGGAGCGCCGCAGAAGCCGATCACCGCCGCCTCGTCGTGGATTTCGCGCTTCAGCCCGCGAAGGATCTCCAGGACGAAACTCGTCTTCTCCTCCGGATCGAAGCTCCGGAGCCTCGCCACGTCCTCGGCCGTCCGGACCGGACGGGGGATCTGCGGGCCTTCGTCGTCGAGCCGGATCTCGATCCCCATCGGCGGGAGCGGAATCAAAATGTCCGAGAAGACGACGATCCCGTCCATTCCGAAGCGCCGGAAGGGCTGGAGCGTCACCTCGATGGCGGACGGGACGTCCTCGCAGAGCTCGAGGAACTTGAGGCGCTTTCGGATCTCGCGGTACTCGGGGAGGTAGCGTCCCGCCTGACGCATCAGCCAGACGGGCGGCCTCTCGGCGGCACGGCCGAAGGCCGCGTCGACGAACCGTCTCCGCGACGGGAGATTCCGGGAGTCGACCCCCACCGCGCGGGAGGTTATCAGGAGACGGCCCGGACTTCAGCCGTCCCGCCATCCCTATAATCGCGCCCCGTGACGGGTCCGACTTCCTTCTCCGCGCAGATTGCCCCCCTCCTCGGCGGAGGAGCCCTCGCGCTCTACATCCTCGCGACAATTCTCTATCTCCTCAACCTCTATCGGCCGTCGAAAGCGGCGGGTCGCGGCGCGACCGCCGCGGCCGCCCTCGGGGCCGTCCTGAACTTCGCGGCCCTCTACGCTTTTTCCGTGGTCCTCGGCACCGTCCCGTACCGGGATCTCCTCGGCTCGATGAAGCTCTTCGGCTTCTTCCTCGCGGCGCTGAACGTCATTCTCGAATTGCGTCACCGTGACCGGTCTCTCGGGCCGTTCCTGATGCCGGCGGCGCTCGTCTTCATGCTCATCGCCCTCTTCGAGACGTCGACGCCGCGAGCCCCCTCCCCCGAGTTCCGGGGCTCGATCTTCGCCCTTCACGTGACGCTCAACATGCTGTCGTACGCCGCGTTCGCGGTGGCCTGTGCCCTGTCGCTTCTCTACCTCGCCGCGGGGCGCGCCCTCAAGCACCGCGGAAAGGCCCTTGCCGGGCCGACGTCGCGCCTCCCGACCCTCGGCTACCTCGAGCGGGCCACCCGGACCTCCCTCGCGGTCGGCTGCGCGACGCTTCTCGTCGGGCTCACCTGCGGCTTCATCTGGGCCTCCCGGATCTGGGGAGCGCAGAACCTGAGGTGGGGGCTCGACCCGAAGGTCTGGGTCGCGGTCGCGACCCTTCTCTTCTACGTCGTCATCCTCGTCCGCGCCGGACGCGGCGCGGCGCCCGTCACGACGGCCCGGCTCTGCGTGGCCGGCTTCCTCCTGATCCTCCTCTCCTACACGGCGGTGAACCTCCTGGTCACCCGCCTCCACTCCTTCACATGATGGAGAGGCGCGCACCTCGATGAATCTGGTCTTCGTGGGGTGGAATCACCGGGCCACGCCGCTCGAGGTACGCGAGCGGATCGCCTTCACTCCGGAGACGGCGCGCGAGGCGATGAAGCAGCTCTTCTCCGAGCGGATCCTGACGGAGGGGGCGATCGTCGCCACCTGCAACCGTTCCGAGATCTACGGCCTGACCGAGCGCGAGGACGGCGAGGAGGCCGTGGCGGCGTTTCTCTCGGGCTTTCACCACGTCGACGCGATCGTCCTGAAGCAGACGGCGCACTCGGGGCGGGGAGACGAGACGGCGCGGCATCTCTTCCGCGTGGCGGCCGGCCTCGACTCGATGGTCCTCGGCGAGGCGCAGATCCTCGGCCAGCTCCGCGACGCCTACCGGCTCGCAACGGAGGCGGGGGCGGCGCGTGCCGTGACGAACCGGCTCTTCCAGTCGGCTCTCGAGTGCGGCAAGCGCGTCCGGACCGAGACGGCGCTCGGGACCCGGCCGACCTCCGTTCCCGGCATCGCGCTCCTCCTCGTCGGGCGCGTCTTCGACGAGCTTTCGGGCCGCCGCGTCCTCGTTCTCGGCGCCGGCGAGACCGCCGAGCTGACGGCCGATCTGCTCGTGGAGAACGGCGCGACCGACATCCGGGTCTGCAACCGTTCGCCGGAGCGCGCGGCGGCCCTCGCCGCGCACGTGTCGGGGCGGACGGTCCCGTGGGAGCAGCGGGTGACGGCGGCGGGCGATGCGGACCTGATCATCGCGGCGACCGGCGCCCCCGAGCCCGTCATCACGGCGGCGGGGCTCGGCGAGGCGCGCCAGCGGGCCCGTCGCCGCGGCCCGCTCCTGATCCTCGATCTCGCGGTCCCCCGCGACGTGGAGACGGGCGTCGATTCGCTCGCGGACGTCTACCGGTACGACGTCGACGCCCTGAACGAGGTGGCTGCCGGGAACACGGCGGCCCGGCGGGCCGAGATCCCGAAGGCCGAGGCGATCGTCGAGGAGTCCGTGACGCGTTTTCGCGACTGGTACGGGGGTCTTCTGCACGTCGACCTCGTCAAGGCGCTCCGGGGCCGGGTGGAGGGGATCCGGCAGCAGGAGCTCGAGGCCTATCGGGCGAAGATCGCCGCGCTCGGCCCCGACGCGGAAAAGGTCGTCGACCGGCTGACCGATTCCATCGTCGCGAAGATCCTCCACAACCCGACCGTCGGCCTGAAGGAAGGGAACGCGTCGGAGCGGCTCGAGAGAGCCGAGGCGATCCGCGTCCTCTTCCGGCTCGACCGGGAGGAAAAGAAGTGACGGCGGCTCTCCGGATGGGGACGCGCGGAAGCGCCCTCGCGCGAGCCCAGTCGGGAGCCTTCGCCGAGGCGCTCACCCGTGCGACCGGACTCCGGGTCGAGACGGTCCTCGTGAAGACGACCGGGGACCAGCTCTCGACGGAGGGAAAGGCCCCGCCCGGAGGCGACGCCGCGGGGGTCTTCGTCCGAGCCCTCGACGACGCGCTCCTTCGCTTCGAGATCGACTTCGCCGTCCACTCGCTCAAGGACGTCCCGACGGCGGAAAGCCCGGGGCTCGTCCTCGCGGCGGTACCGAAGCGGGCGGACCCGAGGGACGCCCTCGTCGTCGCCTCGCGCCACGCGGGGGTAGCGGCCGTTCTGGCGCTCCCGAAAAACGCGAAGGTAGCGACCTCCTCGCCGCGCCGCGTGTCGCAACTTCTCCGCGTACGTCCCGACCTGAAAGCCGTCGCGATGGCGGGAAACGTCGACACGCGCCTCCGGCGCCTCGAGGAAGGGGACGCCGACGCGCTCATCCTCGCCTCGGCCGGGCTTGATCGGCTGGGACGCGCGCACGTCATCGCGCGCCGCCTCGAGCCCGACGAAATGCTCGGCGCCCCCGCGCAGGGCGCGCTCGGAATCGGCTGCCGGTCGGACGACGCGAAGACCCGAGCGGCCCTCGCGACCCTGGACGATTTCGCCACGCGAACCGCAGCGGAAGCGGAACGTGATCTCCTTCATTTTCTGAGAGGGGGATGTCGGGCGCCTGTCGGCGCACGGGGATCCTTCGAAGGTGAGGAGGGGAGCCGAACGCTGAAGCTCGTTGGACGTGTTCTCTCGCTCGACGGGCGAGAATGCCTCGAAGACGAGCTCCACGAGCCGGCGCTGCTGTCTTCCACCTCTTCCCCTTCCAGGAAATCTTCACTCGGCCGGGCTCTCGCGGAGCGCCTCCTCGCGCGCGGCGCCGCCCGCCTGATCGACGCCTCGCGCGCCGCGGGGCTCTGACCCGCCGCGGATGCGCCGGATCCTCGTCCTCCGCTCGGGCGGGGCCGACCTTCGGGCGGAAGCGGCCGGCCCCGACGTCGCCCTCCTCGTGACGCACGAGATCGTCCCCGTCCCGTCCGGCGTCGTCGAGGCCCTCGCCTTCGACCCGCGCGGCGCGCGACTCGTCGTCTCGTCGAAGGTGACCGTCGAAATGCTCATAGGGGGAGGAAGACCGCTCGGCTCGGGGCCGTCCGCCTCGGGGAGGGAAGTCGCAGCCGCAAGGAGCACCGATTTCTTCGAGAGGAAATTCAAAGAGGTCATTGCCGTGGGGGAGGAGACCGCGCGCGAGCTACAGCGCTCGGGGGTGCGAAACGTCGTGGTTCCTGCGACGCCGGGAGCGGCCGGCGTTCTTCACCTTCTAAGAAACTCCCCGGGCGGTCTCTCCGGTCTGCGCATTCTCTGGCCGCGCGGCTCGGACGCCGACCTGGGACCCTTGGAGGAGCTTTCCTCTCTCGGTGCCATCGTCTTTGCTCCCGTCGTCTACGAGAAGCAGGTCCGTCCGCTCTCGTCGTTCTCTTCCGGCGAGCGCGAGATCCTCTCGTCGTTTTCATCCGGCGGGTTCGGAGCGGTGGCAATCGGCTCGCTGGCCGCCCTCGACGGATTCCTTCAGGCGCTGGGAAGCCCGGCGAGCGCGATTCTTCCCCGGTAAGATGGGGCGTACTCGGGCCGGAGACGGCCCGCGCCGTCTCGGCCCGCGGCCTTCCGCCTCCGGCCGTTCCCGCGCGGGCGCGCTTCGCGGACCTGATCGATCTTCTCCGGAAGGAGCTTGCAGGAAGACCATGAGCTTTCCGACACACCGCTATCGCCGCCTCCGTCTCACCGATTCCCTTCGCGAGATGGTCCGCGAGACGAGCCTCGAGCCTTCGGATTTCATCGCCCCTCTTTTCGTCGTGCCAGGCGAACGGGTCCGCCAGCCGGTCCCGTCGATGCCCGGCGTCGACCGGACGTCGTACGAGCTCGCCGGAACGGACGCGAAGGCGCTGTTTTCGCTCGGCGTGAAGTCGGTGATCCTCTTCGGGATCCCGGATCACAAGGACGCGAGAGGGACCTCTTCGGCCGATCCTGAGGGCCCCGTCTGCCGGGCGGTCCGGGCGATCAAGTCGGAGAGCCCGGGGACGGTCGTGATGACCGACGTCTGCCTCTGCGAGTACACGGACCACGGGCACTGCGGCGTCCTGAAGGGGGAGACCGTCGACAACGACCCGACGCTCGCGATCCTCGCGGAGGAGGCGCTCGCGCACGCGAAGGCCGGGGCCGACGTCGTCGCGCCGTCCGACATGATGGACGGACGCGTCGCGGCGATCCGGACGACGCTCGACGCGAACGGACTTCGTGAACGTCCCGATCCTCGCCTACGCGGCGAAGTACGCCTCGGGCTTCTACGGTCCGTTCCGCGAGGCGGCCGAGTCGACCCCGTCCTTCGGCGACCGCCGCGCCTACCAGATGGACCCGGCGAACGTCCGCGAGGCGGTGAAGGAGGTCCTCTCCGACATCGAGGAAGGGGCCGACCTCGTGATGGTCAAGCCCGCGATGGCCTACCTCGACGTCGTCCGCGCGGTCCGGGAGGCCACGAACGTCCCGCTCGCGGCCTACAACGTCTCGGGCGAGTACGCGATGGTGAAGGCCGCCGAGCGGAACGGCTGGATCGACGGCAAGCGCGTGACGCTGGAGATCCTCACCTCGATCCGCCGCGCCGGCGCCGACCTGATCCTCACCTACCACGCGAAGGAAGCGGCCGAGTGGCTTTCGTGAGCTCGAAGGATTCTCTTAGAGGGAAAGAGACACAGGGACGATCGGAGCTGCCGGAAGAAGTGACGAGCGCGCCGCAGGGTCTTTCTCCTTCTAAGAGAAAAAAGGTCCTCCGAACTCGGCTATCTGATCTCCTTTTCGAACGGGCGAAGAAGCGGATGCCGGGGGGCGTCAGCTCGCCGGTACGGTCGTTCGCGTCCGTCGGCGGCACGCCGTTCTTCGTGAAGAAGGGGAAGGGAGCGATCCTCGTCGACGCCGACGGAAACCGGTACGTCGACTACGTCATGTCGTACGGGCCGCTGATCTTCGGCCACGCGCCGAAAGGGGTGATGGCGGCGGTCCGGAAGGCGCTTCCGCGCGGCACGTCGTACGGCGCGCCGACGAAAGGAGAGGTGGAGCTGGCCGAGCGGGTGACCCGGGCCGTCCCCTCGATGGAGAAGGTCCGCTTCGTCTCTTCGGGGACCGAGGCCGCGATGTCGGCGGTCCGGCTCGCCCGCGCCGCGACGGGGCGCGACCTCGTCCTGAAGTTCTCCGGCTGCTACCACGGGCACGCCGACTCGTTCCTCGTCTCGGCCGGCTCCGGCCTCGCGACGCTCGGCATCCCCGGCTCGCCCGGCGTTCCCGGCGCGCTGGCGGAGCTGACGGTCACGGCGCGGTACAACGACCTCGACTCCGTCGGAGAGCTCTTCTCCGCCCATCCGCGGCGGATCGCCGTCGTCGCCGGTCGAGCCCGTCGCCGCGAACATGGGGGTCGTCCTCCCGAAGCCGGGGTTCCTCGAGGGGCTTCGCGAGATCGCGGAGCGCGAAGGAGCGCTCCTTCTCTTCGACGAGGTGATCACCGGCTTCCGCCTCGCGAAGGGGGGCGCGCAGGAGATCTACGGCATCCGGCCCGACCTCACCTGCCTCGGGAAAATCCTCGGAGGAGGTCTCCCGGTGGGAGCCTACGGCGGCCGGGCCGACCTGATGGACCAGGTGGCGCCCGACGGACCGGTCTATCAGGCGGGGACGCTCTCCGGGAACCCGCTCGCGATGGCGGCCGGAAAGGCGATGCTCGACGCCCTGACGCCCGCCGTCTATGCGAAGCTGGAGAGGACGGCCGCGGAGCTGGAGCGCGGCATGCGCCGGGTCGCGAAGGAGATCGGCGTGGCGGATCGGCTGACGATCAACCGGGTCGGCTCCATCCTGACGCTCTTCTTCACCCCGGGCCCCGTCGAGAACTTCGACGATGCCAAGCACACCGACCTCGAAGCCTTCCGGCGCTGGTACCACGCGATGCGGAGGAACGGCGTCTTCGTCGCCCCGGCCCCGTTCGAGGCGATGTTCGTCTCGACGGAGCACGGTTCGAAGGAGATCGCCACGACGCTCAAGGCCCACCGCGCCGCCCTCGCCGAGGCGTTCGGCGTCTGACCGTCCCGGGGGTCCCGATCCCGTTTTGTGACAGAGTTGCATCAAGGTATCGTCGCGCCCGGGTCCGCTCGCCGGAGCGGGCATGAGGGGAGCCGAACATGGTCGAGAAGAGAATCATCGTCGTCGTGGGGGCGACGGGCGCGCAGGGGGGCGGTCTCGTCCGCGCCATCCAGGGCGACCACTCCGGCGGATTTACTGCCCGCGCCGTAACCCGAAACGTGAACTCGGAGAAAGCGAAGGAGCTGGCGAAGCTCGGCGCCGAGGTCGTCGCCGCCGACGTGGACGACGAAGCAAGCCTCGAGAAGGCGTTCCGGGGCGCCCACGGCGCCTACTGCGTCACCTTCTTCTGGGAGCATTTCTCGCCCGACCGGGAGATGGCGCAGGCCAGGTCCATGGCGTCGGCCGCGAAGAGGGCCGGCGTCGCCCACGCGATCTGGTCGACTCTGGAAGACACGCGCCAGTGGGTGCCGCTCGACGACGACCGGATGCCGACGCTCCTCGGGAGCTTCAAGGTGCCGCACTTCGATGCCAAGGGGGAGTCGAACCGGTTCTTCACGGCGGAAGGGGTCCCGACGACCTTCCTCCTGACGTCGTTCTACTGGGACAACTTCATCTTCTTCGGGATGGGCCCGAAGAAAGGACCGGACGGAATCCTCGCGATCTCGCTCCCGATGGGAGACCGAAGGCTCCCCGGGATTGCCGCGGAGGACATCGGCCGGTGTGCGTACGGGATCTTCCGGAAGGGGAAGGAGCACGTCGGGAAGACGGTCGGCATCGCGGGCGAGCACCTGACGGGGGCCGAGATGGCCGCATCTTTTTCGAAGGCGCTCGGACGGGTTGTGGCCTACAACGCGATTCCGCCTGACGTCTACCGCGGCTTCGGCTTCCCCGGCGCCGAGGATCTCGGCAACATGTTCCAGTTCAACCGCGACTTCTCGGACGACTTCTGCGGAGTCCGGAGCGTCGACTTCTCGCGGTCGCTGTACCCCGGCCTCCAGACCTTCGACTCGTGGCTCGCCAGGAACAAGAGCCGGATTCCGCTCGAGTAGCCGGGCGCTCTCTCAGTCGGGAAGGTCGAGCGACGGGTCGAAGCGCTCCCAGATCCTCGCGAGGAGGAAGACGGCGCCGACCGCCTCGGCCCAGAGGGGGAGAGAGCCGAAGAGCGCGCCGAGCGGGAGCGCCCAGGGGCCGAGCGCCGCTCCCCCGAGGAAGAGGACGAGCGCGGCGAGGACGGCCGCGGGGATGAGAGCGAGCGCGAGCGCCATGAGAGAGACGAGAGCCGTCAGGAGGCTGATCCCCATCTGCTCGAGCCCGCGAGAGCGGTGAGGTCCCGGCGGGAACCACGCCGGAAATGCGAGCGTCGCGGCGTTCTGTCCGAGGACGAGAAGGAGCGAGAGGGGCGGCACGATCAGCAACGCGGCGAGCGCCGCCGGGACGAGGCGCTCCGGCGCGTCGAGGCCGGCGAGCGGCCCGGCGGCGTTCGCGGCGCCGCGCAGGGCCCTCCCGACGGAGAGCGGAAGGGCGCTGAGAACGCCGCCGAGGAGAATCAGAACGCAGACCCAGAGAGGTGCCGCGACCTCGGCGACGACGAGCCCCACCGGCCCGACGGGCCAGGACCGGAGGACGGCGGCGTCCGCGAGGTCCCGGCGGAGATCAAGCCGGAGGCCGGACGGAAGCATGAGCGCGAGAAAGGGGGCGACGGCCGAGACGACCATGAGCGCCACGCCGGTCGCCCTGTCGGCGGCGGGGGAGCGCGAGAAGGCTCCGGCCGCGAGAAAGAAGACGCCGAGAGGAAGAAACCAGCCCAGCTGCGTCTTCATCGGCGTCCGGTTCCACGCGGCGAGGTTCTTCCAGAAGATCGCGACCTCGGGGCGCCCGCTCGGGGCGAGGACGAACGGGACGCTCTTCCTCTTCTCCTCCCCGGGGAGGGCCGCCACCTCTCCGCGCCGACGCGCCCGCCGGGCCGCGCGGCGAGCCGCCCCTTCGATCGTCGCGTCCTCGTACCGGGCGTTCGTCCGGATGACCCAGACGTAGTGGAGGGCGAGAAGCAGGAGCGCGGCCGGAAGCGCGGCCACGAAGGCCGAAGGCGTCGGGGCGAAGAGCGGGGCGGCGACGGCGCGCAGGGGGGTGAGAAGGGCGAGGAGCGCGCGTCCGAGCCTCCCCGAGACCAGAGCGGACTCCACGGCGATGACGCTCGGGCCGCGGGGCCCGGCCGTGGCCGCCGCCCGGACCACGACCTCGGTCACGCCCGCGACGGTGAAGGCGAGAACGGCGAGCGCGAGAAGGGTCGAGACGATGGTCATCGTCCGGCGCCGCGCCGCCCCGAGCTCCTTCCACGCGGCCTTGGTGAAGCCGACGCCGAGAAGGTGGAGGTTGACGGTCGAAAAGAGGATCCACCCGCCGAGGGCGCTCCGGAGAAGTCCGGCCAGAGACGAGGGGCGCGAGAAGAGGAGCGCGACGACGACGCCGGAGAGGACCCGGAGCTGCGAGCGGAGGAGGGAGAAGTGGACGACGGTCTGCCGCGCCACCGGCGCGGAAAAAGGGTGTCCGCCTCCCCCTCCGTCAGGGAGAGCGCCGCGTCACTTCCCCGGAAGAGCCAGACGAACGCCGCGCCGAGGAGAAGGAGAGCGGCGGCGCCGAGCTGGACGACCGTCGTCAGCTCGACGGGCCATGGGCCGGCGGCAGCGCCGCGAGGGGAAGGACGGCCGGGCCGGATCAGGACGAGCGCGATGTACGCGACGGCGACGGCGAGGCCGACCAGGTACCGGGGCTCGGCGAGACGGCGGAGCCGGCGGCGCGCCGCGTTCGACGCGGAGCGGACGGCGAAGAAGACGAGGGCGCCGGCCGGCGAGGGACGGGGATTCATCCCCCCGTCCCGGTGACCCGGAGGAAGACCTCCTCCAGAGACGCGTCCCCCGCCCCGGCGCGGATCTCCTCGAGTGTTCCCTCGAGAACGGCCCGCCCCTTCGACAGGATCAGGACCCGGTCGCAGATCTCCTCGACGAGGTGGAGGAGATGCGACGAGACGATCACGGCCGCTCCGGCACGCGCCCGAGCGACGATCGTCTGCTTCAGCCGGCGGATCCCGCCGGGATCGATCCCGGTCAGCGGCTCGTCGAAGACGAGCGCCTTCGGCTCGTGGAGGAGGCCGCAGGCGATGACGAGCTTCTGCTTCATCCCGCGCGACAGCTCCGCGGGGAGGGCGTTCTCCTTCCCGTTCAGCTCCAGCTCCGAAAGGAGGGCCGCGCCCCGCGCCGCCGCGTCCGCGACGCCGTAGAGCCGCGCGGTGAAGGCCAGATGGTCCGCGAGCGTGAGGTGCTCGAAGAGTCGCGGCTCGTCGGGCATGAAGGCGATGCAGCGCTTGGCGTCGACGGGGCGGAGGGCGAGATCGAAACCGTCGATCGTGATGCGCCCGGCCGTCGGGGGGAGGATCCCGGCGAGGCAACGCAGCGTCGTCGTCTTCCCGGCGCCGTTCGGGCCGACGAGGCCCATCACCTCTCCGGGCGCCACCGCGAACGAGAGGGCCGAGACCGCGGTCAGATCGCGGTAGGCCTTCGTCAGCCCCTCGATGTGAATCACGCGCGGGAGTTTAGACTCCGCGGAATGCCGCGTCTCGCGCTCGTCACGGCCGGAGAGTCTCACGGCCCGAAGCTGACCGGGATCCTGACGGGCCTCCCGGCGGGGCTCCGGATCGACGCCGCCGCCGTCGCCGCGGACCTCGCCCGGCGCCAGCACGGCCACGGGCGCGGCGGGCGGATGAAGATCGAAAGGGACGAAGCGCATTTTACCGGAGGGCTGCGCGGAGGCGAGACGCTCGGGGGACCGGTGGCCTTCGAGATCGCGAACCGCGACTACGTCGTCTGGGAGAAGGTGATGGGGCCGCTCGTCGTCGATCCCGAGGCGGCCGAAAAGCGCCGCCTCTCGTCGCCGCGCCCCGGCCACGCGGACCTGGCCGGAGGGCTCAAGTTCGGGCGGCGGGACCTTCGCGACATCCTCGAGCGGGCGAGCGCCCGCGAGTCGGCGGCGCGTGTGGCCGCGGGAGCGCTTTGCCGGCAGCTTCTCCTCACGTTCGGAATCCGGATCCGGAGCGGCGTTCTCTCGCTCGGCCCGGTCTCCTTTCCGGAGCCGCCCGGCGGTTTTTCCTTCGGCGATCTCGAGCGGGTGGACGAGACGTCGCCGCTCCGGGCCGTGGACCGTGAAACTGAAGCGGCCATGATCGCGGCCGTCGACGCGGCCTCGAAGGCCGGCGACACGCTCGGCGGGACGATCCTCGTCGGGGCGACGGGGGTACCCGCCGGCCTCGGGAGCCACGTCTCGTGGGATGCGAAGCTGGACGGCCGTCTCGCGCGGGCTCTCATGTCGATCCCCTCGGTGAAGGGGGTCTCTCTCGGCGCCGCCGTCGCGAACGCCTTCCGGCCCGGGTCGGCGGCGCACGACCCGATCGCGTGGGAGGCGAAACGCGGCTTCTTCCGGACCTCGAACCACGCCGGCGGGCTCGAAGGAGGGATGACGAACGGCGAGGATCTCCTCGCGACCCTCTACCAGAAGCCGATCTCGACGCTCCGGGACGGCCTCCCGTCGGTCGACATCGACACGAAGGAGCCCCACCGCGCGCAATACGAGCGTTCGGACGTGACGGCGGTCCCGGCGTGCGGGGTCATCGCCGAGGCGATGCTTGCCTTCGTCCTCGCGGACGCCCTCCTCGAAAAGACGGGGGGGACTCGATGGACGAGGTGCGGCGGAACTTCCACGCCTTCGTCGCGGCGCAGCGCGCCTACTGAATCGAGCGGACCCGCTTCGCGCCTGACGGGCCAGCGGGAAGCCAGCTCGTGAGCCTCAGCCGACGCGACGGGACCTCGCCGCCCGCGGGCTCCCCACGCCAAGCGCGCCGCGCTCGCAAACGGTCCACGGACACACGAGCGACAACGGGGCAGGGTCACACACGCGCGACGCGGAGTGAACCGGACGCGCCACGGAGAAGCGAGGACGGCACTGCACGCGCCGGCGTCGCCTCGAGCTGAGCTGAGAGACGGCCCGGAGCTGTCCCGGCACGACGGCTCGGACGGTCTCGGCGGGCCGGGGCATAAGGTAGCTCGCTGGCTCTCTCCGGCGTGAGCTCGGCGGGCCGGCCCGCGCGACTGTAGCCGTGCTGCCGGCGACGTTCAGGGTCCTCCGGTCCGCGCACGGCGTTGGCGCGGCGTCCTCGCCCGGCTGACGCCTGGCGAGGAGTCGATCGCCTCCGGGATGATCCGTTCCTCCATCGGTGAGAGCGTGAGGGTCATCCTCCCGCCAGGTCCCGGCGAGGGGTCATCGCTCGACGTAGCTCGCGTCACGTGACCGGCGAGTGCTCTTGTCGCGAGGACCAGCTCGCTCCGGAGTCGGTGTCTCGGCGAGGACAGGTACCGTGGTCGAGGCGGCGGTGGCGCTCCCAACGGGCAGGACGAACGACCCGTCGTTCGTACGTGTCGTGATCCGCCGTAGGCGCTGGAGCCCGTGGCCGATGTCCGCTCGACGATCGCCCACCCTTCGAATCCCGTTTCCGTCGAGGATCTGTCGACGGGTACTGGCCATCCGTATGCGCAGGTCTCGCGCCTTTGAGCGACACACCGGCCTCTCCCGTCCCGGAGCAGACGGTCACCTGCGCGTCACCGGGTCGCTCGCGTGTTGAAGACGGCGACGTTGCTTCGCTCCGCCGATGTCGAGCGGAGGCCGTAGATCGTCGAGACTCGACGTCGACGATTCTTCGGGTTGAGTCCCGGACGCGAGCCCGCGCGCCCGACGGGCTGGGTGCGGCCGTCGGCGTCGTCGTCCGGGCCGTCGCCGAACGGACCTTGGGTCGATGACGTCGGAGCCCTGGAACGTCACGAGCAGGGTGCCTCCCTCCTGCGGCTGCTCGGAGTACGGAATGGCGAGGCCCCTGGCTCGAAGATACGAGATGGCGTCGCCGATCATCTTCTGCTCGCCCGGAGCGAGGTAGTCCGTCCCCGTCCCCGATCCCTGCTTCGACCCGAGCGAGGCGGTGTAGAGTATCGAGATATCGAGTGTTGACGTGGTGTTATTCGTGAGCGCCATCTCCGTCGTGTAGTGGACCTGGCCGCCGGCGACATCCACGACGACGGGGAGGGCCGGGAGACGGGCACGGGAGGTGCAGGGCTCGTTGCCAGGAGCGATACGGTCGTGACGCCCCGGGCGCCAGAGTCGTTGGTCGCCGTCAGGTTGAAGATGTAGAGATCCGGAACATCTGGCGTAAACGTCGGGTTGCGAATCATCGTCGAGGAGAGGTTTGCCGTCGATGCCGCAGGGCGCCGGATCTCCTCCCAGTTCCAACTCGTGGCCTGCTGCGGTGAGGTGTCGAGCTGGCGAAGCTGGCCCGTCAATCCGGTCGAAGCGTCGATTGTGGCCGCATCGGTGAGCGATGCGGCCGTTCCCTCGCGGATGCCGTGGTTGAAAGTGTCTGCGACGTAGACATTGCCGGAGCCGTCTACGGAGATCCCCGATGGTTCATTGAACCTTGCAGAGGGAGCCGGTGCCGTCGACGTTGCCCTGGGAACCAGTCAGACCGGCAACCGTGGAGACGACCCCGGACGGCGTGATCTTGCGGATAGTCTCGTTCCTGGTATCGGCCACGTAGACGTTGCCCGAACCATCTGCCGCCACGGCTGAAACATCGGTGAACCGAGCCGCGGGTCCTGTCCCGTCCGCGCTGCCGTAGGATCCTGCCAGGCCGGCGAGAGTGGAAACGACGCCTGACGGGGTGATCTTTCGGACCGTGTCATTGAGGTAGTCGGCCACGTAGACGTTGCCTGAGCCGTCCAGGGCGACGCCCGTGGGGTAGAAGAACCGCGCGGCTGGCCCGGCGCCGTCCGTGCTGCCGTACGAGCCTGCCAGGCCCGCGATTGTCGAGACGACGCCGGCGGGACTGATCTTACGGATGGTGTGGTTGCCGGAGTCGGCCACGTAGACGTTGCCGTAGCTGTCCACGGCCAAGCCCGCCGGCAAAGGAACCGTGCAGCGGACCCGGGGCCGTCGGCGCTGCCGTAGGAACCCGCAAGACCAGCGAGTGTGGAGACGACTCCGGCCGAGGTCACCTTTCGGATTGTGTCGTTGCTGGTATCGGCCACATAGACGTTGCCGGAGCCGTCCACGGCGACACCGTTCGGGAAATTGAACCGTGCAACGGACCCGGGGCCGTCCGCGCTACCGTCGAAACCGGCGAGGCCAGCGAGTGTGGTGACAACGCCGGTGGAGGTCACCTTTCGGATCGTGTGGTTGCTGGTATCGGCTACGTAGACGTTGACGGAGCTGTCCACGGCCACGCCCGAGGGATAGTCAAACCGAGCCGCTGACCCAGTGCCGTCTGCGCTGCCGTACGAGCCAGCCACGCCGAGGCCTACAAGCGTTGAAACCTCGCCGGCTGATGTCACCTTGCGGATTGTGTGGTTGCCGGTGTCGGCGACGTAAACGTTGCCTGAAACATCCGTGGCCACGCCTGCGGCGGACTCGAACCGCGCCGCTGATCCGGCGCCGTCGGCGCTGCCATCGGTATTCGCGAGACCTGCGATCGTGGAGACCACCCCCGATGGCGAGATCTTCCTGATCGTGAATCCGTCGGCGACCAGGACGTTGCCCTGGCCGTCGACTGCAACTCCTAAGGGTCCGACGAACCGCGCCTCGGCAGCGGTGCCGTCCGACGTCCCGGGAGTGCCGGAGAGACCGGCAAGCGTAGAGACGACGCCGTCTGGTGTGATCTTTCGGACGGTGAAGCCGGGAGACGCGATGGCCGGATGGCCGAAGTAGTATCCCGAGTCGGCTACGTAGACGTTGCCCAGGCGGTCCGTCGTTACGCCCCGAGGCAAGTTGAACCGTGCGGCAGACCCGGTGCCGTCCGCGCTGCCGGAGGAGCCCGCCACGCCCGCGATTGTCGAGACGACGCCGGCGGGACTGATCTTACGGATGGTGTTGTTGAAATAGTCGGCCACGTAGACGTCGCCGTAGCCGTCCACGGCGACGCCCGTGGGAAACCTGAACCGTGCGGCTGACCCGATGCCGTCCGCGCTGCCGGAGGAGCCTGCCACGCCAGCGATGGTGGAAACGAACCCTGATGGGGTGATTTTCCGGACGGTGTCGTTGTAGGAGTCGGCCACGTAGACGTTGCCGGAGCCGTCCACGGCGACGCCCCAGGGAAAGTTGAACCGTGCGATAGATCCGATACCGTCCGCACTGCCGCACGAGCCCGCAAGACCGGCGAGCGTGGAAACGACCCCGGACAACGAGATCTTCCGGATGGTGCAGTTGGTGGAATCCGCCACGTAGACGCTTCCCGAGCTGTCCACGGCGACCCCCTGAGGGTCATGGAAGCCCGCAGAGGTCCCGGGTCCGTCGACCCAGCCGGATGGGCCCATCGTCCCTGCAAGGTGCGAGATCGCCAAAGGCTGGGAGAGGACTGGCGTAGAGAGAGTCGTCAACGAAAGGAGAGCGAGGGAAGCTCCGACAGGCGGCCATCGCTTCTTCTGTCTCATCGCGGTCTCATCGAACTTCCAGATTCCGCAACACGCGGGCCAGCCCTGTCCGGACTCATCGATCTTCCGCCTTCGGGCACGGAATTGCCGAGAAAGACAGGCTGGTTCAGTCGATTGCCCCGACGATCACCCGGCAGCCGTCTCGTTTCGCCGTCTCCGAAAGGTGACAGGCTTGCTCGGTCAGTCCGCGAGCCTTCGCGCCTCTGAGCCTCAGCCCAGCGGCGGCATCGCCGTGGACGCGGGCGCGGGGGGCGGTTCCGAAGCTCGGACGCGTCGATCCAGTCGGCATCGAGGATATAGAGGCGCGGGTCGACGGGGAGAAACTGGGCACCCTCCCGCCGCCGCACCTCGTAGTGAAGACGCGGCGTGGCGGCGAAGCCGCTCTGCCCGACGCGGCCGATCGGCTCGCCCCGGTGGACCCGGCGCCCCTTCGGGACGAGGACCTTTCCGAGGTGGCCGAAGACGGTCCGCGTCTCGTCGTCGTGGGCGATGACGACGATCGTCCCGAGGCGGCGCCACCCGGCGTCGGCCTTTCGCCCGACGCTCCCGGTGAAGATGACCGTCCCCGCGGCCGGCGCGAGGACGAGGGATCCGGCCGGCGCCGCGAGCGAGAGGCCCGGGAAGAACTCCGCCTGCCGCGTCACCTCGGAGATCCGTGGCCCGAAGACGGCGATGGGGACGGAGGAAGACGGATCCACGGGACAGCGGGAGGGAATCCGGAGAGGGTTCGGCCCGCCCGGACCGGGGAGAGGGGAGAGGCGGCGGCGGAAAAGCTCGAAGACGCGAAGACGTCGCCTCAGGGAGGCGATGGCCGTCTCCATCTCGTCGGCCGAGGCCGGGAGCTCCTTCTGCGAGAGGACCGTCGGGAATCCGTCGGGGAGCGGCACCTCGGCGATGAGGCCGACGCGCGCGAGGAAAAGCTCGTCCGCGGCGAGGCGCCCGGAGAACTTCTCGGCGCGCCGCGCGACGTTCCCGAGTGCTTCGGCGCCGCGCCGCGCCGTCTCGCGAAGGGCGAGCCGGTCGACGGACCGGACCAGGTCCGAGACGAGCGACGGAGCGCCCGCGAGGCCGAGAAACGTCACGGTCCCGGCCGCGACGGTGAGAGAGGCGATCAGGCCGCCGAGGACCGGCCCCACGTCGATCGAGCGCGAGCGGCGTTTCGGATTTCCCGGGTGGAACCGGATCTCGCTCACGGCAGTTCGGGTCCCACCTCGATGCCGAGGAGGCGCGGGTCCCTTCGTCCGGCGGGGCGGAACGTCTCGCCGATTCCGAGCCGGAGGACGCCGGGGCCGTTCACGCGGAGCTCGAGACGCTTCCATCCGGCCACGGGAAGGGTGACGCGGCCGGAAGGATGGCCGTTCCACGAAACGTCCAGAGCCACGGGCTGCCCGTCGGGCCGGGCATTCCGGACCGGGAGCGAGAGGGTCCGCTCCGTCCCGGGCGTCCCGGGGACGAGCCATGCCGCCGCCGCGCTGGTCCAGCGGAACCGACGTCCGTCCGGCTCGCGCTCGGGACCCCAGAGGCCGGCGGTGGGTGCCCAGCGGAACGCGGCATCGGGCGACCTCGTGGTCCATGCGGCCCAGGCGACGTTTCCGAGAAGGAGCGCGAGGACGCCGGCGAGCGTGACGGGGAGCGCGCTCGAGAAGAGCCGCGCCGTCCGTCCGCCGGGGCGGATCGGGAGACGCGCCGTCAGAATGCCGACGAGCGTCGCGATCTCGGGGTAGATCAGGTGCGAGCCGAACAGAAAGACGACGAGGAGCCCGATCAGCGCGGAGGCCGCGCCGACGGCGGGCAAGGCGGTCGCGGTCGACGTCTCCACCATGAAGAGGGCGCTTCCGGCTCCGCGGGTGACGGCCAGGAGGAGCAGGAGAAGGATGATTCCGCCGGCGAGCCCCGACTCGACGAGGGTGCCGAGGTAGAGCGAAGGAGGGTTGTCCGTCCAGCGGACCGGGTGGCCGAGGGCGGCGGCTTCGTTCGGGAACTCCACGCGAAAGCCTCCGAGGCCGATCCCGGCGACGGGGCGCTTCCTGAAGATCGACCAGCCCGCCTCGTAGAGGAGCGCCCGCTCGGGCGTTCCCTCGGCGGGGGACTCGCGCGGACGGAACGAGGCCTCGATCCGGGTGGCGAGGGCGGAGCGGACGGCGCCGCGGCTCGGCCACGAGAGAGCGGTGGCGAGCGCGGCCGCCGCGAGGATGGCGAGCGCCCCGACGCCCCAGGCGACGCGCCACCGCCTTCCGCCGCGCGTGCCGGCGACGAGTCGGGTGAGCGCCCAGATGACGTAGACGGCCGCGGCGGTCAGCGCACCGATCAGGCCCGCCCGGGACCCGGCGTCGCCGAGAACGAGGAGGATGAGGGCCGCCGCGAGGGCGGCCGCGAGCCGCGCCGCGGCGATGCCGGTCGTGGCCCGCGCGAGGAGCGGAGCGACGAGAAGCGCCGCCGCGACGCCGGCCGAAGACGGGTCGGTGAAGACGCTCTGCGAGCGTCCCCACTGGCTCCACGGCTCGACGCGTAGCGACGGCAGGACGCCGGTCTTCTGCAGGAGCGCCACGCCCCCGGCGAGGAGTCCGACGGAGACGAACGCCGCGTCGATGGTCCGGCGCCCGGGCGTATCGGCCGAGAGGCGCGCCGCCGCCCGGTGGATTCCCGCCAGAACGGCGAAGGAGGCGAAGATGCCGACCGCTCCGGTAAGGGCCGGGGCGGCGTCCTGTCCGAGGAGATTCACGGCGCGGGGCGTCGGGACTTCCGCGAGAAGAAGGTAGCTCGACCGGAGCGCGACGAACGTCGCGGCGGCGGAGACCGCGGCCACGGTCGCGAGCGCGCGCCAGGCCGGGAGAAGCGGCGCGGAGGCGAGCGGAGCGTCCAACTCGAAGAGCCCCTTGAGCGCGAAGCCGGCGAAGTATCCCGAGAGGAGGATCGGGCCCGCGCAGGCGGGCTCGCGGCCTCCGAAGACGAGGGCCGAAGCCCCGGCGCTCGTCGCGGCGACGGTCGCGAGGACGAAGGCGGTCCGCGGCGCCGCGAGCGCGGCGACGAAGAGGACCACCGCTCCCACGGCGACGAACGTCCGATAGGCCGGGATCGGCGGGAGGAGGATCGGCGTCAGGATCGCCCCGAACGCGACCCATGCCGCCGCGGAAAGGAGGACCGGTCCCGGGCGCGGGGGGCTCATGGGGCCAGCGTCCCGGGCGGAATCAGAACTATGAGCGCGAGCGTCCGCTCATCGCGGCCGTCCGCCCTCTTTCCCGGCACGAAGGTCGGCTGCGCCGAGAAACGGACGATCTGCCCGGCGGAGAGGGCGTCGACGTCGACCGCCTCCTCGCTTCCTTTCGAAACGACGAATCCACGGCGAGGCACCCCGTCGACCTCGACGGTGAAGGTCACCGGCAGGTCGTCTGGCCGGCCGTTCCGCACGCGAAGGAAGAGCGACGTCTCGCCCGGACGGACGCGTCGAATGGCGATCGGCCCCATCCAGCGAAAGAGCCTGCCGGACCCCATCGGCTCGGGCCGGTAGAGCCCCTGCCAGGGCTCGGTCCGGAAGGCCTCCTCCGGGCGCCGGGTCGGCCAGACGACGAGGAGGGAGGCCACGATGGCCGAGACGACGAGGACGCCCCCCGCGATGCGCGGCGGGACGAGGTCGGGATCGGGCTTCTCCTCCGGGCTCCCCGGGGAGAGGAGGAGAGCCGCGGCGGCCATGACGAGGCAGCCGATCTCCGGGAACCGGAGATGGTTCCCCGTGATCGACGCGATCGCGAATCCGATGATCGCGGCGCCGGCGAGGCGCGGTCCCATGGCGATCGGCGGACGCGCGAGCGCCGCGTCGAAGGCGCGGACGAGGACGGGAATCGCGGCCGCGAGCGCGAGGACGAGCGCCGGGAGTCCGCATTCGGCGCCTAAGTCGAGGAGCGCGTTCGTCGCGTTGTCCGTGAACTCGACCGGATGATGCCTCTGGCCGAAGCGGACGGGAAACTCGTAGGGGAATCCCCCGAGGCCGCAGCCGGAGAGAGGCTCTTCGAGAATGACGTCGAGCGCGCCGCGCCAGAAGACGAGCCTCTTGTTCGCCGTCGCGTCGAGAGAGCCCGTCCGGAGGGCGGCCGCGAGCCGGGCCGCGAGCCCGCCCTTCGCCACGTTCCCTCCCTTCGGGAGGAGCGGCCAGACCACGACGGCGAGGAGAAGGGCGGCGGCGACTCCGAGGCCGAGCCTCCGGAGCGGCACGGCCCCGGCGCGGACGAGGCCCGCGAGGAGGAGGGCTCCGGCCGTCGCGAGGAGGAGGAACCCCGTGCGCGATCCGGAGAGCTGAAGGGCGGGCAGGGCGAGGATCAGGACGACGAAGGCGGGAATCCGGGCGAGGCGTGGCCCTTTCGCCTTCTCGAGGAGAAGCGCGAGGGCGAGGATCGCGAGAAGGGCGGCACCGATGCCGAGGGCGTTCGGGTCCGTGAACGTCCCCGAGTAGCGCAGATAGGCGGCCCATCGTTCCGCGCCGGCGGCGGAGGGGATTGCCGGCTCGAGCACCGCCGCCGCAAGAGCGAGCGCGCCTCCCGCCGAGGCGGCCGCGAGAAGCCGCCGCCGACGGACCGGGTCGGCGGCGAGGCGGGAGAAGGCGTCGAGCGCCGCCAGAAGCAGGAGATAGCCGAGGAACGTGAGGACGGCGCCGCGGCTCCGGTCCGCCGAGGTCATCCAGAGCCCGTTCACGTAGTGAGGGACGACGCGCTCGTGGAGGAGGCGCCAGAGCGTCTCGCCCCGGACGATCGAAGAGAGGGACGAGACGGCGGCGACGAGGAGGAAGGCGAGGCTCCAGCGGAGAACGTTCCGCGGAAGGGGCGACGGCTCGCCACGGCGGTGCCGGACGGCGAGCGAAGCGCCGAGCGCCGGAGCGGCGTAGAAGAAAAGGAGCGGCAGATCGCCGCCGAGGAGCCGTGCCACGCCGGGGAGGAGCGGCGCGAGGAAGACGAGGCCGAGGGGCGCGTCGTCCGGCCGGCGAAGGCCGAGGTACGCACCGACGGCGGCGAGGACGGCGCCGGCCGCCCACGCAGCCGTGCTCAGACCCGGACCTCCTCCTGAAGCGGGGCGTACGAAAGGGCGCCGGCGGCGCGGGCGCGGATCGCCTCGATCGCGGCCGAGGCCGCCGAGAGCGTCGTCAGGCAGGGAATGTCGCGCTCCAGCGCCGTCCGGCGGATCATGATCTCGTCGTAGAACGACTCGCGGCCGAGCGGCGTGTTGATGACGAGCTCCACCTCGCCGTTGATCATCCGGTCGACGATGTTCGGGCGCCCCTCGTTCACCTTGAGGACCGTGGCGGCCGAGAGTCCCCCTTCGGCGAGCGCCCGTGCCGTCCCCGACGTCGCGAGGAGCGAGAAGCCGAGCGACGCGAGCTCGCGCGCGATCGGGAGGATCGCCTCCTTGTCGCCGTCGTGCACGGAGAGGAACGCCGTTCCCTTCTCCGGCAGCCGGATCCCCGCTCCGAGCGCGGCCTTGAGGAATGCGAGGCCGAAGCTCCGGTCGTGCCCCATCACCTCGCCCGTCGAGCGCATCTCGGGCCCGAGGATCGTGTCGACCCCTTCGAACTTCCGGAAGGGAAAGACGGGGGCCTTGATCGAGAAGCCGCCGAGCGGGGGCTCCTCCGTCAGCCCCACGTCGCGGAGGCTCTCGCCGAGGCAGAGCCGGGTCGCGAGCCGCGCGAAGGGAACACCCGTCGCCTTCGCGACGAACGGGACGGTTCGCGAGGCCCGGGGGTTCACCTCGAGGACGAAGAGCTGCCCGTCCTTGATGGCGTACTGGACGTTCATCAGGCCGACGACCTTCAGGGCTTTTCCGAGCTGGGCCGTCGCGTCGCGGATCTCGCCGAGAGCGCCGCGCGGGACGCGCCGGTACGGCGGAAGGACGGCGTACGAGTCCCCCGAGTGGATCCCGGCCTCCTCGATGTGCTGCATGACGCCTGCCACGACGATCTCCGTCCCGTCGCCGAGCGCGTCGACGTCCAGCTCGAAGGCGTCCTCGAGGAACCGGTCGATCAGAACGGGCCGGTCGGGAAACGCGGCGAGAGCCTCCTCGAGGATCCGTTCGAGAATCCGCTCGTCGTACGCGATCCGCATCGCGCGTCCTCCGAGGACGTAGCTCGGCCGGACGAGGAGGGGGAAGCCGAGCGACCGCCCGGCCGCCATCCCCTCGGCGGGCGAGGAGGCGGCGGCCCACGGCGGCGCCTGGAGGCCGACGTCCGCGAGAAGCTCGCCGAAACGCTGCCGGTCCTCGGCGCGGTCGATCGCCTCGGGCGACGTTCCGAGGATCCTCACGCCCGCCTTCTCGAGCGGGCGCGCCAGCTTCAGCGGCGTCTGCCCGCCGAACTGGACGAGGACGCCGAGCGGCTTCTCGCGCTCGACGACCGCGAGGACGTCCTCGATCGTCAGCGGCTCGAAGTAGAGCCGGTCCGACGTGTCGTAGTCGGTCGAGACCGTCTCCGGGTTGCAGTTGACCATCACCGACTCGAAGCCGGCCTCCGAGATCGCCCCGGCCGCGTGGACGCAGCAGTAGTCGAACTCGAGCCCCTGCCCGATCCGGTTCGGCCCGGACCCGAGGACGACGACCTTCGTCCGCTCGTCGGTCTCCGCCTCGTCTTCCGTCTCGTAGCAGGAGTAGAGGTACGGCGTCGTCGACTCGAACTCGGCGGCGCAGGTGTCGACCCGGTTGAAGACCGGCATCGTTCCCGCGCGCCGGCGCGCCGCTCCCACGTCGTCCGCCGTCCGTCCCGTCAGCGTCGCGAGGTCCTCGTCGGAGAGACCGTGCTGCTTGGCTCGCCGGAGGAGCGCGGCGTCCCCGAGCGCCAGCGGGCCCGCCGCGCGGACCTCGCGCTCGACGGCGATCACCTCCGAGAAGCGGTCGAGGAACCAGCGGTCGATCCCCGTGATCTCCGAGATGGCTTCGGCGCTCATCCCCGCCCTGAGGGCGGAAAGGACGGCGAAGATCCGCTCGGGGCGCGCCACGCGCAGGGCGTCGGGCTTGGGCACCGCCGCCGGCGTCCCGGGCTCGTCCATCCAGCCGCTCCGCCCGGTCTCCAGCGAGCGGAGCGCCTTTCCGAACGACTCGGCGAAGGTACGCCCCAGCGCCATCACCTCGCCGACCGACTTCATCTGGACGCCGAGGCTCGTCGAGGCCCCGGGGAACTTCTCGAAGGTGAAGCGCGGAATCTTGACGACGACGTAGTCGAGCGTCGGCTCGAAGCAGGCCGGGGTCTTCCTCGTGATGTCGTTCGGGATCTCGTCGAGGCGGAAGCCGACGGCGAGCAGGGCGGCGATCTTCGCGATCGGAAAGCCGGTCGCCTTCGAAGCGAGAGCCGAGGAGCGCGAGACGCGGGGGTTCATCTCGATGACGATCCGCCGCCCGCTCTTCGGGTCGACCGCGAACTGGATGTTCGACCCGCCCGTGGCGACCCCGACGGCCCGGATCACCTTCCGGGCGTCGTCGCGCATCGCCTGGTACTCGACGTCCGAGAGCGTCATCTGCGGCGCGATCGTGATCGAGTCGCCCGTGTGGACCCCCATCGGATCGAGGTTCTCGATGGAGCAGACGACGACGAAGGTGTCCGCGACGTCGCGCATCACCTCGAGCTCGAACTCCTTCCACCCGAGGACCGACTCCTCGACGAGGACCTCGTGGACGGGGGAGAGCGAGAGGCCTCGCTTGACGATCGCCTCGAAGTCGTCGACGTTGAAGGCGATCCCGCCGCCGGTCCCGCCGAGGGTGAACGAGGGGCGGATGACGACGGGGAAGCCGAAGGGACGGGCGATCGCGTGGGCCTCGTCGAGGCCGTGGGCGAGGCCGGACCGGAGGACGGCGACGCCGGCCTCCTCCATCGCCTTCTTGAAGAGGAGGCGGTCCTCGCCCAGCTTCACCGACCGGACCGAAGCTCCGAGCGTCTCGATGCCGTGCTTCGCGAGGACGCCCGCCTCGTCGAGCGCGACGGCGAGGTTCAGCGCGGTCTGACCCCCCACGGTGGGGAGAAGGGCGTCGGGCTTCTCGCGGTCGATGATCGCGGCCACCGTGTCCCGGTCGAGCGGCTCGATGTAGGTCGCGTCGGCGAACTCCGGGTCCGTCATGATCGTGGCGGGGTTCGAGTTCACGAGGACGACCCGGTACCCCTTCTCGCGAAGGGCGCGGCAGGCCTGCGTGCCGGAGTAGTCGAACTCGCACGCCTGGCCGATCACGATCGGTCCGGACCCGAGGACGAGGATCGACTTGAGGTCCGTCCGCTTCGGCATGGCCGGCGGGAGTTTACGGGAATCCCCGGCCCCCGACGCCCTCTAGGGAGCTTCCCTCCGGAGGAGATCTCCCCGGATCCATCCGACGCGGTTGTCCGGAAGGCGAACGAAGACCCAGCCGTCCTTCTCCTTCATCCCCGTGACCCGGGTGTTTTTCGAGAGCCGCCCGAGGACCATCGACTTCGTCGTCGGATCGTCGCGGAGCTGGGTCTTGTCGGACTTCACGATGTAGGTGGGTCGCTCGGCGGGGGCAGCCGGAGCAGGCTCGGACTCTGGGGCCGGCGCCGGAGCGGGCGGCGGCGGAGGGGGCGCGGTCGCACAGGCGGTCACGAGGAGGGCGGCGAGAAGGAGCGCCGACGAAGCGCGTGGGAGCGGGTTCACGGCCGGCCCTTCTCCGGCGCGCCGAGGGTCCGCCAGAGGAAGGCCTGGATGTCGGCGGCCTCCTCGATCGCCTTCGTCGTCGGCTTTCCGGCGCCGTGGCCGGCCTTCGTCTCGATCCGGATCAGGATCGGCGCGTCGCCCCCCTGCGCGGCCTGGAGCGCGGCGACGTACTTGAAGGAGTGGGCGGGGACGACGCGGTCGTCGTGGTCCGCCGTCACGGCGAGGACCGCCGGATACTTCGTCCCTTTCCGGATGTTGTGGAGCGGCGAGTAGGGATAGATCCAGCGAAACGCTTCGGGATCGTCGGGGGAGCCGTAGTCGGAGACCCACGCCCAGCCGATCGTGAACTTGTCGAAGCGGAGCATGTCCATGACGCCGACGGCCGGGACGGCGGCGCCGAAGAGGTCGGGCCTCTGGTTCAGGACGGCACCGACGAGGAGGCCTCCGTTGGATCCCCCGACGATCCCGAGGTGCGCCGGAGAGGTCCAGCGGTTTGCGACGAGCCATTCGGCCGCCGCGATGAAGTCGTCGAAGACGTTCTGCTTCTTCGCGAGCATTCCGGCCTTGTGCCACTCCTCGCCGTACTCCGAGCCCCCCCGGATCGAAGGCTGGGCATAGAGGCCGCCCTGCTCGAGCCAGGCGATCCGGCCCGGCGAGAAGGAAGGGCCGAGCGGCACGTTGAAGCCACCGTAACCGTAGAGGTACGTCGGGTTCGAGCCGTTCTTCGTCATCCCCTTCCGGCGGACGAGAAACATCGGGATCCTCGTTCCGTCCCTGCTCGTGTAGAAGACCCGCGACGTCTCGAAGGCGGCGGGATCGAAGTCGACCTTCGGCTTTCGGAAGACCGTGCTCGTCCCGGTTTCGAAGTCGTACCGGAAGATGGTCGTCGGATAGGTGAACGAGGTGAAAGCGTAGAAGGTCTCGTGGTCCCCCCGCTTTCCGGCGAATCCCTGGAGCATCCCGAGCGCCGGAAGGGCGATCTCCGTCTCGGGCCTGCCGTCGCGCGAGAAGATCCGGGCCTCCTCGGCCGCGTCCTTCATGAAGATCACGACGAGCCGGTCCGCGAGGAGGCGGACGCCCGAGATCGTGTCGGCTCCCTGCGGAATGACGTCCGTGAGAAGGGGCTTCGCCTTCGGATCGGCCGCGGCCGCCTTCTCGTAGGACGCGAGATCGACCGAGACGACACGGCCGCGCGGAGCGTCCCTGTCGGTCCAGACGTAGAAGAGCGTCCCGACGTTGTCGACGACCTCGTACCGGGCGTCGAAATCGTCGAAGAGCTTCACGAAGGGGGCGTCCTTTCCCGAGAGGTCGCGGACGTAGATCCGGTTCCGCGTGTCCGTCCCCTTCGAGACGACGACGACGAGGTACCGGCCGTCGTCGCTCACCGAGGCGCCGAACCCGAGCTCGGGGTCGTCGGGGCGCTCGTAGACGAGAAGGTCCTCGGACTGGGGCGTGCCGAGCCGGTGATAGAAGAGCTTCTGGTTCTTGACGACGGCCTCCAGCTCCGTCCCGGGCTTCGGCGCGTCGAATCGCGAGTAGTAGAACCCTTTTCCGTCCTTCGTCCACGCGGCGCCGGAGAACTTGACCCACTTCAGGAGATCGCCGGTCTCCTTCCCGGTCGCCACGTCGAGGACCCGCCACTCGTTCCAGTCCGACCCCGCGGCCGCGAGGCCGTAAGCCAGGTGCTTCCCGTCGGTCGAGACGGCGTAGCCCGAGAGGGCGACCGTTCCCTCCTTGCTCAGCGCGTTCGGGTCGAGGAGGACGCGGGGCGCCGCGTCGAGCCTCGGGAAGACGTAGAGGACGGCCTGGTTCTGCAGCCCGTCGTTCTTCTGGAAGAAGTAGAGGCCTCCTTCGCGGAAGGGAGGGCTGTACCGCTCGTAGTTCCAGAGCGTCGTCAGGCGTTCGAGGAGCTTCGCGCGGTTCGGCACGCCGGCGAGCCAGCTCTCCGTCAGCCGGTTCTCGGCCTCGATCCACTTCCGCGTCTCGGGGCTGTCGGGGTTCTCGAGGGGCCGGTAGGGGTCGGCGATCTTCGTCCCGTGATAGTCGTCCACGGCGTCGGAGGTCGGCGCATTCGGGTACATGGGCCCGCGATCCTAGCGTGACCCGCGGGCCTGTACCATTGGCCCTCATGGACCGTCGGGTCTCTGTCCACAAGTTCGGCGGCACCTCTCTCGTGGACGCGAAGCGGATCCTCAGGGCCGCCGACCTCCTTCGCGCGGCGGCCCGCCGGGGGCCGGTCGTCGCCGTCGCCTCGGCGATGGCCGGCATCACGGATCAGCTTCTCGCCGCGGCGCGCGATGCGGAGGCGGGGCGGATCGGAGCGGCCCGCGAGATCGTCGAGCGGCTCCGCGCGAGGCACGAGGAGACCGCCCGCGCCCTCTCGAAGGGGACCGGGTCGCGCATCTCCTTCGACGCGGCCCCTCTCGAGGAGCTCCGGACCGTGCTTTCAGGCGTCTCCCTCCTCCGCGAACGGTCGCCGCGCGTGACCGACCTCATCGCATCGTTCGGGGAGCGCCTGTCGGCCCCGTTCGTCGCCGCCGCGCTCTCGGCGCGGGGCGTTCCGTCCTCTGCCGTCGACGCCCGGCGAATGCTCGTGACCGACGAGACGCACGGCGCCGCGACGTGCGACCGGGCGCGGAGCGATCCGCGCGTCCGGCGGCTCCTCCTCCCGAAGCTCCGGAAGGGAATCGTCCCCGTCGTCACGGGCTTCATCGCCCGTAGCCCGCGCGGCGAGACGACGACTCTCGGCCGGTCCGGCTCGGACACGACGGCGGCCCTCCTCGGCGCGGCCCTCCGCGCCCGGCGGGTCGTCATCTGGACCGACGTGGACGGCGTACTCTCGGCCGACCCGCGACTCGTGAGGAACGCCCGGCTTCTTCCGCGCCTGTCGTACCGGGAAGCCGCCGAGATGACGTACTTCGGCGCGAAGGTGCTCCACTTCCCGGCCGTCATCCCCGCCATCGCGGCGGGGATCCCGCTCGTCATCCGGAACTCCTTCCGCCCGGAGGAGCCGGGAACGACGATCGCGGCGAAAGGAGACGGGCGGAAGGGGATCCGTGCCGTGACGGCGATCTCCGGGCTCTGCCTCCTGTCGCTCGACGGGCGCGGGATGACGGGCGTTCCCGGGATCGCGGCGCGCGTCTTCGGGGCGACGGCGCGTCTCGGCGTCTCGGTCGTCATGTTCTCGCAGGCCTCGTCCGAGCAGAACATCGCGCTCGTCCTTCCGGAGGCGGACCGCTCCCGCACCGTCGCCGCACTGGAGCAGGAGTTCCGGTACGAGAAGCTCTCCGGCTCGATCGACGGCGTGACGGCGAGAGCCCCGGTGGCCGTCGTGGCCGCGGTCGGCGACGGGATGCGCGGCACGCCGGGGATCGCGGCGAAGGTCTTCGCGGCGGTCGCCCGCGCCGGCGTGAACGTCGAGGCGATCGCGCAAGGATCGTCGGAATGCAACATCAGCTTCGCCGTAGACGACGCCCAGCGCGTCGCGGCCGTCCGGGCGCTGCACCGGGTCGTGAGTTGAAGACCGTCTCCGTCTTTGCGCCGGCGTCCGTGGCGAACCTCGGGGTCGGCTTCGACGCGCTCGGCGTCGCGCTCGACGGGCCGGGGGACGTCGTCACGGCCCGACTCTCGAGAGAGCCCGGGGTCCGGGTCGTCGCGGTGAGCGGCGACGGAGGACGCCTTCCGCGGGACGCCGAGCGCAACACGGCAGCGGTCGCCGCGCGCGCCGTTCTCGTTGAGTTCGGCGGGGAGAAGCGGGCGGGAATCGACCTCGATCTCGAGAAAGGGCTCCCGCTCTCCAGCGGGCTCGGTTCCTCGGCCGCGTCCGCCGCGGCGGGGGCGTATGCGGCAGCTCTCCTTCTCGGCGCCCCCGACAAGAGGAAGCTCCTCCGCGCCGTCCTTCTCGCCGAGCACGCGGCCGACGGAGGGTGGCACGGCGACAACGCCTTTCCGTCGCTCCTCGGAGGGATCCTCCTGGTCCCTTCGTCGGATCCGGACGGCCCCCTCGAAGCGATCTCCCTCCCGGTGCCGCCCCGGCTTCGACTCGTCCTCGTTCATCCGGCTCTCGAGCTCGCGACGCGGCGGGCGCGCCGCGCCCTTCCACGGCGCGTGACGCTCGCCGAGCACGTCCGCCACGGCGCGGCGTTCGCCGGCCTCGTCGCGGCGCTCCATTCGGGAGACATCGCCGCGGCGGGGCGATTCGCCTCGTCGGACCGGATCGTGGATCCGGCCCGCTCGCCTCTCGTCCGCGGCTACGCCGCCGTCCGGCGGGCGATGGAAGAGGCCGGTGCGCCCGGTGTCGTCCTTGCCGGGGCGGGGCCGTCGCTCGTGGCGCTGGCCGGCTCGGCGGCCGCCGCGGCGAAGATCGCCCGCGCCGCGGTCGCGGCCTTCGGCGCGGCCGGCGTGGAGGCGGAGGCGCGGATCCACCGGGTCGATCCGGTCGGCGCGCGCCGCGTCCGGCGCTGATGCGAAGATAGGAGGGTATGCCCGAGCGGAAGTCGTCGGAGGCCTTGCCGTCGTTCGCCTTCGAGACCCTCCGGAAGGTCCTCCGCGACCTTCCGGCCGGCATCCTTCTCATCTCGCCGGAAGGGAAGATCAGGCTCGCGAACCGGACCGCCACCGATCTCCTCCGGCGCCCGGAGCAGGAGCTCGTCGGGATCGACGTCTTCCGGGACTCCTGGAGCCCCCTTCGCGAGGACGGCACGCCGTACGGGCCCGGGGAGTCTCCGCTCATCCGGGCGCTCGTCGAGAAGGTCCCCGTCCGGAACGTGATCATCGGCGTCCCGGGGGCGCGGGAGCCGACGTGGCTCCTCCTGAACGTGGAGCCGGAGCTCAACGAGGTCGGCGAGCTGTCGCAGGTCGTCTGCAGCTTTCTCGACGTGACGGAGGGGCGAAGGGCCGAGGAGGAGATCGAGCACCTCGCCTACCACGACTCCCTGACGGGGCTTCCGAACCGGCTTCTCTTCGCGGACCGGATCGAGGTGGCGCTCTCGAAGGCGCGCTATTCGCGCGAGCCGCTGATGGTCCTCGTGGTCGACCTCGACCGCTTCAAGCTGATCAACGACTCGATGGGGCACAAGGCCGGCGACGCCCTCCTGCAGCAGACGGGGGCGCGCCTCCGCCACTCGGTGCAGGAAGGGGACACGGTGGCGCGCCTCGGGGGCGACCAGTTCCTCGTCCTGATGCCGCGCATCGGCTCTCCCTCCTCGATCCCCGCCATCGGCGAGCGGATCCTCGAGGCGATCCGTCGCCCCTACCACGTGGACGGGCGCGAGCTCTTCGTCACGGCCTCCATCGGGATCAGCCTCTTTCCCGACGACGGCGACGACGTCCAGACGCTCCTTTCGTCCGCCGACACGGCGATGAACCGCGTCAAGCGCGAGGGACGCGACGCGTTCATGCTCTATCGCCCCGACATGAACGCCCGGGCGCGCGAGCGGATGAAGCTGGAGACGGCCCTCCGGCGCGCTCTCGAGCGGACGGAGTTCCTCCTCGCCTACCAGCCCCAGGTCGACCTCCTGACGGGCCGGATCGTCGGAGTCGAGGCGCTTCTCCGCTGGCGCCGCGGCGAGAAGGTGGTCGTCCCGCCGTCGGACTTCATCTCGATCCTCGAGGAGACGGGGCTCATCGTCTCGATCGGCGAGTGGGTCCTCCGGACCGCCTGCACCCAGGTGAAGGCGTGGCATGACGAAGGCTTCACCGCCCTGCGCATCGCCGTGAACCTCTCGGCCCGCCAGTTCCAGCACGCGAGCCTCGTCGACACGATCCGGAGGATCCTCCGGGAGACCGGCCTCCCCGCACGATCGCTCCTTCTGGAGATCACCGAGAGCGTCGCGATGGAGCGCGCCGCCGGGAGCCTCGCGAAGCTCGCCGAGCTGAAGGGGCTCGGCGTCCAGCTCGCGCTCGACGATTTCGGCACGGGCTACTCGTCGCTCGCCTATCTCAAGCGATTCCCGATCGACGTCCTCAAGATCGACCAGAGCTTCGTCCGCGGCGTGGAGTTCGACCCGAAGGACGCGTCGCTCGGCGCGACGGCCATCGCGATGGCGCACGGCCTGAACCTCCGCGTCATCGCCGAAGGGGTCGAGACGGAGGGGCAGCGCGAGTTCCTCGTCCGCCAGCGCTGTGACGAGATCCAGGGCTTCCTCGTCTCCCGTCCCGTCGGCCCCGACTTCTTTCGTAAACTTCTCGGGTGACCTCGTCCTCGGTGCCCGCCTCGTTCCGGTGCCTCGGGTGCGGCGCCTCGGCTCCGCTCTCCCAGACCGCCTCGGACTGCGCCTCCTGCGGCGGGCTCCTCGAGGTGCACGCCGATCTCCGCGTCTGGGGACGGAGCGGGGCGGAGTGGCGCGACCTGTTCGACCGTCGCCGCGCCGCCCTTCCGTCCGAGGCAACGCCCGCGTACCAGCGGAGCGGCGTCTGGCGCTTCCGGGAGCACGTGCTCCCCGATCTCCCCGAGCCGGAGATCGTCTCGAAGCCGGAAGGGGCGACGCGGCTCTACCCGGGGCGCGCGCTCGGCGAGGAGCTGGGCCTTTCGCGCCTCTTCGTGAAGCACGAAGGGGAGAACCCGACGCTCTCCTTCAAGGACCGCGGGATGACGGTCGGGGTCTCCTGGGCGCGGCACCTCGGCATCCGCGACGTCGCCTGCGCGTCGACGGGGGACACCTCCGCCGCCCTCGCCGCGTACGCGGCCGAGGTGCCCGGGATGCGGGCGATCGTCCTCCTCCCGAACGCGAAGATCACCGACGAGCAGCTCTCGCAGGCGCTCCACTACGGCGCGACGACGCTCGCGCTCGACACGGACTTCGACGGCTGCATGCGGATCGTCACGGAGCTGACGCGTGAGCGCCCCATCTACCTCCTCAACTCGAAGAACTCCGTCCGGATCGAGGGGCAGAAGACGATCGGCTTCGAGGCGGTTCAGGATCTCGGCTGGGATGTGCCCGACTGGTTCGTCGTCCCGGTCGGGAACGCGGGGAACGTCTCGGCCATCGGGAAGGGGCTCCGGGAGTGGCTCGATCTCGGCGTCATCGGCAAGGCGCCGCGCCTCGCGGGGATCCAGGCCGAGGCGGCCGACCCGTTCTACCGCTCGTTCGAGACGGGATTCCGGGAGCGAGTGACGCGCGTCGCCGGGGAGACGGCGGCCTCGGCGATCCGGATCGGGGCGCCGGTCTCGCACCCGAAGGCCGAGCGCGAGATCCACTCCTCGGGCGGCGTCGTCGGGCGGGTCTCCGAGGAGGAGCTCCTCGACGCGGCGGCGCTCGCGAACCGGCACGGCCTCGCCATCTGCCCGAACAGCGCCGTCGCCCTCGCGGGGGCCGCGAAGCTGCGGCGGGAGGGGGTGATCCGGAAGGAGGACCTCGTCGTCGTCGTCGCCACGGCCCACGCCCTCAAGTTCGCTTCGACCGCCGCCGCGTACCACCGGAGCGGCGCCCGCCTCGCGAACCCGCCCCGCCGCCTCCCGCCGACGCTCGACGCGGTGCTGGCGGCGCTGGGATGACCCGGGTTCTTCCTACGAGATTATTGAGGGATTCAGAAGGCTACTGAACCGGTCAACGCGAGCCTTGGTCGCCCCTGCCATAGACTCGCGGCGGCGGGGGGTCTGTACTTCGCGCCGCTTTCACTCGCTCCGGCTTGGCGTTCGCGGAGCGGCGCGAGCATCTACTGCGTCTCTGCGGCCATCGCTCGGCGCAGACCCTTCCAGCGCTTCTCGAGACTATCTTCGCGCCGAAACTCCGTTCTGCGCCTCCAATCTGGTCCCTCCAGAGCTAGCGACAGTGCTGTTTGACCCGCATTTCCGTGGGCGCTTGCAACGGTTCCGGCTTCCCCGTGGTTTGGACCGACTGAAAACTGCAGTGTCCAGCCGTTCAGCATCCAGTCCTGGATCGGGAAGACCTTCGGCGCGGAATCCGCGAACGCGTAGCCGACCTCCTCAGGGCAGATCTCCCATGAGCAAAGGCTATCAAGCCCTCACAGAATTGTCGGGGCGTCCGGGATGGTCACCGCCTTGATCCGCGTGAGGCGTGGAACCCAAACATGCGAATGGCCAATCAGCCGCGAAGCCCGCTCGCCCAGTACCCGGGCTGGCGACGGTGATGGGCGACGGCAAGAATGCGGATGCGGTCAGGGTCGACAGCGTAGAAGAGGCTGAACGGGAATCGACGAAGGACCTTGCGCCGGACGTCACCCCGGACTCGGGGGGCGGCTTCGGGATTCGCGGCGATGAACTCGACGCCGCGGCGCACCTCGGACTCGAACTCGTCGGCGAGGCTCGCCGATTCCTGCCCGTAACGGAGAGCGATGTCGCGAAACTCCGCCTCGGCAGCGGCGACGAAAGTGACCCTAACGGCGCGCTTTTCGGACACGCGCGAAGACGTCCTTCGCAGGACTCTCCTTCATTCGTCCGGCACGGACCTCGGTAAGTCGCTTCTCGGACTCCGCAGCCCAGACGGCCTCCCATTCGCCTTCGGGAAGCTGCTCGAGACTGTGCAGCAGAAGCGCCGCCAGCTCGGCTCGATCTCGGTGGGGGAGCTTCAGGGCGGCGGAGGTCACGTGCGTGCGCGTCATCGCGGGGAATTCTATCCGGTCCCGCGTTTGCGCTCAGCCCGACGGCGCGTCGGTCGCGCTGCGGATGAGCATCAGGGTCGTCGTCCCGATCTCGAACTCGGCGCGGTTCTCGAGTTCCACGCGCGTGACGCGCCGGTCCCCGATCCACGTTCCGTTCGTCGAGTTCAGATCGACGACGTAGACCTTTTCGTCGAGCACCTCGATGGCGGCGTGCTGCCGCGAGCACTGGATGTCTCCGAGAACGATGTCCGCCTGCCCGCGGCCGATGACGACCCGGGGCTTTCCGACCTCGAAGATCTTTCCAGCCTCCGGCCCGGAGATGCACGCGAGGGAATAGCGATAGCCCGCGGGGAGGCGCAGGCGCCTTTCGACCCCGGCGGCAGGGGCCGGCATGACCGTGGCCCTGTCGGTCGTCGAGGCCTTTCCGAATCCGGGGGGCGGCGCCGTGGCGTCCTGAGGAGGGGCGTCCGGAGGCGGGATTGCGGGAAAGGCGACGGCGCGCGCGGGCGCTCCCGGAATCGCGCGGCGGCGCTTGCTCGCCTCGGTGAGCGCGGTTTCGTCGAGGGCGAAGTCGTCCGGGCCGGGAAGGCCCCCGGGTCCCGCTCCGGCAAGAGGCGGCGGGGGCGGGGCGGGCTTCGGCGCCGTGGAGCTCAGCGAGGCGCCCGCCGCCGGATTCTGGATCTCGAAGACCGCGGTGCAGCGCGTGCACCGGATCTTCTTCTTCGCCACGCCCGCGAAGCGCGTGTCGTCGTAGTTGTAGCGGGCGAGACAGGAGGGACACTGAATGATCAAGGCGGTCTCTCTTCGGGGGCCGTTCCGGGAAAGTCGATGGAATTAGAACGCTCCCGCCGCCGTTCAGCAAGCGCCTTTCGCTGCCGCGGCGCGCGCGAAAAGGCGCGGGACGGCCTCGAGGAGACGGTCGATCTCTGCGGCCGTCGTCGTGGCTCCGAAGGAGAAGCGGAGGGTGGCTCGCGCGTCGGCCGGCGTGAGACCCATCGCCAGAAGGACGGCGCTCGGCTTCGTCGTCCCGCTGGCGCACGCAGACCCCCCCGAAGCGGCGATCCCCTCGAGGTCGAGCGCCGCGAGGAGGACCTCGCCGAGAATGCCGGGGAAGACCGCCGACGTGGCCGTCGGAAGGCGACGCGTTCCGGGACGCGCGGGGGCCGCGCCGTTCACCCGGAGTCCGGGGATCGAGGCAAGGAGGCCCCGCTCGAACCGGTCGCGAAGAGCCGAGAGACGTGCGGCCTCGGCTTCGAGGCGCGAGACGGCGAGCCGGAGGGCCGCTCCGAGGCCGACGAGGGCGGCCACGTTCTCGGTCCCGGCCCGCCGCCCTTTTTCCTGACCCCCCCCCGCGGCGAGCGGCGAGAGGCGGACGCCCTTTCGAACCCAGAGGGCACCGGCCCCTTTCGGCCCCCCGAACTTGTGAGCCGTCAGGGTGAGAAGGTCGACGCCCAGAAACGCGACATCGACCGGGATCTTCCCGACGGCCTGGACGGCGTCGGTGTGGACGATCACGCCGGCGGCGCGGGCCCGGCGCGCGAGGTCGGGAAGGCCTCCGTTCACGACGCCGGTCTCGTTGTTCGCGAGGATCGCCGAGAGAAGAGCCGTCGCGGGTCCGAGACTCTCCTCCATCAGGGCGGCGAACGGGAGTCCGTCGCCGTCGCAGGCGATCTCCACCGGCGCAAGGCCGGATCGTCCGAGCGACCGGGCCGCCTCCCGGACGGCCGGATGCTCCGCCGCCGTGAAGAGGACGGCACGGCGCGCGGGATCGGATTGGAAGGCGGCGAGGGCCGCCCCCCGTACCGCGAGGTTGTCGGCTTCCGTTCCGCCGGAGGTGAAGACGATTTCTCCGGGTTCCGCGCCGATGGCGCGGGCGACTTCCCCCCGCGCTTCCTCCACCGCGTTTCGGGCGGCCCGCCCCGCGGCATGGACCGAGGAAGGGTTTCCGGAAAACGCCGTCCACGGCGCCATGGCCTCGACGACCTCCGCGGCGACGGGCGTCGTGGCGTGGTGATCCGCGTAGAGAAGATCCCGAGGAGTCATGGCGATCCGTTCTCACCACGGATTCTAGGGGTGCCGGCGCTCCGTTCGAGAAGGGAGGAACCCGCAGGGGAATCCGGCGCGTACTTTCATCGGAGAGAATGGCAGCCGTGAGAGGCGGCGACCCGTTCCGGGCGACGCGAAGGAGCGCGACGCTCCTCTGGATCCCCCTGTTCCTCGCCGCCGTCCCCGCCGGGGCGGCCCCACCCCCCTCTCCGACTCCGGGAGCCGCGGCCACCCCCTCTCCGACGCCGTCCCCCGAGCAACTCCAGCGCCAGTCCGAGGCCGTGACGCTCTTCGGACGCCCGGACGACGACCGGGCCGTCGTCTACGTCCTCTCCGGCCCTCCGGACGCGCGAACGATCGTCCACTGTCCGGCGCTCTTCCGGGAAGTCGAGGTCTGGACCTATCTGGAGCATCCGAAGCTCGGCCGGAACGCCCGCGGCATCTTCTTTCCCGAGCCCGGGACCGGCGTCTACCGGTACTGGACCCTCGTCGACGGCGAAGAGCTTCTCCTCGCGCCGAACGTCCGTCTCGACTTCTCGACGTTCGAGCCGGACAAGAGCCTCTGCGCCGAAGCCGCCGTCCTGAAGGCGGCCGTGGAATCCGTCACGTCCCGTCAGAAGGACCGGAGCGGCGGCCTGGCCGAGCGGGCAGGGATCGCCGTGGCACGCGACGCGCTCGTCAAGGCCTCGCCGAAGCCCTCCGCGCCCGTGCCGGTCCTCGTCTCGAACAGGCCGCTCACGGGAAAGGAGCGGAAGAAGCTCGAGTCGGAGCTTCCGGACCGGTACCGGAAGTTCCTCGACGACGTCGAGCCGATCATCACCGACCTCGAGCGCGACACGATGCTGCGCCTCAACTCGGACTACCAGCGGGACCGCTTCATCGACGAGTTCTGGAAGCGGCGCTCCATCGATTCCGACGGGCTCCGGGTCAACTTCCGCGAGGTCTACGAGCTCCGGGTCGAGCGGGCGCGCGAGCTCTTCCGCCATCTCCAGAGCGACCAGGCCCGGATCTACATCCTCCACGGGCCGCCGGACTCCGTTCGGAAGATCGACTGCCAGGACGTCTATTGGCCGATCCAGATCTGGTACTACGAGCGGATCGAGTCGCTGAAGATGTCGAAAGCGCTCCTCCTCTTCTACCAGTCGTTCGGGGCCGGGGACTACCGTCTCTGGACGCCGGCGGACGGGCGGGCGTCGGTGATCGCCGGGTCGATGCCGGGGGGCGCGGGCCCTTCCCGGCGGGTCGACCTGACGGGCTGCCCGGATGCGGGCGACGTCACCCGGGTGCTCGCGACGATCGAGGCGCAGTGGGGGACGACCGGCGGCCTGAAGATGACCGGCGTCCTTCGCGAGGGCCCCAAGCCGGGCGACGTGGAGGGCGCGGACGCGATCCTTCAGATGACGACCGACATTCCGGACGATGCCGTCCGGCTGCCGCTCCAGAGGACGCTCCGCTTCCCCGAGATGGTCGGCAGCAAGATGCGGATGGAGCTGACGCTTCTTCTCGAGCGCGAGGGGCTCGCGACGAAGGCCATGGGGCCGGTCTCCTTCTTCGACTTCGACGTGGTCGGGGAGGTCGTCCACGGGGACCGCCTCGTCGACAACTTCCGGTACCGGTTCGACTTTCCGACGACGTCGGTCACCGGCCCCTTCGTCCCCCTGAAGATCGAGCGGGAGATCTTCCCGGGCGACTACCGGATCAGGGTGAAGGTGGCGGACGCGAACCGGAACGCCGCCGGCCTCGTGGACGAGAAGGTCCGGATCCCCGACGTTCCGGACGTGTCGCTCTCGGCCGAGGAGAGGGCCGCGCGCGACGCCGGACGCGCCGCCGTGGCGCGGCTCGTCTCCGAGGCCGGGAAGCCGAAGGGGACGATCCTTCTCCTCCCGATCGCGCGGGAGTTCGCGACGGGCCTCATCCGGTTCGAGACGCGCACCTCGTCCCCCGACGTCTCCGCCGCCGACTTCTATCTCGACAACGTGAAGATCTCCTCGAAGCGGAGGGCGCCGTTCTCCGTCGACCTCGACCTCGGCGAGCTTCCGCGCCGGCACGTCGTGAAGGTCGTCGCCCTCTCGAAGGAAGGGAAGGTCCTCGGGGAAGACGAGATGATCCTGAACGAGGGGCGCGAAGCGTTCCGGATCCGGATCACGGCCCCCGAGAAAGGGGTGAAGCTGGCGGGGCCGGTCCGCCTCGTGGCCGACCTCGCGGTTCCCGAGACGAAGGAGCTTCAGGAGGTGGAGTTCTTCGTCAACGAGACGCGCGCGGCCGTCCTCAGGGCGCCGCCGTGGGCGAAGGTCGTGGACGTCCCGAAGTCGAAGGACCTCGGTTTCCTCCGCGTCGTGGCGACGCTGACCGACGGCACGAAGACGGAGGACCTCCGCTACTACAACGCCCCGAAGTACCTGACGGAGGAGCGCGTCCAGGCGGTGGAGCTCTACACGTCGGTCCTCGCGAAGGGAAAGCCCGTCACCGGCCTCTCGAAGGAACAGTTCACGATTCTCGAGGACGGCGTGCCCCAGACGCTCGACGGGTTCGAGGTCGTCACGAACCTCCCGCTCTCGATCGGCATCGGGATCGACACGTCGGGATCCATGGAGGAATCGCTCGTCGAGGCGCAGAAGGCGGCGAACGAGTTCCTCAAGGACGTCATGACGCCGCGGGACCGCTCTTTCCTCCTGAACTTCGACAACGAGCCGCAGCTCGTCGTCCGCTTCACCACCGACCGGGACCGCCTCGCGCAGGCGATGGCGGGGATGCGGGCGCACGGCTCGACCGCTCTCTGGGACGCCATCGTCTACGGCCTCTTCCAGTTCCAGGGCGTCCGCGGCCGGAAGGCCTACGTGATCCTGACCGACGGCGAGGACCGCTCGTCGAAGTTCCCGTTCGAGGCGGCTCTCGACTACGCGAAGAAGTCCGGCGTCGCGCTCTACTTCATCGGCCTGAAGATCCCGGGGACGCAGCTCACGGTCCGCGCGAAGCTCTCGAAGCTGGGGCGCGAGACGGGGGGGGCCGCCTACTTCGTGAGCGACGCGATGGGAGTCGCCCGCATCTACGCCGAGATCAACGAGGAGCTCCGGAGCCAGTACCTCCTCTCCTACCTTCCCCAGAACAGGACTCCGGGCAACGCGTGGCGGAAGATCGAGGTGAAGATGAAGCCCGCGAGCCTCGTGGCCCGGACGATCAGCGGCTACTACCCCTGAGCCGCTCCCGCGACGAGAGCCTCCGCGTCCGCGGGGGGAAGCGGGCGGTGGAAGAGGAAGCCCTGCGCGAGCGGGCAGCCGAGATCCTGCAGGAAGGCGGCCTGGTCCTCGCGCTCCACCCCTTCGGCGATGACCCTCAGCGAGAGACTCCCCGCCATCTTCACGATCGCCTGGACGAGAGCGGCGTCGGGGCCGCTTCCGGGGATCTCGCGGACGAAGGAGCGGTCGATCTTGAGCGCGTCGAACGGGAAGCGCTTGAGGTACGAGAGCGAGGAGTGTCCCATCCCGAAGTCGTCCAGGACGATGGAGGCGCCGAGCTCGCGAAGGCGGCGGAGCGTCGATGTCGTCTGCTCGACGTCGCTCATGGCGACGCTCTCCGTGATCTCGAGCTCGAGAAGGCGCGGCGAAAGGCCGCTCACCGTGAGGGCGTCCTCGACCGTCGTCACGAGATCGCCGCGGGCGAACTGGCGGGCGGAGAGATTCACGGCGATCCGGATCCGGCGGGTCGAACGCCGCTCCAGCTTCGCCGCGAAGCGGCACGACGTCTGGAGCGCCCACGCCCCGATCGGCACGATGAGGCGCGATTCCTCGGCCACGGGGATGAACTCGGCGGCGCCGACGAGGCCGCGGCCGGGCTGCTCCCAGCGGAGAAGGGCCTCGATCCCGACGATCTGGCGCGTCGCGAGGTGGACCTGGGGCTGATAGTGGAGGCGGAACTGCTCCTCGTGAAGCGCCTTCCGGAGGCCCGACTCCATCTGGGCGCGCTCCCGCACGGCGGTCGTCAGCTCGGGCGTGCAGAACTGGCAGTTGTTCCGCCCCAGCTCCTTGGCCCGGTAGAGGGCGCTGTCGGCGTTCTTCAGGAGGGTCTGGGAGTCCTCGCCGTCGCCGGGAGCCATCGCGATGCCGATGCTCGTCGTCACGTAGATGGGATGCGTGTCGACGGAGTACGGCTCGGCGAAGGCCTCGAGGATCTTCTGGGCGGCGGCGCCGACGTTCTCCTTCGACAGCCCGGCGAGGAGGAGGACGAACTCGTCCCCGCCGACGCGGGCCACGGTGTCGCCCGCGCGGGTGGCGGCCCGGAGGCGCTCCCCGGCCGCCTTCAGGAGGCGGTCTCCGACGGCGTGGCCGAGCGAGTCGTTCACCGGCTTGAACCGGTCGATGTCGAGGAAGAGGACGGCGAAGGGGCTCCCGCCCCGCTCGAGCTGCGCGAGGGCGAGCTCGAGGTGGTCGTTCAAAAGGAGGCGGTTCGGAAGCCCCGTCAGCGCGTCGTGATACGCCTGATGCTCGATCTGGGCCTCGGCACGGACCCTCTCTGAAACGTCGCGGAAGCTCCAGACGCGCCCCACGGCCTTTCCGTCGAGGCGCTGAGGAACGGAGAGGCGCTCGAGGACGCGTCCGTCCCGGAACCGGAGGACGTCGAAGCTCTCGGCTTCCGGCTGCGCGTAGAGCTCGCGCACCTTCGCGAGGAAGGCCTCCGCGTTCTCGAGCTGGCCGAGGACCGACTCGAGCAACGCGGCGTCTTCTCGCCTCGCCAGCAATCCGGGCGGAATCCTCCAGAGCTCGCCGAAGCGCCGGTTCCAGGACGTGACCTTTCCCTCGAGGTCGACGACGAGGATGCCGTCGGCCGTCGACTCGAGCGTCGATTCGAGGAGCGAGACGGAACGCCGAAGGGCTACCTCCGCGCTCCGCCTCCGGAGGGCCGCCTCGACATGGCGTCCCACAGCGGAGAGGAGCCGAAGCTCCCGGTCGCCGAAACGCGTCTCGCGGTCGTAGCTCTGGACGACGAGGGCGCCGAAGGTCTCTTCGCCGGCCTTCAGGGGGACGCCGAGCCAGTCGAGCGACGGCGCGCCGATCAGCTCCACGTCGCCCGAGGCGATGAGCGTCTCGAAGACCTCGGGGGAGGCGAGAAGGGGCTCGCCCGTCCGGATCACGTGCTCGGTCAGCCCGCGCCCCAGCGGCTTTGGAGCGGGGGCCGGGTCGAACTCGTCGGCGAAATAGGGGAAGTGGAGGAGCCGGGCTTCGGCGTCCCAGAGCGCGACGTAGAAGTTCCGGGCCTCGATGAGGTCCTCGACGGTCGCGTGGATCGTCGCAAGGAGGCTGCCGAGGTCGGCGGATCCGCTCGCCGCCGCGGCGATCCGGTCCAGCGCTCCCTGCAGGGCGGCGGCGCGACGGCGCTCGAGCGCATGCCCGAGGATCTCGCCGAGGAGCGGAAGCGCCGCGACGAGATCGGGCGGCCACGTCGTTGCGGCGGGGGAGGCCGGCAAGGCGAGAAACCCGAGGAGCGTCTGCTCCGACCGGAGGGGAACGACGGCGACCGACGGGGCCCCCCGCGCGATCTCCCCATCTCCGTTGGCGCCACCCGGCAGGCCGGATGCTCCCTGCATGATCACGGCACCCCCGGACTCGAACCTCGAGAGAAGCCATTCGAGACGGCGGGAGTGAATCGGAGCCGGCGCGCTCCCGCGGCCGCCCTGCCGTTCCCACGCGAAGCGGGGAAGGAGCCGCGTGCCGTCCTCCGAAAGGAGCCAGACGACGGCTTCCGGCGCACCGAGGCTCGTCCCGACCCGCTCGAGCACCCGCACGATCTCGCCGTCGAGGCCCGCCGTCGGAGCACGGACGAGAGCCGTCGTGATGCCGAGCAGGAGCTGCTCGAAGGCCTCGCGCCTCTTCAGAATCTGCGACAGCCCGAACGTCTCCGTGACGTCGAGGGAAGTTCCGAGGCAGCCCGCGATGCTGCCGTCGGGGCCCTTCATCGGCGCGACCCGGGTCCGGAATCGCCGGCCGGCGTACGTGATCTCGAACGAGACGGTCTCACCGGCGAGGGCCCGGCGCGCCGCGGCGACGGCCGGGAACTCCGGGTCCCGGGTGCCGAAGAAGTCGAACAGCGTCTGGCCGACCACCTCGCCGGGCTTCAGACCCAGCGAGACGAGTCCCGCCCCGAGGGAGGAGGTGAAACGAAGGGCCGTGTCCACCGTCCATGTGATCGTCGGGGATTCGTCCACCATCCGCCGGAGGCGGACTTCCCCCGTGGTCAGGTCGGTTTCCTCGCCCGTTACGCCCTCGGGGGTCGCCGGATTTTCCGACATCTGCACACATTCTCGCGCCGATCGTCGGCCGAAGCCACGGCCGGCCCGGTTAATCTCCGGGCGTGCCGGCTCCGCGTCTCGTTCTCGCCTCCTCTTCCCCTCGCCGGCGGGAGATCCTCGAGACGCTCGGCCTCGTCTTCGAGATCCGCGCTTCCGACGTGGAGGAGTCGCTCCTGTCGGGGGAGAGCCCGTACGACGCGGCCGAAAGGCTCGCCCGCGAGAAAGCCCGGCGTGTCTCCGCGTCGGAGCCGGGGGCGATCGTCGTCGCGGCCGACACGATTGTCGTCCTCGAGGGGCGTCCCCTCGTAAAGCCCGCCGACCGGGAGGACGCGGTCCGGATGCTTCGGGAACTGCGGGGGCGGAGACACGAGGTCGTCACCGGTCTCGCCGTGGCGCGCGACGCCGCTCTCCGGTCGGGGCGCGACGTGACCGGTGTCGTCTTCGCGCCGATGACCGAGGAGGAGATCCGCCTCTACGCCGCCTCGGGAGAGCCGGACGACAAGGCCGGGGCCTACGCCCTGCAGGGGATCGGCAGCCTCTTCATCGAACGGGTCGAGGGAAGCCCGTCGAACGTGATCGGCCTTCCGGTCCGGCTCCTCGCGCGGCTTCTCGGCGAGGCCGGAATCCGCCTCCCGGCCGGCGGCGACCGTCTTCCCAACTCCGGAGCCCTCGGCTAGGCTCACGGCCGATGAGGTACGACTCCGCTCTTTCGCTCGGGGAATTCGTCGACGCCGCGCGCGGAAAGGTCCCCGCCGACCTCGTCCTGCGCGGCGGGCGCCTCGTGAACGTCCTGACCGGAGAGATCCACGAGGCGACGGTCGGCGTGAAGGGAGACCGGATCCTCGGATTCGGTGACTACCGTGCGGCCCGTCCGGAGGACGAGATCGATCTTCGCGGCGCCTTCCTCGCGCCGGCCCTCTGGGACGCCCATCTTCACGTCGAGTCGACGATGACGACGCCCGCCACCTTCGCGCGCCTCGCCGCCGCGCACGGCACGGCCGCCGCCGTGACCGACCCGCACGAGATCGCGAACGTCCGCGGCGTCGCGGGGATCCGCGCCTTCCTCGAGGCGTCGAACGCCCTTCCGGTCGACATCTTCGTCATGCTCCCGTCGTGCGTCCCCTCGACGCACCTCGAGACGGCCGGCGCCTCGCTGGGCCCCGGGGACCTCGAGCCACTCTACGACCTTCCGCGCGTTCTCGGCCTCGCCGAGATGATGAACGTGCCGGGATTCCTCTTCGGCGACCCGGGCGTCCGCGGAAAGGTCGAATCGGCACGCCGCCGCGGCGTCCCGATGGACGGGCATTCGCCGCTCCTCGCAGGCCTCGACCTGAACGCGTACGTCGGGGCGGGAATCCGCTCCGACCACGAATGCCTCTCGCGGGGCGAGGCGGAGGAGAAGGTCCGCCGCGGGATGTCGATCTGGATCCGCGAGGGGACGGCCGCGAAGAACCTCGACGACCTCCTGCCGCTCGTGACGCCTTCGAACTCCGAGCGGTTCGCCTTCGCGACCGACGACCGCCACCCGTGGGACCTCCTCGCCCACGGGCACGTCGACCACCATGTCCGGCGCGCCATCGCCCTGGGTCTCGACGCCGTTCTGGCCCTCCGGCTCGCTTCCTGGTCCTGCGCGCGGCACTACGGCTTCGGGGATCGGGGGGCGGTCGCGCCGGGGTTCCGCGCCGACCTCCTCACGTTCGAGAGCCTCGAGGAGTTCCGCCCCGACCTCGTCGTCCTCGCCGGCCGCCGCGTCGCGAAGGGGGGCCGGCTCCTCGAAGAGATCCGTTCCTCGCGGATGGACGAGGGGCCCGCGTTTCGCGTCGCCGGCTTCTCGAGCGACCGTCTCCGGATCCCGGCCGCGCCGGGGGCCGCGATCCGGGTCATCGAGGTCCGGGCCGGCTCGCTGGCGACCGGCGCTTCCACGGCCCCGGCGAAGGTGGAGGCGGGAGCGGCAGTGGCGGATCCGGCGCGCGACCTCCTGAAGCTGGCGGTCGTCGAGCGTCACCGCGGGACGGGAAACGTCGGCGTCGCCTTCGCGCGCGGCTTCGGCCTCGCCCGCGGGGCGATCGCCTCCTCCGTGGCGCACGACTCGCACAACATCGTCGTCCTCGGTGCGGACGACCTTTCGATGGAGACCGCGGTCCGCCGGACGGCGGAGATCGGCGGAGGCGTCGTCATCGCGGAAGGGGCGCAGCCGGTCGCCGAGGTCCCCCTCGCGGTCGGCGGCCTCATGTCGAACGCCTCGATGGGGGAGGTCGACGCCGCCGAGCGGACGGCCAACGAGGCGGCCCGCGCCCTCGGCGCGACGATGGATCATCCCTTCATGACCCTCGCCTTCCTCGCCCTTCCGGTCATCCCGGAGCTGAAGCTGACCGACAGGGGATTGGTGGACGTGACGATGTTCGACTTCACCGGAGTCTTCGTCTGATCGTCGACTGCGCGGTCTACGTGGACGGCGTCCGACGCGGCGGCGCCCTCTCCCTCGAAGAGGCCTTCGAGGCCGGGAGGCCCGCGGACGCCTTCGTCTGGATCGGCCTCCACGAGCCGACCGAGGAGGAGTTCGCCGCCGTGCGGCAGGAGTTCTCCCTCCACGATCTGGCCGTCGAGGACGCCATCAAGGCCCACCAGCGGCCGAAGCTTGAGGTTTTCGACGACACGATCTTCGTCGTCCTGAAGACGGCCGCATACAAGGAGGAAGCCGAGGAAATCGATCTCGGCGAGATTCTCGCCTTCATCGGCGACGGCTTCATCGTCACCGTCCGTCACGGCCCGGCGAGCGGACTCGCCGACGTCCGGAAGAAGCTGGAGGCGAAGCCGGAGTTTCTCCGTCTCGGTCCCGGCGCCGTCCTCCACGAGATCCTGGACCGGGTCGTGGACGACTACGGTCCCGTCGTCCTCGGGCTCGAAAACGACATCGCGGAGGTGGAGACCGAGGTCTTCTCGGGGGATCGGGCGAACCCCGCGGAACGGATCTACTTCCTGAAGCGTGAGTCGATCACGTTCCATCAGGCCGTCGTGCCCCTCCTCCCGGCCGTGGACCGGCTCTCGCGGGCCGAGTTCCCGTGGATCCACGAGCAGATGCGCCCCTATTTCCGCGACATTCACGACCACCTGCTCCGCGTCGCGGACCAGCTCGTTTCCTTCCGCGACCTTCTGACGTCGGTCCTCGAAGCGAACCTGACGCAGGTGAACGTCCGGCAGAACGAGGACATGCGGAAGATCTCGGCGTGGGTCGCCATCCTCGCCGTTCCGACGATGATCGCCGGCGTCTACGGGATGAACTTCAGGCACATGCCGGAGCTGGAGATGAAGTACGGCTACTTCGTCGTCCTCGCCGTCATGGTGTCCATCTGCAGCCTCCTCCACCGGCTCTTCCGGAAGGCGGGCTGGCTCTAGAAAAAAAAGGAGCGGGGCCGCGGGGCCCCGCTCTTGGAGGAGAGGCGCCGGCGGTCTCAGCCGCCGGACAGGTGTCCTTTTCTCAGGGTCTTCCGGTCCGCCCGCCTGCCTCGGGGCGATGCCGAGACCGGGTGATAAGACGTCAAAGCCCCGCCGGACGTTTACACGGGATGGGACCGGAGGCAATCTCGGAGAGGCGGCCGGATCCTCGTCGAGAGGATGAAATCCTTCCGAGGGGTATCATCAGTGAGACGAAGTCGCAACTGAGCGCGCCTTGGGGGCGCGCGAAAAGGAGCCGATCATGACCCTGATCCGCGACGTCTTCCGGATCCACCCCGACCGGATGAAGGATGCGAAGGCCCTGATACCGGAGATCCAGTCGCTCAACAAGCGGCTCGGCGTTCCGGTGGGGCGCGCGATGACCGACGTGACGGGGCCGTACTACACCCTCGTCCTCGAGAGAGAGTTCCCGTCGCTCGCGGCGTTCGAGGAGTCGCTTGCGAAGATCTTCGCCGATCCGGAATGGCAGAAGGCCTACGGCCGATTTCGCCCGATGATCGAGTCGGGGCACCGCGAGATCTTCAGCGTCGTCGGCTGAGATTGACGGTCGTGGAGTGCCGGGCATAACGTTGAGGCGTGCCCGGCGGTCCGTCTCTTTCGCGACGAAACCTTTTCGGCGCAGCCCTCTCCGCAGGCGCCGGTTTCCTCGTCGGACGCCGGGCTCTCGGCACGGTCCTTTCGGAGATGTCGGAGGCTGCGGCTGCGGCGGGAGAGGCGTGGCGAGGCGGACCGGTCCGCCCGTTCCCGCTGAAACAGGTCCGTCTGCTCTCCGGCCCGCTGCGGGAGGCGCAGGAGCGGAACGCCCGTTACCTTCTCTCCCTGCCGCAGGACCGCCTCCTTCACACCTTTCGCGTCAATGCGGGGCTCCCTTCCGCCGCCGAGCCGCTCGGCGGGTGGGAGAAGCCCGACTGCGAGCTGCGCGGCCACTTCACGGGGCACTACCTCTCGGCCTGCGCCCTTTCGTACGCCGGGACGGGAGACGACGTCTTCCGAATGCGGGCCAGCGGGATGGTGGCCGAGCTGGCGAGGTGCCAGAGGGCTTCCGGCAGCGGGTACCTTTCGGCCTTCCCCGAGGAGCTGTTCGACCGGCTGCGCCGCGGCGCGAAAGTGTGGGCCCCGTTCTACACGCTCCATAAGATCCTCGCCGGGCACCTCGCGGTCTTCGAGCTGTGTGGAAACGAGGAAGCGCTGCGGACCGCCGAGGGGATGGCCGGCTGGATCCGCACCTGGACCAAGGGGCTCTCGGACGCGCAGATGGAGCGGATCCTTACCGTCGAGTTCGGCGGGATGAACGACGCGCTCTACGATCTCTTCGCCCTGACCGGGAAGGACGAATACCGCGATCTCGCCCACCGCTTCGACCAGGAAGCGTTCTTCGCCCCTCTCGCCGCGCGTCGCGACGAGCTGAAGGGCCTCCACGTCAACACGCAGATCCCCAAGGTCATCGGCGCCGCCCGGCGCTACGAGCTGACAGGCGAGAGGCGCTACCGGGACATAGCCGAGTACTTCTGGCGAGAGGTCACGTCCGAACGCTGCTACGTGACGGGAAACACGAGCAACGGCGAGCGGTGGGAGACGCCGCCGGGCGTCCTTTCGACGGAGCTTTCCCCGTCGACGGCCGAGTGCTGCTGCGCCTACAACCTCCTGAAGCTCACGCGCCACGTCTTCTCCTGGACGGGGGACCCGCGCGCGGCGGACTACTTCGAGCGGACGCTCCTGAACAGCCGGCTCGGAACGCAGAACCCCGAGGACGGGACGCTCATGTACTACACCCCGCTCGCGTCCGGGTACTGGAAGTTCTACGGCGAGCCCCTCGGCGCGTTCTGGTGCTGCACGGGGACGGGGGTCGAGGAGTTCTCGAAGCTGGGCGACTCGATCTACTTTCACGACGACGCGGGGGTCTGGGTGAATCTCTTCGCCGCCTCCGAAGTCTCGTGGCCGGAAAAGGGCCTCCGCCTCCGGCAGGAGACCCGGTTCCCCGAGGAGGAAGGAACGACCCTCGTCTTCGAGAACGAGCGCCCCGTCGCCACGACGCTCCGCCTCCGGATTCCCGGCTGGGCGACCCGGGGCGGCACCGTGACGGTCAACGGCACGGCCGTCGACGCGTTCGCCAGCCCCTCGAGCTACCTGACGCTGAACCGGACCTGGCGACGGGGAGACCGCGTCCGGCTCGACCTCCCGATGAGCCTGAGGGCCGAGTCGATGCCCGACGATCCCTCGATTCAGGCCCTCCTCTACGGGCCCGTCGTCCTGGCGGGGCGACTCGGATCGGAAGGGCTTACGCGCGAGACGACTTACGGCGGCTATGACTGCGAGCTGAAGGGGAATCCGGTTCCGGTTCCCGATGTCGTTGCCGATCCGAAAGAGGTCGGCACATGGGTCGAGTCCGTTCGCGGGCGGCTCGCCTTCCGGACGAAGGCCCAGAGCCGGATCATCGATCTCGCCCCGCTAAACCGGATCGCCGGCGAGCGGTACGTCGTCTACTGGAAAGTCCGTCCCCCTGCCGCGGCCGCGCGCCCGGCGGGCTGACGGCCAGGGCCATCGGTCGAGGCGACTGGCTGGGGATCCGGGGGAATACCTTAGAGATGCGAGAACTTACTCAAAGCACTTCGACCGAGTGGGAACCCGAAGAGGGCGAGGCGACATGGCACCTCATCGGTCCGGTGTCGCAGGATTTCGCTCTTGCCGAAGGGGTTCTCGATCAGGCATTTGATCTTGGGCACGGGGTAGTCCTAGCGCCTCGTCCCGACTGGTTCGGTCCTGAGGCAGTTCCGACTTGGCTGGGCCATTTTGAGCGGAAGAGAGTAGAGAAGGCCGAGCTTGCACTCTTGGCGGGACGGCGCGCCGGCCCGAACGGACCAGGGCAAAGCGAGCAGGAGCTCGACCAGTCCAAGCTACGGTCGGCGCAAGTGGCCGTCTGGATCGCAAGCGGCATTCGCTTGCGTTACGACGTCACGATCCTCGTAGAGCCGGTGGGACAGGACGGAAAGCGCCGATTCAAGTCCTGGACGGTGCTGCCTGCGGACCTCGCGCGGCTAGACATGAAACAGGTTCTCACTCAAGCGCAGCTCGGAGAGGCTCGGGATCTCGTGAGCGTAATTCTGGAACGCTACGATGGCGAACGTCGCGGTCCGCTTTGGGTGGCCCTCAGGATGGCCGCTCTTGCGTCGGATCAAAACCACGCAGACATCGCTTTCGCACTCATGTGGGTGGGGCTTGAGGCGCTCTTCGGACCTGACAGCTCCGGAGAGACGATTCATCAGCTGGCTGAGCGGATCGCTCTCTTTCTCGAAGACGACATCTCGGCCGCGCGGGCCCTGTATCGGGCAATCAAGAGAACTTATGGCCGTCGCTCGAAGGTGATTCACGGAAGGGCGGACGGACTCTTGAGGAGCGACACGGAGAGAGAGCGCGTGGAGGCGATGCAGGAGTTCTTCCAAACCGCAGAGTGGCTGCGGCGTGCCATCAAGCGCATCGCGCTCGATCCCGAGATTCGGAGGGTTTTCGCTAGTGCGGGTCGAGACCAGTACCTTGCAGAGCTGCCCTTTGGCCGGGCTCTCGCTGTGGGGGCCGAAAGCATGGTGGACTGAGGGGTCAACCTCAGGGCGGGGCACTGCTGTCCAAGAACGGCGGATTTCGGACGGGGAAGGGGCGAAGACGGGCTGAAAACGTGGGATGAGGAGGGCATCGGCGGTTCAGGCCCCGGGGAAGCGTGAAACATGCTGTCCAGAAGCCGAGCCGCCCGGAAGGCTGTCTGCCGGGGTCTCGAAGAAAGGGCGAACAGCCGGGTTTCGAGGAATTCGGGCCATTTCCGCTGGTGAATGCACGGAGTCGTTCGGGGATTCGCCCTCGCCGCCCCCCGGAAAGCGAATGTTCCACGGCCGATCTTGGACAAGAGTGAGGGCGGGGTGAGTCGGGGTCAGGTCTTGCAGCTATCGTATGCTACCGCGGTGAGCCGGCGTCTTCGAGTGGATTTCCCCGGCGCTGTCTGGCGCGTGACTTATCGGGGGATTAGATATCGGGCGTGACCCCAATGAACACCGATGGGCGCTGACACCGCAAGATCTTCAGCGTCGTCGGCTGACGGGAAGGGGTCGCAGCGCCCGGGAGGCTGACTGGTGCGGGGGAATGGCCGACGAGGCATACTGTTCGGGTCATGCGTGTGTTATCCGTCGACCTGTCGCAGGACGCCGCTCGCCCCTATTTCCTCTGGGACGAGGACCTCTCGATCGGTGACCTGAAGGAACGCCTGAAGGGCGGGGACCGGTTGGAGCGCCTTCGGCTCATGGCGAAGATGCTTCGGGAGGCGCGGGACACCGACGTGTGGCAGTTCGTGACGCCTTCCGAGGTGGCCGAAGCGCTGCCCGCCGTCCGAAGCCGGCTCGGCCGGCGACGCGCGTTCTGGGACTTCCTGATCGAAGGATGGCGAGCCGATGGACTCCTCAACCGATAGGCTGACGCCGCTCCAGCGGGAACTTCTCCAGGCGTTCTTCGAGCGGGAGCAGGGGTTCTTTCTCACCGGCGGCGCCGCTCTCGCTGGTTTCTACTTGAAGCACAGGGAGACGACGGATCTCGACCTGTTCACCGAGAGTCGCGAGGCGCTGGAGAGAGGTTCTCACGCGCTTGGTGCGGCCGCTGACAGTCTCGGTGCGACGGTGAGGCGTCGCCAGCTGTCACCCGGATTCGAGCGTTACGTCGTGACGCGTGGCAATGAATCGGTCGTCGTGGATCTGGTATGGGACCGTGCCCCACAGGCGATCTCCGAAAAGCGGCGGGTGGGGGTCGTCCGGATCGATCCGATTGAAGAGATCCTGGCAAACAAACTGACGACGGTTCTCTCGCGTGGGGAAGAGAGAGATCTCGTCGACCTGCTTCTTCTCGAACGTGCAGGCCACAAGATCGAGTCGGCCTTGCCCGCAGCCATAGCGAAGGACGGGGGTTGCACGCCCGCCACGCTGGCCTGGGTTATCTCGGAGATCCGGATCGGGGACGCGGCTAACCTGCCGGGAGGCGTCTCTCCCACGGAGCTGCGATCCTTTCTCGCCGACCTCATCCCGCGGTTGCGGCGGGCAGCGCTTCCGTAGCCTCTCCGCGGCGCGAAGCCGCCCTGACGGTCCACGGCGCCTCGAGCGGAAAGCTGTCCTCTCGTTGAGCATTCTTTCGTGACGACGGCGGCCGTGAGCCGGCTCTCGCGGTCCTCGGCCGAGCGGATCTCTTTTCCCGTTGGCGACGCCAGGCCGACGTTCGTGAGGGACCCGGTAGGATCTCGGAGGGGATGTCAGAATGGGAGTAGAATAGAGGTGTAAGACCTGACCCCGATGACACCGATGGCGTATAATCAAGGAATGAGACCTGACCCCAGTAAGACCAGCAAGAGGGGTGGAGCCGGGATGAAGGAGGCTGAGCTCCGGGCGCGAATCATCGACTACCTCGAGCACGCGGAAGGGGACATTCTGCGGAGCGTGGGGATGGTGGCCGAGGCGATCGGCGCCGAGCGGAACGTCGTGCAGGAGCTGATTCGCGACATGGTGAAGAAGGGCGAAGTGTTCGAGCCGATTCCCCGGCGATATCTGCGGCACGAGAGGCGCGTCTATCGTCCCGACGCCCCACCGCATCATCCGGAAAGGCGGAAGAACCCTCAGGTGGCCTCCCGGGAGGCCTGAGCCGCCCGACATGCTCCGATTCCGGAGAGCGCCAGGTTCGTCCGGCCGGATGCGGGTGAGGCGGGGAGGTTGACGATGCGCCGCCTGGTGCAGCGCCATTACTGGTACCACGAACTCAAGGGGCTCCGGGCCGCACGTGCGTGTGACGCCCCGGGCACGGTCGCGAAGCTTTCGATGGCGCCGCAGGACGAGCTGGGCTGGTTCTCCAAGGCCATCGGGATCCTGACGACGCCGTTCAAGCGGTGCGGCATCAGCGGATGGCAGCCAACGGGGTGCGATGCGAAGGCCGCGGGAGTGGCCGTCTACGACGCCGGCCACTCCACCGACGGCTTTTTCACGATCGATCTTCATCTCGAGACGTTCGTCATCCAGACGGTGTCGATGCCATCGGAGGTGGAACGGTACGTCCGGGTCGAAGTCGAGCCGAAGACCGGCGCGCACGCCGTCTGCGAGCGACTTGGTGGCGTCTTGAAAGGGCAGAGTCTCTTCTGCGGCGGTCCGGTCGTCGTGGATACGGACGGCGAGGGTTTTCTGGAGATTCATCCCGACGACGACTTTCGGGTGGTCTGAATGCCGTTTCCATCATTGGCCGTCGAGATTTGAGTATCTGGACTGTTTCCGGGCGAACCTGACGAAGGCGATGGTGTCGTAGAGCCCGTGACAGAGGATGACCGTCCAGAGGTTGTACCCGCTCAGGACGAACAGCAGGCCGAACAGTACCGAGAGCTGGGTGACGATGATCGCGGCACGGGGACCCTGATAGAGGTGCACGAGGCCCGCTCCTGCGGCGGCGCCACAGACGGCGGCAGCAGTTGCGGCGGGCGCGGCGAGCCAGGCGGACAGTAGTTTTTTCGCCGATTGAAGGATGACTCCCCGGAAGACGATCTCCTCGAGAAATCCCCCGAGGAGCCAGGCCACGACGATCCCGAGGACGAGCTTGGCCCTGGACTGCTGAAGCACACGGAAGGCGCCGAGGTTTGGTGGCCTGGCAACCAGTCGGGTCGCGACCCTGTCTGCGAGCGGGCTACAGGCCAGCATCAGCGCAAGCCAGGCCACGGCGAGTCCAATGGTCGAGAGCCATGAGCCGGGGACGGCGAGTCCGAGCCCTTGCATCATCTGGCCGTGGCGTGCGAGCTCAGGCCGTTTCGAGCGCGCTTTCGATCTCGCGGAGGAGGACCTTGGTCGAGAAGGGCTTCGTGACGTAGGAGTGGGCGCCGAGGCGGAGACCGAGGTCGCGCTCGGAGGGGTGGGTCCGCGCCGTGAGCATGACGATGGGGATGCGCGAGGTTCCCGGGTTCTCCTTGAGGATCCGGCAGAGGTCGAAGCCCGAGAGGCCCGGGGTGAGGGAGACGTCGAGGAGGATCAGCTCGGGCGACTCCTCGCGGAGGATCCGGAGGGCTTCCTCGCCCGAGGTCGCCTCGAACGGGGTCATCCCGGAGAGGCGCAGCTTGAAGGCGACGATCTTCAGGATGTAGGGCTCGTCGTCGACGATCAGGATCTTGCGCCCGGCGAGGGGGCCCGGGAGGCTGCTCACGAGAGGACGATTCTAGTCTTCGCGGGCGAGAAGGAGGACGACGGCCGAAGCGAGAGTGCGCGTGTGGGTGATGGTGACGTGGGCGGCCTTGACGCCGAGTGCCTCGGCGCGTCTCGCCGCGCGGCCGCGGAAGGAGAGCCGGGGCGCGGCGCCCCTCTCGCGGAGGATTGCGATCTCCCGGAAGGCGACACCCTGCATCCCGGTGCCGAGCGCCTTCATCGCCGCCTCCTTCGCTGCGAAGAGTCCGGCCACGTGCTCGGCGAAGGCGGGGGACGAGCGCGACCGGCGGATCTCCCCGTCGAGAAAGAGACGCCGAAGGAACCGGTCCCCGTGCCTCTCGAGGGCTTCGGAAATCCGCGGCACCTCGCAAAGATCCGTCCCGATCCCGACGACCGTTCCGCCGTGAGAGAGCGCCGCAAAGGGAGCGGCGGAAGGCCCGTCGCTCACGAGGCCGTCCCTTCGGCCGGACGCGCACGTCCCCAGGAGGCCTTGCGCCACGCTTCGAGGTCGCGAAAGGCGACGAAAAGGTGAAGGATCCCCAGCCCGACGAGGAAGCTCCGGAAATACGGGGAGAGGAGGAGCGGCTGCACGAGCGCGGGGGATCGGGCCACGATCCGCCGGATCCAGAAGAGGCTCCACGGCGCGACGGCGAGGAAGGCGCCGGCCTCGGCGAAGTAGATGATCGTCAGGAAGCGGAGGATCTTCGACTCGGCCGGCGTGGCCATCGCGGCATTCTAGAGGCGAGCCGACGGATGGCGTCAGTGCTGCCTGGGAGCGTCGCCTCGCGGGGCGGGGGCCACTTGCGGTGCCGCCTGAGGAGCCGGGGCCGAGAGACGGGGCGCGGGGGGCGAAGCCGGAGCCTGGCGCGGGGCCTCGTACCGTGGAGAGGGGAGATCGCGTCTCGGCGCGTCACGCCAGTCGCTCCCGGGGGTGCGGGGGGTCGACGGGGCGACGGATTCGCGGCGCGACTGCGGGTGGGGGGCGCGCCATCCGGTGTCGCTTCCCGGCGGTCCGGCCGTTTTCGGGGCGATATCGCGCGGCGCCGTCGAGGCGGGGGAGCGCCAGCCGTTGTCCCGCACGGGGTCGGGCCTCCGGGTGGACGAGATCGCGGTGTGGCCGCCTGCGCGGCTTCGGGGGGTCGACGTCCGCCAATCGTCCGTCCAGACCGCCGGCCTCTCCGTCACGGTCGCCTGGAGGAGAGACTCGGGCGAGACGGGACGGAACGTCTCACGGGCGCTGAGGCGGACGAGCGAACGGCGAAGCTCCTGCTCGGCGGCCGGCGTCAGGCTCGCGTCGCGCCGGAGGATCGCCGTGAGGCCCTCGTTCACGGGGAGGTGACTCCGCGACACGGGAGACCCGGAGATCTTCCCGACGGCGTCCCGGACCGCCGCCGAAGCGGGACCGGAGCCTTTCTCGATCCGGAGAGGCGCCGTGGAGATGATCCCGGTCTCGCCGGGGCGGAAGGAGAGGCGTTCTCCGCGAACGATGTCATGCGACGGGTCTAGGCGGCTGCCGAGACGCGTCGAAGGGGCGTAGTTCCACCCCCTCTGGTCGACCTTCGAGATGTCGACTCGTCCTCGGAAGTAGGGGATCCGCGATCCGCTTCCATCGGCTCCGTAGACCGTCTTGTTCACGCGATGGTGCCGGGGGTGCTGGTAGTAGCCCATCGGGCACCAGCCGGTCCATGAAGGGGTGTAGCTCCAGTAGACCCATGCCGGGGCGTAAAGGGATCCGGGGATCCAGACCCAACCGGCGAGGCTGTCCCAGGACCAGTCGCCGTAGTGGTAGGGGAGCCAGCCCCACGGCTCGTACGAGACCCATGTCAGGCCGCACGGCGTCCAGCGCCAGGTGCCGGAGGAGTAAGGGCGCCAGTCGGCGGCGACGGTTGGCCGCCAGCACCACCGCTGGTATCCGGAGACGTAGACCCAGTTCCCGTTCTCCTCGAGGTCGGAGGCGGAGGCCTCGTACTGGAGGTCGGAGCCGACGTAGGTGTCGGCGCCTCCACGCGTCCCGCGATCACGCCGTTCTTCGACGAAACGCGCGAACCTGTCGCGCGGGGGATCGAATCTCTCGGCCTCGAACGGCTCGGAGCCGCTCACGGCGGCGGACTCTCCGGCCTGGAGAGTCGCGGAGCCTCCCCGTCCCGTCACCTCGGCTTCTCCGGCCACGACGGTGATCACCGAGCCGCGCGGCCCGGCGTCGATGCGAAGCTGGCCGCTCCCCTCCATCACGACGGTCGCGTCGTCCGTGTCGAGGCGGAAGGCCTCCTCGCCGAAGGCGGCTTCGCGGACGTCCACGGCGACCGAGCCGCGAAGAAGATAGAGAAGATCCCGGTCGTCGTCCGACTCGTACGTCCGGGACATCCGGTCGAACCGGATCTCGGTTCTTCCGTCGATCCGGATGATGTTTCCGCTCGCCAGGACGACCTCGGCGCGCGATGCCGCGCCGGTCACCATCCGGTCTCCCCCGAGAACCGGGGTGTTGATCCGGGCAATCTCCTCGTCTGAGGCGCTGGAGAGGAGGGAGACGTCGTTCCCCGCGTACGAGACGTAGGAGTAGGACTCGCGCTCGGCCGCCGCCGGCCCCGCGAGGGCCGCGGCGAGGAAAAGGACGGCGGTTCCGGCGGCCTGGCCGCGTCTCATTTCCATTCCTCCGGTCATTCTTATGCGACCTCTGTACCAGCGGGACCGTCACCGCCCGGGGACGACTTGACCTCCGCCCCCCTCCCCGGTCAATCTGGCGCGCACGGGCGGGACCCGCCGCGGAGGGGACAACTCATTGGCCATACGCGAGATCGTCAAGTACGGGGATCCCCGGCTCCTCGCCCCGAACGAGGAGATTTCGGACTTTGGAAGCCCGGCCCTTTCGGAGCTGATCCGGGACCTCACCGAAACGTGCTGGGCCGCTCCCGGCGTCGGCCTCGCCGCACCCCAGATCGGAGTGAATCTCCGCGTGGCGATCATCGACCTCTCGGTCGGCAAGGACCCCTCCGGGGTCGTCGTTCTCGTGAACCCGAGAGTCGTGTCGGAGCGCGGGCGGGTCCGCGAGGAGGAGGGGTGCCTCTCCCTTCCGGACCTCGTGGAGGTCGTCGACCGTCCCGAGGAGGTGACGGTGGAGGCGCAGGACGGGACCGGGGCCATCCGGACCCTCTCCGGCCGCGACCTCTTCGCCCGTGCGCTTTGCCACGAGATCGACCACCTCCACAGGCACCTCTACGTCGACCGGCTCTCGAGCCTGAAGAAGAGCCTGCTCCTCCGGAAGGCGGCCAAGAGGAGGCGGGAGGGAAGCTGGTAGGCCGGCGTCAGCCGGCGGCCCGCTCGCGCAACGACTCGGTCAGCTGGACCCGGTGAAGGGTCCGGGCGAGGTGCGAGGCGAAGGCGACGAGGTGCTCGAGCTCGGGAGACTCCCCCGGGGGCGCGAGAACGGCGCGGCGGTGGAGCCGGAGGGTCCCGATCAGCTCGGGCCCCGCCCAGAGAGGCGCCGACGAGATGGTCCACTCGCCGCCGGAGTCCCGCACTTCGCCCGGCATCCGCGGCGCGCGCTCCACACGCGGGTCCTCCTGCAGCGCGAGCGCGGCGAGGTGGGCCGGCGGCTCGCCGGCCGGCCACTTGGAGGAGGCGATCGCGGCCAGCTCGCCGCGCCCCGGACGCCGGAGATGGAGGGTGGCTCCGTCGGCTCCGAACGTGGCGGCGATCCGGTCGAGGATCGGGCCGAGACGGCCGCTCCGGAGCTCGTCCGACGTGACGTCGTCGGAGTCGAGCTGGTCCGTGATCTCCTGCTGCGCCTCGAGGAGCCGCGTCCGCGCGGTGAGCGTGTCGAGGAGGCTCTTGACCCGGAGGGCGTTCTTGACGCGCGCCTTCAGCTCGCGGGCCGAGAAGGGCTTCGTCACGTAGTCGTTCGCGAGCGCCTCGAATCCGGCGAGGAGGTCCTCCTCCTCCGTCCGGGCGGTGACGAAGATGACCTGCGTGTCGGCGGTCTCGGGCGCGGTCTTCACCCGGCGGCAGACCTCGTAGCCGGAGAGGTCGGGCATCCGGACGTCGAGGAGGATCAGGTCGGGCTTCCGCGCGGCGACCTTCTCCAGCGCCTCGGTTCCGGAGATCGCGCTGTCGAAGTCGCAGCCGAGCTCGTAGGCGATGTACGACGCCACCTCGGCCTGAAAAGGGTCGTCGTCGACGAGAAGAATCAGCGGGGCGGCGGCGGGCGATCGAAACATGGCGCCCAAGGGTATCGCAGAACCCGAAGGCCGCTTTCCGCACGCTCGCTGGCGAAATCCGCAGCGGTCGTCGAGAATCGCCCGTCGTGACGCTCCGCCTCCAGAACACGATGAGCCGCTCCCTCGAGGAGTTCCGTCCCCTCGTCGCCGGGAAGGTGGGGCTCTACACCTGCGGTCCCACCGTCTACGCCCGCGTCCACATCGGGAACCTCCGGACGTTCGTCTGGGAGGACCTGATGGGACGGCTCTTCCGGGCGTTGGGCCTCGACGTCACGCAGGTGATGAACCTGACGGACATCGACGACAAGACGATCCGGGGGGCCATCGCCGAGGGGCTTCCGCTCCGGGAGTTCACCCAGAAGCACGTCGACTCGTTCTTCGAGGACCTCCAGACGCTGAACGTCGTCCCGGCCTCCCTCTACCCGCGCGCGACGGACCACATCCCCGAGATGGTGGAGATCGTGAAAAGACTCTCGGCGCGGGGCCACACCTACGAGAGCGACGGCTCGATCTGGTTCCGGATCTCGACGTTCCCCGGCTACGGAAAGCTCTCGGGGATCGACCTTTCGGCCGTGAAGCGCGGCACGCGCGTGGCGGACGACGAGTACGAGAAGGAAGACGTCCGCGATTTCGCCCTCTGGAAGGCCGCGAAGGAGGGGGAGCCGGAGTCGGCGCTCTGGACGACGGAGCTGGGGAAGGGGCGGCCGGGCTGGCACCTCGAATGCTCCGCGATGTCGATGAAGTACCTCGGCGAGACGTTCGACATCCACACCGGGGCCGTCGACAACATCTTCCCGCACCACGAGAACGAGATCGCGCAGAGCGAGGGGGCGACGGGGAAGCCCTTCGTCCGGTACTGGCTCCACGCCGAGCACCTGATCGTGGACGGCGAGAAGATGGCGAAGTCGAAGGGAAACTTCTTCACCCTCCCCGACCTCCTCGCCAGGGGGTGGTCGCCGCGCGCCATCCGGTACCTCCTCCTCTCCGTCCCCTACCGGCAGAAGCTCAACTTCACCTTCGACGGGCTGAAGGCGGCGGCCTCCGCGCTGGAGCGGCTCGACTCGCTGGATCGAAGGCTGGCCGAGCGGGCGGGAGCAGGCGCCGGCAAGACGGCGCGAGAGGGAACGCCGCCGAGGGTTTTTCTTCGAAAGTGAATCGGGCGCAGGAGGGCTTCTTCGCCGCGATGGAGGACGATTTCAATACCGCGGCGGCGCTCGGGGCCCTCTTCACGTTCGTGGGGGAGACGAACGTCGACCTCGAAGGCGGGCATCTCCTGCCAGCGGACGCGGTGGCCGCGCAGGACTTCCTCGGCCGTGTTTCGGATTCCGTCCTCGGTATTTCCCCCTCTAAGCATCCCCCGGGCGCGCCGGAGGCGCGCTCCTCCTCAGCCGACGCGGAGATCGAGGCCCGCGTCGCATCCCGGCAGGAGGCGCGTAAGCGCCGGGACTTCAAGGCGGCGGACGCGATCCGCGACGAGCTGGCCGCCCTCGGAATCGTCCTCGAGGACACGCCCCACGGAGTCCGCTGGCACCGGAAGGCTTGACAGCGCTCCCCCGGGCGGGTTTCAATTCGCGTCTCATGCTGGCTCTTCACTGGCACGGTCACCACAACTGAGCCGGCGGGCGTTCTCGCCGCCGGACAGGGAGTTGTCCGGAGGGCGCGAAGGCCAGAAGCAGCGACTTCGACCCCCTCCGGACCGGAGGGGGTTTTCGTTTGGTCCTGAGCGCGGAAAAGACGCGGATCGTCGGCTCCGTTCGGGCCTTCCTCGATGGCGGAGGCCCGCGAGGCGGCGGCATTCGCGAGAGACCTCGACCGCCGTCGAGGTCCGGCTCGACGCCCTCCGGGAACCGGGAGACTTCGGCGCGCTGCGCGCGTGCTTCGAAGGGAAGACCCTGGTCGCCACTCTCCGGTCGACGGCGGAGGGGGGCGGTTTCTCGGGGAGCGCCGAAGAGGCCCGATCGCTCCTCTCGAAGGCGCTCGCGGCGGGCTTCGACTTCGTCGGACGTGGAGTACCGGGCCGGAACGAACGCCGACCTCATGGGCCTCGCTCCCTCGAAGGTCGTCGTCTCCGTCCACGATCTCGAAGGGCTTCCGCCCGACGTCGCCGGCCTCGCCGAGCGGATGGCCGCGACCGGCGCCCGATACGTGAAGGTCGTCGGGACGGCAAACGACTCGAACGACGCCGTCCGCCTTCTCGAAGCCCAGAAATCGTTCGAGGGATCGAACGTCTCCCTCTTCGGCATGGGAGAGGCCGGGATAGCCACGCGAGTTCTCGCTCCTTATTTCGGCGCCCCGCTGATGTTCGCCTCGATCGTGCCGGGCGGCGCCACGGCGCCGGGACAGCTTCAGGCGCGGGACCTCCGCGACGTCTACGGCGTGGGCCGGGCGCGACGCGCCTCTCGTCTCGTCGCCCTCCTCGGCTCGCGTGTCTCCCACTCGCTTCTCGCCCGCCCTCCAGAACGCGAACTTCGAGGCCCTCGACGAGGAGGCCCTCTACGTTCCCTTCGCCCTCCGCTCACTCGTGAACGAGCTGCCGGCCCTTCGCGACGGCCTCGCTCGCCTCAGGCTTCCCCTCTCGGGGGCGTCCGTGACGATCCCGTTCAAGGAAGAAGCCGCCGCGATCGCCGGCGCGACGCGAGCCGATGAACACGCTTCTCTTCGAAGGAAAGGACGCCGTCCGCGGGGAGAACACGGACGGCGAGGCGCTGGACGAGTTGATTCCCTCTGCGAAAGAGGGAGAACGTGCCCTCGTCCTCGGAGCCGGAGGGACGGCTCGGATCGCCGTCGGAATTCTCCGAAAGAAGCGGTACGAGGTCTTCGTGAGCACGCGCGATCGCGAGAAGGGAGAGGCTTTCGCGGTCCGCTCGGGTTCTGTATTCCATTCAGAGAATCTCCCGGGGGTCTCTCCCCGGGTTCTCGTCAACGCGACACCGCTGGGTCTCGGCGCCGACGACCCGCTCCCCTGCGAGGCTTCGATTCTGGTCCCCGGCCTCCTCGTCGTCGACGCGCCGTACCGGGAAGGAGGGACGGCGCTCGCTCGCGCGGCGCGCGCGGCGGGGTGCGAGGTCGTGGACGGCTTTACGTTCCTTCTCGCGCAGGCGGCCGGACAGGCGGCGCTCTTCACCGGGCGGTCCGTCTCCGCGGCGGACCTCGTCTCCCGGCTTCCCGCACGGAAACGGGGTCTCTTCGCCTCGGCGCCACCCTCAGCCACCGGAGCGACGAGATGAGCCCCTCCCCCGATCCGAATCTCCCGCGCGGCGTCTCGGCCTTCCTTTTCGAGGCGGCCGCGCGCCGTCGAAAGGCGGAAGACGCGGTCGTCTCGCGCCTCGTCGCGGCGGGCCTCGCGGAGGTGATCCTTCCGGTCCTCGACTACGCCGACCCCTACCGGGGCGTCACGGCCGAGGGGGACGAGCGCCTCTACCGGTTCCTCGACCGGGAGGGGCAGACTCTCTCGCTTCGGGCCGACTTCACGCCGATGGCGGCCCGCGTCGTGGCGCCTCGCCTCTCGCCCGATGCGTTTCCGCTTTCCCTCTTCTATCGCGGCGACGTCGTCCGGGACGAGCCGAGCGGCGTCGGCCGGGCCCGCGAGTTCGCGCAGGTGGGGGCCGAACGGTACGGCGACCCGTCGTTCACGGCGGACGAAACGATGCTCGCCCTCGCGCTCGATTGCCTCGCAGAGATCCCGACTGAGCGGCTCCATGTGACGCTCGGCTTCGCGGGGCTTCTCCCGTCGCTCCTCGCGGCCACGGCTCCGGCCCTCGCCCGCGGGGATGGGGCCTCGCTCGGGGCTGCCGAGGAAGAAGCGCGGGCGCGGCGCGTCAGCTCGGTCGAGAAGCGTCTCTTCGAAGCGGGCGCGACCCGCGATCGAGCGGCCGAGATCGCCCGGTCGCTCCTTTCCGGATTCGATCCCGCCTCGCCGCTCTTCGGCGCGCCGGTCCTCCGCGAAGGGGCGGAGGCGCTCCTCCGCGCGGGAGCCGCGGTACGAGCGGCGCGCCCCGGGATCTCCGTGGTCGTCGACCTCGCCGGAACTCCGGAGGCCCCCTACTACACCGGCATCACGTTCGCGATCGACGCCGCGGACGGCGCGGCGCCTCTGGCTTCGGGGGGACGGTACGACGGCCTCCTCGGCCGCTTCGGCGCGCCGATGCCGGCTCTCGGCTTCTGTGTCGGCCTCGAAGCGCTCTCGACGGCTCTCGCGGGGCCGGAGAGCCCGGGCGCGCGGAGGCCGCTCCGTCTCGCCGTAGGGAAGGGGCGGCTCCTGCCGGAGGCGCTCGGCGTGCTGCGCACCGCGGGCGTGGAGCTTCCGGAGCCGGACGGCCGGCGGCTCGTCCTCGCCGACCTCTCCGGGCGGGTCGAGCTTCTCCTCCTGAAGGACGACGACGTCCCGACCTACGTCGCCCACGGCGGCGCCGACCTCGGGATCGTCGGAAGCGACCGCGTCGAAGAGTCGGGCGAGGAGGTCTTCTCGCCGATGGAGTTCCCCTTCGGCGTCTGTCGCCTCTCGCTCATCGGCCGTACGGGGGATCCGCCCCGCCCGAACGGGCACCCGATCCGCGTCGGGACGAAGTACCGCCGGTCGGCCGCCCGCTTCTTCGACGCGCGGAAGGTCCCGTTCGAGATCGTCCCGCTCGCGGGCTCCGTCGAGCTGGCGGCCGCCCTTCGCCTGACGGACGCCGTCGTCGACCTGATCGAGACCGGCTCCACGATGGCCGCGAACGGCCTTACGGAGATCGAAACGATCGCGAGGAGCCGGGCCGTCCTGATCGCCGGGCGCGCGGCCCTCGTCTCCCGCCGCGAAGAGGTCGCGGATCTCGTCCGGCGCCTCCGGGCCGCCGTGGGGGAGGCATGCTGAAGATCGTCGACGCAAGAACCGTGAAGGGAAGAAAAGAGCTGGAACGGCTTCTTGCGGGACGGCGCGGCGAAGTCGATTTTCGAACGCTGCGCGAAGTCCTACCGATAGTTGAAGAGATTCTTAGAAGGGGAAGAGGGGCTCTCGCGAAGTTCGTCCATAGATTCGATGGGGTCTCTCTTCCTTCTAAGAAGATCCTCGTCGATCCCTCTCTCGGTCCGTCCCTGGCGGTCGACCGCTCATTCGTCCGCGCCTTCCGGCTGGCGCGGCGACGGATCGAGACGTACCACCGGCGCCAGATTCCGCGGGGGTTCTCCTTCCGGGACGCGCTCGGCGTCCGGTTCGTCGAGAAGCCCTTCCCTCTCGACTCGGTCGGGGTCTACGTCCCCGGCGGGCGCGCCTTCTATCCCTCGTCGCTCCTGATGGGGGTCGTCCCCGCACAGGTGGCGGGCGTCCAGAGAATCGTCGTCGCGACGCCGCCGCGCGCCTACCTCGGGAGCGCGGAGCTCCGGTGGGCGCTTCGAGAGCTCGGAATCCGCGAGGTGCTCCTCGCGGGGGGCGCCCACGGGATCGCGGGGCTCGTCTCGGTGGCCGGCTGCGCGAAGATCGTCGGCCCCGGCAGCCGGTGGGTCGCGGCGGCCAAGCACCTCGTCTCGGGGCTTGTGTCGGTGGATCTTCCCGCCGGCCCGTCCGAAGTCCTCGTCGTCGCCTCCGGAGACGCCCGCGCCGACCTCGTGGCCGCGGACCTCCTCGCGCAGGCCGAGCACGACCCGGACGCGATCGGGCTCCTCTTCACGGACTCGGAGAGGCTCGCGAAGGCGGTCGCGCGGGAAGTCGTCACGCAGGTCGGAGCCTTCGAAGCGGGATCCGTCCGCTCCGTCATCCGGGCGTCCCTCCGGAAGAGAGGACGCATCGTCGTCTTCTCCGGACTCGGAGAGGCCGTCTCCGCGGGCGTCGACGTCGCCGCCGAGCACGTTCAGGTGATGGGAAAGCCGGCGGAGAAGCTCGCCCGCGCGCTGCTTCCCACGGCCGGAGCGCTCTTCGTCGGCTCTTCGACGCCGACGGCGTTCGGTGACTACGTGGCGGGCCCGAACCACGTTCTCCCGACGGGAGGCGCGGGGCGGAGCTTCTCGGGGCTCTCGGTCCGCGACTTCTTCCGATGGGGGCGGAGCGTCGAGGTCCCGCCGGGCGCGGCGCGTCGGCTCGGCCCGGCGGCGGCCACGCTGGCCCGGTTCGAGGGGCTCGTCGCGCACGAACGTTCCGCGGGGCGGAGGCTCTCGTGACGGCGGGAACTCCGGCCCGTCCCGGCATCGCGGCGCTGAAGTCTTACGCGCTCGTCTCCGATCTTCCCGTGCCGGTCCGCGCGAAGCTGGACTTCAACGAATCGCCCTTCGACGTCCCGGACGAGGTGAAGGAGAAGGTCCTCGCGCGGCTCAAGGGGCGGCGCTGGGCGCTCTATCCGGAGTTCGGGTCGGGGAGGCTCCGGAGCGCGATCGCGGCCCTGCTCGGGCGAAGCCCGGAGGAGATCGTCGTCGGGAACGGATCGGGCGAGATCGTCCTCGCCGCGATCAACGTCTTCGCCGGGGGAGGGCGGCTCCTCCTGACTCCGCCGACCTTCTCGCTCTACCCGCAGCTCGCCGCCATCGCGCAGGCCGACGTCGTCACGGTCCCGCTCGTGGGGGACGAGTTCGCGTTCGACGAGGCCGCGATCCTCCGAACGGCCGGAGAGCCGCCGCGGACGGTCCCGCTGATCTGCTCGCCGAACAACCCGACCGGGACGGCGGCCGGACTCCCGTTCCTACGAAAGCTCGCAGACGCCTTTCCGGTCGCTCTCGTCGACCAGGCGTACGTCGATTTCGCCCCCGCGGAGGCGAGCGCTCTTCCGCTCGTCGACGAAGGGAAGAACGTCGTCGTCTTCCGGACCTTCTCGAAGGCCTTCTCGGCCGCCGGCTTCCGGATCGGGTACGCCGTCGCCCGTCCCGACCTCGCCCGGGAAGTCGGAAAGGCGGTCCTCCCGTTCAGCGTCGACCAGGCGGCGGAGGAGCTGGCCGTCGCCCTTCTCGAGAATCCGGCGCCGGCGCGTGCGCGCGTCGCCGAGATCGTCCGGGAGCGGGACCGGGTCGCCGGCGAGCTTTCGCGGATGGGCGCGAAGGTGGCGCCCGCCGCGGGGAACTTTCTCTTCGTCGAGCCGCCGGGAGGCGAGGCGGAGCGGGTGGGGAAGGAGCTTCTCGGGCGGGGGATCCTCGTCCGCGACCTCGGACCGTCCGCGCCGGGAAGGCTCCGCGTCACGGTCGGGCGGCGCGAGGAGAATGACCTCTTCCTCGCGGAGCTCCGGGAGATCGTCCGGAGGAAGGAGGAGCGATGAGCCGGGTCGGAAAGGTCTCGCGGACGACGAAGGAGACGTCGGTCACGCTCGAGCTCGAGCTCGACGGGACGGGAAAGGCGGACGTCGAGACGCCCGTCGGGTTTCTCTCGCACATGCTGGAGGCGGTCGCGAAGCACGGACGATTCGACCTTTTCGTCCGCGCGACGGGCGACACGCACGTCGACGCGCACCACACCGTCGAGGACGTGGGGCTCGCGTTCGGGGACGCGCTCGCGACGGCCCTCGGCGACCGGGCGGGGATCGAGCGGTTCGGCGAGTGCACGGTCCCTCTCGACGAGGCGCTCGCGCGATCCGTCGTCGACCTCTCCGGGCGCCCGTTCCTCGTCTTCGAGTCGCCGGTCGACAAGGAGCTCCTCCTCGTGACGAAGGAGTTCCCCTTCGCCCTCGTCGAGGAGTTCTGGAAGTCCGCGGCCTTTCGCGGAAAGCTGAACCTGCACGTCGACGTGATCCGGGCAAGAAACGGCCACCACGCGGCCGAGGCGGTCTTCAAGTCGGCGGCGCGGGCCCTCCGGATCGCCGCGGAGCGGACGGGGACCGGGATCCTCTCGACGAAAGGGACGCTGACGGCATGACGGACTCCGTGACGCTCGTCGACTACGGCGTGGGAAACATCGCCTCCGTGACGCGCGCCTTCCGGCGCCTCGGGGCGGAGGTGCTCCTGACGGCGGATCCGGCGCACGTCGCGTCCGCGGGCCGGATCGTCCTTCCCGGCGTCGGCGCGTTCGGCCCGGCCCGCAAACGGCTCGAGGAGACCGGCCTCGACTCGGCGCTCCTCGAAGCCGTCCGGAACGGCTCGCGCCTCCTCGGACTCTGCCTCGGCTTCCAGCTCCTCTTCGACGAGAGCGAGGAGCACGGAAAGACACCCGGCCTCGGCGTCGTGCGAGGGCGGATCGTTCCTTTCGGCGGAGGCGTCCGGATACCGCACGTCGGCTGGAACGCGCTCGACGTCGCGAGGGAGGGCGGGCTCCTCTCCGGCGTCCCGTCCGGAACGTACGTCTACTTCGTCCACTCGTACCGCCCGGAGGGGGTCGACCCCGAGGACGTCGCCGCGACGTGCGAGTACGGCGGTTCCTTCCCGGCCGCCATCCAATGCGGGAACGTCTGGGGGTGCCAGTTCCATCCCGAGAAGTCTTCCGACGCGGGGCGGAAGCTCCTCCGGAACTTCCTCGCTCCGGAGCCCGTGTGAGCGCGGACCGCCTCGCGCTCTGGCCGTCCCTCGACCTGAAGGAGGGGCGCGTCGTCCGTCTGCTCCGGGGCGACCTCGAGAAGACGACGGTCTACGATGTCGACCCGGTGGAGGCGGCCCGGCGTTTCGAGAGCGAAGGGGCCGACGGGATCCACGTCGTGGACCTCGACGCGGCCTTCGGCCGGGGGGAGAACCGGACGGTGATCCTCAAGATTGTCGAAAGAGCGGGAATTCCGGTTCAAGTCGGGGGAGGACTGCGCACGGAAAAGGCCGTCGAGGATTTCTTTGAAAGGAAGAGGGGCGACCGGGTCGTTCTCGGCAGCCTGCCGTTTCTCGACCGGACGGTCTTTCTTACCCTTCTAAGAAGATTTTCTTCCGCCCGATTCGTCGTGGCGCTGGACTGCAAGGACGGCCGGCCCACGACCTCCGGCTGGACTCGGGACGCCGGTGCGGGAAATGCGGTATCCGTCGCGAAGGAGCTTTCTTCTCTGGGCGTCACGGCGCTCCTCGTCACCGACGTGGCACGCGACGGGGCGATGGAGGGGCCGAACCTCGAGCTTCTCGCCTCGGTCCGCGCGGTCTTTCCCGGAGAGATCCTCGCCTCGGGCGGGATGCGCGGCGAGGAAGACCTCTCTCCGGTGGACGCGGCCCTTGCCGGAGGCGCGCGAGGGGCGATCTTCGGCAGGGCCCTGCACCTCGGGGCGACGAGCGTGACGCGGCTCTCGGCCGCTCTCGCCGCGGAAGGGAGGACGCGATGACGCTGGCGGTCCGGGTGATCCCCTGTCTCGACGTGGCGGCGGGGCGGGTCGTCAAAGGGACGCGGTTCGTCGACTTCCGCGACGAGGGAGACCCCGTCGAGGCGGCGGTGCGGTACGAGGCCGAAGGGGCCGACGAGCTGACGTTCCTGGACATCGCCGCGGCGCACGAGAACCGCGGGACGCTCGTCTCGCTCGTCTCCCGCGTGGCCGAGGTCCTCTCGATCCCCTTCACGGTCGGAGGCGGGGTCCGGTCGGTCGAGGACGCCGACTCGCTCCTGAAGGCGGGAGCCGACCGCGTGACGGTCAACACGGCGGCCGCCGCCGAGCCGGAGCTGATCCGGCGCCTCTCGGAGCAGTTCGGGGCGCAGTGCGTCGTCCTCGCGCTCGACGGCAAGAGAGTCCGCGGTGACGGGGGCGCCGTGCGGCTCGTCGTCACGACGCACGGCGGCCGGCGGATCACGGGGCGCGGCGTCGTCGAGTGGGCGGCCGAGGCGGCGTCGCTCGGGGCGGGGGAGATCCTCCTCACCTCCGTCGACGCGGACGGGACACGGGAAGGATTCGACGTCGAGATGCTGCGCGCCGTCCGGAGCGCGGCCGACGTGCCGATCGTCGCCTCCGGCGGCGCCGGAAAGCTCGCGCACTTCGTGGCGGCGGTTCGCGACGGGGGGGCCGACGCGGTCCTCGCCGCGGGGGTCTTCCACGAGCGCGTCTTCACGATCGGCGAGGTGAAGCAGGCCCTCTCCTCGGCGGGGATCCCCGTCCGTCTCGGCGGCGTGGCGCCGGCCCCGGAGGCGGCGGGCCCGCTTCCCGTCACGTTCGACGAGGCCGGGCTCGTCCCCGTCGTGGTCCGGGACGTCCGGAACGGAGAGGTGCTGACGCTCGCCTGGGCCAGCGAGGAAGCGCTGGAGCTGACGCGGACGACCGGCTTCTCGCATTTCTTCAGCCGTTCGCGCAAGAAGCTCTGGAAGAAGGGGGAGACGTCGGGGAACGTCCAGCGGGTCGCCTCGATCTCGGTCGACTGCGACGGCGACGCCGTCGTCTACGACGTCGTTCCCGAGGGGCCGGCCTGTCACACGGGGAGCCGCTCGTGCTTCCGCGTCGCCCGGACGCTCGACGCCGCGGCGGCCGCACCCGCGCTCGACCTCGGGCCGCTCTTCTCCATCGTGGCGGACCGGCAGAAGAATCCGGTCGCCGGCTCGTACACGAACCATCTCCTCGACGCGGGGATCGCGAGGATCGCGAAGAAGGTCGGCGAGGAGGGGGTCGAAACGGCGCTCGCCGCCCTCGTCGAGGACGACGGCGCCCTCGCGGGAGAGGCGGCGGACCTCCTCTACCATCTCGCGGTGCTCCTGACCGCGCGCGGCCTCTCGCCCTCCGACGTCGAGCGGAAGCTCCGCGAGCGCCGGGGCGAGCAGAGGCCGGCGTGACGCCCGCGGCGGCCGCCTCGCGGCTCCTCGTCTCGGTGGAGCGGCCGGCCGACATGACGACGCCCGTGGCCGTGATGCGCGCGCTCCTCTCACGAGCGGAGCCCTGCTTTCTTCTCGAGTCGGTCGAAGGGGGCGAGCGGCTGGGACGCTGGTCGTTCCTCGGAACGGCGCCGTCGGCGTCGCTCCCGGCGGCGGGAGGGGATCCCTTCGCCGCGCTCAAGACGGTTCCGCACGAGCCGCTCCCGCGGGGAGAGGACGACCCCCCTTTCACGGGAGGCGCCGTCGGCTATCTCGGCTACGACGCCGTCCGGCGGCTGGAGCGGCTCCCCTCGAAGAACCCCGATCCCGTCGGCCTTCCGGACGGATGGTTCGGACTCTTCGACGACGTCATCGCCTTCGACCACGTCAAGCACCGGCTGCTCTTCCTTGCGCGAGTTCCACCCGCCGAGCCAGGCCGAGTCGCGGGAGCGTCTGGGCCAACTCGCTGATTCCCTTCTCTCAGAGGCACCGGCGGTCTCTTCACGCCGCGCGGGGCCCGAGATGGCGTGGACCGAGAGCCTTCCGCGCGCCGACTACATGGCGGCGGTCGAGGAGGCGAAAGAGCACATCCGGGCGGGCGACATCTTCCAGGTCGTCCTCTCGCGGCGCTGGTCGGCGCCGTTTACCGGCGACCCGTTCGCTCTCTACCGCGCGCTCCGCCGGATCAGCCCGTCGCCCTACCAGTATTTTCTCCGGACGCCGCACGGGACGATCTTCGGAGCCTCCCCGGAGAGGCTCGTCCGCGTCCGGCGGCGGGAAGGCCCGGCCGAGGTGGAGACGATCCCGCTCGCGGGAACGCGCCCGCGCGGCGCCACGCGCGAGGAAGATCTCGCCCTGGAGCGCGAGCTTCTCGCGGACGAGAAGGAGCGCGCCGAGCACGTCATGCTCGTCGACCTAGGCCGCAACGACGTGGGGCGGGTCGCCGTCCCGGGGAGCGTCACGGTGAAGGAGTTCTTCTCCGTCGAGCGCTACTCGCACGTCATGCACCTTGCCTCCCGCGTCGTCGGGTCGCTCGCGCCGGGACGGGACGCCGTGGACGCCCTCGCGGCGACGTTCCCGGCGGGGACCCTGTCGGGCGCGCCGAAGATCCGGGCGATGGAGATCATCGAGGCGCTCGAGCCGGTCCGGCGCGGCCCCTACGGCGGGGCCGTCGGGTACGTCGATTTCGCCGGGAACCTCGACGTGGCGATCGCCATCCGGACGGCGGTCGTCGTGAACGGCGTCCTCCACATCCAGGCCGGGGCCGGCATCGTGGCCGACTCGGTCCCCGCCGCCGAGGCGGACGAGTGCGAGAACAAGGCGCGGGCGCTGATGCGCGCCGTGGACGCCGCGGCGGAGTACGGAGCCTTCGGCGGATGATCCTCGTCATCGACAACTACGACTCGTTCACGTTCAACCTCGTGCAGTTCCTCGCGCGGGTGGACGGCGACGTCCGCGTCCTCAGGAACGACACGGCCTCGGCCGACGCCCTCCTCGCGATGCGCCCCGACCGGATCGTCATTTCGCCGGGCCCGGGCCGGCCGGAGGACGCCGGCGTCTCCTGCGCGCTGATCGAGAGGAACGACCGGATCCCGCTCCTCGGCGTCTGCCTCGGCCATCAGGCCCTCGGCCTCGTCTTCGGCGGCCGGGTCGTCCGCGCCCCCGTCCTGATGCACGGCAAGACATCGGAGATCGCGCACTCCGGCACCGGGATCTTCTCGCGGCCTCCCGAACCCCTTCACGGCGACGCGGTACCACTCGCTCGTCGTCGAGCGCTCCTCCGTTCCGCCCGACCTCGTCCTCACGGCCGAGGCGGACGGCCTCGTCATGGGGCTCGTCCACCGGAGCCGTCCCCTCGCCGGCGTCCAGTTCCACCCGGAGTCGATCCTGACGCCGGATGGAGAGAGGCTTCTCCGGAACTTCGTGGAGCGGGGGGTCGCGTGAGCGGCGAGAGGCTTCGGGAGGCGCTCCGTGCCGTGACGCGCGGCGGTCACCTCTCGCGCGAGGAGTCTCGCGGGGCGTTCGAGGATCTCTTCGACGGGCCCGAGCCGGGGGCCCTCGCGGCGGCGTTCGTCGCGGCCCTCGCGGCGCGCGGCGAGAGGCCGCCGAGGACGTCGCGGGGCTCGTGGACGTTCTCCGGGACCGCTCGCGCCGTCCGCCCGTCGACGAGGCTCTCGCCCGGAGCGCCGTCGACGTCTGCGGGACGGGCGGGGACGGCCTCCTGACCTTCAACATCTCGACGGCGACGGCGCTCGTCGTGGCCGGGGCGGGGGTCACGGTGGCCAAACACGGTGGACGGGCGGTCTCCTCCACCTGCGGCTCCGCGGACGTCCTCTCGGGGCTCGGTGTCGAGATCGAGATGCCGCCGGAGAGGGCCGTCGAGGCGCTCCGCCGCGCGGGGATCGGGTTCTTCTTCGCGCCCGATCTACCACGAGGCGATGAAGAAGGTCGCGCCGCTCCGGCGAGAGCTGGGGATCCGGACGGTCTTCAACCTCGCGGGGCCGCTCTGCAACCCGGCGCGGGTCCCGCGGCAGATCGTCGGCGTCGACCGGCCCGAGCGGATCGAGGTGGTGGCGGGGGCCTTCGCCCTCCTCGGCGCCGAGCGGGTTTTCGTCTACTCGAACGAGGCGGGCGGGGACGAGCTTCTCCCGATCGGCCGGACCCGTGTCGCGGAGGTGACGCCGGGAGGGATCCGCCTCTTCGACCTTTCGGCCGCCGACTTCGGCCTCGAGGAAGGAAACCTGGACGGTCTGAAGGGGGGCGACGTCGCGCGAAACGTGGCGATCCTCCATGCGATCCTCGGCGGCGACCTCGGGATGCATCGCGAGACGGTCCTGATGAGCGCGGCCGCCGCGCTCGTCGTCGCCGGGCGCGCCGACGGATTCCGGGACGGGGTCGGCCTGGCCGCCGCGGCGATCGACGGCGGAGCCGCGCGCGAGGCTCTCCTTCTCCTCGTGGCCATCTCGAAGGGGGCGGCGTGAGCGAGACGATTCTCGCCGAGATCCTCGCGGCCAAGCGCGCGCGCCTCGCCCGGGGGGAGTTCACGGCCACCGGCCGGCCGGCTCTTCCGTCGGACGGGCGCCGCTTCCTCGAGGCGGTCCGCCGCCCTCCCGCCGTGATCGCCGAGATCAAGCACCGATCCCCCTCCGCCGGGATTCTTCTCCCGGACGCCTCGCAGAAGATCGAGGCGACGGCCCGGGCTTACCGGCGCGGCGGCGCGGCCGCTCTCTCCGTCGTCGTCGAGCAGGACTTCTTCGGGGGCGATCCGGCCTGGATCCCGAGGGCGAAGGCGGCCTCGGGGCTCCCGGTCCTGATGAAGGACTTCGTCGTCGACGAGATGCAGCTCGACGTCGCGCTCTCCCTCGGCGCGGATGCGGTCCTCCTGATCGTCTCGGCGCTTCCGGCCGCCGATCTCGCGCGCCTCCATGCCGCCGCCCGGGCGCGCGGCCTCGCGGTCCTCGTCGAGGCGCACGGGGCGGGCGAGGTCCCCGAAGCCCTCGCGGTCGCGCCGGAGATCGTCGGCGTGAACGCCCGCGACCTCGCGACGTTCACCGTCGACCTCGCCGCGGTCGAGGCGGCGGGGCGCGGGATCCCGGAGGGCGTCGTCCGCGTCGCCGAGAGCGGCGTGAGGACCGCGGCGGAGGTCGCGCGGCTCTCGGCGGCCGGGTACGGTGCGTTTCTCGTCGGCGAGACGCTCCTGAAGTCGGGAGACGGCGCCAAGGCGCTCCGCTACCTCCTCGGACGCGGCACGACCGAGGTGAAGATCTGCGGCCTGACCCGCGAGGAGGACGTGGAGCTCTGCCTCCGCCTCGGCGTCGACTGGATCGGGCTGATCTTCTCGCCACGTTCGCCGAGGCGTCTCACGCTCGAGCGGGGACGAGCTCTCGCCGAAGCGGCCCGTGGCGGCAAAGGGGTGGTCGCCGTCTTCGGCGGGAACACGACGGAAGAGGTCCGTGCGGCGGCCTCCTTCGTCCGGCCCGACGCCGTCCAGCTGACCGATCCTCCCGGGACGGTGGAGCCTCCGTTCGGCCCCGCCCTCTGGCAGACGGTCGGCGTGGGGCGGGACGACCTCGAGGAGGCGCTTCTCTGGCCGGGCGACGTCCTTCACTTCGACGCGGCGGCGGGGGGCCGGCCGGGGGGGACGGGGACGGTCTTCGACTGGTCGCGTCTTCTCGCCCTCGGCGTCCGCCGCCCGTTCGTCGTCGCGGGAGGGCTTCGCGCCGAAAACGTCCGCGCGGCGATCCTCGCGGCGCACCCGTTCGCCGTCGACACGGCGTCGGGCGTCGAGTCGTCGCCCGGGATCAAGGACGAGGCGAAGGTCGCGGCCTTCGTCGGGGAGGTGCGACGTGGCTGAGAGACCGGGACCCTTCCGGCCCCCGGAGCCGGACTCGTCGGGCCGCTTCGGATCGTGGGGAGGGCGCTTCGTCCCCGAGACGCTGATGGAGCCTCTCCGGGAGCTGGACGAGGCATGGCGGTCGTCACGGCGCGATCGCGCTTTCCGTGCGGAGCTCGACCGCCTGCTCCATACCTACGCCGGCCGGCCGACGCCGGTGACCTTCGCGAGGCGGCTCTCGGAGGACCTCGGAGGGGCCCGGATCTACCTGAAGCGCGAGGATCTCCTCCACACCGGCGCGCACAAGATCAACAACGCGCTCGGGCAGGCTCTCCTCGCCCGGCGGATGGGAAAGACGCGGCTCATCGCCGAGACGGGCGCGGGGCAGCACGGGGTCGCGACCGCCACGGCCTCGGCGCTTCTCGGCCTCGAATGCGTCGTCTACATGGGCGAGGTGGACATCGAGCGGCAGGCGCTCAACGTCTACCGGATGCGCCTCCTCGGCGCCACCGTCGTCCCCGTCTCGGGAGGGAGCCGGACGCTCAAGGACGCCATCAACGAGGCGATGCGCGACTGGGTCGCCTCGGTCCGGACGACGCACTACGTCCTCGGGTCGGTCCTCGGCCCGCACCCCTTCCCGGCGATGGTGCGGGAGTACCAGTCGGTCATCGGGCGGGAGGCGATCGGTCAGATCCGGAAGGAGCTTTCGGGAAGGCTGCCTGAGGTCTGCGTCGCCTGCGTGGGGGGGGCTCGAACTCCATCGGCCTCTTCCGGGCATTCCTTCCCCATCGCGAGGTGGATCTCGTCGGCGTCGAGGCGGGGGGGCGGAGCCTCGCCCCGGGCGAGCACGCGGCCCGCTTCGGTCCCGGGAAGCCGGGAGTCCTCCACGGGACGAGGACGCTTCTTCTCCAGGACGAGGGGGGACAGATCCTCCCGACGCACTCGGTCTCCGCCGGCCTCGACTATCCGGCCGTCGGGCCCGAGCACGCCCGGCTCGCCGAGCTGGGGCGGACGCGCTACGTCTCCGTCGGCGACACGGAGGCGCTCGCCGCGTTCCATCGGCTGGCCGAGAGCGAGGGGATCATCCCGGCCCTCGAGACGGCGCACGCGCTGGCGTGGGCCTTTGCCGAGGCGCCGAAGCGGAAGGAAGGGGCGATTCTCGTGAATCTCTCCGGCCGCGGCGACAAAGACGTGCAGGCCGTGGCGAAGCTGGAAGGGGTGACGCCATGACGACGCGGATCGGCAGGGCCTTCGCGCGCGCCGCGAAGGAGAACCGAGCCGCCCTCGTCGTCTTCGTCGAGGCGGGCGATCCGGACCTCGCGACGACGGCGAGGCTCCTCCCCGCGCTCGAGGAGGCGGGGGCCGACCTCCTCGAGCTGGGGATTCCGTTCAGCGACCCGATCGCCGACGGGCCGGTCATCCAGCGGGCGAGCGAGCGGAGCCTCGCCGGCGGGACGACGCTGCCCGCCGTCCTCGACCTCCTCGAGCGCCTTCGCCGCGACGGGCTCTCCGTCGCGGTCGTCCTCTTCGGCTATTCGAACCCGATCCTCGCGATGGGGGAGGAGCTCTTCACGCGGCGGGCAAAGGAGGCGGGGGCCGACGGCGTTCTCCTGACGGACCTGCCGTTCGAGGAGGCGAAGGGATTCGCCGCGCGCCTCCGGAAGGCCGGGCTCGATTTCGTCTCCCTCGTCGCCCCCACCTCGCCGGACGAGAGGCTCCGGAAGGCCGCTCTCCTGTCGCGCGGTTTCCTCTACCTCGTCTCGCGGACGGGCGTCACCGGCGCCCGCGCGGAGCTTTCGGAAGGGCTGGGGGCGCTCATCACCCGGGTCAGGACGCAGGCTCCCCGTCTTCCTCTGGCCGTCGGCTTCGGCATCTCCTCGCCGGAGCAGGTCGCGTCGGTGGCGCGTCTCGCCGACGGAGTCGTGGTCGGCAGTGCGGTAGTCTCGTCGGCGGAGGACGCGGTGCGGGAAGGCCGAGACCCCGTCGCAGCCGCCGCCGGACGGGTCCGCAGCCTCGCCGCCGCCGTGCGGCGGGCGTGACGGAGGAAGAGTCGCCCCGGGAGGTCCCCTGGGCCGTCCGGATCGGAGAGGCCGACGGGCCGACGCTCGCCGCCCTCGTCGAGGAGCACCTCGAGAGCTTTCACGAGCGTGAGGTCCTCCTGGTCCTCCGGCATCCGTTCGCGACGCCGGAGATCGTCGAGCGGATCGTCCGTATGCGCTCGCTCCTGCGGGCGCGGGCCATTCGCCGCGCTCTCGCCGAGCACCCTTCCACGCCGCGGGCCGAGGCGCTCCATGTTCTCGAGGACCTCTCGTGGCGGGATCTCGCCGCCGTCGCCCGCGAGGTCCGCGCGCCGGGTCCCGTCCGCCAGGCGGCGAGCCGCAGGCTCCTCGCGATGCTCCGGCAGCTCTCCCGGGGGGAGAAGGCGGCGCTCTCGCGGCTCGCCGACCGCGATCTCTTCCTTCCCCTCCTCGAGGAGAATGACCCGATGATCCTCGAGGCGCTCTGCCAGAACTCCCGCCTCGTCCCCGACGACGTCGTCCGTTGGCTCACCGTCGGGCGTCCGGAGGCGTCGGCTCTCGCGGCCCTCGCGGCGATCCCCCGGTGGGCGGGGCGGCCGGCGGTCCGCGAGGCGTTGATCCGGCACCCGCGGACGCCGCGGGGCGCGGCGCTCGCCCTGCTCGTCTCGTCGACACGGGCCGAGTGGGTCCGGCTGGCCGCGGACGAGACACTCGCGCCGCTTCTCTCGGCCTGGGTGCGGCGTCTCCTCGAATCGCCCCCGCGATTCATTGACAGGGCCGGGAAGCGGGTCTTAACGTAGCTCGGGCCGTGAAAGTCGAAACCCCTCGGGATTTCGGGGAGGAGCTCCGCCGCGAGCGGGAGCTTCGGGAAGTGACGCGGGAGCAGCTTGCTCTCGTGACGAAAGTGTCGGTGCGCCAGATCGAGGCGCTCGAGACCGGGCGATTCGAGATCCTCCCCGCGCTCGTCTTCTCGCGCGGCTTCATCCGCGCCATCTCCCTCCACCTCGGTCTCGACCCGGAACGGACGGTGGCGGCGTACCGGCACGTCTTCGAGGCGTGGGAGGCGTCGCGGCCGAAGGAGACGTCCTCCGCTCCGTCCATCCGCCCGATGACGGAGACGATTTCGACCCCGCACTCGCGGCGAAGCGTCGCCTCGAGCACGATGATCCGCGTCGTGGCGGTGACCGCAACGCTCGCGATCGCGACCGGGATCGCGATCCTCGCGAAATCCCGGGCCCCCGAGCCGCGCCACGGCGCCGCGCCCGGTCCGACGCGGGCCGAGAGAGGTCCGGCGTCCCTCGCCCTCCCGCAGGCGGTCGCCGCAGCGACCGTGGCCCTCCCGGCAGGCTCTCCCGTTCCGGGAAGCACCTCCTCAGCCCCATCCCCGTCGGCGCCTGCCGGGACGAGCACGATGACGCTCCATTTCCGCGACGACTGCTGGACCGAGGTGCTCGTCGACGGCCGGGTGGCCGTCCGCTCCCTCTTCCCGAAAGGGTCGACCCGCGAGTTCACGGGCGGCCGAACCTTCACGCTGACCCTCGGGAACGCGGGGAGCGTCGACGTGACGATCGACGGGCGGGCGATTCCGCCGATCGGCCGCCCCGGGGAAGTCGTGAAGGACCACGTCATCGAGCCGGGAGCCCACCGGACGAACGGCTGATTTCCGTCCCGCATCCGATAATCTCAGGCCATGGCTCCGGGCGAGACCGAGAGTGAGCTTCTCTCCCAGATCGAGTCGGGCACCGCGCCCGCTCAGGTCCTCGAGTTCGCGGCGCGCGGCCTCGTCCCGCTCGCGCCGAGCGAGATCGCCCGCGCGCTCGGGTCGCTTCTCTCGCGGGGAGAGTCGACGCTCCGGGCGCTCGCCGAGGAGAGCTTCCGGGAGCTGAAGGCCGACACGCTCCGGGAGGCAGTTCTTTCGTCCGGCGTGAGGCCGGAGCAGCTCGACGCGATCGCCCGGCGGACGGAGGAGGCCATGGTCCTCGAGCCGCTCCTCCGCCACAAAGCGGTGGCGGACGAGACGCTCGCCTGGCTCGCGGACCGGATCGATCCGTACCTGCAGGACGTCCTCGTGACGAACCAGGTCCGGCTCCTCGCGGCGCCGCAGATCGTGGAGAGGCTGTTCGAGAACCCGCGCGTCTCGCCCGACATCCGCCGCCGCGCGGACGAGTTCCTCGAGGAGTTCTTCCTGAAGAAGGAGCGCGAGGAGGACGAGCGGGCCCGGGCGGCGGGCGCTCCCGAGCCGGGCGACGAGACGACGCCCCCCACGGCGATCTCCCCGGAGGCCGCCGCCGCCGTGGCGGAGTCGGAAGAGAAGCACACGAGCCTCTTCGCCCGGCTCGCGAACTTCACGGTCGCCCAGAAGATCCGCCTCGCCTGGCGGGGGTCCAAGGAGGAGCGTCTCTTCCTGGTCCGCGACTCGAACCGCCTCGTCGCCCTCGCCGTCCTCAAGTCGCCGAAGACCCGGGAAGGTGACGTCGAGACGATCGCGAACATGAAGAGCGTTTCGGAGGACGTCCTCCGCTACATCACCCTCCGCAAGGAGTGGATGCGGAAGTACTCCATCATGCTCGCGATTGCCCGAAACTCGCGGACTCCGATAGACGCCTCGCTTTCGCTCGTGATCCGCCTCCACCACGACGACCAGAAGAAGCTCTCGAGGGACCGCAACATCCCGGACCCGATCCGGGCTCTCGCCCGCCGCGAGGTCTCGCGCCGGGAGACCTGACCCAAGGGGAACGGGCCACTTTCCGCCGCCGCTCCGCTGTGTGAGAATCACGGAAACGGCCTGGGAAGATGGCGTTTCGTTCCCTGCCAGCCGTCGAGGGTGTGTGATCAATTACTATGACGTGCTCGGGGCTCCCCGGCAGGCGACGGACGACGAGATCCGGACGCGGTTCCGGGTCCTGGCCCGCGAAGGGCACCCGGACCGGCAGTCGGACCCGGAGCTGAAGCGGCGGGCGGAGGAGACCTTCCAGCTCCTGACGGAGGCGATGAACGTTCTGACGAACGCGGCACGACGCAAGCAGCACGACGCCGAGCTGGACAAGCAGAAGCCGGTGGCGAATGACACGCAGGCGATCGCGCGGGCATACCTCGCGCGAGGCGTGAAGGCATACAAGGAAGGGCTCTACCCGGAGGCCCTTCAGGAGTTCGACCTCGCCGTCAAGCACTGGGACAGGGATCCGAGGGCGTGGCAGTACCTCGCCCTCTGCTGTCAGCGGGTCGTCGGGCAGGTGCGGAGGGGGATCGAGGCGATCGAGGCCGCGATCCGGCTCGACCCCAACAACCCCAAGTACTACCGGGACGCCGGCCGCCTCTACTACATGGCGGGCCTGAGCGCGAAGGCCGAGCGGTACCTCACCGAAGCTCTCAAGTGGTTTCCCGACGACGCCGAGATGCTCACCCTCCTTCAGAAGGTGCGGGACGGCGAGACGCAGCGCCCCACGAGCGGCTCCTGGGGAAGGAAGGTCTGACGCGTGCGGACACTCAAGGCCTTCGGGCTGACGGACGTCGGACGGAAGCGGAAGCACAACGAGGACGCGTACCTCGTCGATGCCGAGCGGGGCCTCTTCGTCGTGGCCGACGGCATGGGGGGCCACGCGGCGGGGGAGGTCGCCTCGAGGATCACGGTCGAGTCGATGCAGGAGTTCATCGCCACGAGCGACGACACGACGGAGAGCTCGTGGCCCTTCGGCTACGGAAACCGCGCCTCCTCGAGCGGAAACCGCCTGACGGCGGCCGTGGAGCGCGCCAACGAGAAGGTGATGCGCGCCGTCGCGAACCGCCCCGAGCTGAAGGGGATGGGGACGACGGTCGTGGCCGCCCTCGTCGACGGCGAGCGCGCGACGCTCGTCCACGTCGGCGACAGCCGGGCCTATCTCTTCCGCGACGGCGAGCTGCGGCGCCTCACCGACGATCACTCGTGGGTGCAGGAGCAGGTGAACGCCGGAATCCTCTCGGAGGACGAGGCGAAGAGCCACCCCCTGAAGAATGTCGTCACCCGGGCCCTCGGCGGATCGCCGCACGTCTCGGTCGACCTGATCGAGGTCCCGCTCCGCGAAGGGGACCGCTTCCTCCTCTGCTCCGACGGACTGACCGGGATGGTCGCCGACGACGAGATCCACGGGTTCCTCCTGACGGAGACCGCCGCGGAGTCCGTCGTCCGGAAGCTCGTCGACCTGGCGAACGAGCGGGGCGGCGTCGACAACATCACGTCGATCGTGATCGACGTCGTCGGCGACGGGGCGAAGGAGAGCGGCGAGCGGACGCACTCGACGCGCAAGCGCGACTCCGAGAAGACGACGATGCCGATGAAGAAGGGCGGTTCGCCGAAGGACGACTTCGACGACTGACCCGCGACCTCAGCGGACGTGGCGGCTGCATCTCTCGAAGAAGGCCGCCGTGTCGGCGCCCACCGACGTCGAGAGGAGCTCCGAGGGGTCGTCCCCGTACCAGTCCGCCGGGAGGTAGCTCGCATAGGGCGCGCGGAGGAAGCGCCGACACGCGAGGACGACGACCCCCGTGTCCGTCTCCGACCGGATGAGGCGCCCCGCGCTCTGGACGACGCGCGTCATCCCGGGGACGACGTAGGCGTATTCGAAGCCCTTCTCGAAGCGCTCCTCGAAGTAGGCGCGCATCCGCTCCTGCTCGAAGCGGACCTGTGGGAGAGCGGGGGAGACGACGACGACGGCGCGGAGCATCTCGCCGGGGTAGTCGACCCCTTCCGCGAACGCTCCTCCCGAGACGGCGAGGAGAAGGACGGGAGCGCCCCCGTCGCGCATCGCGTCGAGCGTCGCGATCCGCTCCAGCTCGGTCGAGCGGTCCGACGGCCGGAGGACCCGCCGCCCGGGAAGGGCGGGAAGGTGCCGCCGGACGTCGTCGAGGAAACGGTAGGACGGAAAGAGCGCGAGGACGTTTCCCGGACAGGCGCGGGCGACGTCGGCCACGAGCACGGCGAGGCGGGGCGAGTCCTTCGCGCGCGCGGAGTAAGTGGTGTCGACGTCGGCCGCGATGAGGACGACCCGGTTCTCCCGGGGAAACGGGGAAGGGAGACGGAGGACGTCGGTACGGTCGGGGTCCAGCCCGAGGAGATCCCGGTAGAACTCGGGCGGCGTCAGCGTGGCCGACATCTCGACCGTGGCGGCGGCTCCGTTCAGCACGGCTCCGAGGGGACGTGACGGGTCCTTGCAGAGGATCGAGAAACGCGCGCCCGCGGCCGCGCGCGAGGCGAGAACGTCGAAGGCCGCATCGGGCGCGTCCACCCCCGGCGGCTGCGCCATCCGTGCCACGTCGTGGAAGCGCGTGAAGGTGAAGTAGAGGTCGAGGACGGGGTCGTTCGGCAGCCGCTCGGCCCCGGCGCGAAGGTCGGCGAGATGTCGGACGAGGAGGGACTCGAGATCGAGCCGGAGGTCGTCGAGGCGCGCGACGTCGAGCGGCACGAGGCCGGTCGGCTCCGCCCCGTCTTCGGGAAGGAGGGCCGCCGCGTCCGCGACGAGCTGCCGGATGCGCCGCGCCGCCTGCGCGGCGTCCCAGGCCGACCGGGCCGAACAGGAGCCGATCCGCTCCTCGAGCGCGGCGAGGGCCGCGTCCGCGAGCTCCGGGGAATAGTAGCCGCGCCCCCGGTCGACGAGGTTGTGTGCCTCGTCCACGAGGAGAAGCGAGTCGGCGAGCGAGGCCGGGTCCTTCGCGGCGGCGAGGGCGACGACCGGGTCGAAGACATAGTTGTAGTCGCCGAGGACGACGTCCGCCCGCTCGGCCAGCTCCAGCGACACCTCGAACGGACAGACCTCCTCCTGCCGCGCCTCCTCGAAGACGGCGTCGGGGTCGAGGTGGCGCCGCGAATCGAGAAGGCGCTCGACCAGCCCCGAGGACTCCATCTTCGCGGCATAGTCCTTCGCGAATCGGCAGTGGTCCTCGTGGCAGAGAACGACGTCGTTCGCGCACATCCGCTCCTTCGCGCGGAGTCGAACGGATCGGAACGTGTCGCCGTCGATCGCGTCGAGCGTCCGGACGAACATCTCCTGCTGCGTCGTCTTCGCGGTCAGGACGAAGAGCTTCCGGCCTTTCGCGAGGGCGTTCACGAGAAGCGGGTGGAGTGCCGCCGCCGTCTTTCCGATGCCCGTCGGCGCCTCGACGAGAAGGTGCGACCCCGTCGCCGCGGCCCTGGCGACCGCCGCCGCCATCGCGATCTGGCCGGGACGGAACTCCTCGAAGGGGAACGGGAGGTTCGCCGACTCCGCGCGCTTCGCCTCCGCGAGGGCATGGACCGCGTGGAACTCCTCGAGCAGCCACCGGACCCGGCGTGTGAGGTCCGCGAGGACGCCGGCCGGGTCGAAGGAGACATCCTGGATCCGGGTGGCGCCGGTCTCGATGTCGGCGAGGACAAGCCGTCCCGCCACCTCGCGCCCTTCGGCGCGGGCCACCGCGAGGAGGTACCACCGGAGCTGCGTCTCGAACCGTGCGAGACGGGGCGAGCCGGGGAGTTTCGCGAGATCCTCGGCGAAGTGGACCGACTTGACCTCGTCGACGACGACGCGTCCGTCCACCTCGAAGCGCCCGTCGAGGCGCCCTTCCAGAACCGCGGTGAAGTCGTCCACGGGAAAGGCGAGCCGGACCCCCTTTTCGGACTCGTAGCCCGGGACCGAGTCGGCGAAGGCGCCGAGCACGCGCCTGTGAATCTCCTGCCCGATCCAGAGGCGCTCGAATCCGTCCCCGCGGTCGAAGCCGATCCGCCGGAACGCGCCGGAGAGGAGCGTGGCGGGCGAGACCGTGACCGTCCTTTTCGCGAGATCGACGGAGAGGCCCACGACTCATTGTATTTCGGCCGGGATCGCCCTCCGATCGCGTAAAATGCCGCCATGATCCATCCGGTGACGAGGCGGCTGCGTGCTCGATCCGCGGCGCTCGCGGCCGCCTCTGTGGCGTTCTTTCTCCTCGCTCCGGCCGGCGCGATGGCCGCGAAGCCGAGGAAGCCGAAGGGGCCGGCCGCGCCGCAGACGCTCGCGCAGCGCCTGACATGGCTCGCGAAGCGCCGGCCCGTGGCCGCATCGGAGTACGCGGTCGTCGTCGCGCGGATCGGCGACGCCTCTCCGATCGTTGCCGTGAACGCCGACCGGCCGCTCGTCCTCGCCTCGACGACGAAGCTCTTCACCTCGGCGGCGGCGCTCGACCGTCTCGGCGAGGAGTACCGGTTCCGGACCCGTCTTTACCGCGACACGCAGATCGAGCCGGACGGGACGCTGCCGGGGCGGCTAATCGTCGTCGGCGGGGGCGATCCGGCGATTTCGGGGCGCCTCTACGACGACGACCCGCTCGCCGTCTTCCGTCCGTGGGCCGATTCGCTGGCGCGTCAGGGAATCAAGGACGTCCGCGGCGGCCTCCTTCTCGACACGTCCTTCTTCGACGACGTGAAGATCCATCCGGACTGGCCCGAGGAGCAGGACGGGCGCTGGTACCAGGCGCCGGTCTCCGCGATCTCCTACAACGACAATGTCGTGCTCGTCAGAGCGTCCGGCGGTCTCAGGCCGGGACGCCCGGCGGTCCTCGGCTTTCACCCGGCCTGGCCGTACCTCCTTTCGCTCATCTCTCACGTCTCGACGACTGCCTCGCGGACCTACGTCGGCGTCCGGAGGACGGCCGGAAGCCGGACGGTCATCGCGGCCGGCAGCGTCGGGAAGAACCGGATCTGGATGGGAGACGTGACCGTCCCCGATCCGCCCCTCTATTTCGCATCGGCGTTCACCCGCGTCCTTGGCGACGCCGGGATCCGCGTGGAGGCGCCCCCGGAGGAAGTTCCGACGCCCCCCACGCCGGAAGCGACGGCGACCCGGACGCTCCTGCATACTCACGAGACTCCGCTCGTCACCGCGATCTCCGTCGCCAACAAGCGCTCGCAGGGGTTCTTCTCCGAGCAGATCCTCAAGACGCTCGGCGCCGAGAAGCGCGGCGCCGGGACGTGGGCCAGCGGTCTCGCGGAGGTCGCCGGATTCCTTCAGTCGCTCGGCCTCGACCCGGCCGCGTACGATCTCGCGGACGGCTCCGGCCGGTCCCGCGGCAACCGGGCGAGCGCCCGCGCGTACGCCGAGTTTCTGCAGGCCCTGGCGACGCGCTGGCCGCACTTCGAATCGTTCGAGCGGACGATGGCGGTTGCGGGCGACCCCGACGGGACGCTTCGAAGCCGGCTCCAGGGCGCGGCCACCTTCGGGAACGTCGTGGCCAAGACGGGAACGATCAACGGCGTCTCGACGATCTGCGGCTACGTCACCGCGAAGAGCGGCGCGCGCTACGTCTTCTCGATCCTGATCAACGGCGGGATCTCCGAGAAGCGCGGCCACGCCTGGCAGGACCGCTTCCTCACAGAGCTGGCGACGTTCGGCTGAGCGCGGCGCGCTTCCGTCGCGCCCGCTACACTCCGGGTCGAATGAACTACCGGTCTCTCCTTCAAAGCGTCGAGCGGACCCTCTCCGCCATCGAGAGCTCGGTCCGCCGGGGTCAGGTCTGCTAATTTGCGATTTGAATTCTAAGGCCGGCGCCGCGTACGGCGGGGGGTCCGCTTCGGGATAAGGAGCGGGTGGCCCGTGGCGAGGAAGTCGCGGTCGAGGGTGAGGATGGGGGCGTCTTCGGCGACCGCGAGCGCGTAGGCGAAACAGTCGCCGAGGTTGAGCGGGAAGCGGAGGCGCGCCGCCGCGGCGGCGCGGGCCTGTTCGGCGTCGGGGGGGACGAAGCGGATCGCTCCGGACGAGACGACCTCTTCCTCGACAGCCTTCATGGCGCCGGGTCTCCGATCGGCGACGAGGATCAGCGTTTCAGCGAGGTTGACCGTGCTCATGACGACGTCCCCCTTCGCCTCGGCCATCCGGTCGGCGCACCAGGCGCCGTGGGGCTCGTCGAAGAGGACCGCGAGGAGGGCCGAGGTGTCGACGACCACGGCTCAGCGCCAGAGGTCGTCGTGGGAGGCGAAGCGGGGGCGCCGCGCGGGCCCGTTCTTCCCGAGGCCGAGCCAGGAGCGGTAGTCGGCCCGCCGCGCCGCCGCGCTCCGCTCGCATCCTTCCTCTACGGCCGTCCGGATCGCGGCGGACTTCGTCGGGATGCCGCGGGCGCGCATGAAGCGCCGGAGGTCTTTCTCGAAGCGGTCGGTCACGTGGAGGTTGATCTGCGGCACAGGGAAACCTCACCGTTACTGTATCATATACAGAAGAAGGTACCCGGGAGACGGGGTCTCAATCGACCGGAGGACGGGTACACTCCGGCCCGCATGAACTACCGGTCTCTCCTTCAAAGCGTCGAGCGGACCCTCTCCGCCATCGAGAGCTCCGCCGACGTCGCCACCACGATTCTCGCCGTCTGCGAGGCGATCGTCCGGAACCTCCGGAACGAGCTCGGCATCTTCGGCGGACGCCTCTACGTCCGGCGCGAAAACGAATACGTCCTGACGAAGGGCTTCGGGCGCTCGCGGCAGATCGAGCCGGGCCTGACCGTCTCCACGGAGTACGCGCCCGTCCGGCGCGCGCTCTCGGAAGGGATCGACCTCACCGACCTCTCCGACCCGACCGTCGACCGCGACCTCGAGGCCCGCCTCGGCGTGAAGCGCTTCGCGGCGGTCTCGGTGGGAGACGAGGGATATCTCCTCTCCTTCGACGTCTCGCCGCGCGTCCCGACGGCCGATCTTCTCCTCGCCCTCGGCATCATCCGGACGGCCGTCGACAGCAAGCTTCGGACCGAGAAGCTGGAGGGGCTGATACAGGAGGCGCACCGGATCCAGCAGTCGATCCTCCCGCGCTCCGTCCCTTCCGTCGGCGACTTCGACGTCGCGGCGATCTCGCGTCCGGCGGAGCTGGTGGGGGGCGACTTCTACGATTTCATCCCGATCGGAAACGACAGCTTCGGCACCGCGATCGCCGATGCCTCCGGGCACGGCCTCCTCGCCGCCCTCCTCGTCCGCGACGTCCACGTGGGCCTCCGGATGGCGATCGGCAGCGACCTGAAGATCTCCCGGACGCTCGAGCGGCTGAACCGGATCCTCAACAAGAGCCGCCTGACGACGAAGTTCGTCTCGCTCTTCTATGCCGAGTTCGAGGCGAACGGGGAGGTTCTCTACGTCAACGCGGGACACCCGGCGCCCCTTCACTTCGTGAGCCGCCGGAGAACCTTCGAGGAGCTCGCGCCGACGGGGATGGTCCTCGGCCCTTCCCCGAACTCGACCTACGGGCGTCGCGGCTTCCGGATGGAGCCGGGGGACCTCCTCTGCCTCTACACGGACGGGATCACGGAGGCGCACGACGAGAAGGGGCGCGAGTTCGGGACGGGGAGGCTCCGGCGGATGGTGGCCGAGATGAGACGCCGGCCGGCGCGCGAGATCGCCGAGCGGGTCCTCCTCTCGGCCGGCCTCTTCAGCGGCCAGCCTTCCCCGGAGGACGACCAGACCGTCGTCGTGATCCGGCGAAAGTTTCCGGAGCCGAAGCCCCACCCGGGAACGGGAGGGGTCAGGCCGTCCGCGACGACGGGTCCCGGAACCACTCCGCCGTCCGCCGGAGCCCCTCCCGAAGGGGCACGGCGGGGGTGAAGCCGAGAAGGCCGGCGGCGCGGGAGACGTCGAGGACGCTCCGGCGCTGCTCGCCCGGCTTTCCCGCTTCGCGGCGGGCCGGACGGGAGGTCCCGCAGGCCCTTGCGACCTCGTCGTAGAGCGCGTTCACGGTCGTCTCGATCCCTGTCCCGATGTTGAAGACGCCGGCCGCCTTTTTCCGGAACGCCACGAGATTCGCGGCGACGACGTCGCCGACGTAGACGAAGTCCCGGCTCTGGACGCCGTCGCCGTAGATCACGCCGTCCTCGCCGGCGAAAAGGCGCTTCATCCAGATCCCGACGACGCCGGCCTCTCCCGAGCCGTCCTGCCGCGGGCCGTAAACGTTCGCATAGCGGAGGAGCGTCACGACGAGGGGGGTCTCCCAGGCGAGGCACTGGAGGTACTTTTCGCCCGCGAGCTTGGCCGTCCCGTACGGAGAGACGGGATTCATCGGGTGGCTCTCGTCGGCGGAGAAGCCTGTCGGGTCGCCGTAGATCGCGCCCCCGCTCGACGCGAAGAGAATCTGGGAGACGCCCGCGTCGACGCAGGCCTTCGCGAGCCGGATCGTCCCGAGGACGTTCACCTCCGCGTCGAAGACAGGGTCCGCGACCGACTTCCTCACGTCGATCTGCGCGGCGTGGTGGAAGACGGCGGCGATCCGTTCCTCTCGCAGGAGGGACCCGAGGTCGTGCCGCCGGAGATCCCCCTCCACGAAGCGCGCCCCGGACGGGACGCGCCCGAGTTTTCCGCTCGAGAGGTCGTCGAAGACGACGACGCGGTGGCCGGCGGCGAGGAGCGCGTCGGAAAGGTGCGAGCCGATGAAGCCCGCGCCGCCGGTGACGAGGACGGGCGAACCAGTCTGATTCATGATCGGGGTCGAGAATAGCAATGAAGCCGCTCCCGACCTCCTTCTTCCGGCGAGGCACCGCGGCCGTCGCGCGCGACCTTCTCGGCTGCCGCCTCGTCCGGCGCCTTGCGGACGGATCGGAACGGTCGGTCGTGATCGTCGAGACCGAGGCCTATCTCGGCGTGGGAGACCGCGCGGCGCACACCTGGAACGGAAGAAGAACCGCGCGGGTCGCGCCGATGTGGGGGCCGGGCGGCCACGCCTACGTCTACTTCGTCTACGGCATGCACCACTGCCTGAACGTCGTGACGAGACGAGAGGGCGAACCTGAAGCCGTTCTCATCAGGGCGGGAATCCCGGAAGAGAGATGGATCGATTTCCTCTCATATGCGGCGGCTGCTGATGCAGCCGCCGATATCAGACAACGTGCTCCTCGGGGGGCCGGTGTCAAGGGTCCGCGACCGCTGCGCGGCGCGCGAAGCGCGCCCTTGACACCGGCCCCCCGAGAGCTATCGGCGGCAGAAAGAGAAGGGCTTCTCGTTGCGTCCGGCCCCGCGAAACTCTGCCGCTATTTACAGATCACGACGTCGCTCTCGGGAAAGCCGCTTTCGGGTCCCGATCTCTTTCTCTTTCCCCCTCAGAAGGATTTCGTTCCCTTTCTTTCCTGTCCTCGTCGGGCCGCGCGTCGGCGTCGCGTATGCGGGCGACGCGGCGCGGTGGCCGCTCCGGTTCGCCGTCGGCGGCTGCCCGGCGGTGACAAAGCCCGCCGGCCTTCGCCCTGTCCGCTAGAACGACTTCAGGTCCGCGAGCGACGACGCGGTGACGAGGCAGTTCTTTCCGCTCCGCTTGGCCTGGTAGAGGGCCTGGTCGGCGCGCTCGACGAGGGCGCGCTTCGAGACGCCGTCCTCGGGGTAGCTCGCGAGGCCGATGGAAACGGTGATCCCGAGCGGATGGGGAAGGCCGGGGGAGGAGAAGATGCGGGAAGCGACCCGGCGCCGGAGGCGGTCGGCCACGAGGAGCGCCTGATCGGTCGTCGTCTCGGGGAAAATGAGCGCGAACTCCTCGCCGCCGTACCGCGCCACCGTATCCATCTCCCGGACGCTCCGGACCATCTCCTCGACGAGCCTCTTGAGGACGACGTCGCCGACCGGATGGCCGAAGAGGTCGTTGATCTTCTTGAAGTCGTCGATGTCGAGCATCCCGAGCGTGAAGGGGCTGCCGCTCCGCTCGTGACGCGTCAGCTCCTTGGACAGCGTCTCCTGGAAGTAGCGGTGATTGAAGGCGTCGGTCAGGGAATCGCGGACCGAAAGCTCCTGCGTCGTCTCGTAAGCGCGGGCGGACTGGAGGGCCGAGACCGCGTGGTTCGCGAAGATCTCGAGCGCCTGGACGTCGAGCAGGGAGGGGACCTGGCCGCTCACGGAGTTCTCGGCGCGGAGGACCCCGACGAGCTGGTCGCCGGCGGTGAGCGGGATGAAGAGCCGGTCCCCGGCGTGCCAGGTCCCCGGCCCGGGCGTTCGCTGCCGCCGGTCGAGCTTGCCGCTCGACTCCACCCCGGAGGAACGGTCGAGATGCGAGACGAAGTAGCTCTTCGAGAGCCGGTAGCGCTCGGCGAACCAGCAGGCGATCTCCTCGCGGGGGATCCGGGCGGGGGAGGGTTCGCTCTCCGGGGCATCGGCGGCGCGGGCCTTCCGCTCGAAGACGTTCGCGTTTCGGTCGTAAAGGTAGAGGGTGGCGGTCCCGAATCCGAGGCTCTGTCGCACGGCCGTCACGACCCCCTCGGTGACGCCGGCGAGCGTGAGATGGGCCTTCAGCTCGTTCGAGAGCCCGAGAATCTTCTGGAGAGTCTCGGCGCGGCTCTGGAGCCGCTCATTGACGATCTGCATCTGCCGCCGGAGATTCCGGTCCTGGAGCGCCAGGGCGACGTGGTCGACGAGGACCGAGAGCTCCTGCAGCGTCTCGGACGAGGCCAGGTCCGGATCATTCGACTCGAGAACGAGGAGGCCGGCGATGACGGCGGGCGTCTGGAGCGGGAGAAGCACCTGCACGTCGAAGCCCGGATTCAGAACGAGGTCGCGGCGGCGGCCGCGCGAGATCCGCGGCTCGGGAGCCGAGGGGAGGAACGGCTGCTCGAGGTCGCGCTGGCCGGCGAGCCAGTCCTGGAAGCCGGAGCGCGTGAGCGTGACGTCCCCCGCCATCGTGACGGAAAGGGCGCCCTCCGGGTCCTCGTCGTAGGAGACCGCGGCGAGGGCACGGATCGGGAAGCCGACTCGGATCGTCTGGAAGAGCCTTTCGAACGCCTCGCGGTCGGGCCCGACGGCGGAAAACGCGACGGAGATCTCGCGAAGGGTCTTCAGCTCGCGCCCCGTCCGCTCCCGCTCGGCCTTCCGACGTTCCTGCGCGCGGCGCGCCTGCAGGAGCGCCTGCGCGACGGCGACCACCACGACGAGGAAGGCGAGAAGGACGAGCGCGGCCGCGGAGAAGCTCATCGAAACGCGACGACGCCCTGCGCCTCGAGCTTCGCGAAGACGCGGAGAACCTCGACTTCGGGAAACGGGCTGATGCGGGCGATCGAGCGGACGTCCCAGAGCCCGTTGATCCGCGAGACGACGAAGGCCTCGTTCGGTGTGAACGGGAGCGACACCAGATCCTCCATCGGCTTCGTGAGCCGGGGAATGGAGGCGAGCGGGATCTTCCGGGGAACCGCGGGCGCGTCGATCGGCACCGGCGGCAGCGAGTCCGCGGCTTCCACGGCTTCCGGAAGGTCCCGCTCTTCCTCGGGAATCGAGGGCAGCTCCGGAGCGACGGCGGAGGGGGGGACGGAAGGCGGCGCGGGGGACGGGACCTGCGCGATCGCCCCCGAAGGACGCCTCGCGCGCGAGTCGGAATCGTGGGGGCGGAGGAAACGGCGGAAGTCCTGCGGCGACGAAGGAGACGGGGAGAGGGGTTCGGACGCGGCCGGAGCCGAGACTGCGGCCGAAGACGGCGCTGCGGCGGCGCGGCCGGCGGACGACAAGGAGACCTCGGCCGCTTCCGGAAGGCCGGGCTCGTGGCTGTAGATGGACGAGATCGGCCCCGTCGACATCATCTCGGCGTGAAGCTCGGCCTCGAGGCGGTCGGGGGGCGTCGACGAGGGCTCGCGCTCGCCCACGAGCTGCAGGTGCCCCGATTCGAGAAGGTCGTAGACGAACTTGGCTACGTGGAAGTCCGGGTTGTGTGTGACGGCGGCGATTTCCTCCACGGGCCGGACGCCGTCGATCGCGTTCAGGATCATCTTCTCCCGGTCGTTCAACCCTTCTTCGACCGGAATGAGGATCGCCGGGACCTGCCGGAGGGAGGCGAGGCGCGTCCGGATCCGCTGCCACTCGTCGTAGCGGCGGAGCCCCTCCATGACGATGCCGGTCACCTCGGAGGAGATCGTGACGGTGGCGAGGTTCGGGACCTCGCCGTCGAGGAAAGCGAAGGTCCCCTCCTCCCAGAGGAAGATGTCATAGATCGTCTCGGCGGCCTTCAGGCGGAGAAGATCCGCGAGCTCCTCCTCGCGGATCGCGCCGATCATGACGAGGATCTTGCCGAGAAGGACCTTCGATTCCCGCTGGACGTCGAGGGCGCGGAGGAGCTCTTCCTCCGTGATGAAGCCGAAGCCGACCAGGAAACGGCCGAGGAACTCGCGCTCGACGGTGGAGGATGAAGAGATGATCCGCCCGTTCTGGAAGTAGATCCTCTTCTCGCCGGACGAGCCCCGGACGATCAGCGTGCCGGTCTTCAGGCCGGTGGAGAGCCACTGCAGCAGTTCCGAGAACTGCATCGTCCGGAGGCTTCCGGAGATTGCCATTCGGTTGATTCTAGAGGTTGTGCGCTATTCCGTCGGAGGATCGTAGGCCGGGATTCCCGTCACGGCCTGCCCGAGAACGAGGGTGTGGATGTCGTGCGTCCCTTCGTAAGTGAAGACCGACTCGATGTTCGCGAGATGACGGAAGACGGGGTACTCACCGACGATGCCGTTCGCGCCGAGGATCTCGCGGGCCAGCTTCGCGCACTCGCGGGCCACCCAGACGTTGTTCCGCTTGGCCATCGAGACGTGCTCGGGCTTCATTTTCTTCTCGTCCTTCAGGCGTCCGAGCCGGAGGGCGAGGAGCTGCCCCTTCGTGATCTCGGTGATCATGAAGGCGAACTTCGACTGGACGAGCTGGTGCGCGGCGATGGGGCGGCCCTTGAACTGCTTCCGGCTCTTCGCGTACTCGAGAGCGCAGTGGTAGGTCGCCATGGCGGAGCCGAGAGCCCCCCACGCGATGCCGTATCGGGCCTGCGTCAGGCAGGAGAGCGGCCCTTTCAGCCCTTCGACCCCCGGGAGGACGTTCTGCTCCGGGATCCGGCAGTCGTCGAAGGCGAGCTGGGACGTGACGGACGCCCGGAGGGACATCTTCATCCGGTGCTCGGAGGTGGTGAAGCCTCTCGTTCCACGCGGGACGAGGAAGCCGCGGACGACTCCGTTCGTATCGCCCACCTTGGCCCAGACGAGGGCGACATCGGCAATGGAGCCGTTCGTGATCCACGCCTTGGCCCCGTTCAGGACCCACTCGCTCCCTTCCTTTTTCGCGACGGTCCTCATCCCGCCCGGGTTCGAGCCGAAGTCGGGCTCCGTCAGGCCGAAGCAGCCGATCGCCTCGCCCGACGCGAGCCTGGGGATCCAGAGGTCCCTCTGCTCCTTCGACCCGTAGGTGTAGATGGGGAACATCACGAGAGAGGACTGGACCGAGACGAAGGAGCGGAGGCCCGAGTCCCCCCGCTCCAGCTCCTGCATGATGAGGCCGTAAGCGACGTTGTTCAGGCCGGGGAGGCCGTACTCCGGGATCGTCGCCCCGAGGAGGTCGAGTCCCGCCATCTTCGGGACCAGCTCCCGGGGGAAGCGCCCTTCCCACGCGCAGGTCTCGATGATGGGGAGGACCTCGGCGTCCACGAAGTCGCGGACGAGGTCCCGAACGGCCCGCTCGTCGTCGGAGAAGAGTTCCTCGATCCCGTAGAAGTCGACACCCGGAAAGCCCACGATCGTCCCCCTTCCGCCCGCGGGCGCTTTGCCCTGAGGGGCGGAATGTAGCATCCTGCCGTCATGGCGATCCCCGCATGGAAGGCCGCAAGCGACCTCGCGGACGGCTATCTGCTGCTGAATCCGGTGACGCTCAAGAAGTACGAACGCCACGAGGTGGATGCGCTTCTTCAGGAGATCGAGAAGCTCTCGCGCGAGCTGCGCAGTCAGATCGTCTCCTCGGAGCAGACGGACGTCGTCCAGCAGAGAAGTCGCAGGCTTCTCCGCCTCTCGCAGGCGGTGGTCGTCCTCCAGAACTGGAGAGTCCGGATGCGGGGGGGTCCGGGGGGCTAAGGCCCCCCGGCCGGAGAATCCCGGTCCTGTATCCTCCCGCCCTCATGACGGCATCCGTCGCAATCTCTGATCTCCCGAAGCATGTCGGCGAGACGGTAACGCTGAAGGGATGGCTCTACCACTGGCGCAAGGGGGGGAAGATCTGGTTCCTCGTCCTCCGGGACGGCAGCGGCTACGTCCAGGCGGTCGTCTCGAAGGCGGACGTGCCCGAGGCCGTCTGGGAAGCGGCCACGACGGCGACGCAGGAGTCGACGCTCGAGGTGACCGGCGTCGTCCGCTCGGACCCGCGTTCCCCCGGAGGGGTCGAGTTGGGCGTCACGGACGTGAGGATCCTCGACCTCTGCCGCGACTGGCCCATCACCCCGAAAGAGCACGGCATCGACTTCCTCCTGTCGCAGCGGCACCTCTGGCTCCGCTCCGCCAAGCAGGTCGCCATCCTGAAGATCCGGAGCGAGGTCGAGAGCGCCATCCACGATTTCTTCCACGCGCGCGGCTACACCCGGGTCGACTCGCCGATCCTGACGCCGAACGCCTGCGAGGGGACGTCGAACCTCTTCGAGACCGAGTACACGGAAGAGGAGAAGGCCTACCTTTCGCAGTCCGGCCAGCTCTACCTCGAGCCGGCGGCGGCGGCTCTCGGCAAGGTCTACTGCTTCGGGCCGACCTTCCGCGCGGAGAAGTCGAAGACGCGGCGGCACCTTCGCGAGTTCTGGATGGTGGAGCCGGAGGTCGCCTTTCTCGAGATCGACGGCCTCATGGACCTCGCCGAGGAGTTCGTCAGGGAGCTGACGGGGCGGGTTCTCGACCGCCGCGCCGAGGATCTGAAGCGCCTCGAGCGCGACGTCGCGAAGCTCACGCCGCTCCTCTCGAAGCCTTTTCCGCGCCTCGACTACCGCGAGGCGATCGGGATCCTCCAGAAAAAGGGGCTGCCCGTGAAATTCGGGGACGACCTCGGCGGCGACGAGGAGACGGCGCTCACGGAAGGGTTCGACACCCCGGTGATGGTCACGCGCTATCCGACCTCGATCAAGGCGTTCTACATGCAGCCGGACGCGAGCGACCCGGAGGTGGCCCTCTGCCTCGACATGCTGGCGCCGGAGGGCTTCGGCGAGATCATCGGCGGCTCGCAGCGGATCCACGACCACGAGCTGCTCCTTCGGCGGATCACGGAGCACGCTCTTCCGGTCGAGGCCTTCCAGTGGTATCTCGACGTCCGGAAGTACGGAACCTTCCCCCACTCCGGCTTCGGGATGGGCCTCGAGCGCTTCGTCGCGTGGATGTGCGGCGCGGCGCACCTGCGTGAGTGCATCCCCTATCCCCGGATGCTCTACCGGATCTATCCCTGATCGGGGGAGTCGCTGGCGCGGCGTCCCCAGCGCCTCCTCCGCCCCGATCTACCCAGCGGGGTCCAGGACCCAGACGTTGCCGGTCGTCTCGGAACGCTCGAAGACGATCCGGTCGCCCTTCGGCGACCAGACGGGGTAGCGCAGGAACGTGCGCGGCCTTCCGTTCTCCGTGAGGCGGCGGGCCGGTCCCCCGCTGCGTGCGACCCAGTAGACGTTCCAGATCCCGTCGCGCTGTCCCGAGAAGGCGATCTTCTCCCCGTCCGGCGACCAGTCCGACGGCCAGCTCAGGCCCTTCTCATGCACGAGCGGGGCCGGCGAGCCGCCCGCGGCCGGGACGACCGCGAGGAACGTGTCTGGCGGCCGCACCAGGTCGACGGCTAGCCAGCGGCCGTCGCGCGACCAGCAGGGATAGCCGGCGCTCATGTCGGGAGGGGTCACCTGCCGCGCAGGGCCGCCGTCGAGCGGCGCCACCCACGTCGAGAGGCCGTGGTCGGGCGCCTCCTTCGTGCAGGCGACGAAGCGTCCGTCGAACGAGAGGCTCGTGCGAGACACGTCGTTCCCGAGCGGAAGGAGCAGCCGCTGCGAGCGATCTTCAAGGGAGATGGCCCACAGCTCCTTTCTTCCGCCCCGAATCGTGAAGTAGGCGATCCGGTCCGCGCCCGGGAACCAGTTCGGGAAGTGCGTCTCGGAGGAGCCGTCCGTGACCGGGCGGGGGTCCCCGCCGTCCCGGTCCATGAGCCAGATGTCGGTGGAGGAGCCCGCCCGGCAGGAGACGAACGCGATCTTCGAGCCGTCGGGCGAGAACCTCGGCGACGTGTTGCGGCAGCCGGCGCCGCGGGTCAGGAGGACGGGCTCGCCCGTCGGAACCGAGGTTTTCGGGTCGAGCGGCAGCGACCAGAGGTTGCTCACGATCGAGAGCGCGGCGTACGCGACCGTGCCGCTGCGCGGAGAGACCGCGATCTGCCGGACGGACGCCGTACCGTCCGGCGTGACGCGCTCGGGGGCCCCCCAGCGCCCGCCCGGACCATCCGGTGCACGCATCCGCCAGAGGCTCGTGTTCAGCCAGCTCCGCTCCGTCGCCGCGAAGTAGAGGAAATCGCCCTTCGGCGTGAAGGCGGGGTCGAAGTACAGGTGCTCCGTGGAGCCCGCGTCCCGCGCCGCCTCGTCCGACGGCAGGATCCGGCGCAGGGAGCCGTCCTTTCGAGACACGCTCCACAACTCGCTGCGGACCGACCAGGTCGCGAAGACGACCTCGGTTCCGTCCGGGGAGAAGACCGGGGCCCCGTGCCCGCCGACGGGCGACCCCGGGCGCGTGAGCGGCCCCGGCTCGCCGCCGCTGGCCGGCACGACCCACAACGACGAAGGGGGCGGCGCGGCCGGAGACGTGGCGGAAAGCTCGATGACGCCGCCGGACTGGAAGACGATCGTCGCCCCGTCGGGCGACCACGAAGGGCGGGAGCCGAACACTGTCAGGCGGCGTGGCTCCCCGCCGAGAGCGGGGACGATCCAGATGCCGGGCACGGCTCTCGAGGCGTACGCGATCTCGCGCCCGTCGGGCGACCATGCGGGCTGAAAGTTGTCGCGGCCGTCGAATGTGATGCGGATCTCCCGGCCACCCGGCGTGAGCTGCCGGACGTAGATCTCGAACGACCGGTCGCGGTCGGAGCAATAGGCGATCTGCGCCCCGTCGGGAGAGAACGTGGGGAACATGTCCAGTCCGAGGGACTCCGTGACCTGGGTCAGCTTCGCCGGTCCCGGGGGCGGCCCGGCGGCGGGCCGCGAGCGCGGCACTCGGAAGACGATGAAGCCGGCGACCGCCAGGACGAGGAAGCCGGCCGCGACCCAGACAACGCGCCGCTGCGGCGCGGCCGCCCCGGGGGCTGAGGGTTCGGCCGGCGGCGCGGGAGCCTGGGGTTCGGCGATCCGCCGGACCTCGGCGATGAACCGGTAGCCCTTCGTCGGGACGGTTTCGATGTACCGGGCCTCGCGCGCGGCGTCGCCGAGAGAGCGCCGAAGGTCGGCGATCACGCGCGTCATCGCGCCCTCGGTCACGACGATGTCCGGCCAGACCCTCTCGAGCAGTTCCTTCTTCTCGACGAGCCTTCCCGGGTTCTGGAGCAGGAAGAGGAGGACCTCGAAGGCCTTGGGCTCGAGGGGCACGGGGAGGCCGGCCTTCGTCACACGATAGGCCGCAGGATCCACGCGAATGTCGTCGAACTCGTAGATGACCATGATTCTACAGGCGGAGGCGGTACTCTTGACGCGGCGCGCAACCCCACGCCAGCGGGAGCTTCCGATATAGAATCGTTTCCGTCGCAGCGCAGGCACCTCGTGCGCGCGTCGCCGCAGCCTCTCCATATCTATCTATGAAGAAGCCTCCCCTCCCGTCCCTTCCGTCCGTCGGGATTGTCTCCCTCGGCTGCCCGAAGAACCTCGTCGACACCGAGGTGATGCTGGGGCACCTCCAGAAGGACGGATTCGCGCTCTCGGACCCCGAGAAGGCGCGCGTCGTCATCGTGAACACCTGCGGATTCATCGAAAGCGCGAAGGAAGAGTCGGTAAACGCGATCCTCCGCGAGGTGCGGAGGAGGGAAGAGGGGGAGATCGACCGGGTCGTCGTGGCGGGCTGCATGGTCCAGAAATACGGCCGCGAGCTGGCCGCGGAGATCCCCGAGGTGGACCACTTCATCGGGCTGGACGAGCTGGAGAAGGCGCCGGCGGCGGCGCTCGGCCTGCCGTCTCTTCCACGCTTCACCGAGAAGCCGCTCGCGACGCGCCTCTACGACGACCTCGCGCCCCGGGTCCTGACCCACCGGAAGGGGTACGCCTATCTCAAGGTCGCCGAGGGGTGCAACAACCCGTGCACCTTCTGCACGATCCCCCAGATGCGAGGCCTCCAGCGCTCGCGGACGATCCCGTCCCTCGTGGCGGAGGCGCGCTCCCTCGAGGCGCAGGGCGTCCGGGAGCTGGTCCTCATCTCGCAGGACACGACGCGCTACGGCGAGGATCTGGGCCTCGGGCGGACGGGCCTCGCCCGGCTCGTGACGGCGCTCCTCGACGGGACGTCCTTCCCCTGGATCCGCTTCCTCTATGCCTATCCGAGGACGCTCGACCGGTCGGTCTTCGAGCTGATGGCGAAGGAGCCGCGCTTCGTCCCATACGTCGACATGCCGCTCCAGCACGTCTCGAGGAAGATTCTCGCGGCGATGAAGAGAGGCGGGGACGAAGCGAGCTTCCGCCGGCAATTCGAGGAAATCCGCGCGGTCGTTCCGGATATTTCGCTGCGCTCGACGTTCATCGTCGGGTTTCCGGGGGAAGAGGAGAGAGATTTCTTGGAAGTGAAAGAGTTCCTCGAGGCCGTGCGCTTCGACAACGCGGGCGTCTTCACGTATTCGCTGGAACCGGGGTCGGGAGCCGAGGCGCTCGGCGATCCTGTTTCATTCGAAGAAAAATCGTCGCGGCGCGCCGCTCTCATGGAGACCCAGCAGAAGATCTCCCTTTCGAAGAACCGCGCGAAGCGCGGCAGGACCTTCGACGCCCTTCTCGAGGGGCCCTGCGCCGAGACGGATCTCCTCCTCGAAGGGCGCCTCGCCTCCCAGGCTCCCGAGATCGACGGCCGCGTCCTCGTCAACGAGGTCCCGGACGACTGGGCGCCGCGCGCCGGCGAGATCGTCCGGGTCGAGGTGACCGAGGCCCACCCGTACGACGTCGTCGCGCGCATCGTGGTTTAGTGGCTTAGGATCCGTTACTCGCCTTGAACGTCATCCGCGATCGCTCGCCGGGGGGCCTGGCGTCGCGGGCCCCCCGGACCCCCCGGCGCCTGTAGGATGGTGACTTCGTGATCGTGATTCGAGATCCGTTTCGGAGTGCCGACCTTCCAAAACGGGGGATCGTCACCGTCGGCAACTTCGACGGCGTCCACCTCGGGCACCAGAAGCTCCTCCGGGACGTCGCCGCGCGGGCACACGATCTCGGCGTCCCCTCCATCGTCGTCACCTTCGATCCGCACCCTCTCAAGGTGCTGCGGCCCGAAGAGGCGCCGAAGATGATCCAGACGCTCCGGCAGCGGGAGGAGGCGATCGAAGCCTGCGGAATCGACGCCCTCCTGATCGTCCCGTTCACGCGGGACTTCTCCCTCACCCCGGCGGAGGTCTTCGTCCGGGAGCTTCTCGTGAAGCGTCTCGCGGCCCGCGAGGTGCACGTCGGGGAGCGCTTCGCCTTCGGGCGCGACAAGCAGGGGAACCTCGACCGCCTCGCGCGCGTCGGCGCGGAGGCGGGGACGACGGTCTCGGAGATCGCGGACGTCGCCGAAGGGTCGGAGCGGGTCTCCTCGACCCGGATCCGGCGCGCCGTCGAGTCGGGGGACGTCGCGCTCGCCGCACGACTTCTCGGACGCCCCTATGCGATGGACGGTTTCGTCGCGAAAGGGGACCGGATGGGACGGAAGATCGGCTTTCCGACGATCAACCTCAAGCCGGAGAACGAGCTTTTTCCCGTCGACGGCGTCTACGTGACGACTCTGTACATTCCGTCGTTCCAGCGGACGTTCGGCTGCGTCACGAACATCGGGCGGCGCCCGACCGTTTACGAGGACTACGCCACGACGATCGAGTCGTACGTCCTCGACTTCTCGTCCGACGTCTACGGCGAGCGGATCCGCCTCGCCTTCCTCCAGAGGCTCCGCGAGGAGCGTGTCTTCCCCTCGATGCTGGAGCTGACGGCGCAGATCCGGCGCGACGTGGAGACGACGCGGCTCTATTTCGCGCAGAGCCCGGTGTCGTGACGGTCGAGATCGCGCTGCGCCTCCTCGCGGCGGCCGCCGCCGCCGGGATCGGCCGGATGAGGGGGCCTCTGGCGCTCGCGCCGGCCGGGCTCCTCGCGGGATTTGCCGCGTTCGGGCGGGGTCCGTCCGCCTTTCCCGATCCGGCCGAAGCCGGCGCCGCCGTTCTCGCAGTTCTGGTTCTCGCGCTCGCAGCCGCCTGGACTCGATGGCTCCCCATCACGGAGGAAGGGGTCCTTTCGGCCTTCGCCTTCGGCCTTCCCGCGGGAGCCGTCGCTTCCGTGAGCCTCCGCGGCGAGGGGGCGCTCGTCGCCGGAGCGGCGGGTGCCGGCGTCCTCGCCGCCGTCTCCCTCTTTTCGGCCGAGATGGTCCGGGCGTCGGCGGAGTCGGGAGAACGGAAGATCGCGCTCGCGGCCTGGGCCCTCGTCGCGCCGCCCCTCCTCGCGGCGGCCGGATCCGCGCTCGCGAGGCCGTCGCCGCGGGCGGCCGCGGGGGCGCTACTTGCCGCGAGCCTCGGCGTGGCTCTTCTGGCGTGGGCTCCGGCCCTTCTCCTCGAGCGTGCCCGGGTCCGGCGCGAGCTCGACGAAGAGGTCCGACTCGGATTCCTTCCGGCGGACGACGCATCCGCTCTGGAGCTGCCGTGGCGCCGACTTCTCGAGAGGCGCTTCGGCCGCTCGGACGAGCGGAGGGAGTACGTCCGGAGCGCGCTCCTACTCGCCGTTGCCCGGGAGCAGCAGCGGAGGCGGTCTGGCGAAGCCGAGCGGCTGCGTCAGCTCGAGGTCCTGACGTTCCGGACCCGGCTGCGGAGGACGCTCGAGGCGCGGGCCATGCGGACAGACCACGCCGACTCGGCGGAGATTCCGTCGGTCCCCTCCGAGAGATAGGGATGGCTCACGCCCGGGGCCCGTCCGTGTCCCAGAGGGTGACGTCGCCGAACGGCTCGAGGACGGGGCGGAGCGCCTCGGCGTCGCCGACGGCGGCCAGGACGCCGATCGACGGGTCGAAGTAGTCGCGCGCGGCCCGCGCCGCCGATTCCGGCGTCACGGCGAGGAGCCGCTCGCGCCATGTCGCCCATTCGTCCCCGGGAAGGCCGTGAAGGAGGCGGGTCACCTCGTCCTGGACGATCGCGCCGGGCGCCTCGCGCGAGAGGACGAACGTCCCGGAGAGATAGCGAAGAGAGCGCCCGTGCTCCTCGGGAGTCGGCCCCCCTTCCGCGTAGGTACGCACGAGGCCGAGAAGCCCTTCCAGCGCCTCGCGCGTCACCTCCGTCCGGCAGTCGATGGAGGCGCCGAAGTGTCCGGCGCGGACGCGGGGAGAAAGCGACGAGTAGGCCCCGTACGTCAGCCCTTTCTCCTCGCGCAGGACGTTGAAGAGCCGCGACGAGGCGCCCCCGCCGAGCGACTGGTTCGCGACGAGCGCGTCGAGGTAGCGGGGGTGGCGGCGCGGTATGGCGGGGCGGGCGAAGAGGAGGTTCGTCTGGACCGAGCCGGTCCGATGGACGATGTGGATCGTGAAGTCTTTGATCGCGGGCGCGTCGGGCACCCCCGGCGCGGCGAGCGCCGATGGGATCGGGAGGCCGCCGAAGGCCTTCTCGGCGGCCGAGAGGAGGCGCTCCGGGTCCGCCGAGCCGGCAGCGAGAAACGTCGCCCCGGCGAGCGAGAGTCGATCGGCGGCAAAACGGGCGAGGTCGTCCCGGTTGATGGCCGCGAGGCCTCGCTCCGACGGCGTCAGCCGGCCATACGGGTGGCCCGGGTAGAGCCGGTCGTGCAGACGCTCGCGCGCGAGGAAGTCGGGCTCGGAGCGCTGCTCGATCAGCGTGTCGAGCGTCCGGCGGCGGCTCTTTGCGAACTCCTCCTCGGGAAACGTCGATTCCGTGAGGACCTCGGCGAGAAGGGCGAGGCCGGCGTCGAGATCCGGCTCGAGAACGTAGAGACGCGCCACCGAGGAGTCGCTGCCGGCCGAGACGTCGAGGACGGCGGCGAGGTCGTCGAGGGCGACGGCCAGCTCCCGGGCGCTCTTCGTCCGTGTCCCGCCGAGGAAGACGTCGGCCGCGAGCTCGGCGGTCCCTTCGCGCCCCGGGGGGTCCGACGCGCTCCCCGCGCCGGGAAAGACGACCGAGACGGCGACCGTCGGGCGCTTCCCCCAGCGCGCCGCGCGCGCGGGAAGTCCCGACCGGAGCGTCGCCGCCGTGAAGGGGGGCGGCGCGAACGGGCGCGGCGGGCCGGGGCGGGGAGGCGGGAGTTTCATCGCCCCCCCGCGGGGTGGATCTCCACGGTGGAGATCCGCTCGGGGGTGAAGAGCCGCGCGGCCGCGTCCCGGACCGCGGCGGCGTCGAGCGCGAGGATCCGCTCGAAGTCCTCGCGCCAGAGGCCGGGCGCGCCGTCGTAGAGACCGTACTCCGAGAGAAGGAACGCCACGGCCTGGGTCGTCTGCGTGGAGCGGACCATGTCGGCCAAGAGAAGGCGCCGCGCGCGCTCCATCTCCGCGGCCGTCGGCCCGCCTTCCGCGAGCCGGTGGAGCGCCGAGCGGATCTCCTCCTCCAGCACGCGATGCGAGACCCCCGCGCGCGCGATGGCGAAGACGCGGAAGAGCGAAGGGCCGCGCCTCTCGTCGAAGTGGATCGAGAGCGAGAGGGCCAGCTCCTCGTCCTTGACGAGGCGCCGCCAGAGCGTCGCGCTCTCGCCTCCTCCGAGGATCTTCTCGGCGTAGAGGAGCGCGTAGGCGTCGGCGTCGCGCCGGGCCGGTCCCTTGGCGTTCACCTGCAGCGCCGGGAGCGCCGCGTGGAGGTCGTCGACGCGGGCGCGCCGCTCGCCGTGCGGCGGCGGCTCGACGACGTGGAAGGGGGGGGCGTCTCGCGCGCCGGGACGGCGCCGAAGACGCGCGCGGCGCGGGCGAAGGCCTCCTCCGGCTCCACGTCGCCGCTCAGGCAGAGGAGCGCGTTCCCGGGGGAGTAGTACCGGCGGTAGAAGTCGCGCGCGTCGTCGAGCGTGGCCCGGTCGAGATCGTCCATCGAGCCGATGACGGAGTGGCGGTAAGGAAAGGCGTCGTACGCGAGGGCGTCCGCGACCTCGAACGAGGGGGCGTACGGCTGGTTGTCGACGCGGAGCCGCTTCTCCTCCTTCACCGCCTCGCGCTGGTTCGCGAGCTTCTCCTCGGAGAGGACGAGGGCCCGCATCCGGTCGGCCTCGAGGAAGAGGGCGAGGTCGAGGCACTCCGCCGGAAGCGTCTCGAAGTAGTTCGTCCGGTCCTCCGAGGTCGTCCCGTTCATCGCCCCGCCGGCCTCGGCTACGAGCCGGAAGTGCTCCCCCTTTCCGACGTTTTCCGACCCTTCGAACATCAAGTGCTCGAAAAGGTGGGCGAACCCCGTCTTCCCTTCCGGCTCGACGCGGCTCCCGACGTCGTAGGTCACGTCGACCGTGACGATCGGAACGCCGGGATGGGGCGCCACGACGACCTTGAGGCCGTTTTGGAGCGTGCGGGTCTCGCACGGGATGTCGAACTGGAGCTTCATCGGAAGTGATGCCGCCCGGGAGGCAACCCTCCGGGCGGCACTTCGTATCATACGGGCCGACTTGAGTCCCGCCTCTCTGCGCCGGCTCGCGGCGCTTGCGCTCCTCGCCGCCGCCCCGGCCCTTCTCGCAGAAGGCGATCCCCCCGTGCCCGGGCCGGGTCCGAACTTCTGGATCGAGGGGATCGCCATGGGCTTCATTCCGCTTCAGAAAGGGGAGTCGACGCAGGCCGACCTCTGGTACGCCGCGACGGGAGGCGACTATTCCCGCGAGAGCTGGGGCGCGAAGGCCGAGCTTCGGGGGACGCCCGGGGGATTCCGCCCGTATTACGGCACCCCGGTCTGGTTCCAGGAGGCGACCGCATACCTCGAGACACCGGTCGGCAAGGTGCGCGCCGGGTTGACGGAGCGGGCGTTCGGCCTCCCGGACGACACTTTTTCCGGCACGCTCTTTTCCGACAACGGCATCTCGCGAAGCCCGTTCTGGGGGATGAGCATTTCCGGAGAGAAACGGATCGGCTACGACAGCTTTCTCTGGGCCGCGCGGTGGGACGGGATCGGGCCCCGCGCGGGCTCCTGGGAGGAGACCGGAAGAGGGGCCGCGTCGGATTCCTCCGCCAGCCGCGTCGAAGGGGCTTCGGCCCGCGTCGCGTACCTCTTTTACAAGGGGCTCCTGACGTTCAAGCCGGGCCTCTCGGGGGAGACGGTCCGGATCGCCTTCGACGACGGACGCCCCTCGTTCCGGCTGAACGACCTCTCGCTGGAAATGACCCTCACGGCCGGGCCGCTCGCGCTGATGGCCGAGTTCCTTCTCCGGGGAGGAGAGCGGCAGCCTCCCGGGTCGATCCTCGACCTCGCTTATGATTCCGCCCGGGCGGGACTCGTGGAGTTCCGTGCCGAGTTCCCGACCGTTGTCTATCGAATCGTCTGGTCCCAGTGGTCCTACCTCGGCGCCGAGGCGAGGGAGTGGCTTCTTCAGCCCGCCGTCGTCTGGATGCCGCGAAAGGGGATCGAAGCGACCATCGAATACGTCGCGCGCCGGTTCAGCGGGTCCCGGGGGCCCGTTTCCGGGGACGGATTCCGGCTCGGCTTCGGCCTGAGGTTCTGAAATGAAGGGAACGCGGCCGCGCCTGTCAACCGGAACCGTCCCCGAACGTCGAATGAATGTGGTGTGTTCATGAAGAAAGTCGTCATTCTCCTCGGATTCCTCGTTCTCCTCGCCGCGGCCCTGGGGTTCTTCTACATGAAGCGGGGCAGCAACGGCGAGGCGAAGTACCGGTGGGCGAAGATCGATCTCGGTACGGTGACGGCAACCGTGACGGCGACGGGAACGCTCTCGGCCGTCACGACGGTGAACGTCGGCAGCCAAGTTTCGGGAATCATCGCGAAGCTCTACGTCGACTTCAACTCGGAGGTCAAGAAGGGGCAGCTCCTGGCCGAGCTCGACCCGACGCCGTTCCAGCAGACGGTCGACCAGCAGAAGGCGAATCTCGAGAAGGCGAAAGTGGAGCTCCGGAACGCCGAGATCTCCCTGACCCGCGCGAAGAACCTCTTCAAGCAGGAGCTCGAGGCCCAGTCCGACCTGGACGCGGCGCAGCTGACCCGGGACTCGGACGCCGCCGCCGTCGAGCAGGCTTCGGCCACCCTCAGGCAGGCCGAGACGAATCTGTCGTACACGAAGATCGCGTCGCCGATCGACGGGGTCGTCGTGACGCGCGCCTACGACATCGGCCAGACCGTGGCCGCCTCGTTCCAGGCGCCGGTACTCTTCACGATCGCGCAGGACCTGACCAAGATGCAGGTGTTGACGAACATCGACGAGGCGGACGTCGGCCAGATCCAGCTGGGTCAAGTCGCGACCTTCACCGTCGACGCCTTTCCGGATGCCGTCTTCAAGGCCGTCGTCTCGCAAGTCCGCCTCTCCGCGCAGATGGTCCAGAACGTCGTGACCTACCCCGTCATGCTGGACGTCCCGAATCCCGACCTGAAGCTCAAACCGGGAATGACGGCGAACGTCCTCGTCCCGGTCGATACGCGCCAGGCCGTCCTTCGCATCCCGAACTCCGCGTTGCGCTTCAGGCCGGACTCGGCGGACCTCTGGGTCGACCCTTCGAAGAAGAGCGCGAAGGCGCCGGCATCGAAGGCGGAAGGGGGAGCGCGGGCCTCGGCATCGACGGCTCCGGCGGCCGGCCCGGCGCCGGGTAAGGCGGCGGGGAAAGGCGGTCCGTCGGCCGGGACCCGGACGGCTTCCTCCTCCTCCGGGACGGTCTACGTGGAGGTGCCGGGAACGAAGGGGAAGCTGAAGGCCGTGAGCCTGAAGACGATGATCACCGACGGCAACTACACGGCGGCCGAATCGTCCGAACTGAAGGAAGGAGACGAGATCGTCGTCGGCCTCGCCACGGCGCGAGCCGGAGTGCAGGGAGGCAGTGGGCCGGGCGGCCGGCGGCCGTTCTGACCCATGGAGCGCGCGTGAGCCACCCCGTCATCAAGATCGAGGACCTGACCCGGATCTACAGGATGGGCGAGTCCGAGGTGCGTGCTCTCGACGGCATCAGCATCTCGGTCGAAACCGGAGAGTTCGTGGCGATCATGGGCCCGTCCGGTTCGGGCAAGTCGACCTTCATGAACATCGTCGGCTGCCTCGACCGGCCGACAGCCGGCCGCTACTCTCTCGACGGGGTCGACGTCTCGAGCCTCGACCGCGACGCGCGCGCCGAGATCCGGAACGACAAGATCGGGTTCGTCTTCCAGAACTTCAACCTCCTTTCGCGGACGAACGCCCTCGAGAACGTGGAGCTTCCGCTCCTCTACTCGAGGAAGTCGAAGATGACCGACGCCGAGGCCGAAGCCCGCGCCCGGGCCTCCCTGAAGCGTTGCGGTCTCGAGGACCGGTGGGACCACACCTCGGCGCAGCTCTCGGGAGGGCAGCAGCAGCGTGTCGCCATCGCGCGGAGCCTCGTGAACGATCCGGCCATTCTCCTCGCCGACGAGCCGACGGGAAACCTCGATTCGAGAACGTCCGTGGAGGTCATGGCGATCTTCCAGGGCCTGAACGAGGAGGGGAAGACGATCGTCCTCATCACGCACGAGCAGGACATTTCGGAGTACGCCAGGCGGATCGTCATGTTCCGGGACGGGAAGATCCTGAGCGACGTACCGGTGACGGCACGGCGGCAGGCCTCCCTCCACCTCGCCGCGGGAGGGGCCCAATGACCAAGACGACGAACATTCTGAAGGTGGCTTTCCGTGCCCTCGGACGGAACAAGCTCCGCTCGCTCCTGACCGCCCTCGGCATCATCATCGGCGTCGCCTGCGTCGTGGCCACGATCGGCATCGGCGAGGGGGCGCGCCTCCAGGCCGAGAACCAGCTCCGGTCTCTCGGGACGAATTTCCTGATGATCTTCCCCGGCACGACGACCTCCTCGGGGGCGCGGGCCGGCTGGGGGTCCAACTCGAAGCTCTCCGGGGAAGACGTCGAGGCGATCCGGAAGGAAATCGGCACCGTGGCATACGTCTCGGCCACGATCCGGACCGTGGCTCAGGTGATCTACGGGAACCAGAACTGGTCCACATCCATCCAGGGGGGCGAGGTCGACTGGCCGCTGATCCGGTCCTGGAACGTCGCTTCCGGCCAGTTCTTCACCGACGCGGACAACCGCGCCGCAGCCAAGGTCTGCGTCCTCGGCCAGACCGTCGCGACGACGCTCTTCGGCGACGAGGACCCCGTCGGAAAGACGATCCGGATCAAGAACATTCCCTTCAAGGTCCTCGGCGTCCTCGAGGCGAAGGGGGGCTCGACGATGGGGCAGGACCAGGACGACGTCGTCGTCGCCCCCTATCAGACGGTCAAGAAGAAGATCATGGGGACGACGGCCGTCGGCGCGGTCCTCGCTTCGGCGAGCTCGAACGAGCTGGTGCCTCGAGCGCAGGAGGAGATCACGGCGCTCCTCCGCCAGCGCCACAAGATCAACAAGGCGGCCGGACAGGACGACGACTTCATGATCCGGTCCCAGACCGAGATGCTCCAGCAGGCCGAGGAGCAGAGCCGCACGATGAGCGCGCTCCTCTGGTCGATCGCCGGCGTGTCTCTCCTCGTCGGCGGGATCGGGATCATGAACATCATGCTCGTCTCGGTGACCGAGAGGACGCGCGAGATCGGCGTGAGGATGGCGATCGGAGCGAAGGGGGGCGACATCCGGGCGCAGTTTCTCGTCGAGGCGGTCGTCCTCGCGATCACCGGAGGCGCGCTCGGGATCGGCGTCGGGATCGGGATCCAGAAGCTCGTCGCCCGCTTCGCGGGGTGGCCCGTCTCGGTGGAGGCGAACGCCATCTACCTCGCGTTCGTCTTTTCGGCCCTCGTCGGCATCACCTTCGGCTTCTACCCGGCGCTGAAAGCTTCCAGGCTGGACCCGATAGAAGCGCTGCGCTACGAGTAGAGCTGTTCTTCAGGGTTTCTGAAAATTCCCTGAAAATTCCCGAAGACTTGCCCGGTTGAAGGGCCCAGCTTCGATGTGTCCATCAAAGGGATGGAACGGAGCAGGCCCATGAATAGACGAACGAAACCGCTTCCGCCTTCCGTACTGATTCGGGCGACCGCCCGTCTGCTGCTCGTCGCGCTTGCTCCGCTCGCGTTCGACGGCTGCGTCTCGACCGAGGTCGTCCGGATCACTTCGACGACGACCGAAACGGCCACGCTCGAGGCCAAAGTCTTCGAATCGGTCTCGGACTCCCACAAGGACGTCCTCTCTCAACGGACGCTCGCGTGGAAGCTCTTCGACGACAGGCAGTCCACGACGATCCCCGTCCGCGAAGGAAGTGGCAACGCCTGGTCGGCGGACAAGCTCGCGCCCGGCCGTTACCGGCTGCAGGTCGAGTGGGGCCCGAAGCCGGGCGATGCGTCAGGAAATTCCGCCGGCTCGGACAACGACACGCTCAAACTCGGCCCGGGCGAACAGGCACAGGCCCGGATCGTCCTCAGCAAGTTCCCGACGGCGGCTGTCGTCGGGGTCGGCCTCGGCGTCCTCGGTATCGCCCTCGCCGTCGTCGCTGCCGAAAACAGCATGAAACACATGTTCGACAACTCCGAGGCGACGCGATTCGACTGGTCGACCTCGGGCCTTTCGGCGAGTCGCGACGGGGACAGATGACAGAGTCTTTGTGCCGGAAGTGAATTCGCGGAGGCGCGATCTTCGAGCGTCGCCCCGCGAGGTCCGCTTCGGGCTAAGCTCGTATTCCCGTGAGCGCCGAGGCGCCCCGCCCGCGAGCGGCCCGCATCACCGCGGAGAGCCCGACTCCGTCCAGCGGCGGATGGTGGCGACCCGGCCGATCCCTCACGGCTCGGCTCGTCTGGCTTCTTCTGCCGCTGGCCCTCGTTCCGGTCTCCGTCTACTGGTTCCTCGCCGACCGGGAGAGCACCCACTCCGAGAAGGAGGTCATGGCCATCCTCCTTGAGCAAGCGACGCAGCGCGAGAAGATGCTCCTCCGCTCGGTCGCGGATCTTCGCGTCCACGAGATCGAAGGCCAGGCCGAACGGATCCGGCAGATTCTCGGTGAGGCGGCGGCAGCATCTGCCGCCGCTCTTTCGTCCGCGCCGGCAGGAGATCTCCCCGGCGAGCCGCTCGACTCCCTTCCCGGAGGATTCCTCGCGACTCGTCCGGGGCGGCCGAGCGTGGCCATCGTGATGCCCGCCTTCGCCCGATCGGCCGAGGCGCTTCGCTCCGTCGCGGCGTCCCGTGCCCTGGAGAGCCCGTTCCTCTCGCTCATGGCCGGAGAGTCCGGCGTCGTTTCGCTCTCCGTCACGACGGCGTCCGGTGTCATCCGGGCGGTCCCGGGCGGAGACGTCTCTCGCTTCGTCCGGGAAGCGGGCCTTCCGGCCGACTTTCGGTCGCCGACACGCCAGGCGGCCCCTCTGTTCGCGCCCGACGCCCGGCCGGACGCCGTCGTCTGGACGCACATCTATGGCGATCTTTACCGTGGAATGGGGCGCATCGCGACCGGCATACGTCTGATCCAGGGGAACGGCGGCCGACTTCTCGGCGAGGTCGGCGCCGACTGGGCCCTCGAACGGCTCCTCGAGACCGACGAGCACCGGGAGGTCGCGGAGCAGGTGGAGGCCCTGATCCCGCGCGACGAGGCACCGATCGTCCATCCGCCCGGGGCGCTGGCTGACGACGAGATCGTTTCGCTCCGGGGGCTCGCGGCGCGGGGCAACTTCGGGGAGTTCGAGCTCTCCGCCGGCGGCGAGACTCATCTCGTCGACCTGCGCCGTCTGGAGGGTCTGCCGTGGACGTACGCCCGGCAGATCGCGATGACGTCGGTCCGGGCGGAGGCCGACGCGCAGGCGCGCGCCGTCTTCGCCACCGACCACCGGACGCGCAATCGCCTCCGCCTTCTCTACCTCGGCCTCGCGACGCTCTTCGCCGGGCTCGTCGTCGCCGTGGTGGCGCGGGCGATGGCGCCCGTCCGCCGCGCGGCCCGCTTCGCCGACGCCATCGCGGGCGGGCAGGAGGCGCCCGAGCTGGGGGCGCTCAGCCATCCGGACGAGGTCGGGCGCCTCGTCTCGGCGCTCCGCGCCCTCGAGCGTCGCGTCCGACGCCGGATCTCCACGATGGAGAGGGCCCACCAGCTTTCGGGAACGGCTTCCGTGATGACGAGCCCCGAGGAGACTTACGCCCGCCTCACCCGGCTCGTCGCGGACGGCGTCGGCGCGTCGAAGAGCTGGCTCGCGCTCTGGGAGCCCGAGACGCGCTCGCTCGCGCTGACCCCCCCCGGCTTCGGCGTCCCGGAGGCCGCGCTCCGCGGCCGGCGCCTCGGGCTCTCCGACCGGTCTTTCGCGGTCGCGAGCTATCAGAGCGGCGAGACGTACATCCTGAACGATCTCCTCGGGGATCCACGGCTCTCGCCCGGCTTCCTCGACGAGCTGGGCGTGACGGCGAACGTCGCCTTCGCGGCCCTTCGCACCGAGGCGGGGACTCTCGGCGTCCTGGCCGTCGCGGACAAGCCCGACGGCTTCGACGCGGACGACCGGGCCGCCCTCGAGAATCTGGCGGACCAGGCCGCGCTCCTCCTCCGGAACGCCCGCCTCTACGAGGAGCTGCAGCGCAGCTACGAGCGGCTTCGCGACGCGCAGCGGAAGCGCGACCACTTCCTGCAGAACGTCAACCACGAGCTCCGGACGCCGCTCACGGCGATCCTCGGCTGGAGCGAGATCCTCGCCGAGGACCGCCCCGACTCCGAAACCTCGTTGACGGCGATGGCGCAGATCCGCCGTTCCGCGCAGTTCCTCCTCGTCCTCATCTCCGACCTCCTCGACCTGTCGCGGTACGAGGAGGGGAAGGCGAAGCTGGAGGCCGTAGAGACGGACCTCGCCTCCATCGTCGCCGAGGCGGTGGAGCCGGTCTCGGTCATGGCCGAAGGCAAGGGAATCCTCCTCGCCGTCGACGCTCCGGCGCCGGGCGCCTCGATCGTCCGCGTCGATCCCGTCCGGATGCGGCAGGTGCTCTGGAACCTTCTCCACAACGCGGTGAAGTTCACCGCCGCGCGGGGGGCGCATCGACCTTGCGGCACGGGCGGGGGAGAACGGCGTCGACTTCGTCGTGAAGGACACGGGGGCCGGCATCGACCCGAACGACCTGCCTCACATCTTCGAGCGCTACCGGCAGTCGGACGACCGGAGCGAGCGGATCTCCCGCGGCATGGGGATCGGCCTCTCGCTCGTCAAGGCGTTCGTCGATCTGCACGGCGGGACCGTGACGGCCGAGAGCCAGCCGGGGCGCGGCACCACTTTCCGCGTCCACATCCCGAAGATCCCGCCGCCGGTGCGACCGGGGGCTAGAAGAGTCTCCTGCTGCGCGACCCGACGAACGGATTGAGCCGCGACTCTTCGGCGATCGTCGTCGGCTCGCCGTGGCCGGGGAGGACCTCGAGATCGCCGGGGAGGGTGAGGAGCTTCGTCTCGATCGAGGAGAGGATCTGCGGCGTCGAGCCCCCCGGGAGGTCGGTCCGCCCGATCGAGCGCCGGAAGAGAGTGTCGCCCGAGAAGAGGAGCGGGCGGTCGCCGGGGAGGCGGAGGCAGACGCTCCCCTGCGTGTGGCCGGGCGTGTGGAGGACTTCGAGGAACCCGCCGCCGCAGGGGACGCGATCTCCTTCGGCGAGGAAGCGGTCGACCCCCTCCGGCGCCTCGAAGTCGAAGCCGAAGATCCGTCCCTGTTCCCGGAGCCGCTCGTAGAGAGGCAGGTCACTCTCGTGGAGAAAGATCGGCGCGCCCGTCTCCTTCTTGATGCGGGCCGTGACGCCGACGTGGTCGAAATGCGCATGCGTATGGACGAGGGCGACGGCCTTCAGCTCGTTCCGTCTCAGAACGTCCAGAATCCTCTCCGGCTCGTCGCCCGGGTCGAGGACGATCGCCTCCTTCGTCTCCGGGTCGGCAACGACCGCGCAGTTGCATCCGAGGGGGCCGACGGGAAAAGTCTCGACGAGGACGAGGGACATCGGGCACCGATTCTGCCATCCGGCTAAACTCCGCGCCCGTGAGGATCTCGGATTTCCGTTCGGACACGGTGACGAGGCCGACGGCCGGCATGCGCCGGGCGATGGCCGAAGCCGAGGTGGGCGACGACGTCTACGGCGAGGACCCGACCGTCCGCCGCCTCGAGGAGCGGACGGCGGAGATACTCGGGAAGCAAGCCGCCCTCTTCGTCCCGTCCGGCTCGATGGGAAACCAGATCTCGCTCCGGGTCCACGGGCGGTCGGGGACCGAGGTGATCCTCGAGTCGAAATGCCACATCTTCCATTACGAGATGGGGGCGATGGCGGCGCTCTCCGGCCTCCTCCCGCGGCCGGTCGCCGGCGACGGGGGGCACCTGACCCGCGCGCTCGTCGAGCCGTGGGTCCGGCCGGAGACGGTCTACTACCTGCCTCGCACGTCCGTCGTGGCGCTCGAGAACACGCACAACTTCGCCGGAGGGGCGATCCTCAGGGACGAGAACGTCGCCGCGATCCTCGCCCTCGCGAAGGAGAAGCGGATCGCCGCCCACCTCGACGGGGCGCGGCTCTGGAACGCGGCGGCCGCGCGGGGCGTGCCGGTGGCGACGCTCGCCGCCGGGTTCGACTCCGTGATGGTCTGCTTCTCGAAGGGGCTCCGCGCCCCGGTCGGAAGTGCCGTGGCCGGCTCCGAGGCGTTCGTCGCCGAGGCGCGCCGCGTCCGGAAGCTCTTCGGGGGAGGGATGAGGCAGGTGGGCGTCATCGCCGCCGCCGCCCTCGTGGCCCTCGAGAACGAGAGGGACCGGCTTTCCGAGGACCACCGCCTCGCCCGCCGCTTCGCCGAGGAGCTGGCCGGCATCCCCGGCCTCGGCGTCGATCCCGGCTCCGTCGAGACGAACATCCTCTTCGTGACGCTCGACCCGGCCGTCTTCGGCGACGCCTCGACCCTCCTCGCGGCTCTCCGCGAAAAGGGGGTCCTCGCCGGCGCCTCCAGCGCCGACACCATCCGCCTCGTCACCCACGCGGACGTGGGAGTGGAAGAGATGACCCGGGCTCTGGACGCGTTCCGGGCGTCCGGGCGAAAGTAAAACGAAGAATGAGTCACTTCAGGTCAGGTTGGGAGAGGTATGCGCCTTGCTCTACCTTCTCCTGCCGGTCAGAAGTGACCTCTAATGAGGAATGGGGAGAGTCTCGAGAATGAGAACAGTCGTCGGAGTCGTCGTGGTTTCGGGATTTCTGTTCTTCTCGTCTGCCGTCGTTGCGGACGAGCTGAAGGATTCAAAGCCGGCGGCACCCGCGGCCGAGAGCGCGGGGAAGACCGCCCCGCGGCTGATCGTCGCGAGGGACCCCGAAACAGGGAAGCTTCGCCCGGCGACGGCGAAGGAGATCGAGGCTCTTCGCGCGGCGGGCGCGGGCCTCAAGCCGGTCTTCGCGACGGGGGCCCGGACGACGACCGTCGAGACCCTCCCGTCGGGACGGAAGAGGGCGCAGCTCGGCCCCGAGTACTTCCGCTATTCCGTCGTCCGGAAGAACGCGGACGGAACGCTCTCCGAGGAGTGCGTGCCGGCCTCGAAGGTGGACGAGGCCTTGAAAGCTCCCGCCCCCGCGGCCAAGCCCGCCGCCGAGGAGAAGTGACGCGATGCGCCGAGCGACGCTTCTTCTCGCGGGCCTTCTCGTCTTCCTCGTCGCCCTCCCCGCCCACGCGGTGACGATCACGATCGTCAACAAGGACGCCGCCGGGCAGGGGCTGAACGACCCGACCTCGGTCACGCCCGTCGGCGGAAACCCCGGGACGACGATCGGCCAGCAGCGCCTGAACGTCCTGCAGAAGGCCGCCGATATCTGGGGCGGCATCCTCCCCGGGAGCGTCAACATCACCGTCTACGCCTCTTTTGAGCCGCTCTCGTGTTCGTCGACGACGGCCGTCCTCGGGGGGACGTCGCCGGACTGGGTCGAGTCCGATTTCGCCGGCGGAGTCCTCCCGGGCGTCTGGTACGTCGTGGCCGAGGCGAGCCAGCTCGCGGGCTACGACCTCGAGCCGGGCAACTCGCACATGACGACACAGTTCAACAGCAAGCTGGGGCAGTCCGGCTGCCTTAGTGGAGAATTCTTCTATTACGGCTTCGACACGAACACGCCTTCCAGCGACATCAACCTGCTGACGGTCACGCTCCACGAGTTCGCCCACGGACTCGGCTTCGTCTCTCTCGCGAGCGAGTCGACGGGGACCTTCTGCTGCGGGAGCCAGCCGCAGCCCGACATCTTCGACGCCTTCGCCTACGACACGACGGCGAAGAAGAGCTGGAACGACATGGCGACGGACGCCGAGCGGCAGGCTTCGGCGATCAACACGGGGAACCTCGTCTGGTCCGGCCCGGCCGCGAACGCGGCGGGGGCGGCATACCTGTCGAAGGGTCCGGCCCTCATGGTCTCCTCGCCGGCCGCGGCTGCGGGATCGTATACGGTGGCGACGGCGGACTTCGGGGCGGTGATCACGCTCCCGGGCGTCTCCGGGACGCTGGTCGCGGCACTGGACCCGGCCGATCCGTCCGGACCCCTGACAACGGACGCCTGCTCGCCCCTGACGAACGCCTCCGCCGTCGCCGGGAAGATCGCGCTCGTGGACCGCGGGAGCTGCGCCTTCACGCAGAAGGCGTTGAACGTCCAGGCGGCCGGGGCGATCGGGATGGTCGTCGCGAACAACGTGGAGGGGGGAGCGCAGGGGATGAGCGGGACGGCCCCCTCGGTCACCATTCCCGTCGTAGGCATCTCGCAGGCGGACGGCGTGACGCTGCGGGCGAACCTCCCCGCGCAGGCCACGATCGGCCTCGATCCGAGCCACCCCGCCGGGATGAACACGGCCGGGCAGATGCTCCTCTACGCGCCGAACCCGGTAGAGCCGGGCTCGTCCGTCTCACACTGGGACACGTCGTGCGTCCCGGATATCCTGTTGGAGCCGGTCATCAACAACGACCTCCCGATCGGGGTCGACATCACGCCGAACGCCCTCCGGGACATCGGCTGGTGGGGCTCGTCGCCGATCGGTCCGACGTACTACTACGTCGCATCGGTCGCCCATACGGCCGGCGGCACGCCAGGCCGCCCCGGCATTTTTCACGACGGACCTCTTCGTCGCGAACGAAGGGTCCTCGGACGCGACCATGATATTCAAGTTTCTCGGCCACGACGGGGACGGGACCTCGGGCCCCGAGCAGACGGCGACGGTGGCCCCGGGAGACGCCCTCACCTACGCGGACGTCCTCTCGTCTCTTTTCGGCCTCACGGGGAACAACTACGGCGCGATCCGGGTCAGCGCGAATTCGGCGTCGCTGAAGATCTCGAGCGTCACGACGACGCCGACGCCCGACGGCACGGGAGCCTTCGGCCAGAGCGTTCCGGCGGTGATGGCGTCCCAGCTCATCTCGCCCGGCTCCCCGGGAGCGATCGCCGGAGTCCGTGAGGACGCCACCGCCCGGACGAACCTCGTCCTCGTCAACGCCACGGACCAGCCGCTCGACGTTCTGGTCGGCCTCCGGGACGACAACGGCGCGAACCTCGGGACGCTGACGCCGCCGACGCTGCAGCCGCTGGAGATGACCCAGCTCCCCCGCGTCATCCAGACGATCACGGGGACCCGCAGCACGTCGAACGCGACGATCACGCTCTCGACGACGACCTCGGGGGGCGCCTTCACGGCCTTCGCCTCCCTCCTCGACAATCTCGGGACGAACGACCCGGCGACTCTCTTCGCCTCGACCGGGTTCGGCGGAAGCGGCGCCGCCAGCTTCATCGTCCCCTCGGTCGCCCGGTCCGCCGGCGGCACGGTGGCAGCCCCGGCCATGTACACCACCGACTTCTTCCTCGCGAACGTCGGCTCCACGTCGGCGAACGTGACGCTGCGCTATCTCGCGTTCGGGACGCCCGACGGAAGCACGGGACCGACGAAGAGCTACTCCCTGAACCCGCAGACGGCTTACACGTTCCGCGACGTCCTCGGCTCTGTCTTCGGCCTTTCGTCGAACCGGGACTTCGGCGCCATCCTCGTCACGAGCAGCTCGCCGGGTCTCGCCATCGACAGCGTGACGACGACCCCGGCGCCATCCGGGCCGGGGCGCTTCGGCCAGAGCGTGCCGGGGATCCCGAGCGCGTCGTGGTTCCGGCCCGGGACGAATGTGGCGATCGTGGGAGTCCGCGAGGATGACAAGGTGAGGACCAACCTCGTCCTCGTGAACGGGCCGCCGGACGGAGGGATCACCGCCCTACCCGATCACACGTCGGTTACGCCCTGTACGCCGACGACGGGACGCAGCTCGGAACGACGCAGAGCGTGACGCTCGCGCCGCTCGGGATGACGCAGATCAACCGGGTCGTCACGACGGGCGTCGGGGCGCCGAACGGATCGGCGGGGACCCTCGTCGTCTGGACGACGACTCCGGGAGCGACCTTCACGGGATTCGCCTCGCTCGTCAACAACGGGACGAACGACCCGGCGACGCTCCTCCCGCAGTAGGGGCTAGCGGACGCTCGCGACGACCTCGATCTCGATCCTCGCGCCGGCCGGAAGCGCGGCGACCTGCACGGTCGACCGCGCCGGCCGGTGCGCTCCGAAGCGCGCGGCGTAGACCTCGTTCATCGCCGCGAAGTCCTTCATGTCGGCGAGGAAGACCGTCGTCTTGACGACGTCGGCGAGGGTGGCGCCGGCGCCCCGGAGGATCGCCTCGAGGTTCGAGAGAACGCGCGCCGTCTGCACGGCGATCTCTCCCTCGACGAGCTTCATCGTCGCGGGGTCGAGCGGGATCTGGCCGGCGGTGTAGAGGAGGTTCCCGACCTTCACGGCCTGCGCGTAAGGGCCGATGGCTTTCGGGGCATCGGGGACTGCGATGGTCTCGAGCTTCATGTTCAGGCGCTCCCGGATGCGTGATGAGGAGGAGTGGCGTGAGGAGGGGGTCCGGGGGAACCCGACGCGGGTTCCCCCGGGATCATGAATGCGGATTCCAGACGGCCACGTAAGGGAGGTTGCGATACTTCTCGTCGAGGTCGAGTCCGTAGCCGACGACGAATTCGGCCCCGATCGTGAAGCCGAGATAGTCGACCGGGAGATCCCTGTTCTCCGGGAGCTTCTTCTTCATGAGGGCGGCGATCCGGAGAGAGCGCGGGTGGCGCGCCGAGAGAATCTCCATCATCCGCCGGAGCGTCCGGCCGGTGTCCACGACGTCCTCGAAGAGGAGGACGTCCTTCCCTTCGATGTCCATCGAGAGGTCGTGGACGAGCTGGATGTTCCCCGACGATTCGGTCCCCGCGTACGACCGGACCTGGATGAAGTCCAGGCTCACAGGGCTCCGCAGGCGCTTCAGGAGGTCCGTGAGAAAGAAGACGGAGCCCTTCAGGATGCCGACCGCCCGGATCTCCCCCCCGGCATAGGCGGCGTCGATCTCGCCCGCCAGGGAGTCGAGGCGCGCGGCGATCTTTGCCTCATCTAGGAGAACACGGTCGATCACGAGGCATAATTCTAAGCCGTGGATCCCGCGGCAGCGGAAACCGAGTTTCGCGCGTCCTACCAGCGCCTGACGGAGAAGTTCCGTACGCTCTGGGTTTTCCAGCAGTTCCTGCAGGAGCTGTCGGCGGTCCTTCCGTCGGGCGAGGTGGCCGGTGTCGCGGCGAGCTTTCCGCCGATCTACGAGGAGATCAAGAAGGTGAAGGCCTCGCGCGAGACGGCGCCGGCCGACGCGCGGCTCGCCGAGGTCAAGCGGCTGGATGTCGCCGTGGACGGCCTCCACGCGGCGCTCCTCCTCGAGGACCGGAAGGTCGCGCCCCACGTTCTCCGGCAGTTCTTCGAGAAGTCGGGACGGGATTCGGAGGCGGAGATCGTCCCGCTGCTGAGGTATTACTTCTACGCGCGGCAGCTCGCGCCCGACGACCTCGACAAGGTCGACTTCCTCCTGACGCGCGCCGGGACGCGGCGCCTCCCGGACGGCGGGCTCGAGCTGAAGCCCGCCGAAGAGCTGGCGAGCCTCTGCGCGACCTTCCTCTCGCTCACGCGGCGCGACGCCGCCGATCCGGCGGAGGTGCAGCTCGTCCTCTCCCTCCTCGAGGTCCTCCGGAAGGACATCGAGGTGTGCGAGCGCTTCGAGGACCTGATCCGCAAGAAGCCCCTCGAGAACATCCGGACGCTGAAGCGCCGGATGGGAAACGTCTTCTACAGCGCCGAGGTGCTGCAGTCGCTCCTCGCCTCGAACGTGGCGGCCAAGCGGAAGTTCCAGGCGCTCTACCGGAAGGAGGAGGAGCGGATCCTTTCGACCTCCCGGCACCTCCTCGACCTCGAGGCCGATCTGTCGCGGGATCCCCGGTACCGGACGGAGCAGTTCGAGACCGATTTCCGGAGGTTCCGGCGCGAGCGGGACGAGTTCGAGAAGCAGGCGCGGCGGCGCGGTGTCCGTCCTCGCGAGGTGCGCCGGCTGAAAGAGGCGATCCACCGGATCCTCCTTCTCGTCGAGCCGTCCTCGGCGGCCGACTTCGACATGACCTTCGGGTCGAGCGCCTCCGGAAGGTCGATCGCTTCCGCGCGGCCAGCGACCCCCGGGAAGACTCCCGTTCCGGGTTCCGTCGCGCCGGCCGCGGCCGGGACCACTCCCGAGTCGGCGTGGAACGCGGAAGACGACGAGCTGACGCGCGGGTCCGCGTCGAAGATCCTCCAGTCGGCCGACCTGATGGGGCACGGTCCGGGAGCCGGACGCGCCGCCTCGGGCGAGACTCTCCAGAGGCTTCGGCTCGAGCCGTGGGAGTGGCAGGCCGCCCTCGCGCTCGCCCACCGGGACGAGACACCGTCGCGGAAGCCCGATCCTCTGGCCCGGCTTCTCTTCAACGCGGCGACGCTTCGTCTCCGGATGGACGAGGAGGCCGCGGAGCTGCGGGGCCTTCTCGCCCCGCAGTCCGCCGCGATCGCGAGCTCCTCGACGCTCGCGGTCGCGGCGAAGTGCCTCGCGCACGCGCAGGACGTCGACTGGCGGTTCCGGACCGCGCTCATGGATGCCAGCGCCCGGGGCGACTCCGAACGCCACCTGCAGCTCACCCGCTCGCGCTTCCGGCACCTCCGCGCCTATACGGGGCTCTGGCTGCTGCATAACGCACTAGGGGGATAGGGGGGATAGTGGCATCGGTGTTTTAATCCGGCGCGATGTCCGACGAGACACCGCAACCCGAGATCAGCCTTCCCGAACAGGTCGCCAACCGCCGGGCCGCGCGCGAGCGGATCGCGGCGCTGGGGCGGCCGCTCTACCCGAACCGCTGGGACCCGACGCACCTCGTCTCCGACCTCGTCGCCCGCTGGGGCCCGAAGGACGCCGCTGCGCTCGAGGCGGAGCCCGAGGGGGAGCGGCGCGTCCGGCTCCCGGGGCGGATCCTCGCCATCCGGAAGATGGGGAAAGCCGTATTCGTCGATCTCTCGGACGGGGTGAAGCGCGTCCAGGTCTATCTCCGGCGGGACGCGCTCCCGGAGGCCGACTGGTCGCTCTACGAGCAGCTCGACCTCGGCGACCATGTCGGTGTCGCCGGGCGTCGTCTTCCGGACCCGGACGGGCGAGCTGTCGGTGAAGGCCTCCGGGCTCGACCTCCTTTCGAAGTCGCTCCGCCCCCTCCCGGACAAGTGGCACGGCCTGACCGACGTGGAGCGCCGGTACCGCCAGCGCTACGTCGACCTCGCCGTCTCGCCCGAGACGCGGCACGTCTTCGAGATCCGCGCGAGGCTCGTCTCGTTCTTCCGGCGCTTCTTCGACGCGCGCGGCTTCGTCGAGGTGGAGACGCCGATGATGCAGCCGATCCCGGGGGGCGCGGCGGCGCGCCCGTTCGTGACGCACCACAACGCGCTCGACATCGACCTCTACCTCCGGATCGCCCCCGAGCTCTACTTGAAGCGGCTCATCGTCGGCGGCTTCCCGAAGGTCTACGAGATCAACCGCAACTTCCGGAACGAGGGGATTTCCACGCAGCACAACCCCGAGTTCACGATGCTCGAGTTCTACACGGCTTACGCCGACGCCCGCGACCAGATGGCGCTGACCGAGGAGCTCTTCGCCTCGGCCGCCCTCGAGATTCTCGGGACGACGGACCTCACGTGGGGCGACGAGACGATCTCTCTGAAGGCCCCTTTCCGGCGGCTCAGCATGATCGATGCGATTCTCGAGTACGCCGGGGAGCGGGAAAAGGAATTGGAGGGGGAGAAGGAAGGAACGAAGAGGGAAGAGGAGACCGATGCTTCGAAAGGTCCCTCGCAGCCGGGTGAGCGCTTCGCCGTCACCCGCGAGACTCTCTCTGATCTTCACCTTCTAAGAAAAACAGCGGAACGATATGGGGTGGAGAATGTCGAGAGGTTCGGCGAGTCGAAGGGAAAGCTCCTCGCCGAGATCTTCGGCGCGGTGGCGGAGAAGAACCTCGTCCAGCCGACCTACATCGTCGACTACCCGGCGGAGATCTCGCCCCTCTCGAAGACGAAGCCGGGCGATCCCTCCACGGCCGACCGCTTCGAGCTCTTCATCGGCCGGATGGAGGTGGCGAACGGCTTCTGCGAGCTGAACGACCCGGACGAGCAGGCCGAGAAGTTCCGCGCGCAGGTGGCGGAGCGGACGAAGGGGGACGACGAGGCGATGCTCTATGACGAGGACTACGTGGAGGCGCTCTCGTACGGCATGCCGCCGACGGCGGGGGAGGGCGTCGGCATCGACCGCCTCGCCATGCTCTTCACGAACTCGCCGTCGATCCGCGACGTCATCCTCTTCCCGCTCATGCGGCCGAAGGCGTGATCGCGAGGCTTCTCGCCCGGCGCTACCTCCTCGCCTCCCGGAAGGAGGCGCAGGTGGGGGTCGTGGCGCTCGCGGCCTTGCTGGGACTGACGCTCGGGGTCGCCGCGCTCGTCGTCTCGCTCGCCCTCCTCTCCGGATTCCAGACGCACATCCGCTCGCGGCTCCTCGCGGAGACGCCTCACCTGACGGTCACCCCGGCCGGGCGCGACGCCTTCGGCGCCGAAGAGCGTCTCGCGGAGCGGCTGCTGGCGATTCCCGGCGTCACGGCGGCCACGCCGATGGTGCGCGGGCGCCTCTGGGTCAGCGTGGCCGGGCGGACCGCGCCCGTGGCCGCGGTGGGGCGCGGCGACGCGAAGGGGCTCGTCCTCGAGCTTTCGCAGGCGCGCCCGCTCGGCGCCGTCGCCGGCGACGAGGCGACCGTCGTCTCGTCGCGGACGCGCCTCTCGCCGCTCGGACCCGTCCCGATCGCCGTCTCGATGCCGATCGAGCGGGTGACCGCTTCCTCCACCGGACGGCGCGAGCCGGAGGCGATCGTGCCTCTCGCGGCGGCCCGCCGCCTCTTCGCGATTCCGGAAGGGGGCGCGGGCGGCTACGAGGTCACTCTCGCCGATCCGGAGGGCGCGGCCCGGGCGGCGCGGGCCGTCGCGGCGGCGCTCGGCCCGGGCGTCGCCGTCGCGACCTGGGAGGACGCGAACCGGTCGCTCGTCCTGGCCTTGAGGCTCGAGAGGACGGTTCTCTTCGCGACGGTCTTCCTGATCGTCATCGTGGCCGGGCTCAACCTCGCCGCGACCTCGGCCGTCCTCGCGGCGACGCGGGCCTCCGACGCGGCGATCCTGGCCGTCCTCGGCGCGCCGCCGCGGACGGTCGCGCGGATCTTCCTCGCCGCGGGCGCCGGCGTCGGCGTTCTCGGGACGGCCGCGGGGGCGCTGATCGGTACGGCGGCCGCCCTCGTCCTCGAGGCGACGCGGGCGATCCCGCTTCCCGCCCGGCTCTACTCCCTCGCCCACGTCCCGTTCCGGGTCGAGCCGTCCGAGCTTCTGGCCGTCGTCGTCCTGTCGGTCCTCTGGTCGATCGCGGTGGCGGCCCTTCCGGCGAGGATGGCCGCCCGGCGGCCCGTCGCGGAGGCGCTCCGTGGCCTCTGAGGCGCCCCTCCTCTCCGCGCGCTCCCTCTCGAAGGGGTACGGCGACGGGGAGGCCCGCGTCGAGATCTTCCACGGCGTCTCGCTCGACCTGCGCTCCGGAGACCTCGTCGCCGTGACCGGGCCTTCGGGCTGCGGAAAGTCGACGCTCCTCCATCTCTTCGCCGGGCTCGAGGAGCCCGACGCCGGGACGGTCGAGGTCGGAGGCCACGCGTGGGCGGGCCTGACGCCCGAGCGCCGGGCCGTGCTCCGCGGCGAGGCGATCGGCTTCGTCTTCCAGTTTCACCATCTCCTCCCGGAGCTTTCGGCGGAAGAGAACGCGGCTCTCCCGCTCTTCCTCGCGGGGATGGCCGAGGCCGAGGCCCGGATGGCGGCCCGCGAGGTCCTCGATCGGGTCGGCCTCGCCGCGCGGGCGGCCTCCTTCCCGCGGACCCTCTCCGGCGGCGAGCGCCAGCGCGTCGCCATTGCGAGGGCGGTCGTCCGGCGTCCACGGCTCCTCCTCTGCGACGAGCCGACCGGAAGCCTCGACGCGGCGCACGCGGCCTCCGTTTTCGGGCTCCTCATGGAGGTCGCCAGGGAGCGGGCCGGGGCCGCTGTCATCGTCACGCACGACCCGGAGTGGGCGAAGCGCTGTGCTACGATGAAATTGTTGACCCCGAACGGGTTGGCCGGCGACTGACGATGTTCGAAAAGTACAACGAAAAGGCGCGCCGCGCCCTCTTCTTCGCCCGCTACGAGTCGTCGAAACTCGGCTCGAAGGTCATCGAGTCCGAGCACATCCTCCTCGGCATCCTTCGGGAGGGGGAAGAGGTCGTCAAGGAGATCTTTTCCCGCTTCAGCGTCAAGCCCGAAGACATCCGTCGGGAGATCGAGGGGGATCGAGTCTTCGTGGAGCGGGTCTCCTCGACGCAGGAGCTTCCGCTCTCCGAGGAGTCGAAGAAGATCCTCGCCTACGCCTCCCACGAGGCGGAGTCGATGATGCACCCCTACGTCGGCACGGAGCACCTCCTGATCGGGATCCTCCGCGTCGACCCGTCCGTCGCGAGCCGGATCCTCGTCTCCCACGGCTTCAACCTCTACGGGGTGCGCGAGGAGACGATCTCGCTCATCAAGGAGCGCGAGGCGTCGAAGCAGAAGAAGGAGCTTCCGTTCCTCGCCGAGTACGCACGCGACCTGACGGCTCTCGCCGCGCAGGGCTCCTTCGACCCCCTCGTCGGACGCGAGGTGGAGGTCGAGCGGATCATCCAGATCCTCTCGCGCCGGACCAAGAACAACCCGATCCTCCTCGGCGAGCCGGGCGTGGGGAAGACGGCCATCGTGGAGGGGCTCGCGCAGCGGATCGTCGAAGGGAGCGTCCCCCTCTTTCTCGCGAACCGGAAGATCCTCGCCCTCGACCTCTCGCTCATCGTGGCGGGGACGAAGTACCGCGGCCAGTTCGAGGAGCGGCTGAAGGGGATTCTCAAGGAGCTGAAGGAGAACCAGGACCTCATCGTCTTCATCGACGAGATCCACTCCCTGATCGGCGCCGGCTCGGCCGAGGGGTCGCTCGACGCGGCGAACATCCTCAAGCCCGCCCTGTCGCGCGGCGAGATCTCCTGTATCGGGGCGACGACTCTCAAGGAGTACCGGAAGTACATCGAGAAGGACCGCTCGCTCCTCCGCCGCTTCCAGGCGATCATGGTCGCCCCGCCGAGCGAGGCGGAGACGCTGCAGATCCTGGACGGTGTCCGGGAGCGCTACGAGAAGTTCCACCGGGTGAGATACACCGACGAGGCGATCAAGACGGCGGTCTACCAGGCGAACCGCTACATTCCCGACCGCTTCTTCCCGGACAAGGCGATCGACATCCTCGACGAGGCCGGCGCGAAAGTGAAGCTCCGGAAGACCGCCGACACGCAGAACCTCCGGCGGCTGGAGAACGAGGTCAAGCAGATCGTCAAGGAGATGAAGAAGGCGATCTCGGAGAAGGACTTCGAGCGCGCCGTCTTCCTTCGCGAGCGCGAGATCGAGATCAAGGAGGAGATGGAGCGGACGAAGGCCCTCTCGACGGACGAGAGCGAGACCGCCGACGTCACCCGCGCGGACGTCGAGGAGATCATCTCCAGCTGGACCGGGATACCGGTCACGTCTCTCCACGTGGAGGAAGCCCAGAAGCTCCGCCAGATGGAGACGACCCTGAAGAAGCGGGTCATCGGGCAGGATGCCGCCATCGAGGCGATCAGCCGCGCCATCCGGCGCTCGCGCCTCGGCGTGAAGAACCCGAACCGGCCGACCGGATCTTTCATCTTCCTCGGACCTTCCGGGGTCGGAAAGACCGAGGTCGCCCGGCGCCTCGCCGAGTTCCTCTTCGACAACCCGCGCTCGCTCGTCCGCTTCGACATGTCGGAGTACATGGAGAAGCACGCGGTCTCCAAGCTCATCGGCTCGCCCCCGGGCTACGTCGGCCACGAGGAGGGGGGGCAGATGACGGAACGGATCCGCCGCCAGCCCTACTCGGTCATCCTCCTCGACGAGATCGAGAAGGCGCACCCCGACATCGCGAACCTCCTCCTTCAGATCCTCGAGGACGGCCAGCTCACCGACGCCTACGGAAACGTCGTCGACTTCAAGAACACCCTCATCATCATGACCTCGAACCTCGGGACGAAGTTCCTCGTCACGCAGGCGAAGGTCGGCTTCGGCGAGGGGAAAGGGGCGATGGCGCGGCGTGAGGTGGAGGAGCTCGTTCTCAAGGAGCTGCGCCGGGAGTTCTCGCCCGAGTTCACGAACCGGCTCGACGAGGTCATCGTCTTCAACCCCCTCGGACTCGAGGACCTTCGCGCGATCGGAAGGCTCCTCCTCGACGACGTGGCCGCGACTCTGAAGCACCGGGGCCTCTCTCTCGTCGCGGACGAAGCGGCCGTGGACTGGCTCCTGAAGGCGTCGGGCCACGACGTCCACTCGGGGGCGAGGCCTCTCCGCCGGACGATCCAGCGTCACGTCGAGGATGCGGTCTCGGAATTGCTCATCTCGTCCGCGGTACCGATCGAATGCGTCGAAGTGACCGTAGAAGGGGACGAGCTCCGGGTCCGGACCCGCGTGGCCGAGCCGGTGGAGACGGGCCGGTAACCGGGGTGAGGGGCTTCGGAGTGCCCATCTCGCGTGCGGGCGGGCCCGTCCGGCCACGCTCCGGCGGGGGGGCGGTTCTCGCCACGCTCTTCCTCGCGCTCGCCTCTCCGCTCCGGGCGCAGCAGCCGCCCCCGTCGCTCGCACCGACGCCGCCCCCTTCGCCGCTCTCGGGCGCCGTGCCGGCGCCCGTTCTCGGGACATCCCGGGCGGAACCGGCGGCGGGGCCGAAGATCGTCGAGATCGCCGCGAAGGGGGGAAAGACGGTCACGCCGGAGACGATCGGCTTCTACCTCGGCGTCAAGGTCGGGGACCCGTATGACCCGACCCTCCTCCGCCGGAACTTCGGACGCCTCTGGGACTCGGGCCTCTTCGAGGATCTGTCGCTCGAAAAGGAGGACGTTCCCGGCGGCGTGAAGGTCATCGCGGTCTTCGTCGAGCGGCCGACCGTCGCGGACCTCGAGTTTCGCGGGAACAAGAAGCTGACGACCTCCCAGCTCAAGGACAAGCTCAAGGAGGGGAAGGCGGAGATCAAGGTCGGCTCGCCGATCTCCCTGCGCGAGATCTCCAAGGCCAAGTCGGTCCTCGCCGACGCCTACAAGGCGGAAGGCTTCCGCTCCGTCGCCGTCGAGGCGACGACCGAGCCGGCCGGCGAGAACGCCAAGCGGATCGTCTTCCTCATCGACGAAGGCGACAAGCTGAAGATCGAGCAGATCCACTTCACGGGCAACACGGTCTTCGGCCAGCAGACGCTCCGCAACGCGATGAAGAAGACGGCGACCGACCACTGGTGGCGCTTCTACGACTCCAAGTCCGTCTACAACCAGGCGAACTTCGACGAGGACATGGACAGCCTCCGGAAGCTCTACCAGGGGAAGGGCTACAAGAACGTCGTCATCAAGGATCCGATCCTCGAGACCTACGTCGTGAACCCGAAGGAGAAGCTCCGCGACAAGATCAAGCGCCGCCTCCGGGTCACGATCCCCATCGTCGAGGGGGATCTCTTCTTCTTCGGGACCCTGAAGGTCGAAGGGTCGACCGTCTTTCCCGGCGCCAACCTCGAGAAGCTCTTCGTCTACACGCCGGGGAAGCCCCTCTCGCGCACGATCCTCGAGGACGGAATCAAGACCCTCAACGAGGCCTACCAGGGGCGCGGCTACATCTACGCGTTCATAAACCCGGAGTTCACGGAGAAGCCGAATCACATCGTGGACGTGACGGTCCGGATCACGGAAGGGGACCAGTACCGGCTGGGACGCGTCGAGTTCTCGGGGAACAAGACGACGCGTGACAAGGTGCTTCGTCGCGAGCTACCCCTCTTCGAGGGCGACGTGATGAACATGGAGATCTTCAAGAAGGGGCTCCTGAAGGTCAACCAGCTCGGCTACTTCAAGATCGAGGAAGACCCCGAGTTCCGCGTCAACCCCGATCTGAAGACCGTGGACGTCACGGTGAAGGGGAACGACACGAACCGCAACGAGGTCCAGTTCGGGGCGGGCTACTCGCAGCTCGACGGACTCTTCGGCCAGTTCCAGTTCAACACGCGGAACTTCCTCGGCCGGGGCGACATCCTCGGCGTCCAGTTCCAGAAGGGGTCCACCTCCAACTTCCTCGACCTCTCCTTCACCGAGCCGTATTTCATGGACCAGCGGATGTCGATCGGCGGCTCCGTCTTCAACCGGGGCGTCGAGTACCTCGACGTGAACCAGAAGACGAAGGGGGTGAGCGCCTCGCTCGGCATCGGCCTCGGCCTCTGGGACTCCGTCACTTTCGCCTACGGCTTCAACGACACGAACAGCCAGTACCTCGTCTACCCGCCGCCGGCGCCCCCGGGAGCGGGCCTGGCCCCGAACGCCTACGCGACGTTCTCAGGAACGGAGTCGGCGTTCACGCCGGGTTACCGCTACGACAGCCGCAACGACCCGTTCGACGCGACGCGCGGCAAACGGTACGGCTTCAGCGTGACCTGGGCGGGCGGGCCGCTCGGCGGAAACTATTCGTACTTCAGGCCCTCGGCCTCGTTCACCTGGTACATCCCGCTGGACCGCTCGTCGAATCTCGCGTTCAACATCGAAGGCTCCTGGATCCGGCCCTACGACCAGAACGCCATTCCGATCTTCGATCGGTTCCGGCTCGGCGGGGACCGCTCCGTCCGCGGCTACGACTTCGGAGCGATCATCCCGCTGAACGACAAGAACCAGGCGTACTTCGACTCGGACGGCGCCCTCCTCGGCGGGGACAAGTTCTACTACGTCAACTTCGAGTACGTTCACGCGATCGCCGGGCCCCTGAAGATCGCCGCTTTCTTCGACGCGGGGAACACCTGGATCGAGACGCAGGCCTTCACGCCGCTCCACCTGAGGGCGACGTACGGCCTCGAGGCGCGGATTCTCCTCCCGATCTTCCAGGCCCCTCTCCGCTTCATCTATGCCATCAAGCTGAACCCCGTGACGACTCTCGACCAGCGCTTCCAGCCGATCAGCAACGGCTCGGACCAGAAGTCCAGCTTCACCTTCACCATCGGAAGCACGTTCTAGACGGCACCTGAGGTAAACTCCGGCGCTCCGCGGGCCGGACGGGCGCCGCGACACAGCGAGATCAATTCGAGTTAAGGAGTCGCGTCACATGAATCGGATTCTCACGTTCGTGGCGGGTGCCGCCGTTGCGGCGCTCCCCGTGGCGGTGGTCGCGCAGGCGCCGGCCTCGCCGTCGCCGGCGGCGCCCCAGAAGATCGCCGTCATCGAGGTACAGCGGATCATCCAGGAGTCCGCGGTCGGCAAGGAGGCCCTCGCCCGCGTCCAGAAGCTCCAGCAGGCCAAGCAGGAGGATCTGGCGAAGCGGCAGAAGGAGCTCCACGACCTGGAACAGAAGATCCAGGAGCAGGGCAAGTCCCTCTCCGAGGACGCGATGGAGAAGCTCCAGAAGGACTACCAGGCCAAGGCGGTCGACCTGAAGCGGTTCCAGGACGACGCCCAGCGCGACCTCGAGGAAGCGCAGCGCAAGGAGCTGAAGTCGCTCGAGGAGCGGATCATGCCGGTGATCGACGCCGTCGGGAAGGAGATGGGGTACACCCTCGTCTTCAACAAGTTCAACAGCGGTCTCCTCTATGCGTCCGAGGACGCCGACATCACGAACGCCGTGATCACGCGCTTCAACACGCTCATCACGGTCCCGGCGGCGGCGAAGCCCGCGGCGGCGGCGAAGCCCGGGGCGGCCGCGCCCGCCGGGATGGGTCTGAAGCCCGCCGCCCCGGCCCCGACGCCGGCCCCGAAGAAGAACTAGCGGCTCTTTCGCCTCCTGCCGTGACGACGTTCTCCGTCGCCGAGATCGCGACCCTGACCGGCGGGCGCGTGTCCGGCGACGGGGAGAACCGGGTGCGCGGCGTGGCGTCCCTCGAATCCGCGGGTCCCGGGGATCTCGCCTTCGTGACCGATGACCGCGCGCAGAAAGCCGCGTCGGCTTCCGCCGCGGGCGTTCTTCTCGCGAAATCCGCGTCCGCTTTCCCCGGGCGGACCGTCGTGGAGGTCGACGATCCGTCGTTCGCCGTCGCGGCAGTCCTTGGCCTCTTTCATCCGCGACGAACGGCACGGCCCGGAGTCCATCCGTCGGCCGTGATCGGCACGGGGGCGTCGATTCACGCGGAGGCCGAGGTCGGCCCCTACGCCATCGTCGGTGACGGGTCCCGGATCGGCGCGGGGGCGATCGTCGAAGCGCATGTGGTGGTCGGGGCCGCGTGCGTCGTCGGCGACGGCGCCTGGCTCCACCCGCACGTCGTCCTTTACGATCGGACGGTCCTCGGGGCACGCGTCGAGATCCACTCCGGTGCCGTCCTGGGGGCGGACGGGTTCGGGTACGCCAAGGGGCCTTCGGGCCTCGTCAAGGTGCCGCAGGTCGGGGGCGTCGTCGTGGAGGACGACGTCGAGATCGGTGCCAACAGCTGCATCGACCGGGCGACGCTGGACGCGACGCGCGTCGGCGCGGGGACGAAGATCGACGATCTCGTCATGATCGGCCACAACTGCCGGGTCGGCCGGCACGACATTCTCTGCGGACAGGCCGGGCTCGCCGGGTCGACCACGGTGGGCGACGGCGTGATGCTCGGCGGGCAGGTGGGGGTCGCCGGCCATCTCCGGATCGGCGACGGCGTCATGGCCGGTGCCCAGACCGGCATCGATGGCGACGTCCCGGACGGCGAGAAGGTCTTCGGCACGCCTCACATGCGGCACCGCGACGCGCTGCGCGTCACGTCCGAGCTGCGACGGCTTCCGGAAACGTCCCGTACCGTCCGGGAGATCGCGGCGCGGCTCGCGAAGAAGGAGGACGAGGAAGCACGATGAGCGAACCGAAGCGCGGAGCCGCCCGGCTCATGGACATCGCGACGATCCTCCGGATCCTCCCGCACCGCTACCCGTTCCTGCTCGTCGACCGGATCCTCTCGCTCGAGCTCGGCAAGCGGGCCGTCGGGCTGAAGAATGTCTCGGTGAACGAAGAGTTCTTCCAGGGGCACTTCCCCGGGCATCCGGTGATGCCGGGGGTCCTGATCCTCGAGGCGATGGCGCAGGTCGGAGGGTGCCTCGTCACCGCCTCCGATCCGTCGATCAAGGGGCGGAAGGCGATGTACTTCGCCGCGATCGACAAGGCGCGGTTCCGGCGGCCGGTGTTCCCCGGGGACCAGCTCGTGATCACGGTCGAGATCCTCACGGCGAGGAGTTCCTTCATCAAGATCCGGGGCGAGGCGCACGTGGACGGCCGGCTCGCGGCGGAAGCCGAGCTGATGTCGAGCCTGCTCGACCTCCCCGAAGGGATGGTGGGCTGATGCCGATTCACCCGACGGCCGTCGTCGACCCGCGCGCGACGGTACATGCCGAGGCCGAGATCGGCCCGTACGCGGTCCTCGGCGCCGGCGTCACGATCGGCGCGGCAACGACCGTGGGCCCCCACGCCGTGATCGAGGGGCCGGCCACGATCGGCGAGGCGAACCGGATCCACGCGCACGTCGCCCTCGGCGGCCCGCCTCAGGACCTGAAGTACAAGGGGGAGCCGACGACGCTCGTCGTCGGGAACCGGAACATCTTCCGGGAGTTCTCGACCGCGCACCGCGGAACGATGACCGGACACGGGACGACGGTCATCGGCGACGACAACTTCTTCATGTCGTACGTGCACATCGCGCACGACTGCGTGATCGGGAACCGGACGGTCTTCGCGAACGCCGCCTCCCTCGCGGGTCACTGCGTCATTGAGGACGACGCCATCATCGGCGGGTTCTGCGTGATCAAGCAGTTTCTCCGGGTCGGCCGCCACGCCTTCCTCGGCGCCTTCACGCCGATCAACAAGGACGTCCTGCCGTTCTGCTGGACGTCTTCGGAGCGCGAGACGAAGGCGTGGAAGATCAACAGCGTCGGACTCTCACGGAAGGGCTTCTCCGAGGAGCGGGTCAAGGCGCTCCAGAAGGCCTACCGGCTCATGCACCGCAACCGGCACGACCACGCGGCGCTCCTCGCGGGCCTCGCGGAACTCGCCGCGTCGTCGGAGGACGTGAAGTTCCTCCACGAGTTCATCGCGACATCCAAGCCGGGCGTGCACGGGGCGTGAGGAATCTCAGGGACTCTCGACGCGGAGGCCGGCCACCCGGTCGAACTCGCGCCGGTTCCGGGTCAGGAGGGTCCCGTCGGCGGAAAGCACGATGCCGGCGATCAGGCAGTCGGCCATGCCGATCTTCCGACCCGCCTTCTCCAGCGTCCTCCGGACTCCGGCGGCCCGGTCCGCTGCCGCCCCGTCCAGAGGAAGAGTCACCGCGGATTCGAGGAGGGCCTCGACGCGGCGCCGCTGCTTCTCGTCGCGGACTCCCGCGACGACCTCGAAGCGCGAAACCGCTGTCGTGGCCAGGTTCATTCGCCGAAGCTCCGTCTCGATGCGGTCCGCGCTCGGATTGACGTCGTTCAGGTAGTCGATCAGGACATCACTGTCGGCGACGATCAGCGCCATGACTCGTGAATTTCCCTCACGCGCTCTCGTAGCTCCTCGGCTTCCTTGTCCGTGAAGGAGCCTCGGGCTGCCAGCGCCCGCCGTCGCTTCGCGTCTTCGTCCCGGACGGACTTCAGATAGACGTCGACCGCCTCGCCGATCAGGGTCGAGAACCCCTTCTTCTTCCGGCGGGCGGCAAGCGCCAGAAGCGCCGCCCGGTGCTCATCCTTGAGCTCGATGGTCGTTCTCATGAACCGAGTCTACTCCTGCATGCATGTGCATGCAGGAGATCCGTCTCCCGTCACTCTTCGACGACCTCGGCCTTGCGGCTCTTCTGGTACTCCCCGATGAGCTTCTCCTGGATGGGGCGGGGAACCTCCTCGTAGTGGTCCATCTCCATCGTGAAGGAGCCGCGCCCCTGCGTGATGGAGCGGAGGACGGGGGCGTAGGAGATCATTTCGGCGAGCGGCACCTCGGCCCGGATCACGGCGTCGTCCCCCGCGGTCTCCATCCCGGCGGGACGCCCGCGGCGGCTCGTCAGGTCGCCCATCAGGTCGCCCATGTACTCCTGCGGCGCCTGGATGGCGACCTTCATGATCGGCTCGAGGATCGTGGGCCGGGCCCTCTCCATCGCGTCCTTGTAGGCGAGGGATCCCGCGATCTTGAAGGCCATCTCGGAGGAGTCGACGTCGTGGTACTGCCCGTCGTAGACCTCCACGCGGAAGTCGACCATCGGGAAGCCGGCGAGGTACCCCCGCCGGCGGACGTCCTGGATCCCCTTTTCGATCGCCGGGATGAACCCGCGCGGGATCGAGCCGCCGAACGTATCGTCGTCGAACTCGAAGTCGGCGCCGCGCACGAGCGGCTTGATCCGGATCTTGCAGTCGGCGAACTGGCCGTGGCCGCCCGTCTGTTTCTTGTGCCGGCCGTGCCCTTCGGCGGAGCGGGTGACCGTCTCCCGGTAAGGGACCTTCGGCGGATGGAGGATCACCTCGACCCCCGACTTCCGCTTCATCCGGGAGACGGCGATCTCGACGTGGAGCTGACCGGCGCCCGAGAGGAGGAACTGGTGCGTGTCGGCGTCGCGGGAGAACTTCAGCGACGGGTCCTCCTCCACGAGCTTGTGGATCGCGGCGGAGATCTTGTCCTCGTCGCCTTTCGCCTTCGGCTCGATGGCGAACGAGATGGCCGGATCGGCGAACTCGATCGGAGAGAAGAGGAAGGGCTTCTCCTTGCCGGAAAGGGAGTCGCCGGTGAGCGTCTCCTTCAGTTTCGCGATGCCGCCGATGTCCCCCGCCGGAACCTCGGGCACGGACTGCTGCTGCTTGCCGAGCGGCGAAAAGAGGGGACCGAATCTCTCGGCCACCTCGCGCGTCCCGTTCCAGTAGTTCGTGTCCGGCCGGAAGGTCCCGGAGACGACACGGAAGAGGGTCAGCCGTCCCGCGAACGGGTCGGAGATCGTCTTGAAGACATAGGCGGCGGGAGGGCCGGCGGGGTCGACCGGAAGGGCCTCGCTCTTCCCGTCCTTCCCCTTCGCGACGGCCTGGAAGCCGTCGGCCGTCGGGAGAAGGTCGATGATCTCGTCGAGGAGCTTCTCGACGCCTGTCTCGTGGCTTCCGGACGCCGTGAAGAGGACCGGCGCGATCCGGCGCGACCGGATGGCGGCGCGGAGGGCCGGGTGCATCTGCTCCTCGGTCAGGTTTCCCTGGCTGAAGAACTGCTCCATCAGCTTGTCGTCCCCTTCGGCCACCATCTCGACGAGCGCTTCGTGGAGCGTGGCGGCGTCGGCGGCGAACTCCGCGGGGATGGGGCCGGGGGCCGTCTTCCCTGCCTTCGTCCGTCAGGTAGCCCTGCATCGAGATCAGGTCGATGACGCCGCGGAACCCCTTCTCCTTGCCGATCGGCGCCTCGGCCGCGATGCAGACGCGGCCGAACTTGTTCCGGAGCTGGTCCATGACCCGGCCTCCGTCGGCGTTCTCCCGGTCCATCCGGTTGACGACGACGAGGCGGGGGAGGCCGAGCTCGTCGGCCACCTTCCAGGCCTTTTCGGTCTGCACCTGGACCCCCGCGACGGCGTCCACCACGAGGATCGCGGCGTCCGCGGCGCGCATCCCGCAAACCATCTCCGAGACGAAGATGCCATAACCGGGCGTGTCGATCAGGTTGATCTTCCTCTTCTTCCACTCGAGCGAGGCGACCGCGAGGCCGATCGAGATCTTCCGTTCGACCTCCTCGGGGTCGAAATCGGTGGGGGCGCTGCCGTCCTCCACGCGGCCGAACCGCGGGACGGCGCCGGCCTCGTGAAGGAGGGCGGAGGCGAGCGTCGTTTTTCCGACGCCGTTGTGGCCGACGAAGGCGACGTTGTGGATGGCCGAGGCGGGGAAGACTTTCATTCGGGGTTTCCTCTCATGGCGCTCCGGGGCGAAGCGCGATTATAGGAAGAGGCGCACAGCAATCGGACGTTTTTCGACGGCCGGAGCCTGTTAGAATTTTCGGAGGAACCGTGAAGGAATCCGGACGCGACGTCCGGAGGAGGTCGTTTGCCCGCCGAGTCCGGGTCGTCCGCCGCGAACCTTCCGAAGCGATTCGGCCGCTATGAGGTCGTGCGCGAGCTCGGCAAGGGAGCGATGGGGGTCGTCTACCTCGGTCGCGACCCCGTGATCGGGCGTCTCGTCGCCCTGAAGACCATCCGTGTCGCGGCTGAGGACGACATCGAGCAGCGCGAGTTCACCGAGCGGTTCCTCCGGGAGGCGCAGGCGGCCGGGACCCTTTCGCATCCGAACATCGTCACCGTCCATGACGTCGGCGAGGAGGACGAGACCTCCTTCATCGCCATGGAGTACGTCGAGGGGAAGAACCTCAAGCAGATCATCCGGGAAAAGGAGCGTCTCGCCTTCGAGAGGACCGCGGACGTGATCGCCCAGGTCGCGGCGGCCCTCGATTACGCCCACCGGAAGGGGATCGTTCACCGCGACGTCAAGCCCGCGAACATCATCATCACGCCCGACGGAACAGTGAAGATCACGGACTTCGGGATCGCGAAGATCGAGACTTCGAGCCTCACGGAAACGGGGCAATTTCTCGGAACCCCGAACTACATGTCGCCCGAGCAGGTGACGGGCGAGACAGTGGACGGGCGGAGCGACATCTTCTCGCTCGGCGTCGTTCTCTACGAGCTCCTCACGAAGCGCAAGCCGTTTCTCGGCGACAACGTGACGTCGATCTCCTACAAGATCGTCCACGAGGAGTATCCGCTCCTGAGGACGATCGATCCGGGGATCCCGAGCGATTTCGAGCCGATCATCGCCAAGGCGCTCGCGAAGGATCCGGCGTCGCGCTATCAGCGCGCGGCCGACTTCGGGCAGTCGCTCGCGGAGCTCGGAGCCCGGCAGGCGGAATACCAGCTCATCCGGAACCTCGGCGAGATGGTGGCGCAGGCCGAGAGGCTCGGGCCCGTGGCCCCGGTCGAGACGCCGGCGGCGCCTCCCACGAGCGTGAGAGCCCGGACCCCCGAGACGACGATCCGGATCCCGGCGGCAGCGCCTCCGACCGACGTGACGGGGCCGCTCGAGGCGCTCGCCCGGCGGAGAGACGACCTGAATCCGCAGATCGTCGCCTCGGCGCCCATGAGCGATCTGGACGGATCGACGCCCGACTGGAGCCTCGATACGGACGCCGTGAAGAGGCCGCTGCCTCGCGAGATGCCCCGGGAGGCGGCCGCGCGCGAGCCGATCCCCTCTTCGCCGGGGACGATGATCACGGATCTCCCGCGAGGAGCGAGGAAGCGCCCGCCCGACGAGCCGCTCGCCGAGAAGGAGACGTCGCTCAGCACGAATCCGATCTCCACGGCGAGGCCGGTGATCGCCGGGCCGAAGGCTGAGGAGAAGGAGACGCCCCGACCGACGGAGACTCCGCGGACCTCTCTTCGGCCCGTTCCGGCGCTCGATACCTCCACGCTGCCGAAGGCCGGCGAGTCGGAGATCCCGGTCCGGCGAGGCACTTCCGTGACGCCGCCGGCTCTTCCCGACGGAGCCGGTCCGGGACCGCGCCCCCCCGCCCTTCCCCCGGAGGCGACGGGATCGAGCCGGCTTTCCCCGGTGCCCCCGATCGGCAAGCCCCTCTCCCCGACACGGACCTCCGCGCCCCCTGCCGTCTCGCCGCCCGCGACCGCGTCGCCGCGATTGGCATGGCCGCCGCCGGAAGAGACGACCTTCGGAACCCCCGCCCCGCTTCCCCCGCCGGCGCCGGTCAGGGAGAGATCGGCACCGATACGGCTGGAGGGCGCGACGGCCTCGTTGAAGGAAAAGCCGGCTCTCTCGAAGCCCGAAGCGCCGCGAGCGGCGTCCGCACCGGCGCCGCCTCGCAACGGAGCGCCGCGGCTCGAGGGCGCGGCCGAACCCACCACCGGGCGGGAGGCTCTAGCCGGCGTCCTTCGCCGCGAGGTCAACCGGCGCTGGGCGGGGGCGATCGTCGGCGTTCTCCTCGTGCCGGCGGTCGTCATCGTCGGCGTTCTCTTTGCGAGGAGCCGGCAGATCGTCCCGACGGGTGAGCGCGAGGTGGCCGCGGCAGAAGCGGCCGTTTCGCAGAAGAGGCACCTCCTCGAGGAAGGAAACCGGCTTCTTTCGGACGGGAAGCTGGAGGAAGCCAAGAAGTCGTTCCTCGAGCTGGCGCGCGTGGCTCCGGAGTCGAGCTCGGCGAAGGAAGCGATCCTCCGAGTGGATCGCCTCCTCACAAGGAAGGCCGGGCGCGAGCGCGTGGCCGCCGAGGTCGCGCAGCACCTCGCCGCGGCGAAGGACGCGCAGACGGCGGGAGACCTTCCGAGAGTCGCGGCGGAAGCGGAGACCGTGCTGTCGCTCGATCCGGGAGATCCGGAAGCCGTTGGTCTTCAGCGTACGGCGATCGAAGCGATCCGCCGGCTTCCTCGAGCGGAGCGGCGGAAGGCCGAGGCGCGGCTGAAGGCACTCCGGGTCGAGCGGCCGCCGGTCGCCCCCGTGCCCGAGACCGTGGCCTCGGCGCCCGAATCGGGTGCGGGGCCTCCGCTGCACGTGATCCTGCGAAGTTCCGTCGGATCCGGGACTCTCTTCGTCCGGATGAACGGAGCGGAGGTCCTCCGCCGGAGCTTCGGTTTCGGCGGCCGGTCCGGCGGGCTCCTCGAGGCGGACGTCGAGCTTCCGACCGGGACCGGAGAGTTGCGCGCGTGGGTCTTCTCCGCCGATGGAACATGGCGAGGCTACGGAAGCCTCCGGGTCGATCTGGCGGAGGGCGTCCGCCGCTCGATCATTCTCGCGACCGGCGGCGATCAGAATCTCTCGATGGCGCTCGAGTAGGTCGGGGCGCGCCGTGCGGCCGGAATTTCTCCCGGGGCGGCGCACCTCGCGGATTGCCGTCGGGGTCCTCTCGGCCGCGGCTTTCGCCCTCGCGATGCCGCGACCCTCTCCTGCAGCCGGGACCCCGCCTGAGGTGCCTCGCGAGCCATTCGGCCCGGCACCGACCGTCTCGTCGAGGCGTGGAGTCGTCTCATCCGCGGAGAGGAACGCGTCGCGTGTCGGGGCGGCGGTCCTCGCCGACGGCGGGAACGCCGTCGATGCCGCCGTCGCCACGGCGTTCGCACTCGCGGTGACCTACCCGGAAGCGGGCAACCTGGCCGGCGGAGGCTTCGCCGTCATTCGGACGGCGGACGGACTCCTCTGGGCGCTCGACTTCCGCGAGACGGCGCCGGCGGGGACGTGGGCGCGGAGCTATCTTCTCCCCGACGGATCGCCGCGGGGAAACGCGTCTCTCGAGGGGGGCCTTTCGGTCGCGACGCCCGGGACGGTCCGTGGCCTCGCCCTTCTTCACGAGAAGCTGGGGCGCCTTCCCTGGCGCCGCCTCGTCGAGCCGGCCGTCGCGCTCGCCCGCGACGGCTTCACGGTTCCGGAGTGGCTGACGGAGGACCTCGCGCAGCAGGCCGCGCGGATCTCGTCCCATCCCGGGACGCGCCGGATCTTCTATCCGGGAGGCGCCCCGGTTCCGGCCGGAGCGCGCCTCGTGCAGCCCGAGCTGGCCGAGACCCTCGCGGCGATCGCCGCAAGCGGTCCGGACGCCTTCCACCGCGGGACGATCGCCGGGCGAATCGCCGCCCGCGTCCGTGCGACGGGCGGTGTCCTTTCGGAAGAGGACCTCGCGGGTTACGTGCCGCTTTTCCGCCCGCCGATCGTCGTCGACTATCGGCGCTGGAGGCTCGTCACGATGCCGCCTCCCTCCGCGGGAGGCGTCCTCCTCCAGTCGATCCTCTCGCAGCTCGAGGTGGCGGCGGGCGATCTCGAGGCTCTTCCTCCGGACGCGCGCCTCCACCTCATCGCAGAAGCCGAACGGCGTGCGTTCGCGGACCGGAACGAGTTCCTCGGGGACCCGGACTGCGTGTCCATGCCCCTCGCGCGCCTCCTCGCCCCGGCCCGCCTCGCGGCGCTCGGGGCCTCGATCGATCCGCGGAAGGCGACGCCCTCCTCGTCGATCCGGCCCGGAGGCGTCTCCGACGGCGGCACGAGCACCACCCATTTTTCCGTCGCGACGGCCGACGGTGAAACGGTGGCGTTGACCACCACGCTGAACGAAACGTTCGGAAACGGGGACGTCGTGCCGGGCGTCGGCGTCCTTTTGAACGACGAGATGGACGATTTCGCCGTCCACCCGGGGCTTCCGAATCTCTTCGGTCTCGTGCAGGGCGAGTCGAACGCCGTCCGTCCGGGCGCGCGGCCGGCCTCGTCGATGACGCCGCTCCTCGTCCTCGAGAGCGGCAGGCCGCGCCTCGTCCTCGGCTCACCGGGGGGCTCGACGATCCCTTCGTCGGTTCTCCAGGTCTTCCTCGACGCCGGCCCTCTCGGCATGCCCCTCTCCGAGGCCGTCGCCGCGGCGCGGATCCACCACCAGCACCTCCCCGATCGGATCGAGGTGGAGCGTGGCGTCTTTCCGGAAGCGCTGAAGGAAGCGCTCCGGGCGCGGGGACACGAGGTCCACGAGAGGAGTCCGACGGCCACATGGGGCCGTCTCGGCGCCGTGAACGCCGCGGGTTTCGAGAAGGACGGGACCCTCGTCGGCGTCGCCGATCCGCGAAGGGGGGGCCAGCCGGCTTCCGTGGAGGAGTGTCTCGCGCCGCCGCCCCGCTGAGGTGGCGCGAAGCGGTCCCGGGATGGTATCTTCCGCGTCCGTCTGTCTCGTCGGGGCGTAGCGCAGCCTGGTAGCGCACACGGTTCGGGACCGTGGGGTCGGAGGTTCAAATCCTCTCGCCCCGACCATCTCTATCTTCCCCCCGAGGGCGTGAGAGGATCGATGCCGTGACGGCATCGGCTCCGCGCCGCCCTTCCGCGCACGTCCAGAAGAAGCGTGACGCCAAGCGCCTCCGGATTCTCGAGAGCGCGGTCCGCGCCTTCGCATCGCGCGGATTCCACGGCACGTCGATGGAGGAGATCGCGCGCGCGCTGCATCTGACGCGCGGAAGCCTCTACTACTACTTCCGCGACAAGGAGGAGATCCTCGCGCTCTGCCACACGGTGGCCCTCGACGGTGTGCTCGAGGCGCTCGAGAGGGTGCGTGCTTCGAATCTCCCGCCCGACGAGAAGCTCCGGCGGCTGATCGAGGAGCACGTCCGGATCCAGGTGGACAGGTTTCACGGGACGGCCCTCGCGCTGGAGCTGGATGCCCTTCGCCCCGCCTCGCGCGCCGCCGTCGTCGCGGGACGCGACCGATACGACCGGGGCCTCCGGGAGCTGATCTCGGCTTCCATTCGCGCGGGCCTCTTCCGGCCTATGGATCCGAAGCTGACCGCCTTCGCGATTCTCGGGGCGATCAACTGGATCGGGCGCTGGTACCGGCCCGACGGCGGAGCCTCGCCGGAGGAGCTCGGGGCGCATTTCGCCAACCTCTTCCTCGAAGCGCTCCGGGCGCGGGGCGAGAGAGCCTAGAGCGGCGGCTCGACGACGTCGAGCGCGGCCACCATGAGCGGCGCGGCCGGGTTCCCGTCGGCGGTGGCGAGAAGCTCGTAGTGCCCCGGAGCGGGCTCTCCGGCCGGGAGGCGAAGCGCGAGGTCCCCGTCTTCGGGACCTCCGGCCGCGAGCGGACCGCTCTCCCAGACCTTCCGGTCTCCGAGGCGAAGGACGGCGTGCCACGTCCGGACTCCATCCGGAAGGAGCGGCCGGGGAAGGACGAGGACGAGGCTTTCGCGGAGCGTCCGCCGAATGCGGACCCCGGCACCGCCGGGGCCGGCGGGGAGAAGGATGACCCGCTCGGGCGCCGAGGCCGTCTTCCCGGCGAGGGCGCGCGTCGCCGTCTCGAGATCGCCCTTGAGTCGGATGGCCGAGACGAGCGCCGCGAGGAAGAGGACGAAGAGGAACGAGGCGGCGATGAAGGCGCCCGTCCGCCCCGCGAGGAGCCGGCTCGCGACGGGACGCTTTCCCTTCCGGAAGACGTCGAGGTGATTCAGGCGGAGGCGGATCTGGGTCGTCGTCTCGACGCGGTTCCGGTAATAGGGAGAGTCGAGGAGCGAGGCTTCGAACGAGGCACGGTCCGAGGGAGCGAGACGTCCGAGAACGTAGTCCGAGACGAGATCGTCCTCGGCCTCCTCGACGCGCTCGAGGACGCCGTCGTCCCGGAAATACTGCTCCTCGAGCGTCGCGCGGCGCGGCTCGGGAAGACGGCGAAGGAGGTAGTCCCGGATCTCGCCGGCGGTCGGAGGGGCGGTGCTCACGGCGCCTCGTCTCCGCCGTCGCGCGTCATTCGCGGCTTCGCGCGCGGTTCGGCATCCATGCGTTTCCGGAGCTCCCGTTTGGCACGGTAGACGCGCATGTCGACGGCGTCGGTCGAGATTCCTTCCTCCCTCGCAATCGCACGGGACGGAATTTCCTCGACGAAGCGGCGGACGAGAAGAGCCTTCATCCGGGCCGGGAGGAGGTTGAGCGCCCGCCGGAACCGGAGCGCCCGGCTGGAGACGAGGGCGTCGGAGAGGGGATCGTCGCCGCCGGCGATCTGGACCGCGCCGCTGATGCCGTCGTGAAGGCTCGTTCGGGCAATCCGCCGGCAATACTCGAGGAAGACGTTCTTGGCCACGCCGAGCGAATACGCTTCGAGCGAATCGAGAATCTCGCCGCGCGTCATCCGCTGGAAGACCCTGAGAAGTGTCTCCTGCGAAAGATCCTTGGCGTCGTCCTCGGTCCGGACGCCGCGCGACAGGAAGAACCGCCGGAGCTTGTCCGGAAGCCGTCCGAGATCGGCGTCCGCTGGGTCCTGGTAATGCGGCATTCTCTGTAAGGCGCGAGCTTCCGCGGCCTTGGAGATTCTAGTCCCTGCGATCCCGGGAGACGTTTCCAGCAGAAGCAGCCTAATTTTATTCGGAGATTTCACCATTTTTACTAATTTATTCTTGTGTCTCAGCGATGATTCGGCTGGATGTAGTGTCATCGACAGGGAATTCCTTTCGAAATAAAGAGTTGACACTCTACGGATTCCAAATCAATATTCTTTGACGTGAATATTCATTCGGGACCCTCCGCTCTCCGCCGCCGGGACGAGATCCTCCGGGTCGTCCGCGAGGAGTCGATCCACTCGCAGGAAGAGCTTCAACGCCGGCTCGCGACGCGGGGCTTTCAGGTGGCCCAGCCGACGCTCTCACGGGATCTTCGGGACCTCGGGCTCGCGAAGACGGCGGCCGGGTATGTCGCTCCGGATGCGACGGGTGGGATCCTTCCGCCGGCGCCGGCACGCGACCATGCCGCGTCGCGCCTCGAACGCGCCCTCCGAACGTACGTCCGGAGCGTGGCGACCGCCCACACGCTCGTCGTCGTCAGGACGCCTCCCGCGGCCGCGCACCCGGTCGGGCTCGCCATCGACCAGGCCGAGCTGCCGGAGGTCGTCGGGTCGATCGCGGGGGACGACACCGTCTTCCTCGCGACGGTTTCCCCCGAGACCGCCGTCAGGCTCGCCGGCCGGCTCAATGAAATCCTGGAGCGTCCCCGTTCTTCCCGGAAGGCAGAGGCGTGAGGAAAGTCGCCGTCGTCGGCGCCACCGGATACTCCGGCAGCGAGCTGGCCGTTCTTCTCTCGCGCCACCCGCGAGTCGAACTCGCGGCCCTCTTCTCCTCGGGAAAGAAGGACGGAGCGGTGCCGTTTGAAAAGATCCACCCCGCGCTTGGCGGCCGGAGCGGCCCGGACGCGGTGCCGTTCTCATCCGAAGCCCTCGAGAGGAGCGGCGCGGAGATGGCGTTTCTCGCGACGCCGAACGAAACTTCCGCCGAGATCGCTCCGGAGCTCCTCGCCCGCGGCGTCCGCGTGATCGACATCGCGGGCGCTTTCCGGCTTCGCGACGCGTCCGCGTATCCCGCCTGGTACGGCTTCACTCATCCTGCCCCCTCGCTTCTCGCCGAGGCGGTCTACGGCCTGACGGAGTGGTGCGGCGCCACGCTCCCGGGCGCACGCCTCGTCGCGAACCCGGGGTGCTATCCGACTTCGGTCCTCCTCGCGCTCCGGCCGGTCCTCGGCCTCCTCGACGGCGCGCAGCCGGTGATCTGCGACAGTAAGAGCGGCGTCTCGGGCGCCGGGAAGAGGAGCGATCTCGCCTACTCCTTCGCCGAACTTTCCGGGAACTTCAAGGCGTACGGCGTCGGCACCCACAGGCACGAGCCCGAGATGCGGCAGGAGCTCGGGATCGCGGCGGACGCCCCCTTCGTCTTCGTTCCGCACCTCCTCCCCGCGGTGCGGGGGATCCTCTCGACGATCCACGTTTCCTTCCCCTCGCCCCTCTCCCCGGAATCTCTCGGGGCCGCCTATGCGGTCTACGCGGAGGCTCCTTTCGTCCGCGTTCGCCCCGCGGGGGAGCTTCCGGAGCTTTCGGACGTGGTCGGGACGCCGCGCTGCGACATCGGCTTCGCGCTTCTCCCGGGCCGCCGGCGCGCCGTCCTCGTCTCCGTGATCGACAATCTCCTCAAGGGGGCCGCTTCGCAGGCCGTCCAGAACATGAACCGCGTCTTCCGCTTCGCGGAGACGGAGGGGCTCCGGTGAGCGGCATCGTCACGGCCCCCGTACCCGGATTGACCGTCGTGAAGCTGGGCGGAAGCCTGCTCGAGGAGAAACACCTCCGCGAGAAGGCGCTCGGCGCGATCGCCGCACGCTGGACGGCCGGAAAGAAGATCGTCGTCGTCCACGGGGGCGGCAAGCGGATCGACGCTTCCCTGCAGGCGCTGAAGATTCCGAAGAAGACGTACCGGGGCCTCCGGATCACCGATCCCGAGACGCTCGACGTCGTCGTCTCGGTCCTCTCCGGCGTCGTGAACAAGTCGCTCATCGCCGAGCTCCGATCGCTCGGGATTCTCGCGGCCGGGCTCTCGGGAGCGGACGGAGACACGCTCTGGGCCGAGTTTCATCCCCGGATCGACGGTGTCGACTTCGGCTTCGTCGGGCGCGTGACCTACTCGAACCCGACGCTCCTCTCCGCCGTCCTCGGGGCCGGGCTCCTGCCGGTCGTCGCCTCCGTCGCTCTCGGCCGCGAAGGGACCCTCCTGAACGTGAACGCCGACTCGGCCGCCGCGGCGCTCGCTTCGGCCCTCCGGGCCGAGACGCTCGTCTTCCTGACGGACGTGGCCGGCCTTCTCGACGCCGGGGAGAAGCTGATCCCCCGTCTCGATCCCGCCGCCGCCTGGAGCCTCATCCGCTCCGGCACGGTCGGCGGTGGAATGCGTCCGAAGCTCCTGGCCTGTCTCGACGCCGTCCATGCCGGCGTGGAGCGGGTAGTCATCGCCGGTCCCGGGAGCCACGCCTCGGCCCTCGCGGACGGAACCGGAGGAACCTGCCTTGCTGCGGACTGACGCCCCCGAAAGCTTCGCCCCCGCCGCCGTCGAGGAGCGGGACCGCGCTCACGTCCTTCCGACCTACGCACGGACCCCCTTTCATCCCCGATCGGGGAAGGGGGCGAGGCTCGTCGACGCCGACGGGAAGGAGTACTGGGACCTTCTGGGCGGCATCGCCGTCAATGCGCTCGGGTACCGACATCCCCGTCTCGTGAAGGCGATGAAAGAAGAGGCGACGGGCGTCTGGCACGTCTCGAACCTCTTCTACATCCCGGCGCACGGGCTCCTCGCCGAGCGGCTGGTCCGTGCGTCCGGCCTCTCGAAGGTCTTCTTCTGCAACACGGGGACGGAGGCCATCGAGGCGGCGCTGAAGTTCGCGCGCCTGAAGAACCCCGGCCGCTCGAGGATCGTGGCGCTGGAAGAAAGCTTTCACGGACGGACGTTCGGGGCGCTCTCGATCACGGGGCACGAGCCGTACCGGACGCCGTTCGAGCCGCTCGTCCCGTCGGCCGTCTTCGTGGCGCCGAACGACACCGCGGCGCTTCTGGCCGCGGTCACCCCGGACACCTCCGCGATCTTCCTCGAGCCGATCCTCGGCGAGGGGGGGATCGTCCCGCTCACCCCCGAATTCGTCGCCGCGGCGAGGCGGGCCGCGGACCAGACGGGCGCCCTTCTCGTCCTCGACGAGGTGCAGAGCGGCCTCGGGCGGACCGGCCATCTCTTCGTCTTCCGCGAGCTCGGCGTCGTCCCGGACATCGTCACGCTCGCCAAGCCGCTAGGGGGAGGACTCCCGCTCGGCGCGGTCCTGACAGGGCCGGCCCTTGACGGTCTCCTGAAGCCGGGACTCCACGGGACGACGTTCGGCGGCAACCCGGTCGCCTGCCGCCTCGGCCTCGAGGTCCTCGACGAGATCGAGAACGGCGGTCTCCTTTCGCGCGTCGGGGCGCTCGGAACGTGGTTCGGAAAGGCGGCTCGCCGGCTGATGAAGAAGCAGCCCGCGATCACGGCGGTCCGCGGGCGCGGCCTGATCTGGGGGATCGAGCTCGACCGCGAGGCCTCGCCCGTCCAGAAGCGACTTCTCGCAAAGGGCTACGTCGTCGGAACGGCGCGGTCGAAGGTGCTCCGGCTCCTTCCGCCGTACGTCGTCCCGAGGGCGGCGCTCCGCGGCTTCCTCGACACCCTCGACGAAATCCTCAAGGAGACAAGCGCGTGAGCACGAAGACCCCCAAGGTGAAAAAGGTCGCGCTCGCCTACTCCGGCGGGCTCGACACCTCGATCATCATCCCCTGGCTCAAGGAGAACTACGGCTGCGAGGTCGTGGCCGTGGCCGTCGACGTCGGACAGAAGGAGGAGACGGAAGGCCTCGCCGAGAAGGCTCGGAAGACGGGCGCCTGCGACTTTCACCTGATCGACGCCCGGGCCGAGTTCGCGACGGACTACATCTTCCCGGTCCTGAAGGCCGGGGCCGTCTACGAGCACGAGTACCTCCTCGGCACGGCGACGGCGCGCCCCCTGATCGCGCGCAAGCAGGTCGAGGTCGCGCTCGCGACCGGGTGCGACGGGCTCTCGCACGGCTGCACCGGGAAAGGGAACGACCAGGTCCGGTTCGAGCTGACGTATCAGGCGCTCGCGCCGGAGCTCGCCATCATCGCGCCCTGGCGCGAATGGGAGATCCGCTCCCGGGAGGACGCGATCGACTATGCGGCCGCGCGGGGGATTCCGGTCGTGGCAACGAGGAAGGAACCGTACTCGCGGGACCGCAACCTGTGGCACCTGTCGCACGAGGGGGGGCCGCTGGAGGAGCCGGGCTTCGAGCCCGAGGCCTCCATGTTCAAGCTGACGGTCGACCCCGAGAAGGCGCCCGCCATTCCCGAGCGGGTGACGGTCGGTTTCGTCGAAGGGATCCCGGTCTCGGTCAACGGCGAGCCGCACCCGGCCGTCGAGCTGATCGAGAAGCTGAACGGGATCGCCGGGCGGAACGGCGTGGGGCGCGTCGACCTCGTGGAGAACCGGCTCATCGGAATCAAGTCGCGCGGGGTTTACGAGACGCCGGGGGGGACGGTCCTCGTCGCCGCGCTCCGGGCTCTCGAGTCGCTCACGCTCGACCGCGACTCCTCGCACGAGAAAGCCCGGCTCGGCTCGCGCTACGCGGAGCTCGTCTACTTCGGGCAGTGGTTCTCGCCGCTCCGGGAGGCTCTCGACGCGTTCATGGCCCAGCTGATGCGGACCGTGACGGGGAGCGTCACGCTCAAGCTCTACAAGGGGAGCTGCATCGTCGTGGGCCGCACCTCGCCGTACGCGCTCTACTCGACGTCGCTCGCCTCCTTCGACATGCGGGGCTTCACGCCGAAGGACTCCGAGGGGTTCATCCGTCTCTTCGGCCTTCCGACGAAGGGGCGCGAGCGGCTCTCCAAGGAGGGGAAGCCCTACCCGGCCGTGGTGGTGGGGGAAGGTTGAAGAAGCCCTCCGCGAGAGCGACGCTCTGGGGCGGCCGGTTTTCCGAGCCCCCCGCGGAGGCGCTCCGGAAGCTGAACGACTCGTTCGGATTCGACGCGGTCCTTCTCCCGGAGGACGTCGCGGGGTCGGTCGCGTGGGCCGAGGCGCTCGGACGGGCGAAGGCGCTGACGCCGCGCGAGGTGGCTCGGCTCGTGAAGGCGCTTCGCGCGATCGGAGCCGCCGGGCTTCCCGGCGTCCCGGAGGGGACCTCCTACGAGGATGTCCACTCCTACGTGGAAGGGACTCTTCGCCGGCGGGTCGGATCCCTCGCGGGGAAGCTCCACACGGGGCGCTCGCGGAACGACCAGGTCGCCACGGACTTCCGTCTCCATCTCCGGGGAGCGTTCGACGAGGCGCGCTCTCTCGTCCTCGACCTCGCCGCCGCCCTCGCCGCGCGTGCCCGGATCGAGGCGGGAACGCCGATGCCCGGCTACACGCACCTGAAGCGTGCCGAGCCGGTCACCTTCGGCCACTGGTGCCTCGCCTACGTCGAGATGCTGCGGCGCGACGCCGACCGGCTCGCGGCGGCCCGGCGTCGGGCGAACGAATGCCCGCTGGGCTCGGGGGCGCTTTCGGGGACCCCCGTCCGGGTCGACCGTGAAGTTCTTGCGAGGTCACTCGGCTTCGACCGCCCCACGGCGAACTCCCTCGACGCCGTCTCGGACCGCGATGCGGCCGTCGAGTACCTCTTCGCCTCGGCGCTCCTCCTCGTCCACCTCTCGCGGTTCGGGGAAGACGTCATCTTCCTCTCCTCGGACGAGGCGGGGTTCGTGACTCTTCCGGACGCCCTCGCGACCGGCTCCTCGCGGATGCCGCAGAAGAAGAACCCGGACCTCCTCGAGCTCGCGCGCGGCCACGCGGGACGCGCGATCGGGGAGCTCGCGGGGCTCCTCGCCGTCGTCAAGGGAATCCCTCTCGCGTACGACAAGGACCTGCAGCTCGACAAGGAGCCGGTCTTCCGCGTCCGCGCTCTCCTCGCGGCGCTCCTTCCGGCGCTGACCCGGCTCGTGACGACTCTGGGGCTCGACCGGGAGCGGATGCGGGAGGCGGCGGCGGACGACCGGCTCCTCGCGACGGAGCTGGCGGACGCGCTCGCCGCCCGCGGCGTCCCTTTCCGGCGCGCCCACGAGATCGTCGGCCGGCGGATCGCCGAGGCGGAGCGCCGGGGCGAGCGCCTCGCCGCGATGGGCCCGTCCGGCGGGATCACGCGGAAGGACCTCGCGGCCCTCGACGTCTCCCGCGCCCTCGCGAAGCGGCGCGCGACCGGAGGGACGGCGCCGGCTCGGGTCGCCGCCGCGGCCCGCGTCGCGCTCCGCCGCATCACGGCGGCGCGGAAAGGAGGGGCGCGGTGAGGTTGCCGAGAGGATTCCTCGCTGCGGGGGTCCGTGCCGGGATCCGGAAGAAACGGCCGGACGTGGCGCTCCTCGTGGCCCCGAAGGGGGCGGACGCGGCCGCCCTCTTCACGAAGAACCGTTTTCAGGCGGCCCCGGTCGTCCTTTCGCGCCGCGGCCTTTCGAAGAGCGGCGGGCGCGTGCACGGCGTCGTCGCCAATTCGGGCTGCGCGAACGCGGCCACCGGAGCCGCCGGCCTCGCCGCGGCGCGGCGGGTCCGGAGCCGGGCGGCGGAGCTGCTCGATTGCCCGCCCGAGGAGATCTTCCTCGCGTCCACGGGAGTCATCGGCGTCGTCCTTCCGGACGCGAAGATCCACGCGGCGCTCCCGGATGCCGTCCGGCGCCTCTCAGCCTCGGGCGTCTCGGCCGCCTCGCACGCGATCCTCACGACGGACGTCGGCCCGAAGGTGGCCCAGGGCTCGTTCCACGTTGCCGGCCGACGAGGCCGCATCGTCGGCATCGCGAAGGGGGCCGGAATGATCCATCCGGACATGGCGACGATGCTGGTTTTCATCGTCACGGACGTGGCCGCGACTCCGGCGTTCCTGAAGAAGGCGCTCCGCGAGGCCGCCGACTCCAGTTTCCACGCCATCAGCGTGGACGGCGACACCTCCACGAACGACACGGTCCTCCTCATGGCCTCCGGGGCCCTCGGGAACCCGAGCCTCGACGGCGAGCGCGACCCGGGAACTTTCGTCTCCGCGCTGACCGAGGTCTGCCGGCAGCTCGCCTGGATGATCGTCCGCGACGGCGAGGGGGCGACGCGCGTCATGGAGATCACCATCACGGGAGCCCGGAGCGCCCGGGAGGCGAAGCTCGCCGCGCACGCCGTCGCGACCTCCCCGCTCGTGAAGACGGCGCTCCACGGCGGCGACCCGAACTGGGGGCGGATCCTCGCCGCCGTCGGGCGGAGCGGGGCCCGCTTCTCCGAGCGGAAGGTCTCCCTTTCGGTGGGACCTCTCATCCTCGTCTCGAAAGGAACGATCTCTCCTTACCGGGAAAAGGATGCGGCGCGCCTCTTTTCGAAGGAGAGGGTCCCGGTGACCGTGGATCTCGGCGCGGGCTCCGCGAGCGCCTCGAAGCTGTCGTGCGATCTCGGGCACGACTACGTCTCGCTGAACGCGGATTACCGGAGCTGAGGCCGGGGAGGCGGCGGCAGCCGCCGCCGGCTACGGGGCCGGCGACGCGAAGCGCCGCGCGGCCTGGGCTTCGCTGATCTTCTCCCGGATCCCCTGTGCGTCTTTCTTCCAGTGCCCGTGGCAGACGATCGGCTGCGAGCCGCCCGTCGTCTCGATGATGACGTCGGCGAACAGGAGGCCGGCGCTGATGCGAACCGAGGCGATCTGGTCGATCGAGATCGTCTCCTCCTCGTGCCCGATCCACTTCGGCGTATGGCGGACGACGCGCGTGGGAAAGACGGCGATCTGCGTCGGGAAGATCCGGTTGCCCGACGTCCAGCGCGATGCGGCGAAGACGGCGGCGTCCTTGGTGAACGGACGGCTGAACATGAGAACGAACCCTCCCCAGAGAAGCGCGACGACTCCGAGAGTGATCCCGACGATCGCGAGAACTTTCTTCATTTCGGCTGCACAGGATATCCCAGCGAATTGAGGCGTGGCTCTTGACTTGCGATCAAGTTACGCCTAAATTTGCTGCTAAGTGGTCCGCCATGAGGCGGACCACCATATAAGAAAATATTAGGTAAATTCTTATTTTTTCCTAAAAAGATTCGGCGAATTTGGCGTTTTCATTGCGATTATGCGGAGGTGGAGATGGTAACGACGCTGACCGAGAGGCAGAAGGAGATCGTCGATTTCATCCGGAAGTACCGGCAGGCACGCGGGATCTCGCCGACGCAGCGGGAGATCTGCGAGGAGTTCGGCTTCTCCTCCTTCGGGACTCTCCAGAAGCACATCCGGCTTCTCCTCGAGAAGGGCGTGCTCGAGCGCGAGTGGAACAAAAGGCGCTCGCTCGTCGTGGCCGGAGAGGAGCGGAGGCCGCACGCGCTGGAGATCCCGCTCTTCGGCCGGATCGCGGCCGGCAGGCCGATCGAGGTGGTGGCCGGGGACGAGTCGGTGACGGTTCCGGAGCTCCTGACGCGCAAGGGGGAGAACTTCGTCCTTCGCGTCACCGGGCTGTCGATGATCGAGGATGGCGTCGAGGACGGGGACTACATCGTCGTGAACCGGCGGGAGAAGGCCGTAAGCGGCGAGATGGTGGTCGCCGTGGTCGGCGGAGAGGCGACGCTGAAGCGCATCTACCGGGAAGGGGACGGCCGTGTTCGCCTTCAGCCCGCGAACGAACGGATGTCGCCGATGTACTTCCGCGAGGACGAAGTGGACGTGCAGGGGGTCGTCGTGGGGCTCATGAGAAAGTTCTGAGCGTGGCGATACGCCGCGTCCCGCTCCCGTCGGGCCTGAAGGTCAGCGTTCTCGACCTCGGGCCGCTCGCGGCGGACAAGAGTGATCCGCGGACCCCGCTCGTTCTCCTCCACGGGGTCGGCGCCGACAAGGGAGAATGGGTCTTCGGGGCGCCGCTCCTTGCGCGGAGCCGCCGGGTCGTCGCGCCCGACCTCCTCGGCCACGGCGATACGGACAAGCCGTCCGGGGCGGGAGTCGACTACCGGATCCGGCTCCTTGCGGACGTCGTCGTCGAGACGCTCGAGCGGATGGACGGTCTCGCGGGCCCGGTGGACCTCCTCGGCCATTCTCTCGGTGGCGCCGTGGCTCTCGACGTGGCCCGCCGCTTTCCGCGGCGCATCCGACGCCTCGTCCTCGTCGACGCGGCAGGACTTCCGCCGCGCGAAGCCCTCGACCCGCTCGCGGTCTCGCTCCCTTTCGCCCCCTTGGGATTCGCCGACTCGCGACGGCTCCTCGCGACGAGCGTCCGCTCCCCGTTTCTCTCCCATCCGCTCGTGGCCCTCGCCGCCTCGGCTTACAAGGGGCGGCGCCGCAACCGGCCCCAGCTCCTGAAGCTCCTCGCCGCGGTCGCGGCGGGGGAGGACTCGCTCTCGACGAAAGACCTTTCGCGGATCCGCCAACGGGCACTCGTCCTCTGGGGAGAAAGCGACCGGATCTTTCCGGTGGCGACGGGCCGCCGGCTCGCCACCCGGTTGCCTCACGCCCGGCTCGAGATCCTTCCTCGCTGCGGTCACGTCCCTCCGACGGAAAGGCCTCTCGCCTTCGTCCGGCGCGTCGAGGCGTTTCTCTCCGAGCCCTGACCGCCCTCCTTCGATAGGATCCGGGGCATGCCCCGGGCCACCACCTTCACCGTCGGGATGCCGCGGCCCGAGACGCACCTCTACGAGATCACGATGCAGGTGGCCCCGTTCGCCTCGCCGGTGGCGTGGTTCGATCTCGTCCTCCCTGTCTGGACGCCGGGCTCGTACATGGTTCGCGAGTTCTCGAGGCACCTCCGCGATCTCGAAGCCTCCGGTCCCTCGGGAGAGCCCCTTCCGGCCGTGAAGGTCGAGAAGAACCGGTGGCGCGTCGGCCTTCTCGACGATCCTCACGAAGGGCCGTTCACCATCCGCTATCGCGTCTATGCCGGCGAGCTGACGGTCCGGACCTCCCACCTCGACGCCTCGCACGGATACGGGAACGGTGCGAGCCTCTTCTTCTACGTCGAGGGACGGAAAGAGCGAGCCGCAGAGGCTCCGGTTCGATCTCCTCCCGGGCTGGAGAGTCTCCATCGCCCTCCCGAGGAGGGGCGGCGCCTTTCTCGCGGCCGACTACGACGAGCTGGTCGATTCCCCGTTCGAGTGCGGGACCCACCGGGTCCTCTCCTTCCGCGCTCTCGGCGTTCCGCACGAGGTCGCAATCTGGGGCGACGGGAACGAGGAGCCGCGCCGGCTCGTCCGCGACCTCGCGGCCCTCGTCCGGGAGGAGGCCCGGCTCTTCGGCGGCCTTCCGTACGACCGGTACCTCTTCCTCGTCCATCTTGCGGCAGGCGCCGGAGGGGGGCTCGAGCACCGGGCCACGCAGTCCGTCGGGATGGAACCCTTCTCCTTCCGTCCCGAATCGTCGTATCGGGAGAACCTCCGTCTCTTCGCCCACGAGCTCTTCCACGCCTGGAACGTGAAGCGGATCCACCCGTCTCCTCTCGGCCCCTTCGACTACACGAAGGAGGCGTACACGCGCGATCTCTGGGCGATGGAAGGGATCACGTCGTACTACGAGGAGCTGCTCCTTGTCCGCGCGGGGCTGATTTCGCCGAAGCACTTCTTCGAGGAGATGGGCAAGAGGCTGAAGGCGCATCGCGACACGCCCGGCGCGCGAGTCCAGAGCGCCGAAGCGGCCTCCTTCGACGCCTGGATCCGCCACTACAGGCCGGACGAGAACTCTCCCAACGTGGCCGAGAGCTACTACCGGCGCGGCTCGCTCGTCGGGTGGGCCCTCGACCTTTCGATCCGGCGCTCGAGCGGGGGGCGGCGGTCCCTGGACGACGTGATGCGGCGGCTCTTTCGGAAGTGGGGTGTCCGCGGGAAGCCCTATCCCGCCGGCGAGATCGAGCGGCTCGCTTCGGCGGCCGCCGGCCGCAGCCTCGGTTCTTTCTTCGACCGGTATGTCCGCGGCGTCGAGACGCCTCCCTTCGAGCGTCTCCTTTCCGCGTTCGGCCTCGTTCTCCGCGAGAAGCCGGAGGCCGAGGACGGCGTCACGCCGCGCCGGCCGCGGGTGCGGGCCGACTTCGGGTGGAAGACGAAGGACGAGAAGGGACGGCTCGCCGTCGCGGAGGTCTACGCCGGACGTGCCGCCTACGAGGCGGGAATCAGCGCCGGGGACGAGCTCGTGGCGATCGCCGGCTTGATGGCGGAGGAGGCCGAGCTGAAGCGGATCGCGCGGGACGAGAGACCCGGCGCCCGCATCGAGGTCACGCTCTTCCGGAGAAAGCGGCTGCTGACGGTGCCGGTCGTCCTCGGCGCGAGTCGGGCCTTCGCGTTCGAGATCGGGCCCGACGACGCCGCGGATGAGAGCGCGCGAAGGCTCCGGCGCCGCTGGCTCGGGCGCCCGCTTCCGGCCTGACGCTTCAGCGCTTGAAGAACCCGCCGGCCGGCGGGGGAGGCGGCGCGGAGGCGGGAGCGCCCCCCGTGGCCGCCGTCAGACGCTGGTTCAGCTCCTTGATCCGCTCGTTGAGCTGCGCGATCTTCGCGGCCGCTTCCTGGCGCGCCCGCTCGACCTCCATCTTCGCGCGCTGGGCCTCCCCTTCGACCTCCGTGCCGTGCTGCAGCCGCGCCTGGAGCTGCCGGTCGCGCTCCTCGATGTCGGCCTCCATCTGGGCGACCAGGTCGTCCTTCTCGGCGATCCGCTGTCGCCACTTCTCCTCCTGCTCCTCGTAGAGCCTCTTGATGTCGAGGAGTTCGGTGATCGCCGCGAAATCGTTCGGGGAGGGGGACATCAGACCTCCTCGGAAGCGCTCCTCGATCTTCGGGAAGAGCTTCCTGAGCTTCAGCGAGAGATCCTCCGGGTCGTTCGTCAGCTTCATGGCGGCGTCGATGTCGGTCAGTCCGTTGACGAGGAGCGCCATGAGGGACTGGTTCATCGACTGCATCCGGTAGTACCCGACCGAGGTCTCGATCTCCTCGAGGATCTCCTTCGTCTCCCCCGTCTCGATGGACTTGGCGATCTTCGGAGTGTTCACGAGGATCTCGACGACCGGGATGAGCCCCTTGCCGTCGGACCGGTCGATGAGCTGCATCGACGCGATTCCCCGGAGGACGAGGGCGAGCTGGCGGCGGACCTGCGTCGCCTGCGAGGAAGGGCAGGAGTCCATGATCCGGTCGATCGTCTGCGCCGCGTTGTTCGTGTGAAGGGTGGAGAAGACAAGGTGCCCCGTCTCGGCCGCCGTGATCGCGGTCGACATCGTCTCCCAGTCCCGCATCTCGCCCACCATGATGACGTCCGGATCCTGGCGCATGACGTTGCGCAGGGCCTCCTGGTACGTCGTGGTGTCGGTGCCCATCTCCCGCTGCGAGACCGATGCCATGTTGTCCTGGAAGAGGTATTCGATCGGGTCCTCGATCGTCACGATGTGGACCGGATGGCGCTCGGTGATGAGCTTGACGAGAGATGCGAGGGTCGTCGATTTTCCCGAGCCGGTCGGGCCCGTCACGAGGACGAATCCGGCCGGAAGGTCGGCGAAGGACGAGAGGATGTCCGGGAGGTTCAGGTCGACGAGCGACGGGATGACGAACGGGATACGCCGGAAGACCGCCGTCCAGGATCCGCGTTGCAGGTAGATGTTTCCGCGGAAGCGCGCGACTCCCGTGACGCCGTATCCGATGTCGACCGCGTAATTCGCCTGGAGCTTGTCCCGCTGGTAGGGCGTCAGGATCGGGAGGACCATGTCCTCGATCTCCTTCGGCGACAGCGGATCCGTCTTCAGCGGGACGAGGCGGCCCGAAAGCCGAAGGAGAGGCGGGCGTCCGGGCTTGAGATGGAGGTCGGACGCCTCCTTCTTCGTGACGAACTTCAGGAGCTCGATCAGATCCATCGCGGCCGTGCCTTCACGGTAACACCGGCCCGGAGGCGAATCAACGCGGCGAGGGCACGAACCGCCGGAGGATCCGCTCCGCACCCGGGCGGCCGCGTACCTCGCCGGAGGCGAGCGCGACGTCCAGCGCGGCGAGCGCCGCTCCGAGGAGCGGGCCCTCGGGAACCCCGAGGCCTCGGAGGAATGCGACGGCGTCGAGCGGCCGCCGGGGGCGGAGAAGACGCTCCCGCCGGTCCCGGTTCGCCGAGAGCGCTCTGAGCCTCCCCGCCAGCCGCCGAAGGAAATCGACGGGGAAGGAAGAGAGGAAGAGCACCGATTCTTCGAAGAAGGGGGAGACCGCCCGGAGCGTCTCGACGACCTCGCGGCGCGCGGGGGGCCTCGGGCGATGGAGACCGGACGACGGCGCGGCGAGAGCGAGGAGGCGTTTCGCGAGCTGCTGCTCCCGTCTCGTGGTCTTCCACTTTCGAAGAACCTCCCGGGCTCTCCTGGCGCCGAGAGGCGACAGCAGGAGGATCCTCCCGACCGGCGGAGACGGACGTGCCATTCGAACGACGAGGCCGATCCCGCGTCGGCGCTCGCGTGGCGTCGAGCCCGGGACGAGCGTGCAAAGAGCGCCGCACGACTCGAGGAGCCTCAGAGCCCTCCCGGCGCTTCGCGGCTGCGCCGAGAGGATCCGGTCGAGTTCGGCGAGCCGGCGCTCGGCGGCGACCTCTCCGAGCTTCCGGGCCGCCCGGCGCAGCTCGGGAAGCGCCTTCGCGTCCATCCGGAAGCCGGGGAGTCCGGCGATGAAGCGAGCTGCCCGGAGGACCCGGAGCGGGTCCTCCAGAAGAACCCCGGGTCGCGGCAGGGCGAGACGGCGGCGGGAGAGGTCGTGGAGCGCGCCGGCCGGAGCGAGGAAGCGCCACGACGGAATCTCGAAGGAGAGCGCGTTGACGGTGAAGTCGCGCCGGTAGAGGTCGCGCCCCTCGTCGGCCTCGCGCTCCCAGACGTCCACCTCGCCGCCGGCCACGGGGACGTGGAGGATCCGGCGCGGCGGCTCGCCGATCGCCACGGCGCGCGCTCCGAGCCACCGGGCAAGCGCTTCGGCGAAGGGGAGCGCGCGGCCGGAAGGAAGCGCGACGTCGAGGTCGCCGGCTGCCCGGGTCCTTTCCGGCCCCAGGGACGCGAGAAAGGCGTCGCGCACCGCGCCTCCCGTCAGGAGAAGCGAGTCCCGGGTCGCTCGCGCGGTCGCGGCGGCCGCCCGGACGCCGGCGCGCGAGGCGAGGCGCCGCCGGGCCGAGGCGACGAGAGCCTCCGGGGTCAGCGCTCGTCCGCGGGCCACGCCACGACTGTTGCGTTCTGGCCGTCCGGCTCGGTGCGAGCCCAGAGCTCGGCCCCCATCGCGTCCGCGAGGCGGCGCGCGACGGCGAGAGCGAACTCCTCGCTGCCGCGAGCGGAGCCGGCGTCGTGGAAGAGCTCCTGGGCTCGCGCGGGAGGGACGGGAGGGCCGGAGTCGAGGATCTTCACCTCGACCCGTCCCGACGGGCGAACGGCCGCCACGGTCACCGTCCCGCCGGGCGGCGACGCCCGGAGCGAGTGCTCGACGAGGTTGACGAGGAGGCGCTCCACCCGGTCCCGGTCCGCGCGGATGGACGGTAATCCCGGCGGCGCGTCGACGGCGAGCCGGCAGCCCCGGCGAACGGCGTCGTCCCGAAGCCCGGGCTCGAGGTTCCGCAGGACCTCCGAAAGATCGACGTCGCCGCCGGAGAGGGAGGTCCGCGGACGCCCCGCCGTCGCGACGTCGAGGACGTCGGCGATGAGCCGCTCGAGGCGGCGAACGCTCTCGGCGGCCTTCCGGACGAGCGAGACGGGATGCTCGGGGATCCCGTCGGCGAGATCCGAGAGAACGACCTCGAGATGCGATTCCGCGATGGCCAGAGGCGTCCGGAGCTCGTGGGCCGCCGCGGTCCAGAACCGCGCGCGGGCGGCGTCGGCCTCGCGCGTGCGCCGCTGCGTCGTGGCGAGATCCCGATTCGTGGCGGCGACCTCCTTCTCGAGGACGAGTTCCCGGGCACGCCGCGCCTGGTCGGCCCGGAGATCCCGGACGGTCAGGGCGGACCAGCCCGCCTGGCTGTACGTCTCGTCGTCCGCCGGGAGCGACAGGACCTCGACCGGAATCGCCTCGCCGCTCGCATGGGCGAGACGGGAGCGCCGCGTCACGACGTCGGAGCCCGCGCTCTCCGAAAGCGGCCCGAACTCGTCCTCGGCGTGGGGGGCCCGGAGGAGGCTTCGGTAGTCCAGTCCCGTCAGCTCGGAAGCGACCCGGCCCGTCAGGGCGAGAAACGGCGGGTTCGCGAGAAGAATCTCGCCGGAGGTCGCGACGAGGGCCGTCGGCTCCGGAATCCCGCGGAAGAGGAGCTCGACGGCGCGTAACCTCTTCCGCTCGGCCTTCTCGCCGGTGCCGCGGGGGGCCCGGACGTCGCGGATCGCCCGGAGGAGACGGACCGTCGCGCCGACGAACGCCACGTCCGAGAGTCCGAAAGCCGTCCGGTCCCTGACGGCGTGAAGATAGAGCGCACTTCCGTCACCCGGAAGCCGCTGGCAGAGGAGGGACCGGACCGGGACACCGTCGAGGAACGGGCTCGCGTCCCCCATGAGCGGGTCCTTCTCCACCTCCTCCACCAGAACGGCGCCCGAGCGGGACGCGGCCGCGCGCAGCTCGGGATAGCGCGCGATCTCGACGCTCCGGCCGACCGAAACGGCTCCGAGGCTCGAGGCGACGACGGTGGCGATGGCGTCGCCGGCCTTCCAGCGGAAGAGGCTGACGCGCGAGGCGTCGAGAAACCTGGCGAGAGAGCGAAGCGCCCGCTCGCTCAGGTCTTCCTGGCGCTCGAGGATCTCCTCCCAGAGAGCGAGGAGGGCCGACAGCTCGAGCCGCGAGAGGAGAAGCGCCGAACCCGCACCGCCGGCTCCGGAGGCGAGGGCCGCCGCGGCCTGCATCCAGTTGTCGGACGGAACGGCCTCGATCGCGGGGGGACGCGGCGTCCCGTCGTCCTCGGCAAGGACGAAGATGGGGGGAGGCGTCCGGCCGACACCGAGGCGGGCGGCGAGCCCGGTTGCGTCCGCGAGGATGCCGGGAGGGACGACGAGCACCACGTCCGGACGCTCGCGCGCGAGGAGAAGGGAGGCGTCTTCGAGGCTCGAGGCGACGAGAGTCTCCGTCCCGGCCTCATCGAGAGTCCGCCGGATCCCGTCCGGAATCTGCCCTCCCGGGGCGAAGACCAGAATGGGACGCATGAACAGGTCTCCCATCAAGTTAGCACAGCGTCCGCTATAATTTTTCGATGAAGATCGAGCGCGATCTCGTCGCGCGGGTCGCAAGCCTCGCGGCCCTGGAGCTCCTTCCCGAGGAGGAAGAGGCGCTCGCGGAGCAGCTGACCCGGATCGTCTCCCATTTCGAGGCGCTCCGGGAGGTCCCCGACGCTCTTCTCGCCGAGGCTGCCGACGCGCCCCCCTCGCCTCTTCGCGCGGACGAGGTGGTCCGGGGCCTCGTCGCGGACCTGGCCGGGAAAAACGCTCCGGAGTCGGCGCACGGACACTTCGTCGTGCCCCGAGTCGTTTCGAGGGACTGACGTGCCGGTTGACGCCGGCACTCTCCTCGACGGCCCGATCCGGGAGCTTTCGGCGGCCGTTTCCGCTGCGGAGAGTCCGCGCCGCCGACGTCGTCGACGCCGCCCTCGTCCGTGTGCATGCCGCCTCGGAGCGCCTCGGGGCGTTTCTCCACGTCGCCGGAGACGACGCGCGCGGAGCGGCCCGGGAGGTGGACCGCCGGGTCGCGGACGGAGAGATCCTGCCGCTCGCCGGCGTCCCGCTCGCGGTGAAGGACAACATCAACGCGGCCGGCCTTCCGACGACCGCCGGTTCGAAGATCCTCGCGGGGTTCGTCGCCCCCGATCACGCGACGTGCGTCGAGCGGCTGGTCCGGGCCGGAGCCGTCGTAGTCGGGAAGACGAACTGCGACGAGTTCGGGATGGGCTCTTCGAACGAGAACTCGGCGTACCGTCCGGCGCGGAACCCGTGGGACCTCTCCCGCGTCCCCGGCGGCTCATCGGGGGGCTCGGCAGCGGCCGTGGCCGGCGGCGCCGCGCCCCTCGCCCTCGGCACGGACACCGGGGGCTCGGTTCGTCAGCCGGCGGCGCTCTGCGGTCTCGTCGGCTGGAAGCCGACCTACGGCAGGGTTTCGCGTTACGGGCTCGTGGCCTTCGCCTCGTCGCTGGACCAGGCCGGCGCCCTCGCGCGGACGGTCGAGGACGCCGCCCTCGCGTTCGAGCTGATGGCGGGTCCCGACCCTCGCGATTCGACGTCGCTCCCCGGGCCGGTTCCGGCCCTCCTGCCGACGCTCGAGGAGGGCGCTCGGGGGGTGCGTGTCGGTCTTCTCGCCGAGACGGAGTCCGTGGAGGGGGGACTTCATCCCGACGTCGGAGCTTCGTTCGAAAGGACGGCCGCCGCCCTCGCGAAGGCGGGCGCCACCGTCCGCCGGGTCTCGGTCCCGCGTGTTCCCCTCTCGGTTCCCGTCTACTACCTCGTCGCCACGGCCGAAGCGTCGTCGAATCTCGCCCGGTTCGACGGAGTCCGGTACGGAGCGCGGCGCGGCGGCGAGACGCTCTCCGATCTCTACCGCGAGACCCGCTCGGCGGGCTTCGGCCCCGAAGTGAAGCGACGGATCCTTCTCGGGACGTTCGCCCTCTCGGCGGGCTACCACGATGCCTGGTACGGCCGCGCGCAGAAGGTTCGCGCGCTCCTCTCGCGGGATTTCGCCGCGGCATTCCGCCGAGGTGGACGCCCTCCTCTGTCCCGACGTCGCCCGAGCCGGCTTTCCCGCTCGGCGAAAAGACGGGCGACCCCCTCGCGATGTACCTCGCGGACGTCTTCACCGTTCCCGCCAGCCTCGCCGGCCTCCCGGCGATCTCGGTCCCCTCCGGGCTCTCGTCGGCGGGCCTTCCGATCGGAATGCAGTTCATCGGTCCGGCCGGCTCCGAGCCGCTTCTTTTCCGACTCGCCCGGTGCGTGGAGGCGACGTCGGGAATTGCCGGCTCGAGGCCTCCGGCCGCGGTCTCTTGAGGAGCGGGGCCGCCCTCCCCGCCATCCTCGTCGCCGCGGCGCTCTCGGCGTCGCCCGCACCCCCGTCCTCGCCGCCGGAGCGGCGCGTCGCGGTCTCGGCCGATTTCGAGGTGGTCCTCGCGGGGGGAAAGATCTCGGTCGAGGCGCGGCCCCTGGAAGGGGAGACGCCGATGCAGTTCGCCGAGCGCCTCGTCGCCGATCCGCGCACGGCCGGCGAGATCCTCGCGCTTCCGGGCGAGCCCTCGGGCGGCCGACCGGTCGTCGTCCCCTATCCGCTTCTCTCGGACGACGTGAAGCTCGCGGCAATCCGCGCTCTCTTTCCGGCGGACGTCCGGGCGACGGCGGGGTGGCTTCACATCGCCGTCATGGAGGAGAGCCTCCCGGCGGTCGCCGAGTGGTTCACCGGCCGGACCGCTCTTTCCGCCTCGCTCGCGAAGGAGAACGGTCTTCAAGGCGACATCGTCCCGCGCGGCACGACGGTCCGGATTCCGACGGAGCATCTTCTCCGCCCCTTCCGGGACGCCGACGCGCTGGACGAGACCGAGCCGCCGCAGCTGTCGTACGGGGAGGACGAGAAGGGGCGCTTCGCCATCTACCGTCTCCGGAAGAAGGAGGCGCTCTACTCCGCCGTCGTCGTCCGTTTCACGGGGCGCGTCCACGCCGCCGACGTCATCGAGCTCGCGAACGCGATCGCCATCCGGTCGGGAGTCGACGACGTTCACGCGATTCCGGTCGGCTATCCGATCCGGATCCCGCTCGACGTCCTCTCCGAGGAGTTCCTCCCGCCCGACGATCCGCGCGGGCAGGCGCTCGCCCGGGAGAAGGCGGAGGCCACGCAGTTCGCCATGCCGGCACAGGCGAAAGGCCTCTCGGGGGTCCGCGTCGTTCTCGACGCCGGACATGGCGGGCGGGACACGGGGACGATCCAGGGAGGGATCTGGGAGGCGACCTACGTCTACGACGTCGCCGTGCGTCTCCGGAAGATCCTCATGGAGAGGACGCAGGCGGAGGTCGTCCTGACGACCCGCGACGAGGCGAAGGGGTGGAAGGTCGTCGAAAAGGACCGGCTCCCTTCCAGCAGGTCGCAGTCGCTCCTCACGAATCCCCGGTACGACCTCTCGGACCCTCTCGTCGGCGTCAATCTCCGCTGGTACCTCGCGAACAGCCTTCTGAATCGCCCGGGCCCCGCGAAGAAGAGGATCGCGCCGGAACGGACGGTCTTCATCTCGATCCACGCGGACTCGCTCCACCCGTCGCTGCGCGGCGCGATGGTCTACGTCCCGGGCGAGCGCTTCCTTCGCGAGCGGTACGGCAAGCGCGGCGCTCCCTTCCCGACCTTCCGGGAGTGGCGCGAGCAGCCCGTCGTCTCCTTCAGTCGGCGGGACCGCGTCGCCTCGGAAGGCGCGTCGACAGCCCTCGCCGGAAAGATCGTCGCCGCGATGCGCCGAAGCGGCCTCGAGGTCCACCCCTTCTCGCCGGTCCGGACTCACGTCATCCGGGCGGGGCGGGAGTGGGTCCCGGCCGTTCTCCGCTACAACCAGATCCCGAGCCGGGTCCTGCTCGAGATCGCGAACCTCGGGAACGACGAGGACCGGACCCTCATCCTGACGCGCCGCTTCCGGCAGCAGGTCGCCGAAGCGGCGGCGGCGGGGCTGATGGAGTACTTCGGAGCGGACGGGGAGACGGGCGCTCCGGAGGCGAAGAAGGCGCCGCCGAAGAAGCCGGAGGCCGGAAAGCCGTCCCGGCCGAAGAAGTCCGCAAAGACGCCGCCTACGGCTCTCTCAGGAACGCGATCAAGCGGGCATTGAATTCGCCGGGCCTCTCTTCGAGGACGAGATGACCGGCGCCCGGAACGACGAACCACTCCGCCCGCGGCAGCTCCTTTCGGAGCGGCTCTCCGCGCGCGATCGGCACCCAGGCGTCCCGGTCACCCCAGAGGATCAGGACCGGGACCCTGATCTCTGCGAGCGGACGGGCGAGGGCGCTTTTCGGGGCGTCGCGCGCCATCCCGAGGAGCGCCAGCTCCCAGTCCTTCATTCGCCGCGGCGCCGCGTATCCCTCGATGACCTCGTTCGTCACGAGCGACGGGTCTCCGAAACCGGTTCTGAGAGTACGTCCGGATCCCGGCGGCCTCAGCTTCCGCCGAACGATGATCTGCGCCCAGCGCCGGACGGGGGAAAGCGGAGAAGCCAGCGCCCGGCTCCCGGTGCCTCCCCTTCGAAGAAGACCGGGGCGACGAAGACGATCTTCGCGACGACCTCGGGATGACGCTCGGCGACGTGGGCGACGATGTTTCCCCCCAGGCTGTGGCCGACGAGGGTCGCCCGGGCGATCCCCACCTCCTTCATCGCCGCGACGATGAAGTCAGCAGCCGCCTGATGCGAGTAGTCGGCGTCCCATTTCTTGTCGGATAGGCCAGAGCCCGGAAGGTCGAACGTGACGACATGGAAGCCGGCTTCCCCGAGCGGGCCGACGTTCTTCCGGTACGAAAAAGTCGATCCGCCGAAGCCGTGGACGAGGACGACCGCCGGCCCGTCCTTCGGTCCCGCCTCCACGAGGAATGTTCGCGTCCCGGCGATCGTCAGGAACCGTCCTCCCGCGGGGGCGAGCGACTCTGCCGCGACCGGGGCGGGGCCCGGGAGCGGGATCACGTACGGGACGACGCAGAATGCGGCGATGAGAACGGCGAGGGAAATCCCGGCGATCCGCAGGAACTTCCGGAGGCGAGGCGGGAGCGGCATGAGGGCGGGAGTCTAGCGCCGGCCCGACTTCGTCAGCGCGAGGCCGAGAAGGACGACGGCGGCCGAAAGGAGCTTCTCCGGGCCGAAGGTCTCGCCGGTCCAGAGAGCCGAGGAGACCCCGGCGATCACGGGGACGAGGAATCCGTAGCTCGTCGTCGGCGAGACGCCGAGGGCGCCGATGGCGAACGTCCAGACGCGAAACGCGACGACGAGCGGGAGGACGGCGGAGAGCGCGAGGATGACCCATGTCCCCGCGGAGACGGCGCGGTAATCCTGGCTCGCCATCGCGGGAGCGCAGTAGATCAGAAGCGGGACCGAGCCGCCGACGAAGGTCGCGAACTGCGCCTGGAGGGGGGAGAGGCGACCGGGGAGCCGGGCCGCCGCGACCGTGTAGACCGCCCAGGTCGCGGCCGAGAGAAGACAAAGGACGTTGCCGGCGAGGCTTCCCCCTTCGGCCGCGTGGCTCGAGGCGACGAAGAGGACGACGCCCCCGTAGGCCACCGCGGAGCCCGCGGCGGAGCGGGCGGTCCAGCGCTCGAGGCCGACGAGAATCGCGAAGAACGCGGAGAAGAGGGGCGAGGTGGAGTTGAGAAGGGCCGCCGCGAAGCCGCTCGTCTTCGCGACGCCCCAGGCGAAGAACCACTGGTAGAGGCCGACCCCCGTGAGAGCCAGGAGAAGAGCGAGGCGTCGCTCGCCCCGCGGCGGAAGCGCCGGCCCGCGCTCCCAGGCGGCTTCGGCGAGGACGAGAGCCGTCGGCGAGGACGAAACGCCAGCCCGTGTAGGCGAGCGGGTGCATCTCCCGGAGGGCGACCTTCATGGCGGGGTAGTTCACGCCCCAGACCGTCACCGTGAGGAGGGCGAGCGTGACGGCGAGTCCCGCGGCGCGACGCGGCGGCGGTCACGCCCTCACTTTACCCGCCGCCTGCTATATTCCGACCGCGTCCGCGGCGCGGACCGGATCCGAAGATCCAGGGCCCTTGCGGCGCCCAACATACGATGCTCGAAGTCGAGAGTCTCACGAAGTCGTTTTTCGGGACAACGGCCGTCGACGATGTCAGCTTCCGCGTCGAGGATGGCGAGATCCTCGGCTTCCTCGGACCGAACGGGGCCGGGAAGACGACCACGATGCGGATGATCACGGGGTTCCTCGCCGCCGACGGCGGGACGGGTCTCCCTGGCCGGCATCGACGTCCTCGCCAGGCCGCTCGAGGCCAAGCGCCATCTCGGCTACCTCCCCGAGACGCTCGCGCTCTATCCGGAGATGCGGGTCCGCGAATACGTCGCGTACCGGGCGACGCCTCTGCGGCGTTCCGCGCCGCGACGCCGCGTCGCGCGTCGGCGAGGCGCTGGAGACCTGCTTCGTCGACGGACGTCGCCGACAAGCCGATCGGGAACCTCTCGAAAGGCTACCGGCAGCGGGTCGGCCTCGCCGGCGGCGCTCGTCCACCGGCCCGATGGTCCTCGTCCTCGACGAGCCGACGGTCGGGCCTCGATCCGCGCCAGATCATGAAGGTGCGCGAGCTGATCCGGGACCTGAAGAAGGACCACACGATCCTCCTCTCGACGCACATCCTTCCCGAGGTCGAGCTTCTCTGCGACCGGATCCTCATCATCGACCGCGGGAAGATCGTCGCGCAGGGGACGCCGGAGACGCTCCGGCAGGAGATGGCGCAGCATCCGGGGCTCGGCGTCGTCCTGAAGGGGGAGATCTCCGAGGCGGACGTCGCGCTCCGGCAGATCCCGGGCGTCGCCCACGCCTCGCGGATCGGCGCCGCCGGCGAGACGCGCGTCCTTCTGGAGTCGATCAGAGGGCGCCGACCTCCGCGAGGCCGTCTTCCGCGAGGTGGTCGCCCGCGGGTGGACACTCCTCGAGATGACCCCGCGGCAGGCGTCCCTCGAGGACGTCTTCGTCCGGCTCGTCGCGCGCGAGGAGCCGGCTTCGGAGGACGAGGCGGGAACTCTCGCAAGGGAGCGGGCCCGGACCGCCGAGATGCCGCCGTTTACGGAGGGACCAGAGTGAGGGCGCTCGTTGCGATCGTCAAGCGGGAGTTCCTGTCGTACTTCGTCAGCCCGCTCGCCTACGTCATCCTGACGGCCTTTCTCCTCGTGAGCGGCTCGGTCTTCGTTCTCCTCGTGAACGCCCTGAACGCGCCGGAGACTTCGTCCACGGCGATGATGTCGCTCTACTTCACGAACGTCTTCCAGTGGATCTTCCTGATGATCGTCTCGTCGGTCATCTCGATGCGCCTCCTCTCGGAGGAGCGGAAGACCGGATCGATCGAGAGCCTGCTGACGGCTCCGGTCTCCGAGGCGACCGTCGTCGTGGGGAAGTTCATCGGCGGGTGGTCCTTCTTCCTCTTCCTCTTCCTCCCGACGCTGGTCTACCCGCTTCTCCTCTCCCGGTACGGCCGGTTCGACATCGGGCCGGTGGCGGCGGGTTACCTCGGCATCGCGCTCGTCGGGGCCCTTTTCCTTGCGGCCGGGACCTTCGCGTCCGCCCTGACGAAGAACCAGATCGTGGCCGCGATCGTCGCCTTCGCGATCATCCTCGGGAGCTTCCTCATCGGGATCTTCCGGGACCTCCTCCCGTCGGCGAACCTCCGGGACGCGCTCTCCTACCTGAACATCCTCGACCAGATGGACGACTTCTCCCGCGGCATCGTGGATACGCGCCGTCTCGTCTACGTCGGCTCCACCGTCGTCTTCTTCCTTTTCCTCGCGACGCGGGCGCTCGAGGTCAACAAGGGGAAGTGAGATGAACGGCACTCGAAACGTCTATCGCGCGACCGTCGGAGCCGCGATCCTCCTCGGCCTCGGGATCCTCATCCTCGTGAACTACGTCGGCTCGCGCCGTTACGCCCGGTTCGACTGGACCCGATCCGGCCTCTACTCGCTCTCTCCGAAGTCGCTCGCGGTCCTCAAGGAGCTGAAGACGCCCGTCCAGGTGACGGTCTTCATGGTGGAAGGCTCGCCGCTCTTCCGCGAGACGAAGGAGCTCCTCGCCCGCTACCAGGCGAAGTCGGCGATGCTCTCCGTGGAGACGATCGACCCGGTCCGGAACCGCGCCCGCGCCGAGGCGCTCGTGAAGGAGTTCTCGATCCGCGGGGGGACGGTCGTCTTCCGGTCGGGCGAGAAGAAGAAGTACGTCACCGAGGACCAGCTCGCCGAGTTCGACTTCTCGCGCGCCCGGATGGGGGGCGAGCCGACGATGAAGGCCTTCAAGGGAGAGCAGGAGTTCACCTCGGCGATCCTCTCCGTCACGCAGTCGCACTCGCCGAAGGTCCTCTTCACGACGGGGCACGGCGAGCGCGCCTTCGACGGGCGGGGCCGCGACGGCTTCTTCACGCTGGCCGACACGCTCCGCCGGGACAACTGCACGGTCGAGCCCTGGCAGAGCCTCGGCGCCGCCGCGGTGCCCGACGGGACCGACGCCGTCGTGGTGGCCGCGCCGCGAAGCGCCTTCACCGAGCCCGAGCGCGCCGCGCTCGAGCGGTACCTCGACGGCGGCGGGCGTGCGCTCCTCTTCCTCGACGTCGAGTTCCTTCCGGGCACGCCGCGCCGGGAGTCCGACTTCGGGCTCGGGCCGCTCCTTTCGGACTTCGGCGTCACGCTCGGGAACGACGTCGTCGTCGACCCGAAGAACGCCCTCCCGATGTTCGGGCCGGACACCCTCTTCGCCCGGACGTTCCGGCCGCACGCGATCACGAAGCTCCTCGAAGGATCGGCCGTCGTCTTCCCGCTGGCGCGCTCCGTCAGCCCGCTGGAGAAGCTCCCGCCGGGGATCACGGACACGATCCTCGTGGAGACCTCCCCGGACGGATGGGGCGAGACCGACCTGAAGAACCTCGAAGTCGAGGTGAAGAAGGACGACAAGGATCTCAAGGGTCCCGTCCCGCTCGCCGTCGCCGTCGAGGGGAGCCGCGCCGCCGGAGAAAAGACGGGAGAGCCCGCGAAGAAGACGAGGATGGTCGTCTTCGGCGACGCCGACTTCGCCTCGAATGGCGGCGTCGCGAACGCCGCGAACCTCTATCTCCTCTCGGGCGCCGCCGACTGGGTGCTCGAGCGGGAGAGCCTCGTCGCGATCCCGCCGCGCGCGACGGACCAGATGGCCGTCACGCTCACCCGGGGCGACATCGGACAGCTCGCGCTCGTCGTCCTCCTCGTCCTTCCGGCCCTCGCCGTCGCGCTCGGACTCGCGATCTGGTTCCGCCGGAGGAGTTGAGGCGCCGCCGATGTCGACCCGGAAGCTCCTGATCCTCACCGCCGTCTTCCTCGCGCTCTTCGCGTTCGTCGCCCTCTACGAGCGAAAACAGCCGACCTCCGAGGAGCGCGCGGCGCAGGCGAAGCGCCTGCTCGACTTCAAGGCCGACGACGTCACCCGGATCCTGATCGAGCGCCCCGACCTCCCGAAGGTGGAGCTGAAGAGAGACGCCGGAGGCCGGTGGCGCGTCGAGGCCGACCCCCCGAGCCCGGCCGACGCCTTCTCCGTCGACGGGCTCCTCGCCGACCTCGGCCGGCTGGAGATGGTGGGCGAGCCGCTCTCGAAGTTCGATCCGAAGGAGTACGGGCTCGACGCGCCGCGGGGCAAGGCGACCCTCACGATGAAGGACGGGGAGCAGGAGACGGTCTCCTTCGGGAAGGAGATCCCGGGCACGGACGGGACCGCCGCCTCGGACGGGAAGCGGATGGCGGCGGTGAAGGCGGCCCCGCTCGCCGCTCTCTCGAAGCCGCTGAACGAGTACCGCAGCAAGCGCCTCTTCGAGACGCCCGCGGCCGACATCACGCGAATCGTGCTCGTGAAGGGCCCGACGCGCATCGTCCTCGTCCGCGACGGCTCGGCGGCGAAAGGGGCGGCCGCCTCGTGGCGGATCGAGAGCCCCGTCGCCGACCTCGCGAACGGACCGTTCGTCGAGCGGCTCCTCGCGGATCTCGCGGCGGCCCAGATCTCGGAGTTTCCGGCGGTCTCGGCGACGGACCTCGCGCGGATCTCTCTCGCGCCGCCCTCGGCCCTCGTGACGCTGCAGAAGGGGACCGAGACCGTCGCGACGCTCGCCTTCGGCGCCGCGAAGGCGGACGCCACCGGGAAGATCTACGCGAAGGACGACGGTCTCGTCGTCGTGGTGGACGACCGCGTTCAGGAGGAGATCGGCAAGGAGCTCTCGGCGTTTCGCGAGTCGCGGATTCTTCCGATCGACGTCTTCCGGACACAGCGTGTGCAGGTCGAGGCGGGAACCATTCGCGCCGGGGCCGAGAAGGTGGACGGCGAATGGCGCTCCGGGGACCGCACGGTGGGCGCGTCGGCGGTGGAGGCTCTCCTCGGAGTCCTCTCGCGTGCCGAGAGCCGGGGCTTCGTCGCGAGGAAGGACTACGCTTCCCGCGGCATCGTCGCGGCGCCGAAAGCCCCTCCGCTCGCCACGGTAGAGGTCCTCGAGGAGGGAGACGCCTCGCCCCGGACGGTGAAGTTCTTCCCGGCGGCGCCGGGCGAGGGGCCGCCCGTCGTGGCGGCGGAGGTTTCGGGACGCCCGGACGCGCTCCTGATGGAGGCGGCGATCCTCGAGGACCTGAAGCGGGAGGCGGTCCGGATCCGCGACGCGGGGAAGGAGTCGAAGACGACGGTGCCCGCGACGCCGACCGCCGCCGCTCCGGCCGCGACGCCCGCGCCGACGCCCGCGGCGAAGCCGCCCAAGAAGACCCGATCGCGGAGTCCGGCGAAGACTCCGGCCGTGACGCCCGCTACTTCTTCTTCCTGACCAGGCCGGAGCGGCGGGCGTCGTTGGTCCGGGGGCGCTTTTCCCGCTCCTTCTCCTTCTCGCCCGAAGCCTCTCGTGCCGCGACGGACCGGTCCCGGTCGCCCAGCTTCCGCTCCAGCACCGCGATGCGCGACTGGCGCTCCACTTCGCGCTGGCCTTCCACGATTTTGGAGACCTTTTTCTTGGCGTTCATGAAGGCGCCGGCCGCGAGGACGAGGCGGAGGTGGAGCTGCCCGGTGAACTTGACGGACTCGCCCTGGGCTCCGATGAACGACGAACCGCCCAGCTCCGCCTCCGAAAAATCGGAATGCGAGAGGTTCGCGTTCCTGAAGCTCGCGCCGACCAACTTCGCCCCGACGAGCTGTCCGAAGCGGAAATCGGCCTCGGAGAAATCGGCGTCCTCGGCCTCTGCCCGGACCATGTTCGTGCCGGAGAAGTCGGCGCCGATCGCCGTGGCCCCGGTCAGCCGCGCCATCTTCAGGTTCGCGCGGCGGAACGCGGTCCGGACGAGCCGCGCCCGGACGAGAACGCCTCCTTCCAGGTTCGCCTCGGAGAGGTCGGCGTTCGTCAGATCGGCCTCGGTGAAATTGCAGCCCCTGAGGTTCGCGCTGACTCCGAGGGCGTCGGTCATCCGGGCCTGTGAGAAGTTGGGCGGCTTCGCCTTCGGGTTCGACGGCGTGATCTTCGGCGTCCGGAGGTCGATCTTGTCGAGGAACGCGCCCGTGAAGTCGGCGTCCTCGAAGATGGCGCCGAGGAAGACGCACTGCCTGAAGTCGGCCCGCTGGGCCGAGAACTTCCGGAGGATGGTGTCGGTGAAGTTGGCTCCGGCCGAAAGGGCGCGCTCGAAGTCGGTCTCGGAAAGATCCGCGCCGCTGAAATCGCAACGCTGGAGATCCGAGCCACGGAGGACGGCCCGGTTGAGAACGGCCTGCTTGAACGAGGTTCCCGTCAGCTTCGCATCGCGGAAGAAAGCGAGCTTGAGGTTCGCCTTCGCGAAGTTTCCCGCCTTGTAGGTCACGCCGTCGAAGATCGCCTGCTGGAGGTCGGCTCCCTCGAAGACGCACCGGTCGATGTGGGCCCCGCGGAAATTCGCGTAGAGAAGGCGTCCGAAGGAGAAGTTCGTGGCGGTGAAGTCGGTCCCCTCGAGCTTTGCGCCGGTCAGGTCGCATGCCGAGAGGTCGGCCTCCCGGATCGTGGCGCTCTTGATCGAGCAGTTCCGCAGGGCGGCACCGACGAGGGAGGTCTTCTCGAGGACCTGGAAGTCGAGGTCGCAGTCGGAGAGGTCGACCCTGTTGAGGCTCGACCCCCGGAGGGAGGCGCCCTGAAGGATCGCTCTCGTCAGGACGCTTCCGTCGAGGTTCGTCCCCTCGATCTTCGTCCGCGAGAGGTCCGCTCCAGAGAGGTTCCGGCCCTGAAGGTCGAGCTCGGAAAGGAGAGTGTCCGTCAGGTCCGGGGTGACGCCCGGGTGCTCGGTCCGCCAAGCGTTCCATTCGGGGTTTTTCAGATGTTCGACGTGTTCCGGATTCGCCACGACCGCTGTCCACTCCTTACCTGTTACATTCTATGCGATGGCGGACGTCCCCATCCGCGGACCGGAGAGGATCCGGCGGGCTCTCCTCGGAGGGTACCCGATCGTCTACGTCCAGTCGTGGGAGGAAGGACGCCTCGAGCGGGCCGTGACCGCGCTCGCGCAGAAGTTCTACGAGCGGCCGGTGCCGTTCTTCGCCTGGACCTGCGTCGACGGCGTCTCTGCCGGTGCCGAGAGATGGCCCGACACGGCGGACGCCCTGAAGGCGCTCGACGCGATCCTCGCGTTCGCCGGCCCCGCCTTCTTCCTGATGAAGGACCTCCCCGCGCAGATCGCGGTGCGCCCCGACGTCGTCCGGCGCCTGCGCGACGCCTACCGGCAGCTCAAGGGGCGCGGGAAGTTCGTCATCCTCTCCTCGCCGCGCCTGATCCTCCCCGAGGACCTGAAGAAGGAAGTGCACCTCGTCGAGTATGACCTTCCCGACGACGTCGAGATCCTCTTCATCCTGAACGCTCTCGCGAAGAGGACCTTCGGCGAGGCCGGCCTTCCGGAGGCCGAGGCGAAACGCCTCGCGATGGGCCTCAAGGGGCTGACGTCGGACGAGATCGAGCACACGGTCTCGAAGGTCTTCTCGCGCCGTCCGGTCTTCGACGAGGAGGCCTACTTCGAGATCCTCGCGGAGAAGGAGCAGGCCTCCAAGAAGGAAGGGGTGCTGGAGTTCGTCCCGCCCCGCTTCACGATCGACGACATCGGCGGCCTCGAGAACCTCAAGGAATGGCTGACGAAGAGGCGCTCCCTCTTCACGAAGGAGGCCCTGGACGCCGGCCTCCCGGTGCCGAAGGGAATCCTCATGATGGGGATGTCGGGGTGCGGAAAGTCGCTCTCCGTCAAGGCGATCTCGGCGCTCTGGAACCTTCCCCTCTTCCGTCTCGACATGAACCTCGTCTTCGGGACGGAGAATCCCGAGGCGACGTTCCACCGCGCCCTGAAGTCCGTGGAGGCGATGGCCCCGGCCGTCCTCTGGATCGACGAGCTCGAGATGGCGATCACCTCGGGGCGCGAGGCGGGGAGCGGCGACGCGTCGCTCGGCCGGATCTTCTCGACGTTCCTCACGTGGATGCAGGAGAAGAACGCCCTCGTCTTCGTCGCCGCGACGGCGAACCGGATTCACCTCCTTCCGGCCGAGGTGATCCGCAAGGGGCGTTTCGACCAGGTCTTCTTCATCGACCTGCCGACGGAGACCGAGCGAAAGTCCATCTTCGCGGTCCACCTGAAGAAGCGCGGCGTGAACCTGAACAAGTTCGACATCGTGTTTCTCGCCAAGGCCACCGTCGGCTTCAACGGGGCCGAGATCGAGTCGATCGTCCAGTCGGCCGCGGTGGACGCCTACAACGAGGGGAGGCCGATGACGGAGGACGACCTCTCGCGGATCATCAGCGCGAGCGTCCCGCTCTCGAAGACGATGGACGAGCAGCTCAAGGCGATCAAGAGCTGGGCGCACGACCGCGCGATGCCGGCCTCGAAGGCCTGAGTCAGTTCCAGCGGGGCTCCATCCCGGGCGGCCGGTACGGCGCCAGAAGCTCGATCCGCCGCGTCATCGAGGTGACGAGCTGTTCCGCCCATGCGTACCGCTCCTCCAGCCGGTCCATCTCGAGGAGGCGGTATCCGTCCTCGGCGTCGATGCCGAGCCGGAGGAGGATCTCGTTCACGAGCCCTTCCTCGGAGAGGCCTTCCGGAAGCTCCCTCGCCTGCGGCCGGCCGACGGCCTCGGCGAGCCTTCCGACCTCGGAGACGAGACGGATCCGGCGCGCCGCGGCGGGAGCGCCCGGGGCGTCGGGGAGCGGGACGACGGGGAGGGGCGTCACCTCGGCGATCCGGTACGGCTTTACGGCGGGATCTTCGCGGTCGATCCGGTAGCGGAAGAGCCCGTAAAGGACGATGTTCGAGCGCCCGTCCTCGAGCGGCTCGTGCTCGACGATCTCGCCCGCGCATCCGACCGGATGGACGGCCGGACGCCCGGCTGGATCCGGCGCCGCGTCGGGTGCGAGAAGGTGGACGCCGATCAGCTTCTCTCCGGCGAGGACGTCCGAGAGCATCGCGCGGTAGCGGGGCTCGAAGACGTGGAGCGGGAGCGTCGTCTCCGGGAGGAAGACGACGCCCGAAAGAGGAAAGAGGGGGAGCCGACGGAATCCGCTCACTTCGCCTCCGGCACGGGCGTCCCGTGCGCGCGGGCCCAGAGCGTGAGGACATGCCGCGACACGGCGTCGATCTCCTCGGGCGACAGGCGCCCTTCGAAGGGGGGCATCTGGCTCCCCGGATCGCCGCTGGCGACGAGCAGGCGGATGGAGGCGAGGTCGCCGCCGTGCTTCCAGAGGTCGTCGGTCAGGACGGCGAAGGGCCGCCCCGCCGCGAAACGCGTGTCGCCGCGCCCCTCGCGACCATGGCAGGCCGAGCATTTACGCATCCAGACCCTCTCGCCCGGATCCGATGGCCCGCACGCGACGGCGAGGAGCGCCGCCCCTGCGGGAAGCACGCGGACGAGCCGGAGTCTTCTTCTCATCGGGAGGCGCATGGTATCTTCCCGCGCCATGGCGAACAAAGACGACAAGTACGAGGACAACGCCGCCGGGAAGTTCTATGTCGACACCCAGTGCATCGACTGCGACGTCTGCCGGGTGACGGCGCCGAACAACTTCAAGAGGAACGAGGAGAAGGGTTACTCCTACGTCTTCAAGGCGGCCGAGACCCCGGAAGAGGAAGCGCAGTGCCAGGAGGCGCTGGACTCCTGCCCGGTCGAGGCGATCGGTAACGACGGAGAATGACCTCTCAAAGCGCCCTTCGGGCGTGGTAACTCGACCTGACCAGCGGGCCTGACTCCACGAGGCGGATTCCGATCCCCTCCCCGAACTCCTTCAGCTCCCGGAACTCCTCCGGCGTGACGTACCGCTCGATCGGCAGGCGGCGGGCGTGCGGCTGGAGATACTGGCCGATCGTCACGACATCAACGCCCGAGGCCTGGAGGTCGCACAGCGTCGCCTCGATTTCGTCCCTCGACTCGCCGAGGCCGACCATCAAGCCGCTCTTCACTTTCAAGGAATTCTCCTCTTCGTCTCCCCTCTCGGCCGCCCGGCGCAGCAGCTCCAGCGACCGCGCGTAGACCGCGTCCGGGCGGACGCGGCGGTAGAGCCGCTCGACCGTCTCGAGATTGTGGTTCAGCACCTCGGGGCGTTCGTCGAGAACCGTCTTCAGCGCCGCCTCGCTCCCGAGGAAATCGGGGATCAGCGCCTCGACGGTGACCCCGGGGACTCGGGCGCGGATCTCCCGGATCGTGGCGGCAAAGTGCGCGGCGCCCCCGTCCGGAAGCTCGTCCCGGTTCACCGAGGTGACGACGGCGTGGCGGACCCCCATCGCCTGGACGGCGTCGGCCACGCGCCGCGGCTCGTCGGGGTCGAGCGGACGCCCGCTCCCCTGGGTCACCGCACAGAAGCCGCAATGCCGGGTGCAGACGTCCCCCATGAGCAGAAACGTCGCCGTCCGCTCGCGTCCCCAGCACTCGAAGAGGTTCGGGCACTCGGCTTCCTCGCAGACGGTGTTGAGCTTCCTCTTCGCGAGAAGCTCCCGGACCTCCCGGTAATCTCCGGTCTCCTCGATCCGGATCTTCAGCCATTCCGGCCGGGGGGTGACGCGGTAGAGCGGCCGGTCCGGATTCGGCTGGAACGAGGGGAGCTTCGTGCTCACGGGGGGAGTCTAGCCGCGCGGCCGGCGCTGGTGTCCGGGGCCGACGGGAGCCATACTTGGACACCGTATGGGAGAGACCGATGACCGCGGCACGGTGCGGCGGCTCAAGGCGGCGGAGGAAGCCGCGCGGATCCTGAAGCCATTCGGGGGAGACGGAGCGAAGAAAGCCCACGAAGTTCTGGAAGCGCTCCGCTCCGGGGGAGCGGCGGATCCCCGAACCGTGAGGGGTGTGGGTGAGGCGCTGCTAGACGCCCTGATGGATACGAAGGTGAAGTCGAAAGTGACCCCGAGGAAGAGCACGTTCCTCCACTACCTCGTCGCGGAGAAGCCCGCGCGTCCCGAGATCCGGGCGGCCTACAAGGAGTTCGAGGCGGCCTTCTCGAGGGGGGCGGCGGCCCCGGACAAAGCCTAGGAGGCGGACACCGGCCCTCCGGGTTCCACCGGCGTCCGGTCGAAGACCTCGGCGAAGCGGGCCACGAAACGCGTGGCGACCTCGGAGAGCGACGGCGCCGGCTTCGGCGCGAGGAGACGCTCGAGGGACGTGACGCCTCCGTCCGGGATGCCGCAGGGGACGATCAGCCCGAAGCGCGAGAGGTCGGTCGAGACGTTCAGGGCGGCGCCGTGCGTCGTGACCCACCGGGAGAGATGGACACCGATCGCGGCGAGCTTGTCGTTCCCGACCCAGACGGAGGACCAGCGTCCGGGAAGGGCACTGCGCCCGGCGGTGACACCGAAGTCGGCCGCGGTCCGGATCAGGGTCTCCTCGAGGTCGTGAACGTACCGCCGGACGTCGGTCCGGTCCGGGACGAGGTTCATGACAGGGTAGGCCACGAGCTGGCCGGGGCCGTGAAACGTCAGCTTCCCGCCCCGGTCCGACTCGCACAGGGCGATCCCCCTCTCCGCGAGAAAGCCCTCGGAGACGAGAAGGTCTTTCCGGCCCGCGTTCCGGCCGATCGTGATGACGTCCTCGTGCGAGAGGAGAAAGAGGCTTTCCTGACCGCCGGCGAGGACCCGCGCCTCGGCCTCGCGCTGAAGCCGAAGGGCCGCGTCGTACGCGACGCGGCCCTCGGAGAGAAGAGAGACGACCTCGATCGGCCGCGTCAGAGCGACTCCAGCTCCGTCCACCGCTCGTTCTCGAGAGTGTTCTTCACGATGCTCATGAACGTGTCGCCTTCGGCCCCGTCGACGAGGCGGTGGTCGAACGTGACCCCCATGAAGGCCATCGTCCGGACCGCGATCGTGTCGGAGCCGTCCGCCATCGTGACGACCTTCGCCCGCTTCTCGATGGCGCCGACGCCGAGGATGGCCACCTGCGGCTGGTTGATGACGGGGGAGGCGAAGAGAGAGCCGAACCCGCCGTGGTTCGTGATGGTGAACGTCCCACCCGCCACCTCGTCGGGAAGGAGCTTCTTCGTCCGGGCCCTCCCCGCGAGGTCGTTCGCCGCGCGGGCGAGGCCGACGAGCGAGAGGTCGTCGGCGCGCCGGATGACCGGGACGATGAGCCCCCAATCGAGCGCGACGGCCATCCCGAGGTTGATCTCCTTGTGGAAGACGATCTCGTCGCCCGAGATCGAGGCGTTCAGGAGCGGCCGCGCCTTGAGGGCCGTGATCGCCGCCCGGAAGACGAACGGCATGTAGGTCAGCTTCGTCCCGTACTGCCCCTCGAAGCGCTCCTTCACCCGGTCGCGGAGCCGCGCGATGTTCGTGAAGTCGACCTCGAAGACGGAGGTGACGTGCGCGGAGGTGTGCTTCGACTCCACCATCCGCTCGGCGATCTTCCTCCGCATCGCCGACATCGGCTCGACGACGACGGCCGATCCGGAGAAGGTGACGATCGGCGCGTGGGCCGGAGGCGCCGGTACGGTCGGAGCCGGAGCGGCAACGGTCATGGCGGCAGGGGGCGGTGCCGGCGCGGGAGCTGCGGGAGCCGGGGGCGCCGGACGCGCCACCACCGGCGCCGGAGCCGGGGCAGGAGCCGTGGCCGGGACCGGTGTCGGTGCGGCCTTCGGCCCGCCGCTCTCGACGACCGCGAGAATGTCGGCCTTGGTCACGCGGCCGGAGATTCCCGTGCCGGCGATTCCCGAAATGTCGACGCCGTGCTCTTCCGCGATGGCGCGGACGACCGGGGAGGAGCGGCGACGGAGGATTTCCTCCGTCGTTTCGCCAGGCTGCGGCGGAGCCGAGGCGGGAAGAGCGCTCGGCGCCGGGGCGGCAGGTGGCGGCACGGGCGCCTCGAAGCGGCGAGCAGGGGCCGCCTCCTCCGGTGCATTCGAAGAATCGGCCGCCGAAGGCGGTACTCCCGCCCCGGCGGATTCGCCGGCTTCTCCGAGAATGGCGACGACGGTGTTGATCGGGACCGTCTTTCCCTCTTCGACGAGGACCTGAACGAGGACTCCCGAGGCCGGGGCCGGAATCTCGGCGTCCACCTTGTCGGTGGAGATCTCGAATAGCGGCTCGTCGCGCTTGACGCTCTCGCCCGGCTTCTTGAGCCACTTCGTCAGCGTTCCCTCGGCGATCGACTCGCCCATCTGCGGCATGATGACGTTCGTCGGCATGGGACCTCTCTAGTAGGCGGCCAGCTTCCGGGCCGCGGCAATGAGTGTACGGGTGTTCGGGAGAAACGCCTCCTCGAGAGGCGGGGAAAAGGGGACGGGCGTGTCGGGAGCCGTGACCCGGACGATCGGAGCGTCGAGCCTCTCGAACGCCTTCTCCGAGACGAGCGCCGCTACCTCGGCCCCCACCCCCGCCGTCCGGGTGTCCTCGTGAAAGATGAGGCACCGCGACGTCCGGGAGACCGAGGCGAGGATCGCTTCTTCGTCGAGCGGCCGGAGCGTCCGGAGGTCGAGCACGCCGGCTTCGATCCCCTCCCTCGAAAGCTCCTCGGCCGTTTCGAGCGCCGTCCAGAGCATCGCGCCGTACGTCAAGATCGTCAGGTCCCGCCCCGGCCGGCGGAGGGCGGCCTTTCCGATCGGGACGGCGCCGTCTCCCGCGGGAATCCGGTCGCGGACTCGGCGGTAGAGGAACTTGTGCTCGAAGAAGAGAACGGGGTCCTCGTCCCGGATCGCGGACTTGAGGAGCCCTTTCGCGTCCCGGGCGGTGGCCGGGAAGACGACCTTCAGCCCCGGAACGTGAGTGAACCACGCCTCGGGCGTCTGCGAGTGGAACGGCCCGCCGTGGACGCCGGCGCCGCACGGCCCGCGGACGACCATCGGAACGCCGAGGCCGGTCCGGTAACGGTACTTGGCCGCGAAATTCGCGAGGAGGTCGAAGGCGCGCGCGATGAAGTCCATGAACTGAATCTCGGCGACGGGTCGGAGCCCGCGAAGCGCGGCGCCGATCGCGCCACCGACGACCGCCTCCTCGCTGATCGGGGTGTCGAGGACGCGCCGCTCGCCGAAGCGGGAGAGGAGACCGTCGGTCGCCTTGAAAGCGCCGCCGTAGTGCCCGATGTCCTCGCCGATCAGGACGACGCGCGAATCCCTCTCCATCTCCTCGAAGAGCGCCTGCCGGACCGCCTCGACGAAGAACGTCTCGGCCCCCGGCGCGTCGGGCGGCTCGAGCGTCAGGGCCGCTCCTTCCTTCGCCCGCGGGTCGGCCATCAGGGCGCCTCCGCGAAGACGCCCCGGAGCGCCTCCGCGGGATCGGGCATGGGGGACGACTCCGCCCAGGCGAGGTCCCCGTCGAGGCCCGAAAGGATCTCTTCGCGAAGAGCCTGCCGTCCCGCCTCGGTGAGGAGGCTTTCGGCTTCGAGATCCCGCTCGAGGCGCGCGATCGGGTCGCGCTCGTGCCACGCGGAGAGCTCCTCTTTCGAGACATAGCCCTGTGCGTCGTGCTCGGCGTGCCCTTTCATCCGGTAGGTCTTGCATTCGAGGAGCGTCGGCCCGTCGCCGCGCCGGGCGCGGGCGACCGCCCCGCGAGCCGCCTGGAAGACCGAGACGACGTCGTTCCCGTCCACGACCTCGGAGGCCATGCCGTATCCGAGCGCCTTGTCGGCCAGCGTCCGCGCGGCCGACTGCCGTTCGAAGGGGGTGGAGTAGGCCCAGCGGTTGAACTCCACGACGAGGACGAGCGGCAGCTTCCGGACGGCGGCGAAGTTGAGCCCCTCGTGGAACGCGCCGACCGAGGTCGCTCCGTCGCCGACGTACGTCATCCCGACCGTCCGCTTCCCGAGAATGCCATCGGCGAGGAGCATCCCCGCCATCACGGGGATCATCGTGGAGAGCATCGCTGTCCCGGCGTAGATCCCCCGATCCGGGAGGCAGAAGTTCAGGTGCGCTTCCTTCCCGCGAGAAGGGGAGGTCGCACGGCCGAGGTACTGGGCGAAGATCTCCCGCGGCGCCGCGCCCCGCGTCAGGACCGAGCCGAGGTTCCGGATCAGCGGCGACAGGAGGTCCCCCTCCTCGAGCGCGAAGGCCGTCCCGACCGACGTCGCCTCCTGCCCGAGCGAGCGGTAGAGCCCGCCGACGATCTTTCCCTGCCGATAGAGGTTCACGAGGCGCTCTTCCAGCAGCCGGTTCAGGAGCATGAGCCGATAGAGGTCGAGAAGGCGCTCCGGGGGGAGAGGCGTCATCGTCGGAGAGGCCCGCGAAGGCGGGGAGCGGATTATGGACCGCGGCGCGTCCGGCTTGACACCGGGAGACGTTGTCCCTAGGCTTTTGCGCCAATGATTCCGCCCCTCGCCACCCGAAAGCGGACGACGATTCGAAAGACGACGCCGACGGCGGCCGGGGAAGAGGTCCTCTAGAAGGCTCAAGGTCAGGAGAGGAAACCGATTCAACCAGGCCCGCCGGAGACGGCGGGCTTTTTCGTTTTCTGAAAGGATCGACTTATGGCCCGATCGAAGGAAGCCCTGAGAGAGAGAATCCCCGTCGGCGTGCTCGGGGCGACCGGGGCCGTCGGACAGCGGCTCGTCTCGCTTCTCGAGGGGCACCCGCAGTTCGTCCTGGCCGAGGTCGCGGCGTCGGAGCGGTCGGCGGGAAAGAGCTATCTCGAGGCGACGCGCTGGATCCTGCCGGGGGACGTTCCGGAGGAAGCGCGCGGCCTCGTCGTCAAGCCGGTCGACGCCGACTTCTCGTCGCCCGTCCTCCTCTCGGGGCTCGACGCCGCCGTGGCCGACTCGGTCGAGCCTCTCGAGGCCGGGAAGGGACGGCTCGTCGTCTCGAACACGAAGTCGTTCCGGATGCGGTCCGACGTCCCGCTCGTCATCCCGGAGGTGAACGCCGACCATCTCGCTCTTCTGGAGGAGCAGCCGTGGCGCGCGTCGGGAGGGGGCATCGTGACGAACCCGAACTGCTCGGTCGTCGGCCTCGCGATGGCGCTCGCGCCGCTTCACCGGGCCTTCGGCGTCGAGGCCGTCTGCGTCACGACGATGCAGGCGCTCTCGGGAGCCGGCTACCCGGGCGTCCCTTCGCTCGACGCCGAAGGGAACGTCGTCCCCTTCATCGACGGCGAGGAGGAGAAGATCGAGCGCGAGCCGAAGAAGATCCTCGGGAGGCTCGAGAAGACGCGCGTCGTCGACGCCGACTTTGCGGTCTCCGTCTCCGTCAACCGCGTTCCGGTCCGGGACGGGCACACCGAGTCGGTCTTCCTGAAGCTGAAGTCGAGGGCGTCCCTCGCCGACCTGAAGCACGCGCTCGAGACGTTCTCCGGCGAGCCGCAGCGGCTCCGTCTCGCCTCCGCGCCGGAGCGGCCGATCGCCGTGAGGGAAGAGCGTGACCGGCCGCAGCCGGCCCGCGACGTGGAGGCCGGGAAGGGAATGACGGTGACGGTGGGACGGCTCCGCGTCGACCCGGTCTACGACGTCCGCTTCACCCTCCTCGTCCACAACACGATCCGTGGCGCGGCCGGCGCGGCGCTCCTGAACGCCGAGCTTCTCGCGGCGACCGGCCGTCTCTCCGTCCGAACATGATCGTATTGAAATTCGGGGGAACTTCCGTCGGCGACGGCGAGCGGATCGGCCGCGTCGCCGACCTCGTCGCGTCCCGCCGGGGCGAGCAGCCCCTCGTCGTCGTCTCGGCGATGGGGGGGGTCACGGATCAGTTGGAGACCCTGAAGAGTGCTTCGAAGGCGAAGGACCGGGAGTCGGCCGAGTCCGCCGTCGACGTCCTTGGCGCCCGCCACCGCGCCGCGCTCGACTTTCTCGCGCTTCCCCGGGCGGACGCTCGGGAGTGCGGTGACGCCCTCGAGCGGGAGATGGGCCGTGTCCGCGAGCTCTCGCTGGGGATCTCCCTTCTCGAAGAAGTCTCTCTTCGGACCTCGGATGCGATCCTGAGCATGGGCGAGCTGATCTCCTCGCGCCTCGTCGCCGCGGCCCTTCGCGCCCGCGGCGTCCCGGCCGTCTGGGTCGATCCGCGGCGCCTCGTCGCCACGGACGCGACGTACGGGGGCGCAGTCCCCGACGAGGCGGAGACGGGCCGGCGTGTCGGCGCGGCGGCCCTTCCCGAGCTCTCCGCCGGAAAGGTCGTCGTGACGGGCGGGTTTCTCGGCGAGGCGCCCGACGGCTCCACGACGACGCTCGGGCGCGGCGGGTCGGACTACTCGGCGGCGCTTCTCGGCGCGGCCCTCGCAGACGCCGGTGCGAACGTTCCTGTCATCGAGATCTGGACCGACGTGGACGGCATTCTGACGGCCGACCCGCGAATCGTCCCGGCGGCGCGGCTCGTCCCCGAGGTGGGCTATGCCGAGGCGGCCGAGCTCTCCTTTTTCGGAGCGAAGGTCCTCCATCCGGCCGCGATCCGTCCGGCCGTCGCGCGCGGGATCCCCGTGGCCGTCCGAAACACCTTCCGTCCGCAAGTGGCCGGAACGGTCGTCAAGGCCGACGCTCCGGGGCACGGTGTCCGCGCCGTCGCGATGCGGAAAGGGGTGGCGGCCCTCTTCGTCGGGAGCCCGCGGATGCTCTTCGCCCATGGATACGCCGCCCGCGTCTTTACCGTCTTCGAGAAGCACCGGGTCCCGGTCGACGTCATCGCGACGAGCGAGGTCTCGATCTCGATCACGGTCGACGAGAAGGCGCCCCTCGACCTCCTCGCGGCGAGCCTCTCGGAGTTCGCGGAGGTTTCGATCCTCCGGAACCTCGCGGTCGTCTCCGTCGTCGGGAAGGGGCTCCGGACGACGCCGGGCGTGGCGGCGCGGGTCTTCGCGGCGCTTCGGGACGTCAACGTCGTCCTGATCTCGCAGGGAGCCTCGGAGACGAACATCACTTTCGTCGTCGACGCGAAGGACGGCCCCGAGGCGCTCCGGCGGCTTCACCGGGACTTCTTCGAAGGGGGCGCGGCATGAGGGCGCTGATCGTCGGCTACGGGAAGATGGGAAAGGCGATCGAGGCGGCGCTCGCCGCGCGCGGTCACGTCCTCGCGGGAAAGATCGACGAGGGAGACCCACCGGAGATTTTCTTAGAAGGTGAATCGGGCAGGTCGCCGGCATCGTCCGATTCAGGTCGGCGTGCAGCAGCAGGCAAGGGGCGTCGCCGGAGTTCACCTTCAAAGAATCCGGCGGCGGTGGATGTAGCTTTCGAGTTCACGACTCCGGCTTCGGCGGAAGCCCTCGTCGTCTCTCTTCTTTCTAAGCAGATCCCGGTCGTCTCCGGTACGACCGGCTGGGACGTATCTCGTGTGATCGAGGTCTCGAGGCGGAACGGAACTCCCTTTCTTCATTCTCCGAATTTTTCGATTGGCGTCGCGGTGATGAAGCGGCTCGCCGCCGGCGCGGCGGCGCTCTTTGGGCCGTTTACCGGTTTCGAGCCGGGGATCCTCGAACGGCATCACTCCGCGAAGAAGGACGCGCCCTCGGGGACGGCGAAGCTGATCGCGGCGGCCGTCGAATCGGTCCGGCCGGGGTCGGCCGTCCCCGTCGTGGCGCTCCGGCAGGGGGGACAGCCGGGCGAGCACGTCCTCTTCTTCGAAGGAGAGTCGGAGAGCCTCGAGATCGTCCACCGCGCCCGCTCACGGGCGATCTTCGCGTCGGGCGCCGTCGCCGCGGCCGAGTGGCTCCTCGCGAGCGGACGGACCGGCCCCGTCACCTTCGACGAGTTTCTCGATTCGATCTCCAGAGGGGGAACGCCATGACGACGACGCCGGCCTCGAGACTCTCCGGCACCTTCACGGCACTCATCACGCCCTTCACGGAAGCGGGGGAGGTGGACGAGTTCGCCCTCCGGAGGCTGGTCCGACGCCAGATCGAGGGGGGCGTCCAGGGGCTCGTCCCGTGCGGAACGACGGGCGAAGCGGTCACGCTCGACCCGGACGAGCACGAGCGGGTCGTGGCCGTCGTGGCCGACGAAGCGCGCCGCGCGCCCCGCCCCGTCCGCGTCATCGCCGGGTGCGGGTCGAACGACACGAAGAAAGCGCAGAGGCTCGCGAAGCGGTGCGCAAAGGCGGGCGCGGACGCTCTTCTCGTCGTGACCCCCTACTACAACAAGCCGACACAGAAGGGGCTGATCGAGCACTTCCGCGCGGTGGCCGACGCGGGAGAGCTTTCGATCGTCCTCTACAACGTACCGGGGCGGACGGGGGTGAACATGCTCGCTGAGACCGTTCTCGCGCTCGCCGAGGACCCGCGCTTCTCCGCCGTGAAGGAAGCCTCGCTCAGCCTCGACCAGGCCTGCGAGATCCTCCGCTCCCGACCCGCCGGTTTCGCCGTCCTTTCGGGCGAAGACTCGCTCGCCCTCCCGATGATCGCGTGCGGGGCCGACGGCCTGATCGCCGTCGTGTCGAACGAGGCGCCCCGCTCGACGTCCGAGCTCGTCGCGGCCGGGCTCGCGGGCGACCGCGGCCGTGCGGCCGCCCTCCAGGCGAAGCTCTTCCCGCTCATGCGCGCGAACTTCCGCGAGTCGAACCCGATCCCGGTCAAGTGGGCGATGAAGCGCCTCGGCGTCTGCGGCGGGGCGCTCCGGCTTCCGCTCGTCGCGCTCTCGGCGTCGCATCATGCGGCGATGGAGGAAGCGCTCCGGATCGCCGGGCTCCTCGACGCCGACGGGAAGCCGACGGAGGGAGCGCCATGACGCGGGACGAAGTGCTCGCCCTTCTCGAGGCGCTCGAGGCGGGCGAGGTACGTGCGGCGAAGAAGGACGCGTCGGGGCGCTGGGTCCCGAACCGGGAGGTCAAGGAGGGAATCCTCGCCGCCTTTCGCATCGGGGCCGACGTGGAGCTGATCGCGGGGCCGCTCTCGTTCCGGGATCGCGACACGCTCCCGCCGCGTCGGCCCCTTCCCGAAGGAGTCCGCGTCGTCCCGGGCGGGACCGCCATTCGCCGCGGCGCCTTCGTCGCGAAAGGGGTCGTCGTCATGCCCCCCGCGTACATCAACGTCGGCGCGTACGTCGACGAGGGATCGATGATCGACAGCCACGCCCTCGTCGGCTCGTGCGCGCAGATCGGGAAGCGCGTCCACCTCTCGGCGGCCTCACAGGTGGGGGGAGTTCTCGAGCCGGTGGGCGCCGTCCCCGTCGTGATCGAGGACGACGTCTTCGTCGGCGGCGGCGTCGGGATCTACGAAGGCGTCTGCGTGAGGCGCCGGGCGGTCCTCGCGTCGGGGGTGATCCTGACCGGCTCGACGGCGGTCTTCGACCTCGTGAAGGAGCGGGAGCTCCGCTCTTCGGCCGGCTCGCCGCTCGAGATTCCCGAGGGGGCCGTCGTCGTCCCCGGCGCGCGCCCGGCGCCGGGGACGTGGGCGAAGGAGAGGGGCCTCTCGCTCTCGGCCGCGGTCATCGTCAAGTACCGCGACGAAAAGACCGACGCGAAAACGACGCTGGAAGGGGCGCTTCGATGAGAGGGAATCGAGAAAGGATTTGGCGCGCGGCGTTCCGCCGCGCGTGCTTCGAAGGATGAATGAACTTCCCCCTGCCCGCCTTCTCCGTCTTGCGGCGGAGCGTTTCGGGACGCCGTTTTATCTCTACGATTTCGAAGTCATTGAGAGACAGGTCGCTCGTCTCAAACACGCTGTCGGCCGCCGCTTCGAGATTGCGTACGCGGTCAAGGCGAACCCTTCTCTCGGCGTTCCTTTCCTTTCTGAGCAGATTCGGTCTCTCTTCGGACGTCGCATCCCGGGGCGAGCTGCTGGCCGCTCGCCGGGCCGGATTTCCCGCTTCGAAGATCCTCTCCACGGGCCCGGCGAAGAGCGAAGCCGATCTTGGGGCGCTCGTCCGTGCCGGGGTGTCGATCATCCATGCCGAAGGGGAGTGGGAGCTGGAGGCGCTGGAGCAGGTCGCGCGGCGACTTCGGCGCCGCGTGAAGGTCGGCCTCCGGCTGAATCCCCCCTGGGGGATCGCGGAGAAGCGGGTCATCATCGGGGGGCCGGGCGCCGGGAAGTTCGGCTTCGACCTCGCGAGCGCCGCGAGAGTTCTTCGAACTGAAGAGAGACCGGGGGGCCTTCCCGCATCTCGACCTCTGCGCGTTTCAGGTCTTCAACGCCTCGAACGTCCTCGACGCGGAGCTGTTCGTCGAAAACACCGGGCGCGTCCTCTCTCTGGCTCTCTCGCTTTCGAAGAGATTCTCGGTCCCCCTCCGTTCCGTCGATTTCGGCGGAGGCTTCGGCGTCCCGTACGCCGATGGCGAGAAGCCCGCTCGACCTCGGAGTTCTGAGAAAGGGGCTGAGAGCGGTTGCCAGGGAGGCGCGCGCGAACGGCCTTCCCGAGTCGACCCGCCTCGTCTTCGAGCCCGGGCGATTTCTCGTGGCCGAGAGCGGCACGTACGTCGTCAGAGTTCTCGGAACGAAGCGGAGCCGCGGCGCGGAGTACGTTCTCGTCGACGGAGGGATCCACCACTTCCTCCGCCCCGTCCTCATCGGGACGCCCCACCGCGTGAGGCTCGTCCCGGAAGAAGACGGCCGGCGCCCGCGACCGTCTTCACCTTCTAGGAAACCCCTGGTCGTCTCCGGTCCCCTCTGTACCTCTCTCGACGTCCTCCACCGCGTCCGCCCGCCTCCCGCTCCCTTCGCGCGGAGACCTTCTCGCCTTCGAGAAAGCCGGAGCGTATGGCTTCACCGAGTCGATGCCGCTCTTTCTGTCGCACGAGTGGCCGGCCGAGGTCGGGGTCCGGAAGGGACGGCTCGCCCTCCTTCGCCGCCGCCACGCGTCGCGGAGCTGCAGGCCCGGCAGACGCCCCCGTTCTGACGACCCGGCCTGCGGCCTATAATCTGTCCGGCGTGCCGCTTTCGGTGGGCTCAAAGCTGGGGCCGTACGAGATCGTTACGGTTCTCGGCGCGGGCGGGATGGTGTCGTGTACCGCGCCCGGGACCCGCGCCTCGGCCGCGAGGTCGCGCTCAAGTTCTCCCGGACGATGTATCGGGAGACGCCGAGCGGCTCGAGCGCTTCGAGCCGAGGCCCGCGACGCGGCGGCGCTCAACCTCCCGATCATCGCCGCCGTCTACGACGTGGGGCGTGAAGGCCCGATTGTACGTCGTCGACGAGCTGCTCGGGGGGCGACCCTGCGCGAGCGACTCCGGCACGGAAGAGTGCCGCCGCGGGAGGCCCTCGACACGGCCGCGCAGGTCGGCGCGCGGGCTCGCGGCGGCGCATGCGAAAGGCATCGTCCACCGCGACGTCAAGCCCGAGAACGTCTTCGTCGGCGCGCGACGGCCTGGTGAAGCTCCTCGACTTCGGCCTCGCGAAGGTTCCCTGGGCGGCGGCCGGGGCCGAGGCGCCGACCTGCGGGCCGCCCTCACGCACCGGCGGCCTCGTCCTCGGGACGGTCCCTTACATGTCGCCCGAGCAGCGCCGCGGCGAGCCGGCGTCGACGCCCGGCAGCGACGTCTTCTCGCTCGGCGTCGCTCCTCTACGAGCTCCTCGCGGGCCGCCGTCCCTTCGACGCACCGAGCGTGGCCGAGACGGCCTCGCGCATCCTGACCACGGAGCCGCCGGCGCTCCGCCCCGAGGTCGGGAGCGTTCCGGCGGAGACGGAGGCGATCGTCCGCCGCGCGCTCCGCAAGGCGCCGGAGGAGCGCTGGGAGACCGCTCCCATGGCCGCCGCGCTCGAATCGGCGCGGGGCGAGCTCGGCTTCCGGTCGCGGCTCGTGCGCGGAGGCGGCCTGACGCTCTCCCGCCCCGCGCGTTTCGCGCTCCTCGCGCTTGTCGTCGCCGCCGCCAAGCGGGGGCGCTGCTCTGGCTGCGGCACTCGCGCCCCGCTGGGCCGAGGAGGCCGTCCTCCGCCGCCTGTCTCGCGACCTGGGCCGGTCGGCCGAAGCGTTCGACCTCAGCCCGCGCGGACGCGGCTAACTCCCCGTGACGCCAAGCTCGCTGTCCTCCTCCCTGAGGTCACGGACGTACTTTCGTCACCACGGACCCGCCCGGTGCGCGCGTCTACCTCCGGCGGTACGAGGCGGCGCAGGGGGCCGAGCCGGGTGCGCCGCAGGATCTGGGCCTTACGCCTCTGAAGGACGCGGCGACTGCCGCCGCGACTTCGCCCCGCTTCTCGGCCGGGAGGGGTACGCTTCGAGCGAACACCTCGACCCCTCGCCCGGTCGAATCCAAACGACTTCAAGACGGCGATTTCCGTGACGTGGACTCTGCGAAAGGCGGGGACCGGCTCCGGCCGACATCGCGTCGTGCCGGAGGGGGTGCAAGCTCGTCGGCTGCCGTCAGCCTACCGCCGCTCGCGTCCCACTGCGCGAGTACTTTATCGACCGGTACGAGGTGAGCAACCGTGACTACGCCGGCTTCGTCGCGCCGGGCGGATATCGGTTCGCGATCTCTCGACGCAGCCGTTCGAGGACGCGGCCGCGCCCTCGGGGGGAGGAGGGGTCCGCGGGCTCGTGGACCTCTCGGGGCCGCCGAGCGGCGCGAGCTGGACGGGGGGGACCTTCCCCAAGGGTGGCCGACCATCCGGTGACGGGCGTGTCGTGGTACGAAGCGAATGCCTACGCGCGCTTCCGCGGGAAGAATCTCCGACGATCTTCCAGTGGGAGAAGGCGGCGCGCGACGGCGTTTTCGTGTTCACCGGAGATACCGTGATGCCGTGGGGCCTCGAGCGCGGCGCGGACCCGCGCGCCAACTTCGACGGCAAGGGCACTGTCCCCGTGCGGCGGGGCGCGGCGGGGATGAGCCCATACGGCTGCTACCACATGGCGGGCAATGTCTCCGAGTGGACGCGCAACGCCGCACCGGACGGCCGTGTGACGGCGGGAGGCGCCTTCACGGACCCGTCGTACGTCTTCGGCGACTACGGGATCTACCCCGGACTCGCGAGCTCGGAACGCCTGGGCCTCCGATGCGCGCTCGCGGTACCCGGTTCGGCGGGAGAAGAGGGCGACGCACCGATCTCGCGCGCCGAGCAGGCTCCGACGTACCTGCGGTCGAGCCGCGCGCAGTTCGAAGCGTGGCTCGCGCACTACCGTTACGACCGCGTGCTGCCCGAGGGGAGGGTGGAGGAGCGGGTCGAGACGCCCGACTGGACGCGCGAACGCGTGACCTTCGCCGGGGCGGGAGGGGCGCGCATCGGCGGGTGGCTCTACCTCCCGAAGAACGCGCGGCCTCCTTACCAGGTGATCCATTTCGTCCTCTCATCGATCGTCTACTCGGGGACGGCCGTGAGCACGGTCGTCGAGAGCGACCGATCGCTCCGCTCGTGAAAGCCGGACGGGCGATCTTCGTCGTGGACCTTCCGGGCTATCCCGGTCGCGAGTGGCCCAATGGGTATCGGCGTCCCGACGGGGACTCGGTCGCGTTCCGGCAGAGGGCGGTCGCGGAGTCCGTCGACATCCGGCGGGGCGTCGACTACCTCCTGACGCGGAAGGACGTCGACGGATCCCGCATCGCGTTCATGAACGCCAGCATCAGCTGGCAGGGGATCATCTTCGCCGCGGTGGAGTCGCGCTACCGGAGCGTCGTCTTCGTCGCGGACGGCGTCTATCCGGACCAGGCGAAGTGGATCGCCGAGGCAAACCCGGTGAACTTCGCGCCGCACGTCCGCCCGCCGAAGCTCATGCTGAACGGCCGCTGGGACGAAGACTTCGCGTTCAAGACCGAAGCCGAGCCTTTGTTCAAGCTCCTCTCCGAGCCGAAGCACCTTCAGCTCTCGACGGCGGGCACATTCCGCCCGCCGAGGTCCTCGTACCCGCCGTGAACGCCTGGCTCGACCGCACGATGGGCCCCGCCGCGCGCTGATGGGTACGCCGCCGTCCGTCCGGTCGCTCCTCGACGCCCGGCAGGCGACTTTCTGAGACATCGTCTCGTCCCGCCGGTCGCTTAGAATCCCTGACATGAGCGTCAAGGAAGAGCGCGCCGCGCTCCCCCTCACCGCCGAGCAGGAGAGGATCCGGAAGGCGAAGGAAGCGTGGCGCGCGAAGGCCGCCGCCGCCTTCGCGAAGACCCCGCCATGGCGAAAGGATTTCACGACCGTCTCCTCGGCGGAGGTGAATCCGCTCGCAACGCCGGACGACCTTCCGGGGTTCGACTACGAACGGGACCTCGGCTGGCCGGGGGAGTACCCGTATACGCGCGGCGTCCAGCCGACGATGTACCGCGGGCGTCCCTGGACGATCCGGCAGTTCGCGGGGTTCGGCTCGGCCCGGGACACGAACGAGCGGTTCAAGGCGCTCCTCGGTCACGGACAGACCGGACTCTCGACGGCGTTCCACCTTCCGACCCTCTACGGCTACGACTCGGACCATCCGATGTCGCTCGGGCGAGGTGGGGAAGTGCGGCGTCGCGATCGACACGCTCCGCGACTTCGAGACGCTCTTCGACGGGATCGACCTCGGGAAGGTCACGACGTCGATGACGATCAACTCGACGGCTCCGATCGCCCTCGCGATGTACCTCGCCGTCGCGGAAAAGCAGGGGACGCCCTGGACGAAGGTCGGAGGGACCCTTCAGAACGACATCCTCAAGGAGTACATCGCGCAGAAGGAGTACATCTTCCCGCCGCGCCCCTCGATGCGGCTCATCACGGACCAGTTCTCGTTCTGCGCCCGGCACGTCCCGAAGTGGAACACCGTCTCGGTCTCGGGGTACCACATCCGCGAGGCGGGGGCGACGGCGCTGCAGGAGCTCGCCTTCACCCTCCGCGACGGGATGGAGTACGTGAAGTACGGGATCGACGCCGGGCTCGACGTGGACGACTTCGCGCCGAGGCTCTCCTTCTTCTTCAACGCCCACAACGACTTCTTCGAGGAGGTCGCCAAGTACCGCGCGGCGCGACGGATCTGGGCCAAGGTGATGCGCGACCGATACGGGGCGAAGAAGGCCGAGAGCTGGAAGCTCCGCTTCCACACGCAGACGGCGGGGGTCTCGCTCACGGCACAGCAGCCCTACAACAACGTGGCCCGGGTTGCGATACAGGCGCTCGCGGCCGTCCTCGGCGGGACGCAGTCGCTCCACACGAATGCCCTCGACGAGACGCTCGCGCTTCCGACGGAGTTCGCCGCGAAGATCGCCGTCCGGACGCAGCAGGTCGTCCTCCACGAGACGGGCGTCGCGAACTCGATCGACCCCCTCGGCGGAGCGTATTTCGTCGAGGAGCTGACGAACCGGATGGAGGCGGGGACCTTCGACTACTTCCGGCGGATCGACGCCTTCGGCGGGATGGTGGAGGCGATCGAGGCCGGCTTCCCGCAGAAGGAGATCATGGACGCGGCCTACCGTTTCCAGCGCGCCTTCGATGCGCGGGAGAAGGTCATGGTCGGCGTCAACGGCTTTCCCGAGGAGCTGCCCGGCGACCGTGTCCCGACCCTCACGATCTCCGAGGAGACGGCCGAGGAGCAGATCCGGGCGCTGAACGAGGTGCGCCGGACCCGCGACTCCCGGACGGCGCTGCAGAGGCTCTCGGACCTGAAGGCGGCCTGCCGCGGCGGCGCGAACGTCATGCCGCCGCTCGTCGAGGCGGTCAAGGCCTACGCGACGGTGGGCGAGATCTCGGACGTCATGCGCGAGGTCTTCGCGGTTTACGAAGAGCCGGCCGTTTTCTGAGTTCTGAATCCGGGCGCGGTTCTTGCGCGGTATCCTCGATACGATGACAATTCGACGGCTCTCTCCTCCTTCTTCCGTTCCTTCTGCTGGCGCCGGCCCTGACGGCCGACACGCCCAAGGAGGCAAACAAGGACGCGGGCACGGAGGCGAAACCGGCCCTCACGCCCGCCGAGGCGCGGCGGCGCGATGCGGTGGACTGGTACCTCCTGGGGCGCCTCCATGCGCAGGAGATGGAGTTCGAGGCCGCGGTGAAGGCCTTCCGGAAAGCCATCGAGCTGGACCCTTCCGACGCGACCCTCCATGCGGAGTTCGCCGAGCTGCTCCGGGACCTCTCGATTCCGGCGGATGCGGAGAAGGAAGCCCGCAAGGCGGCGGAACTCTCGCCGGACGACCCCTATGTCCAGCGGGTCCTGGGCCAGATCCTCCTCCTGAACGCCAAGAGCCCGGAGTCGATCGAGGAAGCCGCGACGGCGCTCCGAAAGGCGAACGAAGCCCGGCCGGGAGAGCCGTCCGGCGCCCTGGCCTACGCGCAGGTCCTCCTCAAGCAGGAGAAGCCGCAGGAGGCGGTCACCGTCCTCGAGCGGGTGCTCGACCGGGCCCACGGGCCGGCGATTCCCCTTCTCTACGGCGAGGCGCTGGAGAAGAGCGGCCGCTTCGGGGATGCGGAGGAGGTCTTCCAGGCGGTCCTCCGGATGGACCCGGAGAACCGTGCCGCGTCGCTGGGGCTTCTCCGGGTCTACGAGCGCTCGCGCCAGTGGGACCGGGCCATTCCGCTCGTCCAGCGCTATCTGAAGGCGCAGCCGACGAACCTCGGGCTGAAGGTGCAATACGCGTCGCTCCTCCTCCGGGCCCGGCGCTTCGACGACGCGCGCAAGGTCCTCGACCAGGTCCTCGCCGCCGATCCCGGAAACCGCGAGGCCCTTCGCCTCTATGCGGGGCTCCTGTCGGAAACGCGCGAGATCGACCGGGCGGACGAGCTGCTCCGGAAGCTTCAGGCTCTCGACCCGGACGACCCGGATGTTCCGTTCCGCCGCGCCGTCAACTTCGTCGAGGCGCGGCGGCTCGACGAGGCCGAAAAGATCCTCCGCGATCTTCGCGAGACCCTCGTCAAGCGGAAGACGAAGGGGCCCGAGCTCTCGGAGGTGGACGGGCAGCTCGGCTACATCGCGTTCCTCCGGAAGGACTACGACGCCGCCGTGGCGGCCGTCTCGCCCCACCTCGTGGACGCCGAGGGGCTCAACCAGCAGGCGTTCAACCTCCTCGTCCAGATCGCGCGTGACCGCGACCGGCCGGCCGACGGCCTGAAGGTCTCCCGCGAGGCGGCCGAAAAGAGCAAGTCCCCGGTCGTCCGCGCGACGCTCGCGGAGTTTCTCTGTCGCTCGTCTTCGGCCACCGATAAGGCCGAAGGGGAAAGACGGCTCGGAGCCCTCGCCGCTGAGAGCCGCGAAGGCGCCCTGGCCGCCGCCGACGCGTGGCAGCGCCTCGAGAAGTTCGGAAAGGCGGCCGACACGGCCCGCACGGCCCTCGAGACCTACCGCGAAGACCCGGATCTTCTCTTCCGGCTCGCCGCCTCGCTGGAACGAGAGAAGAAGACCGCGGAGTCCGTGGCCGTCTTCGAGCGGCTTCTCCAGGTCCGGGCCGACCACGCCCCCGGCCTCAACTACCTCGGCTACATGTGGGCCGAGCGCGGGGAGAACCTCCCGCGCGCCCTCGACCTGATCAAGAAGGCCGTGGAGCTGGACCCCGGTAACGGCGCGTACCTCGACTCGCTCGGGTGGGCCTATTACCAGCTCGGCCAGCTCGACCTCGCGGAAAAGAACCTCAAGGAGGCGTCGGAGCTGACGCCCGACGACGCGACGATCGAAGAGCATCTCGGGGACCTCTGCGAGAAGAAAGGCGACGTCGCGGGGGCGCGAACGCACTGGAAGAAGGCGCTGACCCTGAAGCCGGAAGATGGCGTGAACAAGCTCAACGAGAAGCTCCGCCGCACCGAGCCCGTCGCGGACGCGCGCGAACCGAAGTGAGGCGGGCGGCCGCCCTCGGCCTCGTTCTGGCGCTCCTCGCCGCCTGCGCGACGGTACCGCCTCCCGTTCCTCTTTCTGTGGAAGAGGCGTCGGCCGTCGTGAAGGCGTGGGACGCCCGGCGCGCCGCCGCATACGCACCCCGGAGGCTCAAGGCCCTCTTCAGGGGAGAGGCCGCTCCGAAGATCGGCGCCACGATGCGCGGGTACCTGACCGTCTTCTGGGACGGGACGACGCTCGTCTGGAAGGCCTCGGCGCCGCTCGCCGGAAGCGGGCGCGAGGGGAGGCTCGTCTTGAGCGCCGAGCCGGCGGGAGAGGCGTCTCCCTTCCCCTCGGGTCTGACCTCGGCGGACGTCGTCGGTGCGCTTCTCGGCGTCCTCGATCTCCCGGCCGCCGGCCGCCCCGTCGACCGGATCGGGAGGGAGATCCGGCTCTCGCTCGATGACGCGGGGCGAAAGGCGTTCCTTCTGCCGGACGGGACGGTGACGGCCCTCGTCTTTCCGGGCGGGACGCGCGTGACGCTCGAGGGCGCGGCGCCTTTTCCGCTCCGGCTCTCGGCGAAAGGGCCGCGCGGGAGGGCGACGCTCGTCCTCGAGAGCTGGGCGGAGTGGCCGGCGGACGAGCCGGCACCGTCAGGGGCGGCCTCGTGATCGCGCTCGAGGCCTTCGCCAAGGTGAACCGCTCGCTCGTCGTCCTCGGACGCCGTCCCGACGGCTATCACGAGATCGACACCCTCTTCCAGACGATCGACCTCTCCGACGAGATCCGCTTCGAGGAGGACCGATCTCTCTCGCTCTCGGCCGGGGGGATCGACCTTCCGGAAGGGGGCGAGAACCTCATCGTCCGTGCGGCGCACGCTCTTTCGGAGCACGCCGGCGTCGTCCGCGGCGCCCGGATCCGGCTCTGGAAGAGGATTCCGGTCGGCGCCGGGCTCGGAGGGGGGAGCGCCGACGCGGCGGCGACGCTCCTCGGCCTGAACGCGCTCTGGCGACTCGAAAGGAGCGCGGACGATCTCTGGGCGATCGCGGCGACGGTCGGATCGGACGTCCCGTTCTTCCTTTTTGGCGGAAGGGCCCGCGGCACCGGCCGGGGAGAGAGGATCGAGCCACTCCCGGATCGGGCCTCCGAATGCCTCGTCCTCTTTCTGCCACCGTTCGGCATGGCGACTCCGGAGGTCTACCGTGCGCTCGCCGCCGGCCCGGCGCCGGATCCTCCGCCGCTCCTCGCGGACTCCTCCGCGATGCCCGACCGGAACGACCTCGAGCCGGCGGCCGAGCGGTTGAGACCGGAGCTTTCCCTGCTCCGCTCGGCGCTCCTCTCGCACGGAGCGGTCTCGGCGCGCCTCTCGGGGAGCGGCTCCACGGTCTTCGGACTCTTCCCGGGCGAAGCGGAGGCGCGTGCGGCGGCCCTCGCGCTCGGCAGGAAGGAAGGCGTCCGTGCCCTCGTCACGAGAACGCTCTCGCGTGCCGAATGGCGCCGACGGGCGCTCCCCTCGGCCGGGAATGAACCGGAAAGCCTAAAGCCGTAAGATTCGAAAAGCGGTGGGGAGTCGACAAGCGGTAAGTCAGCGGTCTTTGGAACCGCCATTCGGAGGTTCGAATCCTCCCTCCCCAGCCACACTCGTCGAGGAGGGGCGCGATGGACGGCTTCGCTTACGGTGACCTGAAGGTCTTCGGCGGGCGGGCGCACCCGGCGCTGACGGCGGAAATCTGCCGGAACCTCGGGCGTGAGGCCGGCCGCGTCACGCTCTACAACTTCTCCGACGGCGAGAACTACTGCCAGATCGAGGAGAACGTCCGCGGCGCGGACGTCTTCATCGTCCAGCCCACGTGCCCGCCGGTGAATGCGAACCTCGTCGAACTCCTGATCATGCTCGACGCGTTCAAACGGTCGTCGGCGTCGCGCGTCACGGCCGTCTTTCCGTATTACGGCTACGCCCGTCAGGACCGGAAGGACAAGCCGCGCGTCCCGATCACCGCGAAGCTGATCGCCGACCTTGTCACGGCGGCCGGGGCCGACCGCGCCCTCTGCATCGACCTGCACGCAGCGCAGATCCAGGGCTTCTTCAACATCCCCGTGGACCATCTTTTTGCGGCGCCCGTACTCCTCGACGCGATCCGCGACATGAACGTCGACCCGCTCACCGTCGTCTCGCCGGACGCCGGAGGCGTCGAGCGGGCGCGTGCCTTCGCCAAGCGCCTCGGCGCCCAGCTCGCCATCGTGGACAAGAGGCGGAAGGGGAAGAACGAGGTCGAGGTCCTCCACGTCATCGGCGACGTGAAGGGACGGAACGTCGTCGTCGTGGATGACATCATCGACACTGCCGGAACGCTCATCAACACGGTCATCGCGCTCAAGGACTCCGGGGCGAACCGGATCTTCGCCGGGTGCGTCCACCCCGTCCTCTCCGGGCCCTCGATCGACCGGATCAACGCCTCTTCGATCGAGAAGGTCTTCTGCGCCAATACCTTGCCGGTCGACGAGAAGCTCTCGCGCTGCCCGCTCCTCTCCCCTCTCTCCGTGGCGCCGCTCCTCGCCGAGGCGATCCAGCGGATTCACCAGGGCGCATCGGTCTCCTCGCTCTTCGTCTGATTCGGCTATACTCCGCCGCTCGCGAGACCGGACCGTCCGCCCGGTGAGGAACGCCCCGGACCGGACGCCCGAAGAAAGGACGCCCCCATGATCCAGGAGAACATCGTCGTAGAGGTGGAGCGCCGCCACGAGACCGGAAAGAACGCCGCGAACCGGTTGCGCGCCGTCGATCAGATCCCGGCCGTCATCTACGGAGGCGGGAAGGAGATGGAGACCCTCGCCCTGAAGGTCGACCGGAAGACTCTGGTGAGCCTTTTGCGGAAGGGCCTCTCCGAAAACGCCATCTTCAAGCTGGCCCTGAAGGGGACCGATCAGCAGCGGCACGTCATGATCCGCGACATGGCGATCGACCCCATCTCGCGCGAGCTTCTCCACGTCGACTTCGTCCGGATCCTTCTCGACAGAAAGCTCCGCGTGGCCGTCCCCGTCGAGTGCGAGGGGATCGCGGTCGGCGTCAAGAACGAAGGGGGCCTCCTGAACGTCGTCACCCACGAGCTGGAGATCGAGTGCCTTCCGGCCGACATCCCCGCCTCGATCAAGGTCGACGTCTCCCACCTCCACGCGCGCGAGGCCGTGCGCGCCGGCGACCTGAAGCTCGACGCGAAGCTGCGGATCCTCGAGGCGCCGGACCGCGTCGTCGTCCACGTCGGCATGCCGCGCGCCGAGGAGGTCGTGGCTGCGGCGACGACGGCCGTCGAGGGCGCTGTCCCGGAGACTCCGTCCGAGCCCGAGGTGATCAAGAAGGGGAAGAAGGAGACGGAGGAGGCCGCGGCCGAGCCGGGCAAGGCCGAGAAGCCGGTAAAGGCCGAGAAGCCGGCCAAGGCCGAGAAGAAGGAGAAGAAGTAATCGGCGGACAGGAGCTCGTCCTCGTGGTGGGACTCGGCAACCCCGGCGACCGGTACACCGGGACGCGGCACAACGTCGGCTTCGACGCCGTGCAGGCGTTTGCCAGGCGCGTGGCCGGGGGCGCCGTACGTCTCGACCGGCTCGACTGCCGGGCGCTGACGGGACGCGTCCGCGTGGGGGAGACCCCCGTCCTCGTCGCTCGCCCGCAGACGTACATGAACCTCTCGGGGGAGTCGGTGAAGGGGCTCGCGACGAAGTACGAGGTCCCGACCGGGCGCCTCGTCGTCGTCCTCGACGAGGTCGCGCTTCCCGTCGGATCGCTCCGGATCCGGCGCTCCGGGTCGTCGAGCGGCCAGAAGGGGCTCCAGTCCGTCCTCGACTGTCTCGGGACGAACGAGATCCCGAGGGTGCGTCTCGGCGTGAGGGGCGAGAATTTCCAGCCCGGCGAGCCGAAGGACGATTACGTTCTCTCCCGCTTCTCGAAGAAGGAGCGCCCCGTCATCGACGAGGCGATCGCGTCGGCCGCCGAGGCCCTCGAGCTCTTCGTGGCCGAGGGGATCGACGCCGCCATGAACCGTTTCAACCGTTCTCCGGAGGAGCTGCCGGAGAACTGATCGACAACCCTTGGCCCGGCACCGGACCCGAGGTCCAACGCCGTGCCTCGCGGGGCCGAAAGGTCCCCGCGATCCGGAAGGAGGTACCCCCCGTGCCCCAGGAACGCCTCTACGACATGGTCTTTCTCGTGACGCCCGAGAAGGACGAGCAGGGAACGGCGGCCGTCATCGACGAGTTCCGCAAGCTCCTGCTCGAGAACGGCGCCACCCTCCAGAAGGACGAGACGATGGGCCGCCGCCGCCTCGCCTTCACGATCCGAAAGAAGAACGAAGCGACCTACCACAACTTCCTCTTCAACGGGTCGGGCGCCTGCGTCCGGGAAGTCGAGCGGAAGCTCGGGCTCTCGGAGAGCGTCCTCCGCTACCTGACGGTCCGCGTCGACGAGGAGATGCGCCACGGCCAGAAAGTCGCCCGGCGAACGAAGCCGCGCCTGCCGCGCCGGACGGAGTCGACCTCCGTCGAAGCCGCGCCTGCCGCGCCCGCGGCTCCCGAGGCCCCGGCGGCCGAGCCGCCGCGCGAGTAAGAGGGGAAGGAGAAGAAAGCCATGTCGTCGAATCCGTCCAGCGGCTCCGGTCCCGGCGGCCCTCCGCGCAAGGGGGGAAAGAAGAAGTTCTTCGTCCGCCGCAAGCGCGTCTGCAAGTTCACGGTCGAGAAGATCGGCTACATCGACTTCAAGGACGTGAAGCTCCTCTCGCAGTTCGTCCCGGAGCGGGCCAAGATCCTCCCGCGCCGGATCAGCGGCACCTCCGCCTTCTATCAGAGGAAGCTGGCCGCCGCGATCAAGCGGGCCCGGTACCTCGCGCTTCTTCCCTACGTGGCGGACTGAGGGGGAGGACCGGAGGGAGGGCAAAGCGCCCCCCTCCGAGCCCGGCGTCTTTCGCCGGTGTCCCGAGCTCCGATGTCTTCATCTTTAAGGCGCTCCTTCCGCCTCCTCCTCGCCCCGATCTGGGCGGGGCTCGGGGCGGCGCTCACCATCGCGGTCCCGCCGGCGGGGATCGCCCTCGTCCCGATCGGGGCGGCGCGCCTCGCCCGGTCGGCGTTCGAGGCGCCGACCGCCCTCGAGGCCTTCGCGATGGCGGCGCTCTCTCCGGCGGCGGCTTTCGTCTTAGGGACTTTCCTCGGCTCCGGGAGCGCCTTTGCGGCGGCGATCCTCGCCGCGGCGCTCCTTTCGCTCCCCGCTCTGGCGCTCGTCGCCTCCGCGCGTGACGGACGCCGGCGCGACGAGGTCCTCCTCGTCGTCGCCGCGGTGTCGGGGATCGGCCTCCTCGCGATCCTTCTCGGCGTCGCGCTGGGGGGCCGGGATCCGGGGCCATGGCTCGCCGCCCGCTTCGACGAGAAGGTGCCGGAGATCCTCGCTTTCTACCGGACGAGCGGCTGGGAGGAGTCCGCCGTCGAAGCGGCCGGGCGGATCTTCCACATGATGGCCTCGGCCTTCTCCGAGCAGCTCCCGGGGCTCGTCCTCGCGGCGGCGGTCCTCTTCGGGGGGGTCGTCGTCTATTTGCTCGGCCGGCTCTGGGGGGCCGAATCCCGAGGACTCGCGGAGCCGTCGTTCGCGCGATTCCGGACCCCCCTCGTTGCCGCCGTGGCCTTCATCCCGGCCGGTATCGTCGCGGCCCTCGCGGAGCCTCCCGCCCGCCAGGCGGCCGTGGACGTGATCCTTCCCCTCGTTGCCTTGTTTTTTCTGCGGGGCCTCGCCATAATCCGCGCTCTTCTCGAGCGGGGGAGAGCCGGCCTCTTCCTCCGGGCTCTCGTCTGGGTCGTGGTCTTTCAGATGCCGCTTCCGCTCGTCCTCGCGCTCGGGGGAATCCTCGACGAGTTCCTCGACGTTCGGGGCCGGGTGGAAAGATGGGCCGCGGCACGGCGGGACGGGCCCCCCGGCGGGCCTTGAAGAAGGCCGGGACGGCGAACGGAGGGCGGAGATGAGAGAAGAGAGACACGACAGGGACAAAACGGAGAGATGTCGATGAAAGTGATCCTGACCGACGACGTCAAGGGCCTCGGACAGCGCGGCGACGTGGTGAACGTCGCGGCGGGCTACGCCCGCAATTTTCTTCTCCCGAAGGAGATCGCCTATACGGCGACGCCCGGAAACATCAAGCGGCTCGAGCAGGAGAGAAAGCGGTACGACGTCCGGATGGCCAAGGAGCGCGACGCCGCGCTCGAGATCGCCAAGGCGATCGAGGGAATCCGCCTCGTCTTCAGGAAGAAGGCGGGCGAGCACGACACGCTCTATGGCACCGTCACCTCGGCGGAGCTGGCCGAGGCGCTCGGGGCCAAGGGGATCACCGTCGACAAGCGTCGCATCGAACTCGAAGAGCCGATCAAGCGCCTCGGTGAGCACACCGTCCACGTCAGGCTCTTCAAGGACGTGACGGTGGGCCTCACGATCGACGTTCAGCCGGTCGCGGCCGCCTGACGCGGCGGTCCCCGTCCGGGGGGCGAGTTTTTCCGGGACGGAGCCGGCCCGTCTGCGGTAGAGTCGTTGAGACGCAGTTTCATTTCTCGATGACGAAAGCCGCCGCGGCCGAGCGCCGCCTCCACCCGCTGGTCGCGATCGGATACCGGTTCCGGATCCTGACGTACCTCGTCGTGGGCGTCATCGTCCTTTCGGATTTCACCGACCGGGACCACGGGATCTGGTTCTGGGTGGCGCTGGCCTTTACGTCGCTCGCCTGGCCGCAGCTCGCCCGTCTTCATGCCGCCCGCGCGGCCGACAGCAAGGCGGCCGAGCTCCGGAACGTCCTGGTGGACGCCTTCCTCACCGGCGCCTGGGTCGCGGCGATGGAATTCAACCCGTTCGTCGCCCTCGCGTTTTTCGTGTCAATCACGGCGGCGAGCCTGAGCGTGGCGGGGCCCCGGTTCGCGCTCCGCGCCGTCGCGGCATTCGCCTTCGGGGTGGCCCTCGTCGGGGCCTCGTCGGGTTTCCGGACGCACTTCGAGTCGAGCCTCCTGACGACGGTCCTCTCGGCGGCGGGGACGCTCGCCTTCACCTCGATCTTCGGCTACCACTTGTTCGCCCAGACGCGCCGGCTCGTCCAGGCGAAGAACGAGGTCGCGGACCAGCACCAGCAGATCGCGGAGACCTACGAGATCGTGAAAAGGGCCCTCCAGGCGGCCCTCGACGCGAACGAGGCGGCGAAGGCCGCCAACCAGGCGAAGAGCGTCTTCCTCGCGAACATGAGCCACGAGCTTCGGACGCCTCTGAACGCCATCATCGGCTACAGCGAGATCCTCGCTGAGGACGCGCAGGCCGCCGGGCAGGCGCCGATCCTCGCGGACCTGAAGAAGATCCAGGGGGCGGGGCGGCACCTTCTCGGCCTCATCAACGAGGTCCTCGATCTTTCGAAGATCGAGGCGGGAAAGATGCGTCTCTTCCTCGAGACGTTCGAGGTCGCGGAGGTCGTCCGGGACGTCGTGGCCACGGTGCGCCCTCTCGTGGAGAGAAACGGAAACCGCTTCGACGTCGTGGTCCCCCCGGACATCGGCGCGCTCCGCGAGGACGTCACGAAGGTCCGCCAGGTGCTCCTCAACCTCCTGTCGAACGCCGGGAAGTTCACGGAGAAGGGCGTCGTCACGCTCGAGGCTTCGCGGGAGTCGGCCGAGGAAGGGGACTGGGTCGTTTTCCGCGTCCGCGACACCGGGATCGGGATCACGCCGGAGCAGAGGACGCGCCTCTTCCAGCCCTTCACGCAGGCCGACGCCGGGACGATGAAGAAGTACGGCGGAACGGGCCTCGGGCTCGCCATCAGCGAGAGCTTCTGCAAACTGATGGGCGGCGGGATCCGGGTCGAGAGCGAGGCGTGCCGCGGCTCGACCTTCACCGTCCGCCTCCCGGCGGAGATCGAGAACGTGGACGGAGAGGCGACGACGGTGAGGCCCTCGCCGCTCCGGCGCCTGTCGAACGGCGATTCGAAGCCCTTCGCGAGCCAGGGAATCTTCTTCCGGAGGCTCCTCGTCATCGACGACGATCCGGCGGTGTGCGACCTGATGGTCCGCGTCTGCGGCCGCGAGGGCTACCAGGTTCTGACGACGCGGAGCGGAGACGAAGGACTCCGTCTCGCCCGCGAGTTCCACCCGGACGTCATCACGCTCGACGTCGTCATGCCCGGACGGGACGGCTGGGACGTCCTCCGGGAGCTCCGGGCCGACGCGCTCCTCGCCCGCATCCCCGTCATCCTCCACACCATCGCCGACGAGCGGGAGCGGGGCCTCGCCCAGGGAGCGTCCGAGGTGCTCGTGAAGCCCGTCGACCGCGACCGGCTCACGGCGGTGCTCCGGACGGTCCGGAAGGAGCGCGTGGCGTGAGGGGGGCCGATCGGACCTTCGCGGCCCGCCTCGACGAGCTTCCGCGGGTCCGCGCCTTCATCGAGGAGGAGTGCCGGAAGGCACGGGCGGACGAGATGGAGATCTTCGGCCTGAAGCTCGCGGTCGACGAGGCCCTAACGAACCTCGCCGTCCACGGCCACAAGGGGCTTCCCGCCGGCAACGTGACGGTCCGCTTCGAGGCGGACCGGGAGCGGCTCGTCGTGACGATTCGCGACCGGGGACGCCACTTCCCGCCGGAAAACGCTCCGCCGCCGGACCTCGAGTCCGACAGCGGGATGAGGAAGATCGGCGGGCTCGGATGGCATCTCATCCGGTCCGTCGTCGACACGGTTGACTACGACAGGACGCCGGACGGCGAGAACCGGCTCACGCTCATGAAGAAGCGCGGCTCCGCGCGGAGCTGAATCGGAAAGGGGAACGACAGCATGGATGTCTCGGTCGAACGGCAGGATCCGGTCACGGTGGTGGCGGTGGCTGGGAGCGTGGACGGTTCCACCTCGGGGGCCCTCGTCGCCTCGTTTCGGGAGGAGGTCCTCGCGGGGCGTGTGCTTCTGGTGGGCGACCTTTCGGGCGTCGACTACATGTCGAGCGCCGGCCTGCGGGCGCTCCTGGAGACGGTGAAGGAGGCGCGGCAGCGCGGAGGGGACCTGCGCCTCGCGGCCGTCCGCCCGGACGTCCTCCGGGTGCTCGACCTCTCGGGCTTCACCCGGATCCTGAAGGTCTTTCCCGACACGGCCGCGGCCGCCGGGAGCTTCGCGGCGTGAGCGGGGGCGGACGGGAGGGACCCATGCAACGGAAACGCGGCGTCGCGCTGGTCATCGGCTCGGGAAGCGTGAAGTGCGCCGCGGCCCTCGGGCTCCTGCGCGTCCTGAAGCGCGAGGGGATCCCGATCGACCTCGTCGTCGGCTGCAGCGGCGGGAGCCTCTATGCCACGACGATCGCGCTCGGCCTCGACGTCGAGGAGGCGGTTGATCTGACGCGGCGCCTCTGGACGCGCGAGCTGACGAAGAAGCGGAACGTCCGGGCCGTCCTCGGCGCGATGCTGCCGCAGATCTTCGGCTTCTCCGAGCGCTTCGGCCTCGTGAACGACGGCCTCATCAACCAGCGCCTCCGGACGGCCTTCGGCGAGAAGACCTTCGCGGACGCCCGGATCCCTCTTTTCCTCACGGCGACCGACTTCTGGACGGGGGAGCAGGTCGTCTTCTCGGAGGGCCGGCTCTTCGACGCACTCCGTGCGAGCATCTCGATCCCGTACGTCTTCACCCCGTGGAAGGTCGGCGACCGGCTGCTCGTGGACGGCTTCATGTCCGACCCGATGCCCGTCGGCGTCGCCATCCGGGAGGGCGCGAACGTCATCGTCACGATGGGATTCGAGAGCCCGTACCAGGCGAAGATCGACGGCCTCCTCCACTTCGCCTTCCAGCTCTCCAGCATCACGTCGAACAACCTTCTCCGCGCGAACTACTCGTTCCACAACCTCGCGCACTTCACGGAGATCCTGCCGATCATCCCGGAGTTCCGGGAGCGGCTGCATCTGTTCGACACCGACAGGATCCCGTACATCATCGAAGAGGGAGAAAGGACGGCCGAGAAGCAGCTTCCGCAGCTCCACCGCCTTCTCCAGTCTCCGGCGGCGTGAGCGGCGGAGCGGAGCGCCCGGTGCCGGAGCCGGGACGGCTGCTGGTGGTCGACGACGTGGAGGCGAACCGTGACCTCCTCTCGCGGCGGCTGCGCCAGATGGGGCACGTCGTGGAGATGGCCTCCGACGGGCGCGAGGCGCTCGACCGGATCCGCCGGGAAAGCTTCGATCTCGTGCTCCTCGACGTGATGATGCCGGAGATGGACGGAGTCCAGGTCCTCGAGGCCCTTCGCGGCGACGAGGCGCTCCGGGAGCTTCCGGTCGTCATGGTCTCGGCGCTTCACGAGATGGAGAGCGTCGTCCGGTGCCTGGAGCGCGGTGCCGCGGACTACCTCTCGAAGCCGATCAACGCCGTCCTTCTGAAGGCGCGGGTCGATTCGTCCCTCGAGAAGAAGCGCCTCCGCGACCGCGAGAAGCTCCACGCGAAGAGCCTCGAGCGCGAGCTGGAGATCGGGCGGAACATCCAGTCGAGCTTTCTCCCGGGGGTGCTCCCCCGTTGCCCCGGGTGGGAGCTGGCCGCCCTCCTTCGTCCGGCGCGGCAGGTCGGTGGGGACTTCTACGACGTCTTCGATCTGGCGGGGGGGACCCTCGGCCTCATCGTCGCGGACGTCTGCGACAAGGGGGTCGGCGCGGCGCTCTTCATGGCCGTCTTCCGGAGCCTGATCCGGGTGGCCGCGACGCGCGAGGCGGACGAGGGGGCGACCCCCGCCGAGATCACGCGCCGGACGATCCGCGCGATCAACGACTACGTCGCCGGGACCCACGGGGACGCGAACATGTTCGCGACGACCTTCTTCGGCATTCTGGAACCGGCGTCCGGCCTCCTGGCATACGTGAACGGCGGGCACGAGCCACCGGTACTCCATCGCCCGTCGGGCCACACCCAGCGTCTGCGGCCCACGGGGCCCGCCGTCGGACTGATGCCCGGGATGGAGTTCGAATCGCGGGAGGAGCGGCTCTGGGAAGGGGACCTTCTGCTGGCGTACACCGACGGCGTCACGGACGCGATGGCGCCTTCGGGCGAGCGCTTTTCCGAGCGACGCCTTCTCGCGCTTCTCGACGGCGGGCCGGCCGCGGCGACGGTCTCCTCGATCTCCGAAGCCGTTCGGGCCCACAGCGCGGGACTCGACCCGACGGACGACGTTGCGATTCTCGCGGTGAAGCGCAAGGGCGGACCGCCCGACGAAACCTAGCCCGGCGGTCCCCCGTCAGGTCCCGCCTTCGGCAGCGGCGGGGCGAGCTTCGGGGCGTCGGTGACGTGGTACTCGCCCCCGGCGGGCTCGCCGCGCTTCGGCGCGTAGAGGGCGCGCTGGAGGTACTGCGGGAGGTTCGTGACCGCGTGCGGCGCCTCGCCGCAGAGTTCGGTCGGCTGGGTGCCGTTCACGAAGGCCATCAGGACGGTGTTCCTGCAGGCCGGCGTCGCCCGGTAGCCCGTCGCCTCGTCCACCGGCACGAGGACGATGTTTCCCGGCATCTCGAAGTCGTCCGTCTCGGAAACGTACCCCAGCTCCTTCATCCGCGCGACGATCCGCATCCAGATCGGCAGGGCAACGTCGGCGCCCGCCGACTTCGGTCCCAGCGTCTTCTTCGTGTCGTGCCCCACCCAGACGGCGATCGTCTGCTTCGGCGTCATGCCGATGAACCAGGCATCCGTGAAGTCGTTCGTCGTCCCCGTCTTTCCGGCGATGTTGAGCTTGAGGCGCGCGGCGGCGGCGGCCGTCCCGCGCTGCGTGACCCCCCGCAGCATCCCGAGGAGGACGTACGTCGCCTGCGGCGAGGCAGCTTCCGTGCCTTCGGGGAGGCTCTGCTCGAGGAGGCGCCCGTCGAAGCTCCGGATCCGCTCCACCATCCGCGGCCTGTAGAGGAGACCGCCCGAGGCGAAGGCGGCGTACGCGGAGGCCATCTCCATCGGCGTCACCTCGAAGGCGCCGAGGTGGAGCGAGGGATAGGCGAGGAGGTTCTGCCGGATGCCGAGCCGGCGCGCGGTCTCCAGGACCTTCTGCGTTCCGACGAGGAGCCCCACGCGGACGGCCGGGACGTTGATCGAGTGCTCGAGCGCGTACTCGTACGTCACGATTCCGGAAAACTTCCGCTCGTAGTTCTGCGGCCGGTACGGCTCCTGCGCGGCGTCGATGACGATCGTGATCGGCGCGTCGAGGACGGTGTCGGCCGGCGTGAAGCCCGCCTCTATGGCGGTCAGGTAGACGAACGGCTTGAAGGACGAGCCGACCTGCCGGACGGCCTGTACCGCGCGATCGAACTTGGACCGGCCGAAATCGTAGCCGCCCACGAGCGCCCGGACCGCGCCGGTGGCGTTCTCGAGGATGATCGCGGCTCCCTCCACCTGCGGCTCCTGGGAAAGGAACGTGTCGGGCTTTCCACTCTCGTCCCTCGTCGACTCGATCTGGATCACGTCCCCGCGGGCGAGGAGCCGGGCCGGGCTTTCGGCCCTCGTCCAGCGCATGGCCGACGCGGGAAGGGCGAGCCGTCTCTCCCCGACCCGAACCTCCGCCATAGTCTTCGTCGCGGAGAGGACGACGCCGGTCACGGCGTCGGTGGGAGCGTTTGGGTCGTCCCACGACGGGTCGCGCCATGTCAGCGGGTCGATCCCCTCGGAGACGAGGTTTCGGGGCTTGCGGAAGCCGGCGCGCCGGTCGGCGCGGCGAAGGCCCCACCGGAGCGCCTCCTCCGAAGCCGCCTGGAGCTTCGGGTCGAGCGTCGTGTCGATCCGGAGGCCGCTGCGGTAGAGCGCCGACTCGCCGTACTCCTTTTCGACGTACTGGCGCACCTCCTCGCAGAAGTACGGTCCTACGGTCGCCTCTCGTGACGTCCGGGTGACGGAAACCGGCTTCCCGGCGGCCGCCGCGCGCTCCCTCTCCGTGATGAAGCCCTCCTCGGCCATCCGCCGGAGGACGAAGTCGCGCCGGCGCTTCGCGGCGGTCGGGTCCCGGTACGGGGAGTAGGCGGCGGGACGCTGGACGAGGCCGGCGAGGAGGGCGGCTTCGGGGAGGGAGAGCGTCCTTTCGGTGTGGCCGAAATAGAGCTGCGAGGCGGCTTCGACGCCGTAGGCGCCGTGCCCGAACGGGATCTTGTTCAGGTAGAAGGTGAGGATCTGGTCCTTCGAGAACCGCTTCTCGATCTCGACCGTGAGGAACGCCTCGTTCACCTTCCGGGCGATCGTCTTCTCGGGCGTCAGGAAGATCGATCGCGCGAGCTGCTGCGTCAGGGTCGAGGCCCCCTGCGCCATCCGATGCCGGACGAGGTCCTTCACGAGCGCGCCGCCGATCCGGATCATGTCGATGCCGCTGTGCTCGTAGAAACGTGCGTCCTCGGCGGCGAGGAGCGCCTTCACCATGACGTCCGGAATGTCCTTCCGCTCGACGAGGGTCCGCTTTTCGAGGGCGAAGCGGGCGAGAACGCTCCCGTCGCACCCGCGCAGCTCCGTCACGACGTCCGGGCGGTACGTCGCCAGCTCCGAGACGCGCGGGACCGTGATGGCGTTCGAAAGCGCCCAGCCGGCCCCGACGCCGAGCCCCGCCGTGACGACGACGGGAAGGAGCAGGACGGCGATCGCGGCGGCGCGGCGGCCCACGGATCATTTTCGCACGTGGTAACTTTCGGGCCCGAGGCACGGCATGTCTGAAGAGGTCCCTCCGAACCCGCCACCGGCGATTCCGCCCCTCGTCCTGCCGCCCCTGCCGCCGCCGGTCGACGCGAAGAGGAGCGGATGCCTCTCGTGGGGGCTCGTCGGCTGCGCGGCGGCGTCGGTGATCGTCATCGTCGGGCTCGTCTTCCTGATGTCGAACGCGCGGCAGATGATGGGCTGGGCCCTGACGAGGCTCGAGGACGCCGTCCTGATGGGGTGCACAGCCGACGTGACGCCCGCCGAGCGAGCCGAGTTCCGCTCGGCGTTCGAGCGCTTCCGCGACGAGGCGACGGCGAGCAAAGTCCCCCCGACGAAGGTGAAGGAGATCCAGGAGAAGGCGACGGCGGTGGCGGCGGACGGCAAAGTGACGCCGGAGGAGATCCGGGATCTGACCGCCGCGCTGAAGAAGGCCGCCCCCTAGCGTGCCTCCGTTCGAGGTCGTCTCCCCGCTGACGCCCTCCGGCGACCAGCCGCAGGCCATCGAGGCGCTCGTCCGCGGATTTCGCGAGGGGCGAAGGACGCAGGTCCTCCTCGGCGTCACCGGCTCCGGAAAGACCTTCACGATGGCGAAGGTGGTCGAGGCGCTGGACCGACCGACGCTCGTCCTCTCGCACAACAAGACGCTCGCCGCGCAGCTTTACCAGGAGTTCCGGGGGTTCTTCCCGAAGAACCGGGTGGAATATTTCGTCTCCTACTACGACTACTACCAGCCCGAGGCGTACGTGCCGCAGTCGGACACGTACATCGAGAAGGAGACGGACATCAACGAGGAGATCGACAAGCTCCGGATCTCGGCGACGGCCGCCCTCTTCGAGCGCCGCGACGTCCTGATCGTGGCCTCGGTCTCGTGCATCTACGGCCTCGGGAGCCCGGAGTCGTTCGGGAAGATGGCGATCGAGTTCGAGAAGGGGGCCCGCTTCGGCCTCACCTGGTACCTGAAGCGGCTCGTCGAGGCGCAGTACGAGCGGACGGCGCTGGACCTTTCGCGCGGGAGCTTCCGCGTCCGGGGGGACCTTCTCGAGATCCTGCCGGCGTACGAGGAGACGGGGCTCCGCGTGGAGTTCTTTGGCGAGGAGATCGACCGGATCTCGCGCTTCGAGGTTGTGACGGGAAAGACGCTCGGGGCGATCCCGCGCTTCGAGCTCTTCCCGACCTCTCACTACGTCACTCCGGAGGAGATCCGGACGCGCGCCCTCGGCTCCATCGAGGCGGAAATGGTCGTCCGCGTCGAGGAGCTGAAGGAGCAGGGGAAGCTTCTCGAGGCGCAGCGGCTGGAACAGCGGACCCGCTTCGACCTCGAGATGATCCGCGAGCTGGGGTACTGCCCGGGGATCGAGAACTACTCGCGGCACCTCTCGGGGCGTAAGGCGGGCGAGCCGCCCCCGACCCTCCTCGACTACTTCCCGGAGGGATACCTCACGATCGTCGACGAGAGCCACCAGACGCTCCCGCAGGTTCGCGCCATGTTCCACGGCGACCGGTCGCGGAAGGCGACGCTCGTGGAGTACGGCTTCCGCCTCCCGTCCGCCCTCGACAACCGGCCGCTCACGTTCGAGGAGTGGATGGAGCGGGTGGGGGAGCGGCTCTACGTTTCCGCGACGCCAGGCCCGTGGGAGCTTTCGCAGACGGGTGGCGAGGTCGTCGAGCAGGTGATCCGCCCGACGGGGCTCCTCGACCCGCCGATCGAGATCCGGCCGGTGAAGGGGCAGGTGGACGATCTCCTCTCGCGCGTCCGCGAACGGACAGCTCGCGGGGAGAGGACGCTCGTGACGACCCTGACGAAGCGGATGGCCGAGGACCTGACGAACTACTTTCTCGAGCTGGGGGTCCGCGTCCGCTATCTCCACTCGGACATCCAGACGCTGGAGCGGGTCCAGATCATTGGCGATTTCCGCCGCGGCGTCTTCGATGTGCTCGTGGGAGTCAACCTCCTGAGGGAAGGGCTCGACCTGCCGGAAGTGTCGCTCGTCGCGGTTCTCGACGCCGACAAGGAAGGGTTTCTCCGGTCGGAGACGTCGCTCATCCAGACGGCCGGGCGCGCGGCGCGGAACCTGAACGGCCTCGTGATCTTCTATGCCGGGAAGGTCACCGACTCGATCCGGCGGGCCCTGGCCGAGACGGAGCGCCGGCGAACGACGCAGAAAGCCTTCAACGACGAGCACGGGATCGTCCCCGAGTCGATCGTCAAGGCCGTCGACTCGCCTCTCCTCGCCATGGCGAACCTCGACTACTTAGAGCCGCAGCGGCTGGGGGAGCGGAAGGAGCCGCGCGGCGCCGCCGCGCTCGAAGCCGAGATCGGGGATCTCGAGAAGAAGATGAAAGAAGCCGCGCGTGCCCTCGAGTTCGAGACGGCGGCCTCCCTCCGCGACCGGATCCGCGAGCTTCGTTCGCAGAGGCTTTTCGGGTGAAGATACGGGGGAAAGGTCCTGAGAGGAGTCGCAAGCGGAGGCCCGGATGAAGGTGACGCGCCGGTTTCAGGTCCGGGACGCCGGGGACGTAACCCGGTACCAGCTCTGGGTCGACGATGATCTCGCGGGGAAGTGTGACTACCTCGGGATCGAAGCGAGCCTCCCCGAGGACCTGCCGGGCACCGTCCTCGACCTGATGGTCCAGAAGGGGTGCCAGCGGGCTACCGCCAAGGCCTTCCTCTGGCAGTTCGTCGAGGAGAAGAAGAAGAGAGAGGAGACGGGTGGCACGCTCTTCTTCTGGGGCGAGAAGTTGGAGTGCGATCGGTGAATCCGGAGGCCCGGCTCCCTGCCATGTAGCCCGGGTTCCACGTCTCGCACGAGGTTCTGCGGCCGGCGTAGAGGTGGTCAGGCCGTTTTCGGTCCCCCCTCCATTGCAACTTCGGCCGAAAGACTGTCCCGGTCCCGACCGACCGTCGCCACCGCCAGCGTCCGGCCCGATTTCCGATAGGTGACCTTTGCGTCGCGCCTGTCCAGGCTTCCGTCGATCTCGACGGAGTCCCACGCCTCCGCGTGCCCGACGTAGGAGATCGTCACGTCGTAGTGGGCGCTCCAGAAGAACGGGACGGCGTCGAACCGCTCGCCGAGGCCGAGCATGTTGCGCCCGGCGGTCCGCCCCTGGCGCTGAGCCACGATCCAGTGCTCGATCCGGATTCTCCCGCCGAAGCGCCTGTCCGGATAACGCGCGATGTCGCCGGCAGCGAAGACGGCGGGATCGTTCGTCCGCAGCCGCTCGTCGACGAGGACGCCTCGCTCGGTGGCGAGGCCGGCACTCTCGGCGAGAGCCGTGGACGGCCTCACGCCGACACCCATGACGACGAGATCGGCGGGAAGTCTGGCGTCGTCGTCGAGGGTGACGGCGGACGGGCCGATCTCTTTCGGCGTCCTCCCGAGGTGGAAGACGACGCCGTGCTCTTCGTGGAGCCGCCTGACGAATGTACCGACCTCGCTCCCCATCACCTTCTCGAGAGGGACGGCCTCCGGCGCCACGACGTCGACGGAGAGTCCGCGGGACCTGAGGGAGGCCGCCGTCTCGAGCGCGATGAAGCTGGCTCCGATGACGACGGCGCGCCGGGCGCCCCCCGAGGCCGCGATGAGGGCGCGGCTGTCGGCCAGCGTCCGCAGCGTCCGGACGTGGGGACGATCCGCACCGTCGATCGGCAGGCGGATCGCCTCGGCGCCGGTCGCCAGAAGGAGCGCGTCGTACCCGAGCGCCGATCCGTCCGAGAGGAGAAGCCGTCGGCTCGTGCGGTCGAGGGCCGTGGCGGCGACGCCAAGGCGGAGATCGATCTTCGATCTGTCGTAGAACTCGCGGTCCCTGAGCGGAAGCCACTCCTCGGGCGCATGTCCCGCGAGATAGTCCTTCGAGAGATTCGGCCGGTCGTAGGGGAGGTCGGGATCGGAACTGACGAGCGTCAGGGTCCCACCGAAGCCCTCCGCCCGCAGGGTCTCCGCCGCGGCGTTCCCGGCCGCGCCGCCGCCGACGATGACGATCCGGGCCGGGTGCCCACCCGCGGCGGGCGAGCGGGCGGGAGGCTCCGCCCGGCGGGTCACGATGACTCTTCCGCCGCGGCGCTCGACGTGCCAGCAGGGGACCCGATCCCGCGCCGGAGGCCGGATCGCGTCGCCGGTCTCGAGGTCGAAGGCCGCGTGGTGCCAGGGACACCGGACCGTCTGGCCCACGAGAATCCCTTCGGCGAGTGGCCCTCCGTAATGGGTGCACGTCGCCCCGACGGCGAAGACCTTGTCCCCGATTCGCGCGATCAGGACCGCGTCGTTCCCGACGTGGCCCGACAGCATCCCGCCGTCAGGAATGTCCTCGAGGGCGACTCCGGCCTCGAAGTCGGGTCCTCCGGGCTTTTCGCTTTCGTTTCCCATGGATTCCCCCCGGCTACAATCCTAGTCCGGGGCCCGTAGCTCAGGTGGATAGAGCAGCAGTTTCCTAAACTGCGTGCCGGGAGTTCGAGTCTCCCCGGGCCCACCATCTCCTCACGTCGTCGGCGCTCTCTCCACGCGGACATGGGCGATGTGGAGAATCCGGTTCGCGCGGACGGCCGCCGCGGGGCCGAGCGGGAGAAAATCGTCTTCCTGCCGGGCGACGTACTTGGAGAAGGCGTCCGTCACTTCGGTCACGTCGTCGAGCTCGTGGAACATCCGGAACTCGACCGTCTCGGGGAGCCCATCGACGGTGAGGCGGAAGAGGTGCAGGAACTGCTGGGCCATCGGCATGCCTCCGGGTCGCGTATCGTATCCGGCGTTGATCGACCCGACGGCGGGCTCGGCCCGCTCCCGCGTCCCCCTGGCCCTCGCCCTCGCCGCGGCGGCGCTCTTCTTCCTCGCCGGGGCGTGGCGCGACTTCTGGGCGCCGGACGAGCCCGATTTCGCCGAGCAGACACGCGAGATGCTCGAGCGCCGGGACCTCCTGATCCCGTACCAGAACGGCGTCCCCTACTCGGAAAAGCCGCCGCTCTTCTACTGGGCGATCGCCGCCACGACGCTTCTCTCGGGGGGAGACGTCCACCCCGCCGCCACGCGCCTGCCGTCGGCTTTGGCCGCGGGGGCAATCGTCTTCGCCTCCGCGTGGCTCGCCGGGCGACGCGGGAGCCGGAGCGAAGCGCTCCTCGCGGGGGCGGTGACGGCCACGGTGCCGGTCGTCTGGTGGCAGGGACAGTTCCTTCAGATCGACGCGCTCTTCTCGGCGCTCGTCGTCTGGGGATACGTCGCCGAGTGGGGCGTCTGGAACGACCCGAAGCGCGCGGGGCGGTGGCGGACGGCGCTGCACCTCTTGATCGCGGCGGGGATCCTCGCCAAGGGTCCGCTCACGCTCGTCCTTCTCGGTCTCGTCGTCGTCGTGGAATGCGTGCGGGCGCGATCGGCCCGCCCGCTTCTCGACCTCGCCCCGGCCCGCGGAGCGCTCGTCGTCGGCCTCCTCGTCGTCCCGTGGTACGTGGCGGCCTCGCTCCACGGCGGGCGGGAGTATGCGTACGACCTCGTCGTCAACCAGAACTGGAACCGCTTTTTCCGAGCCTTCGACCACATCCAGCCCTGGTGGTTCTATTTCGAGTCGATCTCCATCGACTTCGAGCCCTGGACGCTTCCCGCACTCGCGGCTCCGTTCGTCGCGGCGCGCGCCGGGCTCTTCCGCGAGCGGTCGGAGCTGCGGCTCGCCGCGGCGGTCTTCGCCACCTCGTTCGTCTTCCTCTCGATCTCGCAGGCGAAGCAGGGTAAGTACCTCCTGATGGCCTACCCGTTCGCGGCGGTCCTTCTCGCCGCCGCGGCGGGGGCCGCGGATCGCGAGGCGCGCGTCTCCGGCTCCCCGCTCCGGGCCCGGCTCTTCCGGGGCTACGCGCTCTTCGTAGGCGTCTTGCTCGTCGCATCGGCAGCTCTCTTCCCGACCCGGGTGGCCGGCCGGTTCCCGGCGTACGCCGGCCTCGCTCCGTGGGTCGCGGCCCCGCTCGCGATCGGAGGGCTCGGCGTGGCGGCCGTGGCGCTCGCGAGGCGTCGCGAGGCGATCCCGGTCCTCCTCGCCCTCGCGGCGGCGGTGGCGGCCGGGGAGGCGTCGGTGGCGGCGGCAGTCTTTCCCGCCGTCGACGCGAGGAAGACGGGGCGCGCCTTCTACGAACGGATCGCGCCCTCGTTCGCGCATGGCGAGCCGCTCGCGTATTACGGGGATCCCTACCGCTGCTACCCCATTCTCGTCCTCCGCCGGAAGACCGCGCACCCGAGGAGCGAGGAGGAGCTCGCGACCTGGCTCCGCTCCGAGCCGCGGGGGATGGTTCTCGTGACCGAGGATCATCTCGGAAGGTGGGAGGATCCCCTTCTGAAGTCTCTCGTCGTGGTCGACCGGTCGCCGGTGGGTCAGGGGAAGGTCGTCCTGATGGGGCTCCCGTGATTCTCCGCGAATCGGACCTCGAATTCGACGAGAGCCCCGTCCGCCATCCGGGGCGATACGAGGTGGTGGAGGCGACGCTGGTTGGAAGCGAGGGCCGAATCCCGGTGGTCGTCAAGAAGACGCCGGCGAGCCTCTTCGACAAGCCCGGTCGGACGCGCGCCGAGCGCTCCGCTTCGGTGGCGAAGGAGCTGATCGCGCGCGGCATCCCGACGCCCGAGCCGCTCGGCGTCGTCCGACGGGGTGGGGAGAGCTGGTACGTGAGCCGGCGTCTCGAAGGGGCGGTTCAGGTCCGCGAGTGGTTCCTCCGGCGCGACGATCCGGCACGCGGCGAGCCGCGGCTCGGGATTCCCCTCGAACCGCTGCTCGCGGCCCTCGGCCGGCTCGCGAGGAGGATGCACGACTCCGGCGTCTTCTTCCGGGACCTCTCTGACGGAAACGTTCTCGTCACGCGCGAAGGTGCGGGCTTCTCGATCTGGCTCGTCGACCTGACCCGGGCACGCCTTGGGGAGAGCCCGGTCTCTCTCTGGAACCGGCTTCGGGATCTCTCCCGTCTCGGTCTGAACCGGCCCGAGGACCGGAAGCTCCTTCTCTCGAGCTACTTCGAGCCCGAAACTTCGCCGGGCGGCGTCGAGTGGGCGCTCTCGCTCTTCCGGAAGCGGATCGTGCTGTGGGACGACTCGAAAGCGTGGCTGCGGCCCTGGAAGCGGCGGGAGGAAGTCTGAAGCTATCCTTCCGGAGCCGAGCGTCTTAGAAGGTAAACCGGCAGCGTGTTCGAACCGTCTCATGAAGCATGGGTGCGACAGGTCTCGCGGAGGTCTTCGGCTTTCCCGGCGTGGCACGGTTCGGGAACCGGACCGGAGCGGCCGAGTTGAAGCCGGTAGACCGTGCCCCGGACCATTCGGCCGCCGAGCGGCAGGAGCTCGAGCGGGCCGAGATCGAGAGAATCCTTGCGGGCGAGACGGACCGCTACGAGTACTTCGTCCGGACGTATCAGAAGCGGATCTACCGGCTCGCCTACACGCTCCTCCGTGATCCCGCGGAGGCGGACGGGCTGACGCAGGACGTCTTCGTGAAGGCCTACCGGGCGCTCCGGGACTTCAAGGGCGGCGCCGCGTTCGAGACCTGGGTGACGCGGATCGCCATCAACGCGGTGCGCGACCTCGTCCGGCGGCGGCGGCCGGTCGTCTCCTTCAGCGATCTCCGGGGCGCCGACGAGGAGGGCGGGCCGGAGATTCCGGACCGCCTCGATCCTGCGGACGGAACGTCTCCCGAGCGGGACCTGATGTCGCGCGAGATCCGACGCCGGATCGCCGATGCGCTCGTCGCCCTCTCGCCCCGCCAGCGGACCGTCTTCGTCATGAAGCATTACGAGGAGCGCTCGATCGCGGAGATTGGCGTGGCCACCGGCCTGGACGAGGGGACGATCAAATCCCACCTCTTCCGCGCGGCGCGGAAGCTGCGCGAGCGGCTGGAGGATCTCCGATGAAGCTCTCCGAGGATCGCCACCTCACCACGGATGAAATCGTCGCGCGGGTCTTTCCCGGAGACGACCGGCCCTCCGCCGTCCCGGAGCACCTCGCCGGCTGCGAGGAGTGCCAGGCGAAGGTGGCGCGCCTTCGCGAGGCGTGGCTTCTCGACCGCGGCGCCGTGGACGGATTCGTCGACGGCCTTCCGGAGTCGTTCTGGGAATCCGAGCGAACGGCCATTCTCGCGGCCGTCGAGGGACGTGCGGTGCCGGAGCGTCCCGTGACGAGCGGCATCCTCCCGTTCCCGGCGGCCGTCCGGGGCCGGCGTCTCTTCCGCCATCCGTTCCTCGCCCTCGGGAGCCTCGCCGCCGCCGTGGCTCTCATGGCGGGGCTCTCCGTGGCCCGTTTCGGATCGCGTGCCGTGCCGACCCCGGCCCCGCAGGCGATGGCGACGCCGACGGCGGCGGGCGTTCCGGCCGCCGACCAGGCCGACGACGACTTCCTCCTTTCGATCGAGCAGGTCCTTCACGACGAGCCCGCCTTTGCCAGCCTCGTCCCGGACGAGACAACCTAGAAGCCCGAGGAGATTTCGATGCGCGCAGGAATTCCGGTTCTCTCCCTCCTTTCGGCAGCGGCCCTGACCTCCGGCCTGGCGATGGCCCAGATGTCCGACGTCCCGATCGGGAAGTGGTGGAAGCGCCCGGCGGTCGTCAAAACGCTCGACCTCACGGCCGAGCAGCAGGACAAGCTGGACCAGATCCTCCAGAAGAACCGGCGCGAATTCGTCGACCTGAAGGCCGACATCGAGAAGAAGCAGCTCGACGTGGATGATCTGATGGCGAAGAAGAACAGCGACCCGAAGAAAGTCGAGGCCGCCGTCGACGCCCTCGGGCAGTCCCGCTCGAAGCTCCGGAAGGCCGTGTCGATGATGGTGCTCGACATGCGCGGCGTCCTGACCGATGCGCAATGGAAACAGCTGCTCGAGCGCCGCGATCAGTGGCGGCAGGAGAGGCGCGACCGGGTGCGCGGGGAGTATCGCGGAGGGCCTGACCCGCGTCCCCCGGCCCCCCAGCCCCCGCCCGGCTCTGACGAATAGGGCGGGAGGTCAGGGCGCCGGGGCTCCCAGGGCCTTCGGCGCCCCGCCCCGCCCGGGCGAGATCGCGAGAGCAGAGAGCGCGAGAAGGGCGGGAAGCGCGACGAAGAACGCGTACGGGATGGCCGACGACCCCGCGGCCTGCAGGCGTACCTGAAGGGCCGACGCGGCGCCGATCAGGAGAGAGGTCGGAAGGAGGCGGAGCGGCTTCCACCGCGCGAAGACCACGACGGCGAGCGCGAGGAAGCCGCGGCCCGCGGTCATCCCTTCGACGAACGTCGGCGAAACGGTCACGACGAGGAGCGCCCCGGCGAGCCCCGCCGTCACTCCCGAAAAGAGCGACGCCCCCGTCCGGACCGCGACGACCGAGATTCCCTGCGAGTGGAGGGCGGCCGGATTCTCTCCGGCGGCGGCGAGGCGCAGGCCCGGCCGCGTGACGCGGAGACCGAGCTGGACGGCGACCGGAAGCGCGAAGACCGCGAGAAGGGCCCCGTCGAGCCCGAGGAACCCTCGGGAGAGCGTCGCGACCTGAAGGACCGCGCCCGTCGTGCCGGCGAGGAGCTGGTAGCCGAACGCGGTGCCGCCGAATGCGACGAGGTTCCACGCCGTCCCGGTGAGGATCGGATCGGCCCGCCCCGCGACCGCCACGGCGGCGAAGGCGGCTCCTCCGAGGAGCCCCGCGGCGGCCCCCGCCGCGAGGGAAAGCGCCGGGCTCCCGGTCCGGAACCCGACGGCGAAGGCCGAGAAGGCGCCGATCAGCATCGTCCCCTCGATGCCGATCTGAATCGACCCGGCGCGCTCGAGGACCAGCTCTCCGCAGGCCGCGAGAAGGAGCGGCGCCGAGAAGAGAAGGGCGATCTCTAGAAACCCGCTCATCCGGCCTCTCCGGGGCTCCGCCGCCCGAGGAGCAGGACGGCGAGGACCAGAAGACCCGGGACGACGGTGGCGACGGCCGCGGGGACGCCGATGTCCCGCTGGAGCGCGCCGGAGCCGGCGCCGAGCGCGGCAAAGAAGAGAGCCGCGACGACGGCTCCCCCCGCGCCCGATCCGCCGAGGAGCGCGGCCGCGATGCCGAGATAGCCGACTCCCGAGCCGAACGGATCGAAGAGCCGTCCCGTCACGGCTGCCACTTCGAGGCCTCCCGCGAGGCCCGCAAGAGCGGCCGATCCGAGGAAGGCCCCCGCACGAAGAGGGACGTCCGAGATGCCGATGGCGCGCGCCGCCGCCGGCGCGGCGCCGGCGGCCCGGAGCTTCAGCCCCGCGGGTGTACGGGAAAGGAAGACGCCCACACCCGCCGCGGCGAGAAGGGAGAGGGGGAACGCCGCCGTCGTCCGGAAGCCGGGAGCGAGAGGGGCGAGGCGCACCGCGGCCGGGAGCGGGCGGCTCTGCGGGTAGTCGGCCGACGGATCCTGAAGTGGACCCCGTACGAGCCAGGTCACGGCCGCGGCCGCGATGAGATTGAGGAGAAGCGTCGACAGGACGGGCGGAACGCCCCGTCGCTCCGCGAGCCACGCCGCGGGGGCGGCGAAGAGAGCCCCGGCGGTTGCGGCCGCGACGAGAATCGTCAGACGGGCGGTGGCAGGCGCCTCCGGGAAGAGCGATCCTGCCGCCGCGGCCGCAGCGGCCCCCGCGAGGAGCTGCCCGTCGAGCCCGATGTTCAGGACGCCGGCGCGGAGGGCGAGGACCGCCCCGGAGGCGCAAAGGACGAGTGACGTTGCGCGCGTCAACGTCTCTCCGAGCGCCGCCGGAGAGCCGGCCGATCCCCGGACGAGGGCGGCGAGAGCCGCTGCGGGCGATGCGCCGGCGATCAGGACGAGGGCTGCGAGGAGCGCGAGGAGCCCTGCGCCGAGAGCCGCGGCCCGGACGGCGCGTCGGGGCGAGGCGAGGCTCACGCTGCGAGCCCTGCCATCCGCCGGCCCAGCGCCTCGAGCGGCGTTCCGGGCGCAAGGGGCTCCGAGAGGCCGCCCCGGTAGACGACCCGGAGGGTGCCGCCGAGAAGGCGCGCCTCGTCCGGGTCGGCGCTGACGACGAGGACGGCGGCGCCGGAGCCTCTCGCCTCCTCGATCCGGTCGAGAACCTCGGCCGAAGCCGCGAGGTCGAGGCCACGGGTGGGATGAATGGCGAGGAGGACGCGGAGAGATCCGAGTCTTGGGTCGAGCTCCCGTGCCAGGACAAGTTTCTGCTGGTTTCCCCCGGAGAGGGCTCCCGCCGGCACTTCAGGCGAAGCGGCACGAATGCCGAAAGTCCGGATCCGCGCGGCCGCGTTCTCGCGCATCGCGTCCCTCGCGAGGAAGATCCTCCCCGGAGGAGAAGGGAGCGCGAGGTTCTCGGAGAGCGAGAGCGGCGCGACGAGGCCTTCGGCGCGCCGGTCGGCGGGAACGAACCTCCCGCCGAATGCCCGGAAGGCGAGATGGCTTCCGGAAGGGACCTGCTCGCCTCCGATCCGGACCGAGCCGGAAAAGGGGCGAATCCCCGCGATGCACGCCGCCAGCACGTCCGCCCCGTTTCCGTCGATGGAAAGGAGAACGAGGAGCTCAGATTTCTCTAGAGAGAAAGAGACCGGTGGCGCGGCAGAGCCGGATGGCATGAATGAATTGACTTCAAGTGCCGGGGATTGTCCTCGACCGGTCGCTGTCAAGGGTCCGTGACCGCTGTGCGGCGCGCTTTGCGCGCCCTTGACAGCGTCCGGTCGAGAGACACGTTTTCCACTATCGGCGGCTGCAAGGCAGCCGCCGGATAGAAGAAGATCTTCGGATCTCTCGGCACTTCCCAGCAGCAGCGATCCGATCTCCTCCTTGGTCGTCTCGTTGATCCGGCAGCTCTTCACGGTTCTTCCGCGCGCGAGAAGCGTCAGGCGGTCGGCGGCCTCGAAGACTTCGGCGAGACGGTGCGTGATGAGGACGACGGCGTGTCCGGCGTCGGCACGACGCCGGAGGGACGAGAAGAGCGCCGTGGCTTCGTGCGGAGCGAGGACCGCGGTCGGCTCGTCGAGGATGAGGACGGCCGGATCGGCCGCGAGCGCCCCCGCGATCCCGATCCGCTGGCGCGTCCCGACGGGAAGATCCGCGACGATCGCATCGGGATCGCCGAGATCCAGATCGTACGACCGGGCGAGGCGCCGGACCCGCCGGCGCCGGGCCGACGGGGGCTCGACGAAGGGTGCCGACCGGTCGAGGAGCGCGAGGTTGTCGGCGACCGTCGCCGCCTCGACGAGGAGATCGTGCTGGGGGACGAGGGCGACCCCGCCCCGGCGCGCTTCGCGTGCCGACCGGAGCGCTCTCTCGCGGCCGCCGAGGCGGATCGTCCCCCCCTCGTCCCGGAGGAGCCCGGCCGCGATGGAGACGAGCGTCGATTTGCCGGCGCCGTTCTCGCCGAGAAGGGCGTGGATCTCGCCGGAAAAGATCGTCAGCGAGGCCTCGTCGAGCGCCTGCGTCACGCCGAATCTCTTCGAGATTCCGCGCAGCTCGAGGAGGATTGACGATTCCTTCGGAGGGTGTGTCGTCATCACGCCAGAGGCACCGTGGCCGCCGCTCCCGTCATCCTCTCAGAAATTCCCCCGCGGCACCCTCCTCGTCCCGGATGCGATCTCGCCCTCGACGCGCGCGACTTCGTCGAGGACGGCGACCGGAACCGTCGCCTTCTGCGACGGGCTCCAGACGAAGGAGATGACCCCCGAAGCGAGGCCGTATCGGAGCGGCGTGCCATCGAAGCGCCCCTCTTTCACGCGGCGCGCGGTCTCCACGAAGGCCCGCGGCATGTCGATGACCGCCGACGCGAGGATGGCGGGGGAGAGGGCGTTCTGATCCCGGTTCGACCCGAAGGCGCGGATCCCCCGCTCCTCCGCCGCCGCGAAGACGCCGACGGCGGCGCTGTCCGCGTTCTGGAAGAGGAAGTCGCACTTCTGGTCGGCGAGCGCGAGCGCGGCCGCCTTGGCCGCAGCGACGTCCTCGAACGAGCCCGTGAAGACGGTGCGGACCTCGGCCGAGGGCCTCACGGCCTTCATTCCCGCCTCGAACGCGAGGAACGTCGACTTGATCGACGGAAGCTCGACGCCGCCCACCATTCCGGCGCGACCGGTCTTCGAGAGGCGTCCGGAGACGAGGCCGCAGAGGTAGGTCGCCTGTTCCAGCTCGAAGACGATCGGCGCGAGGTTCGGGGCCGTCCGCGAGCCCGAGGTCGTCACGAAGACGGTCCGCGGGTAGTCGGCCGCGACGCGGGCAGCCGCGTCCTGGAACTCGAAGCCGTGCCCGAAACAGAGGTCGTAGCCTTCGGCCGCGTAAGCGCGGAACTGCTCCTCGAATTCCGAGGGGGACCTGACCTGCACGTGGGAGACCTTCGCCCCCAGCTCCTTCTCGATGGCCATGAGCCCGTCGTACGCGCCGGCATTCCAGCCGGCGTCGGAGATCGGGCCCGGGGTCAGGAGCGCGACTCGGAATGCCGGACGGGCGGAGGAGGTCGAGCGCTTTTCTGCCGCAGCTCCCGGAGGCGACGCCGAGGGCAGCCGCAAGAAGGACAGAAACGGCTCCCGGGCGCTTCGACGTCTTTTCTCCCACCTTCTGAAGAATCCCCCCGCGCTCTTCCCATTCTACGAAGAGCATTCCGTTTCAGACGCACGACCGCCCGGCGTCGACGGCCACGACCTGTCCGGTCATCGACCGGTTCGACGCCATGGCGACGGCCATCGAGACGAGGTCTTCCACGGCGACGCGGCGGCGAAGGGGCGTTCGGACGACGAGGCGCCGCACGACGTCGGAGGGGAGCTGAGCCGGTGGCAGGACGATGCCTGGTGCGAGGCCGTTCACTCGAATCGAGGGCCCGAGCGCGACGGCGAGGTTCCGGACGAGCGCGTCGACGGCGGCCTTCGCGGCGGCGTGCGGGACGTGGTTCGGCCAGGCTTTCGTCGCGGCGACGTCGGAGATCAGGAGGATCGCCCCAAGGCTCTTCGCGAGATAGGGCGCGGCCGCCTGGGCGAGAAAGAACGCCGCCTTCGGCCCGACCCGGAAGGCCGCCTCCCAGTCGGCAACGGTGACGTCCGCGATGGCCTTCGTCACCCATGGGGAGGCGGCGTGGACGAGGACGTCGAGACGGCCGAAGAAGGCAGAGCACCTTTTCCACGAGCAGGAGAGGGGCACCGTCCCGCGCAAGGTCCGCTCTGAAAGAGGCTGCCTTCGCCCCCTCCTTTCGGAGCAATCTCCCGGTCTCCTCGGGCGTCCTCCTGCTGGCTTCTGAAATGGACGGCGACGTCGTAGCCGGCTCTTCCGAAGCCGAGAGCGAGTTCCCGGCCGAGGCGGTGCGCACTGCCGGTCACAAGCGCGACCGGTCGGGCTTCCGCGTCCCTTTGCCGTGTCAGGCGCCTCGTCATCGGACGTATCTCCTTCCCGCCCCGCTGCTTCGGGCGTGCCTATAATCGCAGAAGAGCTACGCCCGAACGCGTCGGAGGGGACTTATGGCACCTCGAACTCTCGTCGATATCTTCCGGAATCTCTCGGGCTTCCAGAAGCCGGACCTCCTCCTCTACAAGAAAGACGGGGCCTGGCACCCGATCTCGACGAAGGAGTTCATCGAGCGCGTGCAGACGCTCGCCGCGGCGCTGGAAGGGCTCGGCGCGAAGACGGGCGACCGCGTCGCGCTTCTTTCGGAGAACCGGCCGGAGTGGGCGATCGTCGATTTCGCATGTCAGTGTTACGGCGCGATCCTCGTCCCGATCTTCCCGACGATGGTCTCGGAGCAGGCGGAGTATCTCCTGCGAGACTCGGGCTCCGTCGTTGCCTTCTGCTCGAACGCCGTTCAGGCGCAGAAGGTGCTGGACGCCCGGCGCACCTGCCCCTCCCTGAAGAGAGTCGTTCTGTTCGACGAGGTGTTCGTCAAGGGGACCGAGCCGTTCGAAGGGGTGCTCGTGGAGGGACGCAAGGCTCACGCGGCCGATCCGGCCGCGTTCGACCGGCGGGCCGATGCGCGGAAACCCGACGATCTCGCGACGCTGATCTACACGTCGGGAACGACGGGGGAGCCGAAGGGGGCCATGCTCCTCCAGAGCAACTTCGTCTCGAACGTCCTCGCCTGCGCGGAGCTGCTGCCGCTTCCCCCCACGACCGTCGCGCTCTCGTTCCTGCCGCTCTCGCACGTCCTCGAGCGGATGGTCGGAGTACCTCTACTACCACTTCGGCGCGACGATCGCCTTCGCCGAGTCGATCGACAAGCTCCGGGACAACCTCGGCGAGGTGAACCCGCACATCTTCGCCGCGGTGCCGCGGGTCTACGAGAAGGTCTACGGCCGCGTCATGGACAACGTCTCGAAGGCGCCGGCGGCCCGCCAGAAGCTCTTCTGGAAGGCGCTCGACGTCGGCAAGCAGGTCCTCTCCTTCCGGGCGCAGAAGAAGACCCCCGACGTCGTCCTCGCTCTCCAGCACTTCGTCCTCGACCGGCTCGTCCTCCACAAGATCCGGGCCCTGCTCGGCTCGCGGTTCCGCTACTGCATCTCGGGCGGCGCGCCGCTTTCGAAGGAGCTGGCCGAGTTCTTCTGGGCAGCAGGGGTAGAGGTTTACGAGGGGTACGGCCTCACCGAGACGAGCCCGGTCATCGCGGTGAACTATCCGGCAGCGTGGCGGCTCGGCACGGTGGGCCGGATCCTCCCGGGCGTCGAGTGCAAGATCGCCCCCGACGGCGAGATCCTGACGCGCGGACCGCACGTCATGAGGGGGTACTTCAACAAGCCCGAAGCCACGAAGGAGGCGATCGATGCCGACGGATGGTTCCATACGGGGGACATCGGCAGGATCGACGAGGACGGCTTCCTCTCCATCACGGACCGGAAGAAGGAGATCATCGTCAACGCCAACGGCAAGAACATCGCCCCGGCTCCCATCGAGGGCTTCCTGAAGGGGAACCCGTTCATCTCCCTGCCCGTCATCCTCGGCGACCGCCGCCGATACCTCTCCTGCCTCATCATCCCGAACTTCGAGAAGCTGAAGGACTGGGCGGGGCAGAACGGGCTCGGATCCCTGTCGTTCGAGTCTCTGGCCGAGGAGCCGCGCGTGAGGGATCTCTACCAGAAGGCGATCGACGAGTGGAACGCCGAGAAGCCGCACGAGCAGCAGATCGTCAAGTTCGCGGTTCTTCCGGCCGACCTGTCGATCGAGGGGGGCGAGCTGACCCCGACGCTCAAGGTGAAGCGGCGGATCATCGACCAGAAGTACAAGGCGATCATCGACGGCCTGTACGTCGAAAAAGCGGGCTGAGCGCCCGGTTTCCCTCTCGCGCCCTCCGGGGTGAAGCGTCCGAGGCCTTGACATCGGCCTCCGTGGGGGCATACGCTGAATGACGGCTCATTCAGTGGGCCGAGGGGGTCGGATGGCAGGGGTCGGTATGCCTGAACCGCAGGGGGTCGCGCACGAGAGCTCGGCGGGCTCCCTTCGAGAGATGTCGCCCTCCGGCGCGGACCCGGTGAAGCGGCAACGGATCCTCGATGCCGCCGTCCGGACCTTCGGCCGCCGCGGCTACCACGACGCCAAGATCGCCGAGATCGCCTCCGAGGCCCACGTGGCGGAGGGGACGGTTTACCTCTACTTCCGCAACAAGGAGCATCTCTTCGCGACGGTCTTCGACGAGAAGATGGACCTGCTCCTTGCGAGGGGGCGGGAGATCGCCGCGAGCGGAGATCCCGCTGCCGAACGGCTGACGCGCCTCGTCGACCTCCACCTGACGTTCCTCGCGTCGGACCGCGACCTCGCGTCGCTTTTCCAGATCGAGCTCCGGCGGAGCGCGCGGATGCTCCAGCGCGTCATCCGCTCGAAGCTGGTCGATTACTTCCGGCTTCTCGGCGGCGTCCTCAAGGACGGGATCGAGAGCGGCGAGTTCCGCGCCCAGCTCTCGCCCCGTCTCGCCGTCCGGGTCCTCTTCGGCGCGGCCGACGAGATCGTCTCCGAATGGCTCTTCTCGGGAGAGCCGACTCTCCTGACGGACGCGCGAAAGGTCGTCGGGATGCTCCTTTCGGGCTTCGCCCCCGAGGATGAACAGGGGGAACCCGATCGGCGGTTCCCCCGGGCAACGGGGCCCCCCACCGTCGCCCTCCCGCGCGGAAGAAAAGGAAGAAGCGCGGCCGTGCCCCGCCGGGCCGCGAGAGGAGAAAGCGCGCATGACCCGTTCCGCTTTCGTCATCCACGGCGCCCGCACCCCGTTCACGCGGGCCGGCACCGACTTTTCGGACGTTAGCGCCGTCGACCTCGGGCGATCGGCCTCGGTGGAAGCGATGGCGCGCGCCGGCCTCGAGCCGGCCGACATCGAGCAGACGATCTTCGGCAACATCGCGACGCCGGTCGACGCCGCCAACATCGGCCGTGTCATCGCCCTTCGCGCCGGGGTCCCGAAGGAGCGTCCGGCGTATTCGGTCTCGCGCAACTGCGCGTCCGGCGTCGATTCGGTCGTCCATGCGGCCCGGCTCATCCAGACGGGAGAGGCCGACGTCGTCCTCGCCGGCGGGACCGAAAGCATGTCGCAGATCCCGTTCCTCTACCGCGACGGAGTGAAGGCGGTCTTCACGAAGGCGGGGACGGCGAAGAGCGCCGGGAAGCGGATCGGCGCTTTCACGAAGATGCCGTGGGGCCAGTTGTTCAACCCCGTCATCGGCCTGAAGGAGGGGCTCACGGACCCCGTCTGCGGCCTGAACATGGGGGAGACCGCCGAGATTCTCGCCAAGGAAGGGGGGATCACCCGCGAAAGCCAGGACGCCTTCGCCCTCCGGTCGCACCAGCGCGCGACGGCGGGGCGTGCGCGGCTCGCGGAGGAGCTGGTGGCCGTGCCGCTCCCCCCGAACTACGACAAGGTCTCCATGCTCGACAACGGCATCCGCGAGGGCCAGACGATGGAGGCGCTCGCGAGGCTGAAGCCCTTCTTCGACCGGAAGTACGGGAGCGTTACCCCGGGCAACTCCTCGCAGATCACCGACGGCGCGGCAGCCGTCATCGTCGCCTCCGAGAGCTTCGTGACGAAAAGAGGTCTGAAACCGCTCGGCCGAATCGCGGGGTGGGGCTTCGCCGGGCTCGAGCCGGAACGGATGGGACTCGGGCCCTCGCGCTCCACGCCCTTCGCGCTCCGGAAGGCGGGCTGGACGATGAAGGAGATCGGCCTCGTCGAGATCAACGAGGCCTTCGCGGCGCAGGTTCTCGCGAACCTCAGGGCGTTCGAGACGGATGCCGCCCTCGGCGCCCTCGACGAGAGCCTCCTGAACGTGAACGGCGGCGCCATCGCACTCGGCCACCCCGTCGGCGCCTCGGGGACGCGCCTCATCCTGACGCTGCTCCTCGAGATGCGCCGCCGCAACGTCTCCCGCGGCCTCGCCACGCTCTGCGTCGGGGGAGGGCAGGGAGCCTCGATCCTTCTGGAGAAAGCCTGACATGTCGACGACGCTCCTCGAAGAGAAGCTGGCCGCCGCCCCCCATGCCGCCGGCCCCTCGTTCCGGCTCGCGGTCGAGCCCGACGGGCTGGGAATCGTCTTCTTCGACACGCCCGGCGAGAAAGTGAACAAGTATTCGGCGGGCGTCATCCGCGAGTTCGACGCCTTCCTCGACGACCTCGCGAAGCGGACGGAGATCAAGGCGCTCCTCCTCGTTTCGTCCAAGCCCGACATCTTCATCGCGGGGGCGGACGTGAACGAGATCGCGAAAGCGGAGGCGAGCCTCGTCGCCGAAGGAGTCCGGTTCGGCCAGAAGGTCTTCGGAAAGCTCGCGCGCCTCCCCTACCCGACGGTCGCGGCCGTCGACGGCGCCTGCCTCGGAGGAGGGTGCGAGACGACCCTCGCCATGGACTGGCGCCTCGCGTCCGACTCGAAGAAGACCCAGATCGGCCTTCCCGAGATCCGGCTCGGAATCCTGCCGGCGTGGGGAGGCTGCTCGCGGCTCCCGCGCGTCATCGGACTGGCGGGGGCCCTCGACATCATCCTCGCGGGGAAGAGCGTCGACGGAAAGCGCGCCCGGCGGATGGGCCTCGTGGACGAGGTCGTCCCGCGGCCGATCCTCCTCGAGGAAGCAAAGAAGTTCGCCCGTGGAAAGTTCGGAACGCCCAAGCGCTCGAACGCCGCCCCGGACGGTGGGCCGGTCCGCGCGCGGGCCGCGACGCTTCAGGAGAAGCTGCTCGAAGGCGTCGGGAAGGGGATCGTCTTCTCCAGGGCGAAGGCGTCCGTCCTCAAGGAGACCCGGGGGCACTATCCGGCTCCGCTCGCGGCGCTCGAGGCGATCCGGAAGGGCTTCGGCGCCCCGCTCGCGCAGGCGCTCGAGGAGGAGGTCGCCGGGGTCCTGGCGCTCGCCGGAACTCCCACGATGAGGAACCTCGTGAATCTCTTCTTCCGGATGGAAGAGGTGAAGAAGGAGACGGGCGTTCGTGAGGGCGTCAAGCCGCGACCCGTTCGGAGGATCGGCGTCCTCGGCGCGGGTGTCATGGGGGGCGGCATCGCCCAGCTCGCGGCGGACAAGGGCCATCCGGCCCGGATGAAGGACATCAGGCCCGAGCCCCTCGCCGGCGGCTACGCCCAGGCCGCGAAGATCTGGAAGGAGAAGCTCCGGAAGCGTCGGATGACGCGCGCGGAGTTCGCCGGGAAGATGTCCCTCCTCTCCGGGTCGCTCGACTACGCCGGCTTCGAGAGCTGCGACGTCACGATCGAGGCGGTCCTCGAGAAGATGGCCGTCAAGAAGGCCGTGCTGAAGGAGTGGGAAGCGGTCGTCCCCCCCTCGGCGATCTTCGCCTCCAACACCTCGACGCTTCCGATCACTCAGATCGCGGCGGATGCGGCGCACCCGGAGCGAGTCGTCGGGATGCACTTCTTCAATCCCGTCCACAAGATGCCGCTCGTCGAGGTGATCTACGGGGCGAAGACCGACCCGGAGGTCACCGCCACGATCTTCGAGCTCGCCAAGCGGATGGGGAAGACACCGGTCGTCGTGAAGGACGCCCCGGGCTTCCTCGTGAACCGGATTCTCGCGCCCTATCTGGGGGAGGCCGTACGGCTCCTTCTGGAAGGCGCCGACCCGGCCGCCGTCGACAGGGCGATGCGCGCGTTCGGCATGCCGGTCGGCCCCTTCGAGCTCCTGGACGACGTGGGGATCGACGTGGCCACGAAGGGAGCCGAAACGCTCTCCGGCGCCTTTTCGGATCGGATGCCGATCGACCCGGCCTTCGAGAAGATGGTCGCCGCCAGGAGGCTCGGCCGCAAGTCGGGAAAGGGCTTCTATTCCTACGAGGGAGAGAAACGGAGCGGCCCCGATCCCGCGCTCTACGGCGAGCTGGGCCTTTCTTCGCCTTCCAGGAGTCCCTCCTCTTCGGAGATCGAACGACGTCTTCTCTTCCCGATGGTGAACGAGGCGGCCTTCTGCCTCGCCGAGGGAGTCGTCGAGAGCCCGGCGAAGCTTGACCTCGCGATGATCTTCGGGACCGGGTTCCCGCCGTTTCGCGGCGGGCTCTGCGCGTACGCCGACTCGGTCGGCGCGAGCGCGATCGTCGACGGGCTCCTGAAGCTCGTGGCCGAGAAGGGGCCGCGCTTCGCCCCCGCCCCGCTCCTTTCAGACCTCGCCCGCACGGGCAAGAAGTTCTTCAACGCCCGAGATGCCGAAGGAGAATGAGATGGACAGCGCCAAGCCCTCCGTCGCCGAAGCGCCCGCCGCCACCGAGGCCCCTTCGTTCCTGAAGTCGCTTTTCCAGGGCGATTTCCAGGAAGAATTGGTCTTTCCCTTCCCCGAGATCCCTCCGGACGTCAAGGAGACCGTGGCGGCCTTCAGCGAGGCCTACAAGGACTTCGACGCCGCGCACATCGACTCGGACAAGATCGATCGGGACCACTTCTTCCCCCGTGAGGCCGTCAAGGCGATGGGAGAGCTGGGCGTCCTCGGCATGACGATCCCGGAGGAGTACGGCGGAAGCGACTTCTCCTCAGCCGCCTACTGCCGGATGATGGAGGTGATCGGCGTCCTCGATGCTTCCGCCTCCATCGTCGTCGGCGCGCACCAGTCGATCGGCATCAAGCCGCTCCTCCTGTTCGGGACGGACGAGCAGAAGAAGAAATGGCTGCCGGACCTCGCGACGGGAAAGCTGATCGGCGCCTTCTGCCTCACCGAGCCCGAGGCGGGCTCGGACGCCGGCTCCCTCAAGACGACCGCCGTTTACGACGAGAAGACCGACGAGTACGTCCTGAACGGGACGAAGCAGTGGATCTCGAACGGCGGCTTCGCGAGCTTCCTCACCGTCCTCGCCCGGATCCCGGGGAGCGCCGAAGGAAAGGACCCGCACAAGGAGATCGTCTGCTTCGCCGTCGTGACGAACCCCGACGGCACCCTGCCCGGCCTCTCGCGCGGCCCCGAGGAGAAGAAGCTGGGGCTCTGCGCCTCCTCGACCTGTCAGATCATCCTGGAGAACTGCCGCGTCCCCGCCTTCAACATCATCGGCGGCAAGGGACGTGGCCTGAAGGTCGCCCTCGAGACGCTCAACACGGGGCGGACGTCGCTCGGCGCCGGCGCCGCCGGCGGCTCGAAGATGATGATCAATCTCGCGATCGAGCACGCCAGGCAGCGCCGCCAGTTCAAGACCCCCATCGCCGAGTTCGAGATGATCCGCCACAAGATCGCCCGGATGACGGCGAAGACCTACGCGCTCGAGGCGATGAGCTACCTCACGGCAGGGCTCATCGACCGGGGGGGGATCGACTACTCGCTGGAGGGGGCCTGCTGCAAGGTCTTCGGCACCGAGGTGCTCTGGCAGAACATCAACGACGCGCTCCAGATCGCCGGCGGCAACGGCTTCATGAACGAGTATCCGTACGGGCGCGCCCTTCGTGACAGCCGGATCAACATGATCTTCGAGGGGACGAACGAGATCCTCCGGATGCTGATCGCCCTTTCCGGGTTCAAGGAGCTCGGGGACAGCCTCAAGGAGGTCGCGCACGCCCTGAAGAGCCCGCTCAAGGAGCGCGGCATCCTGGCGGAGTACGGCAAGAAGAGGATGAAGGGGGTCATCACCCGCGACAAGCTGACGAAGGTCCACCCGTCCCTCGCTCCCGAGGGCGACCAGGTCGGGAAGTACGCGGGCGTCTTCGCGAACGCGGCCGAAACCATCCTCCGCCGGCACGGGAAGAAGGTCGTCGACCGGGAGTACCAGCACGAGCGGCTCGCCGACGTCGTGATCGATCTCTTCGCGCAGATCGCGGTCCTTTCGCGCGTCACCTCCTCGATCTCGAAGAAGGGGGAGGAAAAGGCGGCGGGGGAGGTCGAGATCGCGCGCTGGTTCTGCCACGAGGCGCTCCACCGGATGGTCGGAAACCTGAAGGCGCTCGAGCGGAATCGCGATCGCCTGACGACCTCCATCAGCGAGCGCGTCTACGAGGCGGGAGGCTATCCCTACGATCTGTGGGCGTAGGCCCTGACTTCATCCGGACGATCACCCTCCCCACCCCTTTTCCGGTGGGGCCGGTGAACGTCTATCTCGTCCTCCGCGATCCCGTCACCCTGATCGACACGGGACCCCTCACGGAGGACGCCTGGGACGTCCTCACCGCCGGCCTCTCGGCCGCGGGACCGAAGGTCGCCGGGATCCGCCGCGTCCTCCTGACGCACGGCCATCAGGATCACTTCGGCCTCGCGCGGAGGGTGGCCGATCGCTCGGGCGCGGCGCTCTGGGGCGGAAGGCTCGATCGTCAGCAGTTCCGGATGCGCCGGAATTCGAAGCTTCTCCTCGACAACCTCGCGCGAGCCGATTTCGGCATCCTCCCCCGCTTCGCGATGATGCTCTCCGTCAGCCACGTGGATCATTTCGCCTCGCCTCTCTCGGCGTGGGAGGAGCTGGACGGGGGGAGACTCTTTTGGGCGACGGCTGGTCGGTCGTCGTCCGCTCGACCCCGGGACACACGCCCGGAAGCCTCACCTTCGAGGTCCCCGAGGCCGGCATCCTCTTCACCGGCGACACGGTCCTTCGGGACATCACGCCGAACGCCATCGTCGACGAGGACCCGGAGCATCCGGGCGCCCCGTTCCGGAGCGTTTCCCGTTACTTCGAGACGCTCGACGCGATCGAGGCCTCGAGCGCGGGCTCCTGCCTCCTGACCGGGCACGGGCGCCCCATCCCCGACTACCCGAAGCACCACGAGAGGATGAAGCGGAAGTACGCCCTCCGGATCCACCATATCGAGCGCTTCCTCGCCCCGGGCCCGAAGACGGTGCGCGATCTGGTCGTGGCCCTCTTCCCGAAGGTCACCGCCGTGAACGTCTTCCTCGCCTACTCCGAGGTCCTGGGCTTCCTGATGTACCTCGAGGACAAAGGGCGGGTGGAGCGGATCGCGGGACGGCTCCGCGACCGTTACCGTCTCGTCCCCCGTTAGGAAGGCGCCGCCTCCCGGTGTCCGAGCGGTCCCCGGCCCGCGGCCAGGCCGGGAGCGGCGGCGAGAGCGCGGTGGGTGTAGTCGAGGGCCTTTCCTACGGCATCCGGAAGTGTTTCTCCCAAAGCAAGATAGGCAGCAAGCGCCGACGAGAGCGTCGCACCGACGCCGTGGTGGTGGCGCGTCCCGAGCCGGGGACGGCGGAATGTCGTCCAGGTGCGTCCGTCGAGAAGTCCGTCCACGACGATCTCTCCCCCGGCCGCCCCTCCCTTGATCAGAACCGCCTGCGGACCGAGCTGCTGGATGGCCCGGGCGGCCCGCTTGGCATCGGACTCCCCGTGAATGGGGAAGCCGGCTATCAGGACCGCTTCCGCAAGGTTCGGCGTAACGAGGGTCGTGACCGGAAGGAGTTCGCGGACGAGGGCTTCGAGAGTGGTGCGGCGGAGAAGCCGGGGCGCCACGCCATCCGTCATCTCCGGATCGACCACCGCCGGCACCCTGAGGCTCCAGATTTCTTCCGCGAGGAGCCGGACGACCGGAACCGTCGTGAGGAGGCCGACCTTGACCGCACGGGGTGGATAGGATTCGCGGGCTCCCCGGAGCTGCTCCCGGACGGCCGCAAGAGGGAGGTCGTGGACGACCGAGAGGGAAGCCCCCTCCTGCACGGTGATGGCGGTAACGACCGGGGTGCCGGCGAGGCCCAGGGAATCGAGGGTGAGGAGGTCGGCTGCGAGACCTCCTCCGCCCCCCGTTTCGAGGGCGCCGGCGGCGAGAACGGCGGCTCGTCCCATCCCCCCGAGATTATCTCCACACGCGTCCCATCGTCGTGCAATGCTGCTATTCTTCGCGCCCGGGAGCATCCCGAACGATGGTCGAAAAGAGGACGTCACCGGCGGTCGGCAGCGCCGCGCCGGATTTCGCGCTCGCCGGGCGATCGGGGCGGATCGTCTCGCTCGCCGGCTATCGTGGCGTCAAGAACGTCCTCGTCTACTTCTATCCGAAGGACGACACGCCGGGCTGCACGCGCGAGGCCTGCAGCCTGCGCGACGGATGGAGGGCGCTCTCCTCGCTCGACGTGGAAGTCCTCGGCATCTCTCGGGACTCCGTCGCGACGCACGAGGCGTTCGCCGCGAAATTCGCCCTTCCATTCGAGCTCCTGTCGGACGTGGATCACGCGATCCACGAGGCGTACGGCGCGTGGGGCGAGAGTAAGTGGGGCGTCGGGCCGCTTCGAATGTCGTTTCTCGTCGGAAAGGACGGTCACGTCCTGCACGTCTTCCACAACGTCGATACCGAACACCACGCAGAGGAGGTTCTGAAAGCCATGCAAAGCTCCAACCCGCCCGGTGGCTCCCAGCCCCCCGCTCCCGAGCCGAAGCCTGCGGCGCCGGCCCCGACCGCCCCCGTCGTGGAGGCCGTCGAGAAGGCCGCTCAAGCCGTGCAGGCCACGATGAGCGAGGCCGCCAAGGACGCCCGGAAGGCCGTCGAGAAGGCCGCCAAGGTCGTCGCCGCGAAGGCGGAGACGGCGAAGAAGGCCGTGAAGAAGGCCGTCAAGAAGGCGACCTGGAAGGCCGCTCCGAAGAAGAAGAAAGCGGCGCCGAAGAAGAAGACGAAGAAGGTCGCGAAGAAGGCGGCGCCGAAGAAGAAGACGAGGAAAGCCGCCAAGAAGGCGGCGCCGAAGAAGAAGGCCGCCCGGCGGAAGTAACCGGAGCACGTTCGAGGAAGAGCCGCGAGGTGGGCGGCGGCCTCGTCGTCCTTCCGGACGTTCTCTCCTTCTCGCGCCTCGAGGGCGCGGCCATCGACGACGACCCCGAAAAGGAGACCGAAGGCTTCCTGCTCGACGACCCGGACACGGCGTCCGCCGTGTTCTGCTGAGGGCGGGATCGCCGGTACCCACTCATGGACAAGAAACATCGACACGATCTGCAGAAGAACGACCTCCGCGAGGTGCTCCTCTCCGCCCGCGACTACCTGACCTCGCACCAGAGTCAGAGCGTCCGTACGACGGCCCTCGTCGTCGCGGTGCTCGTCGTGGCCGGCGCGTTCTGGGGCGGGATCGCCTGGCGGCAGAGCCGGCGCGGGACCCGCCTCTCCGCGGCCATCGCCCTCCTCGACGCCCCGCTCGCCTCGGAAGGGACGGCCCCGGCCGGCCAGCGCGTCTTCAAGGACGCGGCCGAGAGGAACGCGGCCGCGAAGGACGAGCTCAAGAAGCTCGCGGCAGACGCACCGACGTCTCTCGCCGGAAGGGCCGCGGCGCTCCTGGTCATGGGGCTCGACGGGCCGAAAGGGGTCACCGGCGGCGCTCTCGACGCGGCGAAAGGTCTCGCGAAGGGTGAATCGGGGGGCCTCTCCGCCGGCGTCGCTTTCGTCTCGATGCTCGACGCCGAGGCCGCGACCGGGCGCGCCAGCGACGCGCTGGAGGTGGCGAAGAAGGCACTCGACTCCGGCGATGCCCCGGTGCCGAAGGACGTTCTCCTCGTGGAGCTCGGCCGACTCTCCGAGAAGAACGGGAAGCCCTCCGAGGCGAAGAGCTACTACCAGCGCGTCCTGTCGGACTATCCCGACTCTCCGATGCGCGCCGAAGCACAGCAGCGCTCACAAGGCCTCTAGACCGGCGGATGAAGCCTCGGGCCGTCGTGATCGTCTGTGACGGGCTGGGCGTGGGCGCCACGCCCGACGCCGGCCCTTACGGGGACGAAGGGACGCGTACCCTCCAGCACGTCCTGCGCGACGGGCGGCCTTCGCTGCCGCACCTTTCGCGCCTCGGCCTCCTGCACACGCTCTATGCCGACGCTCCCGCCGGCCTTCCGGCTCCGACGGGGGCCTTCGGACGCTGCGCCGAGGCCTCGCCGGGGAAGGACTCGACGACGGGTCACTGGGAGCTGATGGGGCTGACTCTCGACACGGCATTTCCGCTCTATCCCGACGGCTTTCCGCCCGAGGTCATCGAGCCGTTCGAGAAGGCGGTCGGGAAGAAGGTCCTCCACAACCGGCCCGCCTCCGGCACGGAGGTGATCCGGGAGTACGGAGAGGAGCACCTCCGCTCCGGCCGGCCCATCGTCTACACCTCGGGGGACTCGGTCTTCCAGATCGCCGCGCACGAGGAGATCATTCCGGTCGCGACGCTTTACCGCTGGTGCGAGATCGCCCGGGAGCTCCTCGTCCCGCCTCACCGCGTCGGGCGCGTCATCGCGCGGCCGTTCGTCGGCGCGCCGGGGAGCTTCACGCGGACGCACCGCCGACGCGACTATTCCGTTCCGCCGACCGGCCCCACGGTCCTCGACTCCTGTCGCGGGCGAGGCCTCGCGGTCCACGGCATCGGGAAGATCGAGGACCTCTTCGTCGGACGGGGGCTCTCGAGCGCCGTCCACACGGAGTCGAACCGGGACGGGCTCGAGAAGACCGTCGCCTCCCTCCGCGACGGCGGCGACGACTTCGTCTTCACGAATCTCGTCGACTTCGACACGAAGTACGGCCACCGGAACGACCCGCATGGCTACGCCCGCGCCCTCGAGGAATTCGACTCCTTCGTCCCGGCGCTCCTCGGAACGATGCGCGAGAGGGATCTTCTCCTCATCACGGCCGACCACGGAGGAGACCCGTCCGACATCTCGACGGACCACACCCGCGAATACGTCCCCGTCGTGGCGGCCGGCCGGGACGTCGCGGCCGGATCCGACGTCGGGACGCGTTCGAGCTTCGCGGACGTCGGGGCCACGGTGGCCGAGCACCTCGGCGTCCCCTCGCCCGGCGGATCCAGCTTTCTCCGCGAGCTGGCCGGTGCGCGCTGGAGCCTCTGTCGTGATGCCGGGTCCTCCACTACAATGCGCCCGCCCGTGTCCTGCAATCCACCGCCGACCCAGGAATTCGACAGCGACCAGCTGGTCGTCCGGGTTCTCCACCGGCTCCCGGCCGACGTCAACCTCATCTCGCCCGTCGTGGAAGAGGTCATGAGGGTCGCTCGGGATCTGGGCTGCGCGGCCGGGCAGGAGTTCGACATCGAGCTGGCCCTCCGGGAGGCGCTGGCAAACGCCATCAAGCACGGGGGCGGGAGCGACCCTTCGAAGCAGATCGAATGCTGCGTGGCCTGCGACCGGGAGCGGGGGATGCTGATCGTCGTCCGCGACCCGGGCCGGGGATTCGACCCGAAGGAGCTTCCGAGCCCTGTCCAGGGAACGAACCTCTTCTCGACCCATGGACGGGGGATCTTCCTGATCAACCAGCTCATGGACGAAGTCCGTTTCGAGAAGGGCGGGACCGAGATCCACATGATCAAGCGCGCCCCCGGAAACGGGAACGCCTCGGGGAGATGAGACTCGCGGCCGCTTGAGGACACGCCTTCCCGGCGTCCTTCGTGGCGAACTGTTCCGATGATCGATTTCCACCGACTCGTCGACGTGACCTCCTCAACGCCCCGGGAGCCGTTCGCGACCGCGTCGCCGGCGGAAGAAGCCGCCTTTCTCGGGCGCCTTCGAAGCCGCGTCCTCGGCGCCGACACGTCGATCCCCGGGCCCTTCGGTCCGAAGAAGCTCCGCTATTTCGACTACATCGCCTCCGGACGATTTCACCGCGACGTCGAGGAGGAGCTGGCCGAGCGGGTTCTCCCGTTCATGGCCAACACACACACCGAAAGCAGCACCTGCGGCCGTTACATGACGGAGTGCTACGAGAAGGCGTTCTCCAGGATCGGCGCCTATGTCGAGGCGTCGGGCGAGGACGTTCTGATCCCCGTCGGCTCCGGTTCCACGGGAGCCATCAACCGGCTGATCCTCGTCCTCGGCCTCCGGATTCCGGACCAGCTCGAGGAGAGGCATCACCTCCTCCGGCAGATTCCCGAAGCGGACCGCCCGGTCGTCTTCCGGTCGCTGATGGAGCACCACTCGAACGACATCGCCTGGAGGGAGACGATCGGAGAGTCGGTCTACGTCGATTTCGACGCGGACGGGCGGATCAGCGCCGAGGATCTGGACCGGAAGCTCTCCGCATTCGTCGCCCGACCCTGGAAGATCGGGACTTTCAGCGCGGCCTCGAACGTCACCGGCATCCTGAACGACGTTCACCTCCTCGCCCGCGTTCTTCACCGTCACGGCGCGTGGGCGTTCTTCGACTTCGCGGCCGCGGGTCCCTACGTCGACGTCGACATGCACCCCGCGGCGGACCCCGACGGCGGCCTCGACGCCGTCTTCTTTTCCGTCCACAAGTTCCTTGGAGGGCCACGGACGCCGGGACTCCTTGTCGCGAACCGGCGCCTCTTCACGAACCGCGTTCCGGCGGAGCCGGGGGGCGGGACCGTTCTCTACACGTCGCCGTGGGACCACCGATATCTCTCGTCCATCGCGCTCCGGGAGACGGGAGGGACGCCGCCGATCGTCCAGTCGATCCAGGCCGGCCTCGCCTTCGACCTGAAAGCGGCGATGGGCGCCGACCGGATCGGGCGGATCGAGCAGGACTACCTCGGGCGGGCGCTCCGGGAGTGGCGCGAGCGCCACGATCTCGTCATCCTCGGGAACCTCACGACGCACCGGCTCGGGGTGCTCTCGGTGATCTTCCGCGATCTCCATCACAATCTCGCCGCCCGGCTCCTGAACGATCTCTTCGGCGTTCAGGTCCGCGCGGGCTGCATGTGCGCGGGACCCTACGGACACCTTCTCCTTCACATAGACGAAGAGCGGTCGAAGGCCATTCGTCACCGTCTGGACGAGGGGCACATCGGCGAGAAGCCGGGCTGGGTCCGGATCAGCCTCGCCCCCACCGTCAGCGAGGAGGAGTTCCAGGCGCTTCTCGAGGCGGTCGACTACGTGGCCCGGCGCGGCCATGAGCACGCGGACGAATACGAGTTGAACGACGCGACGGGCGAGTGGGCGAGGCGGACCTCCGTCCCGGGCGTCGGGAAAGAAGCGACATGAAGGACGACCGGCCGATGAAGATGGCTACCCGGCTCATTCACGCAGGACAGCACCGCGACCCGGCCACCGGAGCCGTCTCGACGCCGATCTACCAGACGTCGACCTTCGCGTTCCGCAATGCCGACGAAGGCGCGGCCCGGTTCCTCGGAGAGGATCCCGGCTACAAGTACACGCGCCTCGGAAACCCCACGGTCGCGGCCCTCGAGGATTGCGTGGCGACGCTCGAAGGGGGCTGCGGAGCCCTCGGCGCCGCCACCGGGATGGCCGCGATCAACATGGTCTACCTCACCTTCCTCGAGGCCGGAGCGCACGTCGTCGGCACGGACTCGGTCTACGGTCCGTCGCGCCTCGTCCTCGAGCACGAGTACCGCCGGTTCGGCGTCGTGTCGTCCTGGGTCGACTCCTCGAACACCGGGAACGTCGCTTCGGCGATGCGGCCCGGGACGAGGATGGTCTACATCGAATCGCCGGCGAATCCGACGATGAAGCTCACCGATCTCGCGGAGTGCGCGGAGATCGCGCACTCCGGGGGGGCGCTTCTCGTCGTCGACAACACGTTCGCGTCGCCGGTTCTCCAGCAGCCGCTCGCTCTCGGCGCCGACGTCGTCGTGCACAGCCTCACGAAGTACATGAACGGCCACACGGACGTCGTCGGCGGCGCCGTCGTGGCGAAGCGGCCGGAGCATCTCGAGCGTCTCCGGAAGGTCCATCAACTCTTCGGAGGAACGATGGACCCGCACCAGGCCTGGCTCATCCTGCGGGGAATCAAGACTCTCGGGCTCCGGATGGAGCGCGCCCAGGCCAACGCGCTCGAGATCGCCCGATTTCTCGAGGGGCACCCCGGCGTGGCCTGGGTCCGCTTCCCCGGCCTTCCGAGCCACCCGCAGCACGCCCTCGCCCTTCGGCAGATGGCCGGACCCGGCGCCGTCATCTCGTTCGGCGTGAAAGGGGGACTCGAAGGGGGCCGGGCGCTGATCGACAGCGTGACGCTCGCCACCCTGGCCGTGAGCCTCGGAGGAGTCGAGACCTTGATCGAGCATCCGGCCTCGATGACGCACCGGGGCATGTCGAGGGAGGAGCGCGAGTCGGCCGGAATCACGGACGATCTCGTCCGGATCGCCGTCGGCTGCGAGGACGTGCGCGATCTGATCGCCGACCTGACGCAGGCGCTCGTCGTGGCCGGAAAGGTCGCCCTTTCCAGGGCGGCGCTCCCGCGGTGACGAGACCCCAACCCTGCCGGACAATCGCATCTCCAAGGAGGAAGAACGTGAGACGAATCGCCGTTTCCCTGCTCTCCGCCCTGATCCCGCTCCTCTCCGCCGCCGCGCGGGCCCAGGAGAGTCCGGCCGCCGAGGCGCCGAAGAGGTCCGAAAAGCCAGAAAGAGCCGAAAAGGCCGAGCCGCCCCGGGCGGAGAAGTCCGTGTCGTCGCACAGCGCCGTCATCGGCGGAGTCACGGTCGCGTACACGGCAACGGCGGGGACCCTGATCGTCCGGAACGAGAAGGACGAGCCCTGGGCCTCGATGGGGTACGTTGCCTACGTCCGGAAGGACTCGGCGGACGCCGGGAGGCGCCCGGTGACCTTCGCCTACAACGGCGGTCCGGGCTCCTCCTCGATCTGGCTCCACATGGGCGCCCTCGGGCCGAAGCGGATCGTCGTCTCGGACGCCGAGCCGACGCCGCCTCCGCCGTACCGGCTCGTCGACAACGCGTCGAGCATTCTCGACAAGACGGACATCGTCATGATCGACCCTGTCGGGACCGGGATCTCGCGCGCCGTGGGAGGGGCGAAGGAGAAGGACTTCTGGGGCGTCGACCCCGACATCGACTCGGTGGCGCGGTTCATCCGGCAGTGGGTGACGGAGAACGGGCGCTGGAACTCGCCCAAGTACCTCCTCGGCGAGAGCTACGGCACGACCCGCTCGGCGGGAGTCGTGGAGGCCCTCCAGTCACGGTACGGGATGTCGTTCAACGGCGTCATCCTCGTCTCGGTCGCCCTCGATCTCGAGGCGATTTTCAACGGTCCGGGAAACGACCGTCCCTTCCCGCTCTTCCTCCCGACGTACGCGGCGACGGCGTGGTACCACAAGCTGCTCCCGAGCCGTCCCGAGAAGCTGGAGCCGTTTCTCGACGAGGTCCGTGCCTTCGCGCTCGGTCCCTACACCTCGGCGCTGATGAAGGGGGACGCGCTCGGCCCGGCCGAGCGGGCGGCGGTCATCAAGAAGCTCCACGAATACACCGGCCTCTCCGAGGACTACCTCGACAAGGCGGACCTCCGGGTCCGGGAGGCGCAGTTCACGCAGGAGTTGCTCCGGGCGCACAAGGACGTCGTCGGGCGGCTCGACTCCCGGTTCACCGGGCCGACTCTCGACGCCCTCGCCGAGAATGCGGGCTACGACCCGCAGAGCGCCGCGATCACGCACGCGTACACGGCGGCGTTCCTCCAGTACTACACCGGCGAGCTGAAGGCCCCGTCCGAGAAGACCTACACGATCACGAACTTCGAGATCGCGAGATCCTGGGACCCGAAGCACAAGACGCCCGGAGCGCCGCAGATGTTCTCCTGGCCGGGCCTTCCGAACACCGGGCTCGACCTCGCCCACGCGATGAAGACGAACCCGGACCTCCGCGTCCTCGTCCTGAACGGGTATTTCGACCTCGCGACGCCGTTTCTCGCGACCGAGTACATGGTCTCTCACCTCGAGCTGCCGAAGGACCTTCGCGGACACGTCGAGATGAAGTACTACCCGGCAGGCCACATGATGTACGTGCAGGACTCCTCCCTGACGCGGTTCAAGGCCGACGTCGCGGAGTTCATCGACCGGACGTCGAAGCGGTGACCGCGGCCGTCCGGGGATTTCCATGAAAGTGAGAAAGACAGTGAAAGCCGTCCGTCCGCTCCCCGCGATGTTTTCGTTGATCCTCTCGGCGGCTCTTGCGACGGGAGCGGCGGCCGCGACCGAGCCGTCGAAACCGGACACGGCGTCCGCGAAAGCAGCCGATCCGTTCGCGGCGCTCGCGTACCGTTTCATCGGCCCCCCCGGCAACCGCGTCAGCGCCGTCGCGGGCGTTCCGGGCGATCCCAACGTCGCCTACGCCGGAGCCGCCTCCGGGGGCGTCTGGAAGACGACGGACGGAGGCGTCCACTGGATGCCGGTCTTCGACGACCAGCCGGCGCAGTCGATCGGCTCGATCGCGATCGCCCCGTCGGACCCGAACGTCGTCTGGGTCGGGACGGGGGAGACGTTCATCCGGAGCGACGTCTCGCTCGGAAACGGCATCTACCGTTCGACCGACGCGGGGAAGAGCTGGACCCGGATGGGGCTCGAGAAGACGGGGCGCATCGGCCGCGTCGTGATCGACCCCCGGAACTCCGACGTCGTCTTCGCGGCCGCGCTCGGGACCTGCTACGGCCCGCAGCCCGAGCGGGGCGTCTACCGGACCACGGACGGCGGGAAGAGCTGGGAACGCGTTCTCTTCGTCGACGAGAACACGGGAGCGTCCGATCTCGCGATGGATCCGACGAATCCCCGGACCCTCTTCGCCGGGATGTGGCAGGTCGACATCAAGACGTGGGGGCGAAAGAGCGGCGGGCCCGGCAGCGGGATCTTCGTCTCGCGGGACGGCGGGACGACGTGGAAGCGGCTGAATGGGCACGGCCTTCCGGAGCCGCCGCTCGGGAAGATCGCCGTGGCGGTCGCGGAGTCGAATCCCCGGCGCGTCTACGCCCTGATCGAGACGGGCGCGCGCGGGTCGCTCTGGCGGTCGAACGACGGCGGCGCGGAGTGGAAGCTCGTGAACCACAGCCGCCTCCTGAACGAGCGCCCGCACTACTACACGCGGATGCTCGTCATGCCCGACAACGACCGGGAGGTCTACTTTCCCTCGAACGGGATGGGGGCGACCTTCGACGGCGGCGAGACGACCACGGAGATCGGATGGGGAGGCGACAACCACGACATCTGGGCCGACCCGAAGATCCCCTCGAGGATGATGATCGGCAACGACGGCGGCGTTCAGATCTCGACGACCCGCGGGAGGCAGTGGAGCTTCGTCCGCCTGCCCATCGGGCAGATGTATCACGTCACGACGGACAACCGGATCCCGTACCGCGTCTATGGACAGATGCAGGACGACGGCTCGATGCGCGGGCCGAGCAACAACCCGGGGGGATACGGCATCCCGCCGGCGCTCTGGACCTCCACGGCCGGCTGCGAGACCGGGTGGGCCACCCCCGATCCGGTCAACGCCGACGTCGTCTGGGGGGGCTGCTACGCCGGAGTCGTCGAGCGGTTCGACGCGAAGACGGGCGAGACGCGGACCGTCAGCGTCTGGCCCGAGCGGACGATGGGGGCGAGCGCGGGCGAGATCAAGCTCCGGATGAACTGGACCTTCCCGATCGCCATCTCTCCGCACGACCACGACACGGTCTACGTCGGAAGCCAGTACGTCCACGCGACGTCGGACGGGGGCCAGACCTGGAAGACGATCAGCCCGGACCTGACGCTCAACGACCGGTCGATGATGGGGGACTCCGGAGGGCTCACCGTCGACAACCTCTCGGTCGAGTACGCGGGCGTCGTCTTCTCGATCGCCGAGTCGCCGATCGAAAAGGGGCTGATCTGGGCCGGAACGAACGACGGCCTCGTCCAGGTGACGCGGGACGGCGGGAAGAGCTGGACGAACGTCACGCCGAACATCCGGGGGCTTCCGCCGAAGGGGACGGTCGGAAGCGTCGAGCCCTCGCGCTTCGACGCGGGCACCTGCTACGTCTCGGTCGACTTCCACCAGGTCGACGGCCGCGACCCCTACATCTACCGGACGGCCGACTACGGGAAGAGCTGGACGGCGATCGCGTCGAACATCCCGAAGAGCCCGCTCAGCTACGTCCACGTCGTCCGGGAGGACCCGTTCCGCAGGGGGCTCCTCTACGCCGGGACCGAGAACGCGCTCTACGTCTCGTTCAACGACGGGGGGAGCTGGGAGAGTCTTCAGGGAAAGATGCCGCAGGCGCCGGTCTACTGGCTGACGGTGCAGGAGCACTTCCACGACCTCGTCGTCGGTACCTACGGCCGCGGCTTCTACATTCTGGATGACGTCGGGCCGCTCGAGCAGCTGACGGATGCCGTGCGCGGCTCCGCGGTCCACCTGTTCGAGCCGCGGCCGGCCTACCGCTTCCTGCCGGTCTCGCAGCCGAACCTCGCCCCGTCAGGCACCTCCCGGGGCAAGAACCCGCCCTATGGCGCGATCTTCAATTACTGGCTGAAGGATCCGGTGAAGGTCGCGGCGGAGGAGAAGCCCGGCGAAGAGGACGTCACGGAGCCGCCCGACGGGAAGAAGATCGAGGTCACGATCCTCGACGCGGCGGGGAAGACGATCCGGACGCTGAAAGGGACCGGCAAGGCGGGCATGAACCGCGTCACCTGGGATCTCCGTCACGAGCCGACGCTCGACGTGCGGCTCCGGACGACGCCCGCGGGGAACCGGCACGTCTGGGAAGAGAAGCGGTTCCGGGGGAAAGAGGCGCGGGGGATCTTCTATTACGGCATCGAGACGCCGAGAAAGGGGCCGCTCGTCCCACCCGGAACCTACACGGTGAAGCTCTCCGTGGAGGGGAAGGAGCTGTCGCGGACGGTCGAGGTGCGGAAGGACCCGAATTCGGCAGGGACGCCGGCGGACATCGCGGCGGCTTCGACGCTCTCGCTCTCGCTCTACGACGACATCAACGCCGCGGCGGGGATGATCAACCGGATCGAGTGGAGCCGGAAGCAGATCGAAGCGATCCGGAAGATGATGAAGGCCTCCGAGGCTGCGGCCGCGGACGTGGCGGCCGTGGACGAGGTCGAGACGAAGATCCGCTCCGTCGAGGACCGGCTTCTCCAGCCGACGCTGGCCGAGGCCGACGTCAAGTCGTTTCGCGGCCCCCTGCAGCTCTACCTGAAGCTCGTCTGGCTGCAGGCCGAGTCCGGGACCGGCGGCGGCGACGTCTCGGGCAACGCGGACTTCGCGCCGACGGCTGCCGAGCTGGAGGTCTACCGGCTCCTCTCGGGGCAGCTCGCGGAGGTCCGCCGCGACTTCGAGGAGCTCTATGCGAAGACGATCCCGGCCTTCAACGACACGGTTCGCACGAAGGGCTTCCCGCCGCTGATGATCGTCAAGGAGCCGGAGAAGCCGCGTCCCGCCCCGAAGGCCGAGGAGGACGACGAGGACGGCGACTGGGATCCGGGACGCGGCTGACGCCGGAGCTCGTGAGACGATCCGCCCATGAGTTCACTTCGCCGATTCGCGGTCCTCGTCGCCGCGCTCCTCGTCGCCGCCTGCTCCACGGGTCCCAAGGTCGACGGAAAACTCGGGCCGGGCGTCTCGATGTCCGGGTTCTCCTCGTACACGATCCTCGCCGCGCCGAAAGGCGTCGGCGAGAGGACCGAAGCGGGGGTCGACTTCATCGAGAACCGCGTGGCCCCCGAAGTCGGCAGGGCCATGGCCGGGAAGGGATACGTCGCGGCCCCGAAGGAGTCGGCCGATCTTCTCGTCGCCGTCTTCGTCAGCCAGACGGGCCAGGTGGACGCGGTGCGCTGGGGCTACTCCACCAGCGGCTGGGAGATCTGGGGGCCCTGGTGGGGGACGGGCGTCTACGGCTACTCGCAGGACTACAGGACCGGCACCGTCGTCGTCGACGTCGTGAGCGCGAAGAGCAAGACGGTCCTCTATCGCGGGGTCGCTTCCGGCGTGATCGGCCTGCACGGCGAGCCGGACCAGGAGAAGATCCAAAGAGCCGTCCGTTCGATGCTGGGGGGGCTTCCGGCCCGTTCCTGAGACCCGGTCTTATAATCCCCGCCCGGAAAGATGGATTCCCATACGCTGGACGTCTTCGAGGAGAGCCTCCGGCGCTGCGAGGCCCGGCCGGGCTTCCTCGATCTCTTCTACGAGAAGTTCCTCGCCTCCTCGCCCGTTGTCGGGGAGAAGTTCAAAGGGACGAACTTCGTCCGGCAGAAGCGGGCCCTTCGGGCCTCGTTCCACCATCTCGTCCTCGCCGCTGAGGACGAGGCGCGCGGCCCGGACCCGTATCTCGCCGACATCGCCGCCCAGCACGGCGCCGGGCAGCTCGACATCGGCGCCGAACTCTACGACCTCTGGCTCGACAGCCTCCTCGTGACCGTGCGGGAGTGCGACCCGGAGTACGACCCCGAGGTCGGAAAGGCGTGGGAGGCGGTCATGATGGTCGGCATTCAGTACCTCTGCGGGAACTATGGCAAGACGCCGGAGGACCGAAGCAAGGATCCCGGAGGCCATGAGGAGTGAACGGACGGTCCCGGCGATACCCGCCGACGGAGGCCCGCGCGCTGCTCTTTGGGGAGTGCGCCCTTCAGACGTTGTCCGCTGAGGTGTCCGGCCGGCCGCGGTGCGGGGCGGCGGGAGCGTCGGCGCCCCACCTCCAGTCGTGGATCCCGGGCATGTCGTCGCCGAAGCGGCCGATGTAGTTCTTGTGGTCGAGGAGCCGGTCGCGGATGGCCTGCTTGGCGTAGGCCCTCCGCGAGCCGAGCTGCGGCAGCCGGTCGATGACGTCCTGGGCGAGATGGAAGCGGTCCATCTCGTTCAGCACCGCCATGTCGAACGGCGTCGTCGTCGTCCCCTCCTCCTTGTAGCCGCGGACGTGCAGGTTCGCGTGGTTCGTCCGGCGGTAGGTGAGGCGGTGGATGAGCCACGGGTAGCCGTGGAAGGCGAAGACGATCGGCTTGTCCCTGGTGAAGAGGGCGTCGAAGTCCGGGTCGGAGAGCCCGTGCGGATGCTCGCTCTGCGGCTGCAGCTTCATCAGGTTCACGACGTTGATCACGCGGATCCGGAGGGCCGGGACGTGCTTGCGGAGAATCGACACCGCCGCGAGCGTCTCGAGCGTCGGGACGTCTCCCGCGCAGGCCATGACGACGTCCGGTTCGCCGTCCCGATCGTTGCTCGCCCAGTCCCAGATCCCGATACCGGCCGTGCAGTGCTTGATGGCCTGGTCCATCGTGAGCCACTGCGGGGCGGGCTGCTTGCCAGCCACGACCACGTTGATGTAGTTGCGGCTCCTGAGACAGTGGTCGGTCACGCTGAGGAGGCAGTTGGCGTCCGGGGGGAGATAGACGCGGACGATCCCAGCCTTCTTGTTCACCACGTGGTCGATGAAGCCCGGGTCCTGGTGCGAGAAGCCGTTGTGGTCCTGCCGCCAGACGTGCGAGCTCAGTAGGTAGTTCAGCGAGGCGATCGGCCTCCGCCACGGAATATCGTTGCAGACCTTCAGCCACTTGGCGTGCTGGTTGAACATCGAGTCGATGATGTGGATGAAGGCCTCGTAGCACGAGAAGAAGCCGTGGCGTCCCGTCAGGAGGTATCCCTCCAGCCACCCCTGGCACTGGTGCTCCGACAGCATCTCCATGACGCGCCCGCCGCGGGCGAGGTGGTCGTCGTCGGGCAGCGTCTCGGCGACCCAGGCGCGGTTCGTGACCGAAAGGACGTCCCCCCACCGGTTCGAGTTGTTCTCGTCCGGGCTGAAGAGGCGGAGATTCCGCGAATCGAGATTCTGCTTCATCACGTCGCGGAGGAAGGCGCCCATGACCCGCGTCGCCTCGGCGTCCGTCGCCCCCGGCTTCGGCACTTCGACGGCGTAGTCGCGGAAGTCGGGCATCCGGAGATCCCGGAGGAGGAGGCCGCCGTTGGCGTGCGGGTTGGCGCTCATGCGGCGTGTCCCGCCGGGGGGAAGCGCGGCCAGCTCCGGAGCGAGAACGCCGCTGGCGTCGAAGAGCTCCTCCGGCCTGTAGCTTCGGAGCCAGTTCTCGAGGATCTTCACGTGTCCCGGCTTCGCCATGTCGCCCATCGGCACCTGGTGCGAGCGCCACGACCCCTCGGTCTTCTTCCCGTCGACTTCCTTCGGCCCCGTCCACCCCTTGGGAGAGCGAAGGACGATCATCGGCCAGCGAGGCCTCTCTGCCCGTCCCTCCTTGCGGGCGGCTCTCTGGATGCCATGGATCTTCTCGATCGCGTCGTCGAGGGCGGCGGCCATGAGCTGGTGCATCGCCTCCGGCTCCTCCCCCTCGACGAAGGCGGGGTCGTAGCCGTAGCCGCGGAAGAGCTGCTCCAGCTCCTCGCGGGGGATGCGGGCCAGGACGCAGGGGTTCGCGATCTTGTAGCCGTTGAGGTGCAGGATCGGGAGGACCGCCCCGTCGCCCACCGGGTCGAGGAACTTGTTCGAGTGCCAGCTCGTGGCGAGCGGCCCGGTCTCCGCCTCGCCGTCCCCGACGATGCAGGCCACGATCAGTCCGGGGTTGTCGAAGGCGGCTCCGTAGGCGTGCGACAGGGCATAGCCCAGCTCGCCCCCTTCGTGGATGGAGCCGGGCGTCTCGGGTGCGACGTGGCTCGGAATCCCCCCCGGGAACGAGAACTGCGTAAAGAGGCGCTTCAGCCCCTCCTCGTCCCGGCCGATCTGCGGGTAGACCTCGCTGTACGTCCCTTCGAGGTACGCGTTCGCCACGAGGGCCGGCCCGCCGTGCCCCGGCCCGATGACGTAGATCATGTCGAGGTCGCGGAGCTTGATGACGCGGTTGAGGTGCGCGTAGGTGAAGTTGAGCCCGGGCGTCGTTCCCCAGTGCCCGAGCAGGCGCGGCTTCACGTGCTCGAGGGAGAGCGGCTTCTTCAGGAGCGGGTTGTCGTAGAGATAGATCTGCCCGACCGACAGGTAGTTCGCGGCGCGCCAGTAGCCGTGGATCCGGCGAACCTCGTCCCGCGAGAGAGGGCCGCGCGGGTTCCTCGAGGGGGCGGGCTTGGGAACGGTAGCCTTCGGTCCGGACGTCTTCGGCATGGGGGCCTCCCTTTCCGGAACAGGATCGTAGGTCCGGACGGTTCAGGAAGGAAAAGACGGTCGCGACGACAGGAGGAGCGTATGACGGGCGATGACGCTCTCCTCGTCGGTCGGGATGACGTACGTCGAGACGGACGCTCCCTCCTTCGAGATCCGGACATCTCCGCGCCGGTTCGCCTCCTCGTCCAGCTCGACCCCGAGGAACCGGAGTCCGGCCGAGATCCGCGACCGGGTCTCCGGCTGGTTCTCGCCGATTCCGGCCGTGAAAACGAGCGCGTCGAGGCCGCCGAGGGCGGCCGCCATCCCCGCCGCCTGCTTGACGGCCGCGTAGACGAAGACACCGACTGCGAGGCGCGCGGAGGGAGCCTCGCTTCCGAGCAGGTCCCGAAGGTCCGGGCTCGTCTCCGAGAGGGCGAGAAGGCCCGACTCGTGCCAGAGAAGGCGCGTCAGGCGCTCCCGGTCCCATCCGCGGCCCAGAAGCCAGAGGACGGCCCCGGCGTCGAGGGCGCCCGGCCGCGTCCCCATGACGAGACCGTCGAGGGCCGTGAAGGTCATCGTCGAGTCGACGCTCCGCCCGTCCTCGAGAGCGCAGAGGCTCGCGCCGTTTCCGAGATGCGCGACGACGACCCGACCACGGGCCGCCGCGGGGTCGATCTCGCGGAGCCGACCGGCGATGTACTCGTACGAGAGGCCGTGGAAGCCGTAACGGCGGAGGCCCGCCTCCCGGAGCGCCCGGGGGAGCGCGAGGGTGTCGGCGATCTCCGGGTGGCTCCGGTGGAACGCCGTGTCGAAGCAGGCGACGTGGGTCGCGCCGGGGTACCGGGCCCGGGCGGCCTTGAGAGCGGTCAGGCTGGGAAGCTGGTGAAGCGGATCGATGGAAACGAGCGTTTCCAGCTCGGCAAGCGTCGCTTCGTCCACGCGGGTGGGCGCCAGAAAGCGCGAGCCTCCGTGGACGACCCGGTGGCCGACCGCCGCGGGCCTCTCCCCGGGAAGTCGTCTGCGAAGGAATTCGTCGACCGGAACGAGGGCTTCTCCGTGATCCGGGATTTCTTCGGCGGAGAACGATCGCTGTTCCAGCGTCTCGCCGGACGCTCCCTTCGCCGAGAACTCCGGCCGGACGCCGATCCCGTCGAGCTTCCCCCCGACGAGCCGCTCGGGCGTCCCGCCTTCGGTCCGGTAGACGGCGAACTTGATCGACGACGATCCGGCGTTCAGGACGAGGAGGGACGGGCTCATGGAAGGGCGGCGCGTCAGGCCGCCACCTTCGCCGGCACGATCTCGGCGAGAGCGGCCGAAAAAGCCCGCATCTCGTCGGGTGTCCCGATCGTGATCCGGAGCCAGTTCGGGAGCGACGCGAACTTCCGGCCGACGAGGATGTTCCTTTTCCGGAAAGCCGCGATGACGGGTGCGACGTCGCCCCCGACGTCGATCATCACGAAGTTCGCCTCCGACGGGATCGTCCTTCGCCCCTGCTTCTCCATCTCGGCCACGAGTCCGCGGCGGGTGTCGTTCATCACCTTCCGCTGCCGGGGGACGAGGTCCGGGTCGGCGAGGCTCGCGAGGGCGGCCGCGAGAACGCCGGCATTTGCGTTGGAGAAGGAGGCGAACTTCGCCAGCTCGGCGATTCTTTCCTTCGATCCGACGGCGTAGCCGAGCCTCAGGCCCGCCATTCCGTAGATCTTCGAGAAGGTCCGGGCCACGACGACGTTCGGGGCCTTCCCGATGATCTCCGCGGCGCTCCGGTAGCGCGGGTCCTCGACGAAGTGGTGGTACGCCTCGTCCACGAGGATCATGACGGTCGGCGGCACGGCCGCGACGAATGCAGCGAGCTCGTCCCCCGTGACGATCGTCCCCGTCGGATTGTTCGGATTGCAGACGTAGACCAGGCCGGCCCCTCCCGCTGCGGCCGCGGCCATTTTCGGCAGATCGTGCCGGAAGTCTCTCGTCAGCGGCACCGTGATCCCCTCCGCCCGGATCGCCTTCGCATAGCGAAGGACGGCCTCGAAGGTCGGCTCGGCGGCGACGACGCGGCGATCCGGCCCTGCGAACGCCTCGTCCGCCATCTGGAGGATCTGAGAGGAGCCGCAGCCGAGGACGACCTGATCCTCTCCCAGGCCGTGGTGCCTCGCGAGCGCCCCGCGCACCTCGTCCTCGAGGGCGTCGGGGTAGCGGTTCGCCATGCTCCCCGCCTGCACATAGGCGCCGACCGCTTTCGGCGACGGGCCGTAAGGGTTCTCGTTCGAGTTCAGGAGGATGGCGCCCGCGGGCCTCGGCGCCCGGCTGGCTGCGTCAGCGACACGTCCGAACGGTGAGTCGATCAACGCGGCGCCGGCGGCCAGGCCGAGCGTTCCGGCGAAAGAGCGCCGGGAGAGAGTCCTCGACATAGGGTGCCTCCTCGTCTTCGGGCCCGGAGAGCCTCCCTCATCTCGCCCTCCGCCGCAATGCCCCCCGGGATCCCGGTCTGGAGTTCGTACCGCATAGGGACAAGCAGGTTTGCCGGTTAGACTCAGTCTCAGGGTGGTGGGCTCAAAATGACGTTGACAGCCGGTGCGAGGCTTGGGCCGTACGAAATAAACTCACTGGTTGGTGCGGGGGGCATGGGCGAGGTCTACAAGGCCCGCGACCCGAAGCTCGACCGCTTCGTCGCCATCAAGGTGCTGCCTCCCTCCCTGGCGGAGAACGGGGATCTCCTGACACGGTTCGAGCGCGAGGCCAAGGCCGTGGCCGCCCTCAACCACCCGAACATTCTCGGTATCTACGATTTCGGGAGGGAGGGGGAGCACACCTACGCCGTGATGGAGCTACTCGAGGGCGAATCGCTTCGCGACCGCCTGCGGGCGGGCGCCCTCGCGCCGAAGAAGGCCGCAGAACTCGCGTCGCAGATGGCCGAGGGTCTCGCCGCGGCCCATCATCGGGGAATCGTCCACCGGGACGTGAAGCCGGAGAACATCTTCCTTGGCCGGGACGGTCGGGTAAAGCTGCTGGATTTCGGACTCGCGAAACAGGTGCCGAAGTGGTCCGGTCCGAGCGGCTCGCAGACGAGCGTCCCGACGGAGGCCGGGGGAAGCCTACACACCGAGGCCGGCGTCGTCATGGGGACCGTCGGCTACATGAGCCCGGAGCAGGTGCGGGGCGAGAGCGCGGATCCCCGCAGCGACATCTTCGGCTTCGGGGCCGTCCTCTACGAAATGCTGAGCGGGCGGAAGGCGTTCGGAAGGGAGTCGGCCGTCGAGACGATGAACGCCATCCTTCACGACGATCCCGCAGCGCTCGTCGTCACGAAGGGCCAGATGCCGCCGGCGCTGGAGCGCGTCGTTCTCCACTGCCTCGAAAAGTCGCCCGAGAACCGCTTCCAGTCGATGAAGGACGTCGCCTTCGACCTTCAGGCCATCTCGACGATCTCCGGCGTCGACGGAGGGAAGCAGAAGGTTCGTCCGAGAGGAGACCGCTGGACGTGGTCCGGCCTGGGCGCGGCCGCCGTCCTCGTCGCCGCTCTGGCCGCATGGCTGGCGGGAGCCGTTCACCTGGGCCGCCACGAGCAGCCCGTCTTCCACCAGGTTTCGTTTCGCCAGGGACGCATCGCGAAGGCGCGCTTCGCGCCCGGCGGCCAGGACGTCATCTACGACGCGAGCTGGCAGGGAGAGCCGTGGCAGCTCTTCGCGACGCCGATCGTCGATCCCAAGGAAAGGCCACTCGGCCAGACCGACGTCCAGTTGCTCGATCTGTCCCGTGCGGGAGAGCTCGTCCTGCGGCTCAAGAGCAAGGTGGCGGACACGTGGCAGTTCGAGGGGACGCTCGCCCGGTCGGCCCTCGGCGGCGACCTCGCTCCGAAGGCGATCCTCGGCGGCGTTCTCCAGGCGGCGTGGGCGCCGAAGTCCGAGTTCGCCGTCGTGCGTGCCGCGGGCGGACGGTCCCTTCTCGACTACCCACCCGGCAGGGTCCGCGTCGAGTCGGCCGGGTGGATCGGGGATCTCCGGTTCTCTCCCGACGGGTCGCTCCTCGCGTACGTCGATCATCCGGCGGCGGGCGACGATGCGGGCCGCATCGCGGTCCTCGACGTCGCCTCCGGCAAGACGCGGTTCGTGTCGAAGGACTACGGAACTCTCCGGGGCCTGGCGTGGCGGGGGCAGGAGATCTGGTTCACCGCCGGAACGCATATCCTGAACCGCGCCCTCTACGCCGTGGACCTCTCGGGAAAGGAGCGCGGCGTCTTCACCCAGGCGGGCGGTCTCCACCTCCACGACGTCGCGCCGGACGGCCGGGTCCTCATGAGCCGCGAGGAGATGCGTGGCGGGCTGCTCTCGTTGGCCGAGGGGCAGGTTCAGCCGCTCGACCTTTCCTGGCGGACGTGGAGCTACCTTCTCGACACCTCTTCCGACGGGAAGACGCTGCTCTTCGAGGAGGAAGAGGGCGATCCCGGCGGCTACGACCTGTTCCTGCGCCCGTCCTCCGGAGGGCACGCGACGCCTCTCGGCAAGAGCGCCGGATACGGCGCGCTCTCGCCGGATGGAACGCTCGCGGCGGCCTGGCTCGACAAGCCGGCGCCGCGCTGGGTGCTCTATCCGACCGGGACCGGCGTTCCGCGCGAGCTTCCGGCGCACGGGATCCGCAGCATCAAGTCCGTCTCGTTCGCGAAAGACGGCCAGAGCCTGGTCTTCATCGGCCAGGAAGGGGAGAAGGAGGACCGGGTCTGGTCGCTGGGCCTCGACGGGAACGCCCCGAAGCCCCTCACGCTGGAAGGCGTCACGGGCCTCGAGACCTGGCCGCTCCTGAGCCCGAATGGCCGGAGCTTCCTCGCGCGCGAGAAGGGTGGGTGGGCGATCTTCGACTTCGCAAAGCCGGACGCGCCGGTGCGGCGCGTCGCCGGCCTCGAGGACGGCGAGGTCCTGACCCAATGGCGCCCCGACGGCCGGTTCCTAGTGACGCGGCCCGGAGCCTTCCCGGTCGATGTGTGGACCCTCGACGCCGCGAGCGGGAAGAGGCAGCCGTGGAAGACGGCCAGCCCCGCGGGCTACGTGGGCGTCGACTGCTCGTCGATCCGGTTCAGCGACGACGGCAAGCGCATGGCCGCACGCTACATCCTCCAGCGCAGCACGCTCTACGTCGTCGAAGGGCTGAGATGACGCTCGCCTCCGGCACCCGCCTCGGCCCCTACGAAATCCTCGCGCCGATCGGCGCGGGCGGGATGGGCGAGGTCTACCGCGCGCGCGACGAGCGGCTGAAGCGCGACGTCGCGATCAAGGTCCTGCCGGCGTCGTACTCGCAGGACGCGGACCGTCTGCGGCGCTTCGAGCAGGAGGCGCAGGCGGCGGGCGCGCTGAACCACCCGAACATCACGGCGGTCTACGACCTCGGCACGCACGACGGCGCGCCCTACATCGTGACCGAGCTGCTCGAGGGCGAGACGCTGCGCGCGCGGATCGTCGGGCGGCGCGCTCGCCGGTGCGCAAGGCGATCGACTACGCGGTGCAGATCGCGCAGGGGCCTCGCCGCCGCGCACGAGAAGGGGATCGTCCACCGGGATCTGAAGCCCGAGAACCTGTTCCTGACGAACGACGGGCGGGTCAAGATCCTCGACTTCGGCCTCGCGAAGCTGACGCAGGCCGAGCGCGCGCGGCGGTCCGCAGACGAACCTGCCGACGGCGACGGCCGGCACCGGAGCCCGGCGTCGTGATGGGGACGCTGGGCTACATGTCGCCCGAGCAGGTGAAGGGCAAGCCCGCCGACCAGCGCTCGGACCTCTTCTCGTTCGGCGCGATCCTCTACGAGATGCTGTCGGGACAGCGCGCGTTCCACCGCGACTCGGCGGCCGAGACGATCTCGGCGATCCTGCGCGAGGAGCCGCCGGACCTTTCCGCGACGAACAAGAACGTCCAGCCCGGGCTCGAGCGGATCGTGCGGCACTGCCTCGAGAAGAACCCGGAGGAGCGCTTCTACTCGGCGCGCGACCTCGCGTTCGACCTCGAGGCGCTCTCCGGTCTCTCCGGCGCGGCCGAGGCGGCGGCGACGAGCGTCGCGCCGCGGCCGCGGCCGTCGAGGCGCCTCTTCGCCGGCGCTCTGGTCGTCGCGGCGCTCGCCGGGGCCGGCGCTCGCCTACGTCGCCGTCGCTGAGGTCGGGTCATCGGCCGCCGCCCTCCTTCCGCCAGCTCACGTTTCGACGCGGCGTCATCTGGTACGCCCGCTTCGGGTCGGACGGCCAGTCGGTCCTCTACTCCGCCGCCTGGGACGGAGGCGCCGAGGAGATCTTCGTCGGGCGGTCCGACGGGCCGGACTCGCGTCCGTTCGGGCTCAAGGGCGCGGACGTCCTCTCCGTCGTCGTCGTCGGGCGACATGGCCGTCGCGCTCGACTCGAGGTTCTCCGGAGCCTTCACGCGGGTCGGAACGCTCGCGCGCACGGCCGTCGACGGGCGGCGGCGCGCCGCGCGAGATCCTCGAGGAGGTCGAGTTCGCGGATTTCGCGCCGGACGGCAAGGACCTCGCCGTCGTCCGCCGGGCCTCGGGCCGGCGGCGGCTCGAGTACCCGATCGGAAAGGTCCTCGTACGAGACGACGGGCTGGATCGGCGACCCGCGCTTCTCGCCGCGCGGAGACCGGATCGCCTTCCTGGACCACCCCGTCGGCAACGACGACGGGGGCGCCGTTGCCGTCGTCGACCTGTCGGGAAGGAAGTCGATCCTGACACCCATGTACGCGAGCGCCGATGGGCTGGCGTGGTCGCCCGACGGCTCGGAGATCTGGTTCACGGCGGCAGAGACGGGCGGCAACCGCGTGCTTCGTGCCGTGGCGCCGTCGGGGCGAAGCCGGGTCCTCCTCGTCGGGGCGGGCTCCATGACCCTTCAGGACGTCTCCCGGGACGGTCGCGTCCTGATGACGCACGACCTCATCCGGGTCGGCGTCGTCACGCGCGGGCCGGCGGATCCGGCCGAACGCGACCTCTCGTGGTTCGACTGGAGCCTCCTCGCTGACCTGTCCCAGGACGGCCGGTCGGTGCTCTTCACCGAGTCGGGCGAGGGGGGAGGGCCGGGCTACTCGGTCTTCCTCCGGGGCACGGACGGCTCGCCGGCCGTCCGTCTCGGGGAGGGCGAGGCGCTCGCGCTCTCCCCGGACGGCAAGCGCGTCCTCGCAATCGTGCATCCGACGGGCGACCAGCAGCTCGCGATCTATCCGACCGGTCCCGGGGAGCCGAAGGTGCTCCCGCTCGGGAATCTCCGGGTTCGTGGGGCGGCGTGGCTGGGCGACAACCGCCGAATCCTGATGACGGCGTCCGAGCCGGGGCACGACAACCGCGCCTACCTCCTCGACTCCGAAGGGGGGGCGCCGAAGCCGCTGACGCCCGAGGGCCACCGGGTGCCGAACGGAACGGGCCTGGTCGACGGTCTGCGATTCCTCACGATCGGGCCGGAGCGAAAGGCCTTCCTTCAGTCGCTCGACGGCGGCGAGCCCATGCCCGTGCCGGGGATCCTGGCGGACGACATCGTTCTGGGTTCGGCCGCGAAGGACGGGACGATCTGGGTGCGGCGGGGAAGAGACCTCCCGGCGAGGATCTTTCGGCTCGACCTTGCGACCGGCCAGGCGGAGCCCTACAAGGATCTCGTCCCCGCCGACCCGACGGGCATCGTCGACGTCTTCGGTACGCACGTCACGCGGGACGGAAGGAGCTGGGCGTTCTCGTACGGCCGGAAACTGTCCGACCTCTACGTCGTCGAGGGACTGCGGTGACGCTCGCTCCCGGCACGCGCCTCGGCGCCTACGAAGTCCTCGCCCCGATCGGCGCGGGGGGAATGGGAGAGGTTTACAGGGCCAAGGACACCCGTCTCGACCGCGACGTCGCGGTCAAGGTGCTGCCCGAAGAGTTCTTCGAAAGTGAAGAGAAGAGGCAGCGGCTCGAGAGAGAGGCGAAGCTGCTGGCCGCGCTGAACCATCCCAACATCGCGGCGATCTATTCCTTCGAAGAAAGCGGGGGGCGGCACATCCTCGTCATGGAGCTCCTCGAAGGCGAGACGCTGCGGCAGGCCCTGGCGGCGGGGCGTCCCGCGACGCGCAAGGCCCTCGACTGGTCCGTGCAGATGGCCCGCGGCCTCGCGGCGGCGCACGAGAAGGGGATCGTCCACCGGGACCTCAAGCCCGAGAACCTCTTCGTCACGACGGACGGGCGCGTGAAGATCCTCGACTTCGGGCTCGCCAAGCAGCGGCTGGTCGCGGAGGGCGGACGACACGAACTCGCCGACGCTCGCGAAGGCCACGGACGCCGGGACTCTCCTCGGGACCCTCGGTTACATGGCGCCCGAGCAGGTGAAGGGGAGGCGGCCGACGCGCGGTCGGACATCTTCGCATTCGGATGCGTCCTCTACGAGATGCTGACCGGCCGGCGGGCATTCAAGGGCGGGTCGGCGGTCGAGACGATGAGCGCGATCCTGAAGGAGGAGCCGGCGGAGCCGGACGTCTCGGGCGCGAAGATCTCCCCCGAGCTCGACCGGCTCCTGCGGCACTGTCTGGAGAAGAAGCCGGAGGAGCGCTTCCAGTCGGCTCGCGACCTCGCGTTCGACCTCGAGGCGCTCGCGGGAAGCTCCTCTACCGGCCGCGCGGCCACACCGGCGTCGCCCCGTGGCGGCCGGCGGTGGTTGCCGGCGGCCGCCGTCGCCCTGGCTCTCCTCGCCGCCGCCCTCTCGTATGCCGTCGGGCAGTGGCGGGGGAAGAGATCGATCGCAGCCGTCCCGTCCTTCGGGCAGCTCACGTTCCGGCAGGAGCCGATCTTCAACGCCCGGCTCGCCCCGGACGGAAAGACCGTCGTCTACAGCGCGGCGTCGTCCGGCAACACGCCGGAGATTTTCTCGATTCGCTCGGACTATCCGGGTGCGAGCCCCCGCGGGCTGCTGCCCGGCGGCCATCTGCTCTCCATCTCGTCCCGGGGGGAGCTGGCCGTCCTCATCCGCGCGCATTACAGGGCGCACAGCCTCTTCGAAGGGACGCTCGCGCGGATGCCGTTGGAAGGAGGCGCCCCCCGGGAGATGCGCGACGGGGTGCGCGAGGCCGACTGGTCTCCGGACGGGGCGGACCTCGCCGTGATTCGCGACGTCGGCGGGAAGGACCGGCTGGAGTTCCCTGCCGGGAAGGTTCTCTGCGAGACGGGCGGCTACTTCAGCGACCCGCGTTTTTCGCCGCGCGGGGACCGGATCGCGTTCTTCGAGCACCCTTTCAAGTACGACGATCGCGGCGAGGTCGCCGTCGTGGACCTCGCGGGAAAGAAGACCATCCTTTCGGAGGGTTACTGGGGCGAGGAGGGTCTGGCCTGGTCGCCGGAGGGGGACGAGGTCATGTTTTCCGCGGGGACCGCCTACAACAACTTCCGTGTCTATGCGGTCAGCCTCTCGGGCAAGCGCCGGACAGCGCTCGAAAGCGCCGGCGGCCTGACGATTCACGACATTCGCGGTGACGGGCGCTGGCTCGCGACACGGGACGATTTCTTCCGGGAGATGCCGGCCCTCGCGCCCGGGCAGGCGCGCGAGCGGGACCTCTCCTGGCTCGACCTCTCCGACCCCGTGGCGCTGACCCCGGACGGCAGGACGCTTCTCTTCATGGAAGAGAGCGGGAGTGTCGGGGTGAACTATGCGGTCTGCCTGCGACAGACGGACGGGTCGCCCGTCGTGCGTCTCGGCGAAGGGGCTGCCCTGGACCTTTCCCGCGACGGGAAGTGGGCGCTGGCGGCCGTTCCGACGACGCCCTCCGCAACTCATGCTCTACCCGACGGGTGCCGGCGAGCCGCGCCGACTCGAGCGCGGCGGCCTCGTCAGCTACGAGTCGGGGCAGTTCTTCCCGGACGGCAAGAGGATCGTCGTCTGCGGCCACGAGGAGGGCAAGGGCGTCCGCTGCTACGTGCAGGAGATCGCGGGCGGCAAGCCCCGCCCCGTGACTCCGGAAGGGACGAATCAGGCTTTCGTCTCGCCGGACGGTCGGCAGATCCTCGTCACGGCGAACGGCGGCGCCCTCATGCTCTATCCGTCCGAAGAGGGCGAGCCTCGGCCCGTGCCCGGATCGGCTTCCGACGACTCCGTCATCCGATGGAGCCCGGAGGGCCGCTCCCTTCTCGTCACCCGAAGCGGCGAAGTCCCGGCGCGCATCGAGCGGCTGGAGGTCGCGACGGGGAAGCGCGGGCCGCTGATGAAGATCGGTCCCGCGGACCTGACCGGGGTCCTGAGCGTCGGACCGTTCGTCTTCACCGACGACGGCAGGAACTACGCGTACGCCTGTCGACGGATGGTGTCGCATCTTTTTCTCGTGGAGGGGGCGCGATGACGATCACGACCGGAACCCAGCTCGGCCCTTACGAGGTCCTCTCGCCGCTCGGGAGAGGCGGGATGGGAGAGGTTTACAGAGCGAAAGACACCCGCGTCGAGCGGACGGTCGCGCTGAAGGTCCTGCCGGAAGAGTTCTTCGAGAACAGGGAGAGCATCGCGCGCTTCGAGCGCGAGGCGCGCATGCTCGCGAGCCTGAACCATCCCAACATCGCCCATCTCTATTCCTTCGAGGAGATTCCCGGTGCGCCTGGGCAGCCGGAGCGGCATCTGCTCGTCATGGAGCTGGCCGATGGACAGACGCTCATGGAACGGCTGGCGAACGGACCGCTCCCACCGGAACAGCTCCTGAAGGTCTCGATCGAGATCGCGGCGGCCCTCGACGCGGCGCACCACGCCGGCATCATTCACCGCGATCTGAAGCCGGGGAACGTCATGCTGACGAAGTCCGGCGTGAAGCTCCTCGACTTCGGCCTCGCCAAGACGGCGCTGCCGCCGGTGAAGTCGTCCTCGGCCACGTCGCTTCCGACCGAGATGCCGAGGGCGATCACGCAGCAGGGGACGATCCTCGGCACCTTCCAGTACATGGCGCCCGAGCAGCTCGAGGGGAAGGACGCCGACGCCCGGAGCGACATCTTCTCGTTCGGCGCCGTGCTCTACGAGATGGCGACGGGCCGAAAGGCGTTCGACGGAAAGAGCCAGGCCGCGCTCATCTCGGCAATACTGAAGGACGAACCGGCCTCGGTCGCCGCGGTCGCTCCGATGACGCCGCCGGCGCTGGACCGCGTCGTGAAGACCTGTCTTGCGAAGGATCCCGAGGACCGCTTCCAGACGGCTCACGACATCCGGCTGCAGCTTCAGTGGATCGCGGAGGGGGGCTCGCAGGCCGGCCTCCCCGCGCCGGTGGTGGCGCGGAGGAAGAACCGCGAGAAGCTCGCCTGGGCGGTCGCCGGCGTCGCCGCGCTCGCGGCCCTGGCTCTCGGCATCGGCTTCGTCCGCCGCGCTCCGGCGCCACGCCGCGCCGTCCGGTTCGAGATTCCCATGCCGGAAGGGGTCACGTCGGTCGGCGCGCCCCGCATCTCGCCCGACGGGCGCACTCTGGCGTTCAACGCGACGGACTCCTCCGGGAAGACGCGAATCTGGGTGCGGGCGCTGAACGCGCTGGCGGCGCATCCGCTCGAAGGCACCGAGGGGACGACGCGCCCCTTCTGGTCCCCGGACAGCCGGTTCCTCGGCTTCGTGGCCGAAGGGAAGCTGAAGAAGGTCGAGGCCACCGGCGGGCCGGCCCAGAAGATCTGCGACGCCCCGACCGGCTCGGACGGCACCTGGAGCCCCGAAGGCGTCATTCTGTACGACGGCACCGCCACCGATCCGATCCACCGCGTCTCGGCCGCCGGGGGGACGCCGGTCGTCGCGGTCAAGCCCGAACCGGCCCTCAAGGAGGTGACGGTCGCATGGCCGGAGTTCCTGCCCGACGGCCGGCACTTCCTCTACATGGCGACCGGGCAGAAGCCGGAGGAGAACGAGTACCGGATCGGCTCCCTCGACTCGACGGAAACGAAGTCGCTCGCGCCGGCGCAGACGCTCGTCGCGTACGCGCCACCCGGCTATCTTCTCTTCGTCCGCGACCGGACGCTCGTCGCCCAACCCTTCGACGCGAAGGCGCTGAAGACGACTGGCGAGCCGGTCCCCCTGGCCGAGCACATCGGAACCGACGCCGTCGGTCTCGCGCGATTCTCGGTCTCGCGGGACGGGACCCTCGTCTACCGGACGGGCGAGTCGGGGAACCGGCTGGTCTGGGTGGACCGCTCCGGCCACGAAGCGGAGAACGTTGGCGATCCGGGCGAATATCACAATCCGGCCCTCTCTCTGGAAGGCGACCGGCTCGCCTTCGACCTTGCCGATCCGCGCGGCGGCAGGCTCGACGTCTGGGTCCGCGACCTGAAGCGCGGGGTCAGCTCCCGCCTCACTTTCGGCGCCGGCGACTCGTTCTGCCCCATCTGGTCTCCGGACGGCCGGACGATCGCCTTCACGCGCAACCAGGACCTCTTCGAGAAGGGGGCCGATGGACAGGGAGAAGAGAAGCTCCTGCTGAAGTCGGACGAGCTGAAGATTCCGTGCGACTGGTCTCGTGACGGGAAGACCGTGATTTTCATGAAGCAGTCGAAAGAGACCGGCTGGGACATCTGGGCGCTCCCCCTGTCCGGCGATCGGAAGCCGGTTCCATTCCTGGCGACCCAGTTCGCCGAAGTCCTGCCCGTCCTTTCGCCCGACGGCCGTTTTCTCGCGTACACGTCGAACGAGTCAGGCCGGGCCGAAGTCTATGTCCAGAACTTCCCCGGGCCGGGAGGGAAGTGGCAGATCTCCACGTCGGGAGGGGTGGAGCCCCATTGGCGGGCCGACGGAAAAGAGCTCTACTACCGCGCGCCCGACCAGAAGGTCATGGCCGTCGCCATCCAGACAGCCGGCGGCTTTGCGGCCGGCGTCCCGCAGCCGCTCTTCTCGGGACGGTTCGTGACGGGAGTGATGCGCAGCCGCTATTTGCCCACGGCCGACGGGCGCCGCTTTCTCACCGCCGCCCCGCTCGGGCGCGAGGCCATGACTCCCACGACGGTCGTTCTGAACTGGTTTGCGGAGGAAGGGCGCTGACGTGACTCTCGCCCCGGGGACGCGTCTCGGCCCGTACGAAATCCTCGGCCAGATCGGCGCGGGGGGGATGGGGGAGGTCTACCGGGCGAAGGATCCGCGGCTCGGCCGCGAGGTGGCCATCAAGGTGCTCCCGGCCTCACTCTCCCAGGACGCCGATCGCCTGCGGCGCTTCGAGCAGGAGGCCCGGTCGGCGGGGATCCTGAATCACCCGAACATCACGGCCGTCTACGACATCGGCCAGCACGGCGGCGCGCCCTACGTGGTCCAGGAGCTCCTCGAGGGCGAGACGCTCCGCTCGGCCCTCTCGGGCGGGAAGCTGCCGCATCGAAAGGCTTTCGACTACGCGTTGCAGATCGCCCATGGGCTCTCCGCGGCGCACGAGAAAGGGATCGTCCATCGCGATCTGAAGCCGGAGAACCTCTTCGTGACGCGGGACGGCCGTCTCAAGATCCTCGACTTCGGTCTCGCGAAGCTGACGCATCAGGAAGTGGCGGGCCCTACGACCAACCTGCCGACGGCCTCCGCCGGGACGGAGCCCGGCGTCGTGATGGGGACGCTCGGGTACATGTCGCCCGAGCAGGTCAAGGGGAAGGCGGCCGACGCCCGGTCGGACATCTTCTCCTTCGGCGCCATCCTCTACGAGATGCTCTCGGGACGGAGAGCGTTCCACGGCGAATCGGCGGCCGAGACGATCTCGGCGATCCTCCGGGAGGAGCCGCCGGATCTCTCCCTCACGAACCAGAGCGTCTCGCCCGGGCTCGAGCGGATCGTCCGGCACTGCATCGAGAAGAATCCCGAGCAGCGCTTCCACTCGGCGCACGACGTCGCCTTCGCTCTCGAAGCGTTGTCCGGAAGCTCGGGAACGGGCGCGAGCGCCACGGCGGTCGCTACGGGCAAGGCCTCCCCGCGCGCCGGAAGGCTTCGACTTGCAGGCATCGTCGCGATCGCGATCGCGATCGCGGCCGGGCTCTTCGCCGGCCGGGTGGTCTGGAAGAGGGCGCCGGCGGCTCCTCCCTCCTTCAAGAGGCTCACCTATGGCCGGGGGCCCGTCTGGTCGGCCCGATTCGCTCCGGACGGACAGATGATCGTCTATGCGGCGTCCTGGGAAGGCGCCCAGAAACCCCAGCTCTACTCCGTGCGGGCCGAGAGTCCCGAGTCGCTCCGACTGGCTCTTCCCCCGGGCCAGGTCGAGTCCATCTCGAGCAAGGGAGAGATGCTCGTCCTCGACCTTCTCCATTTCTCCACGGGGTACGCGAGGATCGGCACGCTCGCCCAGACGTCCCTTTCCGGGAGCGCGCCGCGCGAGCTTCTCGAGGACGTGGGTCACGCGGACTGGTCTCCGGACGGCAGCGCGATGGCGGTCGTCCGCGCGCCCCGGTGGCGTTACCAGCTGGAGTTCCCGGTCGGAAAGGTGCTCTACGAGACGACCGGCTGGATCAGCTACCCGCGGATCTCTCCGAAGGGAGACGCGGTGGCGTTTTTCGACCACCCCCTCTTCGGGGACGACCGCGGCTCCGTTGCGATCGTGGATCGGTCGGGAACGAAGAAGACTCTCTCGACCGGATGGGAGAGCGCGCAGGGGATTGCCTGGTCGGTCTCCGGCGACGAGATCTGGTTCACGGCGGCACAAGCCGGGAGCGCCCGCGCGCTCTACGCCGTGACCCTTTCGGGACGCCAGCGCCCGGTCGCGACCACTCCCTCCGGGATGACGCTGCAGGATATCTCGCGCGACGGAAGGGTGTTGTTCGTCGAGAGCAATGCGCGGCTCGGATTCCTCGGCCTCCTCCCCGGACAGACGAAGGAGCGGGACCTCTCGGGACTCGAGTGGTCGTATGGCCCGATCCTCTCCGCGGACGGGAAGACGGTCGTCTTCACGGAGCAGGGTGACGCCGGCGGTCCGGGGTACTCCGTCTACCTGCGCAAGCTGGATGGCTCCGCGCCCGTGCGGCTCGGCGAGGGGGCCGCGATGGCGCTCTCCCCGGACGGAAAATGGGTGCTGACCGCCCTCCTCCGCTCGACGCCCTCGCAAATGATGCTGCTGCCGACCGGAGCCGGAGAGCCGAAGGCGTTTCCGAAGGACGCGATCGAGCATGTCAGCGGGCCGTTCGGGGCCTTCCTTCCGGACGGCAAGCGGATCGTCTTCGCCGGCCACGAACCGGGGCGGCCGCCGCGCGTCTTCGTTCAGGACCTCGCGGGAGGAGCGGCCAGGCCCGTCACCCCGGAGGGAGTCGTGGCAAGGCTCCTCTCGGCGGACGGCAAGTCGCTCGTGACCCCGACGCCGGAGGGCGTCGCCCTTTCATCGTTGGACGGCGGACCCTCAAGCCCGATTCCGGGTCTCAAGCCCGGCGACAGGCCGCTGCGGTTCACCGCCGACGGACGGTTTCTCTTCTTTCGCTCCGATGCGAGGGACTTCCCCGCGCGAGTCTTCCGGCTGGACGTCGCTACCGGGCGCCGGGAGGTCTGGAGAGAGCTCATGCCAGGCGACCCGGCAGGCATCACCCTGCTTTCACCCGCGGCCCTCTCCGATGACGGAAAGACGATTCTCTTCATCTGCGCGCGGGTCCTCTCCGACCTCTACCTGGCGGAAGGGCTGAAGTGATCACCGCCGGCACTCGCCTCGGCGCCTACGAGATCCTCTCCCCCCTCGGCGCGGGAGGGATGGGCGAGGTCTACCGGGCGAAGGACATGCGGCTCGGGCGGGACGTCGCGATCAAGGTGCTGCCGGAAGAGTTCTTCGAGGATGAAGAGAGAAGGCTCCGCTTCGAAAGAGAAGCGCGCACGCTCGCCACGCTGAACCATCCCGGCATTGCGGCCGTCTATTCCTTCGAAGAAATCTCCGGTCGACATCTCCTCGTCATGGAGCTCGTCGAGGGAGAAGACCTCGGGCAGCGGCTGGTCCCCGGTCCCCTTCCACTCGACGAATCTCTTTCTGTCGCGAAGCAGATCGCCGAGGCCCTGGAGGCGGCGCACGAGAAGGGGATCGTCCACCGGGACCTGAAGCCGGCGAACGTCAAAGTCTCCGAAGACGGGAAGGTCAAGCTGCTCGACTTCGGCCTTGCGAAGGCGTTCGAAGGAGACCGGGGCTCGACGACCGGTTCGGGGGCGGCCGTCACGCAGTCGCCGACGCTGACGGCGCGTGCCACGGCCGCCGGCGTCATTCTCGGAACTGCCGCATACATGTCGCCCGAGCAGGCGCGTGGGAAGACGGTCGACAAGCGGGCGGACATCTGGGCGTGGGGTTGTGTGCTCTACGAGATGCTGACGGGGAAGAGGGCCTTCGAAGGGGAGACCGTCTCCGACACGCTCGCGGCGGTCTTGCGTGCCGAGCCGGATTGGTCGATTCTCGCCGCGACAACTCCGCCGGGGATCCGTGGCCTCCTCAAGCGCTGCCTGGAAAAGGACGTCCGGCTGCGCGTCCACGACATTGCCGACGCGCGCCTCAGCCTGATGGACTCACCGGCGGCTGTCGGCGAGTCGGGCGGCAAGGCAATCGGGCCGGCCGATTCGCGCTCTCGAATGCGTCGGACGGCGGCGGCGGGCCTCGTCGGACTCGTTCTTGGCGGCGCACTCGTTGCGGGATGGTTCGAACGGCTTTCGCACCGGCCGGCCGCGGTTTCCGTCGTTCGCCTGAGCCTCGACCTCCCACGAGGACAAGCGCTTCCAGTCGACGGTGTACCGAATCTCGCCGTCTCGCGAGACGGCGCCCGGGTCGCCTACGTCGCGAAGAACGAGTCCGGGGCCTCCTCGCTCTACGTGCGCTCCATCGGTTCGTTTGAGGCAACGCCTCTCGCGGAGACAGATGGAGCGGCAAGACCGTTCTTCTCTCCGGACGGCCAGTGGCTGGGGTACACGGCCGGCAACAGGGTCCGGAAGGTGGCGGTGTCGGGTGGGCCGTCCCTGCCGGTCTGCGACGCTCAGGTGTCCGACTACGCAGGGGCCGCGTGGGCCGATGACGGAAGCATTTTCCTGCCGTCGACGACCGGAGGATTGCTGCAGGCGTCGGTCGCGGGTGGAGCGTGTCCGGAGATCGTGAAAGCCGACCCCGCTCGGGGCGACATCTTCGAGCCCGAAGCCCTCCCCATGGTGCGGGCTCTGCTCTTCACGAGCGTCCGAGGCTTCCAGGCGAGCCAGGGCCAGATTGAGGCGCTCGACCTCAGGACCGGCAAGTCGCAGGTGATCGTCCCCCAGGGCACGAATCCCCACTACGTCGAGCCGGGATTCCTCGTCTTTGGCCGCTCGGGAGCGATCCTTGCCGCGCCGTTTGACCCGGACGGCTTGAAACTGCTCGGCGAGCCGGTCCCGTTCGTCGAGAAGGTCATGCCCGACGACGACTTCGGGATCGAGCAGTTCGCCGTCTCGAGAAGCGGCCTGCTCGCCTACGTGCCTCGAACCCGCGCGGCCGTCAAGAGGCGGGTTGTCATGCTGGATCTGAAGGGTGAGGCCGCGACGCTCGCGGCAGAAGATTCCGCCTACGAGGACATGTCTCTTTCTCCCGACGGGCGACGGCTCGCCATGACCGTCGAAGGTGCAACCTGGAATATCTGGATTTTCGACCGCGATCGGGGGACCCTGACGCGGTCGACGTTCGACAATGACGACCGCGACCCCATCTGGACGCCCGACGGCAAGCGTCTCGTCTACACGTCCCTCCGCAACGGTCTCTACGGCCTCTACTGGCGAGCCGCCGATGGGAGCGGTACGGAGGAGCAGCTGCTCACGAGCAGAAACTGGATCTACCCCACGTCGTGGTCTCCCGACGGCCGTTACCTGGCGTTCGGCGAGCTGGACCCGACGACCGGCTTCGACATCCTGATTCTCCCGATGGAAGGGGATCGCAAGCCCACCCCTTTCGAGCGGACCCCCTTCCGGGAATGGTTCGCGGAATTCTCGCGCGACGGACGCTTCCTCGCTTACGAGTCCAATGAATCGGGCCGGAGCGAGATCTACGTCCGTCCCTTCCCGGGGCCCGGAGGAAAGTGGCAGATTTCGACGGATGGGGGCGTCCGTCCGGAATGGTCGCGGGACGGGCGGGAGCTGTTCTACCTGAACGGCGACCGACTCATGCGCGTGCCGGTCGACACGGCCCACGCGTTTTCGGCTGGGCTGCCCGAGCGGATCCTCTCATGCGGTTGCTACGAGTCCGGCAGGTATTACGAGGTCGGGCCGGACGGCAGACATTTCTTCTTCATCCGGAATGCCGAGGCGGTGAGCCCGATCACCCGGATCAACATGGTCTTCGGCTGGCGGGGCGAGCTCGAGCGGCGCGCGCGCGGGGAGACGGCCCGGTGACCGGCCGATCGTGTTGCATGAACATGTCGTGCATTCGATGAGCCTCGCCGCGGGCACCCGCCTCGGCTCGTACGAGATCCAGAGCCCCCTCGGTGCGGGCGGGATGGGGGAGGTCTGGCGGGCGAAGGACACGCGGCTCGGGAGAGACGTCGCGATCAAGGTGCTGCCGGAAGAATTCTTCGAAGACAAAGACCGCGTCGCCCGCTTCGAGCGCGAAGCACGCACGCTCGCGAGCCTCAATCATCCGGGGATCGCGGCCATCCATTCCTTCGAAGAAATCCCCGGATCCTCGTCTTCTTCCTCGCGCCACCTTCTCGTGATGGAGCTCGTCGAAGGTGAGGATCTTGCTCAGAAGCTGCTCTCCGGTCCCATCCCCCTCGAAGAATATCTTTCTCTTTCCCGTCAGATCGCCGAGGCGCTGGAAGCGGCGCACGAGAAGGGGATCGTCCACCGGGACCTCAAGCCCGGGAACGTCAAGGTGACGCCGGATGGAAGGGTGAAGCTTCTGGACTTCGGCCTCGCGAAGATCTTCGAGGGGGACGGCGGGCCCGGCTCTGCCCCTTCTGTCACACACTCACCGACGCTCACGGCCCGCGCGACGGCGGCGGGGGTGATCCTCGGGACGGCGGCGTATATGTCGCCGGAGCAGGCCCGGGGGAAGACCGTCGACAAGCGAACCGACGTCTGGGCCTTTGGGTGCGTCCTCTACGAGATGCTGACGGGGAAGAGGGCCTTCGAAGGGGAGACGGTCAGCGACACGCTGGCCGCGTTGCTGACGAAGGAGCCGGACTGGAGCGCGCTGCCGGCGGAAACGCCGGAGAAAGTCAAAGAGATTCTTCGAAAGTGCCTGAGGCGCGACGCGAAGCTGAGGCTGCGGGACATCGGCGACGCGCGCGTCGACTTGGAGGAAATGAGCGCGGCGGGTGCATCGAGCTCCTCCGGCCCATTACCCTTCGAAGAAAAGACCGCCTCGCCAAGTTCCACTGTAGGTCACGACGCTTCTGCGAGTCGAACGCGAGGGAGCAGAAAGTCTCTCTATCTCTCCTGGGCGATTGCGGCCGCATTCGCGGCCGCGACGGGGGCGCTCGCGCTGCGCGCTCGCGCCCCCGCGCCGCAGCCACTCGTCGTGCAGCCGCTGACCGATTCCGGTCACGACTGGTTTCCCGCCGCCTCGCCGGACGGGAAGCTCGTCGCCTTCGTCTCCGACCGGGACGGTCGGGACCGGATCTGGCTCAAGCAGATGCCGGACGGTGACGAGCGGCCGCTGACGTCGGGACCGGACGACCGGCCGCGCTTCTCTCCCGACGGAACCTCCCTTCTCTTCGTCCGGCGCGAAGACGCGGTCTCCTCGCTCTACCGGGTCGGCGTCCTCGGAGGGGAGCCGAGGCGGCTCGTCGCCAACGCGACCGACGGCGCCTGGTCGTGCGACGGACGGCGGCTCGCATGGGTCCGAGAAGGGAAAGAGGAAGGGCGACAGCTCTGGGCGCTCACGGTCGGTTCGGCCGACGGCGGAGAGCCGCGCGAGATCTACCGGTCCACGACCGTGCCGTTCGACTGGCCCGCCTGGTCGCCGGACGGGAAATGGATCGTCTGCTTTCCGCATTCGCTGGGCGCGGCCGCCTACGCCGGACCTGTCCTGGTGGCGAGCGACGGAAGCGCGACGCGCGACCTCGGGGCCGGGCGCTCCGCGGAGATCTCCTCGGCCGTCTGGATGGGGACGGGACGCGAGATCCTGCTCGCGCGGGTCTCGCCGGTGCTGAGCCTCTTCGAAGCCGCCGCCTGCACGATCGAGCGGATGGACTCCGAGACGGGAGGGCAGTCTCCCGTGCTCGAGAGTCCGAGCCGCGTCTCGGCGGTCGACGTGCTGGGCCCCGGACACCTCGTCTTCGACGTCAGCTCGAACCGGGTGAACCTGCGAGAGGTGGCGGGCGCTGGCGCCGGGGCGCCGGATGTCTGGCTCACTCGCGGGCTCGGGATGAACCGCCAGCCCCGGTACTCGCCCGACGGGGAGTGGATCGTCTATTCGGCCCTTCGCGGCGGAAACGTCGACGTCTGGAGTCTCCAGCCGCGTACCGGCGCCGTCCGGCGGCTGACGGACAGCCCTTCGGTGGACTACGACCCCGCGCTGACGCCCGACGGAAAGCACCTGGTCTTCAGCTCGGACCGCTCCGGTAACTTCGAGATCTGGATGGCCGACGCCGACGGGAGCGGGGCTCGGCAGGTCACGCACGACGGTGTCGACGCCGAGAACGCGACGGCCACGCCCGGCGGAGAGTGGGTCATCTATGCCTCGGGGGATCGGAAGAAATTCGGTATCTGGAAGGTCCGGCCCGACGGCAGCGAGCCGGCGATCCTCTTTTCCGGCCTCGGAGAATGGCCCGAGGTCTCGCCCGACGGCCAGTACGCGCTCTTCACGTTCGCGCGCCTGACGGAGGACAGCGCGGTCAAGGTCGTCCGCATTTCGGATGGAACGCTCCTGCCGTTCTCGATCCGGCTGGGAGCCACGACCCGGCGGGTGGAGCAGATCGCGGGCCGTGCCCGGTGGATGCCCGACGGCAAGGCGATCGCATTCGTCTCCGTCGACGCGAAGGGGCGCGTCGGGATCTTCGCCCAGGATTTCGTGCCCGGGCGGGACACGGCGTCCACGCGCCGGCCCCTCGCCGGGCTCGAACCGGACTGGGTAGCGGAGACCTTCGCGATCTCGCCCGACGGGAAGAAGATCTGCCTCGCGGAATGGGAGCAGGTCTCGAGTCTCATGACGGCCCAGGGCGTTGCCGGCGTCGACCGCGCGAGGTGCACGCGATGAGGAAGACCGCTTGACGCTCGCCGCCGGCACCCGCCTCGGCTCGTACGAGATCCAGAGCCCCCTCGGTGCGGGCGGGATGGGGGAGGTCTGGCGGGCGAAGGACACGCGGCTCGGTAGAGACGTTGCGCTGAAAGTCCTGCCGGAAGAATTCTTCGAAAGTGAAGAGAGAAGGCAGAGGTTCGAGCGAGAGGCTCGCATGTTGGCGAGCCTGAACCATCCGGGGATCGCCACCCTCTACTCCTTCGAAGAAATCCCCGGGTCCTCGTCTTCTTCCTCCCGCCACCTTCTCGTCATGGAGCTCGTCGAGGGAGAAGACCTCGGGCAGCGACTCGTCCCGGGCCCGCTTCCGCTGGACGAATCACTCGCATACGCGAAGCAGATCGCCGAGGCGCTGGAAGCGGCGCACGAGAAGGGGATCGTCCATCGGGACCTGAAACCGGCGAACGTCAAGGTCACGCCCGACGGGCGGGTGAAGCTCCTCGACTTCGGCCTCGCGAAGATCTTCGAAGGCGATTCGTCGAACGAGAAGAGCGGAAGCGGCGGGGGGCAGACGAAGTCGCCGACGCTCACGGCTCGCGCCACGGCGGCGGGGGTGATCCTCGGGACGGCCGCGTACATGAGCCCCGAGCAGGCGCGCGGCAAGCCGCTCGACAAGCGGACGGACGTCTGGGCTTTCGGCTGCGTCCTCTACGAGATGCTGACGGGGAAGCGGGCCTTCGAAGGGGAGACCGTCAGCGACACGCTGGCCGCGTTGCTGACGAAGGAGCCGGACTGGAGCGCGCTTCGCGCGCCGGTTTCTTCTAAGGTGAGAGAGCTGCTGCACCGGTGCCTTCAGCGTGACGTGAAGCAGCGCCTGCGCGACATCGGGGACGCGCGGATCGCCCTCGAGGAAGAGCTCGGCGCGTCGGCGAGCTCCTCCGGCCCATTACCCTTCGAAGAAAAGACCGCCTCGCCAAGTTCCACTGTAGGTCGCGACGCTTCTGCGAGTCGAACGCGAGGGAGCAGAAAGTCTCTCTATCTCTCCTGGGCGATTGCGGCCGCATTCGCGGCCGCGACGGGGGCGCTCGCGCTGCGCGCTCGTGCCCCGAAGATCGCGCCGAAGGGGATCACGCGCTTCACGGTGCCCCTGCCGGAGGGGTCGCGGCTCGTCCTGGACGACGTGGCCGACATGGCCCTCTCGGCGGACGGCCGCTGGCTCGTCATGCAGGCCCTCGACGAAAAGACCGGCATTTCTCACCTCGTGCTCCGGTCGCTCGAGGAGCTTCACGGCGCGGTCATCTCCGGAAGCGAGGGGGCGAGCAACCCGTTCTTCTCGCCGGACGGAGAGTGGATCGCCTTCTTCGCCGACGGGAAGCTGAAGAAGCTGCTTCTGTCCGGAGGGATTCCCGTGACGCTCGCCGACGCGCCGGCGCCTCGCGGAGGCTGCTGGGCGCCGGACGACACGATCGTCTATTCGCCGGAATACGCCTCAGGCCTCATGCGTGTTCCGGCGGGCGGTGGCGCCCCTATGGAGCTCGCCAAACCCGACCCGAAGAAGAACGAACGGACGTTCCGCTGGCCCGAGGCCCTGCCGAACGGAGCCGGGATCCTCTTCACGATCGGATGGGAGAACAGCCCGCAGAACTACGACGGTGCCGACATCGCGGTCGTCTCCGAAGGCAAGATCCGAACGCTCGTCAAGGGTGCGAGCACGGCACGCTTCGTGGGGCCCGACCGGCTCGTCTTCGTACGTCTCGGGACCCTCTTTGCGATCGCATTCGATCCGAAGACGGCCACCGTCCGGGGGGAGCCCTATCCGGTGCTCCGCGAGCTTGGAGGGGACCCGACGAGCGGAGTCTCCTATCTCTCCGTCGCCCGGAACGGCACTCTCGCCTGGGTTCCGGGAAGCGCGATGACGGGCCAGTCCTGGCTGACCCTGATCGACCGGAGCGGAAAGCCGACGCGGCTGCCGTTGCCGCCGCAGGACTACAACACGCCGGTCTTCTCGCCGGACGGCCGGCGTCTGGCCTTCAACGTGGGGAAGGGGCGGGGAGGCCTTGCGGGAGACGTCTGGACGCTCTCGCTCTCCGACATGGCGCCAAACCGTCTCACGTTCGACGAGTACAGTGCCGCACCGGTCTGGTCCCCGGACGGCAAGCAGATCGCCTTTGTCGTGACGGCGGGCGAGTCGCCGGGAATCCACCGGAAGCCTGCCGACGGGAGCGGCTCGGCGACTCTCATCGGCGAGACGTCAACCCGTGCGGTCATTCCGACTGCCTGGAGCCCCGATGGCCGGCTTCTCGCCTACACGGACGTCAACGCGAGAGAGCTTCGGCTGGTCGACGTACAGACCGGCAAGAGCCGCGTCTTCGCCCCCGACGCCGCCGCTCCCGCCTTCTCGCCCGACGGCCGCTACATCGCCTACAACGGAGCCGCGGGATCGGGGAGCATCTCTGTCTTCGTCAGGCCACTCGAGGGGGACGCGAGATGGCAGGTTTCGCCGGACCTCGGAGGGTTTCCGAAGTGGTCCGGGAACGGCCGCGAGCTCTTCTTCATCCAGAACTCCCGTGTGATGAAGGTGGATGTGGAGACGCGTCCGTCTTTCCGGGCAGGGCCGGCCCAGCTCGTCTTCGGAGGGCTCGAGGGGTACTCGTGGAGGACGAACCCGATCGTCAATTGGGACGTCTCGTCCGACGGAAAGCGTTTTGCGTTCGTCGAGTTTCGGAGAGAGGGGTCGCAGGGCCGTCAGGTGGCCATCGCGCTCAACTGGGGCCAGGGCCTGGGGGCCGGGGAAGGGACGAAGGACGCTCGATGAGGACCGGACGGGTTTTGGCACGGCTTGACGCGGCAATCGCCTTGGGAGCCGCGGTTCTGACCGCAGGCTGCGCCGGCACCTCCTCCGCGCCGGCGCCTTCGCCGCCCGCCGCGGCCGCGCGGTGCCTCGGAACGCTCGGCATCGACGCCGGCCCCCTCTCGAGGCAGCTCCGGAAGAGGCTCGCTCTGCCGGAGGAGCTCCGGGGCGCGGTCGTGACCGACGTCTGGCCCGGAGGCCCCGCCGAGGCGGCGGAGATCCGCCCGAACGACGTCGTGGAGGAAATCGGCACGGCTCACATCGCGACCGACTGCGACTTCGGCGACGCCGCCTTCAACCGCTCGTGTGGTCCCGTCCGCGTCTCGGTGTGGCGAGCGGGAACGAGATTCGACGTGACTGTTGTCTGCGGTCGACCAGGACGCCCTCCTCGAGAAAGCCTGTCAGGACGGCCGCGCGAGCGCCTGCTTCCGGGAGGGCTGGCTCCTCTGGAGCCGCCGGGGAGGGCCGAAAGTCGCGCGCGCTCTCGAGCTCTTCAAGGAGGCCTGCAATTCCGGCTCCGCAGAGGCATGTGCCTACGAGGCCCTGCAGCTCATGGACGAGCCGGACAAGGGAAGCGAATCCGTCGCCGCGGCCGAACGATCCTGCAAGCTCGGGAGCGGCGCCGGCTGCGCGAACCTGGCATTCCTCCATGCAACGGGAAAGTTCGTGAAGAAGGACGACCACCGCGCCACCGCGCTCTACAACGAGGCGTGCGACCTCGGCGACGCGCAGGGGTGCTACAACGCGGCGCTCATGGCCGATGAGGGGCGCGGTGGCGCCCACGACGTCGCGCGCGCCGTGGCGGGGTACGAGGAGGCCTGCACCCTCGGCAGCACGACCGGCTGCACCAACCTCGGCTTCCTCTACGAGAAAGGCAGAGGAGTCGCGACGGACAAGTCCCGGGCCGTTGCGCTCTACCGGCGCGGGTGCGAGGGCACGAGCTGCCAGCCGTCGAACCTGGGCGGCTGCGTGAACCTCGGGCGCGCGTACCGAGACGGAATCGGCGTCGAGGTGGACGAACCGCGTGCGGCCGCCATCTTCCGGGAGGCCTGCGATCGGACGCCCAACCCCGACGACGTTCACTCCTCCGAGAACGGCTCGCGTGCCTGTTCGCTCCTCGGAGGCCTTTTCATCGCCGGCGATGGCATTCCGAAGGACCTGACGAAGGGCCGCGAGCTTTCGGAGCTCGGGTGCGGCAGAGGAGACTCGTTCGGCTGCTTCAACGCGGCGGCCGTCTACTCCGCCGGCGCGGGCGTGGTGCCGGACGCGGCGAAGGCCGCCTCCTTCCTGGACCTCGCCTGCAAGGGCGGCGACGGCGAGGGGTGCTTCGACCTCGGCGTCGCCTACGAGAAGGGGAACGGAGTGACTCGCGATCGTCGCCGCGCGGTCGAGTTCTTCCGCAGGGCCTGTCAGCTCGGGTTTTCCGAAGCCTGCGGGAAGAAGGCGCGGTGACGGAACCACGGCGACGACAGGGCGAGGAAGGAACGGTTACGTCCGGATGATCGGCACGGTGCTGGCTCATTACCGGATCACGGCTCCCCTCGGCGCGGGGGGGATGGGCGAGGTCTACCGGGCGACGGATACCCTTCTTGGGCGAACGGTTGCCTTGAAGGTCCTGCCGGAAGAGTTCTTCGAAAATGAAGAGAGAAGGCAGAGGTTCGAGCGAGAGGCTCGCATGCTGGCGAGCCTGAACCATCCGGGGATCGCCACCCTCTACTCCTTCGAAGAAATTGGGGGAAGACATCTCCTCGTCATGGAGCTGGTCGAGGGCGAAACGCTGGCGGACCGGATCGCGCGCGGGCCCCTCCCCTTGCGGCAGGCGCTGAGCCTCGGGGAGAGGATCGCTTCGGCCCTCGATGCGGCGCATCGAAAGGCGATCGTCCACCGCGACCTGAAGCCGGGCAACATCATGGTGACCCCGTCGGGCGTCAAGCTTCTCGACTTCGGGCTGGCGAAGTCCCTGACGACGAGAGACGCCGTCGAATCCCTCACCTCGGCCCCGACGTCCGCGAAGGACGTGACCCGGGAGGGGATGATCCTCGGGACGCCTTCCTACATGGCGCCCGAGCAGCTCGAGGGAAAGGAGGCCGACGCCCGCTCGGACATCTTCGCCTTCGGCGCCGTCCTCTACGAGATGGTGACGGGAAAGAAGGCTTTCTCCGGAAAGAGTCAGGCCGCGCTGATCTCGGCGATCCTATCGGGCGATCCCCCTTCGATCTCGACGATCCAGCCGATGACGCCGCCGGCGCTCGAGCGTCTCGTCAGGACCTGCCTTGCCAAGGATCCCGACGAGCGCTGGCAGAGCGCGGGCGACATCGCCCGGGAGCTCGCGTGGATCGGGGAAGGATCGGGGGCCGGCTCGGCCGCCGCGGCCTCACGGCGACCGGGGCGCGAGTGGCTCGCGTGGGCCGTCGCCGCCCTCGCACTCGTGCTCGGAGTCACCGGCCTCGCCCGGTCTCGGGGCGGGACGCCGTCCGGAGAGCGGACGCGATTCAAGATCCTCGCGCCCCCGGGTCAGAACCTTATGCCCATCGCCCTCCTTTCCCCGGACTCGAGGCGCCTTCTCCTGCTTCTCCGGGACGACGGAGGCAAGAACCGGCTCGCGATCCGCCCCCTCGACAGCCTCGAGTTCCGGATCCTCCCCGGGACGGAGGACGCTCGGGGCGGCTTCTGGTCGCCGGACGGCCGGGAGATCGCCTTCTTCGCGGAGGGGAGGCTCAAGCGGATGAGCGCCGACGGCGGTCCGGCGCAGTCGATCTGCGAGAGCGGGGGGGCCGTTTGGGGCACGTGGGGCCCCGACGGCACGATCCTCTTCGCCAAGGAGTTCGGCGGTACCCTTCAGAAGGTTCCGGCGTCGGGAGGCGTGGCGGGACCCGTCGGGGCCGACGCCGCCGGCGAGTTCGTTCACCAGAACCAGCCCTGGCTTCTCCCCGACGGCAGGCATTTCGTCTACCTTGCGAGCAACCCCGACTTTACGAAGAAGCAGATCGCGCTCGGCTCCCTCGACTCGAGAGAGACGAAGGTCCTCTTCCCGGCGGATTCCTCCGCCGTCTACGCGGAGCCCGGCTACCTCCTCTTCGGCCGCGATGACGCGGTGCTCGCCTGGCGATTCGACGCTCGCAGCCTCCGGCTCCTCGGAGAGCCCTTCCCGGCCTTCGAGAACGTCCACTGGACGGTCGTCGACAACTACCTCTCGCTCTCGGCAGCCGGCAGCCGTATTGCCTACGAATCGTGGTCGCAGCAGCGACGTCTCGTGTGGGTGGACCGGAAAGGGCGTGAGCTCGGGACCCTCGGCGAGGTCGCAGGGTATATCGACGTCCGGATCTCGCCGGACGGACGGAAGGTGGCCGTCGCCCTCCGCGACCCGTCCCACGCACGGAACGGCGACATCTGGGTCCTCGACGCCGCACGCGGGACCGGCGTGAGGATCACCCCCGATCCGGCCGACGAGTTCAACCCGGCGTGGTTCCCGGACAGCGAGCGGGTGGCCTACGTCGGCGACCGCTTCGGCTTCTACAACATCTTCGAACGCCCGGCGGGCGGGGGGTCGGAGAAGGTCCTGGCCCGGACCGGGCAGGACAAGATGCTCCCGCAGCTCCTCGGCGACGGAGAGCGCCTGCTCGTGAGCGTCTTCGCCGCCGGCCGGTATTCCCGGGAGGTCCTTTCCCCGGAAGCTCCGAATCAGCCGGTACACCTGGGCGGCGAATCGGGGTTCTCGGAGGAGCACGCCACGATCTCGGCGGACGGCCGGTGGAGCACCTTCGACTCGGTCGAGTCGGGGCAGAGGGAAGTCTACGTACAGCCGGTGCCGGACGGCCCCCTGCGGCAGGTCTCGATCGGCGGGGGGCAGATGCCGGTCTGGAACCGGAACGGGGCCGAACTCTTCTATGTCGCACGGGACGGGACGCTGATGTCGGTGGCCCTGCGGCCCGAGAGCGGCCGGCTGGAGCCCGGCGAGCCGCAGCCCCTCTTTCCCCTTCAGTTCGACCTGAGCGGCGAGCTCCTTTGGCATCTCTTCCCCTACGACGTCTCCCCGGACGGCCAGCGGTTCCTCGTCATACGCCGTGCGCCGGGCGTCGAGCCCGACGGCGTCGTCGTCGTCACGAACTGGGCGGCCGCTTTGAAGGGAACGAAATGACGATCGCGCCCGGCACCCGCCTCGGCTCGTACGAGATCGCAGCGCCCCTCGGCGCCGGGGGGATGGGCGAGGTCTACCGGGCGAAGGACACGCGGCTCGGGAGGGACGTCGCCATCAAGGTCCTCCCCGAAGAGTTTTTCGAGGATGAGGACCGGAGAGCGCGGTTCGAACGCGAGGCGCGCATGCTCGCAACGCTCAACCATCCCGGAATTGCCGCCATCTACTCATTCGAAGAAATTGGGGGAAGGCATCTGCTCGTGATGGAGCTGGTCGAGGGAGAAGACCTCGGGCAGCGACTCGTCTCCGGCCCTCTTCCTCTCGAGGAATCCCTTGGGTACGGCCGTCAGATCGCCGAGGCGCTGGAGGCGGCGCACGAGAAGGGGATCGTCCACCGGGACCTCAAGCCGGCGAACGTCAAGGTGACTCCGGACGGAAGGGTGAAGCTACTGGACTTCGGTCTTGCGAAGGCGTTCGAGGGAGAAGGGGATTCTTCGAAAGGGGGATCGGGCGGGGGGCTGACGAAATCGCCCACGCTGACGGCTCGCGCCACGGCGGCCGGGATGATCCTCGGGACGGCGGCGTACATGTCGCCGGAGCAGGCCCGCGGAAAGCCGCTCGACAAGCGGACGGACGTCTGGGCGTTCGGCTGCGTTCTCTACGAGATGCTGACGGGGAAGCGGGCCTTCGAGGGGGAGACGGTCTCCGACACTCTCGCCGCCGTCCTGATGAAGGAGCCGGACTGGAGCGCGATTCGCGCGCCGGTTTCTTCGAAGGTGAGAGAGCTGCTGCACCGATGCCTCCAGCGGGACGTAAAGCAGCGCCTGCGCGACATCGGGGATGCGCGGATCGCCATAGAAGAAGAGCTCGGCGCGTCGGCGAGCTCCTCCGGTCAATTACCCTTCGAAGAAGAGCAGGCGGAGCCGCGTTCCGCTGTAGGTCGCAGCGCACAGGCGGTGTCTGCGCGAGGGAGCAGAAAGTCTCTCTATTTCTCCTGGGCGATTGCAGCCGCGTTGGCAATCGCAGCGGGGGCGCTCGCGCTGCGCGCTCGCGCCCCACAATCCGTGCCGTCATCCTTCGGCCTCGTCCGCTTCGATATTCCGCTGCCCGAGAAGACGACGCTGGGTCTCTCGCTAGCGGTCTCGCCGGACGGGAGGCAGGTCGCCTTCACCGGCTTCGCGTCCGACGAGGCCAGCGGGATCTGGGTCCGGACGCTCTCGGAGAGCACGTCGAAGCCCGTCCGGGGCGCGGAGAACGGGAAGTTCCCGTTCTGGTCCCCGGACGGCCGGTCGCTCGGCTTCTTCTCGGGCGGAAAGCTCGTCGTCATCGAGGTGGCGACGGGAATAGTCCAGACACTCTGCGACGCGCCGGACGGGCGGGGCGGGGCATGGGGCGCGGACGACGTCATCCTCTTCGCGCCGTCGACCCGCGACCCGCTCTACCGGATCTCCGCCCGAGGAGGGACGCCTGTCGCCGCCACGAAGCTCTCGGACGAGTTGAAGCAGACGAGCCACCGTTGGCCGTCCTTCCTCCCCGACGGGAAGAGATTCCTCTTTGTCTCCATGGCGGTGAGCGACGAGGGAAGGGGGGTCTTCCTTTCGGAGCCCGGGGCGTCGAAGCCGCGCCGCCTCACCGGGGGCGTCGGCCTTGCCCAGTGGGCCGAACCGGGCGGTCTCCTGACCGCCCGGAACAACCGGCTCGTCTTCATGCCGATGGAGCTGAAGAGCGATCGGCCTCCGGGAGCGCCCGTTCTCGTCGCGGAGGGTCTCGACAATGTCGGCAACTCGGGACCGACGGCCTACTCCCCGTTTTCCGCGTCACGCGGCGGCGTCCTCGCCTATCGCGAGTACGACGAGGCTGCCGGGAGGCTGGCTTACCGGGACCGGTCCGGCCGCATTCTCGACACCGTCCTTCCCCCGGGATCGTTCCTCGAGTTCTACCTCTCTCCCGACGGAAAGCGCGTCGTTGCCGGTGCGACGGGTGGTACGGCCGAAAACAATGTCTGGATGCTCGATCTCGTCCGCAACACCGTCTCGCGCCTGACGTTCGGAAAAGGAGAGGATGCGAGCCCGATTTTTTCCCCGGACGGCGAGCGGATCGCCTATGGGTCGGACCGGAATGGCAAGTCGGACATCTTCGTCAGGGCTGCGTCAGGCGTCGGGGCCGAGGAGCTCGTCTGGAAATCCGACGAGGCCAAGTGGCCGGACGACTGGACGAAGGACGGTCGGGCGATCCTCGTGGAGAGTCAGAACCCGAAAAGCCAGATGGACCTCTGGATGCTTCCCCTCGGCGGGGACAAGAAGCCGGTCCCGCTCCTGAACTCGCCCGTCAATGAGGCCCACGCCGCTCTCTCTCCGGACGGCAGGTTCTTCTCGTACACCTCGGACGAGACTGGCCGGTCCGAAATCTACGTCCAGTCGTTCCCGCCGGGGGGCGGAAAGTGGCAGGTCTCATCGGGAGGCGGCGACCAGGCGCTCTGGAGGCGGGACGGGAAGGAACTCTTCTATCTCGCGGCGGACGGGCGGCTGATGGCGGTGCCCGTCTCGACCTCGCCGGCCTTCACGGCCGGCTCCCCGCAGGCGCTCTTCGACGCGGCGACGGGAGAGACGACGCCCGGTGGAACCCGGAACTTCTACGTCCCCGCCCCGGACGGATCGAAGTTCCTGGTTCTCACGTACGACCGTACCGGGAAGACGAGCGCGGTGCACGTCGTCCTGAACTGGGCACCGGAGCCGGGCCGGAAGTGATGCAGACGCCCCAGTGAGGCGGGGGCGTTCCCGGAGCCACAATTAGGGTGGAGGGAATTCCGATGCGCCCGATCGTCGACGTGGCCGCCTCCCTCGGAATCCCGCACCATCAATTGACGCTCTACGGGGACGACAAGGCGAAAGTCTCGCTGGCGGCCCGGGACTCGGGCCGGTCGCCGGGGAAGCTGATCCTCGTCTCGGCGATCACCCCGACGGAGGCCGGCGAAGGGAAGACGACGATCTCCATCGGTCTCGCGCAGGGGCTCGCGCGGATCGGGAAACGAGCCTGCCTCGCCCTGCGCGAGCCATCGCTCGGCCCCACGTTCGGGTTGAAGGGAGGGGCGACCGGCGGCGGTCTCGCCCGGGTCGTCCCGGAGGCCGACATCAACCTCCACTTCACGGGCGACTTCCATGCCGTCTCGGCCGCTCACAACCTCCTCGCCGCCCTTCTCGACAACAACATGCAGCACGGCGACGCCCTCGGTATCGACCCCCGCCGCGTCCTCTGGCGGCGCGTCATCGACATGAACGACCGGTCGCTCCGCCACGTCGTCATCGGCCTCGGCGGTGCCATGGAGGGGGTGCCGCGCGAAACGGGCTTCGACATCACACCGGCCTCGGAGGTGATGGCGGCCCTCTGCCTCGCCGAGGACGCGGAGGATCTCCGGGCGCGCCTCTCGCGCATCGTCGTGGCCCTGACCCGCGAGAAGGACCCGATCACGGCGGCGGACCTCCAGGCCGTCGGGGCGATGATGGTCCTCCTCAAGGACGCCCTGAAGCCGAACCTCGTCCAGGCGCTCGAGGGGGTCCCCGCCTTCGTCCACGGCGGGCCCTTCGCGAACATCGCCCACGGCTGCAACTCGGTCCTCGCGACGAAGATGGCGCTGGCATACGCCGACTACACGGTGACGGAGGCCGGCTTCGGCGTCGATCTCGGCGCCGAGAAGTTCTTCGACATCAAGAGCGTTTCGGCCGGCCTCGACACGGCGGCCGTCGTCCTCGTCGCGACGATCCGGGCGCTGAAGCTGCACGGCGGTGCCTCGAAGGACGCCCTGACCGTTCCCGACCCGAAGGCCGTGGAACGGGGACTCCCGAATCTGGACAAGCACGTCGAGAGCATCCGGACCTTCGGCGAGGGGCCCGTCATCGCGCTGAACCGATTCGCCGCCGACACGGAGGAGGAGATCGCGGTCGTCCGGGCGGAGTGTGAGCGGCTGAAGGTCCCCTTTGCCGTTGCCGACGTCTTCATGAAGGGGGGCGAAGGGGGAACCGCGCTGGCGGAGGCCGTCGTCGGGGTCGCGTCGCGAGATGCCGGCCGTTTCCGGCCCCTCTACGAACGGAACGACCCGCCCAAGGTGAAGCTCCTGAAGATCGCCCACGCCATGTACGGTGCGAAGGACGTGACATGGAGCCACGAGGCCGAGAGCGACCTCGAGATGGCGATGCGGTTCGGGTACGAGCTGCTTCCGCTCTGCGTCGCCAAGACCCAGACGTCGCTTTCCGACGACCCAAGGCGCCTCGGGCGCCCCGGGGACTTCGGGATCACCGTCCGGGGCGTTCTCCTTGCGGCGGGGGCGGGCTACCTCGTGCCGCTCCTCGGCGAAGTCCTCCGGATGCCGGGCCTTCCGACCTTCCCCGCCGCCGAGCGGATCGACCTCGTGGACGGCAAGGTCGTCGGGCTGACGTCGTAGCGCGCCGGGAGTGAGGACGAGCCCATGGCGCGGGTCCTGCCGTTACGCGAGCGGGTCGACGTGCTCGACGCCGGGGAACCGCCGGAAGTCGTGGTCGGTCGAGTAGACCGGAGCGCCGCGCTCGATTGCGAGGGCCGCGAGATGCGCATCCGAGGTGAGGTTCCCTGCGAGGCCGGTCGTCCTCAGGAGGTTTCTGAGGACGGCCCAGTGCCCCGGGCCCGGCCCGACCGCCGCGACGTAGGGCTGGGCCAGCCAGGAGTCGACGTACCCTAGCGCGCGTTCCGGCCGAAGCGGCTTTCTCAGGATCCCCGTGCGCGTCGTCAGTCGAAGAAAGGCGAGAAGAACGATCCAGGGAAGGCCGACCGCAGACGAGCCCGAGAGGGTCTCCTCCAGCCAGCGCCGGGCCGGGCGGTGGCGGGGGGAGTCCGCATCCACGGCGTAGACGAGGAGGTTGGCATCGACGAGGATCACTTCCGGAGCTCCAGCTTCCGGTAGATCTCGAGGTCCTCGAGCGTCCCGGAGAGGCCAAGCGCCTTGTCGAGGTCGATGCCCGGAAGGGGACCCCCGAGCGACGCCGGCTTGAGTCGGTAGCGACGGGGCCGGCCCGAGCCCGTCCTGAGCAGCCCCGCCCGCAACGCGTCGTTCACCGCCCTCTTCATGGTGAGATCCTGGCGGCGGGCTCTTTCCTTCAGCAGAGCGGCGACGTCGTCATCGAGTGTCAACGTGGTCCTCATGATGACATCATAGCATCAACCATTCTTGCATCAAATCGTCACTTCGCCCCTGGGACCTGCCGCTTCACCTCATCGAACCAGTTCAGGACGACGTTGACGTGCGCCGGGCCCAGCTCGGCGGGGTCCTCCTTGATCATGATGAAGCGCGAGCCGTCGGGCGTGACGTCATAGCAGTTGATGCCGAAGTCGTAGAACTGCCCTTCGAAGAGCACCCGTGGACGGCCGGCTCGGAACGTCGGCGCCGTCTCGACATCGACGACCATCATCTTGTCGTTCTGGCGATTTAGCTTGTCGTCCTGCCGGTAGAAGAGCTCGTGGCCGCTCCGGGACCAGCGAGGCTCGCTCCCGCCTTCGGTCGAGATCTGCCACTTGGGACCCGGGCCCGGGAAGGGCTGGACGAAGATCTCCAGCTGGCCCGACTCGTCCGACCGATACGCGACCCAGCGGCCGTCGGGCGAGAACCGCGCAAGCTCCTCCTTTGCCCGCGTCTTCAGGAAGGGACGCATCTGCCGTTCCCCTCGGAGCGGAAGGACGAAGATGTCCCAGCGGGTATTGGCCGGGCTCGTATCCGCGTAGTCCATCACCTGGACGAGCGTCAGGCTGCCGTCGGTCGAGAAGGACGTCGGCAGCTCCATCTGGAGCCGCGTCTCGCCCGTCAGCCGTTCCGGAGGGGCGCTTCCGTCGGCGTTCTGCCAGAAGACGCTGAAGAGCCCTCGTCCTCCGGCAGGCTTGAAGCCGAAGGCCACCCGTTTCCCGTCCGGTGCCCAGGCGAGGCACTGGAAGGATCCTTCGGCCGTCGACCGGGTGAGAGTCCCCCGGGCGAGGTCTCCAAACAGAAGCGTCATCTTCTCGCTCTTGTCGATGGCTCTCGTGGCGAGCCGCCCTCCGTCCGGCGAGAGGACGACCTCCTCGTAGCCTCCGGCCGGGAACGGAATTCGCTCCACGGCTCCTTTCCGGTCCACCCAGACGAACGTCCGCTGAAGCGACCGGGTCGGGACGTAGACGAGCGTTCCGTCCTGCGAGAAAGCGTACTCGGCCGTCCGCAGGAAACTGAGATTCGTCACGAGATCGGTGAGAATCGGGACGGGAGGCCCGGACGCCTCGAGTTTCTTCAGGTCGAACGAGACGGCGACGAGCGAACCGGGGCGCGTGAAGACGAGATGTCCTGTCGGGAGATAGCGCGCGTACGGGGCGTCTTCCGCGACGATCTTCTGCTCGCCGGTCCGGAGCGAGACGACGGCAGCCCCGCCCGTCCGATCGCGATCCGTGAGGTCGAAGAGGACGTGCTCTCCATCCGGAAGAAACTGAGGAAAGAGGTGCCTCTCACCCTTCGCCGCGTCCGGAGTCGTCACCGGGCGAGGCTCTCCGCCCGAAGACGAGATGCGTTGGAGGCCGGACATCGCGCTCGGCGTGAAGACGATCGTGCCGTCCACTCCCCAGCTCCCGCCGCGGGGGATCCGGGCATCGCAGAGAGTCATCGGCGACCCGCCGTCGAGCGCCACCTTCTTCAGCTTTCCGTCGGCGAAGAACCCCACCTGGAGACCGTCCGGGGAGAGGAAGGGCAGGGCCGCTCCGTCCGTCCCGGAAATCGGCCGGATCTCGTCGCGGTCGAGCCGACGGACGAAGAGCATTGGCTTGGTGTCCCGCATTCCCGCATAGACGAGGGTCTTCCCGTCGGGCGTGAGAGCAAGCGGGTTCGTGTTGAAGATGTCCGGTGAGGCGTCGACCGGGAAGGAGAGCGAGAGGTCGAGGGGAAGGGGTCGGACAGGTCCTGGCCGAAAGAGCCGGATGACGAGCAGGAGGCCGAGCACGACGGCGAGCGCACCGGCGGACAGGAGCGCCCAGAGGGGGACTCGTCGGCGGAGCCGGGGCGTTTCGCCGGTCGAGACCTCCGTCGCGCTGACGGCATCGGAGAGATGCGTCCGGAGGTTCTGCAGCTCCTTGGCGAGGTCTTTGGTCGAGGAATAGCGCTCTTCCGGGTCCTTCGAGAGACAGCGCTGGACGATCCAGCCGAGAACCGGCGGAAGCTTCGGATCGACCTTCGTCACCGGCTCCGGCTCGTCCCGGATGGTGGCGGCCATTGACTCGGCGGCCGAGGCCCCTGCGAAGGGGCGCTTCCCGGTCAGCATCTCGTAGAGGACGACCCCGAGCGAGAACTGATCGCTCCGGAAGTCCACGGTCTCGCCGCGCGCCTGCTCCGGCGACATGTAGGCCACCGTCCCGAGGACGACCCCCTTTTCGGTCACGCCGGCGAGCGTCGGAGATCGGGTGTCGGCCGGATCGTGGCGCGTGGCCTCCCGCCGGGCGAGGCCGAAGTCGAGGAGCTTGGCGTGACCGTCCCTCGTCAGGAAGACGTTGTCGGGCTTGACGTCGCGGTGGACGATCCCTTTCCCGTGCGCCGCCGCGAGCCCCTCCGCCACCTGTAGCCCCACGTCGAGGGCCTTCCGCAGGGGCAAGGGTGCCTTGGTCAGCGCCTCGCGGAGCGTCTCGCCTTCCAGAAGCTCCTGGACGAGAAGGTACCGGCCAGAGACCTCTTCGAATGAATAGATGACGGCGATGTTCGGGTGGCTGACGGCGGCCAGCGCCTTCGCCTCCCGCTCGAAACGCGCGAGGCTCTCCCTGTTCTCGAAGAAAGCGTCCGGCAGGACTTTCAGCGCGACCGGCCGGTCGAGCCGCGTGTCCGTCGCCCGGTAGACCTCTCCCATCCCACCCGCGCCAAGAGGGGCTTGGATCTCGTACGGCCCGAGGCGAGTGCCTGCGGCGAGGCTCACTTCGTTTTGGTGCTACCGCGGAGATTCTAGCCCCGCAATCGGGTTGATTCGGAGGCTCTCAACTCACTTCGCCCCCGGGACTCGCCGCTTCACCTCCTCGAACCAGTTCAGGACGACCTTGACGTGGGCCGGGCCCGACTCGGCGGGGTCCGGTTTGATCATCAGGAATCGCTGGCCGTCGGGTGCGACGTCATAGTCATGGCAACCCTCGAATAGCTGCAAATAATGCCCCTCGAAGAGCGTCCGTGGCCGCCCGGGCCGAAACGTCGGCTTGGTCTCGACATCCACGACCATCATCTTGTCCTCGTTCCGGTAGCAAAGCTCCCGCCCGTTGCGGAGCCAGCGCGGACCGCTCCCCCCTTCCGTCGAGATTTGCCACTTTCCACCCGGTCCCGGAAACGGCCGGACGAAGACCTCAAGGCGCCCGGACTCGTCCGACTCGTACGCGACCCATCGGCCGTCAGGCGAGAACTGGGCGTTGACTTCATTGAACTTTGTCTGGAGGAAGGGACGGGGTGTTCTCCCCCCGCCGAGCGGAAGGACGAAGAGGTCCCAGCCCGTGCGGGTGGGGCTGGTGTCGGCGTAGTTCCACACCTTGACCAGCAGGACGTTGCCGTCGGGCGAGAAAGAAGCAGGGTGGTCTGATTGCTCCGCCGACTCGCCCGTCATGCGCACGGGCGGCGTGCTTCCATCGGCGTCCTGCCAGTAGACGTGAAGAAGCCCTCTTCCGCCAGGCGCGAAGCTGAAGGCAACCCGTTTTCCGTCGGGCGCCCAGGCCAGACCGTGGAAAGCTCCGTCCGCCGTGGAACGGCTGAGTGTTCCCCGGGCGAGATCGCCGATCAGGAGCGCCTCTTTTTCGCCTTTGTCAGCAGTGGTGGCCGCGAGCCGCTCTCCATCGGTCGAAAGGGCCACTTCGTAGTAGCCCGCGGGGGGAAAAGGAAGCCGCTCCGCCGCGCCTTTCCGGTCCACCCAGACGAGTGTCCGCCGAAGCTGCTGGTCGGGTACGTAGACGAGCGTCCCTTCCTGCGAGAACGCGTAATAGGCCTGGGCTATTCCGGCCCAACTCGTCACAAGATCGTCGAGGATCGGAAGAGGAGCGCCGGACGTTTCGAGACGCTGCAGATTGAAAGGGACGGCGAAGAGCGTGCCGGGGCGCGAGAAGACGAGATGCCCGGTCGGTAGAAACCGGGGGTTCGCGGTGTCCTGAGCCACGATCCGCGTCTCGCCCGTGCGAAGAGATACGACGGCGGCCCGGCTCGTCAGATTCCGGTCCTTGAGATCGAAGAGGATGTGCTCTCCGTCCGGAAGGAACTGCGGAAAGTAGTGTCTCTCGCCGTTCGCGGCATCCGGAGTCGTCAGCTGTCGCAGCTCTCCACCCGACGCCGGGATACGCCAGAGACCCGAAATCGCGCTCGGCGCGAAGACGATCGTTCCGTCCCTCCCCCAGCTCCCCCCGCGGGAGACCGGAGCATCGCAAAGAACGATCGGGGGGCCTCCGCCGAGCGCCGCCTTCTTCAGCTTTCTATTGGCGAAGAAGCCAACCTCCAGACCGTCCGGGGAGATGAACGGAAGGCACGCCCCTTCAGTCCCCGGGATCGGCTTGATCTCGTCGAGGTCGAGCCGGCGGACGAAGAGCATCGATTTGCCACTGTTGGATCCCGAGTAGACGAGGGTCTTCCCGTCGGGTGTGAGGGCAAGCGGGTTCACTTCGCTTGTATCTGGTGCCGCATCGACCGGGAACGAAAGCGTAAGGCTGAGGGACGAAGCCCGAGGAGATCCGGTTCGAACGAATCGGTTGCCCACGAAGAGGCCGAGTGCGACGGCGAACACGACAGCAGCCGCCAGCGCCCAGAAGGGAACCCGGCGGCGGAGACGCGGCGTTTCGCCGGGCGCTAGGTCGGTCGCACTGACGGCCTCGGAGAGGTGCGTCAGGAGGTTCTGAAGCTCCTTTGCGAGGTCTTTGGTCGAGGAATAACGCTCCTCCGGATCCTTCGAGAGACATTGCTGGACGACCCAGCCGAGAACCGGCGGAAGCTTCGGATCGACCTTCGTCACCGGGTCCTGCTCGTCCCGGATGATGGCTGCCATCGTCTCGGCCGCGGAGTCGCGGACAAACGGGCGCTCACCTGTCAGCATCTCGTAGAGAACCGTCCCGAGCGAGAACTGGTCGCTCCGAAAGTCGACGGTCTCCCCTCGCGCCTGCTCCGGCGACATGTAAGCCACCGTCCCGAGGACGACCCCCTTTTCGCTTACTGCCGCGAGCGTGGGAGACCGTGTGTCGGAGGCGTCGTGGCGGGAGACGTCGTGCCGGGCCAGGCCGAAGTCGAGGAGCTTGGCGTGGCCGTCCTTCGTCAGGAAGATGTTTTCCGGCTTGACGTCGCGGTGGACGACCCCCTTCCCGTGCGCTGCCGCGAGCCCTTCCGCCACCTGCAGCCCGATGTCGAGAGCTTTCCGGAGTACAAGCGGCCCTTTGGCCAGCGCCTCGCGTAACGTCTGGCCCTCCAGAAGCTCCATAGCGAGGAGGTGGCGAGACGGGGAGCCGGAAGAGCCGGGGATCTCTTCGAATGCGTAGACAACTGCGATGTTCGGGTGGTTCAGCGCCGCGAGCGCGCGAGCTTCCCTCTCGAAGCGCGCTTTTCCTTCTTCACTTTCCAGGAAATTCTCCGGCAGGACCTTGACCGCTACCTCTCGCCCCAGTCGCGTGTCCCTCGCCCGGTAAACCTCACCCATCCCCCCCGCGCCGACAGGGGCAAGGACTTCGTATGGGCCGAGCTTCGTGCCGGCGGAGAGGCCCATGCCAAGTGCCTCCCCGGGTCGGAGGAAGGGGCGGGTCGTGCCCCCCGGCGCGGCAGCGCTCAATCCGGCGGCCCGTCAGGGTCGTGTTACTGGGGGAAGTCTATTCCCGATTCCGGTCGAGGCGTTCGAGGAAGCGACCCGGGACAGTCAGGGGCGGCGGTGTGTGGGAGACTCGCTGTCGGCGAGGGTATGACGATCCTCAGAGTCGAGAGTCCACCAGCCTGAAAGAAAGGCGCAGGGTCATGTCCAGGAGAACGCTCCCTTTTTTCCTGCTTTTCGCGATGACGATTCTCGGCTGCTCCGGCTCGCCCTCGGCCTCGTCCGGGGCGCCGGCCGTGCCGGCGGCGCAGATGCCGCTGCCCCTCGCCTTCTCCGGCGTCGTCCCGACGATGGGAGGGGTCGGCCCTGAGACGACCATGTTCCAGGCTCGCGTGGACAGTCTGAGTACCGACGCCGAGATCACGCAGTGGGAGACCCTGTTCAGGGAGAAAGGCCAGACGGCCTTCGTCAACGCACTCTTCAATGCGGACCAGAGAGGCTGGGTCCGCTTCGCCTCGAGAGTGGGCTACCCGATTCCCATCATCCGGGCGACGGCGCTTCCAAACGGTGGCCGTAAAGTCCTCTTCGTCGCCGCCCGGCCGATGTCGATGGTGGCCGAGTACACACAACTGGCAATCGTCGACTACGACATCGGAATGGTCGAGATCACGGTCGGCCCCGACGGAAAGGGCGAGGGAATCGTCATACCCTCGCTGCAGCCCAGAATCGCGAACGGCGAGTTCGACCTGAAGAGCTACTCGGGAGGGGGGGCCCGTCCCATCGCCAGCATCCAGATGACCTCCGGGAAATAGGGCTCCCGGACGGGTGTCATCGGGCCCGATCCGGCGGCCTGTCCGGGTCGTGATACTGCGAAGATGCTATTCCTTCGAAATCGCGGGGACGCTTTCCCATCGCGCGAGCGCCGCGTGGAGGGCTTTCTCGACATCGCCCGTCGCGGTGACGGCCTGCATCGTCGGGGCGGCGTCGGTCGATTCCACGATGTCGAGGAGCCCGAGAAGCGCGCCCGCAATCCGGCCGAAGTCCATCTCGGCCGTGGCCGCCCCGCGGCGGCCGCGGCGCCCGCTGCGGACGCCTTCGAGCGCGGAGGCTTTCGCGTCGAGAGCTTCGAACTTCTCCCTCTCCGCGGGATCGGAAGCCTTCGCGATCCGCTCCTTGAGCTTCGCGCGATAAGCCCGGACGCTTTTCAGGGCCCGGTCGTTCTTCTCGAGCGCGGCGCTGATCCTCATGGCGAGGGCGAACTGCTCGGCGAGCCCTTCGGGCGGCGTCGGGACGCGGGGATCCATCCGAATCTCGAGCGGCTGCGTGGTGCTTTTCCCGTCGACGGTCAGCTTCACCGTGTAAGGGCCCGGCAGGGCGAGAACCCCCTGCGGGACGCGCGGGGTGTCGCGGTAGACGGCCGAAATCGGATAGTCGTGCTCGGACGCCGGGGGGTCGGGATATCGGAAGTCCCAGACGAAGCGGTGGAGGCCGGGCCCGCTCGCGAGGATTCGCGGCGGACGGACCCAGTAGGTCGGGACGTTGAGGGCGGGATCGATCGGCTCGGGGAGGTCGGTGCTGGAGTACCGGCGAACGACAGCGCCGTTTGCGTCGAGGATCTCCAGGGTCACGGGACTCGCCGGCTGAGACTTCAGGTAGTAGTTGATGATGGCGCCGTCGGGAGGATTCTCGCCGGCGGGCTCTTCCGGCGGCATCGGAGTGTCGGTGTACCGGCTTCTGCGGACGCGCGTGGCGAGCTGTGGCGCGAAGAGGTGGGCGGGCGAATTCAGAGTCCCGGCCGCGAGCTGCCGGAGCGGGGTCACGTCGTCGAGGATCCAGAAGGAGCGCCCGTGCGTCCCGACGACGAGGTCGTCCTCGTGGACGACGAGGTCCCGAACCGAAGTGGCGGGGAGATTGAGCTGGAGCGATTGCCAGCTCTCGCCGTCGTCGAAGGAGACGCCGACACCCCGCTCGGTGGCGGCGTAGAGGAGCCCTCTCCGGACCGGGTCCTCGCGGACGGCGTTGACGGGAGCGTTCTCTGGAAGCCCGGCAACGATTTCGGTCCAGGTCGCCCCGAAGTCGCGCGTCCGGAGGACGTGCGGCTTGAGGTCGTCGATTCGGATCCGGTTGATCGCGGCATACGCCGTCCCGGCGTCGAAGCGCGAGGCTTCCAGCATCGAGACCTTGCTCCACGAAGTGAGGGCCGGCGGCGTGACATTCGACCAGCTCTTCCCGCCGTCCTTCGTGACGTGAATGAGCCCGTCGTCGGTCCCCGCCCAGATCAGGTTCACGTCGAGGGGCGACGGAGCCACGGCGTAGATGACGCCCCGGCGGTGCTCCTTCAGCGACTTCTCGACCTCGGGCTTTTGGTAGACGCCGACGCTCGGTGGGACCTCGGGGGCCTCGCGCGAAAGGTCGGGAGAGATGACGTCCCAGCTCTTCCCGCCGGTCGTCGTCCTGAAGAGGACGTTCCCGGCGAAGAAGAGAACGTGAGGATCGGCGGGGGAGAAGACGACCGGTTCGGTGCGAAGGAAACGGTACTTTCCGGAGCGGACCGCTTCGGGGCTGACGTCCTGCACGTCCTTCGTCGAATGGGAGAAGCGCGAGACCTTCCCCCCGTACACGACGTCGGGGTTCAGCGGGTCGGGGGCCACGTAGGCGTACTCGTCGGCGCCGACGGGATACCAGTCCCTGAGGGTGATGGTGCCGTAGTCGCCGCGGCTCGCGATTCCGACCGAGCCGCTCTCCTGCTGCCCGCCGTAGACCCAGTAGGGGAAGCGGCTGTCCGTCGAGACGTGGTAGAGCTGCGCGGTCGGCTGGTTGTACCAGCTGCTCCAGCTCTCGCCGCCGTTCACGGTCAGCGTCGCCCCCTGGTCGCTCGCGAGGAGGATCGTCTTCGGGTCGTCGGGGTCGATCCAGATCGTGTGGTAGTCGTCGCCCCCCGGAGCCCCCTTCACGGCGATGAAGCTCTTCCCACCGTCCGTCGAGCGGTACGTCGAGGTGTTGGCCAGCCAGACGACGTCGGCGTTCTTCGGGTCGACCTTCACTTCCGCGAAGTCGTCGGCGCGCCCCCAGACACGCATCTCCGTATTGACGCGCCGCCAGCTCTCGCCTCGGTCGTCCGACCGGAAGAGGCCTCCGTGAGCGGGAGCCGCCTCGACGACGGCGTAGAGCCTTCTCGGGTCGCTCGGGGCCACCGCGAGCCCGATCCGCCCGAGTCCCTCCGCGAAGGTCGGCAGCCCGTTCCCGAGGGGCTTCCAGCTCTTCCCTCCGTCGGCCGACTTGTAGAGGCCGCTCCCGGGCCCGCGGAAATCGCCGTTCTCCCACGGTCCCTGCCTCGCCTCCCAGAGGGCCGCGTAGACGACCTCGGGGTTCTTCGGATCGGCGGCGAGGGCAACCGCCCCGGTGTTCTCGTTCCTGTAGAGAACCTTCCGGAAGCTCTCCCCGCCGTTCGTCGAGCGGAAGACGCCCCGCTCCTCGCTCGGTCCGTAAGGATGGCCGAGGACGGCGACGAGGAGCGTCTTCGGGTCGCGCGGGTCGACGAGGATCGCCGGGATCTGCTCCCCGTCGCGAAGAGCGCCGTGCTTCCAGCTCTTCCCGCCGTCCGTCGACCGGTAGATCCCGTCCCCCACGGAGAGGTCCGGGCGCTGCAGTCCTTCGCCGCTCCCGACATAGAGGACATTCGGGTCCGAGGGGGCGACGGCCAGCGTGCCGACCGACTGCGTCGGCTGGCCGTCGAAGATCGGGGTCCAGGTGAGGCCGTAGTCGTTCGTCTTCCAGACCCCGCCGTTGTTCACGCCGACGTAGAAGACGCCGCGGTGGCCGGGGACACCCGCCGCGCCGACCGTTCGCCCTCCGCGAAACGGGCCGATCATCCGCCAGTGCATCTCCCGGAAGAGGTCGGGCGGGTAGCTTTCGACGGCAGCCGCGAAGGCGCAGGTTCCGAAAAGAGCGAGGCCGGCGATTCGGAAGAGTTGGCGCAACGTCGTCCTCCGCCCGTCCGCTTCGTGGCGAGCCGGGCGCGGGGATCATGCCTCTTCCGGGGAGGCCCGTCTCCTACCGGTCGTCTGCGGCGTTGATGAAGATCTGGTCGCCGGAGAGGTTGTCGACGACCGTGACGTAGCCGAAAACCGGAGCGGTCGCCGTCATCCGGAGGGAGTAGCTCACCGTCGCGACCGAGCCGTTCCCCGTGACCTTGAAGATGTCCGCCTGGTACGGCTCGTGGGGCCCGAGCGTCCTCATCCACGGGCTACCGGCGATGCTGCCGTTAGTGTCGTACATCGTAAACGTCACGTCCACGGAACTGTCATTCGGGTTGTACGCGCCCGCGTTGGATCGGAACCCGCCGTTCTGGCTGCCGGCGTTCGCCGAGAGTCCCCAGAAGACGCCGCGCGTCTTCGCCTCGCGTCGCAGGAGAGCCGGGATCCCCGCGCCGTTCGTGGGGGTCTCTTCCGGCGTGTATGTCCGGGAGCCGGCGGTGATCCCCGCCACCGATGGGTCGTAGGCGATCTCGATGGCGCCGGATGTCTCCGGATCCCCGAAGGTGGCCCCGATGACGTCCCGGAAATACCCCGTGCCGCCGGCCGGGATGCCAACGGCCGATGTCCCCCCGCCGCACGACTGTGTGGCGAAGCATCTGTGGCGGAATGTGACCGTCGCCAAGTTCTGGAAGGAATTGTTCACGATCCAAAGGTCCGTATGGAAGAAGGTGGGGGGTACCCCGTGGATCGAGGCCGATGCCGGGATGGTCAGCGTCACGCTGTTCGGCATCAGGGTGACGTCGTCGACCCAGGCCGTGAAGACGCCTCCGGCGCTGCTCTTGAAGATGTAAGGCATCACGTACGCCGATGCCGCGTTCGCGGGCGACGTGAGCGGGGCCGTCGCCACCGCCGTCCAGGTGTCGGCGGAGGGATGGAACTGCGCGCTGGTCGGGGTGATCGTTCCGCTGCAGGTCACCCCCGTGTACCAGTTGACCTGAAGGGCGGGGTAACCGGTCGCGGTGACCGTGCCTGGCACGCGGACCTTCATCGCGGCGACGTATGACGTGCCCGGCTCGACCGGGACGCACTGGAACAGTCCGCTCGACCTCGTGGGGTCCGGGGCGCTGTTCGTCAGGAGAGCCGAGCCAGATGTCGGCGAGCCCGCGGAGTCGAGCGGGTCCCACGCGTTGGCGTAGGAGCCGCTGGGTCCGAAGCTGGTCCAGCTTTCGAGGTTCGTGTCGAAGAACGAGTTGCCGAGGAGGTCTTGGGCGAGGCCTTCGGCCGGGAACGCGAGGAGTGCGACCAGCGACAGGCGCAGGAGATGCTTCCCTGGATGCATGGCGGAGACCTCCTGAACACCCTATGCAACCCGGATCCGGGGAAGGCAATGAGGCCCATTAACCAGGAGACGGGCGGCTGCGATAAGGTGAGCCGCGAGATGAGGGGGAAAAATCGATGAAGAAGGCTTCATGGGTACTTGGAGGGGCGCTCGCGGCCGGCGCCTTCGCTCTCTCCGCGTCGGCCCAGGACGACGCTCACGCCGGACACACGATGGGAGAGCCGGCGGCGCCCGCGACGGCAACGGCCGCGCCGCGAAACGAGGCGCTGCCTCCGGACGCCGACCAGGCGAAGGGAGCGCTCGCGAAATCTCCGCGCCACGGGGAATGGGTGGACATCAAGCTCCCCGATGGCGGAAAGCTCCTGACGTGGGTCGTCTACCCGGAGAAGAAGGGGAAGGCGGGAGTCGTCCTCGTCATTCACGAGATCTTCGGCCTGACGGACTGGGTGAGGGGCGTGACGGACCAGCTCGCGAAGGAGGGCTTCATCGCTCTCGCGCCCGACCTTCTCTCCGGAATGGGACCGAATGGCGGCGGGACCGATGCCCTCGGCGCCGACGTCACGAAGACGATCCGCAATCTGACTCCCGAGATGGTCGCGGTGCGGCTCGACGCGGTGCGTGACTACGCCCTGAAGCTGCCGGCCGCGAGCGGAAAGTCCGGCACGGTGGGCTTCTGCTGGGGCGGAACCTCCAGCTTCGCCTACGCCGTCGCGCAGCCGAAGCTCGACGCCGCGGTCGTCTACTACGGCACCTCGCCGTCCGATCCGGCGGCCTACGCAAAGATCGCGGCCCCGGTTCTCGGCCTCTACGGAGGCGACGACGCGCGGGTCGACGCGACGATCCCGCAGGCCGAGGCGGAGATGAAGAAGCTCGGGAAGCGCTACACGCCGATGGTCTTCGAAGGAGCCGGGCACGGCTTTCTCCGGCAGCAGACGGGGCGCGACGGCGCCAACATGAAAGCCTCCGAGAAGGCGTGGGCGGCGACGCTCGCCTTCCTCCGGGAGAACCTGAAGTAGATGGGAACGAGGGGACGGACGGCGCTCTTTTTCGCCGCCCTCCTTCTGGCGCCGCCGCTACGCTCTCCCGTTCGACGCGCAGCCCGGGGAGAAGTGGGTCTACGGTTTCTCGACGGCCTCCGATTACGCCCGGCTCCTCCCGGCGGGAGGGCTCGACCTCCAGGACAAGTTCCGCGTCCTCGTCTATCAGGCGGTCGTCGGCCCGCCGAATTGATACCCTGTATCAATAGATGGCTCTGAAGACGGGCGAAAAGCTCGGTTCGTACGAGATCGTCGGGCAGCTCGGAGCGGGCGGGATGGGGGAGGTCTACCGGGCGAAGGACACACGCCTCGAGCGGACGGTGGCGCTGAAAGTCCTGCCTGAAGAATTCTTTGAAGACAGGGATATGGCGGCGCGTTTCGAGCGCGAGGCGAAGCTACTCGCCGCGCTGTCCCATCCGAACATCGCCTCCATCCATTCATTCGAAGAAATCCCCGGTCCCTCACCCGCCTCGGCCCGCCACCTTCTCGTGATGGAGCTCCTCGAAGGGACGACGCTTCGCGACAGGCTCGATTCGGGGCCGATCCCGCCGAAGCAGACCGTGGACTACGCCCTCCAGATCGCCAGAGGTCTCTCCGCCGCGCACGAGAAGGGGATCGTGCACAGGGACCTGAAGCCCGAGAACGTCATCGTCACGAACGACGGCCACCTGAAGATCCTCGATTTCGGCCTCGCCAAGAGGACCGAGCGGGACAACACCGAGGAAACGAGCGCGCCGACCGAATCGAAGCAGACGGAACCCGGCGTCGTCATGGGGACGGTGGGCTACATGTCCCCCGAGCAGGTGCGCGGCCTGCCCGTCGACCACCGCTCGGACATCTTCTCGTTCGGGGCGATTCTCTACGAGCTGCTCTCGGGGAAGAAAGCGTTCAAGCGGGAGACGGCCGCCGACACGATGTCGGCGATTCTGAAGGAAGAACCGCCGGGGATCACGGCCAGCGTCTCCGGACCGTCACCCGCGCTCTCGCGCATCGTGCAGCACTCCCTGGAGAAGAAACCGGGGGAGCGGTTTCAGTCGACGAGGGACCTTGTCTTCGCCCTCGAATCAACTCGTGGGGAGTCGGGGCCGGGAGAACCCCAACAAGAAGCTCCTTCCAGGTGGAAACCCAATTCCCTGCTGATCCGTGCCGCGGGCGTCATCCTCCTGCTTTCCGTGGGGCTGGTATGGACTCTCCGCAAGGCTCCCGAGCAAACCTCCGCGGTGGCGATCCGGCTCGTGACGTACAGCGGCCACGACACATCCCCTGCCGCTAGTCCCGACGGGAAGACTCTCGCCTTCACGTCGGACCGGGACGGACAGCCGCGTATCTGGCTCAAGCAGCTCAAGGGCGGAGGCGAGGTGGCAATCACCACCGGACCCGATGACTTCCCACGCTTCTCCCCCGATGGCGCCTCCGTTCTGTTCATCCATTCCCAGGGTGGAAGGTCCTCCCTTCATCGCATCACCCTCCTGGGAAACGACCCCCACAAGGTGGTGGAGGATGCCGAGCAGGGTGACTGGTCCCCGGACGGGAAGCAGATCGCTTTCGTCCGTCTCCGCCACCAGCAGGAGAAGATTCTCTCGGACCTCTATCTCATCGATCCGGCGGGTGGCGTGGAACGGGAACTCACCCGCTTCGAGGGAGAACTTGTCGGATTTCCGAGGTGGAGTCCGGATGGCCGGCACATCATCCTGAACACTCCGCCCGTCATCACGTCCGGTGTCTTCCGCAAGCTCATTCTCGTGGATGTGAAGGACGGAAGCTTCCGGGAAATCCGGCTCGAGCCCTCCGGCATGCTCTCCTCCGCCGCCTGGCTCTCCTCCAACGAGATCGTCTATCTCCAGTCCGAATCGATTACCGGGGGCGGTACGGCCGTGAGCGCCGCCCGGGCGTTCCGTGAAGACATCCACACGCGCGGCCATCATCCCCTCTTCTGGGTGGGCAACAGCGGCACGACGCTCGACCTCCTCCCGGACGGGCGGGTCGTCTTCGACAGCATGAGCGGGCGCCAGAACCTCCGGGAATACGCCCTGGACGGACACCGTCCGCCGCGCTGGATCACCCACGGCACCATCAACGATCGTCAGCCGGTTTTCGCCCCGGGGGGCGAATGGGTGGTCTTCTCCTCCAACCGTTCGGGAAACCTCGATCTGTGGGAAATCTCCACCCGCACGGGCGTGGTGCGGAGCCTCACGGACGACCCGGCGGACGACTGGGATCCTGCCTTTTCTCCGGATGGCCGTACCCTGCTCTGGAGTTCGAACCGGAGCGGAAACTTGGAGATCTGGGCCTCGAACCCCGACGGTTCGGGTGCGCACCAGGTCACCCATGACGGCGAAGATGCCCAGAACCCGACCCAGACCCGGGATGGAAGGTGGATCGTCTATTCCTGCGCAAACCGCAGGCACCCCGGCCTCTGGAAGATCCATCCGGACGGCAGCGGTGCCGAGTTGTTGGCGCCGGGCGCCGTGCAGATTCCGGAGGTTTCGCCCGACGGTGTCTGGTCCACGTACCTGATCACGGTCCGGACGACCTCCGTCCTCCACGTCATCCGGACCGAGGACGGAATGGACATGACCTTCGCCGTCTTTCCTGAACCGCGGCGCAAGACCTCGGTCTTCCCCGGTCGCGCGCGATGGACTCCGGACGGCAAGCACATCATCTTCACCGGGCAGGACGAGAAGGGTCTGGATGGCGTCTTCATCCAGGACTTCATTCCGGGAAAGGACACCGCGCCGACGCGACGTCCCTTCGCAGGCTTCGATCCCGATTGGATCACCGAATCCCTCGGTCTCTCTCCCGACGGGAAACGCCTGGTGCTCTCCGAGTCCGAGCGTGTTTTCAGCCTGATGATCGCCGAAGGAGTCCCGGGACTTGAACGCCGGAATGGGAATGCCCGATGACCGTCGCCCCCGGTATGAGGCTAGGCCCTTACGAAATCCTCTCGCTCCTCGGAGCGGGCGGGATGGGGGAGGTCTACCGGGCTAAGGATTCGCGGCTCGGGCGCGAGGTGGCCGTCAAGGTGCTGCCCGCGAGGTTCGCGGCGGACGCGGAGGCGCGCGAGCGCTTCGAGCGCGAGGCACGGACGATCGCCCGGATCTCGCACCCGAACATCTGCGCGATCTTCGACGTCGGCTCGCACGAGGGGACCGGTTTCCTCGTGATGGAGCTGCTCGAAGGGGAGTCTCTGGCGGACCGCCTGGCGAAGGGGCCGCTTGGGCTCTCGCAGATTCTCCGCATCGGGCGGGATATCTGTGCCGCGCTCGCCGCCGCGCACCGGAAGGAGATCGTTCACCGGGACCTGAAGCCGGCGAACGTCATGCTGACGTCGTCCGGGGTGAAGCTCCTCGACTTCGGCCTCGCGAAGCTGCGCGAGCGGGTCGAGGCAGGAGAGGTGTCCCAGCTTCAGACCCGGGAGGCGTCCACATTGACGGGAGCGGGAACGGTGGTCGGGACCCTCGCCTACATGGCGCCCGAGCAGCTCGAAGGAAAACCCGCCGACGCGCGGACCGATCTCTTCGCGCTCGGGACGGTCCTCTTCGAGATGGCCACCGGAAAGCGACCGTTCTCCGGCGACACCTCGACGGCGCTCATCACCGCGATCCTCACCTCGGAGCCGCCCGCCGTCTCGACGCTCAGGGCGCTGTCTCCGCCCGCCTTCGATCGGACGGTCCGGACCTGCCTCGCCAAGAGCCCCGACGACCGCTGGCAGAGCGCCGCGGATCTGGGGCGCGAGCTGTCGTGGATCGAGAACGAGGCCTCCGGGGCGAAAGGCGACGCGCCCGCCTCAGGGCCGAAGCAAGTCCCGACCCGCCGTGCAGCTTTTCGCGTTCTCCCCTGGATCATCGCGGCCGCAGCGGTCGTCCTGGTCGGAGTCGCGCTCGTCCGGTCACAAAGTCCGAAAACGCCGCCACTGCGCCTCGTCCGGTTCGCTGTTCCGCCTCCGAGAGGCACGGCCTTCCTCTCCACCGTCGAGACGACGGAGCTCGCCGTCTCGCCCGACGGGTCGCAGATCGCCTTCGTGGCGACAGGAACGCCACGCAGCGGTCCCGGCGTGACGGGGGCGACGGAGTCCGGAGGGGGACGCGCGATCTGGGTCCGCGACCTGTCGGTGCTCGAGCCGCGCCCGATCTCTGGAACCGAGGGCGCGTCCTCGCTCTTCTGGTCTCCGGACGGCCGATCCCTCGGCTTTTTCACGCCGGACAAGCTGAAACGGATCGACCTCGGAGGCGGAGCCCCTGTCACGATCTGCGACATTCCGGTCGGCGCCGGGAAGTCCGGAACCTGGGGCGCCCTGGGCGACATCCTGATCACGAACATCCAGGGGGTGGCGATCTCCCGGGTACCGGCGGCGGGGGGAACGCCCGCCAACGTCATCGAGGCGGATGCGTCGCGAGGAGAGATCCGCTTGAACTGGCCCTGGTATCTCCCGGACGGAAAACGGTTCCTATATTGTGTCCGGCTTCGGGACAAGAGCGCACGCGTGATGCTGTCGGAGCCGGGGAAACCTCCTCGGGCGCTCCTCTCCGTCTCCTCCATCGTCCAGTACGCCGAGCCGGGCTTTCTCTTCTTCGCCCGCGATGGCGCGCTCCTCGCGCAACGGTTCGATTGGCGAAGCGGACGGCTCTCCGGCGAGGCCATCTCGATCGCGGAGCATGTGAGCTACTTCGAGACGAACGGCCACGCGTCATTCTCCGTCTCGCTCTCCGGCGCGCTGGCCTATCAGTCCCACGAGAGCGTAAGCAGGCTCGTCTTCTTCGACCGCGCGGGGCGCGAGACGGGCGCCATCGGATCACCGGGCGACTACCTTGATCTCTGGATGACGCGGGACGGGCGCCGGATCTACTACGACCGGAGGCAGCCGGGGATCGGAAGCTATGACGTCTGGTCGTTCGACCTCGAACGGGGGGTTGAATCGCGCATCACGTCGTCGCCCGAGACCGAGATCGCGGGGCTGGAGGTTCCCGACCGGAGGAGCATCATCTATTCCGCGACCCGTGACGCCCAGCCCCAGCTCTATCGCGCGGATCTGGCGACCGGCCGCGAAGAGCCTCTCGCCCCCGGCCTCGGGACCTTCCAGATTGCGGAGGACATCTCGCCCGAGGGGAAGACTCTCGTCTACGTCGAGCGGACGGCGACCACTCCCTTCGACATCTGGACGCTCTCTCTTTCAGGCCGGGAAAAGCCGGCCGTGCTGCTGAAATCCCGGTTCAGCAAGGACGATGTCCGTTTCTCGCCCGACGGCCGCTTTCTCTCGTTCATCTCGGACGAATCGGGCCGGCCCGAGGCCTACGTCATGCCCTATCCGGGGCCGGGCGAGAGAACCCGCGTCTCGTCGGAGGGAGCGCGCATCATCCGGTGGAGCCGGGACGGACGTGAGCTGTTCTACGTGTCGCCGGACAGGAAGCTGGTCTCCGTCCCGGTCCGGACGACGCCTTCGCTCTGGCTCGGGACTCCCACCGTCCTCTTCCCGATCTCCGGAAAGGCGGGCTGGACCGCATTCGACGTCCTGCCGGACGGGAAGCGCTTTCTCGCCATCGTCCCGGAGGTCGTCGCCAGCGAGCAGCCTCTCACCGTCGTCCTCGGGTGGGCTCCCGAAGCGTCGCGGTGATCTCTCCCAAAGCTCGCCTCAGTCCAGCGTGAACCGCGGTCCCGTCGAGAGCGGGATCGCCCGGAGCTGCTCCTCGGTCCATTGGAACTGCTTCATGAAACGGGCGTACTCCTCCAGGCTGACGGGCCCCGGCCTGTTCCGTTCGAGTGCCTCGCTGACCTCGGGAGAGGCGTTGAAGGCTACGTCGAGGTCCAGAGGCTCAGGGCTCGGCCTTAAGCCTGTCATAGAGTTCGAGGAGTCCGGATCGCCTTCACTCTCATCGAAACGAGGTGCTCCAGGGAGGGGACGAGGGCCGTCAGGCCATCCGGCCCGCTCCTCTCGACGGCGGCTGCGAAGATCCGCTCGCGCGCCGAGCCCCATGCCGCCATCGCGAAGCCGCCGGCCAGCATCCAGCGCGCCGAGCACCTGTCCAGGATCGGTCGAAGGACCCTCAGCAGTCTTACGGCATCCATGCGACGAGAATGATGTCACGGCGGCCCTATGATCCCGTCCCGTGAGGAGTCGACAAATGCGGAGTTTCGTGAGAGGCGTGGTGGCGGTCGCGGTGGTCCTCGGCGGAGCGATGGCGGCTTCGGCGGCCGACGACCCGTTCGCCTGGCTCGAGGAGGTCCAGGGCGAGAAGGCCCTGGCGTGGGTGAAGCAGCACAACGCGAAGACGACGGCGCTCCTGGAGGCCCGCCCGGAGTACAAGCCGATCTTCGACCGAACGCTCGAGATCCTCGACTCGAAGGAGAAGATCCCTTCGCCAGAGCTGCGGGGCGAGACGGTCTACAACTTCTGGCGCGACGACGCCCACGAACGCGGGATCTGGCGCCGCACGTCGCTGGCTTCGTACCGCACGGCCAGCCCGCAGTGGGAGACCGTTCTCGACGTGGACGCGCTCGCGAAGGCCGAGGGGAAGGCCTGGGTCTTCCATGGCGCGATCTGCCTCGCACCGAAATACGTGCGCTGCATGATCAGCCTGTCGGCCGGCGGGTCGGACGCGTCCGTGGAGCGCGAGTTCGACACGGGAACGATGCAGTTCGTCCCGAACGGCTTTTCTCTCCCCGAGGCGAAGTCGAGCGTGGCGTGGCGCGACGAGGACACGCTCTGGGTCGGAACCGACTTCGGGCCGGGGTCGCTCACCGCCTCCGGCTACCCGCGGATCGTGAAGTTGTGGAAGCGCGGCACGCCGCTTTCGTCGGCCCGGACGGTCTTCGAGGGACGCACCGAAGACGTCGCCTCCGCCGGCCGGAGCGAAATCCTGACCGACGGCCGCTACGACGTCGTCACGCGAGTGCCGGCGTTCTACCTGCAGGAGTCCTTCCTCCTCCTCGGCGACCGTCTCGTGAAGCTGGACCTGCCGGAGGATTCCGAGCCGCGGGTGTTCTTCCGCGACCGTCTCCTCTTCTCCCTGAGGAGCGACTGGACGACGGGCGGCAAGACGTTCCACGCGGGCTCGCTCCTCGCGTCGACGGTCGACGACCTCCTTCGCGGCGCGAAGCGCTTCGACGTCCTGTTCGAGCCCGGCGAGCGCGTGTCGCTCGCGAGCGTGGATCGGACGAAGGACCGCGTCCTCGTTCAGACGCTGGACAACGTCCGGAGCCGCATCACGGCACTCGATCTCGATGGGGGAACCTGGAAACGGACCGAAATTCCGACGCCTGGAGTCGGCACGGCGACGCTCTCGGCGGCGAACGATCTCGCCGGCCCGTTCTTCTTCACCTACCAGGACTTCAGGACGCCGTCGTCCCTCTGGCTCGTCGAGGGGGGCGGCCCGCCCGCGAAGATCAAGACGATGCCGGCCTTCTTCGATTCGAAGGACGTGACAACCGAGCAGCTCGAGGCCACGTCGAAGGACGGCACGAAGATCCCGTACTTCGTCGTGACCCCGAAGGGTTTCAAGGCGGACGGGTCGGCGCCGACCCTCCTCTACGGGTACGGCGGCTTCGAGATCTCCGAGGTCCCGCGGTACAGCGGGGTCATCGGCTCCGCGTGGCTCGCGCGGGGCGGCGTCTACGTTCTCGCGAACATCCGGGGCGGCGGGGAGTTCGGCCCCGCCTGGCACAAGGCGGCCGTGAAGGCGCAGCACATCCACAACTTCGAGGACTTCTCCGCGGTCGCCCGGGACCTGATCGCGCGGAAGATCACCTCCCCGCGCCATCTCGGGATCATGGGCGGATCGCAGGGGGGGCTCCTCGTCGGCGGGACCTTCACGCTCTACCCGGAGCTGTTCCACGCCGTGGTGGCTCAGGTGCCGCTCGCGGACATGCGCCGGTTCAATCACCTCCTCGCGGGCGCGAGCTGGATGGCCGAGTACGGCGACCCGGACAAGCCCGAGGATTGGGCATACATTCAGACCTGGTCGCCCTACGAGCTGCTGAAGGCCGACGCGAAGTACCCGACGCCGTTCTATTGGACGAACACCCGCGATGACCGCGTGCACCCTGCGCACGCCCGGAAGATGGTGGCGAAGCTGGAGGCCCAGGGGCATCCCGTCTACTACTTCGAGAACACCGAGGGGGGGCACGGGAGCGGCGCCGTGAACCGGCAGACGGCGAGAGTCACCGCGCTCCAGTACGCGTATCTCTGGATGATGCTGCGCTGACGCGCCGGGTTATCCTTCGCCGGTCCCGTCCCACGGAATCGAGGAGGAGAGCTTGGATCGTTTCACGGGGATCATCGGTCTGGCCGTGATTCTCTCGGTGGCGGTGCTTCTGTCGAAGAACCGGTCGAAGATCCGGTGGGCGACGGTTTCGTGGGGCGTCGTCCTTCAGTTCGCGCTCGGAGGGCTCGTCATCGCCTGGCCGTCGGGAGCGTCGGCGCTGAAGAGCTTCTCGGACGGGATCACAGGGGCGATCGCCTTCTCGGACAAGGGGGCCGAGTTCGTCTTCGGGTGGATCTCGCAGCCCGCGATCGGCGCTCAGATCGCGAAGGCGACGGGGGTCGATTTCGCGCCGTTCATCTTCGCCTTCAAGGTGATGCCGATCGTCATCTTCATCGCGTCGTTCTTCACGATCCTCTACTACCTCGGGATCATGCAGAGGGTCGTCCAGCTCTTCGCGATCGTCATGACGAAGCTGCTCAAGGTCTCGGGAGCCGAGTCTCTGGCCGTCGCGGCCAACATCTTCATCGGCCAGACCGAGGCGCCGATCATCGTCGCTCCGTACATTCCGAAGATGACGAACTCGGAGCTGCTGACGATGATGACGGGCGGGATGGCGCACATCTCGGGCGCCGTCCTCCTCGCCTACGCGGCCATGGGGATTCCGGCCAACTACCTGATCACGGCGTCGGTCATGGCGGCGCCCGCCACGATCGTCATCGCGAAGATCCTCCGCCCCGAGGTGGATCAGCCGCAGACCGCGGGGCACGTGACGGTGAAGATCGAGCACGAGCAGGCGAACGTCATCGAGGCGGCCGCCTCGGGCGCCTCGCAGGGCGTCGCGCTCGCCATCAACATCTGCGGGATGCTGATCGCCTTCATCGCGCTGATCTCCCTCTTCAACGGGGCGCTCGGCTGGGCCGGGGCGAAGGCGGGCTTCCCCGGGCTGTCGCTCCAGTGGATCTTCTCGAAGGCCCTCTGGCCGCTCGCGTGGGTCATGGGGGTTCCGGCGGTCGACTGCGACAAGGTGGCGCGGCTGATCGGCTTCAAGACGGTCATCAACGAGTTCGTGGCTTACGCCGAGATGACGAAGATCCCGATCGGCGAGTGGAGCGCGAAGGGACGGCTCATCGCCTCGTTCGCCCTTTGCGGCTTCGCGAACTTCTCGTCGATCGGCATCCAGATCGGCGGCATCGGCGGGCTCGCCCCGAGCCGCAAGAGCGACATCGCCCGGCTCGGGCTCTGGGCGCTTCTCGGGGGATCGCTCGCCACCTTCATGAGCGCGACGATCGCCGGAATCCTCTCGTGAAAGGAACGACATGGATGCGAAGCTGAAAGCCGCGGCCGACTGGCTGACCGAGAAGCTCCCGGAGCCTCCCGCCGTCGGGGTCATCCTCGGCTCGGGCCTCGGGGAGTTCGCCGAAGGGATGACGGGGGCCGTGACCATTCCGTACGGGAAGATCCCGGGCTTTCCGGCCTCGGCCGTCGTCGGCCACGCCGGAAAGCTCGTCGCCGGACGTGTCCGCGGAGTCCCGACGGTGGTGCTGTCAGGGCGCGTCCACTACTACGAAGGGCACCCGATGTCGCTCGTCGTCTTCCCGGCCCGCGTCCTCGGGCTGATCGGCTGCCGCGACGTCATCGTGACGAACGCGGCCGGGGGGATCGCGCGCTCGATGCGTCCGGGCGACCTGATGCTGATCGAAGACCATCTCAACTTCTTCGGGTCGAACCCGCTCGTCGGGCTGCACGAAGACGACATGGGCCCGCGTTTTCCGGACATGTCGGACGCCTACCGGGCGGACCTCCGCAAGGTGGCGATCCGCGTGGCCCGGCGGGAGCGCGTCCCTCTGAAGCGCGGCGTCTACGTCGGTCTCCACGGGCCGTCGTACGAGACGCCGGCCGAAATCCGCGCTTTCCGGACGCTCGGCGCCGATGCCGTCGGGATGTCGACAGTGCCGGAGGTGATCGCGCTGGCCCAGATGGGAGTCGGCGTCGTCGGAATCTCGTGCGTCACGAACATGGCCGCGGGGGTCGTGAAGAAGCCGCTCGTCCACACCGAGGTCCTCGAGACGACGGAGCGGGTGAAGGTCCGGTTCGTCCGGCTCCTGAGCGGCCTCGTCGAGGCGATCGGATCGGGCCGGACCGGCGAGGCGCCGCCCGACACGCCGGTCGCCCGCGTGCTGCGGGCTTTCGGCCGGAAGAAGAGGGCGCGGCGGCGATGAAGCCGAAGGCCTGCCGGCCTCTCACGAATGCCGAGAAGAGGACGCTCGTGGCGGCCGCCGCAGACGCGCGGCGCCACGCCTCGGCCCCTTACTCGAAGTTCCGGGTCGGCGCCGCGCTCCTCTCGGAGGACGGACGTCTCTTCACCGGTTGTAACGTCGAATCCGCTTCCTTCGGGCTGACCGTCTGCGCCGAGCGGACGGCGGTCTTCAAGGCGCTCTCCGAGGGAGTCCGGGGTTTTCGGGCCGTCGCCGTCGTGACGGCGGCCGACGAGCCGACCGCCCCCTGCGGAGCCTGCCGCCAGGTCCTCTGGGACCAGTGCCGCGACATCGACGTCGTCATGCAGACGACCGGCGGACGGCGGGCGGAGATCCGCCTCGCGGCGCTCCTCCCGTACGCCTTCGAGTTCGGGCCGAAGGCGTGAGTGACGGGCGCGGGAGTGGGTTGTGAGGTTCGAAGAGAGACGAGGAGAGATTTTCTTAGAAGGTCAATAGGGAGTCTGCGATGTCTCTTCGATTAGGTCGCGTCGGGGCTTTCGTCACGTTGTGCGCCGCGTTTACGGGCGCGGCGGCTCTGGTCGCCGCTGATCAGCCGTCCCGCGTCTCCTCTAAGAAGACTCTCTCTCCGGTCGATCTCCTCGTCACGGCGAGGTACGTCATGACGATGGACGAAGCGGACCGGGTGCTCTCTCCCGGCGCGGTCGCGATCTCGGATGGAAAGATCGTCGCCATCGGCTCTCCCGACGACCTGTCGTCCCGTTTTCGGCCGAAGCAGAAGATCTCGCGCCCCTCGGCCGTCGTGATGCCGGGCCTGGTCAACACGCACACGCACGCCGCGATGAGCCTGATGCGCGGCATCGCGGACGACAAGCCGCTGATGGAATGGCTCGGAAAGACGATCTTCCCGGCGGAGGCGAAGAACGTCTCGCCCGGCTTCGTGAAGGCCGGGACGACGCTCGCCTGCCTCGAGATGGTCCGGGGCGGGACGACGACGTTCGCCGACATGTACTACTACGAGTCGGACGTCGCGGCAGCCGTCGACGCGTGCGGGATGAGGGCCGTCCTGGGTGAGACCTGGCTCGATTTCCCCGTGCCGGACCACAAGGACCTCGAGGAGACCCGAACGGTCACCCGGGCGTTCCTCGAGAAGTGGAAGGGGCATCCGAGGATCGTCGCCGCCGTCGCGCCGCACGCGCCGTTCACCTGCTCGAAGGAGACTCTCGTCGCCGCCCGGGCGCTCGCGGACGAGTACGGGGCGCCGCTCCTCATCCACGTCTCGGAGACACAGGACGAGCAGAGGCAGATACTCGAAAAATACGGGACGACGCCGGCGAAGTGGCTCGGCTCGATCGGCTTTCTCGGCCCGCGCGTCGTCGCGGCGCACGGCGTCTGGCTGGACGCCGGGGACCTCGCCCTCTTCGCGGCGAAGGGCGTCGCCCTCTCGCACAACCCCGAGTCGAACATGAAGCTCGGCTCGGGAGTGGCGCCGATCGTCGCCGCCCGAAAGGCGGGCGTGACGGTGGCCCTCGGGACCGATGGTGTCGCCGGCTCGAACAACGACCTCGACATGTGGGAGGCGATGGACTTCGCCGGGAAGCTCGCCAAGGTGGCGGCGCTCGACCCGACCGTCCTTCCGGCGCGCGACCTCCTCCGGATGGCGACGATCGACGGGGCGAGGGCCCTCGGCCTCGAGAAGGTGACCGGCTCGCTGGAGGCCGGGAAGGCGGCCGATCTCATCGCCGTCGACCTCTCCGTCCCGCGGACGCATCCCGTCTACGACCTGGCGTCGGCGCTCGTCTATTCCGTGAAGGAGAGCGACGTTTCTCTCACGGTCGTGGGCGGGAAGATCCTCTGGGACGGCGCGAGGTTCCGGAGCGTCGACGCCGCGGCTGCGGAGAAGACGGCGGACGAATGGCGCGACAGGATCAGGAAGTCGCTCGGGGAGACCGCCGCGAAATGAGCCTCTTCGTCCGGACGATCGTCCGGAAGCGGGAGGGCGCGGAGCTCTCGGAAGGGGAGATCGCCGACTTCGTCCGCGGAGTCACGGACCGGACCATCCCCGACGAGCAGGCGGCGGCCTTTCTGATGGCGGTCTGCTGCCGCGGGATGACGACGGCCGAGACGGCCGCGCTGACCTTCGCCATGATGCGCTCGGGCGAGACGTGGGATCTCTCGCCCCACGGGTTCGTCGCGGACAAGCACTCGACGGGCGGGGTCGGGGACAAGGTGACGCTCGTCCTCGCGCCGCTTCTCGCCGCGGTCGGCGTCAAGTCGGGGATGATGTCGGGGCGCGGCCTCGGGCACACGGGGGGAACGCTCGACAAGCTGGAGGCGATCCCCGGATTCCGGACGGCGCTCCCGAAGCCCGAGTTCGACCGGCTGCTCGACACCGTCGGTTGCGCGCTGATCGGGCAGACGGAGAGCGTCGCGCCCGCGGACCGACGGCTCTACGCCCTTCGCGACGTGACGGGGACCGTCGAATCGATCCCGCTCATCACGGCCTCGATCCTCTCGAAGAAGCTCGCGACGGGGGCTCACGCCGTCGTCTTCGACGTGAAGACCGGCAACGGGGCCTTCATGTCGGACCCCGCCGACGCGTGGACGCTCGGACGGGCGCTCGTCGACACGGCACGCGCCGCCGGAGGGAGGGCCTCCGGCTGGATCCTCGCGATGGACCGTCCGCTCGGGGAGGCCGTCGGGAACGCGAACGAGGTGGCCGAGTCGATCCGGATGCTCGGAGGCGAAGGCCCTGCCGACCTCCGGGAGAACGTCCTCCTGCTCGGCATCGATCTCGTGTTGGCGGCCGGGATCGAGCGGAGCGAGAAGGCGGCGAGGACGCGGCTCAACGCGGCGCTCTCGGACGGGCGCGCTCTCGAGACCTTCGCCCGGCTGGTCCACGCGCAGGGGGGCGACGCTTCGGTCTGTGACGACCCGACTCGACTCCCCCGGCCCGCCGGACGGCGGGACATCACGGCCCGCGAGTCGGGTGTCGTGGCCCGCGTCGCGACGCGGGAGCTGGGCCTCCTCGCCATCGAGATCGGGTGCGGGCGGCGGACGAAGGACGACGGGATCGACCCGGCCTCGGGCTTCCGGATCCGGAGGAAGCCGGGCGATGTCGTCGAAAAGGGAGAGCCGCTCGTCACCGTCGAGCTGGGGAAGACGGCGAACCCCGACGACACGTACTTCCGGCGCCTCGCCGCCTGCTTCGAGATCGCGCCCCCCGGGACCCTCGTATCGCCCCTTCCGCTCGCGGTCGAGCGGCTCTGACCGGGAGACCCGACGGCCTTCGTTTATCCTCGCCCGGTGCTCTACCGGCTGGAGAACGTCGCGAAGAGCTTCGGTACGAAGGATGTCCTCGCGGGGGCGACGTGGCAGCACGATCCGGGGCGGGTCGTCGGCCTCGTGGGACGGAACGGCGCGGGGAAGACGACGGTCCTGAAGATCGTCCAGGGACTCCTCGAGCCCGACGCCGGTCGCCGGCTGCTCGCGGGGACGACCACCTTCGCCTCGCTGGAGCAGGCCGTCGAGCCCGAAGGGGAGGAAGCGCTCCGCGCTTTCGTCGCGCGCGCGCAGGAGCACTTCGCCGCCGACGAGCGGGAGATGCAGCGGCTGGAGGAGGAGATCGCCGCGATGGGGGAGCCTGCCGACCGGGCGGCGCTCGAAGCGCTTCTCCACGAGTACGACGATCTCCGCGAGCAGTTCGCGCGGGACGGCGGATACGAGGCCGATGCGAGGGTGGCGCGAGTCCTGACGGGCGTCGGGCTCGACGCCGGGACGTGGGACCGCCCGGTTGGCGAGCTTTCCGGCGGGCAGAAGCACCGGGCGCAGATCGCGCGGCTCCTCCTGACGTCGGCCCGGGTCCTCCTCCTCGACGAGCCGACGAACCATCTCGACGTCGCCGGGATGGAGTTCCTCGAGGAATGGCTCTCGGAACGGAAGCGGACGGCCGGACAGGCCGCGCTCGTCGTCTCGCATGACCGCCGGTTCCTGAACGCCGTCTGCGACCGGATCGTGGAGGTCGCCCACGGAGAGCTCGAGGACTATCCCGGCGACTACGACACCTACCGGAAGCTCAAAGCCGAGCGCGAGCGGCTTCGATCGAAGGCGGCCGAGGAGCAGAGGAAGCTGGTCGAACGGACCGAGGATTTCATCCGCCGGAACATCGCCGGCCAGAAGACGAAGCAGGCGCAGGCGCGGAGGAAGATGCTGGCGCGCCTCGAGCGGGTCGAGGCTCCTGGAGAAGACACGAATGAGGTCGTCTTCCGCTTCGAGGAGGCGCGCGTCTCGGGCGGGCGGGTCCTGGAGACCTTCGGGATCGAGGCGGGGTGGGCCGGGACCGGGCCGCTCCTCCCCCCGCTCACCTTCCTCCTCAGGCGGGGAGAGCGGCTCGCGCTCTGGGGGCCGAACGGCTGCGGAAAGACGACGCTTTTGAAGACTCTGGCGCGCGTCATCCCGCCTCTCTCCGGATCGATGAAGTGGGGCACGGGAGTCCTCGCGGGTTACTACGACCAGGAGATGGCCGACCTTGCGCCGTCGGCAAAGGTCCTCGACGTCGTGACCGATCTCGACCCGACGCTCACCGTGCAGGAGGCGCGCGACTTCCTCGCCCTCTTCGATTTCCGGGGGGACGAGGTGGAGCAGCGCCTCGGAACGCTTTCCGGGGGCGAGCGGGGGAGGCTGTCGCTCGCGCGGATCGTCTTCGGCGGCGCGAACCTCCTTCTTCTCGACGAGCCGACGAACCACCTCGACCTCGAGGCCCGCGAGCGGCTCGAAGAGGCGCTCCTGGAGTTCGAAGGCGCGATCATCTTCGTCTCGCACGACCGCTGGTTCGTCGACCGGATCGCGACGCGGGTGCTGGAGATCTCGGGGCCACCCGGAGCGCGGACGATAGAAGACTTCGAGGGCAACTACGGCGATCTGGTTCGAAGAAAGAAGGAGAAGAGTTCTTCTGATATGCGGCGGCTGCAGGCGCAGCCGCCGATAGAGGAAAACGTGCGCCCGGCTGGCCGGAGTCAAGGGCGCGCTTCGCGCGCCGCGGGGCGGTCGGAGACCCTTGACACCGGCCAGCCGAGGGCAAGTCGCCCCGACCGCACCGCCGAGAGGCGGCGCCAGAAGGACCGGGCTCGCATCGAGGCCCTCGAATCGGAGATCACGGGGCTCGAACGGGAGATTTCTTCCTTTGAAGAATCTTTCGCAGATCCTTCGGTCGCGCGTGACGGCGACCGGGTTCGCGCCGTCCGCTCGGAGATCGAAAGCAGAAAGAAGTCGGTTTCGGAGAAGATGGCCGAGTGGGAGGAGCTTCTGAGAAAGCTTCAGGAAGAGGAGCCCGCGGTGCGATGAGCGATGCCGTTTCTTCGACCGCCTCGATCCTCGCCGTCGGGAGTGAGCTCCTGGGAACGACCCGGCTCGACACGAATTCGCTCTTTTTGACGGGGGAGCTTGAGACGATGGGGCTCCGGGTCGTCCGGAAGGCGTGCGTGGGGGACGAGTGGCCGGAGCTCGAGGCGGAGATGCGTCTCGCCATGGGGCGCGCGCCCCTGCTCGTCGTCTCGGGGGGGCTCGGCCCGACGGCGGACGACCGGACGAAGGAGGTCCTCGCGGCGATCCTCGGCCGGAAGCTGGTTCGCGACGAGGAGATCCTCGGGCGCATCCGCGAACGGTTCCGCCGGCGGGGCTGGGAGATGCCGAGCGTGAACGAGAAGCAGGCCGACATCGTCGAAGGCGCCGTCGTCCTCGAAAACCGGCCCGGGTCGGCCCCCGGATTCCTCGTCGAAGAGGGAGGCCGGGCGGTCGTCCTGCTCCCGGGCGTCCCGGTCGAGCTGAAGACGATGTGGGCGGACGAGGCGGCGCCGAGGCTTGCCCGGCTCTTCGGCAGGGCCGGCGTTCACCGGCGGATCCTCAAGGTGGGAGGGCTTCCGGAGAGCTTCGTCGAAGAGCGGATCCAGCCGGTCTACGCCGCCCACGCGGGGTCTCCGATCACGATTCTCGCGAATGCCGGAGAGGTCCAGCTCCACTTCGCCGCGAGCGGAACGGCGGAGGAAGCCGAGGCGATCCTCGATCGGATCGAGGCCGATTTCCGGAAGGCTCTCGGCGACAGCATTTTCGGGCGTGACGCCGAGACGCTGGAGGGAAACGTCGGCTCGCTGCTCCGGAGCCTCGGGCAGACGCTCGCGCTCGCCGAGTCGTGTACGGGCGGCCTCATCGCCGGCCGGCTGACCGAGGCGCCGGGCGCGTCGGACTATTTCCTCGGTTCGGCCGTGACCTACGCGAACTCGGCGAAGGCGGGCCTCGTCGGAGTCCGGCCGGAGACGCTGGAGCGGTTCGGCGCGGTCTCGGAGGAGACGGCGCGCGAGATGGCGGCCGGGGCGCGGGTCCGTTTTGGCGCGACGATCGGGTTCTCGGTGACGGGCATCGCGGGCCCCACGGGCGGCTCGGCCGAAAAGCCGGTCGGGACCGTCCACATGGCCCTCGACGGTGCGGACGGCGCCCGCCTCCACAGGAGCGTCCTCTTCGCCGGGGACCGCGCCCTCGTCCGTCGCTGGACGGTTTCGGCGGCCCTCGTCATGATCCGGCAGCACCTCATGAAGATGCGCGACGGAGGGGGGACGTGAGCGGGCTCTGGCGCGAGGAGACGGCGCTCGTCGTGGCGTATCTGGTCGGGTCGCTCTCGTTCGCCACGATTCTCGTCCGGGTGACCCGGGGGATCGACATCCGGACGGTCGGCTCCGGAAACGCGGGCGGGACGAACGTCCTCCGGACCTCGGGGATAGGGCTCGCGCTCGTCGTGGCCCTCCTCGACATCCTCAAGGGGGTCGTCGCCGTTCTCCTGATGAAGACGATCACGTACGACCCCCGATGGCTCGGCGCGGCGGCGGTGGCGGCGATCCTCGGCCACGTCTTCCCGCTCTTCTTCGGCTTTCGCGGAGGGAAAGGAGTCGCGACGGCCGTCGGCTCCTTCGCCGTTCTCTCGCCATGGTCGGTTCTCGTCATCGTGGGGGTCTTCGCCCTCGTCGTCGGCCTCACGCGGTACGTCTCGCTCGGATCCGTCACGGCGGCGTGTCTCCTCCCGCTCACCATGGGTCTCCTCTTCCATGCGCCGGAGGGGGAGATCGTGGCCGCGGTGACCGCGGCCCTCCTCCTCGTCGTCTCGCACCGGGCGAACATCCTCCGGCTCCTTTCGGGGACGGAGCGGAGGCTGGGTGTGAAGGACGAATGACGAAGATCGCTATCGTCGGCGCCGGGGCGTGGGGGACGTCCTTCTCGATGCACGCCGCGAGCGCGGGGCTCGAGGTGGCGCTCCTCGGAAGCGGGCACGACGCCGTCGGGCCGCTTGCCGCGACGCGCCGCCATCCGGCGCTCGCGGGCGCTCCGCCGATCCCGGAGAGCGTCTCGATCACCGCGGACGCGAGCGAAGCCTTCGAGAACGCCTCCGCCGTTCTCTGGGCCGTCTCGGTGCAGGGGACTGCCGACGAAGCCGGGCGCCTCCGCGAGTTCCTCCCGGCTTTGGTCCCGCTCGTCGCGATGTCTAAGGGACTGGAGATCGGGTCGAGGCGGCGGACGACGCAGATCCTCGGCGATGTCCTCTCCCGTGCTACCGGCCTCGCCGTCCTTTCGGGACCGACGTTCGCCGTCGAGGTCGCGCGGGGCCTTCCGGCCGCGGCCGTCGTCGCGAGCGCCGATCCGGCCGTCTGCCTCTCGGTGCAAAGGCTTCTCTCCTCGCCGACATTCCGTCTCTACCGCTCGGACGACGTCGTCGGCGTGGAGATCGCCGGCGCCGCGAAGAACGTCGTCGCCATCGCCGCCGGGATCTTGGACGGCCTCGCCCTCGGGCACAACACGCGCGCGGCCCTCCTGACCCGCGCGCTGGCCGAGATCCGGCGCCTCGGGACGACGCTCGGCGGGAATCCGGACACGTTCGCCGGCCTCGCGGGGATGGGGGACCTCGTTCTGACGGCGACGGGGGACCTGTCGCGGAATCGGCGTGTCGGCCTCGCCCTCGCGGCCGGCAAGTCCGTCTCGGAAGCCGTCTCGGCTCTCGGCGGCGAGGTGGCCGAGGGGGTCGCCACCACGGCCGTCCTCGTGGAGCTGGCCCGCTCGGTGAACGTCGAGATGCCGATCGCCGAGATCGTCGGCGAGATCCTCTCGGGACAGGTCTCTCCGAAGGACGCACTCCGCGCCCTGATGACGCGCCGCCTGAAGCAGGAGAACGTCTGACGGCGTCCGCTCTGGCAGAATCCCCCTCTTCCATGGAACGTCCCTATCAACGCGTCGCGAGCATCTGGGTCCCTCCGGGACTTTCGCTCTCGTACGCCCGCGTCGACGCGCCCGGGGACGAGCCGGTGCCGGAACCGGGGACGCTCGACGTGGCCGTTCTGGACATGCATCACGGCTACCCCAATCTCGGGCACCACTCCATCGTCGAGACGGTCCTGAACGTCGCCCATCAGGAGCGGCAGGGACGCGAAGGCGCGCCCGCCGTCCGCGTGATCAGCTACGACGTCCGCGGCCGCGGGGCGGTTCCGTCCCTTCCCGCATCCCGGTTCGCGCTCGTCGTCGGTACCGGGGGCCCGGGCGCTCTCGACCCGCGCGAAAACGACGGCCGGTCGGCCGGCTCGCAGGGGATCGCCGAGGACCCCTCGTGGGAGGCGCCGCTCTTCCGTTTCTTCGAGGACGTGGCGCGGACGCCGACGACGACTCTCTTCGCGATCTGCCATTCCTTCGGCGTCCTCGTTCGCTGGGCGGGTATCGCCGAAGCCGTCCTCCGAAGCGAGCTGAAGGGGGGGAAGAGCCAGGGGGTCGTCGGGAACGTCCTGACGGCCGAAGCGCGACACCACCCCTTCTTCTCCGGCTTCTGGAACGACTGTGGCGGCGCGGAGATCAAGGTTCTCGACAGTCGTCTCTACGATCTCCTTCCGACCGGGCGCGCCGGCGTGCCGTTTCTCGCGTACGAGGCGCCGGGCCCCACGGGCATCTCCGACGCCGTCACGATGTGCGAATTCGTCCGCCATGCGGACGGCGTCCTGCCTCGCGTCTGGGGCGTGAACTGTCACCCCGAGATCGGCGACAAGGGGCTCCAGCGCGAAAGGCTCGACCGGATGGCCGAACGTGGCGAGGTGACCGACGAGTGGGTGCGCGAGCGCCGCGTCGCCCTCGACGCCTGGGACGAGTCGGCCCATCACGAACACTCCCTTCAGAGGACGTCGGCCTGGACCTTCGAGATGCCCGTCCGCGCCCATCTCGGCCGGGCGTTGGACGAGCGTCGGCATGAGGCGGGTGGAAGCCGTCCGGCCGCGGGGTTATAATAGAAAAATGAGACCTGACCCCATTCTCCGCGTTGGTTAGGCTGCCAAGATCAGAAAGATGTCACTCACTCGCACTACACGCCCTCTGTTGAAGGCTGAGATTCGTCTTCTGACCAGGCGACTCGCTTCGGTTCAGAAGGCCCGCAGGCGCACGGTCTTTCGCGTCGCCGCATCCGGCACTCCCGTGACGGGCGCCTTGTGCATCCTGACTCTTCTCGCTTCTTCCACCGATCCTCGCATCGTTGTCGGCTTCTGGTTCGCAGTTACGCTTATCCTCATTGCCTGGGTCAGCTTCGAGCGTCGCCGAGCTTTCGGCAAGTCTATCGGTCGGCTGGAGAGCGCTCTTCGCGGGAATACTGCCGAAGTCGTTCGGGTCATCTCATCTCAGTGTCTGGCGTTCGCAGAAATCGAGGATGAGGGCGCCTGTTACGCCTTTCAAGTCGAACCGGAGCGGGTCCTGTTCGTGGTTGGCCAGGGCTTCTACGAATCGGTTCGCTTTCCCAACTCCGATTTCTCACTCGTCCACATTCACGCAGAGTCTGGCGAGCTCGTCGAAGTGCCTCTCCTTATTGCAGGGTCAAAGCTGATCCCAGTCCGTACCGTGCCTGCCACTCTGAAGGCCACGCTGAAGATCCCCGAACATCTCTCCGTCGTCGCCGGTAGCCTCGCCGGCCTCGAAGCACGGCTGGCAGCCTAACCACCTATCTGGACTCCTCCGGAACTTGAGGCAGTTGACCCTATGAAGTGGACACTCCGGCCTGACGCTCGAGGAGGTGGGGATGGCCAGAATCAAAGGTCCCAGGAAAGACCGTCCTTACGGGGCGGAGTTTAAGCTGAAGGCAGTGAAGCTCAGCGAGCTTTTGGGCGTGAGGGTTCTGGACGTGGCCGAAGCGCTCGACATTCACCCCTTCATCCTCACGCGCCGTCAGGAGGCGCGTTCGGCCTTCCGGAAGACGAGAGTCAGCTTGTCCTTCCCTTTCGTGACCGTGAATCCCGCCGGATCGACTCCGTCCGGGAGCGGAATGATCTTCTCGTAGTTCTCGACCGACTCGGCGGTGGTGTTTCCCTTCTTCTCGGTCTGAAGCGCGCCGTAACGGAGCCGGATCCTGTCGGAGTTGACGTCGAGCTTCACGGAGTCCGTGTCGAGGCCCGGAATGCCGAAGGTGACCGCGACGTTCTTCCCTTTGTCCTCCACCTTCGACGTGATACCGCTCAGGTCGATCCGCTCCTCGATCCTTCCGGCCGAGGTCAGCTCCTTCTGGAGCCGCTGCTCCCACCGGTCGACGTCCCGGATCGGATCGACGGCCGGGCTCGCGGCGTCCGGTGGCCGGTCCGCCTCGCGATTCGATGCGATGTACGCCCCTTCGGCGACGCAGGCGACCCCCAGAAGCGCGACGACACCCCACAAAACTCTGGTCGACATCGTGATCTCCTTGGGCGGCCGGCGTCCGAACCCCCCTCGGTCCGTCACCGGGCCGTCACGTCACCCCGTCTCTTGCAACGGTCGTACCGGCCAGACCGGCGCGTTCGATGCCTGCCGCCGGCGGCGATAAGATGATCTTCGGGGGTGTCGTCATGAGCGGAGATGCCTACGACCCCATCCGTGCTCTTCTCGCGACCGACGATCCCGAAAAGCTCCGCGAGGGGCTCGCCCTGGTCCGCAAGGAGATCGCTCGCGCCGGCTCCCGCGCGGCCCCTCCCCTTTTCGAGCTCGTGTCGATGCTCTTCTACATCGACCCGCTCGACCGGCCCGACCTCCTGCCGGTCCTCGACGAGGCGGTGGACCTCGTCGTCGGGTTCGGAGACCGGGTCATCCCGGCGCTCGTCGAGAAGCTCGACGCCGGGGACGTGAAGGCGCAGATGGCCGCGGGGCACGCCCTCGGCCGGATCGGAGCCGACGCCATCCGACCGCTGATCGAGGAGTACGCCGTTGCGGTGGACGACTCGCACCGGGCGTTCATCCTCTATGCGCTCGGGAAGATCCGCTCTCCGGGAGTGATCGCGGCGGCGCGGCTGGCCCTCGAGGCGGCGGCCTCGCCGGACCTCGAGCTGCGCGACACGGCGACCCGGGCTCTCGGGCGGTTTGCCGAGGCGATCCCTCCGGCGGAGCTGCCCGAGGAAACCCGGGTGGAGTTCCTCGCGCGTCTCGAAGCGAACCTCGCGGACCGGAACACCGGCGTCCGCGCCAAGGCGATCCGGGCCGTCGGGAAGATGGCGCAAAAGGGGCACCTCCGGCCGGCGGAGCGGGAGGCGCTCGGGAAGGCGTGCCATCGGATCGTGGGCGACGACGAGGCGTTCGACTGGGACCGGGCCTACGTCATACGGCGCGAAGCGGAAGAAGCGCTCCGCTACCTCTGACGGCGTGCGCGGGACGATCGCGCTTGAGGAAATCGGGGCCGACCCCCGACAATGCGGAGGATGCCCCGGCTCGCCTCCTCCCTCGGCGCCCTCCTGATCGCCGCCTGCGCCGGGCGGGCGCCCGCGCCGGAGGCACTGGCCGCCGCGGCGACGATCTCGCCGCTCGCGGATGTCGTGGCGCACGTGGCGGGGCCCGGGTGGAAGGTCCGGACGATCGTTCCGCCGGGAGTCTCCCCGCACGTCTTCGAGCCGACTCCGAAGGAGGTGCGCCTCGTGGCGCGGGCGCGGCTCGTCGTGACCGTCGGGGCGGGGTACGACGGATGGGTTGCGAAGCTGGCGGCGGCGTGCGCCTCGGACGCGAAGCTGTTCGACGGCGGGAAAGCGGCCGGGATCGTGGCCCTGGGCGAAGGCGAGGCGCACGGCGAGGACGAGGACGGCGTCCTCGGCCACGATCCTCACTGGTGGCTCTCGCCCCCTCTCGTCGCGAAGATCCTCCCCGCGCTGGCCGGGGAGCTGTCGGCAATCGACCCGGCGGGCGCCGCGGGCTACCGCGGCCGCGCGGCAGCCTTCTCGGCGGAGCTTTCGCGCCTCGACGCCGAGATCTCGCGGACACTCCGCCCCGTCGCGGGATCGTCCATCGTCACGGCGCACAACGCCTGGGCCTACTTCGCCGATCGCTATGGGCTGAAGCCGGCGGGCTCCATCGAGCCGGTGCCGGGACGCGAGCCGTCGCCGCGGGAGATCCAGTCGCTCGTCCTGGCGGCACGGCGAGAGGGGCTCCGGACGCTCTTCACGGAGCCGCAGTTTCCGCTCGAGGCGGCCCGCGTCGTCGCGGACGAGGCGGGGCTCAGGGTCGAGATGGTCGACCCGGTCGGCGGCCTGCCGGGGCGCCTCGGATACGAGGAGCTTCTCCTCTTCAACGCGCGGGCATTCCGGGACGGGCTGGAGGTCCGTTGAGAGTCGGCATCCGTTTCGAGGGAATCACGGCGTCGCTCGGCGGGCGTCCGGTCCTCCGGGACGTCTCCTTCTCGGTTCCTCCCGGCGTCCGGACCGCCCTCGTCGGGCCGAACGGCGGGGGGAAGACGACGCTCGTTCGCGTTCTCGTCGGTGCGATCGCGGCCGATTCGGGCCGGGTCGTTTTCGTGGACGAATCGGGACGCGAGGTCCCTCGTCCCCGCGTCGGATATCTCTCGCAGCGCTCGACCCTCTCGGCGCTGGCTCCCGTCTCCGGCGTCGATCTCGTGGCCCTCTCGCTCGACCCGCGCCCGGGGTTCGGGCGCCGCGACGAGGCGCGGGGCGAAGCCCGCGCCGCCCTCCTCCGGGCTGGTCTTCCTGCGGAGACGCTCGACCGCCCGGTGGGGAAGCTCTCCGGCGGGCAGCGCCAGAGGGTTCTGCTCGCGAGGGCGCTCGCGGGAAGCCCCGCGATGCTCGTCCTCGACGAGCCCGACACGGCCCTCGACTCGAACGGGCTCATGACCCTTCGCCGCGTCATCGCCGAGGAGACGGCGGCTGGGCGGACCATTCTCTTCGTCTCCCACGACACGGATTCGATGGGGGGGGCGGACGCCCTCTTCCGTGTGGACGGGGTCGTCACGGAGGAGCCGGTGGAGGCACCGCGGTGATCGAGTTCCTCGCCTACCCGTTCTTCCAGCGGGCGCTCGTCGCGGGCGTCGTGGCGGCGGTCCTCTGCGGGGCGCTTTCCTTCTTCGTCGTCCTCCGGCGGCTCGCCTTCGCGGGATCGGGGGTGGCGCATGCGGCCTTCGGAGGCGTGGCCGTGGCGACGCTGGCGGGCCTCCCGCCCGGCCCCGGAGCGCTCGTCGCCGCGCTCGTCGTGGCGCTGGCGACGGCCCACGCGTCGGAAGCTTCGGGAGTCTCGGAGGACGCCGCCATCGGCGTGTCCACGGTGGCGGCGATGGCTGTCGGCGTCGTGGCCCTCGGCTTCGTGAAGACGAACGTCGACCTTTTCGGCCTGATGTTCGGGAACATCCTGACGGTCAGCCCCGCCGACCTCGCGATCCTCGTCGGCACCGCGCTCGCCGTCCTCGTGGTCTTCGCGGCCTGGTTCCGGCCGCTTCTCCTCGCCTCCGTGGACGAGGACGGCGCCCGGGCCGCCGGCGTGAACGTCGGGGCGATGCGCCTCCTCGTCCTCGTCCTGATCTCGCTCGCGGTCGTCGTCGCGCTGAAGGTCGTCGGCATCCTCCTCGTCGCGGCCCTCCTCGTCCTTCCGGGGGCCACCGCACGGACCCTCTTCGACCGGTGGCCCGGGCTCCTCTCGGGCTCCATCGGCGCGGCCCTCGTCATGGTCCTCGGGGGCCTCTTCCTCTCCGTCGCCCTGAACGTCGCGTCGGGGGCGGCCATCATCCTCCTCGGGGCCGTTCTCTTCGTCGCGGCCTTTCTTCTCTCGCGTCGCCAGAGGGGGGACTGAGACCCGTTTGCTAGACTTCTGTCACCCATGAGGGGATTCGGGCGCCGCTTACTCACCGCGGGGCTTCTCGCGCTCTTCCTGACGGCGCTTGCTGGGCTTCATGTCCATGCGGCGACGGTGGGAGGGGAGGACGGATCTTGCCTCGCGTGTGCTCTCGCGAGCGCCCACGAGGGTGCCACCGGCCCGACAATCGTCCCCCAACCGGACTCGGTGCCCGGGGTCGTACCTTCCGCCGATCTTCCTCCCGCCCGGCCCTCCCTCCCGGATCTGACGGGGCGTTCCCCGCCTTTCCTCCCGGCCGCGTAGAGACGGTCGTCGTCGTCCGTGGTCCGGGAGGCCGCCTGCTGCGGTCTCCCTCCCTGATTCGTCATTCGGAAGGAGGCCCGAAGGTCATGACACTCCGGAACAGTACCTGCCGCATGAAGATTTCTCCGACGGGATTGGTGGTTCTCGCGGGGGCTCTATTCGCCTCGACTGGCGCTCTCGCAGGAGACACGAAGGAAACTGTGCCAGCCTGCGACGCGCCGAAGTCCCCGGCGGCCGCCGAGCCTGCCGGCAAGACCGCACCGCGGATGATCGTGGTGAGGGATCCGGACACCGGGAAGCTTCGCGCGCCGACGGCGAAGGAGATCGAGGCTCTTCGCGCCGCGGGGGCGGCGATCAAGCCGGCCTTCTCGAAGGGGGTCCGGACGACGACCGTCGAAACTCTCCCGTCGGGGCGGAGGCGGGCGCAGCTAGGCCCCGAGTACTTCCGTTATTCCGTCGTCCGGAAGAACGCGGACGGAACGCTCTCCGAGGAGTGCGTGCCGGCTTCGAAGGTCGGCGAAGCCCTGAAAGCCCCCGCCCCCGCGGCCAAGCCCGCCGCCGAGGAGAAGTGACGAGATGCGCCGGACGACGCTTCTTCTCGCGGTCCTTCTCGTCTTTCTCGCCGTCCTCCCCGCCCATGCCGTGACGATCACGATCGTCAACAAGGACGCCGCCGGTCAGGGACTGAACGACCCGACACCGGCCACGCCCGTCGGCGGAAACCCCGGGACGACGATCGGCCAGCAGCGGATGAACGTGCTGCAAAAGGCCGCCGATATCTGGGGCGGCATCCTTCCCGGGAACGTCAACATCACCGTTTGGGCCTCTTTCGAGTCCCTCTCGTGCTCATCGACGACGGCTGTCCTCGGAGGGACGTCGCCGAACTACGTCGAGTCCGATTTCGCCGACGGAGTCCTCCCGGGCGTCTGGTACGTCGTGGCCGAGGCGAGCCAGCTCGCGGGCTACGACCTCGAGCCCCCCTACGAAGCAGGGTACGTCGGATACATGACGACGCAGTTCAACAGCATGCTGGGGCAGTCCGGCTGCCTGAGCGGAACCAATTTTTATTACGGCTTCGACACGAACACCCCTTCCGGCGACATCAACCTCCTGACGGTCGCTCTTCACGAGACGGCCCACGGCCTCGGCTTCCTCTCTCTCGCGGACGAGACGACCGGTACGTTCTGCTGTCAAGACCAGCCGCAGCCCGACATTTTCGACGCCTTCGTCTACGACACGACGGCGAAGAAGAGCTGGAACGACATGGCGACGGATGCCGAGCGGCAAGCTTCGGCGATCAACACGGGGAACCTCGTCTGGACCGGCCCGTCCGCGAACGCGGCGGGGGCGGCGTACCTCGTCCAGCGAAAGGGGATGAACACGGCCGGGCAGATGCTCCTCTACGCGCCGAACCCGGTGCAGGCGGGCTCGAACGTGTCGCACTGGGACACGTCGTGCGTCCCGGACATCCTGATGGAGCCGGTCATCAACGACGATCTCCCGATCGGGGTCGACATCACGCCGAACGCCCTCCGGGACATCGGCTGGTGGGGCTCGTCGCCGATCGGTCCGACGTACTACTACGTCGCATCGGTCGCCCATACGGCCGGCGGCACGCCGGCCGCCCCGGCGTTTTTCACGACGGACCTCTTCGTCGCGAACGAAGGGTCCTCGGACGCGACCATGATATTCAAGTTTCTCGGCCACGACGGGGACGGGACCTCGGGCCCCGAGCTGACGGCGACGGTGGCCCCGGGGGACGCCCTCACCTACGCGGACGTCCTCTCGTCTCTTTTCGGCCTCACGGGGAACAACTACGGCGCGATCCGGGTCAGCGCGAATTCGGCGTCGCTGAAGGTCTCGAGCGTCACGACGACCCCGACGCCCGACGGCACGGGAGCCTTCGGCCAGAGCGTTCCGGCGGTGATGGCGTCCCAGCTCATCTCGCCCGGCTCCCCGGGAGCGATCGCCGGAGTCCGTGAGGATTCCACCGCCCGGACGAACCTCGTCCTCGTCAACACCACCGACCAGCCGCTCGACGTTCTGATCGGCCTCCGGGACGACAACGGCGCGAACCTCGGGACGCTGACGCCGCCGACGCTGCAGCCGCTGGAGATGACCCAGCTCCCCCGAGTCATCCAGACGATCACGGGGACCCGCAGCACGTCCAACGCGACGATCACGCTCTCGACGACGACCTCGGGGGGCGCCTTCACGGCCTTCGCCTCCCTCCTCGACAATCTCGGGACGAACGACCCGGCGACTCTCTTCGCCTCGACCGGGTTCGGCGGAAGCGGCGCCGCCAGCTTCATCGTCCCCTCGGTCGCCCGGTCCGCCGGCGGCACGGTGGCAGCCCCGGCCATGTACACCACCGACTTCTTCCTCGCGAACGTCGGCTCCACGTCGGCGAACGTGACGCTGCGCTATCTCGCGTTCGGGACGCCCGACGGAAGCACGGGACCGACGAAGAGCTACTCGCTGAACCCGCAGACGGCTTACACGTTCCGCGACGTCCTCGGCTCTGTCTTCGGCCTTTCGTCGAACCGGGACTTCGGCGCCATCCTCGTCACGAGCAGCTCGCCGGGTCTCGCCATCGACAGCGTGACGACGACCCCGGCGCCATCCGGGCCGGGGCGCTTCGGCCAGAGCGTGCCGGGGATCCCGAGTGCGTCGTGGTTCCGGCCCGGGACGAATGTGGCGATCGTGGGAGTCCGCGAGGATGACAAGGTGAGGACCAACCTCGTCCTCGTGAACGGGCCGCCGGACGGAGGGGTCACCCCCTACCCGATCACCGTCGGTTACGCCCTGTACGCCGACGACGGGACGCAGCTCGGAACGACGCAGAGCGTGACACTCGCGCAGCTCGGGATGACGCAGATCAACCGGGTCGTCACGACGGGCGTCGGGGCGCCAAAAGGATCGGCGGGGACCCTCGTCGTCTGGACGACGACTCCGGGAGCGACCTTCACGGGATTCGCCTCGCTCGTCAACAACGGGACGAACGACCCGGCGACGCTCCTCCCGCAGTAGGGAAACCGAATTGTCGGGGCACGAGACGGATGACTAGGACGCACTTGCCAGAATTCCCGAACCCATGAGGGGACTCGCGCGTCGCCTCCTCTCCGCGGGGCTTCTCGCGCTCTTCCTGGCAGCGCTTGCAGGGCTTCACGCCCACGCTGCGGCGACGGGAACGCAGGACGGAGCGTGCCTCGCGTGCGCTCTCGCGAGCGCCCACGAAGGTGCCGCCGGTCCGACAATCGTCGCTCAGCCGGGCTCGGTGCCCGGGGTCGTGCCGTCTGCAGAGACCCCTGTCGCCCGGCCGTCCCTTCCGGATCTCACGGGGCGTTCCCCGCCCCGTCTCCCGGCCGCGTAGAGACGCCCGTCGTCCGTGGTCCGGGAGGCCGCCTGCCGCGGTCTCCTTTCCTGCCTGATTCATCAGAAGGAGGCTCGAATCCCCATGAGGCCCAGAGACATCGCTCGCCGCGTCGCGTTTGCGCTCGTCTTTCTCTTGGTTGCCGTCGTCGTCTCCCGTCCCGTCTCTGCAATGACCGCCGTTGCCGGCCGGGTCCGGGGGCACGTCATCGGCCCCGACGGCATGCCGCTCCCCGGCGTGAGCATCGCCCTGACGAATGACATCACCGGGTATCGCCAGCAGGCGACGTCCGGGCTGGACGGTGCCTACCTCCTCTACAACGTCCCCGCCAACCCCTATCACCTCACCGCCTCTCTGGACGGCTTCGCTCCCTATCACACCGATCTGGACGTGAGAGGCTCCGCACCGGTGGTCCGGGACATCGTCCTGAGCCTCTCGGCCACGGCATCGACCACGGTCGAGGCCGAGAAGGAGCCGGTCGCGCTGGAGACCGACGACCCGTCCACGCACGTGGACATCGACAAGTCGCTCATCCGGCGGTCCCCGGGCGGAATGCCGAGCCGGGCCTTCGAGTCGCTCGTGACGTCGACCCCCGGCTTCTCGCAGGACGAGAACGGGCGGTACCACTTCCAGGGAGGACACTCGCAGCAGCTCCTCGTCGTCGACGGCCAGCCGATCGGAGACCAGATCGGCATCACGTTCTCGAACTCCCTCAATCCCGGAGTCGCCGAGGGCGTCGAGGTCATCACGGGGGGGATCCCGGCGGAATACGGAGAGAAGGCGAATGGCGTCATCAACCTGACGACCCGGTCGGGCCTCGGGACCAACGGAGTCAGGGGCGAGGTTTCCCTGGGAGGCGCCTCGTTCGGGACGGGAGTCGGCTCGGTCTCGGCCGGAGGGGGCGACAGCCGGTTCGGCTGGTTCGCCGACGCGGACGCTTCGCGCTCCGACCGGTTTCTCGATCCAGTCTCGTTCGACAACTCCCACAACACGGGAAGCGCGGTACGCGGCTTCGTGCGCCTCGATTCGGTCTCGGCGAGCGCATCGGACAGCTGGAGGCTCAGCGCCAACCTCGGGCGGACGGAGCGCGACGTCACGAACCTCCCGTCCCAGGAGCTGGCCGGGCAGAGCGACCAGGTGGTCTCGAACGACTGGAACCTCAACCTCGGCTACCAGCACGTCTTCGGGGACGCCTGGGTGCTGGAGGGACAGCTCTACGCGCGGGACAACCGCCTGATCCTCTACGGGTCGTCCTTCGACACCCCTGTCCAGGCGGACCAGAACCGGTCGCTCGAGAACCAGGGATTCAACGTCGCCCTGTCGAAGACGATCGGGATCAACGAATTCAAGGCCGGCATCCAGGCGAAGCGCTTTCCGATCTCGGAGCAGTTTTCCTTCCTCGTGACCGACCCGGCCTACAACGACCCGGCGTCGGAGAGCTACAACCCGAACCTCGCCCCGTACGACGGAACGCGGGGAGGCTCCCCCTTCTACTTCACGGGATCGAGGACGGGCGCTTACGTCGCCGGATTTCTCCAGGACAGCATCCGGTGGAACGACCTGACCGCGAATGTCGGCATCCGGTTCGACCACAACTATCTCTTCGAATCCGAGCACCAGCTCCAGCCTCGCGTCGGCGTCGCCTATTTCCTGGGGGCCACGAACACCGTCTTCCGGGCTTCCTACGACCGGATGTTCATTACGCCGGAGTACGAGAACATCCTTCTCTCCTCGTCACCCCAGGCGGCGTCGATCGCCCCGCCCCAGATCCAGGAGGCGCCGCAGCTAGGGGGGGGCGACCTCTACAACGTCTCGGAGCGGCACGACGTCTACAACGTCGGGGTCCAGCAGGGGATCGGGACGAAGCTGCGGCTGGACGTCTCGTACTGGTACCGGAACGTGACGAACGCCGCCGATCAGGACCAGTTCTTCAATACGGGCATCGTCTTCCCTCTCAACTTCGCGAGCGGGAAGCTGAACGGCTGGAACGTCCGGCTCGACCTGGCCCCCGTCCTCGGCGGCCTTTACGGGTACGCGTCGATCGGACACGTGCACGCGGTGTATTGCAATCCGAACGTCGGCGGCCTCTTCCTGACGGCCGACTTTCTGTCGTCTCTCGAAGGCGGTTGCTTCGTCATCGACCACGACCAGGACATCCAGGAGCAGGTGGGCCTCTTCTACAACTTCGGGAGCACGGGGGTCTGGGTCGGCATGACGCAGCGGTACGATTCGGGCCTCGTCACGGACGCCGGGACGATCCAGGACGTTCTCTCGAGCCCCGACACGGCCTATGCCGCTCCCTACATCAACTTCAACGAGGACCCTCAGCGCGTGAAGTCGCGGACGATCTGGAACTTTTCCATCGGCGCGGGCCTCCAGAAGTATGGCCTTCCGCTCGAGCTTCAGGTCGACCTCCTCAACGCCTTCGACGTTCAGGGTCTCTATAATTTCCAGTCCGTCTTCGGCGGAACCCACGTCATCCCGCCCCGGACGGTCGCCGGGAAGCTCACGTTTCTCTTCTGAGGCCTCCGAGCCGCGCCGGCGGGCATCCGCTCGGCTTTTTCCGTCGGATAATGGGATGCGGATGCGAAAAGGGGAGCCATGACCAACGGCCGGAGCGAATCCTCTATGCTCACACGACGCGACCTCGTCGTGGCGACCGGCGCCGCGGCGGTGGTTCTCGGCTCGCCGGCAATCCTGAAAGGAGCCTCGATGATCGAACTTCCGCCTCTCCCGTACTCCGACAACGCCCTCGCCCCGGAGATCTCTGCGAACACGATCTCCTTCCACTACGGCAAGCACCACAAGGCATACGTGGACAACACGAACAAGCTGATCGCCGGGACCGAGCTGGCCGACCTGCCCCTCGAGAAGATCGTCAGGGCCGTCGCGGGGAAGCCCGACAAGGCCGGGATCTTCAACAACGCGGCGCAGGTCTGGAACCACACCTTCTACTGGAAGAGCATGAGGCCCAAGGGGGGCGGCTCTCCGTCGGGGAAGCTGAAGGAGATGATCGAGAAGGACTTCGGCGGGCTCGAGAACTTCAAGAAGGAGTTCGCGACGACCGGGGTGACCCAGTTCGGCAGCGGCTGGGCCTGGCTCGTTCTCGACGGCGGAAAGTTGAAGTGCGCAAAGACTCCGAACGCCGAAACGCCGCTCACGACCGCCGCCACGCCGCTCCTGACGATGGACGTCTGGGAGCATGCCTACTACCTGGACTGGCAGAACAGGCGCCCCGACTACATCACCGCGTATCTCGAGAAGCTGGTCAACTGGGAGTTCGCCGCGGAAAACCTCGCGAAAGCCGGCTGACGGCGTTCGGATCACCGAATCAGGAAGGGCCGGCTTCGCGCCGGCCCTGTTCCGGTTTCAGGCCCGGGCGGAGCGGAGCCCGAACGCCCACCGGATCCCGGCCAGGAGAACGAGGGTGATTCCGAAGGTGACGACGATCGCGGTGCCCGTCGGCAGGTCGAGGAAGAACGAGAGGGCGACGCCGGCCGCCGAGACGCCGACCCCCATCGTCCAGCCGATCAAGAGCCGGATTCCGAGCCGCTCGGAAAAGAGCATCGCGGCGACCGACGGCACGATGAGGAACGAAAAGACGAGGAGAACGCCCGCGATCGCCACGGAGCTCGTCACGACGAACCCGAACGAGACGTAGAAGAGGAAGTCCCAGAAGCGGATGTTGATGCCCTGCCGCTCGGCTTCGGGCTCGTCCCGGGAGATGAGAAGGAACCTCTTGCGGAAGACGAAGTGGAAGAGGCCGACGAGCGCGTAGAGAACGGCGGTCTTCCCGAGCTCCTCCCAGGAGACCGAGAGGATGTTCCCGACGAGCATCTCTTTCAGGTGCTCCGTCTCGCGGGTCGCCTTGGACATCACGAGGACCGAGGCGGCCGCGGCCACGGCGTAGACGATCCCGATGATCGCCTCCTGCGGGATCCGGGTCCGGCGGTGAACGCGGGTGAACGCGAAGATGGCGGCTCCGAGGACGGTGAAGCCGAGCGAGAAGACATACGCCATTGGCGAGTGGATGTCGTAGCCGGCGAGGTAGCCGACGGTGCCGCCGAACGCGGCGATCTGCGCCAGGGAGAGGTCCACGAAGATGACGCCGCGCTCCACCACGTGGACGCCGAGGTAGGCGTGGATCCCGGTCAGGATGACGGCCGCCACGAAGGCCGGAAGGAGGATCTGGAAGATCGACACGCTACTTCCCTCCGAGCGCCCGGACGATCAAGCCGATGTCGACGTCGAAGAGGGCGATGTAGTCCCTGGCCTCCGGCAGCCCGCCGACCGACGGCGTGAGCATCACGACCTTCGCGCCGGTCTTCTGCGCGACGAAGTCCGGGTCCTTCCGGTCGAAGTAGACCTCCATCAGGATGAGCGGAACTTTCTTCTCGAGCATCAGGTTGATGATCTCGAGCTTGTGCTGCGGCGTCGGCGGGACGCCGGGCTTCGGCTCGAGAAAGCCGACCACGTCGAGATTGAAGTACTTCGCGAAGTTGGGCCAGGAGCTGTGATAGGTGACGACCTTCGTCCCGGCGTACGGCGCCATCATCTTCGTCCAGCGCGCCTCCGCCTCCGCGAGGCGGGCTTCGAAGTCGGCGAGGTTCTTCCGGTAGACGGCCGCCCCGTCCGGGTCGAGCTCGGAGAGTTTCGCGGCGATCGCCTCGGCGATGACGCGCCCGTTCGCCGGGGCGAGCCAGAAGTGCGGGTTGCCGTACGGATGGACGTCGCCCATCGCCCGTGTGACCTGGGTCGTCGGCTTGTCGAGGATCTCGCAGCCGATGGAGGCGTCGAGATATCCCTTGCCCGACGGGCGGATCGCGTCGTTGCGCGCCTGGTCGAGGAGGGGTGGAAGGTAGCCGATCTCGAGCTCCAGTCCGGCCACGATCAAGAGGTCGGCGTCGTGGAGCCTCAGGATGAACGACGGCTTCGGCTCGACGAAGTGGGGGTCCTGGTACCCCTTCGCGAGCGAGGACGCGTCGACGCGGTCTCCGCCGACCGTCTGGGCGAGCGAGGCGAAGTCCGAGAGCGTCGTGACGACCCGGAGCTTTCGGGCGGCCCGGGCCGGAGCGGGGGCGAGGAACGCGAGGAGGAGGGCGGCGGCGAGAAGAAGCTTCTTTTTCATGTCAGAAGGTGTGGGCGCCGTGGGCGCCGATCGAGAACTGCAGTTGGAGGATCAGTTCGGTCGCCTGGGAGATTCCGGTGACGAGTTCGTACCGGTTCTGGCGCAACTGCGCCCGGATCTGGGAAAACTCCGAGGGCCAGAAGGTGAGCATCAGCGAGTTGCCCCGGTCGTGGAGCGAGGCGTCGTCCGCGTGGTCCGACTCGTCGTGCCGGTAGCCGGCGAACCAGCGGCGCCCGAGCTGGTATTGCGCGAGCGCGTAGAACCCGGCCGCGTGGACCGTTCCCCCGGGCGCCTCCCGGTCCGAGAGGTAGAGCTCGGCCTGGACGATGAGGGAGTGGTAGAGGCCCTGCTGGAGCGGCCTCCAGCGGTACGTCGCGTCGACCCCCGTGAGGCTGGTCCGGTAGCCGGGCCCCTGGAGGTTGCTCCCCTGCGTCCACGATCCGCCGATCTCGAGATTCGCCGACTCGGAAAGGTCTCCGTAGCCCTTCAGGTGGAAGAGGGGCTCGACGTCGCTTCGCGTGTACGCGTAGAAGAGATTCTCGGTCGTGCCGCGAAAGAGCTGCGCCGTCGCCTCGAGGAAGATCCCCGCCGGCGCCGGGATGATTCGCGAGATCGAGATTCCCGCGTCTTCGATCCCGTCCTCGCTTCCGAGGAGGTTCTGCATCGGCAGCGGCACGTCGGCGAAGAGGCGGACGTGCAGATGCTCGGTGTTCAGCTTCCCGAAGGCTCCCTTCAGCTTGCCGGCCTTCAGGAGGATGTCGCCGGGGAGGTTCAGGAAGGTGACGTACCCCTCCTCGACCGCGACGTCCCCGGTATCAGTCCCGTAGGTCAGGAAGAAGTCGGCCCGGGCGTACGGGTCGACGATCGCCTGGAGTCCGAGCTCCGCCTCGTGGAGGGCGAGGCTCGGCATCGGGTCGACTTCGTTGTGCCCGGTCGAGGCGAGGAAATCCCCGATCGCGGAGATGTTCGGGTTGAAGACGTTTCCGGTCTGGGGCGTCTGGGCCAGGGACGGCAGGCTCGCGCCAAGCAGGGCGGCGAGGGCGGCCGTTCGTAAGTGCATGGGATTCTCCTTGCTGCGGCGTCTGGTCGGTGGAGGGAAACGCGCGTCAGACGGAGACGGAGGGAGGGCTTCGGGGGGAGGAGCTGGAGACAAAGGACGGGGCGGAGACCCGCTCGATCGCGGGCTCGCCCGGTAGCGGCGACCCGACCCTCGTGAAGAGGAGAAGGGCGCGGGAGGATTGCGGGGCGTCGCCGACGTGCTGCCGGGCCGCCTGGCAGGCGGGGCAGTCACGGCCGTCCACGCTGCCGACGTGGTTGTGCGGGAACCCCTCGAGCGCGAATACGATTACGATGACGAGAATCGCCGCCACGGCGAGGGTCCGGCGCAGGGCCTTCGTCTTCACGGGAAAGGAGATTATCAGCCTTCCGGCCAGGGCGCCTCGGAAGGAGTCTCAGGATGAGAAGGCTTCTCTTCGGAAACGGGCGCCTCTCTCCGGTTGTTCCGATCCTCCTGATCCTCGCGGCACCGTCGACGGGACTCTCGTGCTCCATGTGCCGCTGCGGCGATGCCACCTTCAACGCCCTCGGGACGGACGTCTTCCAGGCAGGTGCCTTCCGTGTCGCCGTCGACTGGGACAGGATGGAGAAATCCCAGGGTCCTCCCGGGGACGCGGAATCCGAGGTCCAGAACGGCATCACCGCGACGATGTCGTATTCGCTCGGGGAACGGATCAATCTCGTGGCCCGGGTCCCGTACAGCTTCAAGACGATGACGACGACGGGCGACGAGCTGTCGGACGTCACCCGGACGAACGGTCTCTCGGATCCGGAGTTCTTCGCCTGGGTCCGTCTCTGGGCGTCGGACATGGTCCGCGGCGTCGGCCGCCGCGCCTGGGTCTCCGCGCAGGTCGGAGTGAAGACGCCCTGGGGACGGAACGACCTCACCGGCCCCGACGGCGTCCGGCTGGACGAGCACGTGCAGCCGGGAACGGGCTCCACGGACGTCTTCGGCGGAATCGGGGGGTTCTACCTGATCGACGCCGGATCGTCGGTCTTCGGTTCCGTTCAATTCCGATGGACGGGGACGAATCCCTACGCCTATCAGTACGGCCGGATCTTCCTCGCCAATCTCGGCTACGAGAGAAAGCTCGGCCGGGTCGTGGACGCGGTTCTCGAACTGAACTACAGATGGGCGGGGAAGGACACGGTGGACGCCGCGGGAAGTCAGGATCCGGACACTGGCGGCGCGCTGCTCTACGTCACTCCGCGGGTTCTCGTGAGTCTCGGAGAGGACGTCGTGGCGCGCGCGGCCGTTCTGATCCCGACCTTCAGGAACCTGAACGGATTCCAGACCGAGTACGCCGTCGTCAGCGCGGGGCTGACGTTCTCGTTCTGACGAGGGCGGGCCGCGCGCCTTCCCTATACTCGTCATGTGGAGATCGTCGAGGCGCGCGGCCTGACCCGCATCTACCGCCTCGGCGAGGAGAGGGTGGCGGGGATACGGGACGCGACGCTCTCCGTCGGGGCGGCCGAGTTCGCGGTTCTCGCCGGGCCCTCCGGAAGCGGGAAGACGACGCTCCTCAACCTTCTCGGACTGCTCGACCGCCCCGACGAGGGAACGCTTCTTTTCGAAGGGCGTGACGTCTCGGCACAGGGCGACCGGGAACGGTCCCGTCTCCGACGTGAGCGGATCGGGTTCGTCTTCCAGGCCCACCAGCTCGTTCCGGTTCTCTCGGCGGCCGAGAACGTGGCCGTCGCGCTCTGGATCCGGAACGTCCCGGAAGCCGAGTGCCGCCGGCGGGCCCTCGAAGCGCTCGACGCCGTCGGTCTCTCCCGCCTCGCCGACCGCCGCCCCGACGCCCTTTCGGGAGGGGAGCGCCAGCGCGTGGCCGTCGCGCGGGCTCTCGTCGGGAAACCGGCGGTCATCCTCGCCGACGAGCCGACGGCCTCCCTCGACTCCGAGACGGCCCTGAAGCTCCTCGACCTCTTCGATGCGCTTCATCGCGACCGGGGCGTGGCGTTCGTCTTTTCGAGCCACGACCCGGCCATCGTCTCCCGGGCGCGCCGCCGGCTGAAGCTCCGCGACGGGCGGATCGAATCGGATTCGGCGGCGACCCCCGGGGGAGAGTTCGCGTGAGCCTCCGCTGGTGGCGATTCGCGGGGCGGAACCTCCTCCGCCACCGCCGCCGGACGCTCCTGACGGGCTCCATCGTCGTCGTCGGATTCGTCGCCGTGACGATGACGGCCGGCTTCATCGTCCAGACCTTCGAGGCGCTCCGGTTCGCGACGATCGACGCCCTCGGCGGGCACGTCCGGCTCTTCGACCCGCGGGCCGAGGGAAAGACGGACGAGGAGGCGCAGAGCTACCTCCTCGACGACTGGGAAGGGCTCGCGCGCCTCGTCCGGAAGGACCCCCGCGTCGTCCGGGTGATGCCGAAGCTCTCCTTCTTCGGTCTCGCGGCGAAGGGCGATCGGAGCGTTGGCTACCTCGGCACCGGGACCGAGCCGGAGCTGGAGCGCGCCTCCGGCTTCGCCCCCGACCTGGTCATCGCGGGGCGCTTCTTCTCGAACCCCGACGCCGACGACGTGATGCTCGGAGCCGGGCTCGCGCGCTCGCTCGGCGCCAGGCCCGGCGATCTCATCACGGTGATGACGACCGCGACCGACGGGTCGCTGAACGCGGTGGACGCGACCGTGGTCGGGATCCTCCAGTATCCCGTCAAGGAGATGGACGACCGGGTCCTCTTCCTTCCTTACCGGGCCGCCGCGCGGCTCCTGAAGGCGGAGGGGAAGGTCAACGTCCTCGCCGTCCGGCTCTCGCACGACGAGGAGACCGACGCCGTCGCCCGTTCGCTGGCCGAGGTCGCGCGCGCCGCCGGGCGGCCGGTCGCGGTCAAGACGTGGCTCGAGACGGCCGCCTTCTACAAGCAGGTCCGCCTCCTCTACATCGGGATCTTCTTCTTCACCGGGATCGTTCTCGCCGTCGTCGTCATCCTCGCGGTCGCCAACACGATGACGATGTCGGTCTTCGAGCGGACGCGAGAGATGGGGACGCTCCTCGCGATCGGGATGGAGCGCGGGCAGGTGAAGAAGCTCTTCCTCCTCGAAGGCCTCCTTCTCGCCGCGGCGGGAACGCTCGTCGGCGCTCTCCTCTCGCTCGTCCTCCGCGCCGGACTGAACGCTCTCTCGATCCAGATGCCGCCGCCGCCGGGGGGAACCCGCGGCACGCTCCTCTTCATCCGCTTCTTCCCGATCGCTTACGCCGCGGGCTTCCTCCTGATGACGGCGACGCTCCTCGTCGCCTCCTGGTGGCCGGCGCGGCGGGCCTCTCGCCTGAACCCGGTCGAGGCGCTGGCGCATGTCTGACCTCCGCGGGACGGCGCTCGCGCTCTTCGTCGCGGCGGCGGGCCTCGCGGCGCCCCCCGATCCGGCCGCGCTCCTCACGCGTGCCGAGCGGGTCCGGAGGGAGTTCGGGGAAGGGGTCGTCACGATCCGTGTCACGGTCTCCGGCGCGAAGCCCGGAGCGCCGGAACCGGCCCCGGCGCGGTTCGAAGTGGCCGTGAAGGGGCGGAGATCGCGCCTGAAGTTCCTCGAGCCCTCCGACGAGGGGAAATTCGTCGTCATGAGCGGCCGGGAAACGTGGCTTCTCCTGCCGACGGCGAAGAACCCGATCCGGGTGCCGGCGAGCCAGCGCCTCCGCGGCGGGCTTTCGGCGGCGGAGGTGGCCGAGGCCGGCTTTTCCGAGGACTACGACGCCTTCTTCGAGCGCGAGGACGAACTCGCGGGAATGAAATGCGCGGTCCTCCGCCTGATGGCGCGCAAGGGGGTCTCCATCTCCTATCCCGTCGTCCGGGTCTGGATCGACGAGAAGCAAGGGCTCTACCGGAAGGCCGTCTTTCTCCTCGCGTCCGGCCGGACGGCGAAGGAGGCGACGTTCGATGCCTACGGGACGGAACGGGGAGCCCTCGTTCTCAGGAGGATGACGATCGTCGACACCCTCCGGCCCGGAACGACCGTGGTCGAGTATCTCGACTGGAGGAAGCGCCCGGTTCCCGACCGCTGGCTCGATCCGGCGACGGCGCGGGAGGAGTGAGACCCCCGACTCGCCCCCGAAAGCTTCCCCGGGTCCTCCTCCGGGCCGGACAGGTTCAGAATGGGGGGATGCCGGTGAACGCCGAAGCTCCTCCCCTGGAGACGATCGTCCGGAAGCTCGCCTCGCATTACGGTCCTCCGGCGGCGCCTCCGACGAGCGGGGCTTTCGAGATGGTCCTCTGGGAAAGCGTGGCGTATCTCGCCGATGACGAGCGGCGCTCGAAGGCCCTTGCCCTTCTGAAGTCCACCGTCGGGACGACGCCGGCGGCGATCCTCAAGGCGCGGGTCTCGGCTCTCCGCGCCGTGACCGAACACGGCATCCTGGCGGAACGGTTCGCCGGGAAGCTGCGTGAAGCGGCCCGGATCGCCGTCGACGAATACGGCGGAAACCTCGACCGGGTCGTGGCCGGGCCGGTCCCGGCGGCCCGGAAGGCGCTCCGGAAGTTCCCCGGGATCGGCAATCCCGGAGCCGAGAAGATCCTCCTCTTCCTGCGGCGCCATCCCACCCTCGCGCCGGAGTCGAACGGCCTGCGCGTCCTGACGCGGCTGGGCCTTCTCGGCGAGGAGACGAGCTACGCGGCGTCCTATTCCGCGGCCTGCGACCTGGCGGCCCGGGAGCTGGGAGACGATCTGGACGTCCTGATGACGACCCATCGCCTCCTGCGCCGCCACGGACTGGAGCTCTGCACGCGCTCCGGACCGGGGTGCGAAAGGTGCCCGCTCCGGGAGGATTGCCGGTTCGCCCGCGGACGCGAGAGCGCGAGGGGCCGGGTCACTTCTTCGTTTCGCCGGCCGTCGTGATCGTCTCGAGGCCGTGCCCGTGCGGGCCGGTTTCGCGGCGATGGAGGAGCCACGCGAAGAGGAGGCCGAAGAAGCCGAGGCTGGAGAAGAGCCACATTCCCAGCCGGTAGCCGGTCGGGTTCGTCGCGCTCGCGTTCGAGACGTCGTTCGCCCAGCCGATCAGGAGGTTGAAGCCGGCGAGCCCGACGTTCTGAATGAGGGTCATGAGCCCGTAGGCCGTGCCGAGCTTCTGCTCCGGGACGACGTAGGCGACCGACGGCCACATGACGGCGGGGATGAGGGAGAAGGCGATCCCCATGATCGCCATCGGAACGTAGAGCGAGACGTGCGTGTAGCCCATCAGGAGGTAGACGGGGATCAGGAGAAGCGAGCCGTACATCATGAGAAGGGCCCGCTTGCCGATCCGGTCCGCGAAAAGGCCGAAGAGCGGCGTCCCGATCATGGCGAAGAGGGTCAGCAGGCTCGACAGAAAACCGCCGAACTCGCGGCTGACGCCGTGCGCCTCCATGAAGAACTTCACGGCGAACGTCTGGAACGGGAAGATGCCCGAGTAGAAGGTGATGCAGAGCGCGACGATGAACCAGTACGAGGCGCTGAAGTTGAAGACGTCCCTCCAGACGACCTTGTCGGTCGAGCCTTCCTTGCCGAGCGCGAACCGCTTCTCGGCACCGGCCTCGAGGGCGTAGTAGATGGCCGGACCGAGGACGCAGAAGGTCGCGAAGCCGACCGAGATCAGGAGCGGCATCTTCCAGCTCGCGAACGCGGCCTTCGCCCAGCTCGGCGAGTTGAGCGCGGCGAACGAGCCGAGGCGAGCGATCGTCAGATTGACCCCGAAGGCGAAGCTCAGCTCCTTCCCCTTGAACCAGCGGGCGATTCCGGTGTTCGTCGAGACGATCATCGACTCGGCCCCGAGGCCGAAGACGAGCCGGCCCGCGGCCATCAGCGGCAGCGTGCTCGAGGCGGCGGTGATGCCGGCGCCGACGAAGCAGAGGGCGCCGAAGAGGAGCATGGCCTTGCGGGACCCGATCCGGTCGATCAGGACGCCGCCGAGCAGCACCATGAAGATGTTCGGAATGGAGTAGATGGCCTGGAGCAGCCCGATGTTCGCGTCCGAGAAGCGGAGCTGCTCCTTCAGGATGTCCGCCATCGGGCTGATGCAGTCGTAGACATAGTAGTTTCCGAACATCCCGACACTGATGAAGACGAGGACGAGCCAGCGCCAGGCGCGCGTCGGCTCGGGGCGGTCGGCGGGAACGGCCGTCGGTTGCATGAAGAGCGGAGCTTACTTGGTCCGGGCCGCCTTGAGGTACCTGTCGAACCAGCGGACGACCGCGGTGGTCGCCCGGATCCGGTTCGGGAGCCTGCGGAAGCCGTGGCCCTCGTCGGGGAAGAGGACGAACTCGACCGGGATCCCCCGCATCCGGAGGACGTCGACGAGCTGAGTGGCCTCCACGAGCGGGACGTTCGTGTCGTTCTTCCCGTGCAGGACGAGGACGGGGGCCTTGACGAGGTCGAGCTTGAAGAGCGGCGAGAGGCTCTTCAGGAGCTCGGTCTGCTGGTCCGGGTCTCCGTACTCCGCCTTCGAGATCTCGGCCATCCACGGCTCGGTCTCGCGGAAGAAGCTGAGGAAGTTGACGATGCCGAAGAGATCGGCGCCGGCCGCATAGTCGTCCGGATAGGCCGTGAGCGCGGCCATCGTCACCCAGCCTCCGTACGAGCCCCCCATGATGCCGAGGCGTGCGGGATCGGCGATCTTCCGCTCGACCGCCCAGTCGCGGCAGGCCTTGACGTCGCGCAGGACGTTGACCCGCTTCAGCTGGTTGTCGAGGCCGAGGAAGGTCCGTCCGAAGCCGGACGAGCCGCGGACGTTCGGCGCGAGGACCGAGATGCCGCTCGCGAGGAGGGCCTGGTAGTCGGCCCGGAATGTGGGGCGCTCCTGCGATTCCGGGCCGCCGTGGTAGGAGAAGACGAGCGGGCCCGGCCCCGTGGCCCCCTTCGGCCGGTAGAGCCAGCTCCAGATCGGGCGACCGTCGTAGCCGGGGATGTTCACGAGCTCGGGCTCGACGAGGGACGCGAGGTCGACGCCGTCGTGCGGGCTGAACGTGACCTGCGTGAAGCGCCCGCTCGCGAGGTGCAGGGCCCAGATGTCGCTCGGGAGCGCCGCGCCCGTCACGGCGAGCGCCAGCGTCCTTCCGTCCTTCGAGAGGGAGAGGCCGGAGGCGATCTCACCGGGGAGCTTCGGCCCGGCGGTCGGCTTTCCCTCCTTCAGGTCGTAGAAGGAGAGGTCGCTTCGCCCGGCGACGTTCCAGAGGAGCACGGCGCGCGTTCCCGCCTCGTTCACGACGAAGGAGAGGAGATCGGCGTCCTCGCGTGAATCGAGGATCTCGACCGGCCCGGGCTTCTCCCCCGAGAGATCGACCCGGCCGAAAGCGGTCCTCTCCCGTCCCGCGTTCGTCGAGACGAGAACGCTCTTCCCGTCGCGCGAGAGGCGGCCGTCGAACGACGCGGTCCCTTCGTGAGGCGTCAGGAGCGTCTCGGCCTTCGACACGGCGTCGACCAGATAGAGATCGGAGAAGCCCCGCTGCGGCGTCCGGAGGACGAGGAGCTTCCGGCCGTCCGGCGTCATGTCGAGAATGGCGCCGGAGCCCTTGTTCTCAGCGGCGAGAGTGAACGAGCCCGTCGCGAGGTCGTAGATCCATCCCTCGATCCGGGCCCGGTAGCGCCGGTTCGACGCGAGCGCCAGCGTCTTCCCGTCCCGGCGGAAGGGGCCGAGACGGTTCGTCTCGTCCTTTCCGTCGGTGATCCTCTTCGGATCCGCCCCGTCCGGCGCCACGAGCCAGATCTGCGTGTTCATCCCGCCTCCCGGCGCGATCGTGTAAGCGATCCGGGAGCCGTCCGGCGACCACTCCACGCCGCCCACCGGATCCTCGCTCTTCGTCAGGCGCACCGGCTTCCCGCCGGAGGCCGGGACGATCCACGCCTGCGGGAGGCCGCTCTCGTTCGAGACGAAGACGATCCTCTTTCCATCCGGCGAAAGGCTCGGCGAGGTGGCCGAGGCGACCTTCGTCAGCGCCGCCACGGAGGCTTCGAGAGGGTCGGGTGCCGGGGCGGGCGTCTGGGCCGCGAGCGGAAGCGCGGCGAGAAAGGAGGTGGCGAGGGCCAGTTCGAAAGCTCTTCTCATCGACAGGAGTCTATTTTCCTTTCGCTCAGGACGCAGGGGAGACGGGTAGCCGGCCGGTCTGCTGCGGATCGTCCGGCGGGTGGCGGCTACGAAGCCGGCAACGTGACGGGCCGGCCGAACTCGGCCGAAAGCCCCTCGTCCAGCGGTCGGGGTTTGAAGCCGCAGGCGGCCTCGAACGGACGGTAGTCGAGGTCGGCGTCCTGATTCAGGCCGGTGAGGGCTTCGGGGGTGAGGAAGAACGTGGGAGAGATCCTGACCGCGGTCCGGGCCACCCCCATCGCGAGCGGGAGAGGCACGTGGACGAGGCGACGGCTGATTCCGAGCCCCGCGCCGATCCGGCGGACCAGCTCGTCGAACGTGACGACCGTGGCGCCGGCGACCCCCCAGATCTTCCCGAGCGCCGCCGGGTGGGAGAGGGCGAGCTCGACGCCGTCGGCGACGTCCTGGACGTGCACCGGCTGCAGCTTCGCCGTCCCGGGACCGAAGACGGGAAAAAAGCCCGGAGCTTTCCGGACCAGGTCCACGAGCCGGGCGAAATGGAGGCCGCCTCCTTCTCCGTAGACCATCGTCGGCCGGAGAACGACCCAGGGGAGCCCCGAGGCCGCGATGAGGCGCTCGGCTTCCATCTTCGACTCGCCATAACAGTTCTTCACGGCGTAAGCGGCCGAGACCGCCGAGAGATAGACGAAGCGCGAAACGCCTCCCCAGCCGCGGGCGGCCGCGAGGAGGTTTCTCGTCCCCTCGATGTTGACCGTCCGTATCTTCTCGGCCGGATTCGGCAGCATGGCGGCGGCGGAATGGACGATCGCCGTGACGTCCGCGCCCAGCGACGTGAGGCTGTCGGGCGCGAGGAGGTCGCCCCGGACGAATTCGACGCCCGGAAGGCCGGCAGGAAGGGGCTCGTCCGGCGGAACGAGGCCGCGGATGGAGTGTCCGGCCCGCGTGAGGCGGCGGGCGATCCGCTGGCCGATGTAGCCGGTGACACCTGTGAGGAAGATCATGGTGGGCAATCTCCTGTTTCGTCGTTCGTGCGGGGGGTGCGGTCCGGAGCGCGAGTATCGTACCGAAGCGGCTCCTCACCGCGGATTCTTCTCGAGCGCCCGAACGAGAAGGCCGGCCTCGTCTCCGGTCAGGACGCGATAGGCGGGGCGGCGCGCACGGGTGAAGCCGTCGCTGTGACGAGCGGCCGGATAGCCTTTCGGCCGCATGGCGGCGTCGAGACGATTCCATTCCGCCCGATTCAGCGGCCCAAGCGGCCGAGCGGCGAGCCGCTCGCCGAGGGCGATCCACGACTCCCGGAAGAGGGAGGGGTCCGGGCGGAACGCCCGGGCTCCCGCGAGGAAGGCCGCGAGGAGATCCTCGGGCTTTCCGCCGCGGTCGCGGTAGGGGCGGAGATTCAGTCGGACGAGGGCGCCGTCCGGCCGGAGCGGGACGAGGAGGGGCTCGCCCGGAAGGGCCTCGCCGAGCGAACCCCACTCCTTCCCGAGCCACTCCCGCGCCGACTCCTCGTCCGGGATGGCATGCTCGCCACCGTTCGCGGCCTGGAAAAGCCACTTGTAGGCGTCCTCGATCCGCGTCTCGGGGTCGCTCGCGAATGCGTCGAGGGCGAAGGGAAGGAGGACGCGTACCGAGAGGGCCGCGGCAAGAAGGAGCGGAGCGGCCGAAAGCAGCGGAATCCCGGGCACGGGCCGATTCTCGCAGGAGCCCCCGCCTCCCGTGTTAACGTCTCTTTCGCTTCCACCGGAGATTCCGGGGGAGACCGGTTCGATCCCAGGGTCCGATTCCGACGCCTCTCACTTCTCGAAGAAGGAGACAGCGCATGAGTACCCCTTCTCCCGCCCGCTCCCGCGTCACGCCGCAGAGCCTCCTCGCACGAAAGGCGCGCGGCGAGCCGGTCACGATGGTCACGGCCTACGATTACCCGTCCGCCCTCGCCGGGGACCGGGCCGGGATCGACGTCCTTCTCGTGGGCGATTCGCTCGGCATGGTCGTCCTCGGCTACGAGGACACGCTCTCGGTGACGTTGGACGAAATGCTCCACCACGCCCGGGCCGTGGCGCGCGCGAAGAGCCGGGCGCTCCGGGTGGGCGACCTGCCGTTTCTTACCTATCAGGTCTCGGTCGAAGAGGCGATCCGCAACGCGGGGCGTTTCCTGGCCGAAGGCGGAATGGACGCCGTGAAGCTGGAGGGGGGGACGCGAGCGCTCGGCGACCGTCCGGGCCCTCGTGGAGGCCGGGATTCCCGTCATGGGGCACATCGGCCTTCAGCCTCAGTCGATCCGCGCCCTCGGCGGGTACCGCGCGCAGGGGGGGACGGCTCCGGCGGCCCGGAAGCTCCTCGAGGACGCGTTGCTTCTCGAAGAGGCCGGCTGTTTCTCCCTCGTTCTGGAGGCGGTCCCGGACCGCGTGGCGGCGCTCCTCTCGAGGAACCTCCGGATTCCGACGATCGGCATCGGCTCGGGGTCGGCATGCGACGGACAGGTGCTCGTCTTCCACGATCTCCTCGGGCTCCAGGACAGCCTCGCGCCGCGCTTCGTGAAGCGCTACGCGAGCCTCTTGGAGGAGGCGCAGAAAGCTCTCGAGACCTACCGGCGAGAGGTCCTCGATCGGCGATTTCCGGGGCCAGAGCACACCTACCCGATTCCGGACGAGGAGTGGGAGAAGCTCCGGCGCGACCTCGAGGAGAACCCTCTTCGCACGGCGAAGCGGAAGGAGCCGGTTGCTTGGTGACGGTCGTCGGGACCGGCGCTCTGGCGACGCTCTTCGCCGCCCGGCTCGGCGGCGCTCGTCCCCGTCACCCTTCTCGGGACGTGGGCCGAGGCGATCCGGAGCTTTCGTCTCCACGGCGCGACCCTCGACTCCGAAGACGGGACGTTCTCCGCATCAGTGGCGGCCACCGTCTCTCCGGAGGAATGCCGTGGCGCGCGGATCGCCTTCGTCCTCGTGAAGGCGGGGGCGACGGGGCGGGCCGCCGAAGCGATCCGGTCGTTTCTCGAGAAGGACGGCGTCGCCGTGACCCTTCAGAACGGCCTCGGGAAATTCCGAGACGCTCGGCGCCGCGCTCGGTCCGGAGCGTGTCGTGACGGGAGCGGCCGAGGTCGGCGCGACGCTCGTGTCGCCCGGGCACGCCCGCTCCGGCGGAGGGAGGCGGATCTCTCTCGCCGCCCATCCGAAGGCCGCGCGCGTCGAGGAGCTTCTCTCGCGGGCGGGCTTCGAGGTCTCGATCGTTCCGGATGCGAATCGCCTCGTCTGGGAGAAGCTCTCGGTCACGGCGCCTCTTCTTCCGCTGACGGCGCTGCTCGACGTCGCCAACGGCGAGATCCTGCGCCGCCCGTCCGCCGTGGCCCTTCTCGATTCCGCGGCCCGGGAGGTCGTCGCGACGGCGGCGGCGGCCGGGATCGAGCTTCCGGCTGGCGATCCCGGGGAGGCGGCACGGCGCGTGGCCCTCGCGACGGCCGGAAACGTCTCGTCGATGCTCCAGGACGTCCGGCGTGGAGCCCCGACGGAAGTGGACGCGATCAACGGCGCGGTCGTCGCGAAGGCCCGGCGGCTCGGTGTCCCGGCGCCGGTGAACGAGAGCCTCTGGCTCGCGGTCCGCGCGCTGGACGAGAAGGGTGCGGCATGAAGGTCGTCACGGACTCCCGCGAGGCGCGGCGCCTCCGGCGCGGACTTCGGGGCCGGGTCGGATTCGTCCCGACGATGGGAGCGCTGCACGACGGGCACCTGTCGCTCGTCCGGCGCTCGCGCGCCGAGAGCGACGCCGCCCTCGCGAGCATCTTCGTCAACCCGACGCAGTTCGGCCCGCAGGAGGATCTCGCGAAGTACCCGCGGAACCTCGAGGGAGATCTCGCGCTTCTCGAGGCGGAAGGGGTCGACCTCGTCTTCGCGCCGGAGGCGGCGTCCGTCTTTCCGCCGGGCTTTCAGACATGGGTCGTTCCGGGCGCGCTTGCCGGGACGCTCGAAGGGGAGCGCCGTCCGGGACACTTTCGCGGCGTCCTGACCGTCGTGTCGAAGCTCCTGCACGTGATCGAGCCGGACCGGGCCTACTTCGGCCAGAAGGACGCCCAGCAGGCGGTGATCATCCGGAGAATGGCCGCCGACCTCGACCTCCCCGTCGAGATCGTCGTCTGCCCGATCGTCCGCGAGCCGGACGGCCTCGCGATGAGCAGCCGGAACGCCTATCTCACCCCGGAAGAGCGGCGGGCGGCGCCGGTCCTCTACCGCTCCCTTCGGGCCGTCTCGGCGGCGTGGCTCGCGGGCGAACGCCGCGGCCCGCGGCTCCGCGAGCCCGCGCTCGCGATTCTCGCCGCCGAGCCGCTCGCGTCCGTGGACTACGTCTCGGCGGCCGATCCGGAGACGCTCGTCGAGATCGAGACGGCGGCCGGCCGGGTGCTCGTCTCGATGGCCGTCCGGTTCGGATCGACCCGGCTTCTGGACAATCTCGTCCTGCCGGAAGGCTCCGCGCTCTGACGAAAGGGGAGGCCTCGATGCTTCTGGCCCTCGACATCGGAAACACGACGATCACGATCGGCCTCTGGGACGGGGAGAAGCCCGGCCCGCGCTGGCGCCTCGAAACGGTCCGGACCCGTCTCGCCGACGAGTACGGCCTGATGCTCCTCGCGCTCCTCGCGAACGAGGGCCTCTCGAAGAGAGAGATCTCGACCGCGGCTCTCTCGTCCGTCGTGCCGCCGCTGACGGGAACGTGGGTGGAGGTCTGCCGCCGGTCGCTCGGCGTCGATCCGCTCGTGGTCGAGGCGGGCGTGAAGACGGGAATCCGGGTCCTCTACGACGACCCGAAGCAGGTGGGCGCCGACCGGATCGTGAATGCCGCCGCCGTCAAGGCGCTCTGGGGCGGCCCGGCCTGCATCGTCGATTTCGGGACCGGGACGACGTTCGACGCGCTCTCCTCGCGGGGCGAGTATCTCGGAGGGGCGATCGCGCCGGGGATCGGCATCGCCGCGGAAGCCCTCCACGTGCGGGCCGCCAAGCTCCCGCGGGTCGATCTCGTCCGGCCTCCTTTCGCCATCGGGCGGAACACCGAGCACGCGCTGCAGTCGGGGCTCGTCTTCGGCTACGTCGGCCTCGTGGAGGGGATGGTCGCGCGGTTCCGCGCCGAACTCGGCCCGGAGACGAAGGTGATCGCGACGGGGGGCTACAGCGAGCTGATCGCCCGGGAGACGGCGGTTCTGGAGAACGTCGCGCCGTGGCTGACGCTCGACGGCCTCCGCGTCATCCACGCTCTGAACGTCTGACGCCGGGCGCCGCGTCCGGCATCGTCTTCATTTCGTCTTAACAGGACTGGAATAGACAGAGAGCGGCGCCGACGAACGTGGAAAAGCTGCTTCGTAATGGCCCGGTATCGACGGTCCCGCTTCCGCTGAATCCCGCCACGGAGGCGATGCTGAAGGATCTTGGCCGAGCCGTGGAGCCTCTCTTCCACGCCGACGAGCCCGCGATAAGCCGGGACGCGAGGAGCGTCTTCCGGCGCCTCCTGCCGGAGGTCACGCGATCCCCGCATCTCCTCGAGGCGGTGCCGGAGCTCGTCTCGTCGCTGCTCTTCTCGCTCGACCACCTTGCTCCGAAGTACGACCTTCAGCGAAGACCGATCGCGGCTGCCTGGAAAGAGATCGAGAAAGTTGCGCGGTCGTAGCCGGGGATCGTCCCGGCTCGCCGGCCGACGATGGCGAAGTGCGCGAGGCCCCACGTCAGGGCCAACCCGACTCCCGCTTCGTTTCGGCATTCATATTCACCTCGCTCCGGGAAGCCCGTCCGACGATACGCGTCCCGCGGTGCGCTCGGGGGAGTCCGATTCGATCAGAGGTCCGTGGCTTTGAGCCGGTCGCGGTAGCCCTCGTAGTCCGGAAGGATCCTCTCGTAAGGGGAGTCCATCAGCGGGGAAGAGATCATGAAGTCCGCGCTGGCCCGGTTGCAGGCGACCGGGACGTTCCAGACGACCGCGATCCGGAGGAGCGCCTTGACGTCCGGGTCATGGGGCTGCGGCTCCAGCGGGTCCCAGAAGAAGATGACGAAGTCCACCGTCCCCTCCGCGATCTTGGCGCCGATCTGCTGGTCTCCCCCGAGCGGGCCGCTCTGAAGCTTGACGACGGTCGTGCCGAGCGCCTTCTCGATCATCGCGCCCGTCGTGCCGGTGGCGAAGAGATCGTGCTTCACGAGAAGGTCGCGATTGAACGTGGCCCACTCCAGGAGGTCCTTCTTCTTGTTGTCGTGAGCGACGAGGGCGATCCGCTTGCGGGGGCCGCTTTCGAGGGCGAGATCGGTCATGCGTGTCTCCTCCGTGGCGATGGCGGGCATCGGAACCCGGGCGAGAGCGAATCGGGTCAAGGGACGAAGCCACCGGGTGCCTGCCCGGTCGGAAACGGATTCGCGACAGCTGGCTCGCTCTTCATGCGCGGCCTTACGCCACGTAGGAACGACTACTCCCTTCCCTCGCCGCCTTCTCCAGCAGCGCCCCGTGGCTCCTCCGGTGGAGCGGGGCCTCGACCCGGCGGAACCCGACCAGCTCCGCGAGAGCCAGTTCGCCCTCGAGCGCCTCGCGGGAGACGTGTCCCTTCGGCTCGAGGAGGAGCAACCGGCCTCCCGGCCGCAGGGCTTCCAACATCTGCTCGAGGAACCGCCGGCGGTCGCGGACTTCGTGGAGGACGTGGATCGCGATCGCCACGTCGATGAGCCCCGACCAGCCTTCGAGGCGGAGGTCGTCGTCGTCGCAGGCAATGGCCTCGATCCGTTCGAGGAGGCCGGCGCGACGAGCGCGTCGCTTCAGGCCTTCGATCATCTTCGGCTGGAGATCGGCGGCGACCACCTTGCCGGCCGGACCCGTCATTCGGGCGATCGGCAGGGTGAAGTACCCCATGCCACAGCCCGGCTCGAGAGCGGTCATTCCCGCCGTTACGTAGTTGCCGAGGAGCTTTTCCTGCCGTTCAAACAGACGACGTAGAGGGCAGCAGAGGAGCGGCCCCGCCCAGGCGGGGCAGACGTGGGGGCGGGTCGCCGGGGCGAGACTCTCGGAGGAGCCTTTCTTCTCCGTCACGGCCGCACGACAGGAACGTTCACTCGACGTGTCGACTCCTGTTCGGGAGGAGCCGGACGATCCGGTCCATCACCGCTCCGGCGACGTCGTCCTTCGACATCAGAGGCAGGCGTTCCACCGCCGAGGCGTCGACGAGGACGACGTGGTTCGTCGGTCCGCCGAAAGCGGCGCCGGGGGAGGTCACGTCGTTCGCGACGACGAGGTCGAGCCCCTTGGCGACGAGCTTCCGCTTCGCCTCGGCGGACGGATCTCCCGTCTCGGCCGCGAAGCCGACGAGAACGCGCGGGCGCTTAGTCTTCCGCCGGCGCGCGCCGATTTCCGCGAGGATGTCCGCGGTCGCGACGAGTCGGAACGGGAGGCGATCCTTCGATCCCTTCTTCAGCTTGGTGCCGGCCGCCTTCTCGGGCCTGTAGTCGGCGACGGCGGCGGCCATGACGAGGGCGTCCGCCTTCGCGGAGGCCGCGAGGACCGCTTCGCGCATCTCGGCGGCGGTCCCGACGTCGACACGCTCGGCGCCTGCCGGCGTCGGGAGCGGCGAGGGGCCGGCGACGAGGACCACCCGCGCCCCGCGGTCGAGCGCCGCCCGGGCGAGGGCGAAGCCCTGTCTCCCCGAGGAGCGGTTCCCGACGAACCGGACGGGGTCGATCGGCTCGTACGTCGGGCCGGCCGAGACGACGACCGTCCGGCCCGCGAGGGGTCCCTTCGCCCCGAGAAGCGTCCGGAGGCGGCCGACGATCTCCTCGGGCTCGACGAGGCGGCCGGTCCCGATGAGGCCGCTCGCCATCCGCCCTTCCGCCGGCCCGAAGAAGAGGGCGCCGCGCCCCTTCAGCGTCTCGACGTTCGCCCGGGTGGCCGGGTGCTCCCACATCCCCGCGTCCATGGCGGGACAGAGGACGAGCGGCGCGCGGGAAGCGAGGGCGGCTACCGAGAGGAGGTCGTCCGCGAGGCCGTGGGCCAGCTTCGCGAGGATGTCGGCCGTCGCGGGGGCGACGAGGAGCAGGTCCGCCTCCCGACCGACCGCGACGTGGGCGACGTGAGCTTCGTCGCTCCAGAGGTCGGTCAGGGCCTTCCGGCCGGTGACGGAGCGGAAGGTCAGGGGCGAGACGAACCGGACGGCCGCCGCCGTCAGGACGGCGTCGACGAGCGCTCCCTCCTGCGTCAGGCGGCTCGCGAGGTCCGCCGCCTTGTATGCGGCGATGGAGCCGGTCACGCCGAGGAGAATCCGCTTCCCGGCGAGGGAGGACATGGAAGACGGTTGTAGCACGCCGGGCGGCGGGAAGCGATCAGGCGGGATTGGAGCCCGGCGGCTGGGTCTTGAAGACGTGCTTGATGTTCTGGCCCTCGGCGATGAAGATCGTCTCCTCGGCGATGTTCGTCGAGAGGTCGCCGACGCGCTCGAGGTTCTTCGAGATCCCCATGATCTCGATCGACGCCGAGATGAGGGCGGGGTTCTCGGCCATGTAGGTCAGGAGCTCCCGGATGAGAGACTTGTTCTTCTCGTCGAGGAGGTCGTCCCGCCGGCAGACCTCGAGGGCGAGGCCCGAGTCACGCCTCACGAAGGCGTCGAGCGAGTCGCGCAACATCCCGCGGGCGATCTCGGCCATGTAGGGGATGTCGATCCAGGGCTTGAACGGCCGGACGTGGGACATCCGCTCGGCGGCCTCCGCGATGTTGACGGCGTGGTCGCCGATCCGCTCGAGATCGGAGTTGATCTTCAGGCCGGCGACGAGAAGCCGCAGGTCGCTCGCGACGGGCTGCTGCGTGGCGAGGAGGTGGATCGTGTCGTCCTCGTTCTTCACTTCCAGCTCGTCGATCGTCCGGTCGTGCTCGATGACCCGGCGGGCCTTCACGGCGTCGGCCTCCACGAGGGCGTCCATGGCGAGGCGGATCTGGTTCTCGACCTCGGCGCCCATCCCGATCAGCTGGCGGCGGAGGTTCTCGAGGAGTTCGGAGAAGTGCTCTTTCATTTCGTCTCCAGGGCGGCCGCCTTAGAAGGCGCCGCGGCAGGAAGGGTCACGCTGAAACGGCTCCCCTTGCCAAGCTCCGAATCGACCGCGATCGACCCGCGGTGAAGGATGAGAAGGTGCTTGACGATGGCGAGCCCGAGCCCCGTTCCGGGAACGGACTTCGCCCGCGAGGGGTCGACCCGGTAGAAGCGCTGGAAGATGTTGTCGAGCTCGGCCCGCGGGATTCCGATGCCACGGTCGATGACGTGGACGACGACGCGGCGCAGCCCTCCCGCGGCAGCGGCGAGCGGTTCCGCGAGGACGTCCACGCGGCTCCCGGCCGGGGAGAACTTGACGGCGTTGTCGATCAGGTTCCGGAAGACCTGGGCCAGCCGGCGCCGGTCCCCCGCGGCGAGAAGCTCCTCGGGGGCCTCGATCGCCACCGTGACCCCCCGCGCGGCCGCGAAGGCCGCGAGGTCGTTGACGACCCCGGAGAGGAGCGTCCTCACCGGAATCTCCTCCGTGGCGAGCGTCACCGCCCCCGACTCGATCTGCGACAGATCGGTCAGGTCCGAGACGAGGTCCTGAAGCTGCGCCGACTGCCGCTTGAGAATGTCGAGAAGCCGGGCGAGGTCGGGCGGGAGCGACTCCTCGACGGCCAGGGTCTCGGTCGCCGCCCGGATGGCGGCCACCGGGGTCCGCAGCTCGTGGGAGACGTCCGAGACGAACCGGCGGCGCATCGCCTCGGTCTTTTCGTGCTCGGTCACGTCCCGGACGACTCCGATCGCGGCCGGCTCGCCGCTCCTCTCGGCGTGGGGGAGGGCCCGCACGGTCACCTCGAGGACCCGCTCGGGGACCGCGTCGGAGGCGACGCGGAGGATCTCGCTCGCATGGGCCGTCCCCTTCACCGCTGCGCTTCCGGCTTCGAATAGCCTCAGGATGGCCGTCTCCCGGACGAGATCGACGAGAGCCCGGCGCGGAATGCCGGCGGGCGCCCGGAAGAGCGCGAGGGCGGCCGGGTTCGCGTCGAGGAGGTCGAGCGCCTCGTCCACGACGATGAGGCCGACGGGAACCTGCTCGAAGACGGTCCGCGAAAGGAGGCGGGCCCTCTCGCTCCCCTCGCGCTGGGAGGCGACGAGGCGGGCGAACCTCGAGAGCGCCCGGATCACCTCCTCCGTCTCCTCGGAGGCTCCCTGAGGGAGATGCGGCGAACGCCCCTCGGCGGCATCCGCGATTCCCAACATGACGCGGGAGAGCTCGCGGCGATGACGCTGGCGGACGGCGAGGAAGAGGAGGGCCACCAGGACGCCCGCCCCCAGCGAGATCTTCTCGATCGTCCCCCGGAACGGCGCCTCCTGCGCATCGAGCACCCGCCGGCTGATCGCGAGCCGGACGAAGCCAACGGGGGCGCCTTCGGTTCCCACGCGCCTCGCGACGTAGACGAACGGAATGCCGACGGTGGCCGAGCTGCGCTGGTCGAACCCCAGTCCGGAGCGCCGCGCCTCGACGATCTCGGGACGGGCGCCGTGATTCTCCATCGACGGCACCTTCTCCGGGGGCACCTCGCTGTCCGCGAGGACGAGGCCGTCTGGCGCGATGAGGGTGATCCGGGCCCCGGCCTCGCGTGCGAAGAGTCGGACCTTCTCGTCGGGACGGGCCCCCGGGAGGAAATCGGTCACGAACTCCTCGGAGAGGTTGGCGAGCCGCCCCTCGAGGTCGCGGTGAGTCCGCTCGGCGACGGCGCCGTCGAGGACCCGGCCGAGAAGGACCGCGAAGACGCCTCCGACGGCGAGCCCGGCGAGAACCGGCAGGATCGATCGTTTCAGGGGCCGGCTCATTTCGCGAACCTGTAGCCCACCCCGACGACGGTCTCGATCATCTCCTCGCCCACCTTCTTCCGGAGCGAACGGATGTGGACGTCGACCGTGCGGGTCTCGATGTCGGCGGCGTAGTCCCAGAGCCGGGAAAGGATCGTCTCGCGGCTCACGACACGCCCCCCGCTCCGAATGAGAAGCCAGAGGAGATCGAACTCCTTCTTTGTCAGGTGGACGGGCCTGCCGTCCCGGAGGACGAGATGACGGCCGCGGTCGATCCGGAGCCGGCCGTTCTCCCAGAGATCCTCGCCCGCCTCCGTCGCACTTGCGCGGCGGAGGTGCGCCGTGATCCGGGCCATCAGCTCCTTCATCGAGAAGGGTTTCGTGACGTAGTCGTCGGCCCCCAGCTCGAAGCCGAGAAGCTTGTCCCGCTCCTCGACGCGTGCCGTCAGCATCAGGATCGGAATCTTCCGCGTCTCCTCCCCCTTTCGAAGCTCGCGGCAGATCGTGAGTCCGTCCACGTCCGGGAGGTTCAGGTCGAGGAGGACGAGGTCGGGGGGGTGCGCGAGCAGGGCGTCGAGCGCGACGAGGCCTCCGGCGAACCGCTCCACCTCGTACCTCCCGTCCTTCTTCAGGTTGTAGGAGAGAGTGAAGGCGAGATCGTCGTCGTCCTCGACGATGGCGATCCGGGTGCGCGGAGCGGCGCTCTTTCCGGTCAACCAAACCTCCCGGTAATGTAATCCTCGGTCGTCTTCATGGTCGGCTTGGTGAAGATGGTATCCGTCCTGTCGTACTCGATCATTTTTCCCAGCATGAAGAAGGCGGTCTGGTCCGAAACCCGCGCCGCCTGCTGCATGTTGTGCGTCACGATGACGATCGTGTAGCGTTCCTTCAGGTCGAAGATCAGCTCCTCCACCTTGGAGGTGGCGATCGGATCGAGAGCCGAGCAGGGCTCGTCCATCAGAAGGACCTCGGGCTCCACAGCGAGGGCCCGCGCGATGCAGAGCCGCTGCTGCTGCCCCCCGGAGAGGCCGAGCGCGGAGGTCTTGAGTCGATCCTTCACCTCGTCCCAGAGAGCGGCCTGCTGGAGCGCCAGCTCGACCCTCTCCGCCAGCTCCGAGGCGCTCGGCGAGCCGTTGATCCGGAGGCCGTAGGCGACGTTGTCGAAGATCGACTTCGGGAAGGGGTTCGATTTCTGGAAGACCATGCCGACCCGGCGCCTGAGGTCGACGATGTCGATGCCGGCCCCGTAGATGTCCTTGTCGTCCAGCAAAAGGCTCCCCTCGACCCGCGTGTCGGGGATGATGTCGTTCATCCGGTTCAGGCAGCGGAGGAACGTCGACTTTCCGCAGCCCGACGGTCCGATGAGCGCGGTCACGGACCTCTCGGGAATCCGGATCGAGATGTCGAAGAGAGCCTGGCTTCGCCCGTACCAGAAGTCGATGTGCCCGGCCTCCATCCGGACCGGGGTGCCGAACTCCAGCCCCCGCGAGGGCCTCGGCTCCGCGGGCACCGGCGCCGGCACGGCGAGCCCTCCCGGACTGGGCTCGCCGGGGGTCAGGACCGTCTCCGTCATGTCCGGTGCATCCTTTCCAGCCGTCTCGTGACGACTCGGGAGAGAACCGAGAAGATGAAGACCACGGCGACGAGGACGAACGCCCCCGCCCAGGCCTGCCGGTGCCAGTCGTCGTAGGGCGAGATGGCGTACGTGTAGATCTGAACGGTCAACGACGCAATCGGCTGCGTCAGCGACGTGGACCAGAACCGGTTCGAGAACGCCGTGAAGAGGAGCGGGGCGGTCTCTCCGGCGATGCGGGCCAGCGAGACGAGGATTCCGGTCATGATGCCGGGCAAAGCCGCGGGGAGCATCACCGTGAAGGCGGCCCGGGCGCGGGTCGCACCGAGCGCGAGGGCCCCTTCGCGGAGGGTGGGCGGCACGAGGTTCAGAAGCTCCTCGGTCGTCCGGGTGATGATCGGGACCATCATGAATCCGAGCGCCATTCCGCCGGCCAGCGCGCTGAAGTGCTTCACCGGGAGGACCGCGAGGCCGTAGGCGAAGATACCGATGACGATCGAGGGGATGCCGTTCAGGACGTCGGCCGTGAAACGGACCGCGGAGGCCAGACCCGACTTCGGGTACTCCGAGAGGTAGATGCCTGAGATCAGGCCGACCGGGACAGCGAGGAGTGACGCGAGGCCGATCAGGATCAGCGTCCCGACGATGGCGTTGGCCATGCCGCCGCCGGATTCGCCGACCGGCTTCGGCATCTTCGTGAAGAAATCCCAGCTCAGCGACGAAAACCCCTGCTGGATGACGTAGAGGAAGATGAAGCAGAGCGGAACGAGCGCCACGACGACGGACGCTCCGCAGAGAAAGACGACGAAGTTCGAGAGGAGCTTCCGGCGGGAGTTCCGGTTCATGCCGCGGCCCTCTCGGGCGCCCGGACCGCGCCTTTCGGCTCCTCGACCCGGACCTCCCGGTTCACGCTCCAGATCAGAAGGCGGGAGAGGATGTTGATGATCAGAGTGATCGCGAAGAGGACGAGGCCGATCTCGACGAGAGCCGAGAGATAGAGGTCGTCCGCGGCCTCGGTGAACTCGTTGGCGATGACGGCGGCCATCGTGTACTGGGGGGCGAAGAGCGACGGGGTAACGGTCGGGCTGTTCCCGATCACCATCGTGACGGCCATCGTCTCGCCGATGGCGCGCCCGAGACCCAGGATGACGGCCCCGAGGATCCCCGTCCGCCCGTAACGCATCGCGACGCGGATCGCCTCCCAGCGGGTGGCCCCGAGGGCATAGGCCGCCTCGCGCTGCGTGGCCGGAACGGCCTTCAGAACCTCGCGCGCCACCGACGAGGTGAAGGGGATGACCATGACGGCGAGAATGAGCGCCGCCGCGAGCATGCCGACGCCGAGCGGCGGCCCCGAGAAGAGCGGGAGCTTTCGCATCCAGTTGGGCGTCAGGACTTCCAGCTTCCTCACCAGAGGCACCAGAACGAAGACGCCCCAGAGGCCATAGACGATCGAAGGGATCGCGGCGAGAAGCTCGGTCAGGAACGCCAGGGGAGTCCGAAGGGACCTGGGCGACAGCTCGGAGAGAAAGACGGCGATGCCGAGGGCCACCGGCGTTGCGATCAGGAGCGCCAGGAACGACGAGTAGAGCGTCCCCCAGATGAACGGGAGAGCGCCAAAGTTCCCGGCCACCGGGTCCCAGATGCTCGTTTTCCAGAAGCCGAGGCCGAACTTCTCGATCGACAGGCGGGACTCCCGCCACAACTCGAAAGCGATTCCAGCCACGAGGAGGGCGACGAGGAAGGCGAAAAAACCCGTCCCCAGCCGGAACAGGCGGTCTTCGCCGCCCCGACGAGGGGACGGGCTGGCAGTCATCGAGAGGCTACCCGGAGGAGGTCCTCAGAGCTTGATCCTCTTCAGCGCCTCCATCTCCAGAGCCACGACCTCCTTGGGGAGCGGAGCATAGCCCAGCTCGGCGCAGTACTTCTGACCGTCCGTGAGCGCCCACCGGAAGAAGTCGACCATGATCCGGGCGCGCGCCTTGTCCTTCGGGTTCTCGTAGAAGAGCATCCAGGTGAAGGACGAGATCGGGTAGGCGTTGGCACCCGGCGCATTCGTGATCGAGACGCGAAAATCGGCGGGCATGGCCCGGGCGGCTCCGGCGGCGGCCTCCGTGACGGTCGCAAGCGTAGCGCGCAGGAACTTCCCGTCGTGGTTCTGCACGTCACCGTAGCTGATCTTGTTCTGGATGGCGTAGATCAGCTCGACGTAGCCGATCGCTCCGGGCGTCTGCTTGACGAGGCCGGCGACTCCCTCGTTTCCCTTGCCGCCGACGCCGGTCGGCCAGTTGACCGAAGTCGACACGCCGACCTTGTTCTTGAACTCCGGGGAGACCTTCGAGAGGTAGTCGACCCAGATGTAGGTCGTGCCGGAGCCGTCCGACCGGTGGACGACCGCGATGTCCGTCCCCGGAAGCGTGACGCCGGGGTTAAGGCCCGTGATGGCCGGGTCGTTCCATTTCGTGATCTTTCCGAGGTAGACGTCCGCCAGTACTTTCCCGTTGAATTTCAGGTCGGCCGTCACCCCGGGAATGTTGTAGACCGGGACGACGCCGCCGAGGACGGTCGGGAAGTGAAGAACGGGGCCGGGCGCGGACTTGAGCTGTTCGTCCGTCATCGGGCCGTCGGACGCTCCGAAGAAGACGGTCTCGTTCGTGAGCTGGCGGATTCCGCCGCCGGAGCCGATCGACTGGTAGTTGATCTGGACGCCCGGATGGAGATGGCCGTAGACGTCGAACCACTTCGAGTAGATCGGGAAGGGAAAGGTGGCGCCGGCGCCGTTGATCTGGTTGACCTGGGCCGAGGCGCTTCCGGCCAGAAGCACCCCTGCCGCCGCCGCGGCCAGGGCCGTTTTCCACATGCTGCTCATGAATCCTCCTTGCTCTTGAAGTTTCATCGCTTCGGCGCCGAGTCTCCGGGCCGGTCGCGTTGTTTCCGTGAGACCCGTGTGAAGACGGTGTAAAGAGGAGAATCCGCTAAGGGCGAACGAGATAGAAACCGACGAGGCCGTTCAGAGCGGCGAGAGCCTTCCACGAAATAGCGCCCACGGCGGCGGCCGCCGGAATCGTCAGGATCCATGCGACGACGATGTTCCGTGCGATCCCCCAGCGGACGGCCGAGAAGCGCTGGACCGACCCGACGCCCATGATGGCCCCGGTGATCGTGTGCGTCGTGGAGACCGGGATCCCCGCCCACGAAGCTCCGAAGAGGGTGCAGGCGCCGGCAAACTCGGCGCACGAGCCCCCCACGGGCTTCAGGTGAGTGATCCGCATTCCCATCGTCCGGACGATCCGCCAGCCGCCCGCCAGCGTTCCGAGTGCGATAGCGGCGTGGCAGAGAAGGATGATCCAGAAGGGGATCATGACGCGTGGCAGATAACCGGCCGAGAAGAGCAGCACGGCGATGATCCCCATCGTCTTCTGCGCGTCGTTCAGGCCGTGGCCGAACGAGAAGGAGGCCGCGGAGAAGAGCTGGACCTTTCGGAAGAGGCGGTCCACGGGCTCCGGCCGCGTCCTCCGGAAGATCCAGATGACGGAGAGGAAGAAGAGAAAGCCGAGGACCATGCCGAGGAGCGGCGAAAGAACGATGAAGACGACCGTCTTCTCCAGGCCCCTCGGGATGAGCACTCCGACGCCCGCTTTCATCACCGCCGCGCCGGCGAAGCCCCCGATGAGAGCGTGCGACGACGAGGACGGGAGGCCCCACCACCACGTCAGGAGATTCCAGACGATGGCGCCGAGGAGGCCTGCGAGGATCAGCACCGGGTCGACGATGGACGGGTCGACGATGTCCTTTCCGATCGTGTTGGCGACGCGGGTCTCGAAAGCGAAGGCGGCGACGAAGTTGAAGAACGCGGCCCAGATCACCGCGATCCGCGGCGTGAGGACGCGCGTGCCGACGACGGTGGCGATCGAGTTCGCGGCGTCGTGAAAACCGTTCACGAAGTCGAAGGCCAGGGCCATGACGACGACGAGGAGGACGAAGACCATGGCGCTCTAGGACGACTTGAGGACGATCTGCTCGAGGACGTTCGCCACGTCCTCGCAGGCGTCGGTCGCCGTTTCGAGCACCTCGTAGATCTCCTTCCACTTCAGGAGGGTGAAGGGATCCTTCGCATTCTCGAAGAGCCGGCTGATCGCCATCCGGTTCAGTGTGTCCCCCTCGTTTTCCAGCCGGTTGATCTCGATACAGGCGTCGAGGATCGCCCTCGAGTTCTTCAGGTCGCTCAAGAGACCCATGGCCCGCTGGATGGCCTGGGCCGACTGGACGAGCAGCTTCGTGAAGGCCTTCAGCTCGGGCGTCGGGGCGGGGATCTTGAACAGGACGAGTCGTGCGGCGGCCGCGTCGAGCAGGTCGAGGACGTCGTCCAGCTGCTTCGTCAGGTCGTGAATGTCCTCGCGGTCGATCGGCGTGATCCAGGTCCGCGACAGCAGGGCGAAGCTCTGGTGGGTGACCTGGTCCCCCTCGTGCTCGAGGTGCTTGATCTTCGCGACCTTCACCTCGACGTCCGAGAAGTCGTTCGCGATGTCGTCGAGGGCTTTCGCGGCCTCCAGGATGATCTCGGCCGTCCGGTTGAACTGGGGAAGGAAGTTCTCTTCGCGGGGCAGAAGCTTCACTACATGAACCTCTCTGTTTGAAGTCCGTCGGGAGGATATCTCACCCCTTCCGGATCGCGCGGGCGCGCCTTCTCCCCGCCCGGCGGGTCACGCCCGGATCGGCTTCAGGCCGCGATCGCGGCGCTCCGGCGCGACGGCAGGAGGACCGTCCCGGGCCCGAGCCGTGCCCGGTGCCCGTGCCACGTGACCTCGCGCGAGAGAAGCGGGACGAACTGGGCCCCGAACTGGAGGAGGTCCTTTACGGGCATCAGCGCGAGCTGCCGCGAGCGGAACGGCGGCGCCGAGGAGCTTCGCGAGGGCGGCTGCCTGCGCCACTCGGAGAAGGAGAAGAAGGCCTGCGGAGACGGCGGCGGCGGGAAGGATGGCGGGCGAGGAAAACGCCGACGCTCCGCAGGCGAGGAGGGAAACGGGGAAGGGATTGAGGAGGAGTTCGCCCGTGTAGAGGGATCTCGAGAAGGACCAGCGGATCTTGTTCCAGCGAACCTGCCGGGCGAGAGCGGCTCCGAGAGAGCGCTTGATCGTGACGTTCCGGACGACTACGGGAGAGACGACGACGAAGAAGCCTGCCTTCCGGACGGCGACGCCGATCGCCTGATCCTCGCGCGAGGACGTCCGAGAAACGCCGGGAAGCCCCCGATCGCTTCGAGCGCGGCGCGGGAGATCGCCATCGACTTTCCCACGACGCAGGGGACTCCGGAGGCCTCGCCGAAGGCCGTTCCCGTGGCGACGAAGGTGAGGAGATGCAGCGATTCCACGGCGGAACCGAAGGAGCGCGCTCCCTCGCCGACGAAGAGGTTCGAGACGCAGCCGACACGCCGGTCGTCGAACGAGGGCGAGTGTCCCGGCGACATCGTCGGGGGAGACCCGGACGTTCGAGTCGGAGACGAGGAGGATCTCGCCGGAAGCCTCGCGCGCGGCCGCGACGAGCCGCTCCACCTTCCGGTTCACGGCGCCGGCGAACGCCGGCCCACCGACGACGAGGCGCAGGGGCGCGGCGGGGAAGCGCCTCATCACGCTCCGGGCGACCTCCACCGCCGGGTCGTCCGGCCGGGCGGCCGAGAAAATCACTTCGTAGTGGATGCCCCGAAGGTTCGCGAACGAACCGAGGTTCTCCTCGAGCCCGTCATCGAGACCCGAGAGGGGCTTGAGGATGGAGAGGCGGGGGACCGCCGAAGAACCGGCCGGCCGGAAAGCGGCCCTTCCTCCGGGGCCGCCCGGCGCGAAAGGGGGCGGCGCCTCCGGAGACGGGCGACGAGGAGCACCTGGACGGTGGTCAGAACGGCTCCGATGCTGGCGAAGACGAGCAGGAGGAGACGATCATCTGTCATCTCCCGTCATGCGGGCTGTGGCGCCGTGAGGCCGGGAAAGAGATCGCAGCCGCCGGTGTGGCGTCTCGTCGGAAGGGACCTCGTGCCGGAGTGGCGCCGGGAGCCTCGTGGCGCCCAGCTCCGCGTTGGAGCGAAGCGCGGCGAAGACGGCTTCGGGCTTTCGGTCGCACGCGAGGAGCGTCTTCCAGGCCCAGAGGTGGGCCGGCTTGTGAAAGTCGCTGCTGGCGACGTACGGGAGCCGGGCGCGCGCGACGGGGGGGAAGAGGTCCCAGCGGCAGGCCAGCTCCCAACGGTCGACGAGGGCCCCGATCTCGCGGCGCCGCTTCCAGAGATAGAAAGTGTTCCCGAACCAGTCGGACTGCTCGTTAGGATGACAGGCGACCGTGACGGCTCCGGCGTCCCGGGCCCGTACGAGGACTTCCTCCATCGGGCCGTCCGCGGAGACGAACCGGTCGAGCCCGATCGCGAGGGCGTGCGCCGAGCGGGAGCCCGTGGCCGCGTTCCGGGTCAGCTCGCACCCGGCGAGGACGATCATCCGGTAGCGGTCCCAGGCACGCCGCGCCTCCCGGTCGATCTCGGCACGGTAGGCGTCGAAATTCTCGCGCGTGACGCTCAGCTTCAGGCGGTGCGCGGCCTTGCCGAGGAACGAGTCGGAATTCACGATGTGATCCGTGATCGCGATGACGTCGTGCCCGGACTTCCCGAACAGGTCGACCACCTCGGGGATCGAAAGCGATCCGTCGGACCAGGTGGAGTGGACGTGGAAGTCGGCCAGGAGCATCGTGTCGCCTCCTGCCCCGGGAAGATGGGCTCCGGGCGACAGAACGCCGTGAACGGGCTGTTCGGATTCCGTTAAATCTGCACAGATTTCTGTGCATCGGCCGGGGACGGGGAGGCCAGGAACTCGCGGCTGAGCTGCCGGAAGACCTCCGCCGACGGCCTCGGCCGCCTCGCGAGCGTCCGGGGGTCGACGGAAAAGAGGCCGAACTTGGGGCCGAAGCCGTCGAGCCACTCGTAGTTGTCGACGAGAGACCAGTAGAAGAAGCCGTGAACGGGGAGCCCTTTGCGCGACCGCCTCGACGACGGCCCCGACGTGTTCGCGAAGAAACAGGCCGCGCCTCGCGTCGGTCTCGTCGGCGAGGCCGCTTTCGGTGACGAGGAGGGGCTTGCCGAGCGCCGCGGCCTCGGAGAGGAGAGGCCCGATTGCTTCCGGAACGATCTCCCACCCGTTGTCCGTCAGCCCTCGCCCGGTCCGGTCCCGATAAGCGAAGTCGGCCCCCGTGCGACCCCGTCCGGAAGCGCGGAGGTGGAGCCGCGAATAGAAGTTCACCCCCATGACGTCGAGGGAGGAAGGGAGATCGTCCCGCCGTCCCGAGAGGCGGCTGAAGGGGGGAAGCCAGAGGTTCCACCGGCCCGTCGCGAAGGCCTCGAGGAGTCCCCGGTTGTAGAAGTCGTGCGCCGCACGGGAGACGACCCGGTCCAGCGGATGACCTTTCCGCTCCGGCGCGAATCCCATCATGTTGTGAGCGACTCCGATCGCGGAGCCGGGGGCCTCCTCGCGGATGGCGGCGGCCGCCTCGGCGTGAGCGGCGAAGAGATGGTCCAGCGCGCGGCGGGCGGACCCCGTGTCGGCGATGCCCGGCGGGATCTGCCCGTCCAGGAAGCCTCCGAGAACGAGGACGAGCGGCTCGTTGAGGACCGCCCAGAGCCTCACGTGCGGCGAGAGGGCGTCGGCCACGGTTCGCGCGAACCGGGCGAACGCGCCGACGGAAGCGGGCGACGTCCAGGGGGTCTCACGATGGAACCACGCCGGGTGGGTGTAATGAAGGAGGGTGACGACCGGCTCGATCCCGAGCGCGGTGAGCCGCTCGACGAAGCGGCGGTACCGGCCGAGCGCGTGGACGTCGAACGCTCCCCGGAGAGGCTCCACACGGCTCCACGAGACCGAGAAGCGAAACGCATTCGCGCCGAGGGAGGCCGCCAGGACCGCGTCCTCCTCGTATCGATCCCACGAGCCGGCCGCACGGCCGCAGGGGCCGCCTCGCGTCCGTCCGGCCGCCTCCCACTCGGTCCAGTCGCAGCGGTCGTTCCCCTCGACCTGGTAGTGCGAGACGGCGACGCCGAAGAGGCGCGGGCGGTCCGGAAACGGGAAGGGAGAAATCTTCATCCGGTCTGAACGACGGTACGATAAAAGCCGCTTCGATGACCGACCCACGCACCGTCGCCACGATCGACATCGGATCGAACTCGATCAAGCTGCTCGTGGCGCGCCTCGACCCGGAAGACCCCGATCATTACGACGAGATTCTGCGCGAGAAGGAGATGATCCGGCTGGCGCAGGAGACGTTGACGACCGGCCTCCTCTCGGAGGAGGCGATGGCCGACGGGGTCGACTGCGTGGAGCGCTTTGCGGCGCTGGCCCGCGCGTCCGGGGCGGGACGGATCACGGCCGTGGCCACCTGCGCCGTCCGCGAGGCGGAGAACGGCCCCGAGTTCCTGAGGCGGATCCGGAAGGAGACGGGGATCCGGGCGGTCGCCATCTCGGGGGAGGAGGAGGCGCGGCTGACGATGCGCGCCGTCCGGCTGGACCTTCCGGCCTCGTGCGATCCGCTTCTCGTCGTGGACATCGGAGGCGGGTCGACGGAGGTGGCGGTTGCGAGCGGAGACGCCCTCGAGCTGGCCGAGAGCCTCGACCTCGGCGCCGTCCGGCTGACCGAGCGCTTCGTCCGGAGCGCGCCTCTCTCGAAGAATGACGAAGAGAAGCTCGTCCGGACGATCCGGAGCCGGCTCGGGAAGCTGAAGAAGCGGGTCCGGAAGACGCGGTTCCGGACGGCAGTCGGCACCTCCGGGACGATCCTCGCGCTCGGCGGGATCGCCCGCGCGCTCCGGGGACGGGTCCGGGACGGTGCCGGGCATCTCTCGGTGACCCGCGAGGAGCTCGCGAGGGCGGTGAAGCTCCTCCGGAAGACGACGCTCAAGGAGAAAGCGAAGATCCAGGAGCTGGAGCCCGAGCGGCGCGACATCATCACCGCGGGGGGCATCCTTCTGCTCGAGATCATGGAGACGTTCGGAATCGGGACCCTGCTGGTCTCCGAGAGGTCGCTGCGCGACAGCCTCGTCCTCGAGTCGCCTTCGGCTTCGCGGCCGGGAGACGAACGGGACGCCCGGCACGCCTCCGTCGAGAGGCTCGCGAAGCGCTCGGGAGGGGTGAACGGCCACGCGGCGCGGGTTCGCGACCTCGCCCTCCGCCTCTTCGACGTGACGCACAGCCTCCACCAGCTCACGCCGCTCGAACGCGAGTGGCTGGAGCACGCGGCGCTCCTCCACGACGTCGGCCTCTCGATCGCCTACCAGCGGCACCACCATCATTCGTACTACCTCATCGCCCACGGCGGGCTGAAGGGGTTCTCCCGCGACGAGGTGGAGGTGATCGCGCAGGTGGCCCGCTATCACCGCAAAGCGCTCCCCTCGGAGAGGCACCAGCCGTTCCGGCGGCTCGATCCGTGGAAGAAGCCGGTCGTCGAGAAGCTCTCGGCTCTCCTCCGGCTCGCTGACGGACTCGACCGGACGCACCGCGGCCATGTCATGGACGTCCGCCTCGAGATCCGGCGGAAGAAGGTCGTCGTCACGGTGGCGGCTCGGGGCCCCGCCGATCTCGAGATCTGGTCCGCCCGGGAGAAGGCCGACCTTTTCGAAAGGGTATTCGGCAAGAGGGTCGTCCTGCGACTCGGGCGGTTCCGCGCGCGCCCCCCCGCCGTTCCGCGGGAAGTGCCGCGGCTCCGCCTCGTCTCCTGACGCCCGGCTGTCATAATTCCCGGAATGTTCCTCGTCGTCGCCCTCCTCCTCTTCCAGACGGCCGCGGCCGCTCCGACGCCGACACCCGCGCCGACGCCAACCCCCCGTCCGACGGCGACGACGGCCGGCGCGGCAGCCTACGGGGGAACCCGGACGCTCTCCGACGTCGCCCGCGAACGGAAGCTGAAAGCGGCGGCGGGGGAGAAGTCGCCGAAGAAGGGGAGCGTCAGCGTCGCGTCCGGGAGCGGGGGAGCCGGCGCCTCGGCGAGCCCGACGCCGACGGGGACGGTGACTCCCGGGGCGGAGCGAGTCCCTCCGACGGTCGTCGTCGACGCCGTCCAGCACAACCGCTCCGTCGACGCGAACGGACAGGTGCGGGTGGAAGGGTCCGTGAGGAACGTGGGAACCGTTCCGGCCTGCGACGTCGCGGTGGCCGTCCGGCTCTACGACGACCACGGCAACTACCTCGTCTCTGCCGTCGTGAAGGCTGACGAGCCGATCCTGCAGCCCGGAAAGAGCTCCAGCTTCGCCATATCGGTTCAGGTTCCTCCCGGAGTCGTCGGATCGTTCAGCCCGAAGGCGCCCGGGAACGGCCCGGTGAGCGGAAGCGTCTCGCTGGAGGGGAACTGGCGGACGCTCGGGCGCCCGGAAGCGGAGATCGAGTCGGTCGGGGAGAGCTGTCCCGGAGAGAAGCCCGAAAGCTGAGCTTCAGCGTTTCGCGGGGGCGTCGGGAGGGACGAGCGTCCGCTTCGTCTGGATGTACCGGCTCTGGATCAGAAGGATCGCCGCCCGCGTGTTCGGATTCTTGTTGAACGAGGCGTTCGTTCCCTCGACTCCCTGCTTGTCGTTCTGCCAGGAGTAATCCTCGATGAAACGGTTCGGCTGCACGGGCTTTCCCCATTCGCTCGTGAGGTGCCGGAAGACGGGGTCGACGGACGCGGGAGGGACCTCGATCTGCACCTCCGCGAGCCTCTTCTGGTAGTACTTGTAGACGATCCGGTTCAGAGGGGCGCCGCCGAATTCGAGGTCGTCTCCGGTGATCGTGTAGAACCGGTCCTCGAGGGTCTCCTCGAGGAGGTCCATCCCCGGGCGCGGGGGTTCTCCCCACTTCATGTCGCGGAAGCCGGCCCGGAGGCCCCGCTCTTCCTTCTTCCCGCCGAAAATCGCCATCGGTGACGGTCCTCTGCTGAGGGGAATCTTACCCGACCCTTTCGGGACGGTTCACGAATGGGCCGGGACGCGCGACTCGAGGAGCTTCGTGAACTGCGACAGCCAGACGGGATGCGCCGGCCACGCGGGCGCCGTGACGAGATTCCCGTCCGTGACGGCCTGATCGACGGCGATCTCGACGTAGCGGCCTCCGGCCCGGGTCACCTCCGGGCCGACCGCCGGGTAGGCCGAGCACTTTCTCCCTTCGAGCACTCCAGCGGCCGCGAGGATCTGCGCGCCGTGACAGATCGCCGCCACCGGCTTTCCGCTCGCCATGAAGTGCCGGACGATCTCGAGGATCCGGGGATTCAGCCGCAGGTACTCCGGCGCGCGCCCTCCGGGGATGACGAGCGCGTCGTACCCGGCCTCCTTCACGTCGTCGAAGGAGAGGTTCAGGGCGAAGTTGTGCCCCGGCTTCTCGCTGTAGGTCTGATCTCCCTCGAAGTCGTGGATGGCCGTCCGCACCTTCTCGCCCGCCTTCTTCCCCGGGCAGACGGCGTGGACGGTGTGCCCGACCATCTGGAGCGCCTGGAACGGCACCATCACCTCGTAGTCCTCGACGAAGTCGCCCACGAGCATCAGGATCTTCTTCGACATGGCGGACCTCCCTCGGCCTCATTCTCCCTCGCCGCCCGCCGTCTGATGCGGGCGCATTAACGACAGGCATGCTCGAGGGGGTTATCACGTAGGCGGGGAGGTCGTATGAGGCGTTTCGCCGTCCCCGCCTTCGCCCTCGTCGTCCTTGCCGCAGGCGCGGTTTCCCGCGCGGCCGGACTTCCCGCCGGCGCGACCGGCACGTGGAGCGTCGACAAGGCGCACTCGAATGTCGGCTTCCAGATCCACCACTTCGTGGCGGACATCCGCGGCCGGTTCACCGACTTCTCCGGCGTCGTCCGGCTCGACTCGGCAAAGCCCGAGAAGTCGTCCGTGGAACTCACGGTGAAGGTCGCGAGCGTCGACACGAACGAGCCGAATCGCGACGCCCACCTCAAAGAGCCGGACTTCTTCGACGCCGAGCAGTTTCCCGAGATCCGGTTCGTCAGCAGGAAGGTCATCCCGAAGAGCGACGCGACCTACGACGTCGTCGGCGACCTGACGATCCGCGGCGTGACTAAAGAGGTCACGCTTCCTGTGACCTTCAAAGGAATCACTCGGGACAGCTGGGAGCGGGAGCGGGCCGTCTTCGAAGCCCCGCTCACCCTCAACCGGAAAGACTACGGCCTCAACTGGAGCCGCCTCTTCGACCAGGGGGGCTACGTCATGTCCGACGACGTCACCCTCTCGATCCGGCTCGAGGCGACCCGGCCCACGCCCCCAACGACGAAGTGACGGCTCGACCTACTCCGGCTCCCAGAAGAGGTCGAGACAGGTGTGCGTCGCCTTGGTGCCCGTCCGGAAGCGGGCCTTCACCTTGTCGCCGATCTTCACGGGCCCGGCCCCGAGTAGATAGCTCTTCACGATCGTGCAGACCCCTTTGATCTTCACGTCGATCTGGTAGTAGGGGCAGGGAATCTCGAGGCCGGTTCCCCCGCGCACGACGTGGGTGTAGGCATAGACGTAGCCCCTTGGCTTCGCGACCGCTTTCCAGACCATCGGCCGGTGGCAATCGGGGCAGTCGGCCCGCGGAGGAAGCCAGAGTTCTCCGTCGCCTTTGCTGACGGGGCACTTGGGGTTGACGCAGCGGGTCCCCATCAGCTTCCCTTCCGTCAGCCCCTTGAAGTAGGGGGTGAGGAGCCCGTAGGTGTGGAAGTGAGTCCCCTCCTCGCCGAAGCGGGGGAAGTGGAGGATCCAGGCGTCGCCCTTAACGTCGATCTTCGAAGGCGCGATCTTCGGAACGGCGGTCTCGCTCATCGGATGCCTCCTACCAGCCCTTCTCGAGTACGGCGCAGGTCACGTGGCTTCCCACGCCCGCGTGCGAGATCGAGAGGCCCCGGCGCGGACTGGCGGCCTGGAGGCTCTCCCAGTCGGCCGGCTTCTTCTTTCCGTACCGCTCCCAGATCTTCGGGTCGCCGTGGAACTTGTCGTACTTTCCCTGGAGCTGCCAGAAGACCTCGTCGATCTGGAAGATTCCCGTCGCCCCCACGGCGTGCATCGTCCCGAGGAGGCCCCCCGAGAGGTTGGCGGGACACTTTCCGGGCTTTCCGGTCCGCGGGTTCTTCAGGTAGCAGTCGCCGGAGGTGACGTAGTCCTGCTCCTTGCCGTAGAGGGTCAGGCCGACGTCGCCGTACGTCTGGAGGTCGGAGATGGTGAATGCGTCGTGCGTCTCGACGAGATCGAGGTCTTCGATGGGGACCTTGATGCCGGCCATCCGGTAGACCATGTACGCCGCAAAGCGCGTCGCGCCGAAGCTCTCGAACCCCGGCCAGCGCCCGTCGTGCTTCGCCATCTCGTCGTAGAGCCACTTGTACCCCTCCTCCGTCTCGTGCGGCAGGAGGGGAATCCGCATCGGCCGGCGGTCGCCGGTCCGGAGCGTGTGGGAGCCCCCCGCGATGTAGAGGCGGACGGGCTTGTCCGTCAGCTTGTACGCCAGCTCCTCGGAGCAGAGGAGCGCGGCTGCCGAGCCGACGCTCATCGCGCAGCACTCGAGGAACCGGAGCGGGTCGGAGACGATCTCGCCCTTCAGCACCTCTTCGATCGTGTGCTTCCCCGGCTGCTGGGCGTAAGGCGACGAGCAGGCGTACCGCCGGTTCTTCACGGCGATCTCGGCGCGCACCCTCTCGTCGACGTGGTACATCTCCTGGAAGCGGCGGGCCATCGGCGCGTAGTAGCTCGCGTAGTTGCGGGCCAGCCGGGTCTCGAAGTCCTTGCAGGCCGCCGAGGCGATGTAGAAGTTGCCGGTCCAGGTCTTCACCTCGTCCATCCGCTCCCAGCCCAGAACGAGCGTGCAGTCGGAGAGGCCGCTCGCGATGGTGGTGGCGCCGACGAGCATCGTGGAGCCGCCGGTGGCGCCGCCGGTCTTGACGCCGACGTTGGGGAGCGGGTCGAGGCCGAGGTAGTCGTGGACCTTCGCCTCGCAGAGGAGCTGGTCCTGGAAGTGGTCGGCGAACTCCCCGTAGGAGGCGAAGTTGACGAGCCCCTTCACCTCGAGCGGGTCCATCTTGAGGTCGTTCTCCTCGAGGAGCATCCGGAACGCCATCATGCAGAGCTCGTCGAGCTTCTTCTCGGGATAGCGCTTCCGGAAGTCGGTCGTGCCGGCCGCCACCATGTAGACAGGCCGCGTCCACTTCGGGACTCTGAGATTCCCGGGGGCGAACGTGATCATTCCTTTCCTCCTTCGTATGCCGTGCGATCGCGTGCCGCGGGGCGTGAAATCGTCGTCAGGCCCGACGGACCCTCTTTTTCGTACGCAGCTCCTCGGCGCGGACCATGAGCTTGTCCAGGTCCCGGAAGGACTCGTTCAGGAGCAGCTCCTGCCCGCGCAGGATGCGCAGCTCGTAGAAGTCCTCGCCGAGGTGGTCGACGGAGCACCTCTCCTCCCGGACGACGCCCTTCACCGAGGCGCGCTTCCGCCAGAGCAGAAACGCCTCATGGACCTCCCTTGTTTTCTGCACCCGGTGTCACCGTAGAAACAGCTGCCGGCGAGGGGAATGATGCAGATATCCCAGCGAGATCGCGGAAGGATGCCGGAACACGCCGTGCGGGCATCTCTCATCAAAGAACCTCCCGGGCAGGACCTTGATGACCACCTCATCTCACCGGCCCGAGATACCTGTCGAGCCACTCCAGGTTCGCCTTCACGACGTCCTTCTGGCAGCCGCTCAGGTCGTGGTCCGTCTCCAGGAGAATGTGACGTTTGTCCTTCTCGGGAGTTCCGAGGGCATGGAAGAGGGGGAGCTGACTCGTCTGAGGCGGGAAAATGGTGTCGTAACGCCCGTTGATCATCTGGACGGGAATCGTGATCCGGCGAGCCCAGCCGAGCTCTTCGCGGAATGCGACGCCGCCGGCCTGAAAGATGACGACCTTGAAACGTCTGTCCGCCGCGCAGGGTAGAGCGCCCAGATAGGTGCCGAAGCTGAACCCGAGATATGCGACGCGTTCCTTCGCGATGTCGGGGCGGCTCTCGAGGTAGTCGAGCGAACGAAAGATGTCCTTCGCCCGCAGGACCCAGACGTCCATCGTGGATGCCCGCCCGAGGCCCTGGGCACCGCCCCGCTCGTAGGTGCCTTTCACGACGGGATAGAAAACGGCGCGGCCGTCCTTTACGAGGTAGCCCCAGACCCTCGAGTCGCTCACGTTCTGTCCGTTCTCCGTCGAGGTCGAGCGCACCGCGAGCGCTCCCGGCCCGAAGACCACGACCTGATACGGCGGGGGCGCAGACCTGGGGAGATAGAGGTAGCCCACCATTCGCTCTCCAGCGTAGGCGGCGTCGAACGAGACCTTCTCCATTCGCCAGTACGGCGCCGTGTCGTTCGTCAGCTCGACCTTCGCGTTGAGCGGCGACCTTGTGTAGGAGAGGAAGGAGAGCCAGGTCTTCCAGACGGAATCAGGGAACGGCTCCTCGCGGCTCCAGTCCGGTATGGAGCGTGCGACGGGGGCCTCCAGCTCCGCGGAGAGAGGTTTCGAGTCCAGCAGCTTGATGCTCCGGAATCCGGTCGCAGGATTCCGCTCGATCGGGGGCTGGTACTCGGTTTCGTGGAACCGGTATCCCGGACTGTCGAAGGAACCGCCACGAATGATCCGTTCCCCGTCGGAGGCGTTGGAGCACCACTCCCGGGCGTTGCCCGGCATGTCGTAGAGGCCACGAAGGTTCAGGCTCCCCTCGAAGCTCCCCACGGCGGCCAGCTTCCCGGAGAAGTTGCTGCCGCCGATGATGCATCCGCTGTTCGCGGCACCGCTCGCGGCTGACCAGTGGTACGAGGTCGGAAGCCTCTTCCCGGCCGATTCCGAGAACGCCGTCGCCTCGTACCAGCTCACCCCGGTCACCGGGAAGTCTCCCTTCCCTTCGGGATACGTTCCCAACTCCCAGGTCGCCGGCCCCGGCCGCCCTGTGGCATCCACGAATGAGGAGATGCCTTGCTCCCACGGGATCACCTTCCCGTTCCGGACGAACTCGTGCTTCCAGAGCTCGCGACGGCGGTACCCGCCCCCGTCCACGAACTCCTTGAACTGCCGGTTGGTCACCTCGTGCGTGTCGATCAGGAAGCTGCCGACCTGTTCCGAAAGCGGGCCTCCTTCGTAGCGCAGAAAGTTCAGATAGACGGCCGCGGAGGTGTCGGGTGGGTCGACGCGGACCATTCCCGGCGGCAGCTCGCCCGTCGCCGCGAGCGAGAGAGGCATGGTTCCTTTTCCGTAAACGAGCGACATCGCGAACGTATGCGTCTCGTAGCCCTTCTTCGCGACCTGAAACTCCATGCACCCGATCGGCGTCCAGAGCGGTTTCTCGTCGGCCCGGCCGAGGCGCACCCAGTCGCGGCTCGGCCCCTTCTGGCTTCTCACGAAGACGTCGGCGCCAGCCGGCCTCACCTGCCAGAGGATCTCGGCGGCGAACTGCGGCCAGAGCTTGGAGAGGGTCGGTTCGCCGGGAAATGCGGCCTCCACTTTCTGCGCGAGGAGGAACGCCGCCCAGTAATCCTGCCGGTCGGCGAGACGCATGATCTCGGGGATCGCCTGCTTCGTCGCCCACTCCGCCTTCTGACGGCGCTGGATCAAGCGGCTGCCGAAGACCCCTGCGAGCGCGAGAACGAGGGCAACGGGAACCAAAACGGCCGGGCGAAGGATCGTCCGTCCGGGTCTTCGGCACGAACGTCGTTTGCGTGGCCGCTACAGTCGGGGCGATCTGGCCCGACACACTCTCTTCCGATCCCGAAAGGGCCATGAGGGCGAAGCGGAGATCGTGCGCCGACGAGAACCTGTCCTCCGGACGCTTTTCCATGCAGCGCCGAACGATGGAGAGAAGCGCCGGGGGGATCGCCCGCCCCGCGCCTGAAATCGGAGGAGGGTCTTCGCGCAGGATGGCGGTCATCGTCTCGGCCGACGTTTCCCTGCGGAAGGCGCGGACGCCCGAAAGCATCTCGTAGAGAACGCATCCGAACGCGAAGATGTCGCTTCGCGCGTCGGCCGGAAGACCCCGGATCTGCTCGGGAGAGAGGTACCCGACCGTCCCGAGGACCTCGCCGGGCGTCGTGGCCCTCGCCTCGGTCGGCGAGTCCGGGTCGACCCTGGAGGGGAAGGCCAGATGCCGCGCGAGGCCGAAGTCGAGGATCTTGACCCGACCGTCTCTCGTGAGGAACAGGTTCTCGGGCTTGAGATCCCTGTGGACAATCCCCTTCTCGTGGGCGGAGGCGAGGCCATCGGCGATCTCGACGCCGTACTCGATGGCCTTTCGGGGAGGGAGTGGCCCCTCCCGGATCACTTCTCGCAGCGTCTCGCCTTCGAGTAGCTCGGTGACGGCGAAGTGGACGCCGAGCGCCTCGCCGACGTCGAAGAGGGCGAGGATATTCGGATGCGAGAGGGCGGCGACGGCTCGCGCCTCGGACTCGAAACGCCCCAGGGTGCGAGGATCGGCTGCGACGTCATCGGGAAGGACTTTGATCGCGACGTACCGCCCCAGCCGCGTATCCCGCGCCTTCCAGACCTCGCCCATCCCACCCGCGCCGAGGGGAGAGAGGATCTCGTAAGGGCCGAGCTTTGTCCCGGTGGAGAGGCCCATGCGCTTGCCTCCTTCTCTGCTACATCGGCACGTAGGCCCCGTCGCCGGTCCGCTCGCCGGCCTTGCCTCCGTCGTTGACGACGGCGTAGGCGATCCAGGGGGCGGTGCCGGACATCCGCGTCACCTTCACCCAGCCGTTGGCGACGCCGGAGTTCTTGAAGAAGTTGGCCGGCTGCGCCCATTGGCCGGGGGCGAGGGGGACGGAAACGGGATCTCCCTTCGGCACGCCGCCGGCGTCGCCGTCGTAGGCCTGGAGCTGGAGGAGGATCGGGCCGGCCGAGTCGCTCCCGGCGTTCACCACGGCCACGTTGGTCCGGTTCTCGGAATCCGCTCTCAGGCCGTAGAGATACGCCTCGGCCGATGCCTCCTGGCCCCCGTAGACGCAGGGTGTGAAGAGGCCGAACTGCCCGCCGGCCAGTGACTGCGAAGCCGTCCGTGCACCGGCGAAGACGTTCTGGGCCGAGCTTCCGGAAACCGTGACTCGAAGCGCACCGACATAAGGGGCCGCGTCCTTGGCTCCGATGTTGACGCCGTTCGTCCGGAGGTAGTCGACCGCTTCGGGGATGATCTGTTCGTCGAACGGGGCCAGCGTGACGGGTATCGAACCGCCGACGCCGGAGCCGGGCGTCAAGGCCTCGACATAGTCCAGCGTCAGCGTGGCCGCCGAGGCGCTCCTGTTGGCGAGGATCAGCTCGCTCCGGAACTGCGGCGTCTCTGAGAGAACGGGCACGGTCAGCGTCGAGCCGGTGACGGCGTCTCCCACCGGCAGGACGAAGGACCCGTCGTTCGTCGCGAAGTCGTTGATGACGGCGTAGGCGCTGAAGGAGCCGGTCGTGGAGGTCCGCTCGATGGTGACCCATCCCTTCGCGATTCCGTTTACGTCCAGGATCTGGGCCGATCCGTACTGCAACCACCCGTAAGCAGGCAGTGTCTCTGCGGCCTTGAAGACGACGGACTTCCCGTCTCCGCTCCCTGAAGTGACCGTCACCCTCAGAGTCACCTCCTGCGCCGAGGTATTGAAGACGGCCACGTTGGTCCGGTCGGTGGATGTGGAGCGAAGGCCATAGAGCGTCACGCTGGAGGTCGACGACTCGGTTGCCAGAAGGCCGGAGTAGGCGAGGCCCGCCCGGCCTGCCGGCTGCGGCGCCGTCGTGAGTGCCGCGGTCCGGGCGGTCACCGAGACGAGCTTCGGGTCGATGGTGTCGTTCCCCTGGAAGGTCACCAGAAGAGTCCCTCCCTGCGAGGGCTGTTCTGCCGACGGCGGGATGGCGAGCCCCTTGTCCCGGAGGTACGAGAGGACGTCGGGGATCGCCCTCTGCTCGCCCGGTGCCAGCGCGTCGATGACCGTGCCCGAGCCCCGTCTCGAGCCGAGCGAGGCCGTGTAGAGCATCGAGAGCGAAAGAGCGCGGAACGTGTTGTTCGTCAGGGCCATCTCCGTGGTGTAGTGGATGGATCCGCTCGAGACGTCGATGACGGTGGGGAGGAGACGGGAGAGAGCCGGTCCACCCGCCGGGACCGTCGCGGTCAGGGTGACCGTCGAGATCGTCTGGAGGCCAGACTCGTCGCTCGCCGTCAGGCGGAAGACGTAGACGTCGGGCACGTCGGGCGCGAAGGTCGGGTTGCGGATCGTCGTCGAGGAGAGGTCCGCCATGGAGTTCGTGGGGCGCCGGACCTCTTCCCAGAGCCAGCGCGTCGCCGTGCGGGGCGCGGTATCGAGCAGGCGGATCCCGCCCGTCGGGCCGGTCGCCGCGTCGATGGTGGCGACGTCGGCAAGGGCCGGGCGGCCGATCCGGATCGCGGCATTGGTCGTGTCGGCGATGTAGATCTTCCCGCCGGCCGCCGCGATTCCCGACGGCATGTCGAAGCGGGCATCGCTCCCCGTGCCATCCGCGAATCCGCGATTTCCGGGAGAGCCGGCAACGGTCGTCACGACGCCGGCGATCGTGATCCGCCGGATCGTGAGGTTCTCGCCGTCCACGACGTAGAGGGACCCCGAGCTGTCCACGGTGAGACCCCACGGGTGGTTGAACCGCGCGGCGCTCCCCGTACCGTCCGCGCTGCCGCTGTTTCCTGCCGAACCCGCGAGCGTCGACACCAGACCGGACGCCACGACGATCTTCCGGATGGTGTGGTTGTCATTGTCGGCCACGTAGAGATTTCCCGATCCGTCCGCGGCGACTCCGCGCGGGTGATTGAACCTCGCGAGGGATCCGACCCCGTCCAGACTGCCGGCGGAATTCACCCGCCCCGCGAGAGTCGAGAGAACTCCGGCGGGCGTGATCATTTTGATGGTGTGGTTGCCGAGATCGGCCACGAAGACGTTTCCGGCCTTGTCCGCCGCGATGGCGCTGGGCGCGTAGAAATCCGCCGGGCTCCCGGCGAACGTCGTCACGACCCCGTCCGGCGTGATCTTCCGGGTGGTCCTGTTCTCGGAATCCGCGACGAAGACGTTCCCGCTCCCGTCCACCGCCACGGAGATCGGGAAGTTGAACCGGGCCGCGCTTCCCGTGCCGTCCACCAGGCCGGGGCTCCCCGCCGTCCCGGCGAAGGTCGTCACGGCGCCCTCCGGCGTGATCTTCCGGATGACGTGGTTCTCGGAATCCGCGATGAAGACGTTCCCGCTGCCGTCCGCTGCGGCTCCGTAAGGCGTATGGAAGCGGGCCTGGCTGCCTGTCCCGTCCGAAGAGCCGGTGCGCGAGCCCCCCCACAGCCCGGCCCACGTCGTCACGACGCCTCCGGCCGTGACCTTCCGGATCGTGTCGCTGGCGCGGTCCGCGACGTAGACGTCTCCGCTGCCGCCCACGGTGACACCCGTGGGGAGGTTGAACCGCGCGGCGATCCCCGTTCCGTCCGAGCCACCGGTGCTTCCCGGTTGCCCCGCCAGGGTCGTGACCACCTTCGTGGCGGCGACCATCCTCCGGATCGTGCTGTTGCCGGTGTCCGCCACGTAGACGTTCCCCGACCCGTCCGCCGCGACACCCGAAGGGCCGGCAAAGAGTGCGGCGGTCCCGGTTCCGTCCGCGCTGCCGCTTGTTCTCGCCAGCCCCGCCACCGTCGAAACGACCGCCGTGGTCAGGACGATCTGCCGGATCGTGTGGTTGCCGGTGTCCGCCACATAGAGGTTCCCCGAGCCGTCCGCCGCGACGCCGCGCGGGCCGTTGAACTGCGCCGCCATCCCCTTCCCGTCGGACGTTCCTTTCAGTCCCGGCCAGCCTGCCAGCGCGGTGACCTCGCCGGTTGCCACCACGATCTTCCGGATCGTGTTGTAAGCGGGCTCGGCCACATAGACGTTGCCGGAGGCGTCAGCCGCGAGGCCGAACGGCTGGTAGAACCGCGCCGCAGGCCCGGTCCCGTTGGTATTGCCTGCTTGTCCGGACGAACCGGCCAGCGTCGTCACCGCGCCCGTCGCCACGACGATCTTCCGGATCGTGTGGTTGTTCGTGTCCGCCACGAAGACGTTCCCGAGGCCGTCGGCCGCGACCCCCGACGGGCCATCGAACCGGGCTGTGCTTCCGGCGCCGTCCGACGAGCCGGGGCTTCCGTCGAGCCCGGCCAAGGTCGTGACGGACCCGCCGGGCCTGATCCGCCGGATCGTGTTGTTTCCGCCGTCCGCGACGTAGAGGTTTCCGCTCCCGTCCATGGCCACTCCCGGCGGCGAATAGAAGCGGGCTTCCCCGCCGGTTCCGTCAATGGACCCTTTCTCCACGGCCGCTCCGGCGAAGGTCGTGATCGTGAGCTTCTGGGCGGAGGCACGAGGGGAGAAAAGCGTCGAGAGGGCAAGAACGAACGGGGCGAGGGCCCCCACCTTCCATGAAGGAAAAGAACCGTGACTCATGACGGCACTCCTCTCGTGAAGGCGCACAGCTCTAAGAGAGATCCGGGAAGATCCGGCTTCGTCCCCTCGGAGAGGCTCAATCCGTCTGCCTCCCCGGGTCGAAGGAAGGGGCGGGTCGTGCCCCCCGGCGCGGCGGCGCTCGTTCCGGCGGCCCGTTGTGGTGTTACGGGAGGAATTCTATGCCCGCCGGGCGGAAGGGGAGGGCGACGCGGACGGGAATGTTGGTACCCCCAGCGGGATTCGAACCCGCGATCTCCACCTTGAAAGGGTGGCGTCCTGGGCCGCTAGACGATGGGGGCAACCGGACGTCGGACGGCGGATGGTAGCGCGAAAAGGAAGTGGTGAGCCCTGTGGGACTCGAACCCACGACCCCCTGCTTAAAAGGCAGATGCTCTACCGACTGAGCTAAGGGCTCGCCCCCGCCAGTCTATCAGCGCCGGAGGGATCAGGCGCTGAGACCATGTTTCATCCAGGGGTCGAGCGGCGTCCCGGGGCGGAGGATGGTCTCGTTCCGCTTCGCGCCGTTCGAGAGGAGCGCCACATTCGCCCCGACGATCGCCTCGAGGGCGAGAACGTACTCGCGGGCTCGCATCGGGAGTGCGTCGAACGAAGAGATTCCGGTGGTGGGAGCCTCCCACCCGGGGTAGCTGCGGTAGACCGGCTGCGCCCGCTCGTAGAGGTCGGCGCGGGCCGGGATCTCCGTGACGGTCTTCCCGTCGATCTCGTAGCCGATGGCGATCCGGATCTCCGGGAACTCGTCGAGGACGTCGAGCTTCGTCAGCGCGAGGGCCTCGATCCCCGACAGACGGACGGCCGTCTTCGCGACGACGGCGTCGAACCAGCCGACGCGCCGAGGCCGCCCGGTGACGGTGCCGAACTCGTGCCCCTTGGCCCGGATCCGTTCGCCCGTGGCGTCAAAGAGCTCCGTCGGGAAGGGACCGGAGCCGACGCGGGTCGTGTAGGCCTTCATGACGCCGACGACGACGGAGAGGACCCTCGGCGCGATGCCGAGGCCGACCGCGGCGCCCCCCGCGCTGCAGGAAGAGGAGGTGACGAAGGGGTAGGTCCCGTGGTCCACGTCCAGCATGGCCCCTTGCGCCCCCTCGCAGAGAAGTCGCGCGCCGTCGCGGAGGCGCTCGTCGAGGTAGGCGCTCGTGTTCGTGACGTAGCGGGTGAGCTGCCGGCCGTAGTCGACGTAAGTGTCCAGCGTCTCCTCGACGTCGGGCGCGGCGACGCCGAAAAAGTGCGACAGGACCGACGTGTGGTACGAGAGGAGCGGCCGCGCGATGGCCCGGAACCGGACGGGGTCGACGAGGTCCGCGATCCGGATTCCCGTCCGGTTCGCCTTCGTCTCGTACGTCGGTCCGATGCCGCGGGAGGTCGTCCCGATGTTGGCCCCGGCCAGCGCTTTTTCGCGTGCGCCGTCGAGGAGGGCGTGCGTGGGGAGAATGACGTGCGCCCTGTCGGAGAGCTTCAGGTTTTCGCCGACCGAGATGCCGCTCGTCCGCAGGCCGTCGATCTCCGAGAGGAGGGCGCTCGGGTCGATGACGAGGCCGTTCCCGATGATGTTGACGACGTCCGGGCGGCAGATGCCGGACGGGACGAGACGGAGGGCGAAGTGCTTGTCGCCGTACTTGACCGTGTGGCCGGCGTTGTGTCCCCCCTGGTATCGGGCCACGAGATCGAACGACGGGGTGATCAGGTCGACGATCTTTCCTTTTCCCTCGTCGCCCCACTGGCCGCCCACGACGACGACGGCGGAACCGCGGACGTCTCTCACGAGACGATGTTAACCGAGGCCGTGGCGCGCCGTAACCTTGCCGCCGGAGGCACCGTATCCTGTCGGGACCTGGTCCCGGCGGAGGTGGTCATGTCGCCGATTGCTTTCCTCGCGGTCGCGGCCATTCTCCTGGCTGCGGAGCCGGCTGTTTCGGCGGTGCCCGGGGTCTCCGGGCCGGCCGAGCGGTTCCGGACTCTCCGCACGGAGCTGGATCTTCGCGTGGATCTGGCCGAAGAGCGCCTGGACGGAACGGCGCGGCTGACGGTCCGGAACGATGGGACCGCCCCGGCCCGGGAACTCCCGTTTCTCCTCTACCGCCTCCTGACCGTCCAGGGCGTCCGGGACTGCGGCGGCGCCCCGCTGCCGTTCACGCAGCAGGTCATCGCCTTCGAGGACGAGCCGCGCAAACAGGTCACACGCGCCGTCGTCGCGCTCCCGCAGCCCCTCGCACCGGGCGAGACGGCGGCGGTGGAGATCGCTTACGGGGGATTCCTCGCCGGCTATGTCGAGACCGGTTCCCTTTACATCAAGGACCGGATCTCGGAGGAGTTCACGATCGTGAGAGAGGACGGCGAGGCCTATCCGACGGTCGGCCCGGCCTCGAACCGGGGCCGCCGTGAGGCGGGACTCCCTACGTTCGACTGGGCCGCCCGGATCACCGTACCGTCCACGCACGTCGTCGCCTCGGGCGGGGAACTCGTCGAGCGCGTGACGAAGGATGGATGGACGACGTCCGTCTACCGTGGCGTCCGGCCTGCCTGGCGTCTGGACTTCGCGATCGCGCGTTACACGATCGTCGAAAAGGCGCCGCTCCGGATCTACTCCCTCCCCGGCGACGCGCCCGGCGCCGAGCGGCTCCTCAAGGCGGGGACGGCCGGGCTCGCAGACCTCGAGCGCCGGTTCGGCCCGCGTCCCGGCGCCGGCGGGCTCGCCGTCATCGAGATTCCGGACGGATGGGGCTCGCAGGCGAGCGAGGCGGCGATCATCCAGTCGGCCGCGGCTTTCCGGGATCCGGCGAGGACGCGGGAGCTGTACCACGAGCTGACGCATCTCTGGAACCCGCCGTCGCTCGACCGTCCGGACAGCCGGTGGAACGAGGGCCTCGCGACGTTTCTCGAGGACCTCCTCGCGGAGCGGCTGGATGGACGGGGGAGCGTCCGGGAGCGCGCGGACCGGCTGGCCGCGTTCCTCCGGGGGAAGCTCGGCGCGGACCCCCGGCTCGGACGCGTGCCGATGCGCGATTACGGGAAGGAGGACATGACCGACTACTCCTACACGGTCGGAGGTCTTCTCTTCTACCTCCTTCACCAGACGGTCGGCGACGAGACCTTCGACGCGATCCTCCGAGGCTTTATCGCCGAGAGCCGGGAGCGCGGAGGCCGCGCGTCGGACCTAGCCGCGCGGGCGGCGCTCCTCGGCGGCGATGGAGCCCGTCGGCTCTTTCGGGAGTGGTTCGAAACGACGGCGTGGACGGACCTGATCTCGCGCTCGGCATCCGTCGAGGAACTCGTGCCGCGCTACCGCCCGCCCGGCTAGGGGGACGCGCGTCTGCGAGAATCGGAGGGCGTGACCGGCACCATTCTGCTCACCGGTGATCATCTGACCCTCGAGGACCTCGTCGCCGTCGCGCGGCGGCACGAACGCGTCGCGCTCTCGCCGGAGGCCGTCGCGCGCGTCGAGGCGGCGCCGGGCCGTCATCGAGCGCGCCATTGCGGAGGACCGCGTTGTCTACGGCGTGACGACCGGCTTCGGGAAGTTCGCCGACGTCGTCATCCCGCACGGGAAGCTCGCCGAGCTGCAGCGGAACCTCGTCCGGAGTCACGCGGCCGGCGTCGGCGAGCCGATTCCCGAGGAGGCCGTCCGCGCGCTGATGCTTCTCCGGGCGAACTGCCTGGCTAAAGGGTACTCGGGGGTCCGGCGCGCCACGCTCGAGGCGCTCGTCGCCCTCCTGAACGCGGACGTCCACCCCGTGATCCCGTCGCAGGGTTCGGTCGGAGCCTCGGGCGATCTCGCGCCCCTCGCCCACCTCGCCCTCGCGCTCGTCGGCGAAGGCGAGGTGGTCTACCGCGGGAAGCGGCACGGGGCCGCGGAGGCGCTCCGCGAGGCCGGGCTTGCGCCCGCCGTACTGGAGGCGAAGGAGGGGCTGGCCCTGATCAACGGCACGCAGCTGACGACGGCCGTCGGGGCGCTCGCCCTCGCGCGTCTCCTCGCGCTTCTTCCCTCGGCCGATCTCGTCGCGGCGATGACGGTCGACGCGCTCAAGGGGACGGACGCCGCGTTCGACGCGCGGATCCAGGCGGCACGCCCGCACCCCGGGCAGACCGCCTCGGCCGCGAACCTGCGGCTTCTCCTCGCGGGATCCACGATCCGAGAGAGTCACCGCGACTGCCACGCCGTGCAGGACGCCTATGCGCTCCGCTGCGTGCCGCAGGTCCACGGCGCCGTCCGGGACGCCGTCTGCCATGCGCGGCGCGTGGTGGAGATCGAGATGAACGCGGCCACGGACAACCCGATGGTCTTCCCGGGGGGGTCGACGGGGCAGGGCGAAGTGATCTCGGGCGGGAACTTCCACGCGGCGCCGGTGGCGCTGGTCTTCGACCTGCTCACCGCGGCCGCGACCGACCTCGCTTCGATCTCGGAGCGGCGGACGGAGCGTCTCGTGAACCCCGCCCTCTCGGGGGACCTCCCGGCCTTCCTCGTGACGGAGGGAGGACTGAACTCCGGGCTCATGATGATCCACGTGACGGCGGCGGCCCTCGTCTCGGAGTGCAAGACGAACTCTTTTCCGGCCTCGGTCGACTCGATTCCGACCTCGGCCGGGAAGGAAGACCACGTCTCGATGGGTCCCATCGCGGCGCGGAAGCTCGCCCGGAACGTGGAGATGCTGGAGACGGTCCTCGCGATCGAGTACCTCGCCGCGGCCCAGGCGATCGACCTTCGGCGCCCGCTCCGGACCTCGGCCGTTCTCGAGGAGGCCCACCGGCGCCTCCGCGCGAAGGTCCCCTTCTGGGACGCGGACCGGACGGCCGCGCCGGCGATCGAAGGGGCGCGAGACGTCCTTGAGGAAGGGCTCTCCGACCTTCTCGCGTCCCTCGCCTGATCAGGCGAGGAGCGCGGCGAGCGCCTCGGGAAGGGCCGCGGCGGGGAGGTCGCTCTCGGCGAGCGCGCGGACGCGCAGCCCGTCCAGCGGGCGCGGCAGCTCCGGGAGCGCCCGTCCCTGCCGGACGCGGTTGAGGAGGAGCGCGGGCGTGACGCCGCGCGAAAGGAGAGCCTCCGCCGTCCCCCCCGCGCCGGCGAGGGGCGAGGAGTCGGGGGACGAGACGACGAGATACCGGCCGGAGAGGAGCATCGCGGAGATCACGCGGCTCCGCTCCCGGAAACCGTCGTAGAGACCGTCGAAGGCGCGGAAGAAATCGCCGAGGTCCGAAAGGAAGCCGAAGCCGAGGACGTTGTCGGCCAGCTTCAGGACGGCGGCGGCCCCGCGCGAGGCGCCGGAGAGCGCGCGCGAGAGGAGCGAGTCGCTCCGGAGGAACCAGCGGAGAGCGTCGTTCTCGAGCAGCTCCACCATCCGGCCGGGCGCGGCGAGGAAGTCGAGGCCGCGGGCCGCGGGAGGCGTGTCGAGAACGAGCAGGTCGATCCCCTCGTCGGAGACGTGCTCGTGCAGCGCCTCGACCCCCATGTACTCGAGGACGCCGGGAAGGGAGTCGACGAGGCCGGCGTAGAGCCGGTTCCGGTGGATCCTCTCGAGCGCGGAGGGGGAGGCGACGCGCGCGAGGAGCCGCTCGAAGGTGGCCTTCGGGTCGATCTGGAGCGCCTCGAGTGAGGCCCCTCTCGGCAGCCCGGCGAGGGGTACCGGGGTCGGCCGCGCCGGCGGCGTCTTCGTCTCCGGGAGTCCGAGAGCCTGCGCGAGCCGGCGGGCCGGGTCGACGGTCAGGACGAGGACGCGGCGCCCGCGGCGCGCCGCGGCGATCCCGACGGCGGCCGAGAGCGTCGTCTTGCCGACGCCGCCGGGCCCCGCGAGGACGATGAGCGGAGCCTCGTCGAGCCACGGGGCGAGATCGAGCGGACGCGGAAAATGATCGGTAGAAATCCGGGAGAAGGATTTTGCTGCTTCCCGTTCGGGTCGATGGGCCGGCGCCGCGCCCCGGACCTTTCGCTTCGGCGCGGCTGCGTTTTCTTCGAAGGTGAAGAGAAACTCCTCGAAGAACGCCGCGGCGGAGGCGGTTTTCGGTCCCTCATTTCCTTTAGAAGAATCGTGCTCTTCGAGCTTTGCGTGACGCGTCGGCCGCGCCGTGTCGTCCTCCGCGTCCCAGGCGATCTCGGGCATCCGGAGAACGGGCGCCGAGGTGTCGGGCAGCGTCTCGGGCCGCCCGCTCCGGCCGATCCGGTTCACGACGACGAGGGCGGTCACGAGGCCCGACTCCGCCTGCGCCGCGGCCGAAAGCTCCTCGGCTTCGCGGGCGGCGAACTCGGCCGGCTCGGCCACGACGACGAGCGCCGAGGCTTCCGGGTCCGCGAGGAGCCGGTCGAGGTCCGCGGCGATCCGGCGGAGCGGGCCGGCCGGCGTCGTCGCGAGGATCGCCCGCGGGATCTTCACGAGCGAGAGGGCGTGGCCCGTGGCCGGCGCGTCGAGGACGATGAGGTCGTATGCGGGGGCTTTCCGCGAGCCTTTCGTCCGCTTGAGGAGCTCGCGGATCTTGCCGAGGAGGAGGAGGTCGGCCAGACCCGGCGTGGCACGCGTGAAGTAGCGGAAGGTCGAGGAGGCGAGGATCCGGTCCGCGACGACGGCCAGCGGCGCGACCGTCCGGACGAAATCCGAAAGGAGCGAGTCGAAGTCCGCCGTCAGGCCGTGGAGCGAAGAGGCGAGCTCGGCTTCGACATAGCCCCGATCGGCCTTGCCGAAGAGCGGGGCCGCGTCTCCGCGGCCGCCTTCAGAGACGAGGAGGACGCGCCGCCCCTTCCGGGCCGGGAGGGCGGCGAGAGCCGACGCGACCGTCGTCTTGCCGACGCCCCCCTTTCCCGACACCACGAGGAGCCTCCGGTCGAAGAGCCCGCCCGGAAGGACCCCGTCGTCGCTCACGTTCAGACGATGAGGTGGAAATGCCCGGCGGAACGGAGGTGGCGAACCCACTTCGGGTGGAAGGGGAGGACGATCGGGAGGAGGTCGAGCACGTCCCGCAGGTCTCCGTCGACGATCCGGATCCGTCCCCTTGCCGCCGCGAGCGGGACGTTTTCCCTTCCCTGGAAGTAGCGGTTCGCGATCTCCGAAGTCATCTCCAGCGTCACTTTCGGCTCCCAGGTCCGTTTCGCGTCCCCCCAGACCCAGACGAGATGGTCCCCCTTCTTCGCTCTCTTCTCGTCGGCGTCCCGGACGTTCAGGACCTCGCCGACGTCGGGGAAGAGATACCGCTGGGGGCAGTGCCGGGCCCGGAGACGGGGGCCCGTCTCCCGGTCCCGCGAGAGGAGAGTGAAGAGTTCGTCGAAGATCCGGCGGAATTCCGCAGGGCTCGTGAAAGGAGCCATAATCCCCACTCTAGCAGCCGTCCGCAGGGAGGCGAAAAATGGTCGAAGCGCTGTTCTCCCAGCTCAAGTCCCGTGGCGAGGAGTTTCTGACCGAGATCTCGAACCGCCTCATGGCGAACCCGGCCTTCATCGAGGTCCTGAAAAAAGGCGTCGCCGTCAAGGAAGAGGTGGACGGCCGGGTCGCGGAGGTGCTCAAGACGATGAACCTCGCGACGCGGAAGGAAGTGGGCCGCCTCGAACACCGTCTCGCCCTCCTCGAGGCCGAGATCGCCGATCTCAAGGCGAAGGCGGCCCCGGCCCGGCGGAGCAAGAAGAAGTAGCTTCATGCCCGAGACCGCATCGGAGAAGGGGCGCAGGCGGCGCCGCCCCGCGGGGCGCGTCGTGGAGTTCACGCCGGGACCGCGGCGACCGAGGCTCGTCGTCACGGGAGGCGCGGGGCCGCTCGGCGCCCGGCTCGTCCGCGCCCTGGCGGCCCGGGAGACACACGAGATCGTCGTCCTCGACCTCGTCCCGCCGCCCGATGCCCCTCCCGACGTTCGCCACCGCTTCCTCGACCTGAACCTCCCGCACGCCGACGGGACGGTCTACAAGATGCTCCTCGAGGAGCGTCCGGACGCGATCGTCCACCTCGCGCAGATCCGGAGCCCGTCCCGGCATGAAACCTACGTCCACGAGCTGAACGCCATCGGATCACTTCACGTTCTCGCCGCGGCCGGCGAGACGAAGGTGAACCGCATCATTCTCGGCTCCACGACGCTCGTCTACGGGGCGCGGGGCGACAACCCGAACCATTTGACCGAAGAGCATCCCCTGAGGCCCGATCCGGCCGACCGCTTCGTCCGCGATTTCGTCGAGGCCGAAGGGCACGCGCGCTCGCACGCCCGGCGCCATCCGGAAGCGAAAGTGACGATCCTCCGTTTCGCGCCGTTCATGTCGGCCGACGTGCGCGACTACCGGGCGAAGACCCTGGCCGCGCCCGTTTCGGTGAGCCTGATGGGGTACGACCCGCTCTTCCAGGCCCTCCACACGGACGACGCCGTGCAGGCGATCCTCCTTTCCCTCGACCGCCCGGAGGCGACGGGGGCCTTCAACATCGCGCCGGAAGGGGTCCTGCCGATCTCGACGGCCCGCCTCCTCTTCGGGTCGCTCTCCCTCCCCGTTCCCCACGCTCTCGCGTATGCCCTCTACGAGACGGTGTGGGAGATGGGCGTCGGGCTGATGCCGGGAATCCACGCGCACTATCTCCGGTATCTCTGCGTTGCCGACAACCGGAAGGCGCGGCGAGTCCTCGGCTTTGCGCCGCAGAGGAGCACCCTCGACGTCGTCCTCGAGGTCGCGGAGGCGCGGCGTGGCGGCACGGGGCTCCTCGACTTCGAAAAACTCTTCGAGATCGCCCGGACGGCGAACTTCCATTACGACTTCCGCGTCAAGCCGCCGGGCCCGGAGGGCATCACGAGGGCTTCTGCCGCGGTGCCGTTGACGCGCCGGGAGCGGCGGCGGGATTCCGGGCACGGGGAGCTCTCGGAGGCGGCGTCGTGAGCGAGGCGGCAGGAAGGCGCGCCGCGGGCGCGCCGGATCCGGGATCGGACGATCCGTTCGAGGGGTCGAAGCTCCTCCAGCCGAAGACGCCGATCTCCCCGCCGGAAGCCCCGGCGTCCCCCCCGGTCCGGAGGCCGGCGACCCTTCCGCGGCGCCCCTCGGAGCATCTGACGGCGCGCCCGCGCCATGTCGGAGAGCGTTCGCCGCGGGCGGTCCCCTTCACGCCGAGCCTTCTCGACCGGCTGCCGGAAGGATTCCTCGCCGAACTGCTCGGCGAGGCCGCCCGATTCGTGCGGGACCACCCTTCGGTCGACTCACCCCGTTCGGCCGTCGACCTCTGGAATCTCTTCCGCCACCGCGCCCGGACGCTGGACCTCGACGACTTCGGCTTCGACGAACCGGCCGCGAAGACCTGGTGGCCCCTCTTCGAGTTTCTCTACCGGGTCTGGTGGCGCGTCACCTCCTCCGGTTTTGAGAACGTCCCCGGGACGGGCCGCGCGCTTCTCGTCGCGAACCACTCGGGCGTCCTGCCGTGGGACGGAGCAATGGTCAAGACGGGGCTGAGGCTCGAGCATCCCTCGCGTCGCGAGGCGAGGATGCTGGTCCTCGACATGTTCACGACGCTTCCGTTCCTCCAGCCGTGGCTTCGTCAAATGGGGGAGGTCCGGGCGTGCCCCGAGAACGCCGAGCGTCTTCTCGCGCGCGACGAGCTGGTGGGCGTCTTTCCGGAAGGGATCAAGGGGGTAGGGAAGCTCTTCCGCGACCGGTACCGCCTCGCGCGCTTCGGCCGCGGCGGGTTCGTCCGGCTGGCGCTCCGGACGGGAGCGCCGATCATTCCGGTCTCCGTCGTCGGGGCGGAGGAAATCTACCCGAACCTCATGAGGCTCGACTTCGTCGGACGGCCGATCGGCCTTCCGTACTTTCCCGTCACGCCGTTCTTCCCTGCGCTCGGGCTTCTCGGGACGGTCCCGCTCCCGACGAAATGGTGGATCGATTTCGGAAAGCCGATCGTCTTCGACCGCCAGCCGGGTCTCGCGGAGCGGCCGATGATCGTTAACGAGCTCGCCGACAAGGTCCGAACGACTCTTCAGACCATGATCGACTCGCGCCTGACCCGCCGAGGGGATCTCTTTACGGGCGAGTGACACGCTCCCGCCGGACCGCCCTGCTCGTGGGGGCGACGGGACTCGTCGGCGGGCACTGCCTCCGGCTTCTTCTCGAGGACGACACCTGGAGTCAGGTCGTCGTCCTGGCGAGACGCCGGGTTCCGGGGACCCATCCGAAGCTCGTCGCCCGGCTGGTCGACTTCGACCGGCTCGGCCAGCTTTCCGGATTCCCGCGCGTGACGGACGTCTTCTGCGCTCTCGGCACGACGATCGCCGCGGCCGGATCGCAGCGCGAGTTTCACAAGGTGGATTTCACCTATGTCGCCGAGACGGCGCGCCTTGCGGCGGTCAGCGGCGCACAGCAGTTTCTCCTCGTCAGCGCGCTCGGAGCCGATCCCTCTTCGAACCTCTTTTACAGCCGTGTGAAGGGCGAGGCCGAAGAGGCCGTCCGGAAGCTTCCGTTCGCCGGGATCCAGATCTTCCGTCCCTCGCTTCTCGCCGGGAAGCGGGCGGAGAATCGTCCCCTCGAACGGATCGGCGTGGCGGCAGTCTCCGCCCTCTCATTCGCCATGGTGGGCCCCCTCCGCCGGTTCCGGGCGGTCGCGGCCGCCGACGTCGCGAAGGCGATGGTCGCGGTCGCGCGGCAGGCAATCGCCGGGGCGCACGTCTTCGAGGTGGACCGGATCGAGGAGATCGCGGGGGGAGGCGAACTCTGAGCGCCGGGGTCAGCGCCGTCCGGCGTCGGCCGCCAGCCTGTTGAGGTCCTGCTCCAGCGTCTCGAGCTGCGCCCGGAGGCGGACGGGAACGGCCTCCTCGGAGCGGTCGGCCTGAAGGTTGATTCGAGAGCCGTCGACGGCCGAGGCCGGCCGGAGCTTCAGCCCGTGGCGGGCGAAGAGCCGCCGGAGCCGGGGGTAATCGGCTTCGATCGTCTGCATCGTCGTCCGATAGGCGTACTCGGCGATCCGGATCCGGCCGGACGTGCGCATGATGTTCCGCATGACCCGGGGAAGATCCTCCGCCCGCGGCTCGAACAGGAGGATGTCGGCTTCGGGGTCTTCGCGCCGGTAGCGCGACATCCCGTAGTTCATCCTCGAATGGAGGGTCACGCGGAACACCTGATCGAAAATCGTCGCGAGGCCTCCCTGCTTCAGATCGCTCCGTCCGTTCGTGCCGGACGCTTCGCCCGGCGGGAGGAAGCGGAGAGGGACGATCGGGTTCACGCAGATCGCCAGCCCGCAGCGTTCCTGGAACGCGAGGGAGAGGTGAGCCGTCTTACGGACGCCCCCGTCGATGTAGTCGACGCCGTCGATCCGGACCGGCTTGTAGAGACCGGGAACGGCGCACGAGGCGGCGACGGCCTTCGAGATCGGGACGGCGTCGAGTCCGGGCGCGCCGAACGTGGCGGCCTCGCCGGTGTTGAGGTCGACGGCGACGATCCGGAGGGTCTTCTTCAGCTTCCGGAAGTCGTTCGTCCGGCCCGGATGGTCGAGCCACGTCGCGAGCCAGGACTCCAGTCCCTCGTTGCTGAAGATACCGGAGGGGAGGAGCGCCCCGAGAGACGAGACGACGTCGGTGAGGGTCGTTTCGTGACTGTTCTTGTAGTAGTCCCAGGCCGCGTCGAGGATCGTGACCGGCGCCTTCACGAGGCGGAGCAGGATCTCCTGGGTGTTGAGACGGAAAAGGGCGAGGTCGTCGATGTCGGTCCGGGACCGGGCGGCTCGCGTGACGTTCCGGTAGAGGACGCCGGGCGTGATGCCGTTGGCCAGGAGGGCGCTGATATAGGCGCCCGCGGACACGCCGATGAAGACGTCGAAGTCGGTCAGCGAGGCGTTCTCGAGGCGCTCCTCGAGGGCCGCGAGGACGCCGATCTCGTAAATGGCGCCCGTCACGCCGCCCCCGGCGCATGCGACGGCCAGGCGGCCCCGGACGGGAGCGGAAGGCCGGCCGATCGGGTCCTTCGGCTGAAGACCCGGTACAAGCTGCAGGGGACGTCGTGCTCGACGGTTCGCCACGCGATAAAAAAAGGGCGCTGCTTTTCTCCGAAGCCAGCGCCCGCGAGTGTAGTCGATTTCTGCCGCCGCGATCAGGCGGCGCGGCGAACGCGCTTCATCGCGCCGCGGCGGACCGCGGCGAGGCCGTCGATCTTCCGGCCGAGGACTTCGACCTTGTTGGTCAGGTCCTTCAGCTCCCGGCGCGTCGGGACGTTGAGGCGGTGGAGGGTCTCGGAAATCAGGCCTTCGAAGGTGCCGTTCACCTTCTTCGTCAGGTCCTCGGCATAGCGGGCCGCACCGCGCCGGGCCTTGTTCACGTCGAAGTTGAGGCGGTTCGCCACGGTGCGGACGCTCTTCTCGACCTTCGTGGCCGCTGCCTTGGCGTCGGCCGAGAGGACCTCGACCTTCTCGGTCGCGGCCTTGAGGGCGCCGTCGAGGGAGCTGGCGACGATCTCGGGAAGGGGGGCGGACTTGTGCATCGGCTTTCTCATGCGGTTCTCCTTCGTGACTTCGGGAGGGACGCGTCGCGTCCGGATTCCCGGTTCGGAACGTGGGGGACGACGGGTGCCTTGCGACGCCGCGCCTCTCCGGCGATGGCCTCGAGCTGCGCGAGACGGAGCTTCAGCTCGGCGATCTCCTTGTGAAGGCTCGCCTCGTCCCAGCTCAGGCGGCCCTTCTCGACGAGGCCGCCGACAAGGCGCTCCATGTCACGCCGCGCCTCGTCGATGCGGCGCGTGATGGGGGAGAGGGTCTCGGCGAGCCGGTCGGGCTGCGCGGCCCGGCGGACGGTCTCGGCCACGCGGGTTCCGCCGACCTTCTCGACGACCTCGGCCACCGTCTGGGCGGCGTCGCTCCCGGCCTGCAGGATGCGCGTGAGCGTGTCCGTCGTCGCCGTGACGGGGGACTTCCCCGACGCGAGGGCCCGCGAAAGGATCTTCGCGGTGATGTCGCCGCCGCTGTCGGCGTCGATGACCTCCACCCGGTTCCCTTCCGAGACGCTGCGGGCGAGGTCGTGGATCGTGACGAAGCGACGCTCGGAGGACTCGTAGAGCTTGCGGTTGCGGTACCGGACGATCCGGCGGACAGTCGGGTTAGCCATTGCCGGACAATATAACGCGTCGCGTAAAAAAGTCAAGGGCTCCTTCGCGTCGCTTCACGGCGGGGCTTCGGCGACTAACATCGGAGCGGAGGGACAGATGAGCCATGCCGCCTCGCTCCCCGTTCGGTATGCCCCGCCGGTATGTCCGAGGGGGACCGTCCGCACCTGCCGTTCCTGGTCGACCGAAGCGGCGTACCGGATGCTCCTGAACAACCTCGATCCCGAGGTGGCCGAGCGGCGGGAAGACCTCGTCGTCTACGGCGGCTCGGGGAAGGCCGCCCGTAATCCGGAGTGCCTCGAGGCGATCCTCCGGGAGCTGCGGCAGCTGGGGGACGACGAGACGCTCCTCGTCCAGTCGGGAAAACCGGTCGGCGTTCTCGCGACGCACGCCGACGCGCCGCGCGTCCTGATCGCGAACGCGAACCTCGTCCCGAAGTGGGGGACGTGGGACGAGTTCCGGCGGCTCGAGGCGCTCGGGCTGACCATGTTCGGCCAGATGACGGCGGGGTCGTGGATCTACATCGGGACCCAGGGGATCCTGCAGGGGACTTTCGAGACGTTCGCCGCGGCCGGACGGAAGGACCTCGGGTCGGCGGACGGATCGCTCCGGGGCCGCCTCACCGTGACGGCGGGGCTCGGCGGCATGGGAGGCGCCCAGCCGCTCGCCGTCACGATGAACGGGGGATCCGCGCTCATCGCCGAAGTGGACGCCGCCCGGATCGAGAAGCGCCGCGCGACGCGGTACCTCGACGAACGCCTCGACGACCTCGACGCGGCGATCGACCGCGCGCTCGCGGCACGCGACGGGGGAGAGGCGGTCTCGGTCGGAGTCCGGGCCAACGCCGTCGACCTTCTCGAGCGGCTCATCGCACGCGGAATCGTCCCCGACATCCTGACGGACCAGACCTCGGCCCACGACGAGCTGAACGGCTACGTCCCCCACGGCCTCCCCTACGAGGAGGCACTGCGGCTCCGTTCGGCCGACCCGGAGGAGTACCGGCGCCGCGCCGGCCGGTCGATGGCGGCGCACGTGGCGGCGATGCTGGTGCTCAAGGCGCGCGGGGCCGTCACCTTCGACTACGGCAACAACCTCCGCGGGCAGGCCGAGAAGGCGGGCGAGAAGCGCGCCTTCGAGATCGAGGGGTTCGTTCCCCGGTACATCCGTCCCCTCTTCTGCGAAGGGAAAGGGCCGTTCCGCTGGGCGGCGCTCTCCGGGGACCCCGCCGACATCGAGGCGACGGACCGCGCGGTCCTCGATCTTTTCCCGGCGAACGAGGCCCTCGCCCGGTGGATCCGGCTCGCCCGCGAGCGGGTCGCCTATCAGGGCCTTCCGGCGCGGATCTGCTGGCTCGGATACGGCGAGAGGGCCAAGGCCGGCCTCGCCTTCAACGAACTGGTCCGGTCGGGGCGCGTGAAGGCGCCGATCGTGATCGGGCGCGACCACCTCGACGCCGGCTCCGTCGCGTCTCCGAACCGGGAGACGGAGGGGATGCGCGACGGGAGCGACGCCATCGCCGACTGGCCGCTTCTCAACGCGCTCGTGAATACCGCCGCCGGAGCGACGTGGGTCTCCATCCATCACGGAGGCGGCGTCGGGATCGGCTACTCGGTGCACGCGGGGATGGTCGTCGTGGCCGACGGCACGGAGGGCGCCTCGCGGCGCCTCGCGCGCGTCCTCTCGACGGACCCGGCCACGGGCGTCCTTCGGCATGCGGACGCCGGGTATCCGGAGGCGATCGCGTGCGCCGCGCGAACCGGTCTCGTCGTCCCGATGCGCCGTTGAGCGGCGCCCCCGGCGGGCGCCCCCGCCACGCCCGGCTCCTCGCGGCCGCCGTTCTCGCACTTCTGGCGGCGGCGGTGGCTCGCGTCCTGCCGGTCTCCGAGGCGACTCTTCGGGACCGCGAGGAGCGGTTCCTCCGCGAGGCGGGCGCCGCGCTCGACGGCGACGCGAAGCGGATGGCGGAGGTCGCTTCCTCCCTCCAGAGATCGCCCGCTTTCGCCGGGGTCGTGGACGGAGGGGGCGCGGAAGTGCGCCCCGCGAGGCTCTTCTCGATCCTTGCCGGCGCGCTCCCCACGGGACCGGGCTGGGGGATCCTCTTCGCGGACGCCACGGATCGCGCGGTCGCCTGGGCGGGCGAGCCGGTCGAGATCGAGGAGGACCTCGGACGCCGCGAACGGAGGAGTCGCCGCCTCGTTCCATTCGGTTCGCTTCACCGTGGCGTGGAGCTCGGTTCGAATCGTGGCGGGTGAGCGACGCGGCCTTCTCATCGTCTCCCGGCGCTACCCGACCGGCCTGCTCCGCCCGGACCTGATCGAGTTCTTCGATCTCCCGGGCTCGCCGACGCGTGCCCGGATCCATGCCGCCGCCTCGGGCGTCGCGGGACGGCTGGTCCGGCTCTTTTCGGAGCCTTCGGATCCCGCGCTTCTTCGCGACGATGCCGAGCGTGCTCGCGCCCGCATCCCTGCGCTGGGGGCGGCAGCGCTCTGGATCGCATTCGGCCTCGCCGCGCGACGCCTCGCGCCGTCCCTTCTCCTGTCGCGCCTCGCCCTTCTTTTCGGCGCCCCTCGCGGGGAGTCGGGTCTCTGGCGGTCGCTCGGCTCCGCGGGCTCCCTCGACTTCGGGCTCCTCGCGACTCCCGCCGACGTCTTTCTCACCGGGCTCCTCGCGCTTGCCCTGCTCCGCATCGCCTGGGGGGACGGCCGGCGCGTCGCGTGGCGTGCGCCGGTCCGCCTCCTCGCGGGACTTCCGCTGGCGCTCCTTCCTTATCTCCTCGGCCGCGCCGTCGGCGAGCTCTTCCCGGACCTCTTCTCGTCGATGGACCTCGTGCCGGAGAGCGCGGCTGTCTTTTTCCTTCAGTCCGGAGGCCTTCTTCTCGCGACGAGCTCCGTCGGCGCGACGGCGCTTCTCTGGAGCCGCTTCGCCGGCCGGCTGAAGCCGGGACTCCTTCTCGCCGCGGGGACCACTCTCCTCGTCGTCGCCGGAGGAAGCGAGGCGACGCGCTCCGGCGCGCTCTTCGCGGGCCTCGGCGGGGTGACACTCGGCCTCGTCCTGGCGCGTCGGCGACATTCCGACGGCGGACGCGACCTCCTCGGTCGCGCCGCGACGGCGGCGTTCCTCGTCGCCGGGGCCGCCGCCTCGGCCGGCGTCGGCCTTTCCCACGGGAAGATGAGGCGGATCGACGCGGCGCTCGAAGAGGCGGACGGCAGGGACCCGGGCGGGGATGGAGGCGCGGCGGTGCGGGAGTGGGAGGAGCGGCTTCGAACGTCCGGGCCGGATATCTGGCTTCCGGCGGGCCGGCGGACGCTCGTCTCCGACCTCGCACGCGCTCTCTTCGTCCGCGGGGCCTCGGAGTCGTTCCCCGGTCCGGGCGACGTCCTTCGCCTTCGCGACTCCGGGGGGAAGGTCGTCTCCGCGTTCGGCGTCACGCGTCCGGGAGCGGACTCGCGCGGCACGCTCGAGAGCGCCCGGCTCCCGGTTCCGTTCGCGGCCGAGTGGGTGCGGGTGCCGTGGCCGCGCGAGTTGGACCGCGATCCGCTTCTGGCGGACGTGGCCGCGGACCCTCTCCTGTCGCCGGTTCTCGTCGAGCGGTTCGAGTACGACGCGGCCGGGCGGGCGAGCGGGGTCACGCGCGCCGATCCGGTCGAGCTTCCGGAACGGCTGTGCGAGGAGGCACGGCGAAAGGGCCTCGCGCTCGGCCAGCTTTTCACGTCCGAGGGGCTCCTCCGCCTCCGCGTCCGGGAGCGCTCTCCGGGGTTCGTGGCGTTCGTGGCTCCCGGCGAGCCGGTCCTCCTCTCGCTCGGCGCCGCCGTGGCGGCGGCGGAATCGGCCCTCCCGATCGTCTTTCTCGTGCTCGTGGCCGGGACCGGGCCGGGTCGGCGGGTCGGACGGGATCGTGGGCCGCTTCTCCGGACCTATCGCGCGCGCCTCGTGACCCTCGTCGTCCTCTTCGGCGCGCTGCCGCTCGCAGGGAGCGTCGTCGTCATCCGACTCGCGCTCGACCGCCACTCCGCCCGGGATACCGTCCTCCGGGCCCGGAACCTCCTTGCCGAGGGACGGCGGGCGCTCGAAGCGCAGCCCGCAGGCGTCGCGGGGCCCGCAGAGCTGAACCGGGCCGCCGCCGTCGTCGGCAGCGACCTCTTCCTCTATCGGGATGGCGCGAGGGCCTTCGCCTCGCGAGCCGTTCCCGTCACCGCCGAGGTGGCCGAGGGGCGTCTCGAGGCCTCCGTCGCCGAGGCGCTCGCTGAAGGCAAGCGCGAGGCTTCCTCTCCGGCCCTCCGGCGGACGCGTTCCGGGCCGCGCGTCGTCCAGGCGGCCGAAGCGCTGGACAGTGAGGCAAGGGACTCCCTGGCCGTCGTCGTCGCCGAGGACGAGGCGGCGCGGGGGGCCCTGGACGGGATCGTCCTGTTCGCCGTGGCCGTCGCGCTTCTCGCGTTCGGCTTCGGCGGCCGGGCCGCCCTCGCGCTCGGCAAGCCGATCGAGGATCTGATCGGAGCCGCGGAGCAGATCGGCTCCGGCTCGGCGCCGCCGCCCCTCGAGCCCCCGCGCAACGTCGACCTCCGGCGTCTCGTCGAGGCGTTCGAGGCGATGGGCGCCCGCGTGCGCGAGCGGACGGAGTCGCTCGCCCGCGAGCGCGAGACGGCTGTCGGCCTCCTGGCGAATCTGACGGCTGCGGTCCTTCTCTTCCGGCGCGCCGACGGCACGATCCTTCTCTCGAATCCCGCCGCCGACGACCTGATCCCCGGCGCGACCCTTCCGGATAAGCTCGCCGATCCGTCCTGGGAGCCGATCCGGGAGATCGTCCAGGAAGCCGCGCGCCGGCGCGAGCCCGTCGAGCGCCGGATTGCCGTGGCCGCGGGCGGCAAGCGGCACGTCTTCCGTGTCGTCGCGATGGAGCTGTCGCCCGACGAGTCGGGCCCGCGAGCCCTCCTCCTTCTCGAGGACCTGACGGAGTTCGTCCGCGCGGACCGGCTCGGTGCGTGGGTCGACGCGGCCCGCGCCGTGGCGCACGACGTGAAGAACCCACTCACGCCCGTCCGGCTCGCCGCCGAGCGGCTTGTCCGTCTCTCGGCCCGCGACGGGGGGATTTCCCCCGGCGCGGTCGCGGAGGCAGGCTCCAGCATTCTCCGCCAGGTGGCGATCCTGACGGAACGGATCGGGCGGCTCGCCCGCTTCTCGGACCCTTCCGCACTCGAGCCCCGGCCTCTCGGCGCCGCGGGCGTCAAGGCGCTTCTTTCGGGGCTCGCGTCGGACTACGCCGGCGTCGAGAGCGTCCGGCTCGTCGTCGAGGCCTCCGAGGATCTCCCCGCCGTCGCCGCCGACCCGATCCTCGTCCGCGACGCGCTGACGAATCTCGTCGTGAACGCGCTCGAAGCGATCGGCCCGCGGCCCGGGACGATCCGTCTCTCGGCCTCGCCGGCAACGCTGTCGAGCGGTGGAAGAGGGATTCGCTTCGCCTGCGCCGACGACGGGCCCGGCCTGACGCGGGACAGCCTAGACCGGCTCTTCGAGCCGGCCTTTTCGACGAAGTCCCGAGGGTCGGGCGTGGGTCTGGCGACGGTGCGGCGGTCCGTGGAGCGGCACGGCGGCACGGTCTTCGCCGCCCCGGCAGAGGGGGGCGGCCTCGTCGTCGGATTCATTCTCCCGGCGCTATGATCGTTTCGTGACGATCTTGCGGCGGCGGCTTCGGGCCGCGGCTCTCGCCGCGGCCGTGCTTCTTCTGTTCATCCCGGGGTGCCGCCGGGGAGCGACGCCGGGACGCTCCTCCGGGGGGGCGAAGGCGACGGGGGACGCCCTCTTCCTCGCCGCCGCGCCGGCCTGGGTGCCGGACGAGAACGACACGGAGCTATCGGCGATGGGGATCGGGAGACTCTACGTCGCCGCAGCCGCCCTCCGGAAGGACGGGAAGCTCGTGCCGCTGCCGCCGCCTCCCACGAAGATCTCCCGTCCCGTTTTCCTTTCCGTCATCGGAGAACCTTCGGCCGCGGCCGTCCTCGCTTCGGGCGGAGGCGACATCCTCGGGCAGAGCTGGGCCAGGTCCCTCGTTCCGATTCTCGCCGAGGCGAAGGGGTGGGGGGAGATCGCGGGGATCCACCTTCATCTCGATCCGCTTCCGGAGAACGCATCGGCTCTCGCCGACGCCATTCGGGCAATGAAGTCCGGCCTCGGCGGCCTTCCGGTGTCGGTGACACTGCGCGGGACGGAGCCCCCGGCTTCGTGGAAGCCGCTCGCTGGAGTCGCCGACGAGGCTCTGCTCTTCTCCTTCGGACGAAGGCCCGAGCTGGGAGACCGTCTCGTTCCCGAGATCAGCGACGAGACGGCGAAGGAGATGCCGCTTCCGTTCCGCCTCCTGATCGCTCCGGGGGGCTTCGGCCGGGCCGGCGACGGCAAGGCGTTTCTCGGACGCTGGCTTCCGGACGGCGAAATGGCGGGGCTCTCCTCCGACCGATCGCTCGACTTCTCCTTCGGGCAGGTCCTCTCCGAGGAGGCGGGAAGCCTCTACACCTTCCGGATCCGGCCGGGCGCGCGCCTCGCGGACTCCCGGCTCGCGTCGGACGGCGGCTCCGCGCGATTCCAGCTTCTCAGCTTTTCCGAGGCGGTCCGGCTCCTCGGCCTCGCCTCCCGCTGGAACGCTCCGCGGCTTCTCGGGCGCGTCTTTCTGATCGAAGGGATCCCGCGCGATCCTCATCTCGTCGGCTATTCGGCCGTTCGCGACCTCCTGACCGGAAAGCCGCTCGATCTGAGGCTGCAGGTCGAGGCGCTCTCCGGAAGCTCGGGCGCCGGTTGGACCGAATTCTCCCTGCGCGTGGCGAATCCGTCCGTGACTCCGTCGGACCTCTCGCGCCTCAACAACTGGGTCCAGGTGCGCGTCGAAGGGGGAGTCTTCTCGGCCGTCCGTCTCGGGGACTTCGACCGCTTCGAGCTCCTCTCGTCTCAGGCGGAAGGGTACCGTCCCGCGAACCTCGGGCATGCCGTCGTCGCGCGGCTCTTCGAGAACCTCTTCGCTCCCGAAGAGGTGAAGGAGACCGATGCGATCCGGGTGAGCGGCTCGCGGCCGAAGGTCTTCGTGAGCTGGCACCTGACGGGACCCGACGGGAAGATCTTCGACGGTCCCGAGACGGAGGCGGTCTTCGCCGCACAGTCGCCGAAGCCCGGCCGCCGCTAGGGTTTCAGGCGTCGGCGAGGAGGCCGCGCTCGCGGACGGCCTGCTCCGCGAGGCGGACGGCCATGACGGCGCCCGCGTGGCGGAGATGGTCGCTCGCCAGGCCGAGCCGGACCGACGTCCCCGAGGAGTCCGCGTGCAAAAGGAGCGTCTCGTCGCGTCCGGCGGCCTCGACGGGCCCGGAGAGGCTCTCGGGGTCGCTCTCCTCGAAGGAAGCCTTCTTCCGGAAAGCGGTGCGGATGTCGCCGGCGTCCGGCGCGGGGCCGTTCGTTCGGATCTCGAGGCGGAGGAGATGACCGTGAAAGACGCCGCTGCGGACGGAGAGGATCGTGGTCGGGAGGGGCCGCCCGAGAAGTCGCGCGACGTCCTCCGCGACCCGCGACTCGTACCCGGCCGTGTCGGCGGGGAAGTGCGCGTTGAACGCGACCTGGGTCCCGAATTTCTCCTTTGGTGGCGCTTCGAACCGGGCGATCGCGATCGCCTGGCGGAACAGCTCGTCGAGCGCCTCCTTCCCCAGCTCGCTTGCCGGCCGGTCGACGGCGGCCGTGAGAGCCGCGACGGGAACGAGGGCGTCGACGACGGAAACCGCTTCGGCGAGGACGGAGGCGACCGGCTCGAAGGTGAGAAAGAGGTTTCCCCCGGGAAGGGGCGGGGCTCCCGGCGAATCGTCCGGGCGGGTGAAGATGCCGCCGCTCCGGAGACCGGAGAGGTCGATCGCGATACAGGCGTCGGGAGTCCGGGCCTCGAGAAAGCGAGCCGTGTCGGCGGCTTTCCCGCAGAAGAAGGCGACGTCGGCCGTCTCCAGCGCGTCGGGCGTCGCGGGGGCGACGAAGGCGGCCTCGCCCTCCTCCTCGGCGAGGAGCCCGTCGGGGCCGCGGGTGTGGAAGAGAAGTGTGCGGGAGGCCGGAAAGCCGCGCTCCTTGAGGACGGCCAGGACGTCGCGCCCGAGGAGCGTCATCGGTTCGAGCACGGCGACGACGAGGCCGCGGGGGGACGACGAGGGGGTCATCTCGCGGCCCGCTCCTTCAGCCGGACGGCGGGATCGGGGTCTTCTCGCCCGGCCCGGAAGCCTTCCGCGAGAGGAACGAAGGACGCAGGGTGAGAAGCCTCGTCACGGGAGCCGAGAGCGAGTAGACGACGAGGAGGGCGCCGAAGGCCCACTGCGGCCGCCAGAGGATCGCCGCGAGGACGAGTCCCACGAGCGGCACGAGGAGCGCGGAGCGCCGGGACCGGAGGTCGATGTCCTTGAACGACCGGTAGCGGAACGTGGAGACCATCAGGAACGAAAGGAGGACGGTGACCGGCAGGAACGCCGCCTTCACCTCGTCGGCGGGGCTCTCGGAGAAGGTCCAGATGAGCGCGGAGAGGGTCCCCGCGGCCGCCGGGATCGGAAGGCCGACGAAGAACCTCTTGTCCACGACGTGCACCTGCACATTGAAGCGGGCCAGGCGACAGGCGCCGCAGACGAGGAAGAGGAAGGAGACGGCGAGGCCGAGCCGGTCGAAGGTCGAGAGCCCCCAGCGGTAGACGAGGAACGAGGGGGCGACGCCGAACGAGACGACGTCGGCCAGCGAGTCGAGCTGCTCGCCGAAGGCAGACGTCGTCCGCGTCATCCGGGCCACGCGCCCGTCGATCCCGTCGAGGAACGCCGCAACGAAGACGAGCGCGGCGCCCATCACGAAGCTCCCCTTCAGGGCGTAGTCGATGGAGAGGTAGCCGCAGAAGATGTTCCCGACCGTGAAGAGCGCGGGGAGGACGTAGATCCCCCTCCGCACGCCGCGGTGGGGCTTCCCGGTTGGCTGCTCGGACATGAAAACGGGGTCGCCTTCCCGGCTTCCCCGGAACTTCTCTTCTAGTGCGCCGAAACGCGTGCGCGATGCTCGCGCCCGATTTCTTCCATTCGGTCCTTGAGGTGAAGCTTCTCCTTCTTCAGGCGCTTTTCTTCCATCTCCTCGTCGGTCGTCAGGAAGGTCTTGGATGCCAGCTCCGCGAGCCGGCGCTCGTGTTCGCGGTGGCTCTTCATCAGGGTCCGGAACTCGTCGTGCGAGTCGGTGAGCTGGCGCTTCAACTCTTCGGTCAGGGTCGTCATCGGCACCTCCTTAGGAGGGAGATCCAGGAGACTCTCCGGAGTCTCCCTTTTCGCGGGGGACCGCGTCAAGACGCCGGATCGGCATTCTGTAAACCATGACGAGAGCGTCCTCGCCGTCCAGATAGTACCGGGCCCGGCAGCCCGCCTCGACGAAGCCGAGCCCTTCGTAGAACCGTCGGGCCGGGGCGTTCGAGACCCTCACCTCGAGGTAGATCTCCTCGGCCCGGATCTCGTCCGCGAAGCGGAGGATCTCGTCCATGAGGCGCGTGGCGAGCCGCTGCCGCCGCGCGGCCGGGTCAGACGGCGATCTTGTTGACGTGGATCTCGCCCCCGGCGAAGGCGCAGAAGACGTAGCCGGCCAGCCGGCCCCGCTCGTCGCGGGCGACGAGGTTCCGCCGGAACGGCGCGCCGACCTCCGCCTCGAAGTACTCCCGCTTCCAGGGGACCGGGAAGGAGGCCCGCTCCAGGTCGGCGACCGCGTCGAGGTCCGACCGGCGGGCTTCCCGGATGTCGACGCGGAGGGCGAGAGCGCTCACGGCCGTCCTCTCTCCAGCTTCTCCTCCGCGGCGCTCCGGCGGCCGTACGCCGGGTTCGCCTCTCCGGCTCCCGGCTCTCCCGCCCGCGCGAGGCGGGCCGCGGCGAGGGCGAGGGAGCCTCGAGAAAGCGCGAGGTCGACGACGGGCGTCGCCCCGGCTTCGGCCTCGGCGCGCGCGACGGCGAGAGGGACGGGTGAGGCGTCCACGTCGAGCCGGCCGCGGCGGAGGCGGGCCCGGTGGACCTCCCCCCGGCCGGCGTCGAGGACGAAAACGGCTTCGGCAAGCTCCGGGAGCGCCGCTGCCGCGGCGTCGAACGTCCCGATGGCGACGAAGGGGATGCCGAGCGCGCGAGCGACCCCGCGGGCGAACGCGGTCCCCGCGCGAAGCCCCGTGAAGGAGCCGGGACCGGAGAGGACGGCGACGCGCGAGAGATCGCGTGCCGAGAGGCCGGCTTCGCGAAGGAGCGCGTCCAGCTCCGGGGCGACGCGCCTCGGCGGCCGAGAGGGGGAGCGGACGCAGCCAGATGCGCTCCCCGCCCCCCTCCGATACTTCGAGCAGGGCCAGGGCCGGGCGTGGAGAAGCCGTGTCGAGGGCGAGAACACGCATCACGGCGCTTTGGCGATGCTAGCATCCCCGTCCCCTTCCCATGCGCACGACGCCGATGCTCGAGCAGTATTGGAGCCTCAAGCGCGAGGCCGAAGGCGCCATCCTTCTCTACCGGCTCGGCGATTTCTACGAGATGTTCTTCGAAGACGCCGAGACGGCGGCGCCGCTCCTCGGCCTCGTCCTGACGGCGCGGCACCGGGACAGCGACATCGAGGCCCCGATGTGCGGCATCCCGTGGCACCAGCTCGACACGTACGTCGCCCGTCTCGTCGCGGCCGGGAAGAAGGTCGCCATCGCGGACCAGGCGGAGCCGGCGCTCCGGGGGAAAACCCTCGTCGAGCGGAAGATCGTCCGGATCGTCACGCCGGGCACCCTCCTCGACCCGGACCGGCTCGATGCCCGGCGGGCCAACGAGCTTGCCGCCGTCGCGTGGGACGCCTCGGAGGCCGCGCTCGCCTTCCTCGACCTCTCGACGGGCGAGTTCTCCGTCGTCCGCCTCTCCGGGCACGCGGCGGCCGCCGAATGGCTGAAGCGGCGGGTCCCGACGGAGATGGTCTGTTTCGAGGGGGATCGAGAGACGGTCTCGGCATGGCTCCCGGCGCTCTCCGCCGAGCCGCCGATCCTCTCGCCGGTTTCGTCCGCGCCGCGGGGAAGGGGCGCGGCGGAGCTTCTCGAGCGGCACTTCCGCACCTCGTCGCTTTCGCCGTTCGGCTTGCCCGAAGCCGGCCCCGCGGTCGACGCGGCGGCGGCGCTCCTTCACTACGTCCAGAGGACGCAGCGCTCCGACTGCGCGCACGTCACCTCCCTCCGGAGCGAGCCGGCCGAAGAAGGGCTCGTCGTCGACGCCATCACGGCGGGGCACCTCGAGCTCTTCCGCTCGCTCCGGGACGGCGGGCGGGCGGGGACGCTTCTCGACGTCCTCGACAGGACGGGAACGGCTTTCGGCGCGCGTGCCCTCAGGCGGCTCCTCGAACGGCCGCTCTCGAACGCGGGCGCGATCGAGGCCCGGCTCGACGCCGTCGAGGAGCTGATGGAGTCCTCCGAGCGGCTGGAGAGGATCGAGAAGAAGCTCCGGGAGATCCCGGACCTCCCGCGCGTCCTTTCGCGCCTCGCGGTCGGCTCCGCAACGCCCCGCGAGGTGGCGGGCCTCGCGGCGGGGCTCGTGAAAGGAGAAGCGATCGGGCCTCTCCTCGAAGGAGTCCGGGCCGGGGCCCTTCGCGGATCGGGAGAGGCGTCTCCGGCCGGCGTTCCGTCGGCTCTCGGCGCGGGAGTCGCGGCGCGACTCGCGCCCGATCTTCCGGCGACGGCGCGGGAGGGGGGGATCTTCCGGGACGGCGTCGACGCGGGAGTGGACGAAATCCGCGCTCTCCGGCGGGACGCCTCGAGCCTCCTCTCCGCCCTCGAGGCGAAGGAGAGAGTGGAGCGTGGCGTCCCGACCCTGCGGGTCAAGTTCAACCAGGTCTTCGGCCACGTCTTCGAGGTCCCGGGCTCCGCGCGGGCGAAGATCCCGGAGGGGGCCCTGAAGCGGCAGACCCTCGCGAGTGTCGAGCGATACGCGACGCCGGAGCTCGTGGATCTGGACGAGAAGCTCCGGACGGCCGACGCGCGGCTGTTCGAGAAGGAAGCGGAGCTGTTCCGGGCACTCGTGGCCGAGATCGTGGCCGAGGCTCCGGCGATCCTCGAAGCGGCGGGACGGCTGGGGCGCCTGGATGCGCTCGCGGCCCTCGCCCGCGTCGCGCGCGCCGGACGATGGACGCGCCCGCGGATCGTCGAGGAGCCGGTCCTCCTCGTCACGGACGGCCGCCACCCCGTCGTCGAGGCGCTCCGACCCCGCGAGCCGTTCATCCCGAACGACACCTCCCTCGGGGGGGAAGGAGAGCGGCTCGTCATCCTGACCGGGCCGAACATGGGGGGGAAGTCGACCTACCTGCGCCAGAACGCCCTGATCGTCCTCCTCGCCCACGCCGGCTCCTTCGTTCCGGCGGCATCCGTCACCGTGGGGCTCGCGGACCGGATCTTCACGCGCGTCGGAGCGTCGGACTCCCTCGTCCGGGGCGAGTCGACATTTCTCGTCGAGATGGCCGAGACGGCGCACATTCTTCGGCACGCGACGCGGCGGAGCCTCGTCATCCTCGACGAGATCGGCCGCGGCACGGCCACCTTCGACGGCCTCTCCCTCGCGTGGGCCATCGCGGAGCGGCTTCACGACGGCGAGGACGGCAGCGGGAAGGGGAGTGTCTCGCGCGTCCTTTTCGCCACGCACTATCACGAGCTGACCGAGATCGCGCTCGTCAAGCGCGACGCGAAGAACCGGATGATGACTGCGAAGGAGTGGCAGGGCGAGGTCGTCTTCCTCAGGAAGGTCGCGGACGGGACGGCCGACCGCTCCTACGGCGTGCAGGTGGCGCGCCTCGCGGGAATCCCGGAGCCGGTTCTCGCCCGCGCCCGGGAGATCCTTCACAACCTCGAGAGGCAGCAGCTGGACGTGGGGGGCCGGCCGCGACTCGCCGAGCACGCCGGGGAGCCGGCGCCGAAGGAGACGCAGCTCGACCTCTTCCGCGGGCAGGGGGAGCTCGTCCTCGACGCGATCGGGAAGCTCGACGTCGACGGAATGACGCCGCTCGCCGCGCTTCAGCTCCTCGCGACGTTCAAGGTCCGACTGCGGGGCGAGGAATGACCCGGCGTACCGGGTCACGTCCTCCCGGGGGTCATGGTCTGCAAAGAGAGATTTCCTAGAGGGGGGAGAGAACGGTGGTTTTTCGGGCATCAGAGCGATTCGTGTTCGGGCTCGAAGGGGCCGAGCTCGAGGAGCGGGAACGGGCGTTCTTCTCCCGAAATCCGCCTCTCGGTTTCATTCTCTCTGGAAGAAATCTTTCTTCCCCCTCCCGGGTCGTCACGCTGATAGAGGAGCTGCGCCGGTTCTCGACTCCATCGCCTCTTCTCTATGTCGACCAGGAGGGGGGGACGGTCGACCGGATCGGACCGCTTCTCGGAGCGCCGTTTCCGTCGGCCGAGGCGGTCGCCGCGAAAGGGACCGACTTCGTCCACGAGTCGGCCTTCCTGATGGGGCGCGCCGCAAGACTCCTCGGATTCGACGTCGACTTCGCCCCGGTTCTCGACCTCGCGCAGCCTGGAACGGGGGCCACGATTCTCGAGGGGCGCTGCTTCGGCTTTCATCCGGAGGACGTCACGCTCGCCGGGACCGTCTTCCTCCACGGCCTCGCGCGCGCCGGAGTGGCGACCTGCCTCAAGCACTTCCCCGGGCTCGGGCGCGGACCCGTCGACTCACACTTCCAACTTCCGGTCGTCGACGCACACGACGTCGACCTGATGGTGACCGACGTCCATCCTTTCGAGAAGCTCGCGCGGACGGCCGACGGCGTGATGGTCGGCCACGCGGCCTACCCCGGCTTCACGGGCGAGAGCGTGCCGGCCTCGGGCTCTCCGTTTTTCTACGACCTGCTCCGGAGCCGGATCGGCTTTGCCGGCGTCGTCTACACCGACGACCTGACGATGGGAGCGCTCGCCGGAAGCCTCGCCGAGCGCGCCGCCCGGTCGGCCGCGGCCGGCGCCGACGTTCTCGTCGCGGCCCGCGGGATCGACGACTACGCGGAGTGCGTCGCCCGCGTCGGGGAGATCAAGGATTCGGCGGAGGACTCGGAGAGCCGAATCGCGAACCTCCGATCCCGCTGCCGCTTCTCCCCCCGCCTCCCCTTCACGCCGCAGGCATGGGCCTCACTCGCCGACGAGGTCAAGGTCTTCCTCGAGAAACTCGAAAAGCCGAGAGAGCGAAAGAAAGACGGAGAGTTCTTATAGCGGCGGCTGCCTGTGCAGCCGCCGATAGAGGAAAACGTGCTGTCGGCTGACCGGAGTCAAGGGCGCGCTTCGCGCGCCGCGCAGCGGTCGATGACCCTTGACACCGGTCAGCCGAGAGCTACGGGTTCAGCGAGCGAAGCGAGCTGCAAGCTCTTTTCTTAGAAGGGGACGTCGTCGTCGGCTTCGCCGGCGGCCGGCTCGGAGACGGCCGGACCGACGCCGGAGGAGCCCTCGGGACGCGCGCCGAGCATCTTCATGTCGCGTGCCTTGATCTCCGTGGCGTAGCGCTTCTGCCCCGTCTCCTTGTCGTCCCACGAGCGGGTCTGGAGCGCCCCCTCGATGTAGACGAGGCGCCCCTTCGCGAGATACCGTTCGCAGATTCCGGCGAGCTTGTCGTAGGCGATGACCGTGTGCCACTCGGTCCGCTCCTGCTTCTGCCCCGTGTTCCGGTCGTTCCAGGTTTCCGTCGTCGCGATGCGCAGGCGCGCGATCGGAACGCCGGCGGTCGTCTGGCGCATTTCGGGGTCGGCGCCGAGGTGGCCGATCAGGATGACCTTGTTGACGGATCCCGCCATGAGAAACCTCCGATTCCGTGTGAAAGGCGATCCTACCAAAGGGGGCGCGTGGCGCCCTTACAATCGCGGCGAGTTGAGCGACGCCCGGAAGGTCGTGCGGGCCACCTGGGGGATCACGGCGTGGACGACGCTTTCGCGCCTCGCCGGCGTGCTGCGCGACGCGACGATCGCCCGTTTTCTCGGCGCCTCGGCCCTCTCGGACGCCTTCTACACGGCGTTCCGGATCCCGAACACCTTCCGCGCGATCGTCGGGGAGGGGGGGCTCCCGGGGGCGTTCGTCCCGATGGCACGGCGCGTGGCGCGCGCGAGGCCGGGGGAGGAAGGGGCCTACGCGGGACGCGTCCTCGCTCTCCTCCTTCTGGTACTCGCAGGGCTGACGGCTCTCGGGATTCTCTTCGCGCCTTTCCTCGTGGTCCTTTTCGCGTCGGGCTTTCGCTCCGTCCCCGGGAAATTCGAGCTCACGGTGACGCTGACGCGCTGGCTCTTCCCGTACATCCTCCTCGTCTCCGTGGCGGCCCTCCTCGAGGCGTTCCTCAACACGCAGGGACGCTTCCAGCTCTCCGCGGCGACCCCCGTGGCGTTCAATCTCGCGATCGTCGCCGCCGTCTGGCTTCTCGCCCCGGCAGGCGTCGCGCCGACGACGGCGCTCGTGGTCGGCGTGCTCCTCGGCGGCGCGGCGCAGGCGCTTCTCCAGCTTCCGGCGGCCCGGCGGCTCGGCTTCCGCGCCGGAGGCTCCCCGTTCGGCGACCCCGAGGTGAAAGAGACCGTCCTGCTGATCGCCCCGCGCCTCTACGGATACGGCGTCGGCCAGCTCTCCTTCCTCGTCTCCACCCGGACGCTCGCGGCCCTCGGAGACGCCTTCGTCACGTTCAATTTCTGTGCCTTCCGCGTCGTCGACTTCGTCCTCGGCGGCTTCGTCGTCTCCCTGACGCGCGCCGTCCTCCCGTCGCTCTCCGACCAGGCGCTCGTCGCGGGGCGGGAGGCCTACCGGGGAACGCTCGCGCTCGCCCTCCGCCTCGTCGGGTTCGTGACGATCCCGTCGATGATCGGGCTCCTCCTCGTGGCCCGGCCGATCATCGACGTCATCTTCCGGCGCGGGAAGTTCGACGCCGCCGACGTGACGCAGACGTCCCTCGCCGTTCTCTTCTTCTCCCTCGGCCTCTTCGCCGCGGCGGGGGTGAAGATCCTGACGCAGGCGTTCTACGCCCTCCACGACACGCGGACGCCGGTCGCCGTCGCGACGTTCGACCTCGGCGTCTTCTGGATCCTCTGCGTCGTCCTCGCGGGACCGATGAAGCACGCCGGCGTCGCCCTCGCGACCTCGGCCGGCTTCTGGATCAACTTCCTCCTCCTCTTCGCGCTCCTTCGCCGGAAGCTCGGCCCCCTCGGGGGACGCGAGCTGATCCGGTCGCTCGGCCGGACGCTCGGCGCGAGCCTCGTGATGGGGGTCGTCGTCCTCGCCGCCGCCGAAAGGCTCCTCCCGTACGATCCGGCCTGGCGCTTCGCCGCGAGGGGCTCGTGGCTGATCGGGGTGATCGCGGGGGCCTCGCTCCTCTTCGTCGGCGTGGCAGTGGCGCTCCGGGCGCCCGAGGTGGAGGAGATCTTCGGCGTGCTCCGGCGGCGGAGGGAGGCGTGATCCTCGTCCTCCAGCGCGTCACGCGCGCCGCGGTCCGCGTCGGCGGCGAGACCGTCGGGTCGATCGGGCCGGGGCTTCTCGTCCTCGGCTGCGTCGAGCCGCAGGACGGCGAGGAGAGCGCTGACGAGGCCGCGCGGAAGACGGCGGAGCTTCGGGTCTTCGCGGACGGGTCGGGGCGGATGAACCGCGACGTCCGGGAGGCGGGAGGCTCCGTCCTCGCCGTGTCGCAGTTCACGCTCGGCGCGGACCTCTCGCGGGGGCGACGTCCCGGCTTCGAAGGGGCGGCCAGGCCGGACGTAGCCGAGCCGCTCTTCGCCCGCTACGTGGCGGCGCTCAAGGCCTATGGCGTCCCGGTCGAGACGGGGCGCTTCGGCGCCATGATGGAGGTGGAGCTCGTCAACGACGGCCCGGTCACCTTCACCTGGCGGTCGAAGCGTGCGCCGGATGGAGGCGGACGATGAATGCGACGAGAACGATGAGAGCGATGAATGCGAAAAAGACGAGCCCCGAGATCGGGGTCCTTCTCCATCTCCTCGACGAGGCTTTCGACCGGAAAGCGTGGCACGGCCCGAATCTCTTCGGATCGCTCCGGACGCTCTCGGCAGCCGAGGCGGGCGCCCGGCCGGGAGCGGGGCGCCACAGCATCCAGGAGCTGGCTCTTCACTGCGCCTACTGGAAGTACGCCGTCCGTCGGAAGCTGACCGGAGAGAAGCGGGGATCGTTCCCTCTGAAGGGAAGCAACTTCTTCCCGCGAGATGGGGCGTCCGCTCTCGAATCGTGGCCGGCGGATCTCGCTCTCCTCCGCGAGGAGCACCGGAAGCTCCGCGCCGCAGTCGAAGTCTTCCCCGCAAAGAAGCTCCGGTCCCGCGCGCCCGGCAGCCGCCGTTCGTTCCTGGGTCTCATCGCCGGCGCCGCCGCTCACGACGTCTACCACACGGGGCAGATCCGGCTGATCCTGAAGCTGACGGGTGCCTGAGCGCTCAGGTGACGACGAGCGGGATCGGCGCGAAGCAGACGGCGAAGATCAGCAGGACGAGGAACGCCACGGCGAGGCGCGCCGGGTCGAGCGACTCGTCCTCGTCGAGGACGGGCGGGTGCTTCACGCCGATGAAGAGCGTGATGACGACCCAGAGCCACCAGCCGGGCCACTTCAGCCCGAGGAGGGCGAGGACGGCGAGGATGGGCCAGGCGGCCCTCCGCTGGTGGCGGCCGAGGACCGCGTAGAGGGCGTGTCCGCCGTCGAGCTGGCCGATGGGGAGGAGATTCAGCGCCGTGACGAAGAGGCCGAACCACGCGGCGAGGAAGACGGGGTGCTCGACCGCCTGCTCGCTCGTGAACGTCTGGCCGAGGGTCAGCATCTGAGCCCACGTCACCGCGAGCGGATAGCGGAAAAGGATCGTCCCCTCTTCGAGAACCGGGGAGAGATTCGGGCGCGAATGGGCGATCCCCCAGAAGAGAAGCGGAATCGCCACGACGAATCCGGCGATCGGTCCGGCGACGCCGATGTCGAAGAGCTGCCTCTTCGAAGCGATCGGCTGGCGGATCCGGATGAAGGCACCGAGGGTCCCGACGAGGGAGGGGAACGGAAGGAAATACGGCGGCGAAGCGTCGATCCCGTAATGCCGGCACATGAGGTAGTGCCCCATCTCGTGTGCGAGGAGGATCGCGAGGAGCGGCAGGGAGAACGAGAGCGCGCCGCGGACGAGCGGGGCGAGGGAGCCGCGGACGAGGCCTCCCGCAGGAAGAAGGCCCGGCCGGAAGTTGACCGCGAATCCGGCTCCGACGTACGTCGTCGTGGCGATCGTCAGGACGAGGAGGAGTCCGTGAAGCCACCACCGCTCGCGTCTTCGCGGCGGGGGAGCGGACCCGGGAAAGCCCGCGCTCATCCGGTCAGGGCTTGGGGGGCTCTTCGGGGGCCGGGACCGGAACCGGCGTCGTCAGGTCGCGCAGCTCCTTCCCCGGCTTGAAACGGATCGTGAATCCGGGCGGGATCTGGACTTCCTCGGTCGGCCGTTTCGGATTTCGTCCGATCCCCTTCTTGCGGGGCTTCACGAGGAAGACGCCGAAGCCGCGCAGCTCGATCCGCTCGCCGCGCTCGAGCGCGCGACGCATGACGTCGATGATCGTTTCGACGGCGAGAGCGGCCTTCTGGCGCGGGACGCCGGCCGCGTCCGCGACGCCGTTGATGATGTCGTTCTTGATCACGCAGGGGGGAGTTTACCGGGAATCCCTGATCTCGTTCAAATCGAGAGTCTTAGGGGGGTCCGAAGGGGCTAGAGGGCGAAGAGCCGGCTCTTGAGCCGGACGATCTCCAGGCCCGTGGCCATCATCGCCGCGAGGCGCTTCAGGGCCGGGACCGAGGGAGGGCGCGTGTACGACTCCGACTCGCCCCAGATGTAGAGAACCGTCTTTCCCTTGAGGGTGACCGGAACGACGGCCATCGTGCCGAGCCCGTCCGAGCCGAGCGCGCGAAGGACCCGGACCGTGGTCGGCAGGTCCATGTAGGTGCCGACGTAGAACCCCTCGGTGTCGCGGAGCGTGGCGAAGACGGAGGCCTCGGCGAGCGGGAGACGGAACTCGCGCAGCTCTCCCGGAGGATCGGGGCGCGCGCCCCACCCGGCGACGTAGTCTCCCTGCACGACGAAAAGAGCGACCCGCCGGACATAGTGCCCGGCGGCGGTGAGAACGGCATCGATGACGTCCTCGTTCGTCGTGGCCTCTCCGAGCTCTTCGGCGAGCCGTTCCTCCACGGTCGGCGCCGGTCCGTCGGGAACGAGATCGTCGGGCATCCGCGGCTCCGGGTGCTCGGGGCTCATGGGCGGGGAGGGTTCCGGCGCGGCGGAGCGGAACGCGTCCTCGACGAAATCCTGCTCCAGCGGAAGGACGGCGGCAGTGCCGCGCGGGTCGGTGCTGCTCCAGGGATCCGTCCGGTCCCGGGTCGTCGCGCTCGGGCGCGCGATCCTCGCGGCGGCCGGAGCGGGTATCGACGGAGGGATCGGAGAGCGGCCCCCCGAAGTCGGCGGGTGAATGATCCGGAGCGTGGCGGGCCGGGCCCGCCGCGGTGCCGTGCTCGGTTCGGTCGAGCTCGCGTCCTGCCGGGGGGGCGGTTTCCGGTGGGCGGAAAGGCGAATCGCTCCGACGTGCCGCGGCTCGACGCGCGCGCCGTAATGCTTCGCGAGCGCCGTGTCGATCCGGGCCTCGGTGGCGACGAAAGCGCGGACCTGAAGGCCCGTCGCGAGACCGATCTCGTCCAGCGCCCGGAGATCCTTCGGGTCCTTGAGCGCCACCGACAGGACGCGCCCCTCCCGCTTGAACGGAATGAGGCCGAGGCGCTGGGCACTCCGGATCGAAACGAGGCGAAGGACCTCCGGCTTGATCTCCTCCAGCTCCGCCCCGCCGGCGGACGCGACGTTGTGCTGGATTCCGAGCGCCGCGGCGATGGCCGCCTCCGGGACGCCCGACTCGAGAAGCGCGGTTCCGAAGCGTCCCCCCTCCCGGCGGTAGATCAGAAAAGCGTGAGCCCTCTGCTCTTCCGTGGCGAGGCCTCTTCCGACCATCAGGTCGCCGAGTCGCTCCATCCCGTCTCCCTGCAAGTCATTCTATTAGAATCGGTCCCGATGAAAGCCGAACGTCCCATCCGGGTCCTCATCGCCAAGCCCGGCCTCGACGGCCACGACCGCGGAGCGAAGGTGATCGCGCGCGCCCTTCGGGACGCCGGCATGGAGGTCATCTACACGGGCCTCCGGCAGACTCCGCCGCAGATCGCCGCGGCCGCCGTGCAGGAAGACGTCGACGTCGTCGGCCTCTCGATCCTCTCCGGCGCGCACAACGTCCTCGTTCCGGAAGTGCTCAAGGCGCTCGAGGAGCGGGGCGGAGGCCAGATTCCCGTCGTCGTCGGCGGGATCATTCCGGAGAAGGACATCGTGGCTCTCCGGGCGAAGGGCGTCCGCGAGATCTTTCTGCCGGGGACGACGACGGGCGACACCGTCGAGGCGATCCGGCGGCTCACGGGACGCGTCGCCGCGGCCGGCTGACGGCCGGTGAGCGAAGTCCTCGTCTCCCGAATCGACCCCAGGTCGGAAGAGTTCGGCGCGAACCACCGTCACCACGCCGCCCTCGCCGCGCGACTGCGCGAGGAGGTGGCGCGCGCGCGGGACGGCGGCGGCGAGAAGGAGCGCGGCCGGCAGACGGGGCGCGGAAAGCTCCCCGTCCGCGAGAGGATCGAGCAGCTTCTCGACGCGGGGAGCGCGTTCCTCGAGATCGCGCCCCTCGCGGGCTTCGGGATGTACGACGGCGCCGCGCCGTGCGCGGGGCTCGTCACCGGGATCGGGCGCGTCTCCGGCCGCGAGGTGATGGTCGTCGCGAACGACGCGACGGTGAAGGGCGGAACCTACTTTCCGATCACCGTCAAGAAGCATCTCCGCGCGCAGGAGATCGCCGCCGAGAACGGCCTCGCGTCCGTCTATCTGGTCGATTCCGGCGGCGCCTTCCTGCCGCTCCAGGACGAGGTCTTCCCGGACCGCGACCACTTCGGCCGGATCTTCTACAACCAGGCGCGGATGAGCGCGGCGGGCCTCGCGCAGGTGGCGGCCGTCCTCGGCTCGTGCACGGCGGGGGGTGCCTACGTCCCGGCGATGTCGGACGAGACCGTCATCGTGAAGGAGCAGGGGACGATCTTCCTCGCCGGCCCGCCCCTCGTGAAGGCGGCGACGGGGGAGAGCGTGACGGCGGAGGAGCTGGGGGGAGGCGACGTCCATACGCGCCTCTCGGGGGTCGCCGACCATCTCGCCGACGACGACGCCGACGCGATCGCCCGCGTGCGCGAGATCGTCTCGCGCCTGAACACGGTCAAGTCCCTCCCCGGCGACCTCGCCGCTCCCGAGGAGCCTCTCTACCCCGCCGAGGAGATCTACGGGGTCCTTCCCGCCGACCTCAGGCGGCCGTACGACGTCCGGGAGATCCTCGCGCGGATTCTCGACGGCTCGCGCTTCCACGAGTTCAAGGCCCGTTACGGGGCGACGCTCGTCACCGGCTTCGGGCGGATCGCGGGATTCCCGGTGGCGGTCCTCGCCAACAACGGAGTCCTCTTCTCGGAATCGGCCCTCAAGGCGACCCATTTCATCGAGATGGCCTCGCAGCGGCGCCTCCCGCTCCTCTTCCTCCAGAACATCACGGGCTTCATGGTGGGGAAGGCCGCCGAGCACGGAGGGATCGCAAAGGACGGAGCGAAGATGGTCCATGCGGTCGCCAACGCCGCGGTCCCGAAGCTGACCCTCATCGTCGGCGGCTCCTTCGGGGCCGGAAACTACGGGATGTGCGGCCGCGCGTACCAGCCCCGCTTCCTCTGGAGCTGGCCGAACGCGCGGATCAGCGTCATGGGGGGCGAGCAGGCGGCGGACGTCCTCGCGACCGTCAAGGACGAGCAGCGCGAGCGCGAGGGAAAGCCCCGGATGACGCCGGAGGAGCGCGAGGCGTTCCGCCGGCCGACGCTCCAGAAGTACGAGGCCGAGGGGAGCCCCTATTACGCGACCGCGCGCCTCTGGGACGACGGCATCCTCGACCCGAAGGAGACGCGCACCGTGCTCGCCCTCGGGCTCTCGGCCGCCTTCAACGCGCCGGTTTCGGAGTCCCGATTCGGCGTCTTCCGGATGTGAGGAGGAATCGGTCGTGAGCGCAAAGCCGAAAGGTCCCGTCCGGGTGGAGCGGTCGCACGGGGGGCGCGTGGCGCAGGTCGTCCTCGCGCGTCCCGGGATCCGGAACGCATTCGACGACGTTCTCGTCCGTGAGCTTCAACGCGTCTTCCGGTCGCTCGCGTCGGATCCGGCCGTCCATGTCGTCGAGCTCTCGGGCGAAGGAAAGGCCTTCTGCGCCGGCGCCGACCTGAACTGGATGAAACGGATGGCGGGCTTCACGATGGAGGAGAACCGCCGCGACGCGGCAGAGCTGGCCGAGCTCTTCCGCCTCATGGACGAGCTTCCGAAGCCCCTCCTCGGCCGGGTCCACGGAGCCGCTCTCGGCGGGGGGACGGGGCTCGTCGCCGTCTGCGACGTCGCGGTCGCGGCCGAAGGGACTCTCTTCGGCACGACCGAGGTCCGGCTCGGCCTCATCCCCTCCGTCATCTCGCCGTACGTCATCCGGAAAATCGGCGAGTCGCGTGCACGGGAGTGGTTCCTCACGGGAGGGCGGTTCGATGCGCACGAGGCGCGGCGGATCGGCCTCGTCCACGTCGTCGCCGCGGAGGCGTCCCTCGCCTCGGTCGCGGAAGAGGTGATCGCCTCGCTCCTGCTCGGAGGACCGGAGGCGCTGGCGGAGGCCAAGAAGCTGGTCCGGACGGTGGCCTCGCTCGCGCCGCGCGAGCAGCAGACGCTCACGGTGCAGCGGATCGCGGAGCGCCGGGCCTCGGCCGAGGGGCGCGAAGGGGTCACGGCGTTCCTCGAGAAGCGGCCTCCGTCGTGGGCGGCCCGGGAGAAGGAACGGGCCTGAAGTGACGACGCTCCGGCCGATCCGGAGGCTGCTCGTCGCGAACCGCGGCGAGATCGCCGTCCGCGTCATTCGAGGCTGCCGGACGGCGGGAATCGAGCCGGTCGCCGTCTTCTCGGAGGCGGACTCCGGCGCCCGGCACGTCCGGCTCGCGGCGGACGCCGTTCTCATCGGACCGCCTCCGGCGGCCTCCTCGTACCTCGACCCGAAGAGGGTCCTCGAGGCCGCGGTCCGGACCGGCTGTGACGCGGTCCATCCCGGCTACGGGTTCCTCTCCGAGAACGCGGCGTTCGCGCGCGCGGTGGAGGACGCGGGGCTCGCGTGGGTCGGTCCGCCACCGGCAGCGATCGAGGCGATGGGGCTGAAGATCCCGTCGCGCGAGCGGATGCGCGCCGCGGGGATTCCGGTCGTCCCCGGGTCGTACGACCTCTCGCCGTCCGGGCTTGCCTCTCTCGTCGGCTTTCCGATCGTGATCAAGGCGTCGGCGGGGGGAGGCGGGAAGGGGATGCGAGTCGTCAGGGACGCCGCGGAGCTTTCCGACGCTCTCGCGTCCTGCGGGCGCGAGGCCGAGGCGGCCTTCGGGGACGGGACGCTTTATGCCGAGAGATACCTCGAGCGGCCCCGTCATGTCGAAGTGCAGGTCTTCGGCGACCGGCACGGGCGCGTCGTCGCGGTGGGGGAGCGCGAGTGCTCCCTCCAGCGCCGCCATCAGAAGGTGATCGAGGAGAGCCCGTCGCCCGCCGTTTCCCCGGAGCTTCGCAGGCGCCTCTCGGAGGCGGCGGTCGCGGCGGCGCGAGCGGTCGCGTACGAAAGCGCCGGGACCGTGGAGTTCCTTCTCGCGCCCGACGGGACCTTCTTCTTCCTCGAGATGAACACGCGGCTGCAGGTGGAGCACCCCGTCACGGAGGAGGCCTTCGGGCTCGACCTCGTCGCTCTTCAGCTCCGCGTCGCGGCCGGAGAGCCGCTTCCCGATCAGATCCCCCGGACCCCCCATGCCCACGCTTTCGAAGCGCGGGTTTACGCCGAGGACGCGGAGAACGGCTTCCTCCCGCAGACGGGGCGTCTCCTCGTCTGGGAAGAACCGTCCGGCCCCGGCGTTCGCGTCGACTCTGGAGTCCGGGCCGGGGACGAGGTGTCGGTCCACTACGATCCGATGCTCGCGAAAGTGATCGCCCGCGGCGCGACGCGCGAGGAGGCGAGGCGGCGGCTCGCCACGGCTCTCGGAGAGACGGTCGCTCTCGGCGTGACGACGAATCTCTCCTACCTGCGGCGCGTCCTCGACACCGGGCCGGTCCGGCGCGGGGAGATGGACACGTCGCTTCTCGAAAGGCTCGCGGTCCCGCCCGCCCCCCCTCCGCCGAAGGCGGTTTTCGAGGCCGCCCACCGGGAATTTTCCTCGAATGTGCCGGAGGCTCACCGAAAGAGCGTCTCTTTCCCTGATCCCTTCGAAGCAGGGGGATTCCGGGTGCTGCGATGAGACTGCGTGACACCGTGACCGGGACCCTCTTCGAGCCGGAGGAACGTCGACCTGCGCCGTCGGACGGGGCCGCTCCCCTGCGCGCCGTCCGGGACGGAAACCTCGTCTGGGTCTTCTTCGAGGGCGAGACCTACCGGATCGAGCGTGCGGCGGTTCGTCGTGCCGCCGCTTCGGACGAGGCCGAGCACGATCTCGTGGCGCCGATGCCCGGAAAGGTGCGCGCGCTCCTCGTGGCGGAGGGAGAGACCGTCGCGAGAGGGACGACACTTCTCCTCCTCGAGGCGATGAAGATGGAGCACCCGGTACGCGCCTCGCGGGCGGGGGTCGTCCGGAATCTCCGGGTCTCGGAAGGCTCGATGGTCTCGGCGGGGGACCGGCTCGTGGAGATCGAGTGAGCGCCGCGCCGGGCCGCGTCACGGTCGTCGAGGTGGGGCCGCGGGACGGCCTCCAGAACGAGGCCGCCGTCGTCCCGGTGGAGGCGAAAGTGGCCTTCATCGAGGCGCTCGCGGCGGCGGGGCTCCCCGTCGTGGAGGCGACGGCGTTCGTCTCGCCGCGCGCGATCCCGCAGCTCGCCGACGGCGAGGAGGTCTTCCGGAGGATCCGGAAGCGGGAGGGGGTCCGCTATCCCGTCCTCGTGCCGAACGAGAAGGGGATGGACCGGGCCGAGGCGGCGGGGGTGCGAGAGATCGCCGTCTTCACGGCCGCCTCCGAGACCTTCAATCTCCGGAACATCAACGCGACGATCGACGGGTCGTTCGGGCGATTCGCTCCCGTGATCGGGCGGGCGAAGCGGGCCGGGATGCGCGTGCGCGGCTACGTCTCCTGCGCCTTCGGCTGCCCTTACGAGGGGACGGTCCGCCCGGAGGCGGCCGCGGCCGTTTCGGCGAGGCTTTTTTCGGCGGGGTGCGACGAGATCTCGATCGGCGACACGATCGGCGTCGCCGTCCCGACGCAGGTGCCGGACGTCTGCGGAAGGACGGTCGAAGCGGGGGTCCCGATCGGAGCGGTCGCCCTTCATTTCCACGACACGCGCGGGACGGCGCTCGCGAACGTCGTCGAAGGGCTTCGCGCGGGGGTCCGGATCTTCGACGCCTCGGCCGGGGGGCTCGGCGGATGTCCCTACGCGCCGGGAGCCGCCGGAAACGTGGCGACGGAGGACCTTCTCTACCTTCTCCACGGGATGGGCCGGGAGACCGGCATCTCGCTTGGGGCCGTCGCCGCGGCCTCGCGAGCGCTTTCGGCGGTCACCGGACGGGTGCCCGCGTCGCGCGTCTTCGCGGCGCTTCAGGGGGCCCTGGGGGATGCGGGCGTAGTAGACTCGGAGAACGCCCGAACAGGACGTCATTTTCTCGGCCGGAGAGTGTGAATGGGCCACCGGATCCTCCTTGCGGACGACAGTCTGACGATCCAGAAGGTCGTGGAGCTCACGTTCGCCGGCTCGGAGTGGGAGCTTCGCGCGGTGGGGAGCGGCGACAAGGCCGCCGGTCTCCTCGCCGAGTACGAGCCCGACATCGTTCTGGCCGATGCCGTGATGCCGGGCCTCACGGGCTACGAGCTGTGCGAGGCGGTAAAGAGGCTTCCGTACGGCGCCTACATCCCGGTCGTGATGCTGACCGGGACATTCGAGCCTTTCGACCGCCCGCGTGCCGACCGCGTCGGGGCGGACACGGTCGTCACGAAGCCGTTCGACTCCCACGCCCTCCTCGCTCTCGTCCGCGACCTCGTCGTGAGGTCGAAGGAGGAGAGAGCCGCGGCCCCGCCGCCGCCCCCTCCTCCTCCTCCTCTGCCGCCCGAGCCGGAGCCGGAGCCGATTCCGGACGAGCCGGAAGCGATGGCCACGGAAGCCTTGCCGGCCGAGGCCGGGATCGAGGCAGCCCCGCCCGAGCCGGAGCCCGGGCCCGCTCTGCCCGAACTGGGAGAGGAAACGAGCCCCACGAACGTTGGTCATGTCATTCCGTCCGCGGAAGAGCCCCCCGTGCCGGAGACTCTTTACGCTGCGGCGGCGATCCAGACGTCTGCATCCGACGCTCCGCCGGCCGCGGAGCCTCCGACATCGCCGTCCGGGGAGATGGTGGAGGAAGTCGTCGCGGAGCCGTTCCGCGAAGCGGAGCTCCCTCTGGTCGCATCCGGAATACCTCCGTCACCTGGCTGGGAGGTGGACCTCGGCGGGCTCGAGGACGAGGTCCCCCGTCGGGACATCGAGGTGGACATTGCCCGCTTCGAGCGATCGGCGGCCTCGCGCGAGGCGCACCCCGTCTTCATCCTGCCGGCCGACGAGACCGATGCGGCCGCAAGCTCGGTCGAGATTCCGCCCCTCGGAGGGGCGCTCCCCGAGCCTCACGCGAGCGAACTCGAGACGCTGGCCGCGCGGGCGAGCCTCACCGACCTGACCCGGATCGTCGGGGCGACCCCGGCCGCGGACCGCCCGCTCTCGGACGACGACGTGGAACGGGTGGCGCGTCGCGTCGTGGAAATCCTCGGCGAGCGCGTGGTCCGGAAGGTCGCCTGGGACGTCGTCCCCGAGATGGCCGAGCGGCTCGTCCGCGAGCGGCTTCGCGAGCTGGAGCGGGCCGACTGACCTCCCGCCCCGGGGCGCCGCGTCCCCTCTGGTAACGTCAGCGGTTCATCGCGCCATGAACGCACCGCACGAGCTTCCGAAGAACTTCGATCCCGTCGCGTTCGAGATGAAGTGGTACCGCCTCCACGAGGAGGCGGGGCTCTTCCGTCCCGAGGCCGCGGGGCCGGACGCCGTCCCGTACGTCATCGTCATCCCGCCGCCGAACGTGACCGGAAAGCTCCACGTCGGGCACGCGCTCGGCCGGACGCTGGAGGACATCCTCTGCCGCTGGCGGCGGATGGAGGGACGGGCCGTCCTCTGGCTCCCCGGGGTCGACCATGCGGGGATCGCCACGCAGATGGTCGTTGAGCGGAACCTCGGGGAGCGGACCGGGCAGTCGCGGCACGACGTCGGGCGCGAGCGGTTCCTCGAGATCTGCCGGGAATGGGCCGCGGCGCGCCGGGGAGACATCCGGAGCCAGATCCGGCGCCTCGGCTCGTCGTGCGACTTCTCGCGCGAGTACTACACGCTCGACGCTCCACGCTCGAAGGCCGTCCGCCACGCCTTCACGACCCTCTACCACCAGGGGCTCGCGTACCGGGCGGAGCGGATGGTGAACTGGTGCGCGCGCTGCGCGACCGTCCTCTCGGACCTCGAGGTGAACCACGTCGAGCAGTCGGGGCTCCTCTGGTCGATCGGCTACCCGCTCGAGGACGGTTCGGGCGAGATCGTCGTCGCGACGACGCGCCCCGAGACGATGCTCGGCGACACGGCCGTGGCCGTCCACCCCGGGGACGATCGCTACCGCCACGTCGTCGGGAAGAAGGTGCGGCTTCCGCTCACGGACCGGACGATCCCGGTCGTGGCCGACCCGCTCGTCGATCCGAAGTTCGGGACGGGCGCCGTCAAGATCACGCCGGCGCACGACCCGAACGACTTCGAGGCCGCGAGGCGGCACTCTCTTTCGATCGTCACCGTGATCGGGTTCGACGCGAAGATGACGGCGGCCTCCGGGGCGGCCTACGCGGGGCTCGACCGTGCCGCGGCGCGGCGGAAGGTCCTGCGCGACCTCGAGACCGCGGGGCTCCGCCGCGGCGAGAAGGCGCACGTCCTTCCGATCGGGCGCTGCCAGCGCTGCGACACCGTCCTCGAGCCGCTCGTCTCCCTCCAGTGGTACGTCAAGGCGGGGCCGCTCGCCGGGAAGGCGGTGGCCGCGACCGACTCGGGCGAGACGCGCTTCGTTCCGGAGCTCTGGAAGAAGACGTACGACGAGTGGATGCGGAACATCCGCGACTGGTGCGTCTCCCGCCAGCTCTGGTGGGGACACCCGATCCCGGCCTGGTACTGCCCGGACGGCCACGTGACCGTCCCCGCGCCGGGCGCGGAGGACCCAACCGCCTGCGGGACCTGCGGGTCGAAGGCCCTGACGCAGGACGGCGACGTCTTCGACACGTGGTTCTCTTCCTGGCTCATGCCTCTCTCCGTCGTCGGCTGGCCCGAGAAGACCCCCGACTTCTCGCGCTTCTACCCGACGACCGTCCTCGTGACGGCCTTCGACATCCTTTTCTTCTGGGTCGCCCGGATGATCATGTCCGGCGTCTGGTTCGACGGCCGTGCGCCGTTCTCCGACGTCGTCATCCACGGCCTCGTGCGCGACGAGGCGGGCGCGAAGATGTCGAAGACGAAGGGGAACGTGATCGACCCGCTCGAGATGTGCGACGAATTCGGCGCCGACGCCGTCCGGTTCGCCCTCGCGATCCAGTCGGGGACGGGCCGCGACATCCCCTTCGGAACGTCGCGGATCGCGCCGGCCCGCGCCTTCGCGACGAAGGTCTGGAACGCCGCGCGCTTCGCCCTCGGGATGCTTCACGAGGGGAAGCCCGAGGCGACGGTCCTCGACTACGGCGCGCTCGGGACGGTCGACCGGTGGATCCTCGCCCGCCTTTCGACGGCGATCGCGAAAGTCACCTCCTCGCTCGAGAGCTACCGGTTCGACGAGGCCGCCAGCGCCCTCTATGCCTTCTTCTGGTCGGAGTTCTGCGACGGCTACGTCGAGATGGCCAAGCCCGTCTTCCGCGATCCGGAGCTCTCCGAGACGGAGAAGGCGAAGACGCGCGCCGTCCTCCACCGGGTCCTCCTCGACTCGCTCGCGCTCCTCCACCCCTTCATGCCCTTCGTCTCGTGCGAGATCCGCGACGCCCTCGCCGGGGACGGGGACCGGCTGCCGGTCACGCGGTTCCCGAGGGCGGAGCCGTCGTGGGACGACCCGCTCGCCGTCCAGACGGTCGAGACGCTCCGCGCGGCCGCGACGCGGATCCGGAACCTCCGCGCCGAGCGGGGCCTCCCGCAGACCGAGGCGCTCGACGCCGCCCTCGAGGCCGAGGGGCCGCTCGCCGCGTCTCTCGAGAGGCACGCGCCGCTCCTCGTCCACCTCGCGCGGCTGAAGTCCCTCCGGGTGGCGTCGAAGGCCGCGATCCCCGGGGCCTTCCACGACGCGATCGGCGCGGTCGGGCTCGTCGTCGCCCTGCCGGTGAAGGAGATGGGGGCCGGGGAGCGGCGGAAGCTCGAGAAGGAGCTCGCGGCGATCGAGCGCGACGCCGAGTCGCTCCGGAAAAAGCTCGCCGACGAGGCCTTCCTCGCGAAGGCGCCTCCGGCGGTCGTCGAGAAGAACCGCAGGCAGCTGGCCGAGCTGGAGGAACGCCGCGCGCGGCTCTCCGGAAATCTCGGAGCGGCGGCGGGATGACGGCGCCCTTCCGCTCCCCGCTGGGCGCGCGCGCCCCGCTCGGAGGCCGGCGGTTCCCGTTCCTCGAGAACATCGTCTTCGTGGACACCGTCGGCTCGACGAACGACCTCGGAAAGAGCGTGGCCGAGAAGCTACTCGCCGACGGAACCGAGATCGGGCCGACGGCTCTCGTCTCGCGTCGCCAGACCGCGGGACGCGGGCGCGGGGGGCGGCGGTGGGTCTCGCCGGACGACACCTCTCTCGCGGTCTCGCTTCTTCTCTCCTGGCCGTCGGGGCCCGAGCGCGTCCGGGTCCCGATCCGGCTCGGCGTCTCCCTGGCGCGCGGCCTCTCGTCGCGGTTCCGGCTGGACGTCCGCCTCAAGTGGCCGAACGATCTCCTCGTCAGCAGAAAAAAACTGGGCGGAATCCTCGTCGAGGCCCGGGGCCTGGACGAGGAGGGATACGCGGTGGCGGGGATCGGTCTCAACGTCGGCGCCTCGCGCGAGGCGCTCGATGCGGCCGGGCTAAAGGACGCCGTCTCGCTTGCCGTGGCCGGGGCACCGGCGGGCCTTCTCGAAGGGGAAGGGCCGCTCGTCGCGCTCCTCGAGTCGATCGATGCGGGGCTCGAGTCTCCCCCCGCCGATCTCGCGGCCGCGTTCGAAGCCGTTTCGGCGCACCGGAAGGGGGAGACCCTCACCGTCGTCGACGCCGGCCGGGAAACGAAGGGGAAATACGTCGGCGTCACGGAGGACGGGTTCCTGAGGCTCGATACGGGATCGGGCGTCGAGACCGTCGTCTCGGGCGAGATCGCCTCCTTCTGATCCGATGGGCGAAGGCGCGGAAGAGCCGCTCGACGAGGCGGCGTACGCCATGAGGATCGAGGAAGCGTTCATCGCCGAGCGCGGAACGCCGTTCCTCCTCTCGGCGAAGGACTGGCAGCTGATCCGGGGATGGCACGAGAGCGGTGTCCCGGCGGACACGGTGGTCCGCGCCATCCGGGAGACCTTCGAGCGGCGGCGCGAGCGCGGAATCGCGGGCAAGATCAGCTCGGTCGCCTATTGCGCCGGCGCCGTCGAGGAACGGTGGCAGATGGAGCAGCGGGGCCTCGTCGGACAGGGCGAGGGACGGCGCGACGAGAAGCCCGCGGAGATCGCCCCACGCCTGCAGGCTCTTGTCGACGCCCTTCGGTCGGCCGATAGCGTGGAGCCGGAGGGGATCGACCGGGAGATCCTGCGAAAGGGGATTGGAAGAGCCGTCTCGAAGGTCGAAGCGCTCTCCCCGGACGGAGGCTTCGACGAGATCGAGGAGAAGCTGTCGGCCATCGAAGCCACGATGGTCAGAGCCTTCCGAAAGGCGCTCTCGCCGGAGGCGTTGGCCGCCGTCGAGGCGGGAGTGGCCGAGTCTCTCGGAGAGACGGCGGGAATCTCGACGGAGGTCGTGGAGCGGATGCGGAGGGCCCTGACGCGCCGGGAGGTGAGGCGGCGGCTCGGCCTTCCGGCCCTCACGCTCTTTTAGTGGCTGAAGGCGCGATGAGCGGTTCGGGCGCGGCACGCCACGAGATCGCAATCGAGCGTGTCGTGCCGGGGGGCGACGGGCTCGGACGCGTCGGCGGCGTCGTGGCGCTCGTCTCGGGCGCGCTCCCGGGGGATCGCGTCGTGGCGGAGCTGGCTCCGGAAGGGGAGCGGCTTCTCAGGGGACGAGCGGTGGAGATCCTCTCCGCGGGTCCGCACCGCCGGGAGGAAGACGAGATCTGCCCGCGGGCGGCAGACGGCTCGTGCGGCGGATGCGACTGGCCGGCGGCACGGCGGGATTCCGCTTCCGCGCTCAAGACCGGCCTCGTTCTCGACGCTCTTCACCGCGTCGGCCGGATCGGGATCGCGGAGCTCCCTCCCCTTCGCTTCGTCCCCTCGCCGCCCAACTACCGGCTTCGGAACCGGCTGCACCTCGATGCCGACGGGCGGCTCGGGTTCTACGCGCCCCGGTCGAACCGGATCGTGCCGGACCTCTCCGCCTGCGAGATTCTGTCGAAGCCCTTCCTCGAGCGTCTCCCTTCGGTCCGGGAGACGCTCCGCGCCCTCGGTCCGGCGGAGGGCGAGCTCTCGACACTGGAGGACCGCGACGGGACGACGCTCTTGGCGAGCTTCGGCTCGCGGCGGGGCCGCGGCCGAAGCTCGAAGACGGGAGAGGGAGAGGATGCTTCGAAGGGTTGAGAGTCCTCTCGGCGAGGGGAAGGGTCCTCCTGGAAGACGGGCCGTCGTCGCTCGACATCGTCGCCGGGGAGGTCCCATTCCGTGTCTCGGTCTCGTCGTTCTTCCAGGGAAACCGGTTTCTTCTCGATTCCTTTCTCGAGGAGATCCGCGCGGCGCTCGACATGGCTCTCCGACGCGAGGAAGGCGCCCACGGCCCCTTCCGTGCTCTCGATCTCTACGCGGGCGCGGGCTTCCTGACGCGGACGCTCCTCGAGATCGCGCCCCGCGCGGAGGGGAGCGTCACGGCGGTGGAAGTGGACGTTTCCTCGTCCCGGGACCTTTCGGAGAATCTTCGAAGATGGGAGAAGGAAGGGTTCCGGGGCGCCCGGTCCGTCCGGTCGACCGCGGAAGCCTTCCTTGGCTCGAAGAACCTCCCGAAGTCCGTCGGTTCCTTCGACGTCGTCGTCGCGGACCCGCCACGAGCCGGACTTTCGCCGGCCGTTCGGCGCGGAATGCTCAGCCTTCAGCCGAAGGCTCTTCTGATGGTTTCGTGTGACCCGCCGACCCTTGCCCGGGATCTCGGGGCGCTTCACGAGACGTACTCGATCGAGCGGATGACCCTTCTCGACCTCTTTCCGGGGACGCACCACGTCGAAACGGTCGCGCTCCTCTCGCGCCGAACGTAGAGTACCGGCCGCATGATGAGATCGTGGTCCGCGGACGCCGGCGCCCCGGCGGTTCCCGCCGCGTTCGCTGCGGCCTCCGGGATCGCCCTCTCGGCTCTCCTCCCGGTGCCCCCCTCGGCCACGGTCGCGGGGCTCCTCGCGACCCTCGGCCTCGCGGCGGCGGCGGTCTCCCTCCGGGGCGACCGGCGGCTCGGGATCGTCGGCGCCGTGCTCGTCTTCGCCGTCGCAGGCGGGGTCCGGTTCCGGGCGAGCTTTCTTCTCCCGGCCGAGAGGACGGAAGAGGCAGCGCGCGCGCTCGGTGAGAACGCGGTCGTAGAGGTGACGGGGCGGATCGACCGGCTCTGGAGCCGAAGCGGCTCGCTCTTTCGGGCGCGCCTCGACGTGGAGTCGGCGACGTCGGGCGGCCTTCCGGTCGCCTTCGAGGCGCCGGTTGCGCTCGTCGTCGCCGGGGGAGCGGACCCCTCGGACGTGGCGGAGATCGGGGACCGGATCCGCGTGCGCGGTCCGGTCCGGCTGCCGGAGGATCCTCCCTCCGCGCGCTCTCCCTTCCGCTTCCCGGCTCAGCCTCGCCTCGTTCTCAAGAGCGCCGGTCAGATCGACCGAATCGCAGGTCCGGCCGGTCCCCTCGGCTTTCTCCAGAGCCTCCACGCGGCGGTGAAGCGGCGCCTCAAGCGGAATCTGGCCGACGCGTCCGCGGAGGACCGCCGGGCCGTGGCCTTCGTCCTCGCATTCGCGATGGGAGAGACGGCCGATCTTCCGGCCGAGACCGTCGCGGCGTTCCGGGACGGCGGCGTCGCCCACATCGTCGCCATCTCCGGCCTCCAGGTGGCTCTCGTCGCCGCGGGGCTGGGCTTCCTCCTGTCGACCTTGCACCTCTCCGTCCGGGCGCGCGACTCGGCGACGCTCGCCGCGACGCTTCTCTTCGCCGTCTTCGCGGGGGGGCGGCCTCCCGTTTTTCGCGCGGCGCTGATGATCGCGCTCTACCTCGGCTCGCGCCTGATCGGGCGGCCGACGTCGCCCGGACAGGTCGTCGGGTTTTCGGCGCTGGTCCTCCTTCTGGCCGAACCGGAGGACCTCTTCGACGTCGGCTTCCTCCTGACGTTCGCCGCCGTCTTCGGCCTCTCGGCGTTCGGCGCACCGATCGCGAGGTGGCTGCGGGAAAAGGGGCTTCGCCCGGCGATCGCCGTCGACGCGGCCGCGGCGACGGTCGGCGCGGAGCTGGCGGTCTTCCCGATCCAGGCCTTCGTCTTCAACGTCGTTCCGTTCGTGGGACTCCTCTCGAACCCGATCGTCGTGCCGCTCTCGGTCCTCTTCCTCTATCTGGCGATCCTGCTGTCGCCTCTCCTTCTCGTCTCGCCGCTCGCCGCGGCGGCCGCGGTCGGGCCGCTCCGGCTCCTTTCGGACGCGATGGTGGGGGTTCTCTCGGTCCTCGACGGGCTCGGGGCGGTCCGCTTCATTTCGACCCCGCCGTACCTTCTGTCGGTTTTCGTGGCGCTCCTCCTCCTCGTTGCGGGAACGGCGCGCCTCGCCGCGGCGCGCCGGGGCTCGGTCGCTCTCGCGGCCGCCGTGATGGGATTCCTCCTCGTCCGCCGTGCGCCGCCTGCCGAACCGGGGACGGCGCGCCTCCAGGCGCTCGACGTGGGGCAGGGAGACGCGTGGCTTCTCGTCTCCCCGCAAGGACGGGTCCTCGTCGACGGCGGCGGCAGCCGCGATCGCGACTACGAGATGGGGAGGCTCCGCCTCCTCCCGAAGCTCGCGGACCGCGGGGTCGTCTCCCTCGACGCGGTCGTCCTGACGCATCCTCATCCGGACCATTCGCGCGGCCTACTCGCCGTCCTCGCGCTCCTTCCGGTCGGCGAGGTTTTCCTCCCGGCCACGGCGCCCCGGAACGAGTTTCTCGACGAGTTTCTGGAGGCGGCCGAGCGCCGGCGCCTCCCGCTCCGGCGCCTCGCGGCCGGGGACCGCTTCCCGGCAGGAGGATTCGACTTCGACGTTCTCCATCCGTCCGGGCATCCGTATCTCCGCTCTCCGGAGAACAACAGCTCGCTCGTCCTCCGGACCCAGGTCGAGGGGCGGACGATCCTTCTCATGGGCGACGTGGAGGCCCCTGCGGAGCGTGACCTCCTGGACCGGCCAGCCTCCCTTCGCGCCGACATCCTGAAGGTGGCCCACCACGGCAGCGCGACCTCGACGATCCCGGAGCTGCTCGCGGCCGTGGCGCCGCGCGTCGCCCTCATCGGCGTCGGCCGGCACAACCGGTTCGGCCATCCGTCTCCGGCCGTCCTCGCGCGTCTCTCCGAAGCGCGCGTGAAGACGTTCCGGACGGACCACGACGGAGACGTGGCGCTCCTCGTCCGGGGGGGACGGATCCTCCCGCTCTTTCCGGAGAGCGTGCCCGGAGGGAGGAGGTGACGGGTCCCCGCGGCGTCCTCGCGATCCTGGGCGCCACGGCGACCGGGAAGTCCTCCCTCGCCGTCGCGGTGGCGGAGAGGCTCGGGGGAGAGGTGATCTCGGCCGACGCCTTCGCGGTCTATCGCGGCCTCGACGTCGGGACCGCCAAGCCGACGCCGGCCGAACGGGGGCGGGTCGTGCACCACCTCGTCGACGTCCGGGACCCGGGAGAGCCGTGGAACGCCGGAGCCTTCGCCTTCGAGGCGCGCCGCATCGCCCGCGAGATCCTCGGGCGCGGGCGCCTCCCCGTCCTCTGCGGCGGGACCGGCTTCTACGTCCGTACCTTCTTCGAGGGGCTCTTCGTCGGACCACGCCGGGAGCCCCTCGTTCGTGCCGCGCTCGCGGCGGTCGCGGCCCGGAGAGGCGCTCCCTTCCTCCGGAAGATGCTCTCGGTCCTCGACGCCGACGCGGCCGGACGCGTCCTTCCGAACGACGCCGCACGCTCCATCCGTCTTCTCGAGATCGCGCTCGCGACCGGGCACCGTCCCACGGCCCTCTTCGCCGAGCGCCCCGGCGAGCGGTGGGAGGAGCCCGCCGTCCGCGTTCTCCTCACGTTGCCCCGTCCGGTCCTGTATGGAAGAATCGATCGGAGATTCCGCGAATCGATGGCGCCCGAACTCCCCGCTGAAGTCCGCCGGTTGCTCGAGGGGGGAGTTCCCGCCGACGCCCCCGCGTTCGCCGCCATCGGCTACCGCGAGACGGCGGATCTCCTTGCCGGGCGGATCGAACGGGCCGAGTGGGAGGAGAGGATCCTCCGCGAGACCCGCCGGTACGCGAAGCGCCAGGAGACCTGGTTTCGCCGCGAAAAGAACCTCGTGCCGCTCCGGGCAGACCGGGCGGATCTTTCCGATCTCGTCGTCGCGCTCGCGCGACCTCTCTTTCCCTCTTTTTTCGAAGGGAGTCCCGGATGAACGTGAAGCCCCCCATCAACGTGCAGGACGGTTTCTTCTACCAGCTCCGGAAGGACAACACGCCGGTCGAGGTGACGCTCCTCTCCGAGAAGGTGCGCGTCGGCCGGATCCGGCGCTTCGACCGCTTCGCGATCGTCCTCGAGGTCGACGGCCGCGAGGAGATGATCTACAAGCACGCCATCGCCTCCGTCGCGATCGTGGGTGCGGGGACGCTCCCGACGACGAACGCCGTTCCCCGCCCGCCGGCGGCTTGAAGATCCGGCCCGCGGCCGCGGCGATCGCGCTCGGCCTTCTCGTGACCGGGTGCGCCTCCGCGCCCGTGCCCGAAGTGCCCGCGCCCGACGCTCCGTTCGGTATCCGCGATCCGGCGTTCTCGCTTCCGCCCGGGACGCTCTCGGCTTCGGACGCCCGGGACCTCCGAAGCGGCATGGAAGAGCTTCGGGCGGGAAAGATCGTGAAAGCCCGGAAGACCTTCTCCCTGGCGGCTGCGAAAAGCGCCACGCCCGCTCCGTTCCGACTCGGCCTCGCCTATGCGGACCTTCTGACCTCCCGCTTCAGCGCGGCCCGGGAGAGCCTGACGGCGCTCGTGAAGGAGAACCCCGGGTGGGTGCCGGCGGCGGAGGCGCTCGCCGACCTCGACGCGGCGGAAGGGAAGGACCGGGAGGCTCTCGAAGGTTATCGAAAGCTCGTGATCGCTCTTCCGGAGGATCCACGCGTCGGCGACCGCCTCGCGGCGGTCCGGACGTCGCTGGTCGCGAAGACCTCGGACGACGCGGAGGCCGCTCTCGCGAAGAAGGACCTTCCGGCGGCGCGCCGCGCCGCCCTCGCCCTCGTCGAGATCGACCCCTCCTCTCCGGCGGGTTACCGCTTTCTCGCGCGGTCGGCCGAGGACGAGGGACGCCTCGAGGACGCGTACACGGCCGCCGCGAAGGCGCACGCGCTCGGTCCGGCCGACGACTCGTGGACCGAGGTGACCGCGGGGCTCGCCATGAAGAGCGCCCGATATGCCGAGGCCGTGGCGCTTTACGGCGATCTCGCGAAGCGTCACCCGGAGACGGAGGCTTCCCTCGAGGAGGCGCGCTTCCAGTTCCAGGTACAGAACCTCCCCGAGGCTGCCCGCCGCGCCGCGCTTTCCCCGCGGTTGACCCGCGCGCAGATGGCGGTTCTCGCCTGGTGGCTCGTCCCGGAGGTGCGCGACGCGCACGACCCGGCGGCCCCCGAGGTGGCCGTGGACGCCGTGGACCGTGCCGAGAGCCAGGCGCTCGTCCGGGCGATCGCCCTCCATTTCTTCTCCGTCTCCCGCGAGACCCACCGGGTCGGGGCCGACCAGCCGGTCTCGCGGACGGAAGCGGCCGGGATCTTTCGGCGGGTCGCCCTTCTTTCGAGCGGCGGCTCGCCCCTTCCGGAATGTCTCGCCGACGAACGCCCTTCCGCCGCCTCGCTGGAAAAGTGCGGGATACTTCCGGCCACGACGGCGCGAACGCTCAGCGGTCGCGAGGCCGTCCGGGGCCTCATGGCGTCGGCCCGGGCGGGACAGGGAGGTGGCGCGCGATGACGGGGACGGACCTCTTCCAGAGGGTGCCGCTCTTCGAAGGGCTCTCGACCGCCGAGCGTGCGACGCTCCAGAAGGTCGCGCAGATGCGGGTCTATCGCCGGGGCGAGGTGATCGTCCGGCAGGGGCAGCCGGGGGAGAGCTTCTTCGTCATCGTCCGCGGACGCGTGGCCGTCACGATCCTCTCGCCGGACGGGCGCGAGGTCGTCGTCGGCTCTCTCGGCGAAGGGGACCATTTCGGCGAAATGGCGCTCGTCGACGAGGAGCCGCGATCGGCGACGGTCGTCGCGCAGGAGCGGTCCGAGCTGGTCGTTCTCTCGCGGGAGGTCTTCTTCGAGCTTCTCCGGTCGAACTTCCTTCTCACGTGCGCGCTCCTCCGCACGTTCTCGCGCCGCCTGCGCCGGGCGAACGCGACGATCGAAGGGCTCGCCTCTCTCGACGTGAAGAGCCGTCTCGCGCGCTACTTCCGCGAGCTGGCGGCCGCGCGGGGGCGGAAGGCCGGTGGAGGGTGGGCCGTCGTCGTCCGCCCCGCGCAGCGGGAGATCGCCGATACGATCGGGTCGAGCCGCGAGACCGTCTCACGGACCATGTCCCAGATGGCGGCGGAGCAGTTGATCGTCCCGAAGGGACGCGTCGTCTACGTCCGGATCGAGGAGGGCGATCCGGACTCCGCCCCCCGCACCCGGTCCGGGACGCTGACGGGGCGGCGGCATGGAGCTCCGCCCGTGGACCCTGCCGAACCTCCTCACCTTCCTCCGCCTCGTCGCCCTCCCGTTCCTCGTCATGACGATCCTCGACGGGCGGCACTCTCTGGCGCTCGTCATCTTCCTCGTCGCCGCGATCACGGACATCGTGGACGGCTACCTCGCCCGGCATTTCGGCATGGGCTCGCCGCTCGGGGCCTACCTCGACCCGATCGCCGACAAGCTCTTCCTCGTCTCCAGCTTCGTCGTCTTCTCGCTTCGAGCGACGCCGACCGTCGTCCACGTCCCGATCTGGCTCCTCGTCCTGACGATTTTCCGGGACGTCCTGATCCTCGTCGTCTCGCTCGTGATGTACCTCGCGCTCGGTACGCGGGAGTTCCCGCCGTCCGTCCTCGGGAAGCTGACGACCTTTTCCGAGATCTGCCTGATCGTCGCGATCCTCCTAGCGAACGTCGAAGTGCTCCCGGCCCAGGTCGCGCGGGCCTTCTTCGGGATCGTCGCCGCCCTCGCCGTCGGATCGGGGCTCCACTACGTCCTCCGGTCCTCCCGCGGCATCGCGCGGCACGGGGAAGAGGCTCCGGGGCCTCCCGAGCCTTGACGCGCCCCCCGGGCGCGGGTAAAACAGCCCTCCGCCCTCGAGCGGGTGTAGTTCAGCGGCAGAACGTCAGCTTCCCAAGCCCTCGACGGACTGCACGCTCAACGGTTTACGGGTCGAGCGTTCGTGCTGCGCGTCTCGCTGCGAACTCGCCGACGACGCGGACCAGCTGCCGCGCGTGACATCCTTCGAGTAGAGCGGCGCGCTTCGCTCCCGGCCTTCGGCGCAGTACTCTGGGGCGTCCGAAGAGGAGCGCGCGATGCCCACCATTCGCATCACATTCTTGAAGTGCGAAGTGAACTCACAGGAATTCGCCAGCGACGATGAGCACATGGTGTCGCGCGTGTTCTTCACTCTCGAAGTGAACGGTCGCGAATTGACGGGGCTTCACTGCGACGTGAAACAGATCGTCGGCGCCAAGTTCGAGTCCGACAACCCGCTTGAGGTTGGCCCTCCCGACCTCGCCTCCTATCCCGGCCCGTTCAATCATCAGGCGTTCAGCTTGGAGGTCGAACGCTACTATCGTGAACTTGCCGGAGCGCACGGTAGCCTCTTCCGCGTGGCGCCCGGCGCTCGAAACATCCAACTGATGGGCGTTACCCTTCGCCTTACGAAAGTCGTTGAGTTCGAGGCATCAGGATCAAGTGGCGCTTGGTAGCGGACTCGCTCCGCTCGCCGCTGAACGCGCCCATGAAGATTCTTGTCAAGCGCCTCGTCGTTGGATGGGTCTTCTTGCCGCTTGAAGCCGCCGGCCACGCGTCCATTCGGGGTCAATGCCCCACGTATCACTTCAGCGGATGGCGCCCCAGACGATATCCCGAGCTCTTTCGCTCAGCGTTCAGCAGCGGGGTCATCCATCCGATTCTCGGCAACAGTTGCGGCGTGCTCTTGCCCTCTTAGCGAATCACGGTCCTCCTGGGTTGAGGTTTCAGCCGATAGAGCCGTGCGCCGGCGACGCGCGGGCAAGGCTCGTGGGCTTTCAGCTTCGAGGCATCGAAGACCGTCTTGTCGCGCAGCATCGCGTACAGCACCCGGCAGAGCCGGTGCGCCACGGCGATGACGGCTCGCCGGGCGCCCAGACGCAGGCTGAGATCTCTCAGGAACGGGTGCAGGGGGCTGCTTTGCCTTCGGGCCGTGTGAGCCGCCTGCACGAGCATGGCGCGCAGCTCGGGCGAGCCGGTCCGGGTGATGTGGCCCTGGCGGTTCGTTTCGCCCGACTGGTACGTCTGGGGGACGAGGCCCGCGTAACTGGCGGCGTGCTTGGCGCTGGGAAATCGTGTGACATCCGAGAAGACCGCGATGGCCGTCAGGGCGACGATCTCACCCACGCCCGGCACTGTCCGGAGCCTCTCGAGCTCTTCCCGAAAGAGCGCCTGCTGCTCCCCGAGGCTCTTTTCGCAGGTGGTCTTCTGCTCCATCGCGCTCTGCCAGGCCCGCCGGTGCAGCTCGACGAAGCTCCGGACCTGAGGTTGGTCGAAAAGTGCCCGCAGCAGGCGGCGCCACGCGTGCTCTGTCCCCAGGGTCTGCCGGCTCAGATCGGACAGTCCCGCGCTGCGAAGCATCTTCTTGGCTGCGTTGATCTCAGCTGTGGCCAGCCGCACGAAGTGCCGGCGGCGAGAGAGCGTGTTCCGCAGGTGCTCGATCCTTTCCGGCGGCACGTGGACGATGGCTTCGTAAATCCCCTGGCGAAGGCCGGCGCAGAGCGCCCCGGCATCCCGCGTGTCGCTCTTCTGCTTTGGCCGGTGCGCTTTCATCCGGACTTCCCGCGCATCCACCACCAAAGGGGACAGTCCAAGCTCCCTCAGCTGTCGCGCCGCGAAGAACGCCATCGTCCCCGACTCGAGCGCCACAGCCGTGGACGCCTCGAGCCGAAACCGCTCTCGAAGCGCCCTGAATCCCTTCGCAGACGTCGGCACTTCGCCCCGCCCCAGCTCCTCGCCCCGCTCGTTCTGAATCACGAATACGCTCGACTTGCTGTGCACGTCCACTCCCACGTAAGCTTTCATCGGGCTGTCCTCCCTTGCTTGGGGCACCTCTTCGAGGTTGACCCCGTCAGTCCTTGTGGCCCGATTTCATCGGGACCACGTCGGCGAGGACAGCCCTTTCTTCGTCTTCATTGAAACGATATCGTTAGGAGTCGAAAGGGCGAGTAGGGCATACCGGCGAGGCTTACACTCGATTTCGGGGTGACACGATGAATAGGCGACCCAACCTCCGCGCCAAACCAACTCACCGGCTCGCCCGTTCGGTCGCGGTCCTAGGTCTACTTTTCCCTATGGCTGCCGCCGTCGTTGGGCAGACGCCCGCTCAGATAACGGAATTTCCGGTGTCATTCAATCCGATTCCGATCACCGTAGGGTCAGACGGCAACTTCTGGACGTGGTATGCGGGAACGTCGCTGATGGGTCGGATAACGCCCGCTGGGGTTGAGACGATGTTCCAAACCCCCGTAGGGTTCCCCGGCGCGACCCCGGGGCACTGCGCGGATGCGCGGGACGGCGGCATGTGGTGCGGGAGCTCCGGCCCGATCGTGCGTGTTTCGGTGACCACAGGGGCAGTCTCGACCTTTCCTCTTCCTCCGGGCTCCATAGCAGCGGACCTAACTCTCGGGCCTGACGGTGCGCTTTGGTTTACGGACCCTTTATCGAATCAAATTGGTCGACTGACTCTGACAGGCGCGGTCACTGAATATCCGCTTCCTTCTGGCTTCTTTCCGCATTCGATCACCGTTGGGCCTGATGGGGCGCTTTGGTTCTCAGGGAACGGGGTTGGCCGACTGGACACAGGTGGCCGTGGGTTCCTGTCCTACAAGCTTCCCAATCCTCCCGAACCAAATGGCAGCATCGCTGCGGGCCCGGACGGGAGTCTCTGGCTCGGTGCACAGATCAACTACGGTCAGGCGCATAGCGTCGTGAGGGTCGGCGTCGGTGGGCAAGTGTCCGAGTTTCCGCTTACGAATCCTGCGTCAACTGGCGTTGTCGACATCGTTCAAGGCCCGGACGGGGCCATGTGGTTCACAGACGAAGGGGCGAACGAGATCGGCCGCATCACGACGGCGGGCAGTCTGACGGCGTTTGCCCTTCCTCAGCCACAGTCCGAACCGGTGGGAATTACCGTGGGCCGAGACGGCGCAATCTGGTTCACGGAGGTGGCCAGTCGACTGGGGCGGCTATCCGGAGGCCCACTCGCCGCTACCCCGATACCCGCCCTGAGTCCCATGATTCTGTTTGTTCTCGCCGCAGTTCTGTGCGGATGCGGATGGCTGCTACTTCACGGAAGGTGAACGAGAACCAGCAACGGGCCGAGGACTGACACGCGCGTGCCGCGGCCTCGCTCCGCTCGCCGCTGAACGCGGTATCCTCACGCGCTAAGCGCAAAGGCAAAAATCGTCCTAGAGAACCGGAAGATTATGTCTACATCAGTCGATAGCTCGGAGGATCTTCGGCCCTGCATGTCGTGCGGAGCGCGCGTTCCGACCGTGTTCGTGTCCCTGAGCCAGACGAAGGGCGCTCTCATCGCCCGATACGAGAAGCACCTCGATGCCCTGCTATGCGATGCGTGCTTACGCCACCACTTTAGAAGCTTCACGACAAACAACCTCCTGTTCGGTTGGTGGAGTCTCGGCTCAGCCCTTTTCACGCCCGTCTACACGGTTCAGAACGTCTGGGCCTACTTCAAGGCGAAAGCCGCTCTCAGGCGCGCCGCGGCATCAAGAGTGCCCTTCTGATCTAGTTCCATCCTTACGGGGAGCACCGCGCGCCTGTTCAGCGCGCCGTCAGCGCCGCAGCGGACGAGACCGGGCGCCTGGACCGCCGTTCCAGGCCTGAGGCGCTTATTCCGCCTTGAAGTCTGCCGCCAGCGTCAAGAGAAACGCCCCGAGCCGCTTTGCTTCCGCGACCGTCAGATCCCGAGGTAACGAGACCGGAACGAGGAAGTCGGCTCGGAGGGGAAACGAGATCGACGTCGCGGCCCCTGAGGAGTCCGGACTCGCCCCAGCACCCGGCGCAACGCCGCGTCGACCAGCGCGGTGCGTCCTGATCCTGAGATCGAGCAGATAACGGATACACGCGGAGAACGAGAATTTCCCGCCGTACTTGCCTCGAAGCTCATCGGTGAGCTTGTCTATTTCGGTTTCCTGAGGGGCGTCCGGTCGAATCTCGCGCGCCCCGTGACTAAGGAGGGCGCGAAGATCACGCGTCGCTTCCGCTTCCACGATCTTCGGCACTCAGCGGGGAGCGCGTGGGCTGACGCGGGAGCTTCGCCGTTCGTTCTCGCCTCGATGCTCGGTCACGCTTCTACGCGGCTCGTGGATAGGTACGCTCGCGCGTCTGAGCGTGCTGTGGTAGCGTTCTCGCGCGGTGCCGCGAACTCGGTACGAACAGTGGCCGGGGGCGTCGGAACCGTAAGTCATTCGAGCGGGTGTAGTTCAGCGGCAGAACGTCAGCTTCCCAAGCTGAATGTCGTGGGTTCGATCCCCATCACCCGCTCCAACTTCTCTCTCTGACGGAATTGAGGCCTTGGGCCTGCTCCGTCAGCGCCCCGTCGAGCGCTTTCGCGCGTGCACGTCCGCGTTCTTCGGAAGCCCGTGCGTGGCGCTCCGGCTTTCGTCTCGAACGAGCCGAAGCGCTCCGCGCGTCAGAAGACCCGATCGCGTGAGTCCGTGGTCCTTCGCGAAGGCGTCGATCGTCCGGAGGTCGGCCTTCGGAATCGTGACGTTGACGCGCACCACGGGTCCGGTCGGATCGAGCAGATCGACGAGGAAAGCGGTGGCGTCCGCGTTCGATCCCCATCACCCGCTCCATCTTCTCAAACGTTGGAGTCTCCAGAGAAGCCGGGGCGATTCACTGTGACTTGGCGAGGCGGAACCCGTACGCGTTATCGCGGTAGTCGGGGACGGCGACTCCGCGGTACGCCGACCGGCAGTTCTGGAGTTCGGTGTCCCAGCTGCCGCCCCGAACGACACGGCTCCCGCCCGACGCGGGTCCCGCGGGATCCGTCACGGCCGCCGTCGGGTAGGCGCCGTACCAGTCCTGCACCCACTCCCGGATGTTGCCGTGCACGTCGTACAGACCGTAGGGGTTTGGCTGCTTCAGTCCCGCCGCGTGCGTCGCGTTGCCCGAGTTCGCGCACCACCAGACCCAGGAGTCCGCGCTGCACGAGCCGCACTGGTCGTCGCAGTCCAGCGCGTCCCCGAAGGAGAACCGGGTCGTCGTGTTTCCGCGCGCCGCCCACTCCCACTCCGCCTCCGTGGGGAGCCGGAAGGCGGATGCTCCGCTGAGCCCGAGCGCCGCGTTCAGCTTCTGCAGGAACCCTCCGCTCCCCGCGATGTCGTTCCAGGAGACGTTCTCGACGGGGCAGCTGTCTCCGCAGCTGGAGAAATAGCTCGGGTTGCTCCCCATCACGGCCTTCCACTGCGCCTGCGTCACGGCGGTCTTCCCGATGTAGAAGGACTTCGTGATCGTCACCTGGTGCTGCGTCTCGTCGCTCCCGCGGTTCCGCTCCGTGACCGGCGATCCCATCGCGAACGTCCCGTTCGGGATCGTCTCCATCACGAGTGGCACGCCGCCGGGCAGCGTCACGGTCAATTCCTGGCTGGCCGTGTCCGCCGACGCCATGATCGCGAACGGGTCGCCCGAAGCGTTGTTGATGACCGACGCGAAGGAGAGGACCGGCTGATTGCTCGTGAACTCGAGAAAGAGGTTCGTGTCCGTCATCCCGGAGGCGCCGGGGAAGCCGCTGCCGAGGGCAACCTGCCGGAACCCGTCGGCGGGGAGCGCCGGGTAGGTCACCGTCCCGATCGACGACCCGTCCCCGCGCCGCAGGGTCGCCGTCACCGTGGCGGCGGCGGTCCCCGGGTTCATGAAGACGACGTTTGTCCGGTAGCCCGTCGTCGAGCTGGCGCTGAGCGCGAGCTGGCCCATGATCCCCGCCCGCAGGGCTTGAGAGGCGTCGACCGCCGGGATCAATTGGCCCGAGACCGCCCCCGTCCCGCAGGCGTTCACGTTGTCCACGTTCGACCAGACGAGGAGCGCCCCGCTCGCCTCGAACCGGATCGGTCCGTACGATCCCAGGCCGTCCCCGAAGAGGGTGCTGAGGATGTTGTTGTAGGAGGCCTGGCTCCGCGCCGGGATCGTGAATGGCGAAGCCGGCACGGTCGCGCCGTTCGCCTGGTCGTAGAACGTCGCCGTGACCGTCACCGGTGACCGGGTGACGTTGAGCAGACGGACGTCCGATTGGAATTCGGCTCCCCCCGCTCCCAGGCTGTAAGCGGACGACGGCAGGATGTAGGTCTCCGCCTGTCCCGCCGCCTTGCCCGCGAGAAGCACCCCCACGATGGCGACGGCACCGCGAGCGGCCAGACGCGCGCCGACAGTCTTCCTGGATTCGACCCTCTCGTTCGACGTTTCCATGTGAAAACCTCCCGTCTCCTTCGGCCCCCCCGCCCGGAACGCGAGGTTTGCCGCTATCCAGAGAAACGGAAAAGGGGCGATACCGGGATCATCGACCGCGAGGTCCTCCGCCGTGGCCGCCGACGGGGGGGCGGGGCGCGGGCTTTCTGGCCGGAGCGCGAGGCGTCTCGCGGGCGGAGAGCAGGGCCGTCGCGGTGGGGTAGAGATCGACCTCGACCGCCGGCATGGCGCGCAGGGCCGCGCGGACCGCCTTGGCGGCGTTGGCTTCCGCGCCAGAGGGCCGTGCGCAGTGCGCCTGCAGCAGCTGCGCCTGGAGCCGCCAGATCGGGTCGACGGGACGACGGGCCGCGTCGATCTCGGCGAGCGCGCTCGTGAGGAGCGGCAAAGCCTCGGAACAGCGACCCTCCCCGACGAGGAAGTCGGCCAGCGGGATCCTCCATTCCCACGTCGCGTTGCCGCGGGAGGGCGCGAGCTCCTCTCCGAGTCGGAGACTCGCGCGGAAGTCCTGCTCCGCGAGTCTCGCTTCGCCGCACATCTCCTCGGCGACGGCCACGACGCGCAGGGCCACGGCGACGTTTCCGGAGGTCTCGCCCTCGCGCCGCCGCTGCAGCGCCAGCGCCTGCCGCGCCAACTCGAGAGCCTCGCGAGGCTTCCCCTCCTGCTCGAGCGTCGTGGCGAGGTTCTGTCGCGTCAGGGCTCCGGTGGGCTGACCGTTGTCCTCGCGCAGCCGCGTCAGGATCTCCCGCTCGAGCGACTCCGCCTCGGGGGCGTGCCCGGCGTGGAGCAGCGTGACCGCGAGATTGTTCTCGACCGCGAGCGTGTCGGGATGGTTCTCTCCCGAGACCCGCTCGTAGCGTGCGAGCAGCTCCCGGAAGACCAAAACGGCGCCGGCGAAGTCGCGACGCGAGGTGCGGATGACCCCGAGCATGTTGAGCGCCTCGCTGACCTTCGGGTGATCCCCGGGCAGCGCGCGGCGAAGGACCTCGAGCGCTCTCCCGGCGGTCTCCTCGGCTTCGTCGAGGCGGTCCTGGTCGTCGTAGACGCCGGCGAGGGCGGTCTGGGTCGCGCCGACGAGCGGATGTGCGGGCCCGAGGACCTTCCGCCGGATCGCGAGCGCACGTTCGAGGACGGAGGCCGCCTCCCGGTAGATGCCGGCGCCGTCGAGCTGGAGGCCGAGGTTGTGCAGCGAGCCGGCGACCCCGAGCGCCTCCGGACCGAGCGCCCTCTCGCGGATCGCCAGCGCCTGTCGCAGAAGCTCGATCGCCTTCGACTCCCGGCCGAGGTCCGACTGGTTGGTGGCGAAGTCGTCGAGGCGACCCGCGCTCTCGGGGGAGCTTGCTCCGAAGCGCCGCTCGCTCGCGGCGAGAGCCTCGCGGAACGGGCCCTCGGCGCGCGCGAACTCGCCTTCGTCCTCGAACAGCCGGCCGAGGTGGCCGAGGCTCTGGATCACGGCCGGATCGTCCGGATCGAGGCTCGCGCGACGTGCCGCCAGCGCGCCGCGGAGCAACGGGTCCGCACCGGCAAAGTCCGCCTCGAGACGGAAGAGCTCGCCGAGCTGGTCCATGCTGTCGGCGACCTCCGCGCTCCGGGCCGGAAACGTCTGACGGCGCAGCTGCAACTCTTCCCTGGCGAGCGGCAGCGCACGTTCGTAGAGGCCGAGCGCGACGTACGACGCCACCATGGCGTGGAGGAGACGGGCGCGCACCTCCGGCTCGGCGGCGAGGTCGGATCGCAGGCGGTCGACGCCCTCGTCGAGGAGCTCCTGTGCGGTGAGCGACGCCCCCCGCGCGAGGGTCGGATCCGAGCCTTCGAACAAACGGACGAGGAACGAGGTCACCTCCTGGGAGGCGCGCGCCTCGCGGGCCTTGGCCCGTGCCTGATGGAGCGCCGCTCCGAGAGCGGCGACGAGCGCGAGGAGGAGCGTCGCGGCGATAGCGAGGGTCCATCGATGGCGCGCGGCGAACTTCCCGGCGCGGTAGCGGAATCCGTCCGGCCGGGCGCGAATCGGCAGGAAGGCAAGGTGCCGCCGGAGGTCCTCGCCGAGCGCCGCGGCCGAGGAATACCGGCGATCAGGCTCCTCTCGCAGGGCGGTGAGGAGGATGGTGTCGAGGTCGCCGCGCAGGGCGCGGCGGCGCCGGCGACGAGATGGGGCACCGGGCTCGGCGGTCGCCACCGCCGTGCTGGGCCGCGCCGGCTCCTCGGCGACCGCGGCGAGAGCGCCCTCTTCCGGCACCCCTCGGCCCGAGAACGGCCGGCGCCCGACGAGCAACTCGTAGAGCACGACACCCAGCGCCCAGACGTCGGTCGCCGTCGTGACCGGCTCGCCGCGGATCTGTTCGGGCGCGGCATAGGCCGGGGTCAGGCGGCGCTCGAGCGTACGGGTGCTTTCGTCGTCAGCGCCGAGGAGCTTCGCGATCCCGAAGTCGAGGAGTTTCACGTCGCCGCCCGCGGTCACGAAGATGTTCGAAGGCTTCAGGTCGCGGTGCACCACGAGGCGGTGGTGGGCGTGATCGACCGCCGCGCAGACGCCGAGGAACAGCTCGATGCGCTGCGGAAGAGAGAGATGTCGCTCGTCGCAGTAATCCCCGATCGGGACTCCATCGACGTACTCCATCGCGAAGAACGGAAGGCCCTCGGGCGTCACGCCGCCGTCGAGCAGGCGGGCGATCTGCGGGTGCTCGAGCCCGGCGAGGATCCGGCGTTCCGCGAGAAAACGCCGGAGGGCCTCGTCGCCGGCGAGGCCGAGTCGCGCGACCTTCAGCGCCACGCGCTGCTCGAACTGTCCGTCGCAGCGCTCGCCCAGGAAGACGGCTCCCATCCCGCCGTGCCCCAGCTCGCGGACGATGCGGTAGGGGCCCAGCTGTCGCCCGATCCAGCGATCGAGAGGGGCGACGCCATCTTCGAGCAGGCTCGGGAAGCGCCCTGCGGCGCTTCGGTCGAAAGAGGAGTGGGTCTCCGAATCGGCTGCGAGAAGATCGGCGACCTGCCGGCGGAGCACCTCGTCCCCGCCGCACGCCGCCGCGACGCGGAGGTCGCGCTCCGGGGCTCGAGATCGGCGACGTCCTGGAAGATCTCGAGCGCGCGGCTCCAGGTTCCGTCGGGTTTCACGGCGGAGGAGGGGAGAGCGTCGCCAGCAGGAACGCCCGCGCCGCCCGCCAGTCACGCTTGACCGTGGCGGTCGATGCGTCGAGCACCTCCGCCGTCTCCTCGACCGAAAGGCCCCCGAAGAAGCGCAGCTCGACGACGCGCGCCAGACGCTTGTTCGCGCCCTGCAGCTTCTCGAGGGCGGCGTCGATCGCCATCAGCTCGGTGGCATCGGTTTCGACCTCGGATGCGACCTCCCCGAGCGTCGCGATCTGGCGCCCGGCGCCACGCTTCAATGCCGCGTGATTACGCGCGTGGTCGACGAGAACCTGTCGCATGGCACGGGCCGCGAGAGAGAAGAAGTGCGTGCGATCCTTAACGGAGGTGCCGCGAGCGAGCTTGAGGTACGCCTCGTGGAGGAGCGCCGTCGTGCGCAGGGTTTCGCCGGGGCGCGCTCGCCGGATCTGCCGGTGCGCGAGCGCGTGCAGCTCGTCGTAGAGCGCCTCGAACGTGAGGGAATCCGGGCCTGGGGGACCGGAGGCGGCGTTCGACTCGGGATCCATTGCGCCGGGCGGATGGTAGCACCGGGGAACGGAGGAACGAGGGCGGACGCGACGCATCCTTTCTCGAGTGGTTCTCGTTCCCTCGTTGTGCCCCCTCGTTCGATCCCCATCACCCGCTCCATCTTCTGCGGATGATGTAGGCGATCTCCCGCGCGGCCCGGAGGAGAAGAGCGCTCTTCGAGTAGGCCGATTCGCCGCTGGGGCGGGCCGCCCGCTCGATGGGAACCGTGACGAAGCGTCGTCCCGAAAGGGCGATGAGGGAGGGGAGGAAGGGATGGGGAACGTCGTGACGCAGGATCTCCTCGACGAGAGGCCGGCGAAGGGCGAAAAACATCCCGGCGTCCCGCGGATATCCGGTCAGCTTCTCGCGAAGGATCTTGAAGAGCCGGGAGGTGAGAAGGCGTCCCTTCCCTTCGTAGCGTCCCGTCCAGGCCGCGAGGACGGCGTCGACACCGGGCGCCGCGGCCGAGAGGAGCGTCGGAATCGCCTCGGGCGGGTCCTGCAGGTCCGCGTCCATGACGACGGTCCAGGCGCCGCTCGCGGCCGAAAGGCCGAGCCACGCCGCCCGCTGCTGTCCGACGTTCCGCGGAAGGGAGATCGCGCGGACGCGCGAGTCGCGCGCCGCGAGCTCGGCGAGCCCGGCACCGGACCCCTCGGGGCAGGCGTCGTCGACGAAGATCAGCTCGTACGGCAGGGACGTCCCGGAGAGCGCCGCCGAGAGCTTCCGGTGCAGCTCGTCCAGCGTCGTCCGGTTGCGGTAGACGGGGAGTACGACGCTGACCTCCGCCCTCACTCCAGGGGCGCCACTCGTTCCGGGCCCCGTCAAGGGATCGCTCTCGGATCCGCGTCACCGGCTGCGACAGCCTCGACGGTCTCGAGCAGCTCCGCGCGATCCCGGGAGATCTCCGTTGCGCTCCGCCTTCCGGCGCATTCGATCGCGGCCCTGACCCGGGGAACCTCGACCCGGGGGTCGCGTCCGGCCGTGTCGCGCCGCCACGACCGGCGCAGAAAGCTGAAGCGGCACGAGAGTCGGGCCAGCTCGCCGATCAGGAGGCGGCACGGAATCGGCCTCCCGCACTCCGGAAGGGTCAGCCCCGCGAGGCCGAACGGGACCGTGAAATGCGGCCGAATCCCGTCGACGAGGCCGTCCGTGAGGGACTCGAAGATCGATCGCGACCCCCGTTCGATGGAGAGATCGTTCAGGCCGACGTAGACGCGGCTGAGCGGGAGGCGGGCCAGCTCGTGTGCGCAGCGGACGGCATCGAGGGTCTCGACGAGAATGCCGACGCCACATCGCCCCGACGCGAGCCGAATCGCCTCGAGGACCTCCTTCGGATTCCGCACCATCGGGAGGAGGAGCTCGTCGGCCCCGCCGGCGACGGCCTCCTCGATCTCTCCGGGCGTCCAGGGGCCGGGCTGATTCAGGCGGCACAGGAGGCGGGCCTTCGTCGCGGCCCGCACCCGCCGGAGATCTTCGGACGTGTCGTGGTTGATCTCCGTGTCCGCGCCGGACTGCCGCGTCTCCTTCCCCTTGCTCTCCCAGTCGACGATGAATCCGTCGACGCCGGCCTCGGTGTGGCTCGAGACTGTCGCCGGGTCGGTCGAGAAGAGGAAGAACTCGAAGGCCGTCACGAGGCCGGCTCCTGCGGGCGCCCGCTCACCGGTGGGGCGCAGACCAGAAGGGCGAGGGCGGGCTCGATCGTCAGGTTCCTCCGGAACTCGCCCATGGCCGTGGCCGCGCTCGCGAGGGAATAGAGAACGGCCCCGGCGAAGACGGCGAGGAGGAGAGCGTCCTTCGACCGGACGGCCCGTAAGGTCCCCCAGCCGAGGAGCCCGAGCGTCAGGAGATTCACGCTCCAGAAGGCGATGTGGGTCCCCCAGTACGAGAGATGGAAGAAGCCCCCGGCTCGTCGGAGGTACTCCGGTATCCCGATCATCGATCGATAGTCCAGCCAGAGCGTGACGGACCTTGCGAGCGGGAGACCGATCCAGTAGAGGACCGGATGCTCGGCTTTCTCTCTCTCGCTGCCTCGCGGAAGGTCTCGTCGTAGCCGCTGCCGATGACGTATCCGGCGTAGGCGTACGGGGCCTCCTCCAGCGCCTTTTGGATGAGATTCCGGTCCGGACCTTCTCCGAGGAGCCGCTCGGGAAGGTCGCGGCGCGTCTCCTCGCTCCACCAGACCCCTTTGTCATCGGGCGTGGTGGACCAGGTCCGGAGCCAGAGCTGGAGCCCCGTTTTTCGGGAGAGTATGGGGTGGAGGAGGAAGGGCTCCACGCGGCCGGTCCTTCTCAAGAGGTAGATCTGCCAGGGAGCGAGGACCAGGATCATTCCGGCAGCGATCAGGCCCACCACGGCGGCGTCGCGGCGGCTCTGCCAGGCGAGGACCCCCAGAACGGGAACGGCCACGAAGGCGGCTGCCGGTGCCACGAGAGATGATCCCACGGCCAGCGCGCCGAGGGCGAAAGCCGAGAGGGACGAGAGCGAGCGCCCGGGCGCGGGCCAGAGCAGGACCGTCACCGCTACCAGAAAGGCTCCGAGCGTCTCCGACATGACGAGGGCCTGCTGACGCGCGAGCCAGGGGTTGAAGGCGAGAAGGGCCAGCGCCACGAGGGCTCCCGTACGGGACAGGCGCCGGGCGGCGAGCCAGACGAGGAGAAGCGTCAGGACCGAGAGGAGGAGCTGAACGCGGAGAAGGAACTCCACTCCGGGCCTCATCCAGCCCGCCGCCCGGAGGAAGAGCGGGTAGCCGGGAGGGACGGCCGAGAAGAGGTCCCCCGGAACCAGGAACGTGGAGCCGGCCGCGAGGTCCTCGGCCTGGGAGAGGAACCGGAGGCTGTCCCCGGTGGGCGCCGTCCGGCTCGAGAGAGCCAGCCGGATGAGGAACCCGGCCAGGAGAAGCAGAACGGCGGCCAGAATCTCCTTGCGGGCGTTCCCGTGCATCAGCCCGCCGTCGCCAGCCCCAGCCGCTCGCGCTTGTAGCGGCCGGACTGCACGGAGTCGCACCAGGCGGCATTCGCGAGGTACCAGCCGACCGTGGCGGCGAGGCCGGAGGCGAGGTCGTGCCCGGGCGCCCAGCCCAGTTCGCGCCGGATCTTCGAGGAGTCGATCGCGTAGCGGCGGTCGTGCCCTGGGCGGTCCTTCACGAAGCTCTTGAGTTCTTTGTAGGAGGTCAGGCCCTTCGCGCGGAGGGCGGGGTTGTCGCGCGCCGGCCGCTGCTGTTCGAGAAGGGCGCAGAGGAGGTCGACGAGCTCGAGGTTCGTCCGCTCGCCGTGCCCGCCGATGTTGTACCGGCCTCCCGGCTCGCCTCGCGACAGGACCGAGAGGATCCCTTCGCAGTGGTCCTCGACATAGAGCCAGTCGCGTACGTTTCCGCCGTCGCCGTAGATCGGAAGCGGCTTTGCCTCGACAGCGTTGAGGAGCATCAGGGGGATCAGCTTCTCGGGAAACTGGAACGGCCCGTAGTTGTTCGAGCAGTTCGTGATCAGCGTCGGAAGGCCGTACGTCTCGCGCCAGGCCCGGACGAGGTGGTCGGCGGCCGCCTTCGAGGCGGCATACGGGGAGTTCGGGGCGTACGGCGTCTCCTCCGTGAAGGCGCCCGTCGGGCCGAGAGAGCCGTAGACCTCGTCGGTGGAGACGTGGAGGAACCGGAAGCTCCGGCGCTCTTCGTCCGGAGCGGAAGCGAGAAACCCGCGCGCCGCTTCCAGGAGCTCGTACGTCCCGCCGATGTTCGTCCGGACGAAGGCGCCGGGGTCGTCGATGGATCGGTCGACGTGGCTCTCCGCGGCGAAGTTGACGACGGAGGTCGGGGCCGTTTCGCGGAAGAGGGTCCGGACGGAATCGCGGTGGGCGATGTCGCCCCGGACGAAGGCATAACGGGGGTGGGAGGCGACCTCCGCGAGGCTCTCGAGGTTTCCGGCGTACGTCAGCTTGTCGAAGACGACGACCCTGTCGCCGGTCCGTGCAAGCGCCATCCGGACGAAGTTCGAGCCGATGAAGCCGGCCCCTCCCGTGACGATCATCGTCCCCATCGCGTCGTGTCCTTCGCTTTCCAGGGGGGGAGTCTAGCCGCGCGTCGGGGAGGGCACCACCCCGAGCCCGGAGACTCCGCCCGAGACGATGAAGGCCATCGCGTCGGCGCTGGCGACGGCAAGCGGCGAGACCTGCGCGCGCGGAACGAGGAAGACGTGCCCGGCGAATGCATAGGACTGCGGGACGTAGACGGCCACGTGCCCCTCGAGGCCGACGGCTTCGAGGGACTCCCGCGTCGCGAAGCCGAGGAGCTTCGGCGCGTCGGCGCCTCCGAGCGAGAAGGAGACCGGCCGGTCGAACCCCCGCTTCTCGCCGACGAAGGCGTTCACGACGTCGCGGACGGCGCCGTAGACGAGCTTCACGAGGGGGACGCGCTGGAAGACGCGGTCCAGGACCTCGAAGGCGCGCCGGGTGACGAAGTTCGAGGCGAGGAAGCCGACGAGCGTCACGAGAGCGATCGTCGCGAGAAGGCCCGCGCCGGGGAAGGGGATCCCGAGAATCCCGTCCAGCTTCACGAAGACGCTCCAGAGGACGAGGAGGGAGACGGCGGCGGGGACGAAGACGATCAGCCCGCGGACGAAGTACTTCACGAGATGGCGCATGGCTCCTCCCGCGCGGAGCTTGTCACGGGGGGCCGTTCCGGCGGCTCAGTCGAGGGGAGCGGCGAAGATCGTCTCGCTCTTCCCGGGGGCCGGGATTGCGACGACGGCGAGGCGCACGCGGCCGCTCTTCTCGAAGACGATCTTCATGTAGCCCGGCACGCTGCGGCAGAAGATCGTCCCGTCGATCTTCCGGACCGGGGTCACGCTCTTCGTGCCTCCGCCCGCCCCGCTGACGAGGTTCCAGATCCGGCTCTTCTCCGGAAGGCGGATGACCTGCAGGCTGTGGTCGTGCCCCGCCGCCCAGATGAAGGGGGGAACCGGGTCGAAGGCCCGGGTCATCTTTTCCTCCAGGTTCCGGTACTTCGGGGCCATTTCGAACTGCTGGTTGGCGAACGCGATCCGCCCGGCGACCGTCAGGGAGCCGAAAACCGGCAGCGGGAGCCAGAGCCAGGGGACGAAGGGGGTGAGCGGGAAGATGTGGTCCTGCCAGGTGAAGTGCGAGCCGGAGAGGCCGCCCCCCTCGAGCGGATGGTGCGCGAGGACGACCGTCCGCCTCGATCCCGCGGTCCAGAGCGCCTCCCGGAGCGCCGTGACGACATCCTCTTCGCTCTTCTCGGCACACGGGGACGAGGGGCCCTCCGGCTTCTCGTACTCGTGGAGCCACCACTGGGTGTCGAGAACGATCAGCCGCACCTTGCTGCCGACGTCGAGGACGACGGGCCCGGGGCATCCCCCCGGCGGAGCGAAGGTGACGGTGGCACCGCCGTGCTCGCGGACGAACGCCTCCTCCCTCCGGATCCCGTTCCAGCCGTCCGCCGTCCAGTGTGCCCAGTCGTGGTTTCCAGGGACGACGAGGCCGCGGCCGGCGGCGCGGGCGGCGACGAGCTGCGATTCGAGGCGCGACTCCATCTCCGAGCGGTCCGGGCTTCCGGGAGCCGGGAGGCCGGCCGGGTAGACGTTGTCGCCGAGGATCACCACCACGCTCCGGGGAGCGTCGCGGGCCGCCTCGGCCGCGAGCGGCCGGAAGACGAGGGACGACTCGGCCACCTTCCTTCCCGCGTCCCCGACGAGGTAGAGGACGACGTCGGGACCGTCCGCGGCCGGGAGGGGCGCCGGGAGAAGGAGGGCGGCCGCGAGGGCGAGGCGCCGGAGCGCTTCCATCGGGGGAACTCTACCCCCCGGGCCTCGCTGGGCGCCGGAAGAGGTCGTCTTCGAGGTGGAACATCTGCATCAGTCGCCAAGAGGCCGGGTTTGTCCCATAATGGGGTCTGATGAGACGCCGTCTCAAGAAGATCGCCCCGCAGACCCTCGCGGACCTCCGGCGCGGGGAAGAGGGGATGGTCGAGGCCTTCGACCTCGCGGAGCCGGACGCACGCCGGCTGATGGAGCTCGGCTTCGTCCCGGGGGCCCGCGTCGTCGCGGGGCCCTCGGCGCCCGGAGGCGACCCTCGCGTCTTCCGCGTGGACGGCTCCGAGTTCGCGCTCCGCAAGTCGACGGCGGCCCGGGTCCGCCTTCGCGCGGCGGCAGCGGCGTGAGCGAGCTTCAGGTTCGGGAGACGCCGGCTGGAGGGCTCGGCGTGCCGCCGGCCCCGCCGGCCGCGCACGATCCGCACCGCTTCGTCGCGCTGGTCGGCCCGCCGAACTCCGGAAAATCGACCCTCTTCAACCGGCTCACGGGGCTTCGCCAGAAGGTGGCGAACTTCCCCGGCGTGACCGTGGAGGAACGCCGGGGCCTCGCGCGGATCGCCTCCGGCCGGGACATCGTCCTGATCGACCTTCCGGGTGTCTACAGCCTCGTGGCGCGCTCCGAGGACGAGCGGGTGACGTACGACGTCCTCGCGGGGACGATGGAAGGGACGCCCCGGCCCGACGCGGTCCTTCTGATCCTCGACGCGACGAACCTGAAGCGGCACCTCGTCCTCGCGGCTTCGGTTCTCGCGCTGGGCCTCCCGACGATCGTCGTTCTCAACATGGCCGACGAGCTCCACGCGCGCGGCGGCGACCTCGACCCGGAGGCTCTCGCCTCGCAGCTCGGGGCGCCGGTCGCGCTCGTCTCCGCGTCGCGCGGCGAGGGGCTGGAGCCGGTCCTCGAGTTCCTCGGCGGGGAGCTGGGCATCCCGGCGTCCCTGGACCTGCCGTCCCTTCAGGACGTCCCGAAATGCCGGCAGTGGGCCGGGCGTCTCGGCGACAAGGCGGGCTACTCGCCCCCCGCGCCTCCGGTCTGGACGCGCCGTCTGGATGACGTCTTCCTCCATCCGGTCGCGGGACCTTCGATCTTCGCCCTCGTCGTCATCGCGGTCTTCCAGACGATCTTCACGGTGGCCCGGCCGATGATGGACCTGATCGACCGGGGAGTCTCCGCGTGCGGCTCGTGGATCGGCTCCGCCCTCCCGCCTTCGCTCCTCAGGGAGCTGGTCGTGGGCGGAGTCCTGGGAGGCGTCGGTTCGGTCGTCGTCTTCCTGCCGCAGATTCTCCTTCTCTTCCTCTTCATCGGCCTGCTCGAGGACTCGGGCTACCTCGCCCGCGCCGCGCTCATCGCGGACCGGACGATGTCGAGGGCGGGGCTCCAGGGAAAGTCGTTCCTGCCGCTCCTTTCGGCCTATGCCTGCGCCGTTCCGGCGGTCCTCGCGACACGGACGATCGAAAACCGGCGCGACCGGATCGCGACGATCCTCATCGCCCCCTTCATGACCTGCTCGGCGCGGCTTCCCGTCTACACGCTCATCATCGCGGCCTTCATCCCCGAGAGGCCGCTCCTCGGCTTCTTCCTGGGGACGCGGGCCGCGGCGCTTCTCGGCCTCTACCTCCTCGGGTTCGCCGCGGCATTCGTGACGGCCCGGCTTCTGAAGTCCTCGATCCTCCGGAGCGAGGGGACTCCGTTCCTGATGGAGATGCCGCCGTACCGCTGGCCGACGCTCCGGCAGATCGGCCTCCGGCTCTACGACCGGGCGAAGATCTTCCTCTGGCGGGCGGGGACCGTGATCCTCGCGGTCTCGGTCGGGCTCTGGATCCTCTCGAACCTCCCGTTTTCGGGGGGGAAGCCCCCGGCGATCGCCGACAGCGTGACGGGGACCTTCGGGCGCGCCCTCGAGCCGCTCGTCAGGCCTCTCGGGTTCGACTGGAAGATCGCCATCGGCCTCGTGACGTCCCTCGCGGCGCGCGAGGTCATCGTCGGGACTCTCGGCACCCTCTACGGTCTGGCAGGGGAGTCCCACTCGGCGGGGCTGCAGTCGGCTCTGAGGCACGACCTGACCCCCGGGGGCGCGGTGGCCCTCCTCGTCTTCTTCGCCTTCGCGATGCAGTGCATCTCCACGATCGCCGTCGTGAAGCGGGAGACGGGAGGATGGCGCTGGCCGGCGATCCAGTTCGCCTGGATGACCCTCCTCGCCTACACCGGGGCTTTCGTCGCGAACCGCCTCGTCACGGCCTTCCTCGCGTAGAAGCGTGTCCCTGTAATGTAATGGGATACATGAGACGCGAGCCGCTGGCTCCTGCTCCCTTACAGGTACAATCGCGATCAAGTTGACTCCCCGGAGGCCTTCGTTTTCAGATTCCATTCCCAGAAGGGAGAGAGACCGTATGAAATCTCAGAGGCTCCTGTACCCACTGCTGCTGGTCTGCCTGTCGCAAGCCGCGAATGCTCAAACGGTGGATCCCTTCTATTCAGGAACCTACTCCATCACGAACCTCGGCTCGATCACGGGACTCCCGACGGATTACGGAGGCCTGATTTTCAAGGATGCGAACACGATCTGGATCGGCGGCGCCGCCAACGGTTCCACAGGGCTCTTTTACTCGGTGACCGTGACCCGGGGCGCCGGCAATCACGTCGTCTCCCTGGGTGCGGCCACGGCTCTGGGTTTCGGCACCTATAACGACGGCGGCATCGCGTTCGGCCCGGGGGGCGTTTTGTTCTACACCGAATACCCCGTAAACAACATGGGTGAAGTACTGCCGCCGACCTATGCCAGCGATTACAAGACGGTCGGGCTCACGGCGCTCGGAATCGCGTCCTCGGTGGGCGCTGCGAACTTCGTTCCCGCCGGCCACGACGGGGCCGGCCAGTTTAAGGTCGTCAGCTACAGCGGCAACGGGTTCTATACCGTCCCGCTGACCTCGGACGGCAGCGGGGGCTTCAATCTCGGCAGCGCCACGCTGGAGACGACGTTGAACACGTGCAGTTCGACGTGCGGCCCGGAGGGGTTCATCTACGTCCCGCTCGGCTCCCCGCTCTTCTCCAGCCAGAGCATGCTCGTCTCGGAATATGGCAGCGGTAGCGTCGGGAGCTACCCCATCGATGCGAACGGCAATCCCGTTCCCGCGTCGCGGCAGACCTTCATCTCCGGCTTGACCGGGGCCGAGGGTGCGGCCATCGACCCGGTGACCGGCGACTTCTTCTTTTCGACGTTCGGCGGCAGCAACCAGGTCTTTGAGGTGCGCGGTTTCGCTGCTCCGACGGCGCCGCCGACGATCGGGAAGTCGTTCGGTGCGGCGAGCATCCCCCTGAACGGGTCGACCTCGCTCACTTTCACGATCAGCAATCCCAATGTCGGCAGCGGCCTGACCGGCGTCGGGTTCACCGACACGTTTCCGGCAGGCCTCGTGATCTCGACGCCGAACGGGCTCACCGGTAGCTGCGGTGGCGGGACGATCACGGCAACCGCAGGGTCGGGCGCCGCCAGTCTCACGGGGGCGACCCTCACAGGAAGCGCCTCGTGCACCTTCAGCGTCAACGTGACCGGCACGACGCCGGGAACGAAGACGAACACGACCGGAGCGGTGACCTCGGTCGAAGGGGGAACGGGCAACACGGCGACGGCGAGTCTCTCCGTGGTTGCGATCGCCCCGCCGACGATCGCGAAGTCCTTTGGCGCGGCGAGCATTCCGCTAGGCGGGTCGACATCGCTCAGCTTCACGATCAGCAATCCCAACGGATCCACGGCGTTGACCGGCGTCGGCTTCACCGACTCCCTCCCGGCAGGCCTCGTCGTCTCGACCCCGAACGGTCTCACCGGGAGCTGCGGCGGCGGCACGATCACGGCGACCGCCGGGTCGGGTTCCGCCAGCTTGACGGGCGCAACACTTGCGGCGACCGCCTCGTGCACCTTCAGCGTAAACGTGACCGGCAGCGCCCCGGGAACGCAGAACAATTCGACCAGTACGGTGACCTCGGTTGAAGGCGGTACGGGCAGCCCGGCCTCGGCGAGCGTTACGGTTGCCGGCGTTGCGCCGCCGGCGAGCATTCCCACATTGCAGCCATGGGCACTGGGTCTGCTCAGTCTTCTCATGGTCGTCGCCGCGATATTTGCTCTGCGCTTGCGATGAAGCCCGGTCGCGTTCGTCGGAGAGCCATTGCCCATCGTTACGACCCGATACCAACGTCGGATCATTGTGGGTACGTGGCTCCGATCTGGTGGTACCCGAACGGGAAGTTCGCAGGCCCCGGAGTGACACCGCGCACCAGCGGATGAATGCCAGGGAGCGATTTGAGTATTCGCGCGGAGAGGTTTCACTCGGCGACGGTGGAGAGGCCTCTGGCCCCTCTGGACCTCAGGAAGGGGATGAGGGGCAGGAAGAGGAGGAGGGCCCAGGTCATCATGGCGAAGACGTCGACGTAGGCCATCACGGACGCCTGGACGCGGACCCGGCCGAAGAGAAGGCCGAGGGCGAGGGACTTCGAGGAATGGAGATCCAGCCCCGAGACGGCCTGCAGCAGCCGCTCCATCCGGTGAAGCTGGTCGCGGAAGAGGGGGTTGAAGAGGTTGGACGATTCCACGAGGCGCGCCTGGTGGACCTGGGCGCGGCTGGCCAGGAGGGTGGAGGCCACGGCGATGCCGATGGATCCGGCCTCGTTGCGCACGAGGTTGTAGAGGCCCGTGGCCTGGCCCATCCGCTCCGCGGGCATGGTGCTGTAGGCGGCGGCGGTCAGGGAGATGAAGAGGAAGCCGGCGCCCAGGCCCAGCGTGAATCGGCCCGTCGCGAGGTAGCCGAAGGTCGTGTTCAGGTCGATCACGCAGAGCATCTTCATGGAGACCCACGTGAACGCGAGGCCCGCCAGCAGGATCCAGCGGACGTCGATGCGGTGAACGATCCGGCCCGCCAGGAGGATGGCCAGGAGCGAAGCCGCTCCGCCCGGGGCGAGGACGAGACCGGCCCAGGTGGCGGAATAGCCGAGGACGTTCTGTGCGTAAAGGGGGAGCAGGATCAGGGTGGCGTAGAGGACGAAGTATTGGAAGAAGGAGAAGGAGACGCCGGCCGCGAACTCCTTGTTCTTCAGGACGGAGAGGTCCACGAGCGGATGTTCGTGGGTGAAGGAGCGCCAGACGAAGAGGGCGATGCCGAGAAGGGCGACGAGGGCCGTGACCTGGATGAAGTGGCTCTTGAGCCAATCGAGCCGCTCCCCCCGGCTCAGCACGACCTCCAGCCCGCCGAGGCCGAGCGCGATGAAGAGGAGGCTCCAGAGGTCCACGCTCCCCTCGGGCTTCCGGATGTAGGCCGGGTCGCGCACGAAAAGCAGGGCGAGAAGCACCGCGACGAGCCCGAGCGGGATGTTGATGTAGAAGATCCAGCGCCAGCCCCAGTTGTCCGTGATCCAGCCGCCGAGGATCGGGCCGAGGATCGGGCCGAAGACGACCCCGACGCCGAAGTAGGAGAGAGCCCGCCCGCGCTCCGTCGGCGGGAAGGCCTCCAGCAGGATGGCCTGGCTCATCGGGACGATGATGCCGCCGGAGAGCCCCTGCAGGACGCGCATGGCGACCATGAAGACGAGGTTGGGGGCCGCCCCGCTGCCCAGGGAAGCCAGCGTGAAGACGACGACGCTCAGCAGGTAGATGCGCCGCCGGCCGAAAAAGTTGCCCAGCCATCCCGTGATGGGGACCACGATGGCGTTGGCCACGAGATAGGAGGTGATGACCCAGGTGATCTCGTCGACCCCCGCCGAAAAGGTCCCCTGCATGTGGGGGAGCGCCACGTTGGCCACCGACGTGTCGACCGCCTGCATCATGGAAGCAAGCATCGTGGCCACCGTGATGATCCCCCGGTCGATCTCGGCTTTGCTCACGGCCGGCCGGCAGACGGCTTTCGTCGAGTCCCGGGGGTCAGACCTCGTTCAACCACCATGTGAGGTCGGGCAGACCGGATGCGGCCGGCGTGTCAGTGCCCGGCGCCTCTCGCCGCGATCGGCTCGACGGGTGCCAGTGTCTCGGCCTTCCTCCCCTTGCGCCGGTCGAGGCGCTCGCGAAGCGCCTCCATGTAGACGTAGAAGACCGGCGTGACGTAAAGGGTGATCATCTGCGAGAAGAGGAGGCCGCCGACGACCGCGAGGCCGAGGGGCCGGCGCGACTCGGCCCCCGCGCCGAAGCCGAGGGCGATGGGAAGCGTTCCCATGAGCGCCGACATCGTCGTCATCATGATGGGCCGGAAGCGGACGACGCAGGCTTCGAAGATGGCCTCCTCGGGGCTCTTCCCGGCCCGCCGCCCCTCGACCGCGAAGTCCACCATCATGATGCCGTTCTTCTTGACGAGGCCCACGAGAAGGATGACCCCGACGAAGGCGTAGATGGAGAGCTCCGTCTTGAAGATGAGGAGCGTCAGGAGGGCGCCGAAGCCGGCGAAGGGGAGCGCCGACAGGATCGTCAGCGGGTGGAGGAAGTTCTCGTAGAGGATCCCGAGCACCATGTAGATGACGAGGATCGCGACGAGGAGGAGAAGGCCCAGTCCCTTCTGCGAGGCCTCGAAAGCCTGCGCCGTCCCCTGGAAGCTCGTCTGGATCGTCGCGGGGAGCATTTCGCGCGCGATCCTGGTGATGGCCCCGACCGCCTCGCCGAGCGAGACACCCGGGGCGAGGTTGAAGGAGATCGTCACGGCGGGAAGCTGGCCGGCATGGTTGACCGCGAGCGGCCCGACCGTCCGCTCGAACTTCGTGACGGCCGAGAGCGGCACGAGATCGCCCTTCGTCGAGCGGATGTAGAGGAGCTGGAAGGCCGACGGGTCGCGCTGGAACTGCGGAAGCAGCTCCATGATGACCTGGTACTCGTTGTTCGGCGTGTAGATCGTGGAGATCTGGCGGGAGCCGTAGGCCGTATAGAGGGCGTTCTCGATCGCGTCGGGGGTCACTCCGAGCGCAGACGCGCGGTCCCGCTCGATCGTCAGGTAGGCCGTCGGGTTGCGGAGCTGGAGGTCGCTGTTGACGTCCTGCAGGCCGGGAATCCCGCGCATCTTCTGCTCGAGGAGCGGCGCCGACACGTAGAGATCCTTCGTGTCGGGAGCCTGGAGGGTGAACTGGTACTGGGCGCGGGTGAGGACCCCGCCGAGCCGGATCGGCGGCAGGTTCTGCGGATAGACCCGGAGGCCGGGGATCTGCGCGAACTTGACGCGCAGCTCCTGGACGATCTGGTCGACCCCGAGCTTCCGCTCTCTGCGCGGCTTCAGGCGCATGAAGATCATCCCCGTGTTGCCGCCCTGGGCCATGTTGCCCCGGGTGCCGCAGCTCGACATGAAGCCGTCCACGTTCGGGTCGGCCTGGACGATCGCGGCCGCGGCCTTCTGGTGCTCCACCATCGCCTCGAAGGAGATCCCCTGCGCGGCTTCGGTCGGCGAGAAGACCTGGCCCGTGTCGGTGCTCGGGATGAAGCCCTTCGGGACGATGCGGAAGAGGAAGATCGTGGCGAGGAGAACGGCTGCCGAAAAGGCCATCATGAGGCGCTTTCTCGAAAGAGCCCACCTCAGGCCCCGCTGGTAGAAACCGAGCGCGGCGTTGAAGACGCCTTCGGACGCCTCGTAGAACCGGCCCCGCCCACGCTCGCCGTGTGGCTTGAGATAGCGGGCGCAGAGCATCGGCGTGAGCGTCAGGGAGACGAAGCCGGAGACGAGGACCGCCACCGTGATCGTGACGGCGAACTCCCGGAAAAGCCGGCCGATGATCCCTCCCATGAAGAGAAGAGGGATGAAGACGGCCGTCAGCGAGAGTGTCATCGAGACGATCGTGAAGCCGATCTCCTTCGTGCCGTTCAGGGCGGCCTGGAAAGGCTCTTCGCCCATCTCGATGTGCCGGACGATGTTCTCGAGGACGACGATGGCGTCGTCCACGACGAACCCGACCGAGAGGGTCAGCGCCATCAGCGACAGGTTGTCCATGCTGTAGCCGAGGGCGTACATCGCGGCGAAAGTCCCGGCGATGGAGAGAGGCAGCGCCAGGGACGGGATGACGGTGGCCGAGAGGTTCCGGAGAAAGAGGAAGATGACCATGACGACGAGGGCGAGGGTCAGCCAGAGCGTGAACTTCACGTCGGAGACGGAGTCGCGGATCGACTCCGACCGGTCGAAGAGGATGCTCAGCCTCGCCGATCCGGGAAGGAGCGCCTCGAAGGAGGGGATCAGCTTCCGGATGTTCGAGGCGACCTCCACGGTGTTCTCGCCCGGCTGCTTCTGGATCGCGAGGACGACTCCGCGGGTGGAGCCTTCCTTGTCGACGTACCAGGCGGCCGTCTTGTCGTTCTCGACGCTGTCGATCGCCCGTCCGATGTCCCGGACGCGGACGGGCGAGCCGTTCCGGTACGCCACGATGAGGGGGCCGAAGCCGGCCGCCTCCGTGAGCTGGCCGGTGGCCAGGACCGTGTAGGCCGTCGTGGGCCCCCAGAGGGTCCCGGTCGGGATGTTCACGTTCGCGGCCGCCACGGCCGCCGAGGCCTCGTCGATTCCGATGCCGCGCGAGGCGAGGGCTCGCGGGTCGAGCTGGACGCGGACGGCGAACTTCTGGGCGCCGAAGACCTGGACCTGCGCGACGCCGGAGACCGTGGAGATCTTCTCCGCGATCATCGTCTCGGCGTACTCGTCGGTCGTCGAAAGGGGGAGCGTGGGCGAGGTGAGGGCCAGGTAGAGGATTGGCTGGTCCGCGGGATTCACCTTCTGGTAGGTGGGGGGGCTGGGCATTCCCGGCGGGAGCTGTCGCGACGCCGCGCCGATGGCCGCCTGCACGTCCTGGGCGGCCCCGTCGAGGCTGCGGCTCAGGTTGAACTGAAGGGTGATCTGCGTCACCCCCAGAACGCTCGTGGAGTTCATGTTGTCGAGGCCCGCGATCGTCGTGAACTGCCGCTCGAGGGGCGTGGCGATCGCCGAGGCGATCGTCTCCGGGCTCGCGCCGGGGAGTCCGGCGGTGACCTGGATCGTGGGGAAATCCACGTTGGGAAGGTCGGAGACGGGAAGAAGCCGGTAGCCGACGATTCCGAAGAAGAGAATCGCCAGCATGACGAGGGTCGTGGCGACGGGGCGACGGATGAAGAGCGCGGAAATGTTCATCGGGCGGCCTCGGCGCTCTTCGGCGCGGCCGTGGGGACCGGCGTCGCGTCGGTCTTCTCCGTGATCCGGGCGCCCGGCGAGAGCCGGAGCTGGCCGTCCGTCACGACGCGGTCGCCCGGGGCGAGGCCCGACGTGATCAGGGCCCAGGAGCGCCAGTTCCGGTGGACGGCGACGTTCCGGATCTCGACGGTCTGGTCGGGCTTGACGAGGTAGACATACGTTCCGGTCTGCCCGGTCTGGATGGCGTCGACGGGCGCGACGACGGCGTCCTCGTCGACCTTCAGCGTGAGGGAGGTGTTCACGTACTGGCCGGGCCAGAGGGCGCGGTCGCGATTCGGGAACGACGCCTTCAGCGTGATCGTCCCCGTCGTGGCGTCCACCGCGTTGTCGAGGAACGTCAGCTCGCCGGTCTCGGTCTTGCTCCCCTGCGGCGTGGCGACGACCTGCAGATGGGCCCCGGCCGCGCGCTGCTTCACCTCGCCGAAGTTACCCTCGGGGATCGCGAAGGAGACGTAGACGGGCTCGACCTGGTTGATGACGACGAGGGGCTTGTCGTCGTTGGCCTTGACGACGTTCCCGGCATGGACGAGGAGGCTTCCGGTGCGGCCGGGAACGGGAGCCGTGATCCGGCAGTAGTCGAGGTTGAGACGGGCGGTCTCGATCGCCGCCTCGTCGGCCTGCGTCGTCGCGCGAAGGGCCTCGTCGTTTGCCCGGGCCTGGTCGAACTGCTCCTGCGTGATGTATTCCTTCTTGATCAGGTCCTGATAGCGCTTGAGCGTCTGCTCGGCTTCCGTCAGGCGCGCGCGGTCGCGGGCGAGGTTCGCTTTCGACTCGTCGAGAGCCGCCTGGAACGGCCTCGGATCGATGACGAAGAGGAGCGCACCGGCCGCCACGTCGTCTCCCTCCCGGAAGCCGACCTGGGTGATCTCGCCGCCGACGCGTGGCTTCACGGCGACGGTGGAATAGGGCTCGACGTGCCCGATGGCCGAGATGTTGAACGGGACCGCGAGGCGCTTGACGTCGCCGACACGCACCGGGACGGAGGGCGGCGGGCCGCCGGCCTTCTTTCCGCCGCAGCCGGCGAGGAAGGCGATCGGGAGGAGCGAGACGGCCAGACGGCTTGTTCTCATGGAGCTTCCTTTACGACCGGCTCTATCGAGCCGACGTCATGGGCGAGCTGGGCGAGCGCGAAGAGGAACTCGGCGCGGGCTCCGACCTCCTGTGCGCGGGCCGAGGCGAGGGCGCTCTCGGCGGTCAGGAGGTCGAGGATGCTTCCGACGCCGGCGGTGTAACGCCCGCGCGTGACGTCCGCCGACTCGCGCGCGCTCGCGAGGAGGTCCCGGGCCGTCCGGGTCCGCTGCGCCGCCGTCTTCACGCTGTAGTAGCTGGCCCAGACCTGCTGGATCACGAGCTGCTCGACGCTCAGCGCACCGGCGTCCGCGGCCCCCCGCTCCTCTTCGGCCTTCCGGAGATCGTATTGACTCTGGAACCCGGTGAAAACCGGAATCCGGAGGAGGACGCCGACGGTGTAGATGTCCGTGGAGGCACCGGCCCCCGCGCCGCCGAAGTAGGTTCGGCCTCCGCTCGCCGCGCCGCCGAGGGTCGGATAGAGGTTCGATCGGAGGGAGGCGACGTGACGCTCCGCCGCGATCGCCGCCGAGCGCGCGGCGGCGAGGTCCGGGCGCTGCTTCTCCGCCTGGGCGATCAGATCGTCGACCGTCTTCGTGACACGGTCGAGGTCGAGGTTCTCCGGCAGCTCGCCGGCCTCGATCGGCGTGTTGGCCGGGACGCCGAGCGACGTGGCGAGCGCGCCGCGGATCACGGCGATCTGGCCCTGCACGGTGTCGTAGGCGAGGCGCTGCTGCGACGCGGTCGTCCGCGCCTGAAGGACGTCGGCGATCGTCGCGACTCCGGCCCGATGCCGTTCCTCCGCCGCGCGAAGGTTCTCCTCGGCCTGCTTCAGGCTGGCCTCCTGCGCCGAGAGGAGCGACTTGGCTCCCTCGTAACCGTAGTACGCCTGCAGCACCTGAAGGATGACGTCGTTCAGGACGGCGTCGTGTGCCGCATTCGCCTCCGCGAGGAGCGCCTGGGCCTCCGCCACGTCCGCGGCGCGTCCCCCGAAGTCGAAGAGGAGCCAGTTCAAGAGGGCGGTGGGGCCGTACGTCGTCTGGTAGTAGACGGTCTGCCCGTTCAGGAACGCCCCCTTCTGCCGGATCCAGGAACCGTCAAGCTCCACGCTCGGGTAGTACTCCGCCCGCTTGCTCCCGACCTCCGCGGCGGCGGCCCGTGCCTGGAACCAGGACTGCCTCGTGGCGGGGTTGTTCCTGAGGGCGAGGCCGACGGCCTCGACCGGAGTGATCGTCTTTGGAAGGTTCCCGCCCTCGGCCAGGCCCGGCGGAAGCAGGGGCGCCGTCTGGGGGGGCGCCGGCGGCATCGGCGCGGCGCTCTGCTTCTCGGGGGCCGGCGGCGTCGAGGCGTCCACGAAGGCTCCCGGACGGCTCTCCACGCATCCCGTCACCAGAGCGGCCAGAGCGGAGAGAGCGGCGAGAAGCAGGGGACGCGGCCTCATGAGGCCTCCTTCCTCCGGGAAATTCCGTTGACGAAGGTTCCGGTGAGGGTCTTCACGAGCGCGGCGGGGGTGTCCGCGGCACTCCGGTGGATGATCGCGCCCCGGACCATGCCGAGGAACATTTCGGCGGCGATTCGGGGATCCACCGGCCGGAAGTCGCCCCGCGAAGCGCCGCGAGCCACCGTCTCCCGCACAAACCGGACGAGGCCCTCGCGCCGGCGGTGCATCTCCCGCTCCCGGACCCGGAAGCGTCGCGCATGGCTGTGCAGCACCATGGAGAACGAGGGGCGGGACCAGAAGATCCGGAGAACCTCGCGGGCGAGCCGCTCCACCGTCTCGGCCGGCGAGTCGGCCCGGTTCCGGAGACTCTCGAGGACCTGGTCCAGCTCGTCGAATCCGGAGAGGACCGAAGCGTAGTAGAGGTCGTCCTTCGTCGGGAAGTACCGGTAGAGGGTCCCCTTCCCGACGCCGGCTTCCTCGGCGATCTCGTCCGTCCGGACCTCGTGAAAGGCCTTCCGGGCGAAGACGTCCGAGGCGGCCTTCAGGATCTCCGTCCTTTTCTTTTCCGTTCGGCTTCGGGACATCTCTGAATAATGGAACGGACTGGTCAGTTCCGTAATGGGATCTTACGTGAGTTCGGCGGAGGCGTCCCGGCCGGTTCTGCGATAGCCTCCCCACTCCCGAAAGATGAAAGGAGCGATTCGATGAAGAAACCGGCTCTCCTCTCCGCGGCACTGGCCCTCGCTCTCTCCGCGGCGCCCCTCGCCGCCCAGTTCGAGGCCCCGATGCCGAGCCCGAAGGCCACGGTGACGCAGAGAATCGGCGTCACGGAATTCAGCGTCTCCTACAGCCGTCCCGGCGTGAAGGGGCGGGTGATCTGGGGCGGCCTCGTCCCGTACGACAAGCCGTGGCGAACGGGCGCGAACCGCGCCACGACGCTCTCCTTCCCGGACGACATCGAGGTCGAGGGGAAAAAGCTCGCGGCCGGTACCTACAGCATCGTCACGATCCCCGGCAAGGAGTCGTGGACGGTCGCCTTCAACAAGGACCTCGACCTCTGGTACAAGACCGAGTACGACGAGAAGAAGGACGCCCTCCGCGTCGCCGTCAAGCCGGTGGCCTTCCCGGAATCGGTGGAGACCTTCACGATCGTCTTCCGGAACGTCTCGAACGACGGGGCGGACCTCTCCCTGATCTGGGACAAGTTGCGGGTCCCGGTGCACTTCAAGGTCGACACCAAAGCGTTGGTCCTCTCGAAGGGGCGCGCGGCGGTCGCCGGGGCGAAGGCGGACGACTGGGAGACGCCGCTCGCGGTGGGGCGGTATTTCGCGAGCGAGAAGCTCGGCGACCCGGGTGAGGCGATGAAGGACGTCGAGCGCTCCGTGGCCGCGAAGAAGGGCTACGCGAACACGGCCCAGATGGCCCGGATGCTCGCGGCGGAAGGGAAGACCGCCGAGGCGATCAAGGCCGGCGAGGAGGCCGTGGCCCTCGGAAAGGCCTCTCCCGACAAGCCGAACCTGGAGGCCTTCGAGAAGGCCCTGGCGGAGTGGAAGGCGAAGAAGTAACGGCCTTCCAGATCTTCCCGACGGCCCCCCGCGCGTAATCCCGCCCGCCGCCGGGCGAGTTGAGGCGTTTGGCTCATGGCGCGCCGCAGACCACGAACCTAGAGTCGGTTCCGGGATTGGCGAGGTGTGAGATGGGCGGAGAGTACCCGGATCCCGGAAGGTGGGCGCGCGTCGTCCCCTCCGGCCGCTCCCCTCGCGACGAGCCTGAAGTGAGAGATCGATGACATTGAGCCGACGGGCCCTGCTGAACCTCGGGCTGACGACCTCGACCGTGGCCGCTACGGCGGCGCTGGCCGCCCCGGAGGAGAAGGACGCCAGGGGGAAGGCCGAACCCGCCCCGGACTACGCGGCCGTCCTCGTCGACACGACCCTCTGCATCGGGTGCCGCAAGTGCGAGGAGGCCTGCAACCGGCGGAACCACCTCCCCCGGACCGCCGACTCCTTCGAGAACCGGGACGGGCTCCGGACGTTCCGGCGCCCGACGGAGAACGCCTTCACGGTCGTGAACAGGTTCCCCGGGAGCCCGTCGCCCGACCAGGCCGCGAGCGCCGAGACCAACTGCAAGGTCCAGTGCATGCACTGCCTGATCCCGTCGTGCGTCTCGGCTTGCATCGTCGGCGCCCTGACGAAGTCGAAGGACGGAGCCGTCGTCTACGACCCGACGATCTGCGTCGGCTGCCGCTACTGCCAGATCGCCTGCCCGTTCGAGGTCCCCGCCTACCAGTTCGGCGTCGCGCTCACCCCGAAGGTGCGCAAGTGCGAGTTCTGCACCGACCGCGCCAAGGGGACCGGGGCGAACCCGGCCTGCGCCGCCTCCTGTCCCACGGAGGCGCTCGTCTTCGGGACGCGGGTCGAGCTCATGGCGATGGCGAAGGACCGACTCGAGAAGCGCCCCGACCGGTACGTCCCGCACGTCTACGGAGAGCACGAGGTGGGCGGCACTTCCTGGATCTACCTGACCGGCCGCCCGCCCGAGGAGATCGGCCTCCTGAAGCTGACGACGGAGGCGCCGGCCCTCCGGACCGAGGCGATCCAGCACGGGATCTTCAGGTTCGGGGCGATCCCGATCGCCCTCTACGGCCTGCTCGCCGGCATCATGTGGATGAACAACCGGAAGGCCGAAGGGGGCGGCGCGCCGCCCGGAGCCGCCGGACCGACGCCTCCCGCCTCCGGCGGTGAGGGAGGTGCCGCGTGAGCCCGCACGAGCGCCCCCAGCGCCTATCGAAGCCGTTCTTCACGGCGGGCACGATCGCCATCCTCGTCTTCATGGCGGTCGGCTACGCGTTCGGCATCACCCGGCTCCTCCTCGGGCTGAGGTTCGTCACGAACCTCGACGACATCAACACGTGGGGGATCTGGATCTCCTTCGACGTCGCCTGCGGCGTCGCGCTCGCGGCGGGCGGCTTCACGACGGCCGCCCTCGTCGACATCTTCGGGAAGAAGAAGTTCAAGCCGCTTCTCCGCCCGGCGATCCTGACGGCCTTCCTCGGCTACCTGTGGGTCGCCATCGCGCTCATGTTCGACCTCGGCCGCTGGTGGAACATCTGGCGCCCGCTCTTCAACTGGCAGGGCAACTCGGTCCTCTTCGAGGTGGGCATGTGCGTCATGGCCTACCTCATGGTCCTCGCGATCGAGACGAGCCCGGCGGTCCTCGAGGGCCTCCGGGCCCGGGCCGAGGGGGACGAGTGGGGGGCCCGCGTCCTCCGGAAGATCAAGAAGCCGATCCTGACGATCCACTCCTGGATCAGGATCATCCTCCCCGTCTTCATCGTCGCGGGCGTCGTCCTCTCGTGCATGCACCAGTCGTCCCTCGGGACGCTGATGATGATCGCCCACACGAAGCTGAACCCGATCTGGGACACGCCGATCCTCCCGCTCCTCTTCCTGATGTCGGCGATGGCGGTCGGGTACCCGATGGTCATCCTCGAGTCGATCTACTCGAGCACGAGCTTCGGCCGGAAGCCGGAGATGGACCTTCTGGCGCCCCTCTCCCGCTTCATCCCCTGGTTCCTCGGCGCCTACGCGGTCGTCAAGATCGGCGACCTCGTCGTCCGGCACCGGCAGCTCGACTTCGTGTCGCACCCGGGCGCGACGGTCGCCCTCGCCGTCGAGCTCCTCCTCGGGGTCGTGGCGCCGCTCGTCCTCCTGATGAACGAGGGGGTCCGCCGTTCCGCCGGCTGGCTCTTCTTCAGCGCCTGCCTCGTCATCTTCGGCGTCATCCTGAACCGGTTCAACGTCTTCCTCGTCGCCTACGAGCCGCCGTTCTCGCAGAAGGCCTACTTCCCGTCGGTCGGCGAGATCTCGATGACGATCGCGATCGTCTGCTCGATCTTCTTCTGCTACCGGTTCATGGTCACCTTCTTCCCGATCCTGCCGGGGAGCGCCGCCGCCGAGGAGAAGGCTCCGTCCCCGCTCGCGCACGAGGGGGCCGAGGCGGTCTCCCCGTTCTGGACCTGGGTTGTCCGCGGCCTCGCCCTCGCCTCCGTCTTCGGGTTCGTCGCCCTCTACGTCGTCGTCCACAGAGAGGCGATCCAGGCGAGCGAGCTGACCGTGAAGGAGGTCCAGCGGGTCACGGCGGCGAAGCCCCCGGCGCGGGCGAGCGAGAAGGGTCCCGCGTACCCGCACCGTCCGTCGGGCTACAAGAACTTCTACCTCCTCGACGCCGCGGTCCTCAAGGCCCAGGGGGACGACTACGAGCCCGTCCCGTTCGCCCACCGGATCCACGACGAGCTGGTCAACGGGGACTGCGGGGTCTGCCACCACCGCCACGCGAGCTCGACCGAGGACCGCGTGGGGACCGACATCAAGGAGATTCACGCCTCGATGGACGTGAAGCTCGGCGGCCCCTGCTCAGCCTGCCACGACAACATGGCCGACCGTCCCCCCCAGAGCTGCATGCATTGCCACGGACTGCCGAACGAGGCCGACGCCCCCTCCCGCATCGGGCTGAAGGGGGCCTACCACCGGCAGTGCATCGGCTGCCACGAGCGGCAGCCCAAGCCGACGACGGCCCCGACGGACTGCGCCGGCTGTCATCATCCCCTGACACCGAACCACGCCGCGCTCGTCGTCTTCAAGGAGAAGCCGGGGCCGCAGGACGTGACGCGCGAGTGCCTGACGTGCCACGCGAAAGTCGGACAGGACATCCTCTCGACGGCCCACTGGCTCTGGAAGGGGCGGTCCCCCACCATCGTCGGGCAGGAACACCGCGCCGAGGTGGCCCTCGCCTCGATGATCAACAGCTACTACATCACGATTGCCCCGACGGCCCCGCAGAGCGCCGTCACCCACATCGGCTACGGCCGGATGGACGGGACCTTCGACTTCAAGGACCCGGCGAATATTGACTGCCTCGTCTGCCACGACTCGACCGGGACGTACAGGAAGGTGGTGGGCCGCGCGGGGCAGCCGGACCCGTCGACCGATTTCGCGGCGCTCGCCCGGAAGATCGGACGTCCCGGACGTCGCGAGTGCGGCTCGTGCCATTTCGGGGTCGGCGGCGCTCCGAACGCGGCCCACGGCGACCTCGAGCCGGACCTCGCCTCGAACGCCGAAGGCCTCGACATGCACATGGGCACCCTGAACATGAGGTGTCAGGACTGCCACACGACGACGGCCCACCGGATCGCCGGGATGTCCTTCTCAGCGCCGGCCGTCGAGGGGCGCGTCCGCTGCGAGAAGTGCCACGGCCTGACGCCCCACGGCGTCGCCGGGCCCCTCTCCCGGCATCTCGACGACCACGTCCGGGCCGTCGCGTGCGAGACGTGCCACATCCCCTCCTTCGCCCACGTCGCGCCGACCCTCGTGCGGCGCGGACTTCTCCGTGGCCGGACAAGACCGCCCCGAGAAGACCGACGCGTACGGGCGGCCCGTCTACGACAAGAAGCTCGGCGCCCTCACGTGGGGCAAGGACGTCCTTCCCGTCTATCTCTGGTACGACGGCACGCGCTCGGCGTCGCTCGTCGGCGAGAAGATCGACCCGTCCAAGCCGGTCGCCCTGAACGCCCCGGTCGGCGAGAAGCGGACGCCCGACGCGCGCATCTTCCCCTTCAAGCTCCACACCGCCGTCCTCCCGTACGACAAGGGGAACAACGTCCTCGCCATCTCGGAGCTCCGGGACGGCTTCTGGACACACTTCGACCTGTCGAAGGCGATCACGGACGGGATGAAGAAGGCGGGGGTCCCCTACTCCGGCGAGTACGGCTTCGTCGAGACGAAGATGTACTCCGGGATCCACCACGAGGTCGTCCCGGCGAAGAAGGCGCTCGGCTGCGCCGACTGCCACCAGGCCGAGGCGATCACCTGCACGCGCTGTCACCAGAAGGCCCAGCAGATGGACCTCCCCGAGCACCGGCGGAAGGTATACCCCGAGGTGAAGGAGCGGCTCGACTTCAAGGCGCTCGGATACCCTGGAGACCCGGCGCTCGTCGGCGGCCGCTTCTACATCTCGATCGGCCGCGGGAAGCCGCCCGCCTGATCCAGGACCTTCCGGCCCCGGACGCGGGCTCCGGCGGCGCCGGGTAATCTCCTCTCCGGTGCGGACGAGGCTTCGGGTCGAGATCGAGGGGGCCGTCCAGGGGGTCGGCTTTCGGCCGTTCGTCTACCGCCTCGCGGCGGACGGGGGGCTCGGTGGCTGGGTCCGGAACGACGGGCGCGGCGTTTTCCTCGAGGTGGAGGGGGACGCCGCCGCCGTCGGCCGGTTCCGGGAGCGGCTGGAGGAAGATCCCCCTCCTCGCGCCCGGATCACCTCGGTCCGCGACCGGGAGGTCCCCCCTGAAGGGGCGTCGGCCTTCGAGATCCGGTTCAGCCACGAGAATGGGGCGAAGAGCGTTCTCGTCCTGCCGGATATCGCGACGTGCGGCGTCTGTCTTTCCGAGGTGCGGGACGCGTCGAGCCGCCGGCACCGCTATCCCTTCACGAACTGCACGAACTGCGGGCCGCGCTTCACGATCCTCCGGGCGCTGCCGTACGACAGGCCGAACACGACGATGGCGGGCTTCGCGCTCTGCGCGGATTGCCGTGCCGAATACGAGAGCCCGCGCGACCGGCGCTTTCATGCCCAGCCGAACGCGTGCGATAGCTGCGGGCCTCATCTCGAACTCTGGGCACCGTCCGGTGACGTCCTCGCGACCCAGGACGACGCCCTGCTCGCCTGCGGCGAGGCTCTCTCGAAGGGCCGGATCGCGGCCGTGAAGGGGCTCGGCGGCTTCCACCTGACATGCGACGCGCAAAACGGGGCCGCCGTCGCGCTTCTACGCGAGCGGAAGCAGCGGTACGAAAAGCCTCTCGCCCTGATGGTCCGCGACATTCCCGCTGCGAGGAGACTCTGCGAGGTCTCGGAGGAGGCGGCGCTCCTTCTTGAGTCGCCGGAGCGGCCCATCGTTCTTCTCCCGGCGCGGGAAGGAAACGGAGTGGCCCAGAACGTGGCGCCGGGGAACCCGAACCTCGGCCTGATGCTTCCTGCGACGCCGCTCCACCACCTGATGCTCGACACGCTCGAGTTTCCGATCGTCGCCACCAGTGGAAACCTCTCCGACGAGCCGATCTGCACGGACGAGAGAGAAGCGCTCGTCCGCCTCGGCGGGATGGCGGACCTCTTCCTCGTCCACGACCGCCCCATCGAGAGGCACATGGACGACAGCGTAGCGCGGATCGTGGACGGCGTCCCGCGGCTCCTGCGCCGGGCACGAGGCTTCGCGCCGCTCCCGGTCCGCCTGCCGCACGAGGTGCCGCCGCTCCTCGCCGTCGGCGCCCACCTGAAGAACGCCGTGGCGCTCGCCGTGGGACGGCAGGCTTTCATTTCGCAGCACATCGGCGACCTCGAGACGCCGCAGGCGCTCGCGGCGTTCGAACGGGTGATCGGGGATCTGGCGCGCCTTTACGAGGTGACGCCGTCGGCGGTCGCGCACGACCTCCACCCCGACTACCTCTCGACGAAGTGGGCGCTCGCGTCGGGGCTCCCGACGATCCCCGTCCAGCACCACCATGCCCACCTCGCCTCCTGCCTCGCCGAGAACGGCGTCGACGGCCCGGCCCTCGGCGTCACGTGGGACGGGACGGGCTACGGCACGGACGGGACGGTCTGGGGAGGCGAGTTCCTTCTCGGCGATGCGAACGGGTACGAGCGCGTCGCGCATCTCAAGCCGTTCCGCCTCCCCGGCGGCGAAGCCGCCGTCCGCGAGCCACGCCGCAGCGCGGCGGGGATCCTCTGGGAGATGGCGGTTGAAGAAGAAAGAGAGAGAGGGGGAAGGGGAACGACGGGGGATTTCTTGGAAGGTAAGAAAGAAGGAGCAGGTGCGACCTCGGGAGCGTTTTCTGCGGCCGAGAAGCGAGTCCTCTCATCGATGCTGGAAAGAAACCTCAATTCCCCGGTGACGTCATCCGCCGGCCGGCTCTTCGACGCCGTCGCTTCGCTTCTCGGCGTGGCACAGAGATGCTCCTTCGAAGGGCAGGCGGCCATGCAGCTCGAATGGCTCGCCGACCCCGGAGAGGTCGGCACGGGGTCTCTTGAATTACCCCTCGAGGAAATCGGTCTCCTCGCGTTTCGTGACTGCGCGCCAGGTACCGCACCGACGGTAGATGCGTCAGCTTCCCCCTCAAAGATCCTTCTCGACTGGGCTCCCCTCGTCTCGGCCCTCCTCGCCGAGCACGCAGCCGGCGTTCCGATCGCGCGGCTTGCCGCGCGTTTTCACAACGCGCTCGCCGCGGCGATCGTGGAGGTGGCCCGCCGCGTCGGCTGTCCGCGTGTCGCGCTGACCGGCGGCTGCTTCCAGAACAGGCTCCTGACCGAGCGAACCGCGGCGGCCCTCCGTCGCGAAGGATTCGACGTCCTTCTCCACCGCGAGGTCCCGCCGAACGACGGCGGCATCTGCCTCGGGCAGGCAGCCGTGGCGGCGGCGCGGATTGCCTCCGGACGCGCTATTCTGGTCTGAGCGGGGGGACCACGTATGTGCCTGGGCGTGCCGGGACAGATCGTCCGCGTCGAGCGGAACGACCTCGGGATGACGATGGGCGTCGTGAAGTTCGGCGGGATCTCGAAGGAGGTCTGCCTGATGTACACGCCGGAGGCGGAGGCCGGGGACTGGGTCCTCGTCCACGTCGGCTTTGCCATCTCGAAGCTGGACGAGGAGTCGGCGAAGGAGGTCTTCCGGACTCTTCAGGAGATGGGGGACCTCGCCGACCTCAACCCGCCGGCGGAAACGAAGGGCTGACGGAGTCTCTCGCGTGCGCTTCGTCGACGAGTACCGGGACGGTGAATCGGTCCGGAAGTTCGCCGCGTCGATCCGCGGCCTCGTCTCCCGCCCCTGGACGCTGATGGAGATCTGCGGCGGGCAGACGCACACGCTGATCCGGTTCGGGATCGACGAGATGCTCCCGCCGTTCGTCACGATGGTCCACGGCCCCGGCTGCCCGGTCTGCGTGACGCCGCTCGAGATGATCGACCGCGCGATCGCCATCGCCCGACGGCCCGGCGTCGTCTTCACGTCGTTCGGCGACATGCTCCGCGTCCCCGGCTCGAAGAGCGATCTTCTTTCGGTCAAGGCCTCGGGGGGCGACGTCCGGATGGTCTACTCGCCGCTCGACGCGCTGGAGATCGCGCGGAAGAACCCGGAAAAGGAAGTCGTCTTCTTCGCCGTCGGCTTCGAGACGACGGCCCCGGCCAACGCCATGGCCGTCTGGCAGGCGAAGAAGGCGGGGGTCCCGAACTTCTCCCTCCTCGTCTCCCACGTCCTCGTCCCCCCCGCGATGGAAGCGATCCTCGGCTCCCCGACGAACCGCGTGCAGGGGTTCCTCGCGGCCGGCCACGTCTGCACCGTCATGGGCTACCGCGAGTACGAGCCGATCGCCGAGAAGTACCGGATCCCGGTCGTCGTGACCGGTTTCGAGCCGCTCGACCTGATGCACGGCATCCAGCTCACCCTCAAAGCCCTCGAAGAGGGGCGCGTCGGCGTCGAGAACCAGTACGCCCGCTCCGTCACGCGCGACGGGAACGTGAGGGCGCAGGAGACGCTCGCCGAGGTCTTCGAGGTCTGCGACCGCGCCGTGGCGCGGCATCGGCGTCATCCCGAAGAGCGGATGGCGGCTGAGGGACGAATACGCCGGTCACGACGCCGTGAAGCGCTTCGACGTCGGGACGATCACGGCCGAAGAGCCCTCGATCTGCATCGCGGGGGAGATCCTCCGGGGCCTCAAGAAGCCGAGCGCCTGCGCCGCGTTCGGGACGCAATGCACGCCGGAGAAGCCCCTCGGCGCGCCGATGGTCTCCTCGGAAGGGGCCTGCGCGGCTTACTACAACTACGGGAGATGCGGTGTGAGCGACTTCGACCTCTCCTGCCCGGTCCCGACTCTCGGACTATCCGCATGTCCTCCTGGCGCACGGCGGCGGCGGCCGGCTGACTCAGCGGCTCATCGACCAGCTCTTCGTGCCGTCGTTCGACAACGCCCTCCTTCGCGAGCTGCACGACGGGGCCGTCCTCGACGTCGGCGGGAAGAAGCTCGCCTTCTCGACCGATTCCTTCGTCGTCAAGCCGCTCTTCTTCCCCGGCGGCGACATCGGGTCGCTCGCTGTCTACGGGACTGTCAACGACCTCGCCATGTGCGGCGCGAAGCCGCTGGCGCTCTCCGCCGGGCTGATCCTCGAGGAAGGTCTTCCGATGGACGACCTCCGGCGGATCGTCGACTCGATGCGAAACGCGGCGAAAGGCGTCGGCGTTCCGATCGTCACGGGCGACACGAAAGTCGTCGACCGCGGAAAAGGGGACGGCGTCTTCGTCAACGTGACCGGAATCGGCCTCGTCCGCGAAGGGATCGAGATCTCGCCGCGCCGGGCCCGGGCGGGGGACGTCGTCCTCGTCTCGGGCGAAATCGCCGTCCATGGAATCGCCATCATGTCGGTCCGCGAAGGGCTGAAGTTCGACACGGAGCTGGTCTCCGACAGCGCGCCCCTCGACGGTCTTGTCGAAGGGCTCCTCGCGGCGGCGGGGGAGAAGGTCCACGTCCTCCGCGACCCGACCCGCGGGGGCGTCGCTTCGACGCTGAACGAGATCGCCGTCCAGGCGAAGGTGGGGATCCGGCTCGAAGAGACGAGCATCCCGGTCAGCGAGGACGTCCGGGGCGCCTGCGAGATCCTCGGCCTCGATCCGCTTTACGTGGCGAACGAGGGGAAGTGCCTCGTCATCGTCGCGCCCGAAGCCGCCGACGCCGCCCTGACGGCCCTCCGGCGCCATCCTCTGGGTGCGAAAGCCGCACGAATCGGAGACGTCGTCCCGGACCACACCGGCAAGGTCGTCATGCGAAGCCGGATCGGCGGCCTCCGGATCGTGGACCTCCTCACCGGCGAACAGCTCCCGCGGATCTGCTGAGCCCGCGAGAAGAGATCCGAGCCCTGACCCCGCACGCTTTCGACCATCACCCTTCAGCCTACTGATCATGCTTGGTGGCGTCATCGCGGGGGCGGCTGCTTTCGTATTCCCGATCCATGCCTGGCCGGAGATCGTCGTTCCCGCGTACTTCGTGACGCGCGGAGCACGTCTCTATGACTCGATCTTCTTTCCCCACACGCCCCTGCTGATTCTCATGATCGCATTTGGGGGAAAGGTGTTCGGCTTCTCGTCGCTTCTCTTCAAGGGAATCGTCGGCACCTCGATGGCGGCCACGGGCGTGCTCCTGGTGGCGGGCGTTCGCCCCGGAAGACGGAGGGTCACGGCGGGCGCGATCGGCCTTTTGATCGGCGTCCCGCTCTTCATCCTCCTGAGCCTCGCGACGGACGGACCTACCCTCTGGCCGGATCCGTTCATCGTCCCCCTGGTGCTCGGCGCGGCTCTGGCACTCGAAAAGTACGAGAAGGAAGGGCGCGACCAGAGTCTCGTTCTGGCGGCTGTCCCCCTGGGGCTCGCGATCCTGGTCAAGCAGACGGCGGCCTGGATGCTTCTGGCAGCCGTGGCCTGGACGCTGGGATCGGGAGGGCGTCGCCGTCTTCGTGGCGGTCTGCTCGTCGCTGCCATCGGCGCGCTTCCCTATCTCGCCTTCCTCCTGGGTTGGGGAGCGTGGTTCCGCACGACGGCTCATTTCCGGTGGACATTCCTGATCCCGCTCTTCGGCGGGTTCGCGCGGGACATCGGCAGGGGGGTCGATCTCCCGACGATGATCGATGGTTTGCTTCTCTTTGCCGTCCTGCCCGCCGTCGGCCTCATCAGAAACAGCGTTCCGCTCTCCAGACCGTCGAGATCGCCCGCGATCTGGATGGCGCTCTCCGCGATTGGAATGGCATGGCCCCGCTGGGGAGTCCCGCATCTCGCCTCGGCGATCGGACTCCTGGCGCTGCTGGCCACGCGCTCCATCCTCGTGGCTTCGACTGCCCTGCGCATGGCGCGGAGGCGGCACGGCGTCTTCGAATGGCGACTGGCGGCAGGCCTTCTTCTCCTGGCCGCTCACCTTTCGGCGGTACTCCTTCAAGCAATTCCCGCTCTTGGCGGGTTTCCGACGCGTCTGATCTTCGTCGCGGCTCTCTCGACAACCGTCACGCTCACCCTATTCCATCTCTCCGGGGGCGGATTGGCCCGGGCCGTGGGAATACTGGTCTCGGGGATGGCTCTCGCGGCGTGGATGGACGACGCAAGACCGCTTTTCTCACTTCTGGCTCCGGCCGCCCTTGCTGGAGTTCTCTACGCCGAGCGGCCGCGCATGGAGGGTTGGCGCCGACACGTCGCCATCGGAGCCGTGGTCCTGGCATTGGTCGTCCTGGCGAGGGGGCCAGGCCTGGTGAATGTCCACCCGTTGAATCCGGGTGTGGCGGGGCCTTGGGGGTCGGCTTCCGACGGAAACGTCCCGGCCGTTACGTGCACTCTCCTGATCACCCTCTCGGCGATCCTGCTGGATGGCGCAGCGCGGCTCGGAAAGTGGCTGCGCTCACCCGCCATCCTCGTTGCCGTGGCCGGCATTGCGGCCGGAGTGGCGAGCGGCCGCGCGCTCCCTCCGGTGGCGCTCTCGGGAGTGCTGGGGCTCCTGGCAGGGAGAGCCGCCGGACGGACTTTCACCGGGAAGGTGTTCCACGGGAGGGGAGCGGCGATCCAGCACGCTTCAGGGAGCGCGGCTCTGGCAGGCGCCTTCGTCATCCTGGCGGCTCCGTCTGCGGCACTCGTGAGGTTGCCGTTCTCCACGACGACTCTTTATTGGGACGACCCGTCCAGCAGGGATCTCGTCGCGGCCGTTGCGAGGCGGATTCCCCCGGGAGGACGCTTCTTCAATTTCGCGGTTCCCACGGATAACCTCTATGCGTTGACCGGAACCTCCACGCCGGATGGGACCTACGTCAATCCGCGGCTCTGGTACTGCCTCGAGAGAGAGGGCGTCGAGGAGAGGCTCATCGCGACGCTGGGACGGAGCCGGGGGCTGCTCGTCCTGTTTCGAGACCCGGCACGTTCGGAGGTCGAGCTCCGTCGGTCGGCTCTTTACGAATTCCTGTCGAGCCACACCGAGCCCGTGGAGCGTCTGGACAACGGGGCGCGTTGGCTTCGGGTGCGTTGAGGAGGACGGGATCCCGGATCTATGCGAGTGCCGCGAGGCCGGAGAAGAGCTGATAGATGCCGAGGAGAGCGAGGACGACGGTGGAAGCGAGAGCGACGGCCCGCTGTGCGTGGGGAGGGAGGCTGCGGGCGCTACTGGCGAGGACGATGACGCCCGCGAGACCTACGACCATCGCGCCGTAGAAGGCGCCGACGAGAGCTGCGGCGTGAGCGGGGTGCTCGTGCCAGGCCGTCACGGCGGCGGGCCCGAGGATGAGGGCCCACGCCAGGTAGGGATTGGGGTTCAGGAGGTTGACCGTTGCCGCTTGCAGGAGCGTCCGCGGGATCGCGCGCCGGTCCGGTTCGGCGGGCGCGACGGGGGTCCGAATCGCGCGAAAGGACATCCACGCGAGGGTGAGGAGGAGGACGCCGCCGGCGACCCCGAGAAGATGCTGGCCGAGCGGCGGAAGCCGTCCGAGGACGAGGAGGGTGAGGAGGGCGATGGGACCGTCACTCAGCAGGGGAGAGAACGCGGCGGGCAGCGTCCGTCTCCAGCCATCCGTCGCGGCGCGGGTGACGAGAAACGCCTGAAGCGGCCCGGGCTGGACCACGGCCGCGAACGCGAGACCGCCTCCGAGAAGGACGTCAGAAAGCATCGCCGACCCGGGACTTCATCTGCCCGGGGCCGATTCTCGCCCGATCGGATGATGCCCATGAAGCGAGGTTACCGCGGAGTCCGGCCTTGACCCCGCCGGCCGCTCGCCGGCCGGCGCCCCTCAGGCGCTCTTGTAGATTCCCTGCTTGATCAGGGCGAGGTCCTCGAGCAGCCGGTCATGTTTCTTCTCGTCGTGCTCGAGGTAGGAGAGAAAGTACTGCTGCACCACGTTCCGGGTTCCGGCGAGCGACTTCCGGGCCGCGGCGATCAACTCTTCGGTCTTCTTCTCGGCCGCGATGTGTGCCTCGATCGCTCCCCACACTTTCGCCAGATCGTCCGGTGTCAGGTCCACGGCCTCCTTCTCGAGGGTCCCGATGACGAAGTCCTGGACGCGATGGTGCATCGCGGAGTCGCGCTGGATGATCTCCATGACGAGGCGGATCACCGGGTTGCGCGTTTTGTCGATGATGCCCGCCGTCTGCGCCACGCTCTCGTTCTCGACGTGCTGCCAGGCCTTCAGGATCTCGACGAGCTTTTCCTGTTTCTCCTTGGTCTTCATGCGGCTCCTCCTCACTTGCTCGGGGCCCCGAACGGTCCGCCCCGGCACCACGGTGTTCGTCGTGGTGCGCCGGGATTATAGGTGTGCGTCGGGGTCGGACAGGGTCAGAGCGGAAAGGGCAAGGCTCGGATTCTGGAGTATTTCAGCCTGGTCAGGGCGGGGTCCCCTCTTTCACCCTCTTCGAATCCCAGTACATGTAGACGAGAAGGAGGAGGTAGAGGCCGAGGGCGAGAAGCTCGGCGCCCGCGCCCTGCCCGTTGTCGAAGCCGAACGCGAGCGGGCCGAGGCTCATCTTCGTCTTCAGGAACTTCAGGAGCGCCGCGACGACCCCCATGATGGCGCCGCCGGCGATGAAGCCCGAGGCGATGAGGGTGCCTCGCTGGCCGCGGGCCGTCGCGAGCTTTTCGTCCTTCCCCGCCGACTTCGCGACGAAGTGGGCGACGAGGCCCCCGATCAAAAGCGGCGTGTTCAGCTCCTGCGGAATGTACATCCCGAGGGCGAAGGCCAGGGACGGCACGCCGATCATCTGCATCGTCAGGGCGACGAGGGCGCCGACGCCGTAGAGAAGCCACGGCACCGGCTCGTTCGACATCAGGGTCTTGATGACGGCGGCCATGGCATTGGCCTGCGGGGCGACGAGGACCTCGCTCTCCGGGTGGGCGGCCGACGGCGCGAAGCCGTAAGCCTGATTGAGGAGAAGGATCACCGCTCCGACCGTCAGCGCCGCCACGATCGTCCCGAGGAATTTCGACCGTTCCTGGACGGCCGGCGTCGCGCCGATCCAGTAGCCGATCTTCAGGTCGGTCACGAGGCCCCCCGCCATCGAGAGCGCCGTGCAGACGACGCCGCCGATCAGGAGAGCCGCCAGCATCCCCGCCCTTCCGGTGAGGCCCGCGGCCACGAGGAAGACCGACGTCAGGATGAGCGTCATCAGGGTCATCCCTGAAACGGGGTTCGTCCCGACGACGGCGATTGCCCGCGCGGCGACCGTCGTGAAGAGGAACGAGATCACGATGACGACGGCCAGCGCGATGAGCGACTGGGTGGAGGCTCCCGGCGAGCCCGAGAGGACGCTGAAGCGGAAGAAGACCCACGCGGCGATCGCGACGACGATGATGCCGGCCAGGACGAGCCCCATCGAGATGTCCCGGTCGGTCCGCTCGGTGGCCGGCGCGGCGGCGCCCTTCTTCCCGCCGAGCAGCTCCTTGAAGCCCATGCCGAAGGCTTTCGCGATGATCCGCCAGCTCCGGAGGATCCCCATGATCCCGGCCGCAGCGATGCCGCCGATCCCGATGTGCCTCACGTATGTCCGGAAGACCGCCTCGGCCGTCATCGAGCCGATGAGCATCCCCGGGGCGGCCGGCGGGACGCTGGACTGAAGCTGCGCCCCGAAGTGCGCGACGACCGGGACGAGGAGGAACCAGGAGACGAACGACCCCGCGCAGATGATGGCCGAGTATCGGAGACCGATGATGTAACCGAGACCCACGACCGAGGCGAGAACGTCGAGCTTGAAGACGATCTTCGCCTTGTCGGCCAGCTCCTTGAGGTAGGGGAGCGACCGCGAGGTGAAGACCTCGGCAAACGCCTCGAGATGGATGATCAAAAAGTCGAAGATCCCGCCGACGGCGGCTGCGGCAGCAAGGACGCGCGCCTGCTGGCCTCCCGCCTCGCCCGCGACGAGCACCTCGGTCGTGGCCGTCGCCTCGGGGAACGGGAACTCGCCGTGCATCTCCTTCACGAAGTAACGCCGTAGCGGAACGAGGAAGAGGATGCCGATCGTCCCGCCGAGAAGCGCCACGAGAAACAGCTTCACGAGGTCGACGTCGAGTCCGAGGATGAAGAGGGCGGGAAGCGTGAAGATCGAACCTGCCACGACGAGGCCCGAAGCCGCGCCGACCGACTGGATGATGACGTTTTCGAGGATCGTCGACCTGCGCTTGAAGGCGTAACCGAGGCCGACGGCCAGGATCGAGATCGGGATGGCCGCCTCGAAGACCTGGCCCACCTTCAGGCCGAGGAACGCCGCGGCGGCGGAAAAGACGGCCGCCATCAGGAGGCCGATGACGAGCGAGCGCCCCGTGAACTCGGGGACCGGCTTGTCGGCCGGAACGATCGGGCTGTACGTCTCTCCCGGCTTCAGGGCGCGGTAGGCGTTCTCGGGCAGGGTCCGGCGGGTCGTCTCCACGGAGGGCACCTCCGAATGGTTTTGTTATGGCGAACCTCGGCAGCTTACGGGCGCCCTTCCGCGAACGCAAGGAACGGGGAAGCGCGATACTTCGTCGGGAGGCGCCCATGCTGACAGGTCTCGACCACGACGTCGCGCAGGCCGTCCTCGGCACCGACACCCTCTGGGGCGGCGACGTTCTGAACCCCTCCGGAACCGGCCGTTTCATCGCCGACTGCTGGTTCTCCGACGAGAAGCTTCCGCTCGCCTACACACACCCGGCGGCGGCGCGGATTCGCGAGAGCGGCGGCGTCACGGCCAAGGAGCCCGACACGGCCTCCGTCGACGCCTACCTCGCCGAGGTGGAGGTGAAGCGCTCGATCGACGCCGTCGCGGCCGAGGGAAAGAGAATCGGAGGCCTCCGTGGCGCGTATCTCTCCGGTCTCGCCCTCTGCTTCGACGTGATGTGGGACCTGGCGATGGAGCTCCTCGGGCGCGGGGCGCCGGTCCCGTACGACCGGTGCGTCCACGCCATGACGGACCGCCCTCCCGAGCCGTCGCGCCCCGAAGAGAAGCGCCGGCTCCTGGCGGACCTTCTCGTCGCCGCGGGGCACCCCTCGAAAGACCGCGCCGGCCTTCTCGCCGCGGTCGACGCGTGGCGGAAGAAGAAGATCGTCGAAGGAAGATCAATACCGTCTCTCGCCGCCGAAGTCATTCGGGAGCTGGAGGCACTGGCTCGGAAGAACCTGTTGCCCTATCTGCCTTCTGAGCTATTCGTCGTTCCCCTCGCGAATGTTTCTTTCTTTCCGATCGAGAACGCCTGGTTCTCCGGCTCGATGAACTATCTCGGACGGGCGCGGAAGCCGGACGGCTCGCCCGAGTACGAGGCGACGTACGAACTGAACGCGTCGCTCCAGATCTCGGTCCCCGAGTTTCACCAGCTCGTCAGCCACGAGGTCGTCCCGGGGCACGTCACGACCTTCGCATTTCTCCAGAACCTCTGGGTGCGGCGCCGCGTCGGCTTCGAGGCGACGGTCCTGACGATGAACACTCGGTACGCAGCCCTCGCCGAGGGGATCGCCAACAACGCCCTCCTGATGGCGTACGGCGTGACGGATCTCTCGGAGATCCCCGACAAGGACCTCGTCATTGGCCTTCTCCTCGCCCTCCTGCAGGACGACGCCAAGAACCAGTCGTCCTACCTGACGTGGCACGAGAAGAAGCCGCAGGCAGACGTCGCGGCGGTCCTCCGGAACGACTTCCTCGTCTCGCCCGAGCGAGCCGACAAGCTCTCCGGCGCGTGGGGGCGCCACCCGCTCCTCGGCCGGATGTACCTTCCAGCCTACCGGTTCGGGACGGAGAAGGTCGCGGCGCTCCGGAAGCGCTATCCGCCGGAAAAGGTCCTGCCGGTCCTCTACGGGGCGGCCGGGGTCGTCGACGCCGTCACGGTCGACGCGGCGGTGGCGGCCCTCGCTCATCCGGCTCCCCGGTAACGGACGATGGATCGAGTAGAAGCGGTCGTCGTCGGAGGGGGCGCGGTCGGATGCGCCGTCGCGTGGCAGCTGGCCGAAGCCGGAGTCGGCAGCGTCTTTCTCCTCGAGAAAAACCCGCGACTCGGCGAGGAGCAGTCCGGCCGGAGCAGCGGCGTCGTCCACGCCGGGATCTACTACGCCGAAGGGAGCTTGAAGGCGCGGCTCTGCGTCGAGGCGAACGCCCGGATGTACGAGCTGGCGAGCGCGCACGCCATCCCTTGCGAAAGGACCGGCAAGCTCGTCGTGGCGCCATCGAAGGAAGAGCTGCCGGTGCTCGAGGAAGTGCGGGGCCGGGCGGCTGCAAACGGCGTCCCCGGGGTGCGAATGCTCACGCGCCGGGAGACGGCGGCGCTGGAGCCGGCCCTTTCGGTCGAGGCGTCGCTCCTGATCCCGACGACCGGGATCGTCGACGCGCCACAGCTCGTCGGAACGCTCGCCCGTCTCGCGGAGAAGAAGGGGGCGTCGGTGCTGATGGATTTCGAGGTGACGGCCGTCCGGCCGCAGGGCGGCGTCTTCGAGGTGACGGGGCGGCGCCGGGGAGGCGCGGCTTCGGAGGAGACGTTCGAAGCCGGGGCCGTCGTCAACGCGGCGGGCCTCCGTTGCGACGAGGTGGGGCGGATGGCGGACCCGTCGCTCGACGTGACCGTCGTCCCGCTCCGTGGCGAGTACTGCCGGATGAACCGCCGGCACCGTCCGGAACTCTGGCTCTCCGGCCGGAACGTCTATCCGGTCCCGGAGCGGCTCGACCTCGGCGACGAGCGGCCGCTCATGGTGGGCGCACACCTGACGCCGACGTTCGGCATGGGTCCCGGCGGGGCCACGGTCACGGGAGATCTCTTCACCGTCGGGCCGGAGTTCCGGGTGGCGCCGTCGCTCGACGATTACGAGACGGGCCGATACCCGGCGGAGTTCATCGTCGGTCGCGCGAGGCGCTACATGCCCGCGCTCGAACTCTCCGACGTCCAGCTCGACTACGCCGGGATCATGGTCCACCTGAAAGGCGCAAGCGACTGGATCGTCTTCCGCGACGAGAAGCACCCGAACCTCGTCCAGCTCCTCGGCATCGACTCGCCGGGCCTGACATGCTGCGTCGAGATCGGAAGGCTGGTCCGGAAGATGCTCGTCGGCTAGACGAGGTGCATCTTGTCGAGGAGAGCCCGGTAGCGGGCGTCGCTCCGGACCGGGTCCAGGAACGGAAAGGTCTTGATCGGCATGATGATCGGGTCGCGCGTCTCGATGGCCCTGTCCATCCATTCGAAGGCTCGATCCCAGTCGTCGAGCCCGATGCGGCACATGGCAAGGGTCGAGGCGGGCAGATAGCCCGCTTTCGAGAGTTGCTCGGCACGCTCGAGCACGCGACGTGTCTCTTCGCGTCGTCCGGCGCGTCCGTAGACGTACCCGAGGAAACCGAGAGTGAACGGTATCCCACCGGACAGCTCGTGCGCTTTCTCCATCGCGGCGACGGCGTCGGCCTTCGCGCCGGATTCTTCGAGACCTATCCCGAGCGCCCAGTGACCGAGGAAATGGTTCGGGTCGAGCGCGATCATGTGCCGGCCCTCTTCGATCGTCCGGTCGAACCGGCGGGCAAGGTACGTCATCACGGCCAGCCACCAGCGGACGAGGAGAGAGAGCGGATCGGCCCGGAGCACGCCGTCGAGTTCGGTCACCGCTTCATCGACGCGGCCGTGCGGCAGGAGTCCGCTGATGGCGTAGCGCAGGCGGACGAGCGGCGACTCCGGGTTCAGCTCGAGCGCCCGGGCCAGCTCGCGATCGACCTCGGGCCAGTTGTAGTCGAGTTCCTTCCGGAGCATCCCGAGAAGAGCGTGAGTCTGGGCGAGCCCGTCGTCCAGCTCCAGGGCGCGCAGGGCGTGCCAGGTGCTCTGCGAGAAGGCCTCGCGCGGAGGAACGTTGCCGAAAAAACCGAGATACCAGTGCAGCTCCGCCAACGAGTCGAAGGCGAGCGCAAAGTCGGGATCTTTGGCGATCGCCTGCCCGTAGCACGCCATCGCCTGCATCAGGGCCTCCGGAGCACCCCGTGCGAAGAAGTAGCGCCCTTCGAGATAGGCCGCGTGCGCCTCGGCGTCGACGACGGGCGTCAGTCGCTCGCGCGTGCTCACGCGCCAGGTCCAGACGCAGCCGCGCGGCGATCGCCGCGGCGATCTCGTCCTCGAGGGCCAGGACGTCCGTCAGCTCACGATCGTAGCGCTCGCTCCAGAGATGGCCGCCGTCGCTCGTGGTCACCAGCTGGGCCGTCACGCGTACCCGGCGCCCCTCCCGGCGCACGCTCCCCTCGAGGACGCTTTCGACATCGAGCCGTGCGCCGATCTCCCGGATGTCGAGCCCCAGCCGGCCGACGGCGAACGCCGAGGTCCGGGCGATCACGCGGAGTCCGGGAATCGCGGGTCAGGGCATTGATGACCTCCTCGGCCAGTCCCTCACAGAGGTAATCGTCCTCCTTCGTACCGGTCATGTTGGTGAATGGCAGCACCGCGACGGAGGGTCTTTCCCGGTCCGAAGAGGGAGCGGCACAGGCCTCGAGGGCCGCTTTCAGTTCGGAGGCCGACTGAAAGCGCCGGGCGACGTCCTTGCGGAGGCAGCGCTCGACGAGCCGCGCAACCGGCGGGGCGACGCCGGCGATCGGCGGAGGGGCGTCCCGGAGGATCGCCGCGAGCGTGCCCGCGCAGGAGTCGGCATCGAAGGGCCGGCGGCCCGCCAGCATCTCGTAGAGGATCGTGCCGAGGCTGAAGAGATCGCTGCGCGCGTCGACGGCGCGCCCCGCGGCCTGCTCGGGCGACATGTAAGGTGCCGTGCCCAGGATCGCGCCGGTCGCCGTGACCGCCTCGGGCGCTTCCACCGTGGGCAAGGCGGATCCGACCAGCTTGGCAAGTCCGAAGTCGACGACCTTCACGCGATCCTCGGCCGACAGCATGATGTTCGACGGCTTGAGATCCCGGTGGACGATGCCGGCGGCGTGCGCGGCGGAGAGGGCTTCGGCGATCTGGGCGGCCAGGCGCAGCGCGCGATCGGCAGGCAGGGGCCCGGAGACGAGAAGGTCGGCGAGCGTCCCGCCCGGGACGAACTCCATGGCGATGTAGTCGAGACCGTCCTCCGCGTCGATCTCGTAAATGACGAGGATGTTGGGATGGTTGAGCGCGGAGGCGGTGCGGGCTTCCCGGACGAAGCGCTGCCTCCGGTCGGCATCGCTCGTCCAGTCGGGGCGCATGACCTTGAGGGCGACGAGCCGGCCGAGCCGCTTGTCCCTTGCCTTGTAGACGGCGCCCATGCCGCCCTCGCCGAGGGATTCCAGGACAACGTAGTGCCCGAGGGTGCGTCCCGTCAGGGCCACGGTCTCCATGGCGATCTCCTCAGGCCTAGCCTGGCGGAAGTCTACGTCTCGTCAATCGACTCCGGCAATCAACCGCCGCGCTTCTTTCGAAGCTCCTCCGCCAGCAGCCCGTACCAGCCATCCATCCCTGCGCCCGTCTTCGCGGAGGTCTCGAGGATCTTCCCGTTCGAATTCAGCGTCCGGATCTGCTGCCGGACCGCCGCGAGGTCGAAGTCGACGTGGGGGAGGAGGTCCATCTTCGTCACGACGGCCACGGACGCCTTCGAGAAGATGCCGGGGTACTTGAAGGGCTTGTCGTCTCCCTCGGTGACCGAAAGGAGAACGGCCTTGAAGTCCTCTCCGAGGTCGTAACTCGTCGGACAGATCAGGTTTCCGACGTTCTCGATGAAGAGGATGTCGAGCCCCGACAGCGCCCCCTTCTCCTCCTCCAGCGCCTGGCGCACCTGCCGCGCGTCGAGGTGGCAGGAGCCGCCGGTCAGGATCTGCCGCGCCGGGATTCCCTGTCGCCTCAGCCGCTCGGCATCGCGCTCCGTCGCGATGTCCCCCTCCAGACCGCCGAGGCGGAGGCGCCCCTTCAGGTCCGCAACCGTCCTTTCCAAGAAGGTCGTCTTCCCCGAGCCGGGGGACGAGATCAGATTCACGACCAACGTCCGGCTCGCGGCGAATCCCGTCCGCAGCCCGGCGGCCGCCTCCATGTTCGCGGAGAGCACCTTCTGCTTCACGTCGATCTGCGTCATCGGGTCCCCCCTCCGTCGCCGGCATCCTCGAAGGTCACGTCACGCACGTCCAGCTCGTCGCCCCCCTCGATCTTCAGCCCCCCGCCGCACTGCGGGCAGAGCCGCAGCCAGGTCCCGGAGGCCCGCTCGGCGATCTCGCCGCAGTCGGCGCAGATCTGCCGGGCCGGACGCCACTCCACGTCGATCCGCGCCGCGGCGTCGGCCCCGCCCGCGGTGACCGCCTCCCAGGCGAAGGCCAGGAGATCCGGCTCGATGGCGGAAAGCTCGCCTACGATCACCTTCACGGACATCAGGCGGCCCCCGCCGTTCGCGTCGGCCGTGCGGCGCGAGATCGCGTAGATCTCCATCGCGATCCCCGTCTCGTGCATCTCGAGGTCAGCCCTTCGGCTTCTCGGCGTAGTCGGGAATGGAGATCATCTTCTTGAGCCTCCAGACGCCGTCGCCCTCGAGCGTCCAGACCGCTTCGAGCTTCCCGGAGACCTCGAGCGTGTTTCCCTTCGGAGTCAGGACGGTCTGCCGGTAGGTCCCTTTCTGAAACGCGTCCGTCCCTTCGAACGTGACCGACTCGGACGTGAGGATCTCCGACTGGACCTTGAAGTCGTGCAGCCTTCCGAGTTGGCGAAGGATCGCCGCGCGGCCGACGAGCGGCTTCCCGTCGGTGCTCCCCATCTCGCCGTTCATCGTGAACATCTCTGAGATCCCTTCGTCGTCCATCTTCGCCACGAGATCGCCGTACTTCTGCAGGGCGGCTTCCACCGCGGCCTTCCTGGCCGGATCGGCGGCAGCGAGGGCGGCCGGACTCTTTCCGGCTCCCTTGCAGCCGGAGCCGAGGGCGACGAGAGCGATGAGGGCGGGAACGAATCGGGAGGAACGTCTCATGTCGCGGGATGGTACCCGACGGCGGCAGGGGATCTCAGACCGGACGGCGGCAGATCGCGGCGACGAAGCCGGCCGCGGCGTCCAGAACCTCGTCCCGCCGCTCCGCATGTGGCGCGTGGCCGCACCTCGGCACGATCAGTGGCCGGGCCGGCCCTCGCACCTGCGAGACGACCTTCTCCACCTGCCGGAGCGTTCCGTACTGGTCGTCCTCCCCCTGAACGACGAGAACGGGGCAGGTGATGAAGGGGAGGTACTCTTCGATGTTCCAGCCGCGGAAGGAGGGGCGGCGCCAGATCTCGGCCCACGCGCGGAAGAGCGCGTCGGTCCCTTCGCCGTGGTGGCGAGACAGCTTCTCGCGGAGCGTCGTCGTCTCGTAGGCCTCGATGGCTTGCAGGATCCCGCCGAGGGCGGCCTCCTCGACGAAGACGTGGGGCGCCTCGAGGATCAGCCCACGTACGGATTCCGGCTTTGCCCCGGCAAAGATGATCGCAATCGACGCCCCGTCGCTGTGGCCGAAGAGGACGACGTCCGAAAGCTGGAAATGCGCGAGGACGGCCGGCAGAACTTCCAGCGCTTCCTCGTGAAGGTAGCGCTCGGACCGGAGCCCCGAAAGCGCCCCCGAGCCGCCATGCCCCGTCCGGCTGTAGACCAGCGCGCTGCATTCGCTCTCGGCGGCCAGCCGGGCAGGGAAGTCGCGCCACGTCGAGACGCTCCCCAGCGCCTCGTGCAGGAAGACGATCGTCGGTGCCTCGCCCGGTCCCGGCCCGATCCACCGGTATTCCAGCCGCCGTCCCGGCACCTCGAAGCTTCCGACGTCGGCCTTCACCTCGCTCACCGCTTCCAACTCTAGCGTCATGGGCGCTCCGGAGGAGACCGCTCTCTCGCCACGCCCCCTTCGGACGGTGGCCGTCCTTTCCGGCGCCAGAAGTCCGACGAGAAGCGAGAAAAGAAAAGGGCCGGGGGTGAACCCGGCCCCGGAAGATGACTTCCGTAATGGTGCCGGCCGTCTCCGGCCGGCTTGCGAGTTAGTAGCGGTTACGCCCGCCGCCGCCGTAGCCACCGCCGCCGCCGCGGTTCTCCTGGGGCTTGGCCTCGTTCACCTTGAGGGCGCGGCCGTCCTGCTCGCGGCCGTTCAGGGCGCCCATCGCCTTCTGGGCGTCGCTGTCCGTCATCTCGACGAAGCCGAAGCCCTTCGAGCTGCCGCTGTCGCGGTCCTGGATGACGCGCGCGGACTCGACGTTGCCGTAGGCTTCGAAGAGTGCGCGGAGGGTGGAGTCGTTCTGGGAGTACGAGAGGTTTCCAACGTAAAGCTTCATGGGTTCCTTCGTTAAACGCTCGCCCGAGGGACGAGAGCAGTGTGGGAGAGGGTGGGAAGGTACGGGGGGAAGGTCGACGGGGACCTTTCGGTTCCTGGTCCGCTCCGTCAGCTAGAAGAAGTCGAACGGAGAAAGTATAGCAGAGAACGGGACTTCGCGCGAAGGCCTTGCGCGACGAGGGCTAAGAGCGGCCTGTCCGAGAGAGCGCCTTCGCAGCCGTCTCGAGGTGGGCGATCAGCTCGCCGGCGAGCTGCGAGGCGGCCTCACCCGCTCCGGCTTTCTTCAGCTTGCGGGCCAGGGCCTGCGCGTTTCGGAGGGCGGCGCGGGCGGTGGCGAGGTCGACGATCAGGTCGCGCGAAAGGCGGCTGGTGCGCTGAGTGCGGGGGCGGACCGACGCGGATGCCTTCGGCATGATCTCCCTCCATTGCGAGGCGAATTTCCGGGACGGAATTTCTGCCGCGATTCTAGGGCAGGAGAAGGCGAGGGGAGCCGGTTCTGATCGGCACGCCCGGAGTCAGACTGATATCGTGCAAACAAGAGATGACAGGGAGAGGAGACGGGGCATGAAGAGATCGGCGATCCGGCTTGCAGCGCTCGTCCTCGCGCTTCCTGCATCGCTGACTCTGGCCGACGCGCCGGCCCCACCCACGCTCCGGCTTCCCTCCGGCGCCGCTCCGACCCGGTACGGCGTGGAGCTGTGGATCGACCCGGCCAGGGAGACGTTCCGGGGCAAGGTGGAGATCCGCGTCTCTCTGAAGGAGGAATCCGGCACGCTCTGGCTGAACGGGAAGGAGCTGACGGTCGAGGCGGCGTCCGCCGTCGCGGCGGGCGGCCCGAAGGGGGCGATCAAGGCGGAAGCGTCGGCCGAGGGGAAGGAGTTCATCCGCCTTCAGTTCGAGAAGAAACTCCCCCCCGGCGAATACGACGTGTCGCTGACGTACGAGGGACGGATCGAGAGCAAGGGCGCCGAGGCGGTCTTCCGGGAAAAAGAGGGGAGCGACTGGTACGTCTTCACCCAGTTCGAGGCGATCGACGCGCGCCGCGCGTTCCCGTGCTTCGACGAGCCGGCCTTCAAGACCCCCTGGCAGCTGACGATCCATGTGCCGAAGGGGGCGATCGCCGTCTCGAACACTGCGGTCGTGTCCGAGGCCCCCGGAGAGGACGGCGGACGGACGTTCGTCTTCGCTCCGACGAAGCCGCTCCCGAGCTATCTCGTGGCGTTCGGCGTGGGGCCGTTCGACGTCGTGAACGCCGGAACCGCGGGCCGGAACAAGACCCCGATCCGGATGATCGTCCCGAAAAGGCGCGCCGCCGACGCGCGCTGGGCCGTGGAGTCGACGGGGCCGCTTCTCGATCAGCTGGAGGCGTACTTCGACATCCCGTACCCGTACGAGAAGCTCGACCACCTCGCCGTCCCGAAGGGAGGGGGCGCGATGGAGCACCCGGGGCTCGTGACGTACTCATCGAACCTGATCCTCGCGAAGAGCGCCGACGAGACGATCGCCTTCCGCCGGGCGTACGCGAGCGTCTGCGCGCACGAGACGGCCCACATGTGGTTCGGGGATTACGTGACGACGGCGTGGTGGGACGACATCTGGCTGAACGAGGCGTTCGCGACGTGGATGGCCTCGAAGACTCTGGCCCGCTGGAGACCCGAGTGGAACGAGGCGGCCGAGCGCGCCGTCGACCGGATCGTATGCGATGTCGGCGGACTCGCTCGCGACGGCGCGGCGAATCCGCCAGCCGATCGCGGGGAACGACGACATTGCGAATGCCTTCGACACGATCACGTACCAGAAGGGCGGTGCCGTCATCGGGATGTTCGAGGCATGGGTCGGCGAGGAGGGCTTCCGGAAGGGAGTCCGGCACTACCTGATCTCCCACGCATGGGGGAGCGCGACCGCGGACGACTTCGTCGCGTCGGTCGCGGAGGCGACGAAGACTCCCGCCGTCGTCCCGGCGTTCCGGTCGTTCCTCGACCAGCCGGGCGTTCCGCTCGTGACGGCCGACCTCGTCTGTGGAAGCGGCGCGCCGAAGCTGGCTCTTTCCCAGAAGCGCTACCTGCCGACGGGCTCCCCGGGTTCGACGCGGGAGACATGGCAGGTCCCGGTCTGCGCTCGGACGGGTGATCCCGGCGCCGCGACGACATGCACGCTTCTGACGGAGGCGTCCGGCGCGCTCGAGCTCGCGGGAGCGTGCCCGGCCCGCGTCCAGGCGAATGCCGGGAACGGGTACTACCGGGTCCTCTACAGGGGGGACCTCCTGGAAAAGCTCCTCGAGGGCGGCGGGAAGCACCTGACGGCCGACGAGCGCGTCTCGACGCTTTCGGACGTGGCCAACCTCGTTCGCAGTGGAGACCTGTCCATCGCGACGGCTCTCGCGCTCGTCCCCGTCTTCGCGAGCGACCCGTCCCGTCCCGTCGTCGAGATCGTGCAGGGAATTGTCGAGAGGCCGGGCGACCTCCTCGTTTCGGAGGCGGCGAGGCCGTCGTACCGGCGGTTCGTGAGCGACGTCTTCGGCACACGGGCACGGACGTTGGGCTGGACGCGAAAGGCCGGGGAGGACGACGACACGCAGCTCCTGCGACGACGGCTCGTGCCATTCGTGGCGGACGAGGGAGACGACCCGGCTCTCGTGGCGGAGGCCATGCGCCTGGTGAAGGCCTGGCTGAAGGACCGGAGCGCCGTCGACCCGCTGATGGTTTCCGGCGTCCTGGGCGTCGCCGCACGAAATGGGGACATGGCGTTGTTCCAGGCGTACGTGGCGGAGGCGAAAAAGGCCTCGGACCGCCGGGAGAGGAGGATCCTTCTCGACGCCCTCGGACAATTCCGCGCCCCGTCCGTCGTCTCCGCGGCGCTCGCCTTGACGCTTTCGACCGACTTCGACGCGCGGGAGTCGATCGACATCCTCTGGGCGGAGGGGTTCGGCCGCGAGACGTTTTCCCAGGCGTGGGCGTTTCTCGTGGCGAACTTCGACCGGCTGGCCGAGCGGCTGCCGCGAGATGCGCCCGCGGACTTTCCGTGGCTCGCCACCAACTTCAGCGATGAGGCGCACCGCGGTGAGGCCGAAGCCTTCTTCAGGGAGAAGGCCCCGAAGTACGCGGGTGGCCCGCGGATGCTGGCGCAGGCGCTGGAAGTGATCCAGCTGCGGACGGCTTTCAAGGCCGCCCAGCAGAAGAGCTTCGACGACTTCCTGAAGCGGTACGAGCCGAAACCCACGATCGAGGTCAAGCCGGTGAAGGAATAAGCGGCGTCTCGCCGCTCTCCGTTACTTTCCCGCAGGACCTTTTTCAACCGGCAGGTCGCTCTTCCGGCTCCACTCGTCCCACGAGCCGTCGTACATCCGGGCGACGTATCCGAGCCGCTTGGCCGCGAAGTAGACGAGGGTGGCCTGCTGGCCGACGTGGCAGTAGCTAATGACGATGTCACCGGGCTTGATCCCGATCGCCTTGAAGAGCTCGGCCGTCCTGGCATCGCTCTTCATCAGGTTGTCGTCGGTGACGAGGGTGTCGAACGGCAGGCTCCTGGCGCCGGGGATCCGGCCGGCGCGGGGCATGGAACCCGCGCTGCTGCCGTCGAAGAACTCGGTGTTCCGCGAGTCGACGATGACGACTCCTGCCTTGCCGAGGCTGGTCTTGACCATGTCGAGCTCGGCCACCAGTTCGCGCCGCGGAGCCGCGGAGATCTTTCCGGCCGGGCGGGGGGGCGAAGCTTCGACTGTCACCGGGCCGCCCGCCTTCTTCCAGGCTGGCATGCCGCCGTCGAGGAGCGACGTTCGGTCTCCGAGTCCCGCGGCGTCGAGGCTGAAGTAGACGCGGGTGGCGGGGGAGACCCAGTCCTTGCCGAAGTAGATCACGACGCGCGAGTCGTCGCCGATGCCGAGGCTCTCGAGCTTCGCGCGGAGGGCCTCCGGAGGAAGGAGCTGCAGGATGAGGGCGCCTTCAGCCCGCGGGATCGAAAGGTCTTGCGGATTGACGAGCTGAGCGCCCGGAAGGTGGCCGGCCTCGAATTCGGCCTTCACCCCGACGTGCAGGAGGACGAGGTTCGTGTCCCCCTTGTGCTCGAGCAGCCAGGCGGGCGTGACGAGCATGTCGGCCGCCTGGGCGAGAGACGTGGACACGAGCAGGACGAGGCTGGCGAGAGCGGTTCTCATGAATCCCCCCGCCGCGAATTCTCTCCCGGTTCGCGGTGCGTGGCCATTGGATATCGACGTGGCGAGGCTGATATGGTCCGTCTCCAGAGTGAGCGGCCGTCACCGGCGATCGATCTCCGGACACGCATCCGACGCACGCGGTGTCGGCCGGCTGGCCGTCACCGCCGTGACGGGAGTCGCGGAAATCGTCGAGAACATGCACGGCAACATCCTCCGCCTCTCGCCGATCGTGGGCGAAAGGCGCCCGAAGCCGCTCGGCGGGATTCCCGGCCTCGTCTACCGGAGCATTCACGGGATCACGCGCCTTGTGGGCTTCGGACTCGAGACCGCGTTCGCGCCGGTCGCGCAGCGGGACGACGAGGCCCCCTCGTCGCCGCGGCGTGACGCGCTTCTGGCCGCGTTGAACGGCGTCGTCGGAGACCACCTGGCCGCGACCGAAAACCCTCTGGCTATCGCGATGAGCTTTCGGCTGGACGGGCAGACCCTGCGGCTGGACCGGCGGGCGCTCGAGTCCACGATCGCCGCGCCGGGCCGCAAGATCGTCGTCCTGATGCATGGGCTCTGCTGGAACGATCGGGGATGGCAGCGCGAGGGACACGACCACGGTGCTTCGCTGGCCGGCGATCTGGGCTACACGCCGGTCTATCTCCGTTACAACAGCGGCCGGCACGTCTCCACGAATGGGCGCGAATGCTCCGAGCTGATGGAGAGCCTGGTTCGTGAGTGGCCGGAGCCGGTGGACGAGCTGGTCATCGTCGCCCACAGCATGGGGGGTCTCGTGGCGCGCAGCGCCTGCCACTACGGGAAGCTCGCGGGGCACGAGTGGGTGCGCCGCCTGAAAAAGATGATCTTCCTCGGCACGCCGCACCACGGCTCGCCGTTCGAGCGGGCGGGGCACTGGACGGAGGTCCTCCTGGAAGTAAGCCCGTATACGGCGCCACTGGCAAACCTGGGGACGATCCGGAGCGACGGAATCAGGGATCTTCGGTTCGGCAGCGTGCTGGACGAGGACTGGATGAAGCGGCGCGGCCTGCATGCGCACGACCCGAGACGGTTCGTCCCCCTGCCTCCCCGGGTGAAGTGCTATGCGATCGCGGCCAGCCAGAGACCGGATCCCGGCGGGAAGAGGAAGCGACTGGCGGGAGACGGCCTCGTGCCGGTCACGAGCGCGCTCGGCCAGCATCGCGAGGAGGCCCTGAATCTGCCGATTCCCAAGGCTCGCAAGCGCGTTTTCTACGGGTTGAAGCACCTCGACCTTCTCGGCAGCCGCGAGGTCTACGACCAGATCCGGATGTGGGTCTCTGAAGAGGTCGAACCTTCCGTCAGTACCGCGCGCCGTGCTCGACCCAGAGCTTGAGAAGCGTCAGGACCTCCGCCCATCCCGCCGTCCGCCGGAACATGTCCTGAAGTCCCTGAACCGAGTCTTCGTAGACGCCTTCCTCGAGGCTGACGACCGTGCCGGTCCCGAGATGAGGTATCGACTCTTCTCGAAAAGAGACGGTGACGGTCGTCCGGTAGTTGCCCAGATCGACCGGCCACTGGAAGGCGAAGCGGGTCGGGCGCTGCCACTCGACGACCGACCCCTGGTATTCGCCGGTGAACCCGTCGAGACCGTGGTCCTTCCACCGGAAGACGAGGATTCCGCCCGCCCGAGGCTCGAGCGTGCAGCCCGACGTGAACCACTTGTCGAGGCCCTCCGCCGTCGCCAGGGCGTCGAAGACGCGGTCCGGCGTCGCGCGTATGAAGGTGCTGAAGCGAACGAGGCGGTCGAGGATCTCCGGCATCTGAATCCTCCGGGCGAAGGACGCGTCCTCTCGGCCCGCCTGACGATATCGCGTTTCCCCGCGCTCCTCCGGATCGTCCGCGCCGGCCCCGGAGTCCCGGCCCAACCTCAATTTCTATAATGGAAATTTGGTGCCTGACCCCACTATTGCGTGACCCCACTATTGCGCCCCGTCCGGGCGACTGCGTAGCGGACTCCGGACCCAACCGGCCAACGCCGGCCACGGTAAACCGACAGCGAGATTGCAGCGCCCGCCCGGGAAGGACCCCCTCATGCACCGGGCTCAGAAGACCAAGCCCACACGAGTGCGAATGGAAGCCTGGCGACGAACTCGCTCACTCCGGACGACGACCAAAAGACCCAAGCCCTCTTGACTTCGACCGGCCTTCTCATGGAAGTCCGCTGCAGCGCGTTGTTAGAGGTACGCTTCGCCGGTTCGGTGTCTGGCGGCGCCCGTATGCCTAGCCCCGAGACGCCTGCCACCTAGCCGACAGCGTGAGCAGACCAGCGAGCAGAATGGCCGGAAGGGCAATGCCGAGCGCGACTGTGGCAATGGTTGAAAAGATGTCGACCTGCGTTGCGTGTGAGAAGGGCAGGAGAAGGAAGGTGTGAAAGCTGTGTGTCAGGAGGCCGATGACAACCTGAAGGAACGCGACTACAGTAACGAAGCTCGCTACGGACAGGACCTCTACGTTTCGGGCGAGAAGCGCGTCGAGTGAAGAGGACGACGGCGCTTCGGCCCGCGCTGAGGCGAGCACCAAGAACCAGAGGGCGATTGCGACCGTGGAGCCGTTCACGATCAAGGCCATGAACGGAACTGTCGCATTGGGCGACTGCAACATCCCCTGCACCGCTGGATAGAGAAGGAGGGTGAGGATGCTCCCTACGACGGTGACGACGAGGTAGGACGTGACTGTGCCGAGAGCGGCCACGATGAGCCAGCGTCGGCTAAGAGGCGGGAGGGGATTACGAGGCATCGCGTCTTCTTCGTACGTCTAACTACAAGTAGGCGGACGTTTGCGAGGCTGCTTAGGCGGAAGTTCGATCGGCCTGTCTGCGGGCCGAAGTCGTCTGATTCGGATGGCACGTCGTTCTCGTGCATCCTCTTAGAGGAATTTCCCGGCTCGATGAGGTTTCGAAATAGGCCGACGAAGTTTCTGCCTAGTGCCGTCCGCGTTAGGCCGACGTCCTGGCCGGCATCCCGATACGAACCGCCGTACCGGCTCCGCGTGGAGGAGAAGGGCGGCGGCGATTCCGTACCGTGCATCACGGCCTCACGGGATTCGTGGCGCCGGGGCCGACCACCGTGGTCCAGGGACGGACGCGCCACTTCTTCACGAGGCCGTGTTTCACGTACGGATCCGACGGACGAAACGCTCGGCAACCTCGGGCGAGTCCCCCTGAAAGAGCAGGATGGCACCGTCGACGGGATCGGCGAGCGCGCCCCCGAGGACCATCTCGCCGCGGTCGACGGCCTGCCAGGCGAGGGCGAGATGCTCCGCGCGGAATTCACCCCGCCGCTCGAGGTAGTCCGTGGATGTCTCGTAGAAGAGAAGGTAGTGCATCGACTACGCCGATTGTGTCAGACCCATGCGGCGAAGGAGGTCCTGGTAGCGCCGGTCGGCGTGCAGCGGCTTGAAGCGGGGGTCGACGTTCAGGTACGGCATGAAGCCGGATTCCTCCTCGTAGGCCTTGTTCAGCCAGTCGAAAGCCCGATCGGCATCGCCCAGACCTTCGTGGACGACGGCGATGTCATAGGCCGAAACGTACTGGTTCTTCGACTTTTCGAGCAGGTCGGAAAGAAGCTCCTCGGCGCCGGGACGGTTTCCGGAACTGGCGAAGAGATGGGCGAGAGCCGCCGTTCGCAGCTTCGAGAGCCCCTTCCCCGTCTTGAACGCCGAGAGGGCCTCCGGATACCGGCCGAGCTGCTCGTAGGCCCATCCCATGACGACGAGTGCCCAGACGTTGGAGGCGTCGAGAGCCAGGGCGCGACGAGACTCCTCGGCCGCTTTCTGGAAATTTCCCGCCAGAAGCTCATGCCAGCCGAAACAGCCTATGCCCATCGAATCGAAGGGGTCGTGCTCCACCGCCTGTCTGCACTCCTCGGCCGATTCCCGCGTCCGGTTCATGCAGAGGAGGAAATGCGCATAGTCGTGCCGCACGTGGGAGTCGCTGGGGTCGAGCCGGATGGCGTGCTGGAAGTCCGCCTCGGCCCCGCGCCAGTTCCACTGCGTGTGCAGCTTGGCGAGGGCGAGGGAGGCGTAGGCATCCGCCAGCGTCGGGTCGAGCTCGGTGGCCCTCTGGGAGGCACGCCGGACCTTCTCGAAGAGCTCGCGCGGCGCGCCGGCTCCGAACAGGCCCTGGAAGTAGAGAGTCCGGGCCAGCCCCGCGTACGCCTGCGCGTAGTCCGGATCGATGGCGATTGCCTGCTCGTCCTCGCCGCGCAGATGCGCCTCGTAGGCCTTCGGGTTGACGGGCCGCGCCAGCGCCAGCCGGACCTGCGGGCTGGGCTTCAGGGTGCGCTCGATCCCCTGAGCGACGGACTGGGCCACCTCGGATTGCATTGTGAGAATCTGGTCCAGATCCCGGTCGTAGGTCTCGGCCCAGATCTGCACCTGGTCCTTGACGCGGATCAGTTTCGCGGAGATCCGGACGCGGTTTCCCTCCCGCCGGACGCTGCCGTCCACCACGTACGCCACGTGGAGGTCCCGCCCGATCTCGTCGATGCGCTTCTTCGGCCCCTGGTACTGGCGGACGGAGGCGCTCCCGATGACGCCGAGCCGGTCCGGGTAGAGACGTCCGAGCACCGAGATCATCTCGTCGAGGAGACCCTCGGCGAAGTAGGACTGCTCGGGATCCTTCCCGAGATCCTCGAGCGGCAGGACGGCCACCATGACTTTCCCGGGCGACCAGATGAGCCTCCGTCCGAGATAGGTGCCGGCCACGAGTGCCGCCGCCGCCGTTCCGAGGCCTCCGATGACCCACCGGCGCGTCTTGAGGGTCCGGGCCTTCCGCAGGTCGGAGAGCGCGTTCACGAGCTCCGCGGCCGACGGATACCGGCGGAGAGGGTCCTTTTCGAGGGCTTTGAGGATGACGCGCTCGAGCGCCTGTGGCACTTCCGGACGCAAGGCCGTCGGCCGAGGCGGGGCCTCGGTCGAAATGGTCTTCAGGACGTGGTCGGCGCTCTCGCCCCGAAAGGGCCGTCTCCCGGTCGCCATCTCGTAAAGGACGACGCCCAGAGAGAAGAGATCCGTCCGTGCGTCCACCGGCATTCCGCCCGCCTGCTCCGGCGACATGTAGGCGATGGTCCCCATCGTCGTGCCGGGGGTGGTGAGCGTCTCGTCGCGGACGGATGCCGATTCCGACGACGTCGTCGGGACGGCCGGGGCGTCGGGCCGATCGGCCGTCAGCTTGGCGAGGCCGAAATCGAGCACCTTCGCCTCGCCATGATCGGTGACGAAGATGTTCGCGGGCTTGATGTCACGATGGACGATTCCCCTGGCGTGAGCCGCGGCGAGGGCGTCGGCGATCTGGATGCCGACGTCGATCACCTCGTCGACCGGCACGGCTCCTTCCCCGATGCGGTCCTTCAGCGATCTCCCTTCGAGCCGCTCCATGACGAAGAAGGGGCGGTTCCCGTAGGTCCCGACGTCGTGGATCGTGCAGATGTTCGGGTGATTGAGGGACGAGGCCGCGCGGGCCTCACGCTCGAATCGCCCCAGCGAGTCGGAATCGTCGGCGAACCGGCTTGGGAGGAACTTGAGGGCGACCGTTCGGCCGAGACGGCTGTCCCGGGCCTCGTAGACCTCCCCCATCCCTCCTCGTCCGAGGATGCGAAGGATGACGTAGGCGCCGGCTTCGGCCCCGGCCGGAATCGTTCCCTCGAGAAGTGGCTCGGAACCTCCCGACGGCGGCTTCTCGAAAACCTTGCCGGCAGATTCACCACGGGAGAGGAGCGTCTCGACCTCTGTCCGGAGATCCGTATCTGCGCCACAGGCTTCGTCAAGGAAAGAGTCTCGCTTCGCCTCGGGGAGAGCGACCGCCAACCTGAAGATCCTCTCCACGTCCTTCCATCGGTCCGGAGAAAGCGTCACCTTCGAGATGTCCGTGGTCACTTTGGTCCTTCGGAGACTCTCACGTCTCCACCACCTCCCGCACCAATTCCGCGACGCGGGGGAGGGAGGCGGCGACTTCGGGGCTCAGCTCGGCGCGGAGGCCCTCGGGAAGCGTCTCGACGGAGACGACGATCAGGACGACATCGGGGGTGTGGCCGAGCAGCGCGGCCGACTCGACGAGATCCTTCAGGCCGATGTCGTGGGCACTGAGGGTCTTCGGGTAGTCCGAGGCGAATCGGGGGCGGATGATCCGGACGGTGCCGGGGGGCTTGCCGTCCATGGTGGCATCGATGAGGACGATTCGCTCGTACTCCTGGAAGAGCGAGAGGAGGTGGAAGCCCCCCGTTCCGCCGTCGAGAAGGGTCACGTGCGGCGGCCATTCTTCCTCCTCCAGCCGGCGCACGGCGTGAATACCCGCCCCCTCGTCGCCGAGAAGGACGTTCCCGACGCCCAGGACCAGGACCGGCCGGGCACTCTCCGCCGGCCGGTCCCCGCTCACGGCTTCTCCGCCGGCCTCTCGACGAACTTCCACCCGCCCGCCATCGACGAGATGACGCCGCGCCCCTCGACGTAGTCGTGGTAGAAGACGAGGTAGACGTGGACCATCGCGAAGACGATGAAGAACCACATGTCATGTGGTGCCACTGCCGCACCGCGAAATCGCCTCCCATCAGCGGCACGATCCAGGCGAACAGGCTGCGGCAGCCACGACTTGCTCATCGCGGCGTACAGGCCGAACCCGCGTCACGACTCTGGAACAGGAACGCCAGGAAGGTCAGGAAGTAGGTGAACCCGGCGAGCGGCGTTGTGCCCGACCGACTCGATCGGCTTCGACGCGTTGGCCTGGAGGATGTCGACCTTCAGCACCTCGACGGCCTCGCGGACGCTGGGCCTGCGGAAGGGGAGGAAGTTGGCCAGCGTGACCATGGTTGCCGACGAAGCCCCAGTAGATGCGGACGACGAAGTTGAAGAAGAACACGAACGCGGCCACGAAGTGGATGAACCGGACGGTGCCGAACCAGTAGCTGAACGACGCCTCGCGCGCGCGCTCGGATCGCGAGCGGCTGCCGATGAGGTAGCCGGTCGACGCAGAGCACGACCACGCAGAGCGCGTTCACCCAGTGGTAGAGGCGGACCGGCAGCTCCCAGACGTAGACGCGCCGGATCGTCGTCGTTGCCTCATGGGCGCCTCCCTCAGAGACCTGCGACCTGCTGGATGTGCCGGTCCCGTCTCGTCGTAGAGGTGCACGGCGCAGGCGATGCACGGGTCGAACGAGTGGATCGTGCGCAGGATCTCGAGCGGCTGCTCGGGGTTCGCCACCGGCGTGCCGATGAGCGCGGCCTCGTAGGCCGAGCGCTGCCCCTTGCGCGTCGCGCGGCGAGGCGTTCCAGGTGCTCGGGACGACGAGCTGGTAGTTGTCGATCTTCCGGTCCTTGATGACGATCCAGTGCGCCAGCGCGCCGCGCGGGCGCCTCCGGAGGCCCGACGCCCCTCGCCTCGGCGGGCCAGGTGGCCGGGTCCCACTTCGCGTTGTTGAACGTCCGCGTGTCGCCGTTCCTGATGTTGGCGAGGAGCTGGCCGTAGAACTCCTTCGCCCAGCGCGGCGATCAGCTTCGTCTCGATGCCGCGCGCGGCGGTCCGGCCGAGCGTCGAGAAGAGCGCCGTCGACCGGGACGTTCGAGCTGCTTCAGCGCCGCCGTCGACCAGCTCCTTCACCTCCGGCCGAGCCGCGAGGCGTACGCCGACGAGCAGCGCGCCAGCGGGCCCACCTCCATCGGCGTTGCCCTTCCAGCGCGGCGTCTTCAGCCAGCTGTACTTCTGGGCGACGTCGAGGTGTTCGTACGGCGGCTTCGGGCCCGGTGTACTTCAGCTTCGTCTCGCCCTCCCACGGGTGGAGCGCGACGCCGTCGCCCCCGCGCGTACTCGTACCACGAGTGGGCGATCGTACTCCTCGACCTGCTCGGCGTCCTTGCCGTCGACGGGCAGGACCTCGGCGAGGTTCGCGGTTGAGGATCGCGCCGCGCGGGAACTTGAACTTCGCCGACGTCGGCGAAGCCGTTGGTCGGCAGGTCGCCGTAGGCCAGGTAGTTCGAGAGGCCGCCGCCGATCGCGCCCCAGTCCTTGTAGAACGGACGCGACCGCCAGCAGGTCGGGGAGGTAGACCTGCTCGACGAACGGCCGCGGCCTGGTCGAACAGCCGGCCCGACGTAGGCGAGGCGCTCGGCGTTGATCGCGTTGGCGTCGTCGATGTTGAGCGCGCAGGGCACGCCGCCGACGAGGTAGTTCGGGTGCGGGTTCTTGCCGCCGAAGATCGTGTGGACCTTGACGATCTCCTTCTGCCACTCGAGCGCCTCGAGGTAGTGGGCGACGCCGAGGAGGTTCACCTCGGGCGGGAGCTTGTAGGCCGGATGCCCCCAGTAGCCGTTCGCGAAGATGCCGAGCTGGCCGCTCTCCGACGAACGCCGTGAGCCGCTTCTGCAGGTCGGAGAAGTAGCCGGGCGAGCTCTTCGGCCAGTTCGAGATGCTCTGGGCGATCTCGCGAGGTCTTCTTCGGGTCGGCCTTCAGCGCGCTGACGACGTCCACCCAGTCGAGCGCGTGCAGGTGGTAGAAGTGGACGACGTGGTCCTGCAGGTACTGGGCGCAGAACATCAGGTTCCGGACCAGCTCGGCGTTCGGCGGAACGGCGACGCCGAGGGCGTCCTCCACGGTCCGGACCGAGGCGAGGGCGTGCACGGTCGTGCAGACGCCGCAGGCCCGCTCGGTGAAGGCCCACGCGTCGCGCGGGTCGCGCCCCTTCAGGATGATCTCGAAGCCGCGCACCATGGTGCCCGGCGCTCCAGGCGTCGACGATCTTTCCGTCCTTGACCTCGGCCTCGATGCGCAGGTGCCCTTCGATGCGGGTGATGGGGTCGACGACGATGCGGCTCGTCATGGCGTCCTCCCTTGTGCGGACCGGTCACGTCTTCGGGTGACCGGTCGCTCCTCTCGATGCCCTGGCGGATCTGCTTGCGCTTGCCGACGTTCGTGGTCACGGCATGGGCCGCGATGCCCGACGGCCGCGGCCGCCCCGACGGCGATGCCGACCTTGTCGGCCGTCGTCTCGATGCCGAAGCCCGGGAAGTTCGGGAGATGGCGGTAGAAGGGGCCGTTGTCCCAGAACTTCGCCTCGCTGCAGCCGATGCAGCCGTGCCCCGACTGGATCGGGTAGCTGACGCCGTTGTTCCAGCGGATGACGCCGCACGAGTTGTAGGTCACCGGGCCGCGGCAGCCCATCTTGTAGAGGCAGTAGCCGCGCCTGGCGTTCTCGTCGTCGAACGACTCGACGAAGAGCCCGGCGTCGTAGTTCGGCCGGCGGTAGCAGGTGTCGTGGACCCGCCGCGAGTAGAACGCCTTCGGCCGGCCGAGGCCGTCGAGCTGCGGGATGCGGTCGAAGGCGAGGAGGTGGACGATCGTCCCCGCCATCACCTCGGCGATCGGCGGGCAGCCGGGGACGTTGATGATCGGCTTGCCCGATGATGATCTCGTGGACCGGCGTGGCGCTCGTCGGGTTCGGGCTGGCGGCCTGGATGCAGCCGTTCGACGCGCAGCTTGCCCCACGCGACGATGGCCTTGGCGTCGGCCGCCGCCTCCTTCACGATGTCGAGTGCGGTCCGTCCCGCGATGCAGCAGTAGACGCCGCCGTCGGCGGTCGGGACCGACCCCTCGACGAGCATCAGGTACTGCCCCTTGTACTTCTTCATCGTGTCGTGAAGTGCCTCCTCGGCCTGGTGCGCCGGCCGCGGCCTGCAGCGTCTCGGTGTAGTCGAGCGAGATCTTGTCCAGGACGATGTCGCGCCACGATCGGGTGAGACGACCGGATGAACGACTCGCTGCAGCAGGTGCATTCCTGGAAGTGGAACCAGACGACGGGCAGGCGGCGGCTTGGTCTCCATCGCCTTCACGACGGCGCCGAGGGCGCCATGCTCGATGCCCGCGGCCGCCGCCATCCATCTGCAGAACTGCACGAAATCGCGCCGCGAGTAGCCGCTCAGCCGGGCCTGCTCCCAGATGGTCAGCCTCTTGTCGCTCATCACTCCTCCTCGACTTTTCGGCCCCGTCGCCACCCGGCGTCCCGGCGGTCCGGCGGCAGCTCGGGGGCGACGTTGACGACGCGGATCTCGGCCTCGACGCGCACGTGATCGCCCAGATGGGTGTCCTCGGGGACTCCGTTCGACGCGACGAGGCTGTGGGGCTCGAGGGCCACGGTCAGAGTGCGGCGCCCGGACCTCTGGGAGACCTCGATCACCTCGCCCCGGAGCAGAAGCGTCTGGGTATCGGAAGGTTCGTGCATGTTGGCTGCGGAACACTTCGCAATCGCCCGGCCAGCTCGAAATCAATCGGAAGCTGTACGATGAATCGTCGATTGGCGCGGGGAATCGGAGGCGGGCGCCGGCGGAGGGGGGGCGAGGCCGCTGCTTGTACGCGCGGGTACCCGCGAGGCCTCGCGGGTTTCCGTCAGGGGGCGCTGACGCGCTCCCGGCTCAGCGGCGTCCGCCGATGGAGTCCGCGAGCTCCTGGAGTTTCAGGACCGTCTTCCAGTTTCGCGTCGTGGCGGCCCGGCCGGCCCTCCCGAGCAGTGCCTTTCCCGCTTCGCTCTTCAGGCTTCCGAAGGGGGAGTAGAGGTACGCCGCGTGCGCGCCGAGGGCGAATCGCTCGGGAGGGGCGACGAGCGACCCGATGGGCCGAAGGGTCGAGAGCGCGGCCGCGTTCCGGGCAAAGGCGACGAGGAGCCGGGCCTGATCCGCGTCCGGCACGGAAATGGGATTCTCCGAGACGATGACCGAAAGCTCCCCGGCCGACTTGACGACGACCGGCACCTCGACGTCCATCTTCGCCTCAATCTCCCCGGCGATCGTCGCGGCGAGCCGGGAGGGGGAGCCGGCGGTGCGGAAGACCGCGTTGCCGCTGTTCAGCAGCGTCACGACGTCCGAATAACCGAGCCCCTCGAGCAGCTTCTTCAGCTCCGCCATCGGCACGCGCTTGGCGCCCCCCACGTTCACGCCGCGCAGAAGAGCGACGAAGGTCGGCATCGGTCTGGATGGGATGATACCGGCCGGGCGGTGGCGCATCCGAACCTCGCCGAGCCGCGCCCGGGTCAGGCCTCGCCGCCGCGACGGGAGAGCTGCCAGAGCCCGTGGTGGATTCCGCCCCTTGCGTAGATCGCGAACCATCCGAGGCCCGGGATCTCCAGCGGAGGGTGGGCGACCTCGGCGCCGGCCTTCAAGGCCGCGCCGAACGCCGCCTCGATGTCGTCGACCAGCCAGTAGGAGCGGACGACCGGCTGCTCCGACTCGTGCAGCGGCGCCCGGACTCCCACGAGGCCGCCTCCCGAGAGCTCGGCCGTCCGCGCGTTGCCAAGCCGCGGGTCCGGCTCGCCGAATCGGACGCCGTTCGCGGCTGCATAGGCCCCGCACACGGCGTCGACCTCCCGCGTGACGATCTCGAGGTAGTGGATCCTCATGACGTCCTCATCCCCTTCGGGCACTCGCTTTCCTGGGCGGCTTGACGATGCCGTTCAGCGCCACGGCGGCGCGGACCAGGGCCTTCAGGGCCTTCCCGTCGATCTTCTCTCCCTCGCGGAAATCGATGGCCCGCCGGGTGTTTCCCCCGAGACTCGAGTTGAAGAGGCGCGACGGGTCCTCGAGGGCCGCCCCCCTGGCGAAGGTCAGCTTCACGACGCTCTTGTGCGTCTCGCCCGTGCAGAGGATCCCGTCGTGCGACCAGACCGGGACGTTCCACTTCCATTCTTCGACGCCGTCGGGGTCGGCCTCCCTGATCAGGGACCGGAGCCGGCTGAGCATCTCCCCTCGCCAGTCGCCCAGCTCCCTGATCCTCGCGTCGATCAGGCGGGAAGGAGACGTGGTGCCTTCGGCCGCGTTCCTCTTCATCTCCGTCGCTCCTCCCGGGCTCCTCTTCGCTCGAGGCTCCGGTCCGGATCCTACGCGAGCCGACGGACGCGCCGAACGGGAGGAAGAGCACCAGCGTTCAGTAGGGTCAGGTCCCATTTCTACAGTCTGCTGATCGACGGGCGTTCGCCGGCGCTCCGGTTTACGTGGTGAGGGAAGCGGGGGGCGTTCCTCAGTCGACGTCGAGGTCGGCGCCGCCGTCGAGGCCGTACTTCCGGAGCTTGTCCCGCATCGTGGAGAGGGAAAGGCCGAGGGCCCGCGCGGCCTTGCTCCGGTTGCCTCCGGCCTCCGCGAGAGCCTGACGGAGGAGATTCGTCTCGAGGCACTCGACGATCTCGCCGAAGGAGAGCGACTGCTCGGCGAAGCAGCGCGCGCAGGCGCGTGTCAGGAGATCGACCGGGTTCCCGTCCAGAAGCTCGGGCGGGAGGTCCTCGAGGCTGATCTCGTCTTTCGCGAAGAGGGAGATCCGCTGGATGACGTTGCGAAGCTCGCGCACGTTTCCGGGCCAGTGGTAGCGCACGAGGGCCCGCTCGGCGCCGGCCGAGATCCGAAGCTCCTTCCCGGGCGCGAAGCGCCCGATGAAGTGCGTGGCGAGGAGGAGGACGTCCTCCGGGCGGAGACGAAGCGGTGGGATCTCGATCGGGACGACGTTGAGCCGGTAGTAGAGGTCGGCGCGGAAGAGGCCCCGGTCGACGAGCTCCTTGAGGTTCACCTTCGACGCGCTGACGAGCCGCACGTCGATCGGGTGAGTCGCGGTGGCGCCGACGCGCTTCACCTCGTGCGACTCAAGGACGCGGAGGAGCTTTGGCTGGATGGATTGCGGGACGTCGTCCACGTCGTCGAGGAAGATCGTTCCGCCGTCGGCGATCTCGAAGAGCCCCTTCTTGGCCTGGACGGCGTGGGTGAAGGAGCCGCGCTCGTGGCCGAACAGCTCGCTCTCCAGAAGCTCCTGCGGGACGGCCGAGAGGGAGATCTTCACGAGCGGGCCGTCCCGCCGGGGGCTGAGGCGGTGGACGGTGTCGGCAAACAGCTCCTTGCCCACGCCGGTCTCGCCCAGGAGGAGGACCGGGCTGTCGGACGCCGCTACCGTGGGCATCCTCTCGAGGAGAGCCCGCATCCGGTCGCTCTGCGTCACGATGGCGGGATAGGGCGCGTTCTTCATCGTAGGAGCATCTTGTTCCCGAGGCGTACATCTATGGTAACCCGGCTCTCCGCGTGGGCGAAAAGCCGACGCCGGCCCAAGACCGTCATCGGCCCGGAAGTAACTTCCGCGGCCGATGACGTCGGCGTACTTGAGTGCGGGTGCAGCGAGGCCTCTTAAGCGGGGTTCTTCTCCGGGCCCTCTTCGGCCACTTTCGGAATGGTCCCGCCGAGGAACGACGTGACGACGTGCTCCCAGCGATCGTTCGGGAGAAGCGTGGCGGGGTGATCGATCAGCTGGCCGCCGTCGGCCGGGGCAAGGCCGAGCTCATGCTCGAGCGTATGCCGGAGGCGGTCCTCCTCGGCCCGGAACCAGGTCCGGGCCGACGATCCGGTGGGAAACTCGCGATAGCTGATCGTCGCAGGGCGCATCGCGAAGAGCCAGCCGCCGCCGTACGGTGACGCGTTCATAAGCCCCGGCATCCGCTCGACGGCGTGATTGACGGCGACGACGAGGCCCGTGATCGGCGACGGGATCCACGCCTCGCGCTCTTCGGAGCGGAGGTAGATGGCCGGCTCGCCCTTCCGCAGAAGGCGCCCCGGCTTCGGAAGCTCCACGGCCGAGAGGTTCGGGAAGAGCCGCTGGGCCAGGTCGTCGAGGCCGACCCGGAGCCCGCCGAGGAGGCGCCGTCCGAGCCACACGTGGCCCGGGGCGTAGCGGCGGCGGGGGATGATCCGGACACCGCCGATGACTTCCGTGCTGCCGTCGCTCCGCTTCCGGAGGGTCTTGATCCCCTCGATGGAGTAGAAGACCGCGAGGACCGGAATCAGGAAGACGGCCAGCACGGCGAGGAAGAAAAGGAGCCTCACGGAGAGACCGCCGAGGAAGATCGCGGCGTCCTGGAAGATTTCGATGAGGGTCGACATGGCAGAGCTCCTTTTCTTCAGCGCGTGAGAAGGCTCGACCGGACGAGGTCGTCCCAGTGCTCCGGGTCGAGCTCGCGGGCGATCCCGTGGACGAGGAGGCCGCCGTCCTGCGCGAGCGAGAGGGCGTCGGGATGGAAGGCGAGGTAGAGGGACTCCGTCGCCTCGGCGAGGAACCTCCGCGCGGCCCCTCGCGAGAAGAGAGATTTCAGGTTCGGATCGAGTCGGTCCGGCTTCACGCGGAAGAGCCAGCCCGCGCCGTAGGGATCGGCGTGAAGCCCGCCGGGATCGGCGAGCGCCCGTTCGTTCACGCCGGTCACCGTTCCGCTCACGGGGGCGCGGAGCTCGAAGCTCTTCCCGCCCGCTCGGATGCCGAAGGCCTTGCGCCCCTGCTTGATCCTCTGGCCGGGGGTGGGAAGGTCGACGGCCTCGATCGTCCCGATGAAGTCGTGCACGAAATCGTCGAGGCCCACGGCGACGCCGGGGGGCTCGGGGCGCGCCCAGGCGTGCCCCTTGTGCAGGAAGATGCCTTCGGGGACGTAGAACCACTCCGCGAACCGCCAGGACCCGGAAGCCGCCCGGGAGCGGGACGGAGCGTTCAGGAGGCGCCAGTAGGGGATGAAGAGGAGGAGGTAGGCGATGGCGATGCCGTATTCGATCGCCTTCGTCGCGTGCGGGCTGAGAAGCTCGTATTCGTTCATGGCGGCCTCCTCAGTGCGAACCGCGCTGGTCGAGGTGCCCGGCGAGGACCGGCATCCGGTTGACGATCCAGCGGAAGATGACGACGCCGATCGTGACGATCGTCAGGGAGATCAGGACTTCCGCGGCGGCCGGCACGTAGCGGTTCGGGAGCGTCCAGTTGAACGCGATGAGGGAGACGTTGAAGCGGTTCAGGAGGACGCCGAGAACCGTCAGGACGGCCGCGATCCGGGCGAGCTTCACGTCGGCGAGACGCACGGCGTTCGCGAAGAGGAGCGACGGCAGGAGGACGAAGCCGAACATCTCGAGGCCCCACCAGGCGCCCCAGCCCGTCGCGAGGAGGTCCCAGCGGCCCGAGCCGGCGAGGCCCTGCAGCCGGATGAAGAAGTAGGCGAAGAGGACGAGAGCGCCGGCCCGCGAGAGCCCGAGGGTGATGCCGTCGATGTCGACGTGCGCTTTCGGCTCGAGGCGGTCCTGGAAGACCCGGTGCGACACCGTGCTCTCGAAGATCACCATCCCGATCCCCGCCGCGATGCTGGAGATGAAGAAGAAGACGGGGAGGTATGGCGAATACCAGAGCGGGTGGAGCTTGCCCGGGGCCATCAGGAAGAAGGCTCCGAGGGAGGACTGGTGGAGCGTCGAGAGAGTGACGCCGAGGACGATGATGGCGATCGTCACCCGGCCGAGGATCCTGCGCAGCTTGTCGAGGCCCAGCCACTCCAGGGCCGTCGGGGCGAACTCGAGGGCGAGGACGATCAGGTAGAGGAAGACGCACCAGCCGACCTCGTACATCACCGCCGTCGTGCCGGGCGTCAGGAAGAACTGGTAGGGGAGGCGCCACGGCTGGCCGAGGTCGACGATGAGGCCGACGAGGACGAGGACATAGCCGAGGAAGCCCGTCAGGATCGCGGCCCTAAGGACGGGGAGATAGAGCTTCTGGCCGAAGATGAAGACGGCGCAGGCCACCGTGTAGCCGCCGGCCGCCAGCGCGACGCCGCTGATGACGTCGAAGGCGACCCAGAGGCCCCACGGGTAGGACTGCGAGAGATTCGTGACGGCGCCCAGCCCTTTAGCGAAGCGGAGGACGAGGCAGGGGATCCCGGCCGCGAGAATCGCGGTGATCAGGATGTTGGCGGGCGTCAGGAGGCTCCGGAGGTACTCCCTCGGCGTGAGGCCGAGGAGGAGCTTTTCGCGAACGACGGAGAAGCCGCCCGTTCCCGCGGGGACGACGTTCTCACTCATGGTCTCCCTCGCGTGCCGTCCCGGTGGCCGTCAGCTTCTTGTTCCGCTTGCTCGCCGCCCAGAGCCCCATCAGGAGAGGGGGCCAGAGGGTGATGACGAAGGGGACGGCCGAGAGAGCGCGGTCCGCCATCTCGGGATAGGTGGACTTCACGACGTCCTGCGGGAGGCGGAGCGTCTCGAGCGGGACGTCGCTGATGTAGAGCCAGCTCGTCCCGCCGGCTTCCTCCTCGCCGTAGATCTTCGGAACGTACTTTCCGGGGTTTCCCCAGATGCGGCGCCGGGCCTCCTCGAGGAGGTCGGCGCGCCTGCCGAAGACGAGCGCGTTGTTGGGACAGGCCTCCGCGCACGCCGGGGGCTTCCCTTCCGCCTGTCGCTCGGCGCAGAACGTACATTTCCGGACGATCGGGGCGGCCTTCGAGTACTGGTATTTCGGGACTCCGAACGGGCAGACGACCATGCAGTACCGGCAGCCGAGGCAACGGTCCGCGTGGTAGACGACCGGGCCGCCCGGCGTCTTCTCGAGGGCGCGGACGACGCAGCCCGAGGCACAGGCCGGCTCGACGCAGTGCATGCACTGGGTCTTCGCGAACCGGTCGTCTCCGCCGGGGCTCTTCATGGTCCCCTGGTTGACGACGGTGAACTGGTCTGGCCCCGTCGTCCGGAGCGATCCGAAGTCCACGTCGCTCTCAGGGTCGGGAAGCTTGTTGGCCTCCGCGCAGGCCATCTCGCAGGTACGGCAGCCGACGCAGTTCGTCGTGTCGACGAGGACCGCGCGGGCGTCCTTGGACGGACGCGCGAGGGCCGCCTCGGCGTCCGGGCCGGGCAACGCGGCCGCCGCGCCGGCTGCCGCCGCGAGTTTCAGGATCTGTCGTCGGTCGAAAGACATCTCGATCACTCCTGTCACCCGGCGTATCCGCGGGTGAGGTGTCTCTTGTGGGGGCGCGCGGCCACGTGGAGGAAGCCCAGCATCAGGAGCGCGAGAATCGCGAGAGGAAAGGCGGCGATCATGACGGGTTCACCTCCTTCGACGGAGTAAAGGGAGCGGAGCGCGGGTTCGAAGGCTCCTTCCCCGCAGCGGCTGCCACGGCGGCAGCGGCCGTTGCAATCGCCTCGATGAAATGCCGGCAAGATCGAAAGTCCTGCGCCAGGCAGGGGCTCGTCGAGACCAGATGGTCCAGTGGGACCATCTTCTTGAAGGGGCAGGCGTCGCAATAGAGCATTACGACTTCCTTCAGGTACGGGCAGGTCATCGGGTTTCTCATGGCAGCCCGGTAAGTGCATTACCTGAGCCAACCTGCGGCGAAATGTCATAAGTAATTCATAAGGAATAACTTGGAGTATCAACACGCCAATGGCGATGATGAAGTTCATTCCGGTCGTAGTTGAGTATTTCTACGGTCTCAACGGCCAAACCTTTAAGATGCTCGGCCTGCCGGGCTTTTTCGCGAACTGTTGATGTGTTGAGGAACTCAGCGCCGAGTTGCGATTCTCAACAGGTCCGCTGCGCGACGTCCTTCCATGAGCTCGAAGCTACCCGGGTTCCTCTCCCAGCTTCTCCTCGCTTGGCGTCAGCACCGCAAGCACCGTGCATGTCAGAACGAAGAGACCGGCGGTGACGGCGACGAACCAGCTCGCGATCATCTCGCCCACGGCGAGCCGCTCGTGGAACTCGTACACGGTCTTCGCGCCGACCGGATGGAGGAAGATCTTGGTCAGCCAGACGGCGCTGATGAAGTAGACGAGCATCAGGTAATTGCGCCGCAGCCGGAGTCGGAAAGCCATCAGCAAGGAGGTCTGCAGGACCGGTCTTCTCAGGTCCTCCGCAAGCCGATACCTCCAGTTCGGGTCCGGCACCGGCTCGCTCGGGCAGAGATGGTGGCCGAAGTAGTGCGCCTCGAGGAAATGCACGCGCCACTTGCTGTGGAGCATGTGCCGGTAGCGGCGCGCCTCGATCACCATGCAGATTCCGATCAGCGCCAGGCAGAGGAGGAGGATGTAGTGGGGGATGGCCGTGGAGCCGAGCGAAAAGGTCGTCATTCCCGTCGTCAGGAGGATGGCCCAGTTGCTCGTCGTGTCGAGCCGGTTTCGCCATACCGTCATCCGCTGCATCTCGCCGCGGTAAAGATGCGCCATGGCGGTATGGAACCCTTCGGGCTCGGCGGAGAAGTTGCGGGTCAGGGAGGCGACGGCGGAGAACTCGTCGGGAGACATCGCCAGCTCAGGCTACCACGCGAACGGAAAGAGTCGCGGCCGCCTCCGGAATCCCTGGGAGAAGGCGGCGTAGCGGAAGTTCTCGAAGTTGTTCTCCGGAACGGGGGAGACGAAGGCATCCACCATGGCAGAGTGATACGCGAGCCGGGCGTTCAGGTTGAGGTAGTCGAGGGCGTGCCGCTGCGTGGAGGTTGGGCAGTCCCGGTTGCGGAATGCGCGAGGGCCGTTACCTCGGGGTTACAGCCCTCGACCCTCGTTACGGAGATCGCCGCGCCGTCGGTTTTCCTTCCGCCGGGAGAGCCGCTCGCTGGAATGCGTTCCGACGCTCGCCGCCGTTGGCAGCGACCTTGCTTTTCCGTCCGCGGGTTTCTGGGGGAAGTTTGTCTGTCGTCCTCATATCTCGCGGCACGATGTCGGGCGGGGAGGCGTTGGCTCGCTGCCTCGCAGAGCGTCTCTCCCTCCGCTACGTCTGTCGCGAGGATCTCATCGAGGTTGTCGATGCCCAGGGGGAGCATGCGAAGAAGGTCCGGGCGAGCCTGGACCACGCCACCCGCGCGTACGACCAGTTCGGCCAGCTCCGCCGCCCCTATCTCGTCCTGATGCGGCGGGCCCTGCTCGGGTTCATCGCCGAGAGAAATGTCGTCTATGCCGGGTATGCGAGCCACCTGCTCGTGCCAGCCGTGCCGTGCTGCATGCGTGTCCGGGCGAACGCCCCGATGACACTTCGGGTCCGGAACGCGATCCGGCGGCTCGGACTCCCCGAGGGCGAGGCGCGGGAAGCCGTCCTCCGGGAAGACGAGGAGCGGGTCCGCTGGGGACGCTTCATGTACGGGCGGGATATCCGGGATCCCAATCTCTACGACATTTGCGTCTCGCTCGAGAGAATGTCGGTGGAGACCGCCTGCGTGTCTATCGCGGCGGGCCTCGGGGAGAAGGACTTCCAGCCGACACCCGAGACCGCGAAGGCCTTCCAGGAGCTTTTCCTCTCGGTCAGCGTCGAGGCCGCGCTGGTGAGCGATCCCCGGACGCTCGCCTGGGAGATTGCCGCGCGAACCCGGGAGCGGAACGTCCTGCTCGAAGGGCCGTTCTTGGAAGATCACCAGCTCTCCGACGTTCTCGACGTCGTGCGGGCGGTCGAGGGCGTCGAGGCCGTCGAGTACCAGCCCGGATGTGCGTCGAGTTTCGACGGTTGACATCGAGCGCCAACGTCCGCCGGGAGTTCATCCATGCCCACGACAGACGACTCCAGCCGCCGCGTCTACCTCGAAGCGATCCGGGATTTCCTCGCGCGAGCCGCCGAGGCCGAGGAGTCGCTGGTCAATCTGGCCGCCGCCCGAAACGAATTGCTCCGGCATTCGAGCGAGACCGGAGACCACCTTCTGGGCTTCACCTCCAGCACGACCGGCCTGACGGAACGACAGACCGCCATGGCCCAGGAGCGGACCGCGCTGACCCGCGAGCAGACGCGCCTCTCCACCCGAAGCACCGAACTCGCCAATATCCGGACCGAGCTCGGTCGCGAACGGACTTCCCTTGCCGGAGAACGAACCGACCTGGCGGTGGCCCGGACCGAGATGGCTCGCCGCCGCACGTCGCTGGCCGAAGGACGCACCGGCCTGGCGCAGTCGCGAACGCTTCTCGCAGAAGACCGGACGGGGCTTGCGAGGCAGCGCACCGGTCTGGCGAACGAGCGGACGGTGCTTTCCTCCACGCGCACCGACCTCGCACGGGACCGGAACCGGCTCGCCGAGGAGCGCACCGGCTACTCCGTCCGGCGGACGGACCTCGCCGGCGAGCGGAACGTGCTCGCGACGACCCGGACCATCCGCGCGGCGTCGCGCACCCGGCTCTCCTTTCAGAGGACCGAGATGGCCCGGGAGAGGACCTATCTCGCGCTGCTCCGGACCGGTCTCGCCCTGCTCACCTTCGGAATCGTCCTCTTCCGGGCCTTCGGAGTCTCGTGGTGGAGCCTTTTCGACGGGGCTCTCGTTCTCTTCAGCCTCGGCCTCGTCATCGTAGGAGCTTCCGGCTATCTCAAGAGTCACCGGCAGGTTCAGAAGCTCGGCACCCTCATCCGGACCGACAAGGGGTTGACGGACCTGGAGGCGGGCTGATCGACATTCCCGTGACGGGGGCCGCCCCCACCGCCGGCGGGACGACGCGGGCCGATCGGGAGACCGGGCTGCGTCCGGACAGGCTGGGAGCGGAGCTCGCAGGCCAGCTTCGGGAGGCGCAGCACGCACTCCTCGCCCGCCCCCACGTCAGCATCCGGCTGCGCCTCGTCACGCGGCTCGCGCTCTGCCTCGGACTCTGCTGCGCCTTCTCGATCGCCGTCGGCGGGATGCTCGGCAAGGTCCGGGCCAAGCTCGCCCTTCTGGAAGCGACCGAGGAGCTGAGCGCTGGCATTCTCAGGGCCCGGGCGCTGGAGAGCGAGGGGGCTCTCACGGCGAGCCAGGGGCGTCAGATCCTTCGGGACGTCGGCGCCGCCGCGGCGCTCCTCCGGGATGCCTCACGCGCCGTTCCGGACGCCGAAGCGCCGCTCTACCGCAGGCTTCTCGACCGTCTCGAGACCTACCGGAGCCTCCTCGAGGCCAATCAGGCGCTCATGGAGAGAAATGCCGAAGGCCCGGGTCTCGTTTCGCCGCGCGGGAAGATCGTCCGGGAGAAGGAGATGGAGGTCGGCCGGCTCCTCGATGCCCTCATTGCCGAGGAGCGCTCCTCCGCGATGCGAACGCTCGAGGTGGCCCGGATCGCCCCTCCGGTCCTGATCGGCCTGCTCGTGGCCCTCTTCGGCGCCATCATCTACTCGATCGCCCGGGCGCTCGACGTTCCCATCCGGAGGTTCCGCGGCTACACGAGCCGGATCGCCGCCGGCGACTTCTCGCTCATCTCGCCGGCCCGAACGTACCGCGACGAGTTCACGAACCTCGCCCTCGCCGTCAACGAGATGCTGGCGGAGCTCCGGGCGCAGCAGGACCGCGGCGTGAAGGCGGCCAAGCTGGCGGCCGTGGGGACCCTCACCTCGGGGATCGCCCACGAGCTGAACAACCCCCTGAACAACATCGCCATCACGACCGAGGCGCTCATGGAGGACCTGCCGCGGCTCGGCGACGAGGAGAAATGGCGTCTCCTTTCGGACATCTACTTCGAGACGGAGCGGGCCGGCGAAATCGTCAAGAGCCTCCTCGACTTCACCCGCCAGGAGAAGCCGGAGATGGTCTCCCTCGATCTTGCCGACGTGATCGCGTCGACGGTCCGCCTCGCACAGAACGAAATGGTGATCAACAACGTCGCCTTCTCGTCCGATCTCCTTCCCGACCTTCCCCGCGTGAAGGGAGCGATGAACCAGCTTCGGCAGGTTTTTCTGAACCTGTTCCTGAACGCCATTCAGGCGATGCCGGGGGGCGGCCGGCTTCATGTGAGCGCGGGATGCCGGGAAGAGGGAAAGGTCTGCGTGGAGGTCCGGGACGAGGGAGTCGGCATCCCCGCCGAAGCCATCCCCCGCATCTTCGATCCCTTCTTCACGACCAAGGAGCCCGGGAAGGGGACGGGCCTCGGCCTCTCGGTCAGCCTCGGCATCGTCCGGAAATTCGGGGGCGACATCCAGGTCACGAGCGCGCCCGGCAAGGGGACCGTCATTCACGTATGTCTGCCCCGGGCGGAGAGCGATAATCCGGATTCGGACGCGGAGAGGAAATGATGGCTGAAAAAAAGGATGTCATGGTCCTGGACGACGAACCGATCGTCGGAGACCGCCTTCGGCCGGCTCTCGAGAAGGACGGCTTCAACGTCGAGGTCTTCACCGATTCGAGCGCGGCCCTCGAGAGGCTGAAGGAGAAGACGTTCGCCGTCCTCGTGACGGACGTGAAGATGCGGGGACCGAGCGGAATGGACGTCCTCCGCTTCGTAAAGGAGAACGCTCCCGGAACGCAGGTCATCGTGATCACCGGCTACGCCACTATCGAGACCAGCCACGAGGCCGACGCGCTCGGGGCCTTTCAATTCGTCCCCAAGCCATTCAAGATCCAGGACATCGTCAAGCTGGTGACGAAGTCCTCGAAACGGGCGTAGCGGCGAGCGATTCGCCTTCGGGGAGCCCCGGGATCATCGCCGCGGGCAGAAGAACGGTCACCGTGGTTCCCTTTCCCGGCTCGCTCTCGACGCGAATGTCGCCGCCGTGCTGGCGCACGATGCCGAGGCTCACCGAGAGGCCGAGCCCCGTTCCCTTCCCTCTCGGCTTGGTCGTGAAGAACGGGTCGAAAACGTAGGGGAGGGCGTGGGCCGGAATGCCGTGCCCGTCGTCGGTCACCGTCACCCGAATCCAGCCCGGGTCGTGTTTGCTCTCGGCCGCGATCCGGACCCGGCCCCCCTTCCCCACGGCGTCGACGGCATTCAGCAGCAGGTTGACGAAGACCTGAACGAGAGACGGTCCATCGCCGTGGATGGCGGGGAGGTTGGGGGCCATGTCGAGGGTGATCCGTGCTCCGGAGAGGCGGATCTGGTTTGACGCGAGGCCGGTCGCCCCCCGGAGCACCTCGGCCAGGTCCAGCTTCTCGGTCTTGATCTCGCTCTCCCGGGCGAAGTCGAGCAGGTTGCGGACGATCTTCCGCGCCCGCCCGGCCTGCTCCACGAGGTCGTTGACCATGTCCAGCCGCTCGCCGTCGCCGAGCGTCGGGTAGTCCTCCTTCAGCAACTCGGCCGTCAGCATGATGTTGTTGATCGGGTTGTTCAGCTCGTGCGCCACACCGGAAGTCAGCGTCCCGATGGCGGAAAGCTTGTGCGACTGCACGAGCACCTCCTGGCGGTGGGCCAGCTCGCGCATCATCGTATTGAGGGCGAGGGCGAAGTTGGAGAACTCGTCGCGGTACCAGCGACGGGGCGTGAGGGGCGTGAAGTCCCCGCCGGCGATCCGCTGCGTGGTGGCCCCGAGCCGGGAGAGCGGCCCGACGATCTGGCGGGCGAGGAAATTGGCCACGAAGACAGAGAAGACGAGCAGGAACGCGAGGAAGACCACGGGAAGAAGCTTGAATAGCTCGAGCGTGGCGTTGACGCTGCTCCGCTCCTTGTCGGCCAGCTCAAGGGCGAAAGCGACCATCTGCGAGCCGTGGTCCCGGAGCTCCGTCTCGATGGCCGTCTTTTCCACCGGGTCCGCGGAGACCTTTTCGCTCTGAAAGGAGAGAAGGCGGGCGATCAGCGACTCGTAGCGGTCCAGGTGGGCCCGCATGCGCGTGAGCTCGGTCCTCGGTCAGAACTCGCGTGGCGTCCGGCTCGGCGGCCGTGAGAAGTCGCCGCGCGCTCCCCGAGGTGGTCCTGCACGTCCGAGAGGTTCGTGCCGTACAGAAAGTAGTTCTTCTCGAACCGCCTCGTCTGCTGGATCTCCATCGTGTACCGGTCCCCCGCCTCCAGGAAGCGGAGGCGCCTCTCGAGGCGTCCGAGCAGGATCCAGGCCCCGATGGTGACCGCGACCGCAAAGACGACGAAGGAGAGAAAACTGAGGATCAGGCGGGCCCGGATGCCGAAGCTCGGCCGCCCGAGGAAGGACCTCTCGACGCCGGACACGTCGGGGGCCGCCGCCGCTCCGCCTCCCGTCTCCTCCGGCACGGCAGCCTCCTTACGGGGAATCCGTCACGACGGCCCGGGCGATGCCGGGGAATCCGAGCGCTTCGGCCGCCTTGGCGATGACGTCGCGAAGCTCCTGCGGCTTGAAGGGCTTGGCAATGAAGTCGAAGGCCCCCTTCGCCATCGCCTCGCGCGCGACCTCGACCGTCGCGTAGCCGGTGATCATGATGACGCGGGTCTCCGGCCAGCGCGCGAGGACCTTCTCGAGGACCTCGATGCCGTCGATCTCCTCCATCCGGATGTCCGTCACCACGACGTCGAACCGCTTCTCCCCGATCCTCTCCAGCGCCGGCCGGGGAGCGTCGAACACCTCGACGTCGCAGCCGACCTTGGCGAGCGCCGGCTGCAGCCGCTTCCCGACGATCGGCTCGTCGTCCAGGACGAGAACCTGGAGTCGTTCTTCCATCCGCTCCTCCTAGCCCTCGACCGCCGGCGGGCTGACGAGCAGCGTCGTGTGGATCCGCTGCCGCTCGATGTGGGCCTTGGCCACCTGGAAGAGAATCATTCCGGCTCCGCCGATTCCGGCGGCGAAGAGCATGACCGTGCTGCCGCGGTTGAACCAGAGGTCCCAGGCAGGATCGAGCCGGACCCATCCGAGCTGCCGGAGATAGACGGGGACGGCGATCGCGCGCGAGACGACACAGAACAGGATGATGTACCCCGTCGAGAGGCGGATGAGCCTTTCGCTCACCACCTTCACGCCGTAGACGCCGATGTAGACGCCCACCAGGGAGCCGAGGAAGAGGAGGCAGGTCAGCCGCAGGTCGACGTACCCCTCGAACGCGTAACTGAGCGCCCCGAACGCGCCCATGAAGATCGCGAGGTAGAGCTCCGTCCCCGCGGCCACCGCGGTCGGGATTCCGAAGACGTAGATCATCGCCGGCACGCCGACGAATCCGCCCACCCCGATGGTCCCGGCCAGATAGCCGGTGGCGAGACCGACGGGGAGCAGGACCCAGAGCGACAGCTCCACGTCCGAGACCGGGAACTTGACCATCGGTTTCAGGTTGAAGCGGCTGAGGAAATCCGTGATGGCGCGCGACGGCCCCTGCCCTTCCGAGGCCGGCCGGAGCGCGTCGCGGAGCATCGAGATCGCGACGAAGGTCAGGACTCCGATGAAGACCGCGCTGATGTACAGATCCCCGGCAGCGCTCTTGCCGGCGCCGTGGCTGTCGCCCTTCTCGATCAGAAGGCTGTTGATCCAGACGGCCAGCCGGATTCCGATCAGCGCCGTGACGAGCAGGTACATCGCAAGCCGCTTGTCGACATTGCCCATCTGGGCGTGTTTCCGGGCTCCGACGAGCGCCTTGCCGAACTTGTGCGTGATGTTGCTTCCCACCGCGACGACGCCGGAGACCCCGAGATTCATCATCCCCGGCGTCATGAAGAACGCGCCGCCGCTGCCGATGAAACCGGAGAGGACGCCGCCGATGAAGCCGAGCAGGACGACGAGAAACGCGGTCGTCCAGGTGATCGGCACGAAGACATCGCCGAAGACTGGGGGCATTTCAGCTCTCCTTCAGGGGCGCGGAGCAGAAGAGGGCGCACATAAGCCTACTCCAGCCGGATCAGCTTCAGAAGCGCCGAGGCCACGAGGCCATAGAGGCCGGCGACGATCGGCGCGATCACGGCGACGATGAGCGGAGCCACCCACGGCCGCGCCTTGTGGGAGGCGCCGCCGAGCTGATCGAGGAGCGGCCCCTGGTTCTGAAATACGAGGACGTAGATGACGGCGACGGCCACGAGCGCGGCGGCGACCCTGGCGATCTGGCCGGCTCCCATACGGAGCTTCGCGGAGAGTTCGGCGATTCCGATGACCGGCGACTTCAGCTTGCCGGCGAGGAAGTTGGCCAGATCGCGTCCCATTCGGGTCCGGGCCGCCGACGGCTTGTCGAGGAAGACCTCGCCGAGTACGACGAGGCTGTAGTTGATGTCGGGATGAACCGCGGCGAGAAGCCGGTCGGGGCCGCCCGAAACGGTCTGCCCCCCGCCGGAGCGCCCTTCGTGGACGAGCCGTTCCAGCGTCTCGCGGAAGGCGCGCTCGGCCGGTGGGACCGTCTCGACCACATCGTCCTCCACGCCCCCGTCGGCCGACGTCACCCGTGGACCGGCGGAAGGCGGAGGGTGGGGGAGGGAGGCCTCGCCGCCCCCTTCGGGCCGGTAGCGAATCAGTTCCACGGCCGCTCCCCAGCGCCGGGCCAGCTCGCTGATCTGGGGAAGGGCCCCGCCTTCCGGCCGGAACTCCTCCTGTATCCAGAGGATGTTCGTGCTGGCGACCGTGCAGCGGATCTCCCGGCACCCCGGCAGCCCCTGAAGGACTTCGGGGATCACCGGCGCGAGAGAGGCCTGTTGCGGAATGTAGGAGATCGTCACCGCTCCGTCGTGCGATCGGACGGTCAGGTCGGCCTCGGCGGTCCGCTCGTCGAGAGCGAGCCGGATCCGGGCGCGGGCCTGGAGGAGGAGCTCCTCCATCGCCCGCCGGCTCACCGGCGTCGGCCGGAAGTCGGGCAGATCGGCGATTCCGCAGAGCGCGGTGGCGGCGTTCTCGAGGCTCATGTTCTCGAGGTTGACGACGAAGTCGTAGCGCCGGAGGTCGTCCATGTCGGCGCCGTGGACGAAGTGGACCCATGCGCGAATGTCCTCGTCGATCTCGGAGAGGAAGGACGCGGCCTTCTCCCGGGAGAGCTTCGTCCGCGAGACGACGGCGTCGAGGCGCTGCGTCCGCTCGGGGATCACCCGGACGCGGAGGACGTGCGAGACGCCCGGAAGGAGAAAATGGCCGGCCCGCCCGTAGTAGACGAGATCCCCCTGGGCCGCCTTCTCGCAGATCGTGTCCGTCGCCACCGCGAGGTATCGTTGCTTGAGCCGGGCCAGGCGCTCCCGCACCGCCGGCTTCTTGACCATCGCCACCTCGAGCTTCCCGACCGGGATCCCGCACTCGTTGGCCTTCGCCACCACGTCCTCGCGGCTCAGGTAGGCATAGCCGAGCTTCGCGGCGAGGCTCTGGGCCAGCCTCTCTCCGCCGCCGAAGGGGTCGCTACAGATGAAGACGATCGGCATCGGCTCCCCGTCCTTCCCTTGCGCCGGCCCCGGGACGGCGGGGCGGCGAGTCTGCGAGGAATCGGCTCACACGGGCGCGGCCACCAGCGCGTCGAGGGTCCGGAGCAGTTCGACCGGCTTTACCGGCTTGTCGAGGTACGCGTCGGGACGGTGACTCCTGGCTCTCTCGAGGAACGCATGGTAATCGGACGTGAGCTTCTCCTGGATTCCGCTCACGATGACGACCGGCAGACCGGCGAGAGACGGATCCTTGCGGATGGCGACGAGGGCCGCGAGGCCGCCCCGCTGCGGCATCATCAGGTCCAGAAGAACGACGTCGGGGCGCTCGGCAGCCAGGAGCTTGAGCCCATCATCGACCCCGTTGGCCGTTCGGACCCGCCAGCCGTGGTCTGAAAGCAGGGTCGCGAAATAGGTGGTGACGTCAGGCTCGTCGTCGATGACGACGGCACTCCGCTCTCTCATCTGGCCTCCACTTGACCCACCAAGGCACTCAACCTGTGGAAATCCTCGTTAGAAAGCCGGTGTCAACGCCCGGCCTCATGGGCGGCGAGGCGCAGCGAGCCGGTCTTCAACTCTTTCCTGAGGTGGCTCCGGTCGGGAGGAACGAATGTGCCAACCCCCGCTCCCGTCGGTCGGGTTGCGTTTCCGGACCGATTCCAGGCCGGATCCTGCATGTCGCCAAGGGTGACGCTGTCCAGCACCTCCTTGATGCGGCGGTTCAGAAGCGCATACATCCGTCGGCAGTTGCAGTCGTCGCTGCCGAGGCAAGCGGCGGGGTCTTCCACGCATTCGACGATGTTGACGGGACCGGTGGACGCTTCGATGATCTCTCCGAGGCCGATCTTGCCGACCGGCCGGCCCAGGCGGTAGCCGCCGCGGCTGCCGCGGACTCCCTCGAGAAGTCCGCGGTTCCGCAGAGCGAGCGCCAGCGGAGCGAGGCTGTTCCGGGGGATGTGGCACCGCCTAGACACGGCAGAAAGGCTCACGGGGCCGCTCTCGCCGCCGAGGCGGCTGATCTCCCACATCATCCGCAGAGCACAGCGGGAACGCGCCCCGAGCCTCACGGGCAGCCTCTCTTTCCGTCTTTGGACGGGTTCTACTTCTTGGCCTCCCCGGTGGCATGGCCGTGCAGCTTGATCTCCACCTTCTGCTCGAGGGTGTCGTAGTACTCCTTCAGAATGGCGATGACCTCCGGCTTCGAGAACTCCGACGGGACCGGCTTTCCCTCGCTCATCAGCTTGCGGAGAAGGGTGCCGGAGAGGAGCAGGCGCGCGCCCCCCTTGTACTTTCCGTTCTCGTCGATGACGGCCTTGCTCTCGTGGGGACAGGTCTTCATCGATGCCATCGCCCCGCACTCGTAGCAGTAGAAGGTCCAGTCGAGCGGGAGGGGCTTGAGGATGAGGGCGTCGGAGGGGATCTCGTGGAAGATCTTCTGCGCGTCGAACGGACCGTAGTAGTCCCCCACCCCGGCGTGGTCGCGCCCCACGATCAGGTGCGAGCAGCCGTAATTCTGCCGGAAGACGGCGTGAAGCAGCGCCTCACGCGGCCCCGCGTAGCGCATCTCCATCGGATACCCGCCCTGGACGACGCGCTCCTTCCGGAAATACTTGTTGACGAGGGCATCGATGGCGCGGACCCGCACCTCGGCGGGGATGTCCCCCTCCTTGAGCTTGCCGACGAGCTGGTGGATGTAGACGCCGTCGCAGACCTCGATGGCGATCCACGCGAGGTAGGCGTGCGAGCCGTGCATCGGGTTCCGGAGCTGCAGGGCCGCCACGGTCGTCCAGCCGCGCTCCTCGAAGACCTTGCGCGCTTCGACGGGGCGCTGGTAGATCCCCTTGAACATCTCCGGGTAGTAGGACTCCGAGACGACCTTCACCGGTCCCGCCAGGTTGACCGGCGCCTGGGCCATCACCTTCTCGACCCCGGGGTGCTTCGGGTCGACGGTCCGGAACACCTGCTTGCACTCGTGCTCCTTGTCGATGACGTACTTCTCGGTCACCGTCATCGTGCCCATAAGGGCATCGGTCTCGGTGTCCCAGAGGGCGACCTCGTCACGGATCTTGATCGTGTCGGCGAGCGCGGGCTCGGCCGAGAGCGTGATCGGGATGGGCCAGAAGAGGTTCTTGGCGGATGGGAGCTGGTACGAGTCGCAGCAGCGCTTCCAGTCATCGTAGCCCATGAAACCCGTGAGGGGCGTGAAGGCGCCGATCCCCATCATGATGAGGTCCGAAGTCTCCCGGCTCGTCATGGGGACCTTCTTGAGGGTGCGCGCCTTGAGGATCTCCTCCTGCAGCGCCTTGCCTTCCAGAAGAAGCGGCTTGAGCGTCCGGCTTCCATGAGGCGGTACGAGTTTTGACATCGAATCGTTCTCCTTTCCTGGGCTCTCTCAGAGGTGAGTCGGTTCTGCCGCTTCGACCATGCGCTGGTGCACCATTGCGAGGGAGCGGTAGAGAAGGTGGGCGAATTTTGAGTACGGGAAGGTGAGGAAGAGGTTGAGCACCACTCCGAGGTGGGTGATGTAGAGGGCGAAAGCGAACTCCTTCGAGAAGGCGAGGCGGGCCACCTCGCTCAGGACGCCGGTGACGATGACGAGGGCCACGATCGTGAGAAAGTACGTGTCGAAGGCCGTCGACGCACCGGACGCGGCCCGGTGTCCGAGGCGGTTGACGACGAGCCAGGTTCCCCCGATGACCAGCAGAACCGCCGACAGGTTGCCCAGGATCTTGTACGGATGCGAGAGGGCGAGCGGCATCGGCAGCTTCTGGACGTAGATGCCGACGATCAGGAGGCCCGAGGTGACCGCCGCGCCGACGAAGCCCCAGAGGAGGAGGAAATGGCTGGCGAAGCGGGGCCGGGCCGCGCCGCACGAACGGAATCGCTTGTGACTCGCGATCTCGCCGAGAACGGGAATCAGGTTCCCGAGAAACGTGCCGGAGCGCGGCGAGGCGGCTCCCAGGGTCGCCCAGAACCGGCGCCCGCTCACCCAGCTCGCCAGGACGACCCACGCGGCCACGGGGAAGAAGACCCCGTAAATGAACGCGTGCGGGACGAGCTGTTCGTAGGCCTGGAAGTCGGCGGGAAGGGCGAGGTGCCCGGTGCCGGCGAGAAGGGCAAGCCAGAAGATGATCGGAATCGCCAGGAGGAGCGGCCACGTGGTGGCGGCACGGCCGACCAGCCGTCCCATGGCTGGCGGGAAGGCGAGCTTTTCGACGGCCAGGCTCCGGACCGCCTGAAGAACGTCGCCGGGGCGGGCGTCGCGCGGGCATCGCTCGGTGCAGTCGTTGCACTGGTGGCAGAGCCAGACGGCGGGATCGGCGGCGACCTGCGCCTCGAGGCCCCACTGGACGAGGAGCATCTGACGGCGGGGGAAGGGAGCGTTGTCCGGGGCCAGCTCGCAGACCGCCGAGCAGGTGGCACATTGGTAACAGCGGGTGGCGGTGGCGCCGCCGCGGCGCGCCAGCTCCGTCCGGAATTCGGCGGAGGGAAGGATCGCGGGGAGTGTCGACATGGCGCCCCCCTCAGAACCCCTTCAGCGGGTTCGGGCCGAGATCCTCGATCGTTTTCGAGAAGGCGTCGAGGACCTCCGGGAATGCGGTCGAATTCGTCGTGAGAGAGCTCCACAACCTTGATCCGTTCCGGCTCGAGGGCGAGGCGGGTCAGCGTCTCCTGCACGTTCGTAAGCCGGGTCTGGGCGAGCTGGGAGCCGCGCACATAGTGGCATTGGTAGTCGTCGCCCGACTTGCAGCCGACGAGCATGACGCCGTCGATCCCGCGGGAGAGCGCGTCGGCGATCCAGACGATGTTGGTCGAGCCGAGGCAGCGTATCGGGATGACGCGCACCCACGGGTTCCAGCTCTTGCGCATGGCGGCGGCGGCGTCGAGGGCGGGGATCGCGTCGTTCTCGCACATCAGCGCGACGATCCGGGGTTTCTCCTCGGACTCGTCCGGGACGCTCATCGCCTTGATCATGCTGGCCACGATGTCCACGGAGTAGTCCGGGAAGGAGATGATCCGCTCGGGACAGGCGCCCATGCAGATGCCGCAGCGGCGGCACCGGAGCGGGTTGAGCTGGGGCGTCCCCTTCTCGTCCTCGTTGAGCATTCCGAACGGGCACTCCTCGGTGCAGCGCTTGCATTGCGTGCACCGTTGCATGAAGAAATCGGGAATGCCGAGGTCTCCCGATCGCGGGTGAACGGCCTCGCCCCGTTCCGCCGCGGAGATGACCTGGATCGCTTTCATCGCGGCGCCCCATCCGTCCTCGGTCGCCTGGGCGGCGTCCATCGGAGCCCGCAGCGCACCGGCGGCGTAGATGCCGGTCCTCCGGGTCTCGTACGGGAAGCAGATGAAGTGGGAGTCGTTGAAGGAGGAAGCGAGAACCGGCAGGTCCGGTCCCTGGCGGTAGCCCAGGTTCAGGATCTCCGTCCCTTCGTGCTGGATGAGAGAGGCCGCAATCTTGCGCGCCTCTTCCCGCTGTGTCTCCGATTCGCCGCGCTCGGCTCGCCGCTGGGCGTCGTGGAGTGTGCGGATCGCCTCGCCGTCGGCGGAGTTGGGCACCATCCCCACTGCCAGGACGACGAGGTCGGCCGAGAGGTCGCAGGCGTCGCCGAGAAGGCTCTCGCGCAGCCGGACGGTGAGATGGCCGTTCCCTTCGACCTTCTCCACTTCCCCCCGGGCGAAGAGGCGCCCCGGGTGGTCCTGGACGGACCGGTAGAAATGTTCGAGCGTTCCGGGGGTCCGGATGTCCTTGTAGACGACGGCGCATTCCACATCCGGAAAGTCGCGTCCGATCACCGCGACCTGCTTCAGGGTGGTCCCGCAGCAGTCGGCGGAGCAGTAGGAAAGGTGTGCCGGGTCGCGAGATCCGGCGCACTGGACGAAGACGATTCTCCCGGGAAGCTTCCCGTCGGAAGGCCGCCGGAGCTTCCCCTCCTTGAGCATCGCCTCCAGCTCGTGGGACGTGACCACGTTCGGCGAGACGCCGTATCCGAGATGGGAGAGCTTCTTCGCGTCGTAGGGGTGGGCTCCGGTCGCCTGAACGATGGCACCGGCGGTGAAGGCCTCCACGCCTCCCGGCGTCTGGAGTTCCACCTTGAACTGACCGGGCTGCCCGTTGATCTCCCGGATCCGGGTCGATGTGAAGACCCGGACGGCCGGATGAGCCGCCACCTTGCCGATCAGCTCCGAAACCTGGTTCGGCTGCGGGGCGTCGTACGGGGGCCGCTCCGGCACCACGTCTTTACCCTCGGCGAGATGCCCTCCCAGCCGCTCGGTCGACTCGACGAGGACGACCGGGTGGCCCGCTCCGGCGGCGGCCTGTGCGGCCGAAAGGCCGGCCACGCCGCCTCCCACGATCAGGATCGTCCGTTCGATGTTTTCGGCGAAAGGCTTCGGCGGAGAGATTCTCTGGAGCCGTGCGTGCCCCATCCGGAGAAGGTCCTCGGCCAGCAGTTGGGTGTCATCCGCGCCCGCCGGGTGTGACCAGGCCACCTGCTCTCTCAGCGCGACCCGCTCCACGGCGGCCTTCTCGGGGTCGAAGCGGAACTCGGCGACTTTGGCGCGCGGCGAACAGGCTCCCACGAGGAGCGCGTCCAGCTCGCCGCTCTCCACGGCGGCGCGCATCGCCGCGACCGGCTCGGGAGCGCAGAGGCAGGGGTGGATCGTGCAGGGGATCTTTCCGAGCTCCGCCGCTTCGGCGAGACCATCGAGCTTGATGGCTTCGCCGATGCCGCAGCCGCTGCAGAGGAAGACGCCGGGGCGCTGCATCACGCCCTCCTTCCGGCCACGAAGGCCTTCGCGGCGGCCCCGGTGGCGTCCCGCACCGAGGCGGCGACGTCCTCGGGGCGCCGGGCCACGCCGGCGACGCAGAGACTCGATTCCGGGCTGTCGAGGCAGAAGCCGTCGTCGTCCCGGGTGACCGGGAAGGGAAGGGCATCGGCGGAGAGATTGGGGACCATGCCGGTGGCGAGGACGACGAGGTCCGCACCGGCCGAGAGGAGGCGTCCGCTGGCGACGTCCTCCAGGCGCAGGCGGAGTCCGCCGTCGTCGCCCTTCTCCACCTTGCCCACCTTTCCCTTGATCAGCTTGACGCCGCTCGTCGCGGCGACTTTCGTGAGCATCTCCTCGTTGCGCCCCGGGGTGCGGCGGTCGATGTAGTAGATGCTCACCTCCGTCTCGGGGAGCTGCTCGTGGACGTAGAGCGCCTGCTTGAGCGAGGCGAGGCAGCAGACCGACGAGCAGTAAGGGAGGTGCTTGACGTCCCGCGACCCGGCGCACTGGACGAAAGCCACATGCTTCGGCGGCTTCCCGTCGGACGGGCGGAGGATCCTGCCGCCCGTCGGTCCCGAGGGAGATGCGAGCCGCTCCATCTGGACGTTCGAATCACGTCCGGGAAGAGCCCTCCTCCCAGCTCCGAAAGCTTTTCCAGCGGGTAGGGGTGCCATCCGGTCGCGATGACCACCGCCCCCACGTCCACGCTCTCCTCGCGCTCCGTCGCCGCGAGGTCGATCGCCTTGTACGTGCACGCATCGACGCAGGCCCGGCAGCCGGGAGGGCAGGCCGGGCGGTCCAGCGTGAAGCGGCGAGGCCAGGCGTTCGGAAACGGCAGCCGCACGGCCGGAGCCTCGTTCATTCCCAGGTTGAATGGATCGGGGACCTTCGCCGGACAGACCTTGCTGCAGTCGCCGCAGGCCGTGCATTGCTCGTTGACGAAGGCGGGGGAGTGGGTCAGCGTGACATGCCAGCCGCCGTCCGAGACGGCGGCTTTCGTCACCCGGCAGCCGGTCATGACCTTCACGCGGGGGTTCCGCTCGAGCCTTCGGGTATTGATCTCCATGCCGCAGGAGGGGGGGCAGAGCTTGGGAAAGTAGTGGTAGCTTCTGAGGACGCGGCCCCCGACCGCAGGCTCCCGCTCTACGAGAAGGACCTCCCGCCCCGCTTCCGACGCCTCGAGCGCGGCGGTGATGCCGGCGATTCCCGCCCCGACCACCAGCATCGGCTTGGGGTGCTGCACCGTCATGACGGCCTCCCCTCCTTGACCGTGATCGTGGGCTCGCCGAAGAGAGCGAATTTCAGCCAGCGGAACGAGAAACGGAGGAGCTCGATGTCGTCCTTTTTCATCCGCTCCACGACGTCCGGCGCTACCGCGAAACGGTCGAGAAAGGTCGAATGGAAGACGAGACGGCGGAAGGTATCGAGGTCGTAGCAGGCGATGAAGAACATCTCCATCCGCTTCGGGTCGAGCTGCCGACCTCCGATGAACCAGGGATGGCCGACGATCTCCCGGAATCCCGCTTCGATCTCTTCCTGCTCCTCCACCCGCTGATCGCCCCGCCATGCGGGGACCGTCCAGAGCCGGGCCTCCTCGCGGCCGAGACAGAAGTCGTCCTCGAAGAGGAAGGAGACCGGCTCCGGCTCCACACCCGCGCGGGCCGGCGGGAGCGCCACCCCAACCGGATACATCCGGCAGGCCCAGGGCCGGTCTTCGTAGACCGTGCAGCCCTCCGGGCCGACGAAGGGGCAGCGCTTCCCCTCGTCTTCGTTCATCCGGAGGATCACGAGCGGGAGGTGAAGCTCCTTCGTGATCGGGGTGAGAGTGTGCCGGTCGAGAAACTCCTTCGTCGTCATGCCCCGCCGGCGAGCCAGCCGGAGGACGTCGAGCGGGGTCAGGAGGATGTTCACGTCGGCGCAGCAGCGGTTGAAGCAGGCCACGCCCGGGTGGCAGGAAAAACGGAACGGCTCGTCACTCCCGAGCTGCCTCTGTTTCTTCAGACCCTCGGGAAGGGCGCAGGCCTCCGTGCTCATGTCTTGTTCCCTTTCTTTCCGCCCTCACCGGGGATCACGTCGGCGTCGCCGGCTCCGGCGACATCCACGTCAGCCTCGAGGATCCGGTCGCGGATCGCCGTCGGCGACCAGACCGGGAGCGGAGAGGTCGTTCCGGACGCGGGATCGAGGCGATGGCGATACGAGCTCTTCACGCCGAACTGCTCTTCCATCCACGTCCAGCCGCGGACGTAGTACGCGCAGTCGTCGTTGAAGCAGGCGAGCTGGAAGGGGGTGTCCCAGCCGCCCGCCTCGGGAAGCGAAAACGGCGTCAGGGTTTGCAGGCAGTGCGGACACGTGAGAACAGGGCTGTTTGAAGACACACCCACCTCGCTCGGGAAAAGAGGCCCCGGGCACTTCGCGGCGCCCGGGGCCGACAGAACCGGAATCAGCCACCGAGGAGCTCCTGCTCCCCGGGCTTCGAGAACGAATGAACGATGGGTCGCTTGGTCATCTCCCACTCGTTGGTCGTGGCGTTGAGACGGCAGTTCACGAACACGTGCCAGTTCTTCTCGTCCATCCGGGGCTTGTCGGAGCGGAAGTAATAGCCGGGCCAGCGCGTCTCCTCGCGGAAGAGGATCGAACGGACGTGGGCCTCGGCCTGGTACATGCGGTGAACGTTCTCCCAGCAGCGCATCAGCTCGTGGAGATCGGAAGCGCCCAGCTTCGCCGAGTCTTCCTTGAGGAACGCGAGCAGCTCCAGGCCCCTCTTGAGAAGCACCTCGGAGGTGGTGAACTGCGTTGTCACGCCCCCCGCGTACTCGTCCATCAGCTTCTGCAGGCGCATCTGGAACATTTTGGGTCGGATGTAATTGGGGTTGACGTCGGTCTGCGTCGTGGCGCCCTTGAACTCCTCGAAGGTCTTCAGCGGCTTCAGAACCTCTGCCTTGAGCTGATCGATCTTCGCCGCGTCCACCTTGGGGGCCGCGATCTTCTCCTTGACGATGAACCGGACAGCCGCCTTGGCGGCGATCCGCCCTTCCGCGTGCGAGCCGGAAGAGAACTTGTGCGACGAGGCGCCCGAGGCGTCGCCGGCGCAGAAGAGGCCGCGCACGGTGGACATGTTGTCGTAGCCCCAGAAGTAATCCTTGGGGGCGAGATCCTCGGGACCCGACACCCAGGCGCCGGAGGCGCCGGAGTGTGAGCCGATGAAGTACGGCTCCGCCGCCGCGATTTCGGACGCCTTCTCCTCCGGCGACACGTTCGAGGCCGCCCAGAGGATGGCCTGGGAGATCGTCATGTCGAGGAAGTCTTCCCAGGCCTCGGACTCCAGCTCCTTGAGCTTCTTCTTGGCTGCCTTCTCGTCCCCTGCGCCCGCGGCGATCTTCTGGATCGCCTCCTCGGTCCGCATGGAGATCGGGCCCTTGCCCTCCATGACGTCCAGCAGCATGAGGTAGTTGCGGAGGTTCGCCGGGACCGGCTTGACGTGCCCGTACGGCTTCCAGTTGTCGAGCTCGGCCTTGCGCGTCTCCATGTAGTTCTCGCCTAGCCCGTTCGTGGCGCGGGACTTGAACAGCAGGAACCAGGCGCCGACCGGGCCGTAGGCGTCCTTGAACCGGACCGGGATGAATCGGACCTCCTGGCAGGTCATTTCGGCCCCTGCCTTGAGGGTGAAGTACGCGGAGGCGCCGGCGTTCCAGGGCGGATACCAAGCGCGCCCCTGGCCTTCGCCGGAAGACCTCGGCTTGAAGACGTGGACGGCGCCGCCCATGGCGGTAATGACCGCCTTCGCCTTGAAGACGTAGAAGGTGTTCTCGCGTACGGAGAAGCCGTACGCGCCGACGCACCGCCCGTCTTCGAGGATGGGGCCGACGATGAAGACGCGCTCGTAGATGTTCTCCTTGCCGATCGCGTTCTTGGCGGCCTCGGCCACGACGACCTTGTACGACTCGCCGTTGATCATCAGCTGCCAGCGGCCTTCGTGGACGTATGCGCCTTTCTCGTCCTTCCAGATCGGGAGTCCCCACTTCTCGAACAGGTGGACCGAGGAGTCCACGTGTCGGGCGATGTTGGCCACGAGGTCCTCACGGGTGACACCCATGAGATCGTTTCGAACGTAGTCGACGTAGTCCTTGATAGTGTTCTGGCCATCCTTGAGACCGACGTACTGGTTGATGGCGGAGAGTCCCATGGCGACGGCGCCCGAGCGATCCACCGCGGCCTTGTCGACGAGCGTCACCTTGAGGCCGTGCTTCTTCCCCCAGTACGCCGCCTCGACGGCGGCGCCGCACGCGGCCATTCCGCCACCGAGGATGAGCAGATCGGTTTCGACCTGAACGGTTTTGAAGTCTGCCATGTCCGCCTCCTCAGGCTTTCGTCCACACGGCGGGCAGGCCGAGGGAATCGGGTTCGGTGAAGAGGACCGGCCCATCGATCGGCGGCGCACCGTTGAAGCCGCCATCGGGTTTCGCCTGGCCCTCGGGTGTGCTGCGGATGGGGAACTTGAAGCGCTTGATCGTGCCGTTGCGGAACTTCACCGTCCACATGATGCTGTCGGTGGAGCGCAGGGGGACCACCGAAGCGCCCATCGGGACGAAGTCCGCGTAACCGCGCACGTCAACCGCCTGGGTGGGGCAGATCTTGACGCAGTTGTAGCACTCCCAGCACATCTCCGGCTCCTGGTTGTAGGCCTTCATGGTCTCCTTGTTGAGGACCATGAGGTCGTTCGGGCAGATGTACTGGCAGGCGGTCTTGTCAAGCGCCTTGCACCCGTCGCATTTTTCCGGGTTCACGAAACTGGGCATCTATAACTCCTCCTTAAGGCCTCGAGGGCTCGCTGAAATATCTGGCGGTCGATCCACCGCCGAGGGCCGCGTTCTCATCCGTGCCTCTTTCATCACCTCCCGCGCAGAATTTCGGAGAGCCGGCGAACACTCTCCGGATCGGCAGGCTCCGCAATCCATGTGCCACGGACGCCGATACGGACAACCCGCGTAGATGGAGAGAGAAAGGCCCCCGAGACCTTCCGGAATGCGCGATCTCGTTGAAACGGGCCCGTCCGGCGTCTCCGCCCCTTCAATTGCGGGCCGCGAAGCCACTTGAGACGAATCTTGGTGCCGTTACCGATCGGAAACGGTTACATCGCCGTGACCGGGCGCGGCGGTCTCCCGCGACGGTCGGAGCCGGCATCGGATTCTCACGAAGACGTCTCTCGGCCCGACAGGAAGAAGCCGCGTGCCCCGCGGGTGGCCGCCGCCGCGATCGATCCTCTCCCTTGCGCGGAACCTGACGCTGGCATGAAGATCTCATGGCACGTCGCCCTGAGACCGGGCGCTCGGGTCGCCCGAGGAGGAGGGTTCGAGATGGGACTGGTCCAGATTCTGGCTGCTCTCGCGTTCCTCGGGTTCGTAGGGGGGTGCCTCTACAAGGCGGTCCACTACGCCCGGATGCCGCAGCATCTGCGGTGGGAGCTCTACCCCGTGGCCCACGAAAAGGGGAAGGCGGCTTACGGCGGATCGTATTTCGAGGAATTGGACTGGTGGACCAAGCCACGGGAGGTGTCGAAGCTGGGCGAGGTAAAGACCATCGCCGAGGAGGTGCTGACCCTGAAGCAGGTGAGGGAGCACAACCCCGGCCTCTGGCTCCCTTCGCTGCTCTTCCACTACGGCCTTTATCTGCTCTTCGGCCTGGGGGGGGCTCTCTTCGTCGGCGCGATCCCGGGCGTACGCGGCCTTCCGGGACTCTGGCGCCTCGGCGGGGGGCGTGTGCTGGCCCTCTGGTGCGGCGTCGGCCTCACCCTGGCTACCCTCGGCAGCCTGGGCCTGCTCGCGCGCCGCGCTCTGAGTCCCGGCCTGCGTCGGGCGTCGACACCGGCAGACTTTCTCCACCTCGAGCTGCTCCTGGCGGTCTTTTTTGCTTCCTGGGGAAGCCTCCTCTGGGCGGATCCGCAGCTCGTCGTGGCCGCGACGTTCGCGCACGGGCTCGTGACCTTCACGCCCGTGACCGGCATCCCGGCCTGGTTCGCCGCGCAGGTTCTGCTTCTCGGTCTCTTCCTCGCCTATCTGCCTTGGAGTCACATGACGCACTTTTTCGCCAAGTACTTCACCTGGCATTCCGTCCGCTGGGACGACGCCCCGAATCTCGACGGGAAGTACGACAAGAAAGTGGGGAAGCTCCTGCTGCTGCCGATCTCCTGGTCGGCTCCGCACATCAAGGGGGACGGCAAAAAGACCTGGGCCGATGCCGTTGTCGAGAGAGGGGATTCCTGAGATGACAGAAAAGCCGCCGATTCCGGACGTCCGCGACATCGCCAGGAACGCCGACACTCTCTCTCCGATCGATCTCGAGCGTCTCCTCCCGCTGCCGCCCCCCTACGACAAGGACGACCCGGCGCTTCTCTGGAAAGAGCTGACGGCCGAGAAGCGCAAGCAAATCGACGGGTCGCTGGATGGCGTCTCCGCACTCGCTCTGAAGCGGCCGGCAGACCCCGCCGAGGAGAAGCGGCTTCTGGAAGGTCTGAAGAGAGGGCTCCACAAGCTCCTCTCCCGCGAGGACAACTGGGGATTTCTCCAGCAGCTCACGCTCACCCTCGACCACTGCACGCACTGCCAGACCTGCGCGGAGGCCTGCCCGATCTACGAAACGAGCGGCCAGAACGAAGTCTACCGGCCGAGCTACCGGGCCGACGTCCTGCGCGGGCTCCTCGCCCGGTACGGACCCGGCGGAAACCCGGTCAAGGCCGCTCTCGTGGGAGCGCCGGAGCTGAACTGGAACACCTTCGCGCGCCTCGCCGAGCTGTCCTACCGCTGCACCCTCTGTCGCCGCTGCTGCCAGGCCTGCCCGATCGGCGTCGACAACGGACTCGTGACCCACGAACTGCGCAAGCTCTTCAGTCAGGAGCTGGGAATCTCGGCGCGGGAGGCGCACACCGACGGCTCGGTCCTGCAGCTCAAGGTCGGCTCGTCCACGGGGATGACGCCCGAGGTCGTCAAGGACAACATCCAGTTCATCGACGAGGAGACGAGCGACAAGGTCGGCTTCAAGGTCGAGACCCCCTGGGACGTGGTTGGGGCCGACGTGCTGCTGATGCACAACGCCGGCGAGATCATGGCGTGGCCCGAGAACCCCGGAGCCTTCGCCGTCATCATGCAGAAGGCCGGCATCTCGTGGACCCTCTCCTCGGAGATCGTCGCCTACGATGCGATCAACTACGGCCTCTGGTACGACGACTTCCAGTTCGCCCGCGTCGCGCTGAAGCACGCCGAGCTGGCGAAGAAGCTCAAGGTGAAGAAGATCGTCATCGGCGAGTGCGGCCATGCGCACAAGGCGCTGGCCGTCGTCGCGGACCGGATCCTCGGCGCCGACCTCGCCGTGCCGCGCGAGAGCTATGCCCCCTTCCTCGCCGCGATCGTCGAATCGGGGGCGCTGAAGTTCGACCCGTCGCGCAACGACTTTCCGGTCACGCTCCACGATCCCTGCAACATCGCCCGGGCCATGGGGATCATCGAGCCGCCACGGCGGGTGCTTCGCAGGATCGCGCCGCGCTTCCGCGAGATGGAGCCTCACGGAGTGGACAATTACTGCTGCGGCGGGGGCTCCGGCTTCGCCATCATGTCGGGAAACAATTTCGCGAACTGGCGGACGCTCGTCTCCGGCCGGATCAAGATGAAGCAGATCCTCGATGCCTTCGCCGGCGAGCTCGACGCCTCGATTCCCAAGTACGTCTGCACCCCCTGCTCCAACTGCAAGGGGCAGTTCCGGGACCTGATCCGGGCTTACAACGCCTTCGACCGGAGCCAGATCCTCTATGGCGGCCTCGTCGAGCTGATCGTCAACGCCATGGCCGACGTCAAGCCCGGCTACATCGAGTGGGAGTTCCATTAGGGCGCCGTCCGTTACAGGGGCGTGACGCCCTTTGGCCGAAGGAAACGGGGGAGTTCCGGCGCATGTCGTGCGCGCCAGCCCCGGTCAACCGGTTCTTCGGCCAGGGAGGGAGTGGTCCTTTACGGCCTCGTTACGGCCGGGTTACGGAGCCGGGACACCGGGGAGGCCTTTCGGTAGCCGCTTCCTCTAAGTAGCTGGAATCGGGCCGCTTGAGATCCCCGCGAGGCGCTGGAGCACGCCGGCACAGGGGTTGCTCGGAGCCAATCCCGGACGCCGTGAACCCGGGAGGGGGCACCAGGCCGAATGTTCTTGAGCGACAGCGACAGCAGCGATCGTCGATTCGTGATGAAGGGTTCGTGTCAATGAAGGAGCCGCAATGACTGATAAAAAGAGAGAAACACCCATGTTGGACGAGCTCGAGACCGGACCGTGGCCGAGCTTCGTCAAGGAGCTCAAGAAGGAAGCCGCAAGGCCGATGGTCCAGGATCTCCTGGGCGTCCTCGAGCGCTCCTACCATGAAAAGATCGGGCACTGGAAGCACGGAGGCCTCGTCGGCGTGATGGGGTACGGGGGCGGCGTCATCGGCCGCTACTCGGACCTCCCGCAGGAATTTCCCGAGTGCGCCGAGTTCCACACCATGCGGATCAACCACCCGTCCGCCTGGTTCTACACCTCGGACGCCCTCCGGACCATCGCCGACATCTGGGACCGCCACGGCTCGGGCGTGACCAACATGCACGGGTCGACGGGAGACATCATCCTTCTGGGGACCAAGACGAACGAGCTCGAGCCCACCTTCGCCGAGCTGACGGCGGCCGGCTTCGATCTCGGCGGATCCGGCTCCGATATGCGAAGCCCGAGCGCCTGTTGCGGCCCCGCCCGATGCGAGTGGGCCTGCTACGACACCCTGAACGCCTGTTACAACTTCACCCAGACCTATCAGGACGAGCTGCACCGGCCGGCGTTCCCCTACAAGTACAAGCTGAAGTTCGCCGGCTGCCCCAACGACTGCGTGGCCTCGGTGGCGCGCTCCGACATGTCCTTCATCGGGATCTGGCGGGACGACATCAAGATCGACGCCGGCGAGGTCAAGGCCTACGCCGCGAGCGGCAAGCTCGACATCCAGAAGGATGTCTGCGACCGCTGCCCGACGCGCTGCATGAGCTGGAACGGCAACGCCCTCGGTATCGACAATGCCAACTGCGTGAAATGCATGCACTGCATCAACGCGATGCCCAAGGCACTGGCGCCCGGAGACGACCGCGGCGCGGCGATCCTGATCGGTTCGAAGGCCCCGATCGTCGGCGGTGCGCTCCTTTCCAGCGTCTTCGTCCCGTTCATCAAGATGGAGCCCCCGTACGACGAGATCAAGGAGCTCATCTCGCGAATCTGGGACATCTGGTCCGAGCACGGAAAGAACCGCGAGCGCGTGGGCGAGTTCATCCAGCGGATCGGGCTGGGCAACTTCCTCGAGCAGATCGGCCTCGACCCGGTTCCGGAGATGATCACCGCGCCTCGAGCGAATCCCTACATCTTCTACCAGGACACCGTGGAAGAGACGGCCTGAGGACGGGGAAAAGGAGTACCTACGAATGTCCGCCAATCCGAGAAAAACCGACATCGGCCCGCCCAACTACGAGAAGTTCCTTCCTCCCGTCATCAAGAAGAACTACGGGAAGTGGAAGTACCACGAGATCGTCAAGCCGGGCGTGATGGTCCACGTCGGCCCCACCGGCGACAAGCTCTACACGGTTCGCGCCGCCTCGCCCCGTCTCCTCTCCATCCAGACGATCCGTCTCTTCGCCAAGCTGGCGGACGAGTACTCCGGCGGGTACCTCCGTTTCACCAGCCGGAACAACGTGGAGTTCCTTCCCACGGACCCCGCGAAGATCGACCCGCTCATCGCGGCGCTGAAGAAGGAGGGGTATCCGGTGGGCGGCATCGGACCTTCCATCTCCAACTGCGTCCACACCCAGGGGTGGGTCCACTGCCACTCGGCGGCGTCCGATGCCTCGGGAGTCGTGAAGTCGGTCATGGACGAGCTCTACCCGCACTTTGCAAACATCGACATGCCGGGAAAGCTCCGGATCGCCTTCGCCTGCTGCCTGAACATGTGCGGCGCGGTGCACTGCTCCGACATCGCCATCCTCGGCATCCACCGGAAGGCCCCCAAGATCAATCACAAGGACCTTCCGAAGATGTGCGAGATCCCGAGCGTCGTGGCCTCCTGCCCGACGGGCGCCGTGCGTCCCAAGACGGTCGAAGGCTCCCAGTCCGTCGAGATCATCGAGGAGCAGTGCATGTACTGTGGCAACTGCTTCACGGTCTGCCCGGCCCTGAAGATCGCCGACGCCGAGAACGACGGCATCTCCATCTGGGTGGGGGGCAAGGTCTCCAACGCCCGGACCGAGCCCAAGTTCTCCAAGCTGGCGATCCCGTTCATTCCGAACAATCCGCCCCGCTGGCCCGAGGTGGTCAGCGCGGTCTCCAACCTCGTCAAGGTCTATGCCGCCAACGCCCGCAAGTTCGAGCGGATGGGGGAGTGGATCGAGCGGATCGGCTGGCCCAAGTTCTTCGAGATCACGGGGATCGAGTTCACGAAGTACCACATCGACGACTTCAAGCACGCCGGGGAGACGTTCCGGCGTTCGATCCACATGCGGCAGGCATAAGGGGGATCCGATGAGTCCTGTGAGTGTCGAGCAGATCGCCGATGCCATGTTCCAACTCGTCACGGAGACGCACGGGAAGAAGAGCCTCAAGGCCACGGACCTGACGAAGGCCATGATCGAGAAGTTCGGCGACGGTGAGTGCTCCAAGGACCTCTGCAAGCAGGCGATCCGCCAGCTGATGGACTCGGGTCGTTGCATCTACTCGTATTTCGGCGGGAGCTATATCACGCTGCCTCCGGACAAAGCCTAGCGTCGCACGGGCCTCCGGGGTGTTTCGCCCCGGAGGCCCATCGCGTCGGGAGTTTGAAAGAGAGAAGAAGACGATGGGACTCCTGAAGACGGTCACCAAGAAGCCTCCGCTTCGGATGGGAGGGAGCGGCGCGACGCAGGTTTCGTCGCTCCGTCCCCAGGTCGTGGAAAAGCTCGCCCCCTGCATCGGGAACTGCCCGAGCGGCACGGACATCCGCGGCTGGATCACGACGATCGCCCAGCGGGAGAAGACCGGGCTTTCGGAGGAGCAGGCCTTCGAGAAGGCGTGGCGGACGATCGTGGAGTACAACCCGTTCCCGGCCGTGATGGGGCGGGTCTGCCCGCATCCTTGCGAAGAGAAGTGCAACCGGGCCGAGAAGGACGGGGCGGTGGCGGTCAACTGCCTCGAGCGGTTCGTCGGGGACTGGGGGCTGGAGAAAGGTCTTTCGCTGGCGCGGCTCTCGGAAGAGAAACAGCCGGAGTCGATCGGCGTCATCGGCGCGGGGCCTGCCGGTCTCTCCTGCGCCTACCAGCTCGCGCGGCGCGGCTACCCGGTGACCGTCTATGAGGCGTTCCCCGAGGCGGGCGGCATGCTTCGCTACGGCATCCCCCGCTACCGGCTCCCCCACGACGTCCTCGACGCGGAGGTGAAGCGGATCGTCGATCTCGGCGTAGAGCTGAAGCTCAACACGGCGGTCGGGCGCGACGTCCCGGTCGAGGAGCTCCGGGCCCGCCACAAGTCGATCTTCGTCGGCATCGGCGCCCACCGCGGAAAGAAGATGGGGGTCCCCGGCGAGGAGGGCCCCGGCGTTTTGACGGGGACCGAGTTCCTGAACCGGGCAAACTCGGGCGAGCGCGTGGACGTGGGCGCGAGCGTGGCCGTGATCGGGGGGGCGACACCGCCATCGACGCCGCGCGGGTGGCGCTCCGGCTCGGAGCGAAGGTGACGATCGTCTATCGCCGGACGCGGACGGAGATGCCGGCGATCGAAAGCGAAGTGGAGCAGGCCCTCGAGGAGAAGATCGACATCGTCTTCCTCGCGGCGCCGGTGGCGATCCTCCGGGACGGCGGGAAGCTTCGGGCGCTCCGGGTCCAGCGGATGGAGCTGGGAGAGCCCGACTCCTCGGGCCGCCGCCGTCCGGTGCCGGTCGCGGGGTCCGAGTACGAGATCCCCGTGGATACGGTGATCGCGGCCATCTCGCAGGAGCCGGAAGCGGAGCGGGTCGCCGCTCTCGGGGCCGAGAGGGGCTGGTTCAAGGCGGACGAGGAAGGGAAGGTGGCCGAGGGCGTCTGGGCCGGCGGCGACGACCTGGAGCTCGGGCTCGCGACGATCGCGATCTACCAGGGACGGCGGGCTGCCGAGACGATCCACGCGGCGCTGCGCGGCCTCCCGCCGGCGAAGAAGGACGAACGGCCCAAGATTCCCGCTTCCCGTCTGAAGCTGGACACGTACGAAGCAAAGCCTCGCGCCGAACGCGCCATTCTCTCTCCCGAGGAGAGACTCGCCGACGGGAACGCCGAGATCGACCACGGGATCACGCGGGAGCAGTTCCTCGCCGAGGTCGGACGCTGCCTCTCCTGCGGACTCTGCTTCGACTGCGAGAAGTGCTGGATGTACTGCCAGTCGTCATGCTTCGCCAAGCTCGAAGAGAAGTACCCCGGGCACTACTTCAAGATCAAGCTCGAACTCTGCGACGGCTGCAAGAAGTGCGCCGAAGAGTGCCCCTGCGGCTACCTCGAGATGGTGTAGGAGACGGGGGCCCCATTGGCTCAAATCGCTCTGGCGCGCCTGGTCGTGGCCGGACTGGCCGGGGATACGGGAAAGACGCTCGTCTCCACCGGGCTGGCCCGGGCCCTCCGGCGCCGCGGTCTTCACGTGGCGACCTTCAAGAAAGGGCCCGACTACATCGACTCGGCGTGGCTCGCGGCGGCGGCGGGATCTTCCGCGCGCAACCTCGACACGTATCTGATGTCCGACTCGGCCATCCACACGTCGCTCGCGCGCGCGGCGCGCGCCCACGACATCGCGGTCATCGAAGGGAACCGCGGCCTCTTCGACGGGATGGACAGCGAGGGGTCCCATTCGACGGCGCAGCTCGCCAAACTTACCGGTGCGCCGGTCGTCCTCGTCGTTGACGCCACCAAGGTGACCCGCACGGTCGCCGCACAGGTCCTAGGCTGCGAGGTGCTGGATCCCAAGCTCAATCTCGCCGCCGTCATCCTGAACCGCGTCTCCGGCAGCCGGCACGAGGCCGTGATCCGCGAGGCCATCGCCGGAACCACCGACGTGCCGGTCCTGGGGGCGATTCCTCGCACCGAGAAGCTCGAATTGCCGAGCCGGCACCTGGGCCTCGTCACGGTCGCCGAGCATCCCCGCTCCGAGGAGATGCTCGAGCGTGCCGCCGATCTGGTCGAGGGATCGGTGGACGTCGGAGCCTTGCTCAAGGTGGCCGGGGATGCGCCCCGGCTCGAGGTGACGCCCGAGGGCCCGCGCCCGGCACCGCCGGCTTCCCGCGTGCGAATCGGCGTGGCCCGCGACGTGGCCTTCTCGTTCTACTACCCCGAGAACCTCGAGGAGCTGGAGCAGGCGGGCGCCGATCTGGTCTTCGTCTCCCCGACTGCGGACGAGACGCTTCCGGACCTCGACGCCTTCTACATCGGTGGCGGCTTCCCCGAGGTCTATGCCGCCCGACTGGCCGAGAACCGCCCCTTCCGCCACGAGCTTCGCCGGCGCCTCGCGGAAGGGCTTCCGACGTGGGCCGAGTGCGGCGGACTGATGTATCTGGCACAGCAGCTCGTCACCGACGGCGTCTCCCGGCCTATGGTGGGAGCGCTCCCGATCCACGTCGAACAGACCGCCCGGCCTCAGGGCCACGGCTACGTGGCGGCGCGGGTCGATTCTCCGAACCCGTTCCTCGCCGACGGAAGCGTGATCCGCGGCCACGAGTTCCACTACTCGCGCGTGACCGAAGGAGCCGACGCTTTCCGTACGGTTCTCGCCATCGACCGGGGCGTCGGTCTGGGAAGCGGCCGGGACGGCGTCCATGTTGGGAGCACGGTGGCGACGTATACCCACCTGCACGCCTCCGGAGTGCCCGAGTGGGCGCCGGCGATGGTCCGCGCCGCCCGAGGAGGCGAACCGTGGGCGTGAGAGAACGGGTGATGGAGGCCGTCCGGGGTCACCGCTTCGACGACCTCGCCGCCATCGTGGCCTCGGACAAGAGAGCCCTTCGCTATCTCGTCGCCCTGACGTACCGGCCCGAGCCCGACGTCCGGGCGGCCGCGGCCCGCGCGGTGGCTCTCGCCAGCCGCCACCACCCGCAGCTCGTGCAGGAGGTCGCGCGGCGGCTGATCTGGTCTATGAACGACGAGTCCGGAACGCACGCCCTTACGGCGCCCGAGGTGCTTCGCGCCATCGCGGAGGAGTCCCCGCAGCTGCTCCTGCCGCTCGTTCCGAGCCTTCTCGCTCTGACCGCAGATCCCGGGCTGCGCGAGGCCCTCGTGGAGGTGGTCCGGATCGTGGCACGCCACGACGCGAGATCCGCCGTGGCCGGAATGGCCAAGTCCATCACGTCCTGCGAAAGGAAGGCTCGATCATGAAAGACGCCGTCCCGGCCGGGCCGGAGAAGGTGGAGCGGTGGCGCCGTGAGGCGGAGAGCGACCCGGAGTCTGCGGCCGCCCACTTCAACCTCGGCACCGCGCTTCTCGAAAGGAACCTGGCCAAGGGAGCGGAAGCGGAGTTCAAGAGGGCACTGGAACTCCGCCCCGGCTTCCCCGAGGCCCTCGTGAACCTCGGGGGGATCCTCCTCTCCCGCCTCGACTTCCGGGGCTGCGTGGAAGCCAACCGCAAGGCCAGGGAGGTCCGGCCGGATCTTCTGATGGCTCATTACGGGGAAGGGCTCGGCCACCTCTACCTCGGCGAGGCCGAGGCGATGGTGGCTTGCTTCAGGCGAGCCCTCGAGCGGGACGGCCGTCACGCGGGGAGCCACTACCACCTCGCGGTGGGGCTTCTGGCTCTCGGGAAGGTGGCAGAAAGCGAGGCGCACCTCGAGGCCGCGCTGGAGGAAGGGTTCAGCCCCGCTCCGGAATTTCTCAAGGCGCTGGAGAAGGCGAAGGGCGGGCCCGTTCCCGCCCTCACAGTCAACGAAAAGGCGGGGAGCTGAGCTCCCGGCACGGGACGACACAAGGAGGCAAGAGATGTCCATCTTCACCCACGGATCGGTCACCATCGACGTCGACGAGGACGGCTTCATGCAGGAGCCGGACAAGTGGAACGAGGAAGTCGCCAAGGCCCTCGCGACGACGGAAGGCGTCAACGAGCTGACCGAGGAACACTGGAAGCTCGTGAACTATCTCCGGAACTACTTCCTGCAGTTCGGCGTCGCCCCGATGATCCGCAAGCTGTGCAAGGAGACGGGATTCGACCTCAAGAAGGTCTACGCCCTCTTCCCGTCAGGTCCCGCCAAGGGCGCCTGCAAGGTGGCCGGACTCGCGAAGCCGACCGGCTGCGTCTAGGGAGCCCGAAGGCACCCGATGGGACTCGCGGAGATCCTCCGAGAGAAGAGGGAGGCGCTGGCCGATCGCTGGAGGGAACTGGTCCTGGAGAGCTACCCGCCGCAGGCCGTGGCCTTTCTCCGGCAGGAGAAGGACGGCTTCCAGAACCCTGTCGGCGCGACGATCCGTCAGGCGATCGACGAGTTGACCGGGGTCCTCGTCACCGGTGCCGGTCCGGAGGATTTGGCGGCGCCGGTGGACGCGCTGGTCCGGATGCGAGCCGTGCAGAACTTCTCTCCGCGCCAGGCCGTCGGATTCGTCTTTCTCTTCAGGCGCGCCCTCGCCGACGTGCTACGTGGCGAGCTGGCCGGGGTACGCGCCGATGAGCTGATCGGGCTCGATGCCCGTCTCGACGATCTGGCTCTCGAAGCCTGGGACCGGTACGCCTCCTGCCGCGACAAGATGTCCGAGCTCCGCGCACGGGAAGCCACCGCGCGGACCTACTCCTTGCTGAAGCGGGCAGGGCTCCTCGCGGAAGCGTCCGGGGCGACCGGTACCGGGACCTGCTCCTCTGCCGAAGGGAGGTCGTGACCGATGCGGATCGCCGGTTCGTTCATTCTGGTCGGGGCGCTTTCGCTCGCCGCCTACGCCGGGGCTCGGGCGGGAGGCGAGGCGGTCCTGGCCATCGCGTTCCCCTACCTCGCCGTGGCGGTGTTCTTCATCGGGATCACGGCACGGGTGATCGGCTGGGCACGCTCGGCCGTTCCGTTCCGGATCCCGACGACATGCGGGCAGCAGCGCTCCCTTCCCTGGATCAAGCACGCCCGTCTGGAGAATCCGTCCACGGGCCTCGGAGCGATCGGCCGGATGCTCTTGGAGGTCCTGGCCTTCCGCTCGCTCTTCCGGAACACCCGGGCCGAGCTGAAAGAGGGGGGGCGCCTCGTCTACTCGGGCGACAAGTGGCTCTGGGCGGCCGCCCTCGCCTTCCATTATTCCTTCCTCGTCATCCTCCTGCGCCACTATCGGTTCTTCGCGGCGCCCGTTCCGGCGTTCGTCTCGTGGATGCAGGCGCTGGACGGTTTCTTCCAGGCGGGCGTGCCCGAGGTCTACATCACGAACATCCTCCTCGTGGTCGCCGTCGGATTCCTGCTCGTCCGGCGCCTCGCCGATCCCCGCCTTCGATACCTCTCCCTCCACGCCGACTACTTTCCCCTCGTCCTCATCCTGGGGATCGGCCTCTCCGGCGTCCTGCTTCGCTACGTGACCCGAGTGGATCTCGAAGCGGTGAAGAACCTGGCCCTCGGCCTCGTGACGTTCCACCCGGCGCTTCCGAAGGGGATCGCCCCGATCTTCTACGTCCATCTCTTCCTCATCTGCGTTCTTTTCGCCTACTTCCCCTTCTCCAAGCTCGTCCACATGGCGGGGGTCTTCCTCTCCCCCACGCGGAACCTCGCCAACAACAACCGGATGCGTCGGCACGTCAATCCGTGGAACCCGCCGATCATCGGACACACCTATGCCGAATGGGAGCACGAGTTCCACGACAAGCTCGTGGCGGCCGGTATCCCTCTCGACGGGAAGTGAGACATGGCGGAGAAGAGCAAAGAGCAGCTCGTACAGATCGACTACACACCCCCGTCGAGCGACTGGACGGACCCGCGGATCGACTTCGAGGCGCGCAAGGGCTCCTGGTCCTATCCCGGGGCGGCCAAGAACCTCCGCTACCTCGGCCTCCCGAATCCACGTGACTGGTCTCCGACGGACGCGGACTGGAAGCTCCCCGAGAACTGGCAGCAGATCATCAAGGACGGCCTCGCCGAGCGACTGGTCAAATACCGGTCTCTCAAGCTCTTTCTGGACATCTGCGTCCGGTGCGGAGCCTGCGCCGACAAATGCCACTTCTTTCTCGGCTCCGGGGATCCGAAGAACATGCCGGTCCTCCGGGCCGAGCTCCTCCGCTCGGTCTACCGGAACGACTTCACGACGGCCGGCAGGATCCTCGGCCACGTCGCCGGGGCCCGCAAGCTGAGCCCGGATCTCCTCAAGGAGTGGTACTACTACTTCTTCCAGTGCACGGAGTGCCGCCGCTGCTCGGTCTTCTGCCCTTACGGAATCGATACGGCCGAGATCACGATGCACGCCCGGGAGCTGATGAATCTCGTCGGCCTCAACATCAACTGGGTGATCGAGCCGGTCGCCAACTGCGACCGGACGGGAAACCACCTCGGAATCCAGCCGCACACCTTCAAGGACAACGTCGACTTCCTCGTCGACGAGCTGGAAGGAATCACGGGGATCCGGGTGGCTCCGTCGATCAACCGGAAGGGGGCGGAGGTCCTCTTCGTGGTCCCCTCGGCGGACTACTTCGCCGACCCCGGCATCTACACCTTCATGGGGTACCTCCTCCTGTTCCACGAGCTCGGGCTCGACTACACGCTCTCGGCCTACGCCTCGGAGGGGGGGAACTTCGGCCTCTTCACCTCCCACGACACGATCAAGAGGCTGAACTACAAGATCTACCACGAGGCGGCCCGCCTGAAGGTCAAGTGGCTCCTCGGCGGCGAGTGCGGGCACATGTGGCGGGTCCTCAACCAGTACATGGACACCATGAACGGTCCGGCGGACTTCCTCGAGGTGCCGGTGAGCCCCTTTACCAAGACGCGCTTCGAGAACACCTCGTCGACGAAGATGGTGCACATCTGCGAGTTCACCGCGGATCTCGTCCACCATGGCCTGCTCAATCTCGACCCGAGAAGGAACGACCACCGGCGCGTGACGTTCCATGACTCGTGCAACCCGGCGCGGGGGATGGGGATTCTGGAGGAGCCGCGCTACCTTCTCAAATCGGTCTGCAACAACTACTTCGAGATGCCCGAGAACACCATCCGCGAACAGACCTTCTGCTGCGGCGGAGGCGCTGGCCTCGGAAACGACGAGAACATGGAGATGCGGCTCCGGGGCGGCCTCCCGAGGGCCACCGCCGTCCGGTACGTCCACGAGAAGCACGGCGTGAACCTCCTGAGCTGCATCTGCGCCATCGACCGTGCCGTCCTCTCTACCCTGATGGAGTACTGGGTGCCCGAGGTGGGAGTCTCCGGCGTCCACGAGCTGGTCGGCAACGCGCTCGTGATGAAGGGGGAGAAGGCGCGGACGACGGACCTCCGGGGAATCCCGTTCGCCGGCTTGGAGGTGAAGCCCGATGCATGACGGAGGCAAGATCCTGGCCGGTCTGGCGGCCTTTCTGGTCCTGGGGCTCTTTCCCGTCTGGCGGCCCGCGATCAGCACCACCGTTCCGAGGCCGGATCCGAAGATCGTCACGACGGAGAAAAAGTGCGTGGAATCCCGGGAGACGATGCGGGAAAGCCACATGGCCCTCCTCAACTCCTGGCGGGACAGCGTCGTCCGGCGGGGGGAGCGAACATACCGGGGCGCGGACGGCAGGACCGTGACGATGAGCCTCTCCGGAACCTGCATGCGCTGCCATCCCAACAAGGTCGAGTTCTGCGACAGCTGCCACAACGACATGGCCGTCAAACCCTACTGCTGGGAGTGCCACATCGAGCCGAAGGAGAAGTCGTGATGGGAGAGGACCGCAGGAGTTTCCTCAAGCGGGCCGGCCTGGCCGCTCTCGTCGCTGCCGGCGGCGCCACCCTCTTCCGCTTCGACGACGCCGCGGAGGCCTCGGCCGGAGAGGCCCCGAAGGGGGTCCGCCGGGCGATGGTCGTGGATCTCACGAAGTGCCTCGAGAAGGACGACTGCACGGCGTGCATCGAGGCCTGCCGCCGGGCCCATAACGTCCCGTCCATCCCGAACCCGAGGCACGAGGTGAAGTGGATCTGGGAGGAGCCGTTCCCGAACGTCTTCCCGAACGAGGAATCGCCGTACGTCGCGGAGGCGCTCACCTCGAGGCCGGCCCTCGTCTTCTGCAACCACTGCGACAACCCCCCCTGCGCGCGTGTCTGTCCCACCGAGGCGACCTGGAAGCGCCCGGACGGGATCGTGATGATGGACTGGCACCGATGCATCGGGTGCCGCTACTGCATGGCGGCCTGCCCCTACGGGTCGCGGAGCTTCAACTGGGAGGAGCCGCGCCCCTTCATCAAGGAGCTGAACCGGGACTTCCCGACGCGGACCAAGGGGGTCGTCGAGAAGTGCACCTTCTGCGACGAGCTCGTCGACAAGGGAGAGCCGCCGGCCTGCGTGGCGGCCTGCAAGGAAAAGGCGATGACCTTCGGCGACCTGAACGATCCGGGCTCCGAGGTGCGGCGGCTGCTCCGGTCGCGGTTCGCGATCCGCCGCCGGCCTGGCCTCGGAACCCAGCCCGAAGTCTATTACCTGGTGTGAGGCGCGCATGCTCGAGAAAGCACTGATCGGAGGGAAGAACTACTGGCGCTGGGTGGCGCTCCTTCTGGGACTGATCGCCCTCGGGTTCGTCTTCTACCTGCGCCAGTTCGCCGTCGGCCTCGGCATCACGGGCCTCTCCCGCGACGTCACCTGGGGCCTCTACATCGCCCAGTTCACCTTCCTCGTCGGCGTGGCGGCCTCGGCGGTGATGGTCGTCCTGCCGTATTACCTTCACGACTGGAAGGCCTTCGGCAAGATCACGATCCTCGGCGAATTTCTCGCGATCGCCGCGGTGACCATGTGCATGCTCTTCATCTTCGTCGACATGGGGCAGCCGACGCGGGTGGTCAACATGCTCCTCTACCCGACGCCCCACTCCCTCATGTTCTGGGACATGATCTCCCTCTCGGGCTACCTCGTCCTCAACGTCCTGATCTCGCACGTGACGCTGGACGCCGAGCGGAAGGGGATCAAACCTCCCGGTTGGATCAGGCCGGTCATCATTCTCTCCATCCCGTGGGCGATCTCCATCCACACGGTGACGGCGTTTCTCTACTCCGGCCTCGCCGCACGCCCCTTCTGGCTCACCGCGATCCTGGCGCCGCGCTTCCTCGCCTCGGCGTTCTCCTCCGGCCCCGCCCTCCTGATCCTGATGTGCCTCATCCTGCGCCGGATCACCAAATTCGATGCCGGCAGCGAGCCGATCCAGAAGCTGGCGCTCATCGCGACGTACGCCATGTCGATCAACGTCTTCTTCGTCCTGATGGAGCTCTTCACCGCCCTCTACAGCGGCATTCCCGAGGAGATCGAGCACTTCGAGTTCCTCTTCCTGGGACTGAACGGAAAGACGACGCTCGTTCCCTGGATGTGGGCGGCCGAAGCGCTCGCCGCGACGGCTCTCGTCCTCCTGATCAACCCGCGGACGCGGCGCCGGGAAAAGACGCTCGCGGTCGCGTGCGTCGCGGTCTTCCTTTCGATCTGGATCGATAAGGGGCTCGGGATGGTCGTGACCGGATTCGTTCCGTCCCCGCTCGGCAAAGTGACGACCTACGTTCCGACCGCCCCGGAGCTCCTGATCTCGGTCGGCATCTACGCGACGGGACTCCTGTTGATCACGCTCTTCTACAAGATCGCGCTCTCCCTCCGGGGGCAAGTGGCGGCGTGAGATCCACAGCCGTCGTGGCGGTCCGGCGCTTCGCCGGTTCCTGACGGGAGAGACGAAAGTTGCACGCGGACGGACATTGCCGGGTCGTGATCGTGGGCGCTTCGGCGGCCGGCCTTCGGTGCGCCTCCCGCCTCGCCCGCCTCCGCCCCGGGTGGCGGATCACCGTCGTCGAGGAGCGGGAACTCTTCTCGGTGGCGGCCTGCGGCCTTCCGTACGTCCTCTCGGGCGACGTCGGCGCCGCGGAAGCGCTCCGAACGACGAGCGACGGCGCTCTCCGCGACACGGCGTACTTCGCCTCCATAAAAGGGGTCCGGGTTCTCCCGGGCCGCCGGGCCACCGCCGTCGACGTCGGCGCCCATCGGCTCGTTTGCGAGGGACCGGGAGCGGCGCGCGAGGATCTCGAGTGGGATGACCTCGTCCTGGCCACCGGAGCCCGTGCCCGCCGTCTGCCGGGTCAGCCACGCCATCCCCGCGTCTCGTCGTTTCACGCCGCGGAGGACCTCGCCCCTCTTCACGCGGCGCTGGCAAGAGGGGAGATCTCCCGGGTGGTGATCGTCGGTGCCGGCCTCGTCGGGTGCGAACTCGCGGAAGCTTTCCGCGCCCTCTGGGGGGTCGAGGTCGCGCTCCTGGAGGCGGCCGCCTTCCCCCTCGCCGGCTTCCTCGATCCGGAAATCGGCGCGGTCGTCGCCGCCACCCTGAGGCGAAACGGGGTCGACCTGCGCACCGGCACGCCGATCGAGGCCATTGGAGTCGACGAGACGCGGGCCAACGTGACGGCCGGGAACGAACGCTTCACGGCCGATCTCGCCGTCGTCGCGGTCGGCGTGCAGCCGGCCGTGGACCTCGCCCGGTCGGCGGGAGCCGCTCTCGGCACGACCGGTGCCATCCGCGTGGATCCGCGCCTCGCCACGTCCGTCCCGCACGTCTGGGCGGCCGGCGACTGCGTGGAGGTGAGGCGGCTTCCCGGCGGCGAGCCGGCCTACCTCCCATTCGGCTCTCTGGCAAACCGTCAGGGACGTACTCTTGCGAACATTCTCGCCGGCCGGGACGACACCTTCCCCGGGGCCGCGGGCGCTGCCGCGGTGAAGATCTTCGACCTCAACGTGGCGGCAACCGGCCTGACCCGAACGGCCGCGACGGGGCGCGGGATTCGGGCGCGCTCGGTCTGGGTGACCGCCCACGACCGGGCCCACTACTGGCCCGAGGCGAAGGAGATCGTGGTTCATCTGGTGTACGAGGCCGAATCGAGACGGGTCCTCGGTGTCCAGGCCGTCGGAGAGGGGGAGGTGGCCAAGCGGGTCGACGTGGCGACGGCGCTCGTCGCCCGAGGCGCGACGCTGAAGGACGTTGCGGACGTGGAACAGGCTTACGCTCCGCCATTCGCCCCGGCCATCGATCCGCTCGCCGTCGCGGCTTTCGCGGCGGAGAACCAGGAAGAGGGAGTCGTCGCGAGGAGCCCCGGCGAATCCGTGCAGGGGCTTCGGCTCCTCGACGTGCGTCACGGGAGCGAACGGAACGAGCGCCCGCTCCCCGGTTCCGCCCGGGAGACGCCGCTCGAGGAGCTCCGTGCCGCTCTCCCGCTTCCCGAGGAGGGCCCGTGGCTCGCGGTCTGCGAACGCGGGGGACGCTCCGCAGAGGCGGTCCGGCTGCTCCGGGCCACCGGCTCTTCCGCGAGCTATCTTGCCGGGGGGTTACGGTTCAGGGCTCTCATGGGAATGGAGAATTCCCGATGAGGCCGGCTCTTTGCGTCGTGCAAATGGGTGTCGAGCACCGGCGGACGCCGCTCCCCGTCCTGGAGCGACTCCTCGGACGGCGCGTCGATCCTCTCCCCTCCATGAACCTGATTTCCGAGGGTCTCGTCCGGGTCGGCACCTGCCATCGTCTGGAGCTCTACACGGAAGGAGCCGGAATCCCGGGGACGATCGAGATCTGGCGGAGCTGGCTCGGCCTTTCCCCCGCCGAGTTCGCCGCCCTCAACCCGTACCTTTCGGTCCGGGAGAATGCGGACGCCGGCCGGCACCTCCTGCGCGTCGCCGCGGGGCTCGAGTCGGCCGTCCTCGGAGAGGACCAGATTCTGGGGCAGGTGCGCGAAGCGTATCGGCGCGCCTGTGACGCGCGAGAGGCCGGCGTCCTCCTCCATAGGCTCTTCCACGCCGCCTTCCGGGCCGGCAAGCGCGCCCGGGCGGAGACCTCGCTGAAGGGGGGCGCCCGCTCCCTTGCCGAGTGCGGCGTGACCTTTCTCGCGGACCGTCTGAACGGGTTCTCGAAGAAGTGCATTCTGGTCCTCGGAGCAGGGGAGATGGGCCACGTTGCCGTGTCGCGGCTCGGAGAGCGCGGCGTGGGCCGCCTTCTCGTGGCGAACCGGACGTTCTCTCGGGCGGAGACGCTGGCGGCCGAAGCCGGGGGCGAAGCCATCCCCTGGGCGTGGCGGGCCATGGCGCTCGAGGAGGCGGATGGGGTCATCTGTGCCTGCCACGCCGCAGAGCCGGTGCTCGCCGGGGCCTGGCTCGCGGCGACGAGGCGCTCGATCGTGGTCGTGGACCTTGCTGTCCCGCGCGGGGTCGAGGAGCCCGAAAACCGCCCCGAGGGCCTCGTCCTCGCCGATTTGGAGGACCTTGCCCGTCACCTTCCCCGGGACGCGGAGCGGCGGCGCGCCGCGGAAGAAGAGGCCCGCAGGATCGTGGAGGAGGAGCTGGTCGACTGGCTGTCGTGGGCCGAGGCTCGAAGAGGGCCAACGACAGGCGAGGCGAGGCGCGGCTTCCCGTCGTCGGCCGGCCGTGCCTCGGCTACGTTCCTGTAACATCACGCCGAATGGGGTCGGCCCCCCGGAAACCGTGATGCTTCCCGTCGTGCTCGACCTCAAGGGCCGTGCGTGCCTCGTCGTTGGCGGCGGTGAGGTGGCCAGGCGCAAGGCCGAGACGCTTCTCGAGTCCGGCTCCCGTGTCACGGTGGTGGCACCTTCCCCCGTCCCGGAGCTGGAGCTCCTCGCCTCCCGGGGAGAGCTGGTCCTCGAACGCCGGAAATACCTCGACAAGGAGGCCGCCAGATACTCCCTCGTCTTCGCGGCCACCGACGATGTCGGAACGAACCGCCGCGTGGCCGAGGACGCCGGGGGAGCGGGGATCTGGGTCAACGTGGCCGACGACCCCGACCTCTGCACATTTCAGATGCCCGCGCGCGTGACGCGCGGCTCTCTACAGGTGGCCGTGACCTCCGAGGGGACGGCGCCGTTCGCCGTCCGGCGGCTTCGCCAGCTCCTGGAACGGCGGTTCCCGGCCGCATGGGCGGACTGGATCTCGGCCTCGGGGCGATTCCGGGAGAGGGTGCGTTCCTTGACGACAGAGGGGCCGGACCGGGAGAGGATTTTCGATCGATTCTTCGCTGCCACGGTCGATCCGGAGACGCTGGCGGTCCGCATTCCTTCCACGGAAGAGGAGAGCGCCCTGCTCGCCGGCGCGGAAGTGCCCTCGCCGGCGACCATCGATCCGCTCCCGGCGGGCGTCGGTCTCGTCTCCCTCGTGGGCGCCGGTCCCGGGGACCCGGGCCTCCTGACCGTGAGGGGCCGGCAACGGACGCTGGCCGCCGACGTGGTGGTCTACGACCGCCTCGCCGAGCCGGCTCTCCCCTCGGATCTGCCCGCTTCCGTGGAACTCTGCCCCGTCGGGAAGGAGGCGGGGAATCACCCGGTGCCGCAGGAAGAGATCGAGGCGCTGCTGATCCGCCGGGCCCGTGAAGGAAAGCGCGTGGTTCGCTTCAAGGGGGGCGATCCCTGCATCTTCGGGCGGGGAGGCGAAGAAGCCGAGTCGCTCTCCCGGGCAGGAATCCCCTTCGAGATCGTCCCCGGCGTGACGGCGGGAATCGCCGTTCCGATCTACGCCGGGATTCCCGTGACCTTCCGGGACGAGGCCGTTCGCGTCACCCTGGTCACGGCGCACGAGAGCATCAAGAAAGGCGGGCCGCAGGTGCACTGGGATCTGCTCGCCCGCGACCCTTCGGCGACTCTCGTCGGCTTCATGGGAGTCTCGGCGCTGAAGAACGTCACGGCGAGCCTCCTCGCGGCCGGAATGGACCCCGACGTGCCCGCCGCGATCGTCGAACGGGGGACGACGCCGGCCCAGAAGGTCGTCCGCGCGCCGCTCCGCGATCTTCCGGGGGCGGCTGAGGCCGCCGGAATCCGGCCGCCGGCCCTCTTCGTCATCGGACACGCGGTCCGCCATGCCGCGCATCTCGATTGGTTCTCCGGCCGCCCGCTCTTCGGTCACCGGATTCTGGTCGCGTCGCCGGCGGGCGACCTGCGCGATGCTCTGGAGGTGGCTGGCGCCGAGGTCATCGAGGTGCCCCTGCCGCTGACGAGAGCGGCCCGAACGGCAGCGGCCGCGCTCCCGCTGACGGGCTGTCTTCTCAGGAGCCGGAGGGAAGTGGATGCGCTGGCCGCAGAGAAGGGAGCCTGGAGCGGGGAAGTCGTGGCATGGTGCCTCGGACGTGAGGCCGCGTGCCGTGCGCGGGAGATCGGCTGGAGCCGGGTGGTGGAAGTGAGCGGAGAGGGGAGCCGGGCCGCGCTGATCGCCGCCCTCGGAGACGGAAGATGACGGGGCTGAAGACCGCCGGTGGTCTGATCCTCGCCCTGGCGGGCCTTCGAGCCGCGGCCTCGCCGGCTCCGCCGCCCTCTCTGGGTCTGGGTGTCGTGAGTGTCTACAACCCCCGCTTGATGTATCTCAAGTACCAGCCCCTGGTGGACTACCTGACGGGCGCCACCGGAACTCCGTGGAACCTCGTGGTCGTCCCCTCGTACGAGCGCCTCGTTCGGGACCTCTGCTCCGGGAAGCTGACGGGCGCCTGGCTCGGCCCCTTCGCTTACGCACGGGCCCAGGCGGCCTGCAAGGTGCTCCCGGTCGTCAAGCTCGTGACCGGCGGGAAGCCGACGTATCGCGGCCTGATCATGGTGCGGGCCGACAGTCCGCTGAAGAACCTCCCGGATCTGGCCGGAAAAAGGATCGGCTTCGGCCCGCCGATGGCCTCGGCGTCCTACCTCGAGGCACGCGCGACTCTCGTGGACGCCGGACTCCGCCCGGGCGTCGACGTCGCCTGCCGTCACTACGCGCATCAGGAGGAGGCGGCCCGCGCCGTCCTGCGCGGAGAGGTGGACGCCTGCGGAATCAGGGAGAACGTCGGTGTGAAGTACACGCGGCGGGGCCTCCGGATTCTGGCGCGCACGGAGGAGATTCCGGGATTCCTGATCGCGGTCGCGCCCGGGAGCGATCCGGCACTCCAGGAGGAGCTGATCCGCGCCCTCGTCCTCGGCCCGGGCAAGGATCCCGCGACGGCGGAGAGGATCCGTGGGTGGGACGAAGAGCTGGCCGGAGGTTTTCTCCCGGCGTCCGACTCGGATTACGATCCCGTCCGCCGTCTCGCGGTGAAGCTCTTCGGCCCTTCCGCCCTGACCGCTCCCGAAGCTCTCCTGGAGTGTCGCCCCGGGCAGAAGTGACGATGCGACTCCTCGGCATCCGGACCAAGTTCTTCCTCTACTCCAACACCCTCATCGTAGTGACTATGGGGCTCGTGACCCTGCTGTCGGTCGTCCACGAACGGCAGACCCGCTACCGGGAGATCGTCGGCCGCGGGCTTACCCTCACCGAGACCTTCGCCGTCCCGGTCACCGACGCCCTGATGTACGAGGAGCTGGGGCTCGTGACGGAGGAAGGGCTGATCGAGAACTACGTCAGCGGGCTTCTCGAGCGAAACAGGGACCTCGTCCGGTATGTCGTCATTGCCGATACCGACGGCGTGGTGGTCCATTCCAACCTCTGGAACCTGATCGGACGGCGGTACGCCGGCGCCCTCGACCGGACGGCGATCGGCAAGCCGTCCGTCGTGGTGCCGCAGACCTCCCCGGAGGGAGAGCGGATCCTCGAGGTCCGGACCCCCCTCGCCATCTCGACGCGCTTCTGGGGCTCCCTCGCCATGGGGTTCTCCCTCACCCCCGTCGAGCAGGAGGCCCGCGCCATCGCCAAGCGCGCCGGGCTGGTCGCGCTCCTTCTCATGCTCGGGAACTCCATCCTCACGGCCGTCTACGTCGAGACGCTGATCCGGCCCATCCTCAATCTGCACAACACCATCTCGAAAGCGGAGCACGGGGATCTCAAGGCCCGGGCCACGGTCAGGCGCTGGGACGAGGTGGGCGAGCTGGCGGCCGCCTTCAACCGGACGATGGAGGAGCTCGAGCGGGCCCGGGGGCGGGAGGAGGTGCGGCGAGTCCAGCTCGCGCACACGGAGAAGATGGTCGCCGTCGGGACCCTCGCCGCCGGCGTGGCCCACGAGGTGAACAACCCGCTGGCCGGCATCCTCACCTGTCTCGAGACGATCCGCGCGAACCCGGGAGATACCGAGATGCGCGAACGGTATCTCGATCTGGTGCAGGACGGGATCCGGCGGATCGAGCACACAGTCCTAAATCTCCTCGACTTCTCGCGGCCCGGCGCCATACGTCCCGAGCCGACCTCCCTAAACCACAACCTCCACCACGTGGCCGAGCTGGTCCAGTATCAGCTCCGGAAGAACAACGTCGAGGTGGAGTTCGACCTGTCACCGGTCGAGCCGATCGTCCTCGTGGACCACTTTCAGATGGAGCAGCTCTTCCTGAACCTGGTCCTGAACGCCATCGAGGCGATGCCGAAAGGGGGGTGGCTGACTTTCCGGACGCGCATCGCGGGCGGACGCGTGGTGGCGGAGGTGGCCGACACCGGGGCGGGCATTCCCGAGGAGATCCAGGACCGGATCTTCGATCCCTTTTTCTCCACCCGCGAGGTGGGAAAGGGGACCGGTCTGGGACTCTCGGTAAGCTACAACATCGTGGCGGCTCATGGAGGGACGCTTTCCGTGGAAAGTCAGATGGGGAAGGGATCCACGTTCCGGGTCAGCCTCCCCCAGAGCCCGCCCCGGGAGAACGGGGAGGCGGGGTCATGAGGCCTTGCGGGCACCGGCTCCTCGTCGTCGAGGACGAACCGATCCTCCGGGTCACGATCGCCGACGCCCTCCGGAAGGAGGGGTGGGAGGTGGACGTCGTGGAGGACGGCGCGAAGGCCCTCGCGCTGTTCGAGCGTCAACGGCACGAGGTCATCCTGACCGACCTCCTGATGCCGCGCATGGACGGCATCGAGCTGCTCCGGCGCGTCAAGGCTCTCCAGGCCGACACGACGGTCATCATCATCACCGCTCACGGCACGGTCGAGACGGCGGTGGAGGCGATGCACCTCGGGGCCGCGGACTTCATCGCCAAGCCGTTCTCGATGGTGCAGCTCGTCCTGAGGCTGGACAACGTCTGCTCGTTCCGGCTCCTGAAGGAGCAGAACATCCGGCTCCAGGAGCAGCTCGAAAAGCGGTTCTCCTTCGGCAACATCATCGGAAAGAGCAAAAGGATGCTCGAGGTGTTCGAGCTGATCAAGGTCGTGGCCGATTCGGACGCGAGCGTCCTGATCCAGGGGGAGAGCGGAACCGGCAAGGAGCTGGTCGCCTCCGCCATCCATTACAACTCGGTCCGCCGGACGCGGCCGTACATCCGTGTGAGCTGCGCCTCCCTGCCGGAGTCGCTCCTGGAGTCCGAGCTGTTCGGTTACGAGAAGGGGGCCTTCACCGGCGCTTCGGAACGTCGGATCGGGCGGTTCGAGGCGGCCTCGGGAGGAACGCTGTTTCTCGACGAGATCGGCGAACTGCCCCTCTCGTTCCAGGTGAAGCTGCTCCGCGTCCTCCAGGAGCGGCAGATCGAGCGGCTCGGATCCCAGCGCCCGATCGACATCAACGTCCGGATCGTCGCGGCATCGCTCCGCCCGCTCGAGGAGGAGATTTCCGAAGGCCTCTTCCGGGAGGACCTCTTCTTCCGGATCAACACGGTGACCATCCATCTCCCCCCGCTGCGCGAGAGACGGGAGGACATCCCGGTTCTGGCCACCTCGTTCCTGGAGGGGTTCAGCCGTGAGCGCCGGAAGACGATCGAAGGGTTCTCCGACGGGGTTCTGGAAGCTTTCGACGCCTACCACTGGGCGGGGAACGTCCGGGAGCTTCGTAACGTCGTCGAGAGGGCCGCGCTCTTCAGCAGGAAAGCGAAGATCGCACTCGAGGATCTTCCGGCCAATCTCCGGACGGCCAGCCCCGCCCCCCGCCGTGCTCCGGCGCAGGAGACGACGACCCTTCAGGAGGCCGTGGAGCAGGCGGAGATCGAGGCGATCCGGGCGGCGCTTTCCCGCACCGAGGGGCGCCGCAGCGAAGCGGCCCAGATTCTGGGCGTGAGCCGCAAGACCCTCTGGGAGAAGACCAAGCACTACGGGCTGGAGAACGGCTGAAGTCTGGTCCCGGTGTCACCCTGCCGGAGGGACTCGAACAGCTCTGACCCCATGACCAAACAGCCTTGTCGTTCCGGCCGCGGAGCTGCACCGAGCCGGGCCTTGACCCCGTTCCCCTCAATCCAGCGTTCGGCGAAGGACTCCATCGGGATGAACGACTCGTGCGCCGGCGCGGCAAGACCTTCGATCGTCGGAATCTCACCTTGCTGAGTAGGAGAAAATCAGACACCGCCCGCACTTGACCAACAGGAGGAGTCCAGATACGTGGTCAGGCTGCAGAGACGGCGTGAGAGAGCGCGCGCTGAACGGGAACGGGAAGGGTGATGGCCCGAAAGAGACCCTTCGGGTAAACGTAGTCCTCGCCAGACTCGTCGACGACGCGCAGATGGTCCGCCGGGCCATGGGAAGGAGTGCCGAGGCTGCGGTAGACCTTACCGACCTCGAGTGAAGCGCGATAGCCGGCAGAGCTCACACAGATAACGTACCGCCGAGCCCGGTGCGCTGGCGCGGCGGCCGGCTTACGGGAGGTAGCGCTTGACCTTGAGTTCTTTCCGACCGATGCCACTCGCTTCATACCAGTGAATCTCCGCCCGGTAGGTTAGGCCATCCGAGGCGCGAACGAAAGCGAAGCCCTTCCGCTTGAGCCAGCGCGCCGGGCCGTACACGCGCCGCAAGCGTGGAAGCTCGCGAATGCCGGCCCCGCGAGCGATGGTCTCGATTTCCGTGATGGCCGAGAGAAGCTCGAAGTCCACCGAACGCGGACTCCCTCCTGCAGCCCAACGATACCGCGTTCAGTGGAGCGCCAGGGGCGCATCTGTCAGAAGAAGCGGCTCAACCGGCGGCAGCTTTCGGCGTTTCTGTCGGAGTGTCCGAAGGCCAGGGTTCTGATGGAGACCTGCGGCTCGTCGCACTACTTTGGGCGGGTAGCACGGGGCTTCGGGCACGATGTCGGCCTGCTGCCGGCACAGCACGTCAAGAAATACCGGATCGGCCAGACGACCGACCGGAGGGACACGGAGGCGATCCTTTCGGCGCGGCATCGGAAAGAGATCTCGCCTGTGCGCGTGAAAACCGTGGAGCAGCAGACGATCTCCTCGCTTCACCGGATTCGCGCGGTCTTGATGAAGACCCGGATCGCACGGCTGAACACGGTGAGGGGTCTTCTGAGGGAATTCGGGGTGACGATGCGCGAGGGGGCCGGGAGCGCCCTTCCGGCCGTCCGTGAAACGCTCTGGGAGACTCCCTCGCCCATCGAAACGTCGCCTTGCTTAGAAGGAGAGGATCAGACACCGCCCGCACTTGACCAACAGGAGGAGTCCAGATACGTGGTTAGGTTGCGGGCGGCCGCTCGGCCTGGAAGCCGGCAGCCGTGTTGACGAAGGACGAGAAACCGAGGGAACGACACACCTGCTCGAAAGAAGGGGTGAGCGTGGCGCCGATGATCTCGAGGACGCTGTACGGTGGCACAGACGATACTGGCCCGTGATGAAGGTCGATGTTATGCAGGAGAGCCGCGCACTCGGCTGCCGGCTCCGCGTGATCGCCGGGCGTGAACGTGGTAAGACTGGAAGTACGGGTGGCTCCCGGGAATGCCGCCCAGAAAGACCGGGCCTCGCGCACGTTTGCCTCGGTTCCGACCAACCAGACGTGGCACTGTTGGGCGAGTTCGCGCAGAGATGCGCCCTGAAACGCCCGGTCGAGAACGATGGCGACTTTGATGGCCGGAGCCAATGTCTTGTTCCGCAACCTAACTAGTATTAGACGTCAGACGGGGGTGAGTAGATCTAGACGCTTTTGAAGGAAAAGAGGTTGAAGGGTCTGGATCCAGGCGCATTGAGGTTCCTACTTCTGGGTGCTTTTTTCCTGCGGCCGGAGGCTCACGAGTCGCCTCCGGACCCTGAACTCGACGGCCTTGTCGTATCGCATCCGCCACAAACGTAGCGCCGGATCCCAGCGGGCGCCAGCGGATTTCAATCGTTCCTGCAGCGCCTTCTCCCACAACTCCACCTTCACGGAGACGAGGGCGTCGTTCGGAATGCGACGTGGGGGCCGCCAGCGGGCGCGGCCGACGACGATTTCCACGGTCTTCAGGCGCTGGCCGGCGCGCTCGTCGTACCGGTATCGGACGCAGTTGAGGTCGGGCCCGTGAAGCCTCCGCTGTGAAGAGACGGTAACAGGGCGACGCCCGCCAGCAGCCTGAACCTACTGGGATTCAACGACCTCCGGACCTTGACGGCTCGGGCGCGGTCCTTGCTTCCCTGTCCTACGTGCGGATTCGCTGGTTGTGTGTGAGGGACGCGCGTCTCCCATGCACCGGCTCTCGCGACGCGGGCTGGCGGGCGACGGACGACGCGTTGACGCCACTACCTCCTCATGGGAGGCTGGCGCCGGGCGACGGCGAACCATGACGCACGCACCTGACACCGTCCCGCACGACACCGCCGTGGGGGAGGAGGCGCGCCCGTACCTGGCCGGCCGCAGCTACGGGCGCCTCCGGCGCCGGGTGGTCCTGGCCACCGCCGCCGTGTCGATCGTGCCGCTCGTCATCATGACGTTCCTGTACTACGACCAGTACGAGCGCTCGCTCCGGGCGGAGACCATCGACGCGGTCACGCGCCAGGTAACCAACAACAAGCGGGCCCTCGAGTTCTTCCTGGCCGAGCGCCGCTCCGCCCTGGGCTTCGTCGTGCGGGACCGCACGTTCTCCGAGCTCTGCGACCCGGAGACGCTCCCGCGCATCATGAAGAACCTGAACGCGTCCTTCGCCCTTGGGTCCTTCGCCGACCTCGGGCTCATCGACGGGACCGGCCGCCAGCTCTGCTACACCGGCGTCTATGACCTGAAAGGGCGCGACTACCACGAGCAGGACTGGTTCTACCGGGTCAGCCGTCGTGGCGTCTTCATCAGCGACGTCTTCCTCGGGTATCGCAACTCGCCGCACTTCGCCATCGCCACCAAGCACGAGCGGGACAGCGGCGGGTACTACATCCTTCGCGCGACCATCAACGCGGACATCCTGGCCGAGCAGATCCAAACGGCGGGGCTGGCGCCGCACGACGACGTCTTCCTCGTCAACCGGGACGGCGTGCTGCAGTCGCCCTCGCGGCACCACGGAGCCGTGCTCAAGACCGTCACCTTGAGCATCCCCGACTCTACCCCGGAGGTCCACGTCCTCGAGCAGGAGGACGAGCGGCGCCAGCCCATCGTCATGGGGTTGGCCCAGATAGCCGACTCGCCGTTCACCCTGGTGTGGATCAGGCCCCACGTGCGTTCGAAGAGCGGCGGGTTGACCCAGCCGCGTCTCCTGGCCTTCCTCCTCATCTCGACCGGGCTCATCCTGGGGGTGATCCTCTGGGGCAGCCGGCAGTTCGTGGCCAACCTGCGCGCCGAGAACCTGCGCCGCGCGGAGCTCATGCACAAGGTCGAGTACTCCAACAAGCTCGCCACTGTCGGCCGCCTCGCCGCCGGTGTGGCCCACGAGATCAACAACCCGCTGACCATCATCAACGAGAAGGCCGGTTTGCTGAAGGACCTCGTCGACCTCGAGGCGGAGTTCCCGCGCCGCGAGAAGGTCCTGGGCATCGTCGACTCCATTCTCGGCTCGGTGGGACGGTGCCGCAAGGTCACCCACCGCCTGCTGGGCTTCGCCCGGCACATGGACGTGCAGACGGAGGCCATCGACGTCGAAGCCCTGCTCAAGGAGGTGGTCGGGTTCCTGGACAAGGAGGCCGAGTACCGCAACATCACCATCAAGGTCGAGGGCCAGCCGGACGTGCCGACCATCGAGAGCGACCGCGGACAACTCCAGCAGGTCTTCCTCAACATACTCAACAACGCCGAGGCCGCGGTGAGGGACGGCGGCCACATCGACGTCGGCGTTCGCCTCGCGCACGACCGGCGCGTCGCCGTGTTCATCGCCGACGACGGCGTCGGCATTCCCCAGGAGAACCTGGGCCGCATCTTCGAGCCGTTCTTCACCACCAAGGAAGGGTCGGGCACGGGCCTCGGGCTTTCGATTACCTATGGCATCGTGCAGAAGCTCGGCGGTGAGATCACCGTCGAGAGCGAGGTCGGCAAGGGCACCCGCTTCACGGTGCTGTTGCCGCTCCGGAGGGAGGGGTGACGGATGGTGCCACTGCGCGTCTTGTTCGTGGACGACGAGGAGGAGCTCGTGTCTACCGTGGTCGAGCGGCTCGGCCTGCGGGGGATCGAGGCGAGCGGCGCGACGAGCGGTTTGGAGGCTCTCGCCAAGGTCGCGGAGAAGGCGTTCGACGTCGTGGTGCTCGACGTCCGGATGCCGGGCCTCGGAGGCCTGGACGTGATCAAGCGCCTCAAGCAGACGCACCCCGACCTCGAAGTGATCCTCCTTTCCGGCCACGGGGCCAAGGAGGACGTCGAGGTGGGGCTCCGCCTCGGGGCCTTCGACTACCTCCAGAAGCCCGTCGAGATCGAGGACCTCATCGAGATACTCCGCCGCGCTGCGGCCAGGGCCTGACCGTGACCGACGCGGGCGAGAGTCGCCTTTGCGAGGAGGGGCTCGTCTTCTTCGGCCGGGTCATGGCCGGGCAGTGCCACGAGCTCGTCAACGTCTTCAACATCGTGAACGAACTCGCCGGGCTTCAGGAGGACACCTTGGGTCGCGTCCGGCGGGGGGATCCGGGGAGCCTCGAGAAGCTCGGCGAGGCGGTGTGCCGGATCCAGGCGCAGGTCAAGCGCGGCCAGACGATCATCCGCAACATGCACCAGTTCGCGCACAGCGTGGACGCTCCCTGGGTGGTCTTCGATGCGCGAGAGGTCGTTGGCCGCGTCGTGTTCTTCGCGACGCGGCAGACCCGTCTCCGGCAGACCGAACTTTCCGCCAGCCTGCCCGACGCGGGGGTCGCGCTCGAGAGCAACCCCTTCTGGCTGCAGCAGGCGGTCTACACGGCCATCGAGCTGCTGCTCGGAGGGAGCACCGAACGGGGCCGGATTGCGGTCACTTTGTCGCCGCAGCCGGACGGAGCGGCGATCGTGCTCGTCGGCGCCGACCCGGTGCCCCGAGGAACGGAGACCGCCGCGCGGCTCGCCGCGCTCTCGAGCATCCTGGAAGTGTTGGGGGGCAAAGTGCGGGAGGCGCCGCGCCACGCGGCTGACGACCGCCTCGTCCTGTTCGTCCCGCACAGCCGCCGGGGCAGCGTCCGCCCCGAATCGGGCGGCGCCAGCCAGGCGGCCGCCGGAGGTAATTGCTGATGTCGACTGATCGAGTGCTCCTGATTGACGACGAGGTGGAGTTCGTCGAGACGCTGGCGGAACGGCTTCGGGCCCGCGGGCTCGAGGTCGAGGTCGCGTACACGGGCACGGACGGGATTGCGAAGGTCGGGGCCGCGCGCTTCGACGCGGTCGTCCTCGACTTCGCAATGCCGGGCATGGACGGGATCGCGACGCTCAAGGCGCTCCTGGCCCTGAACCCCGATCTGCAGGTCATGCTCCTCACGGGCCAGGCCACCATCAAGACGGCCGTCGAGGCCACGCGGCTCGGCGCGGTGGACGTCCTCGAGAAGCCGACCGACATCAACACCCTGCTGGAGAAGATCCGCGAGGCGCGCGCGCGCCGCCTGGCGCTGACCGACGATCGCGCCCGCCAGCAGGTCGAGAAGATCCTCAAGTCCCGGGGCTGGTAAGAGCCCGGGCGCCCACGCGGCTTACGCCGGGACCGGCACGACCTCTCGCAAGGGGCACCTCTCTTCGTCCGGGGCGGGATGCGCGTCCGGGTAGAGGGTCTCGAGCGCTTTGGCCTGGGTCGGGAAGAACTCGGCGCGGGCCTTCTCGACGCTCCCGGCACCGCGGCGCAGCATGTCGAGCACGTCGTCGCGTAGTCCGCTCACCGCCACGCGGATCCCGGCGTCGCTCATCCGTGCGAACAGGTGCACCAGCTCCTCGGCGGCTTCGGTGTCGAGGCGCTCGATAGTGTGCCCGGCGAGGAGGACGTGCCGGGCGGAGGGGCGCCTTACGAGGCAGGCGGCGAGCTGCGACTCGAAGTAGCGGATGGTGGCGAAGTTGAGCGGCCCGTCGAAGCGCACCGCGACGATCCGCGGGCAGAGCCCGAGCCCGTGGCGCCGCGCGTCGCGCAGCGAGCCGTCGGCGTGAAGCGCCAACTCCACGACGCGCGGCAGGAGGCCGCGCAATGGGCAGTCCGGCTCGTCGCGGCCCTCGTGGGCCCAGGGGAGCATCTCGGCGATGGCGAGATACTCGGACGGGACGATGGCCGCGAGGCCGATGGCGTCGGCGATTCCGCTGCGGCCGAGGGACTCGAGCGCCTCGTCGGTGACGCTCGCCAGAACCACTTCGTAGTCGGCCTCCCGGACCGCCTGGACCAGAGCGGCGAGGTTCTCGGCCTCGGCCCGCTCCAGCCGGTGCAGGGTGCTCGCCACGAAGACGACGCTCCGCACGCTCGCCCGCCGCTTGGTCCAGCGGATGAACTCCGACTGGATCCCCTTGCGGCTGCCGAGGGGGAGCGGTCCGTCGAACCGCAGCACGCCGATGGCCTGGCAGAGCCGGAGCTGCTGGCGGCGCGCGTCGCGCAGCGTGCCGTCGGGATGGAGCGACAGCTCCGTCAGGCGCGGCGCCAGCGCCTCCAGCGGGCAGCCCTCCTCGGACGAGCCGGTGTGGGCCCGGGCGTAGATGGCCGCCACCGCGGCGGCCTGCGTCGGGTACATGTTCTCGGCGCCCAGGATGTGCGCCACGTTCGTTCGCTCGAGCACCTCCTGCACGTCATCCTTCAGGCCGCTGAATGACACGGCGAAGCCGGCGGCCCGCAGCCTCTGCACCAGGTCGCCGATCTTCTGGGCCGCGGCATCGTCGACCTCGCTGATGCCGTGGGCGACGATGATGACGTGGCGCAGCGTGGGCCGGTCGGCGACGCGACCGAGGATTTCCTGCTCGAGGAAGGCCGTGTTCGCGAAGCTCAGCGGGGCGTCGAAGCGGAAGGCCGCGATGTGGCGGCAGCACGTCAGGCCATGGCGTTCCGCGGCCCGAAGCGACCCATCCGGATGGAGCGACAGCTCGACGACCGGCGGCATGGCCTGCCGGAACGGGCAGTCCGGCTCGTCGCTCCCGGCGTGGACCTGAGGGTAGATCTCGCTGATCGCCAGGGCCCGTGTGGCGTAGAAGCGCGCCGCGCCGATCCGGTCGAAGAGACCCGTCCGCCGGAGCACGTCGAGGACGGGATCGGAGAGCCCCGAGAAGGAGACCTCGTAGCCGGCGCCGCGCAGGTTGTCCACGATCTTGCGCAGGGTCTCCTCGCCGGAAGCGTCGATTTCGCTGATGCCGTTGCCCGAGACGAGGACGTGCCTGAGGCCGGGCTTCTCGGCGACACGGCCGAGGATCTCGTCCTCCAGGTAGGCCACGCTGGCGAAGTTGAGCGGTCCCTCGAAGCTGATCACGGCGAGGTGGCGGCAGCTCCTGAGCTCGTGGCGGCTGGCGTCCCTGAGAGCGCCGTCCGGATGCGGCGCCAGCTCGACCACCTTGGGCCTCATGGTGCGGTAGAGGTACGCCCCCAGCGACAGCGCCACGCCGGTGGCGATGCCCCACTCCAGGTGTGGGGCGAAGGCCAGCGTGACGACGAAGGCGACCACTCCGATGACGCCGTCGAGGCGGTTCGCGCGCCAGGCGTGGACGAAGCCGTCGACCTTCACCAGCCCGAGAACCGCGACCATGATGATGGCGGCCAGCGCCGCCTCGGGCAGGAAGTAGAGCCAGCGGGCCAAAAAGAGGAGGACCACGAGGACCACCAGACCCGACACCACGTTCCCCAGGCCGGTCCTCGCGCCCGCCTGGAGGGCCACCGCCGAGCGGGAGAAGGACCCGGACACCGGATAGCTGAGCGTCAGCGACCCGAAGATGTTCGCGAGGCCCTGACCGACCAGCTCCTGGTTGGCGTCGAGCTTCTGCTTGGTGCGGGCGGCCATGGCCTTGGCGATGGAGATGGCCTCCATGAAGCCCAGCAGCGAGATGATGAGCGCGGCCGGGACGAGCCGGACAAGGATGCTCCCGTCCATCGAAGGCAGACGGACGGCGGGAAGACCCTTGGGCACCCGGCCCACGACCGCGCCCCCACCCTGCAATGTGATCGCATCCGCCAACACCGGTCGGTTGCCCACCTGCAGCTTCCACGTGCCGCTGAGGATGGTGGTTCCGGGCGGCGCCTCCCCGTTCAGGAAGAACCGGCCGTCCTTGTCGCCGGCCGCACGCACCAGGCGCAACGCGAGGAGCTCCGAGCGCCGCGCCGCGATCGTCTTCCGTGCTTCGGCCACGCAGTCGGCGAGCAGGCCCGACATGTCGTGCAGCGCGAGGATCGAGCCGCTTCCGGCGCGGCCCTCCTCACCGGCGAGGGCCGCGCCCAGGCGGCGCACGTCGCGCGGTGCGTGGCAGCGCGCGCACACCTCGCTGCCCTGCGATTGCCGGCTGGCCCACGCCTTCCGGCCCGCGGCGCGCGTGCTCTCGAGACTCTCCTTCAGCGCCAGCGCCTCGTTGTACGAGGTCACGGCCGCGGCGACGCGCGGCGACTCGATCTCTCCGAGCGGGACGGTCTCGACGCGTTCGAAGCCGACCGCCCAGGCGATCAACGTGGTCACGACCGCGGCCACGAGGACGTTGGGCACCCGAGGCAGCCACCTCCTGAGCCCGAGCATGAGGACGAAGGCGAGCGCCGCCATCCCGAGGGTGGGCCAGTGGGTGTTCTTGAGGGCTTCGCCGACCACCCGGGCGACCGTCTGGTAGTGGTGCGGCGCCTTCTCCTCGACCACGCCGAACAGCTTGGCGAGCTGCGACGTGGCGATGATGATGGCGGCTGCGGTGGTGAAGCCGTTGACCACCGGGTGCGACAGGAAGTTCACCACCATGCCGAGCCGGAGGAGCCCGAGCGCGAGCTGCACCACGCCGACGAGCAGTGCGAGGAGCACCGCGTACGCGACGAACTGCTCGCTGCCGGCCGTGGCCAGCGGCTCGAGCGCCGCCGCGCACACCAGCGAGACCACCGCCACCGGCCCGGTCGCGAGCTGGCGGCTGGAGCCGAAAAGGCTGGCCACGATGGGCGGGAGGAAGGCCGCGTACAGGCCGTAGTAGGCAGGAAGCCCGGCGAGCTGCGCGTAGGCCATCGACTGCGGCACCAGCACAAGCGCCACGGTGACGCCGGCCGTGAGGTCGGCGCGCAGCGCCGCGCCGTCATAGCCTTTGAACCACGCAAGGAACGGGAAGACGCGCCCCAGGAATCGCATGGTGCTAGTGTCCACCTCGACCGACGACGCGCACCTTCCTCGCTTCGGAGCAAGATCCTAGCACGCGGGCGCACCCGCCGACGCCTTGGCGGCCTCCTTGACATTCGGCCGAGAACGTCCGAACGTCCCGACGTCCTCCAATGGCGATCATCTCGATCTCTCGGGGAACGCTGAGCGGGGGCCGGCTCCTGGCGGAGAAGCTGGGGGCGCGGCTCTCCTACCGCACGCTCAGCCGCGAGGTGCTCGTGGAGGCGGCGCAGCAGTACGGCGTGAGCGAGGAGAAGATGCTGCGCGCCATGCAGAGTCCTCCCAGCCTGTGGGACCGCTTCCGGCACGAGGCGGAGGACTACATCCTGGCGGTGCAGGCGACCCTCGCCGAAAAGGTCCAGGCGGGGGACGTCATCTACCATGGACTCGCGGGCCAGTTCCTGCTCCGCAATCTGCCGTGCGTCATCAGGCTCCGGCTTATCGCGCCCACCGAGTACCGGGTGCGTGCCGCCATGGCCGAGCGCGGCCTCGCGCGCGAGGAGGCCGAGCGCTACATCGAGACCGTTGACAGCGAGCGCCAGCGCTGGGTGCGGCAGGTTTACCAGGCCGACTGGGCGGACCCCGCCCTGTACGACCTGGTGATCAACCTCGAGTGCCTCGACCCCGAGGCCGCGGTCTCTCTGGTGGCCGACCTGGCGGGGCGGAAGGAGTACGCGCGTAACGCCGAGCGCCAGGGTGAGATCGACGACTTCGTGATCGCGGCACAGGCGCGCGCGACCCTGGCCTTTCGCTCCGGCCTGCCCGAGCACGGATTCACGGTGACGGCGCGCAAGGGGGTCGTCCACGTCGGTGGCGGCGCGCATGTGCCGCGCGACCGCGACCTGATCGCGCGGCTCGTCGGGGCGATCCCGGGCGTCGCCCGCGTCGCCTGCGAGGGAGACCCGCCGAGCGACATCGAAGCCGGCGCACAATCGACGGAGAAGACGGCCCGCGAATTCATGGTCCCAATTGCGGACTACCCGCACGTGCACGAGTCGGTGACGATCCGCGAGGCTCTCGTCGCACTCGGCGCCTTTACCGTGAAGCTTGCGGACGGCCACCTCATCCGGCCACGCTATCTCCTCGTCATCGACCATGCGGGACACGTGCTGGGCGTGGTGACACGCCGGGACCTCCTTCGCGGCCTCCCGCCGGAGCTCCGTCGGATGGATCGCACGCAGGGGCTGGTCGCGGGTCTCGTGCCTTCCGCCGACTTCTCGGGGCTGGCGAGCCTGCGGTGGCTCTCGTTCTTCAGCGACGCCGCCGTGGAGGGTGCCCGGCAGCCCGTGCCGTCGGTCATGGCACCAATCCGGGGCACGGTCAGCTGCAGGGACGGGCTGAGCCGTGTCGTCACGACCATGATCCAGTACGGCGTCGACCTCGTGCCGGTGCTGGACGGCGGCCGCACGGTCGGCGTGGTGGTTATGACCGACGTGTTCGACACCATCGCGGAGTTCGTCCTGGAGCGCGGCGGGACGCCGAGCACGGCGCGCTGACACGGGACCGGGGCGACGAGTGGAGTGGCTCGATCGATGGCACCGGAAGCAGCCGGCCAAAGGCGCCACCGTGCGGCCTCGCTCGACGCTCGCAACCCGCTACACGCGTTTCCGCGAGTTCCTCGGAGAGAACTACGCCGTCCTCGCCCTCATTGGCGACCTGCAGGCCAAGGCCTCCGAGGGCTACCTGTTCGACATGTCCTACGTCCGCGGGTCGTGCGACGAACTCGGCGCGCACGTCGACAGCCTGGTGGACGGGCTCGTCGAGCTGTCAGACGGGCGCTTCACCGAGCTGCATGAGGTCGTGGCCCGCATCCGCGCTCGGGTGAGAGGGAGGCTCGACCCGGCGCGGATCGAGCCGGGTCCTCTGGTCTTCCCACTCGAAGCCATCCCCGACGACGCCCACCAGGCCGGTGGCAAGGCCCTCAACCTCGGGCGCCTCGCGCGCGCGGGCCTGCCCGTCCCGTCGGGGTTCGTGGTCACCGCTTACGGCCAGCGTCTTTTCTTCGAAGGGGCGGGCCTCTCCCGCCTGGTGGCGGAGGAGCTGGCCGGGACCAGCGCCGGCGACATGGAGAGCCTGCGCCGCGCGGGTGACGCCATCCGGCAACGCATCGTCGCGGCCGAGATCCCGCCAGAGCTGCGCACCGCCATCGACGGCCACGCCACGCGCCTCGGCGCGCGCGTGGCGGTCCGTTCGAGCGCCATCCACGAGGACAGCTTCTTCAGCTTCGCCGGCCAGTTCGAGAGCGTCCTCAACGTGCCCCGCGAGGAGACGGCCGCGGCGTACAAGACGGTGCTTGCCAGTCAGTTCACCCCCCGCGCCCTCTACTACTGCAACGCCCACGGGTACTCGTACGAGGAGATGGGCATGGGGGTGCTCGTGATGGACATGGTGGACGCTCGGGCCGCCGGCGTCTTCTACAGCGTCGACCCGGCCAGCCCCGAGGAGGGCGAGCGCGTGATCAACGCCGTCTGGGGCCTCGGCACCATGGCGGTTGGCGGCGACGTCAGCCCGGACGTGCTGCGCGTGAATCGCGCGGGACAGCTCGAGGTCGCGGTCGGCGACAAGACTCGCATGGCGGTGTGCCTCGCCGAGGGCGGCACCGAGGTGCGCGCGACGCCGGCCGGGCAGCGGCACGTAGCGTCCCTGTCCGCCGCGGACGCACAGGAGCTGGTGCGCCTCGGGGAGCAGGTGCGCGAGCTGCTTGGCGACCCGCAGGACATGGAGTGGGCCCTCGGCCAGGATGGGCAGCTCGCTCTGCTCCAGTCGCGGCCGCTTCGCGTGCGCAGCCCGGCGTCCTACCAGCCACCGGTGGTCAAGGGTGCTCCTCTGCTCGTCGACCGGGCGCTGATCGCCAGCCGGGGCGCCGCGGCGGGACCGGTCCACCTCATGTGTGACGACGGGAACGAGGTGCCGGAGGGCTGCGTGCTGGTGGCCCGCAGCCCGTCGCTGGACTACACCGTCCACCTGGGCCGCGCCCGTGCCGTGGTCTGTGAGGTAGGCTCGACGACGAGCCACCTGGCCACGGTTCTGCGCGAGGCCGCCCTGCCAGCCCTCTTCGGCGCCCGGCGGGCCTGCGAGCTCCTGCCCGCGGGCGAGACCGTCACCGTCGATGCGTTCTACGGTAACGTCTACCGGGGCCGGGTCGAGGAGCTACTGGCCGCGCCCGCGCCCGACAGGAGCCTGATCCGGGGGAGCCGCCCCTACCGCGCGCTCCAGGCCGTGCTGCAGGACGTCGTGCCGCTCAACCTGACCGATCCGCGCGCTTCCGACTTCCGGCCCGACCGCTGTGAGACCTTCCACGACGTCACTCGCTTCGCCCACGAGATGGCGATGCGCTCGTTCTTCGAGGTTCCCGAGGGGAGCCCCGAGGCGAGGAGCGCCAAGCGCCTGAAGAGCAACATCCCGCTGGACATCTGGGTCATAGATCTCGAGCGGGGGCTCAAGGAGGAAGCCGCGAGCCGGGCGGTCGTGACCCCGGAGGACATCCTCTCGCGCCCGTTCCTCGCGTACTGGCGCGGCGTGGTCGCGGCCGGCTGGAAGGGCCCCAAGCCGATGGACCTCGGCGGGTTCATGTCGGTGGTCATGTCCGCCGCCGCCGACACGAGCATTCGTGGTCGCCTCGAGGAGCGGAACTTCGCCCTGGTCGCCGAGTCCTACCTCAACCTTTCCAACCGCATGGGCTTCCACTTCGCGGTGATTGACTCGTTCCTCCACGAGGACCACGACTCGTACGTCAGCCTGACCTTCTACGGCGGCGGGGCGGACATCACGCGCCGGGTCCGCCGCATCGAGTTCCTTACGCAGGTGCTCCGCCACGTCGACTTCCGCCTGCAGCGCCAGGCGGACTTCCTGGTCGCGCGCATCGACGGCTACGACGTCGCGGCGCTCGAGGAGCGCCTCGACGTCCTCGGGCGCCTCATGATGGCCGCAAAACAGCTCGACATGATGATGTTCTCCGACGCAGCGGCCCAGCATTTCGCCCGGGAGTTCATCGCGGGCGGCTACCACCTGGCCCTGTGACATGCGCCTCCTCGCGAAACATCTGGCATTCCGGCTGGTGGTCACCGTCATGGGCGCCGCCACCGCCGTACTGCTGGTGGTGGCCCTGCTGATCGGGCTCGTCTCGATCAAGAGGACCGAGCAGATCGTCGCCGACGACCTGACGCGCCAGCAGCTCATCGTGGCCCGCAGCCTGGCGCACCAGGTCAGCGATTCCCTGCACCACATCCGCCGCGAGCTCCAAACGCTTGCTTACTCGCCATCGGTTCAGTACCTGGAGGACGTGGCCTGGGCAAACCGGATGCGCATCGGCATGGAGGAGCTGAGACAGTATGGCGCGCTGGAGATCCGCCGCACTTCCGCGGACGGCTCTACCAGCAGCCTGGTGACCGCCGACGGGACGGCCCGCACCGAGCCCGGCCCGGGGCCGGCATCGGCGATGCTCGCCTGGGCGCGCGACCCGGCCGTGAAGGGCCGCTTCCACCACGGTCCGGTCGAGGTCGAGCGGCAGGCAGGCGCCCTGGTACCCACCTTCCAGGTCGGCACACCGGTCTACCAGGAGTCGGTCGACCCGTCGCACCCGCATGCCCCGGGGGCCTTCGGCGGCGTCCTCACCGTGCGGCTGCGGCTCGACCAGCTCGTGGGACGCCACGTGGCCGGCGCCCGCGACGAGCACTCGGCCTACGCCTGGGCTCTCGCCGACGACGGCCGCTTCCTCTACCACCCCGATGAAGCCCTGGTCGGCCTTGACGCCTCCACAGCCCGCCACCAGCGCAGCCCCGGAACGCGTTTCGACCGGATCGACGAGATCCAGAAGACGCGGATGCTGCGCGGCGAGGAGGGGACCTCGTGGTACATCTCCGACTGGCACCTCGGCCAGACGGGCGGCGAGGTGAAGAAGTACGTGGCCTTCTCGCCGGTGACCATCGAACCGGGCCGATTCTGGTCTGTCGCCGCCGTCGTGCCCGCGGCCGAGGTGGCACGAACCGTCCGCTCGACATACGTTCGCCAGCTCTTCGTCCAGGCGGTGCTGGTGCTGGCCCTGGTCTTCGCCGGGATGGCCCTCGTCTGGCACGAGCGCCGCTGGTCGCGCGAAATGGAGGCCCGCGTCAAGCGCGCGACTTCGGACCTCCTCGCCACCAACGCCTCGCTCCGCCGGGCCGAGGAGAAGTACCGATCTGTCGTCGACAGCGTGCGCGAGTTCATCGTCGTGGTCGACCCCGACGGGCGTATTCAGGCCATCAACCGCTTCGCCGCGACCGCGCTCGGGGCGGAGGCGCCCGATCTCTGGGGGCAGCCCCTCTCCGACCTGCTCAGGCCCGCCGACGCGCAGGCTCTGCTCGCCCACGTGCACCAGGCCCTCGATCGCGGGCGGAGCCTCGACGCCCACCTGACCATCAAGGCGCGTGGCCGCGACTACCAGCTCGCCGGACACTTCGTCCCCCTGCCCGAGGAGGGCCCGGCGGACCGTGTCCTCCTGGTCGCGCACGACATCGAGGAGCACCAGCGGCTCGAGGAGGTCCTCTACCGCACCGAGAAGCTCGCCTCGCTGGGCCGCCTGGCCGCGGGCGTCGGCCACGAGATCAACAACCCGATCGCCGTCATCCTCGGCTTCACCGAGGTGCTCCTCGAGTCCGCGCCCGAGGGGAGCGAGCTGCGCGAGACGTTGATGCGCATCGAGCGCCAGGGGCTCGCCTGCAAGCGGATCGTCGAGAACCTGCTGGCGTTCGCGCGCATTCCTCAGAAGGCCGGCGACCGGACCGACGTGAACCAGGACGTCGGCGCCATCCTCGAGATTCTCGGCCACGCTCTCAAGACCCGGCGGATCGACCTGAAGCTCGACTTGGCCGAGGGCCTCCCGCGGGCCCGGGCCGACTCGGGCCAGCTCCAGCAGGTCTTCATGAACCTCACCAACAACGCCATGGCGGCCATGCCCGACGGCGGCGCCTTGACGGTGAGCACCCGCCTCGGCCCGCTGAGCAAGCTGGTGGAGATCGCGTTCTCCGACTCCGGCTGCGGCATCCCGCGCGAGCACACCGACAAGGTGTTCGAGCCGTTCTTTACCACGAAGAAGGTCGGCGAGGGGACCGGCCTGGGGTTGTCGGTCAGCCACGCCATCGTGACCAAGTTCGGCGGCACCATCTCCTTCGAGACCCGCCCCGCGGGCGACTCCGGCGGCCCGCCCGGCACGACGTTCCTCGTCTCCCTCCTGCCGGCGCCGGAAAAGCCGGTACCCTGAAACGCGAGGTGACCCATGGCCCGCATCCTCCTGGTCGACGACGAACCCGACATGCTGGCGCTCCTGCGCACCCTCATCCGCGGCCACACCCAGCACCAGGTCCTGGCGACCAACAATCCGCTCGAGGTCGCGGAGATCCTCGGGCACGAGAGAGTCGACGCGATCGTGACCGACCTCAAGATGCCCGGCATGGACGGCCTCGATCTCCTGGCGAAAGTGCACGCGCGCGACCCCGACATCGCGGTGCTGGTCATGACGGCCTACGGGTCGGAGGAGTCGGCGGCCGAGGCGCTCAAGCGCGGCGCCGTCGACTTCATCACCAAGCCGTTCCGCAAGGAGCAGATCCTGCTTGCCCTCGACAAGGCCCTGCGCTTCCAGGCGCTCGTGCGCGAGAACCGGGAGCTCAAGAGCCAGGTTGAAGGCAGGGGCGGCCGCACTCCAGACTCCTGATCAACTGGAAGGCCAGGGGGAAGTCTCGCCAGGCACGGCCCTTCTTTGCCGGCTGGGAAGAGACGGTAACAACCGGAGGGGCTCCGGCGGGCGATTCCGACAGAAATTCAATCACTTGAGGACGTTAGCCCTTCGGGCGTGGTACTTGCTTTCCGGTAGACGTGCGGATCGGCTGGCGGAGTGTGGGCGGCGGCCTCTTGCTCCTGGTGGCTCTGCTCGGCGGTCACGGGGTCGCCGCGAACGATGTCACGCCACCCGCATCGCAGGCCGGGGGCGCCAGCGCGAAGATCACCCTCATCGGCGCCGTGAACGACCGGCACAAGGAGGCGGTTGCCGGCTGCCGCATCACCGCGCTGGTGGACGGCACGCCGGTCACGTCGTCGCCGGGCGGCTTTTTGAGTGGTTTCGACGGAAGCTACCGCCTGGACTTCGAGCTGCCGGCCGCCCAGGCGGCCCGTGCCCGCGTCACCCTGGTCTTCGAGCGGACCACCTATCGCCGTCTTGGGCCCGTGGAGGTGCCCGGGCTCCACCGGCAGCCGGGGCCAGCCGCCGCGTACGTGGCCCACCTGGACGTGGCCCTCGACCGGACATGGTCGGCGGCCTTCTGGGTGGCCCTGGTCGCTCTCCTTGCCGTCTACGTCCTGATCGCCGCCGAGGTCATGCACCGCACCCTGGCGGCGTTCCTCGGCGCCAGTGTCCTCCTCGTGCTCTCCTACACCGCCGGCCACGTTAGCCCCGACTGGGTCGTCATCACCTTCCCCGACGCCATGCGGGCCATCGACTGGAACGTCATCTTCCTCCTCTTCGGGATGATGATCATCGTGGGGATCCTCAAGGACACGGGCCTCTTCCAGTGGCTCGCCTTCAAGAGCTTCGAGGTGGCGCGCGGCAAGGTCTACGTCCTCTCCGTGATCATGATGTTCGTCACGGCCATCGTCTCGGCCTTCCTCGACAACGTGACCACCATGCTCCTGCTCACGCCGGTCGCCATCGAGATCTGCGTGATCCTGAAGCTGCACCCCTTCTCCCTGCTCCTGCCGCTCGTCTTCGCTTCGAACTTCGGCGGCACGGCCACCCTCATCGGCGATCCGCCCAACATCATGATCGGCTCGTTCGCGGGGCTGACCTTCAACGATTTCGTCGCAAAGCTGACGCCCGTCGTCATCATCGTCATGGTGGCGCAGGCCCTGATGACCAAGCTCTGGTACCGCAAGGAGTACCGGGCCGCCCAGCTCGACGAGACCGAGCTGCAACGGATGTTCGTGTCCATGGAGGCGCGCTACTCCATCACCGACCGGAAGCTCATGTGGCAGGGGCTCGGCGTGCTCGCCATGGTCATCGGCATGTTCATTCTCCATGGCGCGCTGCACATGGAGGTGAGCGTGGCCGCGCTCGTCGGCGCCGCGGTACTGCTGGCCATCTCGAAGAAAGACCTGGTCCACATCCTGGAAAAGGACGTCGAGTGGTCCTCGCTCGTCTTCTTCATGATGCTTTTCATCGTGGTCGGCGCCGCGGCCAGGGCCGGAATCCTGCAGGTCGTGGCCGACTTTGTGCTCGGGGTCTCCGCCGGCAACCTGGTCGTCGCGATCCTCGTGATTGCCTGGGTGTCGGCCATCCTTTCGGCGGCCATCGACAACATCCCGTTCACGGCGACGATGCTTCCCATCGTCGCCTACATGACCAGGAACCTGCCGGGCGCCGAGAACATGGTGCTCTTCTGGGCGCTCTCCCTGGGCGCGTGCTTCGGGGGCAACGGCACGCTCGTCGGCGCCAGCGCCAACATCGTCACCGCCGGGCTTCTCGAGAAGGCCGGCTACCCCGTCTCGTTCCGCGCGTTCCTCAAGGTGGGCATGCCGTTCATGCTCATGAGCATGATCATCTCGTCGATTTACCTGCTGCTGGTGCTGAAGTAGGGATCACGGTCCCGAGGAGGTCCCTGATGCCACACAAGACCGCGGTGCGCGACTCCATGGTCCCTCTGACCAAGTACCCGCACATGCCGTACTGGTTCAGCCTGCGACAAGCCATCACCCTGCTCCGCATCGCCGAGATGGACGACGAGCCGCCCTCGCCGCGGCTGGTGCTGGTCTTCGACGAGAAGTACCAGCTCCTCGGTCTCCTCAGGCCCGAGAACATCCTCCGGGGCCTGGAACCGCGCTTCCTCACGAAGCAGCCCGCCGGCGGGTGGCCCACGGCCGAGCCGACCGAGCTGGCCGCGCTCTGGAGCGACCTCAAGGCCAGCGCGCAGGCGGCCGCGGCGCCGGTCAAGGAGTTCATGGTGCCGGTCAAGTCGACGGTCCGCGTGGACGACACGCTCACGCACGCCGCGAGCCTCATGCTCGCGGACGGAGTCCCCGCGCTCGCGGCCATGGAGGGCAACCAGGTCGCCGGCATCGTGCGGCTCGACGACGCCTACAACGCGATCACCGCCGCCCTCCCCGAGGGCTAGCCGCGGGGGATCAGATGACAACCTCGACCATCGGTGACGGCGGATCCGCCGCCACCCCCCGCGCCCAGGCCCCGCCGGCCGGCCTCCCGCCCATGCCGGCGGAGATCGTGGTCGCGCCGAAGCGGCCGAAGATCGACTGGCGGCGCGTCACCTGGATCCTCCTCGGCATCGGGATCTTCGTCGTCTTCTACTTCCTGCCGGGCCTCCCCGACGCGGTCGACCCAGGGGGCAAGGTCTTCAAGCTCTCCTGGCAGGGGAAGCTCGCCGCCGGCCTCTTCCTCATGGCCGGGACGTGGTGGGTCACGGAGGTCATGCCCATCGGCGTGACCGCCATCGCCATCGGCCTCGTGCAGGTACTGTTCAACATCCGCCCGACTCACGACGCGCTCAGCGACTTCATGGACCCGTCGGTCTGGTTCATCTTCGGCTCGATCGTCATCGGTCTGGCGTTCAGCCGCTCGGGCCTGACCAAGCGGATGGCCTACAGGATGCTGACCCTGGTCGGCGAGCGGACCAGCATGATCCTGCTCGGTAGCTTCGTGGTGACGGCCCTGATGACTCACATCATGGCCCACACGGCGGTGGCCGCGGCCGTCTTCCCCCTCCTGCTCGCCATCAACGGGCTCTACGACGACTCGGGCAAGCCCACCCGGTTCGGCAAGGGGCTGTTCATGGGGATGGCCTGGGTCGCCGGAGCCGGCTCGATCATCACCTTCCTCGGCTCGGCGCGCGGCGTGGCCGCGGCCGGCATGTACAAGGAGTTCACGGGCAGCGACATCGGGTTCTTCGAGCTTCCGAAATACCTCGGGCCCCTGGGCTGGATCATGGTCTTCCTGATCTGGGTCGTCATCATCGTCTTCCTCAGGCCCGAGCGCGCCACCATTCCGGGCCTGCGCGACAAGGCGAAGGTCCTGGCGCGAGAGCTGGGTCCGATGAGCGGCAAGGAGAAGTTCGTCATCCTCGCCGTGCTGACCATCGTCGCGCTCTTCGTCTTCAAGTCTTTCCTGCCCGCCCTTTCTCAGCTCGACCGCGCGGGCATCATGCTGATCGGCACCATTGCGTTCTTCATGACCCGGACCCTCACCGTCGAGGACCTCGAGTCGATCCCCTGGAACATCATCCTGCTGTTCGGCGGCGCCATGTCGATCGGCTTCTGCCTCTGGAAGACCGGCGCGGCCGAGTGGGTCGCCGTGCACTGGCTGACGATGTTCCGCACCGCCCCCTGGCTCTTGTTCGTCCTCGGCATTGCCTTCTTCGTCCTGGTGATGACGAACTTCATCATGAACGTCGCGGCCATCGCCATCGCGCTGCCGGTCGCGCTCGTCATCGCGCGCTACCTCGGGGTCGCCCCGGCGGTGATCCTCTTCTCGTGCCTCGTGACCGCCGGCATGCCGTTCAACCTGCTCATCGGCGCAGCGCCCAACGCCATCGCCTACGAGAGCAAGCAATTCACGTCCGGGGAGTTCTTCCTCTACGGGCTCATCCCGAGCGTGCTCGTCATGCTGATCCTGGCGCTCTTCGTCTACGTCATCTGGCCAGCCCTGGGCATGCCGGTGCTGGCGCCGATCGCACACTGACGCTTGCGCGACACGTTGTCTTGGCCGGAGGGGAGCTGAGGGCGCGTGCAGGGGGACGTCCCGCCAGGGTAAGGCTCACCCCCCTCCGCTGGGAAGAGACGGTAACAGCCGGAACGGCTCCGGCCACCGATTCGGACGGAAGTTCAAGTATCTGCGGACATTAGCGATCCGGGCGTGGTACTTGCTTTCCTGGGTCACGTGCGGAGCTGCTGGGGGAGTAGGGGAGGTGCGCGCCTCCCGTGCACCGGCGATCACGACACGGGCCGGCCGGCGTCCTTCCGGCGACAGGCGGTCTCTCTGGTAGGTGTCGTCGCTCTTTTTCTCCTCCCTTCGGGTCGAATGTTCGCCGATCTTCCTGCTCGCGGCGGGCAGGTGCCGCTCGCAGGGGTTCACGCTCCCCTCGCGTGCGGGGAGTGTCATGGCGCGGGGACGCGGCTTTCGCCGGACGAGCCCTCCTCGCCGGTCAACGCGAGAAATGTCGCCGCGACCTGCGGCCGCTGCCACAAGGCCGAACTGGATGCGTATTCGGAGAGTTCTCACGCCCGAGGCGCGAAGGCCGGTGACGGGCTCTCGCCCACGTGCGTCTCGTGCCATGGCAGCCACACGGTCCTTCCGGTACACGACGACGCCGCTCCCACCTCCACGGCCCGCGTCTCGACGACGTGTGCCCGCTGCCACGACGACCCGGCGGTGATCCGGCACACGGAGCTTCCGTCGGCCTGTGTGGAGGGGTTCGAGGGAACGGTCCACGGAGTCGCCCTCTCCCACGGCATCCTCGACGTGGCCACCTGTCCGTCATGTCACGGATCGCACGGGATCCTCCCGGCGAGCGACCCGCGTTCGAGGCTGAACCCGGCCCGGCTCGAGCGGACCTGCCGCGTCTGCCACCCGCAGGTCACTCCCGCCATGTTCGAGAGGGTGCGACACCACGAGGGGCGTCCCGAGACGCGGAGCCTCCTCCGGCGGCTCCGGGTCTATTTCCCTGTGGCCGGGGCGTCCGTGAACCCTCTTCTGATCGCCGGGATGGGGGGTCTCGTCGGCTTCCTCTCGGGTCTGTTCGGCGTGGGAGGCGGCTTCCTGATGACGCCGCTCCTGATCTTCATCGGCATTCCGGCCGCCGTGGCCGCCGCCACAAACGCCGCCCAGATCACCGCCGGGGCCACGTCGGGAGCCCTCTCCCACTCCCGCCTCGGCAACGTCGACTTCAAGATGGGGCTGTTCATCATTGGCGGAGGATGGACGGGCGGGTTCGTCGGCGTGCAGCTCGTGAAGGTCCTCCGCAACCAAGGCAATTTCGACTTCTTCCTGAAGCTGACCTATGTCCTCGTCCTCGGATTCATCGGCCTCACCATGCTCCGCGAAGGGTTGCGCGCCTGGCGGAGGAAGTCGCCCGCCGGCGAGCCGACGCGCGGCGCCTTGACGGTCTTCTTCGCCCGACTCCCGCTTCAGCTCGACTTTCCGAAATCGGGGCTCCGGACCTCCGTCCTTCTTCCGATAGCCGCCGGCTTCCTCGTCGGGGTGCTCGCCGCGTTCCTGGGCGTCGGGGGGGGATTCATCATGCTCCCGACGATGATCTACATCATCGGCATCCCCACCCGGGTGGCGGTCGGGACCGACCTGTTCCAGATCGTCCTCACGTCGGCCAACGTCGCCCTCCAGCAGGCCATCACCAACCGGACAGTGGACGTGATGCTGGCCGTGGTGCTCTTCGCCGGGTGCGTCATCGGCGCCCAGTTCGGGGCGGCCGCCAGCCGCCGCGTCCGGGGGGAGCAGATCCGCGTCTTCCTCGCCCTGATCGTCCTCGTCGTGATGGCGATGCTCCTCTTCCAGCTCCTCATGCCTCCGGACCAGCTCATCGATTTCGCCAAGGCGGGGGGAGGACACTGACGTGCTCGTAGCCCTCGTCGTCGCTCTCGCGGTGACACCGGCCGCGGGGGCCCCGCAGGCCGCCGCCGCCCGGATCGAGGTCCGGCGAATCGACGTGTCGTACGCCTTCTCGGGCCGCGACATCTTCCTTTACGGGAGGGCTCCGGCCGGGACCCGCCACGTCATCGTGGTGATGGAAGGTCCTCCGGCCGGGCAGATCCGGCTGATGGAGAAAGGGCGGGTCGCGCTCTTGTGGCTCGGCGTTCGCCAGTACCGCCTCTCGGGAGTGCCGGGGCTCTACCTCGTCAACGTCAGTTGTCCCGTCTGCAACGGCTTCGCTCCCTGTCCTCATACCGACGCCCTCGAACTCAGCAATCGGCTTCTCGCGCCGCTGGGCCTCCTGACGGGCCCCGATGACGTGGCCGCTCGGGCGCGTCTCGAGAGCCTTTCCTCGCCCCTTCGGCCCGGGGAGGAGGAGAGCGTGCTGAAGGGCTACTGGGATCTTCAGGCGCAGCGGGGCCTCTACGGCGTCCGGACCAACGCCATCCGGCTGAACGCCGAAGGCGCCTTCTACCATTCCTTCCGGCTTCCCGCGTCCGCGCCGGACGGCCTGTACGGCGCCACGACGTACTTCGTCGGCGAGGAGCGGCTGCTCGGCATGGAGACGAACGAACTCTTCCTTCGAAAGACGGGGATCGTGGACTGGCTCTCGAGACTGGCCGACCGGCGCCCCGTCTTCTATGGCGCCTTCACCGTCCTCATCGCGGTCGTCTCGGGCTGGATCGCGGGGACTCTGTTCGGGCAGGGAGGGCACTAAAACGCCGATTCTGACGATTCCCCTCGTCGTAGTATCTGGTGTCGTATCACCGTTCACCCCTGGCTCTGCAGGAAAAGAGAGGAGATAAGCGTTCATGACCGCACAGCTCATCCTTCTGGTAATCGGATTCTCGGTGTTCGGCCTGCTCTTCGCCGCCTATCTGGCCCGCTGGGTCCTGCGCTTCTCGACGGGAAGCGAGGCGATGCAGAAGATCTCGAACGCGATCAAGGAGGGGGCCGAGGCGTTCCTCCGGCGTCAGAACCGGACGATCCTCGGCCTCGCCCTGGCGTTCGCGGTCGTTCTTTTCCTCGGGTACGGCGTCGTCCGGGAACACCGCCCGTTCGATCCCGTGGGGAGTTCGTACGCGCTCGCCTTCTGGATCACCCTCTCCTTCGTCTTCGGCGCCCTCTGCTCCGTCTTCGCCGGGTACGTGGGGATGTGGGTCTCGATCCGGAGCAACATCCGGACGGCGACGGCGGCGCTCACCAGCCTCAACGACGCGCTCCGCATCGCCCTTCGGGGAGGCGCGGTGTCCGGTCTCCTCGTCGTGGCCATGAGCCTTCTCGGGGTGAGCGGGCTTTACGCCCTCGTGGACGCGTTCGGCAACGTCGAGCCGACGAAGATCCCTCTCCTGATCGTCGGTTACGGATTCGGAGCCTCCTTCGTCGCACTCTTCGCCCAACTCGGCGGCGGTATCTACACGAAAGCGGCCGACGTCGGCGCGGACCTCGTCGGCAAGGTGGAGGCCGGCATCCCCGAGGATGATCCTCGCAACCCGGCCGTCATCGCCGATCTCGTGGGCGACAACGTGGGCGACTGCGCGGGGCGCGGCGCCGACCTCTTCGAGTCGACGGCCGCCGAGAACATCGGCGCCATGATCCTCGGGGCCTCGCTGGCGGCCGCCGCGGAGAAGGCCAACTTCGGATTCTCCGCCGGCGTCATCGGCGTGATGATGTTCCCCCTCGTCGCGCGCGCCTTCGGAATCGTCGCCTCGATCATCGGAATCATGATGGTCAAGATGGACAAGGAAGAGAAGATCGACCCGATGCAGGCGCTGAACCGCGGCTACTACTACGCGGTGGTGCTTGCGATGGTGGCCTTCGGCGGAACGACATACTGGCTCCTCAACCCGCCGGGCGCGCCCGACGCCTGGTGGCACTTCTTCCTCTGCGGCATCGTCGGGGTCCTCACGTCGGTCGCCTTCGTCTACATCACGCAGTACTACACGGAGTACAAGTACCGCCCCGTCCAGTCGATCGCCGAGGCGTCCAAGACCGGCCCGGCCACGAACATCATCGCCGGCGTCGGCGTCGGCCTCGAGTGCACCTGGATGCCGACCCTCGTCATGGGCGCCGCGCTTCTCGGGTCTTATTTCCTCGGGCAGTCGGCCTTCCCGGCTTCCTCCGGGATGCACGGGGGCCTCTTCGGCACTGCCGTGGCCACGATGGGGATGCTCGCGACGGCGGCCTACATCCTTGCCATGGACACTTTCGGCCCGATCACGGACAACGCGGGCGGCATCGTGGAGATGTCCGAGCAGCCGGAGAACGTCCGCAAGAAGACCGACCGGCTCGATGCCGTTGGTAATACCACGAAGGCGCTCACGAAGGGGTACGCGGTCGGGTCCGCGGCCCTCGCGGCGTTCCTCCTCTTCCAGGCCTACATGGACGAGGTGGCGCAGTACGCCGGACAGGAAATGCATGGGGTCAACCTCGCCAACCCGGTCGTCTTCGTCGGCGCGCTGATCGGTGCGGCCCTGGTCTTCCTTTTCTCGTCGATGGCCATCCGGGCGGTTGGCAAGGCCGCGCAGGCGATCATCGAGGAGGTGCGCCGGCAGTACGCCAAGCTCCCGCGCCTCAACGACATCATCCAGTTCCCCGCCGACTTCAAGCCGGACTACAGCGCCTGCGTCGACATCGTCACGAAGTCAGCGCTCCGCAAGATGGTCGCGCCGGGCCTCCTCGTGGTTCTCACTCCGATCGGCGTCGGCCTCATCTTCAAGATGTTCATCACGCCGGAAAACAGGCTCATCTCCGCCGAGGCCGTGGCCGGTCTGCTCATGGTCGGGACCATCTGCGGGATTCTCATGGCGCTCTTCCTCAACAACAGCGGCGGCGCCTGGGACAATGCCAAGAAGTACATCGAGAGCGGTGCGCACGGCGGGAAATACCTGACGGCGCCGGACGGCAAGAAAATGAAGAACCCCACACACGGGGCAGCCGTCGTCGGCGACACCGTGGGCGACCCGTTCAAGGACACCGCCGGCCCGTCGCTTCACGTCCTGATCAAGCTCCTTTCCACGATCACCCTCGTCCTGGCGCCGCTCTTCATCTGATCCGGCGCCGCTTCGAAACAGGAGAGAGTCCGGGAGCCCCGTCCGGTTTCGGCGGGGCTCCCCCGCCTTCGGCAAGCCCTGTCATACTCTCCAGTGGTTTCCACGCCGCGCGACCGCCCGCCTGATCCCGAGCCCCCGAGAGCCTTCCGATGGCTCCCCGGGAGGAGGGGGATGCCGGACCTCGACGTCCGGATGTCCTGCTACCGGGAGGTCCTGCAGGCCAACAACACGGCTCTGGGATTCGTCACCCGGATCCAGGAAGCGCTCGCGGGGGAGCGCTCCGTCACGGCCGCCGAAAGCCGCCGTCTCGTTGCGGGGGTGACCGTCCAGACATTCCGGATGATCGCGAACCTGAACCGGATGACGGGCGACCGCTTCCCCGTCCTCGTCCGCCGCTTCCACGACCTGCGAGGGCGGATTTCGGGGAGAGCGGAGGTGACGCCCTATCTCGGGTCGGTCGGCTTCACCATGCCGCTCGCCGAGGTCCGCGCGGAGATGGCCGAGGTCGTGGGGCAGAAGAGCGCCTTTCTCGGCGAGGCGCGCCGGCTTCTTCCCGGCCGGGTGCCCGACGGCTTCGCCACCACCGAGCCGGCGTACCGCGAGTTCATCGGCCGATCCGGCCTCGCCGAGGAGATCGCCGGGGTGATGGCGGCGCTCGACCCGTCGGACACCGCCGCCACCTTCTCGGCCGCGGCGCGGATCACCCAGATGATCGAAAATGCGCGACTTCCCGCGCGCGTCGCGGCGGAGCTCGAGACGGGCGCCGCATCGCTCGGGGGCGACGGAACACGCTTCGCGGTCCGCTCGAGCGCGCTCCAGGAGGGAGGGCTCGAGGTCTCGTTCGCCGGGCAATACCGGTCGCTCCTCAACGTGCCGGCGGGCGGGATCGGAGACGCTTTTCGCCGGGTCGTGGCCAGCAAGTACTCGCCGCAGGCGATCACCTACCGGCTCGGGCGCGGCCTCGAGGATGACGAGGTGGCGATGTGCTGCTGCGTCCTCGCCATGGTGGACGCGGAGTCGGCGGGGGTGCTCTACAGCGCCTGCCGGACCGAAACCGGCGTCCGGACGCTGATCCAGGCCGTGCGAGGTCTCGGGCTTTCCGCAGTGGATGGCTCGGCGGTACCGGACTCGATCTTCCTCGACCGCAGACACGGGAGGATCACGAACAGGACCTCCGGGCGCCAGGACGCCCTCCTTGCCTGCGCCGAAGGGGAAGGGACCGAGACGCGGACGGTCCAGGCCGGCCTTGGGGTCGTCCCGATTCTTTCCGACGATCAGGCGCTTTCGGTCGCCCGGCTCGCCTGGCAGCTCGAGGACCACCTCGGCATGCCCCTGGACATGGAGTGGGCCATCGACCGGAAGGGCCGCGCCTTCGTCCTGCAGGTCCGGCCGCAGCCCGAGCACGCCGGGGAGACGTGGCGAACGCCCCCGCCCCGCGTCGCCGGTGCACGCGTCCTTCTCGACGGGGGCTCGAGGGCCTCGGGTGGAGTCGGCTTCGGGGAGCCGATTCGGGTGGAGACCGATCTCGACATCCTTCGCTTTCCCTCCGGCGGCGTTCTGGTGACTTCCGAGGCGAACCCCCGCTTCGCCGTCCTGCTTCCCAAGGCCGCCTCTCTCGTGGCGGACAGGGGCGAGGTCACCGGACATCTGGCCACCGTGGCGCGCGAGCTCCGAGTTCCGGCTCTCCTCGCGACGAACGCGGCCACGACGGCACTGCCCGGCGCCGCCTCCGTCACGGTCGATGCGGATGCCGGGGTGGTCTACGAGGGGCGGGTCGAAGAGGCGCTCGTTCGTGCCCAGGAAGTCCGGCCTCCCGGGCGACAGAGCCCCGCGGTCGAGCGCCTCGCCTCCGTGGCCGACTTCATCGTTCCGCTCACGCTCCGGGACCGGCTGGCGAGCGGCTACTCCCCCCGGAAGTGCCGGACGCTCCACGACATGATCCGCTTCTGCCACCAGGCCGCCGTGGAGGCGATGTTCGCCCTCGGGGACGGTGCCCTCCGCCAGGGAACGCCCGTACACCGGCTCGTTTCGACGGTCCCGATCGACTGCCGGCTCTTCGATCTCGGCGGGGGCCTTCGAAAGGACGTGGCGTCCGGCGACGTCACGATCGAAGACGTCGTCTCCGTCCCGCTTCTCGCGCTCTGGCGCGGATTGACCGATCCGCGCATCCGCTGGCGCATGACGAGGCCCGTCTCGGTTTCGGGCTTCCTGTCGGCGGTCGTCAACTACAACTACGACCAGGACGTGAGGGTTCGCGCGATGGGCGAGCCGTCGTATGTCTTCATTACATCCGACTACATGAACCTCAATTCGAGGGTCGGTTATCACTTCTCGACGGTCGACGCCCGCGTCGGGGAGGCCGTGGAGTCGAACTACGCCTCGTTCCGCTTCGTGGGAGGGTCCACAGGCGTGGACCAGCGCTCGCGCCGGGCGATGCTGATCCAGCGGATCCTGGCGCGCCACGGCTTCGAGACCGATTGCAAGGCCGATCTCGTCAACGCCCGCGCGCGTCACCGCCCCGCCGCGGAGATGCTTCAGGCGCTCGTTCTCGTCGGGCTGCTGACGGGTTTCGTCAACCACCTGGACATGGCGCTCACCTCCGACGCACTCGTCACCGTCTTCGAGGAGGCATTCATGGCGGGCCGTTACGGCTTCAAGGGGGAGGCGGAGAATGGCTGAGCCCGCTCCCAATCCCTACCGGCGCCTCCGCCGGCAGATCTTCTTCGTCCTCCTGGCCTTCGGTCTCGTCCCCGTCGTCGCGACCGCGATCGCCGTCACTTTCGCAAACCGGGCCATCCAGGAGAGCCGTACGCGGGGCGTCCTGGAGGCGATGGTCAAGAACCGCAAGGCCACGGTGGATCTCTTCCTCGGAGACACGATGCGGCAGCTCCAGATGATCGCGGACGCGCTCCCGGTCGAGCAGCTCTCCCGGCCCCCGCTCCTTTCGGCGATCCTCGAGCAGTCCCGGAGGGAAGGGGGGGCCTTCGTCGACCTCGGACTGATCGCTGCGGACGGCCGGCACGTCGCTTATGCCGGTCCCTACAACCTCGCGGGCCTCGACTACTCGGGCGAGAGCTGGTTCCAGCAGGTGATGGTCCAGGGGCGGTACGAGAGCGACATCTTCCTCGGGTTCCGGCGATTTCCCCACATGGTGATGGCGGTCAAGAAGCGCGAGGCGGGCCAGGACTGGATCGTCCGCGCCAGCATCGATACCGACCGGCTCTCGTCGCTCGTCCGCGAGGGGGGGCTCGAGTCGGGGGCCGACGTCTTCATCCTCAACCGCAACGGCGAGTACCAGACGCGCTACTCCGAGGAGCACCGTCTCATGGAGCGTGCCGACATCCCCCCCGTCCCGCTTCACTCGGGGGTGCGGGTGGTCGAGGGGCGGCGGGGCGGCCGCCGCGAGCTGTTCGGCACGGCCTGGCTTCGGGGAGAGGCCTGGGTGCTGGTGGCCCTCCAGCCCGTGCCGGGCACCTTTCTCCCTCTTGGAGGACACCCGGCCGTGACGGGCGTGATTCTCGCCGGCCTCGTTGCGGTGCCCGTGCTCTCGCGATTCATCGCCCGTTACCGGCTTCGCCAGTTCCGGGGGCTGGAAGCCGAGCGCGCCGGGCTCTACGAGTCCGTGGCACAGTCGCAGAAGATGGCGGCCATCGGCCGGCTGGCCACCGGAATCGCCCACGAGATCAACAATCCGCTCGCCATCATCCAGGCGCAGGTCGGGGTTCTCTCGGACATCGTCGCGGAGAGGCCCGATCTTCCGGAGCGCGACGAGTTCCGGGCGCGCATCGCCAAGATCGAGGCACAGGTGGAGCGAGGGCGAAAGGTCACGCACCAGCTTCTCGGCTTCTCCCGCAGGGTGGGGCCCGAGCTGGAGCCGGTCGACGTGGCCGCCGCGCTCGACGAGACCGTCGGCTTCCTCGAGAAACAGCTCGAGAGCTCCGGGGTCCGGATCGTCCGGCAATACGCCCCCGACATCCCCCTGATCCGCTCGAGCCTGTCGCGGATGCAGCAGGTCTTCCTGAACCTGATCAACAACGCGCTGGACGCCCTTGGAGAGAAGGGAGAGGTGCGTCTCGTGGTCGAGGCCGAAGGCGGGGGAGTCCGCGTCCGCGTGATCGACAACGGGCCCGGCATTCCCGAAAAGGAGCGGGCGCGGATCTTCGAGCCTTTCTACTCGACGAAGGAGGGCTCACGGGAGCACACCGGGCTGGGGCTTGCCATCTGCCAGGAGATCATGACGAATCTCGGGGGGTCGATCGGGGTGGAGAGAGGCCCGGAAGGGGGCGCCGCATTCAGTTTGTGGTTTCCTCCGGAGGCGAAAGGGAGCTAAGGCGGGCCGGACGGAGAGGAGGGACGCGCCATGGCGGATCTCAGGCTGCTTCTCGTGGACGACGAGGTGGAGTTTCTGGAGCCGATGAAGGCGAGGCTCGAACGGCGCGGGATCGCCTGCACCACGGCCGTGAGCGGTGCGGAGGCCCTCGCGATCCTCGGTTCTTCCCCGTGCGATTGCGCCGTGGTCGACGTGAAGATGCCCGAAATGGACGGGCTCGAGCTGCTGAGACGGCTCCGCCGCCTCTATCCCGCCCTCCCCGTCGTCCTCCTGACGGGCCACGCCTCGGCCGAGCTGGGCGTCAAGGGAATGGAGCTGGGCGCCTTCGACTACCTGCTCAAGCCGATCGAGCTCGACGTGCTCCTCGACACGGTGAGACGGGCTGCGGCGGGCAAGGTCCGATGAGCAGGACACGGTGCTGACGACGGGCAAAGCGCTCCGGGGCCTTCTCGACTCTTTCCGGTCGGCGTTCGGCTCGCGAGGGACGCGGCCGGTGGAGGCGGAGCGGCCGCCGCGTTCCGGTCAGGCGCGATTCCGGATGATGTACGACCGGTTCCGGGAGATCCTCGCCCTCAACGACAGGACCCTCGAGCTGGTCGCCGAGATCGGGGACCGGCTCGCGGGGCGCGAGCCGTTCTCGCTGGAGATCGTCAAAGGGCGGGTCCGAAAGGCGGCCATGGACGTCTTCGTCATGGTCAAGGATCTCAATCTGCTATCCGGCGGCCGACACGACGGCCTCTACGAGGCTCTGCGCCGGATGGACGGCGAGCTGGAGCCGCTCCTCGGCGGAATGGAGAAAGGGACCGCCCCCCTGATCGTCAGCCTCGCGGAGCTGCGCAAAGAGGATTTCGCCCTCGTCGGAAACAAGATGGCGAACCTGGGAGAGGTGGGGAGCTGCCCGGGGCTCCGCGTCCCGGCCGGTTTTGCGATCACCACGGCCGCGACCGGGCGGTTTCTTTCGGAGGCCGGGCTTTGGGAGCGCTGTGAACGGCTCGAGAGCGTCCTGGAGCTGGACGGGGCCGAGGCCCTCGGTCCCGCCTGCGCCGAGGTGCAGGCCGCCGTCCGTTCGGCCCCGATCCCGGAGGAGCTTTCTGCGGCGATCCAGAAGGCTTTCTCGGCCACGTTCCCCCCCGGAAGCCTGGTGGCCGTCCGCTCCAGCGCGGTGGGCGAGGACTCGCGGGAGGCCTCGCATGCGGGCCTCTACGCCACCGAGCTGCACGTTTCCGCCGCGCGGCTCCTCGACGCCTACCGTGGCGTGCTCGCCAGCGCCTACAACCCTGCCGCCGTCTCCTACCGGTACGAGCGGGGGCTGCCGACGCACGCGGCGCTGATGGCCGTGGGCTGCGTCGCGATGGTCGCTGCCCGCTGCGCGGGGATACTCCACTCGCGACCTCCCGACGACCCCGGCTCCGACGCCGTCGTCATCGGCGCCACGCTCGGGGTCGCCGACCGCCTCGCTTCCGGGGAGGAGGGAGCCGAGCTCATCGTGGCGAGGCCGGGGCGCGAGGACGAGGCCGCGAGCGACCTGCTCACGGTCCCGGAGGTCGCCGGGCTGGTTGTCGCGGCGCGCCGCCTGGAGGAGCACTTCGGCGGCCCGCAGGACGTGGAGTGGGCGCTGGGGGAGGGGCGGGAGCTGATCATCCTTCAGGCACGCCCGCTCGTCGCGCTCGCCCGCAAGGCGGAAAGTGTCCTCGAAGTCGACGACTCGCGGCCGGCGCTCCTGTCGGGGGGGCTCACCGCCAGTCTCGGGGTCGGCTCGGGCGCCGTGGTGCCGGTCCGCCCCGACGACGACCTCGCGGCATTCCCCCATGGCGGCGTTCTCGTCGCCCACCACTCGTCGCCCGCCTACTCGCGCGTCATGGGCCGCTGCGCGGCCATCGTGACCGACGTCGGTTCGCCGATCGGCCACATGGCGAGCCTGGCGCGCGAGTTCGACGTCCCGACGATCGTCGGCATGGCGGGCGCGACGGCCGTTCTCGAGGCCGGCAGGATCGTGACCGTTGATGCCGGGCTCCGTAAGGTCTTTCCGGGTCCGCCTCCGCCCGGAGCGATTCCGCCAGGAATCCGCCGCCCCCTCACCGACACCCCCGCCAGAGAGGCGCTCCGGGAGATCGCGGCGTTCGTCACGCCTCTCCGGCTGACCGACTCCACCGCACCCGATTTCAAGTCGGAGAGCTGCCGGTCGCTTCACGACGTGACGCGCTTCGTCCACGAGAAGGCGTACGAGGTGATGTTCCACTTCGGCGATCTCGCCGTCGACGACCGGGAGGCGTCGAAACGTCTCGAGGCGCCGCTCCCGATCACCGTCCGGGTCTTCGACGTCGGCGGCGGGATCTCCCCCGACGCGGCGGGATCGGAGAGCGTGAGGCCCGGGCAGATCACGAGCGTGCCGATGAACGCGTTTATCTCCGGAATGCTGGAGGAGCGGATCCGCTGGAACCAGCCGAGGCCCGTCTCGATGAGCGGCTTCCTCTCCGTCCTCGGCGAGAGCATCTCCGGCCCCCCGGCGGAGGCCCGGCAGATCGGTAGGCTCTCGTACGCGATCGTCTCCGACCGCTACATGAACTTCTCGACCAAGGCCGGTTACCATTTCTCCACCGTCGACACGTACTGCGGCGAGAGCCAGAACAAGAACTACGTCCACTTCCGCTTCTCGGGGGGAGCGGCGGACGCGGCTCGGCGCGAGCGCCGGGTCCGATTTCTCGAGACCGTCCTCGCCGCCCTCGACTTCAAGGTGAAGGCGCGGGGAGACCTTCTGACGGCGCGCCTCGACAAGTACGGGGCCGAGACCATCCGGGCCCGCCTCGTCGACCTCGGCCACCTCACGCTCTGCGCCCGCCAGCTCGACATGCTGATGGGCTCCGATGCGAGCCCCGACTTCTTCGCTCGCGCCTTCCTCGCCGGCGAGTGGGAGAGGTTCTGACGGGGATCCGGAAATCCCTAGAGAAGCGTCGCCCCCGCGACTCCTGCAGCGAGAACGAGAATCGTCGGATCGATCTTCGTGAACGTCATGAGTCCGAAGCTCGTAACGCAGATCGCAATCGCGGTCGGGCTCACGAGGGAAGCCGTCCCGAGGCTGAGGCAGACGGCCAGGAGCATTCCGACGACGGCCGGTTTGATGCCGCGAAAGACCGAGCTGACCACTTTCGAGGTCTTGAACTTGAGGTAGTACTTCGTCACGAAGGTCGTCACGAGGAGCGACGGGAGGTAGCTCCCGGCGGTCGCGGTCACCGCCCCCGCGAGCCCGGCAACCTTGTAGCCGATGAAGGTGTTCATTATGGTCAAGGGGCCCGGCGTCACCTGCCCGATAGCCACGGCGTCCATGAACTCCTGGTTCGTCAGCCAGCCGAACCGCTCCACGAAGAATCCGTGAAGCAGTGGGAGCATGACGTACCCGCCGCCGATCGTGAAGAGGTTGACGAGGAAGAGGACCCCGAAGAGCATCACGAGCGTCATCGGCTTCTCCCGTAGAGCAGGTAGCCGAGCATGCCGGACGCCGCGATCAACAAAATCGGATTCGCCCTGGCGAAATAGAGGAGGCCGAAGCCTCCCAACGCCAGAAGCGCGGGTTGCCAGCCGTCGACGATCTGCCGGCCCATCTTGAGCACGACCGAGCCGAGAAGGCCCACGACAGCCGCGCCGATCCCCTTCAGGGCGCCTTCGAGGAGAGGCACGGATTTGTACTTTGTGTAAAGGAATGCCAGAACGAGGACCAGGAGGAAACCCGGGAGGACCTGGCCGGCGGTTGTTGTGACGGCTCCCCGGGCCCCCTTCAGACGGTAACCGACGAAGATCCCGGTGTTGATGATTGGTGGGCCCGGTGTCATCTGGCCGATGGCCACTCCTTCGGCGAACTCTTCCTCACTGAGCCAGCGTCTCCGGTCCACCAGCTCCCTCTGGAAAAACGAGAGCATCGAGTAGACGCCACCAAATGCGAAAGCGCCCATCTTCAGGAAGACCAGGAAGAGACTCTTCAGTGTCGGCATGGGAAGTTCCGGCGGGCATCCCGGGATTCGAACTTCAGGTCAATGGCCGCCCGAGCTCTTCACCCCTTTCTTTCCGATCTCCTCCTGGCGGGTGAGGTTCATGACGCGCGTGGCGACGGGGCGGTCATCGGCGACCCGGTAGGCGACGCGGACGGTATCCCCGGGGATCGGATCGGCTCCCACCTCGGCGCCGGCGATCGAGATCTCCATCGTCGCCTGGGGCGGCCTCTCGTCCCGAAGGAGCAGGAGCTTCCCGACGGCGTCGTATCGGACCACCGTCCCCTGAACGACGATCGGGGCCGGGCCGCAGGCCACGAAGAGGAGGGAGAAGGCGAGGAGAATCCGTCCCGCACCGATTCGCATTTGTCTCATCGTCCTCTCCTTCTAGATCGACGTCCCCGCCAGCCGCCGGCGCTGCGCCGCCCGCTCCGCGAGGATTCCCTTGACCAGCCAGAAGATGATGACCGAGCTGATGGCGATTCCGGCGGCCAGGATCGTGATCGACGAGGCGAGCTGGAACTGAAGCTGCTTGAGGATCACCGAGGCGCAGGCAATGAAGATCGTGCAGGCGAAGAGGAGGCGGATGGCGTAGCCGCGCACGTATTTCACCGCGACGGTTCCCATCTGGGCGCCGACGGCGGCGCCGAGGATCATCCACATCGCCGCAATCAGCTCGACGCGCCCCTTCACCGCGTAGGTGAACGATCCGTACGCTCCCGTGATCATCACCTCGAAAAGGTCCGTTCCGACGGCCACCAGAGTGGGGCAGCCGATCAGGTAGATGAGGGCCGGCATCCGGATGAACCCCCCCCCGACGCCGAGCACCGCAGCCACGATCCCCGTCGTGAGGCCCACGAGGATCGGCAGCCAGAGAGAGCAGGTGATCCCGGAGGCCTTGAAGTGGATCATCGGCGGGATCTTGATCCGTTGAAGCCGGTGGGCGATCGTCTCCGGCCGGGCTGTCTGGGCTTCTGCCGGCCGCGCGCTGCGTCGGGTGTGGCTGATGTAGTCGTAGAGGACGTACGAGCCGATCAGGCCGAGGAAGACGATGTACGCCTTCCGGATCACCGACTCGGCGAGGCCCGCACGTTCGAGCATCATGACGAGCCGTGCTCCGAGCTCGATTCCGACGGTGGTTCCGAGGATCATCGAGAAACCGAGCTTCAGGTCGACGTTTCCGAACTTCCCGTGCCGCATCGTCGAGACGATCGACTTGCCTCCCATGTGGGCAAGGTCCGTCCCGATGGCATAGGGCATCGGAAAGCCGAAGATGTTGAGGGCGGGCGTGACGATCCAGGCCCCGCCGATCCCGAAAAAGCCCCCGCAGACGCCGACGGTGAAACCGATGAGAAGCAGGAGCAGGACGTTGAATTGCATTCCCGCGATGGGGAGGTAGACGGTGAAGAAGTCCATGTGCTGTTCCTTCCGGTCCGGCCTACTCGTGATGCTCGAGCCGCCCGAGGTCGATGCCCAGCTTCGTGATGACGCGGTCGAATCCGGTGCCGAGGAGGAGCCCCATGGCTGCCATGACGATGACGACGAGAAGCCCGTATTCCCAGTGCGACGTGTTGTAGACGTCCGCGATCCAGCGGGTGAACCCCTGCGGGAGCGTGCGCGTGTCGGCGATGTTGACCAGCTGCCTGGCGGGCCCGGCAGGGGCACCCCGCGCCTCGAGCCCGAGCGCAAGGATCGCGAGTCCGGTCAGGACCGGAATGCAGGCGTCCCGCCCCGACGCGGATCGGCCGGCGAATCGTCGTTCGATTCATCTCTCTTCCTCCCTCTCCCGGCCCCCCGGACGTACCGCCCGCGCGCGAGCGCTCGGCGGCGACCGCGATGGCCGCGCAAAGAACCTCGATCGTGACGGGTTTCTGCAGGAAATCGGCGGCGCCTCCCTGCATCCCTTCGATGCCGGACGCGACGGTGCCGTGTCCGGTGAGAACGATGACCTGGACGCCGGGGTGGAGCTTCCGGATCTCCCGCAGGGCGGTGAGGCCGTCCATCCCCGGCATCTTCAGGTCGAGGACGACGACGTCGGAGGGCAACTCTTCGAGAAGCGCCAGGGCCGCCCTCGCCGAGAACGCAGCCGCCGCGTCGAAGCCGCGCCGTGCGAGGCGCTCGGCGATGGCGGAAGCGAAGTCCTCCTCGTCATCCACGACGAGAACCCGGATCCGTTCGGAACCGCTCATACGCTCTCCGCGCCTCTCATGCCTACGAGAAATCCCATCACCGCTCCGCTTGCGTCCGGACCAGATCGAAGCCGTAGTCGCCGGCCAGAAAGGCCCGGGCGAGGGTCACGGCCACCGCAGGGCTCTCGATCACCATGTCCAGATGCCGGGAGGCCACCATCAGCCGGCCCAGCATGACGAGAGCGTCCTCCAGTTCCTCTACGGGCCGCCCGGGGAGGATGGCATTCACGCGATCACCCACGTGCGTGACGAGAAAGCGATTGTACTCAAGCACCGTGACGAGGAACTGCCCCCGCCACTCCCGCCGCTCGGCCACCGCCGCGCCGCCATGGAAACGGAAGCGGACATAGTTTTCGTTCAACGACTCGCCGCAGAGGGCATCCACGAGGGCGAAGTGGTAGGCAAGGCGCGAGGCGAAGTGGAGGTAATCCGCGGAGCAGAGGGCGTAGCTCGGCTCGCCGTACCGCTGGTCGTCCGCGGCGCTCCGAACCACCACCGAGACGAACCCTTTCAGGTCGAATCCCACGGGACCGGCCCACCGGAGCCGCGAGTCCAGCATCCCTTCCAGAAGAGCATGAAGCGGGACCGAGGTCACGTCCGCTAGCGCGACCTCCCGGCCGGTCTCCGGCCCGACCGCCCCCCCGAGGTCCAGAAGCCGAACCTCCATGGGGCGGTGCCATACGAGGCGCCGGCACGTGCGCCGCTCGCCGGCCGTCAGCTCCTCGATGGCGGACATCTCGCCCATGGCGCGCTGATGGACGAAGTGAGCCACGTCGTGAAGCGTCTGGCAGTGCGCGGGGTCGAAGGTGGGCGACTCGGGGTCGGTCAGCGTGAGAGGCGTCACCCGCTCCATCAGCTTCCGCAGCTTCTCGCGCACCGGAAGGCAGGCCTCGGCGTCTTCGGGCGTCATGACGAGGGGGCCGAACTCGACGGGAGAAGAGCCCAGGAATTCGCAGGCCAGCTCCCGATCGAGCGTCTCGTAACGCTGGGCCAGCTCGACATAACGCCCCCGGGACATGGTCAGAAGGGACCGGACCATCTCGCCGACCGGTGCCGACAGGCCTTCGTACGCCTCGGCGACGGCGCCCAGCCCCGGCGGAGTCTCCGTCTCCTCTCCTTCCTGGTACCGGGCGAGGGCGGCGAGAAACGTGTCGTTTGCGGCGCCGATCGCCCGGAGCAGCGTGAACTTCGCCTCCACGGAGAGGCGGCCCTGTCGGCGCGGGACCGGGGGGAGGATCCGGGCGAGGCGGCGCCAGAACCCGCCCATAGGTCTAGTGGAGGAGCTTCAGATAGAGCTTCAGGACGACCATGAAGACGCCGACGAAGGCCAGGCATCCGAAACCGAATCGGACCCAGGGCCCCCCGGCTCTTCTCGTGTAGGACGCCCCGATCTGGGCTCCGACGGCGGTGCCGGCGAGCAGAGCCAGCACGAGTCCGAGATGGACGTTTCCCTTGAACGAGTGCGTCATCACGCCGTACGCCGAGCTGAACATGATCTCGAAGAGGTCGGTCCCGACGGCCACGACCGTCGGGCAGCCGAGAATGTAGACGAGCGCCGGCATCCGGATGAAGCCCCCCCCGACTCCCAGCATCCCGGAGAGGAGCCCGGTGGCGAAGCCGATTCCGAGAATCACCCAGAGCGAGACCGACTCGATCCCCGACGCCGGAAGGCTCACCATCGGCCAGAGCTTGACGGTCCGGAGCCGCACGGCCGCCGTCGCGGTAGGCGCCTCGGCGCCGAGCTGGATCTGGCCCGCGGCCCGCCTCATCGTCCGGAGTGACTCCCTCACCATCGCCTGACCCAGGAAGATGAGGAGCGCCGCGTAGACCAGACTCATGATGACGGTCATCATGTCGATCTCGCGCCCCAGGATCGACATGCTCCCGAGGTGCTTGAGCAACTCCAGGAGCTGGGCGCCGACCTCGACCCCGCTCGCGGTTCCGACGATCATCAGAAGGCCCAGTTTGAAGTCGATGTTGCCAAATCGCATGTGGCGCACGGTGGCGGCGGTCGACATCCCGCACATCTGGCCGAGGTCCGAGCCGACGGCGATGTTGTACGGCACACCGAAGACCACGTTCAGCATCGGGACCATGAGGAAGCCGCCGCCTACCCCGAAGAAGCCGCCCAGGGCTCCGATCACGAGGCCGAAGAGGGCGAGGTACGGGAAGTTGTCGACGCCGAGAAGGAACTCTCCGGCTGACATCTCAGTGTGCCCCGCCCTTTCCCAGCTCCACCCCGAGGAGCCGCTCGATGAGCCTCAGCGTGAAGCCGACGAAAAGACCCACCAGAACCGGAAGGAGGACGGAGACGAGGACGTATTCGGGACGCGCCTGAAACCCGGGCGCCGGACTCGCGTCCTTTCCCAGATTCTGGAGCCAGTTCAGGAATTCCACTCGGGCCTCCTGACGGCGCCTCGTCGGGAGGCGCCTTCGGATTTCTCAGTGGTAAGCGCTTACCACGCTCACGTCGAGGACGACCCGCTTGACTCCCGTCACCCCCTCCACCGCCTCGCGAAGCTCCTTCATCCAGCGATCGCTCGCATGGGTCAGCATGTCGGGCTTCGGGACCTTGCCCGAAAGGGTGACCGTGCCGCCGCGGACCGTCACGTCCAGCTCGAGGCCCCGCGTGGCCGGCTGAACGGCCAGGGCGAGACGCACGCGGCAGGTGAGGACGAAGTCGCTCAAACGCGCGCGGGCGGCGTCGTCGATGGTGAATTCCGGCCGCCGGGCGAGGGTGATGACCGTGTCGCATCCCGACTGGATCGTGGTTTTCTCGAGGTTGAGAACGATGTCGTACAGACGCGGGTCTTCGATGTCGGCGTTGTACATGAGCCGCGTCCACCTCACCCGGTGACTGTCCACCTGGGCGATGAACCTCTCGGCGTCTTCCCGGGTCATGCGCCGCTGCTCCATGAGGGCCTTCACCCGGATCTCGGCCGGCGCGATGAGCCGGACGCGCAGCACCTCGGGGATCTCGCGAAGGAGGAGGTGTCCGGCCAGGCCGTGATAGACGGCCTCGCCGCGGACGACCTGCTCGGCCAGAGCCGCCTGCGTCGCCAGAGCGTACGTCTTCCGCTCGGCTGTCAGGCGCTCCCAGAGACCGGGCGCTCGCTCCAGTCTTTCGCGGAGGAACTCCTCCGAGACCCCCAGCTTGGCGGCGCCCTCGACCAGAACCTCGCGGGCGATGCAGGAGCAGCCCAGCGTCGTGGCGAGGCACTCCGCCAGGGCCTTCCCACCGCTCATGGTTCCGCGGGAAATCGTGACGATCGGCATGCGAAGCTCCCTGTCACGAGAGATGCAAACCTGGTACCTTCCCTCGCGAGCCGGCGCATGCGTCGCGGCGGCGTCACCGTTACCGGTTCCGCTCATCGCTGTCACGGAATGGAAACAGAAAGGCCTGTTCAGGCTTTCTCGGACTCCGGCGCCGCATCGTGCTCCTCGGCGTCGCGCAGGTGGTACTTCCGGATCTTGTTGTAGAGGGTGACCCGGTCGATGTCGAGGATGCGCGCGGCCTGGCTGACGTTGCCGCCCGCGTGGTGGAGGACCGAGGCGATATGGCGTTTCTCCACCTCGGAGAGCGAGGCGGGACGGTCGCTTCCGCCCCCCGTCGCACCCGGGACGAGTCCGAGGTCGGAAGCCTGGATGACCGGCGTTTTCGCTACGACGAGGCCACGCTCGAGGACGTTCCGCAGCTCTCGGACGTTGCCCGGCCAGTCGTGCGACATCAGGAGCGCCATCGCCTCGGCCGAGATCCCCTCGGCCTCTCTTTTCATCTCGACGCCGAGGTGCTCGAGGAAGTGGTCGACGAGCAGAGGGATGTCCTCTCGCCGCTCGGTGAGGCGGGGGAGCCGGATGGCGATGACGTTCAGCCGGTAATAGAGGTCCTGCCGGAACCTTCCCTCCTCGACGGCCTTCGCGAGGTCGCGGTTCGTGGCCGCGATGATCCGGACGTCGACCGGAATGCTCTCGGTGCCGCCGACGCGCGTCACCCGCCGCTCCTCCAGAACGCGCAGCAGGTCGAGCTGCAGCTTCGGGCTGATGTCCCCGATCTCGTCGAGGAAGAGCGTGCCGCCGCTGGCGGCCTCGAACTTTCCCTCGTGACGCCCGGAGGCTCCCGTGAAGGCCCCTTTCTCGTAGCCGAAGAGCTCGGACTCGAGGAGCGTCTCGGTCAGGGCCGCGCAGGAGACGGCGACGAAGGGCTTCGCCACCCGCGGACTCTCGGCATGGATCGACCGGGCGAGAATCTCCTTTCCCGTCCCGCTGTCGCCGAGGATCAGGATCGTGGAAGGGCTCCGGGCCGCGGTCTTGGCCAGCTCGAGGACGTCGCGCATGATAGGGCTCTTGCTGACGAAGTCGTGGAACCGGTATTCGCGCTTGAGGGCCTTGCGGAGAATCAGGTTCTCCCTCACGAGGGCCTGCTGCCCGACGATCTTCTGGATCATCAGGGAGAGCTCCTCGGGGTCGAACGGCTTGACGATGTAGTCATAGGCGCCGAGCTTCATCGCTCTCACGGCGGTGTCGACGGTGGCGTAGGCCGTCATGATGACGACGGCGATCTCGGGGTGCTTCTCCTTGACCGCCTGCAGGACCTGGAGCCCGTCGATGCCGGGCATCTTCAGGTCGACGACGAGGATTGACCACTCCTTCTCCTCGACGGCCTTCAGGGCGGAGGCGCCGTCCGGTGCGCTCCCGAGGCTGTACCCGTCCTTCTCCAGCCAGCCGCCCAACGACTCGCGGACGACCTCCTCGTCATCGACGATCAGGATTCGGGTGTTCTTCCGGCTCATGGCTTCAGCGCTCCTTTCGGAGAACGTCGCGGACGTGGTCGCGGCACTCGTGGCAGAGATCTTCCGTCTTCGCGTCGACGTCGCGCAGGCTCGCGGACCGGGCCATGGCGCAGCCCGGAACGCGGCAATGGATCAGACCGAACGTATGCCCCACCTCGTGGACGCACTCCTTGGCGAGGCGGGCGGCGAGGAGCGACGGTTCGGCCGGGACGCCTTCCCGGTCCGAGAGGCGCGCGGTGGAGACCACGGCCGCGCGGCCCCGGAGCTCGGCCTCGCCGAAGACGAAGGTGAGGATCGGGATGAAGAGGTCGGCGTCCGTCACGCCGAGGATCCGTCGGCTCTCGTCGGGAGCGCGCGAGGCGAGCCAGGCCAGGATCTTCCCGGAGGCGTGCTGTCCCCGTCTCGGCTCGAACGAATCGGCAGGCCGATCGGAGCCGTGGTGAAGGCGCGCGGGAAGCCCGTAGGAGGTCTCGAGAGCCTGTCTCACGCCGCCGAGAAGACTTGCCTCGAAGGGACCGGCTCCGATCCACCAGACCGCGATCGCTCCCTTCATTCCTCCCCCCGGTTCTCTCCGTCACGCCGCCGCCTCGGGCGAGGAGGGGGCGAGGGGGAGACGGATGATCATGGTCGTCCCCGCGCCGGGGCGGCTCTGGGCCCTCATCTCCCCGCCGTGCTTCTGGACGATGCCGTAGACGACCGAAAGCCCGAGACCGGTCCCCATCTCCTTCGTCGTGAAGAAAGGGTCGAAGATCCGGGTCAGGTTTCCCGGAGAGATTCCCGGCCCGGTGTCCGAAAAGGCGACATCCACCCACTTTCCGTCGGCGGAGAGGTCGGCGGCGACGGCCAGACGTCCGCCGCCCGGCATCGCGTCGCAGGCGTTGAGGAGGACGTTCACGAAGGCCTGCCGCAGCTGGCCGAAATCGGCGCGGACGAAGGCCGGGCTGGCGAGCCGCTTCTCGAGTGCGATTCCCTGCAGCTCGATCTTGTGGTTCAGAAGCGAAAGCGCTTCCTCGAGAGGCTGGGAGACGTCGACATCGGCGAGAACGAGCGGCCGCTGGCGGGCGAAGTCGAGGAGGTTCCGGACGATCGACCGGCAGCGGTCGGTCTCGCGCTCGATCAGCTTGAGGTTCCGGAGGAAGCTTCCCTTCAGAGCGGAAAGGTCCGCTCCCTCCTCGAGGTTCCGGATCAGCAGCTTGGAAAAGGTGAGGATTCCCGCGAGCGGGTTGTTGATCTCGTGCGCGATGGAGGCCGAGAGCTGCCCGAGCGAAGCGAGCTTTTCCGTCTGGAGGAGCTGCGCCTGAGCCGCCCTCAAAGCCTCGGTCCGCTCTTCCACCTGATGCTCGAGGCTGTTCAGGAGCTCGAGGCGCTCGGCGCGCGCCTTCGCGAGCGACTCGGCCATTTCGTTGAACGACGTCGCGAGGCTTCCCAGCTCGTTCCGTTCGTGAACGGGGACCGTGACGAGCAGGTCCTCCCGCCCGATCCGCTCGGTGGCCGTGACCATCTCCCGGACCGGCCGGAGGACGAAGTGGCTGATCGCGACACCGAGCGTGGCGGCGATCGCGAGAACGCAGACGACCGAGATCCAGATTGTTCTCTGGGTTTGTTCGGCCACCCGGGCATCCACCTCCTGGAGCGAGATGGAGACGTCGACGACGCCGAGAACGCTCTGGCTCACCGGATGGACGTGGCAGGCGGCGGAAGAGCAGGCGGTCTCGTTGTAGATGGGCGTCACCATCCCGAGAACCCGATGGCCATCCGGAGCGCGGAACACCCGGGCCCGCGAGGGGACCGACAGCCGGACGAGCGGCTGCCCGGCCGCGTGGCACGCGTAGCACGACTCGGCCTTCTTGTCGACGAAGGTCCCGATCTCGCCCGGGGCCGTCGAGAACATGATCCTCCCTTCCTTGTTGAAGATCCGGACCTTCTCGACCCCTTCGCGCCGGGAGATCGCTTCCATGACGCGGTAGGCATCGTCCTTCCGGTCCGAGAGCATCTGGTCGTGCGTGCTCGTCCGGATGGTGTCGGAGAAGAGGGCGGCGCCTCGCTGGGTCTCGTCCATCATCTGCGATCGCTGTGCCCCGATCGTCAGGACGGCGAAAACGCTGATCGAAATCAGCGTGAGGGCGGCCACCGTCGCGACGAGCGCAACGCTCAGGCGCCGCCACCAGGGGATGCGGGACGTTTCCATTCGCTTCGAAGAGAACGGCCCCCGACGGGCGGCCGGGCTCCGGCCTCCGAGTTTGCGGGGTCGATCCGCCCGGGATCATGACCCAAATGCATCAGGGAGACCCGGAAACGTATGATCGTCCGGAGGTTGGGGGGATGACGAGGCGATCGGGGGCCCTCGCGGCCCTGTTTCTCGCGGCGACGGGAGCGTCGGCGGCAGAGCCGCCGCCGAAGGCTCCGGGGAGCCCCGCGGCATGGGAGCGTATCGAGACGTTCGTCCGGGCGAAGCTCGCCGCGGAGAGGATTCCGGGAGTCGCGATCGCCGTGGCCGATTCCACGGGCCGGATCGGGGAGCGGTGTTTCGGAGTCGCCGACCTGAAGACGGGAGAGGCCGTCGGGCCGGAGACACGATTCCAGATCGGCTCGCTCTCGAAGGCCTTCACGGCCGCGCTCGTTCTTCGACTTTCGGAAGCCGGCCGGATCGACCTCGATTCGCCCGTCACGCGCGTGCTCCGGTGGTTCCAGCCGCCGGCCGGAGTCCGCCCTCCGACGTTCCACCAGCTCCTGACGCATACCGGCGCCCTCCCGGGCGACCGGGACGACATCCCGTCGCCGCTGGCGCTGGCCCTCGCGACCCGCGAGCGCCGGGCCGTCCCGGGCGGGAGTCCCGGCTTTCACTACTCGAACATCGGCTATCAGCTTCTCGGTCTCGCTCTCGAATCCGCGACGCACGGGGCGTACGAGTCGTTTCTCCGTTCGGAGATCCTTCAGCCGCTCGGGATGAACGCCACCTCGGGAAGGATCACCGCGTCGCTCCGTCCCTCGTCGGCTACGGGGTACGTCCCGCTCTGGGACGACCGGCCGCCCCACCCCCGGTATCCGCTGGTCGAGGCGCCGTGGATCGAGTACGACGCGGCCGACGGGAGCATCCTCTCCACGGCAGCCGACATGGGGCGGTGGCTTCGGATGATCCTTTCGCGGGGCGCGGCGCCTTCCGGGAGGATCCTTTCGGAGGAGAGCTTCGCCCGGATGGTCCGGCCGTGGGTCCGCGTTTCGCCGCTGGATCCCTGGTCATACGGATACGGCTTCTTCGTCCTCGGCGACGAGAAGCGGACCCTTCTGCGCCACACGGGCGGGATGCTCGGCTTCACGTCCGCCCTCGCGGCCGATCTCGGAGGCGGAGTCGGCGTCGTGGTCCTGACGAACGTCGCGCGCGAGCCGACGCGCGGCCGACCGGGATCGCCGACTTCGTCCTCCGGACCCTTCTGGCCGATGCGGCAGGCGAGCCTCTTCCGGAGGTTCCCGGGGAGGATCGGACGCGCGTGGCGGACGCGAGCGATTTCGCAGGGACCTTCGTCGCCCCTTCCGGCGACCGGATCGTCCTCGAGGCGGAAGGGGAGAGGCTCTTCCTCGTCCGGGGCGGAGAACGGCACCCCCTCGAGCCGCGAGGCGAAGACCGGTTCTGGGTCGATCAACCCGACTTCGACCTCTACCTCCTCCGGTTCAGACGCCAGAACGGGCGCGCGGTGGAGGCGGAGTGCGGCCCTTCGTGGTACGTGTCGGAAAAGTACGATGGTCCGCGCTCGTTCGACGTGCCGAAAGAGTGGTCGGGTTACCGGGGGCACTACAAGGCCGCGAAGCCCTGGGCGAACAACTTCCGCGTCTTCATCCGGAAGGGAAAGCTCTGGATGGAGACGCCCGGTGGCGAGGAGTGGCTCCTGGTCCCGCTCGAGAGCGGGCGCTTCCGGATCGGCGAGGAGCGTCGAGCCGGAAACCATCAGGTTCGGCGAGATCGTGGACGGCTGGGCCCAGCGAGCCGTCGTCTCGGGGGCCGCCTACTACCGCTTCTTCACCCCTTGAGCCCCGCGGGCGAAGACGAGAACGCCCTTCTTCACGGCGGCCCCCGGGCCGAGGAGCTTCCGGAGGCCCCCTTCGTACGCGCGGAGCTGCGGGGCATAGAGGTCCTCGCGCGCGAGGCGATCCTCCGCGGAATCGACCCGGTCCGTCTTCCAGTCGACGATCTGCCAGCCGTCGGGTTCCTCGAAGAGGAGGTCGATCTTTCCTTCGACGAGAGGACGATCGGGCAGGGAGTCGTCGACGTAGAGGAGGGGCAGCTCGACGAACCGGCGCGCGCTGCCGCGGGCGCGGCCGACGATCGGCGTCGACAGGAGCTTGTTCACGAGGGCCGACGCCTCCCGCTGCTCGTCCTCGAAGAGACCCTCGCAGGCCCTTTTCACCTCGTGCGCCGTCGCCGCGGCATCCGGGCGGCGCGGTCCGCTTCAGGAGCGCCTCCATCACCGCGTGGACGGCGACGCCGATCCGCCGGGCGCGATCGGGGGCGTCGTCCCGGTCGGAAGGCTCGGCGTCCTCGTGCACGAACGGGAGGGCGGGTGCCTTTTCTCCGGCCCGGCGGAGAGCCCGGGAGGCCCTCGTCTCGAGCCGTCTCGAGAAGAACCTCCGCGGCGGCCATCTCCGCGGCGACGTCGACCGGCTCCGCAGGTTCCGTCGCCGACGCACGGGTCGAGGGCGCGTCGAGATCGGCAGGGATGACCTGCACCAGCTCCGCGAGGCGGCCCGTCGGTGTCTCGAGGTGCGCGATCGATCCGAGCAGGCTCTCCGGGAGGAGGTCTTGCGGGCCCTCTTCCTTGTTGCGGCGCCATCTCCGGAACCAGGAGAGGACGAGGGCCTCTCTCGCACGCGTGAAGCCGACGTAGAGAAGGCGCCGGGTTTCCGCCTCGCGACGGATCGAGTCGGCGGCCTCGACCTCGGCGAAACGCGCCGAACGGACGACGCGGCTTCCGAACTCGAGGCGGACGCCGAAACGGCCCCCCGCCCTTTCGCAGAGGACTGCCGGGGGTTCTCCGCCGCCGTTCAGCCCTTTGAGGCCGAAGTCGGCGAGGACGACGACGTCGAATTCCAATCCTTTCGCCTTGTGGAGGGTCATCAGCCGGACGGCGTCTCTCTCCTCGGTGAAGGCGGCCGGCTCGGCGGCGTCCTCTTCCGTCTGGCGGACGATCCGGGCGATCGAGTCCCGGAAGGTCAGGCCTTGGCGGTCGAGGTCCCGAGCGAAGGAAAGGAGCCTCTCGAGGTTCGCAAGACCCTGAACGGGGTGGACGACCGCGCCGTTTTCGATGGCGGCGAGCGCCTGCCGGGAGGCGAGGAGGTCCGCGAGTGTCGTGGCAAAGGGGCGCGCGATGCCGGTCCCGGTGGAGACGAAGGAGGAGATCGGATCGCCGGAGAGATCGGCGACGATCTCCTCGTACGCTCTTCGGGTCGTCGAACCGGACTCCCGCCTCGGCCGCGTCGAGAAGGAGACGATCGGAGATCGCCGAAGAGAACCGACTTCAGGGCGGCGACGACGGCGATGCCGTCGGAAGGATCGTCGATGGCGCGGAGCGCCTGAACGGCGGCCGCGACTTCCTCGCGCCTGTAGAAGCTCTTTCCCCCTTCGAGAACGAACGGAATCCCCGCGTCGCGGAAGGCATCCTCGAGAAGCGGCACGGTGTCGTTTCGCGGGACGAGGACGGCGATCCGGCTCCACGGACTTCTCGCGCCTCGAGAAGCGGTCGAGAAGGAGATTGGCGACCGCGCGGGCCTCCTGCCGGCGGACCGGGAGATCTCGTCGTCCACGGGGCAGTCGGCGCGGCGAGACCGGCGCGGGAGGCGAGAGGAAGAAGACGGCCGGGCCGTCGCCGGGCTTCGTCTCCAGGGTCGGGTCGAGCGGAGCGTAGCCGACCGCGTACCCTCGTCCCTTCCGGCGGCGGAAGGAGAACGGGGCCGATCTCGTTGAAGAAATCGAGGAGAGGCTTCGTCGACCGGAAGTTACTCGAGAAGGGGAGCCGATCGGCTGCCGGGAAGTCGGCTTCCGCGCTTCTGCGTATGTCTCGATGTCGGCGCGCCGGAATCGGTAGATCGACTGCTTCGGATCGCCGACGATGAAGAGGCGCCCCGGCTCGGGGGTCAATTCCTTCCAAGGCCCTTCCGCTCCGTTCCGGCGCCGCGGCGAGGCGCATCACGATCTCCGCCTGGACGGGGTCCGTGTCCTGGAACTCGTCCACGACGAGCGTCCGGTACTTCGCGTGGAAATGCTCTCGCGCGGCTCGGGAGTTTCGAAGCAGGTCGCGGGCCTTGAGGAGGAGGTCGTCGAAGTCGAGCAGCCCGTCTCGCCGCTTGGCGGCTTCGATCTCCGAGAAGAAGGAGGAGCGGATCTCTGCAACGAGGGATGTCAGCTTCGAGACGAAGGGGAGAGCGTCGAATCCGGCGGCGAGGAGCTTCGTTGCCTCGGCAGCGGCCTTGAAGCGCTCCTTTCCGTCTTCCTCGAGAGCGAAGCGGCTGCCACAGCCGAGATTGAATTTCGTCTGAAGGCGAAGACCGCGGAAGTCCTCGAGGTCCGGCGACTGCCACGAGGCCAGCTCTTCCAGCGCGCTTCGAATCTGGTCGGCCTTCGCGTCGGATTGAAGCTTCGAAGGGAAGAGGCCGAGCACCTCCTCCCATTCCTTTCGAAGAATCCGGATCTCTTCCCGGATCTCCTCGAGCGAATCTTCCGGGAGGATCGCATCGGCGAGCGGCAGGCGCTGCTCATAGAGGTCGAGTGCGAGGGCCTTGAGCCTTTCGGGGGAGACGCCCAGTCGAAGGACGTCCGCGACGGGGCCGGGGTCGCGGCGCGCGGCCCGGTCGAACCAGTCTCGCCACGCCTCGTCGGCGAGGTCCGCCGCGAGCAGCTCGTCTCCGGCGACGAAGTCGGGATCGACGCCGGCTTCGACGGGCCTCTCGCGTAGAAGACGGGCGCAGAAGGAGTGAATCGTCGAGATCTCCGCGGCGTCGAGGTCGAAGGTCGCCCGCTCGGTGCGCTTTCTCTCGTCCTCACTCAGGTCGGTCGCGAGGGCGTCGTCGAGCGCCTGACGGAGGCGCGTCTTCATCTCGCCGGCCGCCTTCTCGGTGAAGGTCATCGCGGCGATCTCGCGAAGCGGGGCGTCCCCCTTGACGACGAGGTGGACGATCCGGTTGATCAGCGACGTCGTCTTCCCGGTGCCTGCGGAGGCCTCGACGAGAAGGGAAGATCCCGCCTCGGTTTCGGCCCGGGTGCGTGCCGCCGCATCGCGCAGCGTCACCGGATCTCCTCCAGCTTTCGGAGAGGGGTCGCCGATCCGCGCTCGGCCTCTCCCTGCCACTTCCTCCCGTAGACCCTGTCGTGTCCCGGCCCGCAGACGGCGGCGAAGTCGCAGGTGTCGCATGGATAGGCGGAGCGGAGAGAGGTCGTCTTCGGGAGGTAGAGGCCGGACCGGACGGCCTCGTCCATCAGGACGAGGGCGTCTTTCAAGCCGGCGATCGCTTCTTCGGTCTCGTCTTCTCCGAAGCGGATCCCGGTGACCTTCGGCTTCCCCTTGTAGAAGCGGACGAAGAGATATGCCGACGCGACCCGCGAGGCTCCGAAATGTCGCGCGGCGAGCGCATAAACGGGGAGCTGGAGCCGCTCGCCGCCGGCGACCCGGTATCGGTTCTCGTTCCTTTCTCCGTACGGCTCGGGCTTTCCGGTCTTGTAGTCGACGACGGACGCCCGGTCGCCGTCACGGTCGAGCCGGTCGATCCTGCCGGAGAGCCGGATCTCGAACGGGAGGCCCGGAACCGGAACAGGATCGCTCGTGGAAAGTACGGCGTCTTCGTCGCGGTCCGCGGGGTCCGCCGTGGCGGGCCCGAACCGGACCTCCGCTCCCGCGGGAGGGAGATCCGGAGTCGTGGATCTCAGCCAGGCATAGAGCGCCTCGAGGAGAGCCCGGAGGGCGTCGATCTCGATTTCGACGAGAACGGGGGAGGAGCAGGCCCGGACGTGGCCACGACCTCCTCGACGGCACGGCGGGCCGCGGAGGCCGCGAGGGCGGGAATCTCGTCGAGTCGGAGATCGGCGAACGTCCGGCCACTCTTAAGGATCGACCGGGTCAGGTCGCGGACGGCCGCATGCAGGGCGTTTCCTCGGGCCAGCGGGTCGAGGCCGAAAGGCGATTCGTCGTCCACCTCGGGAAGTACCTTGAGATGAAGCCCGCGCTCGAGGAACGCGCGATACGGGCAGCCGGCGAACCGTTCGAGGCGGCTGGCCGAGACGACTCGCCCACGAAGGAGGAGCCCCGAGGCGGCCCGGTCGGTCTTTCCCTCGTGCGCCGTGAAGAAGGGCGCGCGGCGGGAAGCGGCGCGCGCCAGGGCGTCGACGGCCGGCGTCGCGGATCTGGGAAGGGACTTTCGGAGCCCGGGAGAACGGAAGAGCGTGCGCCGGAGCGCCTCCTCGGCGTCGACCGGAGGTCCTTCGAGGGGCGCGCGCCATGCCGGAAGCCACGAGATCCTCTCCGGAAGCGGAGCGAAACGTCCGAGCTCGCGCCGGCGAAGGGCCTCGCGGTCCTTTTTCTCGCACAGGTCGAGGAGATAAGGCGAGAGGAGCCGGGGACGATCGGTCGCCACGTCCCGGGCCGCGGCGAGAAGGACCAGACGCTTCGTCGCGGAGGAGCGCGCGAGCCAGAAGAGAAAGCGTTCCTCGCGGAGAGGTCGTTCGTCGGCCCACGTCGGAAGGGGCTTTCCGGTAGAACGGGAGATCGCCTTTCGCTCGGCGTCGAAGAGAAGCGGGTCGGGACGGACGGGGCGCGGGAACGACTGTTCAACGAGCCCCGGGACGAGGACGACGTCGAAGAGCAGTCCGCGTGCGGAGACCGCGGAGAGGAGCGCGATCCCGTTCCGCTCGAACCGTCCGTGGATCTCCGGGGAGAGATCGAGCGCGTCGGCGAGGATCGGCTCGAGAGCCGCGGCTTCGAGGAGGGCGCCCTGCTCGACGTTCTCGAGCTGCTCTATCGCCTCGACGCCGCGCTCCAGTCTTTCCCGATCCGGAAGGGTCGCGAAGAGAGCGTCGAACGACCGGCGAAGGCGCCCCGCCCATTCTGCCCATGCCGCCGGCTGCGCGACGGGAGTCGCCGCGAGGAGCACCGCGACGGCTTTCTCCAGAAGGTCGAGCTCCGCTCGCTCTCGTTCCCGGCGGGTGGCAAACCGGCCGTCGGGATCGTCCGCGGCGTGGAAGGGGCGGTTGAGCCGCTCGCGAGCCGACGCGAGGCAGGCGACGAGGCTCTCCTTCCCCGACGAGAAGCCCATCTCGGTGAGAAGAGCGCCGGCCCTCGCCGGAGAAAGAGCGGCAAGACCCAGAACTGGCAGGAGGCCGAGATTCTCCAGAAGGTCGAGCAGCTCCCGGACGGCTTTCCACGGATGGTCCTCGACGGAGAGGCGGACGAGAACGCGTGCGGCGCGGCCGAGAGGCGAGCGCGAGAAGCCGGGCCCGGCGGGACGGAAGTACGGGATCCTCCGAAGGCCGAGCTCGGTCACGAGGAGCGCTTCCTGGCGTTCCGGATTCCGGACGAGGACGGCGATCCGGTGGAGAGGGATCCCTTCGTCGACGGCACGGAGGATCTCGCGGATCGTTTCGCGTCCTTCCGCGCCGTCCGTCGGCGCGATGACGAAGCGTGGCGTCACTTCCGGCCCGGCCGGGAGCCGCTCTGCGGCAGCGCCGAGGAGCTTCTCGAAAAGGCGGCACCTCACGAGAGGAGACTCTTCCGGCTCCGGTCCGCCGTCGTCGGGAACGAAGGCGATGACCGGCCGGGCCGCGGCGACGCCGGAGAGGAGCCGCTCGCGAAGGCCGCCGAGATCGTAGAGGCCGTAGACGAGGAGCGGCTCGTCCGAGGAGGAGAGCGGAGCATCGACGGCACGCTCGAGAAGAGCCGTCGCATCGTGGAACCGGCGCCGGGATTCTTCGAATGAAGAGACGACGGCTGCCAGCGCGCGAAGATTCCTGCGGCGATCGTCCAGCTCCGACGCGCCTGCAAGGAGCCCCGGGATCTCTTCCCGAGCAATCCCCGCCTCGCGAAGGTCGTTCGCTGTCGAGACGATCGCCGCGGCGAGCGAAGGGCGGTCTCGAATCGCTCCGAACGCCGCCGCTTCTCTCGTCGCCTGAAGCGCCTTGCGCGCGAGGAGCCTCTCGCCGAGCGCCGGCAGCGGCGGTCGCGGGTCGCCTTCCGGGACGAGCTCCTTCGCCAGATCGAGAAAAGTCAGGAACCTGAGATTCGCCACGGCGCCGAACGTCTCGGCCGCCCGTCGGCGAAGGTAGACGGCGAGGAGGTTCGAACCGACGAGGATCTCGACCGGCCGGAGCGGGTCTTCTCCCTTGAGAGAGCGAATCTCCGCGAGGAAGGTCGGCTCGAGCGCCCGAAACGGGCCGGCGAAGAGGCGGTGCGGGGGAGGGGCCGTGGGCACGGATGGAAGTGTAGCGACGCCCCGGGGACAAATGGCTTCCGTGTGATCATTCCGCGCGAATGGAATCGCTCCGGCTCGGGCTCCCGACGCTCCTCGCGATCGTCGTCTATCTCGTCGGGATCAACCTGCTCGGGGCCTGGCTCGGGCGGGGCCAGAAGGACGCGAAGGACTACTTCCTCGGAAACCGGGCGCTGCCGTGGTACGCGGTCATGGCGTCGATCGTCGCGACCGAGACGTCGGCCCTGACGTTCCTCTCCGTCCCCGGCGACGCCTACCGGAGCGGCTTCACTTTCCTCCAGCTGACGTTCGGATACCTCGTCGGGCGGATCGCGGTCGCTGCGCTTCTCCTCCCGAGCTACTTCCGGGGCGAGATCCCGACCGCGTACGCGCTCCTCGAGCGGCGATTCGGCGTCGGCGCCCGGCGCTTCACGTCGTTCATCTTCATGGTGACGCGCGTGATGGCGGCGAGCGTCCGCCTCGCCGTCCCGGCCATCCCGATCGCCCTGATGACCGGAGTCCCGGTCTGGGTCGCGATCCTCGCCCTCGCGGGGGCGACCGCCCTCTACACCTACCTGGGAGGGCTGAAGGCCGTCGTCTGGATCGACCTGATCCAGGTCGTCGTCTACCTGTCGGGCGCGGTGATGTCCTTTGCGATTCTCCTCGAGCGAATCCCGGGAGGGCTCGCCGGGGCTTGGGCCCGGAACGCGGCGGAGGGGCAGCCGGTCCATCTCTTCAACTTCGCGTTCGACCCGTCCCAGCCCTATACGTTCTGGGCCGGGGTCGTCGGCGGCGGATTCCTCGCGATGGCGAGCCACGGAGCCGATCAGCTCATCGTTCAGCGCCTCCTCGCCTGCCGCGGACTCCGGGACGCGCAGCGGGCCCTGATCGGGAGCGGCGTCCTCGTCATCCTTCAGTTCACCCTATTTCTCGCGCTCGGCGTCTGCCTCTTCGCCTTCTACGGCCAACCGGTCGGCGCCGGAAGCCTTTTTTCGACGAGCGACGCGATTTTCCCGACCTTCATCGTGAAGGAGCTGCCGGGATGGCTCTCGGCCTATCTCGTCGCCGGGATCTTCTCGGCGGCGATGTGCTCGGAGTCGTCGGCCCTCAACTCCCTCGCCTCGGCGCTCTCGCTCGATTTCGTCTCGCCGCTCCTGGGCAAGGCCGCCGTCGAGGGGAGGCGGGGTCTCGTCCTCGGAAAGGTGCTGACCCTCTTCTGGACGATCGTCCTCGCGGGGCTCGCCGTCGGCTTCAGCCTGATGCCACAGGAGCTTCCCGCCGTGCAGGTGGCGCTCTCCCTTGCCAGCGTCACGGGCGGGGGCCTCCTCGGCGCTTTCCTTCTCGCGCTCTACGTGAGGCGGGCACGCCAGGCGGACGCGCTCGTCGCCATCGGCGTCTCGGCCTTCTTCATGTTCGTCCTCTGGCTCGGCGCGCGCGGCTACGTTCCCTTCGCGCTCGGGAGAGAGATCGCCTGGCCCTGGTACTCGATGATCGGCGCGGGGATCACGGTCGCCGTCGGGTGGCTCCTGTCGCTCCGGCGAGGCACCCCTTCGGGTCGAGCCACGCGTAGAGGCCCGGAAGGAGCAGGAGAACGATCGGTCCCGACAGGACGAAGCCTCCGATGACGGCCACGGCGAGCGGCTGCTGAAGCTGCGATCCCTCCCCGAGAGCGAGGGCGAGGGGTGAGAGGGCGAACGCCGTCGCCAGGATCGTCATGGCGACCGGACGGAGACGTCGCGTCGCGGCTTCCGTCCAGGCTTCCCGGACGGTTCGGCCGCGGCGAAGCTCCTGACGCGCCTCGTGGATCACGAAGATCGGCGTTCTCGCCGACGATTCCCACCATCATGATCGCGCCGACGAAGCTCGAGATGTTCAGCGTCATGCCGGCGAGGAAGAGCGCGCCGAAGACTCCGGCGAGAACGGCCAGCGAGAGGACGGAGGTCAGAAGCGGCGCGCGAAAGTCGCCGAACGTCGAAGAGGAGGACGACCGAGACGAGAAGGAGGCCCGCGGCGAGGACGCCCAGAAGCTCCTTGAACGAGGCCTGCTGCTGCTCGTACAGGCCGCCGAAGCGGAGCGACATTCCCGGGGGAAGCGGCAGCTCGGCGCCGAAGGCGCCGCCGGATCTCGCTCGATCGCCTCTCCGAGGCTGCGCCCCGAGAGCCGCCCGGTCACTCCGAGGTAGCTCTTGAGGTTCTCGCGGTCGATCTCCGCCTCGGGGGGGCCCGTCGAGACCGTGGCGAGGGTCCGGAGAGGGAGGAGCGCACCCGACGGGATCCGGACGCTCAGATTCGACAGGTCCGGACCGGCGGCGAGAAGACGCGGATGTCGTAGAGACGCTCCCCGATCTGGAGTCTTCGTCGTCACCGTCCCGACGAGCGCGGGCTCGACGGCGGCGTGGAGGTCCTCGGTCGTCATGACCGTGGCGCGCCAGCTCGCCCGGCCGGACGCGGATGTCGAGCGCCGGCCCCGCGATGACCCGTCCGTCGAAGACGTCCTCGATGCCCCGGACGCTCCCACGATCTTCGGCGGCGCGCCGCGCCTTCTCCGCGAGGACAGTCTGGTCCTCGCCGAAGATCTTGACGTCGATCGGCTGCGGCACGCCGCCCGTCAGGTCGCCGATGTTGTCCTCGAGGAGCTGGCCGAAATCGGTGCGGAGCGCCGGCTCGGCCGCCGCGATCCGCGTTCGCAGCTCGTCGATGACGTCGTCGACCGGCCGGCGGCGCCCCGCGGCTTCAGCTTGATGACGTAGTCGCCGCGGTTCGGCTCGGTGATGAAGAAGCCGAGCTGCGTGCCGGTGCGCCGCGAGTAGCTCTCGACGTCGGGAAGCGAGACGATGATCTTCTCCACCTCGCGGAGCATCGCGTCCGTGTCGGTCAGGGAGGTTCCGGGCGGGCGTCCAGTAGTCGAGGATGATCGAGCCCTCGTCCATCGTCCGGAAGGAAATCGGTGCCGATGCGGGCGATAGAGCGAACGCCGCCGGCGCCGAGGAGCAGCAGCGTCGCGACGCCAGCGCGACCCAGCCGGGCGCCGGATGAAGAAGGCCGCGCGAGGCGCGCGGAAACGCGGAGGGGCGCGGCGTCCTGCCGGCGCTCCGGCGACTTCCGGCGACGGTCCGCGCCCACTGCGAGCGGGACGGCAAGGCGGCGAGGAGGTACGAGACCCCGAGCGACAGCGCCATCGTCAGCGCGAGCGGCTTGAAGAAGGCCCCGACGATGCCGGTGAGGAGGGCGAAGGGGAGAAGATCGACGATCGTCGAGAGGCTGGAGGCCAGAAGGGCGGGGAGGATCTCGGCGAGACCGCTCAGGGCCGGATCGGCTCCGAGAGGCGGCTCTCCCGGTGGCGGTGGATGTTCTCGACGACGACGATGGCGTCGTCCACGACGAGGCCGAGCGCCGCGGCGATTCCGCCCAGCGTCATCAGGTTGATCGTCTGGCCCGTCGCGGCGAGCCCGAGCATCACGAGCGCGACGGAGACGGGGATCGCCGCGACGGCCACCAGCGTCGGCCGGAATCGGCGCAGGAAGAGGAGGACGACGAAGGCCGCCAGAACGACGCCGATGACGATCGCGTCGCGGACGCCATGGACCGAGTGGGAGACGAACGCCGCCTGGTCGTAGAACGTCGTCCAGCGGACGTCCTTGGGGATGAGATCGGGGCGCCGGCGAGAAGCGCGTCGATCCCCGCCGCGCGCGATCGCGATCGTGTTGGCCGGCGGGCTGCTGGATCATGTTGACGAGAACGGCGGGGCGGCCGTTCGCCGTCGTCCGGACGTACGACACGGCGTCTCCGGCCGCGATCGTCCCGAGATCTCCGAGCCGCACCGGGACGCCGCCGCCGGCGACGGGGACCGCGATCGTCGGCCAGCGCCGCGCGCCCGTCCGCGCGACCGTCGACGAGCGAGAGGTAAAGCTCGTGGTTCGCCTCGACGAGCCCGGCCGAGGGATCACGTCGTTCTTCCGGATCGCCTCGACGACGTCCGCGGGGGAGAGACTTCGCGCCCGCGAGCGCTGCCGGATCGAGCCGGACCTGGAACTCCCGCTTCCGCCCTCCCTGGATCTGCACCTCGCGAGACGCCCGGGACCCGGATCAGCTCCGGCTTCAGCGTGTACTCGGCGAGCTCCCAGAGGTCCGCCTGCGACCGCGTGTCGGACGTGAGCGCGTAGCCGAGGATCGGGAAGATCGGCCGTGTTCATCCACTCGACGTCGATCCGGGCGTCGGCGGGGAGGTCGGGGCGGATCCGCTGGCCACCTCGGCCTCGACGCGCTGCAACGCGACCTGCATGTCGGTGCCCCAGGCGAACTCGGCGCTGATCTCCGATCGAGCCGCGCGACGTGGCCGACAGGACTCGCCGGACGCCCGGGAACGCGGTGGATCGCCTCCTCGAGCGGGCGCGTGACGGCCGGCATCATCCGCGACGCGGGCTCCTCCCCGGCGTCGGTGATCACCTTGACGATCGGGAAGGTCACGGCCGGGAAGATGGCCGCCGGGAGATGGGTGGCGAGCAGGACGCCCGCCGCCGACAAGATCCCGACGAGGAGGAAGATCGCGGCGGGGCTCCCTCGGGAAGGACGGGGGAGCCTCATGGCGCCACGACGACCGCCGCTCCTTCGGGAAGGCCGGTCTGTCCCGAGACGATCACGGCCTGCTTCACGGCGAGCGCATGGTCCAGGATCTCGGTGACGATGCCGTCGGAGAGGCCTGTCCGGATCTCGATCCAGTGGGCCTTTCCGTCCGGCGTGACGGTCGCGATCCGCGTCGAGCCGGTGACGTCGTCCCGAAGAACGGCGGCCGACGGAACGACCATGACGCTCCGGCGTTCTCCCACCAGAATGCGCGCCGTCCCGAAGAGGCCGACCGGAAGCCGGAGATCCTTCGGGCCGAAGTCGATCCGGACGGGAACCGTCAGGTCGGCCGGGTTGGCCGCCGGGAGAACGTCGTGCAGACGCCCCGGAACCGTCTCCTTCCGGCCCACGAACGCGATCGTGACCGCCTGGCCGGGCCGGACCCGGGTCACGTCGCCCTGCGGGACGTCGGCCACGAAGACGATCGAGTCGGCGGCCGAGAGGGTCAGGACCTCCTGGCCTTCGGAGAGCCGGTCTCCCGGGCTCGCCGCGTGAGAGACCACGACGCCGTCCACGGCGCTCCGGAGAGGGAGCCGGACGAGCGTCCTCTCGGCGAGCTCGAGGGCGCGGGCGGCATCGCTCTTCTCGGCCGGCGTGCGGGCGTCGCGGGCCATCTCCCTCGCGCCCGAAAGGGCCGCCTCGCTCTCGCGTGAGACGACCGAACCGAGAACGTCGCCTCTCCGGACCGTGTCGCCGTCCGTCACCTTGAGATCCTCGAGCGTGCTCGCGAACGGAACCCGGACCTGCTGGCGGACGATCGCGACGGTCCTGCCCGGTCCCGTGAGGATCTCGGGCAGATCGGCCTTCGCGACGGCGGCCACGCGCACGGGCGTCCCGGAGCGGGCGGGCGCCTCCGCGGTCCGGCTCTTTTCCGGCGAGGTTTCTGCTTCGCCCTTGCCGCAGCCGCTCGCGAGGACGAGGAGGCCCGCGACGGCCAGGGCGCCCGCAACCCTCATGGGCCACCCCAGCGAAGCGTCAACGCCTGCGCTACGCGAAACCGGCGGACGGCGTCTGCAAGACGGAGGAGCGCTTCGACCGACGCCGAGTAGGCGTCGAGCACCTCCAGCGAGGTGGCCGCGCCTCCACGATATCGGCTCTCCGCCTCGAGGTACGAGTCCCTCGCGTCGGGAGCGGCCTTCGAGAGGATCCGGATCTGCTCGTAGATCCGTGCCAGCGCCGCATGCGCCCGCTCCCACTCGAGGCGCGCGTGGCGCCGCGCGGCGACCTCTCCGGCCCGGGCCTGGTCGACGGCCTGTTGCGCCTGAAGGACGCGCGCCCGATACCCTCCGGCATCCCAGAGCGGCAGGTAGAGGTAGAGACTGAGGGAGAAGCCGAAATCGCGCCAGGCGCGGTCGAGAAAGTTGGCGTTCGGATCCGTTGCCGTCAGGTCGGGGGGAACGAGGTGAGTCGTGTCGGAGCCGAGGAACCCGACGTCGGCCGCGGCGAGGAGGTGGGGCTTCCTCTCGGCGTCGGCGGCCGTGAGGTCGGCGGCGGCGCTTTTCGTGAGTGCGAGCGACTCGGTCAGCTCGGGGGCGCGGTTCCACGGCTCGGCTCCGGTGTCGGCAGGGGGCGCCGGAGGGGGGAGGGGGGCCAGACGGAGCGGTAAGGCGGGCTCCCGGCCGATGAGATCGTTGAGTGTCATCCGGGCCTCGTCGAGACGCCGCTCGGCATCGACGAGATCCGACTCGGCGCCTGCGACGCGAACATCCGTCCGGAGAAGATCCGCCGTGACCCCCTGTCCCTCCGCCTGCCGGCTCCGGACTGAGAGGCGATAGTTCCGGAGCCGCTCGAGCCCCTCCCGCAGTGCGGTGATCTCGTCCTCCGCTTCCAGGACCTCGCTGAAGGCGGTTCGGACCTCCAGCTCGACGTCGACCCGTGAGATCCGGTATCGCGCTCCGGCGGCTGCGGCCTGAGCCTCGGCTTTCGTCTCCGCGGCACGAAGCGCCCCGCCGTCGTAGATCGGCTGACGCATTCCGACCTGGAGCCGGGATTCGCCGAGATTCGTCAGAATGGGATCGTATCCCGACGGGTAGACGAAGTCGCCGACGGCCGCCACCTTCAGCCACTTCTCGGCGGAGGCCTCCCGCGTCCGCTCGTTGGCGATGTCGACGGAGAGGGCGGCGACCGGGAGACGGGCGTTGGCGGCCTGGGCTTCGGCGAGAGCCTGTTCGATCGTCAGGGGAGCGGGGAGCGCGGGGGAGGCGGGCGCTGCGGCCGCAAGGACGGCCGCAATGAGGAGGGGAAGAAACGACACCCCACGATTTCAGCATGAATCGGCGCGGTTTGCGCCCGGAAAGCCGGACGAAACGACGAGAGCTTCCGCTACATTCCGAGCATCACCTTCGCGAGGCGGGACATCATGTCCGGGTGCCACGGCGGCTCCCAGACGAGCTCGACCTTCGCGGAGCGGATGCCGGGGAGGGCGAGGACCTTCGACTCCACCTCTCCGGGAAGAGTCCCGGCGACGGGGCAGGCGGGCGCGGTGAGCGTCATCCGGACCGTCACGTCGTGCTCGGGCGAGACGTCGACGGAGTAGATGAGTCCGAGGTCCCAGATGTTCACCGGGATCTCGGGGTCGAAGCACTTCTTCAGCGCCTCTTCGATGACGCGCGTCTCGAGCGCCTTCCGCTCGTCGGACGGAGGAGGCGTGGAGGGAAGGGCGCTTTCCATCGTCACTCCGTCGAGACCGCGGCCTCGTTCTTCAAGGCGGCCTCCAGCGCGTGCCACGAGAGGGTGGCGCACTTGACGCGGACCGGGAACTCCCGGACGCCCGAGAAGACGGCGAGCTTCCCGAGCGACCGGACCGTCTCCGGATCCGCCTTCACATCGGGAGGCCCGGTCAGAAGAGCGTGGAACCTCCCGTAGAGCGCCTCCGCCTCGGCGAGCGTCTTTCCCTTGACGCTGTCGGTCATCAGCGAAGCCGAGGCCTTTGAGATGGCGCAGCCGGAGCCCTGGAACGCCACGTCGACGATCCGGTCGCCGTCGAGCTTCACGAAGAGCGAGAGCCGGTCGCCGCAGACCGGGTTGTGGCCGACGGAGATCCGGTCCGCTCCCTCGATCGTCCGGTAGTTGTGGGGCGACTTGTTGTGGTCGAGGATGACCTGCTGGTAGAGCTCGCGCAGGTCCGTCATCCGCCGAAGACCTCCCGCACCTTCCGCAGGCCCTCCGCGAGGGCGTCCACGTCCTCGCGTCTGTTGTAGACGCCGAAACTCGCGCGCGCGGTGGCCGGGATGCCGAAGCGGTCCATCACGGGCTGGGCGCAGTGCTGGCCGGTCCGGATGCAGATCCCTTCCTCGTCGAGGATCGTCCCCACGTCGTGGGGGTGGACGTCGCCGAGGAGGAAGGAGATGACGGCGGCCTTCCTGGGTGCCGTTCCGAAGATCCGGAGGCCCGGGATCTCCAGGAGCCGATCGGTCGCGTAGACGAGGAGGTCGTGCTCGTGGGAGGCCGCGGCCGGAAGGCCGACGTTCGAGAGCCATGCGACCGCGGCCGCGAGGCCGGCGGCGCCGGCGAGGTTCGAGGTCCCGGCCTCGAACTTCCACGGGAGGGAGTTGTAGGTCGTCTTCTCGAACGTGACGGAAGAGATCATGTCGCCGCCCCCCTGGTACGGCGGCATCTTCTCGAGCCACGAGCGCTTCCCGTAGAGGACGCCGATCCCCGTCGGCCCGTACATCTTGTGGCTCGAAAAGGCGTAGAAGTCGCAGTCGAGGTCCCGGACGTCGACGGGGAGGTGCGGCACGGCCTGCGCGCCGTCCACGAGGACGGGGACGCCCTGCCCGTGCGCCATGGCGACGATCTCCTTCACGGGGTTGATCGTCCCGAGGGCGTTCGAGACGTGGGAGAGGGCGAGGAGCTTCGTCCGCTTCGTCAGGAGGCGCGGCAGCTCGTCCAGCCTGAGCTCGCCCCTGTCGGTGATCGGGAGGACGCGGAGGGAGGCGGCGCTCCGCTCGCAGAGAAGCTGCCACGGGACGATGTTCGAATGGTGCTCGAGCCCCGTCAGGAGGATCTCGTCCCCCTCGCGAACGAAGGCCTGCCCGAAGCTCGTCGCGACGAGGTTGATCGCTTCGGTCGCTCCGCGGACGAAGACGATCTCCTTCGTCTCGGCCGCGCCGACGAAGCGGCGGACCTCCTCGCGGGCCCCTTCGTAGACGGCCGTCGCCTTCTCCGAAAGGGCGTAGGTCGACCGGTGGATGTTCGCGTTCTCCTCGGCGTAGAAACGTCGCGTCGCCTCGATCACCGCGGCGGGCTTCTGCGACGTGTTCGCGCTGTCGAGGTAGACGAGAGGCTTGCCGTGCGAGCGGGTAGCGAGGATCGGGAAGTCGGCCCGGATCTTCCCTACGTCGAGCCGCGCGAGGGGAGCGAGGAGGGCCGGGGCGTCGCTCATGCGCCCTCCGGAGCCGGGTTCGCGTGCGAGAGCCACGAGAGGAGCGAGGCCTCGAGATAGGCGCGGAGGTCGCTCTCCACGACCCTCTCCGCCATCTCGCTTCCGAACGCGAAGATGAGGAGCGACCGCGCCTCGGCCTCGCCGAGGCCGCGCGAGCGGAGGTAGAAGAGCATCGTCTCGTCGAGGCGCCCCGTCGTGGAGCCGTGCGAGCACTTCACGTCGTTGTTGTAGATCTCGAGCTGGGGCTTGGAGTCGATCCTCGCCGTGTCCGAGAGGACGAGATTGCGGTTCGTCTGGCGTGCGTCGGTCGCCTGCGCGCTCGGCCGGACGACGATCCGCCCGTCGAACGCGCCGCGTGCGGAGCCGTCGAGGATCTCCTTGTAGTACTCCACGCTCGTCCCGTGCGGCCGCGCGTGGTCGATGAGGGTGTGGTTGTCGACGTGCTGGGAGCCCGAGACGCAGGCGAGGCCGTTCAGGGCCGTTCCCGCCCCCTCGCCGTCGAGGAGGACCGAGAGCTCGTTCCTCACGAGCGCCCCGCCGAACGAGAAGAGATGGGTCCGGGAGTGGCTCCCGCCGGCCTGGACGACGCGCAGGTTCCCGATGTGGAGCGTCCCGGGCCCCTCGCGCTGGAGCGTGGCGTGGTCGAGGTGCGCGCCCTCGGCGAGAGAGGCCTCCGTGACGGCGTTCACGAAGGCGGGGCCCCCGGTTCCGACGAAGGCCTCGACGACACGGGCCTCCGCCCTCTCGGCGAGGATCGCGAGCGTCCGCGGCGAGGTGGCGAGGGAGGGCGACGCGACACCGGTCGTCACCCAGTAGACGAAGAGGGGAGTCTCGACGGCGACGCCGCGCGGGACGTGGAGGAGGACGCCGTCCCGAAGGTGAGCCGTGTTGAGGGCGACGAAGGGGTGGTCGTCGGGGCGGGCGTACCGGCCGAGGTGCTCCTCGAGGAGGTGAGGCTCCTTCTCGAGCGCGGAGGAGAGGGGCTCGAACCGGACTCCGTCCGGGAGCCCCTCCACGGAGGAATGCTCCGCGGCGAACCGGCCATTCACGAAGACGAGCTGCGTCTTCCTCCGATCCGAAAAGGCGATCGGTCCGAGGCGCCCGTCGAGGGCGAGGAGGTGCCCGCGCTCCTCGGCGCGCTCGCGTGCGGAGATCGCCGCGGCAGAGGGCGACGAAGGCTCCTTCGGCGATCGGCGCGACGTTCGTGTATCGCCACTCCTCGTCGCCGGCCGCCGGGAACCCGAGCCGGCCGAAGGCGGCGAGCCCCTCCTCGCGAAGGCGCCGGAGGAAGAGCGGGGCCTTTCCCCCCTCGCTCCGGAGGAGCTGCTCACCGCGCGCGAGGATGGAGTCGACGCCGGCGCGTCGCGGGCTCGCCGTCGTCATCGGGCCTCCGCGCCTCCGGGCCCGACGGACGCCCCGGTCCCGAGCCAGGCGTAGCCCTTCTCCTCCAGCTCGAGGGCCAGCTCCTTGCCGCCACTCCGGACGATCCGCCCCTCGGCGAGGACGTGGACGACGTCGGGGACGATGTAGGAGAGGAGCCTCTGGTAGTGGGTGATGAGGAGCATTCCGCGCTCGGGGCTCCGGAGCGCGTTCACGCCCGAGGCGACGACGCGGAGCGCGTCGATGTCCAGCCCCGAGTCGGTCTCGTCGAGGATCGCGAGCCGCGGGTCGAGGATCGCCATCTGCAGGATCTCGTTCCGCTTCTTCTCGCCTCCCGAGAAGCCCTCGTTCACGACCGCGCTCCAGCATCCGCTCCTCCATCTCGACGAGCTTCGCCTTCTCGTCGAGGAGGGAGAGGAAGTCCATGGCGTCCAGCTCCGGCAGGCCGCGGTGCTTACGGACGGCGTTCACGGCCGTCCGGAGGAAGTACGTGTTCGAGACCCCCGGGATCTCGACGGGGTACTGGAAGGCCAGGAAGATCCCTTCGCGCGCCCGGACCTCCGGGGCGAGAGCGAGGAGGTCCTTTCCCTCGAAGAGGACCTCGCCTTCCGTCACCGCGTAGCCGGGGCGCCCGGCGAGGACGTGGGCGAGCGTGCTCTTCCCCGAGCCGTTGGGCCCCATGACGGCGTGCACCTCGCCGGGGCGGATGACGAGGTCGATCCCGTTGAGGATCTCGGTGGCCGTCCTCGGCGATCGCGGCGTGCAGGTTCCGGACCTCGAGAAGAGGGGTCTTCATCCGACCGCTCCTTCGAGGCTCACTCCCAGCAGTTTCTGGGCTTCGACCGCGAACTCCATCGGCAGCTCCTTGATGACGCGCCTCGCGAAGCCGTTCACGATCATCGAGACGGCGTCCTCGGCCGAGAGGCCGCGCTGGGTGCAGTAGAAGAGCTGGTCCTCGCCGATCTTCGACGTGGAGGCCTCGTGCTCGAGCGTGGCCGAGGAGTTCTTCACCTCGATGTAGGGAAAGGTGTGGGCGCCGCACTTGTCGCCGATGAGGAGCGAGTCGCACTGCGAGTAGTTGCGGGCGCCTTGCGCGCCCTTCTGGATCGACGACGGCCCCGCGGTAGGTGTTCTGTCCGTGTCCGGCGGAGATCCCCTTCGAGACGATCGTCGAGCGCGTGTTCTTCCCGACGTGGATCATCTTCGTCCCGGTATCGGCCTGCTGGAAGTTGGCCGTCACGGCGACGGAGTAGAACTCGCCGACGGAGTCGTCGCCGAGGAGGAGGCAGCTCGGGTACTTCCAGGTGATGGCCGAGCCCGTCTCCACCTGCGTCCAGGAGATCTTCGACCGGCGCCCGGCGCACTTCCCGCGCTTCGTGACGAAGTTGTAGATGCCCCCCTTCCCTTCCTTGTCGCCCGGGTACCAGTTCTGGACGGTGGAGTACTTGATCCGGGCGTCGTCGAGGGCCACGAGCTCGACGACGGCGGCGTGGAGCTGGTTCCTGTCCCGCTTCGGGGCCGTGCACCCCTCGAGGTAGCTGACGGTGGCGCCCGTCGTCCGCGACGATGAGCGTCCGCTCGAACTGGCCGGTGTCGGCCTGATTGATCCGGAAGTAGGTCGACAGCTCCATCGGGCAGCGGACGCCCTTCGGGATGTAGCAGAACGAGCCGTCCGAGAAGACCGCCGAGTTGAGCGTCGCGAAGAAGTTGTCGGTGTAGGGGACGACGGAGCCGAGGTACTTCCGGACGAGGTCCGGGTACTCCCTCACCGCCTCGGAGAAGGAGCAGAAGATGACCCCCATCTCCTTCAGCTTCTCCCGGAAAGTCGTCGCGACGGAGACGGAGTCGAAGACGGCGTCGACCGCGACGCCGGCGAGGATCTCCCTCTCCTTGAGCGGCACGCCGAGCTTCTCGTACATGGCGAGGAGCTCGGGGTCGACCTCGGCGAGGCTCTTCGGACGCTTCTCGTCGACCGACCTGGGGGCCGCGTAGTAGATGATCTTCTGGTAGTCGATGGCGGGGTAGTGGACCTTCGCCCAGGTCGGCTCCTCCATCGTGAGCCAGTGCCGGAAGGCCTTGAGGCGCCACTCGAGGAGCCACTCGGGCTCTCCCTTCTTCCGGGAGATCAGCCGGACGACCTCCTCGGAGAGCCCCGCGGGAATCACGTCGGACTCGATCGCCGAGACGAAGCCGTGCTTGTACTCCTGCCGGGCGAGCTCGTCGAGGAGGGGGTTCGGGCTGCTCATGAGGCGTGACCCCTCGGGAGCGTCCTCTCCGGATGCGAATCGGGGGAGAACGAGATCGGAAAGACGGGGCGCATCGGGCGGGCCATGTCGGCGAGGGTGACGTTGGACAGGGCGTCCCGGACGGTCCGGTTTATGACGAGCCAGTTCGGCTTCACCGAGCAGAAGCGCTCCTGGTCGCAGACCCCCGGAGCCTGGCACTCGGTGAGGGCCATCGGGCCTTCGAGCACCTCGATGATCTGGGCCACGGTGATCTCCCGCGCCGGGCGGGCGAGGAAGTAGCCCCCCTTCGTCCCGCGCTGCGAGGAGAGGAGGCCGCCGTGCGAGAGCTGTTTGAGGAGCTTCCCGACGGTCGGAAGGGGGAGGCGCGCTTGAGCCGCGATCTCCCGCGCCGTCATCGGCGCCGCGTCCTGTCGGGCCGCGAACTGGGTCAGAAGGACGATGCCGTAGTCGGTGAGCTTGGCCATTCGGAGCATCGCGTATCTCTCCGGTCCGATATCGGACCAATTCGGTACTCTATTCGCGATACGGGATTTCGTCAAGCCCGGAATCGGACGGAGGGGGCGCGAGACGTGGACCGAAAACGGGGTTACTTCCTCGGCGCCGGCTCCGTCGCGTTCACGTACCGGATGGCCGCCGCCGTGACGACCGCCTTCTTCCCCTCGGCCCGGGTGTCGGTGATGAGGAGGGCGTCCGCTCCGCACTTGCAGCCGGCCTTCCGGAGATCGTCGTAGGTGGCCTCCACGGTCTTGGACGGCTCCGACGTGATGACGCAGAGCTTCTCGAAAGCCTGCTTCACGTCGGCTTCGCTCTGGTAGATCGTCAGCTTGCACGAGCTGGACTTGGACGGGACCTTCACGTTCGACACCCGGACCATGCTCGTTCCGGGGCCGCCGCCGCCGCATCCGAAGAGGAGGGCGAGAAGGGCGCTTCCGACGATCAGGTCACTGGGACGTTTCATCGTTTCACCTCGCAAAGACGTCATCGACGGGCGTGATCTTAACGTTCTCCGGCCTGATGCCGAGCTTCATCGCGCCGACGACCTTGTCCTCTTCGTAGACCTCTTTCGGCTTCTCCGAGTCGTACTTGATCGTGGAGACGGCGTCGGAGAGGAGCTTCTCCTTCAACCCGGCGGCGTCCTTCGTGATGATGACGACCGAGAGATCCTTCGCCGAGAAGTGCTTCCGGATGGCGGCGTTGACCTCCTCGCGCGTCAGCTTCGCGAGCTTCCCGCTCATGGTCGAGGTGAACTCCGGGATGCCGTACCAGGCCGAGTCGATCGCGTAGCCGAGCTGATCGTCCTGCGTCGAGGTGAGGAGATAGACGTTCTTCATCAGGTATTCGCGCGTGGCCTCGAAGTCGGCCTGCGTGAGGCCGTCCTTGATCAGCTTCCCCAGCTCGTAGAGCGCGATCCGGAGCGCCATGTGGCCGTTCTCCGGGACGACCGGGCGGATCCAGACCTCGAAGAGCTGCGAGCGCCGCGGGATGTTCGGATCGGGGAAGAACTGGTACATGCCGCGCGGGAACGCCTCGATGTAGGCGTAGTCGCCGTAGTTCATCCCGCGCAGCTCGCGGATCCGCTGGTAGAGGTGCGACTGCGACGAGCGGTGCTCGCCGAGCCAGACCTGCGCGACCGAGAGGGCGGCGAAGTCCGGGTGCGCGCGCGTCACGTCGATCGGGTTGCCGAACGAGATCGCCGTGGCCCGCGTCTCCTTCTGGATGATCTCGACCTCGAGACCCTTCGGCATCCTCGCGACGACCCCCGCGGGAGCGGGGAGAGCGGGACCGGCCGGCAGCTTGCCGAGATCGGCCCTGAGGCGGTCGACGAACTCCGCCGGCGCGGCGCCCGAGATCCCCGCGATCAGGGCGGCGCGCGTGTAGGCGGACTTCGCGAAGGCCTTCACGTCGTCGAGCGTGATCGCGTTCAGTCCCGCCACGGTGCCGAGTACGGTGTGACCGTACGGAGTGCCGGCGAAGACGTCTTCCTGGAGCCGCTCCTTGCCGAGCTCCTCCTCGTTGAAGCTCCGGAGGTTCTGCGTCAGGGCGTTCCGCTGCTGGTCCTTCAGCCGCTTGAAGTCCTCCTCGCGGAACCCCGGGTCGACGAGCTGCGGCAGGGCGACGTCGGCCAGCGTCCTCCAGTTGTCCTTGTGGATGACGGCCGTGAAGGTCGTCATCTCCTTGTCGACCTGGTCGTCGAAGCTGCCGGCCACCGGGATAGAGGGCCTTGCTTGATCTCGTCGATCCGCATCTCCTTCGAGCCGGCCTCGGAGATCATCGAGGCGGTGAGGGCGGCGAGCCCCTCCTTCCCCTTCGGGTCGCTGGCCGAACCGGCCTTGAACGCGAGCTTCACGACGATCTGGGGAAGGGCGGGGTTCTGCGTGATGAAGGAGAGATCTGCGGCCGCGGCGGGCGCCGCGAACGTGGCGAGAGCGGGGAGCGTCCGCCATCGCCGCCGGCATCGGCTCCTTCGAGAGCGTCGTCACGACCATCTCGCCGTCCATGACGTACTTCCGCGCGGCCGCGAGGAGATCGTCGGGCGTCACGGTCGCCGCCGTCCGGTAGAGCTGGTTCAGCGTGTCGTACGAACGGTCGTACCGGACGAAGCGGGCCAGCGTGCTCGCGATCGCCTCGGTGTTGTCGAACCGTCCGGGCGAGGGCGTAGCGGTTGTTCGAGATGGCGTCCGCGACGGTCTTGTCGGGGAACCGGTCCGTCCGGATCTTCGCGAAGGTCCGGAGGATCTCGTCGCGGACGGTGACGGCGTCCTCCAGCTTCTTGACGCGCGCCGCGACGGTGAAGAGAGGCGGGTCGGCGCTTCCGGGCGCAATGGCCGAAGAGCTGGTCGACCTTCTGCTCCTCTTCGACGAGCTTCTTGTAGAGATCGGAGGTCCGGCCGAACGCCAGGTCGAAGAGCGAGGTCGAAGGCGGCGTACTCCTTCGAGGTCTCGGAGAACGCGGGGCCGTGGAAGGCGACGGTCACCCACGGAAGCGTCGGCGTCTTCCAGGCGACGTGCGCGTACCGCGGGGCCGTGTGCGCGCGGCTCCTGCGGGATCGCGGCCTTGAAGCTCCCGCGCGTCCAGCCGCCCCAGTACTTCTCGACGAGCGGGATCACCTTCGCCGGGTCGACGTCGCCCGCCACGATGACGGTCGTGTACTCGGGGCGGTACCAGCGGTCGAAGAAGACCTTCGAGTAGGCGAACTGGTTGGGCATCTCCTCGATGTCCTTGAGGAAGCCCATCGTCGTGTGCTTGTAGGTATGGACGTCGAAGGCCGTGTCGCGCTGCGCCTCGAAGATCTTCGAGGTCGGGTTGGCGCTGTTCTTGTTGTACTCGCCGAGGACGGCGCGCGCCTCCGTCTTGAAGGCCGCTTCCGAGTACGAGAGGTTCTGGAAGCGGTCGGCCTCGAGGCGGAGCATCGTCTCGAGGTCCTCCTTCGCGAGGGTCGTGTGGTAGCAGGTGTAGTCGTCCGTCGTGTAGGCGTTCGACCGGGCGCCCGCCTTCGTCAGGGCCCTCTCGTACTCCTCCGGCGTGACGTTCTTCGTCCCGCGGAACATCATGTGCTCGAAGAAGTGGGCGAAGCCGGACTTGCCCGGCTCCACCTCGTTCCGCGACCCGGTCTGGACCGGGATGTAGATCGCGACGATGTTCGGGAATCCGGTCGGGACGACGATCACCTTCAGGCCGTTCGGGAGGGTCTTCTCGGTGGCCTTGAAGGGGAGGATGTCGCTCGAGGGGGTCGCGGCATTGAGGGCCGTCGCCATGGCGGCGGCGAGGATGACGACGAAAGCGCGGATCAGGCGCATGGGCTCTCCTCTCGTGGGTCTCACGGAACGCTTTTTATACGCTCCGGAGCCCCGGGAGGTTGCCTTCACGCCTGATCCGTTTGCACTATTTCGCGCCCTCTACCGCTCGGGACAGTAGGCCCCGAAGCCACGGGAGCGCTCCCTTCGGTCGAGCGGGGCCTCGGGACGGGGAAGGATGCCGAGCGCCTCGAGGACGGGCCGGAACTCGTACCGGATCCGGAGCGAAGCCGCGGGTGTCGGGTCGAGTTCGAGGCGGACCTCCGTGACGTCGTGGCGGGTCCGGTCCCCCATCCCGGTCGCCGCGTAGTCGTCGGAGAGCCCAGACGATTTCTGGAGAGCCTCGGCGCGCCCGGCGGATCCGGCGGCCTCGCGCGACGGAGCGGGCGCGGCGGGGGCGAAGCGGTCGCGCGCCACGGGGCGCGGCCGCTCCCGGAAGAAGACCGCTTCGATGACACCGAGGTTCTCGGTCTCGCCGAGGTGGGCGCCGTAAGAGTCCTTCTCGCCGGTGAAGACGAACCTCCGCGCGGCGTCGCCGGAGACCTGCCACCCCTCGATGACGACGGTTTCGTACGGCCCGAGGATCCACTTCCGCGATTCCCACGCGGGGGCGTGCCGGGCGTCGATCGTGTTCAGCCCGTCGACCGAGAGCGCAACGGCGACGCGGACCGGCAGCGGGTTGGTGATTCGAAGCGCGTAGTTCCGGCCGCGGATCGCTTCGACATAGAGGGTGCCGCGCTCCGCGTATTCCGGGCGGGCGGCGCCGTTCACGACGACCGAGAGTCCGAACCCGGCGCCGCCCGTAGAGGCGGCGGCCGGAGCGGCGGCGAAGGCGAGGAGGGCGAGCAGAAGCGGGGTGCGGGGCATTTCGGTCTCCTTTCGGAGGTTGAGACCCCGCCCCTCCGGAAAGGTTCCCGAGAAGCGCCTTTGACCGGGCATGACGCCTCGCTTAGAGTCGGCCGACTTGAAGACTCTCCGCATCGGTCTCCTCGGATTCGGCACCGTGGGAGAGTCGCTCGTCCGCGTGCTTCAGAGGGAGTCGCCGCGCCTCCGCGACCGGCTCGGCCTCGACCTCTCCGTCGTCGCGATCGGAAACCGACGAGTCCTCGAGAAGAAGCAGACGTGGGTCGCGGAAGGCGTCCGTTGGACGGAAGACCTCGAGAGCGTCGTCTACGATCCCGGCGTCGACGGGGTCGTGGAGCTGCTCGGCGGTCTCGAGCCCGCCGGAGGTCTCGTGCGCGCCGCTATCGGAGCGGGGAAGCACGTCGTGACGGCCAACAAGCTCCTCCTGGCGCGCGAAGGGGAGGGGCTCGCCCGGAGCGCCACCGAGCGAGGAGTCGCCCTCGGGATCGAAGCCTCGGTGGCCGGAGGGATCCCGATCCTCCGCGCGCTCCGCGAGAGCTTCTCCGGCGACCGCATCGTCTCCGTCGGGGGGATTCTGAACGGGACGTGCAACTTCATCCTGACGGAGATGAGCGCAGGCTCCGGCCGCTACGCCTCGATCCTCGAAGAAGCCAAGCGGCTCGGCTACGCCGAAGCCGACCCGTCGAGCGACGTCGAGGGATGGGACGCGGCGTACAAGCTGGCGCTTCTCGCGCGCCTCGCTTTCGGCGAGCAGGTGAACGTCGACGACGTCTCGCGGGAGGGGATCACGGCGCTCGAGCCGTACGACGTCGTTTACGGACGGCTCCTCGGCCGGACGCTCCGCCAGATCGCGACGGCGCGCCGGACGGAGAGCGGAAGGCTCCTCCTCTCGGTCCGGACCCATCTCGTCTCCAACTCGTCTCTCCTCGCGCGCGTGGAAGGGCCCTTCAACGCCGTCCAGGTGGAGGGAGAGTCGGGCGGGCCCTTCGTCTTCCACGGGCGCGGAGCCGGGGGCGACCCGACCGCGACGGCCATCCTCTCCGACCTCGTGGAGATCGCGCGAAGCGGCGGGCGGCCGGCGGCGCCGACGTTCGGCTTCGAGGCCCTGCCGCGCGCGTCCATCGCGCCCGCCGAGGAGTTCGTCGCCCCCTTCTGCCTCCGCTTCGTCGTCAGGGACCGTCCCGGCATCATCGCCGCCATCAGCCGCGTCCTCGCGGAGCAGGGCATCAACATCGACGCCGTCTTCCAGGCTCCGTGGGACGACAAGGAAGCGCTGCCGTTCGTCGTGACGCTGGAGAAGGTCTCGAAGGCGAAGCTCGACGCCGCCTGCGCGGAGATGCGCTCCTTCGACTTCCTCCGCTCCGCCCCCCTCGCCCTCCCGATGACGCGCTGAACGCCTACCGGAGACGGACGTCGGCCGGGGTCGACGGCGGGGCGGCGAGGGCTGACTCGAACTCGGCGCGGTTCCGTCCCTTCTTCTTCGCGGCGTAGAGGGCGGCGTCGGCGCGGCGGAGAAGGCCGTCGACCTGGCTCCGCTCGAAGAGGCCGTGGTGGACGGCGATGCCGGCCGAGATTGTCACGGAGACGGGGACGCGCGGAGGCCCGGTCGCGGCGACGGCCTCCCGGATCCGCTCCACGGCGGTCCCGGCGGTCGACTCGTCCGCGTCGACGAGGAGGACGGCGAACTCCTCGCCCCCCCAGCGCGCCGCGAGGTCGATGCCGCGGATCGTCCGCGAGATGGCGGTCGCCGCTCCGAGAAGGACGCGGTCCCCGGCGGGGTGCCCGAACCGGTCGTTGACCGATTTGAACCGGTCGAGGTCGAAGAGGACGATCGCGAGCGGGCGCCCGGACCGCTCCGCGCGCTGGATCTCGAAGCGGGCCCGCTCGAGGAAGGCGGCGCGGTTCGCCAGGCCGGTCAGCGGATCGGTCGTGGCCTGCACCTGAAGACGCCTGTCGTCGTCGGCAAGGACGACGAGAAGGACGACCGAGAAGACGAGGAAGCCGGCTCCGAGGAACGGAACGCTCGAGCGGGCGACGACGATCTGCCGGGCGACGGCGACGTCGGCGAGCGCGCCGAGGAGGAGTGTGCCGGTGGCGACGAAGAGAAGGGCCGCGCTCCGCGCCGGACGGCGCTGGTCGCGCCCGAGCGCGTAGAGAACGCCGAGGGCGAAGAGGGGAATCAGGAAGGCGAAGACGGTGTCGAGGCGCGAGAAGGGGTCGACGGCCCCGCCCGGGAGCCGCCATCTCACGAAGGGACGGGCGAGGTGAAACGAGATGGCGAGGGCGAGGGCCGAATAGAGCGCGAGGGCCGGGCGGAGACGCCAGGCGAGGCAGACGAGGAGCGCGAGGAGACCGAGCGTGCCGGTCGCCACGGCGAAGATCATCCGGACGAGAAATGCCGCGGGGAGGAGCACGGGAGAAGGTTACACTCGCTCCATGCGACTTCTCCGTACGCTCGTGGCTCTCTCCATGACACTCTCCGCCGTCTCGCTCGCCCAGCCCGCGGCATCGCCATACCCGGCCGCCGAGGCCGCCGCCTCGGCGCGGATCGGCGCCGACGAGCTGCGCGGGACGGTCCGGTTCCTTGCCGATGACCTCCTCGAAGGGCGCGGCCCGGGGAGCCGGGCCGACGCGATCACCGAGCTCTACCTCGCGACCGAGATGGAGAAGATGGGGCTCCTTCCCGGAGCACCCGAGGGGGGCTTCATCCAGCCGGTGAGCCTCGTCGGGATCAAGGCGACGCCCTCCGGCCCGCTCACGGCGGCAAGAGGAACGACGACGCTCGAGTTCGCGCCGATGAAGGACTTCGTCGCGATGTCGCAGGTGGAGAAGCCTTCGGTCTCGATCGACGCGGGCGAGGTCGTCTTCGTCGGGTACGGAATCGTCGCGCCCGAGTACGGCTGGGACGACTACAAGGGGGCGGACCTCAAGGGGAAGGTCCTCGTCTTCATGAACAACGACCCGGAGGACGACCCGGCGATCTTCGCCGGCAAGACCCGCCTCTATTACGGCCGGTGGGACTACAAGTACGAGATGGCCGCGCGGAGGGGCGCGGCGGGGGCGATCATCCTCCACACGACCCCCTCGGCCGGCTACCCGTGGCAGGTGGTCCAGACGTCGTGGGGAAACGAGAACTTCTCCCTCCCCGGCGAGGGGGAGCACGACGTTCCCGTCCGGGCGTGGATGACGGAGGAGGCGACGCGGCGTCTCGCGACGCTCGCGGGGAAGGACCTCGACGCGCTCGTGGCGTCGGCGAAGCGGCGTGACTTCCGTCCCGTTCCTCTCGGCGTCACGATCTCGCTGTCGCTCGCGAACTCCGTCCGGCACGCAACGTCGGGAAACGTGATCGGCAAGCTCCCCGGAAGCGATCCCGCTCTCTCGCGGGAGGCCGTCCTCTTCTCGACCCATCACGACCACTTCGGAAAGAAGACGGGAGCGGGGAAGGACGGCGGCGACGCGATCTACCACGGCGCCCTCGACAACGCCGCCGGCGTCTCGTCGCTCCTCGCGATCGCCCGTGCGATCGTCTCGATGCCCGTGTGGCCGAAGCGGACGCTCCTCTTCGCCTTCGTGGCCGGCGAAGAGCAAGGCCTCCTCGGCTCGAGGTATCTCGCGACGCATCTCCCTCTTCCCGCGGGCCGGATCGCCGCGAACATCAACCTCGACGGCGCGAACATCTGGGGCGCCACGCGCGACCTCGCCCAGATCGGGATCGGAAAGTCGAGCCTCGACGCGCTGGCCCGCGACGTCGCGGCGGCCGAGGGGCGCGTCATCGTCCCCGACCAGTTCCCCGACCGCGGCTCGTTCTACCGGTCGGACCAGCTCTCCTTCGCCCGGATCGGGATTCCGGCGGCCTACTTCGGCGCGGGGGTCGACGTGATCGGCAAGGGCCCGGAGTGGGGGCGAAAGCAGCACGAGGAGTTCGAGCTGAAGAACTACCACCAGCCCTCGGACGTTCTTTCGGACGCGTGGAAGTTCGACGGATACGTGGCGGACACGCGGTTCCTCCTCCACTTCGGCCTGAAGGTGGCGAACGCCCCGACGATGCCGGTCTGGAACAAGGGGGACGAGTTCGAGGCCGCGCGGAAGGCGTCGCTCGCTGCACTCGTCACGGCTCCGTAGCGCCGGAGCAGGTCGGTCTCGCCGTCAGGAGTCGCGCTTGGCGATTTCGGTGGCGAGAGCGTTCTTCTGAACTTTCCCGAGGGGCGTCCGGGGAAACTCCGGGAGAAGGAGAATCTCCCGCGGCTGCTTGTACGGAGCCAGCCCCTCGGCCGCGAGTTGCCGGAGCGCCTCGACGAATCCGGCCCGTGAGGCGCCTGGCGCGGGGATGACGGCAGCGGCCACTCGCTGACCCCAGACCCGGTCAGGGAGGCCGACGACGGCCGCCTCCTTGACGCCCGGGTGACGCGACAGAACGTCCTCGATCTCGCGGGTAGAGATTCGGTACCCGCCGCTCTTGACGAAGTCGACGGACTTCCTGCCGTGGAGGGTGACGTAGCCGTCCGTAGAGCGCGTCGCCACGTCGCCAGTGACGAACCACCCCTCGTGCATCGCCCGAGCGCTCTCCTCCGGGCGGTTCCGGTAGCGGGTCATCAGGCCGGAGGACTCCACGAGAAGCTCGCCCGGCGTTCCGTCAGGGATGTCTTTCCGGTCGTCGTCGACGACTCGGATCGCGCACCCCGTCACGGGGAGGCCGACGCTGCCGGGTCGACGCTCTCCCTCGAAGGGATTGGACAGTGTGAAGAGGGTCTCCGTCATCCCGTACCGCTCGAGGACGGAATGCCCCGTCGCCGCGCGGAAGGCCGCGAAGTCGTTCGCCGAGAGGGGGGCGCTCCCGGACGTGAAGAGCCGCGCCTTCGAGAGCACTTCGGCCGCGGCAGGATCTCTCGCGAGATGCTCGAGAAGCCGGACGTACATCGTCGGGACTCCCATGAAGACCGTCGCACGACGCGCGGCGAAGGCTTCGACGACGGCTGGGGGATCGAACTCTTCCTGCAGGAGGACCGTGGCTCCGGAGAGAAGCGAGCCGATCACTCCGAGTCCGAGGCCATGGACGTGAAAGAGGGGGAGGGCGACGACGACCCGGTCCGTCTCGGAGATCCGCCAGAGCCGCGCGACCGAGCCGAGGTTCGAGAGAACCGCCCGAACGGAAAGCTCCACCCCTTTGCTCCGGCCGGTCGTCCCGCTCGTGTAGAGGAGTAAAGCGATGGCGTCCTCCTGCGGCTCCGGAATGTGCGAGGGAGCGCCTGCCCCGGCGGAGAGGAGATCCTCGAACGAGACACGCCGCTCGTACGGGCAATCGGCGGCGGCCGGCGCGACGACGAGGCGCGTTCCGGAATCGGAGAGGATGTGACGGGACTCTTCTTCGGTGAAGGCCGGGTTCAGCGGAACGTGTATGGCGCGGGCGGCGAGATTCCCGAGAAGCGCCATGACGGCCTCGGGACAATTTCCCGCCCGGACGGCCACGGCGTCCCCCGGCCCCACTCGGTACGCGCGGAGTCCTGCCGCGAATCGGGACGCGAGTCGCTCCAGCTCTTCGTAAGGGAAGAGGCGGCCGGCGAACTCGAGGGCCGGCCGGCGCGCGTGCCGTTCCAGCGAGTCGCGAAGCCGTGGTGCGATGTCGGCCATGGATCAGGAAGGCCGTTCCGGGAGGGAGAAGCTTCGGCACGCACGCTCGGCCACGACGCGACCGATCGCGAGCCCGGCGGTCGCGGCCGGCGAGGGGGCGTTCAGGACGTGGATCTGTCCCGGCGCTTCGACGAAGTGGAAGTCGTCGAGGAGGGACCCGTCCCGTCCGAGGGCCTGCGCCCGGACGCCGGCCCCCCCGGGCGCGAGATCCTCGGGACGCACGTCCGGGAGAAGCTCCTGCAGGGCGCGCGTGAAGGCCCGGCGATTGAACGAGCGCCAGAACTCGCCGAGGCCGGTCGACATGTAGCGCTCCGCGAGCTTCCAGAAGCCGGGCCACGCGAGCGACGACGCCGTGTCCCGGAGGGAGAAGCTCGTCTTCGAGTATCCCTCGCGGCGGAAGGCGAATACCGCGTTCGGACCGGCCTCGACGGCGCCCCCGACGCGCCGCGTGAAATGGACGCCGAGGAACGGAAAGCGGGGATCGGGGACCGGATAGATGAGGTTACGGACCAGGTACCGCCGTTCCGGGCGCAGCTCGTAGTACTCGCCGCGGAACGGGACGATCCGGATCCCGGGATCGGCGCCGCAGAGCCGTGCGACGCGGTCGGCCTGCAGTCCGGCGCAGGCGACGAGGAACCGGCAGGAGATCTCGCCGGCGGGGGTCGTGAGGCGGTGGCGATTGCCGTCCCTCGCGACGGCGGAAAGGCCGGCCCCGAGGAGGATCTCGCCGCCGGCACGCCGCAGATCCTCGCCGAGCGCTCCCGTCACGAGGCCGTAGTCGACGATCCCGGTCTGGGGAACATGGAGGGCGGCGATTCCGGCCGCGTGCGGCTCCAGCTCTCCCAGCTCACCGGGCGGGAGCCGGCGGAGCCCCGTGAGCCCGTTCTCCCGCCCCCGGGCCTCGAGGTCGGAAAGGCGCGGGAGCTGCTCGGGGCGGGTGGCGACGACGATCTTCCCGCACCGCTCGAAGGGGAGGCCTTTCTCGACGCAGAAGCGCTCGAGCGCGGCTCGCCCTTCGGCGCAGAGGGTGGCCTTGAGAGACCCGGGGCGGTAATAGAGTCCGGAGTGGACGACCCCGCTGTTCCGTCCGGTCTGGTGAGCCGCGAGGATCGGCTCCTTTTCGAGCAGCAAGACCGACGCGCGGGCGGTCCGGGCCAGCGAGAGCGCCGAGGAGACGCCGACGATCCCCCCTCCGACGATCACCGTGTCCGCGGAGCGAACGCCGCTCATGCTCCGGCCGGACCGTCCTTCACGCCTCGACTATAGCTCTCGAAAAAGGTATGCCGCAGGCCGCAAAAAGGGGCGGAGTCCGGTCCTTTCAGAAGTAGTAGAACTGAAGCTGCATGATGAACTGGTTCCTAGCGACGATCGCCGTCGACGTGATCCGCTCGTAGGCGCCCTTGACGTTGAAGTTGTGGCCGTAAGGGAACCAGCCGACCCCTCCCCAGACCCGGTGCTCGTTCTTGTCCGGTTGCCCGTTGTAGAGGACCTCCTCGTAGCGAACCCAGGGCCCGAGCTTGATTCGATTGCCGTAGCAGCCCGCCTCGATCATGTAGATGTTCTGGTGAGGCAGGAGGGGAAACATCGTCGAGCCGTACATGTACTGGTACTGGAAGGTCCCCTCGACGATCCCCGGCCCGACCGGAAACGACGCATAGACGTCGCTCGAGGCGTACCGGAAGCTTCCCTGCTCCTGAGTGGCCGCGCCGATCCCGAGGACCTTCGTCCCGTCGAGATAGGAGCCGGGGTACGAGGGCATGTTGTAGAGCTCCTTCGCAAAGAAGTCGTACTGGATGCGCGCGGTGTAGAGGAAGGGGTTCTTCCCTTCGCCCGGCCGGGAGCCCTCCGTCACGGCGACCCGGTAATGGAAGCGGTCCGAAAGGATGTAGCCGCGGACCTGAAAGCCGATATCCCGGTTCGAGCCCACCCATCCCATCGACGTACCCTGCACGGCTCGATAGGTCGAATAGTCGATCTCGAAGAGGTTGGTGGCGGACTTCAGCCCCTCGCGGCTGTACGGGACCTGGAAGAGGCCAAAGGTCAGGTTGAATGCGGTGTCGATGCGCCACTCGGCCTCGGCGTTGATGAGCTGGAAACCGGAGCCGGGGGTGGTCGTCGCGGTCGTTTTCTGGCCGAGGTTCGAGTTCTCGGTCTGGACGAAGAAGAAGATGTTCCCCGCGATCTTCCCGCCCATGATGAGGCGGGCCCGCCGGAGGAAGAGAGCTTCGGAGGTGCCGAGCGTTTCGGTTCCCGCGGCATTCGTCAGCGTCGAGAATGTCGCCCACGGCTGGAGAAGAACGCCGAACCTGAAGTTGTTGGAGTCGTCGATCTTGAGGATGGCCTGCGCGCTGGCCGGAGACGCCGAGAGAAAGGCGAGGCTCATCAGGGCGAAGATGGCCACCGCGAACTGATCCGTGACGAACCTGCGGGGGAGGAGCGCCTTTGCGCTCCGTCTCCGTGGAAGTCCTTGCGGTTCCTTCATAGACACGAGCCTTTCATCAGGAATCGACAAAACGGCTGCCGCCACAGTTGCAGAGCATTCGGCGGCGCTCACACTCTCACCCTCACGGCGCTCAGACCGGATTCGAGCAACCCATGTGCCGGTTGGATCCGACCTGGGCTATGAGGTCAAGTGGTCCATTTGCAATCTGTTGTGGAGAGCGAAGAGCCATGAAGTTCCGACGGTGTGCCGGCTCCGTAACGCCACCGTAACGTGGCGGCGCCTTACGGCGTTCACGAAGGACACCTCCATGCCGCCGAGCTCGGCCCCGTCGAGCAGAAGGCCCCTCTTTCCCGGAGCCGGATTTCTTTACACGAGGTCAACATCGGATCCCCGTCGGATTAACGCCCGGAAGAGACAGTCCCGCTCGAATACGGAAGGAGGAGATTGATGAAAGAGACTCTCAGGCGATGGGCCCTTGGGGTCATGGCGGCCGTGCTCGCCCTCACGATCGGGACGGCGTCCGCGCAGGGACTCTGGTACAAGGAAGCCGAGAAGGACGGGACGATCTACGTCTTCAACACGTCGGCCAAGTACGAGGCGTGGCTGAAGACCGGCGAATTCTCGTCGCCGATGTTGTTCTCCAATCACGGTCCGCACGGGGAGACTGTCCTCGCCGAGAACGAGACGGCCATCGACCTCTTCAACCTGAAGCACGATCTGCCCGGCTACGACCGGCCCGCGCCGAAGCCCGCGGCTCATGCGGCGCCCGCCGCCGGGGAGTCGGCGCCCCTCCAGTTCAAGATCGGCTCGACGACGGTCCAGCCGCTCGGGTTCATGGACTTCACCGGGGTCTACCGGAACCACAACGCCGGCAGCGGCATCGGAACCAATTTCGGAAGCATCCCGTACGGGGAACGTCTACCAGAACCACCTGAACGAGTTCCGCTTCAGCATGCAGAACTCCCGATTCGGCTTCCGGATCGACTCGGACGTGAAGAAGCTCCACGTGATGGGCTACATGGAGGCGGACTTCCTCGGGAACATCCCGGGCAGGGAACGTCGCCGTCTCGAGCGACAGCAACGTGCTGCGGTCCCGCCTCTACTTCGTCGACCTGAAGATGGCATCTTTCGAGTTCGCCGCGGGCCAGCTCTGGTCGCCTGATCACGCCGGGCCGTTCCGGCATCTCGGCCCTTCCCGGGGACCTCTTCTACACGCAGAACATCGACGTGAACTACCAGGCGGGCCTCTTCTGGGGACGGATACCCGAGGCTGCGGTTCGTCTTCCGACCCACGAACGGGCTCGCCCTCGCCGTCGCCCTCGACAGCCCCGAGCAGTACGTCGGCGGATCGGCGGGAGGCGGCGTCCCGACCTTCCCGGCCGGCGTCCCGAACTACGCGGGAGCCCAGCTCGACAACGGGTCGACCGGCCTCGCCACGCCGAACGTCGCCCCCGACGTGATCCTGAAGGCTCGCATGGGATCCCTCGAAGAGGTTCCACTTCGAGGCAGGCGGGCGTCGAGCGCCAGTTCACCATCTACAACACGGCGAGCGGCACCCGCTACAACGCGACCGGCTGGGGCGGCTTCGCGAACATGACTGTCGGCATCTTCGAGCGGCCTCCGGTTCGTGCTCGACACCAACTTCTACTCAGCTACGGCGGCGGCCGGTACATCTTCGGCCAGGCGCCGGACCTGTCGCCCGCGCCGACGGCAGCATCGTTCCGCTCGTCAATCCATCTCCACCGTCGACCGGCTTCGAGTGGGCGAGCAGGCAACACGCTTCTCTACGCCTACTACGGCGGCATCGCCATCGGACAGAACGCCATCCTCGACACGACCGGCAAGCCGATCGGCTATGGCTACTCCGGGTCGCCGAACGGACAGAACCAGACGATCCAGGAAGGGACGCTCGGCTTCGCGCAGACGTTCTGGAAGGACGCGAAGTACGGCGCCGTCACTCTGATGGGGCAGTACTCCTATCTCTCGCGGATTCCGTGGTACATCGCGCCCGGAGCGGCGCGGGACGCCCACATCGGGATGTTCTTCGTGAACCTCCGCTACAGCCTCCCCGGCGCCCCTCCGGCGAAGATGTAGCCGATAGGCCGCTCCTCCACCGCCTCGTTTCCCGGTCCGGGGCCGGCTTCTGCCGGCCTCTTTTCGCTTTTCGGGGCCCTCTCCCCATCCGACGGGGTCGTGGCTACCCCCCCGACGGGATGGCTCCTCCCGCCGGCCGGACTCATTCTCTCCGTGCCGAGGAGGGTTCCTTTGAAGCTCCCCACCCAAGAAGACCTGGAAGCGCTTCAGCGGCTCAGCACGTGCAGTGTCGCGAACGCCATCGAGACGTTCGGTCTGCGCTTGCGGAACGAGGGGTATACGCAGCCGCGCCTCGGCTGCCCGGCCGGCAACATTCAGACGGTCGTCGGCTATGCGGTGACGAGCCGAGTCAGGTCGTCGGACCCGCCGATCGCCGGCCAACGTTACGACGACCGGAGCGACTGGTGGGAGACGATGAGCCGCCTCGGCGGCCCGCGGATCGCCGTCATCCGGGATGACGATCCTCGCCCCCGCACGGCATCCGTGATCGGCGAAATTCACGTCGCGATTCTGAAGGCCCTCCGTTGCGGCGGGATCGTCACCGACGGCGCCGTCCGGGACCTCGACGCGATCCGAAGGCTCGGGATCCCGATACTCGCAAGGGGCGTGGCGGTCTCCCACGCCTACCAGCACATGATCGGCTTCGGCGAGCCGGTCGAGATCGAGGGCCTCCTCATCCATCCCGGAGATCTCCTGATGATGGACGAGCACGGGGTCCTCTCGATTCCGCTCGAGATCGCATCGGAACTCCCGGAGATCGCTGAGAGTCAGGAGAAGCACGAACGCCGCATCCTCGCGATCTGCAGCTCCCCGGATTTTTCCCTGGAGGCTCTGCGGGAGGAGATCCGGAGGCCGCCACTTTGAGGACAGGAACTCGATTCTTCGCGGCCGCTGCGCTGGCCGCCGCCTTCCTCGCAACCACCGTCGGCTGCTCGCGGATCCATCGGACGAAGGCCGACACGCCCCCGGCAGGCCCCGTGGTCGCCGTCGCTCCCGCCGCGACGACCGAGGTCTCGCGCGGCGTCGTCCTCACGGCGGAGTTCCGTGCCTTCCAGCAGATCGACGTTCTGGCGAAGGTTTCGGGCTACGTGAAGACGATGTACGTCGATGTCGGGGACCGCGTTCGCGAAGGGCAGCTCCTCGCGACGCTCGAGGTCCCCGAGCTCCAGGACGACCTGACCGCGCGCGCGGCCGCGGTCAAGGAGGCCGAGGCCGAGCTCGAACGGGCGCGGCAGGACCTCGTCCGCTCCCAATCGGCGCATCAGGTCGCCCAACTCGCCTACACGAGGCTCGACGACGTGATGAAGTCCCGACCGGGCCTCGTCGCACAGCAGGAGCTCGACGATGCCCGGGGGCGCGACGAGACCTCCGAAGCGCAGGAGGCCGCGGACAGGGCGGCCGTGTCCGCCGCCGAGGAGGCGCTCAAGGTGGCCGAGGCCGACCGCAACCGGAAACAGACGCTCCTCGACTACGCGCGGGTGACGGCTCCGTTCGCCGGCGTCATCACGGATCGCCTCGCAGACCCGGGCGCGATGATCCAGGCCGGCACCGCCTCGCAGTCCCAGGCGCGGCCTCTCGTGAGGCTCTCGCAGAACACGCTACTCCGCCTGCAGCTTCCGGTCCCCGAATCGGCCGTTCCGAATGTCCGGCTCGGCGATCCGGTCGACGTCCGCGTTCCGTCACTCGGGCGCATCTTCCCGGGAAAGGTCGCCCGCTTCGCCGGGCTGGTAAGGACGGATACCCGGACGATGGAGACCGAGGTGGACGTCCCGAACCCGGACCTCGTCCTCGTGCCGGGGATGTTCGCCGAGGCGAGCCTCCAGCTCGACCGCCCCCGGAAGGCCCTGACGATCCCCGTCGTCGCCATCGACCGGGCCGACGGGAGTGTGACGGTGGCCCGAGTCGACGCCGAAGGCAGGGTCGAGATCGTCCCGGTGACCCTCGGGACCGAGATGGCCGACCGTTGCGAAGTCCTCTCCGGTCTCAAGGTGGGGGACCTCGTCGTGATCGGCAGCCGGAGCGCGCTCAAGGCCGGTGAGGTGGTCATCCCGAAGCCGACTACGCTCGACGCCGGAAAGGGCGAAAGCTGATGCCGCGCTTCGCGATCCGGACTCCGTACCTCATCGTCGTCCTCTGCCTCGTGATCGCGGTCGTCGGCACGACGGCCCTCGTGAGGATGCCGGTCGACATGTTCCCGGCGATGAAGATTCCCGTGGTGGTCGTCGCGACGTTCTACTCGGGAATGGCGCCCGAGCAGATCGAGACCGACATCACCGGGCGTTTCGAGCGGTTCTTCACCCTCGCGAGCGGCATCGAGCACATCGAGTCGCGCTCGCTTCCCGGCGTCTCGGTCATCAAGGTCTACTTCCAGCCCGGCACGGATCCCGACTCGGCGGTCACGGGGATTTCGAACCTCGCCATGGCGAACCTGCGGCGGCTCCCTCCCGGGACGCTGCCGCCGGTCGTCCTCAAGTTCGACGCTTCGAGCCTCCCCGTCTGCCTCGTCACCCTCAAGGGAGAGGGCCTCACGGAGACGAAGCTCCGCGACCTCGCGCAGTTCGACGTCCGGAACCAGATCGCGGGCGTCCCGGGGGCCTCGGTGCCTCCGCCCTTCGGCGGAAAGTACCGCCAGATCATGGTCTACACCGATCCCTTCCGGCTCGAGTCCCGCCAGCTCTCGGTGATGGACGTCGTCCGCGCGGTGAACGACTCGAACCTGATCCTCCCGACCGGCGACGTGAAGATCGGACCGTACGACTACAACATCTACACGAACTCGCAGCTTCGCAGCGTGGCCGACATCGATGCCCTGCCGATCAAGACGGTCGGAGAGGTTCCCGTCCGGGTCGGGGACGTGGGACACGCCGAGGACGGCCACGCCATCCAGAGCAACGTCGTCCGGGTCGACGGGCAGTCCTCCGTCTACCTGCCGATCCTCAAGCAGGGGGGGGACACGAACACGATCGCCGTCGTGGACGGCACCCGCGAAGCGCTCCGGAAGCTCGTCGACGTGCCGAAGCAGCTCATCACTCGCGTCGTCTTCGACCAGTCGCAGTTCGTCAAGACCGCCATCGAGACGCTCCTCGCACGAGGGGGGGATCGGCCTCTTTTTGACCTCGCTGATGATCCTGATCTTCCTCGGGAACCTCCGCGCCACGACAGCGGTCTTCTTCTCGATTCCGCTCTCGGTGCTCGCCACGTTCATCGCGCTGTCCCTCGGCGGCGGGTCGGTGAACAGCATGGTCCTCGGCGGGCTTGCGCTGGCCCTCTCGCGTCTCATCGACAATTCGGTCGTCGTCCTCGAGAACATCTTCCGGCACCTCGAGCTCGGCGAAACCCCGGAGGTGGCCGCCGAGAAGGGGGGGCAGGAGGTCGCGCTCCCGGTCCTTTCGGCGACCCTGACCACCGCCGTGGTCTTCTTCCCGGTCACGTTCCTCTACGGGGTGAGCCGCTTCCTCTTCTCCGCGCTCGCCCTTGCCGTCGTCCTCTCGCTCGCCGCGTCATACGTCGTGGCGATGACCGTCGTCCCGCTCTTCTGCGCACGCTTCATCCGCCGCCCGGCCCAGCAACTCGGCGCCGCGGCGGCCCGCTCCCCGTTCGTACGGTTCCAGGCGGGGTTCAACGCCCGGTTCGAGCGGTTCCTCTCCGGCTACGACCGGCTCGCTTCCCTCGCGCTCCAACGCCCCGCCCGTCTCCTTATCATCTTCGGCGCCCTCTTCCTCGCCAGCCTCGCGCTCTTCCCCCTCCTCGGCCTCTCGTTCTTTCCCCGCACCGACGCGGGGCAGTTCGTGATCAACGTCAAGGCCCCTTCCGGCACCCGCCTCGAGGTGACGAGCGCGGAGGTGGCGAAAGTCGAGGCGCTGATCCGTGAGGAGGTCCCGCCGGCCGACCTCGACATGGTGGTCTCCAACATCGGGACGACGCCGGGGTTCTCCTCGATCTATACGAGCAACGCCGGCCCGCACATGGCGACGGTGCAGGTGAGCCTCAAGGAGGGGCATCGCACCGGGAGCTACGAGTACATGAGCCGGGTGAAGGCCCGCCTCGCCCGCGAGATGCCCGAGCTCGTCACCTACTTCCAGTCGGGCGGCCTCGTCGACGCCGTCCTGAACCTCGGGCTCCCCGCGCCGATCGACGTCCAGGTGGACGGCACCGACTTGGAGAAGAGCGACGAGGTCGCGGTCGACCTCACGCGGCGCATCCGGGGAATCCGCGGCGTCGCGGACGTCTACACGCCGCAGGACCTCGACTACCCGGCGCTCAAGCTCGACGTCGACCGGACGCGCGCCGGCCAGCTCGGCCTCTCGGAGAAGGAGGTCGTCGACAACGTCGTGACGGCGCTCGCCTCGAACCAGATGATCGCGCCCAGCTATTGGGTCGACCCGCGGAGCGGGAACGACTACTTCCTGACGGTCCAGTACCCGGAGACGCAGGTCCAGAGCCTCGCCGATTTCCGCGCGATTCCGCTCCGAGCCTCGGGGCATCCCGAGCCGGCGCGCCTCGATGCGGTCAGCCGGATCACGCGGATCAGCGCCCCAACCGAGGTCGACCACTACCAGCTCCGTCGGGTTCTCGATCTCTACGTTCGGCCGTCGGGGGAGGACCTCGGGCGGATCGCCACCGGGATCGAAGGGATCCTGTCCGACACGAAGCTCCCGGAAGGAGTCCGCGTCACGCTGCGCGGAATGGTGCAGGGGATGCGCTCGTCGTTCCGGAGCTTCGCCGTCGGACTTCTCCTGGCGACGGTTCTCCTCTACCTCGTCCTCGTGGCGCAGTTCCAGTCGTTTCTCGATCCTCTCCTCATCCTCCTCGCCGTGCCGCCCGGGCTGAGCGGAGTCCTGGTGACGCTCCTCCTGACCGGTACGACACTCAACGTCATGTCGCTCATGGGCGTCGTCATGCTCGTCGGCATCGCGGTCTCCAACAGCATCCTCATCGTGGAGTTCGCGCGCCACCTCGGGAAGGAAGGGCTCTCCCTGGAGGAGGCTCTCCGCACCTCGTGCCGCGTCCGGCTCCGTCCGATCCTGATGACCTCGCTCGCCACGGTGATCGGTCTCCTGCCGATGGCGTTGAAGCTGGGCGCCGGGAGCGAGTCGTACGCACCTCTCGCGCGGGCGATCATCGGCGGTCTGACCGTCTCGGTGGCGCTGACGGTCTTCGTCGTTCCCGCGGCCTATCTCCTGGCGCACCGAGGCCGAGCCGAGGGAGTGGCCGCATGACGCGAAGGCCGCGGCTTCCCCTCCTCGCCGTTGCCCTCCTGGCGGCGCGCTCCGCCCGCCCGGAGGCGATGCGGCTCTCGCTGGACGAAGCGGAGGCGCTCGCCCTCAGGCAGAATCCCGCCGTCTCCGCCGCGCGGCTTCTGGCCGACGCGGCCGCCCAGCTGCCGAAGCAGGAAAAGTCGGCCTACCAGCCGCAGCTCTCCGCGAGCCTGACGACCGTCGACACCTCCGATGGCAGCCGTATCGGCGCGGGCGGGCTCACGAACCCGATCCTCTACGACCACACCGGGGGCGGTCTCGCGGCCACGCTCCTCCTGACCGATTTCGGCCGGACGCCGCACCTCGTAGCCGCCGCCTCCTTCCGGGCGGAATCCGGAAGCCACGGGGCCGAGAACGTTCGGGCGCAGGTCCGGCTCGAGGTCCGCCGCGCCTACGCGGGAGTCCTCCAGGCCGAGGCGGTCCTGAAAGTCGCCGAGGACACGGTGACCGCCCGGCAGCTCGTGGCCGATCAGATCGGGGCCCTGGCCAATGCCAAGCTGCGGTCCGACCTCGACGTCGGCTTTGCGCAGGTGAACCTCACCGAGGCCAAGCTCCTCCTCGAAGGGGCACGGAACGACGTGACGGCGGCGCGGGCCGAGCTGGCGAACGTCGTCGGAAGCCCCTCCGTGGCCGAAGCGGCGCTCGTCGATCTCCCCGCCCCCGGGCCGCTCTCTTCGGGGGAAGCGACCTTCGTGACGCAGGCCCTCGCGCAGCGCCCCGACCTCCTGGCTGCGCGGTCGGACGCGGAGTCCGCCCGGCAGATCCAGAAGGCAGAGGCCGCCCTCTTCTTCCCGACTCTCTCCGCTGCCGCCACGATCGGCCGGGTCTGGGACGGAAACCCGGCGCTCAAACCCTCGTGGGCCGCCGGAGGCGTGAACCTCGCGGTGCCGCTCTGGAACGGAGGGCTCACCTCCGCACGGCACCGGGAGGCCCAGCTGCGGGCAGAGGCGGCCGCCGAGAGCGTCCGGGACCTCGCCACAAGGATCACCCGCGACGTCCAGGTGGCGTTTCTCGACGCCATGACGGCGTACCAGAGGCTCGGCTTGACGGTCGAGCTCGTTCAACAGGCGAAGCGCGCCTTCGACCTCTCCAAGAGCCGGTACGACCTCGGGCTCGGCTCGATCGTCGAGCTCTCCCAGGCCGAGCTGGCGCTCACGGGCGCTTCGCTCTCGGCTGCTCGCGCCCGGTACGACTACCTGACCCGGCGCGCCGTCCTCGACTACGCCTCCGGGGCGCTCCAATGAGCATGCGTCCCTCCCTTTTCGGCTCCGTCTTCCGCTGGAGGCGGCCCGCTCCGGCACCGGGAGAGCCGGGCCGGCTGGTCTGCCTCGCGGCGACGCCGGCCCGGCGCGAGCGGGTCGCCCGTCTCGCCGGTCGTGCCGGGCTCGCCTTCGTCGGCGCGGGTTCGGTCGCCGAGGCCAGGGACCTCGACTCCTCCGGCGGCGCCATCGTCGCGCTGGACCGCGAAACGGCCGGCGACGATTGGCAGCGGGCCGTGAAGCTCCTTGCCGGGGACGCCTGCGTCGTCCTCCTCGCGCCTCAGGACGGAGCGTCGCTCTGGGAGGAGCTCGCGTCCCTCGGAGGATTCGAGGTGCTCTCGGACGTCTCGAGTGACGAGGAGGGAGTGCGGCTGTTCCGGCGTGCGCGCGCCTGGTGCCGGTCGCGCGCCTTCACGAGATGATCCCCTTCCTCACGGCGTAGAGAATCAGCTCCGGCACGGAGTGGATGTTCAGCTTCGCGATGATGTTCCCGCGGTGGGTCTCCGCGGTGTAGAGGCTGATCCCGAGGACGGAGGCGACCTCCTTGTTCGATTTTCCTTCGGCCAGCAGCTGGAGGACCTCCCGCTCGCGGGAGGTGAGGAGCTCGTAGCTGTCGTCCTCGTCGCGCAGCCGAAGCTGGCGGACGTAGTCCTCCGCGAGGACCTTACTCACCGTCGGGCTGAAGAAGGCGCGCCCGGCGGTGACCGCCCGGACGGCGGAGATCAGGTCCGTCTCGGCCGAGTCCTTCAGGAGATAGGCGCGCGCCCCCGCCTTCAGGGCGCGGATGACGTAGCTCTCGTCGGAGTGCATCGACAGGATGACGATCTTGACGTCGGAGAAGCGGGCCGCGATCTGGCGGGCCGCCTCGATGCCGTTCAAGAGGGGCATCGCGATGTCGAGGACAACTACGTCCGGCCCGGTCCGCTCGACGCACTCGACCGCCGCGCGCCCGTCCCCCGCTTCGCCGACGACTTCCAGGTCCTCCTGGCGCTCCAGGAGAAGCCTCAGCCCGCTCCGGATCAGGTTGTGGTCGTCGGCGAGGACGATCCGGATCCGTCTCATGAGGCGAGGCCTCGCGGGGGAAGCGGGAGGCTCCCGCTCAGGACGGTCCCCGCCCCCGGCTCGGAGTCGATCCGAAAAGTTCCGCCGAGGTGGGCGAAACGCTCCTCGATGCCGAGGATTCCGAGGCCCCGCCCCTGCTCCGGCGAGAATCCCCGGCCGTCGTCTTCCACGGTGAGGAGGATCCGGGCCGGCTCCTCCCGAACCGCGATCCGGACGTGCGTGGCCCGGGCGTGTCGCACGGAGTTGTGGAGCGCCTCCTGCACGACGCGGTAGAGGCAGGTCTTGTACTCGTCGGGGAGGCTGTCGAGCTCGTCGCTCGCGGCCACGTCCACCCTCAGTCCCGAGCGCTTGCTCACTTCGCGCGCCTGCCATCTGAGGGCGGGGCCGAGTCCAAGGTCGTCGAGCATCGAGGGCCTGAGGAGGAGCGCCATGTTCCGGACGACCCCCACGGTCTCCTCGGCGAGCTTCCGGATCTGCGCCACCTGTGCCCTGAGGCCGGTGTCGGCGGGGCCGGACGCCGCCGTCTCGAGCTCTCCCAGCTCGACGATCAGCGCCGTGAGCGCCTGTCCCACCTCGTCGTGCAGCTCCCGGGAGATCGTCCGGCGCTCCGACTCCTGCACGTCGCGGAGGCGTGCCGACAGCTCCTGAAGCTCTTTCCGGGCCGCCTCGAGCTCCGTGTAGCGCCGGCGCGCCACCTCCTCGAGGTGAAGGATCCGTCGGACGACGAGCCCGGCGAAGACGAGCCCGAGGGCGAGCGAGGCAATGAGCGCGACCGTGAGATGGGTCTTCACGCGCGCGAAGAGCGCGTCCACCCGGCGCTCGCCGGCGGCGAGCTGATCCTGGTTCATCCGCGCGATCCGGTCGGCGATCCCCAGCATTCCGATCCGCCTCGGCACGATCTCGGACGAGAAGAACGCAGAGGCCCTCTCGCGGCGCTCCTGGGGGGACCAGCGGAGGACCGGAGCGAGGGCCCGCCAGTAGTCCGAGAGCTCCCGCTGGAGGTCGACGACCGCGGGAGCTTCCCCCTGCGGAAGGAGAGCGACATAGCGGGCGAGGATCTCGTCCATCTCCTTTCGGGTCGCCTCGAGAAGGGCCCGGTGGGAATCCACTTTCCCCTCCTCCGGCTCGAGGAGGTAGTCGCGCGCGAACGTGCCGGAGAGATAGAGGTCCGATCGGATCTTCTCGAGGATCTGAAGCCGCTGGAGGAACTCGATCCGGATCCTCTCGTTCTCGGTCTCCGTCTTCCGGACGAGAAGCCCCGCATCCAGTCCGGCGAACAGCATGAGGACCAGGAGCCCGCCGAAGCCGGCCGCGAGGGCCCAGCGCGGGTTCGGGGAGGAAGCCTGCGTTGCGCTCCGGTGCGCCGCGAGGCGAATCGCGAGGGGCACGCCCGAGTGTAGCCCGGCGCTCCCCGAACCTACGGACGACGTGGGCCCGTCAGCGCCTCAGGAGGTCCCGGCGTCGGAAAGGACGCTGACCTCGCCATACCGGGCCATCAGTTCTTTCCTGATCTCGGCGGCTTTCGCATCGGAGATCTCGATCCGCATGACGAGATCCCGGCTGCCGTTCGGGACCTTGGCTTGCGTGGTGAGGATGGAGAAGATCCTTCCTCCCCTGGCCCGCACGAGGTCGGCGACGCCCATGATCGACCCGGGCTTGTCCTCGAGCGTGAGGCTTATGCGGGTCGATCTCCGGCGGACGCCGGTGACCTCCACCAGGGCCCGGAAGATGTCCCCTTCCGTCACGATCCCGACGAGGTCTCCCTTGGGGCCGAGAACCGGGATCCCTTCGATCCTCTTTTCCATCATGGTCAGGGCGACGCGTTCGATCGTGGCGTCGGGCGTCGTCGTGATGACGTTCTTCGTCATGATGTCGGAGATCTTCAGCCGGTCGAGGAGGCCGTGCAGCTCCCAGACGTCGAGCGACGTCGCGTTCGACGGGAGCGCTCCCTTGAGGTCCCGGTCGGAGACGATGCCGACGAGCTTCCCCTTCGAGACGATCGGCAGGCGGCGGATCCGGTGTTCCCGCATGAGCCGGATTGCCGTTCCGAGCGACTCGTTCTTGTCCATCGAGATCACGTTGGGGCTCATCCACTTCGAGACGAACATGGCATCTGCCTTTCAGATTCCGAGGTACGCCTTCTTCACGTGCTCTTCCGCGAGGAGGCCCTTTCCGGTCCCCTCGAGGACGATCCGGCCGTTCTCGAGAACGTAGGCGCGATCGGCGACGGAGAGGGTCCTGAAGACGTTCTGCTCGACGAGAAGGACCGTGACACCCTGGGAGTGGACCTCCTCGATGACGCGGAAGATCTCCGCAACGAGGAGAGGGGAAAGGCCGAGCGAGGGCTCGTCGAGCATCAGGAGGCGCGGCTTCGACATGAGGCCCCGCCCGATGGCAGCCATCTGCTGCTCGCCGCCGGAGAGCGTCCCCGCCTGCTGCTTCGCCCTCTCCTTGAGGCGCGGAAAGATCGCATAGACGTTCTCGAGCATCTCCGGGCGGCTCTTTTTCGCATCCGCCGTGAGGGCGCCGAGGAGGAGGTTCTCCTTGACGGTCATCTCGGGGAAGAGGCGCCGCGCCTCGGGGACGTGGGCGATCCCGAGAGTCACCATTTCATGCGCGGAGCGTGTGTGGATCGGCTGGCCCTCGAACTCGACGGTACCCTTCCGGGGCTTGAGGAGCGACGAAACCGTCGAGAGGGTCGTCGTCTTTCCGGAACCGTTCGAGCCGATGAGGGCCACGATTTCTCCTTGTCTTACTTCAAATGAGACGTCCCAGAGGACCTGGACGTCCCCGTAGAAGACGTCGAGACCGCGGACACTAAGCATGGGCCGCTCCGAGGTACGCCTCGATGACCCGCGGGTCGTTGGCGACGTCCTCCGGCTTCCCCTCGGCGAGCTTCTCGCCGTAGTTGATGCAGAGGACGCGGTGCGAGATCGACATGATGACCCGCATGTTGTGCTCGATGATGAGGAGGGTGACGCCGCTCCCGTGGATCTTCCTGACGATCGCGATCGTCGCATCGACCTCGGAGGGGTTCAGCCCGGCGACGTTTTCGTCGAGGAGCAGAAGGTCGGGCTTCGTCGCGAGGGCGCGGGCCATCTCGAGGCGCTTGCGCATCCCGAGAGGGAGGCTCCCCGCGCGGTGGTCGCGCCAGGCCTCCATCTCGGTGAAGCGGATGGCGTCGAGGGCCATGCTGCGCGCCTCGTCGTGATGAGCGGTTCGGCGGAATGCGGAGACCATGACGTTGTCGAGTACCGAAAGGCGGGCCAGTGGCTTCACGACCTGAAACGTCCGCGCGAGGCCGCGGGCGCAGACCTGGTTCGGCTTCCTGCCGTCGATCCTCTCGCCCTTGAGGCGGATCTCGCCCGTGGAGAGGGGGGTGAAGCCGTTGATGAGGTTGAAGACGGTCGTCTTGCCGGCGCCGTTGGGTCCGATGAGGCCGAGAATCTCCCCCTTCTCCAGCCGGAACGAGAGATGGCCCACGGCCTGAAGTCCGCCGAAGCGCTTCGTGACGTCCGCCAGCTCGAGGAGGCTCATGCCCCCTCCGGCGCCGGCATGGCCTGCGCCTTCCGCTGCGTCCGCCGCTCGTTGAGCGTCCCGACGATCCCGCTCGGGAACCGGATGATGATGAGGATGATCAGGACCCCGAAGACGAGGAGATGGCCGCGCGTCATCAAGACGCGGAAGACCTCGAACATCAGTATGTAGAGAACCGCGCCCACGGCGGGCCCCCACATCGTCCCGGCCCCTCCGAGCATGACGACGAGAATCACCATGATCGAGATGTTCTCGATGGAGAAGACGATGAAGGGGTCGATGAACCCCATGTAATTCATGTAGAAGCTCCCCGCGACGCCCGTGAAGAAGGCGCTCACGAGGAGCGAGTAGAGCTTGTAGCGTGTCGTGTCGATGCCCAGCGACTCGGCGCAGTCCTGATCCTCCCGGATGGCGAGGAAGTAATAGCCGAGGCGGCTCCGCAGGACGCTCCGGATGACCAGGAAGCAGGCGGCGGCGATGGCGAGGGCGATGTAGTAATAGGCGGCCTTCGAGGTGAAGGCGGGGATGTAGAGGATTCCCTCGGCCCCGTTCGTCAGCGCCTTCCAGTTGAGGGCCACGAGGCGCAGCACCTCCGAAAGGGCGAGGACGGAAAGCGCGAAGTAGGGGCCGCGAAGCCGGAAGCAGATCCAGCCGATGACCGACGCCACGACCGTCGCGGCGAGGCCGCCGAAGAGGAGGCCCCACCAGGCGGCCGCCGGGGAGAGGCCGGATTTCACGAGGATCCCCGTCGTGTACGCCCCGATTCCGAAGAACGCGGCGTGGCCGAACGAGACCTGTCCCGTGTAGCCGCCGAGCAGGTTCCAGCTCTGCCCGAGGATCACCCAGATCAGGGCGAGGATGAGCATGTGGAGGAGGTACGGGTTCCGGGTCAGGACGGGGATCAGCACGATCGCGGCGACGGGGAGGGCCCGGAGGAGAGTCGTCTTCGTCACGGCGGCTCCCCTCAGGCGTTTCCTCTTCCGAGGATTCCCTTCGGAAGGAAGATGAGGACGAGGACGAAGATGATGAAGCCGAACGCGTCCTTGTACCCGAGGGAGATATAGACGGATCCGAGAGACTCGGCGAGGCCGAGAACGACGCCGCCGAGGACCGCCCCCGGGATGTTCCCCATCCCCCCCAGTACGGTGATGATGAAGGCCTTCAGCGTGAAAGGGCCCCCGATCTGGGGGAAGAGGTAATAGACGGGGGCGAGAAGGGCGCCGGCCGCGCCGACGAGCGCCGAGCCGATGCCGAACGTCACGTAGGTGATCCGTCTCGTGTTGATTCCCATCAGCGAGGCCGCGCGCCTGTCCTGCGCGGTGGCGCGGATCATCCGCCCGAGCTCGGTCCTGCCGAGAAAGAGGAAGAGGGCGGCCCCGAGAAGGAGGGCGACGGCGAAAGCGCCGATCATCGGGACGCTGAACGAGAGGGAGATCGTCTGTCCGCCGGCCTTGAGGTCCCAGTAGAGCGCCTTCGAGGCGTATGCGACCGGAACCGATCGGTAGTCCGCGCTGAAGAGGAGGAGGGCGAGGTTGGAGAGGACGAGACCGATCCCGACCGTCAGCAGAACCTGGTTCTCCGGGAGGATCGACTCGACCTCCATGACCGGGGCGATCAGGTACTTCTGGAGGAGGACGCCGAGGGCGAACATCGCCGGCAGGACGATCAGGATCGAGACGTACGGGTCCAGATGGAGGAGCGTGAAGGACCAGAACGTCATGTACATGGCGACCATCATCAGCTCGCCGTGGGCGAGGTTGATGATCTTCATGACCCCCATGATCAGCGACATTCCGAGGCCGATCAGGGCGTAGAGCCCCCCGAGAAGGATGCCGGAGATCAGGACCTGCCCGAGGAGCTCGATCTGTCCGGCGACCTGTGGCGACATCTCTCCGTCTCTCGCTTCCCGCCTACTTCCGGTCCCGCCAGCGCGGGACCGGGAAGACATAGGGGGCGGAGGCGCCCTCCTTCGGCCAGACCGTCTCGAACCTCCCCTTGAGGACCTGGAGGACGAGCGTCTCCATCCGGTTCTGGTTCGTGAACTTGTCCCATGAGACGAACTTCACCGGGCCGAAAGCCGTCATCATCTCCGTGCCCGCGAGCGCCGCCCGCAGATCCTCCGGGGTCCAGGTCTTGGCCCGCTTCAGGGCGTCGGCCAGGACGTAGGCCGCGGCGTACGCCTCGACTCCGTGATAGTCGGGCTCCTTGCCGAACTTCTGCCTGAAGCCGTCGAAAAATGCCTTCGCGCCCGGATACTTGACCTGCGGCGTCCAGAGCGTGGCCGACATGCAGTACTCCGAGGCGTCGGCGGCGTTCTGGAGGAATTCCGGGAGCGTGTGTCCGGCTCCTCCTCCGATGAAGGCCTGCGGGTTGATGTCGAGCTCCTTCGACTGCCGCATCAGGAGGGAGGCGTCCATCAGGTACGACACCATGTAGAGAATGTCGGGCCGGAGGGACTTCACCTTCTGGAGGATCGGCTTGAAGTCGACCGCGCCCGACTGGTATCCCTCCGAGAGAACCACCCGAACGCCGTGCCCTTCGCACCACTCCTTCATCGCGTTCGAGGTGCTGCTCCCGAAGTCGGTGTTCTCGTAGAGAATGGCGATGGTCCTGGGCCTGGCGACCTGCTCGAAGAAGCTGAAGACGCCGGTGTTGTAGAGGCTCGCGGGAGGGTTCAGCCGGTAGACGTTCTTCCAGCCCTGCTGCGTGATCTTGTCGGCCGCCCCCGTCACGACGAGATACGGGACCTTGTACTTCTCGGAGACGCCGGCCACGGCGTAACTGCACTGGCTCGAGTACTCGCCGACGACGATCGGGTACCCGTTCATCGTGATGAACTTCTCGACGATCGCGCTCGCCGTCTCCGGCTTGCCGCCGGAGTCCTGGATGTCGAGGACGAGCCTTTCGCCCTTGATCCCGCCCTTCGCGTTGATCTCTTCGGCAGCCATCTCGTATGCCTGCTTCTCCATCTCGCCGAACTTCGCCTCGATTCCGGTGAGAGGGAGCGGGATTCCGACTTTGAAGGTCTTCTGCTGGGCGGTGGCGGCCGGGGTCAGGAGAAGAACCGTCGCGGCGACGGTCGCAAGTCCCGGGATCGAACGCAGTGTCCTAATCGGCGACCTCCTGCCAGTCATTTCCTGCTCGCAGCGGATGATTGGCGATGACCGCTCGGGCCTGCGATGATTCTCCTGAATCAATGCTATAGGAGGCCATCATGCTTCGGGGCAAAAAGATCGCGGTGGTGGGGACCGGGACCATGGGGCGGAGCATCGTGGCGGGTCTCCTCGCCTCGGGGAAGGTGCACCGCGGTGACGTTCGGGCCTCCGCCCGGTCGAAGGCCAGCGCGGAAAGGGCGACGAAGGAGCTGGGCGTCGCCTGCTCGCTCGACAGCGCGGCCGTTGCTTTCCGGAGCGACATCGTGATCCTCTGCGTCAAGCCGAAGGACGTCGTGGCGGCGGCCGAGGCGCTTCGTGGGGTCTTCGAGCCGCGGCGAAGGACCCTCTTCATTTCCATCGCGGCCGGCATCTCCACCGGCACGATCGAGGAGGCGCTCGGTGGAGGTGCTCCGGTCGTCCGCGCGATGCCGAACACCCCGTGCCTGATCGGAAAGGGGATGACCGTCCTCGCGAAGGGGACCCGGGCGACCGACCGGGACGTCGCGCTCGCGCGGGAGATCTTCGCGCCGCTCGGGCGGGTCCTCGAGCTGGAAGAGAAGCACATGGACACGGTCACGGGACTTTCGGCGAGCGGGCCGGCCTTCATCTACATCATCATCGAGTCGCTCGCGGACGGGGGCGTCATGCGGGGCCTTCCACGCCACGTCGCCACCGAGCTCGTCGCCCAGATGACCCTGGGCGCCGCGGAGATGGTCCTCAGGACCGGCCGGCACCCGGCGGCCCTCAAGGACGACGTCACGACGCCGGCGGGGTGCACGATCGCCGGGATCCTCGCGCTGGAGGACGGCAGGATCCGTTCGGTCCTGGCACGGGGTGTCGAGACCGCGGCCCGGGTCGCGGGCGAGCTGGGCCGGTAGCCGTCAGCCCGGCTCCGTCCCGCAGACGGCGAGGAGGCGCTCCTCGAGGCTCGCCTCGGGGAGCGGCGGAGCGAAGAGGAAGCCCTGCACGTCGTCGCAGCCGAGGGAGGCGAGAAGCTCGGCCTGCGCGGCCGTCTCGACGCCCTCGGCCGTGACCCGGAGCGAGAGGTTGTGGGCCATCGAGACGATGGCGGCCACGATCGAGCGGTCCCGGTCGTCCCGCGTCATTCCCGCCACGAAGGAGCGGTCGATCTTGAGGCGGTGAATCGGAAAGTGCTTGAGGTAGCTGAGGGAGGAGTGGCCCGTCCCGAAATCGTCGACCGAGATCTGGATCCCCGTGCGAGAGAGCTCGCCGAGCACCTCCATCGTGAGGGAGAGGTTCTGCATGGCGATCCCCTCCGTGATCTCGAGCTCGAGCGAGGTCGGTTGAAGTCCGGTCTCCGTGAGAGCGCGCTGCACCGTCCAGACGAGGTCCTTGTCCTGGAACTGCCGGGGCGAGAGGTTGACGGACATCCGGAGGTCCGGGAAGGCGCCCGCCTGAAGCCGGCGGGCCTCCTCGCAGGCCTTGTGGAGGATCCAGTCCCCGATCGACACGATCAGCCCGGCATCCTCGGCGAGACTGATGAACTCCTTGGGGCCGAGCAGGCCCCTTTCCGGATGGTTCCATCGGACGAGGGCTTCGAGACCGAGGACGCGCCGCGAGGCGAGATCGATCACCGGCTGGTAATGAAGGGCGAACTCGCGCCTCGGGAGAGCGCGCCTGAGGCCGCTCTCGAGGTGGGCGCGCTCCTGGGAGGCCTCCTGCATGTGGGGCGTGAAGAACTGGAAGTTGTTCCGGCCGGCCTCCTTGGCGCGGTACATCGCCGTGTCGACGTTCGCCACGAGGGTCTCCGCGTCGGTGCCGTCGTTCGGGTAGAGGCCGACGCCGATCGAGGCCGAGAGGAAGAGCTCCCGCTTCTTGAGAGCGAAGGGGTCGGCCAGCACCTTGAGAATCTTCCGGGACATTCCGGCGACGTCGCTCTCCCGGGCGATCCCGGTCAGGAGGAGGAGGAACTCGTCGCCGCCGACCCGAGCGACGGTGTCTTCCTCGCGAAGGCAGGCCTTCAGCCGGTCGGCCACGGCGACGAGGACCTCGTCACCCGCCGAATGCCCGAGCGTGTCGTTGACGTTCTTGAAGTGGTCGAGGTCGATGAACATCACCGCGAGGCTCTGTTTCCGGCGGTGGGCGTGGAGGATCGCGAGGGAGAGCCGGTCGTGGAAGAGGGCCCGGTTCGGGAGGTCGGTCAGGGCGTCGTGATACGCCTGATGGTGGCTCTCCTCCTCCGCCCTCTTCCGGTCCGTGATGTCGATGAGGCTTCCCTCGAGGACCGGTCCTCCGGTCTCGTCGTCGAGAAGGCTTTCGTTGACGAGGACCCAGACGGGTGAGCCGTCCCGCCGGCGGAGGCCGATCTCGTAGTTCACGAGGAACTTCTGCTGCAGGAGGGTGGCGATCGTCACCTCCCGGTCGTCCGGGTCGAGGTAGAGCTCGTGCATGTTGAGCTGGAGGATCTCCTCTCGGCTGGGGTAGCCGAGGGTCCGGGCGAAAGCCGAGTTGCACTCGAGGATCCTTCCGTCGAGGGTGGCTCGGTAGAGGCCGGCGAGGTTCCGCTCGAAGAGGAGCCGATAGCGGCGCTCCGAGACCGCGAGGTCGCGCTCCCGCTTCCGGAGGAGGCGGGCGACGTGCACGGAGACCGAGACGGCAAAGGCCATCGCAAGGAGCGTGAGGGCGACGAGCGTCGCGACGAGGAGACGCCGGAGCCGCCGCGTCGTCGAACCGACCTGTGCGGTGAAGCGTTCGGACGTCTCCGACAGCCGGGCGCCGATCTGCTCGATCTCCGCCTGGTATGCCGAACGGCGGGTCGCGTCGATTCGGTGGGAGGCGAAGTCCCCCCGAATCCTCTCCCCGAGCGCCACGATCTCCTCGCCGAGGGCGTCCGACTGGCGCCAGATGGCGAGGCCTCGTGCGACGTCGTCCAGGCTCCTCATCCGGGCGAAGACCGACACCATCCCGTCCACCTCGTCCGGGTGGCTGCGGGCCGCGAGAAGCGCCTCCGCCGCCGGGCGGGGCTCGATCACCGGCCCATCGAGCTCGCGGAGGGCGTGGTGGAACGCCTTCGGGATCTCCTGGCTGCCGAGGAAGAGTTGATGGTCCTTTTCGTCCGCCGAGTCGAGATACCGGTAGAGGGCGAGAAGGCTCGCCGCCTCTTCCCGGGACCACCGGCTCTCGGCAGCGGCGTACGCTCGAAACGTGGCCAGCGTGTCGAGTCCCAGGATTCCGAGAATCATCGCGACCGTCGTGGCGAGGGCGAAGAGGACGACGAGAACCGTCACCAGGCGGTTGACGGAGCGCGGCGCGGGCTGTTCGGGAACTCCGTGGACGCGAACTCCGGCCCCGGAGCCCTCAGGGGCGCGGGATTCCTCCGTGCGGTCGGCCGCGGTCTCTCCCCCGTCCTCACGTGACGTCTGAATTATAGGCGGCGAGGACTCCCGGGGCGGATGAGGATCACGGTGTCGGTCAGCCGAGCGCCACCAGCCGGTCGACGAGATCCACGACGCGGTTGGAGTACCCCCACTCGTTGTCGTACCAGGAGAGGACCTTCGCGTAGCCGTCGCCGAGGCTCTTCGTCGAGAGGGCGTCGAAGACGGAGGAGTGCGGGTTCCCGATGATGTCGCTCGAGACGAGAGGGACTTCGCTGTACTCGACGATCCGCTTCATCGGCCCCGCCGCCGCGGCGCGGACGGCTTCGTTGATCTCCCTGGCGGACGGGCTCTTCCGGAGCTTGACGTCGAGGTCGACGACGGAGCCGTCCGGTACCGGGACCCGCATCGCCATCCCGTCCAGCTTCCCCTTCAGATGCGGGAGGACCTTGCCGACCGCGCGGGCCGCGCCCGTCGTCGTCGGGATGATGTTCTCGGCGGCGGCTCGCGCGCGGCGGAGGTCCTTGTGCGGAACGTCGGCGAGGCGCTGGTCGTTCGTGTAGGCGTGTACGGTCGTCATGAAGCCGTTCTCGATGCCGAACGACTCGTCGAGGATCTTCGCGATCGGCGCGAGGCAGTTCGTCGTACAGGAGGCGTTCGAGACGATGCGGTGCTCCTTCTTGAGCGAGGCGTCGTTCACCCCCATGACGATCATGGCGTCGATCTCGTCCTTGGCCGGAACCGTCAGAATGACCCTCCGGGCGCCGGCCGCGAGGTGCTTTTCGAGCGCCTCCCGCGTCAGGAACCTCCCGGTCGACTCCACCACGACGTCGACGCCGAGCTTCGCCCACGGGAGCTTCGACGGGTCCTTCTCCTTCGTCATCAGGACCTTCCGGCCGTCGACGACCATCTGGTTTCCGGCGACGGCGACGTCCTTCTCGAAGACCCCCATGATCGTGTCGTACTTGAGGAGATAGGCGAGCTGGTCGTCGTCGAAGAGGTCGTTGATGGCGACGACTTCGACATCCGGTCGGCCGGCGAGGATGCGGAAGACGCTCCGTCCGATGCGGCCGAAGCCGTTGATGGCGACGCGGGACATCAGCGTGCCTCCTTGTCGAGGATGTGGAACCGGTCGATGAGGTCGGCGAGCCGGTGGGCGTACGCCCAGCCGGAGTCGAACCAGAGGAGCGTCTTCGAGAGCGTCTCGCTGAGGACCATCGTCGCCTTCGAGTCGAAGGTCCCCGAATAGGGGCTCTGGGCGACGTCGGAGGAGACGATCGGGTCCGCGGTCCAGTCGAGGATTCCTTTCCATCGGCTCCCGGCGGCCGTCCGGACCGCTTCGTTGACGGCGTCGACGGTGACCTTCTTCGGGTGCCAGCAGACGAGATCGACAGCCGACCCGTTCGGGACGGGAACGTTCAGCGCCGCGCCGAGGACCTTGTTCTTCAGCTCGGGGAAGAGGTCCATCAGGATCGCCGGCGAGCGCGATTCCTGCGGCACGATGTTCTCGGGGGCCGAGCGACCGCGGCGCATGTCCTGGGCCGGCACGTCGGCGAGGCGGTGATAGCTCGTGTATTCGTGGACCGTCGTGAACATCAGCCGGTCGATCCCGAAGGCGTCGAGAAGGATCTTCACGAGGGGAGCGAGGCCCTGGATGGTCGGCGACGCGTTGCAGACGAGCCGGTGAGCGGCGGAGAGAGTCTCGTCGTTGACGCCCGGGACCACCATCATGTCGAGCGGCTCGGTGGGGAGCGCCGTGAGAATCACGCGGCGGGCCCCCGCAGCGAGGTGCTTCTCGAGGTCGGCCCGGCTCTGGGGGCGGCTCGTCGCCTCGATGACCGTGTCGACTCCGAGGGCCTGCCAGTCGGGGATTGCCGCCTTGTCCCACCCCGCGAGGAAGGGGATCGGCCGCCCGTAGACCCAGAGCTGTCCTTCCTTCACCGAGATCGGATCGGGGAAGCGGCCCGAGAGCGTGTCGAAACGGAGAAGGTACTCCGCGCTGGCGGGATCCGCGATGTCGCAGACGGCGCCGATCCGGACGTCGTCGCGCTTGTAGAGGAGGCGGAAGAGGTTCCGCCCGATTCGCCCGAAACCCATGATGCCGATCGTCGTCATGCGAGCCCTCCCAACGGATCCGGGGAAACTATCCCACATGTGGCCGGGGGCCTCCTTGGTTCAAAGTGACCAGTCGTCCTCATGTCGCCCCGCCGGGCGCTTCGCCGACGTTGAGGCCCATCGTCCCGAGAAGGCGGTTCTGGTAGCGAGCGCGGACGAAACCGGCCTCTCTCATCAGCTCCTCGACCCCCTTCTGCGCCGGGAACTTCCGGAGAGACTCGGGAATGTAGAGATAGGTCTCGGGGTCCCCGTGGAAGAGGGTCCCCATGACCGGCATGACCGTATGGAGAAAGGCGTTGTAGAGCCACGCCGCGACGGGATTCGCCGGCTTGCCGAAGTCGAGGACGACGAGCCGGCCGCCCGGCGCGAGGACGCGGCGCATCTCCGAGAGCGCCTTCGGAAGGTCGGCCACGTTCCGGAGGCCGTAGCCGATGGTGATGGCGTCGAAGGCTCCGCTCCGGAAGGGGAGCCGGAGGGCGTCGGCCTGGGTGAAGCGGCTGCGACCGCTCGCGGCCGATCGTCTCTTTCGGGCGATCCGGAGCATCGGAAGGGTGAAATCGGCGCCGGTCACCGCCGCCTCGGGCGCGGCCTTCTCGGCGAGGAAGGCGAGGTCGCCCGTCCCGCAGCAGAGGTCGAGGAGCCGGAGGCGCCCCTTCTTCCCTTCGAGCGCAAGCGTCACGGTTTCCCGCTTCCATTTCCGGTGGAGGCCCGCGGACATCAGGTCGTTGATCAGGTCGTAGCGCCCCGCGAGGAGCGAGAACATCTCCCGGACCTTCGGGGCGCGCTCCTCGCCTTCGGAGAGGTACTTGTTCGGCACGGAGCGCATTCTAGGGGCCTCGGCCGGTCCGGCACGCGGTAGGATCGCGCGAGAGGTCATCGGCATGGAGTCGAAACCCCCGCATCCGGGGCAGGTTCTCGAGGAGAAGTTCCTCGGGCCTCTCGGCGTCACGCACGCGACCCTCGCCCGGCACGTCCACCTCTCGGAGAAGACGATCCTCGAGATCGTCCACGGGAGGCGCAGCGTGACGCCGCGGACCGCGTGGCTCTTCGCACAGGCGTTCGGCACCGACCCGGAGTACTGGCTCCATCTGCAGGGGGCCTGGTCGCTCTCGAAGTCGGAACCGAGGAAGAAGATCGCGCGGCTGGAGAAGAGCGTTTCGCAGCTGTCGCTTCTGCCGCTCGGCCCGCGCTCCGGCTGACGCCTTCGCCGCGCGGTAGCATGTCGGAATGAGACTCGGTGCTGCCGCGCTCGCATTGGTGCTTCTCCTGCCGCGCGCCCTCCGTGCCGACGGGACGCTCCTCGTCCTGAACAAGTCGGAGGCGAACGTCTCTCTTCTCGACGAGAGGACGGGCGCCGTCTCCGCGACGGTCCCCGTCGGGCTCGGGCCGCACGAGGTGGCCGTTTCGCCCGACGGCCGGACGGCGGTCGTCTCGAACTACGGCGTCCGGGGAAAGGACGGGCGGACGCTGACGGTCCTCGACGTGGCCGGGGCGCGGGCCGTCCGGACGATCGACCTCGGAGAGCTGCGCCGCCCGCACGGCCTCGCCTTCCTTCCGGACGGCAGGACGGTGGCCGTGACCGCAGAGGCGAACCAGGCCGTCGCCCTCGTCGACGTTCCGTCGGGAAGGGTCCTCCGGACCTGGGCGACCGGGGCCGAGACGTCGCACATGCTCGCCGTCTCGCCCGACGGAGCGAGGATCTTCGTCGCGAACGTCGGGTCGGGGAGCGTCACCGCGATCGACGTCGCGACGGGGACCGTCCGGTCGACGGCAACGGGGGCCGGCGCGGAGGGAATCGCGGTCTCGCCGGACGGAACGGAGGTCTGGGTGGCGAACCGCGCGTCCGACACGGTCAGCGTCGTCGACGCGGCGACGCTCGAGGTTCGCGCGACGCTTGCCTGTCCCTCGTTTCCGATCCGTGTCGCCTTCACGCGGGACGGGCGGGGCGTCCTCGTCTCGCGGGCCCGCAGCGGGGACGTCGCCGTCTTCGACCGGGCCACCCGAAAGGAGACCGGCCGGATCCCGATGTCCGCCAAGGCGGTCGACCCGTCGGGCCGCCTCTTCTCCGGAATGTTCGGGGCAAGTCCGGCACCCGTCGGGATTCTCGTCCCGCCCTCCGGCACGTCCGTCTTCGTCGCGAACTCCAACGCGGACGTCGTGGCCGTCGTCGACCTCGCCCGGATGGAGGTCGTCGGGGGGTTCCCGGCCGGCAAGGAGCCGGACGGGCTCGGCACCAGCGAGGTCGTCCCGGTTCCGGGGGGGCTCGAGGCGGTGGCCCGCTATGCCCGCCTCGCGCTCGACTGCGTTCACCGCGAGTACCCGAACAAGATCGCCCACGTGATGAACTCCGACGCGGACGCCCTTCCGCCCCGGAAGCTGACGCCGGCCTTCTACGGCTGCTACGACTGGCATTCGTCGGTTCATGGCCACTGGCTTCTCGCGCGGATGGCGCGTCTCGCCCCGGGCGATCCGCTCGCCGCGCGGGCGCGGGCGGCGCTCGCGAAGAGCCTGACGCCGGCGAATGTGGCCGGAGAGGTCGCCTACCTCGAGGGTCCGGGACGCGGCACCTTCGAGCGTCCGTACGGGCTCGCGTGGCTTCTCCAGCTCGCCGCCGAGCTCCGCGAATGGAACGATCCCGAGGCGCGGGCCTGGTCGGCGGCGCTCCGCCCGCTGGAGCAGGCGGCCGCCGCACAGCTCTTCGGCTGGATTCCGAAGCTCTCCTATCCTATTCGCGAGGGGGAACACGCGCAGACGGCCTTCGCCTTCGGCCTCGTCCTCGACTGGGCGCGCGGCGCGGGGGAGACCGGGAAGGCGTCGCTCCTCGAGCGCCGGATTCTCGAGCTGTATGGCGGCGACAGGGGCTGCCCCCTCGGGTACGAGCCGTCGGGGCAGGATTTCCTTTCGCCCTGCCTCGCGGAGGCCGATCTCGTCCGACGCGTCCTTCCGCCTTTGCCCTTCGCCTCGTGGCTCGGAGCCTTCCTCCCCGAGGTGCCTTCGGACGCCACGGGCGACTGGATCCGGCCCGGCGTGACGACGGACGCGGGTGACGGAAAGCTGGCCCACCTCGACGGCCTCAACCTCAGCCGCTCCTTCATGCTCGAGGGGATCGCGTCCGGTCTTCCGGCGGGCGACCCGCGGATTCCGTCCCTTCGGAACGCCGCGCTCGCGCACCGCGCCGCCGGCCTCGCGGCCATCACGGGAGAGCACTACGAGGGAGGGCACTGGCTCGGGACGTTCGCGGTCTACGGGCTGACGAAGCGGGGCCTCGGGGAAGGGCGGTGAAGAGCTTCGAGGTCGCCGTCATGCTCGCGGCTTCGGCCGGCGGGGGGATCATGAACGCCCTCGCCGGAGGCGGGACGCTCCTCACCTTCCCGACGCTCGTCTTTCTCGGGATGCCCGCCATCCAGGCGAACGCGACCTCGACCGTGGCGCTTCTCCCGGGAGCGGCCTCGAGCATGGCGGGCTACCGGCGCGAAGTGGCCACGCATCGTGAATGGCTCAAGACGCTCCTCGTCCCGAGCCTCGTCGGCGGCGCGCTCGGCTCCGTCCTCCTCCTGATGACGCCGGAGAAGGTCTTCGCGCGCCTCGCCCCGTACCTCGTCCTCTTCGCGACGCTCCTCTTCCTCTTCCAGATCGTCTCTTCGCGGCTGCGGGACGGCGAGGACGGGACGAAGAAGCCCGGCCTCGAGAGGTGGGCGTTCGCATGGGCGCTGCAGTTCGGCGTCGCGATCTACGGCGGCTACTTCGGCGCGGGAATCGGAATCCTGATGCTCGTGATCCTCGGCTTTCTCGGGCTCGAGGACATTCACGCGATGAACGGGCTCAAGAACTTCTTCGGGATCTGCATCAACAGCGTGGCGGCCGGCTACTTCATCCTCCGGGGAGCGGTCGTCTGGCCGGTCGCGCTGGTCATGGTTCTCGGCGCGACGCTCGGCGGCTACGCCGGAGCGCACTTCGCGCGGCGGATCGGAAAGGAGAAGGCCCGGGTCGCCGTCGTCGTCATCGGCTTCGGGATCACGATCCTCCTCTTTCTCCAAAGGGCATAATCGATTCGCGACGGGCCGCCGGCCCGCGCCAGTTGACCAAGAAGGAGGAATCGATGCCGACGAGAACCGCATCCGCCGTCTGGGAAGGCGATCTGAAGAGCGGCAAGGGGAAGATGAAGCTGGGGAGCGGGGCTTACGAAGGCGCCTTTTCCTTCCAGTCCCGGTTCGAGGAAGGGGCGGGCACGAACCCCGAGGAGCTGGCGGCGGCGGCGCACGCGGGGTGCTTCTCGATGGCGTTTTCCAACGGCCTGGCGTCGGCCGGGCATACCCCGACGCGCGTCTCGACCGTGGCGAAGGTCCACCTGGAGAAGCGCCCCGAGGGCTTCCGGATCCCGGTGATCGAGCTCGCCACGGAAGCCGTCGTCCCCGGCATCAGCCCGGAGAAGTTCCAGGAGCTGGCCGAGGCCGCGAAGAAGGGGTGTCCCATCTCGAACCTCTTCACCGGCGCCGAGATCCGTCTCAGCGCGAAGCTGGTCTAGGACCCGGGACCGCCTCTCGACCGAATCCGACGGCTTGGAGTCCGCGTAAGCTCCGTAGAATGAATCTCAACAAAAGGAGGATTGCGACCATGAGGATTGCCCAAGCTGCTGCCGCCCTCGCCGTGGGGGCCCTGCTCGCCCTTCCAGCCGCCGCCGAGGACAAACCGAAGACGACCGAGGCCCCGAAGGCGCCCTCGCAGGAAGAGATGATGAAAGCCTGGACGGCGGTCGCCTCGCCGGGGGAGGCGCACAAGAAGCTCGAGCCGATCGTCGGAACGTTCGACGTGAAGACGACGAGCTGGATGGCGCCCGGGAAGCCCCCCGAAGAGACGGTGGGGACCTCGGAGAACAAATGGATCCTCGGCAACCGATTCGTCGAGCAGAACGTCACCGGAACGATGATGGGGCAACCCTTCAGCGGAGTCGGCTATACGGGTTACGACAACTACAAGAAAAAGTATGTCGGCGCCTGGATGGACAGTATGGGGACGATGATCATGACGTCCACGGGCACCATGGACGCGTCGGGGAAGAAGCTGACCAGCTGGTCCGTCGTGGACGACGTCATCGCGAAAAAGCCGGCGAAGATCAAGAGTGTTCTCACGATCGTCGACAACGACCACCACAAATTCGAGATGTGGGGGCCGGGGCCCGACGGGAAGATCTTCAAGGTGCTCGAGATCAACTACACCCGGAAGAAGTAGCCGGGCCCCCCGGGGGCGGACGGCCCGCGCGGGACGATGAGTGAGCCCGACGATCCTTACGCGCGCCTCGGGTATCGGCGCCTCGTCGCCTGGCCGGAGAGGATCCGGCGGGAGGAGCCGCTTCTCCGCGACGTTCTCGGAAGCGGCCCGAACCGCCGGATCCTCGATCTCGGGTGCGGCACCGGCGAGCACGCTCTCTTCCTCGCTTCGATCGGATTCGAAGTCACCGGCGTGGACGTCTCGCCGGGCCAGATCGAGGGGGCCCGCCGGTCTGTCGAGGGGAGGGCCCTCTTCGTGGAGGCGGATCTCCGGGGAATCGCCACGCTCGTTCCGGACGGCTTCGGCGGTGCGATCTGTCTCGGCAACACGGTGCCGAACCTCGCGGATCCCGAGGACCTTCGCGCCTTTCTTCGGGGGCTCGCGGGGCGGCTCGCCCCCGGAGCGCCGTTCCTCCTTCAGCTCCTGAACTACGACCGGATCTTTTCGAAGCGGATCCGGAGCCTTCCGGTAAACGTCCGGGACGACCCTTCCGGGGCCGTCGTCTTCCTCCGTCTGATGGACCCGCGGGAGGACGGAAGCGTGCTTTTCACCCCGACGACTCTCGTCTGGCGCCCCGGAGAGGAGCCTCCCGTCGCCGTCGCCTCGGCGCACAATGTCCGGCTCCGCGGATACCGGAGGGCGGATCTGGAGGCCGCATTCGCCGAAGACGGGTTCGACGTGGAGAGCGTGGCGGGGGGGATGCAGAGGGAATCCTGGATCGCGGATCACTCTCCCGACACGGTCTTCGTCGTCCGGGCGAACCGGGGGTCCCCAGCATCCGATTGATCTGAAGCATCCTGATCATGGAAAAGCGTGGTAAAAATGTCCCCTCATGGCCTCGGTAGAGCTCCCGACGGCGGATGCGCTCGACCTCATTGCGGGGTCCGGCACGGCCGCCTTCGCGATGGACCGGAACGAGAAGATCATCTACTGGAACGCCGCCGCCGAGAAGCTGCTCGGCTGGACGGCGGACGAGGTTCTCGGGAAGCCCTGCTTTTCCGTCCTTGCCGGGCGTGATCCGTTCGGGAACCTCTACTGCATGCGCGATTGCGCCATCGTCCGGACGGCCGTGGAAGGAGCGAGCGTCGAGCCCTTCTTCATGGAGGTCGCGCGGCGGAAAGGGGGGACCCAGCGCGTCAAGGTCCGCGTCGTCCCTCTTCCGGCCGGTGCTCGGACCGTGAGCTGTCTGATGCACCTCGTCGAGCGGGGAGACCCGGTCGAGATGGAGCGGCTGGTCCTGTCGCTCCGTTCGGCGGCGCGCCCGTCCGGTGACGCGGCGAATGCCGACCCGGTCCTTTCGGTCTCTCCGCTGACGGTGCGAGAGCGCGAGATCGTCGTTCTCCTGTCGAACGGCTATGCAGCGCTGAACATCGCCGCGAAGCTCAACCTGTCGCACGCGACGGTCCGGAATCACATCCAGAACATCCTCCGGAAGCTGGAGGTGCACAGCCAGGTCGAGGCGATCGCCGTGGCCTTCCGGAGAGGCTGGATCTGACATGAATAGGGGGAACCCGGCCACGGGCCCTCCGCGGCGGAGAAAACGCTACTCCGCGAGTCCGGCGCGTTTGCGGCGGAGGCGGCGGACGCGGTGCGCGCGGAGCCGCTCGTTCTTCAGGAGGCGGCCGAGGAGCATCAGGGCGTCGGTCGTCGTGAACATGCCGACGACCTTCCCTTCGTCGACGATGACGGCGGAGCCCCACTTGTTCTCGGCGAGGGTCTGCGCCACCGTCTCGACGGCGGTGCCGGGCTCGACGGTGTAAGGGCTCCGGGTCATGGCCTCGTCCACCTTGACCTTCTCCGGATCGACGTCGCGAAGGGTCTCGAGGAGATGGAGGTCGCGCAGGGAGAGGATCCCGACGAGACCGCCGCCCGCGACGACCGGAAGGTGCCGGATTCCGTGGCGCCTCATCATCCGGTGAGCCTCCGCGAGCGAGCGAGACGACTCGATCGTCGCCGGCGAGGGCGTCATATGCCGCGCGATCGTGGCGAGAGGCGTGATCGGAGCGGGCGCGCGCGCCATCTCTTGGTCTACTGGACGCCGAGCTGAGCGAGGACCTTCGGGTTCGTTTCGTCCTGGGCGAGGATGTTATGACAGGTGTCGCAGTCGGAGGCGATCACTTTCCCGTCGGACGCGGCGTGGTTCCCGTCGTGGCATCGGAAGCAGCCGAGGAAATCCTCGTGCCCTAGGTTGTTCGGGTAGGTCCCCCAGGTGATCTTCATGTCGGGAAAGACGTTCCGGAGGTAGATGTCCCGAACCGCGTCGGCGGCGGATTCCACCGCGACGCGGTGATCCCGGTAAACCTCCGGGTACTGCGTCCTGTAGAACTCCGTGAGGGAAGCGACGATCTTCTCCCGGGCGACGGAGCGCGACGCGTAGTCGGCCCGGAGCAGCTCCACCGCCTTCTTCTTGACGAACGGGAGGTCGCGGCTGACGAGGCCGAGGTCGATCCGGCGGTCGACCGCGCGCTCGGGCAGCTCGAAGGCGTGCGTCGGCCGGTTGTGGCAGTCGACGCAGTCCATCTTCCGTCTCTCCCCCTTCGCGAGCTCGGCGGGCGTCACCTTCAGGTCCGTCGAGGCGTACTCCACCGTCTTCCCCGCGTCGTCCCGGTAGTGGACGCGCGGAATCACCTGCCGCCTCTCGTCGGTCGAGACGTACTCGATCCGCTCGGTCGCGTCGATGTGCCGGCCGTGGATGCCGACGGCCCCGCTCGAGATCCGGCCGCCGAGCTTCAGGACGAGGACGGTCGTCTGCGGACTGTTCTTCTCGTCGTCGAGATACTTCCGCCGCACGAGGAACTTGTCCCCCGAGAAGCGCTGCGGCCAGTGGCACTGCTCGCACGTCTCGCGGGCGGGGCGGAGCTCCTTGACGGGGGAGGGGATCGGGCGGGAGTAGGTCTTGAACGCGACGGCGAAGACCTGGCGGAGGCCCGACATCTTCGACTTCACGAACCAGGACGCTCCGGGGCCGATGTGACAGCCGACGCACTCCACGCGCGAGTGGGGGGAGTTCTCGTAGGCGGTGTATTCGGGGTCCATCACGCTGTGACAGGTCTGTCCGCAGAACTTCTGGGAGTCCATGTATTCGACGCTCTTGTAGCTCGAGACTCCCATCAGGAGGACGTTGACGAGGGTCAGGGCCGCGATCAGGAGGAGGCCCCGCTGCAGGACCGGGCTCTTCAGGTCGATCTGCGGGTACTCGACGGGCAGCTCGTGCTTCCGCTGAAGGAGGCGCCGGCGGAGCCAGACGCCGAGGGGCATCAGGATGAGGCCGCAGACGAAGACCCCGGGGAGGAGGAGGAAGAAGACGAGGCCGCTGTAAGGGTGGATGGACCCGATGCCGCGAAGCGACTCGTAGAACCAGACGGCCATCATCGTGATCGCCGTGCTCGTCGTCAGAATCGCGCCGAAGGCGGTGATCTTGTTGTGGCCGAGGTAGACGGCGGGCCGCATCCATCCCGAGACGACATCCTTGAGACGTGTAGCCATTCGAGGCGCCTCCTCCGCGCGCCGGGGGAATCCTACCGGGTCAGGGAGTAGATCGTCAGGGAGACGAGGACGAGCCCGAGCGTGATGGCCGTGGCGCCGATCACGCGGCCCGCCCGCCGGAGGCGGGGCGACGCCGGCGGCACCTCGAGGGCAGAGAGGGAACCGTCGGCACGAAGGCGTTCCCACTCTCCGGGCCGCTCGTCCCGAAGCTCGTGGGCGGAGACCCGCCCGGTGAACATCACGTCGTCCATGGGGAACTTCTCGGGGCGGAGGTTCTCGTTGAAGAAATGGACCGTGAAGATGAAGATGACCGCGAGAAGCGCCTCCTCGCCGTGGACGACCGTGGCGACGTTGAAGACCCAGCCGGGGAGGAGCCGCGCGAAAAACGTCGGGAACCAGAGCATCAGCCCGGAGCCGCCGATGATCCCCATCCCCCAGAAGACGGCCCAGTAGTCGAACTTCTGCCAGTAGGCGAAGTGGTCGAACTTCGGGCGCGGCCCGAGGTGAAGGAACCACTTCATGTGGCCGACGAACTCCCGGACGTCGCGCGGCTGGGGGACGAGGGAATGCGGTCCCCAGAGGATGCCGAAGTCCCTCTTCCCGAAGAGCCGCTCGACGATCAGGAAGAGGTGTCCGAGGAAGGTCCCGATGAGGACGACCGCGAAGAATCGGTGGATGTTGCCGGCCGTCCGGACGCCGACGGCGTGCGCGAACCCCTGGGCCCACGGCTGGTCCGAAAAGAGAAGCGGAAGGCCCGTGAGGGAGAGGCCCAGGAAACTCGAGAAGAGCATCGCGTGCATGATCCGCTCGGTCCGGCTGAAGCGCCGGTAGCAGACCTCCCCGGCCGGTTCGGAATGGCTCGGCATCGTCGGACCCTGCCTCACTTTTTCCGGTGCCGGTGCCGCTCGTGCACGCGGCGCGCCTGGATGGAGCGTGGAAGCCAGAGAAGCGTGTGGACGCCGAAGAACGAGAAGACGCCGATGAGGAGCCACTTCATGAACTTCGCCGTGTAGAAGAGAAGGGGGTCCCGCTTCCGGTTCCTGTGGTCGGCGTGCGGGTCGTATTTCGTGAAGTTGGCCGTGGCCTTCGGGTGACACTTCCGGCACGTCGTGAGGACGTTCTGCCGGGAGACGGTCGACGCCGGGTCCGAGGGGGCGAGGATCGCGTGCGCGCCGTGGCAGTCGGCGCAGGTCGCGACACGCGCGAAGCCGAGCTCCGTCACCTGACCGTGATACGTATCGCGGTAGGTCTCGATCAGATCGACGTGGCAGGTGCCGCACTCCTTGATGACTCCGACCTTCCAGGTGACGGTGGAAGGCGTCTTCACGGCGTGCGCGGAGTGGCAGTCGATGCAGACCGGCGCGTCCGGATTCCCTTTCCGGGCCGCCTCGGCGTGAACGCCCGTCTGGAAGGCCGTGAGGATCTTCACGTGGCAGCTGCCGCACGTCTCCGGAACGCGCGCGCGGGCGATTCGGGAGTCCGGGTCCGAGGGGGGGAGGATCCGATGGGCTCCGTGACACGTGGCGCAGTTCGGCGCGACCTCGAGGCCGGTCTTCTCGAGGGCGCTTCCGTGGATGCTGTCGCCGAAGGTGGAGGGGGCTCCGGACTTCGCGGCGAGGGCGGAGTCCCGGACCATCCCGGTGTTCCCGTGGCAGGCGAGGCAGGTCGTCGGGACGTTGAAGTGGTTCGTCCGGCTCTTCGGGTCCTTCGACGGGAGGATGTCATGGGAGCCGTGGCAGCTGCCGCAGGTGACGGTCGGCGTGCCGGGGCGCTTCCCGGAGACGGCCGCGTGAAGGCTCTTGGCGAACGCCTCGGCGGGCTTCTCGTGGCATGGAGAGCAGTCGACGGGCGCGAGCTTCTCGGCGTGGGGGAGCTCGGCCTTCGCGAGGTCCGCGTGGCAGTCGACACAGGCGACGCCGGCCTCCCCGTGGACGGAGGCGGCGAAGAGCGGGCCGACGGGAGCGATCTTCCTACCGTCGGCCCGCGGGACCTCGTCCGAATGGCAGGTCAGGCAGTCGTCGTTCGTCGGCGGGGCAACGGCCGGGGGCTTCTTCGGCGCCGCGGCGGCCGGAAGCAGCACTCCACCCAGGAGAACGGCGAGGAGCGCGGCTCTCAAGAGGGAAGCCTTACTTCGCGCCCGGGTTCGTTCCGGCCTTGATCTCGTCGATGTTCTTGACGCCGTCGCCGTCGGAGTCCAGCGCTTCGACCTTCTTGAAGTCGTAGGTCTTCTTGGCCTTGTCATAGGCCTTCTCGGCGAGGTCCTTGCCGTAGGCGTTCAGGTCGGGGGCCTCTTTCTTCGGCATGGCGGTCGTGTGGCAGGTCGTGCACTTTCCGAGCTTGGCCTTGGCGTCCGGATAGGCGGCGACGAACTGCTTCTGGGCGTCGACGCTCGCGAGGAGGGTCGAGGCGAAACCGAGAGCGGCGAGGAGGGCGAAAACCGTCTGCGTATTTCTTTTCATGGGCCGGTTTCCTTTCGCCGGAATGCTCCGGTCCGCGGGCCTCCCAGCAAATGATGTATCTGAATCACTTGCGTGAGGTGCGAGGCCTTCCGATGGGAGAACGCTTCCACGAGGCGCCCGGTTATCATTGCGGGAACATCGGAATCGACGGACGGAGTTGCCGCCCGTGAGGTGAAGGCTGCAGGAGCTTCGTTGAGCGACCTTCCGCCCCCCACGAACGAGGGAGATGTCTCGCCGGACGTGCGCGATGCGCTGACGGAGCTGCAGCGCTATCTCTCCGACTCGATCGCGCCCCTCATGGTCGCCGACGCCGTGGCTCTGCTCCTCGATTTTCCGGCCGAACTCGCCGCCTTCGAGATCAACGCATGGACGGCGGCGCAGTTCCGCGGAAACATGGGGGCGGTCCCCGTCTCCGACTACCTCTACCACGCGGTCGACAAGATCTTCCAGCTCTCCTCGTACGGCCTCGTCCCGAAGGAACGGCTGCGCGAGTACCTCGACGAACTGATCCCGCTCGTCGTCCGCCAATGTCCGGAGGATGACCGCGACCTGCTCCGCACGAACCTGGCGCGTCTCGGAGAGGGGGATTCGGTCGTTGCGGCCCCGGTCGAGCTGCTCCGGCGTCAGGTCGGAAGCCAGAACCCCCTCGCCTCCGAGAAGGGAAGCGGTGCCGGTGGCGCCGGGGGGCGCCGGCGGTCGGGAGGGGGTCGGCGAAGGCGATCTCCCGAAGAAGCTGAAGCGGTTCGAGATGCTCCTCGAACGCTGGGAGTCGACCTCGGGCGAAGGGGAGAAAGGCGCGGCCGGAGCCGACTCGACGACCGGATCCGGAAAAGGGACCTCCGGCGTCGCAGACGGGCGCGGACGCGGCGGCCAAAAAGCCCACCGCCGCCGCGACACGCGAGGCCGCCGCGGCGGAGCGGCGCAAGAAGAACGAGGCCCTCCTCTCGCAGCTCCTTTCGAACGCCGCGACGGGATCCGACAGCGACCGCGAGCTTTCCCGCGCGCTCGAGAAGCTCCGCCGGATCGGGCTCGAGATGCAGACGGCGGAAGCGTTCCGGGTTCTCGGGCGCGCCCTGCCGGGCTGGGTCGTCCCCCCCGGCGTCGAGGTCCTCGAAGGGACGGGCTCGACGGCCGCCGGAAGCGCGAGCGCCGCCATCCGGAAGATCGTGACCCTTCCCGAGGATCCGGTGGAGGTCGGAAAGCGCTTCCACGAGATGCTGCAGGCCGCGGTCGAGCAGTTCAACAAGGGCTCGCTCCCGCGCGCCGCCAAGATGTTCGAAGTCGCCGCGCGCCTGATCGCCGAAAAGCGGATCGACGCGACGGCGGTGGACGTCGCGTGCCGCCGCGCGTTCGACGGGCTCGATCTCGAGAGGATCCGGAGCATCGGCGAGCACCCGGAGAAGCACCCGCTTCTCCGGAGGATCCTGGCGTTTTTCCCGGCCCTTCGCGTGCCGGCCCTCCTCGACGAGATCCGGATCGAGGAGAAGCGGGAGCGGCGCCGGCTCTTCCTTTCTCTTCTGGAGATCCACGGGTCGGATGCACGCGACGGGGCGCTCGAGCGTCTTCACCAGATGGCACGAGACGGGGACGCTCCCGAAGACGAGTGGCATTTCAAGCGGAACCTCGTTTATCTCCTTCGCCGGATTCCGCGGCCGGCCGAGCAGCCCGCCTGACCGCGAGCTGGAGGCCGTCATCCGGCTGTCGGAGCCCGGCCTGCCCGCCCCGCTCGTGAAGGAGGCCCTCGCGGCACTCGGTCAGATCAAGCACGAGAAGGCGGAGAGCGCCCTCATCGCCCGCGTGGAAGGGCTGGAGCAGCTCCTGGCAAAACGGGGGGACGCCCCTTTCGACGAGGCGGAGCTTCAACCCCTTCTCGAGCGCGCCGTGACGACCCTCGCGCGCTTCGGGACGGCGACCTCGCGGCGCGTCGTCGTGGAGCACGCGCTCCGGAAGAAGGGGCCGCTCGGAGAGGCCGGCGTTCGCCTCGCGGAGCTGGCCGAGTCGGACCTTTCGAGCGACCCGGAGCTCGTGGCCTTCCTCCTCAAGAGCCTTCGGTCGGAGCTGCCGTTCAAGGTGCTCGGGCTCGTCCTGAAGAAGAACGACGAGCGGATCGGCCAGATCATCGAGTCCCTTTCCGGGACCCCGTTGCCCCAGGTCCGGAAGCTGATGGAGAACATCGTCGAGAGCTTCCCGAACCAGGAGTTCTCGCGGATCGCCGCGAAGGTCCTCGGAGGCTTCGACGTGCAGCACGTTCAGGAGGCGGCGACGGCGAGCCTCTCGGGCGACCTCGAGCTCTTCGAGCTTCCGAGCCTCCTCCAGAGCCTCGGCGTCTCGGAGGTCACGGGTCAGCTCGTGCTCCGTGACCAGAAGGGAAACGGCGTCGGGACGATCACGATGGAGCACGGGCGGGTTCGTGCGGCCCAGTTCGGCATCCTGAAGGGGGACGACGCCTGCTACCAGTTCTTCGAGAGGCCATTCCCGGGGACGTTCGCCTTTACGAAGCAGGAGACGGCGCCGCGGAAGGAGACCGATCCGCCGCCCCGCGAGGTCGTGCCGCTCCTTCTCGAGGGGATGCGGCGCTACGACGAGTTCCAGCGCGCCGCGGCCCTCATTCCGGACGATCTCTACCTCACGGCCTCGGGTCAGAAGCCGACGGCGCTTGGGGAGGAATCGGACGCCGTCCTTCAGCAGCAGGTGTGGGCCCGGGCCTCCCAGGGTGCGAGCCCGCGCCTCTGCGAGGAGTCGATCCCCGCCGACTCCTTCAGAATCCGCCGCCTTTTCACGCACTGGCTGGAGGAAGGAAGCCTGAAACCCGTCTGAGGAGGGCGCACCCATGTTGGTACGGGACATCATGCGGAGTCCGGCCGTGACCGTCTCCGCGGACACCACCCTTGAAGACGCATACCGAACGATGCGGGAGAAGGGAATCCGGCATCTGCCCGTCCTGGACGAAGGAAGGCTCGTCGGCGTCATCACGGACCGCGATCTGAGGCTGGCGACGAGCGTCCTCGTGCCGAACCCGTTCTCCCCCGGCAGCCGGGTCTCCGGCGTCATGTGTTCCCGCCCGCTGACGGCGGATCCCTCGGATCCGATCGAGGACGCCGCGCGCGTCATGCGCGAGCGGAAGATCGGCTGCCTTCCCGTCCTGGACGACGGGCGCCTGATCGGGATCGTGACCGGCCTCGATCTGCTCGACGCCCTCATCCGGATGACGGGCGTCGACAAGCCGTCGGGCCGCCTCGACGTGCGCCTTCCGGATCAGCCCGGCGAGCTGGCACGCCTCGCCGGCTTCCTCAGCGAACGGAAGCTGAACATCCATTCGATCCTCTCCTATCCGGAGGGGCCGAGTGCCATTCGCACCGTGCTGCGGATCGGTTCGATGGAGACCGCCTATCTGGCGCAGGACCTGCGGAAAGGCGGCTTCCAGGTCCTCTGGCCCCCGGAGAAGCCGTGCCCGCGGTGATCTTCGCCCCGGCCTACCGGAAATACTCTTTCGGCGAAAAGCATCCGTTCAGCCCGCTCCGTGTCGAGATGACTCTCGATCTCGTCTCTGCGCTCGGCCATTCCGTGGAGTCGGTCGAGCCGGAGCCCGCCACGAGAGAGGACCTTCTCGCCGTCCACGCCGACGCCTACGTGCAGCGCGTGGAGGAGCTGAGCGCGGGCGGAACGGTTCCCGACGCGGCGGTGTACGGGCTCGGTACCCAGGACACGCCCGCCTTCCCCGGCATGGACGAGGCCGCCCGGTTGCACGTGGGCGGGACCCTGCTCGGGGCCCGTCTCATCGCGGAAGGGAATGCAAAGCGGGTCCTTCAGCTGGGTGGGGGACTCCATCACGCGGGGCGAAGCTCCGCTTCGGGCTTCTGCATTTACAACGATCTCGCGGTCGCCATCGACCTGTTCACCCGGAGGGGCCTCCGGACCGCATACATCGACATCGACGTCCATCACGGAAACGGCGTCCAGGAGATCCTCTACGAAGACCCGGGCGTGATGACCCTCAGCCTTCACGAGTCGGGGCAGTTTCTCTTTCCGGGAAGCGGCGAGATCCGGGAACTCGGCGCCGGCGCGGGCCGCGGCCTGAAGCTCAACGTGCCCCTCCAGCCGTTCACCGCGGGCGAGAGCTATCGCGAGGTCTTCGAACAGGTGCTCCCGCCGGCGCTCCGGCACTTCCGGCCCGACGTCCTCGTCGTCCAGGCCGGGGCCGACGCGCATTTCGACGATCCGCTCGCCGATCTGATGCTGACGACGCGGGACTACGAAGCTCTCTTCCGGCAGATCCTCGAGTGGGCGGAGCTGTTTGCCTCGGGGAGGGTTCTCTTCACGCTGGGGGGCGGCTACTCGTTCGGAGCGGCCCCGCGGATCTGGGCCATCCTCTATCTCCTGCTGCACGATCTTCCGATCGTGTCCGGGGTTCCGGAGCCCTGGAGGGAAAGATGGCAGGGGGCCGTCGGCGAGACGCTGCCGGAGAGCCTTCACGATCCCCTGACGGCGCGTCCGGACGTCCCGAACCGCTACGAGGTTTCGCACCGCAACCGGCAGGTGGCCGAGCGGCTGCTCGACCTCGCCCGCCAGTACTGGACCTGAGGTCCCGCCTCCGGTCTCAGGACTTCGGCCGGACGGGCTCCCCGGTGGCTCTCTCGCGCGGATAGAGGAGCACGTGCCGCCCCTCCTGGATCTGGAAAATGCCGACCTGGTAGAAGAGCGGATCTCCGTGCTCGTCGAATTTCAGGCGCTCCAAAGGGAGGAGGAGATCTGTCTTTCGAAGCGCGTCCCGGACGGCTTCCCGTTCCGGCGTCGTGCCGACCGCGACGGACTGCTCCAGCGCGGCCAGGACCGCCCGCATCGCCGTGTAGCCATACATGCTGAGCGGCGCCGGGGGGTGGCCGAACTGCCTCTCGAAGCCGGTCTCGTACGCGCGGCTCCCTTCCACGTCCCCCGAGAGCGACATCCCGGGCTCCCAGACGATCGCTCCGATCGCGCCCTCGCCGAGAGGGCCGAGCTGCCTGATGAGGGCGGGGAACTCCATGCCGAACGCGCCGACGACGGGCAGGACGGGCCCGGACGATCCGTGGAGCTGCCGCAGGAGGACGAGGTTGTCGGCGAAGAAGCCGTCCATGAGGAGGAGGGTCGCCCCGGCCGACTTCCCGCGGGTGAGAAGCGGGATGAAGTCGGGGGTCCCCGTCTGGAAGCTGTCGAACGAAGAAACGATCACGCCCCGGGCCTCGAGCCGCTCCTTCTGGAGCCTGGCGAGCTGGGTGGCCCCCGGCGTCGACGAATAGAGGATCGCGACGTTTCGTGCGGGGAGGATTTCGAGCGGGACGGCGGTCGTGGCCTGAACGAACGGCTCCAGGCGGCTGATCCTGAAGAACCAGGCGTTTCCGCGCTGCGTGAGACGCTGATCCAGGGAGGAGGCCGCGACATACGGAACGCGCTCCCTCTCGGCGACCTGGGCCGCCGGGCCGACGATCGAGTCGACGTAACCCCCGACCAGCGCGCTCACGCTCTCGCGGACGGCGAGGTCGTGGGCCGCGTTCGTGGCGGCGTCCGGCTGGCCGCTGTCGTCGCGGGTCAGCAGGATCACGGGACGGCCCCGAAGGCCTCCCCGTGCGTTGACCTCGGAAACGGCGAAGACGACCCCTTCATGAACCGCCGTCCCCTGGGCTGCCAGGGCGCCGCTCAACGAGTCGATCTCTCCGACCCGAATCTCGATCCCTTTCCCCTTATCCCGGGAGCAGTGCGCCGAGAGAAGGCCGAGCGCCAGGATCGCGCCCGATACGGAACGCCGGGAGCGGCTCAAACCCGTGTCAGGGCGCCGGCACCGGTTGCCGGGCCTCGATCAGGAGGAGGCGGGTTCCCTCCTCTCGGGCCGCGTCGCGTCCCGACTGAATGGCCTCGAGGCGGGAGTGCCATGGCGAACAGTCGAAGGGCTCGCCCTTCGGGGAAGCCAGACACGCGTCGATCAGATCCCGGTAGAACCGGACGATTCGCTCCACGAGGGGGACCGGATACTCCCGCCCCTGCACCTTCAGGCAATGGACGCCGAGGTGGATCAGGTGGGGGATGTCTTCCAGGAGGAAGAAGGCGTCGTTCTTCAAGGCCACGCCCTTTTCCCACGGCTCGTCACCGTGGAAAAGGTCCCACGATTCCAGACAGACACGGTAGTCGAGGCCGCCGCGGTTGGGACTTCCCTTGAACATGTCCTTTCCGAAGGGGTCCGTCGTCCGCTCCAGCCGGTGATAGGGGGACATCCAGCATTTTCCGAGGTAGGTGTAGCACTTGTTGGCGTGGATCAGGATCTCGATTCCGACGTCGATCCGCCCCTTCCGGGACGCCAGCTCCGTGAGCGTCAGCTTCGTGTCCGCCACGACCTGGGAAACGCCGAGCGAACGATAGAAGCGGACGTCCTCGTCGTTGAGGATGTTGGCCCCGATGCTGGCGTGGAGGGTGAGGTCGGGGAAGTTCCGGTGAACCTCCGCGATCGCGCCGATGTCGGTCATGATCGCTCCGTCCACCCCCCAGGCGACGAAGCGCTCCATCTTCCGGAGCAGGGGCGGAATCTCGTGGGACTGCATGTTGGTGTTGATGGCCACCCGCAGCTTCGCGCCGCCCCCGTGGGCGATGCCGATCGCGGCCTTCACCTCGTCGTCCGCCAGCTCGTAACGGTCGCGCCGCCGACTCCACCCGCGGGCGCCGACGTAGATCGCGTTCGCGCCGCCCGCCAGGGCGGCCTCGACCATCGGAAGATTGCCTGCCGGCGCCAGAAGCTCGACCATGACTCCGCCCTCCTCGACCCTTTCTAGGATTCCAGACGGGAGATCGTCGGAAGGGACCCCATCGCCCCCGGCCGGATTCCCGAATAGTCCATTCCGCTCTTGCCGAAATAGAACCCGTTGCATAGACCGATCCTCGCATGGCGCCGCAACGTCTCCCACCAGGCTTCGTCGACCTCGCCCTCGCCGCCGGCGGCCCCCTGGAGCGCCGCGCGGTAGACCGCCGCGACCTCGCGCCGGTACGCAGGGCTCTCCGAAATGGCCTCGATCCGGAAGTGCCGGTGGCCCTCGGAGAGGAGACGCGGCAGGTGCTCCAGCATGCAGACGTCCTTGCCGCTCAGGATCCCCTTCCCGAGCGACTTCATGGCCCACTCGCCCTGCTTGAGGAACAGCTCCTTCTGGCAGAGGTCGGGACACTTGATGCCCCACTTCTCCTCGTATTCCAGGAGGAAGCAGTAGTCCGAGATCCCGAGAGGCATCTTCCCGTGCACGAGGAGCTCCATGGGAGCGGCGCCGGCGTCCGTCATCTCCCGGATCTCGTCCAGGCTCAGCTCGTAGTTGGGCGTAAACCGCACGGCCCCGAGACCGCGCAGGACCTCGGCGCCCGCGGCGGTGTAGACGTTCGCGAAGCCGCCGACGTGCAACGGGAGCCCCGGGAACGACTCGTGAGCCATCCGCAGGATCCCCATGTTGTGGATCTCGACCGCCTCGGCTCCCGCCGCGGCGGCGGCTTCCAGCATCCTCATCACCTTGGGAAGGAAGTCGTTGCGTGGCCCGGCGTAGGTCGTCACGTAGGCGCGCTTCCCCTGATCCCGCAGGATGCGGAGCCCTTCCCTGAGGTCTCCGAGCTGCTCGAGGAAGTTCGCTTCGTAGAGCCGGCAGTAGATGTCGCCCAGGTAGATCCCGTCGTAGTCGGTCAGGTCCGACTCACGGAGGTCCCGGAGGTTCGCGATCGTCGTGTTCAGCTCGAACGAGCTCAATGCTCCTCCTGATTTGCCAGTCGCCGTCATCGTCCGACCACCGTCCAGGCCGCCGGCAGGGCCGGCGAAGCGATCTCTTCATCCGTGGCCGGAACGTCCCGGGCGTCGATCGCCTCCCGGTAGCTCCGGACGAGAGGCGCGAGAAGCTCCGGGGGAAGACTCCGCCCCTGGAGCTTCAGGACGTCCACGCCCGCGTCCGCGAAGGTCTGGACCTCGGAAATCCGGCTGATCTGTCGTCCCGGAAGGAAGCGCGTCTCGAGGTGCCGCCCGCAGGCGTAGAGCTCCCATGGCTCCTGACAGACCCGGAAGCAGGCCCCGACGCCCCCTCGCTTCATGCTTCCGGTCTGCCGAAGCCCCCCGGCGTCCGGAAGCCGCGACGGCTTCAGGCTCACGTAGCTCGGCATCCAGCACTTTCCGAGGAGGACGAACTCCTCGACCATGTGGATCATGATCTCGATCGAGATCCCCCGGACGCTCCGGATCTCGTTCATCTCCGCGGGGCTCAACGTCCCCGGCAGGACGACGGCGTCGGCGCCCAGATCCCGGAAGAACGCGACGTCCGCGGCCGTCCGTGCCCCGCAGCCGATGCTGGCCGTCAGGAGAAGGTCCGGAAAGTCGCGGCGCAGCGTGGCGAGAATCCCGATGTCGTTGACGATGACTTCTCGAATCCCCAGATCGAGGAGCGCGGGGATTCGCTCGAAGAGCCGGGCGCGCTCCGGGGCCTTGGGGATGATGTTGAGCGCCACCTGAAGGCTCCGCCCCGCCGCGGCGGCCTCGCTCCGGGAGGAGACCAGCTCGTCCCAGTCGAGCTCGCCTCGGGAGCCCCCCCGGCTCCAGCCCTTGAGGCCGACGTAGACGGCGTCGGCCCCCGCGTCGAGCGCCGCGCGGACGGCCGCGGGACTTCCGGCGGGCGCGAGAAGAGCGGGGAGAGCCATCACGACACGAAAGGGGATTCCTCTCCGGCGAGGAGTCCCGTGTCGGGCTGTGGGCCGAATAGTACGTGTCGTCGACTGTTCGTCACGTGGAATGATTTTAGGTGTCCGGTGCCGCCCCGAGTCAAGCGGAATCGCCCGGTCCCTCCTCCCTATAATCGCGCGTAATGACCACGCAGCGGCGCCTCGCGGAAATCTACCGCTCGATGGCCCACCTGAGGCGGTTCTTCGAGTCGGTTCGCCGGACGATCACGACCGAACCGACCGACGGCGGACTCACCTCCGCCCAGCAGTTCGTCCTCCTGACGCTGGCCGGCAACCCCTCGGGGGTCCCTCTGACGATCGGCGATCTGGCGCGCCAGACGTTCGGCACGATGAACACGACCTCCGCCCTCGTCCGGCGGATGGAGCGGGCCGGTCTGGTTCGCACGACGCGCTCCGCGACGGATCGCCGTTTCGTCCACGTGGCGCTGACCCGGAAGGGCGAACGCCGCCTTCGCCCGTCCACGGCCGCGGTGGTGGAGGCCCTGCGCGCCGCGGCCGACGAGCAGGGACGATCCCAGCTCCGGGCCGCGTTCGAAACGTGGTTCGACAACTGGGGCGCCGTCGTCCGGGCGCTCTCGTCGGGCGCGGGCGTCAGGCGACGCCCGCGCCCGACGGGAAAGAAGCCGCGCCCGTAACCGCGGCTACTTCTTCTTTTCGCTCACCTGGACGAGAAGCGAGTCCGTGACGTTCGTGACGATCTTGTGGAAGTTCTCCTTGACCTTCCGGAAGCCCGGGTCGGTCAGGATCTTCTCGAGCGCCGCGAGGCTCTCCAGGTCGACCTGGACCACGCGCTGCGGCGACGACCCGCCGAGCATGCTCTTGTAGACCCGGACGGTCTTGACTCCGCGGAACCTCAGCCAGATGTCCTTTCCGGCGCCCTTCGTATGCCTCTCGTAGTCCCGCAGCTTTCCGGGGAGGACGTCGAACCGGTACTCGAACGTGACCATCGAAGTGTCTCCTTTCTATCGTCCCGTCCAGGAGGCCGCCCTCTTTCCGAGGAACGCTGAGATTCCCTCCTGGGCGTCCATCGCTAGGGAGTTCATCGCCATGATCTCCTTTGCGTAGGCATAGGCTTTCGGCTGATCGAGGTCGATCTGCGAGTAAAAGGCCTGCTTTCCGATGGCGACCGTGACGGGGCTCGCCTCGGCGATCTTCGCCGCGAGCTTCCGCGTCTCGGCGCGGAGCGACCCCGCGGGGACGACGCTGTTGACGAGTCCCCATTCGGCCGCCGTCTTCGAGTCGACCGGATCTCCGGTCAGGAGCATCTGGAGCGCGCGCTTGCGCCCGATCGCCCGGGAGAGCGCGACCATCGGCGTCGTGCAGAATAGCCCGGTCTTGACGCCCGGCGTGGCGAACCAGGCCTCTTCGGCCGCCACCGCGATGTCGCACGTCGCCACGAGCTGGCAGCCGGCCGCGGTGGCGACTCCCTGGACTTCCGCGATGACGGGCTGCGGAATCGCCTGGATCCTCGTCATCAGGTCGGCGCAGACGTCGAAGATCTCCCGGTAGGCGTTGAGGTCCCTCCCGACCAGCTCGGAGAGATCGTGTCCCGAGCTGTAGACCTTCCCGGCGGCGGCGAGGATCACGGTGCGGAGCTGCCGGTCTCGGCCGATCTCCGTCAGACAGTCGAGAAGCTCCCGCATGAGCCCCAGCGAAAGGGCGTTTCGCCGGGTCGGGCGATTGAGCGTCACGACGGCGATCGGGCCCTCCGTTTCGAAGGTGAGGTTCTCGTACGTCATTCCGTGCACCTTTCCGAGCCCCTCAGGCTCCGGCGAGGCGACCGGCGAGCCAGGAGCCCGCCGTGGCGGAAGCCGAAGCGTTGGACTTGAGCTCGATGTGGTTGAACCAGCGCGGCAGGTACCGGACCAGGCCGCTCTCGTGCTGCACGTCGGGACGGATGTCCTGGGTGACGAGCTGCTTCTCGGCACCGGAGAGCTGGGAGAGGAGGCCCGCCGCGCCGTCCAGAAGCCCCTGGATGTCCCTTTCGGAGTAGAGGAGAAGGCAGGGGCGCCCGTGCGGCGGAACCGGTCCCAGCTTCTCCAGCAGCTCGAGGACGTAGCCGGAATAGGGCTCGCGGACGCCGGGGCTCGGGAGGTTCTCGAACATCCACTTCCCTTGGGGAGACATTTGCACCATGACGGACGGCGACATCGCCACCATGACGTCCGCCGACGACATGAGCGCCAGCCTTCCCCCCAGGCTGTGGCCGATGGCGCCCGTCCGGCCGAACCGCCGGGCGAAGGCGACGGCCGCCTCCAGCTCTTCGCGCATGGCCGGGCCGATCGGCGCCCTGTTCTCGCCGTGTCCGCAGAGGTCGATCGCGAGCGCGGCGGCGCCCTTCTCGGCGATGCTCGTCGCGATTCCGAGCATCTGCTCCTTCGACCCCCCGTAGCCGTGACAGACGACGGCGCCGCCGCGCGGCGAGGCTGGCGCGAGAAGAAAGGCCGGAATGTCATGGCCGTCCGGCGCCTTCAGATCGTTCACCCGCCGAAAATCCATCTCAGCCCTCCCGCGCCCCGGCTTCGAGGGCCGCGAGGCGCGCCTTCATCTCTTTCTCTCGCTGCCACCGGGCCGTCACGTCCTGAATCAGGGCGGCCGCGCCCGGGATCCCGCCGTCGCCCGTCCGCAGCAGGAGGATATTGAACTCGATGGAGATTCGCGAGCCGTCCTTTCGCATGGCCGGAACCGCCAGCACCTCGCGGCCGTACCGCGTGACTCCGGTCGCCATCACCTTCTTCCAGCCTTCCCAGTGCCGGGGCCTCTGGCGCTCTGGGATGATCAGGTCCATCGACTGGCCGAGCGCCTCGTCTGCCAGGTAGCCGAACATCGCCTCGGCCCCCGCGTTCCAGAGGCGGATCGTTCCTTCCCGGTCGGCAAAAAGAATCGCCACCGGGGAGTCTTCGACGATTCTCCGGCAGAGCCAGTCGTGGTCAGGGAAATCGGTCATGAAAGCTCCTCGCTACCTCGGCGCCTCGGCGGGGGAGATGGCGACCGCTTCCTTGCGGACGACGGGAAGGGGGGGAACGGTGTAGCGGGCCGCCCGGTCCTTCCGGGGGAGAGCCACGTCGATTCGCGAGTCGAAGATGTAGCACCCTCCGCCGGGGGGCCCGACGAAGATCGGGCTCAGATCGACCTCCGAGATGTCGGGGACCTCTTCGACGAGGCGAGAGACGCGCAGAAGGACGTCGTGGATGGCCGAAACGTCGGCGGGAGGATGCCCCCGGTACCCCTCGAGGAGGGAATAACCCCGGATCTCCCGGACCATCGCCTGGGCGGCGCGATCGGTCAGCGGCGTCACGCGCAGACCCGCATCGGCGATCACCTCGACGTGGATCCCGCCCAGACCGAAGACGACGAGAGGCCCGAAGAGAGGGTCCTCCACGACTCTCACCATCACCTCGACGTCGGTTCCGGCCATCGGCTGGACCAGCACTCCCTCCATCGCCTCCGGGTTGTGATCCGCTTCCCTCGTCTTTCGGATCGCCCCGAAAGCCAGCCGGACCCCGATCTCCTCCTCCACGTTCAGGTGAACGGCTCCCTTCTCGGTCTTCTGGCGGATCCGGGGAGAAGCGAGCTTGACGGCGACGGGAAATCCGATTCCCCGGGCGAGCGCCACGGCCTCGTCGGGCGTCCGGGCGACCCCGCCCGGAGCGACGGGAAGGTGCATGGCCTGAAGGACCGCCCTCGCCTCGTCCGAAGTGAGAGGTCCGGCTCCGCGCTCCTCGATCGCTTTCCGGCAGATCGAACGGGCGGCCGCCGGGTCGATGTCGTCGAAGTCGGGAATGACCCCGTGCGGAGCCGGCGCGCCACTCCGCGTAAGCGGCCACCTTCCCGAGAACCCGCGCGGCCGACTCCGGAAACGCATACGTCGGAATGCTCGACTCTCCGAGAACCACCGGCGCACCGGCGTCCTCCTTCGCGAGGAGGCACGCGAGGACCGGCTTGCCGTCGCCTCCCGAGGCGCGCGCCGCCGCGGCTCCCTGCCGGATCGCCTCCACCATGGCCTCCGAACCGCTCTCGTCGAGCGGCGTGTGAATCGCGATGAGGGCGTCCACTTCGGGAGCCTTGAGGAGCGTCTCGAGGGCTTGCCGGTACGGCTCCGGAGTCGGCGAGAAGACGAGCTCCAGGGGGTTGCCGATCGGCGTGCCGGAGGGGAGGAAAGTCGCGAGCCGCTCCGCCGTCGTCTCCGAGAGCGGCGGCACGGTCAGACGGGCCGCCTCGCAGGCGCCCGCGCAGAGGATGCCGGGACCGCTCCCGTCCGAGAGGATCGCGACGCGGCGCCCTGCCGGAAGAGGCTGCCGGTCGAGAGCGGCCGCGAGGTCGAACATCTCGTCCAGCGTGTCGGCCCGGATGACCCCCGTCTGACGGAAGAGCGCGTTCACGACGGCTTCGCCCGCGACGAGCGTCGCGGCGGCGGATCGGGCGGGCTCCGGGGCCGGTCCCGCCTTCACGACGACGATCGGCTTTTCCCGGCTCACGACCCGCGCGATCCGGGCGAAGCGGCGCGGATTTCCGAAGGACTCCAGATAGAGAAGGATGACGCGTGTCGCATCGTCCCCCTGCCAGTACTGCAGAAGGTCGTTGCCGGAGATGTCGGCCTTGTTGCCGACGCTGATGAAGGTCGAGACGCCGACATGGCGCTGCCGCGCGAGAGCCAGCATCGCCATGCCGAGGACGCCGCTCTGGGACGACATCGCCACGCTCCCGCGTGGAGGCAGGACGGGGGAGACCGAGGCGTTGAGCCGGATCTCCGGATCGGTGTTGACGACGCCCATCGAGTTGGGACCGACGAGGCGCATCCCGTGGCCGCGAACCCTCTCGAGGAGCTTCTCCTGCAGGTCACGTCCTCCGGAATAGCTGTCCAGAAAGCCGACCGTGACGACGACGAGGGCGCGGACGCCGGCGGCGGCGCAATCGTCCACGGCATCCAGCACGCCCTCGCGCGGGATCGCCACGATGGCGAGATCGGTCCCCTTCGGGATCTCGCGGGCCGAAGAGTAGGCCGGCAGCGAGTGGACGTGCGTCGCATTCGGGTTCACCGCGTAGACCGGGCCGTGAAAGCCGCTCTGAACGAGCCCGTCGAGGATGCGCCAGCCGATGCTGGAGACGTCGCGTGAGGCGCCGATGAGGGCGACGGCGCGGGGACGGAACAGGGGGTGGAGCGAGGCCGTGGTGAAGAGACGGTCCCGCGACTCCGAGTGACTGACGCTGTCCTCGCTCTGGGCGACGGAGAAGTCGATCTCGACACACTCGTCCTCGACCTTCGTGTGGAGCGGGAAGCCCGAGCGGCGGAACGTGTCGAGCATCAGGGCGTTCTCGAGACGCGTCACGGCCCAGAAGCGGACAAAGCCGTACCGGGCGGCGATGAGGGCCAGGCGCTCGAGAAGGAGGCCTCCGAGGCCTCGTCCCTGGAACTCGTCGTCGACCGCGAAGGCGACCTCGGCGCTCGTCTCGTCCCGCGCGACGTAGGAGGCGGTCGCGATGATCCGCGAGGCGCCGCTCACGATCCGGATGACGATCAGAGTCAGCTGGACGCGGGGATTGGAGGAATCGCACTGCCGTTCGAGGAGCGCCTTCGCCGGGTCGGCGATGGAGAAGAAGCGGCGGCGCTTCGACTCGGGCGAGAGCTGGCGAAAGAACTCCCGCAGCTCTTCGAAGTCCGACGGCTCTGCCGGGCGGATGAATGCCGTCGATCCGTCGCGCAGGATGAGCCGACCCGATTCCGCGGAGTCCTGGTAGGTCGGCGGCAGGAAGAGGGTTCGCATCGGCGCGGAAGTCGTCCCCTTTCCCCCCGTCCCCTTCAGCTTAGCACCGAAGGAGCGACGGCCGGGCTTCGTTATTATCCCGCGGGTGTCGCCGTCATTCCCGGTTTTCGACGCCCACATCCACGTCGGCCCGAACGACCAGCTCAAGGAAGGGGCCCGGCGGGCGATGACGGAGGGACGGGAAGACCTCGACCTCGTCGCGCGGGTGGGCGAGTCGGCCGACGAGCTTCTCAAGGCGATGGACGCCGAGGGAATCGCCCGGGCCGCGCTGATCACCTCCGTCTCGCCCGAGGTCATGGGCCTCACGGCGAGCGTGAACCCCTGGATCGCCCGATACGTCGCGGGACACCGCGACCGTCTCGTCCCGGTCGGCGGAATCCATCCTCGGCACACGCGCGACGTCGCCGGGGAGATGAAGAGGCTCCTCGACGTCCACCGCGTCGGCGCGATCAAGATCCACCCCCCGCACATGGAGCTGGCGGCGAACGCCTACAGGACCGATTGCCCCTCCCTCGCCGAGGTCTACCGGCTGGCCGGCGAAGCGAGGCGGCCCGTCCTGATCCATACCGGGACGTCCATATTCCCCGGAGCCCGGAACGTCCACGCCGACCCGATGCCGTGCGACGACGTGGCGGTCGACTTTCCCGGGACGACCCTCGTCCTCTGTCACGCGGGCCGGCCGCTCTGGTATGACACGGCCTTCTTTCTGGTCCGCCGGCATCCGAACGTCCGGCTCGACGTCTCGGGGATCCCGCCGAGGAGGCTTCTCGACGTCCTCCCGAGGCTCGGCGACGTTGCCGACCGGGTCCTGTGGGGCACGGACTGGCCCTCGATGGGGGTCCGGTCGATGCGCCGGAACGTGGAGGAGTTTCTCTCGCTCCCGCTTCCGGCCGATGTGAAGCGGAAGATCCTCTTCGAAAACGCCGCCGCTCTCTTTTCTTCCTAGAAGGAGCCCTTCGAAGCGATCCGGTACGCCGAGAAGGTGCCGCCCGGGCCCTCGCCTTCGCCCGGCAGACCTTGGCGGAGGTCCGGAGATTCACCGGGATCGGCTACGGCCCGGGCGACAGCCGCAGGATCTCCATCAGGCCTTGACCCCGGCGGCGAGTCGCGCCTCCACGCCGGTCTGCACCGGCGCGGCGGGGCGTCTCGCCAGAAGCTCGAAGAGGAGGGCCACGACGGCAAGGCCCGCCGCGACGAAGAAAGCCGCTTCGTAGTTCTTGTACTTGTCGAACAACGCGCCGCCGATCCGGGGTCCCAGGATGCCGGCCACGCCCCAGGCGGTGAACAGGATGCCGTAGTTGATCCCGGCGTTCTTCGTCCCCCAGAAATCGGACGTCGTGGACGCGTTCACCGAAAGCTGCGTGCCGTAGCACCAGTAGACGACGAAGACCATGACGTAGAGCAGCCCCACGTTGCCGCCGGTAAGGTAGAGGACCGGCATGGCGACCGCGGAGATGCCGATCATGAGGCGCAGGACATTGAGGCGTCCGAGTGCGTCGGACATCCACCCCGAGAAGATCCGGCCCGAGGCGTTCCCCGCCGCGCCGATGACGAGCGTGATCGCCGCCAGCGCCTCGCTCGGGATTTTCATGCTGTTGGCGAAGGGGACGAGCTGGCTTATGACCATGAGACCGGCCGACGTGCCCAGCGCGTACGCGATCCACATGAAATACGCCGCCGGGGTGCGCCACATCTCACCGGGAGAGAACTCGTAGGCCGTGGCCGTCGTCCTGGCCGCGGCGGCGGGCGTCCATCCCGGCGGCCGGTAGCCCACCGGAGGGTTCTTCAGCAGGAAAGAGCCGATGAGCGTCATGACGAAGAAGATCGCTCCGAGGATGACGAAGGTGCTGCGCCACCCGAACGCCGGGATGAGCCAGAGATTCGCGAGCGGTCCGAAGATGGCCGAGCCGCCCCCGTAGCCGGCCACGGCCAGTCCGACGGCGAGGCCTCGCTTGTCCGGGAACCACTTCGCCATGACGGGAATCGGCGTCGCGTAGCCGAAGCCATTCCCGATGCCGACGAGGACGCCGAAGCAGATGATCAAATAGGTCAGGCTGCTGGTCCACATGCAGAGGATGAAACCCGCCGTCAGGAGGATGCAGCCGGTGAGAGAGATCCTGAAGGGCCCGAGCTTGTCCTGCAGCCGCCCCGCGAGAATGAAGGCGATCGCGAAGACGACGACGGCCCAGGTGAAGACGAGGGACGTGTCCGCCCGCTTCCACCCGAATTCCTTCTCCAGGGGCGCGACGAAGACGCTCCAGGCATACAGAGAGCCGAGCGCCAGGTTCATGAAGAGGCCCCCGACGATGCGCCAGGAGCGACTGAGCGTTTTCTCTTCCATGGTTTTCTCTCCACTATGCCGGTTGCACGGTTGTTGTTGTGAAACGTCTCACCAAACCGCAGCGTCCCGCACTCTCCCCGCCTGACCCTCCATGGATAGGCCGAAGCTCCCCGTTTATCCGTGAAACCTTTCACAGTTCCGAGGAAATCGTCGTCGGAGGCCGGTGCTAGCATCGCGAAGAGATGCTCAGCCTCAGAAGGACGGAGATCCGCGACAAGTTCTCGGGCGAGGTGATCGGCGAGGTGGCGGTGGACACGCGCCGGGACCTGCGCGCCAGGATCCACAAGGCGTTTCTGGCCAAGGAATCCGTCCGAAAGACGACCTTCGAGGAGCGGGCCGGGCTGGGGCGCCGCGTGGCGGCGCGGCTCGAGGCGAGGCGGGCCGAGTTCGAGGAGCTGATGGTTCGTGAAGGGGGCCAGCCGCGAAAATTCGCGCGGTGGGAGATGGAGCGGGCCATCGCCAGCGCCGCGAACCTCGAGCGGCGTCTCGAGCTGCTCAAACCGAGGGAGCTTCACGCGGCCAAGGGAAGGAACATCCTCTACCGCGAGCCGTACGGCGTCGTTGGCGTCCTCCCGCCGCGGAACACGCCCCTCGTCGTCCCGCTCTACACGATGCTGGCCGCGCTCGGGGCCGGGAACGCCGTCATCGAGAAGCCCTCCAGCCTCGTTCCCCTGATCTGCCAGCGAATCGTCCAGATCGTCGTCGAGGCGGGCTGCCCGGCGGACGGCGCGCAGGTCTCCACTTGCCCCGGCGAGGACGCCGCGTGGGAGTTCATCGAGAACCCCGAGGTCGACGTCCTCGTCCACTATGCGTCCAGCCCCGTCGGGAAGGACAACCTGATCAAGATGGGGTCTTATCTCGAACGGACGAAGAAGACGCTCGGCGAGTGCATGCTCCACGTCGGCGGCCGGATGAAGAAGTACGTTCCCGAACTCGCGGGAAACGACCCGTTCATCGTCCTCGCGAGCGCCGACCTGCCACAGGCCGCGGCCGCCGGCCTCCTCGGCGGGTTTGCGCACAGCGGCCAGCTCTGCATCGCCGCCAAGCGGTTCCTCGTCCAGCGCCCCGTCGCCTCGGCGTTCCGCGAGCGCCTCATCGAGGGAATCGGCCGGCTCAAGATGGGCGATCCCCGACTCGAGGAGACGGACATCGGCCCGATCGGGAAGCACGAGAGCCTGGACATCGCGACGTACCAGGTCCAGGAGGCGCTGGAACGGGGGGGCCGCCTCCTGATCGGAGGGAAGGCCGACGGACCCTTCTTCTACCCGACGCTGATCGAGTTCGAGAAAGGGGAGCTTCTCGGAAAACCCGATGACGAGAAGCCCTTCCTCTGGACCGAGGAGGCCTTCGCGCCCGTCCGCTCCTTCGTCGTCTTCGATACGGTCGACGAGGCGGTGGCACTCGCCAACGACGGGACCTACGGCCTCGGAGCCAGCATCTTCGGGGAGCGGGAGCAGGCGGCGGCGATCGGACGGGACCTCGCGGCCGGGCGGGTCATGATCAACGAGGGGCCTCTCTACAGCGACTACACGCTACCCATCGGCGGCATCCGCGACAGCGGCCTCTACGGCTCGACCGACAAGATCGAGGAGATGGCCTACACGAAGCGGATCCACCTGGCGACGTAACCGTCAGGCGCGCGCGGCCGGCGCCAGGAGCTTTCCGAGAGTGGCGATCACGTCCGCGGGTTCGAACGGCTTCTGGATGTAGCCGTCCGGGGGCGGGACCTTCTTGCGGTGATGGATGAACTCCTTGAACTGCGGCATGACGCCGGTCACCATCACCACCGGGATCCCCTTCAGGGCCGGGATCGTCCCGCAGATCGCGGTAGACGCGGACGCCCGTCGGCGGCGGCATGGCGATGTCCAGGCAGATCAGGTCGGGGCGCTCGCGGCGGGCCAGCTCGAGACCCGCAGCGCCGTCGGTGGCGGAGAGGACTTCGTAGCCGTGGTCCCGAAGGATCGTTCCGAGGTAGGCGACGATGTCCGCATCGTCGTCGATGACGAGGATCCGTCCCGGCTTTTCCATGACGTCTTCCCCTTCCGCGCCTAGGCTGGCGTCTTGACCGGCCGCCCGGCCTTGAGAGTCTCGATCGCCCGCGCCAGGCTCTCCTCGTCGGCCCCGGCGAGCAGCTCGGCGAGTTCGTGTTTCAGCCGGTCCGGCCCGGGGGCCGGTCCCCCGCCCGGGCGGCGTCACACCGACGACCCGGCAGACCTGTCTCCAGATAGGCCCGCGCCGTGACCGGCTTCTCCAGATAGACGGACGGACCCGAGATGGCGCTCTCCGCCAGCACCTGGTCGAGATCCCTCCGTATCTTTTCGTCCCGCGCGTGACCGGTGACGATGATCACCGGGATCCGCTGCCAGCTCGGATGCTTGCGCAGGTCGTGCAGGAGCCGCACGCCGGACTTGCCCGGCATCACGAGGTCGAGGGAGATGAGGTCCGGCGTGAACTCGTGCAGCCGGTCCAGAGCCTCCTGGCCGTCGTGCGCGGTGACCACATGCATCCCCGCGTCGCCGAGGATCGTCCCGAGGAAGGTCGTGACGTCCGGGTCGTCGTCCACCACCAGTACCGTCACCTCGGTTGCCTGACGCATCGATCACTCCTTCCTGGCCTCGGGGACCGCCCCGGCGCCGCTCTCGGCGGGAACTGCCTTCCGGGGCCCCGTTGCCCCCGCCGCCGGTCGTGGCAGGCGCTCCCGGGGGAACGTCAGCCGGAACGTGGTCCCCGTCTCCGGCGTCGTCTCGAACGTGATGGCGCCGCCGTGCTGCTGGACGATCTTCCGCGTCAGGAGCAGGCCGATCCCCGTCCCCCCGGCGCCCTTCGTGGAGAAGAAGCTCGTGAAGACCTTCTGCTTGACCTCGTAGTCCATGCCGCACCCGGTGTCGGCGACTTCGAACTCGAGGTTATCACCGTGATCCATGGCGCGAAGCGTGATCCGGGGCGAGGGGCGGCGGCTGACGAGGCAGGCGTCGAGGGCGTTGGAGACCAGGTTCTCCAGGCAGCTCGCCACGCCCTTGTGGTCGAGCGAGGCGGGCCGCACGGGCCCGTTCGCCTCGACCACGATCTCGACGCCGTGCTGGCGGGCGCTGTCGCGATAGAGGTCGGCGACCTCGGCCACGAGGGCCGCCGGATCCACCATCTCCGGGTGCGGCTCCTCGCCGCGCGAGAACTCCAGCAGGTTGCGGGCGAGGCGTGGAGATCCTGCCGATGTTGCGCTCCAGCATCCCCCAGCCCTGGCGGATGCGGGCGTCGTCGTGCCGTTCGAGGCCCGTGGAGGTCACGTACATTCCGCCCTCGAGACCGGTGAGAATGTTCTTGATGCCGTGGGCCAGCCCGGCGACCGTCTGGCCCACGGCGGCCAGGCGCTCGGCCTCCAGCTTCTCCTTCTCGAGCTGCTTTCGCGCCCGAAGGTCGTGCAGCAGCAGGGCCGCCCCAGCGACGCCCCCGTCCTCATCCCGCAGACGTCACGCCCGACGCGAGCACCGGGATCGGCTCGCCCTGCCGGGGCGCGGCCAGCGTCTCCTCGAGCTCGAGGCGCTCCTGACGGCCGCGATAGAGATCGACCACCGAGGCCTCCAGGAACGCGGAGCGCCAGACGTGGCCGACCACGCGTTGGCGCGCCACGCCCCAGAGCGCCTCGGCGGCGCGGTTGAAGATCAGGACCTTCCCGGCGTTGTCCAGGACGACGATGGCCTCCGGCGAGGTCTCCACGAGCGCCTCGCGAAGGCGGCTCGCCTGATCCAGCTCCTGCCTCAAGGCGCGCAGCTCGGTCACGTCCAGGGCCATCTGGATGACGTGTGTGACCTCGTTTCCCGAGTGGAGCAGAGGCGCGGTGCTCACGATGTAGTAGGCGGCCTTCCCCTCACGGGTGACGCCGGCATGGTGCGCCGTGCGCAGGACGCCGTCGGCAAAGACCTTCTCCGCGGCGCAGTTCGTGCATTTCATCGGCCGCCGCTTGTAGACCATGTGGCAGGGCTCTCCGGCCGCGACCCCGAAGACCTCACGGAACCGCTCGTTCGCCTTGACGACCCGGAAGTCCCGGTTCAGAACGCAGACGTAGCACGGCACTTTCTCGAAGAGCGTCTGGTATTCGCTCTGGAGCTGTCTCGATGCCGTCAGGTCGATGGCGAGCTCCGCGAGGTGGGTCACGTCGCCTTTCGCGCCCGCGGAGCGGGATGAGCTGCAGCAGGAGGTGGGAACGCCCGGGCCTGTTTGTCGCGCCCGGTCGTCTCCAGCACAGAGGGCCGGCCCTCGGCGAAGACTCGGGGCGCCGGGCAGTCCCTGCAGGGCGTGTTCCGGCCCCTGAGGACTCGATAGCACGGCTGCTCCGAGCCCCTCGCCGTGCTGCTCGACGCAGGCGCGGTTGTTGTCGACGAGCCGCAGCGTCCGGTCGATGATCGCGATTTCGCTCGGAATGTTCGTCGAACAGCCCGGCGCGCAAGAGGGCCTGCCGGCGAGCAAGCGTCGTCATGGCCCACCTCCTACCGCGATCCCCAGGCACTCGCGCAAGGCCCGGACCAGCGACTCCATATCCAGCGGCTTCTCGACGAAGGCGGCAGGCTCCGGGCCGAGTCCCTCGCGGCGGAGGGTCGCGAGGAGCTCCTCCCGGGCGTTGAGTGCCGAGAGGATGAGCACCGGGACCTTCGCCAGATCGGGATCCTTCCGGATCTCGACGAGGAGCGAGAGTCCCGTCCGCTCCGGCATCAAGAGGTCGAGGCAGACCGCGTCCGGGGCGAAGGCGTGGAGGCGCGGGAAGCGCTCCGGCGACGCGGTCGAGGGTCAGGACGTCGAACCCCCGGTCGTCGAGAGCGAGCCGCACGAACGTCAGGACGTCTGGCTCGTCATCGACCACCGCCACCCGCGGGCGTGGGTGAGCCGGCATTTCGCGCATCATCTTCTCGCCAGGAGGACCGCGCCTTCGCGGACCCGGAGGTTCTCGTCGCCAGCGGCCGCCCCGCGATGACAGGCCGGACAGCGCGAGAGATACGGCTTTCGTCCGGTCCGCGCCTCCTCGGACCGATGGCACGAGATGCAGAGGGAGTGGAGGGACTCGCCGATAGCCGGGCGCGATACCGGCGGCATCCTTTCTCTCGCCAAGGCCGACGGGCGGGCCGCCTTCCGCGGCATGGCACGACGCACAGGGGGTCGACGCCTCCCTCGTCTGCGCCCTTCCGGGAGCGTGGCACCTCGAGCAGGAGGCGTTGCGGCCGAGGGAAACGACATGCCGCTCGTGCCCGAAAATGTCGGTCGCCGCGTACATGTCGCGGTGACACGACGCGCAGGGCGTCGCCTTGTCGAGAGGCAGGTTGAGGTGATGGCATCGGCGGCACGAAGAGACGCCGCCGAGCCTCTTCTGGTGCTGGTCATGCTCGAAAAGGACGTACCGCCCGCTCCCGGCCGCCGAGAGGAGGAGCGCGTTCTCGGTCGTCTCTCCGGTGGCCGTCGCCGGGAGAAGCCGGAGCTGATGCAGAAGCCCCCCGGGGCGATCCGACCGGTCCACGGTGACCGTCCGGGGCGGAGCCACGGGAGTCGCCCGGACCATGCCGCGGTGACGGACTTCGGCCGAGACGATCCCCAGTCCGAGGAGGACGCCGACGACCCACGCGAGACCCGAGCGTTGCACGCTTCCGAACCAGGGCCCGCGGAGGCGCACGGCCGAGGCCCGGTCGGTCACGGCCGGCCGGAAGTGGTCGGGTGCCGCTGGCGGCGTCTCCCAAACTCCGAGGTGCTCCACGAAGAACATGAAGACCAGCGCCATCACCGCGATGATCCCGAGGCTGATGGCGAGCTCGGTGGCCGCCGGGACGTAGAAGTCCCGGGTCCGGGCGAGCTGGGCGATCCCTCCCACCATGGCCCGGTTGAAGACGAATCCCGAAATGACGAGGAAAGCGCCCACGGAGAGGGCGCGGGGGCTCTTGCGCGTCGAGGGGAGGAGGAAGATCAGGACGGGGACGACGACGCTCACCAGCAGCTCGACGACGAAGAGCGCCGACCACCACGAGCCTTCCAGGACACGTGCCAGCGTCCCGCGAAAAGCCAGGTCGCCGACACGGAGCGCGAGGTAGAGCAGAAGAACCAGAGCCGAGGCGCGCGTCAGGGCCGGCAGGAGGTCCCACTCCGGCTGCCGCCGGTAGAGCCACGTGCTCGTTACATCCTCCACGACGACGGTGGCGAGCCCGAGGCCGATGGCCGAGACGAGGAAAAGCAGAGGCAGGATGGGCGAGTACCAGAGCGGGTGGAGGCGTTCGGGTGCGATGACGAGGAGCGTCCCGAGGGAGGACTGGTGCAGCGTGGAGAGAGCGATGCCGACGATGACGAGGGGGAGGGTCGCGCGCTTGAGCAGAGCGAAAGCTCGATTCCAGCGCAAGCCCTCGAAGACGACCGGGGCGAACTCGAGGGTCAGGACGGTCAGGTAGAGCATCACGCACCAGCCGACCTCGAAGAGGGCGGAGGTTGGCTGCCAGCGGACGGTCATTCGCCAGATGTTCCAGGGCCGGCCGAGGTCGACGAGCAGTCCGAGGACGACCGCCACGTAACCGAGGAAAGCCGTCAGGACGGCGGGCCGGACGAGAGCGTGGTAGCGCTCGCGGTGAAAGACGTACACGGTGGCCGCGATGACGAAGCCCCCGGCGGCGAGCGCCACACCGGCCATGACGTCGAGTCCGATCCAGAGACCCCAGGGGGTGAGGTCCGTGAGGGCCGTTGTCAGGCCGAGGCCGTACGCGTAGCGCACCGCCGCCACGGCGGTCGCCACGCCGACGAGGAGCCAGAGGACGGCCTTGGTCGTGGCCAGGCGGATGTTGACGGGCGTGCTCATGGCGTAGCCTTCGGAGGCGTGTTGCCTTTCTCGTGCGGCGGAGTTTCCGGATCCCCCTCCCGGGCGAGGCGCTCCCGGCGGCCGATCACCCACGAGAGGCCGAACATCACGGCGCCCACGCCGAGAAACGCGGGAGGGACGGCGTGCATGGCCGGATGCGTGAGCGCCGGATACGAAGTGTCGCGCAGCGAAGAGGGCCAGCCAGCCGTGGAGAGGTTGACGTCGGAAAGGTAGAGGACTGAGGTCCCTCCCACTTCGTGCTCGCCCCAGATGTGGTGGACGTATCGGCCCGGCTCCTCCGCGATGCGGCGGCGGGCTTCGGCGAGGAGGGTGTCCCGGTCGCCGAAGATCGTCGCCTTCGTCGGGCAGGCGGCCGTACAGGCCGGCTCCCTGATCTCGCCTTTACGGATCCGGTCGTAGCAGAGGATGCACTTGCGGACCCGGGGGGTGGCCGACTCCCACTCGTAGCGGGTCATCTTGAACGGGCAGGCGATCATGCAGTAGCGGCAGCCCATGCAGATGTCCGCGTCGTAAGCGACCGCGCCTTCCTTCGTCCGGCGGAGCGCTCCCACCGGACAGGCCGAGGCACAGGCCGGCTCGAGGCAGTGGCGACAGTGGACGCGGACGGAGCGTCCGCGCGGCGCGGAGACGATCGTCGTCCACCGCGTCGACGAGAGATCCCCGGGTGAGCCCTGCCAGCTCCACGGCTCGTCCTCTCCGGTCGCGTTCGTCCGCTTGCAAGCGGCGACGCACTCCTCGCAGCCGATGCACTTCGTAACGTCGGTCAGGATGCCCCAGGCGCTCATATCCGCTCACCCTCCTTGCCGAGGGCGAGCGCCACGTGGCGGCCGCTCTCGGCGGGGAAGTGCCAGCCGATCTCTCCGGCGAGCTGCATGAATGGGAAGAGGACGCAGTGCACGATCTTGGTCAAGGGCGTCAGGATCAGCACCAGATCTCCGAGGAGGACGTGGGCTAGGAGCAGCGCCCGTGCGTCGAACGGAGCGAGGCCCGGATGGGATGCGAGAAAGCCGGCGACGAGCACCCCTGCGAGGAGGAGGAGCACCACGACGTCCTGCGTCTGCGTCAGGAAGCGGCTCTCCTTCGTCACGGCCCGGGCGACGAGGACACCGAAGAGCGCCGCCGTGGCGAGGAGGGTCAGGAGGTCGGCCCAGAAGGCGGGGAGCACAAGCCAGGCGACCGGCAGGTCGCGCTGCCAGAGGAGGACGTGTCCGGCGAGGAAGAGCGGCACGACGATGATGCCGACGTGAAACGCGAACGAGGCGATCGAGTAGAGCGGCCTCGCCTTGAGGAGACGGCGTGGCACCAACCACTCCAGGGTCGCGCGGCGGATCGCGGAGAGCGGCAGGAGCCGGTCTCCCGCTCTCTGCCACGCGCGCAGGAGGGAGTAGCAGGCGACGCCGACACGGTAGAGAAGGCCGAGCACGCAGACCGCGAGGGAGATGCGAAAGAGGGGGCCCCGCGCGAGGGCGATCCAGGCGTCCACGCGTCACGCCCCCTTCGCGGCTTCGTCGGCCGCCGGTTTTTCGACGCGCATGGCCGCAGGCGGTTGGAGGGCCGGCAAGAGGAGATCGTGCAACCCGACGACCCGGACGTCCTTGAGGCCGTGGTCTTCGCAGACCTCGCGGAGCTGCTTCTTGCAGTTGGCGCAGGGGGCGACCAGGACGGTGGCGCCGGTGCGGCGGATCTGTTCCGCCTTGGTCTTGCCGCCGACGAGCGTCCGGAAGGAGCGGATCTCGTCGATGGAGACGGTCCCGCTTCCGCCCCCGCAGCAGTAGTTCTCGCGGCCGTGCGGCGTCATCTCGACGAAGTCCGAGCAGATGGCGCGAAGGATCTCGCGTGGCTGTTCTACAACCCAGCCCGATCGGGCGATGTTGCAGGGATCGTGATACGTCACGCGCTCGCCGATCGAACCGGCCTTAAGGGCCAGCTTCCCCTCCCGAAGCGCCCTCAGCGTGTACTCCATGATGTTGACCACCTCGGGAGCGTTCCGGCCGCCGCCGAAAGTCCGGACGAAGAACTTGGCCGAGCGCGAGGCGTGCCCGCACTCTCCGATCAGGATCTTGCGTGCCCCGAGGCGGCGGACCTCCGCGACCTCCTGCTGCAGGATCCGGTCGAGCATCCGGTCGGAGTAGAAGAGGCCGTAGTTGATCCCGTCGAAGTAACGCGAGCCGATGGTCCAGGAGGCGCCGGCCGCGGTGAGGACCGCGGAGTTTCCCGTCAGCGTGTCGGGCTCCAGGAGGTAATCGGATACCGCCGGGAAGAAGACGTATTCCGACCCCTCCCGGTCGATCGGGAACTCGATCTTCATCCCCCAGGTGTCCTTGCAGTCGTCCGTGAGGAACTCGCACGTGTCGCGCAGCGCCGCCTCGGGAATCGCCGACGTGTTGTGCGTCTTTCCGTCCAGTTGCTCCCGCACCGCCACCTTGAGCGCCTTCGGAATGATGCCGACCTCCGCAAGGACCCAGCGGCCGAGGTGGGTGATCATCGCGTGGTCGATCCCCAGCGGGCACTCGAGCTTGCACCGGCGGCAGGCGGTGCAGCGGTAGAGATCCTCTGCCAGCCTGTTGATGTGCTCCTCCGTGAGGGTGAAGGGAGTGCCGAAGCGCGCCTTGAGGGCGCCGAGAGGGGTGAAGTAGCGGGTGAAGACGTCGAGGAGCAGCTCCGACCTCTTGCACGGAATGTCCCGCGGATCGCAGGAGGCCTCGTAGACCGGACAGCTCGCGGCGCAGCGTCCGCATCGCGTGCTCATCCGGGCATAGAGGTCGAGAACGGCGGCGTAGTTCGAGTGAGAAAGAATCGCGGCGAATGCCTCGAGGAACCTCTCCGGGAGGTTCTTCGTGTCGACCGCCTCCATGTAATAGGAAGTTGTTAGCGCCATTCGAGCCCTCCGCGCTGCGGTTCGTCCCGCATGGTCCTCTATGGCAATCAACGTGCCATCGGGGCGGCGGCGGCATCTTCTTCGTTGACAATGTGTTGGCTTTCGAAAACACGGCCTCTTGTCTGAACAGCTGCGATTGTGGTGTCTCGGATTCGAGACGTCTCTTCATCTGTTGTTGCACTTCTGGAGCATAGGAGTTAGATTGCCGACATGCAGCGGGCTCTCGTCATCAGGTACGCGAACCTGATCTTCAACTCCATCCCGCACGCGATCTTCACCGTAGACGGCGACTGCCGGATCACGGCCTTCAATCGGACGGCGGAGGAGATCACGGGCTACGGCCGGGAAGAGGTTCTGGGGCGCTTCTGTGGCGATGTGCTCCGGAGCACCGGATGCGAGAGGAACTGCCTCTTGCGCGACAGCATGCGGGCCGGCCAGAGCCATGCCGACAGCGAGGTCTCGATCCTCCGGAAGGAGGGGCGCTCCGTTCCGATCGCCGTCAGCACGGCGGCGCTGCGTGGCGAGGACGGACAGGTGATCGGGGGGGTCGAGATGTTCCGCGACCTCTCCGAGGTCGCCGAGCTGCGTCGCCAGCTGAAAGCCAGCTACAAGTCGGATGACGTCATCTCCAAGAGCGCGGCGATGCGTCATGTGCGCGACATGCTGCCGCTCATCGCCCGGAGCGACGCGACCGTCCTGATCGAGGGGGAGCCCGGCACCGGAAAGGAGCTCGTCGCGAGGGCGATCCACAACCTCGGGGCGCGCTCCCGAAAGCCCTTCGTCGCGGTCAACTGCGGCGCCATCCCGGACTCCCTCGTGGAATCGGAGCTGTTCGGCTACGTCCGCGGCGCCTTCACCGACGCCAAGAAGGACAAGCCCGGCCGTTTCGCCCTCGCGCAGGGAGGGACGCTCCTCCTCGACGAGGTCGGCGAGCTGTCGCCGGCCATACAGGTCAAGCTTCTGCGGGTCCTTCAGGAGCGGGAGTACACGCCGCTCGGCGCCGTCAAGCCGGCGAAGGCCGACGTACGGATCATTGCCGCGACCAACCGCGACCTCGCGGCGGAGGTGATGAACCGGCGCTTCCGCCAGGACCTCTACTTCCGCCTGAACATCGTCCGGCTGACCCTGCCGCCGCTCCGGAGCCGCCCAGAGGACATCCCGCTCCTCGTCGAGCGGTTCATCGCGCGCTTCAACGCCGCGCAGGGGAGGCGCATCTCGGGTATCTCGGTGACGGCGATGGCGCGCCTCATGTCCCATTCGTTTCCCGGGAACGTGCGGGAGCTCGAAAACGCCATCGAGCACGCCTTCGTGGTCTGCGGCGGCTCGATCATCGAGGTCTCCGACCTCCCCTCCCAGATCGCCTCGCTCCCCGGCGCGCCGGCGATCGCGGCCCCCCCCGGCGCGAGTCCCCTGGAGCAGGCCGAGGCGGAGACCATCCGCGACGCGATCGCGCGGCACGGCGGCCACCGGGGCCGGGCCGCGGCCACACTCGGCATCTCGCGCAATACCCTCTGGCGGAAGATGAAAGGCTATCAGCTCCGGTAGCGGGAGCCTTCCGGCGGGCCGCTACTTCAGGAAGTCCGCCACGTCCGGGACGATGAAGCCGGCATCGCGAAGGGCCCTCCGAACGCCACCCGCGTCGATCGTGGCGAGGCGGACGAGGGCGAGGAAGCCGCCGGGGACGGGCGAAAGGATCAGGCTCCAGATCTCGGCCTCCATGTCCGCGAGCTTCCGAACGAGGGGGACGAGGGAAGCGGCCCCGCGTGGGAGGATGACCTCGATCCGGACCCCCGGCTCCTCGATCTTGAGGGCGTCGCAGAAGGCCGCCAGGAGGTCCCGCTTCGTGATGATCCCGACCAGCTTCCGCCCCTCCACGACGGGGAGGGCCCCGAGCTTCCTCTTGTGGATGACGAGGAGCGCGTCTTCGATCGTGTCCTCCGGCATCACCGTGACGACGTCGCGCATCATGATCTCCGCGACGGTCCGGTTCTTCACGAGGATCTTTCCGAGCTGCGTGACCGTCGAGGTCTCGAAGGTCGAGTTGCGGATGTCCGTGCCCGACACGAAGCCGACCAGCTCGCCGTTCTCCACGACCGGGAGCTGATGGATCCGGTTCTCCATCAGGGCGTGGCTGGCGAATTTCAGGGTGTCTCCCGGCGAGACCGTGATCACGTTCTTTGTCATCCGCTTGCCGACGAACATTATTGGCTCCTTCCCTGAAGCGTCAGGAGATGGGCGAGGACCGACGAGGCGAACCAGGGGCCCTCGTACCCTCCTTCGAGAACCGAGACGATGCGGCCGGCGCAATGGCGGTCCGCCAGCTCGCAGAGCCTCCGCGTCATGTGGATGAATGACTCCCTCGTGAGCCGGAGGTCGGCGATCGGGTCGTTGTCGTGTCCGTCGAACCCCGCGGAGATCATGATCAGGCCGGGCCGGAACCGGTCGATCTCCGGGACGACCTCCCTCTCGAAGGTCTCCACCAGCTCCTCGTCCCCCGCGAACGGCTTGAGCGGCAGGTTCAGCGTGAACCCTGCTCCCGCCCCCGTTCCCCGCTCCATCCGCCGTCCCGTCCCCGGAAAGCAGAAGGTCGGGTGCTCGTGGATGCTGCAGTAGTACGTCAGGGGGTCCGCCTCGAAGATCGCCTGCGTCCCGTTTCCGTGGTGGACGTCCCAGTCGAGGATGAAGATCCGTTCGACGCCGTAGACGGCCCGTGCGTAGACGGCGCCGACCGCCACGTTGTTGATGAAGCAGAATCCCATCGTGGACGCCCGTCCCGCGTGATGCCCCGGGGGCCTCACGGCGCAGAAGACGTTCTTGACCCTCCCGTTCATGACGGCGTCGACGCCGGCCATCGCGCCGCCGGCCGCGAGAAGGGCGACGTCCCAGGTCGCGGCCGAGATCGAGCAGTCTCTCGTTGAGAAGATCTTGTCTCCGTTCCGGACGCTCTCGCGGAACCTCTCGAGGTACTCGGGGGCATGGACCGTCCCGAGGAACTCGAGGTCGGGGACGTAGGGAGGAAGGAAGACGAGGCTCCTCCGGAGGTCCTCCTTCTCGATGGCCGCGAGAAGGGCGCGGAGCCGTTTGTGGCTTTCCGGGTGGCCGGCACGGGTCTGGTGCCGAAGGTATTCGGGAGAGGTCACGAAGCCCGTCCTCCGGGGTGTCTTCGTGTAGATCGTCTTGTACCCCTCCCAGGGTGCCGAGGCGAGAAGGAAGGCCTTGCCCAGCGGCAGCTGGACCTCCTCGGTGAACCGCTCATCGGCCGTCAGCGAGTGGTATCCGTCGGCATCCCGGTAGACGGGGATCCTCAGGTCCTTCCGGAACCCGGCGAGATCGAACGGGTGGTTCAGACGCCCGATCTCGATCTCGCGCACGGGAAGGCCCTTCTCCCGGACGAGAGTACGCAGGGCCTGCTTTCTCCTTTCGACCTCGGACCTGTCGGCGAAATCGAATCCTTCCTTTCCCCAGTAGTACCGACCGATGGAAAGAGACGCGTTCAGCCGGAACTCGCGGAAGCCCAGGTCCCGGAAGAGCCCCTCGTAGTGGCGGAACAGCGTCGCGGCGTAGCCGGAGCGCTGCGCGTTCACGCGGATGTGGTCGATGTAGACGACCCTGATGCGGCGGCCCCGGAGAAAGGCCGTGAGCCCGAGCGCCGGATCCGGGAGAGACGCGAAGCTGAGCGTCACCTCGCCGACGCTCTCCTCGCCCTCGAGAATCTGCGTGTCGTAGAGGATGCGGTTCCTGCCGAAGAGGAGGAGGCTCTCCCGGTGCGAGAACTCGCCGTAGCGGGGACCGAGGGCCCGGAAGAGGGCGGCGGGCGGGATCCGGTCCTCGAAGAGGGCCCTCCAGCTCCGAAGGAGCTTTCGCCGCGAGGGAACCTTGCTGACGAGAAATCGCGCTCCCTTGCCGCTCTTCTTGAGAATCGTCGGGTTCAGCTCCGCGCCGAAGAGCTTTCTCTCCGCGATCAATGTCTCGAGATCCCCGAGGATCTCCTGTTTCGACCGAGGGACGCTGAAAGGCCTCTCGTCTGCGCGTCGCTGGTTTTCGATCACGCGGGGCGAGTCTAGCTTCCTTTCCGAGAGGGTTGTGAAAGGTCGCACAGACAGTTTTCATCGCGGGAACCATATTCCGGTTGGAGAGTTGGAAAGGGGGTGAGATAGATGGAAGGCATTCTTACGGAACTCACCGTCGGGCCGGGAGTTGTTCTTGCCGCCCTGGCGCTTCTCGTCATCGCCGTCGAAGGGATTCTTCTCGGCTCTCTCGCCGACAAGGAAAAGGCCGGAAAGAGGTTCTTCTGGACGGAGTCGTCCTCTTCAGAGTCGGAGCTGGTCGATTTCCTCCCCCGTGACGTCGAAATGCGCCGCGCGGCCTGAGGCCCGTCAGATTCCGATTCGACATGTCTCGCAATGTGGCGTGAACGACGAGACACGAACCGCCGGGACGTTCTTGGGGGGACGTCATCGGCGTTCGTGTTTCTGGCGGGCGGTTGAAAGGCTCAAGCCGGGCCCCTAGACTCGGGAGCTGTGGTGCGCCCGACGGCCCTTGAGCTGTTCCGGGGAGTGGCCGACGAGGAGATGCGCCGGATCACGCGGATTTTTGGCGAGCGGCGTTATGCGAAGGGAGTCCCGGTTTTTTCGGAGGGAGACCGCGCGGACGCCATGTTCATCGTCGCGGAGGGCATCGTGAAGCTCGTCTCGGTCTCGGGCAGAGGGGGCGAGACCACCCTCCACATCCTGAAGCCGGGAGAGATCTTCGGCGAGCTTCTCTTCGCGGAGGAGAAGCGGGCCTTCGACGCCGTGACGAAGACGGAGGTCGTCGTCACCGTCATCCCGAGGAAGAGCCTCGAGGAGATTCTGTCCGCCTTTCCAGCGGTCGCCCGGAACTTCATCCGCCTCCTGTCGAAGCGGCTCGTCAAGATCGAGCAGGGGTACGCGGCTTTCGGCCACACGTGGTCGTACCAAAGGCTCGGGAAAGTCCTGCTCCAGGTCGGGAGGGAGCACGGCGTGAGGACGGCCGGAGGGACGCTGATTCCCCTCCGGCTGACCCACGAGGACCTGGCCAAGCTGATCGGGACCACCCGCGAGACGGTCACGACGCAGGTGAACAGGTTCAGGCAGATGGGCCTTCTCAAGCGAGAGGGGGGCCACTTCATCCTGAATGAGGATCGGCTCGAGAGCTTCCTTTCGCCCCCCGGGGCGTAGCCCGGCCGCCGCGCTCGGACGGCCTGACGAGACGTGAGCGGCTGCTGACGGAGCCGGCGAGGGACGTTCCGCCGCGATAGACTTCGAGGCGCGGCATTCTCGAGGAGCGACATGAACGACTCCCTGCAGGCTCTCTTTCGGCCGAACGGCCTTGCCGTCATCGGCGCCTCCGCGAAACCGGGGAAGCTCGGGTACCAGATCCTGAAGAACATCCTCGACGCGGGCTTCGCCGGGCCCGTCACCCCCGTGAATCCGAAGGGGGAGACGATTCTCGGAACGCCGTCCGTCCGGTCGGTGGGGGAGATCCCGTCCGGAACGGACCTGGCCGTCGTCATCGTTCCGGCCCTCTCCGTCCCCGAGACGATCCTTCAGCTCGGCGAACGGAAGGTCCGGGCGGCCATCGTCATCACGGGAGGTTTCGCCGAATCGGGGTCGGACGGGGCCCGCCTTCAGGAAGAGCTGAAGAAGAACGCCACCCGGTGCGGCATCCGCGTCGTCGGTCCGAACTGCCAGGGAGTGAACTACCCCCACCACGGCCTCTGCGCCTCCTGGCCGCTCATCACGCGGAAAGGGGCGATGGCCATCGCGTCTCAGAGCGGAACCGTCGGGGCGGCGCTGATCGACTGGGCGGCCGAGGAGAGGCTCGGCTTTTCGGCCTTCGTGAGCATGGGGAACCGGATCGACGTGGACGAGGCCGACCTGATCACCTTCTTCGCGTCCGATCCGAACACGAAGGTGATCACCCTTTACATCGAAGGCATACGCGACCCCAAACGGTTCCTGGCCGCCGTGAAGGAATGCCGCAAGCCCATCGTCATCTTCAAGGCCGGCCGGACCGATCAGGGACGCAAGGCCGCCGAATCGCACACCCGGACGCTCGCCACGAAGGACGAGATCTACGACGCGGTCTTCCGGCAGTACGGGATCCACCGCGCGGCCTCCCTCGAGGAGCTCTACGATTTTTCCAAGGCCCTCGCCTACGTTCCCGCACCCGCGGGCCCCCGGATGCTGATCGTCACCAGCTCCGGAGGCTCGGCCATCATCGCCACCGACGTCGCGGCGGACAACGGTTTCCACGTGAGCCCGCTCCCCGCGGCCCTGGCTTCGGAGCTGCGGCGGACGCTGCCATCCCATTTCATCGTCGGGAACCCCCTCGACCTGACGGGCGACGGCGACGCCGACTGTTTCCGGAAAGTCATCGCGACGTCACGGGATCACTACGACGTCGTTCTGACGATCTTCGGGGATCCGATCGCAAACGCCTCGACGGCCCTGGAGCCGGGCCGGAACGACCTCGTCGCGTTCCTTGGCGGCGCCGACGTGGAGCGCGCCGAGCGGCTTCTCCTTCACGAGAAGGGAATCGCCGTCTTTCCGACGCCGGAGCGCGCCGTCAAGGCGCTCTCCTGCCATGTCCGCTTCGCCGGCGACCGCTGGCCCCGGACGGTGGAGGCGGCCCCGGCGGCCGTGGCATCGGCTCCGTCGTCCGCCGCGAGGTCACTCTCCCCGGCAGACTCCATCAGCTTTCTCGTGCGCGAGGGGTTGCCGGTCGTTTCCTCGCGGCAGGCTGGGAACGAGGAGGAGGCCGTCCGGGCGGCGGGGGAGATCGGATACCCCGTCGCGGTGAAGATGAACTCCGTCGACGTGACGCACAAGAGCGACGTCGGGGGAGTGATCCTGAACGTGAGAGACGAGTCGGGAGTCCGGAAGGCCTTCCGGGAGATCGGCGGCATCGTGAAGCGAATCGGCGCGCGGGACGGGGGAGTCCTCGTGAGCGCCATGTCCGCGGCCGGACCGGAGGTCATCGTCGGGGTGACCCGCGATCTCCAGTTCGGGCATGCCGTCATGTTCGGCATGGGGGGGACTCTCGTGGAGCTCTTCAAGGACGTCTCCTTCCGGATCGTGCCGTTCGGAGAGAAAGACGCGGCCGAGATGATCGAGGAGACCCGGGGAGCGAAGCTGCTCAAAGGGGTCCGCGGAGCGAGGCCGGCCGACGTGTCGGCCCTGCGCCGCCTTCTCGTGCAGCTCTCGGACCTCGTGGCGCGGCACCCCGAGATCGACGAGATGGACCTGAATCCGGTCCTCGTTCACGAGAGCGGGCTCACGGTCGTGGATGCGCGGGTCGTCCTCGGTAGGGCGGACTGACCGGCGGTTCAGCTCTGCGCTCGGCGCTTGGCCGCGCCGGCGACGATCCTCTCCGACGCGACGATCGCCCGTTTGTGAGTCCCTTTTCCGATTTCACCCGCGTCGTCCGCCGCCGAGAGTTCGAAGAGGAAGAGCTTTCCGTCCCGTCCGACGAACTTCGCCGTGGCGGTCACCGTGGCGCCCGGGGGAGTGGCGGCCGTGTGGACGACATCGATGGAGACGCCCACGGAGACTTCGCCCGCTGCCAGATGGGGGCCGAGAACCCGGGCGGCGGCCACCTCCATCAGAGCCACCATGCGGGAGGTGGCGAACACCGGCGGGAACGAGTCCCCGGGCTCGAAATTCAGGGTGTTGGCGAGGTCGGAGGGCGCCACCTTGAGGCGCGCGGACGCCGTTGAATTGAGGAGAGGCTCACTCATGGTGGCGACGACTATACGACTCTTCTCCGCCGGGAATTCAGAGCAGCCGGCGCACCCGCGGGTCCCGCAGGCCGTCGGCACCGGAGGGGATCGGGGAGAGGCGGCTCTCTTCGAGCAGCATCGCCTTCGTGGCGACGCCGAGGAGCGCCGGAACGTTCTGGCCCGTCAGGACGACGGCGGCGCCGCCGCCGGCCGAATCCCGTATCCATTCGAGCGCGCGCCTCGACGCCGACTCGTCGAGGCCCCGGAGAGGATCGTCGAGGAGCCAGACGCGCGGGGACGACATTCCGAATCGGGCCAGCGCGAGCTGCTGCTGGAGACCGCTGCTCAGCTGCCCCGGTCGCGCCCCGCGTTTCCCGGAAAGAGCCGGGAAGAGATTCCGGAAGAATGCTTCACGGCGTCGCCAGCCGCCCCGCGCGGCCCGGCGGTATGCGCCGACCCGCAGATGCTCCCGGACGGTCATCTCCTTCCAGAGACGGCGACGATCCGAGACGAGGCTCATTCCGCGTGCGGCGCGGACCTCGGGCGGAAGATCCTGCACCGGCTCGCCGTCCAGAAGAATGGCCCCGTGGCGGGGGTGAAGGAGGCCCTGGAGCGTCTCGAGAAGCGCGGACTTCCCGGATCCGTTGGCCCCCAGGATCGTCAGGACCTCGCCGGGTTCGACGGAGAGCCCGACATCCGAGAAAACGCTCACCCCGGGGTAGCCGCCGGTGAGCTCGCGCGTCTCGAGGCGGGCGTTCACGACGAAGGCTCCAGACGTGCGGCTTCCCATTCCGCGACCGATCCGCGGAATCGGATCTGCCCCCTCTCGAGGACGATAAGGCGGTCCGCGAGCTTCCCCGCGGCCGGACCGTGCTCGACCCAGACGACGGCGGCGCCCTGCCGCCGCGCCCGATCGATGAGGCCCGAGACGTGCTCGGCCGCCTCGGGACTGAGGCCCGCCAGGGGCTCGTCGAGGAGGAGGAGCGCCGGATCCGCCGCGAGAACCCTCGCGAATTCCAGTCGCTTTCCCTCTCCGAGGCTCAACTGGCCGGCGGGGCGGTCCTCCAGGGCGGCGAGCCGAAGCTCCGAGAGGAGGCGGTCCACGTCGACCCGGGTTCCGCCTCGCTCGGCGGCGAGCGCCACGTTCTCTCGAACCGTCCACTCCGGAAAGGGGCGGGGAGCCTGGAACGACCGGCCCACGCCGCGCCGCGCCCGTGCGGCGGCACCCCGGGGAGACGGCGCTCCGCCGAAGAGGATGGCTCCTCTTGCGATCGGAATTCCTCCAGCGATGGCCAGCAGCAGCGAGGTCTTGCCGGCCCCGTTGGACCCGACCACCCGGAGGATCTCTCCCGGCTCGACCGTGAAGCTGACGTTCCTGAGGACGGGGATCCCTCCGCGGCGGACGGTCACGTCCTGGACGGCCAGAGCGAAGGGCTCCTGTCGTCGGCGCCTCGGTGTCGTCTGCGGCGGGACCGCCGGAACCCTCTGTCGGAGGATCCCCTCGGGCCTCACCATCAACAGACCGCAGAGAATGAGCCCGTAGGCCAGCAGATGAGCCTGGGGGAGGGCTTGCCTGAGGAGCATTTCGTCGAACGGGTAGAGGAGGAGCGTTCCGAGGATTCCTCCCAGCGGGTGGAGGGCGCCCCCGAGCATTCCGAAAACGAGCGGCAGAATCGAGAAGGTGGGTGAGAAGACGACGGCCGTCTCGACGCTCCCGGTCAAGTGTGCGTAAAGGGCTCCCGAGAGTCCGGTGGCGGCGGCGCTCAGGACCAGCGGACGCCAGCGCTCTCCGACGAGGTCGATGCCGAGGCTCGAGGTCGTCGCCGGGGACTGGCGGATGGCGGCCGCGGCCCGGCCCCCCGGCCGCCGGAGGAACGCCTCGTAACCGAGGCTCGAGGCGAGGGCCAGCACTCCAAGCGTCGCCACGGCCGCGGGCGCCGCCCCCTCGAAGCCCGGCACCTTCGGAAGAAGGAATCCCTCCATGCCGAAAGCGAGGACGCCCCCCGCGAGACCCCTCAGGAGAAGGGCATAGGAGAGTGTCGCGAGGCCGAAGCTTGCCGGCCTCAGGCGAAGAGCCGGGATCAGGGGGAGCGCGGCGAGAGCGCCGGCGGCGGCACTCGCGCAGAGGGCGAGCCACGGGGAGATCCGTTCCGCAGTGACCAGCCAGGCCTGCGTCAGCGCTCCGGCCCCGAAGAAGGCCGCCTGCCCGAGCGAAAGAAGCCCAGCCGCCCGCAGCCAGCTCCAGCTCGTGGCGAGAACGGCGTAGAGGAATCCGAAGGCGACGACGTTGAGGCCGTACCGGCCCGTCGACGCGGCGACGATGCCTGCGGCCGAGAAAACGACCGCCCAGAGGACGAAGAAGCGCGTCCCCTCACGCATCGGTGAGGAGAGTTCTCCCGCGGACGAGAAGCCAGAGGAGGACCGACGCGCTCACCACGACCTCCCGCCACGCTCCTCCCGCGAGAACCGTGGCGAGGGACTCCGCGACGCCGAGCCCGACTCCGGCCGCCATGAGCGCCCCTGCGGCCGGCCGGCCGCCGAGGAAAGCGACCGCAAGAGCCACGAGCGTCCAGGCGGGACCTTCTCCCGGCGTCAGGAATCGGGTCAGAAGAACAAGTCCTCCGGCAGCCGCCGCGGTCGCGCCACCGGCGAGAAAGGCAATCCGCTCCATCCGGGCGGGGGAGATCCCGAGACTGGCGGCCGCCGGCCGGGACTGACTGACGGCCCGGAGGCCCGATCCGGTCCAGCTGAAGCGGAGCCAGAGGTCGAGTCCGACGAGTGCGGCCGCGGCCGCCCCCGCGGCCGCGAGAGAGACCCGGCTCAGAATCACCGGCCCGAAGGGGACTGTCCGGAGCCAGTAACCTCCGGGAATCACACGGTACGTCGCGGTGGCCCCGAGAAGAAGGAGGTTCTGGAGGATGAAAGCCACGCCGAGGGTAAAAGCGAGACCGTCCACCTCCCGCCTTGGAAGCCGTCGGACGAAGGGGGGAAGAGCCCCGCCCAGGAGGGCGCCGCCGAGAGCCGCCACGGCGAGAGCGGCCGGCCAGGGCCACCCGATACCATGGCAGAGGGCGTAAAGGATGTAGCCGCCGGCGAGGACGAACTCTCCGTGCGCGAGGTTCGTCAGCCGACCGGTCGCGAGGATCAGGGAGAGACCGGCCCCGACGCCGGCATAGATCAGACCGAGCGCCACTCCCGACGCGACGGCCTGCAGCACCATCGTGGTCACCGGACCCGATGATAGATCAGGAGCGGGCGTCGTCCCGTCTTCCACGAAGTCGTGGCGTACCGGCTTTTTGGAACCCTCCGACGCGGGAGACGGTGGACGTCCGCATGAAACGGTGCCACGATCTGAAAACGTGTTCTGGGCCCGGGTCGCGCCCGTCTTCCGTCTCCCGGAGGTCTTCCGCGCATGACCTCTCCGGAGTCCATGCCCCGACCGAAGGTCGCGGGAGAAGGAGCGGAGGTCGAGGCGCAGCGTGCGCTTTTTCAACGTCCGCGGTTCAGCGTGGCGGCGCGCATCGCGGCGGCTTTCGGCGCCCTGTTCCTTCTTCTCGCCGCCATCACGGTGATGGCCGTGGTGCTCATCTCGAACCTCAAGGTGAAGCAGGGATTTCTCGAGCGGGCGGCCGGCTACGAGTTCGAGATCCAGCAGGCGCGCCGGTACGAGAAGAACTTCTTTCTCTATGGCACGAACCTCGACGACGCGTTGAGCAGCGTCCACCTGGCGGACGCCTATCTCGAGCGCAACCGGCAGGAGCTGGAGTCGGTCCTCGGCGCGAAGAAGCTCGCCGCCATGCGCGCGAGTCTGACGCTGTACGAGACGAGCCTGGAACGACTCCTGCACCTCACGCAGGCGCCGGCAGACCGGCCGGCGGAGGAACGCCTGAGTATCCAAACCCTTCTCCGGCAGCACGGCGCCCAGATCGTGCTGGATGCCGAGGAGACGCTCGACCAGGAGCGCCTGGCGGTGCACGCCGCGCTGAACACCGCCCTGGTCTCCGCCGTCGGCTTTCTCGTCTTCATGGTTCTCACGATGGTCCTCGTGGCCGCTTTTCTCGCCCGGACGGTCCTTCAGCCGCTCGGGCGCTTCATGAGGTACATGGAGCGGATCGGAACGGGGGACTATTCCCCGATCACGCCGGTTCGCAAGTATCGCGACGAGTTCTCGAACCTCGCCATGGCGATGAACCGCACGCTTCACGAGCTCAAGGCCCATCAGGAGCGTCTCGTCCATTCGGAGCGGATGGCCGCCGTGGGGTCGCTCACGTCGGGCATCGCCCACGAGCTGAACAACCCGCTCAACAACATCAGCCTGACGACCGAGACCCTTCTCGACGACTTCGCGAGCTTTTCGGAGGACGAAAAGCTCCGGATGCTCGACCAGATCTCCACGCAGGTGGAGCGGGCGAGCGCGACCGTCCGCCAGCTTCTCGACTTCACCCGCAAGGACCAGCCCGCCTTCACGCAGGTGGCCATCGCGGGGATCCTCGAATCGACCCTCAAGCTGATCGGCAACGAGCTGAGCCTGGCCCGGGTGGAGCCCCGGCTGGAGACCGACGGGAACCTCCCTCCCGTCCTCGGCAACCCGCGCAACCTCCAGCAGGTCTTCCTCAACCTCTGCCTCAACGGAATTCACGCCATGCCGAAGGGGGGCGTGCTCGGCATCCGGGCGCGCCCGGAAGGCGAGTCGATGGTCCGCGTCGACGTGAGCGACACGGGAGTGGGGATCAGCGCCGAGAATCTCGGAAAGATCTTCGAGCCCTTCTTCACCACGAAGGAAGCCGGCAAGGGGACCGGGCTCGGCCTCACCGTGGTGCAGTCGATCGTCGAGAAGCACGGCGGGAAGATCTCGGTCGAGAGCGCGGTGGGAGAAGGGACGACTTTCACCGTCCTCATCCCCGTCGCCCGGATTCAAAGAACGGAGGCTTGATGCGCCGATGAGCTTCTCCGTCTATCTGCCGATCGCCGGCAACGCGGTGAACGTCTTCCTTCTCCTCGGGCTGGGAGGGCTCGTCGGCTTCCTCTCGGGCCTCTTCGGGGTGGGCGGCGGGTTCCTGATGACCCCCCTCCTGATGATGATCGGCGTTCCCGCCACGATCGCGGCCGCCTCGGACTCCAACCAGATCGTGGCGGCCTCGGCCTCGGGGACGTATGCGCACGCTCGGGCCGGGTCGGTCGACTTCAGGATGGGGGGACTGCTCCTCGTCGGCGGCATCGTCGGCGGGTCGCTCGGCGTCGTTTTGATCAAGCTTCTCCGGAGCGCCGGCGAGGCGGGTTTCGTGATCACGGCGACGTACGTCCTGATGCTCGGCGGCGTCGGCAGCTACATGTTCTTCGAGAGCCTTCAGGGGCTTCGCGGGGGGCGCCGTCCGACTCCGCAGGGCGCGGAACGGCGTCGGTCGCCGCTCGCTCGCCTCGTCGAGGCCCTTCCCATGAAGATGCACTTCGCGCGCTCGAACGTCACTTTCTCGGCGCTCGTCCCGCTCTTCTTCGGGGTGGTGGTCGGCGCGCTCGCCGCCGTGATGGGGGTCGGAGGGGGCTTCATCATGGTCCCGGTGATGGTCTACCTCCTCCGGATGCCGATGCACGTGGTCGTGGGGACGAGCCTTTTCCAGATCCTCGCCACCTGCATCAACGTGACGATTCTCCAGGCCGCGGTGAACCACAACGTGGACGTCGTGCTGGCGCTGATACTGCTGATCGGCTCGGTCATCGGGGCCCAGGTCGGCGCCCGCTTCAGCAAGCGGCTGCAGGCCGATCAGCTCAAGATCCTCATGTCCGTCATCGTTCTGGCCGTGATGGTGAAGATGCTTCTCGGCCTTCTTCTGAAGCCGGACGTCATGCTGACGTACGGGGGAGGGCACTGAGCGATGAGGGCCTCGCGCTGGGGGCTTCGGGCGCTGGGCGCACTGGGCCTCGCCGTCCTGGCGACCCGATCCGGCGGCCAGACGCCGGGCGACCCCGCCGAAGGGCACGGAACGCTTTCGGTGGAGCCCGATGTCGTCCGGGTCGGCCTCTTCTTCAATGGGGCCCTGCTTCACGTCCACGGGACGATTCCGGCCGGCCAGAAGGCCGCCGTCGTCTGCGAGGGGAGCGAGGGCCGGCTCGATCTCAAGAGAAAGGGGAGAGTCTGGGGTCTCTTCTGGATGAATACCGGCGATGTCGCCTTCGACCACGTTCCGTCCGTCTATCTCCTCTGCACCTCCGGGCCCCTGAGAGATCTCGCGCCCGCCGGGGTCCTCGCACGCCTCGGCGTGGGCGTGGATGCCCTGGAGGCCCGGGCGACCGCCGGAGAGGCAGCCGCCGGCAGCGCGGCGCTGTTCGGCGAGCTGGTGCGGCTCAAGAAGGGCGAAGGGCTCTGGTCCCTCGTGGAAGGCACGGTCTCGTTGAAACCGGGGGGCGAAGGCCGCCTCGAGGTCGCGGCGGACCTCTTTCTCCCGGCGAAAACCCCCCCCGGGGAGTACCGGGTCCGGCTCTTCTCGTTTCGCGACGGAGAGGGGGCCGCCGTGGCCGGGACGGCCATGATCGTGCAGCAGGTGGGATTCGCCGCGTTCACCTCGAGAATGGCGCACGAGCGCGGCCTCCTCTACGGAATCGTCTCCGTCGTGGTCGCGATCGCCGCGGGCATGTTCACCGGAGTCGTCTTCGGCCGCGGGTCCAGACGGCCGCACTAGGGTGGCACTCGATATGGGAAGCCTCTGGAAGAGGGTCACCCGGGAGTCCCGGCCCGAGGAGACGGTCGACGCCGTTCGCCGGAGGATCGAGGGGCTGCGCGACCTCGTCGACAAGAACAACGAGGTCCTGGAACTGATCGCGAAGGCGGGCGAGATGCTCGGAGGCGAGTACGTCTTCGACCGGAACACGCTCGCCACCCTCGCCGGGCAGCTCGAGGCGGCGACCCGCGCGGTCGTCTTCGACCTCAACGCCATCACGGGCGACCGCTACCCGGATCTCGTCGACGCCCTCAAGCGCGCCGACGCCTCGGTGCGCGCCACGCTGGAGTCGCGCCTTTTCGTCCCCGAGGCGGACATCGTCGTTCCCCTCGAGAGCGTCGGGGAGGAGCTGGCCGACACCGTGGGCGAGAAGATCGCCCGCCTCGGCTCCCTGAAGAAGCTGGAAGGCTGCCACGTTCCGGAGGGCTTCGTGATCACGGCTTACGCCTGCCAGCTCTTCCTCGAGCAGGCGGGAATCGGAGCCATGATCGAGAGTTGGCGGAGCGGGAACGAGGCGGACCGGACGGCTGGAATGGCCGGGCTGGCGAACGCCCTCCAAGCGAAGGTTCGGGACGCGGCGTTGCCGAAGGAGCTCGCGCGAGCGGTCCGGAAAGCTCTCGACGATCTGAAGCAGAAGGGGAAGTTCGTGGCCCTCGCCGTCCGGAGCAGCGCGCTCGGCGAGGACGGCGAGCTCAGCTTCGCCGGGCAGTACGAGACCCGGCTGGGGGTCTCGCCCGCGGACGTCCTCCCGGCCTACCGGCAGGTGGTGTCGAGCCTCTTCTCCGCCGGAGTGATGCAGTACCGGAAGAGCGGCGGACTCGATCCGGCACAGGGGCTGATGGCCGTGGCCTGCCTCAGCATGGTCCCGGCGCGCGCTTCGGGCGTCGTCTACACACTGGATCCGAACGACCCGTCGAGAAGGGTCCTCCAGATTTCCGCCGCCCGCGGCCTCGGACGGGCGGTCGTCGAAGGGAACCTCGCCGTCGACCGGTTCGAAGTGTCGCGGGAGGCGCCGCACGAAGTGCTCGCGAGGAGAGTGGCCGAGAAGACGGAAATGTACTCGGTCGGCCGCGGCGGCGTGGAAAGAGTCCTCGTTCCGGCGGCCGAGAGATCGGTCCCGGCGGTGTCGGATCCGGAGCTTCAGCAGCTTTCGGCCACGGCGCTCCGGATCGAAAGGTACATGAAGGGAGCGCAGGACATCGAGTGGGCGATCGATCCCGACGGGCGTCTCTTCGTCCTGCAATCGAGGCCGCTTCGTCTCGTGAATCTCCCGCCCCCTTTGTCTCTCGATCTGGACGAGGTGACGAGCCGTCATCCCGTCCTTTTGAAGAACCGCGGCGTCGTGGCATGCCGCGGCATCGGCTCCGGCCCCGTCCGCATCCTCGCGGGCTCCGAGGAGCTGGACGTCGTCACCCCGGGCGTCGTTCTGGTGGCGAGGACCTCTTCGCCTCGGCTGGCGGCGGCCGTGGCGCAGGCCGCCGCCGTCATTACCGACATCGGCACCTCCACCGGCCACCTCGCCGCCATCGCGCGCGAGTTCCGCGTGCCCGCCATCGTCGACGCCGGGAACGCCACGGAGCTTCTCAGGGACGCCGGCGAGGTGACCGTGGACGCCGAAGAGAACGTGGTCTACGCGGGCTGCGTCCGCGAGCTTCTGGAGGATCAGCTCCTACGCCGGGCGACGTTCTCCGACACGCCCGAGTTCCGTCTCCTCCGGCGGATGCTCCGGAAGATCGCCCCGCTGAACCTCAAGAATCCCCGGGGGTCGAACTTCTTCCCCAAGTATTGCCTGACGTACCACGACATCATCCGCTTCGCCCACGAGAAGGCGATGGAGGAGCTGGCCGAAGGGCACCGGCTGACGCCCCGGCCGGGCGACCGGTCCGTTCGCCGGTTGGACCTGAAGGTGCCGCTCGACCTCGTCGTCATCGACCTCGGCGGGGGCGTGGAATCCGGCGATGACCGGACGCCACTCCGCCCCGAACAGATCCGCTCGCGCCCGCTCCAGGCCGTGATGGAGGGACTGGCCACCGAAGGCGTCTGGGCCACCGGGCCGGCCGACATGGACCTCGACGGCTTCATGTCGAGCATGACCCGCTCCCAAGCGCTCACCGACCAGTCGTCGATGCGCCCGGACCTGAACGTCGCCATCGTTGCCGCCGATTACCTGAACCTGAGCCTCCGGCTCGGGTATCACTTCAACATCGTGGAGTCCTTTCTTTCGGAGTCGCGCAGCGACAACTACATCTACTTCCGCTTCACCGGCGGCGTGACCGAAATGACGCGTCGGGCCCGTCGCGCCGTCCTCCTCCGGCAGATTCTCACGGCCCACGACTTCGTGGTCGGCGGGGCGGGCGACCTCGTGATCGGGAGGGTGAAGAAGATCCCCTGCGACGCCATGGTCGATCGCCTCCGGATGATCGGGCGCCTGATCGGCTTCACGAGACAGCTCGACATCCTCCTGCGCGACGACGGTCTCGTCGACCGGTTCGTGAGCAGCTTCATGGAGGGGAAGTACGGCGTGGTGTCGGGCTTTGACGATGGCGGCATGGAAAGGAGACGACAGACGCGATGAGAGGCAAACGGAGGATCCTGATCCTCGACGACGAGCCCATCGTGTGCGAGAGGCTCAAGCCGGCGCTGGAGAAGAGCGGCTTCGAAGTGGAGACCTACACGGACAGCCAGAAGGTCATCGACCGGCTGATGGAAGAGAAATTCGACGTCCTCGTGACGGATCTCAAGATGCAGGGGCCGGACGGCATCGATGTCCTCCGGTTTGCGCAGGAGCACGCGCCGGCGACGAAGGTGATCATCATCACCGGTTTCGCCACCGTCGACACGGCGCGCGAGGCGATGCGGAGCGGAGCGGTGGATTTCATTCCCAAGCCGTTCAAGATCACGCAGCTTCGGGACCTCATCGTGAGCCTGACGGGGGGTCCGAAGTCCTGAGGGGAACGGAGATTTTCGGCCGTCTCGCCTAAACGGTGTAGTCGGGCGCTCCGAGGTCCCGCGAGTCGATCTCCTTCACACCGTCCACGCGGCCGACGACGCCGAGGACGGCGTCGACCATCCGGGCCGGGCGGACCCGGCCCCGAAGCGACACGACTCCGTCCCCGGCATGTACCTGGACCGCCGCCGCCGCGGTCTCGCCATTGGACGCGAGGGCCGCCTGCACGCGGCTTTCCAGAACGAGGTTCTCCATCGCGCTCCGGCTCTCTCCGGTCGGCGCGAACTCCGGGCGCTGGACGACCGCCAGCGCCGCCTCGACGGCGCCGTCGATCAGGAGCGTCCTCAGATTGAGGGTGACGTCGTAGAGGGCGGCATCGAGCCAGTCCACGCCGTAGAGAAAGCGCGTCCAGTTCTCCCGTTCGTGATCCGAGCTCTCGATGTAACGAACGGCTTCGTCGTGACTCATCCCGAGAGTTTCCACGGCCGTCTGGACGCGGTGCGAGAGCGGCGCCAGGAGACGAATGCAGACGACGTGCGAGACGCCGCGGAGCAGCAGGTGTCCCGCGTTCCCCTCGTAGACGATCCGGTCCTTGCGGGCCCGCTCCGAAAGCGCCGCCTGGACGAACGCCAGATATCGCTTCCGGTCGAGGGTGAGCCTGTCCCAGAAGCCGGGCGCCTCGAGAAGCGCTTTTTGCAACCTCTCGGCGGGGACGCCGGATTTAGCCGCCGCCTGAACGACGTCCTCCCGGCTGACGAGCTCGTATCCAAGGCGGTCGGCAAGCTGCCGGGCGAATGCCTGCCCCTTGCTCCCGGCTCCGCGCGACACCGTGACGACCGCCATGGCCGGCCTCCTCGCCGGGGTCGGCGCCTAGCTCGCGGGAGCCGCCCCCTTGTCCTTGTCCCGCAGAACCCGCCGGAGGAGCTTCCCCTGGAGGGTGCGCGGGAGTTCGCTCGTGAATTCGATGATGCGGGGAAGCTTGTAGATCGCGATGTGATCTCGGCAACTGTCGATGATCTGCTGCTTCAGCTCGTCGCTCGGCGTCTGTCCGGGCCTCAGGAGGACGAAGGCCTTGACGTTGTGGCCCCGGACGGGGTCCGGAACCCCGATCACGCCGGCGTCCGCCACGGCCGGGTGCTTGAGAAGAGCGTCCTCGACCTCCTCGGGTCCGATCCGGTAGCCGGAGCTCTTGATCAGGTCCTCCTGGCGCGACACGAAGCTGAGGTACCCGTCGTCGTCTATCGTGCAGAAGTCCCCGACGAGCACCCACCCCTCGCGGATGACGGCTTTCTGCTTCTCCAGCATGCTGCCGCCGTCCTCGTACGGGCGCCAGTAGAGCGTCCCCGTCGGCCCGCGGGCGTAAAGCCGGCCCAGCTCTCCGGGCTTGGCGACCTTTCCCTCCTCGGTGATGACCTGGATCTCGTAACCGGGGACGGCGGTGCCGATCGCGCCGGGCTTGACTTTCCGCGTCACCACGCTCGAGACGAAGACGTACATCATCTCCGACGTGCCGAGCCCCTCGTAGATCTCCTGGCCGAAGCGCCCCTTCCAGTCGTTGTAGGTTTTTGCGGTCAGCGATTCACCGCCACCGGTCAGGACGCGGAGGGTGGAGAGGTTGTATTTCTTCTCCGCGCCGGGAACCTCGAGCATCTTGCGGTACGCCGTGGGGAGGGCGCTCAGGATCGTCACCTTGTGATTCTGGACCGTCTCGAAGAGCCCGTCCGGCGTGAATTTGGGAATCAGGGAGGCCGCGGCGCCGAACCGGAAGGGGATCGTCGCCACGGTCGAGTATCCGCCGGCCAGCGAGATGGGCGCGGGTCCGCAGATGATGTCTTCCGGCTGGACGTTCCATCCGTACTTGCCGAAGGTGTCCGGAACGATCAGGGCCTCTTCCTGGTAGTGGACCGTCCCTTTCGGCAGGCCGGTCGTGCCCGAGGTGTAAAGAAGAACGGCGACGGCTTTGCGCGGACGGCGTACCGGGGCGAAGGCCGGCGCCTCGTTCGCGACGAGCTCCTCGTAGCAGAGAAGATCCTGCTTCTTCAGCTCCTCGGGCTGGCCGCCGAAGACGATGACGTGCTTGACGGTCTTCAGGTTCGGGCGCGCCTTGATGACCCCTTCGAGGAACGCGGACGCCACCACGATCACCTTCGCCTCGGCGTTGTTGGCGATGTGGATGATCTCCGGGGGGGAGAGCATGTGAGAGGTCGGGACGATGACCGCCCCGAGCCTCAGGACCCCGAAGTTCGTGAAGAGGGCGGGCGGAACGTTCGGAGAGCGGAGCAACACCCGGTCCGACTCCTCGACCCCCAGCTTCCGGAGCGCGTTCCCGATCTTGCAGGACGCCCCCAGAAGCTGCTTGTAGGTCAGGACCTTGTCCGCAAAGAGGACCGCCGGGCTGTCGCCCCGGCCCGCGGCGATCTGTTTGTCGAGTAGCTCCTCGGTGCTGTTCAGCGGATCCGGGTAGCTCGCGAACTCCTTCAGCTTGTAGATCCGCTCGGGTTGGAACTCCTTCGGGGGAAGATAGTTTTCGGGAATCGTGCTCACGGCGACGTCTCCTCCTGTCTCTTGCCCGGCTCGCCGGGAGAGGCCGGCGACGCGGGCCGCGGTCGGAATCTGGGGTGAAACGCGAGCGAGTCTATCCCTTGGCCCCGGGATCTCGAAGTCTTTTTTCAGGCCTTTCCAGTGCCTTCGGCGAGGCCATCCTTCGGGGCGGGCCGCGACGCCTTGAGCAGCTCGCTCCGGAACCGCCCCATGAACTCCGTCCTGAAGGGCTCGATGTCCATGGCCTCCTCGTGGTTCCCCGAGAGATGGAGGGCCATCCCCTTGTAGACGAGCGCGTCCCTCAGGCCCGGCGTGATGCGGAGAGCGGCGTCGAAGCACTTGACGCTCTCCTCGAACTGGCCAAGCCCCATGAGGGCATATCCCCTGCCGACGTGGATGAACGCATCGTCGCCGGCCTGCAGCTCCTGCAGCCGATCCAGGACCTCGAGGGCCTCAGACGACCGCCCGAGATCGTTGAGGCACACGGCCTTGAGCTCGAGGGCCTTGGCGTGCCCCGGGTCGCGGGCCAGCTCTTTCCCGGCGCAGAAAACGGCCTCTTCCAGCAGCCCGCGCTCCGCGAGCTGAATGGCACCCTGGATCCACGGGATCGGCTTCTCGACCCCCAGGAGCTTCATCATGACGGCCTCGTAGGTCTGCTCGATGACCTTCCTCCCGCCCGGGCCGACGACGGGGCCGTGGCCCGGGAGGACGTTCTCGATCTCCCTCGCGAGCAACGCCCTCAGCCCGAACAGGTACTGGTCCAGGCTTCCCCCGGCCTTGGGATCGGGTCCGGCTACCGCGAGCGGCAGCACGACGTCGCCGCTGAAGACGGTCCTCGAGGGGGCGTGATAGAGGGCGATGCCGTCGATGGTATGGCCTGGCGTGTAGATCACGTCGAAGGAAAGGCCGCTCAGCTCGAGAGTCTCCCCGCCCCGTACCTCGGTCACGGAGGCGCCCTGCTCCCTCGCCGTCTGCTTGAACTGGTCGGGACCCCCTTCGTGGAGGATCAGCTCGATGCGCGCGCCCGTGGGGCGATCCGGATACGTCCTGAGGAACTCGAGCGCCCCCATGGCGTGGTCGAAATGCCCGTGCGTCAGGACGATCTTCCTGACGTCCTCGGGCCTGGCTCTCGCAGGGAAGAGCTCCATTAAGGCCGTGTAATCGTTCCCCGGGTCCACGATCGTTACGCAGTCCCCCGGCAGGACGTAGATGTTGGAGGACTGATTGTCGAGGCTCGGAAGGAAGAGGAGGTCCTCGAAGCCGGGAATCGGCGGTGTCAGGACGTCGCCGAGGCGCTGCCAGCCGATCGGCTGGTCCTCCTGAGTCTGCGCGACGTCGTTCTCGCTGCTCATCTCGGCTCCTTCGGCCCTGATCCGCGGCCTTTCGCCGTCGCATCACGTCAGGACGCAATTCGCCGCGACTCTATCACCCCCCGAAGATCCGGGCGTCGTTCCTCGAATCGTAGAAGATATTCGGGGTCTCCTCTCCGGCCAGGAGCCTACGATAGGAATCGGCCATCAATCCTCCGATAATCTGATTCGTCATGACGACGGACGGATCGGGCTGGTAGGCGCAGGACGCCGTCTCCCTCCGGAAGGCGTCGATCTCCCGCCTCTCGACGATTTCGTAGAGTCCCAGAACCTCCGCGGGCGTTTCGCTCGGGCGCGCCGGATCGAACACGATGACCTGTCCGGCCTGAGGGCCCGTGCCGCCGCTGATGAGCACCTTTCCCTCTTCCCGGCACCTCTCACTCAGGATCACCCGGGTCTCGAAGTTGTCCACGCAATCGAAGACAGCGTCGGAGGCGTCGAGCTCGGAGTCCTTCCGGAAATAAGCCACCCGGGCCTCCGCCCGGATTCCGAAGAGGGAGTGCAGGCGCTCGCAGAGGACCTCGGCCTTGCTTCGGCCTACGCCGCCGGCCAGGAGCACCTGCCTGTTGAGGTTAGTCACGTCCACCACGTCGGGATCGACGACCGTGATTCGCCGGAGCCCCGTACAGGCCAGTCCGAGCCCGACGAAGTTACCCAGGGCGCCGGCGCCGACGATGATGACGCCGGAGTCGGGCTCCAGGGGAACCACCTTCGGCCGCCTGTAGCCGATCAGCTCCTCCGACACCCGGTGTCCCATGATGACGTTCTTGGTTTCTTCCAGGGCGATGCCGGCCGCGACGAGGGCCAGAATCGCGTCGTCGAAGTGGTCGCAGGGAAGATTGGAGGGCGAGACGAGCTCCCGGAGCTCCTCCCACTCCCGGCCGCGCCTGTAGGTGAAGACGGAGAGCCCTTCCCACCCGTCTTTCTCGAGGCAGAACCCACGGATCACCGGAATTCCCGACCGGTAGCCCGTCTCCAGCAGAAGCTTGTTGGCCAGAGCGTAGCGGGTGAGGTCCACGATGGCCGTGCAGGGCCTGAAGAGCTCCTCCAGGACCGGGTGGGTGTGGAGCCCCTCGAGGAGGGCCAGCCTGAGCCTCGGATTGAGCTGGCGGGCGATTTCGATCAGCTTCTCATTCCAGGCGGGCGCGATCAGGACGACGTCGTTCACGCCGAGGGCCGCGGCGGAGAGGACGTAGAGCGAGGCGAGAAGGTCGTCGTCGCCGAAGACGGCGAGCCGCGCCTCCTCGAGGGCCCGCTGGTTCCAGTTCGGGATCCGGAGCTGGCGGTCCAGCCTCGGGTCATGCGCCTTCTCGCGAGCCGGTCCCGTCTCCATGCCGATCGCGTCCCTTCGCCCCAGGCCGCCGCCGACCTTATGTCGCCTCCCGCTCGAACCGCTCGGGTGGAACGGCCACGCCCGGCCGGATCCGGGTGCGGACCTCGTCCGCCAGCATCTGGATCTCCGCCTCGGTGAGCGGCCGCGCGTCGCCCGAAAGGACGATGTCGGTGTCCCGGCTCTCCTCGGTCGTCTGCCCGGAAAGGATGCCCCGCCTGCGGTAATGGACCTGCTGCCTGTGCCAGCCGTCGTCGCCGATGACGATGGCGAAGCAGAAGCTTCCGTATATGGTCTCGATGATCCGGGCCTCCTTGACGGGGGCGTCGGTGATGAGCGCGACGCTTCCCTGCTCCAGCTCCTTCTCCGAGAAGCGGCCCTCGACGAGGATCGCGAGGTCCCTGATCAGGATCTCCTTCTTGGCCACCGGCTTCCTGAGAAGCGTGTTCACGTAATCGGTCACGGCCTCCTGGTTCCTCTCGTCCACGAAGGAGAACCCTTCGTACGGCAGGGCCCCGTGGGAGTGGATCCAGCCGTTGATCACCCGATCCCGGGGGAGGGACTCTCTCGACGCGTCGATCGCCTCGGGTGCGACGCGGGTGTGGTCCGTGAAGTTCTCGTCGTTGGCCGGAAGAAGAACGTCCACGACCAGCTCCGGATCGCTCCGCTCGGCGACGGTGAATCCGTACCACTCGTAGCTGTCCCCGTGGACGGACCGGACGAGCTCGTTGATCTTGAAGGCCTTCGCGAGGGAGTGACGCGTCATCCGGATCCACTCCGGCAGGGTTCCCACGGGAGCCTCGAAGCATGGCGCGCGCTTCAGCTCCGAGAGCCCCCGGAATCTCACCCGAGCCGCTCCCGGATGTACTTCTCGTCCACCACCAGCTCGCCGGTGTGGACGCCCGGAAGCCGGTACATGTCCTCCAGAAGCACCTTGTGGAGGATGCCGATGAGTCCCCGGGCGCCCGTCCGATCCTGCTGCGCGCGCCTCGCGACCTCCGTGAGAGCGCCGTCCGTGAACCGGAGTTCGATGTTCCACGCCTTCAGGTCGTCGATGTAGGCGCGGGACGGACTCTCCTCGCTCTCGAGCAGGATGTTCTTGAGGTCTTCGACGCTGAGCGGGTCGTAGACGGCCCGAACGGGGAACCTCCCCATGAGCTGCCGCTCCATCCCGCAGCCGACGAAGTCGTCCGTGAGGAGGTGGTCCTTCCACTCGCCTTCGAGACGATCCCTTTCCATCCGCTTTCCGACGGTTCCTTCCAGCCCCTCGAACACGCCTCCTGCGATGAACAGGACGTGTCGGGTGGAAAGGGAGATCCGTTCTTGGCCCAGGTCGATGGTGTTCTCGGCCCCCTCGACGAGCTTGAGGAGCCCCTTCTGGACCCCGCGCCCCGACACGTCCTTCGAGACGATCGGCTCGGCGGCGATCTTGTCGATCTCGTCCAGGTAGACGATGCCCATCTGGGCCACCTGGGGGTTGCCGCCGGCCGCGATCAGCAGGTCCAGGAGGATGTCGCTCACGTTCTGGCCCACGTAGCCCGTTTCGCTGAACTTCGTCAGGTCCTCCACGGCGAACGGCACCCCCACGAGCCGGGAGGCGACCTCGCCCGTGTAGGTCTTCCCGCAGCCGGGGGGCCCCACGATCAGGATGTTGGCCTTCGGCGTGGCCGCGCCGTGCAAGGCGGCGCCCAGCTCCTCGCCGTTCTCGACGACGGCGCGCCTGAGGGCCGCCGCGAGCCTCCGGTAATGGTAGGCGATGCCGACGGAGATGATCTTCTTCCCCTGCTCCTGGCCGATGACGAACCGGTCCATGTAGGCCTTGAGGTCGGCCGGCGTCTTGTCGAACTCGAGAATCTGATTGACGGCGTCGCCGACCTGGCTCTCGCGGAATGCGCCGACTCTCTCCCCGATCTCCCGGCGGCGTTGCGGCGAAATCCGTTCCACGACTCTCCTCCCGCCTCAGCCCGGCCCGGAATCCGCTCCGGCCGGCATCAACGTCTCGAAATGATGGCACGCGAGCGTTTCCTGAGAAAGGGACGGGTCCTCACGGAACAGGCGTTCGCAGAGGAGAATCTCGTCGGGCGACGTGGCGTACGCGAGGAACGGGCTCTTCACTTTCTCCAGGATGACCGTCGTCACGCGGTGCTCTCTCTCCGTGGAAAGGAAAAAGAGGGGAGGAGCATAGGGCGCTTTCCCCTTCGGCCGGACGGCATCCGGACGGCCGTCCCGGGAGAAGCCGCCCGGGGAGTCGAGCGCCCGGAGGAACGCCTCGTCCAGGCCATATCGCCTCACCAGACCCCCGACCCGGGAGTAGAGGCTCGTCCGAAAGGGCTCCTTCCGCCGCCTGCCGGCGCGCATGGTTCTTATGTCCCGCAACAGATCCGGCGTCGCCCGGGGCGGCTCGTCCCGCGAGAGGGTGTCGTCCGTCGTCATCACGGCACGACGTCGTTGGTGATCTCGACCCGACCCGACACGATCCCGGGGTGATCGGCCGGGATGCGGTAGTCGTCGAAGTCGACGTCCAGGATGTGCCGCTTGGAGCGGGGCCTGTCGTCCGGCGGTTCCGGGTAGCCGGGATCGTCCGGGCCAGGGAGCCGGACCGACCTCAACAGTCCCTCCAGTCTGTGGTACCCGTTTCGGCGCCGGCTGCTGTAGCCATGGAGCAGGGCGTTGATTCCCTCCTGCAGAGCCTCGACGATCGCCGCCGCTCCGGAGAAGCGGCGCGCCGTGGTGCGGCCCAGGCAGATCTCCTGGCCGGAGTCGTGGGCCTCGAGAAACGGATGCTTGTAGGTCTCCACGACGAAGGGCCTGAGGCCAGCGGCCGTCGACACGGCAACCCGGCAATCCGGAAACAGATAGAGCCGACCGTAGTAGTCCTTGAGAGCGAACTCGCCGGTGCGCTTGTAGATCACGTAGTCGTCGCCGGGTCCTGTCCTCAGAAAGCCGAATCCGTCGATTTCCAACGTCCCCTTCTCCGCGACGCACCGCAAAATCGCCAGCCGCCTGGCCGCCCTCGTATCGAGGCCCTCCTGCGCGGAGAGAAACCCCGTCAGTCGCTGGCTCTCCTCTTCCAGAATCCGGGCTTCCTGGGCGCGCAGAAGCCAATCCGCGAGGGTCCGCGCAGACATTCGGCCCTCGGGCAGCGGCTCGGCCGCCGGGCGGCGTTCCTCGAGTTCCACGAGGATCTGCCGGATGGAGCCCGGATCCCGAGCGCTGGCTGCAGCCATGGCGTATCCGCCGGGAAGTCCGGTTCTCTCCTCGATGAGGTCCAGCACGTCCTCCTCGGTCAGCCGCCTCCTGTCGAGCCGCTTCCCCCTCCTGACGAAGTGCGGCATGACGGAGAAGAGGATCTCCTTCAGCCGCTCGCTGGCGCCCGTTTCGGCCGGCGAAAGGTCCCCGGAGAACCGGCACAGCTTCGACCGCCGCAACTTCTCGTACGACTTCGGCCAGAGAGCCTCGTAGCTTGAAACGAGCGATCGCAGGCTCATCGTCCGAACGAAATGCCTGCCGGCGTCCCGGGCGACCAGGTGATTGCCCACGTTCCCCTCGATCTCCGTCGCCACCGAAGGATCAAAGAGGAGCGGCAGGTAGATGAATCCTGACCGGACGACGAGCTCCAGGTCGGACTCCAGCAGATCCATCATGCCGGGGCGCCCGACGGCCGGAAAGCCACAAGTGGGTCTGTCAAGCGACCCCTCCTGCGTCTTTGTGCTCGCCCTGCGCCGCATGGTGCGTGCAAGGTGGCAACGGCAACCGGTACAACCCCGCGCCGTGGTCGAGGTCCTCGTAGACCGACTGTGACAGCTCGAGCATTCGTCGAAGCTCTTCCTGGCACTTTGGGCACTTCGGGTCCCAGTCCTTGGGAGCCTCTATCTCCACGCGATTCTCCAGGCTATTCTTCAACCTCTACGATGTCCGGAACATATCCGAGTCCGGCGCCCCCGCAGCTCGTATCCCCACCAAGCGCGGCATCGATCTCGTCCGCGAGGACGCGGGCCTGCTGGCCCAGGCCGAGTTTGCAGTAGAGGGGGTCGGGCCGGCCCGCCGCGGCAACATCGTCCACCGTGGTGCTCTCCGTGACTACGAACCTGGAACTCATAGGCTCCTGCTCTCGTCTGCTGAACTTTGGTGCGCGATCCGGGGTGCCGCGCCTCCGCCTTCCTGCGGCCTGATGGCGTGGACAGGCACATAGAGATACTTCTCGCCTGCTTCGGTTTCCTCGACCACCGCGAGATCCAGAGCCCGGCCGTCGACGGGTCGGCCCCGGCAGAGGAGCCGGCCCCCGTCGAGCTGTCTCCTGATGTCCTCCAGGACCTGCTGCTCCTCCACGCTCCAGTTCGTTCTCCTGAGGAGATTCTCGCAAAGCGTCCGGAGGGAATGGGCCTCGTAGCTGCCCGGCTCGAGCACTTCGATCAGGCCTTCAGCCGCCTGCCCTGGAATCAACTCCACCACGAGCGGCAGGAGCTGCTCGACGACCTCTCGTCGTGGGGCCTTTTCCGGCTCTGCCATGAGGTGATTCCGCCCGCCCCGTCCGGCTGGATTGAAGGGGGCGCTACGCGGCGACGAGTTTCTTGCCGCACCGGGCGCAGACGGTCCCCTTCGCCTTGGCCTGCTGCTCGGAGACGGGGTCGACAAACCCGCGCCGCATGCTGACTTCCTCGGCGGCGGTCATGCAGTCCCGGCAGACGGCCTCGTTGTCAATCAGGCCTCCGACGGGGGGGCTGTCGCCCATCGCCGGGTCGACGTACGCCGGAGCCGTGTAGCCCTCTTCATTCGGCTTGTCGTGTTCTGTCATGTACGCGATTCTCCCTTCCGATCGAATGTCACCGTTCCATCGCCGAGGATACATGAAAAAGAATCCCCCTCTCCTGGTGCTTCAGGGCCAGGAGAGGGGGCCGTGAGCGACTGATTTCGCCCCGCCCGGTCCTTGCCCGCCGGTCCGAACGGAACCGGCGCTTCAAGGGAGCGGGGGAGAGAGCGTCCTGTGTTCTACTCGATGTAAGGCACCTTGTAGTCGAGCTTCATCCTCTCTTCGGGCCACCATTTCAAGCTCATCTGCTCCTTGCCGGGATAGACGTCCTTTCCGCCGACCTTCTCCACGAGCAGCTCGAGGAAATGGAAAGCGGAGAGCTTGAACTTGACGATGGTCGCAGGCGGCAGGAGGACCGCCAGGCCCGACTCCTTCGGGCACTTCCACTCGAAGGGCTCGTTCGGGGAGGCCGTCTTCGTGCCGGTCCCGTCGTAAACCGCCAGGATCTTCCCGGTGACGGTGTCACCCGGCTTCACCTGGTATTGTTCGTACACCTCGTCCGACAGGTGCCACCAGAGGGCTCGCTCGCCTGTCTTGACGTATCCCTTCACCAGAACGGGGTCGTACCCGCAGACCCCCACTCGGCATTTCTCAGCCATGTTTACCCTCCTATCGTTTCACCCTGTTTGGCGTCCGGCTGCTGGATGGCTTTGTTCAGCTCCTCTGCCTGGCGATAGCAGGAGTCGAGAAACTCCGTCGCCTCCGGTCCCGTGAGGAAATTGCATTCCATGAGCCTCCTCACGTAGGGGTAGACGTGGGTCTCCACCTCGTCCAGGAATTCCCGAGCGAGGTACTCGCAGTCCTCATCGGATGATACCGACCCGAGATAGTCCTTCTTCCAGGTCAGCACCATCCCCGTGAGCGTATCCAGCTCCTTCCGGACGTTCTCCTCCATGTCAGAACTTCTTGAAGGTGTAAATGCCCTTCTCGAAGGCGTAGCACTTCTTGACGACGTTGAAGTCCGTCACGCACCAGTAGAAGGGCCAGTGGATCTGCGTGCACCAGCCGATCGTGTCGGTGGGCGGGAACTTGGAGCCCTTCAGAACCGGTTTGAAGTGCTTGCAATCCCAGCACATGTGCCCGCTTTCCCGGCCATACTGCGGCACGAGAACCGTAGCCAGGAATTCTTCAGGCGTTAACTGTTTTCCCTCGGCCATGTGGCGCTCCTTTCTGAATGTCTCACCAGTCCTTCAGCTTCCCGCTCTTCAGCTTCTCCTGGTATTCGGCCCAGATCTCCGGTGAGAGTTTCTCGATATCCCACTTGTGGCCGAAGCTTCCAGCGATGCCTGCAGACTTCGGCTGAGGACGCCAGCCACGCACGGGTCTTCCGCGGAGGCTCCACTTCACCGTGTCCGCGTGGCCGAGGTAGATATGTCGGGGGAGGCACTGCCAAGGCCTCGTCCTGCCCTCGATCCCGGGAAGGTAACACCGGTAGCCCTCCAGCGGCTTGTCGGCGTAGAGGGGACTCATGTCGGGCTTCTCTCCGGGTTTCTCCGTTGGCCCCTTGTACATGAAGCCCTGGATCATGTGGATGGCGTAGACGGTCCCGCACTCGGCGCAGTTCACCTTGCCTTCCCAGTTCCAGAAGTTGTACGGGTCCAGGTAATTGACGGTGTTGCACGTCTTGCCGGAAACCTGCTTCTTGCACCAGATGATGTCACACACGGCGCTGCCTCCTTTTAGATGTAGGCCTTGCCATACCACTCCTCGATCTTGCTCAGTGGATAGCCGAGCAGATCCCGGTAGATCTTGACATTGTCGGCGCCAACGGGCCGCCAGATCCAGTTCGTCCTTCTCGGGGTCTTGGCCAGGTGGCCGGCGCTGTAGCCGGCCTGCAGGAGGAAGTCGCCGAAGAGGGGGTCGTCGATCCAGCGGACGGTGCCCCGCTCGCGGTAGTGCTCGTACTCGTAGACTTCCCGGTCGTTCATGACGGGGGAGGCGAGGATGCCGGCGTCGGTCAGGACCTTGACCACCGCCGCCCGGGTCTTGTCTCCGGCCCATTTCTCGAGCGCCTGGTAGATGTCGACCTGGGCCCGGGGGTCGAGCCGGTCCTTGTGCGTTTTGTATTTATCGTAGATGTCTTTCCGGCCGACGACGTTGCAGAGTTCCTTGAAGTCCGCATCCTGGAAGGCGGAGACCATGACGTACCGGGCGTCAAACTTGTCCTGCGGGTTTTGGGCATCGGGGAAGTCGGATTTGCCGCAAAGGATGATCCCGTGGGCGCAGAGCTGGGTGTCCCAGTTTCCCCACCGCTGCCGGACGATGCCGAACCGGCCGTAAAGAGGAACGGCATACTCGGTGAACATCGTGGAGGTCTGCACCTGCGAGAACTCGATCATGGTGCCGAGGCCGGTCTTCCGGCGCCAGAGAATGGAGGCGAGGATCCCGAACGTGATCAGGGTGCCGGAGGCCCAGTCCATGACCCAGTTGGATGACTTGGAGCAGTGGCCGCCCATGAAGTCGTGCATTCCGGTGATGGACGCGAACCCGGCGTGGGACTGCGCGAGGATGTCATAGGAGCCCCCGAAGACCTTCGGCCCGTAGCCGAACCCGCCGCCCCAGACGTAGATGAACCGCGGGTTGATCTGCGCGAGGGTCGGGTAGCTCATCTTCCAGCGGTCAAAGGTCCCGGGACGGTAGAGCTCGGTCAGCCCGTCGCTCTGCCGGACCATGTTGTAGAAAACTTCCCGCATCTCCGGTACGTGATAGTCGAGGGAGATGAAGTGCTTGTTCGGGTTGGCGTTCGTGAACCCGAACCCGGTTCCCGTCCCCGGCCGGGTGTCGTGGAGGGGATAGAGGTACGCCTCGTTGAAGGGCGAGGTGTGCCGCATGGCGTCGCCCATCCGGGGGATCTCGATCTTGATCACCTCGGCGCCCAGCTCGGCCAGGTTCGCGGCCGAGTGGGGCGTGAAGATGTACATCGTGCAGGAGAGCCACCGGATCCCCTTCAGCGACTCGGGCTTCGAGTGCTCGTTGCCGGGATCGAAGGCCTTCCGGCAGAACTCCTCGTAGGGCGCCCGCATCTCATGCAGCTCGCCCGCACTCTTGGGTCTGATCTCGCCGGCCATTAGATCGCCCCCTTTCCCTTGAGCTGGTCCACCTTGTTCGGGCCCAGTCCGGCCCAGCGCTGGTAGACGTCGTAGTTGTCCTTGCCGAGCCGTCTCCCGAGCCACTTGACCCGGTGCGGCGTCCTCATCTGATAGGCGTTATTGACCGTCGAGTAGAGGACGGTCCCGTAGTCCGTCTCGCAGTTGTAGACCCAGGGCCGGTACTTGAAGTGGGGGAACTCGCAGGTCTCGTCGATGAAGAGGAGCGGGCCGGCCGCGATCTCGTAGTCCATCAGCTTCTCTTCGGCCTCGATCCGATTGGTCTCCCGGAGCCAGCGCGTCGTGACGGTGTAGGTCTTGATGAGGGCGTGGAGGGCGTTCCGCGCGCCGACTTCCTTCAGGAAGGGGTCTTCGTGGATGAGCCGGCCGAACTGCGGGAAGTCCCGCTCGATGCACATGCCGATCCGGTACCAGAGCCGGTCGCTCTGGCCGCCGATCATCATGTAGCCGTCCCGGCACGGGTTCCACGCATACTGGTTCAGGTTGGGGTCCCATCCCCCTGTCCGCGCCTTGATGCTGCCGTTGAAGCCGTACCAGGAGATGTCGAAGTCGAGGATGTCCATCAGGGTCTCGGCGCCGGTCACCTCGATGAACTGCCCCTCATTGCTGACCTCTTCCCGCCAGTAGATCGCCGCGAGGGCGTTGACGGCCGCCTGCTCGCCGGCGACATAGTCGGCGAGCCACGACCCGGCCCGGGTCGGGTCGCCCCCTTTGCCGCGCGGCAGCGCGTCCTGAGCGAAGCCGGTGTTGTGAATGTACGAATTGGTCGCCTGCGCGAAGGGATCCAGTTCCCACTGGCCGAACTTGGAGACGCGGTCTTTTGCCGGGCCCCAGGATCCCCGGAGCATGACGTTCACGTAGATGAGGCGGGAGTTGATCTGGGAGAGGTCCCGGTACCCGATCCCGAGGTTGTCCATGTAGCCGGGGAGCATCCCGTCAAGGACGATGTCGGCGTGGACCGCGAGCTTCTTGAACAGCTCCTGCCCCTCCGGAGTCTCGACGTTGAGGGTGACCGAGTGCGTGTTCCGGTGTATGTCGATGAACCCGAGGCCGCACTTCTCGCCGGTTTCCTTGTCGGCGAGCATGTACTCTTCCCGCCCGAAGGGGGTCAGCTGTCTGAGCGGGTCGCCCGTGGGGGGCTCGATACAGATCACCTCGGCACCGGCCTGCGCGAGCGTGGAGGCGCCGAACTTGTGCCCCAGCCTCCAGAGCCCGATGTCGAGGACCTTCAGGCCCTGCAGGGCCTCGGGTTTCTGCCAGGAATACTCGAGACGCATGTTGTCTTCGAGCCACTGGCCGAACACCTCGGCTTTCCGCTTGGCGTAGGACTTCTTCACTTCCTCCGGCGAAGGGGGTGGTGAGACAGGCCAGGGCCTGATTTCTGGAGTGATCAGAGCCAGCGTGTCCTGTCGGCTCTTGATCTCGACATTTCTTTTTTCCGCCATGTTTTGGACCTCCATGAAGGCACGTTATTAAGTCTGACGGAGCGAATCCGGTGCCTTGCGAGAGATGACCCACGAGGCCGGGCCCGGAACTCCCGGCCCCGCGGGCTTATCACTTACGAGAGTTTCTCTCCTAAGTCTATGCGGCCTCCGGTTTCGGGGGCTTCGCGATCGCAGCGAGAATAATTCCGACGACGCAGGCGGCCGCCGTGACGTACATCGCGTTCGTGAAGGCGCCTGTCGCCGTCTTGATCCAGTCGATCATGAAGGGGCCACCCACGCCGGCCACGCCCCACGCGGTGAAGAGGTAGCCGTAGTTCGCCCCGAGCGACTTCGTGCCGAAGTAGTCGGCCGTGAGCGAAGGCATCAGAGCGAGGTATCCGCCGTAAGCGAAGCCGACCGCGCAGATGCCCACGAGCCAGAGCATGAACGTATTGCTGTTCGGGAGGACGAAGACGAAGGCCAGGATGTAGACGACGAACATGACGATGACGGTCTTCGTCCGGCCCAGCTTGTCGGAGACGCTCCCCCAGAAGAGCCGCCCGAGGCCGTTCAGGAGGGCCATGACGCCGAGGCCGCCGGCGGCCACCGCCGCGGTGAGCTTGGCCACCTGGACGCCGATGGGAACCGCCTGCCCGATGATCATCAGGCCGGCCGACGCGCCGATGAAGTAGGTGAACCAGAGGATCCAGAACGAGCCGGTCTTGATGATCTCGCTCGGCAGGTAGTTCGTCTTGATCACCTGTGCGCCCGGCGCGGGCGCCGGCGGGTTCCATCCGGCGGGCTTGTAGCCCGCGGGCGGGACCTTGAAGACGGCCGCGGAGCCACAGACGAAGACGAGCATGATGACGGCCACGGTGTAGAAGGTGGTGGCGATGCCGCTGCTGGCGATGAGGCTGGAGAGCAGCGGCCCGAATACGAGAGTCCCCGCGCCGAACCCGAAGACCGCGAGGCCGGTGATCGTGCCTCTCTTGTCAGGGAACCACTTGATGCACGTTGCGATCGGTGTGACGTAGGCGAACCCGACGCCGAGGCCACCGAGGACCCCGTAGCCGATGACCAGCATGGTCAGGTCCTTGTACATCGCACCGGCAACCGCAGCCCCGATCGCGAGGAGCACGCCGCCGAAGAGCCCGACCGTTCGAGGCCCGGCCTTGTCCTGCCAGCGGCCGGCCACGATCATGCCGACCGCGAAGAAGAAGAACGAGGCCATGAGTGGGTATCCGGTTTCCTTGACGGTATAGCCGAGCTCCTTCGTCAGGGGCCCCCGGACGACGCTGTAGGCGTACAGGATGCCGAGGCATATCTGCATCACCAGCGCCGCGACGACCATGATCCATCGGTTGGGTAGCTTTTCCTCCGCCATGAAGCCTCCTTATCCTCCGTGATTTATCGAAAGAACAGGAATCGACGAGACGTCTGAACGTCGTGTCAGAAGTAGAAAAGCTGCATCTGGAGCGTGAACTCGTTCGTGTTCGCGGTCACGGGGTCGTTCGGCCTCTCGCGGAGGGTGTACGCGAGCTTGATGTTGAAGTTGTAGCCGTAGGGATAGTAGGCGAGGCCCGCCTGGAAGTTCCTGCTGTTCAGGACCTTCCGGATGTCGTCCTTGAACGACTCGTTCTCGTACTGGAGGAACGGCATCAGCTTGACGCCGCCGAAGTAGAAGCCGGCCCGGACCATCTCCGTGTCCTGGTTGTACATGGTCGTGAAGAAGGTTCCGCCGTCGTAGTGGACGAAGTCCGCCTCGACAGTGAGCCCGTTCCCCTTTCCGACCGGGAGATCGAGGAAGCCGTCGAAGGCGTACGCCTTGTAGTCGCCCTGCGTGTCGTAGCCGGCGCCGATCGCGAGGACCTTCTTCTTCCCGAGGTAGGTGCCCGGGTAGAACTGCCCCTTCTCGACGTCGAGGAAGTCGTACTGGAGGCGTCCGGTGAAGCGGAACGAGTTGTGGGAGTTGGCCGTGCGGAAGCCCTGATAAGCGCCGGCCCGGTACTCGAGGCGATCGCTCAGGAGATAGCCCACGGCCTGGAAGCCGGTGTCACGGCCGACGACCGACTGCGTGGTCGCGCTCTCGAGGAAGGAGAAGGATCCATAGTCGAGCGTCAGCAGCGAGGCGGCGCTCGTGTTGCAGTTGCGGCAGAGCGGGATCAGGATGAGGCCGCCCTGGATCATGAACTCGTTCGCGATCTTCCACTGCATGAACGCGTCCTGGATGATGAATCCCGGCGAAGTCGCCGTGTCCGCGACGTTGTAGAGATTCTTCGGGGCCTTGCCGAGGTTGGGGTCGTCCGTCTCGAGGAAGAACGTGACGTCCTTCGCGACCTGGCCGGCCATCAGGATGCGCATCCGGCGGAGGAAGAGGTTCTGCGCGTAGCCATTCGTCTCCCCAGCCGCCTGGGTCTGCTGCCAGTCGGCCCACCCCTGCATGAGGATGCCGAACTTGAGGTTCACCGTGTCCGAGACCTTGAGGATGGCCTGGGCGTTTGCGGGCGCCGCGGCCACCAGAATCGTAACGACGATCGCGGCTGGAAGAACGAACCGGAAGAACGACTTTCTGACTTCTTTCATTTATCCCTTTCCTCCCTTTCCTTTCATTCCTCTCCTCGTCTTCGAACGAAATGGGAAACGCCAGAGGCCGGACCTCTATTGAGCCATCATTATTAATATCTCCCTGGGCTGACCGGGCTCGCATCGACCGGAATTCCCGCTGAGAACGAGCGAGTGGAGGCCAAGGACGACCGCCCGGATTCCGTCTTCATCGCGACTTCGCGGCGATCATATCCAGAATCCGTTCGAGTCAAATAGGAATCTGGCGAGGCCGATGAAGCACTTGCACTAGACGACATGAATTAACGCGAACCGTAAAAGGGGGCGTTCCGAACACGTAGGGGTCCGGAAGCCGGTCTACCTTGTTCGCCGAAGGCACAAGTAAGAACTCCTGTCCCGTTTCGGGCAGGCGAGCCGAAGTCGGAGCTTCTGAAGAGCCTGGGGCGTCTGATGTTCCGGCTTCATTGTTCCCCCCGACGAGCCCGGTTACACTCGTTTCGTTTCGAATGGCGATCTTCGGAAAGTCCGGATCCCCTTCTCCCGAGAAGGAGTCCCCCCGCCACGAGGTCCGGCGTACCTACGTCGGGCCCAAGGTCCGCCTCCATGGGGATCTGACGGGGGAGGAGGACATGCTCTTCGACGGCCGCATCGAGGGGCGCGTGAACGTCGCCCGCTCGTTCCGGGTCGGACCCGAAGGAGAGGTCCTCGCCGACGTGACCGCGAACGTCGTCGTCATCGGCGGCCATGTCGTCGGGAACGTCGTCGCCGGCGAGAGGGTCGAGCTGCTGCCGACGGGCTCCCTCGAAGGGAACATCCGGGCCCCGAAGATCGTCATCGCCGAAGGAGCGAGATTCAGGGGGAGCGTCGACATGGAGGCGCGCGGCGAGGGTGTCGCGTCTCCCGACGGGCCGCACGGACCCGCCGGAGACGCCCCGCGAAAGGACGCGACATGAAGAGCAACGTTCCCGTGCTCCGGAACTTCATCGGAGGCGAGTGGGTCAGCGCCCGCTCGGGAAAGACCTTCGAGAACCGTAACCCGGCCGACGTCTCCGACCTGATCGGACGCTTCGCCGATTCGGACGAGCGTGACGTGAAAGATGCCGTCGACGCGGCGACGGAAGCCTACCGGAGCTGGCGGCTCGTCCCGGGCCCGCAGCGGGGCGAGGTCCTCTACCGGCTCGGCCAGATCCTCCGGGAGCGGAAGGAGGAGTACGCACGCGCGATGACTCGCGAGATGGGGAAGGTCCTGAAGGAGGCGCGCGGCGACGTGCAGGAGGCCATCGACATGGCGTTCCTGATGGCCGGCGAGGGGCGGCGGCTCCACGGGCAGACGACTCCTTCCGAGCTGCCGGACAAGTTCGCGATGTCGGTCCGTGCGCCGATCGGCGTCTGCGGCTTCATCACCCCGTGGAACTTCCCGATGGCGATCCCGGCCTGGAAGTCGACGGCGGCGCTCATCTGCGGCAACACGATCGTCATCAAGCCGGCCACCGACACGCCGCATTCGGTCATCCATTTCGCCCAGGCCCTCGAGGAAGCCGGCCTCCCGAAAGGGGTCTTCAACGTCGTCACGGGGAGCGGCTCGAAGGTCGGAAACCCGATCATCAGGGATCCCCGCGTGAAGGTCATCTCCTTCACCGGCTCGACGTCCGTGGGGCAGAAGATCAACGAGGCCTGCGCGCCCACGTTCAAGCACGTCCACCTGGAGATGGGGGGGAAGAACCCGATCATCGTCCTTGAGGACGCGAACCTCGAGCTGGCCGTGGACGGTGCGATCTGGGGGGCCTTCGGAACGAGCGGACAGCGGTGCACGGCCTCCTCGCGCCTCCTCGTCCACCGGAAGGTCGCGAGGAAGTTCACGGAGCTTCTCGCCGAGCGGGCGAAGGCCCTGAAGGTGGGGAGCGGCCTCGACGAGAGCGTCGAGATGGGCCCCGCCATCAACGAGAGCCAGCTCGACACCGTCCTCGACTACATCTCGATCGGAAAAGCCGAAGGGGCGAAGCTCGTCGCGGGAGGACGGCGACTGACGGGCAAGGCGTTCGACAGGGGATGGTTCCTTTCGCCGACCGTCTTCGGCGACGGGGACCGGAAGATGAGGATCGCCCGCGAGGAGATCTTCGGGGCGGTGACTGTCGTGATCCCCGTCGGGTCCCTCGAGGAGGCGATCGACGTCGCGAACGACAGCGATTACGGCCTCTCCTCGGCTATCTTCACGCAGGACGTCAACAAGGCCTTCACGGCGATGCGGGACCTCGAGGCCGGAATCTTCTACGTGAACCTCCCGACGATCGGGGCCGAGACCCATCTTCCGTTCGGCGGGATCAAGCAGACGGGGAACGGCCACCGCGAGGCGGGCACGGCGGGCCTCGACGTCTTTTCCGAGTGGAAGTCGATCTACGTCGACTACTCCGGAAAGATCCAGAAGGCGCAGATCGACGTCCCCGACCAGCCGGTCGTGAAGACGTCGAAGCACTGATCAGACGAGGTTCCGGGCCCTCCGGTAGACGGGAAGCGCGGAGGCGAGGAGCTGCACGGCTTCGTGCAGCTCCTCGTCCTTCAGGACGTACGCGATCCGGACCTCGTTCTTCCCGAGTCCCGGCGTCACGTAGAAGCCGCTGGCGGGGGCGACCATCACGGTCTTGCCGCGGAGGGAGAAGTCGGTGAGGAGCCACGCGGCGAAGTCGTCGCTGTCCGCGATCGGCAGCCGGGCGACGAAGTAGAACGCCCCCTCCGGCTTCCGAAGGAGGACGCCGGGGATCTTCGAGAGCCCTTCGTAGAGGGTGTCGCGCCGCTTCTGGTACTCGGTCACGACCCCCCGGTAGTACTCCGGCCCCAGCTCCAGCGCGCCGGGAGCGATGAACTGGGCGAGGCCGGGAGGCGAGAGCCGCCCCTGTGCCATCCGGCCCGCAGCGCCGGCGACGTCGGCGTTGCGCGTCACGAGGGCGCCGAGCCGGATGCCGCAGGCGGAGAAGCGCTTCGAGAGGGAGTCGACGACGACGACCTGTTCCTCGAAGCCGGCGAGGGAGAGGGCGCTCCGGGACCCCCGCCCGTCGTAGAGGAACTCCCGGTAGACCTCGTCGCAGATGAAGAAGAGCCCGTGGTCGCGGCAGAACTCCGCGACGACATGGATCTCCTCGCCGGAGTAGACGGTCCCGGTCGGATTGTTCGGGTTGCAGAGGAGGACGACGCGCGTCTTCGGCGTCCGGACCTTTTCCCACTCGGGGCGCCCCGGAAGGTGGAACCCGTCCTCGCCGCGCGTCACGATCGGGCAGAGCGACAGCCCCGCCATCGTCGCGAAGGAGCGGTAGTTCGTGTAGAAGGGCTCCACCGTCAGGATCTCGCCCCCCGGATCGGAGCAGGCCATGAAGGCGAAGAGGATCGCCTCGCTCCCGCCGGTCGTCCCGAGGATCTCGCCGGGCGCAAGGTCGATCCCCATCCGGCGGTAGTAGGTCGCCAGGAAGTCGAGATACTCCGGCGTTCCGCCGGAGGGCGAGTAGGCGTAGACCTTCTCCTTCAGGAGGGCCAGGCGCCGGCGCATCGGCTCGGGCGTCTCGAGATCCGGCTGCCCGATGTTCAGGTGGAGAACCTTCACGCCGCGCTTCTTCGCCTCGTCGGCCAGCGGCATCAGCTTGCGGATCGGGGAGGGGGGCATCACCTCGCCCCGGTGGGAGACCTTCGGCGAGACGGTCGTCGACATGCCGGAGAGATTATAACGGCGGCGCGGGATCGGAGCGGTCCGGTGCCCGGGCCTATAATCTGAGAGGCAGTCTCAAGAACGAGCCATGCACGTCTCGTCCGGAACGCGGCTGGGCCCCTACGAGCTGCTCGGCCTGCTCGGGGCCGGAGGAATGGGCGAGGTCTACCGCGCGCGGGACACGCGGCTCGGCCGTGAGGTGGCAATCAAAGTACTGCCCGCCGAAGTCGCCTCGGACCCGCAGCGTCTGAAGCGCTTCGAACGCGAGGCGCAGTCAGCGTCGGCGCTCAACCACCCGAACATCGTCGCGATCCACGACATCGGCACGGCCGATTCCATCTCCTACATCGCGATGGAGCTGGTGAAGGGGGACTCCCTCCGGTCCGTACTGCTGCAGGGAGCGCTGCCGGTTCGCCGGCTCCTTCAAGTCGGCACGCAGGTGGCTGAAGGCATGGCGAAGGCCCATGCCGCGGGGATCGTCCACCGGGACCTGAAGCCCGAAAACCTCATGCTGACCGACGACGGCCTAGTCAAGATTCTGGACTTCGGCCTGGCGAAGCTGACGCAGCCGGACACGAGCGGCGGCGAAGCGACGCAGGCGCCGACGGTATCGGGCCAGACCGGTGCGGGTGTCGTTCTGGGGACCGTCGGCTACATGTCTCCCGAGCAGGCGACGGGAGGGTCTGTCGACTTCCGGTCGGACCAGTTCTCGTTCGGGTCGATCCTCTACGAAATGGCGACGGGGATGCGCGCTTTCCAGCGTGCCTCGCCGCCGCAAACGCTGACAGCGATCATTCAGGACGAGCCCGGGCCGATCTCGGCGCTGAATCCGAAGATACCGGCCCCCGTTCGCTGGATCATCGAGCGATGCCTGGCCAAGGAGCCGCGGAACCGATACGCCTCGACGGAGGATCTCGCTCGCGAGCTCGCGACGATTCGAGATCATCTTTCTGAGGCCATCAGCGCGCCCGAGGGCTTTCCGAGAGTGACCGAGCGGATCCGCCGACGACGCTGGTGGATCCCGGCGGTCATCGCCGCGGCGATTCTGCTTGCCCTCGGGATCGGCGGATGGCGTCTCCGTCAGCGCGACTACTTCTGGAAGAACCCTCTTGCCGGCGCCCGCTTCACGCGGCTGACGGACTGGGAAGGGTCCGAGGTGGACGCGGCGATCTCGAACGACGGGACGTTTGTCGCGTTTCTTTCCGATCGGGACGGTCCCTTCGACGCCTGGATCACCCAGGTGGGCAGCGACCAGTTCCTCAATCTCTCCAGGGGCCAGTTTCCGGACCTCTACCTCGATCGAGTCCGCAATGTCGGCTTTTCCGGCGATGACGCGCACGTATGGATGCGGATCACGCGCCGGGGCCGGAAGGGAGAGGACGCCTGGCTCGTGCCCACGATGGGCGGCAACGCGCGCCCGTTTCTGACCGCGGCCGTCTCGATCGCGTGGTCGCCGGACCGGGCGCGCATCGTCTACCACACGGCCGATCCCGGGGATCCGATCTTCGTTGCCGACCGTAACGGGGACAATCCCAAGCAGATCTTCATCGACAAGCCGGGCATCCACAACCACTTTCCGGCGTGGTCCCCCGACGGACGTTTCATCTATTTCGCCCACGGAATACCGAGCCCGTTTCACATGGACATCTGGCGAATCCCGTCGACCGGCGGCACGGCCGAGCGCCTGACGAACTACGACTCGCTCGTGGCATACCCCTCGTTTCTCGACGAGCGGACGCTGCTCTACACGGCTTCGCGCCCGGACGGCTCAGGATCGGGGCTCTACGCCATGGACGTCGACCGGCGGATTCCCCACGCCGTGAGCTTCGGTCTCGAGGAGTACTTTTCGGTCGCGGCGAGCGCCGACGGCCGGCGTCTCGTCGTGACCGTTGCGAATCCGACCTCGCATCTCTGGAAGGCGCCGATCTCCGAGCACGTCGTGGACGAACCGGGAGTCAGCCGGTTTTCTCTTCCTGCGGTGCGCGCGGCGGCTCCGCGATTCGGGCCCGGCTACATTCTCTTTCTGTCGTCCAAGGGGGGCGCCGACGGGCTCTGGAAGTTCAAGGACGGCTCGGACACCGAGCTCTGGAATGGCGCCGAGGGCTCGGTGACTGCCGCGCCGGCGATCTCGCCGGACGGCACGCGGATCTGCTTCGTGGTCCAGGAAGGGGACCAGGCCCGCCTCCATATGATGGCCGTGGATGGCACCGGTGCTCGCCGCGTCTCGGAGTCGCTCGATGTCCGCGATGCCCCATCCTGGTCTCCGGACGGAAAGTGGATCGCCGCCGTCGCTTCCGAGGGGAAAGAGCAGCCGCTCTTCAAGGTTCCCGTGGACGGTGGAGCTCCGGTGCGGCTGGTGGGCGGGAACAACTACGACCCGGTCTGGTCGCCGGATGGACGGTTCATCGCGTACTCCGAACATCACGGGGGACCCACGTACCAGCTGAAGGGAGTCACGCCCGAGAAGCAGCCATTCCCCCTACCGGAGGTCACGGTCGCGGCCGGAGGCAATCGTTATCGGTTCCTGCCGGACGGCAAGGCGCTGGCGCTGATGCAGGGTCATTACCGGAATCAGGACTTCTGGTTGCTGGAGCTCTCGACCGGGCGGCTGCGGCAGCTCACGAAGCTGCGCCCGGGCTTCGACATCAAGAGCTTCGACATATCGCCCGACGGCAAGCAGATCCTCTTCGACCGCTACCGCGAGAACTCCGACGTCGTCTTGATCGACCGGGTGCGGCTATAAGGCCCTCCTGACGAGAGCTCGAGTTTCAGGCGACCGCCAGCCCGGCGGCTTCGAGAAGACTCTTGAAATCCGACGGCGCCGGCGCCGTGAACGTGAGGCGTTTGCCGGTGGCCGGATGGGAAAGCGAGAGCCGCCACGCATGGAGCGCCTGGCGCGGGAAGGCGCGGCAGGCTTCGCGGAGGACCGTCGTCCTTCAGCCCTTTCCACCTCGCGGCGCCGTAGACCGGGTCGCCGACGATCGGAAGACGAATCGCCTTGAGGTGGACGCGGATCTGGTGCGTGCGTCCCGTGACGAGACGGCACTTCAGGAGCGTGAGGCCGGAGAGGGAGCCTGAGGATTCGGAGAGAATCTCGTAGGAAGTAGAGGAGTCGCGGCCTTCGCTCATCGAAACGGCCATGCGCTTGCGATTGGCCGGATCGCGGCGAATCTTCAAGTCGATGCGCCCCTTTCTGAGAGGCGCCTTGCCATAGACCACGGCAAGATATTCCTTTTCCAGGCATCTTTCTCTCATGGCCTTGCCGAGCGCCGCCATCGCAAGCTCGGTCTTCGCGACCACGAGGACCCCGGACGTGTCCTTGTCGAGGCGATGGACGAGGCCGGGACGGTCCGAGGGGCCTGCCCACTCCTTCGAGCGGTGAAGGAGCGCGTTCACGAGAGTCCCGTCCCGGTGGCCGACGGCGGGATGGACGACGAGGCCGGCCGGCTTGTCGAGAACGAGGAGATGAGGATCTTCGAAGAGAATCGACAATGGGATGTCTTGCGCGACCAGCGCGGAGGGCGCGGGCGGCGGGGCCGGCAGCTGGATTTCGATCGTCTCTCCCGTCCTGACCTTCTCGGAGGATCTCTTGGGCCTTTTCCCGTTCACCGTGACGAGGCCGTCCTGAATCCACGCCTGGATCTTCGTCCGCGTCGCCTCCGGGAGATCGGCGAGATGCCGGAGGAGGACGCGGTCGAGCCGCTCGCGGTCGTCGCCGCGGTCCGCCGTGATCGTCCGTCGGGGGGCGGTCACGCCGGGACGGTTGCCGACTTCTTCCGGTTCACGGCGGCGATCCCGAAAGCGGCGGCGAGGCCGGCGAGGGCGATGAGCTGGGAGGTCGAGACGGCGCCCCCGAGGATCGAGCCCCGCGGATCGCCCCGGAAGAACTCGATCGTCCCGCGGAGGACCGCGTAGGAGCCGAGGTACCACGCGAATGTCTGGCCGGGCCAGCGACGCTTCTCGAAGAAGAGAAGGAGGCCGCAGAGGGCGAAGAGCCCGATCGACTCGTAGAGCTGCGTCGGATGGAGCGGGACGCCGATCGGGACGCCGACGTTCCGCTCCGCGGCAGGATTGGTGAAGGTGACGGCCCACGGGTAGGAGCACTCCCGTCCCCAGCAGCAGCCGGCGAGGAAGCAGCCGATCCTTCCGATGGCGTGGCCGAGGGCGACCGCGGGAGCGGCCATGTCCCCGAAGGTCCAGAAGCTGATGTGGTGGCGGCGGAGAACGATGGCGAGGGCGAGAACGGCGCCGATCAGTCCTCCGTAGAAGACCCCCCCCGACCTGACGAACTCGACGAAGCCCTCCCAGGACTCGACGTAGCGGGGCCCCTCGATGACCAGAAGAAGGATCTTGGCGCCGAGGAGGCCGGAGAGGAGGAGCCAGATGGCGACGTCGGCGGCGTCGTCGGGCCGGACGCCGAAGGACGGGGCACGGCGACGGAGGAGCCAGACGGAGAGGAGAAAGGCCGTGGCGAGCGCGACGCCGTAAGAGGGGAGCGCGAACGAGCCGATCCGGAGGAGTTCGGGGTGCATCGCGACTCCGCCTCAGGCCGCCGCGCGGCCGGCGGATCCGGCCTTCTCGTGATCCGGACGGCGGAAGAGGTCCCACGCGAGAAGCGCCACGCCGACGGTGATGGCGCTGTCGGCGACGTTGAAGGAGGGCCACTCGTGCGTCCCGATGTAGAAGCGGAGGAAGTCGGTGACCGACCCGGCGCGGAGGCGATCGGCGAGATTCCCGACGGCGCCCCCCGAGATGAGCGCGAGGGCGGTCTGGAGGAGGAAGTCGCGCGCCGACGCGCGAAAGGCGTAGACGAGGACGCCGCCGAGGACGAGAACGGTCGTGCCGGTCAGGAGGAGCGATCGGCCGGGTCCGGATCCGTCGGCGAAGAGGCTGAAGGCGGCACCCGGGTTGCGGAGGTGCGTCAGGTCGAAGAAGCCGGGAATGACGTTCACCGTCGCGTGAAGCGGGATCCATGCGGCGATTGCGGCCTTCGTGATCTGGTCGAGGAGCGCGACCCCCGCCGCGAGGGCGAGGTAGGAGATGCGGAGACGCGCCGCTCCGCCGGCAGGCTCGGTCACGAAGGGGATTGTACGGGTCACGCGGTACGCGGGAGCGCGTCGACGACCGCGTGACAGCGCGCGCAGAGACCGTCTCCGTTGACGTCCCCCTTGACCTGCCAGCATCGGGGGCACTTCGCTCCGTCGGCCGGCGAGACGGAGAGGTCGACCGCAGAGGATCCGTCGCCCGACGGTTTCGTCCGGACGACCGTGGGAACGCCGAAGATCTCTGCGAAGCGCGGAGGATCGAGGCCGATCGTCTCGAGCCAGGCGTCGAACGCGGGAGGCGCCGAGAGCGTGATCGCGGCCTGGGCGGCGCCGCCCACGAGACCGTTCCGGCGAAGCGGCTCGAGCATCGTGACGAACCGGGCTCGCAGCTCCAGCACCGTTTCCCAGGCCTCTCTCTCCTTCTGAGAAAGCTCCGGGAGCCGGACGTCGCTCCAGGTCTTCAGGAAGAGTGCCGCCGGATCGGCTGCGTTCCCCGGGATCGCCTCCCAGATCTCCTCGCAGGTGAAGGGGCAGATCGGCGAGAGGGTGATCGCGATCGTCTCGACGAGGCGGAGCGCCGCGGTCTGGGCCGAGCGGCGGACCGGGTCGTTCACGGGGAGGACGTAGAAGGCGTCTTTCCGGACGTCGCACCAAAGGGCGGAAAGGGTCGTCGTGACGAGATCGAGGAGGTGCCGGACGACGTGGTGGAACTCGTATCGTGCGTAAGCCTCCCGGGCCTCGGCCACGACCCGCCCGGCCGCGTCGAGGGCCCAGCGGTCGAACGGCTCGAGCCGCGCGTCGGCGACGGCGTCCATGCCCGGGTCGAAGTCGAAGAGGTTTCCGAGGAGGAACTTCGCGGTATTCCGGAGCTTCCGGTACGCCTCGGCCGTCCGGGCGAGGATCTCCTCGTCGAGCGGGTCGTCGTTCGTGTAGTCGAGCGAGGCGACCCAGAGGCGAAGGACGTCGGCGCCGTGCCGGGCGATGAGTTCCTGCGGCACGACGACGTTTCCGAGCGATTTCGACATCTTCCGGCCGGCGCCGTCCACCACGAAGCCGTGTGTGATGACGACGTCGAAGGGAGCCCGGCCGTGCAGGGCGATCCCCGTCAGGAGCGACGACTGGAACCAGCCCCGGTGCTGGTCGTGCCCCTCGAGGTAGACGACCGGGGCCTTCGCCGTCTCCGGGTCCGGCGTCCGGTCGGAATAGGCGCCCGAGCGAAGGACCGCCTCGTGCGAGACGCCCGAGTCGAACCAGACGTCGAGGATGTCCTTCAGCTTCTCGAACGACGTCCCGCCGCAAGAGGAGCACCGAGAAGACGTTCCCAGAAAGAAGGAGGGAGGAAAGCGGTCGTCGTACCAGGCATCGGCGCCATGTTCTCGAAACGTCGTCCAGACCTTCTCGAAGAACTCTTCCCTCGCCGTTCTTTCCTCCTGCGAGATGTCCGAAGAAACTGCCGGGAAGTGCGAGATCACGCCTTTTTCGGCGCAGGTCCGGCACTTCAGGAAGGTGATGGGCGAGCCCCAGCGGCGCTGCCGGGAGATCGTCCACTCGAGGCGGTTCTCCACCATCGCGCCGATCCGGTTCTCCCCGAAGGCGGGGATCCACGTGACGCGGCTGTGGATCTCCGAGAGCGCCGTCTCCTTCAGGGCGCCGAGGTCGATGAACCACTGGTGCGTCGCCCGGAAGACGACGGGCTTCTTGCAGCGCCAGCAGTGCGGATACGAGTGCGAAACGTCGGAGCGGGCGAGGAGCCGCGAGCCGGAGGGGTCCCCGGCCGCGAGCGCCGCGAGAACGGCGCGGCTGGCGTCGTCCTCGGGCGTCCGCGCCGAGACGACGCGCTTGCCCCGGAGCGCTTCCGGCGCGTGGATGTCATAGAAGCCCCCTTCGTCGACGGGACAGAGAGCGGGGTCGCCCACGTCGAAGCCGCTCCGCCGGACCACCTCGTAATCGTCCCTCCCGTGCCCCGGCGCCGTGTGGACGAGGCCGGTACCGTCCGTCGTCGAGACGTGCTCGCCGACGAGAAAGCCGAAGCTGGTTCCGTCGAGATCGAAGGGGCGGTGATACCGGAGTTTTCCTGCGAGTGCGGAACCGAGGCGTCGGGATGCCTCGTCACGCGCGATGGAAGTCGGTGACCACCCGAGCGCCTGCACGACCGCGGGGACGAGGGACTCTGCGACGAGGAACCACTCGTCGGGGTCGTTCGTCGGAGCCGTCCGGTGGATCAAGACGTACTGGATGTCCGGCCCGAGCGCGATCGCCCGGTTCGCCGGAAGTGTCCACGGCGTCGTGGTCCAGATGACCGCATAGACCTTCGAAGCACGGCCGCCGAAGGCGGCCGACGGCCAGACTCTTCGTGCGGACTCGTCTTCGAGCGGCATCGCGACGTAGATCGAGGGGTCGGTCTTGTCGGCGTACTCGACCTCCGCTTCGGCGAGGGCGGTGCGGTCGTTGACGCACCAGAGGACCGCCTTGAAGCCGAACGTCACGAGTCCTTTCGCGGCGAAGACGCCGAAGGCGCGCGCGATCTCGGCCTGATAGGCGAAGTCCATCGTCTTGTAGGGCCGGTCCCAAGAACCGAGGATGCCGAGGCGCATGAAGTCGGCGCGCTGGTCCGCGATCCACTTCTCCGCGAAGGCGCGGCAGGCGCGCCGGAAATCCACGTCGGAGATTCCGGCCTTTTGTGGCCCGAGCTCCTTCACCATGTTCCGCTCGATCGGAAGGCCGTGGCAGTCCCAGCCCGGGAGGTACGGGGCGTCGAATCCGGCGAGCGACCGCGAGCGGACGACGAGGTCCTTGAGCGTCTTGTTCATCGCGGTGCCGAGATGGATCTTCCCGTTCGCGTACGGGGGCCCGTCGTGAAGGATGAAGACGGGGGCGCCGGCGCGGGCCTTCCGGATCCTCCCGTAGAGATCCGTCTCGACCCACCTCTTCAGACGCTCCGGCTCCCGCTTCGGCAGATCCCCTTTCATCGGGAAGGGGGTCTTCGGGAGGAGGAGCGTCGATTTCCAGTCGCGGTCGGCCATCGGACCGGCGAAGGTAACCCGCCGCCGCCGCGAAGAGCAAGTCGTCGCACGACGCCATGTACACTTCGCGCGCCATGCCGGAAGAGCGGATTCGGACGGGCGTCGTCGGCTGTGGATACCTCGGGCGTCACCACGCGCGGATTCTCTGCGAGCTGGATGGCTCGGCGCCGATCGGATTCGTCGAGCCGGACGACGCGAAGGCCGCCGCGATCGAAGCGGCGCACGGCGCCAGCGGAATGGTCCGGCGCGGATCGATCCGCGAGCTTCTCGAAGCGGGTGCAACCGCCGTCGTCGTCGCGTCGCCGACGTCGACGCACGCCGACGTGGCCGAGGAGCTGCTCGCCGGGGGCGCCGACGTCCTCGTCGAGAAGCCGGTCACCGCGACGCTCCCCGAGGCGGACGGCCTCGTCCGCCTGGCGCGGGAGAAGGGGCGGATCCTCCAGGTCGGACACATCGAGCGGTTCAATCCGGCCGTGGCCGCGGTCCGGCCGCTCGTGACGGACGTGAAGTTCATCGAAGCACACCGCCTCGGCGTCTTCGTCCCCCGGGCTCTCGACGTGGACGTCGTCCTCGACCTTCTCGTCCACGATCTCGACATCGCGCTCGACCTCGTGGGGCGCCCCGTGAAGGAGATTCGCGCCGTCGGCGTCCCCATTCTCACGGATCGGATCGACATCGCGTCGGTCCGGCTCTCCTTCGAGGGCGGGTGCGTGGCCAACCTGACGGCCTCTCGCGTCTCGCAGGAACGGACGCGGAAGTTCCGCTTCTTCCAGCCCGACTGGTATTTCTCCATCGACACGCAGAAGCGCGACGTCACCGCCTTCCGGCTCGACCGCTTCACGGGCCCGCCCCGGATCGTGGAGTGGCCGGTGGCGGTTCTGCCGGCCGATCCCCTCACGAGCGAGGATGCCGCATTCCTCCGGGCCTGCCGCGAGCGGTCCGAGCCCGAGGTGACGGGAGAGGCGGGGCGCGCCGCGCTGAGTCTCGCTCTCGAGATCCTCGAGGAGATCGGCCGGAGCCGATGACCCAGCCGCGCGGCCGGATCGGCCTGATCGGCGGGTCGGGTCTCTACGGCCTTCCCGGCCTCGAGACCACGAGCGAGGTCCGGCTCGAGACCCCTTTCGGATGGCCCTCCGATGCGTTCGTCGTGGGAGAGCTTTCCGGGACGCCGGTCGCCTTCCTCGCCCGGCACGGCCGGAAGCACGACATCCTTCCGTCGGAGATCAACTTCCGCGCGAACGTCTGGGGCTTCAAGGAGCTGGGGTGCGACGCCCTGATCTCGGCCTCCGCATGCGGGTCGATGAAGGATTCCTACCGGCCGACGGATCTCGTCCTTCCGGATCAGTTCATCGACCGGACCCACCGGAGGACCGCGACCTTCTTCGGGGAGGGGTGCGTGGCCCACGTTTCGCTCGCCCACCCCGTCTGCCCGCAGCTTCTCGAAGTGCTGGACGCCGCCGCCCGTTCAGGAGGCGCCCGCGTCCACACGGGGGGGGTCTACCTCGGGATGGAGGGGCCGCAGTTCTCGACGAAAGCCGAGTCTTTCCTCTACCGCTCCTGGGGCGTGGACGTGATCGGGATGACGAACGTCCAGGAAGCGAAGCTCTGCCGCGAAGCCGAGATCTGCTACGCGACGATGGCCCTCGTGACCGACTACGACTGCTGGCACGAGGAGGAGCAGGCCGTCTCCGTCGGGACGATCCTCGAGGTCCTTCGGGCCAACGCGGGGACGGCCAATGCCGTCTTCGCCGCCGCCGTCCCCCGGATCGACGCCGCGCGGCGCTGCGCCTGCCGCGAGGCGCTGAGGTTCGCCGTCCTGACCCGCCGCGAGGACGTCCCGGAGCCGACGCGGAAGCGTCTCTCGCTCCTGATGGAGAAGTACTGGAGATGAGGGCCGGACGGATCGCCGTCACCGGGTCGGTCGCCTTCGACTACCTGATGACCTTCCCCGGGAAGTTTCTCGACGTCGTCGTCCCGGACCGGATGCACCGCCTCTCCGTCTCGTTCCTCGTCGACGAGATGCGCCGCGTCCGTGGGGGCGTCGCCCCGAACATCGCGTACAGCCTGGCGCTCCTCGGGGAACGGCCGCTCGTCGTGGCGGCGGGCGGAATCGACGCGGCGGACTACCGCGACTCGCTCGCGGCCGACGGGGTGGACGTCTCGGGGTTCGTCCTCTTCGAGGACCTCTTCACGGCGAGCTTCTTCGTCTCGACCGATCAGGAGCAGAACCAGATCGCGACGTTCTATGCGGGAGCGATGAAGAGGGCCGGTGAGATCCCTCTCTCCCGCTTCGAGCCGTCGACGATCGGCCTCGCCGTCGTCGCACCGAACGACCCCGCCGCGATGGATGCGTACTCGCGCGAGTGCCGGGAACTGGGAATTCCGTTCCTCTACGACCCGAGCCAGCAGGTCGCGCGCCTCTCGGCGGAGGACCTCCTGACGGGGCTCGACGGGGCGGAGATCCTGATCGGGAACGAATACGAGTTCGGGATCATCGGGAAGAAGACCGGGCTCTCCGAAGCCGAGATCCTCGCGCGCGTTCCCGTCGTCATCGTGACACGCGGCGGGGACGGCTCCACGATCGCCCTCCGGGGCGGGACGCCGGATGCGCCGGACGGCGCCGTGACGTGCCGTATCCCGCCGGCCCGGCTCCGGACCTCGGCTCTGGATCCGACGGGCGTGGGCGACGCCTTCCGTGCGGGTCTCCTCGCGGCGCGGCGCCGCGGCCTTCCCTGGGAGGTGGCCGGCCGGGCCGGGAGCATCGCCGCCGTCTTCGCGCTGGAGAGCCTCGGCCCGCAGCCTCGCCGCTACTCACGAAGCGAGTTCGTCGCGCGGTACGCGGAGAACTTCGGAACGGCGGGGATCCACGCCCGGATCGGCGCCCTCGCCGCGCCGGCGGGCGCCTGATAAACTTCGCGATCGATGACTTCCACAATCGAAGGGAACCTCTCCGCCAAGGGCCGCCGCTTCGGTCTCGTGGCGTCGCGCACGAACGACCTCGTCGTCTCGCGCCTTCTCGACGGCGCCCTCGACGCGCTCCGCCGGCACGGGGCGGCCGAGGACGACATCGTCGTCGTCCGGACACCCGGCGCCTGGGAACTCCCGCTCTCGCTGCGCGACCTCGCGCGGGTCGGGCGCTTCGACGCGCTGATCGCGATCGGGGCGGTCGTCCGGGGGGGGACGCCGCACTTCGACTACATCGCGAGCGAAGTCGCCAAGGGGGTCTTTCACGTCTCGCTCGAAGTGGACCTTCCCATCTCCCTCGGAGTCCTCACGTGCGACACGCTCGAGCAGGCGCTGGAGCGTTCCGGGGCGAAGGGGGGCAACAAGGGGTACGAAGCGGCCGTCGCCGCCATCGAGTCCGCCGACCTCCGCGCGCGACTGAAGGGCTCATCGGGCCGGAAGGGCCAGTAGGCCGGCCGGGCGATCCATGAGCGGTCGCCGCCGGAAAGCGCGGGAGCTGGCCCTCCAGCTCCTCTATCAGAACGACCTCGCCGGAACGCCTCCCGAGGAGATGTACGCCCGGACGGAGGAGTTCGTTCTCTCCCGTCCCGACGTCCAGGAGTACGCGGCGCGCCTCGTCGCGGGGACGCTCGCCCGGCGGGCGGAGCTGGACGACATCCTCTCGGAGCGCTCGGAGCACTGGCGGCTAGGGCGAATGCCGGCGGTGGACCGCAACCTCCTCCGGCTCGCCCTCTACGAGCTCCTCCACGAGCCCGAGACGCCGGCCCCCGTCGTCATCAACGAAGCCGTCGAGATCGCCAAGAAGTTCTCGACCCCCTCCTCGGGCTCCTTCGTGAACGGCGTCCTCGACGGGATCCGGAGGGCGCGAGCGGACGGGAAGGGAAGCGGGCGTCAGGCCGGCGTTCTTCTTCTCGCCGCGCTTCTGGCGAGCCCTCTGGCGGGGGCGCCGGCCGCCGGGAAGGACGAGATGGCGTACGTCCTTTCCGGTCCCGCTCCGTGGCGGCACGTTCAGGCCGTGGAGGATGACGGCTACCGCGTGGTCCTCTCGTCCCGGGACGGAAAAACGCTCGTGGCCACCGTCGGTATCGACCTCAGCCCGCTTCCCGACTCGGTGGCGATTCCGCTTCGACGGGACTCTCTTCCGCCCGACGCGCGCGCCGTGCTATCCGCAAGGCGCCCTGCCGATCCGGCAGCGGAAGCTCTCTCGCGCCGGCTCACGTCCGACTGCCGCTCGGCGCTCGAGGCCGTGGAGCAGGTGATCGGGTACACGGCGGGGGAGATCGGGTATGCGCTTCCCGACGGAGAGCGGGAGACGGCGGAGCGGACGCTCCGAACCGGACGCGGCTCGTGCGTCGGGCGCTCCCTCCTCGCGGAAGACCTTCTCGTCCGGGCCGGGATTCCGGCGCGGCAGGTGACGGGAGTTCTCGTCGCGGCCACGCCCGACGAGCTGGCGCCCGAATCGCGCGCGGCATGGAACGCCGGTCTCGGCGGGGTGCGTCACCGCTGGATCGAGGCCTTCATCCCGGGTCTCGGCTGGATTCCTTCCGACCCCGGAGGGCTCGCGAACCGCCTCACCGTCCGCCATCTCGCCCTCGCCGATCCGCCCGACCGGCGCTTCGGCGTCCGGCCGGCCCTGGCCTCGGGCGAGGCCGGGGCGCCTCCTCTTCCCTCGGCGGAGAAGGGAAGCGTTCTCGCGCGTCCGCGCCAGGCCGCCGTCGCGTCGCGCGGCGACTGATCGCACGGACCCGATTCGTCTACACTCGCGCCTCGCATGAGCCGGAGCGAAGAGATCCTCGCCGTCGAGAAGAAATGGCAGGCGCGCTGGGACGCCGACCGGATCGCGTACGTCGACACCGCCGACCCCTCCCGATCCGGGACCTATCTCCTCGTGATGCTCCCGTACCCTTCCGGAGACCGGCTTCACGTCGGGCACGCCCGGACGTACTACCTGACCGACGCGCTCTACCGGTATCTCCGGCAGCGCGGCCGGACGGTCTTCAACCCGATGGGGTGGGACGCCTTCGGACTTCCGGCCGAGAACTACGCCATCCAGAAGGGGATCCATCCGCGTGCCTCGACGCTCGAGAACATCCGGGTGATGAAGGAACAGTTCCGGTCGTGGGGCGTCCTCTACGACTGGACGAAGGAAGTCACCACCTGCGAGCCGGAGTACTACCGGTGGAACCAGTGGCTCTTCCTGAAGATGCTCGAGCGAGGGCTCGCCGTCCGGCGGAAGGCGCCGGTGAACTGGTGCCCTTCCTGCGCCACCGTCCTCGCGAACGAGCAGGCGGAAGGGGGGACCTGCGAGCGGTGCGGGACGCCCGTCGTCCAGCGCGAGCTGGAGCAGTGGTTCCTCCGGATCACCGAGTATGCGGACTCCCTCCTCGCCGGTCTGGATCAGCTCGGGAAGTGGCCCGAGAAGGTCCGCCTCATGCAGAAGAACTGGATCGGCCGGTCCGTGGGGGCGGACCTCGACTTCGCGATCCCCTCCCTCGGCGAGAAGATCCGCGTCTTCACGACCCGCCCCGACACCGTCTTCGGCGCCACGGCGCTGATCCTGGCGCCCGAGCACCCGATGGTCCCTCGGCTTCTCGAGGGACACCCCGACCGCGCCGCTCTGGAGACGTGGGTCACCTCCATCCGGAACCAGCAGCGTATCGACCGGGAGGCGGAAGAAGCAGAGAAGGACGGGCGCGACACGGGGCGGACCGCGATCAACCCGTTCACCGGAGAGACGATCCCGGTCTGGCTTGCGAACTTCGTCATCGCCGGATACGGAACCGGTGCGCTGATGGCCGTCCCCGCGCACGACACGCGCGACTACGAGTTCGCGAACAAGTACGGCATCGGGATCGTGAAGGTCATCGAGCCGGAAGCGGATGGAAGGAAAGACCCGGAAGATTCTCTTAGAAAGAAAGAAAGAGAAACTCGAAGCACGGGCGGCACGGTCGCGGCGGCGGGTTCGATCGAGTGCTACGCGGGAGAAGGCGTGCTGGTCGCCTCTGGTCCTTTCACGGGAATGTCTTCTTCACCGGCCGGCGAGGCGATCGCCGCGGAGGCCGAAAAGCGGGGGATCGGAGGGGCGCGCGTCCGCTACCGGCTTCGCGACTGGCTCATTTCGCGGCAGCGCTACTGGGGGACGCCGATCCCGATGGTCCATTGTGAGAGGTGCGGCTGGGTTCCGGTGCCGGAGTCGGAGCTTCCGGTCATCCTCCCCCCCGACGCTCCCTTCACGGGAGAGGGGGGAAATCCGCTGACGAAAGTCGATTCGTTCGTCAGGACGCCGTGCCCGCGCTGCGGGCGCGCGGCCCGGCGCGAGACCGACACGATGGACACGTTCGTCGACTCTTCCTGGTATTTCCTCCGGTACCTCGACCCCAGGAACCGCGCCGCCCCCTTCGACCGGGAGATCGTCCGGCGATGGGCGCCGGTGACGCAGTACATCGGCGGGATCGAGCACGCGATCCTGCACCTTCTCTACGCGCGTTTCTTCGCCCGGGTCATGAAGGACCTCGGCCTCGTCTCCTTCGAGGAGCCGTTCTCGGCCCTCTTCAACCAGGGGATGATCACGCGCCTCTCTCCCACGGGGCGCGTCGAGAAGATGTCCAAGTCGCGCGGGAACGCGGTGTCGCTCGACCCTCTGATCGCCGAGAAAGGCTCCGACGCCGTCCGGGCTTTCGTCCTCTTCCTCGGGCCGGCCGAGAAGGAGGCCGAGTGGAGCGACGACGGGATCGCGGGGGTGGAGCGCTTCCTCTCGCGCGTCCGGACGGCGGTGGAGAAGTTCGCCGCCTCGGGCGGCGACCCGAACGGCGCCCCGAAGAGAGCCGACACGCCGGCGGCGCGCCTTCGTCACATGGCCGTGAGGCGTGTGACGGAGGATTTCGACGCCTTCTCCTTCCACACGGCGGTCGCCCGCCTGATGGAGTTCTCCCGCCAGGTCGCGGACCTCGTGAACGATCCGGCCGCCGAGCCGGGAGAGACCGCGGCCTCGGTCCGGACGCTCCTTTCGCTCATGCACCCGGTCGCCCCGCACCTGACCGAGGAGCTGAACGAGCGGATCGGCTTCGGGACGAGCCTCCTCCTCGCCGGCTGGCCCTCGTTCGATCCGGCCCTCGCGGTGGAGGAGCGTGCGACCGTGATCGTGCAGGTGAGCGGCAAGGTGCGGGGCCAGATCCATGTCGCGCGGGGAACCGCCGAGGCCGAGGTCGTGGCGGAAGCCGGCCGCGACCCGTCGATCGCGAAATGGCTGGACGGGAAGACCCGCGTCCGGACGGTCTTCGTTCCGGACCGGCTCCTGAACCTCGTGGTCCGGTGATGCGCTCCCTTGTCGCGACCGCCATCGTGCTCGGCCTCGCCGGCTGCGGATACAGCCTCGTCGGGACGAGCAAGGGGTGGCTCCCCGAGGACGTCCGGACGGTCTGGGTCCCGGCGTTCATCAACGATACGAGCGTCGTCAGCCTCGAGCAGCGGCTCACGAGCGCTGTCCTCCGCGAGCTATCGGCGCGCCGCCGGCTCACGCCTGCCAGGAGCCTCGAGCAGGCGGACTCCGTCCTCGTCGGCCGGGTGACGAGCTACTCGCTCCAGCCGGTCCAGTTCGACGCACAGGGGCGGGCGCTCGAGTACCAGGTCATGGTCATGGCCCGGATCACGCTCACCGACCGGAAGACGGACAAGGTCCTCTTCGACGACCCGGCGTTCCTCTTCCGGCAGCCGTACCCCGTCCCGGTCCAGAACTCGACTTACTTCAACCCGGAGATCCTCGCCGTGGACCAGCTCGCCCAGCCCTTCGCCCGGAGCGTCGTCGCGACGATCCTCGAAGGGTTCTAGCCGCTACTTCTTCGCGCCCGTTGCCCCTTTCGCCACGGACTTCGTCACGCGGGACTTCAGCCGCGATGCCGTGTTGTGATGAACGACCCCTTTCTTCACGGCGCGGTCGAGGTCGGAGACGATCTGCCTGAGCGTCTCGGGCGCCTTCTCGGCCCCTTCGACCGCGGCGGCGCGGAGGTCGCGGACGGCATGCCGGACGCGGGTGAGGATGGAGCGGTTTCTCACGCGGCGCCGGACGTTCTGGGCGGCGCGCTTCTTCGCCTGCTTGGTGTTGGCCATTCTTCCTTCCTTCTGGCTTCGTGGTGTCGCGCGGACCCTAACGGGCGTCGGCGCCCAGCGTCTTCAGGCGCTGCCGCGCGCTCTTCGCCTCGTCCGAGCGGGGATACTCGTGAACGACGAACTGCATCTCGACGATGGCCTGCGCCTTTTCGCCGAGATCGAGGTGGGCGACCCCTTTCTTCAGGTGCGCCGCCGCGGCCCGGTCGCTGTCGGGGTACTGTTTGAAGAGGCGCTCCCATGCGGCGATCGCCTCCCGCGGCTTCTTCTGGGCGGCGTAGCACTCGCCGATCCAGTAGGCGGCGTCGTCGGAGAGGTCGGTCTTCGGGTAGGAGTCGAGGTATTCCTGGAAACCCTGGCGGGCGAGGTCGAACTGCCCGCGCTGGTAATCCGCCGTCGCCTGCGAGTAGAGATCGGCGGGTGAGGCGGCCTTTGCCCCGGCGGCGGCGGCCGTGGCCGGGGGGGCTCCCGCGGCGCCGGAGGCGCGGGCCTGCATCTCGGCGAGCTGCTGCGAGACCTCGCGGAGCCGGCGGTTCGCGTCCTCCAGCTTCCCGGCGAGGGTCTGCATGTCGCGGCTCAGGTCGTCGAACTTCGTCCCGATCTCGGCGTTCGAGCGGAGGAGCGCCGTCGACTGCTTGCCGAGGCTGTCGCTCAGCTTCTGGACCTCCTCGCGCGACGAGGCCTGCGACGAGAGCGCGTCGACCTTCTTCTCGACGCCGCTGATCTGGCGCTGAAGCCTCTCGATGTCGCTGCCGCTGACGCAGCCCCCGACGAAGAGCGCCGCGGCCATCGGGAGGAGCCGGGCGGCGAGAGGGAAAGCGATTCTCACTTCGCCGTCACCACGAAGTTCGCCCGGCGGTTCTTCTGCCAGCACTCCTCGTTCCGCTCCGAACAGAACGGACGCTCCTTGCCGTAGGAGATGATCTGGATGCGGCGCGAGTCGATGCCGAGGGAGACGAGGAAGTCCCTCGCGGCCGAGGCCCGGCGCTGGCCGAGAGCCATGTTGTATTCGCGGGTGCCGCGATCGTCGCAGTACCCCTCGATCGTGACCTTCACCGTGGGCCACTTCTTGAGGAAGTCGGCGTCGGCGCCGAGGACCTCACGGGCGTCGGGCCGGATCTCGGCCGCGTCGTAATCGAAAAAGGCAGGCTTGAGATACCCGGAAATCTCGGCGAGGGTCCGGTTCGCGATCGTCATCTCCGCGACCCGGGGCGTCTCGGGAGGCTTCTCGGGGACGGGAATGGGAGTCGGCATCGGCTTCACCACCACCGGGACGGGGGTCGGGGTCGGCCCGGGCGTCGTCTCGGGCTTGGGCTGCTTGGAACAGGCGGCCGCGAAGACGACGAAGGCGGCGATGGCGACCGGTCGCAACGTGCGCAGAGGACGAATCATCTCGGAGTCCTTTCTGGGGCGCTGGGGTCCGGGCAACCTCTGACCGGAAGAGCCCCGGCCGTCCCGGGGGCGGCGGTCATTCTAGCGTCTTCGACCACGCGGGCGAGGAGTTGTTCCCGACGGAGGTCACGATCCGGGGCGACGAGCCGTCCGTGTTGGCGACGCGGATCTGCGTCCCGTCGTCCGTCGTCACCTCCCACGCGATCTTGGAGCCGTCGGGGGACCACGTCGGATTCTCGTGGGCGCCGGGCCCGGTCGAGATCTGGAACGTCCGGCCGGAGAGGAGGTCGAGGATGCAGACCTGGAGCGCTCCCTCGTTCCCGCAGGCGAAGGCGATCCGCGAGCCGTCGGGCGCGAAAACCGCCTCGTCGTTCCAGTTTCCCGCCAGCGAAACCCGCCGCACGTTCGCCCCTTCGCCGTCCATCAGGTAGATCTGGGGGGAGCCCTGCCGATTCGACGTGAAGGCCATCTCCCGCCCGTTCGGCGCCCATCGGGGGGTGGAGTCGACGGCCTGGTTGTCCGTGAGGCGGCGAAGGCCGGTGCCGTCCGGGCTCACGACGAAGATCTCGGGATTTCCGCGCACGCTGCCGCAGTAGGCGATCGACCTGCCGTCGGGGGAGAAGGACGGCGAGGAGTTCAGCTCGGTCGAGAGGGGAATCTCCTTCGGCAGGCCACCGGCGGTCGGGACTAGGAAGAGGCCGGGCGTCCCCTTGAAATAAGACTGGAAGACGATCGACTTCCCGTCCGGGGACCAGTCCGGCGCGAGGGCGAGGTTTCGCGTCGCCGTCAGGCGCCACTGGTTCTCGCCGTCCCAGTCCATCAGGTAGATCTCCTTCTCCAGCCGCTGTCCTTTCGGCGACGTCCGATCGGAGACGAAGGCGAGCCTTGCGAGGAAGGGGCCCGGCCGTCCGGTGAACTGCCGGACGACGTCGTTCGCGAGCGTGTGGGCGATCCGCCTCGCCCCGGCCAGCTCGCTCGTGTACGCCTTGCCGAGAACGCTCCGCAGCGACTTCAGGTCGTAGAGCTGGGCGCTCACCTCGATACCGGCGCCCGAAGGGTGGACCTGCGTATCGAGGAGAAACTGCGCTCCCGACGCGATCCACGCGTCGCCGTCCTCGCGGGCGACCGGAGGCCGCGTCCCCTTGGGGTAGAGCGACGGGTCGGCGACGACGAACGCGGGATAGCCGGAGAGGTCGTCGGTCAGCGCCTTGAAGAACGGATCGACCGCCTTCGTCCGGAGCTCCGGCGTCAGGGGGGAGATCGGGACCGGGATCGCGAGCGCCGTCCTCACGCCGCTCGGCTTCGAGATGTCGACGGCGATGATCGTCTCCTGGGGCGACGCCGGAGAGAGGGTGGAGGGCGTGGCCGGCGGGACGGGTGTCGGTACCGGCGGCCCCTGCGCCCCGGCGGCGAGGCGGGCGGCGAGGATTACCGGAAGGGCGATCAGGCGGATCTTCACGAAGGTTCCTCCGTGGGAGCGTTACCGGAATCGGAGATGGACGCCGAGCCGCTCGCCGGTGAACTCCGGCGGGAGCGGCGGGAGCGGATTGGCGGCATAGACGGCCCGGATGGCGGCGCGGTCATAGACGCCGACGCCCGAGGGAGAGATCAGCTTCACTTCCGTGACCCGGCCGTCGCGCTGGATGTTGAAGGCGATGATGGCGGCGGTCCCTTCGGAGACCTCCGGCTTCAGCCAGTTGCCGCCGATCAGGGTGAGCATCTGGTCGACGTAGAAGGCGAACGGAAAGTCGGCATCGAGGGCGGCGACGTCGGTGCCGAAGCTGAGCCCCGGCGCGCCGGCCGCGCCGCCGTTCGCGCCGGCGGTCGGGAGGTCGAGCGCGGGGACGGCGGGGGGCGCCGGGACCGGCGTCGGCGCGGACTTCTTCTTCGCGAACGGGTCGGGCATGGCGGTGGCGGACGGGACCGGTTTCTGGTTCAGCTTCTCGATGAAGTGCTTCGGCTTCGCCGGCTTTTCGGGAACCGGGGTCGGCGCGGGCGCGACGGGAGGAGCCGGCCGCACGCGGAGCGCCCCGGGAGAGACGACCCGGACCGGGAGCGCCACCGGGATGAGGGTCACCGGGCGCGGGCGCGACACGAGGATGAGGAGGGCGAGGAAGGCGACGTGCGCCGCGAGAGAAACCCCCGGCCCGAGGCCGAACGGGGCGTCGGCCCGTTCGAGACGCCGCTCCAGGACCTCCGAAACGGTCACGGTTTCTCGACGCTCCGGAGTTCGGTCACCATCCCGAGACTTTCCACGCCGAGGCGGTTCAGGATGTCCATCGTCTCGACGACGGTGCCGTACGGGAGGTTCCGGTCCGCCTTGAGGTAGATCGCCTTGCTCCTCCGGTTCCGGAGGATGACCTTCAGGCGCTCCGAGAGCTGCTGGCGGGGGACGGGCGTCTCGTTCAGGTAGTAGACTTGGTTCTTCGTGATCGAGAGGATGATCGGGTCCTCCGGCGCCTGGGGGAGGTTCTGCGCCACCGACTTCGGGAGCTGGACGTCGATCCCCTGCTGGAGGAGCGGCGCCGTCACCATGAAGATGACGAGGAGGACGAGCATCACGTCCACGAGCGGGGTGACGTTGATGTCGGAAAGGGCGTGCGTCTCGTCGTCCAGATGGAAGGACATCGCCGCGGCCGCCTCAGGTGAAGTGCCGCTCGGCGAGGTTCAGGAACTCCAGCGCGAAGTCGTTCATCTCCGCGCGCATCACCCGGACCTTGCCGTTCAGGTTGTTGTAGGCGATCAGGGCGGGAACGGCGGCGACGAGGCCCGCGGCCGTGTTGATGAGGGCCTCGGCGATTCCGGGCGCGACCGCGACGATCGAGGAGTTCCCCTTGGCCGCGATCTGCGAGAAGGAGACCATGATTCCCCAGACCGTCCCGAAGAGGCCGATGAAAGGGGTCGCGGAGGCCGTCGTCGCGAGGAACTGCATGCTGCGCGTCAGCCGGGTCGTCTCGACCCCGGCCGCGCGCTGGAGAGCCCGCTCGATGGCCGGAAGGCTCTTCACGAAGAGTCTCCCGGCGTCGGAGGGGGCCACCTCGCGGCCGTCGCGGACCTGCTGGTCCAGCTCGGCGTACCCGGACCGGAAGAGCCCCACGAGCGGGCTCGACTCGAACCGGTCGCAGACGGAGAGGACGTCGGCGAATTTCCGGCTCTTCCGGAAGTTCGAAAGGAAGCCGCGGCTCTGGCCGCGCGCCCGTGCGAAACTCCACGCCTTGGCGACGATGATCGCCCACGACGCGAGGGAGAAGACCGCGAGGATGCCGAGGACGACCTTCGCCGTCCAGCCGGCGCCGAGGAACAACTGGATGATGTTGCTGCCGCCGGTTTCCGTCATGTCCCCCCTTGCTGCACTCCTTCGACGGACCCGTCGCGGACCGTCCCGGCAAGGTAGCACGCCCCTTCCGCCGCGGTCAAAAGTTGTGACGGCCGTCGTCCTGGCCCTGCTCCTCGGAGCCGCCGGCGTCCGGGCCGAGGAGATCCTCCCGCTCTCGAAAGTCGTTCCGGGGATGAAGGGATGGGGGTTGACGGTCGTGAAGGGGGAGAAGATCGAGCGGTTCGAGGTGGAGGTCCTCGGGGTCATTCACGCCCTCACCCCCGGGCGGTCCACGATCATGGTCCGCGCGTCGGGGCTCGGGCTCGAAAACAGCGGAATCGTCGCGGGGATGAGCGGAAGCCCGATCTATCTCGACGGCAAGCTCGCCGGAGCCCTCTCGAGCGGCATTCCGTTCGAGAAGGAGGCGATCGGGGGCGTGACGCCGATCGAGGCGATGCTCTCGATCGAGAACACCTCCGCCGCGCCCGTGGGGAGGCCTGTCTCGACGTTCCGGCCTTCCGAGCTCCTCGAGGCGCTCTCCTCGCCCGCCGGCTCCGGGTTCGGAACGCTCGAACGCCGCTTCCGCGAGATGGAATCGTTCCTCCCCGAGGCGTCGACGAATCTCCTCGCTCCCTCGTGGAGCGCGATTCCGGCCGAGACGCTTCTCCGGCACGACCGGCTCCTCGCGAAGATAGGCGTGACGGAAGCCGTTGCGGCGGCGCCCACCGTCGGGGGCCCCGTCCCGGCTCCCTCGCTGCCGCCCACGCTCGCAGCGGGAGGCGCGATCACCGCGCTCCTCGTGGACGGCGACTACCAATTGGGCGCCACGGGGACCGTGACGGAGGTGGACGGCGACGGGCGATTCGTCGCCTTCGGACATCCCTTCCTCGGGATGGGCGAGCTTGAGGTCCCCGTCGCGCCGGCGACGGTTCTGACGGTCATTCCGAGCGTCTACACTTCGTTCAAGATCGGCCATCCGGCCGGGACCGCGAGATGGCGGCTGACGAGGGACCGGGACTCCGGCGTTGCCGGCCGTGCCGACGGGACGGCGCCGATGGTGCCGGTGAAGTTCCGGTTCCGCTCCGGGGCGACGACGCGCGATCTCGCATACCGCGTGGTGCCTCTTCCGCAGCTCCTCCCGCTTCTCCTGGCGATCTCGACGGACGCGGCCCTGACGACCTCCGATCCGACGCCGAAGGACCGGACGCTCCGCTTTCGGGTTTCGTTCGACACGGCGGCCGGACCGGTGGTCTGGGAGGACCTCCTCTCGGGGCCGCACGCGAAGGAGGCCGCCGTCCTCACGACGTCGGTCCTCGCGGGGCTCCTCGCGGACAACGATTTCGCCGACCCGATGATCTCGGGGGTGACGATCGACGCCGTGAGCGACGCCGGCGAACGCCGCTTCCGGATCGTGGACGCGGCTCTCGTCTCCCGCCGCGTCGCGCCCGGGTCCGACGTCGTCGCGACGGTGCGTCTCGCGGACCGGCGGGGAGCGGAGAGGACCGAAGTCGTCCGGCTGAAGGTTCCGCGCGAGCTTCCGGACGGGCGGGCGACTCTCTTCATCGGGGACGGAAACTCGATCTCCTCTCTCCGTCTTCTCGCTGGAGCCCGGTGAGCCGCGCTCCCTCGGGGACCTGCGCCGGTTCGTCGAACGGATCGTCCCGGCCGACCGGCTCGGAGCGGCGCTCGTCGTCTCCGGGCGCGGGGCCGTCGACGGGATCCTCCACGCTCACGGCGCTTCCCCCCTCGGCGGCGGCTCTCCTCGGCGACGGAGAACAGGGAGAAGGGTCGCGCCACAGTCTCGGATCCCGGATCGTGGACGAGCGGCTCGTCGTCCTCGACCGTCCGGTGACGGGGTCCGTCCGCCTGCCGTTCGAAGTCGAGAGGCCGCGCTCGTGACGTCGCGCCGCGGCCCGGAGGAATTCTGCGTGTCGAAGGCGTCGTCTCTCGTGCTCGCTCTCCTGGTGGCTCTCCCCCTTTCGGCCGGGACGCCCCGCATCGCGTCGACGGCGTCGGCCCGTGACTTCCTCGCCGGCGACGCGAAAGGAACGGCCGTGACGGCCGACGGGCGGCTGACGCTCGGAATTCCGCTCGGTCCGAAGGAGTGGCCGGAGGATGCCGCGGACGCGGTCGTCTTCGGCGCGGCGTCCGACGCGTCAGGGACGGGTCTACGTCGCGACCGGAGGGGGCATCGGCCGGCTCTTCGCGACCGGGAACGGGGGAAAGATCTCGCGTCGTCTTCCGCGCCGCCGAGCCGAACGTCACGGCCGTGGCGGTGGCGTCCGACGGAACGGTCGTCTGCGCGACGTCGCCGAACGGGAGGATCTACCGGATCGACCCGGGGGCGAAGGATCCGGCGTCGGCGGGAACCGACTGGGGCTCGCCCCAGGAAGCGGCGATCTGGTCGCTGGCTTTCGGACCGGACGGGACGCTCTATGCGGGAACCGGGAACAAGGGACGGATCTGGCGCCGGACCCCTTCCGGAAAGCTCGAGATGTTCCTCGAGACGGAGGACGTGCACGCCCGCTCCCTCACCGTGGGCCGGGACGGCACCGTCTACGCCGGAACCTCCGATCGCGGCCTTCTGATCGCCGCGACGCCGGACGGGAAGAAGAGGACCCTCTACGATTTCTCGAAGCCGGAGGTCGTCGGAATCGTCGTGGACGCCTCGGGGAAGATCCACGCGGCTGCGGCGAGCGCCGAAGCCGGGGCGCCGCGGACGGCGCTTCCGGATCTGCGCGCGTCCCGTCCGGCCGTCCCGACCCCGACCCCGACGCCATCACCCGCCGCCGGCGAGGAGACTCCACGGGGCTCGGTCTCGATCTCCGCGCGGACGGCGCGCGTCTCGCCGACTCCGGCGCCCGGCGGCGGAGGAAGCAGCGAGGTCGTCGCGATCTCTCCCGACGGCTTCGTCGAGCCCGAGTGGACCTTTCCCGAGGAAGCGGCCTATTCGATCCGGGCCGACCGCGACGGGGGCATCCTCGTCGCGACCGGCGCACGCGGGCGCGTCTACGCCCTGAAGGACCGGAGCCTTCGGCTCGTGGCGCAGACGGGGGAGAAGCTCGCCGTGGACGCGCCTCCCTCCGGAGCGGGCTTCGCCGTCGTCACGATGGGCGCTCCCGGCGTCTTCCTGCCCGGCCTCCGGAACACCGACGGGAACCTTCACCTCCGCCGTGCGGGATGCGTCGCGCCTTTCGGCCTTCGGGCGCCTCCGGTACGAAGGAGTCGTGCCGGGAGGCTGCCGCCTCTCCTTCGACGTGCGCGCCGGCAACTCCGAGAAGCCCGATGACACCTGGACGGAGTGGGCGTCGGTGGCGTCCGACGGCTCGGCGAAGCTGCCGGGGGCGCGCTTCTTCCAGTGGAGGGCCACTCTCACCGGGAACGCGAAAGGCGGGACGCCTGTCGGTCGAGCGCGTGGATTTCTCGTATGCGGAGCGGAATGCCCGCCCCGTCCTCGAGAACGTGACGGTCCTCGATCCCGGCGCCGTCATCCCGAGGCCGGGCTCGTCGGGGGCGAACGTCCTCTCGGTGACGAATCCCGACGAGAACGGCATCTACGCCGGGCTCGAGCCTTCTCGGGAACCGGCCGGGGGGGAGCCCGGGGCGCGGCGCCTCTACCGGAAGGGATTCCGGACGATCAGCTGGCGGGGAATCGACCCGAACGGCGATCCGCTCCGCTACGACGTCGATGCGAGAAGAGAGGGAACGGACCTCTGGTTCCTGATCCGGAAGGAGGTCGAGGAGCCGTTCTGCTCCTTCGACACGACCGCCCTCCCCGACGGAAGATACCGGTTCCGGGTCACCGCGTCCGACCATCTCGCGAACCCCGAGCCGGAAGCCCTCACCGCGACGGAGGAAACGCCGATCGTCGTCATCGACAACACGCCCCCCGCGATGAAAGTGGAGTCGGCGAAGGTCGTCGGCGGAGAGACTGGAGATCCGCCTCCTCGCCACCGACGCTCTTTCTCCCGTCGTGAAGGGGGAAGGCGCGGTAAACGCCGACCGCTGGCGGCCGCTCGCGTCGGACGACGGCGCCGGCGGCTCTACGTCCGCCCGATTCATCTTCCGGGTTCCCAAGCCCGAAAGAGCCGCCGTCCTCTCGATCCGCGTTCTCGACGCCGCGGGGAACTGGGCGGCCGCGTCCGTCGAGTACCCGAAGGACTTCCGGTGATCGCGCGCCGCGCCCTCGCCGCTTTGGCGTTCGCCTTCCTCCTCACGGCGTGCGGTCCGGCGGGGAAGCACCCCGAGAGCGTCGTCCAGCGGCGCCTGGAAGGCGAGCCGAGGACGCTGAACCCGATCCTCGCCACGACCGACCCGGAGAACATCGTCCTCTCGCTCGTCCTCAGGAACCTCCTCGAGTACGACGAGACGCTGAAGCTCGTCCCCGGGCTCGCGGAGTCCGTGACGGCGTCGGCGGACTACCGGACCTTCACGGTGACGCTTCACCCGGGGCTGCGCTGGGAGGACGGGAGCCCGGTGACGGCCGAGGATGTGGCGACCACGATCCGGATCCTCGTCGACCCGAAGACGCCCGCCCTGTCGCGGAAGAGCTACTGGGACGGCTTCGAGCGCGTGGACGTCGTCGGCCCCCGAACGGCGCGCGTCGTCTTCCGCGAGCCGTATGCCGAGCGGCTCGGGGCCTTCAATCTCCCGCTCCTTCCCGCGGCCGACTATGCCGGGAAGGACGTCAACACGAACCCGCGAAACCGGAATCCGCTCGCGAACGGCCCTTACCGGATCGCGCGGTGGGAAACGGGCCGGACGATCGAGCTGGTCCGGAACACGCAGTACGCCGGTGAGCGCCCCGGGCCGGGGCGCGTCTTCTTCCGGGTCGTCCCGGAGAACGCGTCGGCCTTCCAGGCCCTTCTCTCCGGCGAGCTGCACGAGATGCGCGTGAGCTACGAGCAGAAGACGCGCCTCGACGGCGACCCCGCGGCCGCCGCACGGTCGCTCGTCTTCGACGAACTCGGCTACACGTATCTGGCCTGGAAGAACGACAACCCGCTTTTCGCCTCCCCGAAGGTCCGCCGGGCGCTGACGATGCTCATCGACCGCGCGACGATCGCGCGGACTCTCTACGGAGGCCTCGCGGTTCCCGCCTCCGGGCCGATTCCCCCCGGTCTCTGGCCCTACGACCCCTCGATCGCGCCGTGGCCGTACGACCCGAGCAAGGCCGAGGCGCTTCTCGACGAGGCCGGGTTCCCCAAGGGGCCCGACGGCGTCCGCCGGCGGGGAGGCCGGCCCTTCGCCTTCACGCTTCTCCTCGGGACGGGGAGCGAGCTTCAGCGTCAGATCGTGGAAATCGTCCAGCAGTCCTACCGGAAGGCGGGGATCGAAATGACCGTCCGGCCGATGGAGTGGGCGTCTTTCGGCGCGAAGGTGGACGAAGGGGACTTCGAAGCGGCGATCCTCGCGTACAGCCTCGATCCGAACCCCGATCTCGCCGTCTACTGGCATTCCAGCCAGAGGGCTCCGAAAGGATGGAACACGGTCGGCTACTCGAACCCGGAGGCGGACGCGCTGATGGACCGGCTCCGGACCACCTTCGACCGCGAGGAGGCCCGGAAGCTCTATGGCCAGCTCCTCCGGATCCTCCACGAGGACGAGCCGGTCACCTTCCTCCACAACGTCAAATCCCGGTGGGGCGTCTCGAAGCGGCTCGAGAACGTCCGGACCTCGCCGCTCGGCCTCTTCCTCTTCTGGCCCGGAGCCTCGGCCTGGAAGGTCGGTCCGGGTCTGGCCCCTCTCTGACGCCGCGTAACATTCCCGCATGCTCGCCTTCGCGTTGCGGCGTCTCCTTTCGGCGCTCGCGACACTGGCCGGCGTCCTGACGCTCGTTTTCTTTCTTCTCGCCGCGGCTCCGGGAGATCCGGCCCTCGTCGCGGCCCGGAGCGGGGGAACGAGGCCGGTCGCGCCGGAAGCGGTCGAGGCTTTCCGGAAGCTTCACGGTCTCGACCAGCCGCTCCCCGTCCGGTACCTTTCGTGGTGCGTCCACGCGGTCCGCCTCGACCTCGGCCGGTCGTTCCAGGACGGGCGCGAGGTGCGCGACCGGCTCGCCGAGACGCTCCCCGCTACGCTTCTCCTGAACGGCTGCGCCCTTCTGGCCGCTCTTCTCATCGCCGTTCCGGCGGGCGTCGCGGCCGCGCGGAGACCGGAAGGGGGTTTCGACCGGACGAGCGGCGCCCTCTTCGACGTCCTCTTCGCCGCGCCCCCGTTCGCCCTCGGCCTTCTCCTCCTTTTCGTCTTTTCGGGGAAGCTGAAGTGGACGCCGTTCTTCTCCGACCCGGAGGAGGGCCTTCGGGGAATCGTCCTTCCGGTCGCGACGATGGGGCTCGGGGCGCTCGGCCTTCTCTCGCGTTTCGTCCGGACCTGCGTCCGGCAGGCGCTGGAAGACCCGGCAGCCCTCGCGGCGCGCGCCCGGGGCGAAGGGGAGACCGGAGCCGTCCTTCGCGCGCTGCGCCGCTCCGCGGGAGCCTTCTCGGCGCTCGCCGCGATCCTCGTTCCTTCCCTCATCGCCGGCTCCGTCCTCGTGGAGAGGCTCTTCGCGTGGCCCGGGGCCGGACGGCTCCTCGCCGACGGCGTCTTCGCACGCGACGTCCCCGTCGTCCTCGGGGCCTCGCTCCTCTCCGGCCTCGCCGTCGTCACGGCGAGCACGGCGGCGGACGTCGTCTCGGCATGGCTCGACCCGCGCCTCGGCGACGCGCTCGCGGAGCGGGGGCGGGAGGGCGGAGAAGCGTGATGAAACGCCTTCCCGGCCGGACGGCCGCGGCGGCCGGTCTTCTCGCGATCGGCGCCGTGGCGCTTCTCGCTCCGGTTCTCGCGCGCTCCCGTCCGTGGATGGAGAACGCGCGCGGCGAGGTCGTGATCGCCGCCCCGGTTCCATGGGACCCCGACGGGGTCGATCTCGACCGGCGGCTCCGCCCGCCGTCGCTCACCCACTGGCTCGGAACGGACGATCTGGGGCGGGACGTCCTTTCCCGCCTTCTCCACGGAGCGCGCGTCTCCGTGGGGGCGGGAGTCGTCGCTTCGGGCGTGGCCCTCGTCGTCGGGTCGCTCCTCGGTGCGCTCGCGGGGTTTTCGGGAGGGCGGACGGAACGGACCGTCCTCTTCGGGATCGAGGTGATCCAGGCGCTTCCCGCGCTCGTTCTCGTCGCCGCCGTGGCGGCGTTCCTTCCGCCATCGTTCCTTCTCGCGGCGGTCCTGATCGGTCTGACGGGATGGACCGACTCGGCCCGAATCGTCCGGGCCGAGGCGCGCCGGCTCCGCGCGGCCCCGTTCGTGGCGGCAGCCCGCGCGGCGGGAGCGGGTGTCCCACGCCTCCTCTTCCGCCACGTCCTCCCGCATGCCCTTCCGCCGGCGATCGCCACGGCTCCCTACGTCCTCGGGGCGGCCGTCCTGACGGAGTCGGGACTGTCGTTCCTCGGCCTCGGGACGCCGCCGCCTGCGGCGTCGTGGGGGCGTTCCATCGCCGACGCCCGGGACCTCGTCACGACGGCTCCCTGGTGCGCCATTCCCCCGGCGGTGGCCCTCGTCCTCCTGATCCTCGCCGCCCGCCGGCTCGGAGACGCCGTCGCGGAGCGGTCTAGAATGCCCGGACCGTGAAACGCATCGCCATCTATCCGGGGTCATTCGATCCGATGACGAACGGACACGTCGACATCGTCCTGCGCGGCTGCCGCATTTTCGACCGCGTTCTCGTGGCCGTGCTTCAGAACGTCGAGAAGGCACCGCTCTTCGACGTGACGGAGCGGATCCGGATGATCCGGGCGATCTTCCGGCGCGAGCCGAAGGTCGTCGTGAAGGCGTTCTCGGGCCTCCTCGTCGACTTCGTCCGGAAGGAGGGGGCGCACGTCGTCGTCCGCGGCCTCCGGGTGATGTCGGACTTCGAGTACGAGTTCCAGATGGCGCTGATGAACCGGCGCCTCGATCCGGAGGTCGAGACGATCTTCCTGACGCCCAAGGAAGAGCTTTCCTTTCTCTCGAGCCGCCTCGTCAAGCAGGTCCACGAGCTGGGAGGCGACGTCTCGGGTCTCGTCCCTCCGCTCGTCCACCGCGCGCTTCTGAAGAAGCTGCCACAGCGAGGCTGACGGCTCCTACGCCCCGGCATACGCGCGGAAGGCCCCGGCGATGGCGGGCGGCACCCTCATCGGACGACCGGCAGGATCCAGGAAGATGTGGTGGGTCTCCCCCTCGGCCGAGAGGGTGCCGTCCGGAAGAACCACCTCGTAGACGAAAGCGCAGCCACGGCTCTTCAGCCCGGCGAACCGGGTCCGGACGGAGACGACTTCTCCGTAGCGCGCGCCGCGCCGGAAGCGGGCATGGGCTTCCACGACGGCGATGAGGACCCCCTCGGACTCCATCCGGGCATACGGATACCCGGCGGCCTCGCAGTAGTCCGTTCGCCCCACCTCGAACCAGACGAGGTAGTTCGCGTGATAGACGATCCGCTGCGCGTCGGTCTCCGCATAGCGGACCCGCACCTTCGACTCGACGACCGGGCCTGTCGGCTTCATCGATCCTCCGGCGCCTAGACTAGCCGACGATGGGGCTCAAGACTCTCTTCACTGGCCGTGGTTGGGCATTTGAAACAGGCGCAACCCCGATTTTCTTCGAGAATGAAGAAAGATGCCTGCTCGCCGAGACGCCGGAGGAGCTTGGCGGCGTCCTCTCGTCGCTGGATGAGGTTGCGGCGTCCGGAGATGCTGATCTTCTTGCGGCCGGCTTCATCACTTACGAGGCCGGCGTTTGGCTGGAAGGCTCCACATCGCTGTTCCGATTTCCCGAGGGAACTCCGCTGGCCGCCTTCGGCGTCTACAGGATGCGGGACGCCGCAAGAGGCGCGCCCGCGGTTCCCGGAGCCCGATTCCCCTTCGAGGAATCGTCGACGCCGAAGGCGTCGATTTCTCCCCTCGAGTGGGCGCGAGGCGTCGAGACGATCCGCGCCGGCATCGCGCGAGGCGACGTCTACCAGGTGAACCTCACGCGTCGGACGCGTCTGCGCGCCGTCGCGGATCCGTTTGCGCTGGCCCGGGCCCTCTTCGCCGGCAACCCCGTTCCGTATGCGATCACCGTCGCGGCGACGAACTGGGCCGTCGTCTCCAATTCGCCCGAGCTCTTTCTGGACGCGGATCTCGCGAGGGGCAGGGCCTCGAGCGCGCCGATCAAAGGGACTATTGCCCGGGGAGAGACGTCAGCGGGCGACGAGAACGCGAAAGGGCATCTGATCGCCTCGGCCAAGGACGCGGCGGAGCACGTGATGATCGTCGATCTGATCCGGAACGACCTCGGCCGGACGGCGGTGCCCGGAGGCATCTCCGTCCCGCGCTTCCGGGAGGTGAAGACGTTCCGGCACCTTCATCACCTCGAATCGACCGTGGTGGCACGCCTCGCGCCCGGCGTGGCTCCGTCCGACCTCTTTCGCGCCACACTCCCGGGGGGATCCATCACGGGTGCGCCGAAGAGCGCGGCCCTCCGCTTCATCCGCGAGATCGAACCTTGTCCGCGTGGCGCCTACACCGGAGCGGCGGGCTTCGTCCGCGGTGACGGGCGCGCCGTCTTCAACGTCGCGATCCGCACGGCCATCCTCCACGGCGGACTCGTCGACTACCACGCCGGTGGCGGAATCGTCTGGGACTCCGATCCGGCGGCCGAGTCTGCCGAGGCCGAGACGAAGTCCCGGGAGTTCCTTGCCCTTCTCTCGAGCCGCAGCCCCGGATCAGGAGGAGAATCGACCTGATGGGCCGACCGGCTGACGTTCCCTTCGACGCCCCGATCGTCGAGCGGGGCGTCGGGTTCTTCGAGACCGTCCTCGTCGCGGGGCGGCGCGCCGCCCTCTGGGAGCCGCACCTCTCGCGCCTCGAGACGACCGTCCGGCGCTTCTCGTTCCCCGGGCCGGGCCGGGAGAAGGTGGAGGGGGCGGCGCGCGCCGCCTTGAGCGAAGCGTCGCTGGCGGCGGGGGAGGAGCGGGCGCTGCGCCTCGCGTGGATCGCGGTCGGCTCCGATCTCGAGGAACCTGCTTCGTGGCGGCTCGACGTCTCGATGCGCCCCATCCCCGAGTCGACGCGGGCGCGGCGGACCGGTTGCCGGGTGAGGACGCTCCCTTCGTGGCTACGGCGCGACACGCCGGAGGTGAAATCCACGAGCTACTTCGCGGCAATCATCGGGCTCCGGATGGCGCGGAAAGACGGCGCCGACGAAGGGCTCTTCACGGCGCCCGACGGGAGCTGTCTGGAAGGGACGGCGACGTCGCTGATCGCGTGGAACGGCGGGCGCCCCCTCCGGGCCCTCTCCGGGTTCCTGCCGAGCGTCACGGCGGCCGCGTTCCTCTCGGAGGGGGACGCGACGGTGCCGCTGACGCCGGAGACGCTTCGCGCCGGCTCGCTTCTCTGCGGCTCGCTCACGCTCGCGGTTCCGCTCATCGCCCTCGACGGCGCGCCGTGCGTCGTCCCGGCGGCGATGGACGAGCGGATCCGCGACTTCAACCGGCGGCTCCTCTCCGACCCGGCGCTCGGCACGATGTTGTAGCGACGCCGGCGGAGCGGGCCGCGAGTAGACTGGAAATATGGCCACCAGACACACCCGCCCCGCCCCCTCCGAGAAGGCCGGAACCGTCCTCTTCACGGGCTTTCCCGGCTTCATCGGAGCCCGCCTCATCCCCCGCCTCCTCGAGCTTCGGCCCGGCATTCGTCTCGCCTGCCTCGTCCAGGAAAAATTCCTCGGCGCCGCCCGCGAGGCGGTCACCGCGATGGAGAAAGCCCACCCCGGCACGAAGGGGCGGATCGGTCTCGTGGTGGGGGACATCACCTCGCCCGGGCTCGGCCTCGGCGAGCGCGACGCGAACCGTCTCCGGAAGGTCCTCGTCGGCTGCTTCCATCTCGCCGCCGTCTACGACCTCGCCGTCGCGCGCGACGTGGCCCTCCGGATCAACGTCGAAGGGACGCGGAACGTCCTCGAGTTCCTCGCCGACGCGCCGCACCTGAAGCGGCTCGACTACGTCTCGACGGCCTATGTTTCGGGCACGGCCGTCGGCACGTACCACGAGAGCGATCTCGACGTCGGGCAGTCGTTCAAGAACTTCTACGAGGAGACGAAGTTCCTGGCCGAGGTCGCCGTGGCCGAGAGCGGAATCCCCGCCACGATCTACCGGCCGGGGATCGTCGTCGGCGATTCCGCCACGGGTGTGACCGCGAAGTTCGACGGTCCCTACTTCGCCCTGAACGCCATGGACCTCCTTCCGTCGCCCGGGCTCTTCCTCCGGATCGGCGATGGGTCGGCCGAGGTCAATCTCGTTCCGGTTGACTTCGTCCTCGAGGCCATCGCGCGGCTCTCCTCGTGGGACGGCGCGAAGCGAAAGACCTACCACCTGACGGACCCGAAGCCGAAGTCGGCCCTCGCAGTGGCGGAGATCCTCGCGAAGTCGATCGGAAAATCGTTCGTCTTCCTCCCGGTCCCGCTCCCGATCGGGCGGCTCGTCTTCTCGTTGCCCCAGGTCTCCCACCTCCTCGGGATGCCGGCGCAGACGCTCGACTACTTCGATCACCCCGTCCACTACGACGCCTCGCAGGCGACGCACGACCTCTCCCGCTTCGGCGTGGCCTGTCCCGACTTCGAGCAATACGTCCAGAAGCTCGTGGCGTTCTGGAAGAAGAAGCGAAGCGAGATCACGCGGGGGGCGATGGTATGAAGAGCGCGCTCGCCCCGAACCGCCATCCCATCATCGACGGGCAGGACGTGGCGACGGGGCGGGTGGTTCCCGCGATCAGGCCCTCCACGGGGGAGCCCTTCGCCGAGGTCGAGCGGGCCGGCGCCCCCGAGATCGACGCCGCCGTCGCCGCGGCGGCCAAGGCGTTCCGGCACTGGTCGGGAACTTCGTTCGCCGAGCGGCAGAAGCACCTCGGCCGGCTCCTGGAGACGGTCCGGAAGAATCACGGCGAGATCGAGCGGCTGATCGCCGTCGAGCAGGGCAAGCCGATCGGGGAGGCGCGTGCCGTGGACATCGTCCCGGCCGCCGATACCCTCCGCTACCTCTCGAGGTTCCTCGGCGAGCTGCTTGCGCCGAAACGAGTCGACTACGAGCAGATCCTCTTCGCCCACAAGGAGGCGTCGTTCCGGTTCGACCCGCTCGGGGTCATCGCCGTCGTGACGCCGTGGAACTTTCCGTTCGCCATCCCGATGGTCGAGATCTCGGCCTGCCTCGCGGCGGGGAACACCGTCGTCCTGAAGCCGGCGTCGGCCACCGCGTTGACCGGGATCCTGATCGGGGACCTCTGCCGTCGCGCGGGGCTCCCGCCGGGCGTCGTGAACGTCGTGACGGCGGGCGGCTCCGACACGGACCGGCTCATCAGGCACCCCGGACTCGCCAAGATCCTCTTCACGGGCTCCGTCGAGACCGGTCGGCACGTCCTGGAGACGGCGGCCGGAAACCTGACGGGCTCCGTTCTCGAGCTGGGCGGGAAGGACCCCTCGATCGTCGCGGCCGACGCGGACCTGGACCGGGCCGCGGCGGGGATCGTCTGGGCGGCATTCATGAACTCGGGGCAGGCCTGCGGCTCCGTCGAGCGGGTCTACGTCGTCCGGAGCGTCGCGGACGAGTTCATCGGGAAGGTGGTCGCCCGGACGAAGGCCCTCCGGGTCGGAGACCCGACGGCGGAGGCGACGGACATGGGGCCGATGACGACGTCCGAGCAGCGCGCCGTCGTCGAGGAGCACGTGGCCGACGCCGTGGCCCGGGGAGCGAAGGTGCTGCATGGCGGAGAGCGCCCGTCCGCGAAGGGATTCTGGTTTCCGCCGACCGTCCTGACGAAGGTGAATCACTCGATGCGCGCCATGCGCGAGGAGACGTTCGGTCCGACCCTTCCGATACAGGTCGTGAAGACTCTCGACGAGGCCATCACGCTGGCGAACGACTCGGAGTTCGGCCTGACGGCCTCCGGCTGGACCCGCTCGCGGAAGACCGCCGAGCGCTTCGCCTCCGAGCTGGCCGCCGGCACCGTCACGATCAACGACCATCTCTTCTCGTTCGGCGAGCCGACGGCGAGCTGGGGCGGGATCAAGAAGTCGGGGCTCGGGCGGAGTCACGCCATCTACGGCCTCTACGAGCTCGTCAACCTCAAGCACGTCAGCATGGACATGGGGGCGGCTCCGGCGATGCCGTGGTGGTACCCCTACGACGGCGCGTTCCAGAAGTTCACGCGCCGCGCCTTCGGGACCCTCTACGCGAAGGACCCGCGCACCAAGATCCCCGAAGCGCTCGGCCTGATGGGAAGCGGGCGCTTCTTCGGGTACGTAAAGATGTCGACGCTGGCGAAGGGGATCGGAAAGGTCCTCTGAGGGCGTCTCCCTAGAATCGGGGACGATGGGCGCCCCGCCGGACCTCGCGACCTATCCCGACCAGCCGGGGATCTACCTCTTCAAGGATGCGAAGGGGAAGATCCTCTACGTCGGGAAGGCGCGGTCGATAAGGAAAAGGCTCGCCTCGTACTTCACCGCCGGGCCGAAGCACCCGAAGACGGAGGCGCTCCTTGCGGACTTCGCGACCGTCGACACCGTCGTCGCGAACACGGAGAGCGAGGCGCTGGCGCTGGAGAACGCCTTCATCAAGCGGCACAAGCCCCGCTACAACATCTGCCTCCGCGACGACAAGACCTACCCGTACATCAAGGTGACGACGGGCGAGGAGTGGCCTCGCGCGTTCGTGACCCGACGCGTCCTGAAGGACGGCGCCAGCTACTTCGGCCCCTATCTCCCGGGCCGGACGGCCCGCGGCGCGATGCGGATGATCCAGCGGATGTTCCAGATCCGGACCTGCCGGATCGAGATCGACGGACGCCTTCCGCGCCCCTGTCTCTACTGGGACATGCATGCCTGTCTCGCCCCCTGCGTCGCCGGCCTCACGACGAAGGCCGCGTACGACGACGCCGTCCGGGACGTGCTCCTCTTTCTCTCCGGGAAGAACGAGGAGCTGGCGCCGCGCCTCGAGGCGAAGATGCGCTCCGCGGCCGAGGCGGAGAGCTTCGAGATGGCGGCGGCCTACCGGGACTGCCTCCGGACGGTCGAGGAGCTGGCCGAAAAGCAGCGGGTCCAGAGCGTGGCGGGCGAGGACGTGGATGTCTTCGGGGAGTTTCTCGACGCCGGAAATCTCTCCGTCTCCCTTCTCTTCGTCCGGGGGGGCGCCGTTCTCGACTCGCGCGAGTATTTCTGGGAGGGAATCGGGGAAGTCGATCCGGAAGAGTTCTGGGTGGCGCTCCTCTCGCAGTACTACGACACGACGACCTTCCTCCCGCGGGAGATTCACCTTCCCGCGGAGGTCCCGCCCGAAGCCCTCGAGCCGGTGGAACGGTGGCTCACGGAGCGGCGGGGAAGCCGTGTCACCATCCGGACGCCGCAGCGGGGCTCCGCCTTCGAAAGGGTCCGGATCGCGCGAGACAACGCCCGGCAGAACCACGTACGGAGGTTCCGGAAGATCCGGGAAGCGGGGGAGAAGGCGACGCTCGCGCTCGCCCGCGCCCTCGATCTCGACCGGCGCCCCGCCCGGATCGAGTGCTTCGACGTCTCCCACCTGCAAGGGTCGGAGACGTACGCGGCCTGCGTGGTGTTCGTGGACGGCGAGCCGGCGAAGGGCGAATACCGTCTCTTCCGGATCGGGAGCCCCGGACCCGACGACTTCGCCTCGATCTCCGAAGCCGTGACGCGACGCTACGGCCGGATGTCGGCGGAAGGGGTGCCGCTCCCGGACCTCCTCCTCATCGACGGCGGAAAGGGACAGCTCTCGGCCGCCCTCGCGGCTCTCGACCGGCTGGGACTCGAGGTTCCGGCCGCCGGGCTCGCGAAGCGCGAAGAAGAGGTTTTCGTCCCGGGGCGCTCCGCCCCGCTGGTCCTCCCGCGCCGGAGCCCGGGCCTCCGGCTGCTGCAGCGGGCGCGGGACGAGGCTCACCGGTTCAGCCTCGCGAGCCATCGCCGGGCCCGCGGAAAGCGGGCGCTGGAAAGCCCGCTGCTCGCGATCCCGGGGCTCGGACCCGCGCGCGTCCGCATGCTCCTCTCCGCCTTCGGAGGTGCCGACGCGGTCCTTTCGGCGGGCGAGGAGGCGCTCGCGGTCGTGGCCGGAAAGAGCGTCGCCTCGCGGATCGTCCGCTTTCGCGAACGAGGCGGGCCCGTTTCCGGTTAACATTTTCGGAATGTCGGGATCGAGACCGTCCTCCGGACTGTTCGCTGGCGGTTCGCTCGAGCGGACGTCGCTCGCGGAGACGATCCGCAACCTCTACCGGGACCGGACGAGCACGCGCCTCGTCGTTTCGCACGCGGGGGACGAGCGGACGTTCTGGTTCGACCGCGGGCAGCTCCTCTCGGCCGCGTCGAACCGCGAGGCCCAGCGCGTCGGCGACCTGCTGCGGCGGTTCGACCTCGCGAACGAGGAGCTCCTCCTCGCGGCGTTCGAGCGGGCGATGGCCGAGCCGGGGCGCGGGCTCGCGAAGGTCCTCACCGAATCAGGCGCCGTCCCGTCGTACGTAGCGCAGGCGGCCGTGCGTGCGCTCGCCGAGGGAATCCTCTACGAAACGTTTCGCTGGACCTCGGGCATCTTCACGGCCGCCCCGATGGAAGAGACGCCCGACCTCCCGGTCCGGTTCGACAAGACGACGGGGACCCTCATCCTCGAAGGCCTTCGCCGCCTTCCGGGAGGGCGCGGCCGCGGCGGCGTCTCCGTGGTGGAGCCGCGGTCCCGGCCGATCCTCCATCCCGATCTGCTCCTTCGCTATCAGGTCCTGACGCTCTCGCCCGAGGAATTCGACGTGCTCGGGCGGGTGGACGGCCTCCGCCTGACCGAGGACGTGACGCGCGATGCGGCGCTCCTCTCCCGTCTCGCGGGGGCCGGCCTGATCCAGTTCATCGCCGCCCACAAGACGCTCGAGCCGTTTCCGGGCGGAGGCCTCGACCTCCTGAACGTCGAGGTAGCCGGGAGCCCTCCGCCCGCGCGGCGCGCCGAGATGCTCGAGACGCAGGCGCGTACGGTCGAGACGGCATACCGGAGGCTCGACTGGTCGACGCTGTACGACCTCCTCGGCGTCGAGCGGGATGTTCCGGACGACCTCCTGCACCGGGCGGTCCACGAGCGGGCGCGGCTCTTCCATCCCGATAACCACCTGAAGCCCCACATGTCCGGGATGCGTGACGCCCTCGAATCGCTCTTCCAGAAGGTCCGGCAGTCGGAGCGCGCGTTCCGCTCGGCGGCGTCGCGTGCTTCGTATGACGCGACGCTCGCCCGCGGCATCCTCGAAACGATCGACCTGCCGAAGACGGAGTCGAACGTCACCCTCCGGAAGCAGATCGCGAAGGCGAACTACTCCCGGGCAAAGGTCCTTTTCGAGGAGGAGGACTTCTTCCCGGCGTTCGAGATGGTCCGGCAGTCCGTCGAGTTCGATCCCGAGGAAAAGGACTACTGGATCCTCCTTTCGCGAATCCAGCGGAAGAACCCGAAGTGGCTCCGGCAGTCGTCGGACACGATGCGGCGCGCGATCAAGAACATCCCGGCCAGCGTGGAGCTCTTCTGGGAGCTCTCCGAGGCGTGCCGCGCCGAGCGGAACCAGCCGGAGCGGATCAAGGCGTTGCAGGAGATCCTCAAGCTCGACAGCAAGAACCGGCGTGCCAAGGCGGCGCTCGCCGAGATGGGCGCGGCGAAGGAATAGGGGACGGGATGGAGAACGCCCTTCCTCTCCTCGGGACCGGGCTGGGGCTCGCCGCCGGTGCCGGCCTGAACGCGTACGCCGTTCTCCTCGTCTACGGGGGGATCTCGCGGCTCTTTCCCGACGCCTTTCCCGGGCCGATCGCGCACCTTTTCGCGTCGACGCCGGCACTCGCCCTCTTCTCGGTCCTCTTCCTTCTCGAGTTTTTCGCCGACAAGATCCCCGGCCTCGATCACATCTGGCACGTCCTGCATTCCGTGGTCCGGCCGCTCGTCGGCGCCCTCCTCGCCGTCGCGGCGGTGGCTCCGGAGGGAAGTACCCTCCTCAATGTCGTCGCCGGCGGCGGCGGGGGAGTCGTCGCGCTCATCGCGCATCTCGTGAAGAGCGCCACGCGCCTCACCTCGACGGCGCTGACCGCCGGGATGGCGAACGCGGCCCTCTCCCTCGCCGAGGACGTGCTCGCCTTCCTTCAGAGCCTGGTCGCCATCTTTCTTCCGATGGTGGCCCTCGTCGTGGTCCTCGCGCTGGCGCTTCTCTTCCTCGTCACGGTTCCCCGGGTAGCGCGATCGGTGAACCTCCATTCGCGCCGTCGGGTGGCTCCTCCTCCACCCACGGGCGGCCCGGCGGCGTGAGGCGTCCCGTGGACCCGGTACGTTTTCGTCTCCTTCTCCTCGTTCCGCTCCTTTCGGCCCCACTCTCGGGCGCGGGGGCGCCCGTCGCGCGCGGCGCACGGGTGGCCGCCGTCCCCGTGGAGATCAGGGACGCGAAGGATGCGGGGCGCGCGGATCCGGACCTCCTCCTCGAGAAGCTCGTTCTCGTCTTCCCGATGAGGGACCCGGAAGGGCTCGAAGCCCTTCTGCGGGAGCTCCGGAATCCGGCCTCTCCCCGCTTCCGCCGCTGGCTGACGCCGCAGGAGTTCGGCGCACGGTTCGGCGCCCCGGCCGCGGATCTCGAGGCGGTCGCGGCATGGCTCCGGGAGGAGGGGTTCGCCGTGGAAGGAGCGGGCGCGGGCCGGACGGCGCTTCTCTTCTCAGGGCGCGCCACGGACGTCGAGCGGGCCTTCGGGACAGAGATGCACGAGTACGTCCGGGACGGGGCGCCGCATCTCGCGAACATCCTCCCGATGACGCTCCCCGCATCTCTCGGAAGGATCGCCGTGGCCGGGCTTCTCCCCGTGACCGGCTTCGTGAAGCGCGCGCCCTTCGCCCGGCTGGCTCCGCCGGACTTCATCGACGGTTACGGGCGCCTCGGCCTCGCGCCGGCGGACTTTGCGACGCTCTACGGCCTCGATTCCCTCTACGCCTCCTCCACGCGCGGAGCGGGGGAGAAGATCGCGATCGTCGCCCGGACGAACATCCGGATGAACGACTCCCGCGCCTACCGGGCCTTCTTCGGCCTCCCGGCCAGGGACCCGATCGTCGTTCTCAACGGGCCCGATCCGGGAATCCTCGCCTACGATCCGGCACTCCTCGAGACGAACCTGGACATCGAGTGGGCGGGCGGCGTGGCTCCGGATGCGGACGTCGTCGTCGTCGTCTCGAAGAGCACGGAGACGACCGACGGAATCGACCTCTCGTCGCTCTACGCGGTCGACCAGAACGTGGCGGGGATCGTGAGCGTCTCGTACGGCGCGTGCGAGCAGAACCTCTCGGTGGCCGAGACCTCGTTCTTCTCGAATCTCTGGGCGCAGGCCGCCGCGCAGGGGATCGCCGTCCTCGTCTCCTCCGGTGACTCCGGGGCCGCGGGGTGCCAGAACAGCTCGGCTGCGAAGGGGACCGTCCCTGCGGTGAACGGACTCGGCTCTTCCCCGAACGCCACGTCGGTCGGCGGAACGCAGTTCGACGAGGGCGGGAATCCCCAGCTCTACTGGGGGACGACGGACGACCCGACGACGAAGAAGTCGATCCTCATGCCGATCCCGGAGGTGAGCTGGAACGAGAGCAGCCTGGTCTCCGGGGGGTACGGCCTTCGCGCGAGCGGAGGCGGCGCCAGCACCCTTTACGCGCGACCGACGTGGCAGTCCGTGCCGGGAGCCCCGGCCGGGACGCAGCGTCTCCTGCCGGACGTGGCGGTGATTGCGGGGCGCGAGGCGCCCTACTACCTCGTCCACCTCGGGTCGCTTTACCCGGTCTGGGGGACGTCGGCAAGCGCACCGGCGTTCGCGGGCGTGGCCGCGCTTCTCGCGCAGAGTGCGAGCGGCCGTCTCGGGTCCATGAACCCGATCCTCTACGAGCTGGGACGCCGCCAGTATGCCGAAGGGACGATCTCCGCATTCCGGGACATCACGTCCGGAAACAACACCGTCCCCGGCGTCGCCGGGTTCGACGCCGGACCGGGGTACGACGCCGTGACCGGACTCGGCTCGCCGGACGGGGCCGCCCTCGCTGCCGCCGTCGCCGAAGCCACGAGCGCGACTCCCGGAGCCGATTTCGCGCTTTCGGCCGCGCCCGCTGTCGTCGCGCTGACGCCCGGTGCCAATCTCGACATCCGGCTCGCCCTCGTCACGGCGGACGGAAGCGATCCCCTCGCCACGATCTCGGTGGACCTCCCGCCGGAGGGAGTCACGGCGACGCTTTCGCCGGCGCGGACCCCCGCCACGGCGGGAATCGTCGGGCTGGTCTCGGCGGACGCTCCGGCGACGCTCCGGCTCGGCGCGTCGCCCGCGGCGGCGTCCGGCTCGTTCGTCCTGAACGTCGCCGCGTCGGCAGGCGGCGTGACGCGCCGTGTCTCGATTGCCGTCACGGTGGGGGGCGTGCCCGTCCCGACGCTCGGCGAGGGGGTTCAGATCGCGGCCGTCGTGGACGTTCCGGGAGAGGGGGGAGCGCACTTCACGTCGGATCTCGTCGCGGTGAACCGGAGCGGAACGGATGCGACCCTTTTTCTCCGGTTCGTCCCGGCCGCCGGATCGCCCGGTGGTGGAGGTCCCGTCGTGGGCCGCTCTCTCCCGGCCGGCCGCTCGTTCTACGCACCGGACGCGACCGCGTTTCTCGCCGCGAACGGCTACGATTTCTCCGGAGGAAGCCCGACAGGCTCGCTCTTCCTGACGTTCGAGGGCGTCTCCTCTCCGGCAGACGTTTTCGCGGGGTCGCGAACGTCGACGCCGGTGGCGGGCGGAGCCGCTCACGGGTCGTTCGGCACCTTCCTGGCAGGGACTCCGGATGGCGGAGCCGCGACGGGCGACGTCTGGGTCTACGGCCTCCGGGAAGACGCCGTTCATCGTTCGAATCTGGCGCTCGTCCACTCTCTTCTCACCGCCGTGCCAGGACCGATCACCCTCGAGGTGCAGGTCTTCGACGGTGCGACCGGGCTCCCGGCCGGGGCGCCGCTCCGGCAAACCCTCGCGCCGGGAGAGTTCACCCAGATGAACCGGATTCTTTCCAAAGTCTACGGCGCGCCGGCGAACGGCTACGCCCGGGTCCGGCGGCTCACGGGCAACGACGGGTTTATCGCTTACGGCGTCGTCAACGACGGCGGCGCGGCGGGAGGGGGAACGTCCGACGGATCGCTCATCGTGGCGGGAGGGAGCCGGGGGCTCGTCCCGGCGATCGTCGACATCCCGGGAACCGTCCCGTATCAGAGCGAGCTCGTCCTCGCGAACGCGACCCCCTCGCCGGTGACGGCGACCCTGACGTTCACTCCGGCTCCGGTCTGGGGCCCGGGCGCCGGCGGGGTCGTTCCCGTGTACCTCGGGGCGGGAGAGCAGCGATTCGTTCCGAACGCGATCGCGTTCCTCCGGGAAGCGGGCCTCCCGATCGCGGAGGGGCCGCAGGGCGGGACGCTCCTCGTCGAGGGGGCGGTCGCACAGTCGCGGACCTTCAGCCCGAATCCCGATGCATCGGTGGGCGGCACTTTCGGGGTCTCCTATCCCGCCCTCGACGCCGCCTCGCGCGCGCAAAGCGAGGCGTTCGTCTTCGGCCTCCGGCAGGACGGGCGATCGCGGTCGAACCTCGCCATCGCCGACGCCAGGATCGGCGGTGATGCCGTCGAGTACGTCGTGGACGTCTTCGACACGGAAACCGGCGCGGCCGCTCCTGCGGCCACGTTTCACCGGACTCTCCGGGGTGGCGAATGGACCCAGATCGACGCGATCCTCCGGGAGGCCGGGATCGCCGAGGGGTACGCGCGGGTCCGCGCGGCCTCGGGCTCGTCGGATTTCGTGACGTACGGCGTTCTCAACGACGGCGCGGCGCCCGGAACGGGGACGTCCGACGGCTCGTATCTGCCGATGGTGGTCCCGAACTGAAGGAGCGTATCCTCGCAGGGACTCGGGCCGGACAGGCGATCGCCGCTCCCGAGGCTTCGGCCAGAGGAGGGGAGGAAAGTCCGGACTCCAGCGGGCAGCGTGCCGGGGAAATCCCGGTCGGGGCAACCCGAAGGAAAGTGGCACAGAAAAGATACCGCCACGGCGCCTTCGGGCGCCGGGGCAAGGGTGAAAAGGTGCGGTAAGAGCGCACCGCGGCACCGGCAACGGCGCTGGCAGGCCAAACCCCACGCGGAGCAAGGCCAAATAGGGCGACGGCAGGGACGCCCGCTCCCGCGGCCGCGAGGCCGACGTCGCCGGGTAGGCCGCTTGAGCCCTCCCGGAAGGGAGGGCCTGGAGGAATGATCGCCAGCCGGAAGGCGCGAGCCGACCGGCGACGGAATCCGGCTTACCGTCCGGCCCGGGTCCTTTCTTTAGAATCCTCCCCGTGGCGGATCTCGTCGACGGCAACAACCTGATCGGACGGCTGGGAGGCGGGAGCCGGGACGGGCTCGTCTCGGAGCTGTGCGACGTGGCCCGCCGGAAGCGGAAGAACCTGACCGTCGTCTTCGACGGGCCGCCGGACCCGGGGCGTCCCAAGGTACAGTCGTTCGGAAACGTCACCGTCGTCTTCGCCGCGCCTCGATCGGCCGACGAGGAGATCATCCGCCGGATCCGCGAGGCGCGGGATCCTCGCGGCGTCACCGTCGTCACGGACGACCGGATCCTGGCGACCGAGGCCGCGTCGGCCGGCGCCCGGACGGCCGGAATCGGATTTTTCGCGAGCGACGCTTCGGCGCGCCTCGCCTCGTCGCCGGAAGGGCGCGCCGAGAAGCCGGCTCCGTCGCTCGGCCTCGCCGACTGGGAGCGCTGGTTCAGTGACCCGAAGAACCGGATCTCCTGATGCCGCTTCGCCGCCCGAGGCCCGAGGCATGCCGGATCGACCGGAGGCTCGTGACGCTCCGGGTCGCCGGGCGATTGGCTAAACTGCGCGGTATGGAGATCGTCGCGTGAAAGTCGTCCTCAAGTCCGGCCAGCCGTCCGGGTTCCAGGATTTCCAGGCCAAGGTCGCCGCGGGGCAGGTGGTCTTCGAGGAAGGCGACCTCGGCTCCGAGATGTTCGTCATCCAGTCGGGGACCGTGGAGCTCGTCAAGAAGACGCGCAAGAACGACCTGAAGGTCCTCGCCACCCTCGAGAAGGGGGACTTCTTCGGCGAGATGTCGATTCTGGAGGACGTGCCTCGCTCGGCGACGGCACGGGCGAAGACCGACTGCGAGCTGATCAAGATCGGCCAGTCGACCTTCGACGAGATGCTCCGACACAACACGGAGATCGCCGTCCGGATGCTGCGCAAGCTCTCGCGACGCCTCCGGGAGATGACGAAGCTGCTCGAGGAGACGACCGGGATGGCCCCCGCCCTCGACGAGGCGTCGGAGGTCTCGGTCGCGTCCGCATCGGGCTCGGGGAAACACCGGACGCATCGCGTCGTGGCGGAGTCGGGGGAGGAGTTCTTTCTCTCGAGCGAGGACGAGACGACGGTCGGCCGGATCGACCCGGTCACCGGGATCCGGCCCGACGTCGATCTGGCGCCGCTCGACAACCAGCGGTCGGTCTCGCGCCGGCACGCCAAGATCACGCGGTCGGGGTCCAGCTTCTTCGTCGTCGAGGAGATCGGGACGATGAACGGGACCTTCGTGAACGGAGCGCGGATCCAGACGGGACAGCCGGCCACGATCAAGGACGGCGACCGCCTCCGATTCGGCCTCGTCGACATGACGTTCCGCGCCAAGCGCGGCTAGGGCGCCCATCGACCTCTCGCCCCTCGAGCCGGTCGCGAAGCTCCCGGGCGTCACGGCCCGGACGGCGAAGGAACTCTCGGCCGCGGGCGTCGAGACGGCCCTCGACCTTCTCCTGCACCTGCCGTTCCGCTACGAGGACCGGACGCGCTCCGTCCCGATCCGCGACCTCTCGGCGGAAGCACCGCCGGCGACGCTTTACGGAACGATTCTCTCCGCGCGGCTCATCCGGACCCGGCGCCCCGGCTTCACGATCTTCGAGGCGCTCCTCGACGACGGGACCGGCTCCATCCGGCTCGTCTTCTTCAACCAGCCCTACCTCGCGCGCGTCCTGACGGCGGGCCGCCGGGTCTGGGTCTTCGGGAGGCCGGAGGTGCCGGCGCGGGGAAAGCGCGGCCTCGTCCTGATGAACCCCCAGTACGAGGCGGACGACGGAGAGGGAGATCCGCTCTCGGTCGGGCGCGTGGTTCCGATCTACCGGAAGCTCCCCGGCCTGCCGCCCCGAGCCCGCAGACGCCTCGCCGCACGGCTCCTCGACGAGCTGGGGGACCGTCTGCCGGACCGGATGCCTCCCGATCTCGCCCGAAGCCTGAGGCTCCCTCCGCTCCCGGCTTCGCTCCGCGAAGCCCACTTCCCGGGAAGCACGGGCGCACCGGCCGAGCCGGAGCCCTTCTTGGACCGGACCTCGCCGCATCTCTCCCGCCTCGTCCTCGAGGAGTTTCTCGAGCTTCAGGTCGCGCTCCTCCGGAGACGCGCCGAGCGCTCCGCCGTGGCGGGGCCCCGGCTCGTCCCGGACGAGGCGATCCGCGAGCGGCTCCGCGCGGTATTGCCTTTTTCCCTCACCGGCGCCCAGCGGCGCGCGATCCGGGAGATCGGGGAAGACTTCCGGTCGGGGCGCCCGATGCGGCGGCTCCTTCAGGGAGACGTCGGGAGCGGCAAGACGATCGTCGCCGTCCTCGCGGCGGTCCTCGCGGCGGAACACGGCTACCAGACGGTCTTCATGGCGCCGACGGAGCTTCTCGCCGAGCAGCACGCACGGCAGGTCTTCGAGCGGCTCCGGGGGACGCGATTCGTCCCGGCGCTCCTGACCGGACGCGTCCGCGGTCGTCCCCGGGCCACGCTCCTCGACCAGCTCGCCGGCGGACGGATCGACCTCCTCGTCGGGACGCATGCCCTCCTCGAAGCGCCGGTGGCGTTCCATCGCCTCGGACTGATCGTCATCGACGAGCAGCACCGTTTCGGCGTCGCGCAACGGTCTGCTCTCGCGGCGAAGGCGTCCGGCGACGGGGGAGTCGTTCCGCACCTCCTCGTCATGTCGGCCACCCCGATCCCGCGCTCCCTCGCTCTGACGCTCTACGGGGACCTCGACGTCTCGACTCTCGACGAGAAGCCGCCGGGGCGGACCCCGGTGGCGACGCGGGTTCTCCCGGAGTCCGAGCGGAAGAGGGTCTTCGCCGAGATCGCAGCCGAGGTGGCGGGCGGCGGCCAGGCGTACGTCGTCGTGCCGCTGATCGAGGAGTCGGACGTCATCGAGGCGGCGGCCGTCGAGAAGCACGCGGAGGAGATCCGGCGTGCTCTCCCCGGCCGGCGCGTCGGGGTCGTCCACGGGCGGATGCCCGCGGAGGAGCGCGAGACCGCCATGGCGGCCTTTGCCGCCGGGACGCTCGACATCCTCGCCGCGACGACCGTCATCGAGGTCGGGGTCGACGTGACGAACGCCTCCTACATGGCCGTCGAGAATGCCGAGCGCTTCGGCCTCGCCCAGCTCCACCAGCTCCGGGGGCGCGTCGGACGGGGGCCGAGGCCGTCCCGCTGCGTCTTCCTCTTCGGGCGCACGACCTCGGCCGAGTCTCGCGAGCGTCTCGCCGTCCTCGAGAGGACGGAGGACGGCTTCGTCGTGGCCGAGGAAGACCTCGCGCGGAGGGGGCCGGGCGACTTCCTCGGGACGCGGCAGAGCGGCCTTCCGCTCTTCCGGGTGGCCGACCTCGTCCGGGACGGGGCGCTCCTTCAAGTGGCGCGGAAGGAGGCGGCGCGCCTCATCGCATCCGGCGAGGACGCCGCGTTCCGCGCCCCGCTCTTCCTCAGCGCCTCGGCTCTGCCACCGGCTGATTAACGACAGAAATGTTCTGATTTTCGAAAATATCATACAGAAATGGCGAAGAGCCATTTCAAGGCGACAATTCTGTCTGGTATCTTCTTCGAGGCCCCTCCCTTTCTCGGAGACTCAACGCGAGAGGGCCCAGCGACTTCCGTGTCGATCTCCCGGAGACCGCTGGTCCGGCACGCCTTCTGCTCCTCGGCGCGCAACGCCGGCGTGCTCGCCGCCGAAAGGAGTATCGACGTATGAGACGGAAACTGTTACCGGCGCTGGTCCTGTTCGGATTGCTGGCGACGACGTGGGCGGTCCTGGCTTCCGACCCGTCCGGGGCGAATACCGGTGGTATCGCCAACGTTCCCGCGAAGGTGGCCGGAAAGCCGACCCTCGAGGAGATCGGGGCGGCCGTCGGGCAGACGCGCGTCTCGCTGAACTTCGTCTGGACGCTCGTCGCCGGCTTCCTCGTCATGTTCATGCAGGCCGGATTCGCGCTCGCGGAGACGGGATTCACGCGGGCCAAGAACGCGGCCCACACGATGACGATGAACTTCATGGTCTACGCGCTCGGCATCCTGGGCTTCTGGGCGGCGGGCTTCGCTCTGCAGATGGGAGGATCGGGCGCTCCGATCGGAGCGTCGGTGTCGGCGCCGGAAGGGCTCGCGACCCTCCTCGGGCCGACGATCGCGGGAAACCTCTGGGGGCTCTTCGGGGGAAGGGATTCTTCCTGACCGGCCCGGCCTACGACGTGTCGGCGTTCTGCATCTTTCTCTTCCAGATGGTCTTCATGGACACGGCCCTCACGATCCCGACGGGCGCCATGGCGGAACGGTGGAAGCTCTCGGCTTTCGTCATCTACAGCCTCGTCGCGTCGGCGCTCATCTACCCGCTCTTCGGCTGCTGGGCGTGGGGCGGCGGCTGGCTATCGACGCTCGGCAAGTTCGCAGGGCTCGGGCACGGGTACGTCGACTTCGCGGGCTCCGGCGTCGTTCATCTGACCGGTGGCGTCATGGCGTTCACGGGGGCGCTCGTCCTCGGGCCCCGAATGGGGAAATACGTCAAGGGCCAGGCGCAGGCCATTCCCGGTCACAACCTCCCCATGGCCGTCCTCGGCTGCTTCGTCCTCGCCTTCGGCTGGTTCGGGTTCAACGCCGGCTCGACTCTCGCCGGAACGGATCTCCGGATCTCCGTCGTCGCCACGAACACGATGCTGGCTTCCGCCGCGGGCGCCTTTCTCGCGTTTCTCGTCACGTGGAAGAAGTACGGCCGGCCCGATCCCTCGATGAGCGTCAACGGAATGCTCGCGGGGCTCGTCGCCATTACGGCTCCCTGCGCCTTCGTCACTGCGCCGGCAGCCGTTCTCATCGGGGCCGTCGCCGGCGTCCTCGTCGTCTGGGCCGCCCTCTTCGTCGAGAACACGCTGAAGATCGACGACCCCGTCGGCGCGATCGCCGTTCATGGCTTCAACGGGGCGTGGGGCCTCATCGCTCTCGGCCTCTTTGCGGACGGAACGTACGGCGGAGGCCTGAACGGAGGGCCGGAGGCCGGCGTGGCGGGGCTTCTCTACGGAGACGCGAAGCAGCTCGCCGCCCAGATCATCGGGATCGGCGCGAACCTCCTGTGGGTCGGCCTCGCCAGCTACGCCCTCTTCAAGCTCCTCGACCTCACGGTCGGGATGCGGGTGTCGCCGGAGCAGGAGCTTCAGGGGCTCGACTACAACGAAGTGTCGGCGCCGGCCTATCCCGGCGAGGGGTCTCCGGTTCATTTCCCCGTCTTCGCGAGCATGAGCGCCACGGTTCCGGCGGCCGGCCTGAAGCCGGCCCCGGCCGGCGGCAAGTGAGAGGAGGAGCCCCATGAAGATGATCACCGCGATCGTCCGGCCCGAGAAGCTGGAAGACGTGAAGGCCGCGCTCTTCGCCGCCGAAGTGGAGGGGCTGACGATCAGCCGGGTCTCCGGGCACGGCGGCGAGAAGACGGTGCTCGAGAGCTACCGGGGCCACCCTCTCGTCTACGAGTTTCACGACAAGATCCGGTTCGACATCGGGGTGTCGGAGTCCTTCGTCGACATCACGATCGAGGCCATCGTGAAGGCGGCCCGGACAGGCCAGGTCGGAGACGGGAAGATCTTCGTGACGCCCGTCGAGAAGGTCGTGAGGATCCGGACGGGGGAGACCGACCGCGAGGCGGTCACGCCGATCCACGTCGTCCAGAGAAGCTAGCGTCCCGCCGGCAAGCGTCTCCACGGGACCCTCCCCGGAGGGCCACTTCTGCAAGGAGTCTCCCGATGATCTCCCGACCGAGGAACGCTCTTTTCCTCGCGTTCCTGGTCGCCATATTCGCCGCCGAACCGGTTGCGGCACAGGCTCCGTCCCCGGCGCCGACGCCGACCCCGTGGTACGACGAGATCGCTCTGAACGGCTTCGTCTCGGTCTCCTATTCATACAACACGAACCGTCCTGACTCCCGGACGAACCAGTACCGCGTCTTCGACTTCGACGACAACTCCTTCAAGATCGACGTCGCCGAGCTGACCTTCCAGAAGGCGGCCACGAATCCGGGAGAGGCCGGCTTCCGCGTCGACGCGGAGGCCGGGGCTTCGATCCCCCCCGTATCGGCCTCCTACGGGCTTTTTCAGGGGGAGGACTTCGACCTGAAGCAGGTCTTCGTGACGTACGTCATCCCCCTCGGGAGCGGCCTCAGAGTCGACGCCGGGAAGACCATCACGCACTTCAACTACGAGTACATCGAGTCGTGGGAGACGCCGAACGACAACGCGACCCACTCGTTCACCTTCGGCTACGCCATTCCCTACACGCACACCGGCCTCAGGGCGAGCTACGCATTCAGCGAGCAGCTCGCGGGGATGGTCATGCTCGCGAACGGCTGGGACAACGTGAAGGACAACAACTCGTCCAAGACGGTCGGGGGCCAGGTCGCATGGACGCCCTCCAGATTGCTGTCTGTGACGGGGAATTTCTGCACCGGACCCGAACGGACGGACGTCAACAGCGATCCACGGACGGTCTGGGAGCTGGTCGCGCAGTGGAAGCTTTCCGACCGGACCGTCTTCGGCCTCGACCTCGTTTACGGGACGGAAAGGGGGGCGGTCGTCCCCGGCGAGCTCGCCACCTGGACCGGCATCGTCGGCTACGCGCGCCTCGGGGTGAGCGGGCTCTTCGCTCTCTGCCTTCGCGGCGAGTATTTCGCCGACCCGGAGGGAGCGCGGACGGGCGTCTCCCAGAAGCTGAAGGAGGTCACGCTGACGCCGGAGCTGAAAGTCTCCCGTCACTTCATGTTCCGGTCGGATCTCCGCATCGACTGGTCCGACAGGCCCGTTTTCGAGAAGAAGGGGGGAGAGACGTCGAAGACGCAGCCGACGGTGGCGCTGAACGCGATCTACATGTTCTAACGTCGCCGCGTGCCCCGGCTCCGTCCTGAGCCCGTGAGGTCGGCGACCCCCTGCTAACATCCGCGCGCCGCGCCGGGAGGCCGCCGCGGGGGAGTGCCGTTGAGCCCCGAGAAGGTTCTCGAGATCGTCACCCAGATCGCCGTTCTCCTGTTCGCCGTGTCGTTCCACGAGTCGGCTCACGGCTGGATGGCCCTGCGCTGCGGGGACACGACGGCGCGCGACCTCGGGCGGATCACCCTGAACCCCCTCAAGCACCTCGATCCGATCGGGAGCCTGCTCTTCCCGGTCCTGCTGGCAATCTCCGGCCTTCCCGTTTTCGGCTGGGCGCGCCCGGTTCCGATCTCGCTCCGGGGCGTTCCGAACCCGCGGCGGGCGAATCTCCTGATCTCCGCGATCGGCCCCGTCGCGAACCTCCTTCTCGCCGTCGTAGCGGCGGTCGTTCTGAAGGGGCTGGTGGCCGCCGGGACACAGCGGGGGAGCGGCATTTTCGAGGTGGCGGTGGCCGCCCTCGTCGTCAACGTCTCGCTCGGCGTCTTCAACCTGATCCCGATCCCGCCGCTCGACGGCTTCGGGGTCGTCGAGAGCCTCGCGCCGCCGAGCCTCTACCCGGCGCTCACCTGGCTCCGGCGGTACGGGTTCCTCATTCTCTTCGTCGCGATGTTCACCGGAGTTCTTCGCATGATCATGATTCCCGTCAGCAACCTCGTCCTTCACGGGATGCTCTGGATCCTCTCGTGACGGTCGCGAAGAAGATCGTCCTCTCCGGACTCCGGCCTACGGGCCGCGTACACCTCGGCAACTACTGGGGCGCGGTGAAGAACTGGGTCGACCTGCAGGATGCCTACCGCTGCCACTACTTCATCGCCGACCTCCACGCCCTGACGACGGACTACGCCGACACCTCGGCCATCCGGGAGGCGACTCTCGAAGCCGCGACCGACTGGCTCTCGGTCGGCCTCGACCCCGAGAAGTCGGTCCTCTACGTCCAGTCGCGCGTGCCGCAGACGGCCGAGCTGGCCCTCGTCTTCGGGATGATCACGCCTCTCGGGTGGCTGGAGCGGGTGCCGACCTACAAGGAGCAGATCGAGCAGCTTCGCGAGAAGGACCTCGGGACCTTCGGGTTCCTCGGCTATCCGGTCCTGATGACGGCCGACATCGCTCTCTTCCTCGCCGACTACGTCCCGGTGGGGAAGGACCAGGAGAGCCATCTCGAGATCTGCCGCGAGATCGTCCGCCGGTTCAACGGCTTCTACGGCGACGTCTTTCCGGAGCCTCAGGCCCTCTACACGGCGACGCCGAAGGTGCCGGGGCTCGACGGCCGGAAGATGTCGAAGAGCTACGGGAACACGATTGCGCTCTCCGACGGCGCCGCCGAGGTCCAGCAGAAGGTCATGGGGATGGTGACGGACCCGAAGCGGGCGCGGCGGTCCGACCCGGGCGACCCCGAAACGTGCAACCTCTTTCCGTTTCACCGCCTTTACTCCAGCCCCGCCGAGGTCGCGCTGGTCGACGAGGAGTGCCGGACGGCGGCGCGGGGCTGCGTCGACTGCAAGAAGCATCTCATCCGGAACATGAACGCCACCCTCGAGCCGGTCCGTGCGAAGCGCGCCGAGATCACGTCGAAGCCGGGCTTCGTCCGGGAGGTCCTCGAAGCCGGGAACGAGCGGGCGCGAGAGATCGCGGGACGGACGATGGAACGCGTCGCCGGCGCGATGAACCTGTTATGAGGCGGGTGGTGCGTCGTCTGCCCGTCGCGATTGGAGGGCCGGGGTCGCACCCCCCGCGCCCCCCTTCATGAGGCGTGGGGTGAGCCCGTGACGGAAGGCTTCCGGATCCCGGTTCCCCCCGGCCTCGAGCTGGTCCAGCCGTATCCCGTGCGGCTTCCGACCTTCGAAGGGCCGCTCGACCTCCTTCTCCATCTCGTTCGGAAGAACGAGCTGGACCTGAAGAACATTCCGGTGGCGGAGATCTGCCGCCAGTACCACGAGTACCTCGTCCTGATGCAGGACCTCGACCTCGAAGTGGCGGCCGAGTTCCTCTACATGGAGGCGCTCCTCGTCCAGATCAAGTCGCAGATGGTCCTGCCGCGCGCGGTCTCCCCGGACGGGACGCCGGCCGAGGACCCGCGGGACGAGCTGGTCCGGCGCCTTCTCGAGTACCGGAAGTACAAGGGCGTGGCCGAGACGCTGCACGAGATGGAGGCGCAGCGGCTCGGGCTCTGGGCGCGGCCCCCCCTCCGTCTCGAAACGGCGGAGGAGGAGGAAGAGACCGACCTCTCCGAGGTCTCGCTCTTCGACCTCCTGACCCTGTTCCGCGGTGTCCTCGACCGGTACCAGGCGCAGCATCCTCCGGCGCTGGAGATCGAGCACCAGAAGTTCTCGATCCGCGAGAAAATGGAGGAGATGCTCTCCCGCGTGATGACGGCGACCGCGCCGACCCCGCTTTCCGAGGTCTTCGCGACGCTTTCGGGGCGCCCGGAGGCGATCGCCGTCTTCCTCGCCGTCCTCGAGCTTCTCCGGCTCCGGATCGTCCGGGCTCTCCAGCCCGAGGAGTTCGCCGAGATCTACCTCCAGGCGACGGGAGAAGACGTCTCCCTCGAAAGCTATCAGGAGGTCTACCGCTAGGTGCCGGACGAGACGAACGCTCTTCAGGCCCCGGACGTGCCGGCGCCGCCGGCTTCTGCCGGCCCGGTCGCCCTCGTGGAGGCGCTGCTCTTCGCTTCCGGAAAGCCGGCCACGCCGGAGAAGCTCGCGGAGGCCGCGGAGATCCCTCTCGCCGAGGTGGAGGCCGCGCTCGCGGAGATCGCCCGCCTTTGCGAGGCGGAGCGGCGGGGCGTCACGCTCGATCGTGTCGCCGGAGGCGTCCGGTTCGTGGCCCGAAACGAGTTCGACATTCCGATCCGCCGGCTCCTCGGGATGGACGGCCGGACGAAGCTGTCGATGGCGAGCCTCGAGACGCTCGCGATCGTCGCCTACCGCCAGCCGATCACCGCTCCCGAGATCGCGGACCTGCGTGGCGTCAACTCGGCCTCGTCGATCCGGACGCTCCTGGACCGGAAGCTGATCACGACGGCCGGGCGTAAGCCGGTCGTCGGAACGCCGTTCCTCTACAAGACGACGCACGAGTTCCTCGTGCACTTCGGCCTCGGCGAGGTTTCGGAGCTGCCGAAACCGGAAGAGCTGGAAGCTCTCTACGGCGGCGAGACGACGGCGGCGCCGGACCCGTCCCAGACGGAACTCTTCCCGTCGGAGGAGGCGAGAGAGGAGGCGAGAGAGGAGCCGAGAGAAGAGCCGAGAGAGGAAAGCGATGGCGGCTGAGCGACTTCAAAAGCTGCTGTCCGCCGCGGGCGTCGCTTCGCGGCGGGCCGCGGAAGCGATGATCCTCGAAGGGCGCGTGACGTTGAACGGCCGCGTCGTCACCGAGCTGGGGACGAAGGCCGACCTCGGGAAGGACCACGTCAAGGTGGATGGAAAGCTCCTCCGGCTCCCCTCGGTGCACCGGTACGTTCTGGTCAACAAGCCCCGCGGCTTCGTCGTGACGAGCGACGACCCCGACGGGCGTCCGACGGTCTTCTCCCTCCTCCGGAACCGTATCGGCGAGCGGCTCGTCGCGGTCGGGCGCCTCGACTTCGACTCGGAAGGCCTGCTCCTCCTGACGAACGACGGCGCCCTCGTCCAGAAGCTGACGCACCCTTCGGGCGGCTGCCGGAAGGAGTACGAAGTGAAGGTCTCGGGGATCCCGACCCCCGCGCAGCTCGACCGGCTCCGCCGCGGCATCACGCTCGATGACGGCGTCCGGACGGCCCCGGCCGAGATGGATGTCGTCGAGACGACCCCCGAGAAGGGGGGCGCCGGCGGCAACGCGTGGATGCGCGTCATCCTCGGGGAGGGGCGCTCCCGCCAGATCCGGCGGATGTTCGCCGCCGTGGGTCACCCGGTCTCGAAGCTGCGGCGCGTGGCGATCGGGCCGATCCGGGACAAGGCGCTCTCGCCGGGGAAGTTCCGCGACCTGGAGCCGGAGGAGGTCGCGGCGCTCCGGGCGATTCCTCCCTCGCCCCGCCTGGCGCGACCGGCGCGCCGGAGGGCGACGCGCGCGTGAAAACGGTTCTTCGCCCGGCTCCGCGGCCCTGCGTCGCCACGCTCGCGCCGTACGTTCCCGGACGCCCGATCGAGGAAGTCGAGGCCCGGTACGGGATCCATGGAGCCGTCAAGCTCGCGTCGAACGAGAACCCGCTCGGCCCCTCGCCGAGAGCGATCGAGGCGGCGGCCCGGGCGCTTCCCGAGGTCCACCGCTACCCGGACGGATCGGGGACCCTGCTCAAGAGAGCGATCTCCTCGCGCACCGGCGTCCCGGAGAACCAGATCGTCCTCGGGGCCGGGGGCTCGGAGCTGATCGACATCACGATCCGGACGTACGTCGAGCCGGGCGACGAAGTCGTCGTCCCGCAGGGGATCTTCCGGATGTTTCCCGTCGCGACACACCGTGCGGGCGGGACGTTCGTCGAGGTCCCCTCGCCCTTCGCGGGGCTGAAGCCCGATCTCCCGGCGCTCCTCCGGCGGATCGGGGACGCGACGAAGGTCGTCGCGATCGCGAACCCGAACAACCCGACCGGCTCCTACGTCTCGCGTGAGGAGCTCGCCGCGTTCCTCTCCGAGCTTCCTCCTCACGTCCTCGTCTTCCTCGACGAGGCCTATTTCGAGTTCGCGGACGACGTGGTTCCGGACTACCCGAACGGCCTCGAGTTTCTCGCGCGCGGGCTGCCGATGGTCGTCCTCCGGACGTTCTCGAAGATCGTGGGGCTCGCGGGCCTCCGGATCGGCTACGGCTTCGCCTCCGAAGACGTCGCCGCCGCGCTCGAGAAGGTGCGGGAGCCCTTCAACACGACGAGCGTCGCACAGGCCGCGGCGATCGGCCGCCCTGTTCGACGACGAGCACAAGTGGCGGACGCGGCGCCCTCGTCGTCGAGGAGAGAGCTTTCCTCTTCCAGGAGCTTCTCCTCCGCGGCCTGAATCCGTGGCCCTCGGTGGCGAACTTCCTCCTCGTGGAGATTCCGGTCCCGTTCGGCCCGCTCGAGCCGGAGTTCGCGCGGCGCGGCGTCATCCTCCGGCCGATGGCGGGCTGGGGATTCCCGCACGCCTTCCGCGTCACCGTCGGAACGCATCTCGAGAACCGGCGCTTCCTCTCGGCGCTCGACGAGATCGCTCGCTCGGGTCTCTTCGACCCGCGGAGAGCGCGCGCCGTGATCGTGGCGATCGACGGGCCCTCCGGCGTCGGCAAGTCGACGGTCGGCAAGGCGCTCGCCGTCCGGCTCGACCTCGCCTACCTCGACACCGGCGCGATGTACCGCGCGGTCGGGCTGGCCGCGAGGAGGCAGGGGATCTCCCTTCCGATCGCGGACCCGGGTGCGGTCGGTCGCGATCGCGGAGCGCGTGACCGTCTCCGTGACGGGGAGCGCCGCCAGCGCGAGGACGTTCCTCGACGGCGAGGACGTCTCGAAGGAGATCCGGACGCCGGAGATCTCGATGTATGCGTCGGCCGTCTCCGCGATTCCCGGCGTCCGGCGCCGCCTCGCCGGGATGCAGCGCCAGCTCGCCCTCGCCGGGGGCGGGGTCCTCGAAGGGCGCGACATCGGGACGAAGGTGGTGCCCGAGACGCCGCACAAGTTCTTCCTCACGGCCTTCGCGCCGGTCCGCGCCCGCCGCCGGACGCTGGAGTTCGAGGCGAAAGGGACGCCGCAGCCGTACGAAAAGGTCCTCGCGGAGATGGAAGCCCGGGACCGCGCCGACTCCACGCGAGAGGACTCGCCGCTCCGTCACGACGCGAGCTACGTCGTCGTGGACACGTCGGCGCTGACGGTCGACGAAGTCGTCGAGACCCTGCTCCGGCATCTCGGGCGCGCGTCCGGTTGACCGTTCGCCCCGTCCGCGGCTAACATCCCCTCTTCGGGCTGGCTAATCCTTTGTCGATTGGCGAGTTAGTCCGCCGGGCAAACCGCCGAGCGAAGGAGCTGTCATCCATGTCACCCATCGACCCGAGGAAGAGCCCCGGTCCGAAGCAGGAGGACTCCGCCGACAGCGGCGAGTTCGCGAAGCTTCTGGCCGAGAGCGAGCGAACGCTGCGGGAAGGAGAGCTGATCCGCGGCCGGGTCGTGCAGGTGACGAACGACGAGATCCTCGTCGACATCGGCTACAAGTCCGAAGGGATGATCCCGCGGCACGAGTTCGCCTCGCTTCCCGCCGGGAAGCTCCCGCAGCCCGGCGACGAGATCGAGGCGATTCTCGAGCGAACCGAGAGCAACTCCGGCTACGTCGTCCTCTCGCACGAGAAGGCGCGTCCGGAACCGCGCCTGGGACATGGTCGAGGAGGCTTTCCGGACCGGGGCGTCCGTCAAGGGACGGGTGCTCGAGCGGGTGAAGGGCGGGCTCGCCGTCGACATCGGCGTCCGCGCCTTCCTGCCGGGCTCGATTGCGGACTCGCGGCCGCTGAAGAACCTCGACGTCCTCAAGGGACGGGATCTCGAGTTCCGCGTCGTCGGCCTCGACCGAAAGCGCGGCAACATCGTCCTCTCGCGCAAGGCGCTCCTCGACGAGATCGCGGACGTGAAGCGCAAGGAAGCGCAGGAGGCCCTCGCCGCCGGCCGCGCCCTCAAGGGCGTCGTCAAGAACATCACGGACTACGGCGCGTTCGTCGACCTCGGCGGCATCGACGGCCTGCTCCACGTCACGGACATGTCGTGGGGACGCGTCGCGCACCCCTCCGAGGTCGTGAAGGTGGGCGAGGCGATCGAGGTGAAGGTCCTCAAGTTCGACTCCGAGTCGGGACGGATCTCGCTCGGGACCAAGCAGCTCAAGCCCGATCCGTGGCACGACCTTCCGGCACATTACCCGGTCGGCGCGCGCGTCCGCGGCAAGGTCGTCTCGCTGACGGATTACGGCGCCTTCGTGGAGCTGGAAGAAGGGGTGGAGGGACTGATCCACGTCAGCGAGATGTCGTGGACGAAGCGGATCAAGAACCCTTCGAAGATCCTGAAGGTGGGGGACATCATCGAGGCCGTCATCGCGGACGTGAACGCCGAGACGCGGCGCCTCTCCCTTTCGCTCCGCGCGACGGAGGCGAATCCGTGGGAGCTCCTCGCGGAAAAATACCGGATCGGCGACCGGATCACGGGGACGCGTCCGCAACCTGACCGACTTCGGCGCGTTCGTCGAGATCGAGGAGGGGATCGACGGACTCGTCCACGTCTCCGACATGTCGTGGGGCCGGCGGGTCAAGCACCCATCCGAGGTCCTGAAGAAAGGCGATCAGATCCAGGCGATCCTCACGGCCATCGACGTGGAGAACCGCCGGATCAGCCTCTCGATCAAGGAATTCCGTCCGAACGAATGGGAGCAGTTCGCCGCCGCGCACCAGCCGGGCGACGTCCTCGACGGGATCGTCGCGAAGGTGGCCGACTTCGGCGTCTTCGTCCGGCTCCCCGAGGGGCTCGAGGGGCTGATGCACGTCTCGGAAACCGATCTGTCCCGCGGAGAGAAGCCCGCGGAGCATTTCAAGGAAGGGGACCCCGTCCGCGTCCGCATCCTCCGGATCGAGCCGGTGGAGCAGCGGATCGGACTCTCTTCCCGCGGCGTCTCCCAGGAGATACCCGCGCCGGCCGAACTCCCCGTGGGAGGAACGCCCGGCGGATCGGACACTTCCGGTTCGGACCCGTCCGTGGAGCCCTGAGGAACGGACTGGAGAGAGCCGCCCGGCTTTCTCCGTGAGAGGGGAGAACCGGTGGAGGAGCCATGAACCAGCCAGAAGCAGCCGCGGCGCGAAGCGAGGGGACGACGACGAAAGCCGATCTCGTCGAGGAGGTCGCGCGGGCGACCGGCCTGACGAAGAAGCAGGCCGAGGTCATCGTGGAGAGGTTCTTCGAGGGAATCATCGAGTCGCTCCGGGCCGGCCAGAAGATCGAGCTGCGCGGGTTCGGGAGCTTCCGCCTCCGGCAGCGGGGCGCGCGCGTGGCCCGCAACCCGAAGAAGAGCGGCGTGAAGGTGATGGTGCCGCCGAAGCGGGTCCCGTACTTCAAGCCGGGAAAGAAGCTCAAGGAGCTGATCAACCCGGCGTCGGCAGCCGTCGCGGCCGGCGAGCCCCCCGCGGGCGCGGGCAGCTAGAGAGCGCCTCCCGCTTTCCGCCGAAGCGGGGACGTCGCGACGCATGGAAATCCTCTTCACTCCATGGCGCCTGGCGTACCTCACCGGCGACGAGGGGCGCATGGTGGACGGTTGTCTCTTCTGCGGCCTCCACCGGCTCGGCGACGCTGAAGCGCTGATCGTCTTCCGGGGAGCGGGCGTCTACGCGGTCCTGAACCGCTTCCCGTACTCGAGCGGCCATCTGATGGTGACGCCCTACGCGCACCACGGAACGCTCGGGGAGATGACGCCGCAGGAGAGGGCCGAACTGATGGAGGTGGCGACGACCGCCGAGAGCGTCCTCGGCGAGGAGTACCGGTGCCACGGACTCAACGTCGGATTCAATCTCGGCAAGAGCGCGGGCGCGGGGGTGCCCGGGCACGCGCATCTCCACGTCGTCCCCCGATGGGATGGGGACACGAGCTTCATGACCGTCCTCGCCGGGACGCGAACCCTTCCGGAGGACCTTTCCGAAACGCGCGACCGTCTGGCGGCCGGCTTCGCGCGGCGGACCCCGGCGCGGCCGGAGGGAAGGTCCTGACGGCGTCGGGCTCCCGGCGACCGCTCGCCGTCGTCCTGATCGCCGCCCTGCTCGTGCCGGGACTCGGTCAGGTCGCGCTGGGACGCATGCGGCGCGGAACCGCGTTCGTCGCGATCGTCGGCGTCACCTTCGGCCTCGGCCTTTTCCTCGGCGGAACGCTTCCGCGCCCCGTCGCGGGCGAGCCGCTCTCGTGGCTCGGGTCGGCGGCCGTTGGCGCGACGGGGCTCTTCGGCGCCGCCGCCTGGTCGCTCGGTCTCGGTCAGAACGGCCCGGGGGCCACGAACGAAGCGGGGACGGCGTTCCTCCTGACGGCCGGAGTCATGTCGCTTCTCCTCATCCTGGATGCGCTTGAGCGCGGACAAGGCGCATGAGCCTCTTTCGCGATCACGCGTTCCTGATGCTCGTCCACGCGACCCTTCTCGCCGCCTTCCTCGCCCTCCTCTGGCGGGAGGAGCCGAAAGCCGTCCGGCGATTCTTCGTTCAAACATGGCTGGCCCTCGTCACCGGCGGCCTCGCCCTCGCGTGGCTCCTCGACGTCCCGGCAAGATGAGCGCCGCGCTGAAGCTCCTCGTCTCGGCCGGAGAGGTCTCCGGAGACCAGCACGCCGCGGCCCTCCTCGACGCGCTCGCGGCCCGCGTGGGTTCCCTCGAAGCCGTCGGGATCGGTGGCGACGGGTGCGCCGCGCGTGGCGTCCGGCTCGTCGCGCACCAGAAGGACCTCGCCGTCGTCGGCCTCGTGGAGGCGATCGGGAAGATCCGCTTCGCCCGGCGGCTCATCGGCGAGCTCGTCGCGACGGCGCGGCGCGAAAAGGTCGACGCCGCGGTCTTGATCGACTCCCCCGACTTCAACCTCCCGCTCGCCCGCCGCCTCGTGAGGGCGGGCTTGCCGGTCGTCTTCTACGTCTCGCCGCAGGTCTGGGCCTGGCGCGCCGGACGGGCGAAGACACTGGCGCGGCTCGGGAAGCGAATCCTCGTCCTCTTCGACTTCGAGAAGGCATGGTACGAGGCCCGCGGCCTCGGGACGACGGTCGAGTGGGTGGGCCATCCTCTCGTCGACCGCGCGGCGGAAGAGCTTTCCTCTCTTCCGCCCCCGGGAGGAGCCCGTCCCCCGCGGATCGTCGTGATGCCGGGGTCGCGCGAAGGGGAGATCCGGCGGCTCCTCCCACTCCTCCGTGACGCGGCCGAACGTCTTCGGGCGGCGCGGCCGGAGCTGGAAATCACGCTGGTGAGAGCGGACTCGGTCGCTCACGACCTCCTCCGGGAAGTTGCGGGGCCCGCCCTCGACTCGTGGACCGTCGTGTCGGGTCCGCACCTCGCTCTCCTCGCGTCCGCGGACGTCCTCCTCGTCGCCTCCGGAACGGCGACGCTGGAAGGGGTCCTCGCGGCGGTTCCGATGGTCGTCGTCTACCGGGTCAACCCGATCACCTATGCTGTCGGACGGCTGCTCGTGAAAGTCCCGCACGTCGCGATGGCGAACATCGTCTCCGACGACGGATCCGGTGCCCGGGCCGTGCCGGAGCTGATCCAGGGCGAGGCCACGCCGGAGCGGGTGGCGGCCGAAGCGGCGGCATTCCTCGACGATCCGGCACGCGCAGCCGAGGCGAGGCGCCGGCTCGCGCGCGGGCGCGAGCGGCTGGGCCTCCCCGGCGCCGCGGACCGCGCGGCCTTGGCGCTCCTTCACGTGATCGGCACGGGCGAGCCGGCCGGAGCGCCGCCGTGAAGGACCTCCGCCGCCTCGTCGTTCTCTTCCGTCCGCATCGCCGCGGCGCGATGGTGGCGGCCGCCGCGATGCTGGGGGTCGCGTTCTTCACCGGCGTCGTGGCCTACCTCATCGGACCGCTCTTCGATGACGTCCTGACCCCGGAGGCACGCCTCGCCGTCCAGTCGGAGACGAAGGGGATGCCCGGCGTCGGGTCCCTGGTCGGCGAGAAGGCCGCGCCGAAACGGACGGCCATCGCCGGCGCCCTGGATCGGGGACTGGCAGCGGCCGAGTCGGCTCTCGGCGTGACGCCCCGGTCGAGAACCCTGATACTCCCGGTCCTCCTCTTCGCCGCGTTCTTCCTGAAGAACCTCTGTTCCTTTGCCGCCGAGTACCGTTTCAACGCCGTCGGCCTCGCCTTCGTGAGGGACCTGCGCCGGACGCTCTATGAAAAGGTGCTGGGGGAGTCGGGCTCGTTCTTCGCGAAGAACAATTCGGGGGACCTCATCTCGCGTCTGACGGGGGACGTGGACCGGATCCAGAACCTCTTCGGAACGGACCTCGCCGATCTCATACAGTCCCTCGCCACCCTCGTGGTTCTCGCGGTCGTCGTCGTCTCGCTCTCGCCGCAGCTGACCGGTGTCGCCCTTCTGATCGCACCGGCGATCGTCCTGCCCGTCGTCTTCATCGCCCGGCGGCTCCGGTCGCTCTCCAAGGCCTCGCGCGAGCGGATGGGGGACCTGACGAGCGTCCTCTCGGAGACGCTCCGGGGAGTCCGGGTCGTCCAGGCCTACGGGGCCGAGCGGTGGGAGAGCGAGCGCTTCTCGGACGTGAACGAGCGGACGTTCCGCCTCTCCCGGAAGGGGGCGCGGGTGATGGCGCTGTCGTCGCCCCTCGTCGAGACGGCCTCGATCCTCGCGTTCCTCCTCCTCCTCGGATACGCCGCCCTCCGGATCGGCTCCGGCCGGATGACCCTCGGGACCTTCATCTCGTTCGGCGTCGGCATGACGATGATGTATCAGCCGTTCAAGCGGGCGACCCGGACGAACCTCGCGCTGCAGTACGCGCTCGCCTCCGCGCGCCGGCTTTTCGAGGTCCTCGACGCGCCGGTCGACGTTCACGACGAAGAGGGCGCATCGCCCCTTCCCCCTTTCACCCGCGAGATCCGTTTCCACGGTGTTTCCTTCGCCTATCCGGAGCACGCCCCGGTCCTCCACGACATCGACCTCGCCGTGCCACGGGGGTCGGTCACGGCTCTCGTCGGTCCCTCCGGCGCCGGGAAGACGACGCTCGTCAATCTCCTTCCACGCTTCATGGACGTGACGGGCGGCGCCGTCACCGTGGACGGGACGGATGTTCGTCGGGTGACGTTGGCCTCCCTGCGCGGAGAGATCGGTCTCGTGACGCAGGACGTCATCCTCTTCGACGACACCGTCCGGCGGAACGTCGCCTACGGGCGGACGGACGTTCCCGAGGAGCGCGTCGTCGCGGCTCTCGAGGCCGCGAGCGCTCTCGGCTTCGTCGAGGCGCTTCCGCAGGGGCTCGACACGCGCGTGGGCGAGTCCGGCTCCCGGCTCTCCGGAGGGCAGAGGCAGCGCCTCGCGATCGCGCGGGCCCTCCTGAAGGATCCGCCGATCCTGATCCTGGACGAGGCGACGTCGTCGCTCGACACCGAGAGCGAGCGGGCCGTCCAGGAGGCGCTGGAGCGTCTGATGACCGGGAGGACGGTGCTCGTCATCGCCCACCGACTCTCGACCGTCCGGCGCGCCGACCAGATCCTCGTCCTTTCCGAGGGGCGGATCACCGAGCGGGGCCGGCACGCCGACCTCCTCGCGGCAGGCGGGCTGTATCGTCGGCTCCACGATCTCCAGGCCTTCGAGCCGGAGGCTTCGGAGGAGGTATCCACGAAATGAAATCGATGACCGGATTCGGGCGCGCTTCGGGGACGCTTCCCGACGGGACGGAGGCGACGATCGTCGTGAGGGGAGTGAATCACCGGTTCCTCGACGTCTCGCTCAAGCTTCGCGACGAGCTGGCGGCGGCGGAGCCGCCCCTTCGGAAGGCCGTGGCCGCGGCGGTCGCCCGCGGCCACGTGGACGTCCTCGTCCGTACGGTCCGGCCCGCCGGTCGGACGGCCTCGTTCGACGAGGAGGCGGCGGCGCTCTATCAGGCTGCCTGGCGCGAGGCGGCCGGACGCTCCGGCCTCCCGCCCGACCTGGCGGCCCGCGACCTCCTCGCCCTCCCCGGTGTCGTCCGCCAGGAGGAGCCGCGGGAGCCGGACGACGCGGGGATCGCTGCGCTTCTCGCCGTGGCGGCCGAGGCGCTCGAGGGATTCGACGCGACGAGGCGGCGGGAAGGAGAGGCGCTCGCCGCGGCCCTCGCGGTCATCCTTTCGCGCCTCGGGGAAGGCGTCGCGGCCCTCGACGCCGCGCGGGAAGGAGTGAACGAGCGGATCGCCGCGGCCGTTTCGGAGCGGATCCGGAAGCTTGCGGCGAACGTACCGCTCGACGAGGCCCGCCTCGCCCAGGAGGTCGCTCTCCTCGCGGACCGCTCCGACATTTCCGAGGAGATCGACCGGCTTCGGACGCACCTCACGGAGACGCGGCGCCTCCTCGGGAGCGGCGAGCCGGTCGGCAAACGGCTCGACCACCTCGCCCAGGAGCTCCACCGCGAGGTGAACACGGCCGGGGCGAAGGTGCGCGAGGTCGGGGCGACGCGGCTCGTCCTCGCCCTGAAGTCGGACCTCGAGGCTCTCAAGGAACAGATCCAGAACGTGGAGTGAGGACGGCCCTGATGAGATCCCGCGGCGACCTGTTCATCGTCTCCTCCCCCTCGGGCGCCGGAAAGACGACCCTCATCCGGCGCGTCCTCGCGGACCGGCGCCTTGGCGCCGGATCGCTTCACTTCTCGGTCTCGCACACGACGCGGGGGCCGCGTGCCGGCGAGACGGACGGGCGCGAGTACCACTTCGTGACGGAGGACGCGTTCCGGGCGATCCAGTCCGTGGACGGCTTTCTGGAGTCGGCGGCGGTCCACGGGCATTTCTACGGGACGTCGCGTCAGGAAGTGGAGCCCCGGCTTTCGGACGGGATCGACGTCCTCCTCGACATCGACGTACAGGGGGCGCGGCAGGTCCGCTCCCGGATTCCGGACGTCGTGAAGATCTTCGTCTTCCCGCCGTCCCGGGCGGTCCTCGAGGCGCGCCTCCGCGCACGAGCCTCCGATTCCGAGGCGGAAGTCTCGCGCCGGCTCGCGGTCGCGGCCGCGGAGCTTTCGGAGTTCGGCGAGTACGACTATGCGATAATCAACGATGACCTCGAGGCGGCGGTGGACGAGCTTCGCTCGATCCTCGTCGCGCGCCGGGCGGGACGGAGCCGCCGGCGCGAGCGGCTCGAGGCGATTCTGAAGACGTTTCAGGGATGAACTTCTCGGAGCGTAAAGAGGGCCTCATGACCGACGTACCGCCGATCGAATCGAAGTTCCGCCTCGTTCACATCGCCGCACGGCGCGCCGAGCAGCTGACGATGGGGGCTCGACCCAAGTTGGAGACGAAGCACGCGAAGCTGACGCGCATCGCGCTTGCCGAGGTGAACGAGAACCTCATCCGGTGGCAGCTCGCACCAACCGAGCCGGTCGCGGGCGATGCGCCCGCCGTCGACCCGCTTCCCACGACCGAGAACGTCTGACGAAGAAGGCGCTTTCGTCCCGGCGGGCGATCGCCGAAACCCTCGCGTACTTCCGCGATCTCGGCATCGGAGAGGTTTACCTCGACCGATCGAAGCCTCCGATCCCCATCCGCGAGGCTGCGGATCCCGGGGAAGGGCACGCCGCACGTCTCCTTCCCCTCGCGCGTGAGGTGGCTTCCTGCCGGAAGTGCGGCCTCGCGAAGAGCCGGACGCAGACCGTCTTTGCGGACGGGAGCGCCGAAGCGAGAGTCCTCTTCGTCGGGGAGGCACCGGGGGCCGACGAGGACGCACAGGGAATCCCGTTCGTCGGACGGGCGGGACAGCTCCTGACCCGGATGATCGAGGACGGGATGGGCCTCTCGAGGAAGAGTGTCTACATCGCGAACGTCCTGAAGTGCCGGCCCCCGGACAACCGGAATCCGGAGCCGCCGGAGATCGCGGCCTGCCGGGGCTATCTCGAGGCGCAGATCGGGATCGTCCAGCCCGAGGCGATCGTCGCCCTCGGCAAGTTCGCGGCGCAATTTCTCCTCGAGACGGAGGAAGGGATCATGCGGCTCCGCGGCAAGTGGGGGAGCTACCGCGGCATCCCGGTGATGCCGACCTACCACCCGTCTTTCCTTCTCCGGCAGCCCGACAAGAAGCGCGAGGCGTGGGAAGATCTCCTCAAGGTCCTCGACCGGCTCGGCCTCCCGGCCCCGGCACGGAAGGGAATTCCGTCGCGATGAAGAACCTCGGGCGTCTCCTCCCGGCTTTTCTCGTACCGCTCGTCGTGGCGGCGCTCGTCTTCCTTCCGCCCGCAATGCGGCGGAAGGGGGAGCGGGTCCGCGCTGCCGAGGCTTCGCCGACGCGAGAGCAGGATCGTTCAGGGCGGATGCCGGCCGAGAATCGTGCGATCGCATCCGCCCTCGCGACGGCTTCGGAGGCGGGCGGGCCTGCGCTTCGTGTCGCCGAGGACGACGACGCGACCCCCTCCGACGACCGATCGGACCTCGTCGACCTGTACGGGACGTATCACCCCTTCTTCGTCCGAGGCGATCTGGACGGTGACGGGCGGCTCGACTTCGCACAAGCCTTCGTGGAGATTGGCTCCCGAGGATGGTTCCACGTCGCCGTCTTCTTCGGAAAGGCGGAGGGCGGCTTCGGGCCTCCGGTCTGGGTGGAGCGCTCCGTCTCCCTCGCGGCCGGCGACCTTTCGCTCGAGCGGACCATCCTGACGATCGTCCCCGATCTCTCCCTCGATGAGGCACGCCGGTACCGCTGGGACGGCGCCGAGTCGCGCTTCGTCGACGCGGATGCGGAGCCCCCGCGGACCGACGCCGAGGATGCGGGGCCGGGAGACGCTCCCCGCCTCCGGATCTGACGTGCCGCCGGGCCGCGTCGCTCTTCTCGTCCCGAACCATTTCCCCGGTCTTCCGTCCTACCGCCTCCCCGACGAGACCCCCCTTCCACCGGTCGGTGGCCGCGTCGTGGCGCCGTTCGGCGGCCGGCTCCTGACGGGAATCGTGGCGTCGCTCGATCCTCCTCCGGCTCCCGAAGGGACGGAGGAGCGGGAGATCGTGGCGTCGCTGGACGAGGCTCCCTTCCTTCCGGAGCTCCTCGTGGGGGTCCTCGTCCGCGCCGCGGCGTACTACCTCGTCCCCCCGGGCGAGCTTCTCCGCGCGGCAGTCCCGGGACGCCTTCTGGAGGCCGGCGACGCGATCTACGAGCCCGGGGGCGCGGCCGTCGGCTTCGCTCCCGCCGGGGCGCGGGACGGGGAGATCCTCGCGGATCTCCTGACCCATGGCGAAGCCCGGCTGGAATCCCTCGCGTCGCGGTTGGGGCGAGCCGGCCTCACCGCCGCGCTGAAGCGCCTCACGGCGGCGGGGGCCGTCCGGATCCGGTCGGCGCGCGCGCGCCCCGCCACGGCTCCCGTCGAGCGCGCGTGGATCGCGCGTCCGGTCCCGGCCGATCATCCGGCGTTCGTGCGCCGCCCGCGGCGGCGGGAGGCGCACGCGCATCTCGCCGCGCTGGGGCGGCCGGTCTCGGCGGCCGAGCTGCGGGAGGCGGGGATCCGTCCCTCTCTCCTCTCGGCGCTCGCGAAGGACGGCCTCGTCGTCGCCGTGGAGCAGGAGAAGAAGGTGGATCTCGTCCGGCACGTCGGCGCGGGAGGAGCCGACCGGCGTGTCGTTCCGACGAAGGCGCAGCGGGACGCCATCGCCGCCATCGCCGCCTCCGTGGCCTCGGGCGCCCGCTCCTCGTTTCTCCTCGACGGAGTCACCGGGAGCGGGAAGACCGAGGTGTACCTGGCCGCCCTCGCCGCAACGAGGGACGAGGGGAAGCAGGGGATCCTCCTGGTTCCCGAGATAGCCCTCGCGCCGGCGCTCGTGCGACGGCTTCTCGCCCGACTCGGTCCGCGGGTCTCCCTTCTCCACAGCGGCCTTTCGGAAGGCGAGCGGACCGCCGAGTGGGAGCGGGCGAGGCGCGGCGACGTGGACGCCGTCGTGGGGCCGCGCTCCGCCGTCTTCGCCCCCCTTCCGAGGCTCGGCCTCCTCGTCGTGGACGAGTGCCACGACGCCTCCTACAAGCAGGCGGAGAGCCCGCGGTACGACGCCCGCGATGTGGCCCGGGCGAGGTCGCGCGAAGAAGGGTCGACGCTCGTTCTCGGCTCGGCGACCCCTTCCGTCGAGCAGGAGCAGGCGGCACGGGAGGGGCGGATCCGCCGTCTCGTCCTCCCCGCGCGCCCGGGGGCGCGGCAGCAGGCCGCCGTCGAGATCGTGGACGTCCGGGGCGAGGAGGCGCGCGAGGGCGACCACGGACGGGTTCTCTTCGCGCGCCGGACGTCGGAGATCCTCCAGGCCTGCTTCGCGCGTGGCGAGCAGGCCATCGTCCTTCTGAACCGAAGGGGCTTCTCGCCGAGCCTCCTCTGCCGGGCATGCGGCGAGGACTTTCGCTGCGCGAACTGCTCCGTGGCGCGGACCCTGCACCTCCGTCCGGAGAGGCTGCTCTGCCATTACTGCGGTGACGCGATCGGGCGCCCGGCCCGCTGTCCGGCATGCCGCTCGGACGTCCTGATGCCGGTGGGATTCGGGACGGAACGCCTCGCGGAAAGGTTCGAGGCGGCCTTCCCGGGCGTTTCCTACGCCGTCCTCGATCGCGACGCCGCGGCGCGGCGGGGAGGCGCCGCGGGGGTCCTCCTCGATTTCGAGAGCGGAAAGGCGCAGGCGCTCCTCGGAACGCAGATGGTGGCCAAGGGACACGACTTCCCGAATGCGACGGCCCTCGCGGTCCTCGACGCCGACGCCCTCCTCTCCTTTCCCGATTTCCGGGCCGCGGAGCGGACCTTCCAGCTCGTGACGCAGGCCGCGGGGAGGGTGGGACGCGGGGAGAAGCCCGGCTACGTCGTCGTCCAGACCGCCCGCCCCGATCACGAGGCGATCCGCGCTGCGGCACGGCAGGACCACGCGGCCTTCGCCGAGGCGGAGCTCCGGTTCCGTCGGGCTTTTCGCTATCCCCCCTTCTCGTACCTGCTGCTGGCCCTCTTCGCAGACGCCGACCGGGCGCGGGCCGAGAGCGCCGCGCGAACGGCGGCCGCCGCGCTGGCGGGCGCGCCCTTCATGGCGAAGCTGCGGCTCCTCGGGCCGGCCCCTGCGCCGATCGAGAGAATCAAGGGACTCTGGCGCTTCCATCTGCTTCTGAAGGCCGACCGGCGCGAGGCGCTCCGCGAAGCCGGGGAGCTTCTTTCGGCGCTGCCGGAGCCGGCGTGGCTGGACGTGGATCCGCAGAGCCTTCTCTGAGACGGCCCGCGCCGGCCTCTGCTACAGTCTGACGATGGCGTCCGACTCGGACTTCGAAGTCCCGCTGCAGCGCCTCCGGTCGCGGCTCGAGCAGCTGAAGGGCTACCCGGACAGTCCGGCCAAGCGGCGGGACATGGAGAAGCTCACACGGAAGGTCGAGAAGATCTCCGCGGAGATCTACGGGAACCTGACGCCCTGGCAGAAGACGCTCGTCGCGCGTCACCCGCTTCGCCCCTTCACGCTCGACTACGTCCGGATCCTCGTCCGCGACTTCGTCGAGCTGCACGGGGATCGCGGCTACGCCGACGACCCCGCTATCGTGGCCGGGTTCGGATTCTTCTTCGATCGGCCGGTGGCGGTGATCGGCCATCAGAAGGGGCGGGACACGAAGGAGAAGATCCGGAGAAACTTCGGGATGCCGCGTCCGGAGGGGTACCGGAAGGCCGAGAGGATCATGAAGCTTGCCGAGAAGTTCTCCCGGCCCGTGGTCTCGTTCGTCGACACGCCGGGCGCCTATCCCGGACTCGAGAGCGAGGAGCGGGGCGTCGCCGAGGCGATCGCCTCGAACCTCCTCGTCATGTCGCGCCTCCGGACGCCGATCGTCGCGACCGTCATCGGGGAAGGGGGCTCGGGCGGCGCGCTCGGAATCGGGATCGCGGACGCGGTCCTGATGCTCGAGCACTCGGTCTACTCCGTAATCTCCCCCGAAGGCTGCGCGTCCATCCTCTGGAAGGACCAGGCGAAGGCGCGCGAGGCGGCCGAGTCGATGCGCCTGACCGCGGCCGACTGCAAGGCTCTCGACGTCGTCGACGAGGTGATTCCGGAGCCGTCCGGCGGCGCCCACGCCGACCCGGTCTCGACGATCGAATCCGTGGGGCGGCGTCTCGCCGACCACCTCACGGGGCTGTTGCGGCTTCCGATGGAGGAGCTCCTCGAGCGGCGGTACCGGAAGTTCCGGGTCATGGGCGCCTGGGAAGAGGCCGCATCCCCGCGGTGAACCCCGCCCCGGTTCTCGCGACAGGCCGGGCATTGCGTGCCCGACCGCACGACCCGAACGTCGCCCTGGAACTCGGGTCTTCGCTCGCGATCCCGAAAGCGGCGGCGCGCGTCCTCGCGGCACGAGGCTTCGAGGAGGAGTCCGCCCGCGAGTTCCTGGAGCCGTCGTCCGCCCGTCTCCACGATCCGTCCGGAATGGCCGGCGTTCCCGAGGCGGCTTCCCTCCTCGCCGGGAGCGCGCGGCGCGGCGGGCGCGTCGTCGTCTTCGGCGACTACGACTGCGACGGCGTCGGCGCGCTCGCCATCCTGACGACGGTCCTCGCGCGGCTCGGCGCCGACGCACGCCCCTTCATCCCGCATCGGCTCCGGGACGGCTACGGCCTCAAGTCGGAGGCTCTCCGGCGCGCGCTCGAGGAACACCGGCCGGAAGGGATCGTCACCGTCGACTGCGGCATCACGGCGCGCGAGGCCGTCGACGAGGCGCTTCGCGCGGGCGTCTACGTCATCGTGACGGACCATCACCTTCCGCAGGGGGCGCTGCCCGAGGGCGCCATTCTCATCGACCCGAAGCTGCCGTCCTGTCCGTATCCGTTCAAGGAGCTCTCGGGGGCGGGCCTCGCCTGGAAGCTCGCCGAGGCCCTCCTCGCCGAAGGAGGGCTCGCATCCTCGACGCGCGAAGCCTGGAGGGCTTCGCTCGCGAAGATCGCGGCCCTCTCGACCATCGCCGACGTCGTCCCTCTCACGGGAGAGAACCGGATTCTGGTGGCGTGGGGCCTCCGCGGGCTCGCGGAAACGCGATCCCCGGGGCTCACGGCACTCCTCAAACGGGCCGGAATTCCGGCCGGCCGCCCGCCGACGGCCCGGGAGGTTTCGTTCCGGATCGCGCCGAGGCTCAACGCGGCGGGGCGTCTCGACCACGCCCGGCGCGCCTACGAGCTGCTGACGACGTCCGACGAGGCACGCGCCGAGGTTCTGGCGGACGAGCTGGAGGAGGCGAACGAGGAGCGGCGAGTCGTCCAGGACCGTCTCGTCGGCGCGGTGCTCGAGCGGCTCGAGACCCGCTTCGATCCTTCGCGGGACGCCGTCGTCGTCGAGGAGGGAGACGTCAGGGCGGGATGGCACCGGGGCGTCCTCGGCCTCGCCGCGTCACGGATTGCCGAGCGGGTCCGACGCCCCGTCCTTCTCTTCTCGCGCCAAGACGGCCTCCTCTCGGGAAGCGGCCGGACGTTCGGAAAGACACCACTCTTTGCGCGCGTGGCGCCGGTGGCGGCGCGGTACGCGACGGAGTTCGGCGGGCATGACGCGGCCCTCGGAATGTCGCTCCCGGCCTCGCGGTGGGAGGCTTTCCGCGACGCGCTCCGTTCCTCGTTCGCCGAGGCCCGCGACGACCGTGAGTGGCAGGCCGACCCCGTTTCGGACGCGGAGATCCCCGCCACGGACGTGACGGGGGAGCTGGCCGACGCTCTCGCCCGTTTCGAGCCGCACGGCGCTGGAAACGCGCGGCCTCTCCTCCTCCTTCGCCGTCTCGAGTGGGACGGACGCGGCCGGAAGGTGGGACCGCGCGGCCTTCGGACCTCCTTCTCGGCAGCCGGCGTCCGCCTGGAAGCGATCGGCTGGTCGCTCGGCGAGATCCCGGAAGGGGAGCGGCCGTCGTACGTGGACCTCGCGGCCCACGTCGTCCGGGACCGGTACACGAACGAGCCCGGCCTCGAGGTCGTGGCGCTCGGCGCGGGGGAGCCATGACCGGAGGGAGGCGGCTCCTGCGGCTCCTCGCCGCTCTTCTTGCGGGGGGTTGGCTCGTCGTCCTCGTCCTGCTCTACCGGAAGCCCGGAACGCGGCCGACGGAGGCGCGCGACGAGATCGCCCGGACGCTCGTGGCCGAGGCCGGGTCGGTGCACGACCGGATGCGCTTCCGCGACTTCGAGTACGTCGAGACGCGCGGGGGGGAAGGACGGTTCCGGCTTCTCGCGGCCGAGGCGCTCCGGTTCGACGTGGAGTGGGAGAAGAAATTCCGGCTGAAGGACGTGATGTTCGAGACGGGCCCCGCCGCGGTCTCCTCGGGCGTCCGTCTCTACGCGCCGCGGGCGGAGTTCACCGAGGATTCGCGCGCGTTCCGGGTCTTCGACGGCGTCGAGATCGTCGGCGAGGAGGCGCGGATCTCGGGAGAGGCCTTCCACTACGAGCCGGTGAAGCGCGAGCTCGTCTCGGAGGGCCCGGTGACGGCAGAGAGAGGACGCCTCGTCATCCACGCGGACGGTGCCGTCGTGGCCACGCAGGACGGGCAGGTCTTCCTGACGGGAAACGTCCGCCTTCGGGGGCGCTCCGAAAAGGGAGAGGCCCTCGACCTCGAGTCGCCGCACGTCGAGCTCTCCCGGGGCGGAACGATCCGGGCGACGGGAGACGAGACCGTCGCGCGCTCGAGAGGAATCGTCATTCGGGCCCGATCGCTCGAGCGCTCGACGGACGGAGACGGAGACCGGCTCCGGGCGGAGGGAGACGCCATCCTCGTTCTGGCCCCCGTGGCCGGCCGCCTTCCGGGTGCCGCGATGGTTTTCGGCGAAGGCATCGACCTCGTGCGCGACAGCGCCTCCCTGCCGTCCTTCCTCGCCGTCACGTCGACGCCTCCTTCCCTCTCCGAGATCGAGCTTGCTCCCGGGCCCCGCGAGAACGGGAGGTCGGGAATCTCGGTCCGGCTGGAAGCCCGTTTCAAGAGCGGCGTCCTCTCGGAGATCGATGCCCCGTCCCGCCTGACGGCGCGCGAGGCGGCCGGACCCGACGTCCGCCCGGGCGGGGGACTTCGAACGCTCGCAGCCGGCTCCGCGCGGCTCACGTTCGGGCCCGACGGGCAGCTCGACGTCGGCCTTTTCGAAGGGGGCGTCTCGGTGACCGACGGGACGCGTGCGTCCGTCAAGGGTGCCGTTGCGACCCTTCGCGGCGCGGACGACGCGGCCGTCGTCACCGGAACCCCGGCCGAGTACCGGGATCCGGAGGCGACGCTGGTCGCCTCGACGATCGCCTACGGACGGCGCGACGACCGGATCGACGCTTCGGGGCAGGTGCGGGCCTCCTTCATCGGCGAGGGGCGTCCCGGCCTCTTCGGCGAGCGGGGGGGGGGACCTCTTTTCTCGGAGTCCGACACGCTCCGCCTGACGGACGGCCGAAAGCACCTTCGGCTTGCGGGAAACGTCCGGGCGTGGCAGAAGGAGAACGTGCTTCGCTGCGAGTCGCTCTTCGTGGATGACGACGACCGGAGCGTTCGCGCCGAGAAGAACGTGCACGTCTTCTTCCGGCGCGAAACGGCCGCGCGGAGCTCCGGACGCAAGGGCGTGTCCGGCGCGGCGGGCGGTACCGAGACGATCAACGCTTCGGGCGACCTCCTGACGCACCGTGAGGCCGAGCGCTTCGTCCGGATCGAGGGGCACGCGGAGGTGATCTCCGGCGCGTGGCAGATGACGGCGGACGTGACCGACCTGCGCCTCGGCGCGGAACGGAACGTCGAGTACGCGGAAGCGCGCGGCTCGGTGATCCTCGTCGACCGGCTGCAGCACCGGCGCGGGGAAGGGACGAAGGCGACGTGGCGGCCGGAGACCGAGATCGTCACGCTCGAGGGGCAGCCCGCGACGGCCGTCGACGGGAAGGGGAATCGCTCGACCGGGGCCCTGCTCACGTTTCGCCAGGGGCGCTCGCAGGTGGACGTGGAGACCGGCACCGTGCCGAGCGAGACGACGTTCAAGCCGGAGGGGTCGTGAGCGACGGCACGGGCCCCCTTCTCGAGGTCGCCGAGGTCCGGAAGAGCTATCGCGGACGCTGCGTCGTGGACGGCGTCTCCCTTTCCGTCACGGGAGGGGAGGTCGTCGGCCTCCTCGGCCCGAACGGAGCCGGAAAGACGACGACCTTCTCGATGGTCGTCGGCCTTGTGGCGCCGGATTCGGGCCGCGTCCGGCTCGACGGGGAGGACGTCACGTCCCTTCCGATGTTCCGGCGGGCGCGCCGGGGGATGGGCTATCTGCCTCAGGAAGCCTCGGTCTTTCGCAAGCTCACGGCCGTCGAAAACCTGCTCGCGATCCTCGAGACGCTCCCTCTCGACCGCGAGGAGCGGGAGGCTCGAGCGCACCAGCTTCTCGACCGGTTCAAGCTCTCGCACCTGGCTCATTCCGTCGGGGACACCCTCTCGGGAGGCGAGCGGCGCCGGCTGGAGATCGCCCGGGCACTCACGCTGACGCCGCAGTTCATGCTCCTCGACGAGCCCTTCGCGGGGATCGACCCGATCACCGTCCTCGACCTCCAGCAGGTGATCCGCGACCTCGCGGCGGGGGGGATCGGGGTCCTGATCACGGACCATAACGTCCGCGATACGCTCGCGATCACCGACCGGGCGTACATCATCAACGCGGGGATCATCTTCCGCGCCGGCTCGCCGGCGGCCCTTTCGGAGGACCCGGAGGTACGGCGCGTCTACCTCGGCGAACGGTTCCGCCTGGACTAGAATCCAACTGGTCTAAGCAAAGGCCGGACCAACGCAACGTGGCACTCGAGCAGAAACTTTCCCTCAGGCTCTCACAGCGGCTGGTGATGACGCCGACGCTGCAGCAGGCGATCAAGCTGCTGCAGATGACGAGGCTCGAGCTTTCGGACGTCGTGAACCAGGAGCTGGTCTCGAATCCGGTTCTCGAGGAACAGGACCCCGAGGCGACTCCGGCCCCGGACGAGGATCCGTCGGCGACGGAGAGCCGCGAGCGGGAGCTGGCCGAGGGCCCCGAGGCAGCCGCAACGTCCGGCGAGAACGCACACGAAGGAGCTGCCGAGTCCGTGGCCGCCGACCCTCCGGAGAACGTCCCCGTCCCGGTCCCCTCGAGCGAGGCCCCGCCGGCGGCGCCCGCCCTCGACCCGAGCACTCCGGCCACGGACGAGGCCTTCGGAGAGATCGACGTCGAGGCCTTTTTCGGTGACTACCTCGACGGCACGGCCACGGCGCCCCGGATGTCGGAAGAGGGAGAGGAGTTCTCCCTGGAGAACCGGGCGGAGGCGACGGGAGGGCTCGATGCCCATCTCGCGGAGCAGCTCGGCGTCTCCGACGCGCCCGACGCCTTGCGGGAGGCGTGCTTTTTCCTGATCGGAAACGTCGACCCGGACGGGTATCTCCGGGCGACGCTCGAGGAGGTCGTGGCGGCCGTCCCGTGCAGCCTGGAGACGGCGGAGGAAGCCCTCCGTCTCCTCCAGAGCTTCGACCCCCCGGGCGTCGGAGGACGGACGCTCGCCGAGGTGCTCCTCCTTCAGGCACGCGTCGCCGGCGTCGCGACGCCGCTCCTCGTGGATCTCGTCACGAACCGCCTGAACGACGTCGGAACGAAGGCCGCTCCTCTCCTGGCACGGCAGCTCGGAATCCCGCTCGAGGAGCTGCAGCGGACCCTCGAGTGGATCCGCCGGCTCGACCCGAGGCCCGGGCGCCGCTACGACCAGAGCCGGACGATCTACGTCGAGCCGGACGTCGCCGTGGCGAAGGTGAAGGAAGACTACGTCGTCCTCTTCAATGACGACGGACTTCCGCGACTGAAGATTTCGACGCTCTACCGGCGGATGCTCCAGGCGCGGGACGCCTCCCTCGACGGCGAGAGCCGCAACTACCTGCGCGAGAAGGTCCGGTCCGCCCAGTGGCTCCTCAAGAGCCTCGACCAGCGGAAACGGACGATCGTCCGCGTGGCGGAGTCCATCGTCCGCAAGCAGCGGGATTTCTTCGAGTACGGGGTCTCCCAGCTCCGGCCTCTCGTCCTTCGGGACGTCGCCGAGGACATCGGCATGCACGAGTCGACGGTCTCGCGTGTCGTCTCCAACAAGTGGATGACGACGCCGCGCGGCCTCGTTCCGATGAAATTCTTCTTCCACTCCGCCATCGCATCCTCGGTGGGCGAGGACGTCTCCTCGCTCGCCGTCAAGAACCGCATCCAGTCGCTGGTCCAGGCCGAGGACTCCACCCGGCCGCTTTCGGACGCCCGGCTTTCCGAGCTGCTCGCGCGCGACGGAATCCGGATCGCCCGTCGTACGGTCGCCAAGTACCGGGAAGAGCTGCACATCCCCTCCAGCTCCCTCCGGCGGACGGGTGAGGCGGGCCCGGAAGCCGCGTCGGAGCCGGAGGCCGAGCCAAAGACCGAGAGTGTCGCAACCGGTGCCGGGGCGCCCGGAGGCGGACCGGTCCGGGACGAGGAGGCATCATGATGAAGACCGTGTACGTCGCCCGGCGCATCCGCATCCATCCTTCGCTCGAGGACGTCGTGGCCGGGAAGCTCGCGAAGCTGGAGCGCTTCTTTCCACGCGCCGCGCAGGCGCACGTCGCCGTCCGCCGTGAGAAGAACGACGTCGCGGTCGAGGTGGCGGTCGTCGGGGCGAACCGGACCTGGAAGGCGACCGCGAGCGGTCCCGACCAGCGGACCGCGGCGCAGGAGGTGATGGACCGGATCGCGGGGCAGGTGAAGAAGACGAAGGCGCTGGTCCGGGAAGAGAAGAAGCGCTCCCGGCCTTCCGTTCGCCGTCCCGAGGTGTGGCCCGAGGCCGAGACGGGACGGAGCGAGAGACCGGCGGGGACGCGCCGCGAGACTTCGCCCTCCCGTTCCATGTTCGAGGAGGACGCGCTCACGGCGTTCCAGGAGTCGGACCGCGAGGTCCTCGTCTTCCGGGATCTCGGCGCGGATGCGGCGCTTCGCGTTCTCTACCGCCGGCGCGACGGTCGGGTCGGCATCGTCGTTCCCGAGTGATCCGATGATCCCCGCCGACGAGACCCGCCCCTCCGTACGGATCGGTGACCTGCGGTCCCCCGCGCTCGCGTCCCTCGGCCTGAAGCTCGTCGCCGGGCAGAAGGGGCTCGACCGCCCGATCGAATGGCCGCGCGTGCAGAAGCCCGGACTCGCGATCGCCGGTTACCTCGACTACATCAAGCCGAACCGGGTCCAGATACTCGGCAACAGCGAGTTCGGGTACCTGAAGACCCTGTCCCCCGCGGTCGCTCGCGAGCGGCTCGACGCCTTCACGGCACTCCCTCTGTCGGGCGTCGTCGTGACGAAGGGGATTTCGCCGCTTCCGACGCTCGTCAACTTCTGCCGGCGCCGGGCCGTCCCCCTCTTCGTGACGGACCGGATGACGAGCACGATCATCGAAGGGCTCACGGCCTTCCTCGAGGAATCTCTCGCGCCGCGGGTGACGATGCATGGAGTCCTGATGGAGGTCGGGGGGCTCGGCGTCCTCCTGTTCGGGGACTCCGGCGTCGGGAAGAGCGAATGCGCGCTGGCCCTCATCCAGCGGGGGCACCGGCTGATCGCGGACGACCTCGTCGTCATCCAGCGGTTCCCCAACGAGGTCCTCGTCGGCTCCTCGTCGGGCCTCATCCGCCACCACATGGAGCTTCGCGGCCTCGGTATCGTGAACGTCCCGATGCTCTTCGGAATCTCCGCGGTTCTCGAGCGGCACACGGTGGAGTTCGTCATCCACCTGACGCACTGGGTCGAAGGGCGCGAGTACGACCGCCTCGGCCTTGACGAGGAGTCGCAGGAGATCCTCGGCGTCGCCGTTCCGAAGGTGACGATGCCGGTGGCGACGGGGCGGGACGTGGCGCTCCTCGTCGAGATCGCCGTCCGGAACCAGCTCCTCCGCCGCCGCGGCTACCATGCGGCCCGCGAGATGGCGGCGAAGGTCCACGACGAGATCGCCCGGAAGGCCGCGGCCGACCGGTTCCGGACCGGCCGGCAGAAGCGCCGGACGCTCGCGAGGGTCCGGATGCGATGAGCTCCGGAGAGGGTCAGCTTCTTGTCGTGACGGGTCTGTCGGGGTCCGGGAAGTCCTACGTCGGCCATGCGCTCGAGGACGTGGGGTACGCGACGGTGGACAACCTGCCGCTCACGCTCTTCTCGGAGTTCGTCGAGGAGGTCGCGGCCGGGCGGATGCCGCGCGCGAAGAACGCGGTCGTCCTGGACGTGAGGAACCCCGACTTCGCGGAGAGATTTCCGGCCCTTCTCGAGTCGATCCGGCGACGGGTCCCGACCCGCGTCCTCTTTCTCGACTGCGAGGACCGGATGCTCCTCAACCGCTTTTCAGAAACGCGCCGGCCGCACCCGCTGGCCGAAGGGCGAACGCTCACGGAGGCGATCGCTCTCGAGCGGAGGATCCTCCGGGACGTCAAGGAGACGGCGGACCTCGTCATCGACACGAGCGGGATGACGGTCCACGAGCTGCGTGCCGCCGTCGGCCAGCATTTTCGCGAGCCGGGCGATCCGGGAGAGCTCGCCGTGTCGATCGTCTCGTTCGGCTACAAGCACGGGATTCCGCCGGTCGACATCTGTCTCGACGTCCGGTTCCTGGCGAATCCCCACTTCGACCCTCTCCTCCGGCCCCGGACGGGCCGCGACCCGGACGTGGCCCGCTTCATCGAGGCGGGCGAGCTGACCGAGCCGTTCTATCGCCGCCTCCTCGACTTCGTGTCGTGGTGCCTCCCGAACTATCGCCGCGAGAACCGCGCGTACCTGACCGTCGGAATCGGCTGTACGGGAGGGCGCCACCGCTCCATCTACATCGCCGAGCGGCTGGCCCGGGACATCGTGGCCCTCGGCTATCCGGTGCGCGTGACCCACCGCGACGAGGCGAGCGGCTGATATGGCGCTCTCCGGGACGTCCCGTCCGCCTGTCGGCCTCCTCCTCCTCTCCCACGGGCCGCTGGCCTCCGCCCTCCGCGAGACGCTTCTGCGCCTCGAGCCCGACGAAGCCGGGGACGTGGGCGTCCTCTCTCTGGAATGGGACGAGGCGCCGGAGACGGCGAGCCGCCGGCTCGAGAAGGCGATCGCCGCCGCCGATCGCGGAGCGGGCGTGGTGCTCCTGACCGATCTCTTCGGCGGAACGCCGTCGAACCTCGCCCTCGCCTTCCTCGAGCCCGGACGGGTGGAGATCGTCTCGGGCGTGAATCTCGCGATGATGATCCGGGCGCGGTCCATCGCACAGGAGGGGAAGACGGCCGGAGAGATCGCGAAGGTCCTGGTCGAAAGGGGGCGTCGGGCGATCGTCGCGGCGACGGACCTCGTCGGGGGCCCGGGCGGGACAACGGCGTGATCGAGGAGACGCTCGTCCTTCGGAACCGTCTCGGCCTTCACGCGCGGGCGGCCGCCAAGCTGGTTCATGCGGCGGCCGGATTTTCCTCCCGCCTCACCCTGACGCGGGACGGCGACGAGGTGGACGCCAAGAGCATCCTGGGCCTCCTTCTGCTCGCCGCGAGCAAAGGGTCGACTCTTCTGCTTCGGGCGGACGGACCCGACGAGGTGGACGCCGTGGCGTCGGTCAAGGAACTCGTGGAGCGGCGGTTCGACGAGAGCGAATAGAACGCGCCGGGGCTGCAACGTAGAATCAGGCGCGTGAAGCGGGCACTGTCGCTCAGCGGGATTCCGGTGTCGCCGGGGGTCGCCGTCGGAAGGGCCGTCCTCTGGCTGTCGCGCGAGGATACGGCGCCCCACCGGCAGCTCGAGCCGGAGGAGATCTCCGCGGAGCTGGAGCGGTTTCGCCGCGCGGTGGAGTCCTCCGTCGAGGAGATCGAGAGCACGGCGACGCAGGTCGCCATCCGGCTGGGGCCCGAGTACGCCGCGATCTTCCACGCCCACGCGATGTTTCTCAAGGACCGCGCCTTCGTCGGCCCGGTGGAAAGGCGGATCGTGCAGGAGGCCGTCAACGCCGAGTGGGCCGTCGAAGCGACGGCGCGGGGCCTGGTCTCGAGGTTCCGGGACCTTCCGGACGAGAACCTCGCGCTGCGTGCCACCGACCTCGACGACGTGGCACGGATCGTCCGGAGGCACCTCGGCGACGAGAGCGACAGCCATCTCCGGGTCGAGGACCTCGCGGGGGAAGCCATCGTCCTGATCGCCGACGAGCTGACCCCATCCGACGCCGTCCGGATCCCGCGCGACCGGGTCGTCGGCTTCGCGACGGAGCGGGGAGGGCCGACGTCCCACGCGGCGATCCTCGCGCGGTCGTTCGGCCTTCCGGCTGTCGTCGGCGTGGCGAAGCTCCTCGAGTCGGTCGGCGAGAACGATCGCGTCGTCGTGGACGGGCGCGACGGCATCGTCTGGCGCGAGCCGTCCGAGGAGATCCTCGGGCTCTTCCGCGAGCGCCGGGCCGAGGAGGCTCATCGCGAGAGGTCCCTGAAGGAGCGGAGCGTCGGCGGAACCGCCGAGACGACGGATGGCGTCGAGATCGCCGTCCGCGCGAACATCGAGCTGGCGAGTGAGACCGCCGACGTCCTCGAGTACGGAGCCGACGGCGTGGGGCTGTTCCGGTCGGAGTTCCTCTATCTCGCGGCGGGAGACCTCCACGTCCCCAACGTCGAGTCGCAGGCGGCCTTCTACGCCGACGTTCTTCGGAGGCTCGCCCCTCGCCCCGTCGTGATCCGGACCTATGATCTCGGCGGCAAGAAGGGATCGCGTCAGGTTGTCGGCGCCGACGAGATGAACCCGGTCCTCGGCCTCCGGGGCGTGCGTCTCAGCCTCGCCCGCCCCGAGATGTTCCGGGCGCAGCTCGCGGCTCTCCTCATGGCGGCACCGGCGGGAGATCTCCGCATCCTCGTCCCGATGGTCTCCGGAGTGGAGGAGATGCGCCGCGTCCGGACCATGCTGAGCGAGACGCGGACCGAGCTTGTCGAGCGCGGAATTCCGGTCCCGGAAGCCGTCCCGCTCGGTGCGATGATCGAGGTCCCGTCGGCGGCGATCACGGCCGACCTCATCGCGCCGGAGGTCGATTTCATGGCGCTCGGGACGAACGACCTGACGCAGTACACGCTTGCCGTGGACCGGGCCAACGAGACGGTCTCCGACCTCTTCCGTCCCGATCACCCCGCCGTTCTCCGGCTGATCGCCCGGGTCGCCGACGCGGCCCGCGTCGCGAAGAAGCCCGTCTCGGTCTGCGGGGAGATGGCGGCCGATCCACAGCTCTTCCTGCTTCTCGTCGGCCTCGGCATCCGGGAGTTCTCGATGGGTCCCCGCGCCGTGCCGGTCATCAAGGCGTTCGCCCGCGAGATCGCCGTCTCGGAGGCGGTGCGGGTCGCCAAGGCAGCGCTCTCCCTCTCGACCCCCGAAGAGGTTTCGGCCCTCCTCGGGCTCGAGCTCCGCGACCTCCTTCCGGCGTCGCGGCGCCTCAGGGCGGTGTCCGCATGAGCGGACCGTTCGCCGTCGGGCGGCCGCGGGTCGTCCCGAAGCCGTGGGGGGAGGAACGGATCTTCGCGGAAGGGGGGCGCTACGCCGGGAAACTCCTCCGGATCCGGCATGGCGAGGCTCTCTCGTTCCAGTACCACGTCCGGAAGGAAGAGACGATCCACGTCCTCGAAGGAACGTTGGGGCTCCTCGTCGAGCGGGACGGGGCGCGAACCGATCTCCGACTCGCGCCCGGCGACGTCTTCCACGTGACGCCGGGGACGAGGCACCGGATGCACGCCCCGGACGGGGACGTTCTCCTCGTCGAGGTCTCGACGCCCGAGCTCGACGACGTCGTCCGTCTCGAGGACCGGTACGGCCGCGAAGGGAGTTCCGCTCCATGAGAGGAGTCGCGGCGTTCGGACTTCTGCTTGCGGCGCTCGCGGCGCCCGCGCAGGAGCCGGCGACGGGATCGACGTCCGCTCCCGCGACGTCGCCGGATTTCACGCCGACTCCCTCCCCGGCCCCGCGTGCGGCTCCGCAGGCACCCGGGACCGCCGCTCGGCCGATCGGAACGGGGAACGGGTCGCTCGCCGACATCGCGAAAAAGCAGAAGGAGAAGCGCGAGAAGGAAGGGAAGCGCCCCTCGCTCGGCGTGATCTCGAACGAGACCCTCAAGAAGGGGAGCCCGGCGAGCCCGCCCGCCAAGGGGGGCGCGAAGGCGAAGCCGGCGCCGACGGCCACGCCAGGCGCCGTGGTGATTCCCGAGCTCCGGGACCTGAACGGGCGAACCGAGGCGGAGTGGCGGCGGATCGTGAGCCAGGCCCACGGGCGCGTCACGGCGGCCGAGGCGAGAGTCGCCTCCCTCGAGGCCGAGACGAAGAAGCTCGAGAACGACTTCTACGCCTGGAGCGACGGGAACTACCGCGACCGCGTCATCCGCCCCGCCTGGGACCAGTCCCGGGAGGAGCTGGGGAAGGCGCGCCAGGAGCTGGACGACGCCCGGGCCAAGGTCAACGATCTCGAGGAGGATGCGCGAAAGTCGGGAGCGCCTCCCGGCTGGCTCCGATGACCTTGAAAAGCGTCTTCGTCGAGACGTGGGGCTGCCAGATGAACGTGCTGGATGGCCGGCGCTTCGTCGGACTTCTGGCCCGGGACGGTTACCACGAGGCGGCCGGGGCCGAGGCCGCCGACGTGATCCTGCTCAATACGTGCTCCGTCCGCGATCGGGCCGAGCAGAAGGTCTACGCGCGTCTCGGCCGGCTCGCCCGTCTGAAGCGGAAGAAGCCGGGTCTGCTTCTCGGCGTCACGGGCTGCGTCGCGCAGCAGGAAGGGGAGAAGCTCCTCGCGCGTCTGCCCCACGTCGATTTCGTCCTCGGGACGGGACGCATCGAGGCGCTCCCGGTCGTCCTCCGGCGCGTCCGGGAAGAAGCGGACCGCCCGTGCGAGACGGGATTCCCCGAAGACGAGGTCGCCTGGACCCCGGGCGCGGTGGCGCGTGAGGTCCGGCATCGCGCGGCGATCACGGTCGTGGAGGGATGCAACAAGAACTGCACGTTCTGCGTCGTCCCGTTCACGCGGGGCCGGGAGCGGAATCGGCGGCTCCTCGACGTCGTCGACGAGAGCCGCCGGCTGCTCGAGGAAGGCGCCGTCGAGATCGAGCTTCTCGGTCAGACCGTGAACGCGTACCGGGATCCGACGACCGGAGAGGACTTCGCGGATCTGCTCGGCGCCGTCGCGTCGCTTCCTCTCCTCGCGCGTCTCCGCTTCGTCACGTCGCACCCGCGGGACTTCTCGTCGAAGCTGATCCGGGCGATGGCCGGCTCGCCCGGGGTCTGTCCGGCCCTCCATCTTCCGGTCCAGAGCGGCGCCGACGAGGTGCTCCGCCGGATGAAGAGGCAGTACACGAGGCGGGAGTATCTCGACCTCGTCGCGGAGATCCGTCGCGCGGTCCCGGCGATCGCCCTCTCCACCGACGTGATCGTCGGTTTTCCGGGGGAGAGCGAGGCTCACTTCGAGGCGACGCTCTCGCTTCTCGAAGAGGTCCGCTTTGCGCAGGCGTTCGCCTTCAGCTACTCGCCACGCCCGGGGACGGCCGCGGCTCGCTGGGTGAGCGACGTGACGCCCTCCGTCTCCGCGGCGCGCCTCGGCCGGCTGATGGAGAGGCAGCAGGAGATCCAGCGCGAGCTGAACCGCGGATTCGAGGGACAGACGGTCGAGGTGCTCGTGGAAGGGAAGGACCGGCACGGCATTCGCCCATCGGGTCGGACGCCGTGCAACCGCGTGACGAATGTGGAGACGGAGGTGGATCTCCGGCCAGGGACCTTCGCGACGGTCCTCGTCGAGCGAGGTCATCCGAACTCCCTCTTCGGGAGGCTCCTTCGGACAGGAAAGGCCGCCGGGAATCGCTGAGAATTACTCTCGTCTTGCTCTCTAAGTACTTGATATTAAATAGCTTATACTTCCAGGAATGTTCTGCTTTCGTCGCGGTTCCTTGAAATCGGCGTCGGCGGTCCCTAGATTGGTATCGACAAGGAGGAACTGGTGACCGTCAGGATGGGAGTCAAAGCGCTCATCGTCGATCCGATCGCGAACATGCCCGTCGTCATTCTTCGCGACGATGCCGAGAAGAACCTCCTGCCGATCTGGGTCGGGATTTTCGAGGCCAACGCCATCGCCCTCCAGATGGAAGGGGTCACGACGCCTCGTCCGATGACTCACGACCTCCTCAAGAGCGTCATCGAGAAAGTCGAAGGGGACGTCCTCCGTATCGTGATCAACGCACTCGAGGAAAATACCTTCTACGCCCAGATACATCTCCGCGTCGCGAATCGCGAGGTTCACGTGGACAGTCGCCCTTCGGACGCCATCGCCCTCGCCCTCCGGACGAACGCGCCCGTTTTCGTCGAGGAGGGGGTCCTCGAGAAGAGCCGCCGGACCGACGATTCCGGCGACAGCTCGAACACGGCCCGCCTCCGGAAGTGGCTCGAGGAAGTCGACCCGGACGCACTCGGAAAGTACCGGATGTAAGGAAGGCGCCTTCGGGGCGCTCTTCGGGCTTGCCGTGGAGACCGCGCTCTGAATATCATCCCGCCGCGTCTCCATGATCATCACGATAGCGAACCAGAAGGGCGGCGTCGGAAAGACGACCACGGCCATCAACGTCGCGGCCGCGCTCGCCCAGAAGAAACTTCGAACGCTGCTCGTCGACCTGGACCCCCAGGCGAACTCCACGATGTCCTTTCTCGACCGCCGCACGGTGGAGCGGTCGATGTACGACGTCCTGATCGATCCGGACGTCGCGCTCTCCTCCATCGTTCGGGAGACGACGCTGCCTTCGCTCTGCGTCGCCCCGTCGCGGATCTCGGTGGCGAAGGTCGAATCGAAGCTGGTAGGGGAGATCGACGGGCTCTTCCGGCTCAAGGACAAGCTCCAGAAGGGAAACGGCGCCGGACCCGACTACGACGCGATCATCATCGACACGCCCCCGACACTCGGCATTCTCACGGTCAACGCCCTCGTCGCGTCGACTCACATTCTCATCCCAATCCAGTCGTCGTATTTCGCGCTGGAGGGAACGGACGATCTCCTGGAGACGATCGAAAAAATCAAGAGCCGCCCGAACCCGAATCTTCAGATCATCGGTGTCGTGATCACCCTCCACGACAAGCGGACGACTCTTGGGAAGGACATAAAGAAGCAGATCGAGGCGGTCTTCAAGGGGAAGCTCTTCCGGACGACGATCTCGAAGTCTGTGAGGCTCGAGGAATCGCCCGCGTACCGTGAGACGATCTTCTCGTTCTCGCCCCGCTCCAGCGGAGCGCTCGAATACTACAGCCTTACAGAGGAGATACTGGCCCGTGTCTAGGAGACGAGGACTCCCCGAGACGTCGCGTATGAGGCACGACTCCCACTTCGTGGACCAGCTCGTCCGCGCAGACGAGATCCCCGTCGGAAGGCGGATCGCAATCCACCTCATCGACGCGAATCCCGACCAGCCGCGAACGGCTCTCGGCGATCTCGAGGAGCTGACGAAGTCGATCGCCTCGCGAGGTGTCCTCGAGCCGATTCTCGTCCGGCCCCGCGAGGACGGCCGGTTCACGATCGTCTCCGGGGAACGCCGGTATCGCGCGGCAATCGAGGCGGGACTCGCGGAGATTCCCTGCATCGAAATGGAGCTCTCCGACAGCGAGCTTCTGGAAGTCGCACTCGTCGAGAACCTCCAGCGCAAGGACCTCACGCCTTTCGAGGAGGCGGACGGCTACCGGGCCCTCAAGGACCGCTGGGCGTATACGCACGAGCAGATCGCCGAAGCGGTCGGGAAGTCGCGCGTCTCCGTGACCGAAGCGCTCGCGATCGGCCGGCTTCCCGACCTCGTCAAGGAAGAATGTCGGCGCGCCGACATTGCTTCGAAGTCGTTCCTCCTCGAGCTCGGGAGGCTCCCGACCGAGGAACTCATGCTCGACGCTCTGAAGAGCTGGCTCGCCGGCGAGAACGTCACGCGCGACACGCTTCGCGAGGCGAAGAGGAATCCGGCCAGGCCGGAAAAGGCGAAGCACGGCGCTCTGCGAAAGAACTACTGCCTCGACTACGTGCCCGAGGATCGCCGATACCGGCTCAGCCTCGTCTTCCACGGAAAAGGGCAGAAGCGAGACGACATCCTCGAAGCAGTTCGGTCGCTCATTCGCCGAATCGAAAAGGGGGATGTCGACCTCGCACGTGACGGCCGCTTTCTGACGCCGACAAAGCCCGCTCAGCCACGAAAGTAAGCCGCACGGGTTTTCGGGAAGCCACTCCGCCGTCATGACCGAACCGGCACGATGGATCCCTCGGGCGAGCGGGGCATGGTCCCGTTCTTCCTTTCGAAGAATATTCGGTTGTCTGGTCCTTGAATTTAACATAATAAATCTTATCGGACATAGACGGAGAAAGCGGGAGGCACGGAACGATGCCGCTAAGATCGGGCGTGCAGATCGCTCAGCGGATAGACCGCTACCTTCTTCGCGAGATCGCCGCCCCCACCGCGGTTGCCTTTCTGGCCTACACGGGTTTCATGCTGCTCCGGGGCGTGGTCCTCTTCTCCGACCTTCTGTTCCAGAGCGAGGACCCGCTCGCCGAGACGTTTCGCGTCCTGGCCTTCTCGCTGCCGCACATCGTCGTTCTGACCCTCCCCATTTCGTTCCTGCTCGGGCTTCTCATCGCCTTCGGGCGGCTCAGCGCCGACTCGGAGGTGATCGCGCTCCGGGCAGCCGGGATCGACCTTTTGCGGCTCTATCGTCCCGTCGCCGCGTTGGCTCTCGTCGTGACGGCGGCGACGTCGCTACTGATCCTTGAGGCGGTTCCCCGGGGGAACCGGCTCCTCTCGGAGATGCGGCTTCGCCTTTTGACCTTCGCCGTGGCCCGTCGGATCTCGCCCGGCGTCTTCAGCCCCGATTTCGCCGGGAAGAGCATCTACGTTGAGAACGCGGCCCCCGACCGGCGGCAGCTCACCGGGCTCTTCGTCGTCGACCGTTCCGCCGGGGACGAGGGTGAACGGCTCACACTGGCGCCGCGCGGGGAACTCGAGATCGACGAGGAGGAGGGGCGGCTCTGGCTCCGGCTTGACGACGCGACGAGCCATCACGTCGGGGCGAACCCCCGCCAGTACGACGTCTCGTTCGGGACGGTCCGGTATCTCCTCCAGGAGACCGGCGTGAGGGAGGCCCTCGCAAGCCGTCCGCGGGAGAAGCTTCTTCGCGAGCAGCGGCTCGGCGAACTCATCCGAACGGCCCGGGTCGGCGCCCGAAGCGAGGTGGAGCGACGCCTCGCGTGGGTGGAGATTCACAAGAAGTTCGCGCTTCCGGCTGCGGCGCTCGTTTTCGGCCTCGTCGGGCTCCCCCTCGGCCTCGTCACGCGGCGTGGAGGGCGCGCGGCCGGCTTCGTCGTCTCCGTAGTGATCGTCCTCGGGTACTACGTGCTCCTGGCCATCGGGGAGGCGCGCGCCATCGACGGCCACGTCTCACCGGCGGTGGCGATGTGGCTCCCGGACATCCTTCTGACGATCCTCGGCGTCGCGGCCCTCGTCCGGGTTCGAAAGGACCGTCCGCTCTTCCCGTCGATCTCGCTGCGGCGAGGCGAGCGGTCGGGGACTTTCTCCGCCCCCTCCGCGAGGAGCGCCCGGGCGCCCGGAGAGGCGGAGCCTCGCGGCGTCCGCCGTCCGAGGCGTGTCGGTAACCTTCTCGACCGCTACGTGTCGGGACGGTTCCTTCGCGTCTTCGCCCTCGTCGTCGCCTCATTCGTCGCCATCTACGTCCTGATCGACTACCTCGAGTTCGCCGACGACCTCGCGAAGGTGAAGCCGCCGGCCCGGCTTCTCCTGGCCTACTACGAGGCTCTCCTCCCGCCGATCTTCGTCGACATCCTCCCCTTCGCCTTCCTCGTGGCGGCCCTCATCACGGTGGCGGCCCTCGTCCGCTCTTCCGAGGCGACGGCCGTCCTCGCGGGGGGCATCTCGCTCTTCCGCCTGGCGGCCCCGATCCTTCTTCTCGCCGCCGGCACGGGAGTCGTCCTTTTCTTTCTCGCGGAGCGCGTCGTTCCCGTGGCGAGCGCGGAGTCCGAGACGCTGAAGGCCAGGCTGAAGGGAGCCTCCCCTCCCCCGCAGACGCTCCCGAGCGGGTGGGTTCGCGGGCAGGGAGGCCGGTTCTTCTCCGTCGACGCGTTCGATCCGAAGACGCGCGGCGTCGCGGGCCTCCAGATGGTGGAGGTCGATCCCGCCACTTTCCGGATCCGCCTCCGGGCGGCGGCGGCGAGGGCCCAGGTCCTGCCGGGCCAGGGCCTCCTCGCGGAGAACGGCTGGATCCGGAACTTCATCGGCGGGGCCGACTCGCTCTTCATGGCACGGGAGGGGCAATTCCTTCTCGAGGCGCCCGAGGCCTTCGAGTCGATCTCCTCGGTGCAGGCGAATCCGCGCCAGATGACTGCGTCCCAGCTCGCCCGGTTCATCGCGGCGCGTCGGAGGGCGGGGGGAAACGTCGCCCGGCTCGCGACGAGCCTTCACCAGAAGCCCGCCGTCGCCCTCTCCGCCCTCATCCTGACTCTCGTCGGCCTCCCCTTCGCCTTCCGCTTCGGGAAGCGCGGAGCGGTCGCCGGGGTCGGCGTGGCGATCCTCCTCGGGCTCTCCTATTTCTTCGCGAGTGGCCTCTTCCTCAAGCTCGGCGAGACGGGGGCGCTTCCGCCCGCCGCCGCCGCCTGGTCCGCCGATCTGCTGTTCGGGCTGGGAGCGGCCTGGGGCCTCGCGGGCGTGCAGACCTGAACGCCGCTCCCCCTTGGCGCCTCCGTCAGGTCCCCTCTTCCCAGCCCGAGAGATAACGCTCCTGCCCGGGCGTGAGCTTGTCGATGGCGATACCCATCGAGGCGAGCTTCAGACGCGCAATCTCGGCGTCGATGGCCGCCGGGATCGGGTGGACGTTCTTTCCGAGGCCGACGTGGTTCTTCACCATGAACTCGGCGCCGAGAGCCTGGTTCGCGAAGGACATGTCCATGACCGAAGCGGGGTGCCCTTCCGCCGCCGCGAGGTTGATCAGCCGGCCGTCGCCGAGGAGGAAGAGGACGCGGCCGTCGGCGAGGCGGAACTCCTCGACGAACTCGCGGATCTTCCGGCGGGAAACCGCCCGTTTCTCCAGCGCCGGGATCTCGATCTCGACGTTGAAATGTCCGGAGTTGGAGACGACCGCGCCCGACTTCATGACGGCGAAATGCTCGTCCGAAAGGACGCTCTTGTTCCCGGTCACCGTCACGAAGACGTCGCCGATCCGGGCCGCCTCCGCCATCGGCATCACCCGGAGGCCGTCCATGGCCGCCTCGATCGCCTTGACGGGGTTGATCTCGGTCACGATGACGTTCGCGCCGAGGCCCCGCGCCCGCATCGCGACCCCCTTGCCGCACCAGCCGTAACCGGCGACGACGAAGTTGAGACCGGCGAGAAGGAGGTTGGTGGCGCGGATGATTCCGTCCACGGTCGACTGCCCCGTCCCGTAGCGGTTGTCGAAGAAGTGCTTCGTCTCGGCGTCGTTGACGGCGAGGACCGGGAAGCGGAGGACCCCCTCCTTCTCCATCGCCTTCAGGCGGATGACGCCGGTCGTCGTCTCCTCCGTTCCGCCGATGACGGCGTCGAGCAGCGCCTTCCTCTCGGCGGCGGAGAGGGCCTTCACCCACGCGGCGAGGGACGGCTCCAACTTGTCCTCGCGCCCGAGGGCGATGAAGAGAAGCGAGGAGACGAGATCCGCGCCGTCGTCCATCGTCAGGTTTGGATGGACGGCGAGCGCCGCCCGGATGTGGTCGTAGTACGTCCGGTTGTCCTCCCCTTTGATCGCATGGACCGAGATTCCGAAATCGGCCACGAGGGAGGCGGCCACGTCGTCCTGCGTCGACAGGGGGTTGGAGGCGCAGAGGACGACCTCGGCCCCCCCCGCTTTCAGCGTCCGGGCGAGATTGCCGGTCTCCGTCGTCACGTGCAGACAGGCCGAGAGCCGGACGCCCTTGAGAGGCTTCTCCCGGTCGAAGCGCTCGCGGATCCGGGCGAGGACCGGCATCGACCGGTCGGCCCATTCGATCCGGAGGCGCCCCTTGGGGGCGAGCGAAAGGTCCTTCACGTCATGCGCGGGGAGGGGCGTCGTCATGGTCTCTCCTTTCGGATGATGGTCTTCGTTCGTTTCGTTGAGGCGTCTGCGCGGGCGCGGACGCCGTCGGCGATGTAGGCGCGGAGAGAGAGGGCGTCCGGCGCTCCGTCGGCCGCGACGCGATAGGGCTCGGGCAGCGCCTCGAACCGGAGCGCGCCGAAGCCGCTTCGCCGGAGCGCGGCGCGGACCGTCTCCCGAGGGAGGCCGAGGTGCACCGAGCCGGTCGCGGCGCGCAGGGCCCGGACGCCGTGTGGCTCCAGCTCGACCAGGACGATCCGTCCTCCGGGCCGGAGGACGCGGGCGAACTCGGCCGCCGCGTCGGCGGGGCGCGGAATGTGGCGAAGGAGATGGAAGGCGAAGAGCGCGTCGCACGAGCCCGACGCGAACGGAAGCGCCTCGGCCTTCCCGCGCCGGACCTCCACGTTCGGGAGCTTCGCGAGCCGGACCTTCTCTCTCGTCTTTCGGACCATCTCCGGGCTCTCGTCGACCGCGAGGACGCGCGAGGCGACACCCGCGAGCGTGAGCGTGAGAAGTCCGGTGCCGCACCCCACGTCGGCCACGGTGAGGCCGGGCGGGACGAGCCGGACGAGGGCGGCTTCGCGGATTCCCGAGGCGTAGAACGGGGCCTGGATCCGGTCCCAGGCGCTCGCGACCTCGTCGAAGCCCTCCCCGGCCGTCGTGGCAAGGCGCTCCTCGAGAACGTCGGCGAGGCGGACGTCGTCGGCGGCGAAAGAAGGGTCGGTGAGGACGCCCGAGAGCGCGTCCCAGAGCGACCGGCCTTCCGGCGTCGGGACGTACCTTCCGGCCCCTCCGCTCCGCGCCGTCTCCACGAGCCCGGCGCGGCGAAGGACCGCGAGGTGGTTCGAGATGCGGGACTGCGCCGCCCCGACGACGCGCTGAAGCTCGCGGACCTGGAGGGGCTCCTTCGCGAGGAGACGGACCGTCCGGATCCGGAGCGGGTCGGAGAGAGCCCCGAGGGCGGAGGAGGCGGTCAGCACCGCGAGCTTATATCATGAAATCATGTTTTCATGATTCCAGTTCGGAGAGCGCGAGATCGCCGTGCGGGCCCCGGTTCCCTGCGTGTCAGGCGTTCGTCGGGACGGAGAGCCCGGCCGCGGCGGCGAGCGCCTCGGCCTTGTCCGTCTTCTCCCAGGTGAACCCGGCGAGACGGCGCCCGAAGTGACCGTATGCCGCCGTCTTCCGGTAGATCGGCTTTCGAAGATCGAGGGACTGGATGATCCCCTGCGGCGTCAGCTTGAAATGGTCGCGGACGAGGCCCGGAAGCCTCGCCGGGTCGACTTTCCCGGTCCCGAACGTCTCCACGTGGACCGAGACCGGTTCGGCGACGCCGATCGCGTAGGCGAGCTGCACCTCGACGCGGTCGGCGAGGCCCGCGGCGACGAGGTTCTTCGCCACGTGCCGTGCCATGTAGGAGGCCGACCGGTCGACCTTCGTCGGGTCCTTGCCCGAGAAGGCTCCGCCGCCGTGCCGGCCGCTGCCGCCGTACGTGTCGACGATGATCTTCCGTCCGGTCAGTCCCGTGTCGCCCTGCGGCCCGCCGATCACGAAGCGACCCGTCGGGTTGATGTGGACCTTCGTCTGTCCGTCGAACATTCCCTTCGGGACGACGGGCTTGATGATCTCCTCGAGCACCGCATCGCGAAGCTCGCCGGTCGGGACCGACTCGGCGTGCTGCGTCGAGACGACGATGGCATCCACCCGGATCGGGGTCGTTCCCTCGTACTCCACGGTGACCTGGCTCTTCCCGTCGGGGCGGAGCCAGTCGAGGACATGGGTCTTCCGGGCCTCGGCGAGGCGCATCGTGAGCTGGTGCGCGAGCGTGATCGGGAGCGGCATCAGCTCCTCCGTCTCGCGCACGGCGAAGCCGAACATCAGCCCCTGGTCCCCCGCGCCGCCCGTGTCGACCCCCTGCGCGATGTCGGGCGACTGCTTGTCGATCGTGGATATGACGGCACAGGTCTCGTAGTCGAAGCCGTACTTCGCCCGCGTGTACCCCACGTCGCGAATCGTCTGTCGGACGATGGCCGGAATGTCCACCCAGGTCTTCGTCGTGATCTCGCCGGCGATCAGGGCGAGCCCGGTCGTGACGAGGGTCTCGCACGCGACCCTTCCCGCCGGATCGTCGGCCAGGATGGCGTCGAGGATGGAGTCGCTGATCTGGTCGGCGATCTTGTCGGGATGGCCTTCCGTGACGGACTCGGACGTGAAGACGGTGCGGCTCATGGGCATGAAGCTCCTCGGAGGCCGTCCGGCCCCGGATCGAAGCGCGCAGTTTACCAGCAGGCTCTCTCTTCAGGCCCGGTAGAAGAGGAGCCGTGTCCGGCCGTACCGACGCACGTCCCCGGGGGTTCGTCCGGTCCGGGGGATCCGGTCGTCGCCCCGTTCGTGGACGAGCGTGCCGTCCCGCGCGAGAAGGCGAAGGAGGAGGCCGAGGTCCTCGTCCGACGGCTCTTCGAACGGAGGGTCGTGAAAGACGACGTCGAACCTCGTCGGCGAATCCGCGCGGAGCGCGAGTGCGGCGTACGAGGCGACCGGCCGCCCCTCCACGGCGCATTGAGCCGTGACGCCGAGACGTTCGATGTTTCGTCGCAGGATCTCCCGCGCCGCACGCTCCTTCTCGACGAACATTGCGCGGACCGCTCCCCGCGAGAGCGCCTCGAGCCCGTAGGCCCCGGAGCCGGAGCACGCGTCGAGGACGGAGGCGCCCGGGATCCGGCTCCCGAGGATGTCGAACGCCGCCTTGCGCGCGATCTCGGTCGTCGGGCGAACGTTTGCGGGAACGTCGAGCCGCCGGCCGCGATACCGTCCTCCGGTGATCCGTACCACGGCGCTTCTCCCCCTAGCGGCCCGGCGTCGCCGCCGGAGGGGGCGGCCCGGAAGTGGCGGGGTTTTCGAACAGCTTCGGAATCTGGTCGCGCGAGATCAGCATCTCGTTCCGGAGCCCTCCCACTTCCTGAAGCTCGAGACCCTGCTCGAAGGTGTCGTCGCGGAGGACGACGTACCAGCTCCCGGTGGACCGGTTCCTCAGGCGGTCTCCCTTCTTGACGCTCCTGGGATTCCACCGGAACTCCTTCGGGTCGGTTTCGAAGAAGCGGCTCCGGAGATCCTCGAGTGCCGCCTTGGCCCGGCCGATTGCGAGCGGAAGCGCCGTCAGATCGTCCGTCGTGAAGACCCTCGGGTGTCCCGAGGCGTCGGTCACCTCGATCCGGATCCGCCGTCCCACGATCTCCTCGGGAGGCCTCGCGGCCAATCCCCACGTCGCCCGGGTCTCCGACGCCGGAGCGAGAACCTGGCGGATGACGTCGATCTCCGAGGGCGTCACGACCTTCCGCTTGACCGTCCGGTGGCCCCGATACGACTGGGCGAAAGCGAGCGTCCCGTCGTCGAAGAGGGCCACGCGCTCGGTGTCGTTCCCCTCCGTCGTCTCCAGGGCCGCGATGAGGTGCGGGTGGACGAGAGGCGTCGGCGTGAGGGTGGGCGTCGGCTCCAGTGTGACGCGCCGGAGTCCGGACGGGGCCGCTTCCGGCTGAACGGGCTCCGGCCGGGGCGTCGGCCATGCCGGAGGCTCCTGCTGCGCGACGGCCGCGTTCGCGAACACGACGGTGACCGCGAGGCTCCACGGAAGAAAGGCCAGACGAGTGAAGTTCCTCATCGAAGAGGAACCCCTGTCGCCCGCCGAAGCGCACGAGAGAACTTCAAGCGCTCCGCAATGTCCCATTTCTTTGAAGGTGAAGAACCGGAAAGAAGCCGAGCCCACCGGCGCGCCACGCGGCGCACCTCTGCTGATGCTTCTTCTTTTCCCTCTTCCTTTTCTCCCCCTTTCGAAGAAATCTCTCTTTGCAGACCCTCTCCCCAGCCGGGACAGATGTCGTCGAGGAGTGCGAATTTCAGGAGGAGCTCTGTTGCCTTTTCGAAGTCGTCCTCTCCGATCGCCAGCTCGAGCCCCCGCCGAAGTCGGTCCCCGCTGACGGCGTCGAAGGCTCTCTCCGCCCGTGCCCGTGAGAGGGCGGCCCGGAAGCTCCCCTCGATTCCGAAGCCGAGCCGGACGGCGTACACGACGGCCCGAAGCGCGCGAGTCGGGTCGTCCACGAGCGAGCGGGGGTGGAGGAGCCTGAGGCAGCGCCTCTCGAGATCTCCCTTGCCGCCGAACGGATCGACGAGGGGACCGAGCGCGCCGTCGGCGGCGAGGGCCCGAGCCATCGCGTGGATCGTGAAGTCCCGGCGGCGGAGATCCTCGGTGAGGGGAGCTCCGGTCTCGACGATCGGCAGGGAGCCGGGGCGCGGATAGCTCTCCGACCGGCTGGAGGCGAGGTCGACGCGGAGGCCGTCCGGAGCGACGAGCGTGGCCGTCCCGAACCGCGGGTGCGTGGCGACGAGGGACCAGCCCGGGAGAGCCGAAAACGACGACGAAAGGTGAAGCGCCCTGCCTGCCGGCCCTTCGACCACGAAATCAAGGTCCTTCGAAGAGCGGTGAAGAAGAAGATCGCGGACCGCGCCTCCGACGACGTAGACGGGAAGGCCCGCATCCGCCGCGACGCGTCCCACCGCCGCGAGAACCCGTACGAGCTCTCTCTCCTTCGAAGGAATTCTCTTCTCCTCCCGGAATCCTACGGCGTCGCGTACTGGTACCGGACGGACTTCGGCCCGAGGAGGCCTTCGAGGCGCGCCGTCAGGTCCGGCGTCGGCTTCACCGCGTACCGGGGGTCGAGCTTCACGACGGCCTCGAAGTGCCCGGCGCGGCGCAGCTCGAGCGAGACGGGGACGCTGCCGGGCGAGGCCTCGAGAAGCTGCTTGACGCCGGCGAACGTCTCGTCCAGCGTCTCCGGGATCGACGCGACGAGGAGCAGCTCCCGCGCGCTCTGCTCGCGCAGCCCCTCCAGAGGCTCGATCTCCCGGGCCACGATCTCCACGGGAGCGAGGCCCCCTTCCCCTTCCTCGGGGGCGGGCGCCCCGGGCGCGAAGCTTCCGCGGACCGTCCCCGTCACGCGGACGGGCTTCCCCGCCTCGAGCCATCCCCCCACCTTCTCGAGGAGGCTCGCGAAAATGGTGACGGGGACGCTCCCCGTGAGGTCTTCGAGCGTCGCCTTCGCCATGATCTTCCCCTCGTTCGCCCCCTTCTTGATCTGGCTCTTCTTCAGCGCCGCCACGAGCCCGACGAGACGGACCTGCTGGTCGACCTTTTCGCGCGCCGACTCCGCGGTGACGTTGCCGAAGAGCCGGATCTCCTCCTCGAACCGCGCGAGAGGGTGCCCGGTGATGTAGAAGCCGAGCGTCTCCTTCTCGTGCCGGATCTTCTCCTCGGCGTGCGCCTCGGGGAGATCGGGGAAGCGGTCGACGAGGGAGGCCTCGGACGAGACCTCGAAGAGGACGTTCTGGGCCGAGCTCTTCGCCTCGCGGTGCGCGGCGGCGACCTCGATCGCCGAATCGAGCCCGGCGAGGAGCGCGGTCCGGCTCTTCCCGAGGGAGTCGAACGAGCCCGACTTGACGAGCGCCTCGATCACCTTTCGGTTGTTGAGGCGGAGGTCGACGCGGGAGCAGAAGTCGGTCAGGGAGCGGAAGGGCCCGTCCGCGGCACGCGCTCCGAGGATCGAGGCGACCGCTCCCTCCCCCACCCCCTTCACGGCCCCGAGGCCGAAGCGGATCGCGTCCCCGTCCGGCGTGAAGGAGAAGTCGGACGCGTTCACGTCGGGAGGGAGGACCGGTATCTTCATTTCCCGGCAGGTGTTCACGTACTTCACGACGTCGTCGGACTTTCCCGAGTTCGCCGTCAGGGTCGCCGCGAGGAACTCCACGGGGTGATGCGCCTTCATCCACGCCGTCCGGTAGGCGAGAAGGGCGTAGACGACGGAGTGGGACTTGTTGAAGCCGTACCGGCCGAACGGCAGGATCAGCGACCAGAGCTCCTCGGCCTTCCTCTTCGGCGTTCCGGTGGCGGCGGCCTTCTTCAGGAACTTGGCTCCTTCGGCCTTCAGGAGGGCGTCGTCCTTCTTGCCGATCGCCTTCCGGAGCTTGTCGGCCTCCCCCGGCGAGTAGCCAGCCACGGCCCGCGCGGCGAGCATGACCTGCTCCTGGTAGACGAGGATCCCGTACGTCTCGCGGAGGATCGGCTCGAGCTGCGGGAGCGGGGAGTCGAACTTCTTCCCGCGGCGGCGCTCGATGTAGAGCTCCACGGTCCCCGCGTCGAGGGCCCCCGGCCGGTAGAGCGCATTCAGGGCGCAGAGATCCTCGAACGCTTCCGGCCGCGCGCGGCGGAGGAGGTCGCGCATCCCGGAAGACTCGAACTGGAAGACACCGTCCGTCCTCCCCTCGGCGAAGAGCCGATAGACCTCCGGATCGTCGAGCGGGATCAGCGAAAGGTCGGGGAGCGTCCCGGTCCGCTTCGCGACGAACTTCAGCGCGTCGTCGAGGATCGTCAGCGTGATCAGCCCGAGGAAGTCCATCTTGAGGAGCCCCATCCGGTCGACGGACTTCATCTCGTACTGGGTCGTGATCTCGTCGTTGTTGTTGCGGTAGAGCGGGAGGTACTCCACGAGAGGGCGGGGGGCGATGAGAACGCCCGCCGCATGGACGCCGGCGTGCCGGGAGACCCCCTCGAGCCGCTCGGCGAGATCGAAGAGGTGGCGATACGTTTCGCTCCCCTGGAGCGCCTCCGAAAGCTCCTTCACGGACCGCCGCGCCTCGGCGAGCGTCACCGGCTTTCCCGGGCTCGAGGGGATCATTCCGCAGAGGCGGTTCACCTCCGCGAGCGGCACCTCGAGAACCCGTCCGACGTCCCGGATCACGGCCCGCGCCTTCATCGAGTTGAAGGTGATGATCTGTCCGACGTTTTCCCGGCCGTATTTCTGGCGGACGTACTCGATCACCTCTCCGCGGCGCCGCTCGCAGAGGTCGACGTCGATGTCGGGCATCGAGATCCGGTCGGGGTTCAGGAAGCGCTCGAAGAGGAGGCCGTACGCGAGGGGATCGACCTCGGTGATCCGGAGGGTGTACGCGACGAGCGAGCCGGCGGCGCTCCCCCGCCCGGGTCCGACGGGAATGCCGCTTTCGCGGGCGAACCGGATGAAGTCCCAGACGATGAGGAAGTAGCTCGAGAGCCCCATCTTCCGGATGACCCCGAGCTCCCACGCGAGCCGTTCCTCGTACTCCTCCCGTGTGTGCTTCGTCCCCCCGGCCGTGAGGCCGGCCGGGAGCGGCGCGAGGCGCTTCTCCAGCCCTTCCCGCGCCAGGCTCTCGAGGAATTCCTCCGGATCTCCCCGTCCCTGGGGGACGGGAAAGCTCGGTATCTTCAGCCCCGTGTCGACGATGACGCCGGCCTCGATGCGGTCCGCGATGACCGCCGTGTTTCTCACGGCGTCTGAAGACCAGGAGCGGAACGTCTCCGACATCTCCGCCGGGCTCTTCACGTAGAACTCGGAGTTGTAGAAGCGCATCCGCTTGGCGTCGTTCAGCGTCTTCCCCATCCCGATGCAGAGTAGGACGTCCTGGGCCGGCGCGTCCTCCCGCGTGAGGTAGTGGGCGTCGTTGGTCGCCACCGGCGGGATCCCCGTCTCCTTCGAGAGCCGGAAGAGGTCCGGGAGGATCTGCCGCTGCTCCGGGATGCCGTGGTCCATCACTTCGATGAAGTAGCGGTCCTTCCCGAAGAGATCCCGGTACTTCAGGGCCGTGGCCTTCGCCCCGGCGTAGTCCCCGGCGCGCAGCCGCTTGGAGACTTCGGAGTTCAGGCAGCCGGAGAGCGCGATGAGGCCGGCGTGGTGGCGCTCCAGGAGCTCCCAGTCCATCCGCGGCTTGTAGTAGAAACCGGAGAGGAACGCTTCGGAGACGAGTCGAGTCAGGTTCCGGTATCCCTCGGCGGTCTCGACGAGGAGCGTCAGGTGGTAGTTGTTCCCCTCGCCGTCGAAGGTCTTCACCTGCTCCCGGTCGAAGCGGGAGCCGGGCGCGACGTACGCCTCCACGCCGAGGATCGGCTTGACCCCCGCGTCGAGCGCCGCCGTCTGGAGCTCGTAGGCGCCGAACATGTTTCCGTGGTCCGTCACGGCCACGGCGTCCATTCCCAGCCCCTTCACCTGGTGGATCAGGTCCTTGACGCGATTGGCGCCGTCGAGGAGGGAGTACTGGGTGTGGAGATGGAGGTGAACGAAGTCGGACGTCATTCCCGCTCCGGATTCTATCGTCGCGGGAGACGGAACGGTTTCAGCGGAAGAGAAGGAAGGAAGCCGCCATCACCGCGGTCGGGAAGAGCGCTCCGAGGAAGAGGCCGAGCGGCGAGACCCCCTCCGGAAAGTGCTTCGCCAGCGTCGCCTGGCCGGCCGGATTCGGAGCGTTCGCGATGACCGTCAGACCCCCGCCCGCGACCGCGCCCGCCACCACCGCGTACTTCAGCGACTCGGTGAACCCCGGGACGAGCGTGGCGAGATAGGTGATCGCGGCGTTGTCGTTGAATGCCGTCAGCACCATCGCCCCGATGAAGAGCGGAAGCTCCGAAAGCCGTCCGAGGACCGGAGCGATCCACCATTGCTGGAGCGTCCCGTGGATGACGAGCCCGGCGAGGAAGAACCCGACGAGGAGGGGGGTCCGGAGGTTCGGCGGGTCCTGGTGGGGCGCCGTGGCCTGCTGAAACGCGAGGAAGATCAGGAAGCTCCCGATGAAGAGAGGCGGCGTGTGCGACGACCAGACCACGAGGGCGAGCGTCGCGAGGTGGACGCCGGTGACCCACGCGGGAACGGCGGGCCCTCCTCCGCCTCCCTCCGGGATGGCCGGAAGCCGGTGGCGAAGCTCCGCGAACTCCCGCCTAAAGACGAGCGCGTAGACGACGTTCGCGACGACGATCCCCGCCGCGGCCTTCCAGCCGAAATGCGTCGCCATGTGGGAGAAGTCCCAGCCCCAGGGAGTCGCGACCATCAGGACGGGGGGCGCCGCGAAGTGCGTCAGGGTCCCCCCGACGGAGACGTTCACGAAGAGGAGGCCGAGGGTTCCGTAGCGGAGCCGCCGGCTCGGGTCGAGGTCGAAGAGGCGCCGGGAGAGGACGAGGGCGCAGATGATCATCGCCGCCGGCTCGGTGATGAAGGAGCCGAGCAGGGGGCCGAAGGTCAGGGTCGAGAGCCACCAGGCGAGGGGCGTCGACCGCCCGAGCCGGGCCATCGAGCCGAGGAGCGACTCCGCGAACACCATGACGGGCCGCGTCGCCGAGACCGCCATGACCACGACGACGAACGCCGCCTCGGTGAAATCGACCCCGCGACTCACGTACGCCTTCATCGAGTGCGGACCGAAGACGGCCGTCATCGCCGCGAACAGGACGATGGCCCAGATGCCGAAAACCACCTCCACCTCGCCGAGGAAGTGAAGAACCTCCACGCGGAAGCTGTGGGCCCCGGGTCCGCGCTCGGCTTCCACGCGGGCCCTCAGGTGATGCGACGCCGCCATGAGCCGCGGTGCAAAGAAGGTGTGCAGGATCGCCAGGCCGAAGATCGCCGTCGCCACGAGGTTCATCGGCTCGACCGAGACGCGGTGGACGAGGACCTTGACGAGGCTCATCCCCTCCTCGCCGGAGTACGCGGAGAGCGGAAGAGGGAACGGGATGTCGGGGGGCGGGCTCATCGCGCGTCCGATTCTAGAGAACCGACTCTTCGTCCCTCCGGCCTCGAAAAAAGGCGAGAAGGAGGGCGGCCGCCGGAACGGCGAGGGCGAGTGCGAGAAAAACCCCGGCGGCGGTCTCGAGAGGGATCCCGGCGCTCTTCGCGATTCGGACGAGGTCGTTGTCTCCGGCGAACGAGATCGAGAGGTAGTCGGTCCGCGCCTCCCGGCTCGTCCGAAGGCCCCACGCGAACGCCACGTTCCGGACCCAGAGGAGCCACCCGAGGAGCGCCCAGCCGGGGCGCTCCCACTCCCTCTCGAGGTCGGCGGTCGCGGCGCGCCAGAGGAAGAAGGCCGCGCACGCGATCTCCGCACCGTGCCCGGCGGCCGAGATCAGCGAGACGTGGAGCGGCGATCGGGCGAGGAAAGGATAGATCGCGCAGAGAGCGCCGAACGGAATGGCGAAGGCCTTCACGGAGCGCCCGTACCAGAGGATAAGGAGAAGGACGGCCCAGACCGCGAGGACGGACGGGAGCGTCTGCTCGAACGTCACCGTCAGGACGACGGCCGGAACGGCGAAGCTCCCGAAGAAGATCGAAGCCGCCGTGTGCCCCAGCTCGTGGACGAGCAGCGAGATCCCGTTCGACACGATCGAGAGCGGGAAGACCCGGCCGAGAACGATCGCAACGAGGCCGCTCGCACCGAGGATCGCGAGCCGCCGCCCGTCCGGCCTCACCCGCTCCGCCTCCCGCGTCGCGAGGGGATCCTGGGTCCGCGGCGGGTCGATTACTCCCACTCGATCGTGCCGGGGGGCTTGGAGGTCACGTCGTAGACGACGCGGTTGACGCCGCGGACCTCGCCGACGATCCGCCGGGAGACCCGGTCGAGAAGGTCGTGCGGGAGACGCGCCCAGTCGGCCGTCATGAAGTCCTCGGTCGTGACGGCGCGCAGGGCCACGACGTTTTCGTACGTCCGGCCGTCCCCCATGACGCCGACGCTCTTGACGGGGAGGAGGACCGCGAAGGCCTGCGCCGTCGGCTCGTACCAGCCGGCCGCGTGAAGCTCCTCGAGGAAGATCGCATCGGCCTCCTGCAGGATCCCGACCCGGTCCGGCGTGATGTCGCCGGGTATCCGGACGGCGAGGCCCGGCCCCGGAAAGGGGTGACGATAGAGCATCTCGCGCGGGATCCCGAGCTCCTCGCCGAGACGGCGGACCTCGTCCTTGAAGAGCTCGCGGAGCGGCTCCACGAGCGTAAAGCCGAGCTTTTCGGGGAGGCCTCCCACATTGTGGTGGGTCTTGATGACGGCGGACGGCCCCTTGATCGAAACCGACTCGATGACGTCCGGGTAGAGCGTCCCCTGCGCGAGCCACTGGGCCCCGTCGACGGCCTTCGCGTTCTCCGTGAAGACGTCGATGAAGAGCCCCCCGATGATCCTCCGCTTTTGCTCCGGCTCCGTGACGCCGGCGAGGGCCGCGAAGAACCGCGCGGAGGCGTCGACGCCGGTCACGGGAAGGCCGAGGTGGCGGAACGCCTCGAGCACCTGCCGCCCCTCGTTCTTCCGGAGGAGCCCCGTGTCGACGAAGACGCCCCGGAACCGCTCCCCGATCGCCTCGCGGATCAGGACGGCCGCGACCGTGGAGTCGACCCCCCCGGAGAGGGCGCCCAGAACCACGCCTTCCTTCACGGTCTCCCGCAGGCGCGCGATCGCCGCGTCGCGGAAGCCCGCCATCGTCCAGGTCGGCTTCGCCCCGCAGACGTCGTAGAGAAAGTTCTCGATCATGGCGGCGCCATGCTCGGAGTGATGCACCTCGGGGTGTCCTTGGATTCCGAAAAGGAGCCGCGCCGGATCCTCGAACGCGGCGACGGGGGCGTTCGGGGTCGTCGCGACGATCGAGAAGCCGGGCGGCGGCGTCTCCACGTGGTCGCCGTGGCTCATCCAGACGGTCTCGCGCGGGCCGAGGCCGCGGAAGAGACGGCCTCCGGAGACATCGACGACGGCCCGGCCGTACTCCCGCCCGGGGGCCCGGCCCACCTTTCCGCCGAACTTCCGGGCGATCCACATCATTCCGTAGCAGAGACCGAGAACGGGCTTCCCGAGGTCGAAGAGCTTCCCGTCGCCCGCCGGGGCTCCCTCGTCGTAGACGCTCGACGGTCCGCCGGAGAGGATGATCCCCTTCGGCGAGAGCGCCGCGATCTCGGAGGCCGGGGTGTCGAACGGCAGGACGACCGAACGGACCCGCGCCTCGCGGATCCGGCGGGCGATCACCTGCGTGTACTGGGAGCCGAAGTCGAGAACGACGATCGTGTCGCTGTCGGGGGTCACGCGCCGAAGTATAGGCGCGCCGTCAGCGCGCTCGGCGGACACGGGGAGGGGGCGAGCCGCCGAAAAGGGCGCGCGGCAGGGCCGCGAGAAGCGAGGCGAGAAACCCGGCCGCCACGGCGCCGAGGGAGGCCGCGACGACGAAGACGGGGGTCACGTTCACGCCTCCCGGCAGCTCCCCTCCGTGCGCCACCTGATGAAGCGACGCGCCGGCCCATGCCGCCGCGGCGAGGGTCACTCCGATGAAGGTCCATCGGCTCTCCGCCGGAACGCCGACCGGGCGCTTCCGGGGCCGTCCGGAAGAGCGGAAGAGCGGCTCGGCCGCTCCGAGCCCCAGCTCCGAGAGGACGAGAAGGATTCCGATGACGAGATACGGAGCGAGAAAAAAGACGATCGTCGTCAGGAGAAACCGGAGGAAGGGGCTCCGGAGGACCGGGCCGAGCGCTTCCGCCATGAAGGGGTAGGCGGCGAAGCTCTCCGACGCCTTCGGATGGAGGATCAAAAAGAGCGCGAGGGTCACTCCGAATGCGGCCGGCGCGGCAAGGAGGAAGGCGCGGGAGGTCCGGAGCATCAGGAGGCCGGGCGCGCCGCGCGCGCGTCGTTCCAGAGGGCCGTGACCCGCTTCACGTAGTCACGCGTCTCGCGGTAGGGAGGGACTCCCCCGAACTCCTCGACGGCCCGCTCGCCGGCATTGTAGGCGGCGAGGATCAGCTCCACCGAGGTTTCGCCGTACCGGTCGGCCAGCTCGGCGAGATAGGCCGTGCCGCCGCGGATGTTCTCGCGGGGGTCGAAGGCGTGCGTCACGCCGAGGCGCCGGGCCGTGGCGGGCATCAGCTGCATCAGACCGCGGGCGCCCTTTCGCGAGACGGCGGACGGGTCGAAATTGGACTCGGCCTTGATGACGGCCGCGATGAGAGCCGGATCGACCCGGTGTGCCTTCGCGGCCTCAAGGATCTCCTTCGAGTAGAGAGAGGCTGCCGGGAGCTCTTCCTCGAAAGCGCGGACAGATCGTCGGGATCCCGCATCCGGAACGCTCGCGACGGCCCCGGCGTCTCCCGGCTGGGGCCGCACGTACTCCTCGTCCACGATCCGGTCGACGAGATCGAGAGGGATCGTGATCTGTCCTCCGCCGGGGAGCGAGAGGGCGATCCTCTCCTCGTCTTCGAGCTGGTACGACTCGACGCGGAGGAGCCGCCCGTCTCCGAAGACGACGAGGACTCCACGGGCCGGAAGCGCCCCGGCGAGGAGCAGGCCGGACAGGAAAAGCCCCGAAAGGACCCTCATCCTCTATGGATGTTACGGAAGCCGCCCCTCCGGCGTCGCGTCATTTCCCCGGGGCCTCGTCGAGAGCTGCTGCCGGATCAGACGGACGGCTGCCGCCCGCTCGGCTCCCTCTAGGACGAGGCGCGGGGGGCGCACCCGCTCCGACCCGATTCCCGCTTCTTCCTGAACGAGCTTGATCAGCTGGACGAACTTCGGAACGGTGTCGAGGCGGAGAAGCGGCAGGAACCAGTCGTAGAGCGCACCGAACGATTCCTTCTTTCCGGCTCTGGAGAGCTCGAAGAGACGGACCGACTCTTCCGGAAGCGCGTTCACGAGCCCGGCGATCCAGCCGGACGCTCCCGCGGCGATCCCCTCGACGATCAGGTCGTCGACGCCGACGAAGAGCGAAAGGCGCTCTCCGACGAGATAGCGGATCTCCGTGACCCGACGGATGTCGGCGCTCGACTCCTTCACCGCAACCAGGTTCGGGTTCTCCTCGGCGAGGGCCGCGATCCGCGGCGGAAGGACGTCGGTGCCGTAGGAGATCGGGTTGTTGTAGAGCATGCACGGAAGATCCGTCGCCGAGAGGACGGCCCCGAAGTGCGCCTCCGTCTCGCGGTCGTCTCCGCGGTAGACGTAGGGCGGAAGGACCATGAGCCCGTCGCAGCCGGCCTGCGCGGCTTCCCGCGCGAGATCGCACGCCTCCCGTGTCGAGAGCGCCGCGATCCCGGCCACGAGGGGCGCCTTTCCGGCGAGCGCGCCGCGGAGGGTCCGGAGAACGGCGATCTTCTCCTCGAACGAAAGGGTCGCCGATTCCCCGAGTGAGCCGAGCGCCACGATTCCCGTGCAGCCGGCTTCGACGAGGATCCCGGCGTGCCGGCCGAGAAAGCCGTGATCGATCGAAAGATCCTCCCGGAACGGGGTGGTGATCGCGGGGACGACTCCATGCCATTTCACGTCGGTTCCTCCTCGGAGGCGAGCGCACTCATCGGGACGGGGACGATCGGGGGGCGGACCGTGTCGGGCGCGAGGCCGAGTATCCGGGAGAGGGCGCTGCCGCAGATCCGTCCCTGGCAGGCACCCATCCCGACGCGCGTCTCCAGCTTCGCCTCCCGCATCGACCGGGCGCCGGAGAGACGGCCGAAGGAGACGTCCTCGCAGCGGCAGACCAGCGTCTCGGGCATCGCGAGGCCGAGGACCTCCGGGCGGAGAGCGAACGCCTCCGCGAGCGCCTCGCCGAACCGGCGCCCGCGCTCCCGGGCCGCGAAGAGACGCCGCATCTCCGCTCCCGAGGGCGAAAGCGAATCCGAGGCCGCGAGACCGGCGATCTCCCCTTCGGAGACGGCGTTCTCCGCCCCGGCGACGCCGCAGACCTCCCCCGCGGCGAAGACGCCGGGAGAGGAGGTCTCCTGACTCGGAGCCACAAGGACGCCCCGTGAGCCGATCTCGCACCCGATCAGCCTCGGAAGCTCGAGGTTCGGGACGAGCCCCCAGCCGACGCAGAGGAGATCGCAGGCAACCTCCAGCTTGCGTCTCTGGTTCGTCACGTGCGCCCGCTCGACACGTCCGTCTCCCCCCGCCGCCTTCACCCAGAATCCGTTCCGAAAGGGAGTCCCGGCAACGGCGGCGCGATACCGCGCGCCTTCGAGGATCCTCCCGGGCGTCCGGAGGAGCATGGCGACGAAGAGAGCAAGACTCGAGAGCGGCGCCTGCTCGGCCACGAAGACGACCTTCGCTCCGGCCTTCGCGAGCGCCGCCGCCGCGGAGAGAAGGAGAGGCCCGGAACCGGCCACGACGGCGCGCCTTCCCGAGAGGTCGGCCCCGCTCTTCACGAGGGCCTGAGCCGCTCCCGCGCCGAGAACGCCGGGAAGGGTCCAGCCGGGAAACGGGAGAAAGAGCTCCCGGGCCCCGGTGGCGATGACGAGCCGCCGTGCCCGAACGACGTCTACGCGTTGCCCCCTGATCGTGCGCAGGTGCCATGCATCGGCGCGCCTTTCGGCATCGAAGAGAGAAGCGGACGTGACGACCTCGGCCCCCGACTTTCGCAGCCGCTCGAGCCACGGACGGGCTTTCGCCGGAGGCGCCTCGCCCGGAAAGTGACGATGGATCTGTCCCCCCGGAGACGGGTTCTCGTCGAGAAGAACGACTCGCGCTCCCGACTCCGCCGCCCGCGTGGCCGCCGCGATGCCGGCCGGACCCGCTCCGATGACCGCCACGTCGGCCCGAATGGGCTCAGACACGGGTCGAGACCTCCATCCCGTTCCGACAGAGAGTCATGCAGGCCCTCTCCTGGGGCCTTCCGTCGATCGTGACCCGGCACTCGTAGCAGACCCCCATGGCACAGAGAGGGCCGCGCGGCTCCCCGGTCACGGATGCGCGAAAGGCCAGGACGCCGAGGCCGAGAAGCGCGGCCGCGACCGTGGCGTCGCGTGGGACGAGGACGCTCCGCCCGTCCAGCAGGATCGTCACCGCGTCACGCATGGAGCGCCTTCCGGTCCGGAGCATAGGGAGACGGGTCGATCGGCGGAGCTTCCCCCGATATGAGAGACGCGATGAGGCTCGCCGTCCCGAGCGACGTCGTGATCCCGAGCCCCTCGTGCCCGGCAGCCACCCAGACGTCCCGGAGAGCGGGCCACGCGCCGATGAGCGGGAGGTTGTCGGGCGTCGCGGGACGGAAGCCGGTCCATGTCCGGAGGACTGGAAGCGTCCCGATCGACGGCACGTAGTCAATCGCGCGGCGAACCATCCGGGTGACGAGCGGGCGGTTCACCGATGCGTCGAAACCGACGAGCTCGCGGGAGGAGCCGAGCAGCATCTGCCCGGTCGCCCGCGGTTGCAGGTTGAAGGCCACCGACTCGCGAGCGCCTCCGTGGGTGCTCTTGAGGTAGCCGAGCTCGATCATCTGATGCCGGCAGAAGCCGGGGGAACGGTCGGTGATGACGAGATGGCCCTTCTTCGGAACGACGGGGAGCCCCGGGAGGAGCGACGGCGACGCGGCTCCCGCGGCGACGAGAACCGCCCCCGCCTCCGTCCGCCCTTCCGCGGTCCGGACGAAGCCCGCCCCGACCTCGAGAACCTCCTCCGGGCGAAGCCGGGTGCCGCGCCTCTGGGCCATCGAGAGAAGGAAGCGCGCCGCGGCGGGGGGATAGAGGACCCGGTCGCCCGGGACGCGGAGTCCCCCCGCGAGGCCGCGGCGGAGGTTCGGCTCGGCTTCGAAGAGGCCTTTCGGATCGAGGATCTCGGTCTTCACGCCGCGCGCGCCGTAGAAGGCGGCTTTTCCGCGGACATGGGCCATCTCCTCTTCGTCCGCGGCTACCCAGAGCGTTCCGGCCGGCACGTCCTCGACCTCTGCCGGAAGCTCCGCCTTCCTTTCCGTCCAGAGAGCGCGGGAATAGGCGGAAAGAGCGAACTGCGCCTCCGAGCCGTCGAGGACGACGAGATGCCCCATCGCGCTTCCGGTCGAACCGCTGCCGGGAAACCGCGCCTCGAAGATCTCGACGCGGAGGCCGCGTGCCGCGAGCGCCTCGGCGCAGGAGGCGCCGACGATTCCCGCGCCGACGACGGCCACGTCGGAGCGGGAGACGCTCACCTCGAGGAGAACCCCAGCCGAAACGGGTCGGCCGGATCGAAATGGAGCGTCGTCTCTCCCGTGACGTACGCCATCCCCTGGATGTGCGGGATGAGGGCGCCGTCCCTCCCGGTGAGCCAGCCGGTGAAGAGGCTTCCCGTGATGCTCTCCTGTCGCCACCTCTCGAGGAGCCCCAGCTCTCCCCGGGCGTGAAGCGTCGCCATCTTCGCGGAGGTCCCCGTCCCGCACGGCGACCTGTCGTACTCGCCCCCCGGGCAGAGGACGTAGTTGCGGCTGTCGGCGTCGGGACGGCTCGCGGGGCCGAAGATCTCGACGTGGTCGATCTCGCCGCCGCCCTGCCCCGTGATGCCGCTCTTCCGGAGGTTGTCGAGGATCGCCGATGCTGCCGAGGTCAGCCGCGAGAGGTTCGAAAGCTCCACTTTCTCTCCGGCCAGCTTCGTCAGGAAGAACCAGTTGCCTCCCCACGCCACGTCGCCGACGACGCGTCCGAGACCCTCGACGTCGATCGCGACGTCCCTCGCGTGGCAATAGGCCGGGACGTTCTCGATCGTGACGAGGCCCGACGGCTCGAGGAGGGCCGCGACCGGTCCTGCCGGCGTGTCGATCCGGACCTCCCCCGGGCCGATCCTCCCGAGAAACTGAAGCGTCCGGACGACGCCGATGAGACCGTGCCCGCACATCCAGAGCGGGCCGACGTTGTTGAAGAAGACGACCCCCCCGGTGGCGCCCGGTGAGACGGGCGGCGTCAGGAGCGCCCCGACGACCGCGTCGTGTCCGCGCGGCTCGAGGACGACGGCCCGTCGGAGCGCGTCGAACCTCCGGACCAGCTCCTCGCGCCTCCCCTCCATCGTCGGGGCCACGAGGGGCGGCCACCCTTCCACGACGACGCGGGTCGGCTCCCCTTCCGTGTGCGAGTCGACGATCCTCAGCGTGCGGGGAAGATCGTCGCTCACGTTTCAGCCTCCCGAGATCTGGACGGTCTTGATCTCCGTGTAGAACTCCCGGGCCGCAGGCCCCTGCTCCCGGCTTCCGGAGCTGGAGCCCTTCACGCCGCCGAAAGGCGCGTGCGGGTCGACTCCGGTCGTGTCGCCGTTGACGCGGACGAGGCCCGCCTCGATCCGCCGGACGTAGGTCAGCGCGCTCTTCACCTCGCGGGTGAAGAGCGAGGCCGAGAGGCCGTACGGCGTCGCGTTCGCGACCGCGATCGCCTCGTCCAGATCGTCCACGGGTATGGCGACGAGAACGGGTGCAAAAAGCTCCTCCGTAAGAAGCGGGGAGCCGGCATCGACCTCCGAAAGAACGGTCGGAGAGAGAAACCACCCGTCCGAGAAGCGCGGGTCCTTCGGCAAGCCGCCCCCGGAGTGGACGCGGCAGGGAGAGCCCGAAAGGAGACGCGCGACGCGCGTCCGGGAGCTTTCCGAGACGAGAGGGCCGACGGCGGCGGCCGGGTCGGTCACCGGGCCGATCGGGAGCGCCGCCGCCTGCGACGCGAGGAGGCCGACGAACTCGTCGAAGATCTTCTTCACGACGATCACGCGGCTCGTGGCCGTGCATTTCTGCCCGGCGAAGCGCATGGCGCCCGCGATCGTCATCGCCCCCGCGCGCCCGAGATCCGCGTCGGCGAGGACGAGGGCGGCGTTCTTGCCCCCCATCTCGGTCTGGTAGCGGACGTTTCGCCTCGCCGAGATCTCCGCCACCCGCGCCCCGACCTTCACCGAGCCCGTAAAGCTGATCCCCCGGACGAGCGGATGCGAGACGAGCGCCTCTCCGACGGTCGGTCCGAGGCCGAAGACGACGTTGAAGACGCCGGGCGGGAGATTCGCGGCCGCCGCCGTCTCGGCGAGGAGCGAGGCGACGTACGACGACGCTTCGGCCGCCTTGAGGACGACGGTGTTCCCGAACGCGAGCGCCGGAGCGGCTTTCCAGAGCGGGATCGCCACCGGGAAGTTCCACGGCGTGATCAGGCCGACGACGCCGAGGGGCTCGCGGAGGGTCAGCTGCAGCGTCTCCGGAAGCTGGCACGGGATCACGGAGCCCGCCTCCCGGACGGCCTCCCCCGCGTAGTAACGGAGGATCGCCACGCCGCGGGCGGCCTCGCCCCGGGCCTCGCTGATCGGCTTTCCGACCTCCCGGGCCATCGCCTGCGCCAGCTCTTCCGCCCGAGCGCCGACGGCCTCGGCGAATCGATGGAGATGCTCGGCCCGGGCCATGCCGGTGAGACGGCTCCAGCCTTTCCCGGCCTCGGCCGCCGCGGAGACGGCCGCGTCGACATCGGAGGCCGCCCCCTCGGGTACGAGCGCCACGACGTCGGCCGGGCTCGACGGATTGAGGCTCGGCAGCGTGGAGGAGGAATCGCTCCTCCGGCGGTTGCCGGCGACGAAGGAATCGAGAACGGGAGCGGCAGGCATCGGTCGGGCCGGCCGACTATAGCGGAACCCGGACGTCAGGCGCGGGGATGCGTCCGGTCGTAGACGCGGCGGATCCGGGCCCGGGAGACGTGCGTGTAGATCTCCGTCGTCGCGATGTCGGCGTGCCCGAGCATCATCTGGACGGCGCGCAGGTCCGCGTCGTTGTCGACGAGGTGCGTCGCGAAGGCGTGCCGGAGGACGTGCGGCGAGACCGAGGCCGGCGGAAGCCCGGCCGCACGGGCCGCAGCCTTCAGCGCCAGAAAGACCGTCTGCCTCGTCACGGGCCTTCCCTTCGCCCCCGGGAAGAGCCACGGGGAGGAAGCCGCGCCCCGCTTCTTCGCCCGGACCGTCTTCTGGTACCGCTCCACCCACCGGGCGGAGACGTCCGCGATCGGGACGACCCGCTCCTTCGACCCCTTGCCCCGGACGATGACGAAGCCGTCCGGAAGGCGCAGGTTCTCGACTCGAAGAGAAGCCAGCTCCGAGACCCTGAGGCCGCAGGCGTAGAGAAGCTCGAACATCGCCCGGTTCCGAAGCCCCTTCGGCGTCTCGGCGTCGGGCGCGTCGAGGAGCTTCGTCACTTCGTCGGCGGAAAGGAACTTCGGGAGGACGGCCCACCGGCGCGGGTTCGCGAGGTCGGACGTCGGGTCGGACGGAAGAATTTCCTCGGAAACCAGGAACTTGAAGAAGCCACGCAGCGCCGAAGTGGCACGGGCGAGGCTCCGGGGCGAGGCCCCGGCGGCGCGGCGAGTTCCGAAGAAAGAGACGATCTCCCCGCGGGTGACGTCCTTCGTCTTCAGACGCCGGTCGGCGAGATGCTCTCCGAAGGCCGAGAGGTCGCGGCGATACCCTTCGAGGGAGTTCTTCGCCAGCCCCTTCTCGACGGCGAGGTAATCGAGAAAGAGTGGAAGGTGTCGGACGAAAAAGTCACCGGCCGGTGGTCTGGTAGGAGAGGTTCCTTTCAACCGCTCCATTGTACGGAGCGGACCCGCGCCGCGTTGCGGACCTGACCGGTTCCCCGTCGATGAGACACGGTCTAAACTCAGGTCATGGCCGATTCGCTGGGCATCGTTGGATACGACTCCTTCCACTTCATCGTGAACGACCTCGGCAGGAGCCGCCGTTTCTACGTCGAGGCGCTCGGCTTCACCGAGCTGGCCCGCGCCTCCGCGGCGAAGGTCAGGAAAGGGGGCGAGGAGGCCGCCGTCTTCGGAGCCGGTCAGATCCGGGTCCTCGTCTCCACCTCCGCCCGGAAGGAGTCCCGCGCGGCCCGGTATCTCCGGATCCACCCGGACGGCATCTCTTCCCTCGCCTTCCGCGTCAAGAACGTCGACGCCGCATGGGCCTTTCTCGAGAAGCGGGGAGGGACCTTCCTCTCGGACATCCAGACCGACGAGGAGGAGGGCGGGCGGTTCCGGACCTTCTCGATCGCGACGCCGCTCGACGACGTGACATTTCGGTTCATCGAGCGCGACGGAAGCTACCCTCGCTTCGCCCCCGACTTCGACCGGGTCGGGGACGGGAAGACGGCGGAGAACCGTCACGGCTTCGCGACGATCGACCACGTCACCTCGAACGCCTACACGATGCTTCCGGTCGTCCACTGGTACCGCGACGTCCTCGGTTTTTCGCATTACTGGGACGTCGAGTTCCACACGGCCGACGTCGACGGCGGAAAGAGGATGACCGGCTCGGGCCTCCGCTCCATCGTCATGGCCGACCCGGAAAGCGGGATCAAGTTCGCGACGAACGAGCCGATGCGCCCCTTCTTCCGCGACAGCCAGATCAACCGCTTCTGCGAGGACCACCACGGCGCCGGCGTCCAGCACGTCGCCTTTCACGTGAAGGAGATCCTCCCGGCCGTCGAGGCGCTCCGGACGAGCGGCGTCCGCTTCCTCCCCGCTCCCGGCCTCTATTACGACCGGCTGCCGCAGCGCCTCTCGGAGGTGAAGGTCGGAAACGTGAAGGAGCCGCTGGAAGCGCTCCGGAAGAACCACATCCTCGTCGACGGCGCCGACGACAAATACATGCTCCAGATCTTCATGCAGGACGCGCAGGCGATGTACGGAGACGAGAAGGCCGGGCCGTTCTTCTACGAGATCATCCAGCGAGAGGGGGACAAGGGGTTCGGCTACGGGAACTTCCGCGCCCTCTTCGAGTCGATCGAGTCGAGCCAGCGCACCTCGAGCGCGCTGGAGGTGGTCGGTTGATCGACCGGATGGCGGCGGGCCAGCTTCCCGCCAAGCCCCACACCGCCTTCCGCTCCCCGGAGGGAAAGCTCCGCTTCGAGGAGTGCCTCACGCGGAAGGGGTTCGACGGCGAGTTCTCGATCCTCTACCACGAGGGGCCGCCGATGACCGACGACCGGATCGGACCCTGCGAGGCCGGCCGCTTCGACATCAAGCCGGCCCGCGAAGGGCCCCGGCGGCCGCTCCGCCGGCGGCTCCTCCTCGGCGGGAAGGCTCCCGAGGGCTTCACGCCCCTCCTGACGAACGACGACGTCGCGGTTTCGCTCTTCCGGCTCCCGAAGGAAGCGACGACCGAGGACGGCTTCTGCAACGGGGACGGAGACGAATTGTTCTTCTTCTTAGAAGGTGAGGGAACCCTCGAGTCCCCTTTCGGCGATCTCCCGATCCGCCCCGGCGATTACGTCCTCGTCCCGAGGGGCGTCATCCGTCGATTCCGGATTCATTCCCCCTTCGAAGGGATCCTCTTCGAGCTTCGCGGCGGCCTGCACATTCCGCGGGAGTTCCGCAACCCGGTCGGCCAGCTCCGGATGGACGCGCCTTACACGCACCGCGACTTCGTGAGGCCGGAGTTCCGCGGGGCGCGCCCCGGCCCGAGGCGGATCGTCGTGAAGAAGGACGACTCGTTCGTCGAGCGCTTCCCCGCCGCCTCCCCCTTCGACGTCGTCGGCTGGGACGGAACCGTCTGGCCCTTCGCCTTCCCGATCCTCTCCTATCAGCCGCGGACGGGGCTCGTCCACCTCCCGCCGACGGTCCACTCCACGTTCGCCGGGCGTGGCGCCCTGATCTGTTCTTTCGTCCCGCGCGTCACCGACACGCATCCCGACGCGATCCCCTGTCCCTACCCGCACACCTCCGTCGACTGCGACGAGGTCATCTACTACGTCCGGGGAAACTTCACGAGCCGCCGCGGCATCGGGCCGAAGGCCGTTTCGCTCCACCCCGCGGGCGTCCCGCACGGCCCGCACCCGGGGGCCTACGAGAAGTCGATCGGCGGCCGCTCGACCGACGAGCTGGCGGTCATGATGGACACCTTCCTCCCGCTGAGGCTCACCCCCGAAGCTCTCGCCCTCGAAGACCCGGCGTACCACGACTCCTGGCGGGGCTGACGGAGAGCCGTCCCTACCACCCCAGCTTCTCGACGGCGTGGGAGAGCATCTTCCGCCACCAGACCGGCTCGTGGGTCACGTCCGTCCCCCAGATGTCGAGGGTGTGGGGAATTCCCTTCGAGCTCAGGATGGACGAGAGGCCGAAGGAGGCGTCCGGCATCTCGTACGGGCCGCGCCCCGTGACGAGGTAGATCGCCGTCGTGTCGCGCAGGAGGTCGAGGTATTTCCCCTCGAGGCGCGGCAGGTACCACGCGGGATTGTTGTAGTAGCAGTTGTCGTCGGTGTAGCCCCGGAGAAAGTTCGGCGCGAGGTCGAAAAAGCCGCTCATCGCGATGAGAGCGTCGAAGAGGTCAGGGCGCCGGAAGAAGGCGTTCGCGGCGTGGAAGGCGCCGAAGCTGGCTCCCGCCACGGCGATCCGGACTTCGGCTTCCCCCGGTCCGGCACGGACTCGGGGCACGACCTCCTCCTCGAGGAACGTTGCATAGAGCGCCTGCTGGCGCGCCTGCTCGGCGATCTCGATGTCGGTGTTCGCCCAGGCTCGGCGATTGATCGTGTCGACGGCGACGGCGCGGAGGCGCCCGGTTTGGAGAACCGGCTCGATCGCCTTGACGAGCCCGGAGTCCTCGGCCTCGAGATGATCTCCCGTGTCGGAAGGAAAGAGAAGGACCGCCCGCCCCGAGATCCCGTAGAACGCGATCGAGGCGGGCTCGCCGAGAGCGGTGCTTTCCCAGCTCTCGATCCGGCGCGGAAGGGCCGGGTCGAGAGGCTCCGGGATCAGCGCTCCGTGAACGTTGCTGAGCGTCTTCCGAGAAATGCCGCCACCCCTTTCTTCCCCGGCTCGCTGACTTCAGCCGAACGGGTTCTCGTCCGCGCTCGGCCCGTAGACGGACGGGACGGGAACGTCGAGGAGCCGGAGGTAGACCGAGAGCTGTCCACGGTGATGGTACGAGTGGTTGAGGAGGATCGTCCGAAGAAACGCGATCCGCGGCATCGCCAGGAGCGTCTTCGGACCATACGAGAACGTCCAGGTTTCCATCGCCATCGTGTCGTCCAGCCTTGCCATCGCCCCCTTCGCTGCGGCGCAGGCCGCCTCGAAGCTCTTCACGATCTCGGCGGTCGTCGCGGGGACGGGGGGACGGGAGGAGCGGCCGCGAGGTCGAGGCCACTCTTCAGAACCGACATTCCGACGAGGGCCGGGATCGTCGCGAGGTGCTGGGCCAGCTTCCCGAGGCTCCTCGACTTCGCGTGTGGCTGCCACCCCAGCTTTCCGTCGGGGCATCGCTCCAGGAGCTTCCGCGTCGTTCCCGCCTCGCGGTCGAACTCCATCAGCAGGGGGTCGATCATCCTCATCGGATCCTCCCTCACGGCTCCAGCCTGTATCGTAGTCTCGCCGATGGCTCTTTACGCCCTCGCGATCTTCCTTTCGGCGTTTCTCCTGTTCCAGCTCCAGCCGATCGTCGGTCGCCATCTTCTCCCCTGGTTCGGCGGCACCCCGGCGGTCTGGACCACCTGCCTCCTCTTCTTCCAGGCCCTTCTCTTCGCCGGTTACCTCTACGCCGACCGCCTCGCCCGCCTTTCTCCCCGAGCGCAGCGGCGCATCCACACGGCGCTCCTTCTCCTCGCGCTCCTCCAGATCGCTCTCTTCGCCCTCTCTTTCGGGACCCCGCTCGCCCCTCCGCGCCGGTTCGAGCCGGTCGGAAGCGGCGCCCCGTCGCTCCGGATCCTCGCTCTCCTCGCCGTGAGCGTCGGCCTTCCCTATTTCCTTCTCGCAGCGACCGGGCCTCTCCTCCAGTCGTGGGCCGCGCGGCTCCCGGCGCCGGACCGCGTCTGGCGGCTCTATGCGCTTTCCAACCTCGGGTCGCTTCTCGCCCTCCTCGCCTACCCATTCGTGATCGAGCCCGCGCTGAGCCTCCGCGCCCAGGACTGGGCCTGGTCGGTTCTCTTCCTCGTCGCGGCAGCGGCCCTCTCGATCACGGCGTCTCGTCAGGCCCGGGACTCTTCGGCGCCGCCCCTCGAAGCCGTGAAAGAAGAAGATCCGCCGCCGCCGAGCCGTCGCTTCCTCTGGCTCGCTCTTTCGGCCTGCGGCTCGATTCTCCTGATGGCGACGACGAACCAGATGTGCCAGGAGGTCGCGGTGGTTCCCTTCCTCTGGGTTCTCCCGCTCGCCCTCTACCTTCTCTCGTTCGTCCTCTGTTTCGACCTTCCCCGCGTTCCGTGGCGTCCGATCGCTTCCTTCCTCTTCGTCCTCTCCCTCATCCCTCTCCTGGTCGTTCTCCGGGAGGCCGCCCGCCTTCGGACGCCGTTGCAGGTCGCCGCGTTCGCCGTGACGCTCTTCTCGGGATGCCTCGTCTGCCACGGCGAGCTCTACCGCCTCCGCCCGGACCCGTCCCGCCTCACCGGCTTCTATCTGACGGTCGCGGCGGGGGGCGCGCTCGGAGGCCTCTTCGTCGGGGTCCTCGCGCCGCTCCTCTTCAAGGGGTACTGGGAATACCCTCTGGGGCTGCTTCTCTGCGGCGCGCTTCTGGTCGTCGTCCTGGCGCGAGACCCGAAGACGCAGGTCGCGCGGAGTCTCGCCGTTCTCGCCGTGGCCGGAGCTCTCTGGCTCGCCCTCGCTCTGGCCTTCGTCCTTCCGATAAAGCAGGGACTCGAGAGCGCCGTCATGACCTCGCGGAGCTTCTACGGCGTCCTCCGCGTCCGGGAGGAGCTGCCTGGCGACCCATCGTGGCACCTCCGGAGTCTCACGCACGGCCGGATACAGCACGGCTTCCAGTACCTGGAGCCCGGGAAGCGCCGACAGCCGACGGCGTATTACGGCGAAGAGAGCGGCGTCGGCCGGGCGATCCGGAGCCACCCGCGCCGGGCGGCCGGCGAGCCTCTCCGGATCGGCGTGGTCGGGCTCGGCGTCGGGACGCTCGCGGCCTACACCACGGCCGCGGATGCGATCCGGTTCTACGAGATCAACCCCGACGTCGTGGCGCTCTCGAGGGGTGTCGACCCGACGTTCTCCTTCCTTGCCGACGCCCCGGGGAGGGTCGACGTGGTCGAAGGAGACGCGCGCCTCTCACTCGAGCGCGAGCTTGCGCGTGGGGAGCCCGGACGATTCGACATCCTCGCCCTTGATGCCTTCTCGAGCGACGCCGTGCCGGTCCATCTCCTCACCGCCGAGGCTATGGCCGTCTACCTCGCACATCTTCGCGACGACGACGGGATCCTCGCCTTCCACGTCTCGAACCGACACGTCCGCCTCCAGCCCGTCCTCCTCGCCGCCGCGCGGAACTCCGGCCTTGCCGCCGTCGAAGTCGACGCGGATCCCCCCGGCCATGCCAACCGGCGAAGCGTCTGGGTCCTGATGAGCCGCCGGGCCGACGTCCTCGCGCGTCCGGGGATCGCCGGAGCCGCCGTCCCGCTCACGGACCACGGGCGGAAGGTCTCCCTCTGGACCGACGATCGGAGCAGCCTCCTCGGCGCACTCGTCTGGTAGGAGCCGGCCCGGAAGGGGCGGAGGCGTCAGAGGGGAATCATCGGGACGGAGCCGGCGTGGGGCTGCGTACCGGCGCCGCCCCCCGCGGGAGGGGCTGATCGAGGACGTCTCCCGCCGCCTCGAGCCGAGCGAGCAGCGGCTCGATCGTCTTCAGGTTCGCGCGGACGTTTTCCGGATCCCGTTCGCGCGACTCCCGGCGCGTCCGGTTCGCCTCGGTCTCGAAATTCGCGATCTGCTCGCCGAGGAGCTTCCTGGAGCCCTCGTCCGGCGCGGAGGCCCGGCGTGTCCGGAGCTCGGCGAGAGTCCTTTCCAGCATGGCGAGATGCGAGGCCATCAGCCGGTCGCCGAGGCCGACGGCCTCCGCCTCGAGGACGCGCTCGCGCACCCAGAGGTACTCCGCGACGTTCCAGCCTCTCTCGCGCGCCGCCGCGACATCACTCGACTCCATGTTGAGCGGGTCGCCCGGGACGAGGATGCTCCCCGAGGGCTTCCGGCTCCGGTCGAGCTTCACCTTCTCCAGGACGCCGAGGTACGCCTCGACCTGCGCCTTCGTCACCCTTCCGTCCGCGGGGGCCCGGTACGTGGGGCGCGACGCCTCGGGCGCGCGCGGCACCGGAGCCGGCTCGGCCGCGGGCGTGGCCTCGCGACGACAGGCGGCGGCGAAGACGGCCGCGGTCACGGCGACGACGATCTTCGGACGCTTTCGCGGCATGCTCGGATGATAGCGAAGGGTGGTAACGTCCCGGGCCGTCATGCTGACGAAGGTCGGCAAGTACGAGATCGTCGAAAGAGTCGGCGTCGGCGGTTTCGGGACCGTCTACAAGGGCCGCGACCCCTTCATCAAGCGTCTCGTCGCCATCAAGACCTGCCAGAGCGACGAAGAAGAGATCAAGAAGCGCTTCTTCCGCGAGGCCGAGTTCGCGGGAAACCTGCACCACCCGAACATCACGACGATCTACGACTTCGGCGTGACGGAGGACGGGACCCCGTACATCGTGCAGGAGTTCCTCACGGGCGAGGACCTCGACCGCCTCCTCAAGAGAAAGGTCCTTCTCTCCCTCAACCGGAAGGTCCGGATCCTCCTGGACGTCTGCGAGGGGCTCGGCTACGCGCACGCCGCCGGGATCATCCATCGCGACATCAAGCCCTCGAACATCCGGATTCTGGACGACGGAACCGTGAAGATCATGGACTTCGGCATCGCGAAGTCGATGATCTCCCCCTCCACGCTGACGCAGACGGGGATCACGCTCGGCACCGCCTCCTATCTCGCTCCGGAGCAGATCCGGGGCGAGACGCTCGACGCGAGGACCGACCTCTTCTCCCTCGGTGTCGTCGCCTACGAGATCTTCGCCGGCCAGAAGCCCTTCGGCGGCGACCACATCTCGACCGTCCTCTACAAGATCATGAACGAGACGCCTCCGCGTCCGTGCGAGCTGGATCCGCAGATCCCGCCCGCCCTCGACCGCGCGGTCCTGCGCGCCCTCGAAAAGGACCGCGCGAACCGGTACGCGACCTGCTCGGAGATGAAGTCCGACCTCGCGTCGGCCCTGAAGCAGATTGCCGACGACGTCCCGACGCTCCCCGCCGGTCGCCGTCCGGTTCTCGCCACCGGGCCCGACGACGCGGATGCCGAGCCGACGAAACCGACCCCCGTGGAAGGGCTCTCGCGCCCGCCGGCGTCCGTTCCGGAGCCCTCCTCCCCCGCCATCTCCCGACCGACGACGGTTGCCGACGTCCGCCTCCGCGCGGAGCCTGCTTCCGAGCCGATCGCAACGCCGGTGCACGAGCGGCGCGGCGCACTCCGGCTCTTCGCTTTCGCCGCTCTCCTTCTCGTCGTGGCCGGGGGCGGCTGGTTCGCGTACCGGAGCCGCGGCGGAAGCGAGCCGACGCCCGTGCCCACTCCGCCCCCACCGACACCGGTCTCGGCGGCGGCTCCATCTCCCCCGCCCACCGCCGCCCCGGTCCCCACGGCCGTCCCGCCCCCGGTGCCGGCGGTGGCCGCGCCCGAAACCGTGTCGGATGCGGCGCCCGTCTCGCTCACGATCACTTTCGAATCGAACGCGAACGCCCTCCTCTCGGTGGACGGCAAGGTCCATCGCGGCCTCCCGTCCCCGGTCCGGGTCGCCCTGAAGACGGGTCGCTACACGGCCGTCTTCGAGGTTCCGGGTTACATGAAGAAGAGTGAGAGCTTCGAGGTCCGACCCGGAGGCCCCTCTTCCGTCCGCGTCAACTTCCCCCCGTGGGGGATCCTCGACGTCGGCTCCCAGCCATCCGGCGCCGAAGTCCTGATCGATGGCGCCGTCTCGGGGAGGACTCCGCTCAGAAAGCCGCTCGCGGTCGGCGCCCACATTGTGGAGATACGCCTCGGAGGGTATGAATCGTCCTCCGGCAGCCAGGAAGTTCGCGAGCTGGAGTCGACCCGGGTCTTCGCCACCCTCAGGAAGACGCTTTGACGTTCTCGAGGGCCGACTAGAATCGACCCGTGGGTCGGTCGAGCTTCCTCGTGGCGGCGCTTCTCTTCGCGCTTCTCTCGCCGCCGGCCCGCGCGCAGGAAGCCTCCGAGTCGTACGAACGGGAAGCCCGGAAGGAGTTCAACCAGGGACACTTCCGCCAGGCGGCCATCAAGTACCAGCTCGCGGCCGAAGCCGCGTCGGACCCCTCGCGCCGCGCGAAGATGCATCTCGGAGAGGCCTGGTCGCAGTTCAACGCCCGGAACCCGAAGGAAGCGCGCGAAGCGCTCCGCTCCGTCTTCACCCTGAACCCCGATCAGGAGGTCGTCCCCGATTTCTATTCCGCGGACTTCATGAAGCTCGTCGAGGAGGTCCGTGCCTCCGTGAAGAGCGCGGCGGCCGCGGCCGCCGTGGACGTGGCCGAGACTCTCCGGATGGCGAAGGCGAGGCTGAAGGACGGCCTCGCCGACGAGGTGATCCACGACCTCACGTACAACGTCCCTCCGGACAGACTCGGGAAGGAAGGTGCCGAGACGCTCGCGGCGGCCCTCGAGATGAAGGGTCGTGTCGCCGAGGCGGCGCGTGTTCGTTCCGCCGCCGGCCTCGGAACCGCCGGAGCCGCTCCGCCGAAACCGGCTCCCCCCGATTCGGCTCCGGCGCCGACGGCCGCTCCCTCCGCGACGGTCGCGCCGGCTCCTGCCCCCGCCCCCGGCCGCCGCGCCCCCTCGCCCGGCGCCGTCATCGGTCGACTATCTCGCGCTCGGAAAGCAGGCGCTGGAGCGGGGCGATCTCCAGAACGCCCTCGCGGCGGCAAACCGCCAGATCGAGATCGAGCCCAGCTCCAGCGACGCCTACCGGCTTCTCGGCGAGGTCCAGCTCCAGCGGGGCGAGAAGACGATGGCCGAGGCGCTCTTCAAGCAGTCGCTCAAGTACAACGAGAGGAACGAGAGGACTCTCCTCGTCCTCTACGACTTCTACTCCGGGGAGAAGAACTGGGCCGGCGCCCTCGATGCGCTGAAACGCGCCACCGAGGTCAATCCCGCCAACCGGGACCGGATCGTCTCCCTCGGTCGGAAGCTCCGGGCGGAAGGAAATCTCGAGCGTGCCGCGCAGGTCTTCGCGGCAGCCTCGGAGGCGCTCCCGGGCGACGCTCCGATTCTGACCGAGTACGCCGCGATCCTCCTTGCCGAGAGGAAACCCGAAGCCGCGATCGAGCCGCTCATGGGGGCCGTCACGGCGGCGCCGGAGCGGGAGGTCGTCCACGCGAACCTCGCGGTCGTCCTCCGGATGAAGAACCAGTTCCGGGAGGCCGAGCGCGAGTACCGTGAGGCGCTCCGTTGCGATCCCGACTACGTGCCGGCCCTCGTCGGGCTCGGCACGCTCCAGCTCCAGCGCCAGCTTCCCTCGGAGGCCATCGAACCCGCTCCGGCGGGCCGTCCTGCTCGATCCGAAGAACGCGGATGCCCTTTGGGCGCTCCTCCGCGCCGAGCGCCTTTCGGGCCGGACGAAGGAAGCCGGCGAGACGATCGAGAGCGCCGTGGAGCTGGGGACGGCCGAGATCTGGAACGAGGCCGGGCTCTTCGCGGCGGAGCAAGGGGCGTTCACCGAGGCCTCGCGTGATTTCGCGCGCGCCGCGGAGAAGGCCCCCTCGATATCCGCCTACGGGACGAGCCGGGACCGGGCCCTCGCCGCCGCGAAGTTCCTTCAGGACGCGTCGATCCCGCCGCCGCACTGACGGCCGGAAAAGATGTCGCCCGGGCCCGGCCCCAGATTTGCATTCCTCCGGTTCGGCATGAGACGGCTCGGGACGGTCCTCGCCGCACTCTCCGCCCTCCTTGGCGCACCGGCCGGCGGCGAAGGCCTCTCGATCGTCGCCGAGTTGCCTGCCGCGGAGGGCGGGACACCCGGCCCGGTAGCAGTCACGCGTCTTGCGGCGGGCGGTCCGCTCTTCGTTCTCAGCTTCGGATACCGGTCGATCAGCGCCTGGCCTGCCGGGAAGGTCTCCGAGCCGATCGTGACGCCCCTCGCTGCTTCGCCGGTCCTCGGGGACTTCGACGGCGACGGATTCACCGACCTTGCCCTGACCGGGACGAACGAGATCGTCCTCCTGCGAGGAGATGGCACCGGACGGTTCTTCCCTGCCGTGACGATCCCGACGAGCGACCAGCTGTTTGATCTCGTCGCGGCAGACTTTGACGGCGACGGCCGGACCGACCTCGCTGCGGTTCAGGCTTATCCGGCTCTTCAGCCTGTCGTCTCGGTGTTCTCTCTCCAGAGGCGGTTTCCAGTTCGAGGGCCCCCACAAGGACCGAGATCACCGACGTGCTGTCGGCGTTCAACGCTCCTCTCGGCCGGCGACCTCGACGGCGACGGCCACGCCGATCTCGTCGTCACGGCTGATCAAGGTTCCGTCTCCGTCTGGCTCGGAAAGGGGGACGGGACGTTCGTCCGCCTCGGGCTCGATCCTGCCAGGCCCTCTATCCGGGCCCCGCACTCCTCGCCGACATCGACGGCGACGGACGGCCTGATATCCTCTATCTCGACGTGGGTCGGGTTTCCGCCGTTCCTACGTCAACGTGTACCGGAACGACGGCGGCGGCCTCTTCCATTCGATAGCGACCATCCGAGACGTGGAGCCTCTATCCTGCGGGTGATTCTGGCCGTGGCCGATCTCGACGGAGACGGCAAATCCGAGATCGTCTTCTCCGAGCAGGATTCGACGGGCACGTACCTGTCGCTCTATGACGTACGGGCCCGGGGGTTCACTACCAGCCATCTGTCCCTTCCCGCCTCCCCACCACTCTCCGTCGCTCCCGCATGACGCAGCGCGGACTGGAATGGCGACGGCCGCGACGAGCTTCTTCTCGGGACGGCGGGAGGCGTCGAGGTCCTCGGGCTCTCGGGTGCCCGGGTGGACGTTCTCGCGGTTCCGGTCATCGTCTCGACGACGGGCCTCTACGGCACGCGATTCGAATCGGACCTTCTCCTGACGAACTCGGGGACGTCTCAAGCGCACGTGACGATGCGCTACGTCGCATCGAAAGGGGACGGCAGCGGCACCGTCGAGCGGGACATTCCGGCCGGGCGGCAGCTTTTCGCTCCCTTCGGCCGCGGAGTTCCTCCGCGAGGCCGGTCTCGCGATCTCCAGCGAGGGAAACGTCGTCGGCACGCTCCGGATCGAGACGTCCGGTGCTTCCTCGCCCCGCGCCGTGGTCGCCACCGTCCGGACGACGACGCCGGCGCATGCCGGGGTCTCGTACGGAGGCGTGTCCAACCTCGCGCTCCTTCGCGGCCCTTCCGTCGTGCCGTGGCTCATCGAGAGCGCGAAGGACCGGACGAACCTCGCACTCGTCAACGCCGGGAGTGAGGCGGACGGCCCGATCACTCTTCGCGTCACCGTCTCTCCCGGCACGCCCGGTACAGAGACTCCTGTCGCGATGCCCGACGTCGTCCTGATGCCGGGGGCGTTTTTCCAGTTCAGCCGTCTCCTCGCGTCGGCGGGACTAGCCGCTCCGCTCGGGTGGGCGCGCATCGAGCGGGTCGGAGGCAACGCGCCCTATCTCGCATGGGGCGCCGTGAACGACGCCGGCTCAGGCGACGGCTCCTTCGTTCCGGCCGTCACCGAATCGGCGGAATTCGCCGGCGAGTGGATCGTTCCTAACGCCGCCCAGACGAGCCGGTACGGGACGGAGTTCATGGCAACGAACACCGGGACGGAGCCCCTTCCGCTTCGGGTCACGCTCGTCGTGACGGGAACCGTTCTCACCGAGACCGTCGCTCCCGGCGCCACGTTCTACCTGCCCGACCTCTTCGCCGAGATGCGGCGCCGTGGGCTCGACGGCGTGCCCGCCGCAGGCACGCCCGTAGTGAGCCCGCTCTACCTTCAGGGCATGAGCGGCCAGACGCAGCTCTATGCCGGGATCCGCGTCTCGAGCGCTCCCGTGTCCGGCCGGTCGTATGGCGTTTACGAGCCGGCGGTGTCACAGGAACTCCATGGTGGGTACTCCATGCGTCCTCCCGGACCTCAGGCAGGACGATGAACACGCGAACGAATCTCGGCTTCGTGAATCTGGGCTACACCGGCGACGGATTACCGAATCGACATCTTCGACGGAACGACGGGAGTTCTCGCCGGGACGACGTCGATGCAGCTGCAACCAAACGAGCTCGTGCAGCTCAACGCGATTCTCCGGGAGGTCGCGCCCGGGGTGACGCGCGGGTGGGCTCGCAGTGACGCCGGTCTTCTCGGAGCCCGTCGCCTGGCCCTTCGCGGCCTACGCGATCCTCAACGACGGAGCAACACCCGGCGCGGGCACGGACGACGGCTCATATGTCGCGGGCGTACCCCAGTAGCCGCGGTTCGAACGCGAATCTATTCGAGGATGTCAGCCTCAGCCGGGAACCGGGGCAGGTCCCTCCCGCAGCGCTTCGAGGAAGTCGGCGAGGATCCGGGCGGTCGCGCCCCAGATGGCGTGGCCGTGGTAGTGGTAGACGAGCGTCGGCACGTCGCGCCCCTTCCAGCGGAGGACCTTCTCCTCGACGACCTGCGGGTCGAGAAGGTACGAGAGGGGAATCTCGAGTATCGACTCCACCTCCCCCGGTTCCGGCCGGAACTCGACCGGGTAGGGAATCGCCCCGACGAATGGCGACACCTCGAAGTCCGTCACCGTCAGCATCCGCGGCAGGGCGCCGAGGAGCCGGACGCTCTCGCGCGGGACGCCGATCTCCTCCTCGGTCTCCCGGATCGCCGTCACCCAGAGATTCTCGTCCTCGGGGTGCCTCCCTCCGCCCGGGAAGGAGATCTGTCCCTTGTGGTGCTCGACCGTATCCGTCCGCTTCGTGAAGAGAGTCCAGAGCGCGTGCTCACGGACGTAGAGAGGGAGGAGAACCGCCGCCGGCTTGATCGGGCCGTCGCCGACCTTCTCGTTCAGGATCTCGCGGACGGGCCAGCTCCGGTTCAGCTTCGACCGGATCTCCTCCATCCAGCTCCCGGAAGAAGGAGAAGGAGCCTCGTGGCTCACGCGTCGGTCTCCTCCGGAAGGCCGGCCGCCGACTGGCGCGTCCGGATCCTGTCTCCGTGCCGGACGAAGCTCTGGAGGTACGCCTCGACGTACCCGTCGAGGTCCCCGTCGAGGACACGGTCGACGTCCCCCATCTCGAAGCCGGTCCGGTGGTCCTTCACGAGACGGTAGGGGGCGAGAACGTACGAGCGGATCTGGGAGCCGAAGCCGATCTCCATCTTCACGCCGGCCCGCGCCGCGTCCTTGGCCCGCCGCTCCTCCACGGCCTTCACGTAGAGGCGCGACCGGAGGACCTTCATGGCGAACTCCCGGTTCTTGTGCTGGGAGCGCTCGTTCTGACACGAGACGACGATCCCGGACGGAAGGTGCGTGATCCGGATGGCCGACTCCGTCTTGTTGACGTGCTGGCCTCCCTTCCCTCCGGCGCGGAAGGTGTCGATCTTCAGATCCTTGTCGTTGATCTCCACCTCGATCGAGTCGTCGATCTCGGGCGAGACGTGGACCGATGCGAAGGAGGTGTGGCGGCGGGCGGCCGCGTCGAACGGCGAGATCCGGACGAGCCGGTGGACGCCGTGCTCGGACTTCATGTGGCCGTAGGCGTACTCCCCTTCGAAGCGTAGCGTCGCCGTCTTGATACCGGCGTCGTCGGCGTACGAGGCTTCGAGAATGCTCGTCTTCCATCCCTTCCGCTCGCCGTACCGCTCGTACATCCGGAGGAGCATCTCGGCCCAGTCCTGCGCTTCCGTCCCGCCCGCGCCGGCGTGGATTTCGAGGATGGCGGGAAGAGGGTCCTCCGGGTTGGTCAGCTTGAAGGTCAGCTCCTTCTCCCTTGCGAACGCCCCGATCGAGGCGAGGGCAGTGTCGACGTCCTTCTCGACGGGCTCGCCTGCCCTCAGGAACTCGAGAAGGATCTCCAGCTCCTCCTGTTTTTCCTTCAGCAGCCGGTCGTCGGCCAGGACGTTCTCGGCCCGCTTCAGCTTCCGGAGCGTCTCCTGCGCCGTGATGTTGTCGTTCCAGAAGCCCTCGACACCCGACTTCTCCTCCAGCTCGGCCTTCTCCCTCTCCGCACGGGCGAGGTCAAAGATAGCCCCGGAGGGCGCGGACCGAGGACGCCAGCTCCGTGAGCCGTTCGATCCTCTCTTCGTTCATGGCCACACTCCTCAAGCGGCGCGCGAGTCTTGCGCCCGCGCCGCGCGGGGCTCCCGGGGCGGGGAGACCCGGCGGCGGAGGATAGCGGCCCCAAGGCCGCCGGCGCAAACCAGAAGGACGCTCTCCCCGAGCGCGACGGCCGGGACCCCGGCCTTCGGCCGCGGGAGCGGCAGGACGAGCGACCCTCTCAGGCCCGGGCCGAGAGAGTCGAGAACGGTCCCGTCCGGCGCAACGGCGCCGCTGATCCCGGTGATCGCGGCGCGGACGAGCGGGCGCCCGGTCTCGACGGCCCGCATCACGGCGGCCTGCCAGTGCTGCCGCTGCGCCCCCATCCGGCCGTACCAGGCGTCGTTCGTAAGGGTGAAAAGAACGTCGGCCCCGGCCCGGACGTGCGCGCGGGCGATCCACGGATAGACCACCTCGTAGCAAATGGCGCCGCCGAGGCGGACGCGGCCGAGCCGGATCAGGTCCGACGACGGGGAGGGGGTGAAGGAGCCGGGGACGGCCCGGCTGATCGGCCCGATGAACCGGAGGATCGACGCGAGCGGGACGTACTCTCCGAACGGAACGAGGCGCTGCTTCCGGTAAGGCGGAAGGACCGGGCCGTCCCCCGTCACGAGGAGAGCGGCGTTGTAGTAGGGCGCGTCCGGCCGCCACGGCTCGTCCGACCAGGCGGTGTTCAGCAGGATTGCGATCCGAAGCTCTCGGCAGAGGGCCGTCACCTCTTTCCGGTAGCCCGCGTCCCACGGCCAGGAATAGGGGGACGCGCTCTCGGGCCAGAGGACGACGTCCGGCCGGTCCTGCGCCACGAGCCGTCGCGTCTGGGCCTCCAGCCCCTTCCACTGACGATTCGACGTCCCTTCGTCCCAGCGGACCTGCTGCTCGACGTTCGACTGGACGATCCCGACGCGGAGGATCGTCGAGGCGTCGGGGGTTTCTCCGAGGCGGGCGCCCCCGGCGACGACGACGGCGAGGGACGCCGCGCAGGCTCCCGCCAGCCAGAGGAGCCGCTTCGTCCTGTCCGGGCGCGTCAGGGCGACATAGAGCGCCGCATTCAGGGCCGCGACGAGAAAGGACGTCAGCTCGATCCCTCCGAGGGCGGCGCTCTGGACGAGAACGGGATGGTCGGCCATCGCGCTTCCGAGAAGGATCCACGGGAAGCCGCCGAAGATGTAGACGTACGTCCGGAATCCCTCCTGAGCCACCCACGCCGCGCCCCATGTCAAGACGAACCCTGTCCCGGACCGTGGCGACACGAGAGAAACCGCCCACGTCATCAGGGCGAACGGGACGGCAAGGATGCCGGCCGTGATGGCGAGGGCCAGGAGGCCGATCACGGGTCCCACGCCGCCGAATGTGCTCACCGTGAAAGCGATCCAGGGAATCGCCGTGACCCAGAAGACAAAGCCGAAGATCGAGCCGAAGAGAACGGCGTCGCGCCCGCGAACGCCATCGACCGCCGCCATCAGCGGGATCAGGGCGACGGGAAGAAGCGGGAGAAGAGAGGCATTCGGGAAACAGAGAGCCAGAAGAAGGCCCGAGAGAGAGGCCGAAAGAGCCCGGGGGATCTTCTTAGAAGGTAATAGAGGCAGCATGCGATGGCTCGCGCGGCGAGTTGCGCTTCGGCTTCACCTTCGCCCTATTCACCTTTAAGAAATTTCCCTATTCGCTTCCAAGAAATTCTTCGGCCCGATAGCTCGATCGGACAAACGGCCCCGCGAAGACGTGGCGGAATCCGAGCTCTTCGCCGGCTTCCTGAAGCGAGGCAAACCGTTCGGGGGTCGCGTACTCGACGACCGGCAGGTTCCACGCCGAGGGGCGCAGGTACTGCCCCACCGTGACGACCTCCACCCCCGCGCCCCGGAGGGCACGCAGCACCTCCAGGACCTCGTCGTCCTTCTCGCCGAGGCCGAGCATGAACCCCGACTTCGTCGTCATGGAGGGGTGACGCTTCTTCACGCGCGCGAGGAGCCCGACCGACCTTTCGAACCCGGACTTCGGCCGAACGGTCGGGTAGAGCCGCGGCACCGTCTCGACGTTGTGGTTGTAGACGTCGGGACCGGCGTCCGCGACGAGGTCGATCGATGGCTCCGCGCCGCCGAAATCGGGGGTCAGGACCTCCACGGTCCGCCGCGCGTCGTCCTCCTTCAAAGCGCGGACCACGGCGGCCCAGTGAGCGGCTCCGCCGTCCGGAAGGTCGTCGCGGTCGACCGAGGTGAGGACGACGTGGGAGAGCCCCATCTCGCCCACGGCGTGGACGACCTCCCGCGGCTCCTCCGGATCGAGGGGGCGGGGCCGTCCCGACACGATGTGACAGAAGCCGCAGGAGCGGGTGCAGACGTCTCCGCAGAGGAGGAAGGTGGCGGTCTTCCGCTCGAAGCACTCCGTCCGGTTCGGGCAACGTGCCTCCTCGCAGACGGTCGAGAGCTTTCCCCGCCGCATCCGCGACTTCATCTCGTGGAGGCCCGAGAGGCGCAGCTTCTTTTCGCGGATCCAGGGCGGCAGCGCCGGCTCGCCGCGGACCGGCCCGGGGCGGCTCACGGAACGACGATCGGACGGCTCTTCGTCTTTTCGACCTTCTGGATCTTCGTCGCCGCCGCCGTGGCCTTGCTCCGGTCGGAAAACGGCCCCACACGGACCCGGAACCACCCCGGCTTGTTCGGAACAGGCGTCACGTCGGCCGCGAAGCCGTCGCCGCGGAGCTTCTTCGTCTTCTCGTCGGCCTCGCCCGCATTCTGCGTCGCGAGGACCTGTACGTAGTATGGCCCGGACTTCCTGGCCGCCTTCGGAGCGGGCGTCGGCGCCGGAGGAGCCGCCGTCGGCTGGGGCCGCGGCGTCGGGGCCGCCGCCTCCCTCGCGCGTGCCGGCGTCGCCTCCTTAGCCGGTGCCGCGGCCGGAGAGGAGGTGTCGGGTTTCGCGGGCGGGGCGAAGCCGAGCTTCACCTCTTCCGGTTTTCCGGGTGCCGTCTCGGCCGTCGCTGCGGGCGACGGCACCGGAAGGTCGGAGACCTGCGCCAGCGTCGTGGCGACCCCCGGGCCTTTCGTCGCGGCCGCGCCCGTCCTCATTCCGAAATAGAAGGCGAGCGCGAGGGCGACGAGAATCGCGAGAAAGAAGGCCGCCGCCTGTCGTCCCGTGACCGAGATCTGGTAGTGGACGCCCGGGTTCTCTTCGTTCACGTGTGCCTCAACCTCCGGCCCCGGGCTTCTTCGCGTTCAGGAAGGTCGAGATCAGGTCGATCGGAAGGGGGAAGATGATCGTGGAGTTCTTCTCCGTGGCGATCTCGGTCAGCGTCTGCAGATAGCGGAGCTGAAGCGTGGCGGGCTGCCGTCCGATGATCTCCGCCGCCTCGGAGAGCTGACGCGACGCCTCGTACTCGCCCGAGGCATGGATGATCTTGGCCCGCTTCTCGCGCTCGGCTTCGGCCTGCTTGGCCATGGCGCGCTGCATCTCGATCGGCAGGTCGACCTGCTTCACCTCCACGAGGGTCACCTTGATCCCCCACGGCTCGGTGTGCCGGTCGATGATCTCCTGGAGCGACTGGTTCAGCTTGTCGCGCTCGGAGAGGAGCTCGTCGAGCGATGCCTGGCCGAGGACGGAGCGGAGCGTCGTCTGGGCGAGCTGCGAGGTGGCGTCGAAGTAGTTCGCCACCTTGACGAGCGCCTTCGCCGGGTCCATGACGTGGAAGTAGACGACCGCGTTCACCTTGACCGAGACGTTGTCCTTCGTGATGACGTCCTGGGGCGGGACGTTGTGCGTGACGGTGCGAAGGTCGATCCGCACCATCTTCTCGAAGGGCCAGAAGATGAACGTCAGGCCCGGACCTTTCGGAACCTCGCCGAGCCGGCCGAGCCAGAACGTGACGGCCCGCTCGTACTCGTTCAGGATGTTGATCCATCGCGAGAGAAAGATGATGACGACGAGGATGACCGCGATGACGAAGGGACCGGGCAGCATCTGGCTCATCAGGGCTCCTTATGGCTCGCGGCAGCCGGCTCCGGGCGGACGACGAGGGAGAGCCCCTCGACGGCCACGATCCGGACCGGCTCTCCGGCGTTGACGGGGGTCTCCGACCGCGCGTCCCAGAGCGCGCCGTCGGCGAAGATCTTTCCGGCGGGGGCGAGGTCGGTCCGCGCCGGGACGACGAGCCCGACGAGGCTCCCGTCCCCGGTCCTGTCCGGAAGCCGCTGAACCGCGATCGCCTTGAACGAGAGCGCGGCGAGGATCGCCGCCGTGGTGGCCGCCGCCGCGACGAGGAACCAGAGTTCGCCGCTCGGCGCGCCGTCGGCGCGGGAGACGAGGAGCACGGCCCCGAGGATGATCGAGACGGCGCCGCCGAGGGCGAAGAGCCCGTGCCCCGTGAGCTTCACCTCGAGGAGAAAGAAGAGAAGGCCGAGCATCATGAGGCCGATCCCCACCCAGTTCGTCGGCAGGACCGACAGGGCGAAGAGCCCGAGCAGGAGGCAGATGCCGCCGAGGACACCCGGCAGGATGGCCCCCGGGTTCTGAAGCTCGGCATAGAGGCCGACGAGGCCGAGGAGCATCAGGAGGCCGGCCAGCACCGGGCTCGCGATGACCGCGAGGGCCCGCTGAAGCGGCGACATGGCCACCACCATCCACGGGAGTCCCGCCGTCCGAAGAGTCACCTCGGGACGCCCCACCCGCCGGATCGTCCGGCCGTCGAGCTGCCGGAGGAGGTCGTCCATGTCGCGGGCCACGATCTCGACGATCTTCTTCTCCAGGCATTCCGTCTCCGAGAACGAGACGGCCTCGGTGATCGTCTTGACGGCGAGATCGGAAGGGCGCCCGCGCGGCTCGGTCAGGGAGCGCATCAGTGCCGCGGAATCCTCGCTGATCTTCTTTCCGATCGTCTTCGGGAGATCCGCGCCGCCGCTTCCGACCGGCGACGCCGCTCCGGCGTTCGTCCCGGGCGCCATGGCTGCCACGTCACAAGACATCAGGACGAAGAAGCCGGCGGAGGCCGCCTGCCCCCCGGGAGGCCAGACGTAGCCGACGACGGGAATCGGAGAGGCGAGGATCGCCTGCGTGATCCTTCGCGTCGAGTCGAGCCGCCCGCCGGGGGTATTGATCCGGATGACGACGAGCGGCGATCCCGCCGCCGCGGCCTCCTCGATCGTCTTCGTCAGAAACTCGGCGCTGACGTCGTGCACCTCGGTGTTCAGGTCCGCGACGACGACGTCCTGCCGCGTCGGCAATGACCCTTTCTTCCCGGCTTCCTCACCCGCACGGATCGGGAGCGCCGCGAGCAGGAGAACCGGGAGGAGAAGCAGGTCTCGCCTCATGAGGTCATTATAGGAACCGGCGGTGGTCCGCGCGTGCTACAAAGCGCCGTGCGCTTTCAGCCCGTCGAGAAGCTGACGATCGCCTTCGCGGCGCTCCTCGTCGCGACGGGGCTCGTCTGCTGGCCTCGCGTGGCCGATCACGCCTCGATCGCGAAGATCGCCGTGGCCGGCGTCGTGCCGATTCTCGTCGCGGCCGCCCGGGCCCGGTGGCCGCGGCTCCCCCGGCCGGTTGCGGCCCTCCTCGACTTTCACATCGTCGCCCCGATACTCCTCATCTTCGAGAGCGTCGGGCCGCTCGTCCGCGCCGTCCACCCCGTCGACCGGGACGGATGGCTCATCGCCGCGGACCGCCTGCTCCTCGGCACCGATGCCGCGCGGCTCCTCGAGCCGTTCTCCTCTCCCCTTCTCGGCACGCTCCTGACCGTCTTCTACGCCCTCTACTACTTCCACCCGATCGCCCTCGGCGCCCTCGTCTACGCCGACGACCTTCGCGACCTCGGGCGTCCCGGCGAACGCTTTCTGCGGCTCGGCTTCCTTCTCGTCCTGACCTTCTACGTCAGCTACGCGGGTTATTTCGCAGTTCCCGCCGTCGGGCCGCGCTTCACCCTCTCCTTCCCCTCGCCGGTCGTCCGGGGCCCCGTCGGTCATGCGATCGACGAGGCCCTCGAAAAGGCGGAGTCGAACAAGCGGGACATCTTCCCCTCCGGGCACACGATGGTCGTGACGCTCGTCCTCATCGAAGCCGCGAAGCGCTCGCGGAAGACCTTCCTCGGCTTCCTCTTCTTCGCCGTCCCGCTCTACGTCGCGACGATCTACGGCCGGTACCACTACCTCGTCGACGTCCTCGCGGGGTTCGCCCTCACGCCGCTCGTCCTTTGGGCCGGCGACGCCTGGCTCCGCTGGCGGGAGCCCGGGATCTACGCGCCGGAGGGAACCGGCCGGCAGACGAGCCGGTAGCGGCGGTAGATCCGGCCGCCGAAGACCTCGAGGGGCCGGAGGATGTCGAGATTGTCCTCGAGCATCCAGGAGAACTCGGCCCACTTCGTCCCGATCCGGACCCCTTCCTTCATCGCCTCGTAGTAGAGAACCGCGTCGAAGCCTCTCTTGCGGTACTCGGGGAGGACGCCGAGGGCCATCGTCCGGCTGCGGTCGATCTTCCCCTTCAGGAGCAGGAACTTCAGCCACCCGAACGGAAAGAGCGAGCCCCCGAGCTTGTTCAGGACGAGGTTGTAGTCCGGGATCGCGAGGTGGAAAGCGACGGGCGTCCCGTTCAGCTCGACGAAGAGCACCCACGGGGGATAGAGGAGCGGCTTGAGCTTCTTCGCCATGGCATCGATCTCCTCCGACGTCATCGGCACGAAGCCCCAGTTCTTCTCCCACGCCTTGTTGTAGATCTCCTTGACGATGGCGAGGTCCTCGGCGAACTTGTCCATCCGGATCGGCCGGATGACCAGCCCCCCCTTCTCGCGGCGCCGTACCCCCTCCGCAATCCGCCCGAGCCGGCCGAGGGAGCGGTCGTCCACCGGCGCGAGGATCGCGACGAGATCCTTCTCCTTGACGAAACCGGCGGAGGCGAAGAGGTCGAGGTAATAAGCCGGGTTGTAGGTCATCATCAGGAACGGAATGCCGGCGTCGCTCTCCGCGGGAATGAGCGCACCGACCTCCTCGTTCAGCGACGGGTTGGCCGGTCCGCGGAGCTTGTCGCAGCCCGGGAGGATCTCCTTCGCGGCGCCTTCGGCCGCGGTGAAGAGCGCCTTCGCGGCCTCCGCATCGTTCTCGCACTCGAAGAAGCCGAAGAAGGCGGTCTTGTCTCCCCAGACGCGGTTGTGCTCGTCGTCGGCGATCGCGGCGATCCGCCCGACCACTCTTCCGTCCCGCCGGGCGATGAAAAGCCGCTTCCTCGCGTGCTTCCAGAACGGATTCTTCGCCTCGTCGAGCATCCACTTCACGTCGCTCCGGAGGGGGGGGCCCAGTCCGGGTCGCCCCGATAGAGCCGGTAAGGAAGCTCGACGAAGGCGCGGAGATCTCCGCCCGACCCCACGCCGGTGACGACGGGGTCGGCCACCTAGGAGATGAGGCCCATCTCGAGGCCGACCTTCCGGAAGGCCCCGAGGGCGCGGGTGAGCTGTTCCCTCGTGTGGGTCGCCATGTACGACGTCCGGATGAGGGCACGCCCCGGCGGGGTGGCGGGGCTCACGACCGCATTCACGAAGACCCCTTCCTCCTGGAGGCGAACCGCCGTCCGGAAAGCGTCCATGTCCTCGCCGACGACGATGGGGATGACGGGCGTGTTGGAGTGGCCGCAGTCGAATCCCATGGCCCGGAGCTCCGTCAGCATGAAGCGCGTGTTCTCCCAGAGCCTCTCGCGCCGCTCGGGCTCCGCTTCGATGATGTCCACCGCGGCGAGGGCCGCGGCGACCGAGGCGGGGGGGGGCGCCGCCGTGAACATCAGCGAGCGCGCCCGGTGCTTGATGTACTTGATCACGTCGACGTCTCCGACGACGAAGCCGCCGACCGTCGCGAGGGACTTCGAGAAAGTCCCCATGATCAGATCGACCCGGTCCTCGAGGCCGAAATGCTCGACCGTCCCCCGCCCGTGCCGTCCGAGGACGCCGATGCCATGCGCGTCGTCCACCATGAACCCCACGTCCCACGCCTCGCAGAGATCGACGTATTCGCGGATCGGGGCGATGTCGCCCTCCATGGAGAAGATGCCGTCCACGACGAGGAACCGGCCTCCCTTCCGGACGCCCATGGAAAGGAGCCGGCGAAGGTCCGACGGGTCGTTGTGCCGGAACTTCTTGACGTCGGCCCCGATGGCGAGGCGCGCCCCGTCGTAGATGCAGGCGTGGTCCTGCCGGTCGAGATAGATCGTGTCGCCCTTCTGCGCCATCGTCGCGAGAACCCCGAGGTTGACGGCGAAACCGGTCGAGAACGTCACGCAGGCGGGCTTGTTCATGAAACCGGCCAGCCGCTCCTCGAGCTTGACGTGAATGTCGAGCGTGCCGTTCAGCAGCCGGCTCCCGGCGCACCCCGCGCCGTATTTCCTCACGGCGGCGATGGCGGCTTCCTTGACTTTCGGGTGAGAAGTCAGACCGAGGTAGTTGTTCGACCCCAGCATGACCATCTCACGGCCGTTCATCATGACGACCGGGTCCTGTCCCGACTCGACGGTCCTGAAGTAGGGGAAGAGGCCCGCCGCCTTCAGGTCGTCCGGCGTCGTGTAGGCGCGGCACTTCTCGAAGATTGAACGGCCCGCGGACGGTACGGCGGAGCGGACGGCCACCCCGGATATCTCTTCCGCTCCGGCGGCCGCCGGCCGCGCCAGACGAGAATCGGTCATCTAGCTCCTCTTCCCTGCGGTGATGTTATCAGAGCGAATCCATCCGTTCGCCGCGTACCAGTCCCATGTCCGGCGGGCCCCCGACCGGAATTCCGTCTTCAGCGGCCCGCCCAGCGCAGACTGCGTTTCGGAGACGTCACAGAGCCACGCCGGCTGAAGCATCTCGTCTGCTTTTTCGGCATTGAAGACCGGAGGTCCCTTCCCGAACCACGAGGCGGCGCCGACGACGACGCCCGCGAACCGGATCAGGGGGCCGGGAACCGGGACGAGAAACGGCCTCTTCGACGGGAGGCCGGCCAGGGTCTCGGCGATCGTCCCGTACGTGAGGATCTCCGGGTGGGCCACGAAGAAGGTCTCGCCTCTCCCCCCTCTCCGGAGGGCACCGATCACGGCAGAGGCGAAGTCGGGGGCATAGACGAGCTGGATCCGGGGGGTCCCGCCGGCGAGAAGAGGGACGATTCCCTTCGAGACCGCGACGAAGAGGTCCCGGATGGCGGTCTCGCGCGGACCGTAGACGGCCGAGGGGCGGAGAATGGTGTACGAGATGCCGGTCGCACGCCGGAGTTCCAGCTCTCCGGCGAGCTTCGACCGTCCGTACGAGGAGACCGGCCGTGCGGGATCGGTTGCCTTGAGCGGCGCACCGGCCCGGCCCGGACCTGCCGCCCCCAGAGACGAGACGAGGACGACGTGCGCACCTCTCGCCTCTCGCGACGTCGCGGCCGCGACGTTCGCCGTTCCCCCCGCGTTCGCCGCGAGGTACTCCGCCTCGTTCCTTGCCGACGTCTTCCCCGCCGCGTGAACGACGGCTTCCGCTCCCTCCACCAGGGCGTCCAGGGACGAGGCGTCGCGAACATCGCCCTTGACGATCTCGACGTCCATCCCTTTCAGCCAGCCGGGAGCTTCCGGACGCCGGACGAGAGCCCGAACCCGGTAGCCCGAGGCGAGGAGGGCGTCTGCCACGTGGCTTCCGACGAACCCGGTTCCCCCGGTGAGGGCGACGAGGGGGCGCTTCTCCAAGATCCGCCAAGTCTACTGTGCGTGGAGGTCGCGACCGCGGGCGAGCCGGTCCCACACGCGGAGCAATGGCGGCGCCACGAGAGCCGCCAGAGTGGCCGTCGCGATCCCCGCGACCAGGTCCGTCAAATAGTGATACCGGCAGTAGACCGTGGAGATGTAGAGGGAGAGGATCACCGGCGAGAGGGCCCAGAACGCCGGGCGGTAATGCTTCCAGGTCATCATCCACATCACCGTTGCGACGGCGGCGTGAGGACTCGGAATCGAGCCCCCCGCGAAGTGAGCCCTGGACCGGATGAGCTCGCCCGCCCAGGTGAACACCCAGCCGTCGAGGGGCACGCTGTATTGGCCGGGAATGCTGTAGAGCGGGCCGGCCACGGGGAAGAGGATGAAGCCGACGTCGCAAAGAACGTTCGTCAGGCCCAGGATGAAGAAATACTCCTCGACGGCCGCCTCCCCGCGCCGGACCCAGAGGATCGCGCAGAGGACCGGATAGAGCGGAAGGTAGACGACGTAGCAGAACATCAGCCACTCCGTGAGAGCCGGCCTCATGAACCGCTCCAGCCAGACGGTAGGTTGGACGCCAAAGAGCCGCTGCTCGAACGCGAGAACGACGTCGTCGAGGAAACGTCCGTGGAGGATCATCTGTAGTCCGGCGACCGTCTCGAACAGGTAGGCGAACGAGAGCGTGACCGTGGCCGTGCGGAGCAGGAACCGGCCGAACGGAACCCGGATGCGTCGTGCGAGAGCCGCCGATGCGAGGACCGCGACAAAGACGACGAGGCTCCTCGCGACGAGAAGGCCCCAGCCGTCGACGCGGTTCCGGAAAAGCAGCGCCAGAGCGATGAAGAGCGCGAGGGTCGCGAGGATGAGAGCGTCGGTCGCCATCAGGCCGGCCTTCGCGAAGACGATCCGGCCCGCGTCCGCGCTTCCCGGTGCTCGCCCCGTCACCGCACCTCCGCGCCGCGAAGAGCGATGAAGAGGTCGAGCGAGATCCCCAGCAGCCAGTGCGTCAGGATGGGGTAGAGAAGCGAGCGCGAGCGGTAGGCAATGATTCCCCAGACCACCCCTCCGACGATCGCTCCCATCGTCTCGCCGAAAGGCTTGCCGATGTGGAGAAGGCACGTACCGAATGTCTGGACGAGGATGGCATTCCAGTCACCGATCGCATCCCGCAGGCCGAACTGCAGGAATCCGCGGAACGCGACCTCCCAGCCTATGTAGAACAGGAGGTAGGCCGCAGCGTGGCCCGCGAAGACGGTCGTGCTTCCCGTGGCCGCCCGGATGAGCGGGTACTCGACGAGGAACTCGGGGTTCCTCGACGCGGCGAAGCTGAGGGCCAGCGACAGCGGGATCGTGAAGACGACGACCCTCCAGCCGAATGACCAGTCACCCAGCGCGACGCCGTAGGCCGAGAGGGGCTCCCGGAACAGGGTCTTCACGATGAGGACAGGGACGAGACCGAACAGGACGAAGGAGGAGCCGAAGGTGTAGAGCCCTCCGAAGAGATCCGCGTCCCGACCGGGAGACAGCCACGACGCGAGGTGCGAGAGGAAGAACGCCTTGCTCCCGAAGTACCTGTAGACCGCCCCGAGCACGGTCACCGACAGGAGAATCACGGTCGGCTTCCGATCGGCCGTTCGGAACAGCTCCGCGAGGGAAGGCCCCGTCCTCTCCGCGCTCATGCCGCCCTCTTCTCCCCGAAGAGCCAGGCGAGCGTTCGCCGGAGGCCTTCGCGGAGAGGCGTGACCCGGTAGCCGAGGTCGCGTTCCGCCTTCGCGCTCGAGAAGGCCCAGTCGTTCAGGAACGTCTCCACCCACCCGGGCGTGATGCTGGGGTAGAGGCCGAGCCACTCGGCCTTCCGCTCTTCGAGGCGGGCGAAGAGCCTCGCCAGAGTGGGGGTCAGGCTCAGCTGCCGGTGCCTCCGGTCCGTCAGCTCGTCCACCATCCGGAAGAGCCGTTCGAGGGACGCGTTCTCTCCTCCGAGAATGTAACGCTCCCCCACGACCCCCTTCTTCATCGCCAGGATGTGTCCCTCGACGAGGTCGTCCACGAAGGCATAGTTTCCGACGTTCCGGCCCCGGTCGAGCAGGAAGGGAAACCGGCCGCGGCCGTACTGGCCGATCATCATGGAGACCGAGTTGCCCTCTGTCAGTTTCCCTGGTCCGTAGACGCGCGTCGGCTCGACGACGACGATCGGGAGACCGCGCGACGCCAGCCCCAGGGCTTCCTTCTCGGCGACGGCCTTGCTCTCCTCGTACTTCGTGAGGAAGCGGGGAGTCGCCCGGGGCGTCTCCTCGGTGCCGACCACTCCGGGAGGCGTCGGGCCGCAGACGACGACGGTGGAGGTATGGACGATCCGCCGGACGCCGGCCTCCCGTGCCGTCTCGAAGACGTTCCGGGCGCCGTCGACGTTTACCCGCGAGTAGACCGCCGGGTCCTTCGCCCAGTTCCTCGCATAGGCGGCCAGATGGAAGACCTCCGTGCAGCCCGCCATTCCACGGCGAAGGGATTCGCGGTCGAGGATGTCGCCAGACACCCAATCCAACCGTCGGCCGCCGGCGAGGCCTCGGTTTCGGGCGGAGTGCGAGAGTGCCCGGACAGAACGCCCTTCCCTCAGGAGAGCCTCCAGCAGCCGCTCGCCGATGAAGCCTGAGCCGCCCGTAACGAAGATTCGCCCGGGAATCACCTCGCGAGACGCGTCTCGCTCGCGCACGGGCGGTCCCGGATCGGCTTCATCACGGTCCACGAATCGCCTAGCGTATCCGCCACGGAGGGCGACGTTCAAGCGGATCCTTCGCGGCGCCACGTCGGGGCCAGCGTATAGTCGGCCGGCCCTGGCTCTGAAATTGCGCATGAAACGCTTCATCCTCGCGGCAATCCTTCCGGCCGCTGTTCTTCTCCAGGCCGGCCGGCTCCTCGCTCTCGAAGCGCCCCGGAAGGTCGTCGACTACGACATCAGGGTCTCCCTCGATCCCGAGACGAAGCTCTTCGACGGGCGGGAGACGCTGAAGTGGACGAACCCGGCCGACATACCGGTCTCCGAGCTGAAGTTCCACCTCTACTGGAATGCCTTTCGGAACGACGAGTCGACCTTCTTCAGGGAATCCGGCGGTCAGCTCCGTGGGGACCGGGCGAACCTTGCCGACGGCTGGGGCTACATCGATGTCACCTCGATGACCCTGGATGGGCAGGACCTCGCGAAAGGGTTCCGGTTCGAGAGCCCCGACGACGGGAATCCGGACGACCGGACCGTCCTCTCCGTCACGCTCCCGAGGCCCGTCGCTCCCGGCGAGACGATCACGCTCGAGATCGCCTGGAAGGCGAAGGCTCCGAAGGTCTTCGCCCGTTCCGGCTACGTCCGTGAGTTCTACTTCGTCGGCCAGTGGTTCCCGAAGATCGGCGTCCTCGAGCCGAAGGGGACCCGCCGCCGCGCGGAGGCCGGCTGGAACTGCCACCAGTACCACGCCAATTCCGAGTTCTACGCCGACTGGGGCGACTACAAAGTGGATATCACCCTCCCCGAGCGGTTCGTCGTCGGATCGGCGGGTGCGCTGGTCGCCGAGAAGAAGGCGAACGGGAAGAAGACGCTCACCTTCGTCCAGAGCCGGATTCACGACTTCGCCTGGACGGCCGATCCGCGCTACGTCGTCAAGACGTCGCTCTTCGACCCCGCGAAGGACGTTCCGAAGGAAGAGATCGAGCGGGCCTCGAAGATCCTCGGCCGGACGAGCGAGGAGCTGATGAAGGGCTTCCACCCGGTGAAGCTCTCTTTCTACATGCAGCCCGACCACCTCTCGCAGTGGACCCGGTACGAGGACGCTCAGAAGTGGGCGCTGGCGTGGTTCGGCCTCTGGGCCTTCCCCTACCCCTACGAGCAGGTCTCGATCGTAGATCCCCCCGAAGACGGCCTCGGGGCGGGCGGGATGGAGTACCAGACGATCTATACGGCGGGAACCTCGAAGTGGCTCGGGCGGTGGCCGCTGACGGGCGTCCGCGCGCAGGAGGGGGTCGTCATCCACGAGTTCGGGCACGGCTACTGGTACGGCCTCCTCGCCTCCAACGAATTCGAGGAGAGCTGGATGGACGAGGGGATCAACTCGTTCACGGAAGCCGTGATGATGGACAGGAGATACCGGTACGTCCTCGAGGCTCCCTTCGGCGTCGGCATCACGGACGAAGAGACGCAACGGACCATCGTCTCCGCCCCCGACTTCGACCCGATCGTCACGAAGGCCTGGCAGTACTCGACCCCGGGCTCGTACGGCCGGAACTCCTACCCGCGTGCCGCGACCGTCGTGGAGCAGATCCGGCGCCTCGCCGGCGAAGAGAAGTTCTGGCGCGCCTTCCGGAAATACGCCGAGAGATGGCGGTTCGACCATCCGGCGAGCGAGGACTTCATCGACGAGATGCGCCCGCTCGGGATCCCGGAATTCGAGGAGTTCGTCCGCAAGACGTTCTACGGCACGGGTGAGGTCGATTTTCGCATCCTCCGGGCCGTCAGCGAGCGACACGACGGCTTCATCGGCTTCGACGATGCCGAAAAGCCGGTCGACTTCGAGCCCGGACAGAAGAAGAGAAAAGAGCCGAAGGAGAAGGACGACAAGCGACCGTACGAGACGACCGTCGTCGTCGGCCGCGCCGGAAACCTCCCGCTCCCGGTCGACGTCCTCCTCCGGTTCGAGAACGGCGAGACGTACCGGACGACGTGGGACGGCACGACGAAGTGGCTGCGGCTGAAGACCACGTATGTCTCAAAGCTCTCGCAGGTCGTCGTCGATCCCGAAGGAAAGATCGTCCTCGACCGCGACCCCTTCAACAACGTCCGGAACGTCGGAAAGGTGAAGGAGCCTTCGGCCTCCGCCAAGGTCCGCGCCTACGCGATGAACCTCGTCGAGATCCTCTTCTCGAGCCTTTGGAGCCTGCCGTGAAGAACGAACGCCCTCTCGCCGCCGGCGTCCACGCCGCCTTCGCGCACCGCCGGCTCGCGATCGTCCTCTGGCTCGCCATCGCCGTGCCGGCCGGCCTCGTCTGCACCCCGCTCGGCAGGCTCACGCGGCTCTTCGACGAGAGTCCGTTTCGGGAGGGTCTCCTGAAGGGGTGGGACTCGTGGGGGATGCTGTCGTGGTATCTCCTCCATCCCGGGGAGTGGGGACTCCTCCACGCGCTCCTCGTCGCGACCCTCACGGCGTCCCTCCTGATCCAGTTCTTCCTGACGGGGGGCGTTTTCAGGACCCTCATGACGGGGATTCCGAGGCCGGTCTTCCGGCGCGTCGTGGCCGAGTCCGCGGCGCTCTTCAAGCCGAATCTCTGGGCCGGCGCCCGCTACCTGATCGGGCTCGCGTTCTGGATGGGCCTTCTCGTCGCGGCACCGGCGCGGCTCTTCAAGAAGCTGGCCGAGAACCAGCCGCCGAACGCCTTCTGGGCCTCGACGCGGGAGCTGTGGGTCCTCGTGGCGGGGATCCTCGTTCTCTACCTCGTCTCGCTGAAATTCGATCTCGCCCGGATCGCTCTCGCACGGAGCGAAGCCCGGAACGCCCGCGGCGCATACAAGCTCGCGAAGAAGCGGATGAGGGGGGCCCGGGGACGTGTCCTCATGATCGCCCTCGTCTGGACCGTCGTCGCCGTCGCCGTCCAGGCGCTCTTCACGAACATCGGTGTGAGGATGAATCCGCAGACGGGAGCCGGGGTCCTCTGGCTCGTCCTTGTCCGGCAGATCGGGTTCGTCATCTCGGCAATGGCGCGCATCGGGTTCTGGGCCAGCCTCATCCGGTTCGATGAGGTCCGGCGGGACGAGCTGACGCCGCCCATCTACGTCCCCGTCCCGTGGGAAGTCCCGCCGGCGGATGCGGTGGTGCCAGCCCCGGTGTGATCTTTCGTGATCCTTCTCCTCGGGACTTAGGCTCCTCGATAATCAGGCGGTGAGATTCAGCGAGCTGGTTCAGCTGCTGGAGGCGAACGGCTTTCGCGTGATCCGGGAGAAGGGCTCGGTCCGGTACTACGCGAAAACGGGCCATGAACGAATCGTTCGCGTAGACTTTCATGGGGCGAAGGAGATCCCATCGGGAACCTGCCACGCAATACTGAAGGCGGCGGGGATCCGGAAGGAGCGGTGACGACATGATCGACCTGAAGTACTCGCTCGTGATCGAGGCGACCGCCGATCCCCTCTTTTTCAGCTTCTTCTCGCCTACTCTCGAAGGCTTCACGGGGGTCGGCAGCTCGATCGAGGATTGTGTCTACAAGGCGCGCTTCGGCATGGCCGAGCACGTGTCCATTCTTCGCGAGCAGAAACTCCCGGTCCCGCCACCCGACGCCGAACCGACCGTTCTCGTGCGAAACGCCGGCGGCAGCCAGGCTGCGGCCTGATCTTCTTTCAAACCTCCCGGCTCTCAGAGCCCCATCAACGCCAGCTCGTTGATCAGCTCGGCGACCTTCGGGTGGCGGGCCAGCTCCTCGTAGAGCCAGCCATGGCGCTCCCGGACCTCCTCGAGGAGGGTTCTGACGCGGGCGCCGTCGCGGCCGAGAGCCGCCTCCCGCAGCTTCTCGACCGACTCGCGCGCTTCGGGCGTCGCCCGCTCGCCGAGCGACTCGTGCAGGCCGTCGAACGCCGTCCGGACCCGCTCGTCGTGCTTTTCGGGAGCCTTGCCGGCGTCGGCGTTCTCGCGTCGCTCTTCGTTCATGGCGCTTTCGGCTCCTTCCGCCGGCCAATGTAACAGAGGGAGGAATTCCGACAAACGGGGCGGGTTTAGAATCTCCGCAGTAACACGAACCTGACGGGCCGCCGGAACGAGCGCCGCCGCGCGGGGGGCACGACCCGCACCTTCCTCCGACCCGGGGAGGCGGTTCCATGGGCCTCTCCGCGGGCACGCGCCTCGGGCCCTACGAGATCGTTGCCCCTCTCGGCGCGGGGGGGATGGGCGAGGTCTACCGGGCGAGGGACACGCGGCTCGGGCGCGACGTGGCGATCAAAGTGCTGCCGACGCACCTCTCGGCGAACTCGGAAGTCCGCGCGCGATTCGAGCGCGAAGCGCGGGCGATCTCGCAGCTCAACGACCCTCACATCTGCACCCTCCATGACATCGGTCGCCACGAGGGGATCGACTATCTGGTGATGGAGCTGCTCGAGGGAGAGACCCTCGCCCACCGGCTGGAGAAAGAGGCGCTGCCGCTCACGGACGTTTTTCGCATCGGAACCGAAATCGCGAGCGCGCTGGATCGCGCCCACCGCGGCTGGATCGTCCACCGGGACCTGAAGCCCGGTAACGTCATGCTGACGAAGAGCGGGGCGAAGCTCATGGACTTCGGTCTCGCTCGCGCCACCGGGTTGGCGCCGGGGGCCGGCGCCCTGACCGAATCGCCGACGGTGAGCCGGTCGCTGACGGCCGAGGGGACGATCGTCGGAACGTTCCAGTACATGGCGCCCGAGCAACTGGAGGGGAAGGAAGCGGACGCGCGGACGGACCTCTGGGCACTTGGGTGCGTGATGTACGAGATGGCGACGGGCAAGCGTGCCTTCGAGGGGGCGAGCCAGGCGAGCCTGATCGCGGCGATTCTCAAGGAGGTGCCGCGGTCGATGGTGGAGCTACGGCCCCTCACTCCGCCGGCGCTGGATCGGATCGTAAAGCGCTGCCTGGCGAAGGACCCGGACGAACGCTTCCAGTCGGCTCGGGACCTGGCTTTCGATCTGGAGGGGATGACTGGAGCCGGCGCGGTTGCGCCCGCAATCGAAGGCGGTAAGGCACCTTTCAGAAGACGGCTCGCCGTAAAGACGATCGCGGGGATCGGACTCGGTGCCGCCCTCCTTGTCGCCGGTTTCTTCCTTGCGGGTCGTCTGACGAAACGTGGGCCCGAGCCTCCGACATTCAGGCGTCTTTCGTTCCAGCGGGGCTCCATCGCGAACGCCCGATTCACTCCGGACGGGAAGGGCGTGCTCTACAGCGCCGCGTGGGACGGACGTTCCCACGAAGTTTTCGAGACGCGAACGGATCTTTCCACGACCCGTTCACTTGGCCTGCCAGACATCGCCCTGCAAGCCATTTCGCGCACAGGGGAGCTCGCCTTGAGGAGGCAGGCGGAAGGGTTCGCCTGGGGGTATGGCTCGCTGGCGGTCGTCCCTGGTTCCGGGAGCGCGCCGCGTGATCTGTTGGAGGATGTCTCCTGCGCCGACTGGTCGCCTGACGGAACGACCCTGGCCGTCGTGAGGCGCATCGGTGGCGAGGACCGGCTCGAAATGCCCCCGGGGCACGTTCTCGCCAGGACGTCGGGCTGGTTTGGCGACGCCCGCGTCTCACCGGACGGCCGCCGGATTGCTTTCACCGAGCATTCCGTCGTGGATGACGACAGAGGCAGCGTAGCGGTCGTGGAGTTGGTGGGCCGAAAGACGACGCTCACGAGCGAGTTCAATAGTGTCGCGGGCCTTGCGTGGTCGGCGAACGGGCGTGAGGTCTGGTTCACGGCCAGCCCTTCCGCGTCGCGGCGCGATCTTTTCAGCGTGAATCTGGACGGCCGGCAGCGCACCGTCGCTCGATTCCCGTCGAACGTCGTCCTCTTTGACGTGGCCCCGGATGGCCGCGCCCTGCTCGCCTCCGAGAGAGAACAGTCGGGCATCCGGGGCAGGTCATCCGCGGAGGACAAGGAGAAAGAGCTTGGCTGGCTCGACTTTCCATGGCCGCGGGCTCTTTCGTCTGACGGCAGGCTGCTGCTCCTTAACGATATCGGCGAGACCGCCGGCCCTACCTACACGGCCTATCTGAGGAGCATGGACGGATCTCCCCCGGTGCGGCTCGGGGAAGGCTCGGGGTGCGCGCTCTCGCCGGATGGTCGGTGGGCCCTCGCGATTCGCTACGGCCCCCCGCATCGACTGGTTCTCATCCCGACCGGCCCCGGGGAGACGCTCTCCTTGCCGCCCGCCAAGGTGGAGACCTACCAGAACGGGAGTTTCCTTCCGGGCGGCCGCCAGATTGTGTTTGTGGGAGCCGAGCGTGAGCGTCCGCAGCGAACCTGGGTTCAGGAGCTACCCGGCGGCGTGCCACGCGCGGTGACGCCCGAGGGCGCCGTGGGTGTCGTGACATCTCCCGATGGACAGTGGGTGGCCGCGGTCACTCAGGATTCCACGGTCGTGCTCTTTCAGCTGCAGGGCGGGGAGCCCAAGCCGGTGGCGAAGCTCGTCCCCAGAGAATGGGTCAGCCAGTGGAGCGCGGATGGCCGGACACTCTTCGTCAGCCACGAGGGAACCCGCCTCGATGTGTTTGGTATCGACGTCCAGTCCGGAGAGAGGCGGTTGTGGAAGACGTTCGAGGTTCCGGATCCTGCCGGCGTCCGTGTGGCGAAATTCGTCGTCACGCGGGATGCACGGAGTTACGCGTACGGCTATCTGCGAATTCTCGACGAACTCTATCTCGTGGAAGGCCTGAAATAGGGAGTCACTGACCGGCATGATCGCCGCAGGGACCCGCCTCGGCTGCTTCCCGGGGACTCGCCTACGGGCGTCCCCCGGACCCCCTGCTGCGGTGTGCAATGACTCTGGCCGTTGGCACCAAGCTGGGCCCATACGAGATCCTCGCCCCTCGGCGCGGGCGGAATGGGCGAGGTTTACCGGGCGAAGGACACGAGGCTCGGCCGGGAAGTGGCGATGAAGGTCCTGCCGGGAGATTTCTTAGAAAGTGAAGACGGGAAGGCGCGCTTCGAGAGAGAGGCTCGCGCGCTGGCGGCGCTGAACCACCCGAACATCGCCGCGATCTACTCATTCGAAGAAATCTCCGGTCGGCTCCTCCTAGTTCAGGAGCTTCTCGAAGGCGGGACGCTGCGCGAGACGCTGGGCAAGGGGCCGCTGCCGCTCAAGAAGGCCCTCGACGTCGGGCTGAAGGTAGCGGAAGGGCTGGCGGCGGCGCACGGGAAAGGAATCGTCCACCGGGACGTCAAGCCCGAGAACATCTTCCTGACGAAGGACGGCCACGCCAAGCTCCTCGACTTCGGCCTCGCCCGGCACGACGTCACGCGCCACGACCCCTCCGACACCCGGTCTCCCACGCTGGCAGCCGTGAGCGAGAAAGGGGTCGTCCTCGGGACGGTGGCCTACATGTCGCCGGAGCAGGCACGAGGGGAGACTGTCGACTTCCGGAGCGACCAGTTCTCGCTCGGAACGGTTCTTTACGAGATGCTGACGGGAAAGCGGCCGTTCGTCCGCGACTCCGCGGCCGAGACAATGGTCGCCATCATCCGCGAGGAACCCGAGCCGCTATCAAAGCTCGACCCGAAGCTCCCGGCGCTCGTTAGTTGGATCGTCCAACGATGTCTCTCGAAGGACAGGGAGGAGCGTTACTCCTCGACCAAGGACCTCGCGAAGGAGCTGCAGAACCTCCGGGTTCACCTCTCGGAGGCGGTCAGCACGGCGGATGTCTCTCTCGCTGGCGTGCCGCGTCTTCGCCGCAGGGTCCCCTTCTGGGCGCTGGCGGCTGTCGCCGCGCTCACCGCCGTGATTGGTCTCCTCCTCGGTAATCGGTTTCTGCGATCTGGATCTCCTCTCGCTTCGCCCATCAGCCTTTCGCTCTCTTTTCCGATCGATGCCCCGCCTCGATTCTCTGCGGATTTCCACTCGCTCGCTCTGTCCCCCGACGGGAAGACCCTCGTCTACGTCGGAAGCAGGCTTTTCGTCCGTTCGCTCGACCGGGAGGAGATCAAGTCGATCGCGGGGTCCGAGGGCGGAGTCAGCCCCTTCTTTTCTCCGGACGGACTCTGGGTCGGCTTCTTTTCCGAAGGAAAGCTGAAGAAGGTGTCACTCGCCGGCGGCTCGCCGATCATTCTCTGCGACGCTCCGACTTACGGTAGCCATGGAAGCTGGGGGGCGGACGGAACGATCGTCTTCGCGCCCAGCGCCATGTCGGGTCTCTACCGCATCCCGGCGTCGGGCGGCGAATCCCAGGCGCTGACTAAAGTCGATGCCTCAAGCTCGGAAGTACACGAGTTCGCAGAGATCCTTCCGGACGGTGAACATGTCCTCTTCCAGATCGGAAGCGTGGCCCCGAATGCGGTACCCCGCGCCGCCGTTGTCTCGCTCCGGACGGGGGAGCGCAGGGCCGTTGCGGAGAACGCGGCGAATCCCCGGTTCTTACAGACGGGCCACCTTGTCTTCACACGGAGCGGCTCTCTTCTAGCAGTGCCGTTCAGTCTGAAGCGGCTCGAAGTGTCCGGTCTCGCCGTACCGGTGCTCGACGACCTCGTTACGAATCGCATCTTCACGAATTCGGCCCAAATGGCCCTCTCGTCCCATGGGACGCTTGTCTACCGCTCACGAGGGCGATTGCAGCGAAGCTTGGTCTGGGTGGACCGGAAAGGCACGGTGGAAACGGTTCCTTTTCCGCCCCGGGACTACAAGGAGGTGGCCCTCTCGGCGGACGGAGGGCGCATTGCAGCGATTGTCTTCGAGGAAGCCGAAACGACGGCACTGCTTATCGGAGAACTCGCCCGGGGGACACTGACGCGGTCGCCGGTAGAGGGGATTCTCCGGGGTCCGGCCTGGGCGCCGGAAGGGAAACGGATTGCCCTCGGCATTTCGACGTCGGCGTTCTACCCGGAAAAAGTCCATTGGCTGAGCGCCGATGGGAGCACCCCGCCCGAGCTTGCCACAATGGGCACCCAGAACAACCTGCAAGAACTCCCTTCCTCTGTGTCACCCGATGGAAGTGTTGTGATTTTCACGGGAATACTTCATGACCCCCGCGGCCTCCTAGACATCAAACAGCACATCTACGTTCTGCCGCTCAGCGGTGAGAGAACGTCGCGTCCCTTCTTCCAGACAAAGTTCATGGAAGGAGCCGCTCAGTTTTCACCCGACGGCCGATGGGTCGCGTACTTCTCGAACGAGTCGGGGCACGGGGAGGTCTTCGTCCGGCCGTTCCCGGGCCCCAGGTGGCAGATCTCGACCGAAGGGGGGTACGGGCCGCGCTGGTCCAAGAGCGGCCGCGAACTTTTCTACCGGAACGGGGACAAGATGATGGCCGCAGACGTCGAGACGAAGCCGACGTTTCGTCCCGGGCGCCCGCGGACGCTCTTCGAGGGGCGTTTTCGCGGGAGCTACGACGTCGCGCCCGACGGGACGCGCTTCCTCATGATCAAACCAGACCCCGCCGAATCGGGCCCGGCGCACGTCAAAGTCGTCCTGAATTGGTTCGAGGAGGTGAAGCGGCGGGTCCCGGGGGCGAAGTGAGTTGACGCAGGCCTACCGCATTTCGGAAAGCTCCTTCCGGACCCGTGGCGATCCCTTCCTCGAGTCGCTCCATACAAGTGGGGAAGCAGATCCGGACGCATCGCTCTTTCGCTGGCCACGCCATTCCGTGGATGACCAGAAAGGGCTATCATCTGGTCATGAGCACGGTTTCGATCGCGGCACTCAAGGCGCGCCTTTCGCACTATGTCCGTATCGCCCGAAGGGGCGGAAGCGTGACGGTCCTGAACCGCACAGAGCCTGTCGCCCGGCTGGTGCCCGTCGGCCCGACGGCGACGAGTCTGAGCCTTCGGCCGCCGAAAGCCGGAGCGCCGGTGCCCGGGCGCGTCCGCCTTCCGCGCCGGCTCAAGACCCGGCGAGACGTCGTGGAGCTCCTGCTCGAGGAGCGGCAGAGCGCCCGTTGATCGTCTACATTGATTCGTCCGTGCTCCTGCGGGTCGCTCTGGACCAGCCGCGGCGACTTCGGAGCTGGAGACGGATCCGCCGGGGCGTTTCGAGCGGCCTTGCGGAGGTCGAATGCCTTCGAACTCTGGACCGCCTGAGACTCGAGGAGAGCTTGAGCGACGAGGAGACCGCCCGTCGTCGGGAGTGTCTCATCGCCCTCCTCGACAGCCTGACGCTCGTCGATCCGAGCCGCGAGATCCTCGAGCGGGCGGCACAGCCGCTTCCGACCGTTCTCGGAACGCTGGACGCCATCCACCTGGCGACCGCACTCCTCTACCAGGAAGCCGTTCGCGAGCCGCTCACCTTCGCCACGCACGACGCTGCCCTTGCCCGCGCCGCCCGGGCACACGGGATTCCCGTCGTCGGCGTGGCCTGAGGGTGTTTTCGGGCTGAAGAGCCGATCGGTCGTTCAACCGATCTCCCCCAGCGCCTTCCGGATCCGGGCGATCCCTTCCTCGAGCCGCTCCATCGAGGTGGCGAAGGAGAGCCTGACGCCGCGGTCGTCGCCGAAGGCGATGCCGGGGGTGACGGCGACGGCGACGGTATCGAGAAGCGCCCTCGCGAAGGGGGCCGAGCCGGTCAGGTCGATCCCTCCGAGCCGCTTTCCGAAGTGCGCGGAGACGTCGGGGAAGGCGTAGAGGGCGCCCCCCGGGGGGGCGCAGCGGACTCCGGGGAGGGAGGCGAGAGCCGGGATCAGGAAGTCCCGCCGCCTCGCGTACTCGCGGAACATCGCGTGCGTGGCGGCCTCCGCCTCGTCCGGGCTGGTGAGGGCCGCGAGCGCAGCCCGCTGGGTGATCGAGCAGACGTTCGTCGTGGCGTGCGAGACGAGCCGCCCCATCATCGCGACCAGCTCCTCGTGGCCGAGGGCGAAGCCGATCCGCCAGCCCGTCAGGGCGAACGTCTTCGAGAGCGACCCGCAGACGAGGACCGTCTTCGGGTACCGATCGCCAAGCGCGGCCGCCGAAAAGTGCTTTCCCTCGTAGACGAGCCGGTCGTAGCACTCGTCCGAGATAACGACCCACCCCCGGTCCGCAGCGAGGCGGACGATCTTCTCGATCTCCCCCGCCTCCATGACGGCGCCCGTCGGGTTGTTCGGTGAGTTGAGGATGACGCCCCGCGTCGCGTCGGTCGCGCTCCGCTCGACGTCGGAGGCCCGGAGCCGGTGGCCGTTCTCCGGGCTCGTCGGGACGAAGACGGGCCTCGCCCCGGCCAGCTTCACCATCTCGGGGAACGAGACCCAGTAGGGACGGGGAACCAGCACGTCGTCCCCCTCCTCGAAGAGGGCGAGACACGCCGTGTGGAGGGCCTGCTTCCCACCGGCGGTGACGAGAACGTTCCGCGGGCCCCACGGGCTCCCCCACGCCCTGCGGTAGTGGTCCGAGACCGCGAAGCGAAGCTCGGGAATGCCGAAGACGTCCGTGTACCTCGTAAAGTTCGCGCGGATCGCCGCGATGGCCGCTTCCTTGACGAACTCCGGCGTGTGGAAGTCGGGCTCGCCGGGGCCGAGATCGACGACGTCGACGCCCCGCTCGCGGAGCGACGCCGCGGCCTGCAGGACCTCGAGCGTGGCCGAGGGGGCGACGGAAGAGGCACGGCGGGAGAAGCGAAACCCCATCAGATCTTCGGACCCGCCGCCACGATTTCGGCCGGCGTCTCTCCCTCGAACTTCCGGAAGTTCTCGATGAAGCGCGCGGCGAGCTGCCTGTATTTCTTCATGTACTCGGCCTTGTCGTGCCACGCGTCGGCCGGCTTCAGGACGTGGTCGGGGACCCCCGGACAGCTCTTCGGGACCGCGAAGCCGAAAACCGGGTCGGCCTGGTATTCCACGTCCTTCAGCTTTCCGTCCAGCGCCGCGTTCAGAAGGTCCCGCGTATACCGGATGCTGATCCGCTTTCCGATGCCGTACGGCCCGCCGACCCATCCGGTGTTCACCAGCCAGCAGTCGACGCCGTGCCGTTCGATCTTCTCCGCGGAGGAGCTTCGCGTAGGTGTACGGGGTGTGGACCATGAACGGCCCGCCGAAGCAGGCGCTGAAGGTGATCTCGGGCTCCTTGCCGAGGCCGATCTCGGTCCCGGCGATCTTCGACGTGTAGCCCGAGATGAAGTGGTAGAGCGCCTGGTCCGGCGACAGCTTCGCGATCGGCGGCATCACCCCGGAGGCGTCGCACGTCAGGAAGATGATGTTCTTCGGGGATGCCCGCCCATCCGGCTCTCGGACGGCGTTCTCGATGAAGTCGAGAGGGTACGAAGCGCGCGTGTTTTCGCGTCCGGCGGTCGTCGTCGAGGTCGATCAGCCTCGTGACCGGATCGAACATCACGTTCTCGAGGATCGTCCCGAAGCGGCGCGTCGTCGCCCAGATCTGCGGCTCGGCCGCGGCGGAAAGAGCGATGACCTTCGCGTAGCAGCCGTCCTCGAAGTTGAAGATCCCCTTGTCGCTCCACCCCGCCTCGTCGTCGCCGATCAGGCCCCGGTTCGGGTCCGCCGAGAGCGTCGTCTTCCCGGTCCCGGAAAGGCCGAAGAAGAGCGCGGTGGCCCCGTCCTTCCCGACGTTCGCCGAGCAGTGCATCGTCATGACCCCCTCGAGCGGGAGGAGGTAGTTCAGGATCGTGAAGACCGACTTCTTGACCTCCCCCGCGTAGCCGGTGTTCCCGATGAGGCAGATCCGGCGGGCGAAGTTGAGGACGATGAAGGTCTCCGAGGGTGTCTGGTCGACGGGCGGGAAGGCCTTGAAGCCGGGGACGCAGAGGACCGTGAACTCCGGGACGTGGCGCCGGTATTCGTCGTGCGGTCCGGGGCTTCAGGAACATGTTCCGGGCGAAGAGGCGATGCCACGCCTGCTCGGTGACGATCCGGACCGGGAGCCGGTAGTCGGGGTCGGCACCGCCGAAGCAGTCCTGGACGAAGAGGTCGCGCCCCTGCAGGTACCCCTGCAGCCGGCCGAAGAGCTCGTCGAACTTCTCCGGGGCGAGCGGGCGGTTGTACGACGCCCCACCAGATGTGCCCCTCCGAGTCCTCCTCGCGGACGACGAACTTGTCGTTCGCGGCGCGGGCCGTGTGCTTCCCCGTGTCGACGACGACCGGGCCGCCCGACGGGCGATCCGCCCTTCGCGCCGGAAGATGATCTCCTCGTAGAGGGCCTCGGTCGGAAGGTTCCAGTAGACCTTCCGGAGGTTCGAGAGGCCGAGGTAGGCGAGGCCGTAGTCGGCCTTCCGCGCCTGGGCCTCGCCCTTCGGCCGGGGTCCTGATGTCGAGGATGTTGTTCACAGCCAGTCCCTCACGAGCTTCCGTTCCCCGATGTAGATCTCGTTCGGGGACGAGGGATCGAGCGCCCACTTCATCCGGGCGATCCCCTCCGGTGATCTCCTTCACCGAGCCCGAGAACGAGAGGCGGAGGTGCCCTTCCATCCCGAATTCGCTTGCCCGGCACCGTGACGACCATCGCCTTCTTGAGAAGAAGCTCCGACATCGCGACGGATCCCATTCGCGTAGGCGCGGAAGTCGGGGAGCGCGTAGAACGTTCCCTCGGGCTTCGACCGTCTTCACGTCCCGTGAAGGTCCGGATCTCCTGCAGCAGGACGTCGCGGTTGTTCTGGATGCGTGAGGCGGAGAGATCTCGACGTAGCTCTGGAGGCCCGTCAGCGCCCCCTCCGCCGCCGCCTGCGAGACCGTTGCCACGCAAGAGGTCGTCTGCGCCTGCACGTTCGTCATGATCCGGACCAGCTCCCGGTTCGCGACCACCCAGCCGATCCGGAATCCGGTCATCCCGTAGATCTTCGAGACGCCGTTGACGACGATCACTTTCGACGTCTCGACGTCCTTCGGCGTGTATCGCCACGCGGGGACGGCGACCTTCCCGTCGAAGACGAGCTTGTGGTAGATGTCGTCGGTGATCAGCCAGATCCCCTTCCTCTCGCAGAACTCCACGAGCTTCGAGACCAGCGCCTCGGGGAAGACGGCGCCCGAAGGGTTGTTCGGGCTGTTCAGGAGGATCGCCCTCGTGGAGGAAGAGACCGCCCGTTCGATCTCGGAGAACTGCGGGACGAAGCTGCCGTCCTCCGGCGTCACGACGACCGGCACCCCCTGCACCATCTTCACGATCTCGGGATAGCTGACCCAGTACGGGGCGAGGACGATCACCTCGTCCTGCGGGTTCAGGATCGAGTAGAGGACGTTGAAGAGCGACTGCTTCGCCCCCTCGGAGACGATGACGTTCTCCGGGGCGATCACCCGGTCGTAGTTCTCCTCCGTGTACCGGAGGATCGCCTTCTTGAGCGACGGGAGGCCGTCCGTCGGCGTGTATTTCACGTCGCCGGCGAAGAGCTTCCCCGCGGCGCCGAGGATCGCGCTGATCGGGGCTTTGTTCTTCGGCTCGCCGATTCCGAGGTGGATGACGGGCTCGCCCCTCTCCCGAAGAAGCCGCGCCTCCTCGTTCAGGCGGAGCGTCGGCGACTCAGCGATGGACCTTGCGAGATGGCTGATGCTCATGTCACGAGTCTAGAGGAGGGTTCCTTCGCCGGGCCTGACGCGAACGCATCATCCATCCGTCATTCCACTCCCGCGGGAACTCCCCCGCGCTGGCGGACGACGCGCCACGCCGCCTCGACGGCGACGGGTTTCCGGCCGCCCGTGACGATCCGGATCAGCTCGATCCCGCACCAGCCGGCGTAGACCCAGACCATCGCATCGCGCGTCGAGGGGAAAAGAAACTGCACCAGCCAGAAGACGAAGAGAATTCCGGCCTCGTAGGCCTCTAACTTGAGGTTCAGGAGCAGGAGAAATCCGAGAGCGCTCTGGAGAATCGTCAGGAGGATCTCCGCCCTCTGGTGGGTGTCGAAGACGATGGCCGACGGCTCGCCCCTCGATATCGAGTAGATGACGGGAATCAGGCCGGAGAGGACGGACCACTGGTTGATCGTCGACGAAAGGAGATTCATCAGCGCCATCGGGGCCTTCGAGATCTGCCGCGCCCAGTTGAAGGCCGAGAGCTTCTCGGGGAACTCCGAGAGGAACGGGGCGACCCACTGGACAAAGAAGAACGGGGCCACCCCCATCGAGACGGCGAGCGCGAGCATCGACCCGACGAAGGCTTCCGCCGCGAAATAAAGGATGGCGCCTCCCGCGAGAAAGAGGGCGGCGATGGCAATCGCCCGCTTTCCCGGCCCGAAAGAGAGCGCCCACCGGGAGACGCGCGGGAGATCGTCGATCTCTTCCTCGTCCTCTTCCCGGGGCGGGACGCGCGACAAAAGCCAGAGGTAAACGACGTAGAGAAATACGAGGACCGCGGCATCCAGGAGGCCGAGCGTCCCCTTCCACCAGATCACCGTGAACCAGAGAAGCACCGGGAAGAGACTCATCACCTGCACCGCGTGCTCGTCCTCGAGCCGGATCTCCACCCAGGTCTTCCGCTTTCCCGTCCGGGCCGCGAAAAAAGCCGCCACGAAGTAGACGAGCGGCCAACCGAGGCCGACGAGAAGCCGGATGGAACCGGTGAAGTTCGCGATCGCGAGATGGACCTTCGCCGGATCCTTCCCGGCCTGCCACGCGATGACGGCTTCCACGGAGAACTCGGGAAGCGTCTGGAGCCACGCGAGGATCGCGAGGGCCAATCCCTGGGAGACGAGGAACTGCGCCGCCTCGGCCGCCCAGCCGATGATGAACGCGGAGAAAAGGATCGAAGGGAAGGTCCAGAGAGCCGAGAGGGGCACGGCCTTGGCTGCAGCCGCCCCCGCCGCCGTCGCTGCCGCCGCCGTCTCCGATTTCACCGCGACGTTTTAGCACGGTGAGGAAGGTGGGCTACGCTCGGGGCTGCCGATGCGGATCACCGCGACGTCGAACCCGCGGATTCAGGCGGCCCTCCGGGCCGTCGAGAGCGGCGAGAGCCTGCTTCTCGAGGGGGCGCGTGCCGTAGGCGAGGCCCTCGCGGCGGGGATCGTCCCAAGAGAAATCTTCTTAGAAGGTGAAGAGGGCGCCGGCGAGGACGCAGCAATTCGGAATGCGGCCGAGCGCGGGGCCTCGCTTTACTTTGTCACTTCGAAGGTCCTCTCGAAACTCTCGGATCTCCCCTCCGCTCGGGGAGTCGTCGCGCTGGCCGCTCCGCCCCGCCGATCGCTTCCGGAGCTCTTTGCTTCGAAGCATCCCCCGTCGGCCCCCCTCCCTTCTTCCTTTCCTTCTTCCTCTTCGCCCCCGTCTTCGTCTCCCTTTTCGTCTTCGCTCTTCGTCCTCCTCGATGGCATTCAGGACCCGGCCAACGTCGGGGCGATCCTCAGGTCGGCGGAGGCTTTCGGAGTCGCCGGCGTCCTCCTGACGCCCGACTGCGCCTCTCCCTTCTCGCCGAAAGCGGTCCGGGCCTCGGCCCTCTCCGCCCTCCGGATACCGATTGCGACAGGGGTGACTCCCGATGAAGCCGCCGCATGGGCCGATGGAGTCGGGGCGACGCTGGCAGGAGCCGAAACGCGAGGCGGTGATCCCCCTTCATCGCTTTCGGGACTTCGACCGCTGGTTCTCGTTCTCGGCTCCGAGGGGCGCGGGATCTCGCCGGCCCTCGAGTCCCGCCTCTCCCGACGGGTGACGATTCCCCTCTCGGGACGGGTCGACTCCCTCAACGCCGCCGTCGCGGCCGGGATCCTCCTCGCCTTCGCGGCGGGCGCCGCCGCGGGATCCCCGAGTCAGAGCGGCTCGCCGAAGACCTCCGCGGAGAAGGTATAGACGGTCGCCGGAGGGTTTCCCTCCCGCCACGCTTCTTCCGGAAGGCCCGCCTTGAGACATGCCTGGCGGAGAAACGTCGGAACGTCCCATCCCCACTCCACCGCGACCTGTGGCAGGAGAAGGCCCCGTCTGCTCCCCTTTTCGACGAGAAGACCGTGGACGCCGATGACGATGGCCGAGAGCGGATCCGGCGCCGCGACGAAGGGCGAGAGGACCGAAACGTCGGCCCGGTAGCGCGGAAACTCCTTCGGCGTGGCGGGAGGAAAGCGGGGATCGTGAAGGAGGGCGTGGACGGCGTTCGCCTCGACGTCGGCCCAGAGCGGCCGGACCGGCTCGACAGTTCCGATGCACCCCCGGAGCCGCCCGTCGCGCTTCCACGTGACGAAGCACATTCCCGGCTCGGAAAGCCGCCCGGACGGCTCCGCCGGGTCCGGCCCCGCGACCGGAATCCCGAGGGCCGAGGCGCCGGCTCGTCGGGCCCGGGAGAGGAGCTGCGAGCGTTCGGGGGGGGTCAGAAGTTTCGTGCTCACGCCAACCTCCCTTCGAGAGCGACCGACAGCCCTTCGGTCGCCGCCTCCTCGAAGGCGTCGAGACGGCCGGTGAAGAGGTGGTCGGCCTCCGGGACCTCCACGAAGTCCCACATTCGCGCTTCCGCCAGCGCCCTGGCTTTCGCGGGGCGACTGTACTCGTCCAGACTCCCCTGAATCCAGAAGACGCTCGTCCCTGCCGGCGCCGACGGCACCGAGCGGTAGCGTCTCGTCGGGACGCCGATCAGGAAGAGGACGTCCGGCGCGAGGACCGGGGCCGCGTGCAGTGCACAGACGGACCCGAACGAGAACCCTCCGAGAACGAACGGGCCGCCTGGATGCTGCTGCCGGAGCCACCGGCCCGCGGCCACGAGATCCTCGGTCTCCCCCGCTCCGCTGTCGTAGAAGCCCGCGGACCTTCCGACGCCCCGGAAGTTGAACCGGAGCGCGCAGAGACCGAATCGGTCCGAGAGGATCCGGGCCGCCCGATGGACGACCTTCGTGAGCATCGTCCCCCCGTGCTCTGGATGCGGGTGGGCGATGACGGCCGCGCCGGCCGGGTCGGCGGGGTTTCTGAGAAGCCCCTCCAGGGGGCCCACCGGGCCCGGGATGGTGACCGGAGCGAGCCGGACGTGATCGCGGGAGGCCATCCGGGGAGACGTTAGCAGGGCCTGGCGGCGATTAGAATCGTTCCATGAAGAACATCGTCCACATCGTCGGCACCGGGACCATCGGCGAGCCGCTGATCGGGCTCTTCACCGATTTCCACCACCATCTCGGAATCGACGAGGTCACCTTCCACAAGCGGACCCCGATCAAGACCGAGCGGGCCAAGGTGAACCACCTGATGGCGCGCGGCGCCCATCTCGCCGCGGACGAGGAGAAGATCGCCGAATTCGAGTCGCTCGGCCACAAGGTCTCCCACAGCGCGCAGGAAGCGCTCGAGCGGGCCACCGTCGTCATCGACTGCACGCCGGCGGGAAACGACAACAAGGAGCGTCTCTACAGGACCCTCAAGGGGCCTAAGGGCTTCGTCGCCCAGGGCTCGGAGTTCGGGTTCGGAAAGATGTACGCGCGGGGGATCAACGACAGCGCGCTCGTCCCCGGAGAGGACCGCTTCCTGCAGGTCGTCTCCTGCAACACGCACAACCTCGCGATCCTGATCAAGACGATCGGGATGGAGGGCGACGCGCTGGCGATGGACCGCGCCACCTTCGTCTGCATGCGGCGGGCGAACGACGTCTCGCAGACGAGTGATTACATTCCGGCCCCCTACGTCGGCAAGCATGACGACGACGAGTTCGGCACGCACCACGCGCACGACGTCTTCCACCTCTACGAAACGCTGGGCCTCGCACCCAAGGTCTTCTCATCGGCCGTGAAGCTGAATACGCAGTACATGCACGCCGTCTGGTTCGACTTCCGGCTCCCGAGGCCGATCGAGAAGAAGCGGCTCGTCGAGAAGCTGAAGGAAAACGCCCTCGTCGCCCTCACGGATCGGAAGAGCGCGAACGAGGTCTTCTCGTTCGGTCGCGACCACGGCTACTACGGCCGGATCCTCTCCCAGACCGTCATATCGACGCCGACCCTCGCCGTGGCCGACGGCGGGAAGGAGGTCGTCGGCTTCTGCTTCACCCCGCAGGACGGCAACTCGCTCCTCTCCTCGGTGGCGGGAGCGATCTGGCTGATGGACCCGGCGCGCTACAACGACCGGATCCAGGTTCTCAAGCGCTTCGTGTTCCGCGAGATCTGACCGGGCTCTTCTTTTCGCCGAGCCCCTTCCAGTAGAAGGCCGCGATGACGAGGGCGTGGCGGATGACGCCTTTGCGGGCGAGGGATTCGAGGCTCTTTTCCGGGACGAGGACGACCTCGATCTCCTCGCCCGGATCGGGGTCGGTCTCGCACGCGAGGTGCGCTCCTTCGGCAAGGAACGTCCAGCACCGGTTCAACTGGATCGCCGGATTCGGCTCCACGATGCCGAGCTGCTTCCAGCGTCGGGCGACGTAGCCCGTCTCCTCGCGCAGCTCGCGCTTCGCGGCCGCGAGGGGCGAGGCGTCCTCGGGGTCGACGGCTCCGCCGGGGATTTCGAGCGTCACGGTTTCGGTCCCGTGCCGGAACTGCCGGACGAGGACTACTTTCCGGTCATTCGTCACGGCGACGACGTTCGCCCAGTTCGGCGCCTCGAGAACCACGACCCGGTGATCCCGCCCCGTCCGGGGCGACCGGACCCGATCTTCCCGGATCCGGAAGACCCTGAAGTCGACCGGGCTCCCCTTTTCGAGATGTTCCCAGCGGCGGAGACGCGGGGGGCGCCCCCTCTTCTCAGGCCGCTCCGCCGGGGCCGAAGCCCGTGATGATGTACGAGCCGCTCTTGCTGTCTTGCTTGAGGACGATGATCTTCGCCTTTTCGGCCGCCTCGAGAAGCTCGGAGAAGGTCCGGAATCCGTAGTACGACTCGTTGAAGCTCGGATACTTCCGCTGCATCGTCTGCTTGACCATCGAGCCCCAGAGGACTTCCTTGTTCTCGCGCTTGAGCGCGAGGATGGAGTCGACGAGGAGGGCGAAGCTCTCGGCGGTCCTCTCGGAGACGCCGTAGGCCACCGGGACCTTGACCTGCTCCCGGACGAGGTCTTCGTAGTAGATGAACTCGTCGCAGTTGTCGATCAGGAGCTCCGACGTCGACCCCTTCACGCCGAAGCCGAGGACCGTCTTGTCGTTCTCCTTCAGCTTCGAGACGAGCGGCGAGAAGTCCGAGTCGCCCGAGCCGATGACGAAGACGTTGATGTGCTCCTTGTTGGAGGCGAGGTCCATCGCGTCGACGACCATCCGGATGTCGGCCGAGTTCTTCCCGGTCAGCCGGTGCTGGGGAATGTCGATCAGCTCGAAGGCGGACTCGTGGAAGGCGCGCTTGTACTCGGCATAGCGGTTCCAGTCCGCGTAGGCGCGCTTGATGACGATCTTCCCCTTTTCGAGGAGTCGCGAGATGAGGAGCTTGACGTCGAACTTCGGATGTCCCGTCTCGCGCAGGCCGATGACGACGTTGTCGATGTCGATGAAGAGGGCGAGTCTCTGTTCTTCCTGGTTCATGCTGGAGGGGGCCGCCGCGACGACGGCCTCGAAGGACGACGGGAGGGCCAGGGTCGGCGGCTCCGCCTCGGGGAACGGGAGGTCGGTCGGTTCTTCGCCCGGACGCAGCCCCCCCGACCGGCCGCGACGGCGACGACGGCGCCCGCTCCCGGCGGGCGGCGGGCTGGTGCTGGCGATTGCGTTCACGATTCATTGTAACGTGCGGCCCCGCAGCCCTCTGAGAGAATCGGCCGATGACGCCAGAAGCCCCGTCCGAAGCCGCCTTCGACACGTCCGCATTTCGGGCAAAGCCGCTCCTTTTCGATCTCTCGGGGCGCTGCTCGATCGCCGTCCGCGGCCGCGACCGGGCGGAGTTCCTCCACGGCCTCGTGACGAACGACGTCAAGAAGCTCCGCCCGGGCGAGGGATGCGCCGCGGCCTTCCTGACCCCCAAGGGACGGATGCTCGCCGAGCTCGCCGTCCTCTGCGCCCCCGAAGAGCTGATCGTCGATGCCGACCCCGGCCTGGTCCGGACGCTCGACGCGCTCCTCCGCAAGTACATCTTCTTCCAGCAGGTCGCGGCCGAGAACCAGACGGGCGTCATGGGCGTTCTGCACGTCGAGGGAACGGGAGCCGGAAAGATTCTCGAAATGGTCATCGGTCAGGAGGGGCCTCCGGAGCCGCACTCCAGCCTCCTCGCGTCGGGTGCGCTCGTCGTCCGGGAGTCGCGAGGGGGCTTCGAGGGATTCGACCTCCGCGTCGCGCGTGGCGAGCTCGAATCCCTCCGCGACTCGCTCGTCGCGGCCGGCGCGGCTCCCGTGGAGAGCGCGATCCTCGAAGCCGCGAGGATCGAGGCGGGAATTCCCCGCTGGGGAGCCGAGCTGACCGAGGAGGTTCTGCCCGACGAGGCGGGCCTTCCGGCGCGCGGCTACGTCTCGTACACGAAGGGGTGCTACATCGGACAGGAGACGGTGGCGAGGATCCGGACCTACGGACACGTCAACCGCCGGCTCGTCGGCCTTCTCCTTTCCTTCGCCGTCCTGCCGCCCCCCGGCTCGGAGGTCCGCCACGCGGAGAAGAAGGCGGGCATCGTGACGAGCGCCGTCCGGTCGCTCCGCCTCTCGAAGACCGTGGCGCTCGCATTCGTCCATCTCGATCACTCCGGGCCAGGGAGCCGACTCTCGGTTCCCCTCTCCGGCGGCCCGGCCGAGGCCGTCGTGACCTCCCTCCCCCTTGCTCCCTGAGCCGCCCGGGCGTCCCGACGTCCGGGCCGTCCTCGCGCTCGTCGCCGTCCAGCTCTGCTTCGGCTCCTTTCCGGTCCTCGGGAAGATCGCGATGCGCGAGATCCCTCCGCTCGCCATCGCGGCGGTCCGTGTGCTCGCGGGAGTCTTCCTTCTCGGCCTGCTCGCGCGGGAGAAGCTCCGGGAGGAGCCGCCTCTCTCCCCGCGCGAGCACCTCGAGCTGGCCTTCCTCGCGCTCCTCGGGATCGTCGGGAACCAGGTCCTCTTCATCTCGGGACTCTCCCGGTCGACCGCCACGAACGCCGCCCTCCTGAGCGCCACCATCCCGGTCTTCACCGTCGCGCTCGCCTTCCTCGCGGGGGCCGACCGTCTCTCGAGACGCCGTCTCATCGGGGTCCCGCTCGCCCTCTGCGGAGCGCTCGTCCTGATGAACGTCGAGAGTTTCGACCTCTCCGGCCGGACGCTACCGGGCGACCTGATGCTCGTTCTGAACTGCCTCTCGTACGCCGGTTTTCTCGTCGCGGCCCGCGGCATCCTCCGGCGCCGCCACCCTCTCGCGGTCACGGCGTGGCTCTTTCGCTGGGGAGCCGTCCCGATTCTCGTCCTCGCGCTCCAGAGCCTTTCACGCGTGCGACCGGCGGAGATTACGGCCGGTGGCTGGGCGGCCCTGGCCGCCATCGTCGCCTTCCCCACCGTCGTCGCTTACTCGCTCAACACGTGGGCGCTCGCCCGGACGGGGCCCTCCACGACGGCGATCTTCTTCTACCTGCAGCCTCTCTTCGCGGCCGCTCTCGCCGCGGCCGTCCTCGGCGAGCGCCCCGGACCCCGCACGGGACTCGGCGCGCTCCTGATCTTCGCGGGGGTCGCGCTCGCGACCGCCACGGCGTTCTCGAGGCCCGCCGGCCGGGCGTCCCCGCGCGGCACGTGACGCGCCGGCTCCTTCAGAAGTCGACGTCGAACGCCGGAGTCCCTTCGCCTTTGGCGACCGGTTCGACGGCGACACCGTCGACGCGCGAGAACCGGGGCCCTTCGGCGAGCACCGACTCGAGCCGGTCGAGAGCGTGAGCGGGGCCCTCGGCCACCACCTCGACCCGTCCGTCCTCGAGGTTCAGCGCACCGCCGGAGAGGCGCAGCCCCCGCGCCGCCCGCGCCGCGAACGCCCGGTATCCGACCCCCTGCACCCGGCCGGAGACGACGTATCGCCTCCGGACGATCGTCCAGCCCCCCGTCTCCTCGTCAGCCACCGGCCGGCCCCACTTTCGCGGCGGGGGACGCGAAGCCGAAGCGCCCGACGAGGGGGACGAAAGCGACCTCTCCCGCGTCCTCACGCCTCGTGCGGCCGCTGGGAAGCCGGCTCACGACGAGAAGGCGCTGGCGCACCGCGCTTCCGACCGGGACGACGAGACGCCCCCCCGACTTCAGCTGTGTCACGAGAGGCTCCGGCACCTCGGGAGCGGCGGCCGCGACGACGATTCCATCGTAAGGAGCGTGGTCGCTCCAGCCGTACGAGCCGTCGAAGACGCGGATCGAGACGTTCCGGATGCCGAGCGATCCGAGGCGCTCGCGCGCTGTCGCCGCCAGCTCCGGAATCCGCTCCAGAGAGAAGACATGGTGGCAGAGCATGGCGAGGACGGCCGTCTGGTAGCCCGATCCCGTGCCGATCTCGAGGACCCTCGCGGCCGGCGCGAGGGCGAGAAGCTCCACCGACCGGGCCACGTTCGCCGCCTGCGTGATCGTCTGGCCATGGCCGATCGGGAGCGCGTGGTCGCCGTAGGCCTCGCCCGCCAGAGGCTTCGGGACGAAGAGGTGCCGCGGCACGGCCTCGAGGGCGGCGACGACCCGGGGGTCCGTCACGACCCCCGCCGAATGTAGCCGCGAAACCATCGCGTGGCGCGCGAGCGCGCCCTCGGCGGCGCGCCGCGTCCCGGGATCCGCAGGCTTCACGCGGGGAATTCTATCGTGACGGTTCCGGCGCCGGGAGGGCGCGAAAGCGCCGCTCCAGCTCCTCGAGCGCACGGTAATCCGTCAGGTCGAGGTGAAGCGGCGTGATCGAGACCCATCCCTTCGACACGGCGGTCAGGTCGGTCCCGTCGGCGTGCGTGTCGATGTGAGCGCCGCCGATCCAGAAGTAGGGGCGGCCCCGCGGATCGATCTTCTCGACGATGTTCTCGCCGTATCGCCGCCGGCCCATTCGCGTCACGCGGTATCCCTTCGGCGTTCCCGGAGGGAGGTTGACGTTCCAGAGCGTGTCGCCCGACGGGGGCTTCTCGAGGGCGAGAGAGAGAATGGCCCGGACCGCCGGCTCCGTCGCCGCGAAGTCGGGCTCGCCCCGCGCCCGGTCCTGCCATGTGTCGAGCGAGAAGGCGATGGACGGCACGCCGAGAAGCGTCCCCTCGAAGGCGCACGCCACCGTTCCGGAGTACGTCACGTCGTCCCCGAGGTTCGGACCGGCGTTGATCCCCGCCAGAACGAGGTCGGGAGGGTTCGCCTTCAGGATGCTGCAGAGGGCGAGGTTCACGCAGTCCGTCGGCGTCCCGTCCACGGCCCACGAGCGTTCCGAGAGCGTCCTCACCCGGAGAGGCCGGTGCATCGTCAGGGCATGGGACGAGGCGCTCTGCTCGCGGTCGGGCGCGACGACGAAGGTCTCGAAGCCCATCGCTCGCGCCGCCCCTTCCAGCGCGGCGAGGCCCGGGCTGTGCACCCCGTCGTCGTTCGAGATCAGGACGCGCACGTCGTCACGATTCCGGCCCCGTATAGACGACCTTGTTTCGTTCGGTCTCGTGAAGGACGATCCGGGCGAGGCGCGCCGGAGCGACCTCCCGCTTGAGCTCCTCCCAGATCCTCACCGCGATGTTCTCGGCCGTCGGGTTGACGCCGGAGAGGAACGGGACGTCCGTGTTGAGGTTCTTCAGATCGCACCGGCGGACGATCTTCTCCGCGACGATCCGCCGGAGCACCGCGAAGTCGAGGACCCATCCCTTCTCCGGGTCGACCGGTCCCTCCACCGTCACCTCCAGCCCGTAGGTGTGCCCGTGGCTGAACGGGTTGTTGCACTTCCCGAAGACCGCGCGGTTCCACTCCGCGTCGCGCGCCTCGTTGTGAAGGCGGTGGGCGGCGCTGAAGTGGGCGCTCGTGGTGATGCGGACGACGGGCTCGGCGCCGGCCGTCCCCGGGGCGGGAATCATCGGCGGCCGGATGATACCGAAGCGGCGCTTCCGGCGGCCGGCGCCTCAGGCGTGCACGGGCGTTCTGGCGACATCCTCGAACGTGCCGACGACGGGGTACCAGACGAGCCGCGCGAGGCCGGAGCCGTTCTGCCGCCCCTTGACGGCCCTCACGACGACCGGGCGGCGCGACGTGGCGTCGCGCGCGATCCCTTTCCCTTCGAACGTCTCCCAGTCCTCCCCGTCCGGCCAGAGGGTGAGGACCGCGTCGGCATTGGCTCCGAGCCCCGAGACGTTCTCGATGTCCGGAAGCTCCGGGAGACGCCACGGATCGTGCGGTCCGAGAATCGAGTTCGGCGCGATCCCCGCGAGAATCAGGACGGGGCTCCCCGCGCTCCGCGCCACGAGACGGAGGGCGAGGCTCGTCCGCGTCGCGGCGAACTCGAGCCCTCCGTGGTAGGGATCCACGTCCTCCGAGAAGGCGACCGCCCCCTTCAGGTCGTCCACGATGACGAGCGGTGGACGGCCGAAATCGCGTCCCCGCCTCTCGGCCTCGGCCCGGAGCCACGTCATCGACCCCGCCGGGTGCCCCGGCTCGCCGACGTCGCGCGCCCCGGGCACCGTGATGAGCATCCTCGCCCCGGGCCCGCCTTCGGCGTACCGCTTCCACGCCGACGCGACCTGCTCCCGCTCCACCTGCAGGAGCCCTTCCGGCGCGAGCATCTGTCCGTAAGGAGTCTTGACGACCGAGGCGACGAGCCGTGCGCGCAGCTCCACGTCCTCGCACTCGTACGACACGTAGAGGACCGGACAGCCCGCCGACGCGGCGGCGTGCGCGATCCGGAGAGCGAGGGAGGTCCGCCCCGAGCCCGGTGACCCCGCGAGAACGAAGACCCGCCGCTCCCGGAGGCCCCCGCCCAGAAGCTCGTCGATCGAGCGCAGGCCGGTCGAGATGGGGCGCCTCTCGAACGCGGAGCGCCACTCGGCGAGGCCGCGTTCCCATTCGAGAGCCGGATTGCGCGGCAGAGCCGCGATGCCGGAGACGGGACGCGGGACGGAGGCCGGCTCCGCGGCGGCGGAGGCCTCTCCGGCAGAGACCAGAGGAGCCCAGCCCGAGCGGCGGTCCTTTCTCCGGCGCTCCTTCGGGATCCCGCACGTGTCCTTCAGCCACGTCGCCGCGAGCGGAAGCGTGACGCCGAGCGAGCGCTGGACGAGAGTCAGAACGTCGCCTCCCTGCCCGCCGCATCCCGTGACGCAGCGGTAGTGAACGATTCCCTCCCGCTCCTCGTAGTGAACGGCGTCACGGCCCGTTCCCTTGTGGACCGGGCAGGTGGAGTGGCGGGCCTCGCGGTCCACCGAAGCCCCGAGCGCCTCGAGGATCTGGACGAAATCGTCCACGCCGACGGACTTCCGGATCCGCTCGGCGTTGAACCGGTCATGCGTCTTCGGCCCTTCCACGACTGTTGGCTCCGCGCCTATTTTGACCCCAATGGCCGAAAAATGAACCCGGAGAGTTCCGGACCGGGCCTCAGCGTCCGGCGTCGCGCGCCCGGCGCTCGGCGTCGAGGCGGCCGACGAGGTCGAGTCCCGAGGCCTTCGGGATCCCCTTTCCGTGCGCCACCGCGACCGGATACCAGTCGCGGCCGTTCGTCTTCTCCCACCGCCCCGAACCGGCCGGCCGGTAAGCATTTCCATCCGGACCCGCATAGATGTCTCCGGGGCGCGCCGGAGCGGAACCGGAGGCCTCTCGCACAGGAGAGGACGCGGACTTTTCGCCTTTTCCCCCGAGCACGGCCGGCGTCGTCGAGACGAAGACCGCGGGGGCCTTCCCGGCCCTGAGGAGGCCGGTGATCGCCTCGCCCGGATGGCTGTAGGTCTCCACGCCGGCCTCGGAAGCCGCGGCTTTCCGGACGGCGTCGAAGCCGGCCGGGACCTTCCTCGCGACGCTCCACTTCGCGTTCGGAGCCGGGGCCACCAGCCACTCGCTCCCCATCGGGAGGTAGAAGCGGCTCGTCGCGGGATCCTGGAGGAGAAGAGACCGGGTGTTGACCACCCGGAGGACCTTCGAGTCGGGAACCGGCCGGATGACGTAGTCGCCGTCCACGAGGACGAGGATCGCCGGCCCCGACGACGGGAAGACGCGCGGCCGGGGCTTCGGGGGAGGCGCCGGCATGGCGCGCGCCGAGAGAGCGACCGCCGGGCTCGCTGTCACCGAGACGAGGGGCAGAGTCGCCGTATGAGGCGCGGCCGGGCGAAGGAGCGCGAGAAGCGCGGCCCCTCCGTCCCGCTCCCACGGAAAGCTCCCCTTGGTGATCTCGAGCCCTTCCAGATCGAGGGTCGCCCCGTCGACCGCCGTCCGGGCCCGGAAGAAGACGACGCCGTAGTTCGGCTCCTTCTCCCCTTTCCGCCGAACCGTCACGGCGGCGCGCCCTTCCAGCCCGGCGCCCGAGTAGAGGTCGACCTGGAGCTGGTGGAGTGTGAACGTCGCCTCCCCCGCTTCGACCGTCTCCGGCCACCGCGTGGCCGCGGCCGGCGGCGATCCGAAAGCGGTAAGTGGCGCGAGGAGTCCGAGGGCGAGGAGGAGAGCCGGAAACGATCTGCGATGAGCGACCATGGCGACGGATTCTAGAGGCGTTCCGGCAGGTGGGCCTTCTTCCGCAGGCGCCTGAAAGTCAGGGCTCTCGCTTCGAAGGCTCTTTTTCTTGACGTCGGCTTCCGAACTTCTGAAAACGATCCGCGAGACTCCCCGGACGAAGGTGGAGATCGCCGCGGGAAAGCTCTCCCACAGGCTGGCCGAGCTCGAGTTCCAGGCCCGCCGACTTCGAGAGGCCGATCTTCTGGCTGGCGTAGACGCTCCGGTGCCCGACGATGAGAAAAGCCGTTCCCGCCGAGAGCGCCGCGTAGACCCCGATCGGCGAGGGGAGAAGCTCGATCCCCATCACCGCGGCGGCGATGGGCGTGTTCGCGGCGGCGGCGAGGACGCTCACGAAACCAAAGCCCGCGAAGATTTCCGTAGGAAGGTGCATCAGGCGGGCCAGCGCGGCACCGCTCGTCACGCCGATGAAGAAGAGGGGGGTGACGATCCCTCCGCTCCCGCCGGTCTCCAGGGTCACCGACGTGGCGACGATCTTGAAAAGGAACGCGAGGAAGGCGATCTTCGCCGTTCCGGCCAGGGTCCCTTCGATCGTTTCGACGCCGAGTCCCGAATAGACGCTGCCGGCGAAGTGGTAGAGGACGGCGAGCCCGAGGCCACCGCACGCTGCAACGAGATAAGGATAGCGCTCGAAACGGCGAAGCTCCCGCTCGACGCCCCGCATCGACTCGATCAGGAGGAGCGCGACGAGGCCGAAAAAGGCACCGAAGAGAATCGAGAGGAGGACGATCTCGATCCGGCCGAACGCCCCGAGGCTCGCGTGAATGGCGGCGACCGGCGGCGTCACGCCGCAGACGAGGTGCGCGACGATCCCCGAAACGAGGCACGGGAAAAGGACGGCGTACTCGATCCGTCCGAGGTAGAGGACCTCGATGCCGAAGAGGGCCCCGGAGATGGGAGTCCCGAAAACGGCGGAGAACCCCGCCCCGATCCCGCAGATCACGAGGCGGCGGCGGTCCTCGTCCCTCAAACGGAGGATGTCGGCGAAAAGGCTCGTGATGGAGGCCCCGATCTGGGCGCATGGGCCTTCCTTTCCGACCGAGCCGCCGAACGCGAGGGTCATGATCGTCGCGAGCAGCTTCACCGGCGCGACCGCCCAGTCGACCTTTCCGGACCTCTGGTGGACGGCGGCGATCACCGCCTCGGTCCCATGGCCGCGGGCGTCGGGGGCGAAGCGCCTGATGATCAGGACGCAGGCCGGTAAGACCACCGGCAGAAGCCAGTAGGGAGAGAGAAACCCGTCGCCGAGCCGGCGTACCTGCAGCGTGGATTCCCGGAGGCACCAGAGAAAGAAGCGAGTTCCGAACCCGACGCAGAGCCCGGCGGCGGCGCCCAGGAACGACCACTTCAGCGTGCTGATGAGAAGCGCCGTGTGCTCCGTGTACCACCGCGTCTCGTCGGCGAGCCGGGGTGTCTCTTCCGGTTTCGAATTCGACTCGCTCATTCGGCTCGTCCGTCGGCGTGTCCGGCGCCCCGGGAGGCCGGGGGAGACGCTCGCCGTAACTTCTCATTTAATCACGAACGGGTCCTGTCTCGAATTGCATCGGCGAACCCCCCTCACGAGACCCCGGATCCGGTCAGAGCAGGCCCTGTACGTACCGGAGCGTCACCCACGCCACGAGGTGATCGCGCGTGGCGGTCGCGAGGTTCCCCTCGGCCTGGACGACCGCCAGCTGCGCGTCGTCCACCTCCAGCCGGGTCTTCACGCCGAATTCGAATCCCTTCTCGGACATCTGAAGGAGCCGCCGCGCCTGGCTCACCGTTCCGGTCAGCGCGCGGACGATGAGCGCGCTCTCGCGGACCGAGTCGACGGCCGTCCGGACTTCGAGACGGACGCCGTCCTCGGCCTTGGCGAGGTCGATCTGCGACGTCGAGACGTCGCTCTTCGCCTCGATCACCTTTCCCTGCGTCGCGAGGCCGTCGAAGAAGGGGAACGACATGTAGAGGCCGGCGTTCCAGGTCTTGCCGTCTCCGGTCAGCCCGCTCGCATCGAGCCACTTCCAGCCCGCACCGGCTCGGAGGTCGAGGCGCGGCTTGTTCCCCGCGGCCTGGATCTTCACGAACTCGCGGAAGACCTCGACCCGCTGCCGGAGGGCCTTCAGGTCGGGCCTTCGCTCGATCGCAGTCCGGAGGGCGTCCTCGTAAGGCGGCGGGTCCGTGACCTCCGTGTCGAGCGTTCCCTCGGCGTCCAGCTCGCGGCGCTCGTCCGCGAGGACGAGGCGGAGCCTCTCGCGGGCCGTCAGGACGAGGTTCACGGACCTGATGACCGCCGGGCGGGCGTTTTCCACGGCGACCTCGGCCGCCAGGACGTCGTAGTCGGTCGCCGTTCCGAGGAGCTGCCGGTTTCTCGCCTCGGCAAGATGCCGCTCCCGCTGGGCGAGGTTTTCGCGGGCGATCTTCTCGATCCGGCGGGCCAGAAGGACGTCGTAGAACGCGGCCGTGACGTCCCGGATCGCCGCCTGCCGGGCCGAGTCGAGCTGCTCGTCCGCGGCGGCCATCCCTCGCTTCGCGGCCCGGATCCCCGCGCCCACCTGCCCCCAGGTGAAGAGCGCCTGCGTCAGGTTCACGTCGGCGGTCGCGAGGTTCTGGCCCGGAGGGTAGAAGTCGCCGAAGATGACCCGGTAGCTCTCGTCCCAGGAACGGACGCCGCCGCCGAGGAGCGCGAGGCTCGGGAGGGCCGCGGCGCGCTCCTCGACGTACTTCCCGCGCACCCACTCCTGGTACGCCCTCGCCTTCTGGATGTCCCGGTTCTTCTCCTGCACGAGCCGCACCGCCTCGTCGAGGGTGATCGGGACCACGGGACTCTCCGCGCGCGCGGCGAGCGACGGGAGAAGGAGGGCCAGAAGAACGATAGACCTGGCGACGGGCGGGAGAGCCGGTACGGGGCCCGTCGAGTCCGCGGCGAGGGCATTCGCCTTCGACCAGCGCCTGTGGAGCCACTCGGCGAAGTCGTCGAGGAGGGTGTAGACGACCGGCACGACGACGAGCGTCAGGAGGGTCGACGTGACGAGCCCGCCGATGACCGCTCGCGCCATCGGCGCCCGCATCTCCGCCCCCTGCCCGATCGCGAGGGCCAGCGGCAGCATCCCGAAGATCATCGCGAGGGTCGTCATCAGGATCGGACGGAGCCGCGTCCGGCCGGCCGTGATCAGCGCGCTCCGGCGGTCCATTCCCCGCCGTCTCAGGACCTTCGTGTAGTCGACGAGGAGGATCGCGTTCTTCGTGACGAGCCCCATCAGGAGAATGAGCCCGATGAGCGACATGATGCTGACGGTGTCGCGCGTCAGGACGAGCATCCCGGCCATCCCGACGATCGAGAGCGGGAGCGACAGCATGATGGCGAGCGGGTCGATGAACGACTCGAACTGCGCCGCGAGGATCAGGTAGACGAAGACGATGGCGAGGACGAGCGCCTCGGCGAGGTAGCCGAACGACTCTTCCATGATCTCCGTGTCGCCCGACATGACGACGCGGTAGCCGGGCGACATCGGGATCTTCGCGGCCTCCCGGAGGGCCGTCTCCGCCGCCGTGCCGAGAGGGAGACGGTCGAGGTTCCCCGAAAGGACGACCTGTCGGGAGAGGTCCTGCCGGCTGATCTCCGAAGGAGAGACGGTCCGCTCCGCCTTGACGAGGTCGGCGATCGGCACGAGCGCGTCGCCGGACGGGCCGGAGACGGCGATCCGGAGCTGCCCGACCTGGCGGACGTCTTCCCGGAGCCCTTCCGGAAGGCGGATCCGGACGTTGACCGCTTCGCCGGCGTCGTCCTCGTACGTCGAGACGATCTGCCCTCCGACGAGGGCGCCGACGGTCCTCACGAGCGCGTCGGTGCCGAGGCCCGCGTCCCGCGCCCGCTGGCGGTCCACGGTGAGGCGGTACTCCGGAAGGTCCTGCTCGAGCGTCGCCTCGAGGTCGACGATCCCCGTGATGCCGTAGAGAGACTTCTTCAGGGCCGCCGCGTACTCCTTCAGCTTCGGGATCTCCTCGCCCCGGACGAGGACGATGAACGGCTTCTGGAAGTTGTCCGGATCCTCTTCCACGGAGGGGATCAGCCCCGGGATTCCCGCGAGCCTGGAGCGGACGTCGCGCATCACGGCGTACTGGTTCCTTTTCCGTTCCGACGTCTCCTTCAGCTTCACGTAGACCGTCGCGTTCCGGACGGTGTCCGACTCGCCGGCGGCGATCGCCGCGTAGGTGTGCTCGATCTCCGGAATCGCCTTCAGCTCGCCGAGGACGACGCTCAGACGCCCTTTCGTCTCCTCGATCGAGGCGTCCGGCGCCGTCTTGAACCGGACCATGAACTCGCCCTGGTCGAACGCCGGGAAGAACTCCGCCTCGAGGAAGGCGAAGAGGCCGAGGCCGGCGACGAAGGCCGCCGTGGCGACGCCGAGGACGAGCTTGCGCCGGTCGAGCGCCCAGCCGACGAGCGTCTTGTATCGGTCCGCGGTCCGGTCGAACCAGGAGTTGAACCGGTCGAGGACGCGCGCCACGGCGTGCCTCTTCCCCTTCCGCTCGACGTCCGGGTCGACCCAGCGAGAGGAGAGCATCGGGTCGAGGGTGAAGGAGACGAAGAGGGAGACCATGACCGCGAACGCCACCGTGATCCCGAACTGGAAGAAGAAGCGCCCGACGATCCCCTTCATGAAGGCGACCGGGACGAAGACCGACATGATCGAGAGGGACGTCGCGAGGACGGCGAGGCCGATCTCGGCCGTCCCGTTCCGGGCCGCGGCCATGTGGTCCTCGCCGTGCTCGAGGTGCCGGACGATGTTCTCGCGGACGACGATCGCGTCGTCGATCAGGAGACCGATGGCGAGCGAAAGCGCCATCAGAGTCATGACGTTCAGCGTCATCCCGAAGAAGTACATGGCGATGAACGACGAGATGACGGAGATCGGGAGCGTCAGCCCCGTGATGACCGTCGAGCGCCACGAGTTGAGGAAGCAGAAGACGATCAGGATCGTCAGGAGGCCGCCGATGACGAGCGTCGTCTGCACGTCGGAAACGGACTCGCGGATCATCACGGAGGCGTCCCGGACGATCTCGATCTGGGTTCCGGGCGGAAGCTCCGGCTTCAGCCGGTCGACCTCGCGCTTGACGGCGTCGACGACGCCGACGGTGTTCGCCTTCGACTGCTTCAGGACCTCGAGCGCCACGGCGGGGACCCCGTTGACGAGGGCGAGCGAGCGCAGTTCCTCGATCCCGTCCACGACCGTCGCCACCTCGCCGAGGGTGACCGGGTGGCTGCCGCGGCGGCCGATGACCATCGACTCGAAGCCCGGCACCAGCGTCGGCTTCCCGGAGATCCGGAGCGGGATCTCGCTCCCCAGCCGGTTCAGCCGCCCGAGCGGCGTGTTGACGTTCTCGGCGGCGAGGCCCGCGATCACCTCGTCGACGCCGAGCCCCATCGCCTCGATCCGCGCCGGGTCGACGAGGACGTTCACCTCCCGCCGGGACGCTCCGACGAGCCGGACCTTCCCGACGCCCGGAATGTTCTCGAGGCGCCGCTTCACCTTCCGGTCGACGAGGGTCGTCAGATCGCGCGGCGTCAATGTTCCGGAGCGGACCGCCAGCGCCACGACCGGCATCCCGCCGATGTCCATCTTCTGGATGACCGGCTCCTTGATCTGCTCGGGCAGCTCGCGCCGGACCGCGTTGATCTTGGCGCGGACCTCCTGCGAGGCCTCGTTGATCCGGACCTGGAGCTGGAACTCCACCATGACCGAGGAGAGGCTCTCGCGCGACGTCGAGTAGACGTGCCTCACGCCGGAGATCGGGTTCACGGCTTCCTCGATCTTCTTCGTCAGCTCGCGCTCCACGGCCTCGGGCGAGGCGCCGGGGAACTCCGTCGTGATCGTCAGGATCGGCAGCTCGACGTCGGGCATCAGCTCGATGGCGAGCCGCCGGTACGAGAAGAGCCCGAGCGTCAGGAGGGCGAGCATCAGGACGGTCGCGAAGACCGGCTTCTTGATGGAGAGGTTCGAGAGGAACATCGGATCTAAGCCTTATTCGCCTTCTTCGGCGAGACGACGGTGACCCGGTCCCCGTCCGAGAGATTGAAGCCGCCTCGCGTCACGACCTTCTCGCCGGGCGAGAGGCCTTTCGTCACCTCGACCTCGTCCCCGGCGTTGGCTCCCGTCTCGACGCTCCTCCGGACCGCCTTCTCCCCCTCCACGACGAAGACGACCGCCGACCGGGCCGCGAGGTCCCACGTCACGAAGGCGCTCCGGGGGACCCGGAGGACGTTCTTCCGTTCGCCGGTCACGATCTCGCCTTTCGCGAAGAGACCGGACTTCAGCGCTCTCGTCCCGGTTGTCGACGAGGGCCACGACTTTGACGGTCCGGCTCGACTCGTCGGCCGCGGGATTGATGAAGGCGACCTTCCCGACGAAGGTCCGGCCCGGGACCGCGTCCGTCGTGAAGGAGAGGGGCTGTCCGAGGCGTACGCCCGAGATCCGCGACGAGGGGACCGTCGCCGTCAGCTCGAGCCGGCGGTTGTCGACGATCCGGAACATCGGCTTTGGCGACCCCATGTTCTCGATGAAGTCGCCCGGGTTGACGGTCCGGCTCGCGACGACGCCGTCCAGGGGCGACCGGATCACCGTCTTTTCGAGCTTCGTCTCCGCCATCTGCTTCTGCGCCTTCGCGGCGGCCATCTGCGCCTCGGCGGCCTCGGAGGAGGTCTTCGCGTCGTCGAGGTTCTGCGGCGTGGCGAGGCCGGCCTCCTTGAGCTTCATCGTCCGGTCCAGCTCGCGCCGCGCCCGGTTCATCCCGACCTCGGCCGAGAGGAGGCTCGCCCGTGCGGCCGCGGCGGCCGCCTCCGCCTCGCGGGCGTCGAAGCGGAGGAGGATCGTTCCTTTCGAGACGCGCACCCATTCGGTGACGAGGACCTCGGTCACCGTCCCGCTGTACTCCGTCTTCACCTCGGCCTGGAACTTCGGGGCAAGCGTCCCGACGACCTCGATCGACTCCTTGAGATCGCCCGATACGGCCGGGGCGACCTCGACCGCGACGGCCGGGCGCGCGGCCGCCCCTTCCTTCCCGTTCGCCCGCGAGCAGCCGGCGGCCGGGAGAAGGAGGACGAGAGCGACGAGGATCGGATGCCGGACGGTCCGTTTCATCGGGAGGTTCCTCCGCGGCGGGGCGCCGAGGCCCCGGACAGGATCAGGTCGAGAACCCGCGCGAGGCCGTCGCGGGCCGGGGACTGGTCGGGATGCGCGAGGTGAAAGTCCATCGCGAAGCTGAGGGCGCCGAGAAGGGCGAACGAGAGGTCCGGAGCGGCCCCCTGACGGAATTCGCCCCGCGCGACCCCTTCGTCGACGAGCGTCCGGAACGCGGCGACGAGCGGCTCGTACAGGGAGTCCACGTCGAAGTCCGGCGTTCCCTGCGGCGGGCCCCAGAAGACCGCGTTCAGGAAACGGACGGCCGCGGTGTTCTCCGAGAAGGCGTCGTAGATGTCGAGGCAAAGGCGGCGGATCCGGTGCCGCGCCGTCCCGCCTCCCGCGTCGCGGCTCGCGACCGTCTCCTCGAGGGTCCGTTCGAGGCGGCGCATGATCTCGAGGTAGAGCCCTTCCTTGCTTCCGAAGTGGTAGTAGAGGACCGGCTTGGAGACCCTCGCGCGTTCGACGATCTCGCGGACCGACGTCGCGGCGTAGCCGCGGCTCGCGAAGAGTTCGATCGCGACGTCGACGAGATGCTCGCGGATGTTCGGGTCGTGATGCCGGAGGCTCCGACCGGCTCTGCTTTCAGTTTCCGTCCGCACGGCGCTTTCCTACCTACCGGTAGGTAATTTCGGCTTCCGAAACGGCGCTGTCATGGTCCCTTCGCATCACGTCTCGGGCCAGAGACGTAGGATCACGTGTCCGTCCCCCAGAGGAGGTATTGCCATGTCCCTCGACCGAAGAGAGCTTCTCGTCCTCGGGGCGCTCTCGGGGATCGCCCTCGAATCACGTCTCATTGCCGGTCCGGAGCCGGACGCAAAGGCCGCGACGCCGGGACCGGCCGCGGACCCTTACGGGCGCGCCATCGTCTTCGACGGCTGCGGCGGGCCCGGGGACAACGACAGCGACGCCGAGAAGGGCGCCCGGCTCACCCCCCGCGCCGTCGCGGACTCGAAAGCCTCCGGCGTCACCAGCGTGAACGTCACGGTCGGCCCGGTCGGCAGCCGACCGGCGGCCGAGGCCTTCGAGGGGATCGTCCGGGAGATCGGCTACTGGGAGCGCGAGATCGAAGCGCACCCCGACGTCTTCATGAAGGTGAAGACGACGAGCGACCTCAGGGCGGCCAAGGGGAACGGCCGCCTCGGCCTCGCGTACGGCCTGCAGGACGGCGTCGCTTTCGAGGAAGATTTCTCCCGCCTCGAGACGCTCCACGCCCTCGGGGTCCGGATCATCCAGCCGACGTACAACCTCCGGAACCTCATCGGCGACGGCTGCCTCGAGCCGGGCAACGCGGGCCTCTCGAAGCGGGGGCACGAGGCCGTCGAGCGGATGGACTCCCTTCGGATCCTGATCGACCTCTCGCACTGCGGCCGAGCCACGACGCGGGACGCCCTGACGGCGTCGAAGCGCCCGGTCGCCTTCACGCACACCGGCTGCGCGGCCGTCGCGGACCACCCGCGGAACAAGACGGACGAGGAACTGAGAGCGCTGGCCGCCAGGGGTGGGGTCGCCGGCATCTACTTCATGCCCTACCTCCGGACGAACGGCCAACCGATGGCGGCGGACGTGATCCGCCACCTCGAGCACGCCCTCGACGTCGCCGGAGAGGACCACGTCGGGATCGGGACGGACGGGACGATCTCCGGCGTGGAGCTGACGCCGAAGTACCTCGAGGAGTTCCGAAAGCAGCTCGCGGCGCGGAAGAAGGCCGGCATCGGGGCCCCCGGAGAGATCGAGGAGGTCACCACCTTCGTCCCCGACCTCAACTCGCCGCGGCGGCTCGAAACGCTCGCCGTTCTTCTCGAGAAGCGCGGGCATTCCGCCTCCCGCCTCGAGAAGATCCTCGGCGGCAACTTCGCGCGGCTTTTCTCCGAGGTCTGGGGCTGACGGACCGGCTCGCCTACCGTTCCGAGATTCGTCCGAACTCCTCCCACTCGTCGTCCGTCCACCATTCGCGCTCGAGGCCGCCGCACGTGATGCCGTACGAGGGACAGATGACGCACCCTTCGCCGCGGACCGCGCCCGGGTCGAGCGGAGGGGTGTAGAGCCCGGCGAGGCGCTCCCCGCCGGCTCTCGCGGAAAGCTCCTCCGCCGTCGCCTCGCGCATCGCGAGCTCGTGGACCCCCGCCTGCCGGAGTCGCTCGTCGCTCTCCGGCAGGAGGACCGAGTTCTCGGCGTCGATGTGGGCGAGGAGGTCCCGGGCGTACTTCGTCCAGAGCTCACGGAGCTTCTCCGTCTCCGCCGGGGTCGTTCCGCCGGCCGAAAGGAGAGGCGCCATCTCGTCGAAGACCGCCGCCATCCGGTGGTGCTGGTCGACGATGGAGAAGATCGGCCCGGAGTCGGGCGGCAGCTCGAGATGCTTCTCCAGCGCCGGGAAGAGCGTGTCTTCCTCCCGGGCGTGGTGCCACGTCCCGGCGAAGATCCGGAAGAAGCGGACGAACGCCTCGCCGTCGCCCGGCGCCGCTTCGTCGCGGGCACGCCGATCCACGTAGGTCCCGAGCGATCCGAGAACCCGCTCGATGACCTCGTGCTCGGCCCGGAGGTCGTCGATCAGGCGCACCGGATTCCGGCCTCCGGCTTCATTTCGCGGCTTGAAGCTGGGCGAGCGCGGCCAGTACCTCTTCGCTGTGGACCGAGGGGTTCACCTTCAGGAAGACCTTCCGGATGACCCCGTCCGGGCCGATGAGGAACGTATTTCGCGCGGCGTAATCCTTGTCCTGGTACTTCGTCAGCGAGCCGTAGCTCTTCGTGACGGCCGTCTCGGGATCGGAGAGGAGCTTGAAGCTCAGCCCTTCCTTCGTGCAGAAGTCCTTGTGAGAGCCGACCGGGTCGAGGCTCACGCCGAGGATGACGGCATCCGCCTTCTCGTACTTCGCGATGTCGCGCTGGAAGTTATGTGCCTCCAGCGTGCATCCCGACGTGAAGTCCTTCGGGTAGAAGTAGAGGACGACCCATTTCCCGTGGAACTGCCCGAGCGTGACCGTCGAGCCGTCCTGGCTCGGCAGGGAGACGGCGGGCGCCTTCTCCCCGACGGCCGGAGGGTCCGCCGCGAGAGTCGGCAGCGAGAGAACGCTCGCGAGGAGGATGAGGAGGGGGGCCGGGTGCCGCTTCTTCATTGCGAAAGATTATCAAACAGGGGTCCGCGTCAGGCCAGCTCGGCGGCGAGCCTGTCGACGAGGGCGACGTACCTCTTCATCGCGTCGTCCTTCGACGTTCCCTTCCGGCCCGACCAGGCGTCGAACTTCGCCCGCCCCTTCAGGTCGAACATCCCCGGGCGAGAGCCCGAGACGTCCCCTTCCGTAGCCTGTTTGTAGAGGCCATACAGGTCGAGGAGCTGCTCGTTCGACGGCCTCTTCGACAGCTTCTCCACGCGAGATACCGCCTCCTTGAACGCCTCTCCCCGCGGTTTCTCCTTCTTCGTCGCCATCGTCGTCTCCTTTGCCTCGACTTTAGAGCCGGCGGCGCCCTCCCGCCAAGCCGGGAGCGCGGAAGACCGGGTGGGAGGACTCACAGCCAGGCGAGGGGAATGATCCCGAGCAGTGCGAGCGCGAGAAGGAGAACGAGGCTCCTCCGCCCGGTCGCCCCGTCGGCGAACGCGTACGCGTAGATTGCCTTGATGAGGCTGTTGCTCGCGGCGGCGATCACGATCGCCGGGGCGGCGACCGCGACGGGCGTTGCCGCGGGGCCGCTCTGCGCGAGCCCGAGGATGAAGGGATCGATGTCGGTGATGCCCATGATCGCCGCCAGCGAGTAGAGTCCGGACCGTCCCAGAAACTCCCGGGCGAGGGTCGTCAGGACCAGGATCAGAACGAAGGCGATGGCGAAGAGCAGCGCCGCTCCGAGCTCGAGCGGGTTCCGGGATGGGCGTGCGGGCCTCGGGCTCGCCGCGGCCCCCGGAGACCGGCGGGAGACGACGAATCCCGCGAGGCAGGCGACGAACGCAAGAGCGCCGAACGCAGGCGCGAGCCGGGCCGCCAGCGTCGCGTTGAAGAACGCCACCAGAACCACGAGCCTCACGTACATCACGCCCGAGGCGGTGAGGATGCTCCCGGCGAACAGGTTCGGACGCGGCTCCGGGGCCCCCCTGGCCTCCCGAGCCAGCACCACGGTGGTCATGGTCGAGGAGTACGCGCCGCCGAGGACGGCCGAGAGCATCACGCCCCCGCGCTCCTTGAAGAGCCGTTGCAGGACGTAGCTCGCGAAAGAGACCCCGCTCACCGCGACGACGACGAGCCACGTCTTGAACGGATTGATCTGAAAACGGGTCAGCTGCTCGTCCGGGACGAGGGGGAGGATGACCACCGTCAGGAGGAGAAACTTCGCGACGGTGACGATCTCCCCCGACGCGACGTATTTCGTAAGGCCTTCGAGGCCTTTCTTCAGCTCGAGAAGGAGAACGCTGAGGACGCCGATGGCCAAAGCCATCCAGTAGTTCTCGCGCTGAATGAGCCCGCCCACGGCATACGTGGAGAGGGCGGAAATCTCGGTCGTCAGCCCCGCCGGCGGCTCCTCGGTGAGCTTGTGGTAATAGGAGAGCAGCATGAAACCGCCGACGACGGCGAATCCGATCACCCACGGCAGAATCCCCGTGCCCGAGAGGAGCGCGAGCGCGTAGCTCAGGAGCCCGATCAGCGGAAAGGTCCGGACGCCTCCGAACCCGTACTTCGCCTCGTGCTGCTTGTGCTCCTCGCGCTCGAGGCCGATGAAGAAAGCCAGAGCGAGGACGAGCGCGATGTTGAGCGCGTCACGAGGCACGATCGAAAGCAGCTCCCCGAGCATCGCCGAATGCTACCCGGCGGCGCGTCCATCCGGTAGGCTCGCGGAAGAAGACGGAGCTTGTCGGCGAGGCTCGCGAGGGCCAGTCACGGGAGGCGTCGGGGACTAAGATTTCCTCTCCGATGGCCACGGCCTTCCGGGAGCCCTCGTATTTCGATCTCCATCGCGCCGGCGAGTTGAGGTCTCGCGCCGCCCGCGCCCGGGAGCGTCTTTCCGACTGCGACCTCTGCGCCCGGTACTGCCACTGCAACCGGCTCCTCGGAATCTCCGGGGCCGTCTGCCGGACCGGCGAGAAGGCCCGCGTCCACGGCTTCGCTCCGCACTTCGGAGAGGAAGATCCGCTCCGGGGGACGCGCGGGTCGGGAACCATCTTCTTCTCGTGGTGCAACCTCCGGTGCGACTTCTGTCAGAACTGGACGATCAGCCAGCGGGGGGACGGGGTCGAGGTGACGCCCGAAGAGCTGGCTGACCAGATGCTGGAGCTTCAGGATGCCGGCTGCCACAACGTGAACCTCGTCTCCCCGAGCCACGTCGTGGCCCAGTTCCTCGCCGCCCTGGAGATCGCGGCGGGACGCGGCCTCGCGCTCCCGATCGTCTGGAACACCGGCGGGTACGACAGCATCGAAGCCCTCCGGCTTCTCGACGGCGTCGTCGACATCTACATGCCCGACATGAAGTACGCCGACTCCGACGTCGCCCGCAGTCATTCGCACGTTCCCGACTACCCGGAAGTGAACCAGGTGGTCGTGAAGGAGATGCACCGGCAGGTGGGCGATCTCCTCCTCGACGGGAGCGGAATCGCCGTTCGGGGTCTCCTCGTCCGCCACCTCGTGATGCCCGGAGACCTCGCGGGGACGGAGAAGGTCCTCGAGTTCCTCGCCCGCGAGATCTCGACGAACACCTACCTGAACCTGATGGACCAGTACCACCCCGACTACAGGGCGAGCGGCATCGAGAGGCTATCCCGCCGGATCACGCGCGAGGAATGGAAGGAAGCCCTCTACCTTGCGGAGAGCTTCGGGCTCAACCGTCTCGACGTCCGAAGGCGACGTCCATGACGACATCAGTACGGTAGCGACCCTGCTTTGCGGTCAGGCTTTGGCCCGCTTGCCGTACTCCTTGTCGAGATAGAGCGCCCCACCCGGCCGGTCGGAGACCATCCGCAGCTTGTCGACGATCTCGGAGACCCTCGCTTCCTCCTCGACCTGCTCGGAGACGAACCATTGGAGGAAAATCTGCGTCGCCGTGTCCTTTTCCGCGCCGGCCAGATCGTGGAGGCGGTGGACCCTCCCGGTGACCTGCCGCTCGTGATCGAGCGTCTTCTCGAACACGTCGAGAATCGACCCGAACTCGGCGGGCGGCTTTCCCAGGGGACCGAACGACACGGCGCTGCCGCGCGACAGGAGGTAGTCGAGCATCTTCGTGGCGTGGGCGAGCTCCTCCTCGAACTGGACGCGCATCCAACGGCCGAATCCCTTGAATGCATTCGCCTCGCACCAGGCCGACATGGCGAGGTAGAGGTAGGCCGACTCCAGCTCCGCGCCGATATGTCCGTCGAGCGCGGCCTTCATCTTCTTGCTGATCATGGCTCCCCCTTTTCTTCCGCGGGCATCGCGGGAGACGTCCGACATCTTAGAGCAGCCCATAGTGACGAGACGGCCCGCGGACCGCCGCGGCTCTGGTCAGCGTGCCGCGGCGACCACGTCGCGATACGGCCGGTCGTAGACGTGGACCGGCAGGTTCATCCGCTCAATCAGGGCGAGAAAGCGCGGGTCGCGGCGCAGGGAATCGAACTCGGGCCAGAAGAGCTGAACGTACCAGGCGTCCCGAACCTCGCTGGAGCGCTCGAGATAGGGGAAGGCCTTCTCCGGCTGGCCGTACATCGCGTACGAGGCCGCGATGAAGCCGTTGACGAGCCAGGGCTTCTCATTCCGCCGTTTCAGCTCCTCGGGAATCCACCGGACGTAGGCGTCCCACCTCGTCCCGGCAGGAAGCTGGAAGTCGCCCCATGCAATTTTCCAGGAAGCGACAGCCTGGGCGAGGGCCTCGTCCCGACGGCCTTTCAGGAATTCGAGGCTCGAGAGATTGTTGTGGGCCCAGAACCAGCTCGGCGCTATCTCGAGAATTGCATGTGCCGCGACGACGGCCTCGTCATCCCGACGTGCGGCGTAGAGGATGTTGGTCAGGTTGCAGCGGCTCGCCAGATTGAACGGCTCCAGCTCGATCCCCTTCCGGATCGCCTTCAATCCCTCGTCGAATTGCCCCATCATGGCCAGCCAGTAGCCGTAGCAGCCGAAGGCCCCGCCATCACTGGGGGCGACTTCCGTTGCCGTCCGGAACTCCCGGCCTGCCCGCTCCCAGTCGAAAGCCAGGGTGGAAGCCCACCCTCGCGCGAGGTGCGCGTTCGCCAGCTTCGGGTCGAGTTCGAGGGCGCGGTCTGCCGCCGAACAGATCAGAGGCTGGAGCACCTGACCCGGCTCCCGGTTGAAGAAGCCCGTCAGAACGTTCGCGAGGGCCGCCTGCGCCTCGGCGGAGCCCGGGTCGATCTTGACGGCGCGCTCTGCCAGCTCGCGAGCTCGCGAAACGTCCTCGGGACCGGAGGCGTTGTCGAAGAGGTGCCGGGAGCGGAGCGCGAGGTCGTACGCCTCGGGATTCACCTTCCGGGTCTGCTTGAGGTTCTGCTGCTCGTCCGGCGTCACCGCCGCGCGGACCTGCCCGGCGATCGCCCGGGCCACGTCGCTCTGCAGAGCGAGAACGTCCGCCTCCGGGCGCTCGAAGCTGTCGGCCCAGAGGTGCACATCGCTGGCCGCCTGGATCAGCTGCGCGGTGATCTTCACCCTCCCGCTTCCACGCGCCACGGAGCCCTCGACGATTCCTTCGACGCCCAGCTGCTTCGCGATCTCCGGAAGAGCCTTGTCCGTCTTCTTGAACCGCATCACGGAGGTCCGCGAAATGACCTTCAACGATCGGATCTTCGCCAGCTCCGTGATGAGCGCCTCGGTCATCCCGTCGGCGAAGTACTCCTGCCCCGGGTCGCCCGTCATGTTGTCGAGCGGCAGGACGGCCAATGAGGCGATCGGTCCGCCCGGAGAGAGGATCCGTCCCGGCCCTCGCCAAGGCTTCAGATAGAGAAGGATTCCTGCGACCGCGACAACAACGACCGCAGCGACTGCCGGCAGCACGCGAGACAGCGTCTTCGGGGGTCCCATCGTCGCCGTTGGGATGGACGGGCTTGCCGATCGCTCCAAGTCGAGCTTCAGCTCGGTAGCCGATTGGAATCGGCGGTCTGGGTTCTTCTCCAGACACCTCAGGATGACCTTCGAAAGCTCCGGTGAGATTCCGGGCCTCCGCGACGCCGGCGGCTCGGGATCGGCGTGAAGGATGGCGTCGGTCAGCTTCGCGGGAACCGTTTCGCGGAAGGGGCGGGTCCCTGTGGCCAGCTCGTAGAGGACGGCTCCCGCGCCCCAGATGTCCGTCCGGGCTTCGAGCGTCTCAGCCCGCAGCTGCTCCGGAGCCATATACGGAAGAGTTCCGGAGATCGCGATCTCGGACGCCGTCATCGAAGCCGTCGCGTCGCCCGTGACGATCGGCCGTTTCAGCCTCGCGAGGCCGAAGTCGAGGATCTTCAGAGTGCCGTCTCTCGAGAGGCGGAGGTTGGCCGGCTTCAGGTCGCAGTGAACAACCCCTTCCGCGTGCGCCGCGGAGAGCCCTTCCGCCAGTTCCCTTCCGACCTTCAGGACGTCGGCCTCCGCAAGAGGCCCGCGCCCGAGCCGCTCGCTCAGCGTCTCGCCGGGGACCAGCTCCATGACGAGAAAGTCCACCCCTCCCTCGGTCGCGAAGTCGTGAATCTGCGCAATGTGGGAGTGGTTCAGCTTCGCGAGGGACTGCGCCTCCTTCCGGAAGCGTTTACGCGCGCCTTCGTCCGAGAGGAGCTCGCGCCCGAGGATCTTGAGAGCCACCTCCCGCTCCAGCCGCGTGTCCCGCGCCCGATAGACCTCTCCCATCCCGCCCGCGCCCAGGGGCGACAGGATTTCATACGGTCCCAGCCGGGTGCCGGCGCCGAGACTCATGGATTGATCGGGAGCCGAGTCTAGCGCGGGGGAAGATCCTCGGCGATGAACCTCTCGAGAAGCCTCACGGCCTCTTCGTCCACGACAACGGTTCCGAGAGGAGGCATCTGCGAGAGCGCGCGCCTCGACGCCATCCGGTAGAGAACGGTGCTCCCCGCCGGATTTCCGGGCTCGATCCGCTCTGACTCGCCCGCGTTTCGCCCGGGGAGCGCCCACTTTCCGCGCCGTCCCACGGTCGTGGCCCAGCCCGGCTCCGAGGCCTCGTTCCGCGCCGCCGCGGAGTGCCCGAAGTCGAGCCCGAGGGGGGCGAGCGACCCGCCGGCCCGGTGGCAGCTTCCGCAGTTCGCCGTGAAATAGCCGAGGAGGGCGCGGGCACGGGGGCTGGCGGCCGGGATCCGCGGCGGGCTCGTCACGTACTCCTGCCGGGCCGGCGCGAGAAGTCCGCGCCGGACGAGGTCCGTGAGGGTCACCATTCCCGGCTTCAGCGGTTCGGCGTGCGGGGCGAGGGGGTCCCGGTCGGCGGAGAGCTGCAGCGCGTTGAACCCCAGTATCGGGGCCCGCGCGTCCTCGTGGCAGTTCCTGCAGTCCGACACCCCCGGGATCGTGTGCCGCTTCCCCGGAGCGATCTCGACGTAGTTCGCCACCCCCTCCCGGGGCGCCAGCTCGGCATCGGTCTGCTCCTCGTTCCAGAGGTACGTCGCGAAGACCCAGCTCTTCAAGGTCGCCCTCCAGATGAGGCGGGTCTCCACCTTCTTTCCCGCGAAGTCGAACTCCTTCCAGAACTTCGTTCCGACCGGGAAGACCCACCGGTCGCTCCTCCGCGAGTCGATCCGGGCTCCCGCGGGGAGCGAGACCCAGCGGCTCTTCCCCGCCCCGTCGGACCAGAGCGGATATTGCGGCGAGTAAGCGAGGAAGCGCGGATCGACTTCCCGGGCCTGGTCCCGGAAAAGCCCGGTCTCCGAGAGGAGCCGCGGCGGCTTCGGAGCGCTCCCCGGGGCCGCCGCCCCCGCAGAGAGGAGACTCAGCCCTGCGAGAAGAAGCGCTCCCGCCGATCGCATTCGATGCGTCTGCCCGTCAGCGCGGGGGCGCGGGGGACTCCGCCGACTCGACCGGCTGCGGAACGGCGTTCTTCACCGGCGCGAGCGACTTCAGGTAGACGAAGATCGCGTGGAGGTCCTTGTCGGACGCGCCGGCGATGCCCGCAAAGGGCATCGGGGGAAGGATGGGCCGCCCCTTCCCCATGTGCTTCCCGGTCCGCAACGCGTCGACGAACGTCTTCTCGGTCCAGTTTCCGATGCCGGTCTCGGGATCGGGCGTGAGGTTGGCCGCGTAGCTCACGCCCCACGGTCCCGCGAAGGCCGTCATGGTGGCCGCGGCGGACATCATCCACGGCCCCTTCCCGAGGTCCGGCGCCGGCGGCATCTTCAGGTCGGCGGGATGCCCCGTCAGCATCCGCGTCATGTCCGGCTCGGGACCCTTCGGCCCCATCTTCAAGGGCGTGTGGCAGTCGTTGCACCCCATCGTCCGGACGAGGTAGGCGCCGCGCGCGACGTCCCCCTTCGGATCGGGCGATGCGCCGATCGCAGACCACGCCCCGAGCGACGCCAGGGCGAGAAGAAGCGCTCCTTTGTGTTTCATCGGCCCTCCTATCGGGGCCGATTTGACCAGAGACGCGATTGATTCTCAATTACGCGGTGCGCGCCCCCGTTCAGCCCTCCGCGGCGAGCGACGCCTCCAGCGCGCTCCGGTCGCCCGAGAGGATCGTCTCGGCATACGCCGTGGCGCGCGGGAGGAGGTTGTAGACGAAGAACTGCGCCGTGCAGAGCTTGTCGTAGTAGAAGCGCGACGACTCGTCGGCGCCGGCCTTCGCCTTGTACGCCGCCATGTCGCCCGGCCCGAGCTTTTCGGCGGCGATGAGTGCCTGCTGGAGAAGAAGGGCCGCGGAAGCGACGTCGCCGAACATCCGGAGGTACGGCACCGCGACGAGGAAGGCGAAGTACGGGTCCTGGTCCGCGTACGCCTTCCCGATCCTCATCGTGCAGGCGACGAGCCGGTCGGACGCGGCCGCGAGCGCCTTGACCCACGGGCCGGCGACGGCGTGGCCGATGTTCGCCTCGATGAAGGACTTGAGGCCCGCGGCGTACTCCTTGAAGAGCACCCCGCCGTTCATCGTCAGCTTCCGCCCGACGAGGTCGAGCGCCTGGATGCCGTTCGTCCCCTCGTAGATCGACGTGATCTTCACGTCGCGGCAGAGCTGCTCGATCGGGTACTCCTGGCAGTAGCCGTACCCTCCGTGCACCTGCATGGCGTCCTCGGTGACGCGGAAGGCCATGTCGGTGCCGTATGCCTTGCAGACCGGCGTCAGGAGCTGGACGATCCCCTCGGCGCGCTTCCGGACGGCTTCGTCCGGATGGACCTGGGCGAGGTCCTCGTTCCGCGCCGTCTCGTAGATGAGGGCGCGGATCCCTTCCACCTGCGCCTTCATCCCGAGGAGCATCCTTCGGACGTCCGGGTGGTGAATGATGGGCTGCGCCTTCGCTCCCGGATCGCGCGCCCCTTTCAGGCTCACCCCCTGAACGCGCTCCTGGGAGAACGCCAGGGCCTGCCCGTAGGCGCTCGAGGCCTGCCCGAGCCCCTGAAGGCCCACCTCGAGGCGGGCTTCGTTCATCAGCTGGAACATGTAGACGATGCCGCTGTTCTCCTGGCCGATCAGCCAGCCGCGGCACTTTCCGTTCTCGCCGAAGTTGAGCGTGCAGGTGGGGCTCGCCTTGATCCCCATCTTGTGCTCGATGTTCCCGGTGGAGACGTCGTTGAAAGCGCCGAGGCTTCCGTCCGGGTTCGGAAGGTACTTCGGGACGAGGAAGAGCGAGATCCCCTTGATGCCGGCCGGCGCCCCCTCGATCCGGGCGAGGACCGGGTGGACGATCTGCTTCGTGAAGTCGTGGTCGCCCGAGGAGATGAAGATCTTCGTCCCCTCGATGAGAAAGCTCTCCCCGTCCCGCTTCGCCTTCGTCTTGACGGCGGCGAGGTCCGAGCCCGCCTGCGGCTCGGTCAGGCACATCGTGCCACTCCACTCGCCCGAGTACATCTTCTCGAGGTAGAGCTTCTTCATCTCCTCGGCGCCGTGGACCTCGATGATGTGCGCGGCGCCGCGAGTCAGCATCGGCGTGAGGGTGAAGGAGAGGCAGCCCGCGATGAAGACCTCGCCGCAGGCCGCGGAGAGGAGGTTCGGCAGTCCCATCCCGCCCCACTCGGCGCTGTTCGACATCGCCGAGAAGCCGTTCTCGACGAATGTCTTCCGGAATTCCTTCTGGCACTCGGGGACGGTGACCTTCCCCGCCTCGAACCGGGCGCCGATCCGGTCGGACTCGGCGTTGATCGGCCAGAGCCGCTCCTTCGTCAGGTCGTAGGCGGCCCCCAGAATGCTCGCGTAGCTCTCGGCGTCCTGGTCCTTGTAAGCCCCGAGGCCGCAGAGATCGCCGATCTTCATCTGCTCGAAAAGGACGAACTCCACGTCGCGAAGATCAAAGCGGAATTCGGACATCGCCCCTCCTCACGCCCGAACGGGCCTCCTTCAGGCTCTCCCCGGCGGCGGGGAGTGTCCATGAGTCAGAGGGATCATCTGATCGGAGGGGTCTTCGTCCACCGGTCGGCCCAGTCGATCATCTCGGCGAGGGTATCGAGGACCGATTCGCGGGCACGGTAGCCGTGCGCCTCGAACGGGAGCATCACGAGGCGCGCCGTGCCGCCGTTCCCCCGGATCGCCTCGAAGAGCCGCTCGGACTGGACCGGGAAGGTACCGCTGTTGTTGTCCGCCATCCCGTGGATCAGGAGGAGCGGCTTCCTGATCCTGTCCGCGTAGGTGAACGGCGACACTCTCGCGTAGAGTTCCGGAGCCTCCCAGTAGGTGCGCCTCTCGGACTGGAACCCGAACGGCGTGAGCGTCCGGTTGTAGGCGCCGCTCCGGGCGATCCCGGCCGCGAAGAGGCTCGTATGGGCGAGGAGGTTCGCCGTCATGAACGCTCCGTAGCTGTGTCCTCCCACGACGATCCTCGCGGGGTCCGCCACGCCGCGGCGGACCAGCTCGTCGACGGCCGCCTTCGCCGAGGCGGTGACCTGCTCGACGTAGGTGTTGTTGACGGTCTCCGGATCGCCGAGGACCGGCATCGTGGCATCCATCAGGACGGCGTACCCCTCGAGAACGAGAAACAGCGGGGACGGCGCGACGAGCCGGAGGAAGGTCTGCGTCGAGCCGCGCACCTGCCCCGCGGTATCGGCGTCGGAGAACTCGAGCGGGTAGGCCCAGATCAGGACGGGCCCCGGCGCTCGGGGAGCGACTCCGGGAGGAAGGTAGAGAGTACCGGTCAGCGTGACGCCGTCGGCACGCTTGTAGGAGAGCCGCTCCCGGCGGACCCCGGAGAGCTGCGGGTGGGGGTTCTTCTCGTCGGTCAGCTTTCTCCCTTTCCCCGTCGAGAGGTCGACGACCCAGAGGTTCGGCGGCTCGGACGGCGACTCCCGCCGGACGATGGCCTCATGGGTCCCGCCCCCCGCGAACGCGACGAATCGCTCGAAGGCATCGGGCGCCGACCGGAAGAGCCGTTCCGACTTCCCTGTCGCGAGGTCGAAACGGTCCAGGAAAGGCCGGTCTCCCTCGGCGCCGGCGCCGGCCCCCGCGAGGAAGATCGCGTCGCCGTCCATCCTCATCACCCGCTCGCCCCCGGCGCGGTCTTCGAGGACGGGTTCGCCCGGGTCCTTGTAAGCGTCGTTGACCGATCGTTCGAAGAGGACCTTCGCCCCTTCCGGCGCCGCCAGGCTCACGAGCCACGTCGACGTCCACCGGCGGTCCCGGTCGTACTCGCGAAGAAGAGCCATGTCCGGCTTTCCGCCCCACCAGACTCCTGAAAGGCGCTGCTTGAGCTTCAGGAGCTCTCGCGCGGGCGACGTGAACGGAGCCGCGAGCGCCATCAACCGGTCGCGATGAGGCACCCTCGTCACCGGGTTCCCGCCGTCGAGCGCTTCGGCCCAGATCAGCGTAGCCGGCTCGAGGGGCTGCCACCCCACGGAGCGCGGTCCCGTCGGAACGCCCTGACGGGGCACCTCGTCGGAGACGGGGAGCTCCGCCACCGTGGCGACGAGCTTTCCCGATGCATCCCTCACCTCGATGTCGCGCGCGAAGAGCGGGTACGGGACGCGCCATGAGAAGGGGGCCTTCAGACGGGTCGCAAGCAGGAAGCGTCCGTCGGGCGAAGGCTCGACGCCGAGCCAGAAGTCCGGTATGCCCACGCTCCCGGCACGAAGCGAGGAAGCGTCCACGCGGACGATTTGCGTCCTCGCGTAGTACGCGAAGAGAGCCTCGTCCCGGGGGCTCGCCAGGAGGTCCTGGAACGTCGCCATCTGCGACGTCTTGCCAGCGGTCTCCTGGACGACCGGCCCATCCGGGACCTCCGGAGCGGCGGGGGGCCCTCCCCGGCCCGCGGGGACCGCGCGGACGAGGAGGGTGCCGCTTCCCTTCCCCCACTCGAACGGCGAGCCGAGGACGTCGTTCAGCCGGACATGCGGGACGGCGCGGGCTTCGCCCGTCTTCGCGTCCCCCACCCAGAGCTCGACGCCGTCCGGAAGGTCGCACGTGAAGGCGAACCTCGTTCCGTCGTCCGAGAAGGAAGGCAGGCCGATCCGCGAGCCGGCCGGGAGCTTGACCGTTCGGGCCGGGCCGCCCTCGATCGGCTGGATCCGGATCCCGGTGTACCGCGTCGTCCGCTGCCGGGCGCCGAGGGCGGCGGAGATCCGGACTCCCGCGAGCCGGTGAATCGGCTGCGCGAGAAGGGAGACGGGCGGATACGTCTCGACGCCGACGAGGAGGACGACGTCGCCGGCCGGGCTCGGGACCGTCTGCGGCGGCGCGGGAGCATCCACGATCTCGACGATCTCCTTCGGCGGGAGCCGGTAGCCCCTCTCGTCGAGGGCGAGAGCGTAGGAGGAGACGAAGACGAGGCCGAGCGAGGCGACGGAGACGGCGACGCGAGCGCGTTTCATCGGCGCTCCTTTCGGCCCGGAGTCTATCGGCGCCTGAGCCGGTCCGTCCCGAAGCGGGCGCTCTATACTCGCCGCGTCGTTTCCGGAAGACGCCGCGTGACCCGAGGAGGCTCGCATCCCATGAGAAGGCTCCTTCTGATTCTTCTTTTCGCAGGATCGATCTCTTTCCCGGCGGCGTGCCTTGCCGCCGAAAAGTCTCCGGCCCCGCCGAAGGCGACGCTCGCCCTGGTCGGCGGGCAGGTGATCGACGGATACGAAGGGCCCCCGATCCACGACGGCGTCGTTCTGGTCGCCGGCGAGCGGATCGTCGCCGTCGGACGCCGCGGCGAAATCCCGATTCCGGCCGGCGTGACCGTCATCGACACCCGCGGGATGAGCGTGATGCCCGGCCTGATGGACATGCACGTCCACCTGATGATCCTCGGGCACAGCGACTATGAGTACTGGGACAAGAAGTACCTCGGGCGATTCCGCGACGAGATCATGCCGATCGCGGCCCGCCAGCTTCTGATGAGCGGCATCACGACCGTGCGGGACCTCGGAGCCCCGCTGGAGGACAGCCTCGACGTCCGGAAGAGGATCGCCTCGGGAGAGATCCCCGGGCCGCGCCTCTTCGTCTCGGGACCGTTCATCCAGCGGGCCCCCTACGCGCCCCAGGAAGCGTCGTATCGCTGGGGCGTGAACGGACCAGAAGACGCGCGGGCGAAAGTCCAGAAGCTCGTGGACGCCGGGGTCGACTTCATCAAGCTGATCGACCAGGACCAGCTCACGGGCGACGAGGTGAAAGCGGTCGTCGAGACGGCCCACAAGGGGGGGAAACCGGTCGTCGCCCACGCGCACCGGGAGGAGGAGATCCGCATCGGCCTGAAGTACGGCATCGACTCCTTCGAGCACACCGGCCTCGCGACCGAGCCGGGCTACCCGGAGGACATCCTCGAGATGATCCGGAAGCGCAACAGCACGCTCTATTGGTGCCCCACGATCGAAGGGCTCTTCCTCGCCGATTACACGGCACGCACCTTCCCCGACCGGCTCGACGATCCGACGTGGCAGCGCGACATGCCGGAGGAAATGGCCGCGGACATCCGCGCCTCCCTGCGGGACATCACGCACCTCGACTACTTCACCCTGACGTTCCGCCGGCTCCCCACTCTCGCGCGCAAGTTCCAGCAGCTGCGCGACACCGGCGTCACGATGCTCGTCGGGACCGACAGCGGCATCCCGGGGAACTTCCACACGGACTCCACGTGGCGCGAGCTGGAGATGTGGGTGCGCCTCGGCGTCCCGCCGATGCAGGCGATCGCCGCGGCGACCCGCTGGCCCGCCCGCTTTCTGAAGATGGAGAACGACCTCGGGACGCTCGCCCCGGGACGCTACGCCGACGTCGTCGCCGTCCGCGGCGACGTCCTCGCGAACATCGGGCTCCTCCAGCACGTCGACGTCGTCGTGAAGAACGGGGTGCGGGTGAAGTAGCTCCCGGACGGCGATCCGGCGCGGCCCCGCACCGGGCCGTCACTCGGCCGGCGAGATCACGATGAAGAGACCGGCCCCCTGCCGGACGATCCGGAGGAGCACCTCGCCCGTCGTCGCGGCCGCCAGCCTCTCGAAGTCGGCGACAGTCCGGACCGGATGCCGGTCAATCTCCTGGATGACGTCTCCCGGGGCGAGGCCCCCCTGCGCGGCCGGGCTCGCCGGATCGAGGCGAGAGATGACGACGCCCGAGGTCTCCCGGCCGAGGCCGAAATGCTCCCGGAGCTTCGGGTCGAGGCTCTGCACGGTGATCCCCCGAAGCGTGCTCCCCACGGGCGCCTTCGCCGTCCCTTCCGCCACGCCGAGATTCGCCGGCCGGGACCCGAGCGTGACGGACACCGTCTGCGGCCTTCCATCCCTCAGGATGCCGAGCTGGACGACCGTGCCGGGATCGTCCGTCGCGACCGCGAAGGTCAGCTGGTCCTTCGAGCCGATCGCCTTCTCGTCGACCGTCCGGATCACGTCCCCCGCCTTGAGGCCGGCCTTCGCTGCGGGCGAGCCGGGCGTCACGTCCTCGACGACGGCTCCCGCCGTGTCCGGGACGCCGAACTTCCTCGCGAGCCCCTCCTCGAGGTCGCCGACCGACACGCCGAGGTAACCCCGCTCGACTTTCCCCGTCCGGAGGAGGCTCTCGACGACGTGCCGGACGATGTTGGAGGGGATGGCGAACCCGATCCCGACGGACCCGCCTTCGCCCCCCATGCCGGAGGTGTTCGAGACGATCGCCGTGTTGATGCCGACGAGGCGCCCGTGCACGTCGACGAGGGCGCCTCCCGAGTTGCCGGGGTTGATCGCCGCGTCCGTCTGGATGAAGTCCTCGAAGCTCTCGATCCCGAGGCCGGCCCGGCCTATCGCGCTCACGATGCCACGGGTGACCGTCTGGTTGAGGCCGAACGGGTTTCCGAACGCGAGGACCATGTGGCCAACCCGGAGCGCCGAGGAGTCGCCCCACGGGACGGTCGGAAGCCCCTTCGCCTCGATCCGGATGACGGCCACGTCCGTGTCAGGGTCGGTGCCGACCACCTTTCCCTTGAAGACCCTCTTGTCGGCCAGCATCACCCTGACGTCGGTCGCCCGGGCCGCAACGTGGCTGTTCGTCACGATGAGGCCGTCGGGGGCGACGATCACGCCGCTGCCGAGCGCGTGTTCGCGCTGCTCGCGCGGAATGTTGAACGGGCCACCGAAGAACTGCCGGAAGAACGGGTCCTGGTAGTAGGGGGACTGCTGGAGCCGGACGACCTGGGTCGTCTGGATGTTGACGATCGCCGGCGTGACGTTCCGGGCGATCTTCTCGACGGCGGCGTTCTCGCGGGAGAGAAGTGCGACGTCGTCCCCCTCGAGCCCCTTCTCGGGCTCGACCGCGTTCCCCGGCCTGGACCACGCCGCCATGACGACGAGTAAGACGGCGACGACCGGAACGGCGAAGGCGGACCGGAACAGGGGCCGCACCGGGCGGAAAAATCGGGACTCCTTGCAGTTGAGGCGCATCGCGTGCCCTCCCTCACCGGAAGGACCTGCAAGACGTCTGCCGGCCAGAATTGCGCGCGGGGCGGTAATCGGGCGACCGACCGGTGCGGCGGCGCGGAACGCACCGCCCGTCAGCCGAAGTTCGACGCGACCATGATGCAGGCCTCGTAGACGGTCTTGAACGGGGCCTTCGCGGCGAGGGCGAGCGCCGCGGCGTCCCAGCTTCCGTCCTGCAGCCAGACGGCCGGGAGGCCGAGCCGCGCGGCCTCTTCGAGGATCCCCTTCGTGACGGCCGGCGGCGTGACGACGTCGACGATGTCGATCGGCTTCGGGACGGCCGTGAGGCTCGGCCACGCCGGGATCCCGGCAATCTCCTTCTCGTGGAGGTTCACGGGGAGGACCGTGTACCCCTTTCCGGCGAGGTTCCGGACGATGATGTTCCCGTACTTGGCCGGATTGTTGCTCGCGCCGACCACGGCGATGCGCGTCCCGGGCCCGCGCCGGCGAAGCGCCTCGAAGACCTCGTGCGGATGCGGCTCGGGGAGGTTCATGCGCCACGGCTCCCGCGGAGCTTCTCGAGCTCGATCATCTGCTCGATGGTGCGCAGCGTCAGGTCGGCCTTCGGAAGCTCCCGAAGCGGGGACCAGTCGCGCCGCAGATCCCGCGAGAGGCTCTCGGGGAGCGTCCGGAGCCACCCTTCGATCCGGAGATCGACGAACTCCCGCTTCTCCTCGATCGTCAGCTCCCGCGCGAGAAGGAGGCGCGAGGCCTCCTCCACGTCGATCAGCGACTGGAGGAGCGTCCACCGGTCACCGGGGCGCTCCGCGGAGAGAGCGCCGAAAGCGCCGCTCGCCGTCTCGCGCAGAAGCTCCTCCTCGCGGGTCGTCCGGCTCTCGTGCTCCTTCGTCTCGTCCCAGCTCTCCGACTCCTCGGCGACGTACCGGAGGTAGAGCATCGAAAAGAGGCAGGTCGGCGCGACGATCTCCTCGCGGACGCGCGCGTCGATCCAGAGCGCCGCCGTCGCCCGGAGGCACCGCCGCGCCGTCGCCTCCGCGAGCTTTCGTCCGAAGACGAGCGCGACCGACTCGCGGACGAAGTAAGGCAGCTCGCTCGCGAGGATCTCCCGGTACCCCGGGACCTGCCGCCCGAAAAGGACGGCGGCCCGTTTGTCGAGCGCCAGAAGGTCGCTCGTCACGGCGGGGAGGCCCAGCGTCGTGCAGCCGAGGTTGTAGTTGATGGCACGGGGCAGAGTCACCCCCTCCGGCCACGCGTCGCGGAGATCCCGGTTGTCGGGGAGGTCTTTCCCGCCCCCCCATTCCTCCGGATAGGTCGGGATCGACCGGCCGTAGTTGACCGAGCCGGTCGCCCGGATCCGGACGCGCGTCTGCGGCACGAGGCCGCTGAAGGGGGCGATGAGCGGTGCGATCCGGAGGAGCGTCTCCGTGTGGGCCTTCACTCCCGTTTCGAGGAGCCTGAGGAGCGACTCCCGGTCCCCGGCGGAGACCGGCGGCACCGGGCTTCCGGCCTCCGCCACGCGGCGGAAGGCCTCGGCGAGCCGAGCGGCTTTCTCGGGAGCGTCGGCCCGGATCCCCTGCATCGTGACGCCGTCGGCCCGGGCGAACTGGGCGATGACTCCTTCGTGCGACGGATCGAAGCCGCCGCGGAAGCCCGCGCCCCCCGCTCCGATCAGGTACGTCACGCGCGGCGGCGGCTCCCCCGCCTTCCGGGCGTGTCCGGCGAGACGTCTCTCCGCCTCCTCCCGCCCGGCCACCGCGAGAGTGAAGGCCGCGTCGGTGGCGATCTTCCCGCTCTGCTCGGCCGTGTCGGACATCGCGACGAAGATCCGGACGACGGCGTCGGAGCCGTCGAATCGCGTCCGGAACGAGGCCGGCGTCGGGAGCCCTTCCGCCCCCCGGTTCCGCTCCAGAGTCTCGTAGAAGATCTCGAGGAACTCGGGAAGGTGCGCGAGCGCGCCGACGTTCTCGACGAGCGGGACGAGCCGGACGCGGGAGACCTTCGCCGTGAGGGCCGCACGGCGCGATTCGGGAATGCGGCTCCGGAGGAAGTCGTCGACGCGCTCCGGGGCGCCCGAAAAGAGCCCCTCGGCCGCCTGCAGGTAGAGCGTCCCGATCTTCACCACCGCCCCCAGCTCCGCCCCGGAGTTCACCTGGGGAACGGTCAGCTCGTTGATGGCGTTGCGCGCGGGCTCGATCCCGAGCCGCTCGCAGGCGAGGAGGAAGAGAAAGTTCGTCCGCGCGACCGCGGCGAGGATCTTCGAGACCTTCTCCTCGTCCTGCTCGAGCCAGGGATTCGGGACTCGGAAGAGGAGATGCCGGTCCTCCCCCGGGAGGATTCCGTGGCGGAGAAGGGCGAGGACGACCTTCTCCGGGACGTCCAGCCACTCCGGGCTGATCTGGCGCCCCTCGTAGTCGAGGAGCACTTCGGTGCAGGGGCCGAGGAGGTCGGCGATCGACTCCTCGTATTCCTGCCGGGCCTCGACGAGCGGATTCCATTCGAGATGAGTCAGCGCCCGCTCGGCGCGGTTCGGCGTTCCGGCTTCGACCGAGCGGATCGCCCGCGCGAGCTGCTCGGCCCGATGCGCCGTGGAATCCGGATGCTTCGTCCCCGTGAGACGAAGCGACCGGAGCGTCTCCGGCGCGGAGCCCTCCCGGAATTTTCGGTGCGCCTCGGCAAACGCGATCGGGTCGAGCCCGTCGAGAGCCGGGTATCCCGCGTCGGTGCAGGTGCTCTCCCAGACCTCGTCCTCCACGGTCCGGACGGCGGTTTCGGCCTTCGCGCTCGACCCGAGGCGCCCCTGCCGCTCGATCCGGGCGCGGACGCGCTCCATGAAGACGGCCAGCTCCTTCACGTCCTTCGAGCCGTACGAAAGGCGCTGCCACGTCCCGTACCGGTCCGGGTCGGAGCCGGCGAAGGCAGCGAACGGGATCCCTCCCACGGCCCCCGCGAGAAGGAACTCGAAGGCCTCGACCGACGTCCGGACGACGGCCCGCTCGTGGATGCCGTTGCGAAGCCGGTCGAACGGCTCGCCGACGAGGCCCGGGAAGGCGAGAGGGGCGTAGAACGTCCCGCCGAAGTCGGTCCGCGTAACCCCGAGAGGCGCGAGCGCGTCCGCCCCTTCGGCCATGAAGTCGCGCCGTTCCCGCATGTATGGAGACGGCCGGCGGAGCGCCGCCAGGGGGCTCTGGAGCGCCGCGAGCGCCCAGTCCTGCGCCAGTGTCGAGGGGGTCGCAACGAGCCATGCCGAGAGGTTCGCGAGAATCTCCCTCGCGCGCACCCCGCCCGAACGGATCTGGTCCGAGAGGACGAGCCAGCATGCCCGGGCCCCCGTCGAGGCGCCGAACATGTCCATCTTGGAAAGCCCCGAGAGGGTGACGACCCAGTCGCGCCACTCGGGGTCGGCAAAGGCGGGATTCACGAACGAGCCGACATAGTCGAGGCGCTGGTAGACGGAGTCGTAGAGGACGAAGACGCGGTGCTTCACCGCGACCCGGACGAGCGCCTCGACGAGCGACCGCGGGTAGACCCGTCCCGTCGGATTGTGCGGGTTGTTGATGATGACGGACGAGATGTCGCCCTTTTCGAGGAGCCGCTCCAGCTCGTCCGGATCGGGAAGGAACTCGGGAGAGCTCGTCGGCAGCTCGACGAGGCGCTTCCCGGCGCGCTCGACGAACCAGTCGTATTCCCAGCTCGGGCGCGGGACCACCACGCCCGATCCGTCCGCCCCGAGCACCTCGAGCGCCATCGCGAGGCCCGAGCGCGTCCCGGGGGTGAAGAGAACCTCGTCCGGGAGGAACCGGACGTTCGAGGAGGGGTAGTCGAGAAGCCCGTCGCGGTTGAAGAAGTCGGCGATCTCCCCCCGCACGTCCATCCGGCCGACGGCCGGCCCGTAGCTGTGGACGGTGTTCCGGGTGATCCGCTGGGCCGCGCGGACGACTTCCGGGTGCGGCGCGAAGTCGGCGTTCTTGTAGTCCCCCTGGGTCAGGTCCAGCGCCCCTTCCTGCTGGACCCGCCGCGCGAAGGCGCGGACGAGCGGCTCGGGCGTGGAAAGAGCGCGCGCCGAGAGACCATGGGGGTCGAGGAAGGTTCGTCGGGGGGCGGTAGTGCCGGCAGAGCTGTTTTTCATGGTGCCGGTCTCATCCTTCGCGCGCGGCATCTTACCCGCGGAGATCCTTTTCCTCCTCGGAAGCGGGCCGTCTCGCGTGCGCAGGGCGGCCACGTTCGCCATCGGCCCCGGCGAGACCTCCCAGCTTCAGGGGATCACCCAGGGATCGAACGAGAACTTCCGCCACCACTTCGGGATGGTCAACATCGTGGGCGGTCCGGCCACCGTCCACGTCGCCCTCAAGGACCACTCCGGGATGACGCTCGGACAGAAGGACTACACGCTCCTCGCCTTCGAGGCGCTGCAGTACACGGCGTCCTACAACGCGTTCGTTGGCCGCAGAACCGGCGCGACGTCCTTCTCGGCCTCGACTTCGTCCTCGCGCTGCGGCCCGTGGAGTACCGGCTTCGGGATGGCAACGGACGGATCGACATGGGGTTCGTGGCGCAGGACATCGAGGCACAGCGAGCCGAGATCAATGCCCCCAAAACCCGGGTGCGAGAGAGCGAAGACGTGAGAGCAAGGCTGTCGGAGCTGGAGTCTCGTCTTTCCCGGGCCGAGGCGCGGGCACCGGGGCGCTGACCCGCGATACGGGGCCGGGTCTCCTGGCGAGGATGAGCGACTATTGCTGCGGGCGGGCCACGATCACCGACGAGTCGCCGGTGACGTTGTCGTTGATCGACGTGTACCCGCCGATCGTCCCGCTCGTGACCACGATCTCGATGGAATACTTCTTTCCAGCTCCTGACGACGTGATCGCCGGAAAGAGGTTTTCGAGCGACCGCTGGAGAAAGGGCTCTGCAGCTGTGACGGTGAGAGAGACGTCCGGCAGAGCAGGAAGTCCGCCAGCGCTCGGGTAGAGCCGCACCTTCGCGGTACCGGTCGCCCCGGCAAGGAGGACGAGGGCCACGTTCGTCCGGAAGCCGCTGGTCCCGCCGTTCGGAACCGCGCGCGGGATCAGAAGACGGCTGCCGGGTCCTCCGGCCGCCGCCGAGGCCCCGTGGATCGACGCGACGAACCCCGGAATCTGCGTCCCGAAGTTTCCGGTCGGCGTGGCGTTGTAAGTCTCGGCCCGGACGAGGAGAGGGTCGGTGTTCGGGTCGGCGCCCGAGATGTCGATGAACGACGTCGTGTAGTCGCTTCCATCGTCGACGGCGAGGCCGTTTTGGGTCAGCCACTCCCCCACGAAGTCCTCGAAGATGACCGCCTGCCCGGAGAGGAGCGTGAGGTTTCCCGCGACGACCTTCCGCGGATCGCATGTGGAGGTACCGCGCACGCACTTCAGGTATGAGAAGGAGAGCTGCACGGCGCGCGTCGCTCCCGAAGGGTTGAAGAGGACGAGACGGCTCCGGAAGACCGTCCCGTGCTGGCCGTTCGCACGGACGACGGCCGGGACCCGGTAGGTCGTCGAGACCGCACCGTCGCTCGTCATGAAGACCGAGTCGGACGAGCCGATGTCCTTGACCGAAGCGTAGGGAACGACCATACCGCCGGCCGCCACGCTCACCGTCATCAGGTAGTTTGCCTCCGGTTGGCTGATGACGTTCCACGCCGCTCCGGTCGGAACGGGTCTCGTGAGCGCCTTCGTGATCTGCCTCGTCTCGTTCGGGCTGAGCGTCAGGGTCACCTCCGAGCCGAGCTCTTTGGAGATCGTCGCGAGGCTGGAGGAGGTGAAGTCGACTTTCAGAGTCGCCGGGACGCTGCCGGGGTTCACGAACCCGACGTTCGTGTAGGCCGGGGAGACGTTCGGATACGCGACGAGCGAGCTCCGGCTGGAATAGTCCGGAACGTCACGCAGACCCGGGATCTCCGTGAGAGCCCTGGACGAAGCGGTCGAGACGGCCGCCGAGAGGGGAACGGCCGCAATCGCGACCCCGTAGGTTCCCTTCGTCGGGTCGCCGCCGTTGTTGTTGTACGTCGACGCCCAGATCACCGGCGTCGCGTTCGTCGGGAGGGAGTCGCCCCTGACGATGAGCGTCGTGGCCGGCCCTCCCGCGGCCTTTCCGAAGAAGCTCTGGAGGATGTTCGAGAAGCTGCGGCTCTCCATCGGCGAGAGCTGGATCGGCTTCCATGCCATGGAGGCGGGGGCCGTCCCGTCGGCGAGCGCGAGCGAAAGGCTCATCGGCTGCGTCGTGCTCGGGTTCTCGATCACGACGTCCGAGACGTAGAACGATCCCGGCAGTACGCCTGCGGCATAGGCGAGGCCCGACACGACCCACCTCGGCGGCGCGGCAGCGCCGATCAGGAAACGGACGCTTGCCGGGAGCTTCGAGTTCGTGGCGTGCGCCGAGACCGTGACCGGCCATGCGGCCAGGACGAGAACGGCGAGGGATACGCCTGCCGGCAGGCCGACGAGGCTTCCGCCCATGCGATTCCTCGAACGGATCATCTGGTCTCTCCCTGTGGGGTGCGTGGTCCCATCGGTTTCGAGGATCCGACGGTATCAGCAATACATCCTTCTCGAGCGACCTTAGTCTATCTGTATCAGTCGGGCGGCCCGTTCTGCCATCCTCTATCCTTTCGTTCCGGAGAGCGAGATGAGAAGGCTTTCGAGGTCCCGTTCACTCCTTGCGGCAGCCGCACTCGTCCTTGCCGGATGCCAGACCGCCGGGAAGAAGCCGGCCACCTTCGCCGAGGCCGTCCGCGAGCGTCCCGACGTCACCATCGTCGTGACCGACTCGGGGCTCGGCGGGCTCTCCGTCGTGGCCCAGCTCGCGGCGCAGCTGCCGGCGAGCGGGATCGCGAAGTCGGCCCGGATCGTCTTCGTGAACGCTCTCCTCGACGACGCGATCGGCTACAACGACATGAAGCTCGAGAAGGACAAGCTGCGCGTCTTCGACGCGGCCCTCGACGCCATGGAGAGCCGCTACAGGCCCGACATCCTCCTCATCGCCTGCAACACGCTCTCGGTCCTCTACGACAAGACGGAGCACGCGAAAGCGGGCGGCACGGAAGTCGTCCCGATCGTCGGGATGGGCGCCGACCTGATCGGCGAGAAGATGAAAGAGAATCCGGGGGGAACCGCCGTCATCTTCGGAACGAAGACGACGATCGAATCGGGCGCCTATCCGAAGCTCCTCGTCGAGAAAGGGATTCCGGCCGACCACATCGTCGGCGAGTCGTGCCCCCGCCTCGCGGGGTCGATCGAGCGCGGGGCCGACAGCGAGGAGACGTCGACGTACGTCCGGGCGTTCGTCGCCGAGGCGATCCGGCGCCTCCCTTCGAACCCCGGCCCGCTCGTCGTCAGCCTCAACTGCACGCACTACGGCTACGTTCTCGACCTCTGGAAGAAGACCTTCGCGGGGCTCGGCTATCCGGGCGTCACCGTCATCGACCCGAATCCGCTCATGGCCAGCCTCGTCCTACGCGAAGGAGGACCGAGGCGCGCCAACGCGACGTCGGTCACCGTCGAGGTCGTCTCGAAGGTGAAGATCGGCGCCGACGTCCAGGCTTCGCTCGGAAAGCTCCTCCGGACCGTCTCGCCCCAGACCGCCGATGCCCTGAACAGCTACAAGTACGACCCCGCCCTCTTCAACGTCGCCATCGATCCTTCGGCCGTCATCCGCTGAGCATGTCCCCCGTACGAGTCAGTAAGCGGCCAGGCGAAGCTCGGAGATCCTCCCGAAGTGCCGAGCATTGCGCGTCACGAGGGATGCTCCCGAAGCGACCGCTGCCGTGGCGATCAGGAGATCCATCGTCGCGATCCTCTCCCCGCGCCGTTCGAGACGCGCGAGGAGAGTCCCATAGATCCCCGGGAACGTCTCGGCCGGGGTGACGACCTCCAGTCCCCGGCAGAGGGCCTCGACCTTGAGGTGCTCCTCCGCGGGGTTGCTCGAAAGCTCGGCTCCCGCACGGAGTTCACACGCGACGTGGATGCTGATTGCCAGTTCCTCGTTCTGAAGCGTCCGGAGGAGGGACGTTGCCGGCCCGACGCGGCCGCGCGAGGCCTCCCTCATCAGGTCCACGAGAAAGGACGTGTCGAGGTGGATCACCGTTTCGGCGCTCTGGCGAGACTCCGAGATCGCCGACGGATCTGGCGGTCCGTGGCATCCAGCGTCCCTTCTGAAAGGCGGATGCCGTTCAGGGCCGCCGCGAGGTCGCGGCCTGTCCGGATTCGTCCGAACTCCATCTTGACGAGCTCGGAGAACGACTGACCGGGCCGCTTTCTGCGCGCCAGGATCTCGTAGGCCTCAACGTCGATCGTGATGGTCTTGACGGCCATGCACTGATCATACACTTATCGAGGCCGACCTGGCGCCTCACAGGTCGTAGTAGAGGTCGTACTCGTACGGATGGGGTCGCTTGAGGAGAGGCGCGATCTCGAGCGTCTCCTTCACATTGATCCATCCCTTGACGAGCGCCTCCGGGAAGACGTTCTCCTTCGTCAGGAAGGCGTGGTCCTTCTCGAGGGCGAGGAGCGCTTCCTGAAGGCTGTCGGGAGCGCGCGACAGCTTGTGCTTGTCGACGACCTCCTGCAGGTTGAAGTTCTCCTCGAAGGGGCCGAAGCCCTCCTTCGTCGGGTCGAGGCCCTTCTCGACGCCGTCCAGCCCCGCCATCAGCATCGCGGCGAGGGAGAGATAGGGGTTCCCGGTGGCGTCCGGCATCCGGAACTCCACCCGGGCTTCCCTTTCGTTGATGGCGTATGCCGGGATCCGGATGGCCGCCGTCCGGTTTCCGACGGAGAAGAAGACGTAGTTCGGCGCCGCGCGATAGCCCCCCAGGCGGCGGTAGGAGTTCGTGCTGCCGTTCGTGAGCGAGAGGACCGCCTGGACGTGCGACAGGATGCCGGCGATGTACGAGAGCCCCGCTCTGTTCATCCCGCCGTACCCCTTGGCGTCCCAGAAGAGCGACTTCTTCCCGTCGGTGACGTACTGGTGGTAGTGCATGCCGTTCGTCGACTCGGCATAGAGCGGCATCGGCATGAACGTCGCGGTCTTCCCGGCCTGAACGGCGGCGTTCTTGATGATGTATTTCATCTTGAAGACGTTGTCCCCGGCCTGAAGAAGGGGCGTGAAGTAAGTCTCGATCTCCATCTGGCCGGGCGAGCCCGACTCGTGGTGGTGGTACTTGATCGGGACGCCGGCCTCTTCGAGGTACTGAACCATCCGCGACCGGAGGTTGCAGAACCGGTCGCGCGGGAGGTCGGCCTGGCTCCCTTTCGTGAAGGGGAGGTTGTAGCCCTGGCTCCCTTCCTTTCCGGCGTTCCAGTAGGACTCGGCGGAATCGACGCGGTAGAACGCCTGCTGGATGTCGCTCTGGTACCGGACCTCGTCGAAGAGGTAGAACTCCAGCTCCGGCCCCCAGAGCGTGGAGCCTCCGGGCATCACCTTCCCGAGGTACTTCTCCGCCTTCCGCGCCACGTAGCGCGGGTCCAGCTCGAACGGCGACCCGTCGTTGTTGTAGATATCGCAGATGAAGCAGAGGGTCGGTACTTCGGCGAAGGGATCCATGAAGCCGGTCGTCGGATCCGGCTTGATCGTCATGTCGCCGGCCTCGATCGTCTTGAACCCCGGATAGGAGCTGAGACTCGTCCCGGTCCCCTTCGTGAAGATTTTCTCGTCGTCGTGGCCCGTCTTGTAGACCATGTGCCGCCAGCGGCCGAGGAGGTCGGCCGTCTTCAGATCCACCATGGCGACCTTCCGGTCCCTGATGTAACGGAGCGCTTCGTCGACGTCATGGAACATGCGTACCTCGGCTTCGGATCGTCTCAGGCGAAGACGATCTTCTTAAGGATCTCGGATCCGGTGACGAAGTCTTCTACCGTGATGAACTCGTCGATCAGGTGCATCTGGTCGCGGTCGCCGACCCCCGTGCAGAAGGACGGGATCCCGGCGACGTTCCTGAAGATCGCGGCGTCGATCCGGCCGCCGGCGAACCGGGTCTCGGTGACCCAGCCCGCTGCGGACGATTCTTTCCGGATCAGGTCGATGAGGGGGTCCTCGTGGCTCTCGACGTACCCGGGAGCGCTGTAAGGGGTCGTCATCGTGAAGTCGGAGCCGCAGACCTCCCGGCAGATACGCTCGACGTCCACGACGAGCCTCCCGTCCCCGGGAGCGGTCCGGGCGTGGATGAGGATCTCGCAGGTGGCCGGGACGAGGAACATGTCGGCGCCCCCTTCGATCCGGATCGGCATGCAGACGGTCGTGACTTTCTGCCCCGGGACCGTGACCGAGTGGAACTCCATCTGTTCGATCTTCGAAAGGATCCGGACGGCGCGCGAGACGGCGTTGACGCCGCGCTCCGGATAACCGGTGTGGGCCCCCTTCCCCATGATCTGCACCTTGATGTTCTCGATCCCGCGACAGCCGTGGATGATGTTGAGGCGCCGCTCCTTCACGTCGAACTGCGGCTCGAGGACGAGTGCCTTGTCGGCCCGGAGGTGCTTCGAAAGGAGAAAGCTCCCCTTCTCCTCCAGTTTCGTGCCGAATTCCTCTCCCGTGGTGAAGGTGAAAAGGAGCCGCTTGCCGAGGTTGCGCCCCTTCGCGAGGCGGGCGATCTCCAGCATCGCCGCGACGTTCCCCTTGTCGTCGCTCGCTCCGCGGCCGTAGACCTTACCGTTCTCGAGGAGTCCGGCGAACGGGTCGCGCTTCCATCCCTTCCCCAGCTCGACGGTGTCGAGGTGCGAGTTGAGGAGAAGGGAGGTGGGGCCTTCGCCCGTCTCGAAGTAGACGTTGTTCGCCTCGACGCTCGGGCGATAGCCGAGCTGCCGAAGCTCCTCCTCGACGTAACGCGCGGCCGCCCCTTCGTCTCCCGTGACACTCGGGATCCGGATCAGCTCCTGGAGCCACCGGACGAGCCTTCCGCCGTCGACCTCCATGACTTCCGCTCCTCTCGCTATCGGCTCGCGACGAAAGCCTTGATGTTCCGGACGGCCAGCGCGACGCGGTCGGTCGGGGTGAAACCGAAGCAGAACCGGAGGTAGTGCATGGACGGATCCGTCGGCGGGGGCGTGTAGATCTCCTCGTGCCCCACCGGCCCGCGGAGGCGGAACTCGAAGTCGCTCCCGGAAATGGCGCTGACGCCCCCCCTCTCGACGAGGCCGATCGAGAAGGCGTCGATGTCGCCGAACGCCTTCACGACGTCGCCCGGGACCGGGATGACGGCGTAGATGGCGCCCCCCGGGGCGTTCATCTTCCAGCCGAGCTCTTTCCTCACCGTCTCGACGAGGATGTTCCTCCGCGTCTCCAGCTCCGAAAGGAGAGCCTTGTTGTAAGTCGTCACCACTCCGGGGGCCGACTCGTTGAGGGAGAGGTGCCCCATGAGCGCGTTCTGGGGCGTCACGGAGGGGCAGCCGCTGTGGGAGCGGTTGTAGAAGTAGACGTATCTCACGACGCGTGTGTCGTAGCTGGCGAGGTAACCGAGCCGTTCGCCGGGGATCTGAAGCGACTTGGAGTAGCTGCCGCAGATGACGGTTTTATTGAGAACGTCGGGCGAGAAGGGCTGCGTCTTCTTTCCGTCGAAGACCATCCCGTGGTACGCGGCGTCGAGGATCAGCGGGACGTCCAGCCCCCGGACGATAGCCTCGAGCTTCTTCTGCTCGGAGGCTTCCGTCACGACGGAGCCGTCCGGATTGTTGATTTCGGTGAAGAGGAAGGCCGCGATCCGTTCCCTGACGGGATGACAGAGCTTCAGGATCGTGTCGGGATCGGCGACGCGCCCCTGCTCGTCGACGAGCGGAACGGGGAAGAGCATCCCGCCGTGCATGTCGACGATCAGGTTGTGGTTCTGCCATGTCCTCTGGTTCACGACGAAGAACCTCTTCTTCTCCGTCAAAAAGACCGCGATGGCCGCGCCGAGCGCCCCTGCGCCCCCCGGGGTGATCGAGACGAACTTCGGAAGGCTCTCCTCCGTGTACTTCGCGACGTCCGCGCCGCTCGCCTTTGCCTCGTCGCGGAGCCGCTCGAGGATCAGGGCGCGCAGGTCGTCCTCGATGGAATACTTGAAGACGAGCTTCTTCAGCTTCGGGTCGCCGTCAGGGGCGGAGTATCCGATCCGTCCTTCGCGCAGCACCTCGCGGGCCGTCTTCTCGAGGCTCTCCCGGTAGCCGGGAGGAAAAAGCCCCGGCGCACAGACTTCCCCCGTGTCGGCCCGGACGAAATCGGGGTTCTTCGCCGCGAGCGCCCGGGCTTTCCCGGCGATGACGGTGATCGTCGACTTCTTGCCGAGCGTCTTGATGGCCCCGTCGGACAACGCGATCGTTTCGGTCATGGACTACCCCCTGGAAGGTCTCGGAATGAGGGAATCACGGTTCACCGGCCGGACTTGCGCGGCGGAGGATATGGAGTTTCCATGGCGCCCGCAAGGCTCGTCGTGCGTGAGCCTTCGGCAAGGTCGCGAACCTGCCGCGCTCTTCGGACCGAGCCCTCGACTCGGGAGACCGGGGTATGGCCGCCCGCAGATCCCGTGGCCGGTGAAGGGGAGAGCCGAAGCCTACTTGCCGCTCAGGCCCTGGTCGCTCCCCACGCCGGTCACGAAGTCCCAGCCGACGGCACAGCTGAACTTGCCGGCGGTTCCGGAGGTGATGTCGCGAAAGTCCGTCGAGTTGCCGAGATTGCCGTAGATCAGGCCCATCTCGAGCGCGCTGCTGGACTGAAAGCCGCCGGCCAGGTTGACGACGCCGGCGAGGGAGGGAGCAGAGACGCTGGTGCCGCCGAAGACGAGCCATCCGCTGAGGCCCTGGCACGGAGTGCTGTCGTAGACGGAGACGCCGCTGTTCGGATCGGCGTCGAAAGAGAAGTCCGGCACGCCGCGCGCGCTCCCGACGATGGCCTTGATGCCGTCCTGATACGAAGGCCTCGCCTCGTACTTGCTCGGGCCGCCGCCGCTTCCGCTCCAGCCCGTCTCGCCGGTGAAGTTGCCGCTCGCGTCGCGGTGGATCGTCGTGCCCCCCGCCGAGACCACGTTCGGCGAAACCCCGGGATAGATCGTCGCTCCGCCGGTGTCGCCGCTCGAGGCGAAGAAGACGACGCCCGTCTGCAGCATGTGGGAATCGTCGCCGGCCTCGCTCGAGAACTCGCTCCCGCCCCAGCTCATGGAGACCTGTGTGACTCCCGTCAGTTTCCGGGCGACGTCCACGGCCTTGAAGAGATCGGCGAAACTGCTGCTGGCGGCTTCCACGAGGATGATTTTGGCGTACGGCGCCATGGCGTGGGCCCACTCGATGTCCAGCGCCGCTTCCTGCGCCCAGCCGCAGTTGCTCCGCGGCTTCCTTCCCGAGGCATAGACGACCTGAAAACAGCCATTCGCTTTCGTGCACGGAGGAAGTCCGAACGTATTCGAGAAGACGCCGAGGTCGTTCTCGGCCGTCGCGTAATCGAAGGCATCCACGATCGCGATCACGTTGGTGCCGCCGGTCGAGGGGAGGTTGTAGACGGTCCGGATCGAGGCCGGCGTCTCTCCGGCGGGGGACGTCCCGACGAACTGCGGGCCGACCTTGATCAGATGGTTCGTGTGAGCACGCACGCCCACGTCCTCGGCGTGCTCAAGAGTTGAGTCCGGAACCAGGACAGCGGCGTGCGCCGTCCCCTGCCCCGGCCCCGGTTGGCCCAGAAGCGGAAAGGCCATAACGAGAAGAGAAGCGGCGATCGAGATGCTTCGAACGGTTTTCATGACTCCTCCACACCTGGTCGGTTGGCTGAAAACGGAGGGCGGCCCGCACGGCGCCGCTCTGCCATGACTTCTCACCTCTTCCGATGCTCGCTCACGAAACCGCCCCGAATGGAAGAAGGATAGCGAAAGACGCGAATGAAACGCAAGCTCAATTGGATCCGGCCCGTCTGTTTGCCGCGGTGACGGATTCCCCGGCTTCTGCGGAACTTCCGGGCGCTCGACGGCATCAGAGAAGTGCAGGAGGACCGATGATCCGGACCGCTCAAACCGCCCGCGCGTTCGTTCTCAGGGTGGCCGGAGCCCTCTCGTGGCTTCCCCAGACCCTTGCCCGCCTCGCGCTCGGATCGGTCTTCGTCCAGACCGGCTGGGGAAAGCTCCACAACCTCCCGCGGGTGATCGACTACTTCGGCAGCCTCGGCATCCCCGCACCGCAGCTTCAGGCTCCGTTCGTGGCGAGCCTGGAGTTCGTGGGCGGCCTCTTCCTCCTCGCGGGGCTCTTCACGCGGGTCGTCTCCGTGCCTCTCTCGGTGTCGATGGTCGTCGCCCTCCTGACGGCGAAAAGGGGTGACATCTCGAGCGCCTCCGATCTCTACGGGACGGTCGAGTTCCTCTACCTTCTCGTCCTCGGCTATCTCGCCGCCTTCGGCGCGGGGACGCTCTCTCTCGACCGGATCCTGGTCCGCCGATTCACGCCGGGCGATCTTCCCGAGGAGCGGAACCGGGAAAATCTCGCCGCGCGCCGCGCCGGGCTATGACCTGATCCCGGCGAAGAAGCCGAGACGAGTCCATTCGGCGAACCATCGGGAGAGCTTCTCCCCTGCGAGGTTTCGGCGTGCGGACGTCTTTGCGGCGGTCTCGAGAGCGGCTCGGAGCGTCTCGCCGTTGATCAGGGAGTCGAGGAGGTCTCCTTCGAGGGGCCCCAGCGTCCGCCGCCGGACGACATAGTCCTGCCGGTAGTAGGCGACCCAGACCCGCCGTCGGCCGGCATTTCGAGGGATGGGCGTCTCCTCGAGGACGGCGTCCAGAACGTCGACCGCGCCCGGGCGGACCTTGACGATGCGGAATGCCGCCGCCGGGACGAGCTTCGTTCGTGCCCACTCGCCGGCCGGTACGGCCGAAAGCGCCGAGGGATCGATGGGCGCCGTCACCCCAGCGTCGATGACCTGCGTCGCGGCCAGCTCCAGCCGGGCGACGTCGGCGAGAAGCCCCCGGCGGCGAGGGCTCCCCCATCCCGCCACGAACTCCGGAAAGCGGTCGCCGAGGCGCGCCAGCGTAAAGCTCCGCGAGGGGTGGGCCGCCACGAAGTCGCGTACCAGCCGCTCGAACCTCCGCGTGCCGAGAAGATGGGCCAGGGCCGGGTAATCGCTCCGAAGCGCCTCGACCATCCGGAGGGGATACATCCCCGCGTAGATCTGGAGCCTTTCGACACCGGTCAGCTCCCCCTGCTCCCGAACGACCCGCGGGGTGTCTTCGGGCGCGAGATGCCGTCGCGCCTCGGGCGCCGATAGCCCGTGCTCCGCCCCCTCTGGATGGACCAGAACGGCCTGCATCCAGGTTTGGGTCGCCGCGAGGGAGAGGACGGGATCGCTCATGCCGCCTCCCTTACGTCCACCGGCCGGAGCGCCCGCGAGGCCACGTCTCGAGCCTTCAGAGCTTCGGTGTGAACGACGTCGAGAGCGGGAATCTCCTCGTCCCACTCGACGAGCGTCGTGACCGGCCCCGTACGCGCGATGAGCCGTCCATAGAGGGCCCAGACCTCGTCACGCACGTGGTCGGAATGGGTGTCGAGGAGATGAGTCCCCTTGTCGGTATGACCCGCGAGGTGAATCTGGACGATCCGGTCGGCGGGAATGGCGTCGATGTATGCCTCGGCGTCCCACCCGTGGTTGAACGCGGAGACGAAGACGTTGTTCACGTCGAGAAGAAGGCCGCAGTCGGCCTGCTCGGTGAGGCGACGGAGAAACTCGGCCTCGCCCATCGTCGACGTCGCGAACTCCAGGTACGTCGAGGGGTTCTCCAGGTGAATCGGGCGCTCCAGAACGTCCTGGACGGTCCGGACCCGCTTCGCAACGTGCGCGAGGGTCTCTTCGTTCATCGGCAGGGGGAGGAGGTCGTGGACGTTTCGTCCGGCCACACCCGTCCAGCAGAGATGGTCGGTCACCCAGGGCGCGTCGGTGCGCCGCGCCAGCTCCTTGACCTTCCGGAGGTAGTCGAGGTCGAGCGGGTCGCTGCTTCCGATGTTCAGCGATACACCGTGCAGGACGACAGGTGTCCGCTCGGCAACGCGGTCGAGAACGTGGAGCGGCCGCCCCCCGGTGTCGAGAAAGTTCTCGGTGATCGCCTCGAAGAAGTCGATACGGGGACGGCGCTCGAGGATCTCCCCGAAGTGAACCGTCCGGAGGCCGATTCCGTAGCCGAGCGTCGGCAGGTTCCAGCGGTTGGCCATGGGCGACTTCCTCCCTTCAGATGAGGCAGCCCCGGCCGCAGCGCGGCCGGGGCCGTCCGGTCTCGGAGCGTCAGCCAGCCTTCTCGGTCGGCTTGGGGTGAGCCTTCCCGTCGGTGGCGCAGCCGCCCCTGTCCCTTGCAGGCGTTCTGGCCCTTGCAGGCGTTCTTGTCGGTCTTGCAGCCCCCCTTCCCCTTGCAGGAGTTCTGGCCCTTGCAGGCGTGCTTGTCGGCGTCGGACGTCCCGGCCTTCTTGTCGGACGTCTTCTTGCCGCTGCAGCCGTTGGGCCCGCTGCAGGAGTTCTTGTCCGTCTGCGACGCGGCAGGCGTCTTCGTCGGCTCGGGGCTCCCCTGCGGGGTCGGCGCGGCGCTCGCCGCGAGGGCCGATCCTGCGATCAAGCCGGCGACGGCGGCGGAGAGGTAGGCGTTTGGCGGGCGGTTCTTCTTCATTTCGTCTCCTTCTTTGACAGGTCTGACCTGTCTCTTTCTTTCGGCCGGCCCGAACCATCCGGTCCCGGCGTCAACTTGCGACAACTTCTCAGATGCCGCATCCTGAAGAAGGTTTCGCGGAAGGGGACGAAGGATTCCCCGAGGCTCCCGCCGGCGAGGAGCGTATTTCCGCCGGAGGCGCGGGTCAGGCGCCGGCCGGGCGGGACGTCTCGAGGCTGAGGAGCTTCGGGCCCTGCTTGAGGCGGAACCGGCCGTCGGCCGTCTCCCAGATCCAGCCCGAGTAGCCGTAGCCGCCGACCGCCTTCGTCACGAACGCCCCGCGCCAGGTCTCGGCGCGGCTCTGGTTGAGGCCCACGGTCCCGAACCGGCCGAACGTGAAGCCGGGAACCGGGTGGCAATAGTCCTCGCCCTTCAGGGCGGCGGCGGTGCGGGTGGCGGCCTCGCCGCCGAAGACCGAGGCGCGCAGGCCGTACTTGTGGTTTCGCGCCCGGCGGACGACCTCCTCCTCGGTGTCGAACGGGGTCGTGAACGCGACGGGGCCGAAGACCTCCTCGCGCATCCCGAGAAAGTCGTCGGTCGCTCCGCGGACGACGGTGGGAAGGACGAGGTTCCCCTCGATCCGGCCCCCGACGGTGATCCTCGCTCCGCGTTCCCTCGCGTCCTCGAGCTGCGCCGCGATGCGACGGACCGCGAGGTCGCTCGCCACCGGGCCGATGTCGGTTCGCGGGTCCGACGGGTCGCCCACGACGAGGCGACGGACCCTCTCCTCGAACCGGTCGAGGAACTCGTCGTAGATCGCGCGGTGGACGAAGATCCTCTTCGGCGCCGTGCAGGTCTGCCCCGCGTACATGAACTTCGCGGCGGAGAGGTCGGAGAGGGCCAGGGAGAGGTCGGCGTCCGGAAAGACGATGAACGGGTCCTGCCCCGGTCCCTCGAAGACGAGGGTCTTCCCCGCCGCCCGGAACTCCTCCTCGTACGGAAGGATGTTCTCGTCGAACCCGAAGACGACGGCCGCGGAGACGCGCGGGTCCCGGAGGGCGTACTCGAGGAAGCTCCGTCCGCTCCCCCCGTAGAAGGAGATCGCGTCCCCGAAGACCGGACGGTACATCTCCTCCGTGAGGCGCATGACGTCGGTCCCCTTCGAGGAGAACTTCACGTCGACGTGGTTTCCGACGAGGTAGATCGAGGTGATCGCCGTCGAGAGCCACGAGCTCCCGTTGTAGGCGAGCATCAGGGCCACGCGGCTCTCCGGGCCTCGCAGCGGGACGCGGGCCGAAAGGAGCGTCGCCGCTTCCGGGAACATCCCGAGCCGGTCGATCGTGACGTCGACCTCCCGCTCGCTGTCCTTCACGGTGAACGCCAGGCTCCGGGCCGCGTGGAAGACCATCGCGGCCCGCCTTTCCCGAAGAGCGTCCCGCAGGGAAAGGACCTTCTCGAGCCTCCCGGAAAACGACATCGCCTTCCCTCCTCGCCCCCCGTTCCGGCGTCGATTCTCCGCCATCCGCCGGTTCATTTCGACCGGCGTCACGTCGCCGTCGGGAGGCCGCGGGGCACGTGGCGCGCGGGTGATAACCTTTTTCGGCCGCAGGAAGAGGCGATCTCGCGCAGATGAAGACCCACCCGGCGAAGCCCAAACCACCCGGGGGCCGGCACCTCGTCTCGCTGGTCCTGCTCGCGATCGGGATCGTCTACGGCGACATCGGCACGAGCCCGCTGTATGCGCTTCGCGAATGCTTCCACGGCTTGCACCGCGTGGCGCCCAGCCACGCCAACGTGCTCGGGATCCTCTCCCTGATCTTCTGGTCCCTGATCATCGTCGTCACGCTCAAGTACCACGTCTACATCCTCGGCTTCCACAACCGGGGCGAGGGCGGGATTCTGGCCCTGATGGGCCTGGCCCGGGGCATTCGGGCGCAGCGGCCCGGCCTTCGCGCGACGCTCGTCGTGCTCGGCGTCTTCGGGGCCGCGCTGCTCTACGGCGACGGCATGATCACGCCCGCGATCTCGGTTCTGAGCGCGATCGAGGGCCTCGAGGTCGCGACCCCGTTCTTCAAGCCATACATCCTGCCGATCACGATCGCGATCCTCATCCTGCTGTTCCTGTTCCAGCGCCGGGGGACGGCGGGCGTCGGCTCGGTGTTCGGGCCCGTCGTCCTCGTCTGGTTCGCCACGATCGCCGTGCTCGGAGTCCGCGGGATCCTCTGGGAGCCCTCCGTCCTCTCGGCGATGAACCCGCAGCACGCGATCCGGTTCTTCACGAGGAACGGTTCCCATGCGTTTCTCGTCCTCGGCGCCGTGTTCCTGGCGACTACCGGAGGCGAGGCTCTCTACGCGGACCTCGGCCACTTCGGGGAGCGTCCGATCCAGATCGACTGGTTCTTCGTCGTCGGGCCTTCCCTTCTGCTCAACTACTTCGGGCAGGGGGCCCTCCTGATCCGGAATCCCGAAGCGGCGCTTCACCCCTTCTATCTCCTCGCGCCGGGCTGGGCTCTCCTGCCGCTCGTCGCACTTGCCGCGATGGCGACCGTCATCGCCTCCCAGGCCATCATCTCGGGGGTCTTCTCTCTCACGTGGCAGGCCATTCAGCTCGGGTACCTGCCCCGGATGGAGGTCGTCCACACATCGCGCACCTCGATGGGACAGATCTACCTGCCGGCGGTGAACCGTGCCGTCATGGTCGCGACGATCGCGCTCGTGCTCGGCTTCCGCACGTCCACGAACCTCGCGGCGGCGTACGGGGTCGCCGTCTCGACGACGATGGTGATCACGACGATCCTCGCGTACTTCGTCTCGCGCGATCTCCTCGGCTGGAGCGGGCTCACCGCCGGAGTGGTGACCGCGGCCTTCCTCGTCGTCGACCTCGCCTTCTTCGGCGCGAACATGTTCAAGGTCGCCGACGGCGGATGGTTCCCGCTCGCGATCGCCGCCATCGTCTTCACGCTGATGACGACGTGGCGCCGCGGCCGTCAGATCCTGTACCAGAAATTGCGGGAGGGGTCACTGACGTCGAAACGCTTCGTGGAGTCCCTGGAGAGGCACGCGCCGGTCCGCGTTCCCGGCACCGCGGTCTTCCTGAGCCACCTGAGCGGGCACGTCCCCAACTCGCTGCTCCACAGCCTGAAGCACTACAAGGTGCTCCACGAGCAGGTCCTGATCCTGACCGTGGTGGCGGACGAGATCTCGCGGGTCGGTGAGCACGGACGCGTGAGCGTCGAACCGCTCGGCGAGGGGCTGTTCCGCGTCGTCGGCCGTTATGGCTACATGGAGCACGTGGACATACCGGCACTGCTCGAGCGCATCACGGACGAGAAGTTGAAGCGGCTCGATCCCATGGATACGACGTACATCATCGGCGTCCACCGTCTGATCTTCACCCGGCGCGCGCGCGGCATGGCGTTGTGGCGGCAGAGGGTCTTCGCGTCGATGATGAAGAACGCGACCAGCGCCAGCAGTTTCTTCAGGCTGCCTCCGGGTCGGGTCGTGGAGCTGGGCGTCCAGACGGAACTCTGATCCTCCGGGTATTCACGCCGAGAGCCGCGAGATGATCGCCGAGAGCTCGGCGATGTGCTTGCGTTGCCGCGGGATCAGCTCGAGCGTCACCAGATCGCGGGCGTCGCCCTCGAGGATCCCGTTCGCCGCCTCGTACATCAGGAGGCCCGCTTCCTCTCCTTCGAGAAGCTCGCGGACCGAAGCCGTGTCGCGGAGGAGCGCGAAGGCTCCCCACGTTCCCTTCTCGCTCGCCGGTACGCCGCCCATCTCCCGGACGGCAACCTGCAGCGCCGCCACCGTCCTCTGGTGCTCCGAGGCGAAACGGAGAATCTCCGCGGCGTCCACGGGGATGCGGCCCTCGGCCGTCCGGAGCGCGCGTTGGTAGGCGTTGACCGCGGCGAGCTCGCCCCTGAGGAGTGCGTTGAGACCGTGGGTCCCGTCCACAGGGGGGCGCACGTCCAGGTGGTCGTTCATCCCCTCTCTCCCGAGTTCTGCGGTTGAATCGATGAAGCTCTCAAGGGGTCCCTCTCGAGCCATTCGAACGCACGAGGCGTGCCACCTCGAGAACCCCTCTGTTGACGATCGCCTTCGAAGGGTCGATGCTTCGTTTCGAGAAAAAGTGATGGAAGTGCTTGCGCCTGACCTGCCGGGCGGACTGGCGGCTGCGCTCGGAACGCTCCGTCATGCCCTTGCCGACCCTCTGTCGGCAGCGGGGCTGAAGCTGGAACTCCTCGAGCGTCGCCTCGCGGCGATTCCATCCGAAGGAACGCCGCTGGCGGACCGCCTCCGCGGCGCGAAGGGCGACCTCGCCGCCGCCGGCCGGCTCATCGACCTCCTGCCGCGTCTCGCGAGCATTGTCGGAGAGGCGCCCTCGGAGACGTCGATCGGCGATCTCTGCCGAGCCGCAGGGATCTCCCTCGAGGAGGATTCGGCGTCCCGTAAACCCCTTCTCCTCAAGCGTCTCGCGACCATCGACGCCCTGCGGATCGTGGTGTCGTTCCTCCGGTCACCCGAATCTTCGGGGACGCTGCCGCGGGCAAGCGCGGGAGCCGCCCCCGGAAGGGTCTCCCTCCGGATGGAGGCCCTCGGCGGGAGCGTCACGGCGAATCCCGAGCGGCTCTTCCAACTGCCGCGCGGCGACGAGCGCGCCGAGGATCTCTTCGTAGCCCGCGCGTGCATCGAATCCGACGGGGGATGCCTCCAGCTCGCCGGGCCGGAGGGGGGAATCGTCGCGCTTCTCTCCTGGCCGCGGCCGGTGCCTGCGGCCGAGACAGGAGCATCGGGATGAACGTCCTCGTCGTCGAAGACGAGCCCGGCTCGCGCGAGGCGCTCGTCGAGCTGGTCAAAGAGCTGGGGTACGAAGCCTCCTCCGCGGACTCCGTCGCCGAGGCCGGAGCGGCAATCGCCCGGAGCGTGCCGGACGTCTGCATCACCGATCTCGGGCTCCCGGACGGGGACGGCCTCGACGTCGTCCGCGCCGCGAAGGCCGCAGGGCGCGAATGCGACGTCCTCGTCCTGACCGGCAAGGGCTCGATCCGGTCGGCCGTCGAAGCGATGAAGGCGGGCGCCCACGACTTCCTCCTGAAGCCTCTCAAGACAGCCCAGCTCGCGACAGCGCTCTCACAGCTCTCGGAACGGCACGACGAGGCGCGCGCTCTCCTCCCTGCCCCGCTCCCCGATCCCGCCGTGGCCGGAGGCCTTGCCGGGATGGTCGGCCGCTCCGCCCCGATGCTGGAGGTCTTCCGTCTCCTGACCCGGGTGGCCCGTTCGAATGCGCCCGTGATGATCACCGGGGAGAGCGGGTCCGGGAAAGAAGTCGCGGCCTCGACCGTCCATCTCCTGTCTCGTCGCGCGAAACAGCCGTTCATCGCCGTCAACTGCGGGGCGATCTCGCCGACTCTCGTCGAGAGCGAGCTTTTCGGACACGAGAAGGGGGCGTTCACCGGTGCCGACCGGCGCCGCGCCGGGACCTTCGAGATGGCCCACGGGGGGACGCTCTTCCTCGACGAGGTGACGGAGATGCCGCCGGACCTCCAGGTGAAGTTCCTCCGCGTTCTCGAGACCCGCACCTTCCGGCGCGTGGGCGGGAGCGAAGAGCTGGACATGGACATCCGGCTCGTGGCGAGCTCCAACCGGGACCTCGCCGAAGCGGTACGCAAAGAGACGTTCCGGGCCGATCTCTTCTATCGGCTCAACGTCTTTCCTCTTCGCCTCCCGCCCCTCCGGGAGCGGAAAGAGGACATTCCCCTGCTGGCGTCTCACTTCCTCTCGCAGATCGAGGAGAAGGAGCGGCGTGGCTTCAATTCCTTCGAAGGGGCGGCGCTCGGGGCGCTCACCGGTCACGATTGGCCCGGGAACGTGCGCGAGCTGAAGAACGCCGTTCATCGCGCGTACGTCCTGAGCGACCCGCCCGCCATCCAGGCCGAGGCGGCGGAGGCGGTCCTCACGGACTCGGGCTCCGCCGAGATCCGCCCGGTCGCGGGGGACGAGGAGGCCTGGCCCGCGGTCCCCGTCCGCGTCGGCGACACCCTGCAGGCCGTCGAGAAGAAAGTCCTCACGGCGACACTTCTCGCCGTCAAGGGGGACAAGCGCGTGGCGGCCGAGATTCTCGGCGTCAGCCTGAAGACGATCTACAACAAGCTCAGGGATTACCAGCTCGAGCCGTAGGCGCCCTTGAAACTTCTTCACGACTGATCGCAGGTTTTTCAAGTCTCGAGGCGGACGGCACGGCTCGCGAGGACGCTGGCAAGGAAACCCATCACCACGCCCGGACGCCGGCGCTCGCCGGGACCCCGGCAAGCGCGGACGCGCGCGGTACCGGTCGATTACGCCGACGGCTTCACGGTAATGTGACGGACCTTGTCGGTACCGGTCTCGTCGGTCACCGTGACGCGCTGGCCCACGGCCACCGCGTGGTCGATGGAATAGACGATGTTCTTGTCGTCGAGGCTGAACGAGTGCATCTTCTTCTCGCCGGTCATCACTTCGATCTTCTTGCCGGCCGTGAAAGCGGTGACCGTTCCGACGGTCGTCTCGGTCGTCGCCTTGACGGTGCCGGCCGTCGTTTCGGCCGTCGTCTCTTTCTTCGCTTCGAGAGTCGTCCCGACCTGCTTGCTCTCTGTGGCGGTCTTGACGGTTCCCTCCGATGTCTGAGTCGTCGACTCCGACTTCTTCACGGTGGTGTCGGGCGATGGGCCACAGGCCGTCGCTATCGCGAGGAACCCGGCGGAGGACAGTACGGCGAGTTTGCGATTAATCATGTCGGTCATCTCCTGTTTCGTGCCCGCAGGAGCCGTGCCAGCCGCTCTGCGGTCCCCGCGGATCAGGCCGCTTCGGATGGAGAGCGAACGCCGCGGCTCACGAGGAGGCCGGTGAGGAAACCCACCGCCAGGCCTGCGCCGAGCGCCCAGAGCGCGACCGTCTTCGGACGGGACTCGACGTACTCATCGACATTCCGGTAGAGGTCGTTCCAGCTCTCCCGCGCAATCCGCTGAGCACCGTGAGCCGCCTCCCTCCCGTGTTCCCAGCTTTCCTTCAGGTGAGCCTTCGCTCCGGCGATGTCGGCTTCTCGTGCGCGAGGCGGGGTCTGGGTTCTGGTGCTGTCCATGGTGCCTCCTTGTGCGGGTGAGGCCACGCAACTCCCGTGCCGGTGAGGGAAAGAGTGCTACGCATGGCATGCCACGTGCAGTTCTCTCTGGCGGAACGGAAAGGAGAACCCATGAGAAAGCAGGAAGTCAGCGGAAAAGTGAAGAAAGCCAAGGGGAAGGTGAAAGAGGCCGTCGGGATCCTCTCCGGCAACAAGAAGATGGAGCATGAGGGTTCCCTTCAACGCGCCCAGGGTGCGGTCGAGGAGGGGCTCAGCAAGGCGTACGACAAAGTCGGCAAGGTCTTTACGAATATCGGTAAGGCCATCAGCAAGTAGCCCGGCTCCCGAGAGGCCGTGTCCTGGAAGTCATCTTGTTCGTGGGCCCGCGAACCCGGTCGGCGCGGGCCCGATCCTTGCGGTACCTGACGTGAGAAAACGGGAGGTCCCCCCATGAAGATGCTCGTTGTAGCCCTCGCTCTCGTGGCGGCGACGTCAGAAGTAGCCGTCCGGATCGCGGCGGAACCGGAGGACCCCCCCACCACGGCGGTGGCGCCCTCGGCGAACTCCGTCCTGGTCGAGGACATCATCAAGCTCTGGAGAGCCAACCTCTCCGAGGAGTTCATCGACAAGTACGTCTCCCGCTCGGATCTCGCCCGGGACCTGACGGCCGCAGACGTCGTGCGACTCCGGAACGCCGGCGTCCCCGAGACCCTCATCACGTCGATTACCCATCGGCGAGCGGAAACCGAAGCGGCCGCGACCTTGGCGCAAACGACTCCCGGCCCCGGTGCCTCCCGCCGATGGGACGGCCTTACGCGCAGGAACTCCGGGCTCGTCATGTTCAAGGGCCGGTGGGACGCCGGGGTCCTCGAGTTCAAGGATGCGTCGCTTCGCTGGATGGACTCCAGGGATGCGGGGAAGAACCTCCTCATTCCGGCTGTGCAGATGACCGAGCAGCAGCTCACCTGCCTCAAAAAGTCCGGAGGAAACGAGTGCTTCGAGTGGGTCGTGAAGACGAAGAGCGAGGAGTACCGCTTCCGCGACGTCGGATGGCGGCAGGGGGAGGACGCGAAGGTCGAGGAACTCTTCAAATTCTTCGGCAGCGCCTACCCGAACCTGATCTCGTCGCGCAGGCCCGTCGACGAGAAATGAAAGGCCAGCCCGTGGCGGCCCTGAAAAGCGTCCATTCGAGGCAAGCGCTTTCTACAATTCGTGCGTCCCTCGACCGGGCTTTCCGGCGGGGAGCGCCCGGGGGGTCACTGGCATCCGAAATGCTTGTCCCGGGGGCATGATTTCCATACCTCAAATCCTTCTTCTGATCATCATCGCCGCGATCTGCGGCGCCATCGGGAGCTCCATTGCGGGCGGCACTCGAGGCGGGTGCCTCGTCTCGATCGTCCTCGGGTTCATCGGCGCGCTCCTCGGCTCCTGGATCGCACGCCAGATGAAGCTCCCGGAGCCGATCGTGCTCCATGTCGCGGGGCAGGCCTTCCCGGTTCTCTGGTCGGTCATCGGGTCCGCCCTCTTCGTCGCGGTCGTCCACCTGTTCAGGCGCCGCTGATGATCCCCCCGGACGCGCGATCGACCGAGCGCCTCAACGCATTTCTCCGGGCGGAGATTGCCGCGGTCCGCGCCTACCAACACGCCGTCCGTTCGCTGAACGGCAGGCTTGGAGACGACTCCGTCCAAGTCCTCGGGTTCGCTGCCGGGCACCAGCGGACTGTGGCGGCTTTGCAGGTCTGCATTCGGGCCCTCGGAGGGGTCGCGGCCGCCGAGGCGGGCACCTGGGGCTCTTTCGCCATCCTTCGCGACGCCGTCTCCGTTCGGCAGCTTCTCGAGGCCGAGGAGCGCGGCCTCGCCGAGTACGAAGCCGCGCTGCCATCGCTCGACGGCGAGGCGCACGATCTCGTGGAGCACGAGCTGGTGCCACGTCAGCGGCAGCATGTCGCCACGCTTTCGAAGCTTCTCGACGATCTCGCCTCGGCTTGAGACGGGCTGGGCGCCCCTTCCCTAATCAGTTCGTCCCGGGCTTTGCGTCTTCCCGCGCGAGAAGCCGCTCGAGCGTCGTGACGTTCACCGGTTTGGCGAGGTGGTGGTCGAACCCGGCCTCCCGGGATCGGGCGCGGTCTTCCATCTGCGCCCAGCCGGACAGTGCCACCAGGAGGAGGCCGGCGAGGGTCGGCTCCTGCCGGAGGCGCCGCGCGACCTCGAGCCCGCTGAAGCCCGGAAGCCCGATGTCGACGATGGCGGCATCGGGTTTCAGGCGCAGGGCCGCCTCGACGGACGCCGGGCCGTCGTACACCACGTGCGTCTCGTGACCGTCGAGAGCGAGGAGTTCGGCAAGCGTCCGGGCCGCGTCGGCGTTGTCGTCCACGATCAGGATCTGCCGAGGCGCCGCGGGCGCCGGGCGCACCGCCGGGCGGACCTCTGTCGGGGCCACGGCGCCGGCCGCGAGCGGGAGGCGAAGCGTGAAGACGCTCCCTCGGCCCGGCCCTTCGCTCGCTGCGCTCAGGGAGCCACCGTGCAGCTCGGCGAGCTGTTTCGCGAGCGTCAGGCCGATCCCGAGCCCGCCGCGGCCCACCGTCTCCGCTGTCGCAGCCTGGCCGAACATCTCGAAGATGTCCGCCAGCTTTGCAGCAGGGATCCCGATGCCGGAGTCGACGACACGAACGAGGACGGCTTCGCTCTCGCGGGCCGCCTCGACGCGAACGGTGCCGCCCGGCTCGGTGTACCGCGCCGCGTTCGAGAGGAGGTTCGTGAGGATCTGCGCGAGGCGGACCGGATCGCCGTGCAGGACGACGGGAGCCTCGGGCAGGGCGATGTCGATCGCGTGGCCCCGGCTGAGAAAGAGCGGCCGCGTGGCCTCGAGCGCGCTCTCCACGACCGAGGCGAGGGAGACCCGTTCGGGCTTGAGGCCGACCTTCCCGTGCTTGATCCGGGAGACGTCGAGAAGGTCGTCGATGAGGCGGACGAGGTGGGTCACCTGCCGCTCGATCACTTTCCGCGCCTCGGCGGCGCGGCCCCGGTCCTTCTCGCCGTCGCCCACGCGGGAGAGGATCTCCGTCGCGTGCCAGATCGGGGCGAGGGGATTGCGCAGCTCGTGCGCGAGGGTGGCGAGGAACTCGTTCTTCCGGCGATCGACGTCGCGGAGCTTCTGCTCGGCCCGCCGCCGCTCGGCCACCTCCGCCTCGAGGGCGGCGTTCATCGTCTCGAGGCTGGCGGAGCGCTCCTCGACCCGCTCCTGCAGCTCCTCCCGGGCCTGCCGGAGTGAAATTTCATGGCGCCGCGCCTCGGCGGCGTAGCGGATCGAACGCTCGAGAAGCTCCGCGTCGAGGCGGCCCTTCGCGAGAAAGCCGGCGGCTCCGTTCTCCATCGCGGCGAGATCCAGCGCCCGGTCTTGAACGTCACCCAGCAGAAGGACAGGCGCCTCGCCCCCCGCCTCGCGATAGGCGCGCAAGAGGTCGATGCCGCTCCTCGCGCCCAGCTCCGCGTCGAAGAGGAGGGCGTCGTACCGGCGCGAGGTCATCTGGCTGAATCCGGCGTCGAACGAACGCGCCCAGTCGACCTCGACGCGGACCGGCATTCGCGCGACGAGGTCGCGGATCAGGAGGTCGTCCTCCTCGTCAGTCGCGACGAAAAGAACCCGCAGGAACGGGGCTCCGGGCGCGCTCGGCATTCGGGGGGCCACGACGGAAGCATCTCTCCGGTCGGAAGTTGAGTCAAAGTCGTGGCCCGGGCGACCTTGCCGGGCCCCGACGTCGATTCGTGTAGACGCCAAGGATGACGATCTCGTACGGCAACGTCCGTGTAGAGCGGCCGTGTCGCCGGCGGGAATGCCCGGCCAGCACCTCTTTCAAGTGTGACGGAACTATTTTCAAGCCGCGGGCGCGAAAAAGCTTCCCCGCGGGGCCAACGATCTCGAGACAGCCCGCCAACGCTGGCAGGGGCATTGCGGTCGTCCCAGCCGGAGACTTCAGACCATCAACAAGAACTCAGTCCCGATCCTCGCAGCAGCCCTCTTCCTCACAGGGCTCCTCTCGGCGTCGGCCTCCTCAGCAGAGCCAACGGTTCCACTTCGGGCACGGCGGGAGTCCGTCCCCGCCGCTCCCGGCCCGGAATGAAAGACGGAAGAAAGGAGACATCATGCTCTGGACACTCTTCGTGATCCTCCTGGTCCTCTGGGCTCTCGGAATGGTCACGTCCTACACCATGGGCGGCGTCATCCATGTCCTGCTCGTCGTCGCCGTCGTAGTCCTCCTGTTCAACCTCTTCCAGGGACGAAGGGCGATCTGACGGACCTGAAGGACGCATCGGTTACTCAACTGTCTCCGACAGCTCAACCTGGCCAACGGCAACGACAACCAGAAAGAGAAAGAGGTCCCGAAATGAAGAAGCTGATGACCTGTCTGGCCCTGGGAACGTTCGCGACGTTCCTCGGGGTCGCAATGGCGCCCGTGGCATCTGCACAAAGCGCTATCGAGCACTCGACCTTCACCATAACGGAGCCGCTCGAGGTGGGGAGCGTCACCCTGCAGCCGGGAACGTACCTCATCAGACTGACGCTGCAGGAACCAAGCCGGCACATCGTTCAGGTCTCGAACGTGGAGGGGACGACGGTCTTCGCCACCGTCCTCGCCGTTCCGCACCTGCTCCAGAGGGACGAGATGATCCCGGAGAGCCGCTTCGTCTATTACCCGACCGCCGCGGGTCAGACCAAGGCTCTTCGCACCTGGTTCGCCGGCAACGCGGAGAACGGTGAGGACATCGTCTATCCCGAGGGGCGCGCCATGGAGCTTGCGGTAGTCGCCAAGCAGCCCGTGATCGCGATTCCGGACAAGGCGAAGGAAGCGGAGTACAAGTCCGTGCCTCTCGCAGTCGTGACGCCGGAGCGGCAGGTGAAGCCATACCAGGCGCCGGTGGTTCAGAAGGCGCCGGAGCCGGCTCCCCCCGTCGTGGCAGAGGCCCGTCCCCCGAAGCAGCTGCCGAAGACGGCGAGCAACGTTCCGCTTTTCGGGGCGCTCGGGGTGCTGTCGCTTGGCGTGGCCTTCGGGCTTCGCACGTTCGCGAACCGGGCGGCGTGACAAGGTCGAGCATCGCGCGGTGGCTCCGCCGGGCCGAGCTCGTCCTCTCGGTCCTGGGCGTCTCGCTCCTCGGCGGGGCCCTCGCGGCGATCGTCAACACACGAATCTACCAGGCGCGCCAGGGGCGCGCCTTTTCCGATATGGAGCGACGGGCCGCGACGCCGACGTACGGCCCGGACTCTCCTCCGGCGTCGGCGTCCACCGGACCGTTCGCGCGGGCTCCCGATGCCGATCCGCTCGTCCTCGGCCGGATCGAGATCCCGCGGATCGGCGTCTCGGCGATCGTGCGGGAGGGGGACGATGACACGACGCTCGGCGTCGCGGTGGGCCACGTCCCCGGGACGGCGCGGCCCGGTGAGCGGGGCAACATGGTCCTCGCGGGGCACCGGGACTCCTTTTTCCGCGCGCTTCGGCACATCCGGCTCCACGACACGATCCAGATTCGCACGGCCGGCTGCCGTTACGACTATCTCGTGGACTCGACCGAGGTGGTCCGGGCGCAGGAGACGCGGGTTCTCGACCCGACCGGCGACGCCGTCCTCACGCTCGTGACGTGCTATCCGTTCGGGTACGTGGGGCACGCGCCGGACCGATTCATCGTGCGCGCCTCTCCGCGTTCGTTGGAGGGCGTCTCGACCCGCTCGTCGGGCGCCCTGAGGAGCGCGCCCGTCGCGCGCGTCTCCCGATGAACTCATGAAGCGCGGATTTCGCGTGGCCGGGTGGGGGCTCGTGGGCCTCCTCGGCCTCGCGGTACTGGTGGTTCTCGCGACGAACGTCTTCCTTCGAACCGGCCTCCTTCGAAGTCTCGTCAACGGGGACCCGGGCTCACTCGTCGTGGAATATCGGGGCGCGAGGTCCTGGTTTCCTGGTCACCTCTCGTTCGACTCGCTGACGCTCCGGAGCAACGACGACAACGCCGAATTCGAGGCCGCGCTCCAGGGCGTGGAGCTTCGTGTGTCGCTCGCGGACCTTCTGCGACGTCGGTTTCACGCGACTCGCGTTCGGGCCCAAAAGCTCGAATTCCGGCTGCGCGAGCTGCTCCGTCGGGAAGAGGCAACCCCGGCGCGTCTCGCTCGATACCCGCGGATCGGGGGGTTTGCCGACCCGCCGCTCCTGCAGGCGACGCCTTCTCCGGCGGAGCCCACGGGAAGCCCCTGGCGGGTCGTGATCGACGATCTCTCGGTGGCGCGCGTCGAGGAGATCTGGATCGACGCATGGAAGTGGACCGGCAACGGGAGGGTCGCGGGGGGCTTCGAGCTCCTGCCGGGCCGGGAAGCACGCGTCGGCCCCGCCCGGCTGGAGGTGACCGCGGGTGACCTGCTGCATGGCGACTCGAAGGTGGCAGAGCGGACTTTCGGAGCCGTTTGGTGCGAGCTTCCGCGCTTCGACACGCGCGCCTATCGGGGAAACGACGTCTGGAAGATCATGTCGGGCGGATCCGAGCTGAGAGGCGATCTCGCAGGCCTCGCGTTCCTTTCACCGGACACGGGCGGTTTTCATCTTTCCGGCGGCGCGGGTTCGATTCGGGAGCGGGTCGGGCTCAAGAATGGTGTCGGAAAGGTTCGCCTGGAGGCCAGGACGAGCGACGTGACCGTCCGCGAGGTGGAGCGCACGATCAGAGGCTCGGCGCGGGTCGAAATCCACGCGACCGACGTCGACTTTCGCCGGGGCGAGGCGTCGCTTGCCGGAACAGAGGTCGTTCTTTCCGACGTGGCGGTTGGAGACGCCCCGTCCCGTCCCTGGGCCGCGACCTTCTCCGCACCAGCGGCGCGGCTCTTCTTCGCGGACGGCTCGTTCGACGCAGAGCTCGCCGGAACGCTTCGCGACGCCAGGCCTGTCGTCGCGCTCCTCCCTTCCGGCCTTGCGAAGTGGGTCGCGATTCTTCTCGATCTCAAGGATCTCCATGTGACGGGGCGTCTCGCGGCCGGGCCGTCGCGGCTCGCATTGACGTCGCTGCGACTTTCGGCGGGCGACTTCTCGATGGAGGGCGACTATCGGTCGAACGCCGGCCGGCGGCACGGAGAGTTCCGCGCGAAGATGGGTCCGGCGTCGATCCGATTCACGATTCCGGGCGGCCCGTAACGCCGTGTCGGCTCGAGTAGACGGCCGTCAGCTCGGCGCCGAAGAGCACCACGTACGAGGCGTAGTAGATCCACAGGAGGATGACGACGAAAGAACCCGCGATCCCGAGCCGCGACGCGACCGCCGTCTGCCCGAGATAAAAGCCGACCAGCCACTTCCCGATCGAAAAAAGTACGGACGTCACGACGGCACCGATGCCGACGTCCCGCCATTTGAGATTCGCGTCCGGCAGGACTCGATAGATCAGCGCGATGAGAACGGTGAAAACGAGAAAGAAGAGGGCCTCGTTTCCCAGAGAGATGAGCGACACGGAGAGTGGGACGCGCGCGACGACGAAATTGGTGAGGGCCGTCAGGCCGGTGCTCAACGTCAGCGAGACGAGCAGCAGAAAGCCGACCGCGAGCAGGAGGGCGAACGACACGAACCGCCTCTTCAAGAGCGCGCGGAACATGGGCCCCGGCGGCGGTGCGACCTCCCATACCCGGTTCAGGGCCTCCTGGAGCTGAAGGAAGACGGCGGTCGCGCCCAGAACGAACGCCACGATCCCGGCGATTCCTCCGGGAACGGCTCCGATACCGGGACCTGTCGCCTTCTCGAGGACTGCGGCGACCGCAAGGCCGGCGTCCGGGCCCATGACACCCTGGAACAGACGCGCGATCCCGCTGTGAACGCGCCCTTCGCCGAACAGACGTCTCGCGATCGAGGCCACGACGAGGAGTACGGGAGCCAGCGAAAAGAGCGTGTAAAACGCGAGCGCCGCGCTTTGAGTATCGACCGAGTGCCGGACACAGCGATGGAGGGTCTCGCCGAGAAACTCCAGAATCCCGCGAGCAACCCGTCGCATCCCTCGCCTTTCGGTCATACGGCACGGCGACGTTCAGATCGCCTCACGCCGGGGGGTGATCGAGCTATCCGTGCGGCTCTTCCTTGCCCGGCTGCTCCTTCTTCGGCTCCTTGTTCTGGTCTTTACCCTTCTCCTCGCCGACTGGCTTCGCCTGCTGCGCCGGCGTCTTCACCTCGTGCGGCGGCGGCGTCTTCGCGTCGTGCTGCGGCGGCTTCGCCTGCTCCTGCGGCGGCGGCGCCTTGGCGTGTTGCGGCGGCTTCGCCTGCTCCTGCTGCTGCTGTGGCTTCGCATTCTGTTGCGGGGTCTTCACCTGGTGCTGCTGCGGCGTCTTCGCGTCGTGCTGCGGCGACTTCGCCTGCTCCTGCTGCTGCGGCGGCGCCTTGGCGTGTTGCTGCGGCTTCGCCTGCTCCTGCTGTGGCTTCGCATTTTGCGGTGGTGTTTTCGCGTGCACCTGCTGTTGCTGCGGCTTCGCCTTCTGCTGGTGCTGCGGCTCTTGCGTCGCCGCGTGGGGTGCCGCCCCCTGCCGGGAGGCGCGCGCCGCCTTCAACTCGGGCGCCGGCGCGACGATGGCCACGTGCCCGCTCTTGGCGGTACCGCCCGACGAGAACGTCCGGGGCGTGGTATGGGCGGTGCTGATCTCGCGCGTCTCGATCTTCCTGCCGCCCATTGCCCTTTGGACGGTCGCCATGGGAAGGGCCTCGTTCGTGACGATGCCACCGGAGACCCCGAATCGGGTCATCGGCTTCGCCTGCCGGAAGATCTCCGCGTTGCGCCGCGATTCCACTCGAACCGACGTGACGTTCGTGCCGACGAATTGGTTGGTCGGGACGAAGACATACCGTGCCTCGTTCAGGACAACGGGTCTTCCGGAGTAGCCGGAGCTGCCGAAAGCCACCGTAGGTGGCATGGGCGCCCATCCTATGTAACTGTCGCTGTAACTCCAGGTCACCCATGCCGGCGCCCAGACCGTTCCGGGAACCCACGCCCAGCCGTACCTGTCGACGAAGGCCCACGTGCCGTAGTGGTAGGGATCGCCGCCCCAGGGGTCATTCGACACCCAGGTCCACCCGTACCTCGTGTAGATCCACTGACCGTTCGTATACGGCTGCCAGCCTGCGCCGACGCCGCGCGGAACCCAGCATCCCCCGTAGCTGCAGTCGACCCACTCTCCGTACGGGGAGAGCTCGTCGTAGAAACCTCCGATGCTGACGCCGACGCTCACCTGCGCCCACGCCTGCGGCGCGGAAATGACCATCCCGAGCGCTCCCAGAAAAATGATTGCCGCCGCGACTCTCTTCATGGTCGTCCTCCAGAACCGCCAGCGCAATTCCCCTGCCACGGCGTGAAGGGGCCCGGCCAGGGCTTCGGACGCGCCGGCTCCGATGACTGGCGTCCATCGGCCTGCCCCGGTTGCAGCCCCTTCTGTCCCGGTTGAAAGATCTACATCTCAGCTGGATGGGCCGATGCGGTCATCGGGAGACCGGGACCGAAACAGGGGCTCCAGGGTACTGAAGCGTCTCCTCTTTCTGCCGCCCTTCGGCACGAGACCCGTTCCCCCGGGGCAAACCATGTCCCTGGTATGAGCGATGCATCTACGGGAGTTCGATGCGAGTCGGGCGAGCGAGACCGACAGAAAAGGCATTGGCGTTGCCGGTGGAGTTCTCCCCGACCCGCGTCCCCGCCGGAACTCCCACCGCCCTCGCACCTCGCGCACGCGAGGTCGCCCTCCTCTGACCCCGTCCTTTCGCCCCGGATGCACCCCCTCACGGGGGTGCATCTCCCGCCTTTACGACATCCCTCGAGCATTGTCGAAGACGCCGTCGCAACTTCGGCGGCGAGCCGCCGGCCTTCGTCGTCGAAGCCACCGGTCCCGCCCCGTGGCACAACCCGTGCGTTACCTTTGGTTGCAATCGACTCCGCGCCTGAAATGACGGGGCCGCGGGGCAAGGAGGAATCCATGCTCAGAAGTCTGAAAGATCTCGAACGCTATACGGTGAGCGCCACCGATGGCGACATCGGAAGCGTGGTGAATTTCATTCTCGACGATAAGCACTGGACAGTCCGCTATCTGGTCGTCGACACCGGCAGCTTCCTCGAGGGGCATAGAGTCCTCATCTCGCCCATCTCCTTCCGCCAGGCTGACTGGTCGACCCACCGCTTCCATCTGGCGCTGACGAAGGAGAAGGTCAAAAACAGCCCGAGCGTCGACGCGGACAAGCCCGTCTCGCGCCAGCATGAGCAGAACTTCTACCGCTACTATGGCTATACGCCCTACTGGGGGTACTCGGGAATCTGGGGCATGGGTGCGTTCCCGGGCCTGCTCGGGGCCGGCAGGAGGACCGAGCCGCCTCCGCCGCCTTCCGAGAAGGTTTCCGGCGATGTCCACCTGCGAAGCGTTGGGGAAATCCGCGGATACCACATTCAGGGAAGCGACGACGCGATCGGCCACGTCGCCGACTTCGTCGTCGACGATGAAACCTGGCAGGTCCGCTATCTGGTGGTCGACACCAGCAACTGGTGGTTCGGCAAGAAGGTGCTAGTTGCGCCGCACTGGGCGAGCCGCGTCAGTTACGACGAAAGTAAGGTCTTCGTGGACTTGTCTCGACAAAAGATCAAGAACAGCCCCGCGTGGGACGCGACGGTGGCCATCAATCGCGAGTATGAAGCTCGCCTTTACGACTATTACGGACGGCCGATGTACTGGGCCAGTGGCGCACATCCGGAAGAGGCGAGACCCGCGCGCCACTCCGGAAACCATCGGCATGAGGGAAGAACCACGGGATGATCCTCTTCATCCGGCGTCCATCGGTTATCGCCACGTTCTGATGGCGCTGAGGCGAAAGACGATCCGTCCTCTCCCGGGCAAGGAGGTTCAGGATGCAAGTCGCCTTGAAGGGAGACGTCCGGTGACCCCGCCTCGTTCGGATGCCCTGGTGCTGTTCGGCGTGACGGGCGACCTCGCCCACAAGATGATCTTCCCGGCGCTCTACTCCATGGCGAAGCGCGGCGTCCTCGACGTCCCCGTGGTCGGCGTCGCTTTCCCGCCATGGAGTCTAGAGCGACTGCGCAAGCGCGCCGCGGACGGAATACGAAAGGCGGGCCCGATCGACGATGCGCGGGCGCTTCGCCATCTGCTCTCATTGCTCCGGTACGTGAACGGCGACTACAACGACGCGGGGACCTTCAAGGCGCTCCGGCAGGCGCTGGGAGATGCCCGGCGCCCGGCGCACTACCTCGCCATTCCGCCGTCTCTCTTCCAGACGGTGATCACGGGGCTCGGCGCCGCGGGCCTGGCGCACCAGGCGCGCGTCATCGTCGAAAAGCCCTTCGGCCGTGACCTGGCCTCCGCGCGCAAGCTCAACCGCGTCGCGCGGTCGCTGTTTCCGGAAGATGCGATCTTCCGCATCGATCACTTCCTCGGAAAGGAAGCGATCATGAACATCCTCTATTTCCGGTTCGCCAATTCGTTCCTCGAGCCGATCTGGAACCGCAACTACGTGGCCAGCGTCCAGCTGACCCTCTCCGAGGATATCGGCGTGAACGGGCGCGGCGCATTCTACGAGACGGCGGGCTGTCTGCGCGACGTCATCCAGAATCACCTCTTCCAGATCGTCGCCCTCATGGCCATGGAGCCGCCGGCCTGCCGGGGCTTTGGAGCCGTGCACAGTGAGAAGGCGGCGGTTTTCCAGGCCATGCGGCCGCTGAAGACCGCCGACGTGGTCCGCGGCCAGTATGCTGGCTACCGCAAGGAACCGGACGTGGCACGGGACTCCGACGTCGAGACCTTCTGCGCTGTCCGGCTCTTCATCGACTCCTGGCGCTGGGAGGGGGTGCCGTGGTACCTGCGCTCCGGCAAGCTCCTGCCCGAGACGGCCGCCGAGGTATTCGTCCAGCTCAAACCGCCGCCGCAACGGCTCTTCGCCGACTCATCGCCGGCCGCCGGCCCAGCCAACTATTTGCGGTTCCGGCTCTCCCCCAACTCCGCCGTTGCCCTCGCCGCTCGAGTCAAGCGCGTCGGCAAGGAGTTCGTCGGCGACCAGCGGGAGCTCTACCTCGTCGATCATCAGCCGGGAGAGGAGACACCTTACGAGCGGCTTCTGACGGATGCGATGGCCGGCGATGGAGCACTCTTCACCCGGGAGGACGCAGTCGAGGCGGCATGGGCCGCGGTCGACCGAGTCCTGAAGACCCATCGTCGCGTACGTCCCTACAGGCCGGGGAGCTGGGGGCCCAAGGAAGCGGACGCGCTCATCGCGGCTGACGGTGGCTGGCACAATCCCATGCTCGGCGAGGAGACGGCATGACGTCGCCGGACGACGTCGTCTTTCTCCTCGACTGCGACAACACGCTGCTCGATAACGACCTCGTGGAGGAGGATCTTCGCGATCACCTCGCGCGCGAGTTCGGATCCGCCAACCGGGACCGGTACTGGGCCATCCTCGAAGAGCTGCGCCGGGAGCTCGGGTACGCCGACTACCTCGGGGCGCTGCAGCGTTACCGGCTGGGAGACATGAGCGACCCCCGGTTGCTCCTGATGTCGTCGTTTCTGGTCGACTATCCTTTCGCGAGCCGGTTGTATCCCGGTGCCCTCGAGACCATCCGACATCTGCGGACCCTGGGATTGACGGTCATTCTGTCGGATGGTGATGTCGTGTTCCAGCCGCGCAAGATCCAGCGCTCCGGCCTCTGGGCGGCGGTCGAAGGTCGCGTGCTGATCTACATCCACAAGGAAGGGATGCTGGAAGCCGTGGCCGAGCGTTTCCCGGCCCGGCACTACGTCATGATCGACGACAAGCTGCGCATTCTGGCCATGATGAAGGAGATCTGGCGTGAGGGTGTGACGACGGTGTTCCCGCGCCAAGGCCACTACGCGCTCGATCTCGCGAACGTCGCCGCCTACCCGGCGGCCGATCTCACGGTCGAGCGGATCGGCGAGCTGGTCACCTTCGATGCAGCAGCCCTGCTCGGCCCGACCGCGGCCCGGCAACTGCCACGAGGGCCCCGATGAAAATGAGGGCGTCATTTCCAATGCGGGCGGCCGGGAGGCCGTCCGCGTCATCCGGACCGACGAGGAAATCATGATCGCCCGGACGGTGTGCCGCGTTCTCGGGCCTGGCTCGGAAGAGGAGGCTTGATCCATGAAGACAAACACTCTTTCTTCGGAGCTGCTCCACAAGATGAATGCCTACTGGCGAGCCGCGAACTATCTCTCCGTCGGCCAGATCTATCTTTACGACAACCCCCTGCTGAAGCGGCCGCTGACGCTCGCGGACGTGAAACAGATGCTGCTCGGCCACTGGGGGACGACTCCCGGGCAGAACTTCATCTACGTCCACCTGAATCGCGTCATCAAGAAATACGACCTCGACATGATCTATGTCTCCGGCCCCGGACATGGTGGACCGGCCGTCGTGGGGAACACGTACCTCGAAGGCACCTATAGCGAGATCTATCCCGACATCAGCCAGGACGAGGCTGGACTGCGAAAGCTCTTCCTTCAGTTTTCGTTCCCCGGAGGCATCCCGAGCCATGCGTCGCCGGAGTGCCCCGGATCGATCCACGAGGGGGGCGAGCTGGGCTATTCACTCAGCCATTCGTTCGGGGCGGTATTCGATAATCCCGATCTCATCGTCGCCTGCGTCGTCGGCGACGGCGAGGCGGAAACCGGACCTCTGGCCACGGCGTGGCATTCCAACAAGTTCCTCGATCCCGCAACCGACGGCGCCGTGCTCCCGATTCTGCATCTGAACGGTTACAAGATCTCCAACCCTACCGTGCTGGCCCGCATCGAGCATGAAGAACTGGAACAGTTGCTACGCGGCTACGGGTGGACCCCCTGTTTCGTCGAGGGTCACGAGGCCGGGCCGATGCACGAGGCGATGGCTGCTGCGCTCGACACGGCGGTGGAGCAGATCAAGCGGATCCAGCAGGACGCCCGCGCCCACGGAAACCTCACACGCCCGCGCTGGCCGATGATCGTCCTCAATTCACCGAAGGGCTGGACGGGGCCGAAGATCGTGGATGGCCACCAGATCGAGGGGACGTTCCGGGCGCATCAGGTACCGCTTTCGGTAGATGCCGCGCATCCCGCTCACCTCAAGCTTCTGGAAGAGTGGCTCCAGAGCTACAGGCCGGAGGAGCTCTTCGACGAGCAGGGTCGCCTGAAACCGGAGCTGGCCGAACTGGCGCCCCAAGGCGAGCGTCGCATGGGCGCGAATCCACACGCCAACGGCGGCATCCTGCTGCGCGACCTGCGGATGCCGGACTTCCGAGACTACGCCGCAGACGTCCCCGTGCCGGGGGCGCCTGGCATCGGCGACACGCATGTGCTCGGCTCATTCCTGCGCGATGTGGCGAAGCGGAACCAGGAGCAGCGGAACTTCCGGGTCTTCGGCCCCGACGAGACGCTTTCCAACGGCCTCGAAGCCCTCTTTGAGGCGACGACACGCCAGTGGAACGCCGCGACCGTGCCGAACGACGAGTTTCTGGCGCCCTCCGGGCGCGTGATGGAAATGCTCAGCGAGCACCAGTGCGAGGGGTGGCTCGAGGGCTACCTTCTCACCGGGCGGCATGGCCTGTTCAACTGCTACGAGGCTTTCATCCACATCGTCGATTCGATGTTCAACCAGCACGCCAAGTGGCTGAAGGTCACGGCGCACCTGCCGTGGCGGCGGAAGATTGCTTCACTGAACTACCTGTTGGCCTCGCATGTCTGGCGCCAGGACCATAACGGCTTCACGCATCAGGACCCCGGCTTCATCGACCACGTCGTGAACAAGAAGGCCGAGGTTGTGCGTGTCTACCTTCCGCCGGATGCGAACTGCCTGCTCTCGGTGATGGACCACTGCCTCCGTAGCCGGCACTACGTCAACGTCGTGATCGCGGGCAAACACCCGGCGCCGCAGTGGCTGACGATGGACGCCGCCGTCAAGCACTGCAGCCAGGGCCTCGGCATCTGGCAATGGGCCAGTAACGACCAGTCCGTGTCGCCCGACGTCGTGATGGCCTGCTGTGGCGACGTCCCCACGCTGGAGACGCTCGCAGCCGTCTCCATCCTGCGCGAGCACCTGCCCGACCTGAAGATCCGGGTGGTCAACGTCGTCGACCTCATGAAGCTGCAGCCGCAAACCGAGCACCCGCACGGGCTCTCCGACATGGATTTCGACGATCTCTTCACCAGGGACAAGCCGGTAATCTTTGCCTTCCATGCCTACCCGTGGCTGATCCATCGGCTGACCTACCGCCGCACCAACCACGACAACATCCACGTCCGCGGCTACAAGGAGGAAGGGACGATCACGACGCCCTTCGACATGACGGTGCTGAACGATCTGGACCGCTTCCACCTCGTGATGGACGTCATCGACCGCCTGCCGCAGACCGGCGACAGGGGCGTCTACCTGAAGCAGCAGCTCAAGGACAAGCTCATCGAGCACAAGCAGTACATCGACAAGTACGGCGAGGACATGCCGGAAATCCGGAACTGGAAGTGGAGGCGGAATGTATCGTAAGGAGAATGACCCGCGCCGGAAGAGGGCGTCCGTGCCTGCTCTTCTCGACCGTTGGTCCGGTTTCCCGCACCTGAAACGCCACGTCCGCTGACACCAACCAAGGGAGCTCAATATGTCCATTCAACTCACGGAAGAAGACGGCGGGAAGATTCTCGTCGTCCACGTAACCCGAACGCTCGTGAGGGCGGATTACGACCTGTTGGTGCCCGAGTTCGAGCGACTTCTCCGGACGCACGGAACGGTACGGATGCTCTTCGACATGACCGGCTTCCACGGCTGGACGGCCGGGGCGCTCTGGGAGGACACCCGGTTCGCCGTCAAACACTTCTCCGACATCGAACGGATCGCCATGATCGGGGAAACACGGTGGCAGCACGGCATGGCGACGTTCTGCAAGCCGTTCACGAAAGCGAAGGTCCGGTACTTCGATCACGCGGACGCCGCGGAGGCCCGGAAGTGGCTGGGCGAACCGTAGCGGATTCCGGCTCGAACGAAACGAGTCGTCTCCAACGGCCCCCGGCATCGCGAGCCTAGAGACGGCAGGGAGAATGTCCTCATGACACGAAACGCCGGCCGGCCCGGGCCTCCCGAACCGGCCGCGGGACCAAAGCCCGAGATGAAGGTCGATCTGAAATCTCTTCCCATGCCGGAGCTGGAGGCGGCCCTGGGGTCGTCCGCGGAGGGGCTCAGCCAGGCCGAAGCCGGGAAACGGCTGATTCAATACGGACCCAACGAGATTGAAGAGAAGAAGACCAATCCGATTTTGAACTTTCTCTCCTATTTCTGGGGTCCCATCCCGTGGATGATCGAGGCGGCCGTGGTCCTTTCGGCCGTGGCGCGCCATTGGCCCGACTTCGGGATCATCCTCGTCCTGCTTCTCGCCAACGGCCTCGTGGGATTCTGGGAGGAGCGCGAAGCCGGAAACGCCATCACGGCGCTGAAAGCGAAGCTGGCCATCAAGGCCCGCGTGAAACGGGATGGACAGTGGATCACCCCGGCGGCACGGGACCTGGTGCCCGGAGACGTCATCCGCGTGCGCCTCGGCGACATCGTGCCGGCCGATGCCCGCCTGCTGGCCGGCGACTCCGTGGAGGTGGACCAGTCCGCGCTGACGGGAGAATCCCTGCCTGCCGTGCGCAAGGCGGGCGACGCGGTCTTTTCGGGATCGATCATTCGTCAGGGCGAGATCGGCGCCCTCGTTTACGCCACGGGGGCGAAGACATACTTCGGAAAGACGGCGCAGCTCGTGCAGGAGGCGCACACCGTCAGTCACTTTCAGCGCGCCGTGTTGAAGATCGGCAACTATCTGATCATCCTCGCCGTGGCTCTCGTGGCGGCGATCATCGCGGTTGCGATCCTGCGCGGCGACCGCGTCCTCACGACGCTGCAATTCGCCCTGGTGCTGACGGTGGCCGCAATTCCCGTGGCCATGCCGACCGTCCTCTCGGTAACGATGGCCGTCGGCGCGCGTTTGCTCGCCAGGAAGGAAGCGATTGTAAGCCGTTTGGTCGCGATCGAGGAACTGGCCGGCGTCGACGTGCTGTGCGCGGACAAGACCGGCACCCTGACCCAGAACAAGCTGACGCTCGGCGATCCGTTCGGCGTGGCCGGCGTCCCGGCCCGGCAGGTGATCCTCAATGCCGCCCTCGCGTCGCGTCCGGACAATGACGACACCATCGATCTGGCGGTTCTCGCCGGTCTGACCGACAAGGACGCCTTGAAGGGCTACCAGGTCATCCATTTCCAGCCATTCGACCCGGTCCATAAGCGCACCGAGGCCTCCGTGAAGGCCGCGGACGGGAAGACGTTCAAGGCGACCAAGGGTGCGCCGCAGGTGATTCTGGAGCTGTCTGGCAACGCGGGACAGGTGAAAGCCGCCGTGGAAAGGGCGGTAGACGAGTTCGCGGCGCGCGGCTTTCGTTCGCTGGGCGTGGCGCGAGCCGAGGGAGACGGCCCCTGGCAGTTCCTCGGCGTCTTTCCCCTGTTCGATCCTCCGCGGGACGATGCCAAGGCCACCATCGCGACGGCGCGAAACATGGGCGTGAAAGTCAAGATGGTCACGGGCGATGCTCTGGCGATCGCCAGGGAGACCGCCAGGAAATTGGACATGGGCTCAAATATTCTCGATGCGGCCGGCCTGGGTGACTCCAGGCATGAGGAGTCCAGCGCGACCGTCGAGTCCATCGAGAAGGCGGACGGTTTCGCGCAGGTCTTCCCGGAACACAAGTTCCACATCGTGGATGTCCTTCAGAAGCGTGGTCACATCGTCGGGATGACCGGCGACGGGGTGAACGACGCCCCGGCGCTGAAGAAGGCCGACTGCGGGATCGCCGTTTCTGGGGCGACGGACGCGGCGCGGGCTGCGGCTTCGATCGTGCTGATGGCCTCCGGCCTGTCGGTGATCATCGACGCGATCAAGGAGAGCCGCCGCATCTTCCAGCGGATGAACAGCTACGCGATCTATCGCATCGCCGAGACGCTGCGCGTGCTGTTCTTCATGACGCTGGCGATCCTGGTGTTCAATTTCTATCCCCTGACGGCCGTGATGATCGTGATGCTGGCGCTGCTCAACGACGGCGCCATACTCTCCATCGCGTACGACAACGTCCATTACAAGGACCAGCCAGAGGCCTGGAACATGCGTCTGGTGCTGGGGATCGCCACGGTGCTCGGCGTCATCGGGGTCGTCTCCGCCTTCGGTTTGTTCTATCTCGGGGAGCGCGTCTTTCATCTGGACCGCTCGCACATTCAGACGCTGATGTATCTGAAGCTGTCCGTGGCGGGACACCTGACGATCTTCCTCACGCGGACGCGCGGCCCGTTCTGGTCCATCCGGCCGGCGAGGATCCTGTGGGTGGCGGTCGTCGGGACGCAGATTGTGGCGACGTTGATCGCGGTCTACGGACTGTTCATGACTCCCCTCGGGTGGGGGTGGGCCCTCTTCGTATGGGGTTATGCGCTGCTCTGGTTCCTGCTGAACGACCGCGTGAAACTGCTCGCGTACCGGATACTCGACCCCGTCAAAGCCGGTCCCCCGTCCGACTTGACGCCGCAGATCGCCACGCGAGCCTATGAACTCTACGAGCAGGGCGGCCGGAAGGACGGTCGAGCCGCTCAGGACTGGAAACGGGCGGAGGGAGAGATTCGGAGAGCGGAGCATGATGAATAGCCTTCCGAGGTCTGCGCGCGCCGCCTCTCTCTGTCTCATTCTTCTCCTGGCACCGCTTGCAGCCGTCGCCGCGGACCGAGCAGGCGATGTCGAGCATCAGGGACCCGGAAGTCCGCCATCCGGGAGCGAAAGCACCGACTCCACCGCCAAATCGGGAGCTTTTCCGACCGGCGACGTGTTCCAGCCGCTCATCGCCGACCCGAAGCAGCCGCGGTTCTTCGTCAGCGCCGTCCGCTTCTCATCCGTCGGCGTCAACTACACCATGGCTCCCGTCGGCTTCGGCGAGACATTCGGCCTGTACAGGCTGGCTGGCAGCCGTGAGGGAGACGGCCTGCAGCTGAGCGTCGAAGGGGCCCTCTTCGCCCAGTTCAACCTGAGCACTCCTTCCTACGACCTCATCAACGCGGATTACACCATCGGCATCCCCGTTACCTATAGGCATGGCGCCAATTCTCTGCGATTCCGCATCTACCATCAGAGCTCGCACCTCGGAGATGAGCTTCTTCTGGGCGCCAATCCTCCGGAACGTGTGAACCTCAGCTTCGAGTCCCTCGAGCTGCTCTATTCCCTCGAATGGCTCGGATGGCGAATCTACGTTGGGGGCGAATACCTGATTCACAAGGAGCCTAGCGACCTCAAGGCACCCAGCGTCCACGGGGGAATCGAGTATCGCGGCGGCAAGGCACTTCTGTGGAAAGGCAGGCCGCTCGTCGGGGTGGACTTGAAGAGCCTGGAGGAGCATGACTGGCTCCTTGAGACCAGCGTCAAGGCGGGACTCGAGTTCGGTCATCCAGACCCCGGGCATCGACGCCTGCGCCTCATGGCCGAGTGGTACAAGGGATTCGACCCGCACGGCCAGTTTTACGTCAATAGAGTCGAATACTACGGCCTGGAACTGTCTCTGGGATTCTGACGACGTCTTTCGGGCTGCTGCCAATCGCCAGCGAGGCAATCGCGGACCTTCGACCTCACATGACGCTCGGCTCGCCTCGTTTGCAACCGCTTCCGTCCCGCTTTGAAAGAGATACAGCGAGACCGCCGGGCGCGCCGTCCCCGCTCGCCTCCCAGGAGTACCGGCCGAGAGTCGGACCACGCGACGCCGGGGCGCCGCGGGCGTCTCGCTGGCACAGGGCTTGCGCCGTCGGAAGGGGGATTGTCACGAGACTCTTCTGATGGAGGCACCCGGATGAACACGCTCAAGGCCGTCGCCCTCGTCCTGATCGTCGCCGGAGTCCTGGCGCTCGCCTACGGCGGCTTTACCTACACGAAGTCGACCCACGAGACCAAGATCGGGCCGCTCGAGCTTTCGATCAAGGACAAAGAGACCGTCAACGTCCCGATATGGGCCGGCGTCGGAGCGATCGTAATCGGCGGCGTTCTCCTCTTCATGCGCCCGAAGGGGTAGCCGCACCTCCACCTGCGCCAGACAACGCAAGGGCGTCCGAACACGCGGTCAAGGACCGCCAGAAGGAGACACGACATGAAAATGCATCCTCTCAGGAACATCGTTCCCGGCATCTTGGCCGCGACCGCACTCGCACTCGCCGTGACCGTCGCCGCCCAGACGCCACCTCCTGCACCCCCTCCAGCCACCCCGACCACTCACGCGTCCCCGATGACCGGTCACCACAAGGCTAGCGCCGCCTCTGCGAAAAAAGCCGCCGACATGAAAGCGGAGTGTCAGGCCATGATGGCCAAACACCAGGAGATGCAGGACAAGCTCAAGGCCATGGACACCGAACTCGACAAGCTGGTGGCGGTGATGAACGCCGCCAAGAGCTCCAAAGAGGTCGATGCCCTGGAGAAGCCGATGGCGGCCGTCATCAATGAGCTCGTTGTCCAGCGCAAGGCTTTCCTTTCCATGATGATGGAAATGCAGCCCGCGATGATGACGCACATGATGCATCACATGACTATGCACGGAACGAAGGGCGAGATGGAGTGCCCGATGATGAAGACGGGGAATGCTCCCGAAGCCAAGCCAGAGGAGAAGAAGCCGGGGATGTGACGAACCCGCGGGATGGCGGAGTGTCTCAATGGACACTCCGCCGTCCCGCCCGTTCTTACGCGGTGCCTGAAGCCACCCATCGCAGCATTGAAGGAGGCGTTTGAGATGTCCAAGGATCCTGTTTGTGGCATGACGATCGACGACAAGTCCCCGAACAAAAGCACGCATGCAGGGCAAACCTACGTGTTCTGCTGCCCTGCGTGCAAAACGAAGTTCGATAAGGAGCCCGGGCGATACGCGCCGCCTGCCAAGGGTGACGTCCGGCCAAAGAGTCGGCCATGATGCACGGCGGCGGATGGTTCGGAATGGGGGGAGGAATATGGCTTTGGCCGGTGATCGGCTTGCTGGTCGTGGGTTTGCTGGTCGTCCTGATCAATAGACGGTCCCGAAAATAGTCGTGCGTTCACGAAAAGGGCGTCGAGCTGAAGCTCGAGAAGCTCTGGGCGTTCAACATCACGATCACGACGCGAAGGAGAAAGCCCTCAAAGTGATCGGCGGGGCCGCCTGACGACGCTCTGGAGGGCTTCCATATAGGAAGAGAGACCTTTCGTCGACAAACGGGAGAACGCATGGAACCAGGCGAGACGCCGCTCGTGGGGTTCTGGGATCGGGCGCAGGGGGAGTTGCTCGGAACGCTGCAGGCCACGGCCGCCGGCCTGACTTCCGACGAGGCGAAGAAAAGGCTTCGTCTGCATGGTCCCAACAGCCTCATTCGGGAGCACCGCTTCGCGCCCTTCATAAACTTCTTCCGCTTCTTCACTAATCCGCTCGTCGTCATTCTTCTGGTGGCCAGCGCCGCTTCTCTCGCGCTGGAAGACCGGGTCGGTGGACTGATCATCATCGCGATGGTCCTGCTCAGCGTCCTTTTGAACTTCTTCATGGAGTTCCAGGCCCGCCATGCCGTGGAGGCAATCCAGAAGCAGGTCGCCACGACCGCCGCCGTCCTGCGCGATGGACGGGAGCTGGAGCTGCCGGTCGCCGAGCTGGTCCCCGGCGACGTCGTCCGGCTGAACGCCGGAGACCTCGTGCCGGCCGACGCTCGCCTGCTGGAGTCGAAGGACCTGCACGTCCGGGAGTCGGCGCTCACCGGCGAGTCGCTGCCGGTCGAGAAGTCCGCCTCCGATCTTCCGGCAGGAAAGCACCCGATCGGCGATGCGAGGAACAGCGTCTTCATGGGCACCGCCGTTCAGACCGGAATGGCCAGCGCGGTCATCGTCTGCACGGGGAAAGATACGGCCTTTGGCGCAATCGCCGAGCGTCTGGCCGCGCGGCCGCCGGAGACCGAGTTCGGACGCGGCATACGCAACTTCGGTTTGATGATCACGCGGGTGACGATGCTGCTCGTCCTCTTCGTGCTCTTGGTCAACATCGTCCTTCATCGACCGTTCCTGGAGTCGTTCCTCTTCTCGGTCGCTCTCGCCGTCGGGATGACGCCGGAGATGATGCCGATGATCATCACGGTCACGCTGGCACGGGGGGCGCGACGGATGACCGGGAAGAAAGTTCTCGTCAAGCAGCTGGCGGCGATCGAGGACTTCGGCAGCATCGAAATTCTCTGCAGCGACAAGACGGGGACACTCACGGAAGGCGAGATCGCTCTCGACCGCCACGTCAACGTCCAGGGCGCGGACGACGAGGGTGTGCTCCAGCTCATCTACCTGAACAGTCACTTCGAGGCCGGCATCAAAAACCCCCTGGACGCCGCGATCCTCAAACACGAGCCACCGTCCCTCGGGGCCTACGAGAAGGTGGACGAGATCCCCTTCGACTTCACCCGCAAGCGCCTCTCTGTGGTGGTGCAGCATGGCGATGAGCACCTTCTCATCACGAAGGGCGAAGTCGAGAGCGTCTTCTCCGTCTGCCAGACCGTGAACGTCGACGGCTCGCCCCAGCCGTTCGATGCCGCACGCCGAGCCCAGGCGGCGGCGACCTTCCAGAAGCTGAGCGCCGACGGTTACCGCACTCTCGGGGTCGCCGTGCTGAAGGTGGGCAAGCAGGATGCCTACACGATAGCGGCCGAGCGCGGCATGACGCTGGTCGGCTTCGCGGCCTTCCTGGACCCGCCCAAAGAGGGAATCATCCCCGTGCTCGAGGCGCTGAAGAAGAACGGCGTCTCGGTGGTGATCATGACCGGCGACAACGAGTACGTGACCCGGAAGGTCGCCCATGACGTCGGACTTTCGGTCGACCGCATCGTCGCCGGAAACGACGTCGACGCCATGGACGACGCCGCCCTGGCCTTCCAGGCCGAGCACGGCGCCATCTTCGCCCGCGTCTCTCCCGAGCAGAAGAACCGGGTCATCCTGGCTCTCAAGGCCCGTGGACACGTGGTCGGGTATCTGGGTGACGGCATCAACGACGCTCCGTCCCTGCACACGGCAGATGTCGGAATATCGGTGGTGAATGGCGTGGAGGTGGCGAAAGACGCGGCCAAGATCATCCTCCTGGAAAAAGACCTCGGCGTCCTGAACGACGGAGTCGTCGAGGGGCGCCGGTGCTTCGCCAACATCATGAAGTACATCATCATGGGGACGAGCTCGAACTTCGGCAACATGTTCAGCATGGCGGCGGCCTCGCTCTTCCTCCCCTTCCTGCCGATGCTGCCGACCCAGATCCTCCTGAACAACTTCCTCTATGACAGCTCCCAGATCAGCATTCCCGGCGACAACGTCGATGCGGCCCTTCTGCGCCGGCCCAAGCGATGGCAGATCGGGTTCATTCTCCGCTTCATGACGATCATCGGGCCGATCAGCTCGATCTACGACTTCCTCACGTTCGGGATCCTGCTCTGGACGTTTCACGCCTCCACCAATGCGTCGCTGTTCCGCACGGGATGGTTCGTGGAATCCCTTGCGACGCAGACGCTGGTCGTGTTCGTGATCCGGACGGCCGGCAACCCGCTCAAGAGCCGTCCCAGCCGATCCCTCCTGATCAGCGTGCTGGCCGTCGTGGCGATTGCCGGGGTCTTGCCCTACACGCCGCTCGGGACCCTGCTTCGGTTCGTTCCTCTGCCCTTCTCGTTGCTGGCCGCGATCGCGGGTCTGGCTCTGACGTACCTCCTGGTCGTACAGGTCGTCAAGACGTGGTTCTACCGGCGCCACGCATTGCTTTAGGCCCTGCCGATAGCATTTCTTTCAAGTGTGACGGGAAACCCTTACTGTCGAACGGCGACTCTGGCAGCGCGCCGGGGGTAAAGGCGCCGGGAGCGCCGTCCGCGGCCGGTTCGGAGCTTTGGCAGGCTGCTTGCTCTGGAGTGGGCAGCCAGGCCCGGCGGGTCTCCGTCGCCGCCGCCATACGGCTCACCGGGGACCGAACCGACGACGGAGGAAGGGGGACATCATGCTCTGGACGCTCTTCGTTATCCTTCTCGTCCTGTGGGCCCTCGGGATGCTCTCGGCCTACACGATGGGCGGCCTCATCCACGTCCTTCTCGTCGTCGCGATCGTTATCCTGCTGATCCGCTTGTTCCAGGGTCGAAGAGTCGTCTGAAATCCGCGGTCCCGACGCCGGCCCGAGGACCGCCATTCGGGCGAGGGCCGCCGTTCGGGCGGCAATCTTCCTGGAAAGTCGCATGTCCCTCCGGGCCCTGCTGGTCTATCCCGAGATTCCGCCGACGTACTGGAGCATGACGTACGCGCTCCCGTTCATCGGCAAGAAGGCCTCGATCCCGCCCCTCGGCCTCCTGACCGTCGCTTCCCTCCTCCCCGCGGACTGGGAGGTGACGCTCGTGGACATGAACGTGGAGCGGCTCCATCCGTCGGCCGTGTCCGGCGCGGACGTCGTCTTCACCTCGTCGATGATCGTCCAGAGGGAGTCTCACGAGAGGGTCGTCCGGCTGTGCAACGAGCTGGGAACGCCCGTCGTGGCGGGCGGACCGTACCCGTCGAGCGGACACGAGGGGATCCCGGGCGTCGACCACTTCGTCCTGAACGAGGCGGAGGTCACGCTCCCGCCTTTCCTCGCCGACTTCGCCCGGAGCCGGGCGGGCCACGTCTACCGGGACACCGCCCGGCCCGACATCGCCATTACGCCCCCTCCCCGATTCGACCTCGTGAAGCGGAGAAGGTACTCGACGATGGCCGTGCAGTACTCCCGGGGCTGCCCTCATTCGTGCGAGTTCTGCGACATCGTCGAGCTCTTCGGACGCCGGCCCCGCACGAAATGCCCCGATCAGATGTTGAACGAGCTGACGCTCCTTTACGACACCGGGTGGCGAGGGTCGGTCTTCGTCGTCGACGACAACTTCATCGGCAACGTGAGGGAGGTCAAGTCCCTCCTGCCTCGGGTGGCGTCGTGGCAGCGGGAGAGAGGCTATCCCTTCGGCCTCTTCACCGAGACCACGCTGGGCCTCGCCGAGGACGGCGAGTTGATGAACCAGATGGTCTCCGCCGGCTTCAACATGGTCTTCATCGGCATCGAGACGCCGGACCGCGAGACGCTCGCCTCCACGGGAAAGCGCCAGAATCTGAAGTCGGACATGCTGGAGAGCGTCCGGACGATCCAGCGGAAGGGAATGGAGGTCTCGGCGGGCTTCATCCTCGGTTTCGACACCGATCCCTGCGATATCTTCGATCGCCAGATCCGCTTCATTCAGGAGTCCGGCATCCCGTCAGCCATGGTGAGCCTCCTGACGGCGCTCCCGGGGACGCAGCTCCACCGGCGCCTCCGACGGGAAGGACGCCTCGTGGAGGGGTCGGGCGGCGGGAACAACACGCACGACCTGAGGCTCAACTTCGCCCCCCGGATGGAGGTCAGGGAGCTGCTGGACGGCTACAAGCGTGTCCTCTCCGAGATCTACGACCCGGACCGCTACTTCGCGCGCTGTCTCGATCTGCTGAAGTCCGTGAAACCGCATCGGACATCCGCGCGGAGGATCACCTTCACCGAGGTGAGGGCCTTCCTGTTCTCGCTGGTTCGGCAGACGTTCTCGTTCTATTCCAGGGCCTACTGGAAGTTCCTCGTGAAGGGGCTGCTCGCCAGGCCCCGGATGCTGGCCGAGACCGTGACGATGGCGGTGAAGGGACACCACTTCTTCAGGATGACGGAGATCGTGCTGGGGAGCCGGCGCCACCAGACGCCCGGATAGCTGTTTTCCACGTCTCCTCTTGGCAGCGATCTTGCGCTCGTGTTCCTGAGCTGGGGAGGGCGCATGACCAAGGCCTCTGGATCGGAGCAGAAAGTGCCTCGCGCCACGCCGCCGGCTCTCCATATGCTTCCCGCTGTCGGCGGCGACCGGGAGCGTCACGTGAGCTTCGAGCTATCGCTCAAGACCGTGGTGGCGCTCGTACTCGTCATGGCATCCGTATGGCTGCTGATCCGGCTCTGGCCCGTCCTCCTCGTCCTCGTCGTGGCTCTTCTCGTCGCCGGCACGTTGAGCCCGAGTGTCCGATGGCTCGAAGAGAAGGGCGTGAGGCGCGGACTTGGAATCGCGATCGTCTTCACGGTCTTCTTCATCCTGGCGCTTCTCGTCCTCGCCCTCACGATCCCGCCGCTGGTCTCCCAGGTGGCGGCGCTTCTCGAGCGCGAGCCCGCGCTGCAAGCGCGACTCGCAGACACTCTCGCCACCTCTCCTCTGAGCGCCCCGCTCGCGGATTGGCTTCGCGGCCTCAAGGTCGGCGCGCTTTCGATCACCATGGGCCCGGCGGCGTTCGCCTTCTCCCTGCGCGTCTTTGCCATCGCCGCGTACGGGTGCAGCGCCCTCTTCCTCGCGCTCTACATCATGATCGACCGCGATCGGCTCCGAGGGGGGCTCTTCGCCGTCGTCCCCCGTTCGCACCACATCCGGCTCTCTCGCATCATGATGAACCTCGAGACGATCGTCGGCGCATACATCCGTGGACAGCTGCTCACGTCCCTTCTGATGTCCGTCTTCACGTTCGTCCTTCTGACGGCGTGTGGCGTGAAGAACGCTCTGGCGCTCGCGGTGTTCGCCGGCCTCGCGGACGTGCTCCCCTACATCGGCGCTCTTCTCTCGGTGGGCCCGGCGGTCCTCGCCTCCCTGTCGCGTGGGCCCGTCGTTGTCGTCGTCGTCCTCGTCCTCATGCTCGCGTACGAGGAGTTCGAGAGCCGTGTTCTCGTCCCCCGGATCTACGGCCGGGCGCTGCGCCTTCCCGCGTCCATCGTCATGTTCGCGCTCCTGGCGGGCGGGACGCTGATGGGGGTCCTCGGCGCGCTCCTCGCCCTGCCCGTCGCGGCCACGGCGATGATGGTCATCGAGGAACTCCGAGTCGACCTGCCCGGTGAGCAGGAGCAGCCCGTGGATACGCTCGTGCGTGAAGCCGACGACCGCGGTGAGGAAGAATACGAACGCCGAACGGAGGGTGTGGGCGCGGAGCAGGCCGCCGCCATCGCCGTCGAGATCTCGCAAGACCGGCGGGAGGACGAGAAAGGTCTGCCGGAGGCGGTCGAGACGACGACCGCGAGCGGCGACCCCGGTTGACGCCCTCGAGGCGGCCTCTCCCGCAGACGGTGTCATGGCATCCCGCTTGCTCCCCCAGGAGCGGAGGTAAGGACGATGCTGAGGAGTGTCTTCAAGTCCATCGCCACGATGACGTTCGTCGGCCTGACGTCGCTGCCGGCGGCGGCACAGGTCAATGTTCAGGTCAACGTTCCGCTCCCCGGATTGGAAATTCACGTGGCACACCAGGCTCCGCCCAGGTATCGGAGCGAGCAGAAGCCGAGCCGGCCAGGCAGGGATTACCTGTGGGTCGGGGGCTTCTGGCATTGGCACGGCAGTGGCTGGGACTGGGTCCCCGGTCGTTGGGACCGGCCCGACGCACACGGTGCCAGGTGGATGAAGGCTCAGTACACGCATGAAGGCTCTGTCTACGTCTACCATCCGGGCCATTGGTCGAACCAGCAGTTGATCGAAGGCGACGACTATCGCCAGTGGAAAGGGGAGAACCACTCGAACAAAGACCACCACAAGAACCCCGACAAGCACTGAAGATCGATCCATCCTTTCTGAAGGCGCATGACGAGAGCCGCCGGTCGGGTGACCTTCTCGAGGAAGGAAGTTTCCCGGCTGGCGAAGTTCTTGCAGCGCACAGATCGCATGTTCGCGGCGAGAAGGACGAGACGGTTGCTGTTCGACGTCGCCAGCGTCCTCGCCGCCGTCTTTCTCGCTTCGACGGCCCGGGCACAGATCGACCCTGTTCGCCGCGACCTCATCGAGGTGGGCTATGGCCAGCCGTTGGGCGGCCTGTCGCCCCTGGCCGCATACGGCTATTACTACCTGAGCCGTCCCGAGTTTCTCCGACCAAACCTCGCGTTTCGCCTCGCCGCGGCGCCTCTTTACGTGGACGGTGAGCTCGGGATCCGGGGAGTCTTCGGGCCCAACACGGATCTCTCGATCGGCCTTTCCGGAGGGCTCCTCGGCTACAACTACGAGGAGATCAGCCGCGGCGAATGGCTGCGCGACCAGTCCTTCACCGGCAATGGCGGAGCCGCGTCCCTGGGTCTCTATCACCTCTTCGATCCCGGGGCGCTGATTCCCCTCAATGGAATACTTCGCAGCGTCTTCTCGTACGCCTCCTTTGTTCGCCGCAGCACCAACCCGGCGGACTTTGTCCTCCCCCCGAATCAGCCCGTGGCCACGTTGCAGGCCGGGGTCCGCTTTGGAGGAGAGGAGCCCCGGCTCGACCCGGCATTCGCCATGGAGCTTTCGGCCTGGTACGAGGGTCAGCTCCGCTTCGAGCCCGGAAGTTACGGATACGATGGTGATCGGAGCGTGGAACGCGTGGTGCACCTGTTCTGGGGTCGCGGGCTGCTCGTCTACACGCTGCCGGACTCCAAACAGCGGTTGACGTTCGGCGTGATCGCCGGCGGCTCCGTCCATCCGGATCGCTTCAGCGCTTATCGCGTGGGTGGCGTCTTCACGCTCGCTTCGGAGTTTCCCCTCGTCCTGCCGGGATACTTTGCAGGAGAGCTGAGCGCGCGCCAGCTCGTCCTCATGGGCGCCACGTATTCCGTGCCGCTCGAGCCGGTTCGGCGATGGCTTCTCACGGTAGCGGGAAGCACGGGAAGGATCGCGACGACGCCGGGAGTTGAACAGCCGGGTGGTTGGAATACCGGCGTGGGGGCCGGCGTCACCTATTTGTCTCTCTCGAAGTACTGGAAGGTGTCGCTCTTCTACGGTTACGGCTTCAATGCCGTTCGCGGCGACCATCTGGGCGGTAACGCGCTGACTCTGCAGTTCCAGTATGACCTCGGGAGAAGGGGTGACGCGCGCACGGAGCCAAACCCGTCTTCCTTCTTCGAGCGCCTGGTCCGGACCCTGCGTTCGTGGAGCCTCAAAGGATGAAACGCACCGATGGAAGGGGAAGATTTCTCATGGCGAAATCCACTGTCTCCGCCCTGGCGCTTCTCGCTCTCTCTCTCTCGGTGCCGGCCTGCTCGACGCATCGCGCCGTCCGGCACGACTTCGAAAATTCCCGGACCTTTGCGGCCGATTTCGACCGTACCTGGACAGCCGTCACGGAGACGGCAGCCGACCTCGTCCTCCCCGTCGAGAAGATCTCGAGGGATTCCGGAATCATGACGCTGCAATGGATCAAGATACCGCGGGACTGGGTGGACTGTTTCGCTCAGCCTCCCGGTCCCGGTACGAGCCAGGCCGCATACCTCTTCAACGTCTTCGTGAGGCGCGAGTCCGGCGTACGGACAAAGGTGACGGTGAACAGCTTCATCGCGCGCCCCGACGTCCCGGTCGATTTCTCGCAGTGCTATTCGACGGGATCATTCGAAACACACTTCTTCGCGGCGATCGGGAAAAAGCTGCAGTAGTCGAAATGTCAGGCGTGACAGGGCGGCGCTAAATCCCCTGATTTTCCAGACGCTTTGTCATGTTTTCAAACCAGAGCCCGGGAAACCGGATGCCATAGGGCACACGGAGAACCTGGCAGCTGAATCCCGAGACCGAGATGCGGCACGGGCCTTGCTCCGAACTCCTCCGTAGAAGGAGGAGCACGCCATGGAACAGAGAAGCACACCGGTGTCACCGGATCAAACGGGCAACCTGGCCTCGGCCGCAGGTCATTTCAAGGATAGCTGGGAACACGGGAAGGAAGCCGTCGAGGACGTCAAGCGGACGGCCACAGAGTCGTGGAACGACCTCAGCGCGACTGTCGACGGCTACGTAAGGTCCCGTCCCGGGACCGTGGCTCTGGGCGCGCTCGGGGCTGGTCTCGTCCTCGGTTTTCTCACCGGCACCCTGGTGGGCAGGAGCCGGAAGGCGTCCTCCTGAGCGAAAACGTGCCTGTCGAGGCATGGAAGGACCTGATACATGAACAGCACACTCACACGGGGCCGCGCGCTCATCGCGCTGCTGGCAACGCTCGCGCTCGCTTCGGCTTCTCAGGCGCAATCGCCGGACGGCGACGACATCACGCAGACGGTCGTCCGCGTGGCCTATTTCTCCGGGCAGGTCTCGTACAGCCGAGGCGACGACCCGGACGACTGGCAGCCGGCGTCCCTCAACTTCCCGATGACGCTGGGCGATCGCCTTTACACGGCGAAGAACTCGCGTCTGGAGCTCCAGACCGAGAACGGCGCAATCTACCTGGCGCCGGAGACGGACCTCGCCGCGTTGAACCTCACCTACGAGGTCAAGCAATTCTCGCTGGGGATGGGGTCTGCTTCGTTTCACATCCGGCAGATCGGCTCCGGGGACTCCTTCGAGGTCGACACTCCGAACGCCGCGGTCACGTTCGACCGTGCCGGCGACTATCGGATCGGCGTCGACCGTGACGGCAACACCCGCGTCATCGTCAATCGCGGGCACGCATACGTGGCTGCGGCCGGCGGCGAGGTGCCGCTCGGCGCGGGAAGACTGATGGAGATCGACGGCATCGACGCGCCCGTCTATGACATCACGTCGCTCCCGCGCCCCGACTCCTGGGACCAATGGGTCGCGACGCGATCGCGGCGCTCCCGCAACGATGGCTCACGCCGCTATGTCAGCGCCGACATTTCCGGCGTCGAGGACCTCGATCAATACGGGACCTGGTCGCAGGTCCCCGGATACGGCACCTGCTGGAGCCCGGCAAGAGTGTCTGCCGATTGGCAGCCCTACCGCGCCGGACGCTGGGCCTGGCAGGACCCCTGGGGCTGGAGCTGGGTTTCGAACGAGCCCTGGGGCTGGGCTCCCTATCACTACGGACGTTGGGTGACGTCACGAGCGCGCTGGTACTGGGTACCGGTCGGGCCGGAAGTCCGGGCGGTCCGCTACGCTCCGGCGCTCGTCGCGTTCGTCGGTGGTCCCGGCTTCTCGGCCTCCGTTTCGGTCGGCGGAGGCGGGGACGTCGGCTGGTTCCCGCTGGCGCCCCATGACCCGTTCGTTCCGTGGTGGGGCTCGCGCTCCCGCGAAACGAACCTACCCTCCGTCACGAATGTCACCTACGTGAACCGCACGTACGTCACGGTGGTCAACCAGAGCACCTTCATTTCAGGTAGACCAGTCGCGACGAACACGATCCGCGATGCGAGGGTCGTGCGCGAGATCTCTGCGGCGCCCGTCGTTCGCGGCCCGCTCCCCGTCGTACCGGTCGCATCCTCGATCCGCGTCTCGACGAAGAGCACCGGTTCGGCGCCGCGCCCGCCGGCCGCGGCTATGAGTCGCCCTGTGGTCACGCGTCTCGCCCCGGCCCCGGCACCGGCTCTCTTCCACGAGAAGACAAGCCTCATCCGCGAGAACCATGGTGCGCCCGTGGACCCCGCACAGGCGGCACGCCTTTCGCCGGTTTCCCGGGCCATCCAGCCCTCACGCTCCGCCGTCGTCGAGTCGGGCCGGGTCACCCTCACTCCGAAGAAACCGCAAGGGAGTGCAATTCCGGCACCCGTGCCCGTGACGCACCAGGCCACGCCGGGTCAGGCACATCCCCAGCAGGACGCCAAGCAGCAGCAGCTCGACGCCCGCAAGACGCAGGAGGCTGAAGCTGCCCGCAAGGCGGCTCAGCAGCAGCTTGACGCCCGAAAGGCCCAGGAAGCCGAGGGCGCCCGCGTGAAGCAGCAGCAGGGGCTCGATGCCGCAAAGGTGCAGAAGCAACAGCAGGAGGCCGAAGCAGCTCGGGTGAAACAGCAGCAGGGGCTCGATGCCGCAAAGGTGCAGAAGCAACAGCAGGAGGCCGAAGCCGCTCGGGTGAAACAGCAGCAGGGGCTCGATGCCACAAAGGCGCAGAAGCAACAGCAGGAGGCCGAAGCCGCCCGCGTGAAGCAGCAGCAGGGGCTCGATGCCGCAAAGGTGCAGAAGCAACAGCACGAGGCCGAAGCCGCTCGGGTGAAACAGCAGCAGGGGCTCGATGCCGCAAAGGCGCAGAAGCAACAGCAGGAGGCCGAAGCCGCCCGCGTGAAGCAGCAGCAGGGGCTCGATGCCGCAAAGATGCAGAAGCAACAGCACGAGGCCGAAGCCGCCCGCGTGAAGCAGCAGCAGGGGCTCGATGCCGCAAAGGTGCAGAAGCAACAGCACGAGGCCGAAGCCGCTCGGGTGAAACAGCAGCAGGGGCTCGATGCCGCAAAGGTGCAGAAGCAACAGCAGGAGGCCGAAGCCGCTCGCGTGAAGCAGCAGCAGCTTGACGCCCGAAAGGCCCAGGAAGCCGAGGCTGCCCGCAAGGCGGCTCAGCAGCAGGCGCAGAAGCAGCAGGAGCAGGCGAAGGCGCAGAAACAGCAGCAGCAGGCGGCCAGCGCCAAGGCACAGAAGGCAGCCGAGGAGCAGAAGGCCGCGCAATCCAAAGCCAAGACACCAACGCCGGAAGAGAAAAAGAAGCAGGACGAGAAAGACAAGGACAAGAAAGATCAGCCCCCCCAGAAAGACTAGGGCTCGGAGGCGCTCCCGTTGATGCGATTCCTGTTCGGACGGCGCCCTCCTGAGGAAGAAGCGCCTCTGCGAGGCGAGCTTCTGGGCCTCGAGAGCCTCGAGGAGCGCGCGAAGACCCTGGCCGGCGTTTTCACGCTCGCGCGAGAGCCCCGCGCGGGACGGCACGACATCCGGACCCGGCTGGACGCGAATCTTCGGGTCCTTCGCGAGGCCTACCGTCTCCTTGCCGGCGACGTCCGCCGGGGTGAGCCCGTCGACCCCGCGGCCGAGTGGCTCCTCGACAACTTTCACCTCGTCGAGTCGGAGGCTCGTGCCGTGCGCCACGACCTCCCCCGGCGGTACTACCAGAAGCTCCCCAGGCTCGCCGCGCGCGACTTCTCGGGCAAGGCCCGCATCCACGCGATGGCGCTGGAGCTGATCCGGCACGGCGACGGGCGGCTCGACGCGGAGCGACTCACGCGCTTCGTCCTCGCCTATCAGACCGTGGCGCCGCTGACGATCGGCGAGCTCTGGGCATGGCCCAGCATGCTCAAGCTCGCCCTCCTGGAGAACCTTAGAATCCTGGCGGCGGGAATCCTCTCCGGCCGAGCCGCCCGGCGGGAGGCGGACGCCGTGCTCGACCGGCTGGCGGATGGCGGTTCACCCGAGCCGCTTCCCGAGCCGCTTCACAGCGCATTCTTCGCGCAGCTGAGGCAGCGAATGCGCGAGTCCGACCCGCGAGTCTCTTCGCTCCACGCCCGGATGGAGGAGGCATTCCCCGCCGGAGGGACGACGTCCGAGGACGCCGTCCGTGCCGAGCACCAGCGTCAGGCCACCGATCAGGCCTCGACGGGCAACACGATCACGAGCCTGAGGCTCTGCGGCACGCTCGACTGGAGCCGCTTCGTGGAGCGGGTCAGCCTGGTGGAACAGATCCTGCGGCGCGACCCGGCGGCCATCTACGCGAGAATGGATTTTCAGAGCCGCGACCGCTACCGCAAGGCTGCGGAGAAGCTTGCCGAGCCCACCGGAGAGGCACAGGTGCGCGTCGCCCTGCGCGCCGTGGAGAGCGCGCGCCAGGCGGCGGAACTGAAGGGGATCGGCGACCGGACCGCGCACGTCGGCCATCACCTGATCGGCCCGGGCCGGCTTGGCCTCGAGATCGACGTGGCGTTTCGCCCTTCGCCGGGACAGCGGCTCCGCCGATTCGCCTTCTCCCACGCGACGGCGGCGTACCTCGGCGGCATCGGCATCTTGACCGGCCTCGGCATCCTCGCGGCGATCGAATACGTCCGCGCCTCGGGGGCTCCCGGCATGGTGACGGCCGCGGCTCTTCTCGCGACGATCCCCGCGAGCGAGCTTGCCACGCTCATCGTCCAGCGCCTCGTCGCCGCGCTCGTGCCACCCCGTCGATTGGCCCGCCTCGATCTCATCGGAGGCATCCCCGAGAGCGCCCGCACGATGGTGGTGGTACCCGCTCTCCTCGGAAGCGTGACGGGCGTCGAGAAGCTTCTCGAGAACCTGGAGGTGCAGGCCCTCGGCAACCTCGATCCGCACATCCATTTCGCGATTCTGGGTGACTTCAAGGACGCGCCCGCACAGGCGATGGAGGGCGACGCGGAGATTCTCGCCGCCGCCGTCGCCGGAATCGAGGCCCTCAACAGCCGCCACGCCCCGGCCGCCAGGGACCGTTTCTTCCTCTTCCACCGGGAGCGCCGGTGGAATCCGAAAGAGGGCGTCTTCATGGGCTGGGAGAGGAAGCGGGGCAAGCTCGAGGAGTTCAACCGGCTCCTCCGCGACCCGGACGACACCGGATACGCGGTACGGCTGGGAGAGCTGTCGATCCTGCCATCGGTGCGGTACGTCCTCACGCTCGACGCGGACACGCGGCTCCCGAGGGGCGTCGCGCAGACGCTGATCGGAATCCTCTCTCACCCGCTGAACAGACCCGTCTTCGACCGGTCCGTCGGACGGGTCACGGAGGGATACGGCATCCTCCAGCCGCGTGTCAGCGTCACGCTCTCGAGCGCCGCCGGATCGCTCTTCGCGCGGGTCTACGCCGGACACACGGGGGTCGATCCGTACACGACGGCCGTCTCCGACACCTACCAGGACCTCTTCGGCGAGGGCGTCTTCACCGGCAAGGGGCTCTACGACGTGGACGCCTTCCGCGCGGCCGTGGACGGACGCGTCCCCGAGAACGCGCTCCTTTCGCACGACCTCTTCGAGGGTCTGCACGCGAGGACCGCGCTCGTCTCCGACGTGGAGGTCGTGGACGACTATCCCGCCAACCTCCTCGCCCACGCCCGCCGACAGCACCGCTGGGTGCGCGGTGACTGGCAGATCCTCGCCTGGCTTCTGCCCGTCGTCCCGACGAGAGACGGCTTCGCGAAGAACCGCCTGCCGCTCATCAGCCAGTGGAAGATCCTGGACAACCTCCGGCGAAGCCTCGTGGCTCCCGCCCTCCTCGCTCTCTTCGGAGCCGCATGGACCGTCCTCCCCGGAAGCCCGCTCGCGTGGACCCTGGCCGGTCTTTCGGTCGTCTCGCTTCCGCTCGTCACCTCTCTCTTTCACCTGCTGAAGCGGCCCCCCGCGCACGAGCCGGCCCGAGTCCATCTGCGCGGCCTTCTCGAGGATCTGAGCACGGCCTCGGCGCAGGCCTTCCTGACGCTCGTCTTTCTCCCGTACCACGCCTGGGAGATGGTGAATGCCATCGCGCTGACGCTCGTGAGGCTCGTCTTCACGCAGCGCCGCCTGCTGGACTGGGAGACCGCCGCCGCGCAGGCGGCACGGGCGGCCGGCCTCCTTCGCGAGGGAGCCCGCTCGTTCCTTCTGGAGATGGCCGTAAACCCGATCGCCGCCATCGTTCTCGTGGCTCTCACCGCCGCGGCGCGTCCCCGTGCGCTCCCCCTCGCTCTCCCGTTCGGCGCTCTCTGGGCGATCGCGCCCTTCGTTGCCTACTGGCTCAGCCATCCGGCCGCACCGCGGCGGCGCGAGCTGTCGCCCGGGGATCGCGAGTTCCTCCTCGCGGTCGCGCGGAAGAGCTGGCGCTATTTCGAGACGCTGACCGGCCCCGAGGACCACGGGCTCCCTCCCGACAACCTCCAGGAGGAGCCGGCCCGCGTGGTGGCGCACCGGACTTCGCCGACCAACATCGCGATGGGTCTTCTTTCGACGCTCGCGGCGCACGATCTGGGCTTCCTGCCTCCAGACGCCATGCTCGAGAGGCTGGAACGGACGCTGACGACCGTCGAAGGTCTGGAGCGGCACGAGGGGCACCTCTTGAACTGGTACGACACGCGGGACCTCTCGCCGCTCCCTCCCCGCTACATCTCGACGGTCGACAGCGGAAACCTCGCGGGGGCGCTGCTCGCGCTGTCCGAAGGGTGCCGCCGGCTGGCCTCGTCGCGACCGGAGCTGGCAGAGCGCCTCTCCGATCTTGCCCGGCGTGCTCTCTCCTTCGCCGACGGAATGAGCTTCGCATTCCTCTACGACCGCGAACGCCAGCTCTTCTCGATCGGCTACCGGCTGGCCGATGCCGGAGGGCCCGGCCGGCTGGACGGCTCCTACTACGACCTCCTCGCGTCGGAGGCGCGCCTCGCGAGTTTCTTCGCCATTGCCAAGGGGGACGTGCCCCAGAGCCACTGGTTCCATCTCGGGCGGCTCGTGGTGAGCGTGGACGGCGTCCCGACTCTCGTCTCGTGGAGCGCGTCGATGTTCGAGTACCTGATGCCGCTCCTTCTGATGAGGACGTATCCCGGGACTCTCCTCGACCAGACGTATCGCATGGTCGTCCGGCGGCAGCGGCGGTACGCCCGCGGCCGCGGCGTTCCCTGGGGCATCTCCGAGTCGGCCTACAACCTCGTCGACCGGCTCGGGAGCTATCAGTACAAGGCCTTCGGCGTTCCGGGCCTCGGGCTGAAGCGCGGCCTGGCCGACGAGCTGGTGATCGCGCCCTACGCGACCGCGCTCGCCGCGATGGTCGATCCGTCCGCGGCCGCGCGGAATCTGAGGCGTCTGGCACGCGAGGGCGCCGAGGGACCGCTGGGCTACTACGACGCCGTCGACTACACGCCCCGAAAGCCCCACGACGGCGGCGGCTCGCCCGCGGCGCCTCCCGGCGCGGGTGCCGACGCCGGTGTGATCGTGAAGACTTACCTGGCGCACCACCAGGGGATGACGCTCGTCGCCGTCGCGGACGTCCTTCTCGGCGACGTCATGGTCGACCGTTTCCACGCGGACCCGAGGATCCAGGCGACCGAGCTTCTCCTGCAGGAGCGGGTGCCGCGCGAGGCTCCTGTCATCGAGCCGCGCCCCGCCGAGGAGACCCACGTGGCCCCGACGCTGGCTCGCGCCCCGCGCCGGCTCCGCTCCCCGCACACGCCCTACCCGCGCGCGCAGATCCTGTCGAACGGCGCGTATGTCGCGATCGTGACGAACTCGGGGGGCGGAGCGAGCTTCTGCCGGGACCGCGCCGTCACGCGGTGGCGCGAGGACCCGACTCGCGACCCGGGGAGTCAATTCGTCTATCTGCGCGACGTCCACGGCGGCGCGGTCTGGTCCGCGGCCTATCAGCCCGTCGGCAAGGAGCCGGAAGATTATCTCGTGGAGTTCCTCTCCGAGAAGGCCGTGATCGAGCGAAGCGATCACGGCATCGAGACGCGCCTCGAAATCGCCGTCTCGCCGGAGGACGACGCCGAGGTGCGGCGGATCTCCGTGACGAATCGGAGCGACCGGCCGCGCGAGATCGAGCTGACGAGCTACGTCGAGATCGCCCTTGCGTCCATCTCGGAAGACGTCTCACAACCCGCCTTCGGGAAGCTCTTCATCGAGACCGAGTGGCTGCGGGAGAGTTCGGCCCTTCTCGCTCGCCGCCGTCCGCGGAGCGCCTCGGACCCGGCGCTCTTCGCCTTTCACGTTCTCTCCATCGACGGGCGGATGCAGGCACCGGTCGAGTGGGAGACCGACCGGATGCGATTCCTGGGACGGGGGCGCGGCCCCGACGATCCCGTCGCCCTCGACGGGCGTCCGCTCTCCGGCACCACGGGCGCCGTGCTCGACCCGATCCTCAGCCTGAGGACGCGCCTCAGGCTCGCGCCCGGCGCTTTCGCCCGTCTCTCCTTCGCGACGGGCGTGGCCGCGGACGAGACGGCCGCTCACGCCCTGGCGCAGAAGTATCACGACCCCGGCGTCGCCGCCCGCACGTTCGCCCTGGCCTACACGCACGCGCAGGTCTCGCTCCGGCACCTCGGAATCTCCGTGGAGGAAGCCCAGCTCTTCGAGCGGCTCGGCTCCCGGGTCTTCTTCTCCGACGGCTCGCTACGCGCCGAAAGGGAGATGCTGGCGAGAAGCACGCTCGGGCAGGCGGCCCTCTGGGCATACGGCATCTCCGGCGACCTGCCGATCGTCCTCGTCCGGGTGACCGAGCCGGACGACCTGCCGCTCGTCCGGCACGTTCTGATGGCGCAGGAGCTCTGGCGCCTCAAGGGAATTCAAGCCGACGCCGTGATCCTGAACGATCACCCCGCGAGCTATCGCGACGAGATGCACGAGCAGCTCCTCGCGCTCGTCGACGGCGGCGCCTGGGGCGCCTGGAAGGGAAAGCCCGGGGGAGTGTTCCTCCTCCGGGGCGACGCCATGCCGGAGGGCGACCGGCTTCTCCTCAATACGGCCGCCCGTGCGGTTCTCTCCGGCGACCGCGGCGGGCTGGAGGAGCAGCTGGACCGCCAGGAGCCGGACCCCATCCTTCCGGTCCCGGCCTGGCACGCCGATGAGCCTCCGGAAGAGGAAGGGCCGGAGACGCCGATCGAGTCCCCGGCCCTCGTCATGGAGAACGGGCTGGGCGGCTTCACGCGCGACGGTCGCGAGTACGTCGTCGTCCTCGAGGGCGACCGCGAGACCCCGCTCCCCTGGGTCAATGTCCTCGCGAACCCGGGATTCGGAAGCATCGTCACCACATCGGGCGCGGCCCACACCTGGCACGGGAACAGCCGCGAGAACCGCCTCACTCCGTTCGCGAACGACCCGGTCACCGATCCGACCGCCGAGGCCATCCTTCTGCGTGACGAGGAAACCGGCGCCTTCTGGAGCGCCACGCCGGCGCCCCTCAGGCGGACGCCGCGCTCGCCGCGCTGGGTGGTCCGCCACGCGCCCGGCGTGACGCGGTGGGAGAGTGTCACGCACGGCATCGCGCAGGAGCTGGCCGTCTTCGTGGCGCGGGAGGAGCCGGTCAAGCTGTCGCTCCTCACCTTGACGAACCGATCGGATCGGCTCCGTCGTCTCAACCTCTTCGCATACAGCGAGTGGTCGCTCGGACCCCCGAAACCGGGCGTGGCGCGCTTCGTCGTGACCGAGCGCGACGGCGAAACGGGCGCGGTCCTGGCGCGCAATCCCTACAACGAGGTCTTCGGCGGCCGCGTCGCGTTCGCGGGCGCCGGCGAGGCGCTTCTCTCGGCCACCGGTGACCGCCGGGAGTTCCTGGGCCGGAATGGCTCGCTGCGACGGGCGGCCGCTCTCCGGCGCCCGCGGCTCACGGGCCGCTTCGGCGCCGGCCTCGACCCCTGCGCGGCCCTGCAGGTGGCCATGGACCTCCTGCCCGGCGAGACGCGGCGCCTCGTCTTCCTCGTCGGGGAGGGGCGCGACCTGGACGAGGCCCGCGCGCTCCTTCGGCGCTACAGCGGCGCCAGCGGCATCGTCGCGGCAGAGGCCGAGCTCGCCGCCGTGGAGGCGTTCTGGGACGAGGCGCTCGGGGCCGTGCGCGTGTCGACCCCCGACGACTCCTTCGACCTGCTGGTGAACCGGTGGCTCCTCTACCAGGACCTCGCCTGCCGCCTCTGGGCGCGCTCCGGCTACTACCAGTCGAGCGGGGCGTACGGATTCCGCGACCAGCTCCAGGACGTCATGGCGCTGATGTTCACACGCCCCGACCTCACCCGCGCGCATCTCCTCAGGGCCGCGGCGCGCCAGTTCCTGGAGGGCGACGTTCAGCATTGGTGGGACGCCTCGTGCGGCCGGGGGATCCGGACGCACTGCTCGGACGACCTCCTCTGGCTCCCGTACGCGGTCGCCGAGTACGTGAAAGCGACCGGAGATGCCGCCGTCCTCGACGAACGGATCCCGTTCCTCCAGTCGCCCCCCGTCCCGCCCGGAGAAGCGGAGGCTTACGGGCTGCCCGCCGTATCGGCAGAGGCCGGCACCCTGTTCGAGCACGGCCTCAGGGCCATCGACCGCGCGCTGACCGCCGGCTCCCACGGCCTGCCGCTCATCGGGAGCTGCGACTGGAACGACGGTTACAACAGGGTCGGACCCGAGGGGCGCGGGGAGAGCGTCTTCGTCGGATGGCTCCTCCACTCGGTTCTCGGCGCCTTCGGTCCGTTCTGCGAGGGGCGGGGGGACGCGCCCCGCGTCGCCCGCTACCGTGCCGAGCGCGAGCGCCTCGGGGCGATGCTGGAGCAGAGCTGGGACGGCGAGTGGTATCGGCGCGCCTACTTCGACGACGGCACGCCGCTCGGCTCCTCCCAGAACGACGAGGGAAAGCTCGACTCGGTGGCGCAAACCTGGGCCGTCCTCTCCGGCGCCGCGCCGCGAAAGCACGCCGATCGTGCGATGGACTCGGTGCGCGCGCAGCTCGTACGCCGCACTTCCCAGGTCATCCTTCTCCTCTCACCCCCGTTCGACCGGACCGCCCTCGACCCGGGCTACATCAAGGGCTACCTCCCCGGAGTCCGCGAGAACGGAGGCCAGTACACGCACGCGGCCCAGTGGGTCGTCCTCGCTCTGGCGCGCCTCGGGTGCGGCGACGAGGCGGTCGAGCTCTTCCACATGCTCAACCCGATCAACCATTCGCGCACCGCCGCCGAAGTCGACCAGTACAAGACCGAGCCCTACGCCATGGCGGGGGACGTCTACGACCACCCCTCGCACCGCGGGCGCGGAGGCTGGTCCTGGTACACCGGCTCGGCCGGCTGGGCGTATCGCGTGGCGTTGGAGGAAATCCTCGGACTCGCGCGCCGGGGGGCCTTCTTTACCCTGAATCCGTGCATCCCGTCGTCGTGGCCGGCCTATTCCATCGAGTGGCGCTTCGGAAAGACGCACTACGCGATCGAGGTCGTGAACCCCCAGCGCCGCGGCCGCGGAGTCGCAAGCGCCGAGCTGGACGGAGCGCCTGCCGACCCCGCCGCGATCCCGCTCCTGGACGGCGGCGGCACACACCGGGTCCGGATCGTACTGGGAGCGGCGGCGGCCGCGCCCTCCGGCTCCGGGCCGACCCCCGACGCGCTCGCCGCAAAGCGGTGAGCCACACCCCTCTCCGATGCTTCCGGCGAGAGGGCTGCGGCTTTCAATATTCCCGCAACGGGTCCATTGAACGGCGGTCCCGGGTTTCGAGGATGCTCGTCAGGCCTGTCGAAGCGCCTGCAATCTCATCCGGCGTTCATCCGCGTCTGCTGTTCCAGTAGTAGCCGCCGCCACCGAACAAAAGGACCAACACGACGACCAAAAGGATGAGGTTCATGGTCTTCTCCTTTCTTTCCCAAAAAGGAATACGCACGAGGCGTGCCAGCCGCACAACCATAGCGAATAGGCAGCAAAGGCCATCAATCAACTTTCGCAATCGTCGTAGGCGTCCTCGATTCGGGAAGACTCCCAAGCGACCCGCGAAAGGAGTAATTCGTTCCCCTTCAGAGTTCCCGGATCAGCTCCTGGCGTTTCGTCTTGTACTCACCCTCGGTGATGGAGCCGGCCTTGAAGAGCCGCTTTACATCCTCGAGTCTCTCTTCCGCCGTCCGGAGCGGCGTGGTCGGCGTCACCGAGGCAGCGGCCGGCGCCGCTCGCCGGCTGAAGAGGGCGTTCCGGAACGCCTCGGGATTCTGAATTCGCCGGAAGACGACCGGCCCGTCTTCACCGGCCGACTCGACCTCGACATTTCCATACGAAAGCCAACGACCCCAGAGCGTCGCCACCAGACGCAGATCCTGCACCTTGTCGAGCGGGATCTGGGAGACCTGTCGCGTCAGGAAGCCCGTCTTCTTGATGATCCGGAACGACGTGATCGCGAACTCGTCGAAGGAATCCACGACGGCGCGGAGGGCGATGGCGAGAAGACCGACAAGAGCGATCGCGGCGCCCACGGCGAGGAGAATGCCGGGAGACGCCGAGCCCGCCGGAAGAACGACCGCGCCGGCCGCGACGATCGCACCGAGGAGGATGCCGAGTGAGCCGGGGAGGAAGCGGACCGGGTGGTATCTCGGCCTGAGCAGGACCTCCTCACCCGCCATCAGGTTCCTATTCACGTACCCCATCGTGGCCTCCGGCGCCCGAGAAGCCCTCGGGCGATCTTTCGCTCATCTCTTTCCTCCTAGCACGTGGCGTACCAGCTCCGCCGTCGCGCTTCGCCCGGAGACCATCGGCGCAACGAAGGGGACTCTCGAGAAAGGAGAGGTCCGCGAACCCGGCTTGTGCGAGGTGGACCCGGTGACGGGCTGGCTCCATGAAGCACCTCTTTCAAGTGTGATGGAACTATTTCCACGCCAAAGGCGCGTAAACGTTCTCCCACCGGTCCAACGCGCTCGAGAGAGCCCGCCGACGCTGGCAGGGCAATTGCGCGGTCGAGGGACGGAGGCTCGTTTCATGAACAAGACCCCGGTATCGATCATCTCGGCGGCCCTTTCCCTCACATGGCTTCTCTCGGCACCACCCGCGAATGCCGCGCCCGACGCCAAGCCGGTGTCGACGGAGCTTTCCGACACGATCAGCGCCATCTCCGTCAAGTCGATGCTGATCGACAAGCTCGGAAGCGACGCCCTCGGAATCACGGTCTCTGTCACGGGAGAGACCGCCACCCTCACGGGTGAGGTCGCCAGGACGCCAAGCCAGGGGCTCGCGAATGAGGTCGCCCTCTCGGTCAAGGGGATCAAGAAGGTCGACAACGAGGTCACCGTCAGGAACGCCGCAGGGACCGTGGAAGCCAGCGAAGCCTCGGTGAAGAACGTCGCGCTCGAGCTGAAGGTGAAAACCATCCTTCTGACCGACATCGGCGCGAACGCGCTCAAGATCGAGGTCGAGGTCGTCGACGGCGTCGTCAGCCTGCGCGGCAAGCTCGACAACCCCGATATCTCCAGGGAAGCGATCAAGAAGACCCGTTCGATCGAAGGCGTCAAGAACGTCGTCGATCTCCTTGGCTGAGTCGGACGGGAGAAAGGAGACACCATGCTCTGGACAATCTTCGTGATCCTCCTGGTCCTCTGGGCTCTCGGGATGATCACCGCGTACTCGATGGGCGGCCTCATTCATATCCTGCTCGTCGTCGCCGTCGTCGTCCTTCTGATCCAGCTCCTCCAGGGGCGACGGGTCATCTGACGGAGATCTCGAAAATACCGGTTGCGGGTCCGAATCCGGCCGTCCGACACCGGAACGCTCCAATCGTCCCGATCAGTCTCTGAGAGAAGAGAGGGTCGGGACGGCGGGATTCGGACCCGCGACCCCTTGTACGGACTCCCTCCCGTGCGAGAATCCCGCCCCGTATGTGTCACCAGACCCGATGCACGCGCTGCGACAAGCCGACGTGGGCCGGCTGCGGACGGCATGTCGAACGCGCCCTCGCCGGTGTCCCTCCCCAGAAACGTTGCACCTGCCCACCGCCCGAATCGCTGTTCGAGCGGCTCTTCGGCCGCCGCCGCGCCTGAGTCGCGAACCGCCGAATCGGCGAAGACGTGAGAGGAGCCCTTTTCGCGCGGCTCAAACGACGAACCCTGGCGTCTCTCTTCTCCGGGACGCTCCTCGCCGCCTCTTCCCTGCTCGCCGGCCCGCCGTACATCACCGACGACCCGCAGCCCGTCGACTTCCGGCACGGGGAGCTCTATCTCGCCCTGATGGGGGAGGCGGACCCCGGCGCGCGCTCCGGCGACCTTCCGCACGTCGAGGCGAACTACGGCGCCGCGCCCGATCTCCAGCTCCACATGATCGTCCCGCTCTCGTATGCCCGGACATCGGGCGCAGCGTCGGAATGGGGCCTCGGCGACATCGAGCTCGGAGCGAAGTACCGGTTCGTGGAGGAGACGGAAGACCGGCCGCAGATCGGAACCTTCCCCCTCGTTGAGCTGCCGGCGGGCGACGCCGCCCGCGGACTCGGCGCCGGCCACGTTCGGGCGTACCTCCCGGTCTGGCTGCAGAAGAGCTTCGGAAAGTGGACGACCTACGGGGGCGGCGGCTACTGGCTCAATCCCGGCGAGGGAAACCGGAACTGGTGGTTCGCGGGGTGGCAGGCCCAGGTTCAGCTCACCCCGTCCTTCGCCCCCGGCGCGGAGGTCTACTACCAGTCCCCCTCCGAAGAAGGGGGAAGTCCCGAGGTCCGCTTCAACATCGGCTTCGTCCTCGACTTCGGAGAACATCACCACCTTCTCTTCTCGGCCGGCCGGGCGATCTCCGGCTGCGACTGCAGCCAGGCCTATCTCGCGTACCTCCTCACCTTCGGACCGGGACCCTGAAGACGCCGGCTCTGCAGGAGCCGCGCCGACCCGGGTGACGCGGATCACCGTCTCGCGCGATTTCCGCGCCGGTAGTTCAGCCGCTTCATATCGTCGCCCGGGCATCCAGCGCAGATTTCTCCCGGAAGTCGAAGGAGGATCCTGTGAAGCGACTGCTTCCTTTCGCATGGCTCCTGGCCGCCACGACCGCGACGGCGACGGAGGCTCCTTCCGGAGTGACGTTCCTCGGCACTTCCGACGGGGTCCTCTCCGATTACTTCCAGGGGTCGAGCCCTGCCTTCCGACGTCAGCCCCTGCACGTGTTGACGGAGGGACCTTCGGCCTGGATCTACATCCTTGGTGCCTCCAGAGGCGCGGGCCGGTTCGGCTCCTTCTTCAAGACCGACCTCGTTCTCGAAGGCTCGGGCATCGGGAACGGTTCCATCGTCTTCGACCTCTTCGTCCTGCCGGCGGAGACGGACAACAGCTATGCGGTGGGGCGGCGTTACTCGATGAAGGACTCCCAGTGGTCGTATTTCCCGGACATCGTCGGATCGTTCGGTCTCACGGGCGCGGCGACCGTCCTCGTTCATGTCGCAGAGGACTCCAGCTCCGCCGTCGGAGGCCACTCCCTTCTCTCGGCCTGGGGTCGAACCTGGACGCTCAGCCCGACGGGCGGCCTCTACTCGATCACTCTTCCGGCCACGACCGGCCCGACGATCTCCCCGTCGGGCTTCGCCAGCGTCGCGGGAGCCGTCAATGACAGCTACAGGCGGACGAACGTCGGCTGCTTCAACCACGGCTCCACGACGGCCACCTGCACCGTCACCGTCACCAACACGAACTTCTCGGTTGCCGGAACAATCGATCTTCAGGTGCCGCCCTTCTCCTCCGTTCAGCAGAGCCTGACCGGCTTCAACCTCTTTGCGCCGGGGGGCGGCATCGCGTTCACGACTCCGTCCGGTTCCTTGACGGGATACATCGTCGTGAACGACAACGTCACGAACGACGGCGACCTCCACCTCGCGTCTCAGCGGGACAACTCTCCGTGCACCAACATCGCAGGATCCTGGACCTTCACCTGGAGCAATCGCTGCGGCGCCTTCGGAAGCAGTGCCGTCGTCGTCGACCAGGCCAGTTGTTCCTTCACGGCCTCCACGCCACTCGGGACCATGTCGGGGACGATCTACGGGAACTCCGTGCAGTTCACGATCGCGGTCAGCCCCTGCTCCGGGTCCGCGACCGGGGAAGCGACGGCCTTCTCGACGCGCGGGATCGCCGGGACCTATTCCGGCCAGATCAGCGGCGCCGGCTGCTGCGCGCCAGACCTCGCAGGCTCGTTCACAATGGGCCGGTGAAGCCGGCCCGCTCCTTCGGGCCCGGCCCGGGCAGGAGGTGACATGGAGAAGGTCAGCGTGAGCAAGGGCCTCCTGGTCGGTGTCGTGGCCGTCGCCGCCATGTCGCTTCTCGCGCTGGCGTTCGTCCTGGGGCGGGCCTCCGGATCCGGGACTCCCTCCGGCCAGCCGCCAGGACACGAGCTTCCGGCAGCGGTGGTCCCTTCGCCCGTCACCGAGCCACCAGCCCCTGTCCAGCGAGCTGAGCCCCTTCCGCCGACGAGCCCGACCGCCGTGTCAGTCACCGAACCTGTGGAGACGCGTCCGGCTCCAGCCCTGCCCCACGCTCCAGAAGCTGGCGAGCCGAACAGCGCAGGGCCCGACGCGGCGCGGGCCGCCGTCGCGGCATACCTCGACGCGGTCGACCAGATCCAGCCGGGGAAGATGAGCGGCGACGCCGAAGGCGCCGCGAACGAGATGGCGGCGGCCCTCGCGAAGGGTGACACGTCGGATCTCGACAGGATGATCCGGGAGACGGAGGCCGCCAAGGAGAGCCTCACGTCCCTCACCCCCCCCGCCCCGTGCGCCGCCCACTACCGCGAGAGCCTCGGGAGCCTCGACGACGCGCTGGCGATGCTTCGCTCCCTGAAGACGGCGATGGAATCGCCCGACCCCGCCCCCCAGCTCTCGAGTGTCGTCACCCGGGCCACCGCCCTCCGCTCCCGCTCCGAGTCCCTTCAGAGAGAGGACCAGGCCCTCCGCCAGCGCTACGGCCTCGCGCGCTGACTTCCCTTCGCCGGGGCCGGCATCCCCGCGGCGAGATAATGGTTGCGTTCGCTCACGGAACGATGAAGGAGGGCCTGATGAAGCGATTCCGGCGCCTTTTCGGTGTTCTCATCGCCGGTCTCCTGGCGCTCCCCGCGGTCGCCGCCGCGGCGTGGCGGAGCGAGGGACCTTTTGTGGCCAGCATCGTGGACGTGGCCGTGGACGGGGCGAAGCCCGACACGATCTACGCCGCAACCTCGGGGGGCGGCGTGTGGCGAAGCGACGACGACGGGCAGACGTGGGTCCTGCCCGGCGACGGGATGGTCAGCCGCAACGTCCGGTGGATCGAGGTCGATCCCCGCGACCCGGCCACGCTCTGGGCCGGGGTGGAAGGCGACGGATCGCCCGCGTTCTGGCGTTCTCCCGATCGCGGAAGGACCTGGGCGCGCGTGCGCGTCGATCGATCGTCGGACGCGGTGGGACAACCGATCGCGTTCGCCGCGTCGAAGCCCGCGATCATCTTCGTCCCGTCCACCAACCTGCACTACCGCAGCGCCGACGGCGGGAAGACCTGGCAGAGCTTCCGCGTCCCCGGCCAGGACGTCTACGCGTTCGCCATCCATCCTGGCAACGCGAGCCTCGTCTACGCCGGCGGCCGCGGATCCGAGCACAACCTGAGCCGCAGCCAAGACGGAGGCAGGACCTGGCACCCCTTCGGCGAAGGGCTCGGACAGCAGAGCATCAAGCTCCTGCGAATCTCCGCGGGAAACCCCTCCACGCTCTACGCGGTCTCCGGGTTCGGCCGGGTACACAGGAGCTCGGACGGCGGCGCGACGTGGACGGAGCTGGAGCTGGGCCTGCGCGGCACCGACGAGATCTACAGCCTCGAGATCGACCCGCACGATCCGCAGACGCTCCTGGCGGCGACGAAGAACGGCCTGCGGGTGAGCGTCGATGCGGGTGAGACCTGGCGCTCGGCGGGAGCGGGGCTGGGTAGCTACCTGTGCAAGGGGCTCGCCTTTCATCCCACGAGGAAAGGCACGGTCTACGCGGGAGCGGCGGGCGACGGGTTCTACAGGAGCACCGACGGAGGGCAGACCTTCGAACCCCGGGGCAAGGGGATGGCTGCCGGCTGGACTGAGCGGCTCTACGCTCCGGCGTCCGGCACGGGTCCGGTCTTCGCGCAGATGAGCGTCGGTCTCTTCCGGATGGACGGACCGGGGGTCTGGACGGAAATCCAGGCTCCTTTCTCGCAGGGAGAACCGGCAAAGATCGACGGCATCGTCTTCGACCGCGACTCGCCAAAGAAGGTGTACGCCCACGACGCGTCGAGCTGGTTCCGGTCGGAAGACGGTGGGCGCTCCTTCTCGAAGGTCGAGGTGAAGGGCCCGAGCATGAGCGACATGATGAAGGGGCGGCTCGCCGAGCCCCAGTTCAAGAGCCTCGTCCAGGACCCCGCCGATTCGAAGACGTTCTACTCCGGCAGCTGGTCCAGCCGGGACCCGGGGACCGCCGTCTTCAAGACGGTCGACGGCGGGAAGAAGTGGCAGCCGGCGGGAACCGGGATCACGAGCTCGAGCGTGACGCTCCTCCGGTCTGCGACCCCCGGCACGGTGCTGGCGGCCGGCGGTAAGGAGGGCCTCTTCCGCACGAACGACGGCGGCAAGAGCTGGAGCCTCGTCCGCCCGGGCGAGATCCAGGACCTCGCCGTCGATCCGAGCCATCCCGAGCGGGTCTTCGCCGCCACCAGGGAGGGCCTCTTCCGCAGCACCGACAACGGCGTGACCTGGAGCCGGACCACGCAGGGCCTGAAAGGTGACGACGTCGCGGCCGTGGTGATCTCGCGGGACGGAGAGGTCTTCGCCGGCACCTTCGAAGGCGTCTTTGGGAGCACGGACGGGGGCGCGACGTGGAAGGCCCTGAACGAAGGCCTCGTGAACACCGACGTCCGGGCGCTCGCGATCGCCGGCGGCAGCCCGGCGCGGCTGTATGCCGGACTCGCCGGCGGCAGCGTCTCCTCGACCGAGCTTCCGTAGCAGAATGCCGGGGAAGAGCAGCCGGCGACCTAGAACTTGCGGATCTTGTCGACTTTGCCGTTGAGCTTGAACTCGACCATCCCGGCGTCCTTCACGTTGACGATCCAGCCGTGGCTCTTGCAGAAGACGCCGGGGCTCAACTGGACGACGTCGACCTTGCCGGACGGAGAGCCGAGCAGCCCGGGTGCCTGCTTGACGAGCCCGGGCACGATGGAGAAGTCGACCCTGGCAAGCTGGATCTTCTTGTCGCAGTCTCCGCTCCCGTCGTCCGGACCGGTCACGGTCCCCGCCTTGTAGGTGAACCGGCACCGACCGCTCCCGGTGTCCGAGCAGGGCGCCGTCGCCATCGCGAAGTCATCGTAGACGACGAGTTCGTAGACCTCGGGGACGCGGCCCGGCAGGACCGTCGAGAGCTGCGAGAGGTCGTCGTACAGGCTCCCCTTCTGCACGGGCCGGGACTCGTCGGAAATCGCCGCGACCTCCTCCGCCTTACCCGGCTCCACCCGGAACAGCGCGTTGCGGGCCGCCAGGCTGATCCAGCCGTCCGGGTCCTTGAGAGCAGCTAGCAGAACCGGGATCGCCTCGTGCGCGGCCGGTCCCATCTCGCCGAGCGCGGTGAGCGCCGTACTGCGCACCTTGGGCCACTTGTCGTCGCGGGCGGCCCTGGCCAGGGCGGGGACCGCGGCGGGGGCGCACTTCGGGCCGATCCTGCCGAGGGCTTCCGCCGCTCCCACGCGCGTCTCCGGGTCGCGCCCGGACTGCAGGCTGTCGACGAGTCGTGGCACGGCGGGAAGCGCCGTGGGGCCCATGCGTCCGAGGGCGCTGATGGCCGATCTCCGCGTCGATTCGTTCCCCGAGTCCAGGAGCTCGACGAGGACGGGAACCGCTTCCTTCACCGGAGGGTCGAGCGAGGCGATGGCCGACATCAGGTCGCTGCCGTCGCGGGCCCCGAGCCGCTCCAGGGTGGCGAGGATCGTGGGAACCATGACCCGATCGCGGCGGCCGACGATCTTCCGGAGAGCCTCCCGAGCGTCGCGCCGCGTATCGGAATCGGCGTCCGGAGCTTCGGCGCACGCCCACGCCGCGTCGAACAGCTCGGACGGGGGCACTTCGTTGACGAGAGCCTTGAGCCCGATCACGGCGGACTTGCAGTCGGGCTTCGCGAGCAGGCGCCGATAGGCCGGAACCAGCTCTTTCATCGGCACTCCCAGGTTGCGAAGGGCGCCGGCAGCGTTGCCGACGACAGCGGACGAGCGATCCTCGAGTGTCCTCCGCAATGCCGGTATCGCCGGCTTCGAGGCGGCGCCGAGCTTCCAGAGCGAGGCGGCGGCATTGGCCCGGACCGCGCTCGAGGGGTCGTCGAGGGCCTCGGCAAGCGCCGGAACGGAGTCGGTCGCACCCATCTGCCCGAGGTCCCACGCGGCTTGCGCGCGCACGTTCGAGTCCCTGTCCTTGAGCTGCTTCTCCAGCTTCAGGACCTCTTTCGAGGGGCTCTGGGCCTCGGCCACCGGAAGGCAGATCGCGAGACAAGACACGAACACGAGGCGACGCAGCATCGAAGCCTCCTCCTGCGGACGGAAAAGATCACCCGGAGCGTTCCGCATCCTACGCTCCCGAGGTCCCTCTCCGGAGGAGACGGCACCGGATAAAGGCCTCCAGATGAGGAGTCGCCGTTCGGCCCTGCCGGACGTTTCCCTGCCTGACGCCCAACGGCCGGGCCTGACGCGCTGACTTCCGTTCCCCGCGGTCGACGATGCGGGCCGTATTCTTGAGATAGACTCTCAGTCTGGAGTTCGAAAGAATGGCGTCACGTCCCGCCGTCGTCTCCCCGCAAGCCAGGCCTCCCGGCTTCGACCGCCATGGCCTGCGCGGTCCTTGACCGTGCGCAAGCTGCGGATCGGCGTCATCGACCTGGTGAGCCGGGGGCCCACGAAGACCCTTTACGCCCGGGCCATGAACGCGAACCTGGCGAGCATCATGCCGCAGGTGGTCGCGGTCTGGTGCGAGGCCGAGGGGCACGACGTCACGCACGTCTGCTACACGGGCTTCGAGAACCTCGTCGAAGAGCTGCCGGCCGGCGTCGACCTCGTCTTCGTCGGCGCCTTCACCGAGGCGGCGCAGACCGCTTACGCCCTGAGTAACCTCTTTCGCTTCCGGGGCGCCGTGACGGCGCTCGGAGGCCCTCACGCCCGCTGTTTTCCGGAAGACGCGGCGAAGTACTTCGACTACGTCTTCGGCTTCACCGACCGGACGGTCCTCCGCGACGTCCTTGCCGACTGCTCCCCTCACCGCCCGCGCGGACTTCACGTGGGCGCGGCACGGCAGCCGCTCTCCCTCCCGGGCGTTCGCGAACGTTGGAAGTTCATCGAGCCGACGCTTCGCAAGGCTCCGGTCCTGAAGCTCGTCCCGATGCTCGCCAGCCTCGGATGCCCATACACCTGCAGCTTCTGCATCGACGCGACGGTTCCGTATCAGGCGCTCGATGTCGAAGTCCTGAAGGACGATCTCCGGTTCCTTCTGACGAAGCAGCACCGGCCCAATGTCGGCTGGCACGACCCGAACTTCGGAGTCCGCTTCGACGAGACGCTCGGCGCCATCGAGGAGGCGGTCCCCCCGGGAAGCATCGCCTTTGCCGCCGAGAGCAGCCTCTCGATCCTCACCGAGCCGCACCTCGCACGCCTCCGGAAGAACGGCTTCGCCGCCCTCCTCCCCGGCATCGAGTCCTGGTACGAGCTGGGAAACAAGTCGAAGACCGGGGCGATGAAGGGGATGAAGAAGGTCGTGGAGGTCTCCGAGCACGTCAACACGATCCTGAGATACGTGCCGTACGTCCAGACCAACTTCGTCCTCGGGCTCGACAGCGACGAGGGGGAAGAGCCCTTCGAGCTGACGAAGAGGTTCGTCGACCTGTCGCCGGGCGCCTTTCCGGGCTACTCGCTTCTCTCCGCCTTCGGCCGGGCTGCGCCGCTCAACATCGAGTACCAGAAGGCCGGGCGCGTCCTCCCCTTCCCGTTCCACTTCCTCGACAACAACCGCGCGATGAACGTGAGGCCGCGGAACTACGCGTGGCCGGAGTTCTACGACCACGTCATCGGGCTGACGAAGTACACCTTTTCCTGGCCGGCGATTGCGAAGCGCTTCCAGGCGACGAAGGCCACGATGCCCCGGTGGCTGAACGCGCTCCGTGCCATCTCGTCGGAAGGGTTCGGCCGTCTCCGTCACTATTCGGACCTTCGGCGGCGGCTCGAGACGGACGCACAGGTCGACGCCTTCTTCGGCCAGTCGACGGGCGAACTACCGGGCTTCTACGTCGAGCAGGTGAAGCGGGATCTCGGGCCGCTCTGGCGCTGGCTTCCGGAGGGCGCCCTCTCCCACGACCACCACGCCTATCTGAACGCCCAGGAGCCAGCAGCGTCTCTCGAAAGCCGGAGCGGTGACCACCAGGCCCCGGTCCTTCCGGTCTCTTCTTCGATGCTCCCCGGCTCGCTCGCCGCTCAGTCGGCGTGACCCTCAACCGCGGCCGTACTTCTTCTGGACGTGCTCATGCCGACGGGTCAGGCGTCGGCGTCCTCACCGCTCTCAGCCCTGCCGAGACCCTCGCCCGGACCACGCTGAAGATCCGCGCCCTCGAACATTGGTCGGGACCGCGGGATTCGAGGTCGCGACCCCTTGAACCGCATCCCATGCTTGGCCGTGCGACCCCCTTTTGTGAAGCCTCGTCCTTCCGGGCGATCCTTTGCAGGGATCGCCGAGGCTCAGGCTGCCATCTCCACGAGGGCCTTGAAGTAGCCCTGCGGGTGGGCGCAGACGGGGCACGCCTTCGGCGCCTCCAGCCCCTTCTCGACGTGCCCGCAGTTCGTGCAGTACCAGTAGACCTCCTTGCCCCGCTTGAAGACCGTCCCCGACTTCAGCTGCTCGAGGAGCTTCCGGTAGCGCATCTCGTGGCCCTTCTCGATCTCGGCCAGCTTCGTGAAGAAGTTCGCGATGCCGCCGAACCCTTCCTCCGCGGCCTCGCGGGCGAAGCGGACGTACATGTCCGTCCACTCCATGTTTTCGCCGGCGATGCACGACTCGAGGTTCCTCTCGGTCGTCGCGAGGAGGTCGAGAAACCCCGCCATCCTCTTCGCGTGCTCTTTCTCCTCGTTCGCGGTCTGCTCGAAGACGTTGCCGATCTCGATGTACCCGGTCTTCCGCGCCTCGCCGGCGAAGAAGGTGTACTTGTTTCGGGCCATCGACTCCCCCGCGAAGGCCTCTTTCAGGTTCTTCTCGGTCTTCGTCCCTTTCAGGTTGAATGCCATCTCGTCCTCCTGCGGGCCGCGCACTCTCCGCAGATACGGACGACGCCGCGTCGGCCCGTTGGAAGACTACTCCCCGACGGCGGGCCCGAGATCCGCTTCAGCCCCGACGCTTCTTCAGTTCCACCGCGATCGTGATCTTGAATCCGTCGGGATCCGTCAGCGAGAAGTCGCGCATCCCCCAGTGCTGGTCGCGCGGTTCCTGGTCGAGCGTCCCTCCGGCCGCCCGGATCCTTTTCGCCATCGCGTCGACGTCGTGCGTCGTCATGCAGTAGATCCGGAAGCCCTCTCCCTTCTTCCGGTCGCGCCCCTTCTTCCAGTCGTCCTGGCCCAGCATCAGGAAGACGTCGCCGGCCCGGAGGCCGACCCCGACCAGCGTCCCCTCGCGCTCGTACCGCTCCTCCACCTCGAACCCGAGGACGTCCCGGTACCAGGCGAGGCTCTTCCCGAGGTCGTTCACGGTGAAGCTCGGCGACACCTCGCACAGGTTCATCGCCCCGGACGTCGCCCGGGCTTTCTTCGGGCGCGCCGCGGCCTTCTTCGCCGGCTTTTTGGCCGAACCCTTTTTCAAAGTCTTCTTGGTAGCCATTTCAGGTCCCCTTTCGCGGGGCCCAGCCTATGCGGAGACGGCTCCGGGGGTCAACCTTTCTTGAGATGCAGTCTCGGAATTGGCAGGCGCCGGACCTTCTCTCCCTCGGCCAGCGGCTAAACTCGGGATCGAGCCGACCGAAGATGGCCCTCGCACCCGGCGCCCGCCTCGCCCACTACAGCATCACCGCCAAGCTCGGCGAAGGCGGCATGGGCGAGGTCTACCGCGCCACGGATACGAAGCTCGAGCGACAGGTCGCGATCAAGGTGCTGCCGGAGAAATTCTTCGAAGACGACGAGAGGCGGCTGCGGTTTGAGCGCGAGGCGCGCACGCTGGCGAGCCTGAACCATCCGGGGATCGCCGCCATCCATTCCTTCGAGGAAATCTCCGGCCCTCCCGCTCGCCATATCCTCGTCATGGAGCTGGTCGAGGGGGAAGACCTCACCAGGAGGATTTCCTCCGGCCCTCTTCCACTCGAAGAGGCGCTCTCTCTCGCTCGTCAGATCGCCGAGGCACTCGAGGAAGCGCACGAGAAGGCGATCATTCACCGCGACCTCAAGCCCCAGAACGTGAAGGTCACCGCGGACGGCAAGGTCAAGGTCCTGGACTTCGGCCTGGCGAAGGCAATGGACCCGGTCGGAGCGGCTTCGGGCGAGCCGTCCGCCTCGCAGCTCGCGGCCTCCCCGACGCTGACGCTCGGCGCGACGATGCAGGGCGTGATCCTCGGGACCGCCGCCTACATGTCGCCCGAACAGGCCAAGGGAATGTCCGTCGACAGGCGAGCGGACGTCTGGGCGTTCGGCGCCGTGCTTTTCGAAATGCTCTCGGGGAAGCGGCTCTTCGAGGCGCCGACGGTGCCCGAGACCCTGGCGCTGGTGCTGACGCGCCCACCCGATCTCGACGCCCTGCCGGGGCCGACGCCGCCCGCGATCCGGCAGCTCCTCCGTCGCTGCCTCGAACGGAATCCCAGGAACCGCCTTCACGACATCGCCGACGCGCGAATCGTGATCGACGAGGTGCTCTCGGGCCAAAGCGTCGATGCCGTGGCCGCTCCGGCGGGAGCCGCTCCCCGGCGCGCGCCGGGATGGCGACAGGCGTTGCCATGGGCTCTGCTCGTCCTCGCGGGCGCCGGCTGGGTCGTCTCCCGGTTCACGGCCGGCCAGAGGGGCGACGTCATGGCCCCCACGATCCTCCCGCTCGACCTCGGGGAGGACCGGCTCGTCATGAGCGTCGGCGCGGCCGTCGTCCTCTCGCCTGACGGCCGACGGATCGCCTGGGTCGGCGGTCGGCAAACCGAGAGCCGGATCCTGGTGCGTGATCTCGATTCCGGCGTGGTTCGGCGGCTCGAGGGAACCGAGGGCGCCCACGATCTCGCCTTCTCGCCCGACGGGCGCGAACTCGCGTTCTTCGGTCCGACATCTCTCCTCCGGGTCCCCGTCAGCGGCGGCGCGCCCCAGCGACTGGCCGAAGTCGGCGAGCCGCGCGGAGTGACCTTCAGCGACGACGGCTTCGTCATCTACAACCGCGACGTGTCGGGGGGCCTCTGGCGCGTTCCTGCGGCGGGGGGCACTCCCGAAAGGTTGACCGCTCCCGACGAGAAGCAGGGCGAGCGCTCGCACCGCTGGCCGTTCTTCGTTCGAGGGACCCATCGCGTCCTCTTCCTCGCGCAGAACGTAGGGCAGCGATACGACGAGGGAACGATCGAGATGCTGGATCTCGTTACCCGCAAGCGCACCGCCGTGTATCGGGGCGGAAGCTATCCGCGCGCCGCGCGCGGGAAGCTCCTCTTCGCGCGCGACAACGTGATCTGGGCGGCGTCGTTGGACGCGCGGGCGGGACGGCTGACGAGTCCGCCGGTGCGTGTCCTCGACGACGTCGCGTACGCGACTCTGAACGGCGGCGCGCAGTTCGACGTCGCCGACGACGGGACGCTCGTCTACTCCGCTCGGGGCGGCTCCGCGGAAACGGTCCAGCTCTCGTGGTACGACCCCAGGAGCGGCGCCTTCGAGAAGGTCGGCGGCGCGCCCGGACCCTACGACACGCCGGCGCTCGCGCCGGACGGCCGCTCCTTGGCCCTTCAGCTGCGCCAGGGCGGGCGGTCCGATCTCTGGATCTTCGACCTTGCGACCGGCAGTCGCCGCCGGCTGACGTTCGGAGGCAGGGAAAGGAACCCGGTCTGGAGCCCCGACGGTTCGTCTATCGCCTACTGCTTCATCGGCGAGGGCTCGGGGTACAGGCTCGCGAAGGTGCGGGCGGACGGCGTCGGCGATCCGGTCCCGTTCGCCTCCAGCCCCAACATGCGTTTCCCGACCTCCTGGTCGAAAAGCGGCGCGCTGCTGATCACGGAGCTGTCACCCCAGACGCACGCGGACATCTTCGTGGCGTGGCCCCACGATTCGAGCCGCGCCCCCGAGCCGTTCCTGCAGACGCCGGCGAACGAGAGCGCGGCGGTGTTCTCGCCTGACGGGCGATGGGTGCTGTATCAGTCGGACGATTCGGGGGCCGACGAGATCTACGTGCGCGCGTTTTCCGGTCCGGGGGGCCGCTGGCAGATCTCCGAGGGGGGCGGCGTGAAACCGCTCTGGTCGCCAGACGGACGGGCGGTCTATTACTGGTCGCGCAAGGGGCTCTGCAGGCGGGAGGTGGAGCCGAAAGGCGAGGTGTTCGAGCTCGGCCGCCTTTCGGTCTCCGCGGTCGAGAACGTCGATATCCTCAGCGAGGGTGCCGTCGTGGCCAGGGACGGGCGCCTTCTGGTACGTCGGCTCGTCGGCGAGCAGGGCGACAACCGTCGAACCGTTCTGGTCCTCGGCTGGGGCCGTGAGCTTCAGCGCCTCGTCGCCGATCGGTAACGGAGACCTCGGCCTCTACGTTTCAGATGGTCTCATAATCGGGGTCAGACCCTAAATATACGCAGGTATACGGCTTTCCGCTGTGGGAATGCGGCGTTCTGGGGGAAAATCCACGGTATGAACGCCCTCGATATCGTCGAGGAACGCCGGGACCGGGTCGTATCCCTGTGCCGCAAGTACGCGGTGAAGAGGCTCCGCCTTTTCGGCTCCGCGGCGAAGGGCTCGTTCGACCCGGAATCGAGCGACTTCGACTTCCTCGTCGAGTTCGAGTCCCCGGTCGGGATGAACGCCTTTCACCAGTTCATCGACCTGAAGCTGGAACTCGAGGATCTCTTCGGGCGACACGTGGACCTCGTGACCTTGAGGGCCGTGAAGGACCCCGTCTTCCGGCAGCGTGCCGAGGCAACTGCCGTCGACCTCTATGCGGCCTGAGAGCGAGACGGCGCTCCGGCACGTTCTCGAGAGCGCCGGTTAAGGTGCAGGTCTGGTCGGCCGTTACGGACGAACTGGACCCTCTGGTCGAATCGATACGGACGCTTCTCGGGGAATAGACGCGCGACAGAGGAGCGCGTGGCGCCGTGGGCGTGCTCATTCACCCGGCACGCCTCAGCCGCGATCCGCCCTTCGGCGCGTATCGTATTTCGTACAGCGCGCGGGGTGCGCAAGGGAGGAACCATGGCGATCCGGAACGTGAAGCGTCTCGCGAAGTCGAAACCGACCCTGGAGGGCGCCGGCGTTCACCTCCGGCGGGCGTTCGGCTTCGGCTCGACGTCGGACACCGACCCCTTCCTCCTCCTGGACGACTTTCGGAACGAGCGTCCGGAGGACTACCTTCCCGGCTTCCCGTGGCACCCCCACCGGGGAATCGAGACGATCACGTACGTCCTCGCGGGCACCGTGGCGCACGGCGACAGCATGGGGAACCACGGCACGATCGGCGCGGGCGACGTCCAGTGGATGACGGCCGGCCGCGGGATCATTCACCAGGAGATGCCGAAGGGAGACTCCGACGGGCGGATGCACGGCTTCCAGCTCTGGGCAAACCTCCCCTCCTCACTCAAGATGACCGAGCCGCGTTACCAGGACGTCAAGGCGAAGGACGTGCCCCTCGCCGTGGACGACGACGGCACCGAGGTGCGCGTCGTGTGCGGGAGCTACCGCGGGACCCGCGGGCCCGTCGAAGACGTCTTCGCCAAGCCCGTCTACCTCGACGTGACCGTCCCGGCGGGTAAGCGGAAGATCCTGCCCGTCGAGACGACCAGCCAGGCCTTCGCATACGTCTTCGCGGGCCAGGGCCGGTTCTGCAACGCCTCCGGCCCCCTCGCCGTCCCGACCGAGCCCGCCGGGTGGGCGGACGCGCACCCTCCGTCGTTCGCGGACAACCGGACGCTTGTCCTCTTCGACCGCGGCGACGAGGTCGCCGTTCAGGCCGGCGACGACGGCATCCGGTTCCTGCTCGTCTCGGGCCAGCCGCTCCAGGAGCCCGTCGCCTGGTACGGCCCCGTGGTGATGAACACGCAGGAGGAGCTGCGCGCGGCGTTCCGGCAGCTCGAGGACGGAACCTTCCTGAAGCCGGACGCGAAGAGGAGCTGACATAATCGGGGTCTGACCCCTATTATACATGCGCCCGAGTCTCGGACTCGGGGACGGGTGGAGACAGACGGGTCAGTCTTTTCGAGGTGGGATCACGAAGAGCGACAGGGCCGCAAAGAAGTACCGCAAGAGACGAAGCAGCATGAATAGGAATGGGGTCAGGACAGGCAGGAAACAGACTGGCAGCGACATCACGCGCGAGAAGTGTCTAACGACGAGAAGAATGATCGTTAGACCCAGACAGACCCGAAGGTCGAGACCGAGAAGCCAAGTCGTAGCGCTCCAGAGTGCGCGGCGAAAGGGAGGCAGTAGCTCGCCATGAGCGGCACCGAAACGCGCCGTCCAGTGCCACCGCTGATTCGGCGTCGGCGAGTGAACGATCGTCTCTAGGCGTTTGTCGGCCCACACTCGAATTCTCTCGTCGAGCGCGCCGTTAGCGTAGAGAGCCGGGAGTAGCCGAAAAGGCGTAAAGGCCCCCGCGAACCTCTCGGCGTCCTCTCGATTCCAAGAGCACGACAGGTAAAGCTCAGTCAGTTGGCCTGCCTTTGTAAGACGGTCTCGTCGAGTCTCGTAGTCGGGGTCCATCGCCAACTCAGGGTCCTTTACTATCGAGCGGACGAAACGGCTCTACCCCGCCTTCTTCTCGAAAGGCTTCCCGCATCGCGCGCAGGTCTCGGAGAACTCGACGCCCCCTGAAGTCTTCGCGGCGGTCCGCGTAACAGCCTGGCTGTCTCCGTATCCTGCCGCGCTCGCGCAGCCTTTCGAGCAGTAGAGCCTTAGCCTGCCGATACTGCCTGCCCCGGATCTTGAAACTCCCACGAAAGCCGTCCACTCGGTCTCGCCCATTGCGTCCTCCCTGCCGAAGGTTACCGCTGCGGGGGGGGCGCTCGTCGGAACCCGATAGCGGCGAAACCAAGGCCGCGTCCGATTGTTATCGACGCTGAGAGGCGAGCTGGACGGGCGCCCCGAGGCCCGCGAAGGCCCATAAATGGCCGCGCGGCTGGCAATCCTCCGGCAATCTAGGAAAGGGGCCGAGAGGCGGGACCCTCGTGAGAGGGCCGTCAACATTGGTCGGGACGGCGGGATTCGAACGCCGGCGCACGCTCGCCGCCGGCGAGCCCCCTTGAGCGGTGCGCCGGCTTAGCGGCCATTCTGAAGGCGGGGGATGCCCCCCGCGCCCCCTCGAGGCGCTTCGCGCTGGGGGCGCGCTGAACCGGCTGGTATCTCTTAGTCGGCGCCTCCGCCAAGGCTCCAGCGCCTCGTCGCGGGTTCGAATCCGGTCTCGCGAGTCAGGGCGTGACTCGAGCGGGCCAGAATCGCTCGAGAGAAGTGATGGTCGGGACGGCGGGATTCGAACGCGCCCGCCCGGCTCGCTTCGCTCGCCGCCGCGCTTCGCGCTAGGGGCGCGCTGAACCGGCTAGTTTCTCTTAGTCGGCGCCTCCGCCAAGGCTCCAGCGCCTCGTCGCGGGTTCGAATCCGGTCTCGCGAGTCAGGGCGTGACCCAAGCAGGCCAGAATCGTTCGAGAGAAGTGATGGTCGGGACGGCGGGATTCGAACCCGCGACCCCTTGAACCCCATTCAAGTACGCTACCAGGCTGCGCCACGTCCCGACCGGAGACGGCATCGAGCGGCGGGACCGCTCGGGGGTGAGTCGTTGTACCACCCCCTCCCCGGAGGGTCAACGCACCCCGGCCCCTTCAGTACTCGTAGCGCGACGCCTCCCCGTCACGAATGTAAAGCGCGGCCCCGATGGCGACGAAAAGGGGCTGGTTGGCGACCGGCACGGAACACGGCATCAGAACCCGGGCCGGGACCAGCCGCTCGATGGCCGCAACCGTCCGGCCTTCTCTCGTGAAGAACGTGCCGGTGATCATCGTCGGCTTGAGGCCCAGGATCGCCGGCTTGATGGCGTTGGTGGACGTCGCCTCGTACCGGGTCTCCCCTCGCACCAGCCCTCCGCCAGAAGGGAACTCGGGTGGAACGAGGTTCGACGGAGGGCCGACCCAGAGGAAGAGCCTCCAAGGCTCCGATTCGGGCGAATCAAACAGCTCGCAGACCGTCGCGTTCCCCCGGGGGACCTTCATCTCGATCCCCCAGCTCCCTCGCGAGACGCTCCCAGCCGTCGAGGCGAGCCCCCAGAGGCACCGCACGGAGATCGCTGGGGCGTCGGGAGCGTCTTTCCTCACGAGCCGGAACGCGAAGCCCTTCTCGACACTCAGCGACTCGAACCCGAATGCCATGTTGAAGCCGGTCAATCCGGCCCGGAACCAGCTGCCCGGACCCGAGCTGAACGTCAGCTCCTTGACGACCCAGGGCATGAACGAGGGCGGCTTGCCAGAGATCTTGATGGCCCCCGTCTTGAGAAGGACGACGTCGCCTTGAAGGTCCGGCGGCATCGGCACCTGTGGACGCGAGAAGAAGCCTCTCGCGGGGGACGAGACGCAGGGGACGGCAACCAGCAAGGCAGGCGCCGGGGTCGCCGCCGGTTCCATGGCAGGCGTGGGTGCCGGCTCCTGGGACCCGGCCGCCATGGCCGTCAGGACTCCCGCGCCAAGAAGCGCCGCCCGACAGAAGAGAAATTTCCTCATGGACAGAGCCTCACCTCTCCGGTTCGTTCCGTCCAATGTCGGTCCGGCGCCGGGAAAAACCCCTGATGCAGATGAGAGGGACCGGTCCGGCTGATGGCGATGGCTGTCGCGCCCTTACCGCGTCAGATCCCCGCCCAGCCCGGCTCGACCCGCTCGAACCCCTCCCCCATCGCCCAGAGGTCCATCGCGATCGAGACGAGGTCGTCGACCTCGGGGATCGGCCTCGCGTCGATCGTCAGGTCCACCGACTTGAGGTAGCGGCGGCACGTCTCGCAAGCCTCGATACGGACTCCCGCATGCTGATCGCTCCCGAACGCCGGAAGCTTCGCCGGGTCCGCTTCGCCGCAGGACGGGCAGAGGATCCGGAGGACCGGCCATTCGGTGCCGCAGAGGCCGCAGACGAGAAAGCGCGCGGCTCCGTGCGACTCCGGGTCGCTCCGCCGGAAGGAGACGATGGGGCGCCCCCCGCAGAACGGGCAGTGCCCCTCGCGGTGGAAACGACCGGGAACGAGACGGAGCCGGGAGAGCGTCTCCACGTAGGGACGGAGCAGCGCACGGGAGAGGTAGTCGCCGGCGGTGTCGCGCTCCCCCGCCCAGTAGAGAAGAAGCCTCGACCGGGCCGTTTCCGGATCGTCCGCGCGGCGCGTCGCCGCCGCTTCCGAGAGCTCCGGCGGACCGACGCTCTCCGCGAACGAAAGGATCTTCTCCGGAAGGTCGGCGAACCGGTCGGCGTCGGATTCGAGGCGGCCGGAGAGCGGCGCCTCGCCGTGTCGCGCCTCCAGGGTCGACGCGAAGCGCCCCTGCACGCGGAAAAGCGCGGCCGCGAACCGGAGAGGATCCGTGGCCGTCACATTGTCGCGGGAGAGCAGCTCCGCGCGGTCGGCCCGCTTCTCGAAGGGGGCGGCCGCGGTCATCTCACGGCCCGGGTTTCTCGAGCCCCATCAGCTCCCGGTACCACTTCGGATGATGAATCCGCGCCCACGCCTTCGAGACCGTCCCCCGCGTCATGGCGTTGAGCGTCCCCGGCTCGGCCACGGCGGCGAGATAGATGTGGAAGACGAGCGATACGGCGAAGAGGATGAAGGTGAAATCGTGCAGGACGATGGCCATTTCGCGAAGCCACTGGGGAAACGACCTCGGGAACCAGAGGACGATCCCCGTGACGAGAAGGCCCAGAGCCCCCAGCTTGGAGGTGTAGAAGTAGACCTTCTGGCCTCCGTTGTACTTGCCGATCCTGTCGTGGTTGGCGGCGTCGCGAAGGTACTCGAGGAGCTTCGGCCCCACCCAGCCCCGCTCCTCCTTCGTCATCTTCATCTCATCCCACCACTGGAGGGCCATCGCGGCCGAAGAGACGGCGAAGACGATTCCGATGAAGGGGTGGATGACGCGGCAGACGCTGAGGCCGCCCACGAGCGTCGCCATCCATCCGAACACGGGCGTCCAGACGGGAAGACCGGTGACGAGAGACAGGAAGAAGGTCACGCCGACGGACCAGTGGATGATCCTCGAGGAGAGGCGATGGCGGATGATCTCGCTTCCGACGATGACGTCTTCCTTCTCGCGGGCCACGAATGCCGCTTCGTCGAAGCCGATCTGGCGAACGACCTTGCTCATGGCGATCTCCCTTCGCCTCACGCCGACGGCTCGTCCGGGTCGCGGGGACCCGGATCGACGTGGCCCTTGTTGCCATGGTAGAGGTGGTGGCCGAACGCGCCGATGACGGCGCCCACGATCGCCAGGAAGCCGAGCGGCCGGAGGAATCTCTTCCAGAAGCCGACGAGGACGGGAATCCTCGGGTTCTTCGGGAGGTTGCCGTACCACTCCGGATTGTCGCCGTGCACGAGGAGGGTCACGACGCCGGTGCCGCCGACTCCGGAGGGATCGTAGAGGGTGGCGCTGGCGTATCCGGCCGCCTTGAGCTGTGCGATTCGCTGCTGCCCGAGGACGAGCATGTCGTCCTTGGTCCCGAAATGGAGACATCCCGTCGGGCAGGCCTTGATGCAGGCCGGCTCGAGGCCGACCGAGACCCGGTCGACGCAGAGCGTGCACTTGGCCATCTTCCCGGTCTTCGCCGAGAAGCGCGGCACGTCGAACGGACATCCCGTCGAGCAGTAGCCGCAGCCGATGCACTGCGCGGCGTTCACGTCGACGATGCCGTTTGCGTACTGGACCAGCGCACCGGGGGCCGGGCAGGCCTCGAGGCAGCCCGGGTCGGCGCAGTGCATGCACTGGTCCTTCCGCATCAGCCACTTGATCCCCCCGTCGACCTCCCTCTCGTCGAACCGGATCAGGTTCCAGAAGCTCGCGTCGAGCGTCGACATCGTCTGGTAGGTGCCCCTCTGCTCCGTCTCGACGACCTCCAGGTCGTTCCATTCCTGGCACGCGACCTCGCACGCCTTGCACCCGATACACGTGGACGTGTCGATGAGCTTCGAGACGGTCGGGAGGGATCGCAGCCCGCTCCTGCTCCCCCAGACCGAGGCGGACGAGCGGGTGATCTCGAGGTTCTGAGCGCTCATGGCCGCCTCCTCACGCCTTCTCGAGCGTCACGAGGAAGCTCTTGAATTCCGGAGTCCACGTGTTGGGGTCTCCGGCGGTCGGTGTCAGGAGGTTCGCCAGCGTCCCCTTGTGGCCCTTCTCGCCCGCGAAGCCCCAGTGCAGCGGGAAGCCGATCTGCCAGAGGGTCTTTCCGTCCACCCGAGTGGGCTTCAGACGTTTCGTCACCATCGCCACGCCCTCGAGCGACCCGCGAGCCGAGGTGACCTTCACCCGGCTGCCGTTCGGGATCCCCTTTTCCCTGGCGAGCTCCTCGGGGATCTCGATGAATTGTCCGGGCTGGAGCATGTTCAGCCGCGGCAGGTGCTGCGTCCAGTAGTGGTACATCTCGGTGAGCCGGTAGGTCGTGCACACGATGGGGAACTTCTCGCGCGTGCCGTAGATGTCCAGGTCCGAATGGAACCTCGTGACGACCGGGTTCGACGTGACCCTCGGGTGCAGGACGTTGTCGCAGGCCGACTCGACCGCCTCGTAGTGCTCGGGGAACGGACCGTCGTTCAGGACGGCCGCGTAGAGCCGGCCGACCCCCTCGGGAAGCATGATGAAGGCGCCGAAGGTTCCCGGGGGCGCGTCCGGCTTCATGTCGGGAACGTCTCCGACCCATTTCTCGCCGTTCCATTTGATCCCGACGCGCGTCGGATCCCACGGATTGCCGTTCTCGTCCGCGGACGCCCGGTTGTACATGACGCGGCGGTTCGCGGGCCAGGAGAAGCTCCAGTTGTGGTACATGCCGAGGCCGCTCGGGTCGTCCACCGGGCTCCGGCGTTGCGCCATGTTCCCCGCCTCGGTGTAGACGCCCGACATCAGCCAGTTGCCGCACATGGTGGAGCCGTCGTCCTGGAGCTGGACGAATCCGTCGAGCTGCTGACCTTCGGCCTTGAGAATCCTGGTCTTGTCCTTCGGGTCGTGGATGTCTTCGAGCGCCTTACCGTTCAGCTCCTTGAGGACCTCCGAGAGGTCGGGCACGGCCGGGTTCGTGTAGCTCCACGAGACGTTCACGATCGCTTCGGGGAAGACGCCGTCTTCCTTGCGGTAGAGATCGCGGACCGCGAGAAAGATCCTCGCCAGGATCTCGTGGTCCATCCTGGCCTGCCCGGGAGGATCGAGGGCCTTCCACTTCCACTGGATCCAGCGGGCCGAGTTCGTGAAAGAACCGTCCTTTTCCGCGAAGTTGCTCGCGGGGAGGAGGAAGACCTCGGTCTGGATCTTGGACGGGTCCGCGCCGCCGTACTCGTTCGGGGCCTTCCAGAACGTGGAGGTCTCGACCTCGTGGTTCTCGACGACGACGAGCCACTTGAGCCTGGATTGGGCTCCGATCATCTTCCGGACGTTCGGCCCGATGCCGACCGGGTTCATTCCGAACGTCATGAGGCCTTCGGGGCCGGGCTCCGCTCCGCCGGCGCGGATCGAGCTCCCGCGGTACATGTCGTCGAAGATGGTCATCCACGAGTAGTTCCCGTCGACTTTCGGGAGCCAGCCGTAGCCGAACTCGTTCTCCCGGGTGGCCGCCTTGGCGTAGAGCCCCTTCAGGAGAGAGACCATGAACTTCGGGTAGTTCTGCCAGTAGTTCATGCTCGGCCACGCCTGCTTGCCGAGCGTGGTCGGGGTCGCGGCCTCGAGGTAGTCCTTCAACGTCTGCGCGTCGGCAGGCGGAGTCTTGAGGTATCCCGGCAGGATGTCGAAGACGCCCGCCGTGTCGGTCGCCCCCTGGATGTTCGAGTGGCCTCTCAGCGCGTTGACGCCGCCTCCCGGGCGCCCGACGTTCCCGAGGAGAAGCTGAAGCATGGCCGCCGCGCGAATCATCTGGACCCCGACGGAATGCTGCGTCCATCCCAGCGCGTAGAGGATCGTGCCGACCCTCCGGGCGTTTCCGGTGGAGGTCACGGCCTCGGCGACCTTGAGGAATGTCTCCTTCGGCGTGCCGCAGATCTTCTCGACCATCTCCGGCGTGTAGCGATCGACGTGCCTTTTCAGCAGCTGGAAGACACACCGGGGGTCCTGAAGCGTCGGATCCAGGGAATAGCTCTTCGTCTTCGGGTCCGCCTCGTACCCCCAGGCGGACTTCTCGTAGGCGTGCTTGGTTTCGTCGAATCCCGCGAAGAGGCCGTCCTCGAAGGCAAATTTCTCCCCGACGAGATAGGGCGCGTTCGTGTGGATCTTGACGTACTCTTCGTGGAACCGCTTCTGGTCGATCGCATACCGGATGATCCCGAGGAGATAGGCGATGTCGGTTCCGACGCGGATCGGAGAGTAGAGGTCGGCGACCGCCGCCGTCCGTGTGAAACGGGGATCCACGACGACGATCTTCGCGTCACGGGTCTTCTTGGCCTCGATGGCCCACTTGAAGCCGCAGGGGTGGTTCTCGGCGGGGTTCCCTCCCATGATGAAGACGACGTCGGCATTCTTGATGTCGACCCATCCGTTCGTCATCGCCCCTCGCCCGAACGTGGCGGCCAGACTGGCCACCGTGGGCCCATGTCAAACCCGGGCTTGTGTGTCCCGGTACGGAACGCCCCAGGCCGAGGCCGCCTTCCAGTAGAGGAAATTGAACTCCGTCGTGTCCGTGCATCCGCCGATCATCGCCATCCCGGGATTCCGGTTGACGACCTGGCCCTTGGCGTTCCTGGCGACGAAACACCGGTCGCGCGTCTCCTTGATGTGCCGCGCGATCCTGCCGATCGCCTCGTCCCAGGAGATGTCTTCCCACGTGTCGGAGCCCGGCTTCCGCACCCGAGGCTTCAGCAGCCGGTTCGGGCTGTTGATGTCGTCCTTGACCGTCGTTCCCTTCGGACAGAGCGTGCCCCGGTTGATCGGATGGTCGGGATCGCCCTCGACGTGGACGACGGAGGCCGTGGCGTTCTTGGCCCTGTCGCCCAGCGTATGGATGATCAAGCCGCAGGAAACTGCGCAGTAGGGGCAGGTACTGCGCGTCTCCGTGGTGCGCGAGATCTTGAACTCGCGCATCTCGGCATGGGCCTCGGAGAGGTCGAAGCCGAGAGCGACGCCGCCGCCCACCGCTCCGGCCTTCAGGAATCCTCTGCGAGACAGCCGCATGGCCGACCTCCTGTTCCGTGCCGGAATCCCCGTGCAGAAACGGTATCACCCATCACGGATTAACGCGCAGCAGAAACGAGAGCCATTATCAATCAAACGGCTTGTGAGACACGCGCCGGGTGCGCGTAAACATTGAAACGCTCTCCCCGGAGGAACCCCACCACCGTCATCCCCGTCTCCTCCGCGAGCTGTACGGCCAGGCTCGTCGGCGCCGAGACGGAGCAGAGAATCCGTACCCCCGCGAGCGCCGCCTTCTGGGCGATCTCGAAGCCGAGCCGCCCCGAGACGAGGAGGATAGGCGGGACGGGACGCCGCTCCCGAAGGCAGGAGCCGATGGCCTTGTCCGTCGCGTTGTGCCGGCCCACGTCCTCACGGATGACCGCGGGGGCTCCGTCCTCTCCGAAGAGTCCGGCCGCGTGCAGGCCCCCCGTGGAGCGGAAGAGCGCCTGCTCCCGCCGAAGGGAGTCGGGGAGAGCCAGGAGTAGCGGAGCGGAGACGACCGGCCCGGCGCGCTCGCCTTCCCCCGCGCGGTGCCGTGCCGCGGCCGCCCGCAGCGCGACCTCGCCGATCGAAAGGTCTCCGCAGACGCCGCATGCGGACGAGACGAATCCGGCGTGCCGAACGGCCATGGACCGTCCGCGGTCGAGCGGCGCAATCGTCACGACGATCACGTTCCGGACCAGCTCGGGCGCCATGGAAGGGTTGTCCGGGCGGGAAAATCCGTGAAGCTCGCCGGGTGACTCGACGATCCCCTCGCTGAAGAGAAGTCCCGCCGCGAGATCCTCGTCGTGGCCGGGAGTTCGCATGGTGACGAGCAACCGGACCGGCTCCGACGAACCTTCGCGCACACGGATCTCGAGCGGCTCCTCGACGACGAGCGCGTCCTCGCCGAACGACTCGACGGAGCCGTCACGCCTCCGCACGAGCGAGCGGACGGACCCTGCCCCGTTTTCGGGACTCATTGCGGGAATGCTAACAGCGGCGACCGGGCGTCAGAGCTTCCGCGAGAGAGTCTTCAGCAGCTCCTTCAGCTCGGCCACGGCGGCCGGGAGGCGTGGATCGGAAGGCGGCGAAACGGCTGCCGCCGCGACCGGCTCGATCGCCGCAGGCGGCTCCATCTCGACCAGAGGAAGCGGCGTCTCCGCCGCCGACCGCTTCGTCGGGGGCTTGGTCTCGCCAGACGCCTTCTCGCGAGGGCGCGGCGCGGGCGGGAGAGGCCTGGACTCGGGCTCCATGGCCGGGGGGCGTCCGCCGGCCTCGGTCTCGAGTCTCTTCTTCGCCCCCGCGATCGTGTATCCCTCGTCGTAGAGAAGCCGCTTGATCTGTTCGATGGTTCGAAGCTCCCGCGCCGAGTAGGTGCGGGGGCCGGGGACGTTCCGGTCCGGGGCGAGGGAAGGAAACTCGGATTCCCAGTACCGAAGGACGTACGGCTGTACGTCGGCGATCCGGCAGACGTCGCCGATCTTGTATCGCGTCTCGGCCCCGAGTGGAGCCGCCGCGGGAAGGTTCGGGTTCTGTGCCTCGGCCATCGGGTCTGCCGCTTCATTCTGACACGAGAGCGGCCTGGCACAGAGGCTCAATCGCTCTTCTGGACCTCGAATCGGACAGGCACGCCGTCCAGGGGAAAAGCCTCGCGAAGACGGTTCTGGAGGTACCGCTCGAAGGAGAAATGAAGCAGCTCGGACCGGTCGGCGAAGAGCCGGACGAGAGGGGGCCCGCTCCGGACCTGCACGGCGTAGCGGATCTTCAGCTCGCGCCCGGAGCGCCCGGTCGGAGCCTGCCGGTCGAAGGCCCGGCGGAGGATCCGGTTCAGCTCGCCGGTCGACATCTTCGTCGCGAACCGCCCGACGACGGCGTCGACCTCGGGCAGGACCTTTCCGACGCCGCGCCCCGTCAAAGCCGAGATCGGGAGGAAGAGGCTCGTCCTCGTGAAGACGAAGCGCCGCTTCACCTCGTCCCGGAGGTTCTTTACCTTTTCGCGGTCCCTCTCGATGAGGTCCCACTTGTTCGCGACGAGGACGAGAGCGCGCCCCGCCTCCTCGGCGTAACCGGCGATGTGCGCGTCCTGCGCCGTGATCCCCTCCGAAGCGTCGAAGACGATGACGGCCACCCGCGCCCGCTCCATCGATTTCCGGGCGGCGACGACGGAGAGCTTCTCGGCCGAGTCGGTCGTCTTCCCCTTCCGCCGCATCCCCGCCGTGTCGACCAGAAGGTAGCTCCGCCCGCCCTTCGTCAGGACGACGTCGATCGAATCCCGTGTCGTTCCGGCGATCTCGGAGACCATCACACGATCCGCGCCGACGAGGGCGTTCACGAGCGACGACTTCCCGACGTTCGGGCGGCCGACCACCGCGACCGGGAGCGGCTCGGCGTGCGACTCCCCGAGAAGCTCCGCCGGAAGGCGCTTCTCGATCAGGGCGTCCAGCTCGTCCTGTCCGGTGCCGTGAAGCGCCGAGACGGCGACGACCTCCGGGAATCCCAGCTCGTACGCCTCGGAAGCCGCTTCGGAAGCGGCGCGCGTGTCGACCTTGTTCCAGACGGCGACGACGGGCTTTCCGAGCATCCGAAGACGCGCCGCGACCCTTCGGTCCTCGGGAAGAAGCCCGGCGGCTCCGTCGAGGACGAGGAGAATCAGGTCGGCATCGGCAACGGTCGCGAGGGCCCGCTCGCTCGTCCAGGCGGCGAAGCCACCCGCGGCGTCGAGGTCGAGCCCTCCCGTGTCGACGACGACGTACGGGCGGTCTCCCGAGGTTTTCGCGGGGCCCTCCAGCGCGTCGCGCGTCATCCCCGGGCGGTCGTGAACGAGCGCCCGGCGCATCCCCGCGAGGCGATTGAAGAGCGCGCTCTTTCCGACGTTCGGCCGGCCCACGAGGACGACACGCAGCGGCCGGAAAGGTCCCGCGCCGGTTTCGGTCATCGCCGCGGGCCCCTCCCGCCGCGCCCCGTCCGCCGGGGCGGCCGCCGCTGAGGCGCCGCAACGCCGCTCCGCCGAGGGCGTCCGGCCGACTCCCCCACGGGGCGGAAGTCGAGAGCCCGACGTTCGGAGTCGGCACGAGTCAGCTTCACGCGCAGCCGGTCCCCGAGGCGATAGACCCGGCCGAACTGGGCGCCGACGAGCTGGTGCCCGACGTCGTCGTACCGGTAGAAGTCGTCCTCGAGCGAGCTGATCGGGACGAGGCCGTCCACGAAGACCGTGTCGAGCGTCACGAAGAGACCGAAGCCGACGACGGCGGTCACCCACGCGTCGAACTCCTCTCCGACCCGGTCCTTCAGGTAGACGAACTTCTTCCAGGCGACCGCTTCCCGCTCGGCCGACTCGGCCCGGCGCTCGCGCTCGGACGCGTGGACGGAAGCTCTCTTCAGCCATCGCGTCCTTCCCTCGGCCTCCTCCCCCTCGGGCGCCCGTCGGGTCTCCAGCCATTCCACGAGGGCGCGGTGGACGAGGAGGTCCGGATAACGGCGGATGGGCGACGTGAAGTGCGTGTAATACGTCGCCGCGAGGGCATAGTGACCGCGGCATTCCTCGGAGTAGACCGCCTTTCGCTGCGCGCGAAGGACGAGGTCCGACACGAAGCGCTCCTCGGGCTTTCCTTCGGCCTGCTCGAGGATCGCCTGGAAGATGCCGGGGGTCACCTCGCCTTCGTCCTCCGGGATGTCGTAGCCGAGCGGCCCGAGGACGGCACGGAGGTCGACGAGGCGGCTCTCGTCCGGCCGGTCGTGGACCCGGTACGGGGCCGGGGTCGGAACGAAGACGAGGTGCTTCGCCACGGCCTCGTTCGCCGCGATCATGAACTCCTCGATCAGCCGGTGCGCCTCGTTCCGGACCGCCTTCGTGATCGCGACGACGTCCCCCGTCTCCCCGAGGATGACGTCGGCGTCCGGAAGGTCGAAGTCGAGCGACCCCCGCTTCTCCCGCTTCTCGCGGATCAGACGAGCCGCCTTCTGCGCGACGCGGAGCATCTGACAGACGTCTGGAGAGAAGATCTTCTTAGAAGGTGAAGATTGCTGCGCTGTAGGTTCGCGCAGGGCCGATCGTGGTGCGTCCGACCGCTTCCCCTCTTCCCCTTCTAAGAAATCCCCGACTTCGGTGTATGTCAGCCGCGCCTTCGACCGGATCAGGCTTCGCGAGAACTCGGCCTTCACGGTCTCCCCCGCCGCGTCGAGGGTCAGGATCGCCGAGACGGTCCTCCGCTCCTCGTCGGGCCGAAGCGAGCAGAGGTCGTTCGAGAGCCGCTCGGGGAGCATCGCGAGGGCGCGGTCGGGAAAGTAGACCGACGTCCCCCGCTCGAACGCCTCGGCGTCCAGGGCGCTTCCGACGCGGACGTAGTGCGACACGTCGGCGATGTGGACGCCGATCCGGAAGCCTCCGCCGGGAAGCTCCTCGGCCTCGATGGCGTCGTCGAAGTCGCGGGCCGTCTCCCCGTCGATCGTGACGATCGTCCGCCCCGTGTAGTCGGCGCGGGCGGCGCGCTCCGCTCGGTCCACGGCGCCCGAAGCCGCCTCGGCCTCGCGAAGCGACGCCTCGGAGTAGATCCGCGGGAGGCCCCACTTCCGCGCCACGACCTCGACGTCGACGCCGGCCTCCCCTTCGAAACCGATCCGCTCCGTCACCTCGGCGAGGGCGAGCCGCTTGTCGTCCGGCCAGGCGAGGATCCGCGCCTCCACGAAGATGCCGTCGGGCGACTCGAGGTCCTTGCCGTCCGGAACGCGGAGCCGCGCGTCGATCTTCCGGTCGAACGGGACGACGAAGGTCCCCTCGGGACCTCGCACGATCTTTCCGACGACCGTGTCGCGGCGCCGGACGAGCACCTTCACGACGACGCCGGCGCGCGCAAACGGCGGGGCGAGCCGGCGTCCCTTCGCCGCCTTCGGGCCCTCCACCCGGACGAGTACGGTGTCGCCGTCGAGCGCTGTCCCGAGATGGCCGCCCAGGATCGGGAGATCCGGCGAACCCCTCTCTCCGGAGAGAAGGACCGGCCGCCCCTCGCCGCGGAACCCGAGCGTGCCGGCCGCGAAATCCGTGTATTCGATGAGGGTCAGCTTCTCGCCCCGCACCCGGACGACGCGCCCTTCGCGCTCCATCTCCGCGACGGAGGAGCGCAGGCGATCGACGTCGGTCCCCGGGGGCTCGGGCCCGAGGAGCTTCCGCGCGAGGTCGGAGAACGTGAGGATCCGGGAGCCGCGGGGCGTGAGCGCCTCGACGATCCGGTCGGTGAGAGGGGGCGAACTCATAGGATTGGTGCGAAAGGGGGGACTCGAACCCCCACGGCCGGGTAAGGGCCACAAGGTCCTGAGCCTTGCGCGTCTGCCAGTTCCGCCACTTTCGCGGTCGAGGCCGGGAGGGGCGGAAGGATATGCGCGCCCGTGAGGCCCGTCAACCGGCCGCCGTCGGCCGGAGCGCTCCCTCGCGCTCGCGGGTCCGGACGAACGTCTCGATCCGCTTCTGGTCCTTCTCCGGCATTTCGACGAAACGGACGCCGAAGGCAGGATGCAGGAGGTCCAGCTCCGTCGTCCGGCGGATGACCCTCGCCGTCGAGCGGACCGGCTCCGGGTCACCGGGGAGGAGGAACTCGATCTCCACGGTTCGCCCGATGATGAGAGGCGATTCCGTCTCGACGAGGATCCCGTTGGACGAGACGTTGAGCGTCTTGCCGGCCTGCACCGGGCCCTCGCGAGGATCGCGGACGCGCGCCACCGTATTCAGCTCGCGGCGCGCCGGGATCACGGTCAGGCGCCGGGCCTTGGCAAGAAGTTCTTCGGCCGGGAAGGGATGGAGGAGGACGTCGTTGATTCCGGCGTCGAGCACCTTCTCGAGGTTCGGGGAGCCGGCGGGAACGGTGAACATCATCGAGACGAATCGCCAGTACGATCGCGCCCGAAGCCGTTGTGCGGCGAGGACGGCTCCGTCCGGCGGGAAGGCCGAATCGAAGATGAGCAGGTCCGGCGCGATTCCCGCCTCGAGGCCGAGAAGCCCCTCCGGATCTTCGGCATGGGCGACCAGATACCCCGCGCGCTTCAGGATGGCGGCCGCGCCCTTGAGCGGGCCGTCGGCCGAGCCGGCCAGCGCCACCCGCTTCTCGCGCTGGGAGAGAATGCTCGAGACTGGATAGATCGCCGTCACGGCGGCGTCTCCCCTTCCGAACGTCCTTCGCGGACCGTCACGGCACCGGTCGCGACGAGTTCGCCGCCTCCGTTCCGGATCGTCGCGTCGAACTTAACGATCGCCCCCATCCGCCCGGCCACCGAGAACTTCACCGTCAGGGAATCTCCCGGCGCCGGCGGACGAACGACCTTGACGTCGGAGAGGCCGGCGAGAAAGCCGGTACGGCCGAGGTCCTCGTCGGTCCCCGACAGCAGAAGCGCCGCCTGCGCCATCAGCTCCGCGACGATCCCGGCCGACAGCCTCCCCGAGGCGGCCGCCCGGCCTCCGGCCGAGACGACCGCCCGGACGGATCCGCTCTCCTCGCCGGTCCGGTCAACCGTCCGGTCCACGAAGCGAAATGGATACGCATGGGGAAGCGTTTCGAAGCTCATCGGTCGGACGCCCGGATTCTTACGCCGCTTTCTTCCGGATGAAATCACAGAGAGCGTCGACGGAGGAGAAGGCCTTGACCCCCACCTCTTCGTCCTGCACCTTGATCCCGAATTCCTTCTCGACGCCGAGGACCAGCTCCAGGGCGTCGATCGAGTCGAGGCCGAGCCCCTCGGAGGCGTCGCCGAAAAGCGGAGCGTCGTCCCCGATGGAGGCCGGGTCGATTTCGAGCTTGAGCTGCCGGACGATGAGGGCCTTCACCCTCGTCTTGAGGTCGTCACTCGTTTCCATTGAGCGGTCAGTGTACCAATCCGGGCCCGCCGCTACCCGACGAAGCCGCCGTCGATCCGTATCGTCTGGCCCGTGAGGTACGACGCGCCATCGGTGCAGAGGAACGAAACGAAGGGCGCGATGTCGGCCGGGAGGCCGAACCGCCGGGCCGGGATCCGTTTCAGGAAATCCTCCCGGGCCTCTTTCGAGAGGAAGGAGATCATCTCCGTGTCGACGAAGCCGGGCGCGACGGCGTTGACCGTGACGTTGTAGGGGCCGACCTCGGCCGCGAGCGACTTCGTGAAGGAGACGAGAGCCCCTTTCGCGGCGGCGTAGTTCGTCTGCCCGGCGCTCCCGGAGAAGGCGGCGAGGGAGGAGACGTTCACGATCCGCCCCCAGCGGCGGCGCAGCATGCTCCGGATGACCGCCTTCGTCGTATGGAAGGTGCCGTCCAGCACCGTCTTCAGGACGATTTCCCAGCTCGCGTCGGGCATCAGGGCGAAGAGGCCGTTCTTCAGGACGGCAGCGTTGTTCACGAGAACGTCCACCCCCTCGCGCTCGGACTCGAGCCGGTCGGCGAGGGCCACGATGTCGTCCTTCGAGGCGGCGTCGCAGCGGGCCGCTTCGGCGCTCCCGCCGAAGGCCCGTATCGCCGCGACGGCATCGGCCGCCCCGGTCTCGTCGGCGCGATACGTCAGGACGGCGTGGAAGCCGTCCGCGGCGAGCCGCTCGGCCACGGCCCGTCCGATTCCACGCGACGCCCCCGTCACGAGGGCCACGCGCCGCCGGCCTTCGGGAGTCTCAGCCACGAGCCACCATCTCCGACGGGATCATCGCGCGAACAAAGGCCGCGGCGGATTCCGGGTCCTCCACGACGAACCCTCTCGCGCTCCGGAGCGTCCACCGGAGAAGCCGTGTGAGGACGTCGCCCGGACCGACTTCCGCAAAGACCGAAAAACCGTCCGCTCCCATCGACGCTAGGGTAGAAGACCAGAGCGACGGACGCGAGATCTGACCAGAGAGAACCGAGGAAATCATCTTCGAGTGAAGAGATCCGCGCCCCAACCATCGGGGCATACAGGGAAAGCTTCGGCGTGCGTAAAGGGGTCTTTCCCTCTAGGAAGATCTTCAATCTCCGTGTCACGTCGCCGAGACGCGGCGAGTGCATGCACTGCGCGAGCGGAAGCATCTCGGCCTTCAGCGCGTTCGGCCTCAGCCGCTCGATCACTTTCCCGACGGCATCTCTCTGCCCCGTCAGGACGAACTGCTGGGGGGCGTTCTCGTTTCCGATGGAGACCTCCTCGCCGCCGATCTCGGCTTCGAGACGCGGACTTCGAAAGGCCGATGACGAATCCCATCCCGCCGGGGCGGGACCCGCCCGCTCGACGGTCTTCATCGAGGAGCCGCTGGGCCGCGAGAAGGACGTCGAGAGCCGCTTCGCGATCGAGGCTTCCGGCGGCCACGAACGCCGCGTACGTCCCGAGGCTGTATCCGGCGACGGCGCCCGGGACGAGCCCGTGGATTCTCTCCAGGACGTCGAGGGCCGCGACGGAGAGCGCGAAGACGCCGACCTGCGCCGGAAGGTCGTCGTGCAGGCCGGGGGCCCCGGCGCCGAAGAAAAGTCGCCGCGAGGTCGACCCCCGACCGGCGGGAGGCCTCCTCGAACCAGGAGGCGACGAAATCGAATCGCGAGGCGAAGGCCTCCCCCATCCCGGCCTTCTCGGAGAGCTGCCCGGGGAAGAGCGCTGCGAACGACACGGCCCTGCCCGACGACGTCACGCCGCCTCCCCTGCGTCTCTACCTTCGAGGAACGTGCTCTCGGGACGATCCGGCCGGCGACACTGCTACGGAGGAGATCGGCGACGAGCGTGTGCCGCGCGAGCCAGGCCTTGAGCCGCTCCTCAGTCCGGCGCCTTCCGGCGAACTTGACGAGCCGCTCGACGAGCGTGAGCCCCGGCATCGGCGGATGCGCCTCGTCGAACTCCCACGGATGGCAGTAGAGAACGGGCGGGATCGCCGTCGGCGAGAGAGCGCTCGACGGCCGCGTTCACCCGCGAGAAGCGGGTCATCCGCATGCAGACCCCTCCGCCCCAGCATCGCTCGCTGGAAGAAGAACGTCCCCAGGAGCGGCGGCACCTCGAGGATCGGACCGGACGGCGTCCGGATCACGACGCGGCCGGGTCGGGTTTCCGGGCACGCCGACGGGCGGGGCGTCGACGAGGGAAGAGTCGACGCGCGAATCCCTCCTCGACGAGTATCGCGAACGCCGGGTTGTCCGTCGTCCGCATCGACCACTCGGGCGCGCGGAAGGCGGTCACGCGCCGTCCGAGGAGATCCTGCAGGACGTCCCGGCTCCGGACGACGTCGGCCCGGAACTCCCCGGGGCTCATCTCGTCCGACCCGGCGGTGGAGGTCGCCGTGGCAGCCGATCTCGTGCCCGGCGTCGACGATCGCGCCGAACGACCCCGGGGGCCTTCCGCGCGATCCAGCCGAGGACGAAGAAGGTCGCGCGCGACTCCGTCGGGGCGAGGAGCGCGAGGATCCGCTCCACCCCCTGTTCGACGCGCGAGGGGCGGGCGTCCCACGTGCCGGGGATCGCCGTAGTCCGGGTGCCCGCAGACGTGGAACCACTCCTCGACGTCGACGGTCAGGACGGGCCTTGCACGGACACCGGAGGATTATGACTCCCCACCCATCGTTTTGTACCAGACGGTGAGCCACGAAGTAATCCAGGTGTCGTGGAAGGGCCGGTAGTGGCTGCCGCCCGGCCCCGTAGATCGTCCGCACGGGGACGATCGCGAGTCGGCGGACGCGCGGCGCCGCCTTGACGAGGATCTCGTTCTCGATGGCGAAGCGGCGGGAGACGAGCCGGAGCGGCCGGAGGAGCTCCGCCGAGACGACGCGATAGCCGGACTGCCCGTCCTCGCACCGGAAGGCCGGTCATCCGCGCGAGGACCTTGTCGCCGATCGTGTTCGCCCAGTAGTTCTTCGCCGGCATCGTCTCCGGGCTCCGGAGGCGCGACCCGATGACGAAGTCGGCTCCCCCGGCCGCGGCGGCGAGGAGGCGCGGGAGGTCGGCCGGATCGTGCTGGCCGTCGGCGTCGACGAAGGCGACGTGGGTGAAGCCCTGCGCGAAGGACGACGGCCAGCCCGTCCCGCAGCGCCGCACCCTTTCCGCCGTTCGCGTTCCGGCGGAGGACGAGCGCCCCCGCCTCATCCGCGGCGGCTGCCGTGCCGTCCGGGCTCCCGTCGTCCACGACCACGACCTCGTCGACGAACGTGACGGACGCCCGCAACGACCGTCCCAACGCTCGATTCGCACCGAAACGCCGGAATCAGAGCGACGGGACGGATCGGGACTGCCGACATCAAGTAAGTGTTGACGAAACCGCGGTCGGTTGTGAAAAGTATCACGAGCTTTCCGATGGGCACCACCCAGCCATTCCTCCCCATCCTCATGATGCTCGGGGGCCGCCATCGTGATCGCGGTCCTCCTCCTCGTCCTGAACCGCTTCGTCGGACGGAAGGTCCGGACCCGCAGGAAGCTGGGGCCGTACGAGAGCGGCATGCCCCTCCTCGACGACAGCCGGAAGCGGATCTCGATCAAGTTCTTCATCGTGGCGATGATCTTCATCCTCTTCGACGTCGAGACGGCCTTCTTCTACCCGTGGGCCGTCGTCCTTCGGGACGGGGGCGGGGCCGCCTTCTGGGCGATGATGCCCTTCCTCGCCCTCCTCGTCCTCGGCGACATCTACCTCTGGAAGAAGGGAGCGTTCGACTGGTAATGAGCGGCGGCGCGAACACGCCACTCGGCGAGCTCCCCGGAAACCCACACGCCGCGGACCACGGGGCCCGGTCGTGCGGGAAGGCCCTGGAGTTCGGCCCGGACGCACGCGCCTCGTTCGACCGGATCGTCGGCGCGCTACCCGACGAAGCAGGCCGCCCTGCTGCCGACCCTCTGGCTCGCCCAGAAGGAGTTCGGCTGGATCTCGCGCGAGGCGGTCGACTACGTCGCCTCGATTCTCGCCCTCTCTCCCGCCTTCGTCTGGGGCGTCGTGACCTTCTACACGATGTACAACCGCGCCCCGGTCGGGAAGCACCTCGTCCAGTTCTGCACCTCGATCTCCTGCCACCTGAACGGAGCCGAGAAGGTCTACGCGGCCTGCCGGAAGAAGCTCGGGGACCTCGAGCCGGGCGAGACGACTCCCGACGGGAAGTACACCGTCGTCGAGGTGGAGTGCCTCGCCCGTTGCGACAAGGCCCCGGCCGTGCAGGTGAACGAGGACGACTTCTTCTACGTGACGGAAGAGAAGCTCGACGACTTCCTCAAGAGGCTCGGATAGATGGCCGGTCTCGAGCCGATCCCCCCGTCCTGACCGCGCGCGTCGGCAAGCCCGCGAGCGCGAAGCTCGCGACGTACCTCGCCGACGGCGGCTACGCCTCGTGGAAGAAGGTCGTCGCCGGAGCCGCCTCGGGCGAGTGGACGAGCGCGAAGGTCACCGAGATGGTGAAGGCCTCGGGCCTCCGGGGCCGCGGCGGCGCGGGGTTCCCGTGCGGGATGAAGTGGACCTTCGTCCCGCCGAAGGAGAAGCGGGGCGAAAAGCCGGTCTACCTCCTCTGCAACGCGGACGAGTCGGAGCCCGGCACCTTCAAGGACCGGGTCCTCATCGAGGAGGACCCGCACCAGGTCCTCGAGGGGATCCTCCTTTCGAGCTTCGCCCTCGAGGTGAAGCACGCCTACATCTACATCCGGGGCGAGATGTGGCAGGGGGCGCCGGATCCTGAACGAGGCGATCGCCGAGGCCGAAGCGGCGGGCCTCCTCGGGAAGAACGTCCTCGGCTCGGACCTCGACCTCGACGTCACCGTCCACCGCGGGGCCGGCGCCTACATCTGCGGCGAGGAGACGGCCCTCATCGAGAGCCTCGAGGGGAAGCGCGGGCATCCGCGGATCAAGCCCCCCTTCCCGGCCGTCTGGGGCGCCTGGGGCTGCCCCGACCGTCGTCAACAACGTCGAGACCCTCGCCTGCGTCAAGCACATCGTCGACCGCGGCGCCGACTGGTTCAAGGGGATCGGGCGGAACGAACGGAACACCGGCCCGAAGCTCTACTGCGTCTCCGGACACGTCGAGAAGCCGGGGGTCTACGAGGCCCCGATCGGCATCCCGTGGGAAGAGCTCCTCGCGATGGCGGGAGGGGTCCGCGGGCGGACGGAAGCTGAAGGCCGTCATCCCGGGGGGCGCGTCCGCGCCGATGCTCACGGCGGCCGAGATCGCCGGCGTCCCGATGGACTTCGACGGCCTCGCGGCCGCGAAGTCGATGTTCGGCTCGGCCGCGATCATCGTGATGGACGAGACGACCGACATGCCGAAGGCCGTCACGAACATCTCGAAGTTCTTCGCCCACGAGTCGTGCGGCCAGTGCACGCCCTGCCGCGAGGGGACGCCCTGGCTGAACAAGGCTCTCAAGCGGATCGTGAACGGCGAAGGGAAGAGGACGGACCTCGACCTCCTTCTCTCGATCGCGAACCAGATGGGGAACGGGATGACGATCTGCGTCTTCGCCGACGCGGCCATCGCCCCCGTCCTCTCCGGCGTCTCGAAGTTCCGCGAGGAGTTCGAGGCGTACATCACGGCCTCCCGGGAGCCGGACTTCGCGCTCCCCGCGCCCCGCGACATCTCCTCGAAGGTCGCCGACCGGACGGCGGCGGGGATTCACGACTGATGGCGAAGGTCACGGTCGACGGCCGGACCGTGGAGGTCCCCGATGCCGTCGAACGCCCTCGAGGCGTGCCGCGCGGCGGGGGTCGACGTCCCCCACTTCTGCTACCACCCGAAGCTCTCCATCGTCGGCCAGTGCCGGATGTGCATGGTCGAGATCGACGGGGTGCCGAAGGTGCAGGCGTCGTGCACGGTCCCGATCCGCGACGGAATGGTGATCCGCGCGTCGAGCGAGCGCGCCCTCGCGGCGCGGAACGCCACGATGGAGTTCCTCCTGATCAACCATCCGCTCGACTGCCCGATCTGCGATCAGGCCGGCGAGTGCAAGCTGCAGGACAACGCCGTCGAGGGCGGGATCCCGGTCTCCCGCACGTCCGAGCCGCGGCGGCTGTTCCCGGGTTACGACCGGACGGCCATCGGCCCGAACGTCGTGGCCGACATGACGCGCTGCATCCAGTGCACGCGCTGCATCCGGTTCTGCCGCGAGATCTCCGAGACGGGAGAGCTGACCTTCGTCGAACGGGCCGGGCACACCTTCGTCTGGACGCACGAAGGGCGTCCGCTGGACAACGACCTCTCGGCCTGCGCCGCCGACGTCTGTCCGGTCGGCGCCCTCACCGTGAAGGAGTTCCGGTTCCGCAAGCGCGTCTGGTGGCTCGACAAGACCCGCTCGATCTGCGACGGCTGCGAGATCGGCTGCAACCTCGCGCTCGAGCACAAGGACGGCGTCGTCTACCGGTCCACTCCGCGCGTCCAGCCCGCCGTCAACGACTATTGGCTCTGCGACTATGGCCGCTTCCGCTCCGAGCTTCTCAACGAGCCCGGGTACACAAGGCCCGAGATCCGCTTGGGGGGAAATTCGGAAAGGAAGAAAACGAATTGGGGGGAAGCCCTCGATGAAGTCAAGATGGCGGTCGACAGGGCGCTGAAAGAAGATTCTTCGAAAGTAATCGTCCTTGGCTCCGCCCGTCTCTCCACCGAAGAGAACTGGCTGCTTGCCAGGCTGTTCAGAGATTCTTTGAAGGTGAAGAACCTGGAGTTTCGCGTGGACGAAGGCCCCGCCCGGCGGATGAAGCGCGGGACGGAGTGGATCCACGGCACCGTCGCGGCCCCCAACGCCAAAGGCGCAGAAGCTGCCGGCGTTCGGCGCAGCCAGCCTGGCGATGGCTCTGCGTTTGATCTCTTTCTTTCTAAGAAGATCTCTCCCCCGTCGGTTCTTTACATCGCGGACGCGACATTTACCGATCGGGCTTCCGATCCCTCTTTCGTCGCGCTGCTCCGCGCGGCTGCCGTCCTCATCGTCCATGCGCGGGTGAAGAACGCCCTCTCGGAGGCCGCAGACATCGTCCTCCCCGCCGCGAACCTCGGCGGGAAGGAGGGGACGTTCGTGAACCGCGAGGGGCGCGTCCAGCGGTTCGACCGCGCGATTCTCCCGCCGCCGATCGTCCGGACCGACCTCGAGATCCTCCTTCACCTCGGGAAGCTCTTCGGCGCCTTCGAGACGGGCTGGGGCCCGGCGGAGGTCTTCGACCGGATGAAGGGCTCGGTACCGGGATACGCGGGCCTCGACTGGAACTCCGACGCGGTCGTCGGGAACCCCCCCTCCGCGTCGATCACCTCGGCCTACGACGTCCTCGGCCTCGAGACACGGCCGGACGAAGAGGTCTTCGCGCGCCCCTCCGTGGCTGCGCCGGACGTGAAGCCGTGAGTCCGGCCCTCTTCGACGCTCTCGCCGCCATCGCGAAGATCGCCGCCGTCTGGGCGGTGATGCTCGCGGCCCTTCTTCCGAACCTCGTCTGGGCCGAGCGCCGCGGCGCCGGCCTGATCCAGGATCGCCCCGGCCCGAACCGCGTCGGCCCGCTCGGCCTCCTCCAGGCGGTCGCGGACGTCCTGAAGATGTTCCTGAAGGAGGACGTGACGCCGCTCTACGTGGACAAGCTGCTCCACACGGTGGCGCCCGCCATCCTCCTCGTTCCCGCCCTGACGACCTTCGCGGTCATCCCCTTCGGCTCCAGCATTCCGGTGGCCGGCCGCAACGTGAAGCTCGTCATCGCGGACGTGAACATCGGGATCCTCTACGTCTTCGCCCTCACCTCGGTCGGGGTCTACGGACTCGTCCTCGCCGGATGGGCGTCGAACAACAAGTACTCGCTTCTCGGCGGGCTCCGCTCCTCGGCGCAGGTCATCAGCTACGAGCTTTCGATGGGCCTCGCCGCGATCGCGACCTTCGTAACCGCCAGCTCGCTCAAGCCCTCCGCCGTGGTCGACTGGCAGGTCCGGAACGTCTGGAACTGCGTCCCGCAGTTCGTCGGGTTCGTCGTCTTCGTCGTGGCCGCCTTCGCCGAGACGAACCGCGTCCCCTTCGACCTTCCCGAAGCCGAGGCGGAGCTCGTGGCCGGGTACCACACGGAGTACTCCGCCTTCAAGTTCGGCATGTTCTTCATGAGCGAGTACGCGAACATGATCGCGGCCTCCGCCATGATCGTGACGCTCTATCTCGGCGGATGGGCGATCCCGTTCGTGACGCTCACGGGCGTCTGGGGCGGCCTCGTCTCGATCGCCGTCTTCTGGACGAAGACTCTCGCCGTCATCTTCGTCTTCATCTGGGTCCGCTGGACTCTTCCGCGTTTCCGCTACGACCAGCTGATGAGCCTCGGGTGGAAGGTTCTCCTCCCGCTCTCGGTCCTCAACCTCCTCGCGGTCGCCTGGATCGTCTCGACAGGGGGAGCCCCGTGAACGCCGACCTCCTTCTCTTCGCCGTCTCGGCCGGCCTCGCGATCGCCTTCGCTCTCGCGATGGTGATCCAGAAGACGCCGGTCCGGAGCGTTCTCGCCCTCGTCGTGACCTTCTTCGGGATCTCCGTCCTCTCCGTCATGCTGGCCGCGCCGTTCATCGCGGCGATCGTCATGATCGTCTACGCGGGCGCCATCCTCGTCCTGTTCCTCTTCGTCATCATGCTGCTCAACCTGAACGAGGAGGCGCGCGAGAAGGACAGCCGGCCCGTCCAGCGGGTCCTCGGCCTCGTCGCGGGCCTCGCCCTCGGCGGCCTCCTCCTCGGCATCACGCTCCGCGCGGGGGCGCCCCCCGTCACGTCCCCGGCCGGCGGCGCGCGGATCCCGTCCGTCGACGAGATCCCCGTCGTCGGAAGGCTCCTCTTCTCCGACTACCTCTTCGCCTTCGAGGCCTCGGCCGTCCTCCTGCTCGCGGCGGCGGTCGGCGCGCTCATCCTCTCGAGAAGGAGGATGGATTGAGTCCCCTCGCCGGTGTCGCCCCGATGAGCGTCCCCCCCGCGGCCTTTCTCGCCGCCGGGACGATCCTCTTCGCCATCGGCCTCGTCGGCGCGCTCCTGAAGCGGAATGCGCTCTCGATCTTCCTGTCGATCGAGCTGATGATGAATTCCGTCAACCTCCTCTTTTTGACCTACGGGAGGATGCGGGGGGACGCCGCGAGCCACGTCATCGTCTTCTTCGTCATCGCCATCGCGGCCGCCGAGGCCGCCGTGGGGCTGGCGGTCTTCGTCGCTCTCTTCCGGTCCCGGCAGACCATCGAGGTCGACCGGGTCAACCTCCTGAAGTGGTGAGCGCCCGATGACGCCTCTCTGGTGGATCCCGGCGCTCCCCCTCCTCGGATTCGTCGTGAACGGGCTGGTCGCCCTGGCCTTCGCGATGGCGCGCGCCCGGAAGGGGGAGTCGGGTGGGCCGCTCCCGTACGGCCAGCGCCTCTTCCACGGCGTCGTCGGCGTCGGGAGCGTCGGGCTCTCCGGCGTCCTCGCCTTCGGGGCCCTCGTCCCGTGGGGCGCCCGCGCGCTCGGGGGAGAGACCGTACCGGTCGTCCAGACCGTCTGGACGTGGATGTTCGCGGGGGACTTCAGCGTCGACGTGGCGTTCCGGCTGGACGCCCTCTCGGCCATGATGCTCTCGTTCGTCACTTTCGTCGGGACGCTGATCCACCTCTACAGCGTCGGCTACATGCAGGAAGAGGAAGGGTACGGCCGCTATTTCGCGTTCCTGAACCTCTTCATGTTCGCGATGCTGACGCTCGTCCTCGGGAACAACCTCGCGGTCCTCTTCGTCGGTTGGGAAGGGGTCGGCCTCTGCTCGTACCTCCTGATCGGCTACTACTACGACAAGGACTTCGCGGCGGCCGCCGGCAAGAAGGCGTTCATCGTGAACCGTGTCGGCGACGTCGGCTTCGTCCTCGGGATCTTCGGGATCCTCGCCCTCTTCGGTACGACGGATTTCTCCTTCATCGAGGCGGCACGGCACGCCGCGCTCTCGGACGCCGCTCCGCTCCCCGTCTACGCCGTCTGCCTCCTCCTCTTCCTCGGCGCCTGCGGCAAGAGCGCGCAGGTCCCGCTCTACGTCTGGCTCCCGGACGCCATGGCGGGCCCGACGCCCGTCTCGGCCCTCATCCACGCGGCGACCATGGTCACGGCCGGTGTCTACCTCGTCGCGCGGACGAGCACGGTCTTCGTCCTCGCTCCCGACGCCATGACGCTCGTGGCGTGGATCGGCGCGGGGACGGCGATCTTCGCGGCTTCGATCGGGCTCGCGCAGAACGACATCAAGAAGGTCCTCGCCTACTCGACGGTCTCCCAGCTCGGCTACATGTTCCTCGCCTGCGGCGTCGGCGCCTTCGCGGCGGGGATGTTCCACGTCTTCACGCACGCCTTCTTCAAGGCCTGCCTCTTCCTCGGGTCGGGCTCGGTCATCCGCGCGATGCACCATGAGCAGGACATGCGGAAGATGGGGGGCCTCGCGCCCCGGCTCCCCCAGACCTACCGGACGATGCTCATCGCCACGCTCGCGATCGCCGGCATCGTCCCATTGTCGGGGTTCTTCTCGAAGGACCAGATCCTCGGCTCGGTGGCGGCCGCGGGACATCCGGTCCTCTACGTCGTCGGCGTCGTGACCGCCGCGATGACCGCCTTCTACATGTTCCGCCTCGTCCGAATGACCTTCGCGGGGGACTTCCGCGGGACGCACGAGCAGGAGCACCACCTGCACGAGAGCCCGGCGACGATGACGCTCCCGCTCTGGATCCTCGCGGCGGGGGCGGCCGTCTCCGGCTTCCTCTGGGTGCCGTTCGGCCTGAGCGACCTCTTCCCGCGCTTCCTCTCCTCCTCGCTCGCGGAGGTTCCCGAGCACGAGATGTCCCACGGCGCCGAGCTGGCCCTGATGGCGCTCTCTCTCGCGGCGGCCCTCGCCGGGATCGCGCTCGCCGTCAAGTGGTACGTCGGGCGCCCGGCCCCGGCCCACGCCGCCCAGCAGAAGCCCGAGCAGATCGTCGTCTCTCCGGCCGCGGCCGCCTTCTGCGAGAAGGCAGGGATCGTCGGGACGCTCGTGAAGAACAAGTGGAACGTGGACGAGGGGATCGAGGCCGGGGTCCTCGGCCCGTTCCGCCAGATCGGACGCGTCCTCTGGAAAGGGGTCGACGCGCTCGTCATCGACGGCATCGCCAACGCTTCGGCGTTCCTCGTGGAGCTGGCCGGAGACCTCCTCCGGTTCTTCACGACCGGAAACGTCCGCAACTACGCCCTCGCCTTCACGCTCGGGGTGCTCCTCCTCGTGGCGTACGCCTTCCTCCGGTAGCCGGCCATGCTGACGACCCTCCTGCACCTCGACTGGCTCGGCACCGACCTTCTGACGACGATGCTCTTCCTTCCCGTCGTCGGGGCGCTGATCCTCCTCTTCGTGCCGAAGGAGGCGAAGGCCGCCATCCAGGCGGTCGCGGTCGGCACGTCCGGCCTCACCTTCGCCGCCTCCGTCCTGATGGCGCTCCGCTTCGACCCGGCGACGCCGGGCGTGACCGGTTTTCGCGTCTACCAGCCATGGATGCCCCGCTTCGGCATCTACTACGAGCTGGGCGTGGACGGGCTCGCGGTCTCGCTCGTCCTCCTGACGACGCTCCTGACCCTCTGCGTCCTCGTCGTCGCCTGCGGGCAGCACCTGACGCGCCTGAAGGGATACATGGCGGCCTTCCTCATCCTCGAAACGGGGATGCTCGGGAGCCTCGTCGCACTCGACACGATCCTCTTCTACGTCTTCTGGGAAGTGATGCTCGTCCCGATGTACTTCATCATCGGGATCTGGGGCGGGAAGCGGCGGATCTACGCCGCGATGAAGTTCTTCCTCTTCACGATGGTCGGGTCGCTCCTGATGTTCGTCGCGATCCTCGTCTGCGCGAACCTCCACCTGCAGAGGACGGGGATCCGGAGCTTCTCCGTCCTGGACTGGACGCGCGCCGTGGCGGCAGGGGCCTGGGCCCTTCCCCCCGGCACCGAGGCGCTCCTGTTCGGGGCTTTCGCTCTCGCGTTTCTCGTCAAGGTTCCGCTCTGGCCGCTTCACACGTGGCTGCCGGATGCGCACGTCGAGGCCCCGACGGGGGGCTCGGTGATCCTGGCCGGGGTCCTCCTGAAGCTCGGCGCGTACGGCCTCCTCCGCTTCGCGATCCCGCTCTTTCCGGCTTCCGCCCTCCGCTTCACGCCGCTGATCGCCCTTCTCTCCCTCATCGGCGTCGTCTACGGCGCGTGGGTCGCTTTCGCCCAGAAGGACATGAAGAAGCTGGTGGCCTACTCTTCGGTGAGTCACCTCGCGCTCGTCGTTCTCGCCATATTCGCCGGCACGGCGATGGCAGTCACGGGAGCGATCGTCCAGATGGTGGGGCACGGCCTGACGACCGGCCTCCTCTTCCTCCTCGTCGGCGTCCTCTACGAGAGGCGGCACACCCGCGAGATGGCCGACTACGGGGGCGTCGCCGCGCGCGTGCCGCTGACGACGACGCTCTTTCTGATTGCGGCACTGGGCTCGGCCGGACTCCCGGGTCTGAACGGCTTTGTCGGGGAATTCCTGATGCTCGGAGGCGTCTTCCGCGTGAGCGTCCTCTGGAGCGCGGTGGCCGCCCTCGGGATGATCCTCGGGGCCGTCTACCTCCTGACGCTCATCCAGAAGGTCTTCTGGGGCCCCGATCTCGTCCCGGAGAACCGCCACCTTTCGGACATCAACGGCTGGGAGTTCGCGGGAGCCCTCCCGATGATCGTCCTCGTCGTCCTCCTCGGCCTCTATCCCGCGCCGCTCCTGAAGCTGATCGGCCCCTCCGTCGACGTCGTCGTCCAGATTCTCCGCGCGAAGGGACTCTCCTGATGCCCGGCTTCCTCCACGTTTCCGCCGGCGATCTCGCCTCCGTCGCGCCCGAAATCCTCCTTTCCCTCGCAGGGATCCTCCTGATCTTCCTCGACGCCTTCGGCCGTCCGACGCGCCCCTCGTTCCCCTACCTGACCCTCGGCACGCTCGCGCTCGCGAACATCTTCGGGGCCGCCGCCCCCGGCACGTGGTTCGACGGCGCCGTGGAGACGTCCGCCCTGACGCGCTTCGTCGAGATGCTCGTCCTCTCCGGTGCGGCCATCGCCGTCCTCGGCTCCGGCGCCACGCTCGCGCGCGACGGAAAGAACCAGGGAGAGTTCTACGCCCTCCTTCTCTGGTCCGCGACCGGCGCCATGCTGATGGCGAAAGGGACCGACCTCCTCGTCGTCTTCATCGGCCTCGAGTTGATGTCGATCCCGCTCTACGTCCTCGCGTCGTGGTACCGCGAGCTTCCCGCCTCGGCGGAAGCGGGGATGAAGTACTTCCTGATGGGGGCGCTCTCGTCCGCCGTCCTCCTCTATGGCGTCGCGACGCTCTACGGCCGGACCGGGACGACGTATCTCCCCCGGATCGCCGGAGCGTTCGGCGGGACCGTGAGCCTCGCCTTCGATCCGCTCGTCGTCGTCGGGACCGTCGCCATCCTCGCGGGGCTCTCGTTCAAGCTCGCGCTCGTTCCCTTCCACGCCTGGGCTCCCGACGTCTACCAGGGGATGACGACCCCGGCCGTCACGTTCCTCTCCACCGTCCCGAAGGCCGCCGCCGCCGTCGTCGCGTTTCGCCTTCTCTATGCCGTCGTCCCGCCCGGAAGCAGCGGGACGGCCGAGCCGTGGCGGCCCCTCCTCGGCCTCCTGGCGGTGGCGTCGATCCTCTTCGGGAACATCGTGGCCCTCTCGCAGCGGGACCTGAAACGGATGCTCGCCTACTCGGGGATCGCGCAGATGGGATACCTCGCGATCGCTCTCGCCACCCTCTCGCGCGAAGCCGTCGAGGGAGCGCTCGTCTTCCTCGCGGGATACCTCGTCACGAACGCCGCCGCCTTCCTCGCCGTGGCGGCGCTCTCGAGCGGCGAGACCGAGCCGAAGTCGCTCGCCGACCTCGCCGGGCTCGGCCGCCGGAACGGCTCCGCGGCTGCGATCCTGACGCTCTCGATGATCTCCCTCACGGGCCTTCCGCCCACCGTCGGGTTCATCGGGAAGCTTCTCGTCTTCCGCTCGGCCGTCGACGCCGGCCTCGTCGGTCTCGCTCTCGTCGGCGTCGCCGGAAGCCTCGTCTCCGTCGGGTACTATCTTCGCGTCGTCTACGTCCTCTGGATGAAGGAGCCGACCCGGGAGGTGCCGCTCCACGAGGATGACGCCCTCGCGGGCGCGGCCTGGATCCTCCTCGGGGCCGGCATTCTCTTCTTCGGCATCCTCCCGCGCGGCCTGATCGACGCGGCCCGTGTCGCCGTCCAGGCCCTCGCGGTCCGGTAGGAGCGAGGAGGCGGAGGCGACGTGACGCCGAAAGAGCCCCCCGAGACCGTCTCCGAGGCGACGACCCACCGCCTCTCGCTCCTCCTCCGAAGCCTCCGGATCCTCGAGACGGACGGCGTCGGGACCGTCTCGTCGCTGCAGCTCGCGGAGCGATTCGGGCTCAACGCGGCGCAGATCCGGAAGGACCTCGCGCAGTTCGGCGAGTTCGGCGTTCGCGGCGTCGGCTACCGCGTCGGGGAGCTGAAGCAGCGCCTCTCGGCCGTCCTCGGCCTCGACCGTTCCCGGACCGTCGTCGTCATCGGGGCCGGCCATCTCGGCCAGGCGCTCGCCGACTCGAAGAACTTCAATTCCGACGGCTTCCGGGTCCTGGCCCTCTTCGACAACGACCGGCGGAAGGTCGGCGGCCACTCGCGCACCGGCGTCCTGATCCGCGACATCTCCGAGCTTCCGGCGGCCGCGGCGGCCGAGAAGGCCGAGATCGGCGTCCTGGCCATCCCCGCCGAGGCCGTCCCCTCCGTCGCCGTCGTCCTCCGGACCGCGGGCGTCAAGGCGATCCTGAACTTCGCCCCGATCACCCTCGCCCCGGTCCCCGGCCTCGAGGTCAAGAACGTCGACCTCACCCTCTTCCTCGAGAACCTCAGCTACCGCCTCGCAGCCGTCGAAGAGCGCACCCGCCCGAAGCGGGGTTAGCGCAGATCGGACAGTCCGTTCTCCGTCGCTGAATTCCCGGAGGACAGAGCGGTTCTTTCGCGGCGGCGAGACCGAAACATGGCTCACCTTTTTCCGAGCCGATTGTCTAATGATGTTGAAGCGGCCTCGATGAAAGAACCAGCCGATGAAATCCTGATTGCCGATGTTCTGCGGGGCGACCGGGAGGCATTCAACGAACTGATGCACCGCCATCAGCAGGCGGTGTATCGGGTTGCCTATGGTTTCACGGGGTCTCACCAGTCGGCGCTCGACCTTGCTCAGATCATTTTTCTGAAAGCCTATTCGCACCTCGGATCCTTCGCGAGCCGGTCGAGCTTCCGCACCTGGCTTCTGCGTATCGCGTACAACGAGTCGGTCACGTGGCAGAAGCGCTGGAAACGCGAAGCACCCGGCTCGCTGCCCGTGTCGAGTGCGGACGCGCTCGTGGATCGAGCCGCTGATCCCGAAGCTTCCGTCATCTCTAAACAGGAGCGGTTGCGGCTCATCGCTCTCATCGGTCGGCTGACCGTACGGCACCGACTCACCATCACGCTCCGCTATTTCGAAGGATGCTCCATCGACGAAATCGCGGCGGTTCTCGGCTCGAGTTCTGCCGTTACGAAAAACGTACTTCACCGCGCCCATCGCAAGCTGCGCACTCTGTGGCGTCAACGGTCCGTTCCAACCGAGCGACTCGAGAAAGATGTTCATGTCCGAATGTAAAGAGTTCCAGCGATCCATCGATGCCGCCGGGAACAGCGTTCAAGCGCTCGTCGACCTTCATCGCACGTCGCCACACCACCGATCGTGCGTGTCATGCTCGGACGATTTCGATCTCGCTCTCCGTCTCGCGGAGATGCAACACTCGGTCACGGCCGAGGACACGGAGCTCGAGGCCGTTCGTTCGAGGGTGCTCGAGGTGCTCGACCGGCGACTTCCTTCGGAGCCGCCGAGCAGAGCGTTCCGCCTGCATCCGGCGTTCGTCTACGCGGGTCAAGCGGTTGCGGCGGCACTCGTCGGATATCTGCTCGGGGCGGCCCACCGGCCGTTTTCTCCGGGCAACGACCCCGGCCGCGACATCGTCGGCATGCTGGCGCGCGACGCGGCCCGGCCGGGCGGGAAATCGGGCGGGCACGGCACCCCCTACCTTCTGACGAGCATCCGCGTTGTCGACTCCGATCGTGATCACGTCGAGATCACCGGCATCGCCGGGCAGGAAATCCGGCTTCGACTCGATCGCGGCGACCCCCTCCTCGAAAGGGAGATCGTCCAGCCCTGGCTCGCCGAAGGGCTTCTCTACCAGAGGCTCAAGGCGGTCCAGCTGGCAGATCCCGCCCGAAACACCGCGACTCGAGACGCCCTTATCCACTCGATGCGGAACGATCCCAGCTCCGCCGTGCGTCTGGCCGCCACGACCCGTCTGTCCGGAATGCCGCGGGATGCCGCCGTCCTCGAGTCCCTCCTTGGAATCCTGTCGTCGGAGGCGCCTGTCACGATGAAGCTGGCTGCCACCGATTGCCTCGTCAAGTACCGGACTGATCCGAGCAGGATTACGGCGGCGCTCGAGGCGGGTGACCCCGCGACGAGCCGGCCGGTGTTGATTCACGCCCGGCGTTACCTGAGTACCTACTCGGACTGAAAGGCGAGCTCATGAACCCGTACGTCCTTCTCTTCGACATCGCGCTTCTTGCCGGTTCCGGAAGTCCGTCCTCGGCGGCGACCGTGATCGAGAAGAGCGCGGTCGCCAATCGGGGAGCGCACCTCGAAATCACGATGTCGACGGGAGGCGACCTTACCCTGCGCGGCCACGAGGACAACTCCGTCACGGTCGCGAGTCGTGCCACCGGCCCGGGGGCGGAGCATGCCACCCTGTCCTTGCAAGGCGCGGGCGATCTCATCACGGTGACATCGGGCTTCGCCGGCGGCGCGACCTCGCCTCCTCACGTCTCGGTCACGGTCCTTCTTCCGCGGAATCTCCGCACGACGATTCACAGCGCCGGCGGCCGGATCGTCGTCGAGAGCGTGATCGGTTCCCTCTCGGGAACGACAATGGCCGGCACGATCCAGGTGGCCCATACCCGGGGTCACCTCCATCTCGAAACGCTCGCCGGAGCCATCGAGGTCGCCGATTCTGAAGTCGACGGCATCGTACGGACCGCGGCGGGGGCCGTCGTCCTGACGAACGTGCCCGGCGGCCTGCAGGCGATCTCCGCCGGCGGCCGTGTCACGTCGACGAACGCCAGGACATCCTCCCCATCGAACTCCGGCGCTCCGGTCATTATTCGGGTGGACGCCGGTCCCGTAAAGCTGCGCGACGCGCCGAACGGCGCGGATGTGCGCACCTTCGCGGGCGACGTCGAGATCATGAGGTCCGGCGGTCCGGTCAAGATCTGGACGGCCGCCGGCGACATCCGGCTCCACGAGATCGGCGCCGGCGTGGAGGCGGACACTTCGGCCGGAAACGTCTGGGTGACCCTTGTGACGGGGCGCGCGGGCGTCCGCCAGGACGTGAAGATCTCATCGGAGAACGGGGACGTTCATCTCAAGGTCCCCCCGGACTGGGGACTGACCATCGAAGGCGAACTCTCCTACACGCGGGAGTACGCCGGGCGACCCCGGATTCACAGCCCGTGGCCCCTGAAGACGACGCCCTCGCTCGAATGGAGCGCCGGCAGCGGACCTCCGATGAAACATGAACGGGCGTCCGGTCTCGTCGGGTCCGGGGAACACAACGTCCGGGTCTCCGCCACGAATGGCGAGATCTTCCTGGAAAAGAGTGAATAGGAGGGCACATGAAGGCGTTTCTCGCCGCCTTGTCCTGCATGATCGCCATCCAGCCGTTTCACCGTGCAGCGACTACCGACGATACGGCGCCTCTGGTCGGCGCTCCCGCGCCGCCGCTGCACGTCGCGAAATGGCTCAAAGGAAGACCCATCACCTCGTTCGTTCCCGGCCGCGTCTATGTCATCGATGTCTGGGCGCCCTGGTGCGGCCCTTGTCTCGGCGGGATGAAGCATCTGACCGAGCTGCAGCATCGCGAGAGCCGCAGACAGCTGACCGTGATCGGCGTGACCGGACCCGACCCTTACGGAACCACGCTCGCCGCGGCGAAAGAGGTCCTCGTCGACAAGAAGAACGACATCGATTACGCCATCGCATGGGATGAAGGACGGAAATTCTACGAATCGTGGATGGCCCGTGAACAATCGTCAGGTTGGCCCTGGTGCTTCGTTGTCGACCGCACCGGACGAATCGCCTACATCGGCCATCCCGAGAAGCTGGATGCGAGCCTCGATGCGATTCTCGCCGGAACGTTCGACCTTCAGGCGGCTGCGACGAGGTACAAGCGGCGGGCGAGCGCCCTCCGGGTGGCAAGCATCTTCGAGACGTTCTACGCCCGCGAGGAGTGGCCCAAGGGGGATGCGCTCTATCAAGAGCTTCTCCAAGCCGACGAGCAGGTCGCGGCCGGCTACGCGGCGCATGAATACAAGATCCTGGCGTATCGGATGAAGGACCCGGGTCGAGCCGCCGCGTTTGGTCGGCGCGCCGCCGCGACATTTCTGAAGGCCGACCGCGGCATGCTGGTCCGGCTCGCGGAGATGGTCCTCGACCCCAAGCTGGATCTTCAACCTCGCGACCTCGATCTCGCTCGCCTCTGCGCGGAACGAGCGGACGCCCTCGCCGGCGAATCCAACGCCAGCACCGCAGCGACGCTCGCACGGGTCTGCTCCGCACAGGGGGAGTGGACAGGAACGATTGACGCGCAGCGCCGCGCCGTCCGTCTTGCCGATCCTCACGACCGGGCAGAACTTCAGAAGACTCTGGATGAGTACCTGGCGGCCGCGGGGAAAGCGAGATGATGGCCGCCCGGACCGTGCGAGCGGCTTTTCTCATCGTCCTCCTCCTGCTCGTCGTCCCCCCGCCGCACCTGTCAGCGACGCCTCCGTCGGAGGCGCTGGCCGATCTCGACGCGCTCGTCGAAAAGGCCATGCGCGGCTGGAACATTCCCGGAATGGCTCTCGCCATCGTCCGGGCGGACGGTGCCGTTGACGCGAGGGGCTTCGGTTACCGGGACGTCGACCAGAAGCTCCCGGTAACCCCCGACACACTTTTCGCGATCGCGTCCAACGCGAAGACATTCACGACGTTTCTGATCGGCCAGCTCGTGGACGAAGGAACGCTCGACTGGGACGCACCCGTCAGGACCCGGATTCCGGGCTTCGAGATGTCGGATGAGTTCGCGACGCAGCAGCTGACCCTCCGGGACATGGTGACCCATCGGTCAGGCCTGCCCCGCCACGACCTGGTCTGGTATCGCAATTCCTCGCTCTCCCGGCGAGAGCTGGTACGGCGGCTTCGATTCCTGGAGTCCGACAGCTCCCTGCGGACGAGAGGCGAATACAACAATCTCATGTTCATTGCGGCCGGCGCCGTGCTGGAAACGGCCACCGGGAGCAGCTGGGAGAGGGAAGTACGGCAGCGCATCTTCGCACCGCTCGGAATGGAAAAATCGATCTGTTCCGTGGCAGACGCGCCGGCGGACGCCGCTCTGGCCAAACCGTACAAGGAGGAGCATGGCGCACTCCGCCCCGTCCGCCGATACGTCGACCCGCTGATCAATCCGGCCGGCGGAATCTACTCCTCAGCCAATGACATGTCGAAATGGATGCTCGCTCACCTGACGGGCGGCAAGGCTCCCGGCAGGCAGCTGATCGGTCCGGCGACCCTTGCGGAAATCCACTCGTCCCAGATGGTCATGGACGGAGGAGGCGACTGTCTCGAGGCCACGGCGACGGCGTATGCGATGGGGTGGGACACGTGTCTCTATCGCGGTCACCGGATCGTGGGCCAGACGGGAAACATCAACGGATTCACGTCCCGTGTGGCTCTCTTGCCGACGGATGGCATCGCCATCGTTATCCTCATGAACAAGGATCACGCCGATACCGTTCACACGCTCCTCGCTCGCGAAACAATCGACCGGCTCCTGGGCCTCCCGACCGTCGACTGGATCGGCGAGGCTCTCGGCACCCGATCGGCGCGACGCACCGCGATCGACGCGACCGAAACCCGAAAGGACGTCGGCCGAAAGCCCGGAACCGGTCCCTCGCATGTCTTATCCGAGTACGAAGGGGATTACGAGAATTCCGGCTATGGGTTGCTCCGCGTTTGCGTGCAGGGCGATCACCTCGAAGCGACCTACAACGCGATGACAGTACCGCTCTCGCACTGGCATTACGACGTCTGGAATGGCGGAACGAGCACGGACGGCGACCACCGCCTCGAAGACATGAAGTTCCTCTTCCAGACGGATCAGCGAGGCAACGTCGCCGCCGTCGATGTGCCCTTCGAGCCGCGGGTAAGAGATATCGTCTTCACGAGGAAGCCTGCGACCCGCTTTCTTGACCCCGCGTTCCTCACCCGATTCGAGGGAGACTACGAGCTGGAGGACAAGCGGGCCGTCAGGATTGACCTGGCGGGGAGTCGTCTCGAGCTAAGGCTGGCCGGAGAATCGCCGTTTCACCTCATGCCGGCTCCTGGCGGCGAGTTCATCATCAAGGAGGATCCGATGACCACCGTAGTTTTCAGAGAGGACGACGGGAATCCCATCACGGAGCTCGAGTTCCGGGAGCCGGGCGGCACATTCATCGCGCGGCGCAAACCTTGATCGAGACGGCTCCGATTGCCGTCCGGGGCGCCCAGGCCGGCGGCGGAGCGAGCCCGGCCCAAGCGGGGATAGGACTCCGCCGGCGCGTCGACGCCGGCGTAGTCGTTCGTCAAGATACAATCCGGACCGCCACGGGAGGTCGCCGGATGGACATTTCCGAACTGAAGAAGCCGAGCGCGTTTCTCCCACTGGCAATGTCGTTCGCCGCCCTCGCCACGGTGCTCGTTCACGTCGCCATCTTCGGCGTTGCCCGCGAGGCCGACGAGGGGACCGCCGCCCATCTCTGGCAGTTCCTCATGGCGGCACAGATCCCGATCGTCGCGTTCTTCGCGATCACGTGGCTACCGCGGAGTCCAAGGCAGGCGCTGCGGGTGCTGGCGTTGCAAGTCGGCGCCGCGCTCGCCGCGCTCGCGCCCGTCTTCATTCTCGGTCTCTAGGCGAGAGGTCGCCCCGGGGAACTCAGGCCGCCGGCGGGACGTCCGCGCCCTCGAGGGCCTGGCGCTTGGCGCGGGCGACGGCCTCGGCGCGGCTCGAGTCGTTCGGGCGGTCGTCGGAGATCCTGCCGTCCCGGATCCGGATGATCCGCCGGGCGTGCGCCGCGATGTCCTCTTCGTGCGTGACGATGATGATCGCGTTGCCAGACTCATTGAGCGTCCGGAAGAGCCTCATGATGTCCTCGCCCGTCTGCGAGTCCAGGTTCCCCGTCGGCTCGTCGGCGAGAAGGAGCGACGGCCCCGTCACGAGCGCCCGGGCGATCGCGACACGCTGACGCTGGCCGCCCGAAAGCTCGTTCGGGTTGTGGAGCATCCGGTCCGTCAGGCCGACCTGCTCGATGGCGCGCACCGCGCGGTCGCGCCGCTCCTTGCGCGGGAGTCCCGCGTAGATCAGGGGAAGCTCCACCTGCGCGAGGGCGTTCGTCCGCGCGAGAAGATTGAAGGTCTGGAAGACGAACCCGATCTCCCGGTTCCGGACCTTCGCGAGCTGGTCGTCGTTCATCTCCTCGACCGGCGCGCCGTTCAGCCGGTACTTCCCCGCCGTCGGCGTGTCGAGGCAGCCGATCAGGTTCATCAGGGTCGACTTCCCCGAGCCGGACGGCCCCATGATCGCCACGTACTCGCCCCGCTCGACCGAGAAGGTCACGCCGCGAAGGGCCCGGACCTTCTCCTCCCCGACGGTGTAGGTCTTCTCGATCTCCTGCATCTCGATCAACATCGCGATCCCTTCAGCCGAAGACGGCCATCCAGGCCGTCTTCCCGGCGACGTAAACCAGCCAGAGGACGATCGGGATCGCCGTGGCCGCCCCCTTCGAAAGGCCGGGGAGTTTCCGGAAACCGACGACGAGGAGCGCGAGGACGGCGAAGGAGAAGAGATCGAGGGAGCCGAGGACGGAGCAGAGAGCCGCCGGCGCGTCCTCCGCGAGGAACGCCCCGACGTTCGAGCGGAGGATCCCCTGAAGCGACGCCTGGGTCGCCGAGGCGTCCGGGAGCGTGGCGATGAGCGGGATCGCGAAGAGCCCCCCCACGACGTTCGGAAGCGACGCGTGCGCCCAGATGGCGAGGAGCTGGGCATAGCGCGCATCGGCTCCCATCGCCCGGGCCGCGCCCCAGAAGACGAGCCCGACGAAGAAGAAGCCGAGGACGGTGAAGCCGAGCGCGAAGCCGAGGAAGACCCCGGTCATCTTCCTGCTCTGTTCGATCTGCCGGTTCACGACCTCCGGCGGAAGGGTCTGCCCCGTCTTCGCCGCCCGCTTCTCCATCGCGTCGCGGATCGTCTTGTCCCAGTCGAGCTTCGGCGCCGAGAGAAGGAAAAGGCCCGTCGTCAGAAGAACGGTCGCGAGGAACGGCAGCCACCAGGTGGGGCTCGCGACGAGCCGCCGGAACGTCTCGGCGGGGTTCGAGAAGGTGCCGACGAGGGCCCCGACCGGGGAGATCGCCGATGCGTCGGGCGCGGCCGCGGTCGTCTCGGTCATGAGGCTTCCCTCCCTACTTCGAGGCCGGCTCCTCGGCGGCGACCGGGGCAAGCGAGACCGGCAGCCCTTCGAGCTTCACGTTCTTCCAGTCGAGAATGTCGCCGATCGCCTTGTGCCAGGCCGTCCGGGATTTCAGGTACGTCGCGTAAGCCTGCAGCTCGACGGCCCGGGCGTTCGTCAGGTCGTTCTGGATCGACGAGACCTGGAAGGTCGTCGACATGCCGTTCTCGAACTTCTTCTTCTCGGCGTCGAGGTTCCGTTCGGCCAGCTCGCGCGATTTCTTCGCCGCCACGACCGTCTTGAGGGCCGTGTCGACGCCCCGGGCGGCCGTCCGCACCTCGAGCCAGAGGTTCTGCTTCGCGAGGTACGAGATTCGTGCGTGACAGCTCGAGGTCGGAAGAGGCGATGGCCGCGTTGTTCTTCGCCGTCTGGTTGAAGATGGGGATCACGAAGGTCAGCCCGACGGTCCAGGCCGGGTAGTCGCGGTTGAAGATGCTGGAGAGGGCATCGTTGTAGACGCGTTCGATGGTCGACCCGTCCGGGAACGTGTAACTCCCCTGCGCGCCAAGGCCGGAGTACCCGTACGAGGCGGCGAGATCGAGGCGGGGCTTCAGCTGGTCCTTGTTGTAGACGAGCGTCAGCTTCTTCGACTCGATGTCGAGCAGCGCCTGCCGGATCTCGGGACGGGTCTGGAGGGCCTGTCTCATACCGTCCTCGACCTGCACCGGGATCGGCTCGGCCGTCGGAACTTCCGTCGTGACGATCGGACGCTGCCAGTCCGGGAGGTTCCGGACGTTGAGAAGGCGCTTCAGCCGGTCCTCGGCGTCGCCGATCTGCCCTTCGGCGGTGATGATGTCCTGCTCGCGCTGGGCGACGGTCACCTCGGTCTGGACGATGTCGATGGGGGCCAGCGTCCCGACGTCGATCTTGATCTGCGTGATCCGGTTGAGGTCTTTCGCGATGGCGAGGGCTTCCTGACGCGCCGTAAGAAGCGCGCGGGCGTACGCGAGATCCCAGTACGCGCCGTCGACGAGCTGGACGGCCGTCTGGACGGCCGTCACGAACGCCCAGGCCGACGTGTCCCGGCCGTACTGAGCCTGCACCACGAGCCGGTTCGTCACCGTCTTGCCGAAGTTCCGGAGGAGCGGCTGCGTGGCTCCGACGGTGAGGGCCGAGGTCCACCTCGGATTGAAGAGCGTGAAGCCGGGGATCTGGGAGTCGATCCGCGCGTTCGCCCAGGTCAGGTTGTAGGTCCCGCCCGACAGGAGGTTGCCGCCGAAGATCAGGTTCCCGTTCTGGCTCTTCGTGTCGGTAGCGGCGATTTGCGAAAAGGAGGCCTCCTGCGTCCGGTTGGCGTTCACGTCCACTTCCAGCCCTGGGTCGAAGTAGCCCTTCGCGGACCCGATCCCGAAGGCCGCTTTCTCGTACGTCAAAGACGAGACATTGAGGTCGAGCGTGTTCTCCAGCGCGAGGCGGATCGCCTGCTCGAGTGACAGCTCGATCTTCTCGCCCGGCGGAAGCGGCTCGGGCTTCCGGGCGCCCGTGGCGATCGGCACGGAGACCGCGTCGGCCGCGCGGGCGGCGCCCGGCAGAACGAGGGCAAGCGAGACGAGAAGGACGAGAACGCGCCCCCCGGGGCGGTCCGGAGCGCGCGGGACCCCGCGACACACTTTCGATTCACGTGATCCTCCTGGAGCCGGAGACGGTGGGGCAACAGAACGCCACGCCGAATAGTACGGGAACAGAGAGGAAAAGTTTTGTCCGGAGGCAGGTTGGCCGTCACGCCCCCTGCAGAGGATAGAAACACGAAACGCGGTGGCCCCCTCCCAGATCCTCCTCTCCGGGGTACCCCTCCCGGCAGGTCCCGCGGGCCGAAGGGCAGCGGGGATGGAACGGACATCCCGGCGGGGGGTCCGCAGGCGAAGGGGGCTCGCCCCCCGCCCGGAGACGCGGCGACTGCTCGGGCCCTTCCGGAGGCGCTTCACGGGGCTGGGAAGCGAGGAGAAGCGCCGTGTAGGGATGGCGCGGAACGGAAAAGACGCGCGAGGTCGGCCCGGCCTCGACGATTCGCCCGAGGTACATGACGGCGACCGATCCGCGATCGCCCGGACGAGCGAGAGGTCGTGACCGATGAAGAGGTAGGCCGGGCGCGACGGCGTCTTCTCCTGAAGATCGCCGAGGAGATTCACGACCTGGGCGCGGATCGAGACGTCGAGGGCGGAGACCGGCTCGTCGAGGACGACGAGTCGCGGCTCCGTCGCGAGAGCCCGGGCGATCGCGATCCGTTGCCGCTGCCCTCCGGAGAACTCGCGCGGACGTCTTCGCGAGCGCGGCGGAGGGGATGCCCGACCGCCTCGAGGAGCGCCGCCACGCGGTCCCGTCGTGCCCCGGCCCCGGGCGAGGCCGTGGATCTCGAGCGGCTCGGCGACGATCTCGAAGACGGTCATCCGGGGATCGAGCGAGGTGGCCGGATCCTGGAAGACGACTCCCACCTCGCGCCGCCTGCGGTTCAGCTCGCGCGGCGGCAGGGCGAGCCAGTCGATGCCGTCGAAGAGGACGGTCCCGCGGTCCGGCTCGAGGAGTCGAAGGATCAGCCGGGCGGTCGTGCTCTTCCCCGAGCCCGATTCCCCCACGAGGGCGAGCGTCGTCCCGGCGGCGAGATCGAACGAGACGCCGTTCACGGCCGCGACCCGCGCCGGGCGCCGGAACGGCCCTCGCGACTCGACGAACGTCGCGGTGGAGGTCGCGCACGGAGAGAAGCGGAGGGGCGGTCATTCGGCGGGTCCCTCGTCCTGAAGAAAACAGGCGGACTCCGATGCGCTCCCTCCGACGGGATGGAGCGACGGGCGGGCGGCCCGGCAGCGACCGAAGGCGGACGGGCAGCGCGGCTCGAAGGCGCATCCGCCCGGGCGGCTTCCCGCCTCGGGGAACCGTGCCGGAAGCAGAGCCCGCAGCTTCCCGTCCGCGTCGGGGCGCGACGCGAGGAGTCCCTTCGTGTAAGGGTGCGCCGGACGCCGGAAGAGGTCGCCGGAGCGCGCGCTCTCGACGATCTCCCCCGCGTACATCACGAGGGCGCGGTCGGCCGTCTCCGCGACGACCCCGAGGTCGTGGGTGATGAGGAGAATCGCGAGGCCGAGGTCGCGCCGGAGGTCCCGGAGAAGGTCGAGGATCTGCGCCTGGATCGTCACGTCCAGCGCCGTCGTCGGCTCGTCGGCCACGAGAAGTCGCGGTCCGCCGGCGAGCGCCAGGGCGATCATCGCCCGCTGGCGCATCCCTCCGGACATCCGGTGAGGCAGGTCGTCGAATCGCCGCTCGGGATCCGGAAGCGAGACGCGCCGGAGCCAGTCGACCGCCGCGACGCGGGCCTCGCGGCGAGAAAGCCCGCGATGCCGCCTGAGGACGTCGACCAGCTCCGAGCCGATCGTCCGTACGGGGTCGAGCGCGCTTCCCGGCTCCTGGAAGACGAGGCCGATCCCGCCGCCGCGCAGGCGCACTCTGCTCGCGCGGAGCCGCGCCGAGGACGTCGGTTCCCTCGAAGAGAACCTCTCCCGAGACGACCCGGCCCGGCGCCGGGACGAGATCGAGGAGGGCGAGCGACGTGACGCTCTTTCCGCACCCCGACTCCCCCACGAGGGCCACGACCTCCCCGGCCGCCACGTCGAACGAGATGCCGTCCACGACACGGGCTTCTTCGCCCGACGCGAGAGGAAACGTCACGGTGAGATGCCGCACCGAGAGGAGGGGCGCGCCGGAGGAACGCGCTCATCCGGACGCGATGATAGCGGGCGCCTGTGCTACGTTTCCGCCGCCATGCCGACCGTGCGCCACAACAAGAGCCCCTTCCTCTCCGGCCGCCGGATCCGTCCCCGTCCCGTCACCGGAGGCGTGACGCGCCGCCGACCTCGTCGAGAAGACCTTCTCCGCCTACAACGCCGCACGTCTTCGCGAAGCCTGCGCCCTCTTCGTCGAGCGGATGCTGGAGCCCGACGTGACGGTCGGCCTTTCCGTCACCGGGGCACTGACGCCCGCCGGCCTCGGCCTCTCCTGCCTGAACCCGCTTCTTCGCGCGGGCTTCGTCGACTGGATGATCTCGACCGGCGCCAACCTCTACCACGACGTCCACCACGCCCTCGGGATGCCGATCCACGAGGGGCGCCCGACGTTCGACGACGTGGCCCTGCGGAAGGACGGCGTCATCCGGATCTACGACATCGTCTTCCCGTACGAGGTCCTCCTCGACACGGACGCCTTCTTCCGGCAGCTCCTCAGGCTCCCGCAGTTCCAGAGGCCGATGTCGACCGCGGAGTTCCACTGGCACGCCGGCCGCGTCCTCCGGACGGCGATGCGGCGGCTCGGCCTCGGCACGGACCAGTCCGTCCTCGCCACGGCGCACGCCTGCGGCGTGCCGGTCTACACGAGCTCTCCCGGCGACTCGTCGATCGGGATGAACGTGGCGCGCCAGGCCCTCGAAGGAGGCGCCTTCGCTTTCGACGTCTCGGCCGACGTGAACGAGACCGCGTCCATCGTCTGGGGCGCGAAGCGCCGGGGCGGAAAGAGCGCCGTCCTGATCCTCGGCGGCGGGAGCCCGAAGAACTTCCTTCTGCAGACGGAGCCGCAGATCCAGGAGGTCCTCGGCATCGACGAGGCGGGACACGACTACTTCCTCCAGATCACCGATGCCCGGCCGGACACCGGCGGGCTCTCGGGCGCCACGCCGGCCGAGGCGGTCTCGTGGGGAAAGATCGACCCGAAGCGACTCCCCGACACCGTCGTCTGCTATGTCGATGTGACGATCGGACTGCCGCTCCTGACGGCGTACGCGCTCGCCCGACACCGCAGGCGCCCCCTGAAGAGGCTCTACGGCCGCCGGGACGAGCTGATGGCCGGCCTCCGGAAGGCGTTCGAGGCGGCACGGCGGGGACAGGGCGTCTCGAAGCGGGCACCGAGGGACCGCGTCGTCGCGCTTCAGGGCGCCCCTTCGAAGCCCCACCGGGGCTTCCGGACACACTCGGCCTTCGGGAAGTAATCCGGGCCGTCAGTTCCCGGTCGGGAGAGAGAGCGCCTTCAGGCGGTCGCCCACGTCGCGGAAGTTCGCGTCGGACCCGTAGATCTCGAGGAACGCCCGATAGGCGTTGTCGCTGTCGCCGACGCCGAGGTAGACGTTCGCGAGGTCGTAGAGAATGCCGAGCCGGTCGTCGTCCTTGAGGCCGTGCGACTCGAGGCCTTTCCGGTACCACTTGATCGCGAGCTGCGGGAGCCCCTTCTCGAGGAAGCAGAGGCCGAGCATCGAGCAGCACTCCACGGCATGCTGCGGGCTCTTCGCGGCGCGCTGGAACTCGCCGATCGCCTCGTCCACGAGCCACATCTCCTTGTAGGCGATCCCGAGGTTGTAGTGGGTCTCGTAGTCCTCGGGCGAGAGCTGCTGCTCGACCCCTTTCTTGAACTCGCGGAAGATCTCCTCGAGCGGCACGTCCTGGGCGCCGGCCTGGCTCGCCTCCGGCGGCCCTTCGGTCCCGACCGCTTCCTGGCGAAGCTCGTTCTGGAGATCGCCCGCGAAGTTGAAGAACTCCTGCTCGTCGGAGAAGAGGGCGGACTCGTCGACCGGGACCCCTCCGGGGGGCGCCTTCGCCTCGGCGGGGGGCTTCGGCGGCGAAACCGCCGAGCCGCGAGCCATCTCGTCGGTCAGAGCGCGTCCCAGCTCCGCGTCGAGGACCGACTCGAAATCGTCCGTCAGGATCTCCTCGGGAGCGGGGCGCTCGTCCGTTACCGGACTCCACGCCTCGAGGCGCGCCCGGCGCTCGGCGAGGCTCGGATCTCCCGGATAGCGAGCCTCGAGAGCCCGAAGGCGCTCCGACGCATCGACGACCATCCCCTGGTCGAGGCAGAAATCCACCTCCGAGACCTCCTCGGGACGTACCGACGAGGGGGCCGGTGGCGACGCCGTGTCGGCTGCGGACGCGGCGAGACGTCTCTCCGCCGAGCGTCGCCTCCGCCCGGAGCGCGACCCGGGAGTCGTATCGATGAAGGCACCCGGGAGACTGTCTTCGAGCGCCTCCCCCATCTCGGCGGAAGTCCGCTCGACGAGGAGCGCATCGAGGGCCGCCACGCGGTCCTGCCGTCCGTCCTCCCGATACCGCTCCTTGAGCTGCTCGGCTTCGCGGATGGCGGCCGACTTCTTTCCCGCCTCCAGGCAGACCTCGAAGAGCTTCTCGCGAAGCGGAAAAGCTTCCGCGTGCCGCAGGAGGGCGACGCGAAGCTGGTCGATCGCCTTTTCGAGAAGGCCGTACTTCCGGAAGACCTCGACTTCGGCCAGGATCGTCTCGAGCTCTACCGGCGAGAGCGGTGGTGGCGTCGACGGTGCGGGCGGCCGCGCACCCCCGCCCGTCTCCTCGCCTGCGCCTTCCGCGATCTCGGTGGCCTCGGAGAGCGGCTCCGGAGCCGGGAGAGGCACGACGGCGGCGCCCTCGACCTCCTCTGCCTCCGGGAGTTCCGCCGGGATCGCACTTCCCCATCCCGCCCCGGAGGCGTCGGCGGGGAGCGCGGCGGGGCGGTGACCCGCGAAATCGAAGCCCGCCTCGCGCGGGATCGGCTGCGACGCCTCCGCGGGGCGTGACGCCGGAATGTCGGTCTGCGACGCCCGGCGAACCGCGGCCGGCACCGGACCGGTCGATCCGGGGTCGTGAATGAGCTGCTCGTCGTCGAACTCGACGATGAACTCGCCGGGAGCAGGCTTCGGCCCCTCCTTCACGACCTGCCCCGTCATCTCGAGGTGGAGGTCCCCCGGGATGTCTCCGGCCACCGTCATCGGCGACGGTCTCCGCGGAGGCACCGCCGTCGGCGGAGACGGGAAGCTCTCGGCCTGCGGCGCGGCCTCCTGCTTCCGGGGCACCGACGGCTCGAGCTGCGACAGCCGGGTGCGGAACTCGGCGTTGTCCGGCGCGAGGCGGATCAGGATCCGGAGCGCATCCGCCGCGTCGTCGAGCCGCCCCTGGCTCTTCCAGAGCTCCGCGAGGCGCGATCGGTACGGGACGCCGCCTTCCATTCCCTCCGCGGCCTCGGCGATCTGGACCAGCTTGGCGAGAACCGACTCGTTGTTCTCCGCGGCGTCGGACACGGGCGTCAGGATCGCAAGGGCCTTCTTTGCCTCGCCGCGCCGCATGGCGCGGTCCGCGAGCGCGACGGCGGCCGGAAGCGCCGCGCCCGGCGACCCCGTCCGGACGTTCACGCGAACGACGGCCTGGAGGACCTCCTCGTTCTCCGGCTCGACCGAGAACGCCTTCCCGATCTGCAGCCGCGCCTCCTCCGGATCGCCCGCCTCGAGAGCGGCCTCGCTCGCGAGGAGAAAGAGCGGGACGGAGCGCGGTGTCGTCTCGAGGCCCTTTTTCAGGTGCTCGCGGGCCTCTTCGATCCGTCCGGCTTGAAGGAGCATCGGAACGAACGTCCGGAGAATCTCGCCGTTGTCGGGACCCAGCTTCAGCGCCTTGTCGTAGACCTGAAGCGCCTCGTCGTCAGCCCCCCGCTCCCGGAGGAGGTTCGCCACGGCCGCGTACTGCTTGAGCGCCTCGCTCGTCCGTCGCGCCTGCGTATAGAAGTCCGCGAGCTTGACGTGAAGCTGGATGTTCTGCGCGTCGGTCGCCACCATCTTCTGGTAGATCCCGATCGCGCCGATGACGTTCTCGTTCTTCGTGTGGTAGTCCGCGAGGACCTGGTACTGGCTCTTCGCCTCGGTCGTCAGCCCCTGCTTTGCGTAAAGCTCCGCGAGGCGTTCGTAGACGTCGAGGCGCGCGGGATCGAGCTTGTTGATCTTCTTGTAGATCGCGATGGCCTTCAGGAAGAAGCCGTCGCGCGAGTAGTGCTCCGCGATCCGCGTGAAATAGGGGATCGACTCCTCGTTCCGGTTCAGGCGGACGAAGAGGTCTCCCACCTTGTTCAGGACGTTGATGTCCCCGGGAACCTCCTCGAGGACCTTCAGGTAGTCCTTGAGGGCGGAGTCGACCTTTCCCTTCTGGAGCGCCTTCTCCGCCGAGGCGATCAGGGATTCGCGTTTGCTCGCCAAGGCGCGCTCCGTCAGGCCGCCTTCCGGCCGGGCGCGGGGAGGACGCCGTCGAAGGTGAGTCGGTGCTCCGGCGAGGGTCCGTGCCGCCGGAGGGCCGCGAGGTGCGCCGCCGTCCCGTAGCCGCGGTGCGACGAAAAGCCGTAGAAGGGCCATTTCGAGTCGAGCGCCTCCATCCGGCGATCCCGCTCGCTCTTGGCGACGATCGAGGCGGCCGCGATGCACGCGACGCGCGAGTCGCCGCGGATGAAGGAACGCTGCGCGACGTCGAGACCCGGCATGGTCACGGCATCGAAGAGGACGAGGTCCGGAACGATTCCGTCCCGGCGCAGAACCTCGAGGGCGCGCCGCATCGCGAGGAGGGTCGCGGGCGCGATCCCGATCGCGTCGATCTCGGCGGCCGACGCCGCGCCGACCGCGACCCCGAGCGCCCGGGCCCGGATCCGAGGGGCCAGATCCTCGCGGACCTCCGGCGTGAGAGCTTTCGAGTCGTCGAGTCCCGAGAGAGACTCGAACCCACCGAAAACCGCCGCCGCCGCATAGACCGGTCCCGCGAGGCAGCCTCGCCCCACCTCGTCCACTCCCGCCACGAAACGGTGACCCTCCAGGCGGGCCGCCTCCTCGATCGCGAAGAGACGCCACAGGCGCTCGCGCTCGGCCCGGAGGTCACACGCCCCGACGCGGTTTCTGGCCACGCTCCCCCGTTCTTCTCCCGTGCGACCGCCGGCCGCACGGGACGTCCGCCGGACGGCACCGTGCACCGGACCGGCTTTCTAGTTCTCCCGCTTCTCGGCGATCCGTGCCGCCTTGCCGCGGCGCTCCCTCAGGTAATAGAGCTTGGCGCGGCGAACCTGACCGTGCCGCTCCACCTCGATCCGTTCGAGTACGGGCGAGTGGACCGGGAAGGTCCTCTCGACGCCGATTCCCTGGGAGATCTTGCGAACGGTGAAGGTCTCCCGGGCCCCCCCCCCTTTGCGCGCGATCACGAGCCCCTGGAAGACCTGAATCCGTTCCTTCTCCCCTTCCTTCACCTTCACGTGTACCTTCACGGTGTCGCCGGGCCCGAAGGGGGGAACGTCGCCGCGAAGGCTCACCCGCTCAGCCATCAAGAGCTTGTCCGTCATGACGAGATACCTCCGAATGCGTCCTGGCGGGCCTGGCTGCACGGGGACACGTAAACCTTTGGCCCGAATCCGAGAACCCGTCTCGTGATGTTATGGGGATTCGTCGCGCCGCGCAAGTCGCCGAAGGAGATCCCTTTCCTCGTCGGTCAGGCGGGCCCTGCCGAGAAGGTCCGGCCGCTGCCTCGCCGTTCTCTCCAGCTTCTTCTCCAGTCGCCACGTCCGGATCCGGTCGTGGTGACCGGAGAGAAGGACCTCGGGAACGGAGAGGCCGCGAAACTCGCGCGGTCTCGTGTAGTGCGGATGATCGAGCAGCCCGTCCTCGAAGCTGTCGGCGCGGACGCTCTCCGGGTCGCCGACGACACCGGAGACGAAGCGCGACACGGCCTCGATGACGACGAGGGCTGCCGCCTCGCCTCCCGGCAGGACCACGTCTCCGATCGAGATCTCCTCGTCGAAAAGCCCCGCCTCGCGCGTCCGTTCGTCGATTCCTTCGTATCGTCCACAAACGAGAACGACGCGCGGCCGCCCGGAGAGCGCCCGCGCCGTTTCGGCGTCGAAGCACCGGCCTTCGGGGGAGAGGAAGACGACGTGCGGCGCCGGCGCGCCGGCTTCGCCCCTCAGGGCTTCGACGGCGGCGAAGACAGGCGGCGCGGAGAGGACCATTCCGGGGCCGCCGCCGTACGCTTCGTCGTCCACCTTCCGGTGCGGGTCCTCCGAGAACTCCCGGAGATCGACGACGTGGATCTCGAGAAGGCCCGCATCAACGGCCTTCCCCACCAGCGCCTCGGAAAGCGGCGAGGCGAAGTAGCCCGGGAAGATCGTCACGATGTCGAATCGCATGCGGAAGCAAGCGTATCGCGATGGCGGAGTCAGTCCAGCAGGCCCTCCGGGGGGTCGAGAACGATCCGCCGTGCCGCGAGATCGACGGAGACGACGATGGGCCGGGAGAAAGGTACCTCCCGGGGGCCGCGCGGCGTGTCGAGGACCAGGAGCGGCCGTCCGGCGACGTCGACGAGCTCCCGGACGGTTCCGAGCGGATGCCCGTCGCCCGAGACGGCGGTGAGGCCGGCGGCTTCGTGCCAAAAGACGTACCCTTCGGGCCGCGCCGGCTCGTCGCCGGGAAGAGCGCAAAGGTCGCTTCCGCGGAGAGCCTCGACGGCCTCGGGCGTCCCGACCCCTTCGAACCGGACGAGAAGTCGTTCCCCGTGAGGCCTCGCGGAGGCGACGCGAAGCGGAGCCACCTCGCCGGAGGGGCTCCGCGCGCCAAGCATGCGCCCCGCGCGGAGGCGCTCCGGAAAGTCGGTCAGAATCTCGACCGACGCCTCACCCCGGACCCCGTGCGGTCGTACGACGCGCCCGACGACGACGAGATCCGCCGGACGGACGGGGGCGGCCGGGTCAGGCCTTCTTCGCGATGAGCCGGCGGACCGTTTCGGAAGGCTGGGCCCCCTTGGCGATCCACTGCTGGGCTTTCTCACGGTCGAACTTCATGGTCGGAGGGTTCTTCGTCGGGTCGTAGGAGCCGAGTTCTTCGACGATCTTGGCGGTCGGAGTCCGGCGGCCGTCGGAGACGACGATTCGGTACGCGGGGGCGTTCGTGCCGCCGACGCGGCGGAGACGGATCTTCAGCATGTCACCTCACCTGTTGTTTCTTCGTTTTCGATCAGCCGCGCATCCGCGCGGCGCTCTTCATCATCTTCTTCATGGACAGGTACTGCCGGAGGAGCTGGTTCACCTCGGGCACGGTCGTGCCGGAGCCGGCCGCGATCCGCTTCCTCCGGCTGCCGTTGATGATCGACGGATCCTCCCGCTCGCCGGGAGTCATCGAGTCGATGATCGCCTCGAGGGTCTTCGTCGCGTCGTCGGGAATGTCGAGGTTCGCGAGCTGCTTGAGAGGCCCGACCTTCGGCAGGTGCCCGAGGAGCGAGCCGAGCGGACCGATCCCCTTGAGCTGGCGCATCTGGTCGCGGAGGTCGGTGAGGGTGAACGCGTTCTTCCGGAGCTTCTCCGCCGTCCGGAGGGCCGCCGCCTCATCCGTACCGGCTGCAACTTTCTCGAAGAGGGTCTGGACGTCGCCGAGCCCGAGGAGCCGGGAGGCCGTGCGGTCCGGATGGAACGGCTCGAAGTCCTTCACCTTCTCACCGGTCCCGACGAACTTCAGCGGACGCCCCACGATCGTGCGGAGCGACAGCGCGGCGCCGCCGCGGGCGTCGCCGTCCGTCTTCGTGAGGATGACGCCCGAGAGCGGAAGCTTCTCGGCGAAAGCCTGCGCCGACAGGACGGCGTCCTGCCCCGTCATGGCGTCGGCCACGAAGAGGACCTCGTCCGCTTCGACCGCCGCCGAGAGGCGCGCCACCTCGTCCATGAGCGCGGCGTCGACGTGGAGGCGCCCGGCGGTGTCGACGATGGCGGCGTCGTAGCCGAAAAGTCTGGCCTCCTTCACGGCGGCACGCGCGCGTGCGATGGCGTCCGTCTCCCCTTTCGGATCCCAGGCGGCGAGGCCGTTCTCCTTCGCGAGCGTCCGGAGCTGCTCCGTCGCGGCGGGGCGGTGGACATCGGCAGGGACGAGAAGAACGCTCTTCCCGAGGTTCTTCTTCAGGTGGAGGGCGAGCTTCGCGGCCGTCGTCGTCTTTCCGGACCCCTGAAGGCCGACGAGGAGAATCACCGCGGGCCGCTTCTTGAGGGCAAGGGTCGCGACGCTTCCGCCGAGGACGCGTGCCAGCTCTTCCTGGACGATCGCGAGAACCTGCTGCGCCGGGGAGAACGACGTCAGGACCTCCTTGCCGACCGCCTTCACGCGAACCGCTGCCGTGAAGTCGCGGACGACCGAAAGGCTCACGTCCGCCTCCAGAAGGGCCGTCCGAATCTCCTCGAGGGCCTGATCGACGTGGAACTCCGTCAGATGCCCCTCGCCCCGGAGCTCCTTGAAGACGCGCTGCAGCCTGTCGGAAAGGGACTCGAACATCGAGGGGCGCCGAGTGTAGCAGGGGGCGCGAGCGCCTCCTCCCTTGCACTGGACAACTTGACAGAACGAAAGCTTTCGCTATGCTATGCGGTGAAGTTCGAGGCGTCCGGGACGCGGCGGTGATGTTGTGTGACCGAGCCGCCAGCGCCAAAACTAGAGCTGAACAACCAGCTGGAAACGCAGGTGGAACTTGCGTAACACCAATAAGAAGAAGGAGTTCGAAATGAAGAAGATTGCTTCCGTTCTCACCGCCTCCGTTCTCGCCCTCGGCTTCGTCGCCTGTGCCAAGCCCGAAGAGAAGCCCGCCCCGAAGGCGGAGGCCCCGAAGGTCGTCGAGGAGAAGCCCGCCGCCACGGCCGCCGCCCCCGGGACACCGGCCACGACTGCCGCCCCGGCGCCGGCCGCTCCGGCTCCCGCCACCCCGGCTACGAAGTAAGTAGCTCGTCGAGTTACGGAGGACGCCTCGGGCAATCCGGGGCGTCTTTTTTCTTTTCGCACCCGATGCCCCCGGTCCGCGCCCTCCTCGTCGATCTCGGTCAGGTCCTCGTCCGGTTCGACCACGGCCGGACTCTCCGCGCCCTCGAAGCGGCGTCGGGGATCCCGGGCGAGACGCTTCGTCCCTTCGTCTTCGGGCCCCTTTCGCGCGAATTCGACCTCGGGCGGCTCACGGCCGTGGAGTTCTTCCGTTCGGTGGAGAGATCGGCCGGAATCCCGCGCATTCCCGACGACCTCTGGATTCCCGCATGGCGCGACATCTTCGAGCCGGACCTCACGGCCCTCGGCGCGCTCTCTCGCGTCCGGCGGAGCGTGAAGCGAATCCTCGTCTCCAACACGAACGCGCTTCACTGGGAAGGGGTCCTTCGCGTCTTCGACGTCCCCTCTCTCGTGGACGGCATCGTCCTTTCGTTCGAGACAGGGGCCGCGAAGCCCGAGGCACGAATCTTCGACGCCGCCCTCAGGACCGCGGCCGCCTCACCGGAGGAGGCCCTCTTTGCCGACGACCGGGGCGACTACGTCGCCGCGGCGCGAACGCTCGGCATCCCGGGCTTCGTCGTTTCGGGTCCGAGCGCCTTCGAGCGGTCACTCCTCCGTTTCGGCCTCCTGGAGCCGGTATGATCCGCCCTCTATGAGGTCCCGCATCACCCTGCGCGCCGCCCCTCTCGTCGCCGCCCTCCTGATCGTCTCGGGAGGCTGCGGACGAGGTCCCTCCGCCCCCGCGGCGAGCGAGTCGACGAAGGTCGAATTCGCCTCTCTCGACTTCTCCTCCGCGCTCGACCGCGCGAAGAAGGAGAACCGTCTCGTCATGGTCGACTTCTACACGGACTGGTGCGGCTGGTGCAAGAAGCTGGACACGGAGACCTACGGCGACGTTCGCGTGGCCGAAGCGCTCCGGGGCGTCATCTCCATCAAGGTGAACGCCGAGAAGGAAGGCGAGGCGGTGGCCGAGCAGTATCGCGTCCGCGGCTTTCCCACCGTGATCTTCGTCTCCGCGTCCGGCGAGGTCGTCCGGAAGGTGGAAGGGTACGTCGGGGCCGAAGAGATGCTGAAGATCGTCGCCTCCCTGAAGCGGCCCGCCTGATCGAATCGCGAGACGGATCGTTTCGGAACGCCGGTCCTCGAAGGCTAGTCGAAGGACAGAACCGGGCGAGACGGCACGAGCCCCTCGAGCCGCGCCGAGAGCGCCCCGACGACCGCCGCATCCGGCACGCGGCTCGCCGCGCCGAGAGTTCCGGCACGCCCGATACCCAGGCTCGACAGCTCCCGTGCCAGCCTCCCGGTCAGCGCGCGGAGGCGCCCCCGCCCCTCGGCGGCTTCCCGCAGAACGAGCGAATATCCTTCCGCGATCCGATCGGGCCGGCGCCGCTCCCCCCACGCCGCTGCCGCCACGCCCCTCTCCTTCGCCGTGGAGGGATCGAACGCGAGGCGCGCAAGCTCGGCGGCGATCGCCTCCACCTCGCCGTCGCCGACCGGTATCTTCGCCGCGAAGGAATCCGGCAGCTCGCGGAACCATCCCGCATCGCTGACGATGAAGGGGAGCCCGAAGCCCGCGAGGCGGCAGACGGCACCGGAGGCCTCCCCCACCGTCGGATGCCGGAGGTTGACCGCGAGATCGGCCGCGGACGCGGCGCGCCAGAAATCCTCTTCCGGGAGATAGCCGCCGAAGCCGACGTCGCTCTGGAGCCCGAGGTCCCGCGCCGCGATCCGGTGGGGATCGTCGTCGCCGCCGACGCCCCCGACGAAGAGGAACGGGCGCGACGACGGAGGCAGGGTCGCGAGCGCCTCGAGGACCTTCAGGACGCGCTTGGCCGGAGTCAGGATGCCGAGCGTGACGGCGACCGGCCGGTCGAGCGGCAAGCCGAGCGAGCGTCGGGCCTCGTCGCGCGGCGTCCGGGGCGCCGGGACGACGTGGAGCGGGAACTCCACCACGTCGGTTCCCGGCGCGGCGCGGAGGATGCATCCCTCCACGAGCTTCGAGTGGACGACGAGGATGGCCGCCCGGCGCGCCACTTCCGTCGACATCGGGTAGCTCCAGGGCTCGAGATCCCAGATCGGGACCTTCACGCCCGCCCTCATTCGCTCCCAGAGAGCCCGTCCCTTCTCGCCGTGATTTCGCTCGAGCTCGCGCCCGTATTCCTCCTCGCGGCCGCCGTCGAGGTACGCCGCGGCGAAGAGGTGGTGGAGCGAAAAATCGTGAAGGGTGACGACGGCCGGCGTCGTCCGCGAATCGTCCGTCAGAGCCTCGTAGGACGGCGCGTGGAGGGGGTCGTTCCCGATCTCGAGAAGGACGACGTCGTGCCCGGAAGAGAACGCCCGTTTCGCCTCGGCGGGGGGATACGCCACGGCGTCGACGAACGCGGCGAGCGCCGGAAAGAGCTCCGCCGAGAAGTCCGCGATCCCGGACCTCACCGGCGGGAAGGGAGAGACGAATCCGACGGAGAGGCGTCGGCTCACCCGACTCCCCCGGCCGAAAGGAGCGTCTCCACGGCGGCCGCCCAGGTGATGCCGCGCACCCGCTCGTAGCCGGCCTCGCCGAGCCGGCGCGCTCGCGAGGGGTCCGCGAGAATCTCCGCCGTGGCGGCGCCGAGCGACGCGCCTTCGGGCGGGGCGACGCGCCCGGTCACGTCGTCCTCGACGAACTCGAGAGGCCCTCCCGAGTCGGCGCAGGTGACGACGGGTTTCTTCGAGAGAAAGCCTTCGAGCGCGATGTAGCCGTAGTCCTCGTCCGCCGGCGTGAAGAGGACGACGCCCGCGGTGGCGTAGAGCCCGAGCAGCTCCTCGTCCGTGACGGCGCCGCGGAAGGTGACCCTGGCCCTGCTCTTCTCGGCGAGCTGCCGGAGCCGCTTCTCGTCCGGTCCGGAACCGGCGACGACCAGGGGAAACTTCCCCGCCGCCGCCGCGGCGATCGCGAGATCGACGCGCTTCCAGGGATCGAGGCGTCCCGCGATGAAGGCGAAGCCGCCGCTCTCCCCGCTCCGATAGCGCCCCGCGAGAGGCGGCGGGTGGTAGAGCGCCTCCCCGTCGATCCCGTTGAACCGGCGAAGTCGCTCCGCCGTGTTCTTCGCGTTCGTGAAGATCCTCCGCGCCTCGCCGAGGCCGGTGCCGTCGGCCTCCGCGATCAGCTCGCGCCAGCGCGTGTCTTCGGGCGAGGCGGAAAAGTCGCTCCCCGCGGTCCCGAAACGGTCATAGGCCTGCCGGAGCTGGTGGATCAGCCAGACCACCTTGTTCGGGTGACGGACCATGTACGAGGGGAACTTCAACGGGATGACCAGGTCGATCTTCTTCCCGTCGGCCTCGGTCACGTCGAGAAGCCGCCACGCCATCGCCGATGCGAGGATCTCGGCGCGCGGGTACCACTTGTACGGGAGCAGGACGAGCTCCGTGTCGTGCCCGGCGGCTCTCAGCTCCCGGACGAGCCCCGCGGCATGCCGCTCCGCGCCGCCGGAGACGAAGGGAACCTGCGCGTTGCAGACGAGAATCCGGGCCATCTACTTCCGCCCGATCACCGCGTAGTCCTGGGGTCCGAAAAGGAGCCGCATCATCGGCCCCAGCCTCACGTCCTCCCGAAGCTCCGCCGGAGGCGCCTCGGCCTCCGGGTACGGGCGACCTCCAGTCGATCCGGACGTCGCGAAAGCCGGACGCCGAGAGAAGGCGCGCGAGCGACGGAGCCGGCACGGGGCGCACGTGCGTCAGATCCATCCAGAACCATTTCATGGCGTACGCCGACTCCGGATTCACGCTCTCGAAGAGAAGGACGCCTCCCGGCGCGAGCTTCGCCGCGCAGAGCTCCACGAGCTCGTAGAGGCTCGCCGGGAAGAGGTGCTCCACGACCTGGTAGGCCGTGACGCCGCCCAGCGATCCGTTTCGCCGCTCGCGGAGCCAGTCGAAGAGGTCGGCCTTCTCGACCTTCAGCCCCTTTCCCTTCGCGCGTGCCGCCATGACCGGGTTCGCATCGCATCCGACCGCCGGGATCCCCGCCGCCTCGAGCGCTTCGAGGAACTCCCCTCGGCCGCAGCCGAGGTCCGCCACCGGGCCGGGGGCCCCGCGGAAGAGCGCCGCGTCGGCTTCCTGGCGCTTCCGGATCTCCGCCTCCGAACCGCGAAACCCCTCCTCGAAGTCGACGTAGATCCCCGCGCGAAGAGGGTCGTCGGCCCTCGGCGCCGGAGGCGCCTGCGGCGCGGCGTCTCTCCTCGACAGGGACGCCCGGAAAGGAGCCAAGCTCGGACCGGAGCGTGCTCCATTCGAGCTTGAGGAGCCGAAGCTCCTCGGACCTCCCGGAGAGCCGCGTTTCGAGGGTCGCGAGCGACGTCTGAAGCTCCGAGGCCGTGCGGAGGCTGGCGGCCGCGGCGTCCGAAAGACGGTCCCGGTCCTTCTCCAGGCCATCGACGCGGACCTGGGTCCGGTAGAGGTCCGCGGCGGCGCGAAGCGCGTCCTCGAGAGCGGATCGGCTCTTCTCGAGGGCTTCGAAGATCCGTCTCTCGGAGTCTCGCAGCGCCTCCTCGGTCGCTTCCGTCCGCGCGATCGACGCCGCGGCCTCGGCCCGGGCCCGCTCGATCGCCGCCGCCGCCTCGCGAAAGGCGGCGTCCGCCGCGAGAAGCGTCCCGCGAAGCGATTCGAGGATCGCCGAGTTGAAGACCGTCTGGTCCCGGGTGATGACCCGGAGGACGCGGAGAAGAAGGGCCTTGACCGGCCGGAGAGAAGCTTCGGCCGGAAGGAAGGGCGCGACATACCCCGCCCCGTTCTCGAGAACGGCGCGCGGGCTCCGGAAGTCGGCGAAAGTCGCCGTTCCCCCCTTCTCCACGCGCGGCGCCCGCCCTCCGCCGCCGGCCCCGTCGGGCCCGTTCGAGAGCGAGACGGAGATGGCCGTGAGCCGGTCCACGAGGTCCCGGGCCAGCGTCGCCGCGTCGGCCGTCCTCGAATCGGACGGTTTCGGATCCATAACCGCCTTATATTACCGGCTTCATCATGAGAATGACCGCCGCACGTCGTCGTGAACTCGTCCTCGTCGCCACGCTCGCCGCCGCCGCCCTCGCGGCTGCAGCGCCGGGTTCTGTCGAGGGAACTCTCTCGCCCCTCGAGTACGCCGGGGAGCCGCACCTCAGGAACGTCCGGCAGCTCACTTTCGGCGGAGAGAACGCGGAAGCCTACTGGTCGGCCGACGGGACGAAGCTGATCTTCCAGTCGACGCGCCCTCCATACGCCTGCGACCAGATCTTCATCCTGGATCCCGAAAGCCCGAAAGCCGAGCCGAAGCTCGTTTCGACCGGAAAAGGACGGACGACCTGCGCCTACTTCTTTCCGGACGGGAAGCGGATCCTCTATTCCTCCACGCACCTCGGCGCCGACGCCTGTCCGAAGCCCCCCGACATGTCACAGGGTTACGTCTGGGCGCTCTATCCCGAGTACGACATTTTCTCGGCGGACTCCGACGGTAAGAACCTCCGCCGCCTCACCGGGTCGTACGGCTACGACGCCGAGGCGACGATCTCGCGGGACGGGAAGAAGATCGTCTTCACCTCGGCGCGGGACGGAGACCTCGACATCTACACGATGGACGCGGACGGCGGCGACGTGAAGCGCCTGACGACGACGGTCGGCTACGACGGAGGGCCGTTCTTCAGCGACGACGGGGAGTGGATCGTCTACCGGGCCTCCCATCCGACGGAGCCGGCCGCGATCGAGTCCTTCAAGTCGCTCCTCGCGCGCGCTCTCATCCGCCCCCGCTCGCTGGAGATCCGCGTCATGAAGGCGGACGGCTCGGGCGACCATCCGGTGACGAGCCTCGGCGCGGCCAGCTTCGCCCCCTTCTTCTTCCGGGGCGGGCACGACCGGATCATCTTCTCGTCGAACAGGAACGATCCGCGCGGACGGAACTTCGATCTCTTCGCGATCAACGCCGACGGAACGGGGCTCGAGCAGATCACGACGAGTCCGACGTTCGACGGCTTCCCGATGTTCTCGCCCGACGGCAGGAAGCTCGTCTTCTGCTCGAACCGCCACAATGCCCGTCCCGGCGAGACGAACGTCTTTCTGGCCGACTGGATCCCCTGAGTCACTCCGCGGGAGCGGGTCCCCCGGCCGCCGCTTCCTCGCGCTCGTGCCGGGCGGTGCGGCGCATTCCCTCCACGAGCGTCTGCGCCGTCGCGAGGACGATCGGCCCGATGAAGACGCCGAGAAGACCGAAGGCCGCGATGCCGCCGAAGACGCCGAGGAAGACGACGAGCGTCGTCAGCTCCCCGTCCCCCTGTATGAGGAGCGGCTTGAGGAAATTGTCGGCCGTGGCGACCGCGATGACGCCCCAGACGAAGAGGAAGATCGCGGCCCCGGTCCGTCCCTGCACGGCGAGCGCGATCGCGCCCGGAATCCAGACGAGGGCCGTCCCTCCGATCGGAAGAAGCGAGAGGACCGCCATTCCCGCTCCGGCGAGAAAGGCCGACGGAAGCCCGGCGAGGGCCCAGCCGATCCCGCCGAGCAGGCCCTGGACGACGGCCGTCAGAAGGGAGCCGCGGAAGATCGACCGAAGCATGGAAGCGAGCCGCTGCATCGCCTTGCGCCGTTCCCCTTCCGAGAGGGGAAGGATCTCCGACACCGCCTCAGCCATCGCGTCGCCGTCTCGGAGAAAGAAGAAGAGAAGAACCATCGTCAGGAGGAAGGTCATCACGCCGCCCAGGAAACCGACGACGACGCCCCCGCCGGCCGAGGCCAGGAGCGAGGAGAGCTTCGCGAGCCCCTGGGCCGCGTGCAACTTGACGGCATCCGGGGTGATCCCGGTCTTCTGCTGCACCCAAACCACCCCCCCGCCGACGAAGGGAAGGGTCGTCAGGTCCCCGGTCTGGACGGTGTCGCGGCTCCTGAGGACGCCGACGAGCCGGCTCGCCGCCTGCCCGGCCTGGCCGGCGAGGGCCGCGACGAGAAGTCCGGCCGGGAGAAGGACGAGAAGGGCCACCAGAAGGGACGTGACTCCCGCGGCGAGCGATCGCCGGGTCCGGAAACGGGACTCGACGCGCGCCCATAGGGGACGGAAGGCGACCGCGAGGACGATGGCCCACGCGATGGCTTCGAAAAAGGGACGCAGGATGACGTACGAGAGAATCGCGAGAACGGCTCCGAAAACGACGAAGAACGCCATGCCGTAAGGGCGTCGCCGGGCCTCGCGATGCTCCACCGGCCGAATGATACGCAAGGCGCGTTGCTAAACTGCCCGTCAATGGCCTCCACTTCGGCGCGGCTGCCGCGTTTTCCGCCTCCCGGTGCGCCCGCAGACCCGGCCGCTCTCTCCCAGGCCGCGGTCGCCGCGGCCCTCGAGGAGGGCTTCGTCGCCGCCGCTGTCCTCGCGGCGGAAGGCCCGGCTTCCTTCGACGTCTTCTCGGGCTGGATCCGGGACGGGCATCACGGGGAGATGCGCTTCATGAAGCGGGATTTCGACGCCCGGCGGCGGTATGACGCCATCCTCCCCTGGGCACGCGCCGTCCTCGCCGTGGCGCGGGAGGTGCCGGGGCGGGGAGACGGGAACGTCGCCAAGTACGCCCGCGGCGAGGACTACCACCGGGTCGTTCGGAGTCACCTGAAACGGGTCGTCGACCGTATCCGGCCCCTCTCTCCCCCGGACTCCCATTTCCGCGTCTGCGTCGACACGGCTCCGCTCCTCGAACGAGACGCCGCGGTTCGCGCCGGCCTCGGCTCGATCGGGAAGAACGGGATGCTGATCGTCCCCGGTGTCGGCTCGAACGTCGTCCTCGGGGAAATCGTGACGGACGTCGCGCTAGCTCCCTCGGCAGCGCTCCCCGGAGTCGGGACCGACGTCTGCGGGCGATGCACGGCGTGCCTCGACGAGTGTCCGACGGACGCGTTCGTCGCCCCTCGCCTCCTCGACGCCCGAAGGTGCGTCTCGTACCTGACGATCGAGAAACGCGGACCGCTCTCCCCGGAAGAGGAGGCTTCCCTCGGCGGACGCCTATTCGGTTGCGACGTCTGCCAGGACGTCTGTCCGTGGAACGCGCCCCTCGATCCATGCGGCCCCGCGCGCGGCCCGTCCGCCTCGCTCTCCGCCGCCTCGGTCGTCGGGATCTCCGAGTCGGGCTTCCGGCACCGCTTCTTCGGGACCGCCGTCTGGCGCGCGACGCCGGAAGGGCTCTCCCGGAACGCCCGGATCGCTCTCGCCGCGGAGCCGCGACCGTGAGCGGAACGATTCTCGTCGTGGCCGGGATCTTCGTGAGAAACGGGCGGCTCCTCCTCGCGCGGCGCCCTCCCGGAGGGCGCTATCCGGGGCTCTGGGAGTTCCCCGGCGGAAAGGTCGACGCGGGCGAGTCGCCGGAGGAAGCTCTCGAGCGCGAGTGGGACGAGGAGCTGGACGCGAGGCCCGCGGGCCTTGCGCCGGACGGCTTTGAGCGAGACGGCGACGTGACCCTCCTCTTCTTTCGCGTTCGGGCTCTCCTCGGCGACCCCCGGCCGAAAGGGTGCACCGCGGTCCGCTGGTGCGACGCCCCGGAGGCACGGATTCTCGCGATCCCCCCGGCCGACGCCGTGGCCCTCGCCCGGCTCCTCGAAGGCGGGGGCGGTTTCCGCGACACGGAGAGCCCCGAGGCGCCGGCTCTCCTCGAGGCGGCACGCCAGCGGGTCCCCTTCATCGCCGGATCCGCCGGCCTCGCGCCCGGCCGCGCGATCCCTTTCCGAAAGGAGGGTCTCGACGGCCCCCGACCCCTCGACGGAATCCTCGTCGGGACCCCCGCGGGCCCCCGCGCCTTCGAGAATCTCTGTCCGCACGTTCCGATCCCGCTCGACCGGATCCACGACGACATCGTCTCGGCGGACGGCCGGCACCTCGTCTGCCAGAACCACGGCGCCCTCTTCGAGCTTCCGTCGGGACGCTGCGTCTCCGGCCCCTGCGAAGGGGAATCGCTTCGCGAAATCCCGATCGAGCCTTCGGGAACGGGCTGGGCGGTGGCGCGATGAGCGACGGATTCCTTCTCGTCGCGTTCGCGACCTGCGCCATCTTCTCGAGCTTCTTCTCCGCCGCCGAGACGGCGCTCATGTCGCTCCCGGACGCGCGCGTCCTCCGGATGAAGGAGGAGGGGCGGACGGCCGCCCTCCGGGTCGAGCGCCTTCGCGCCGATCTCACGAGCACCCTCGGCTCGCTTCTCGTCGGCAACAACGTCGCGAACACCGCGGCCGGGACGTTCGGCGCCGCCCTCGCGATCTCCCATCTCGGCGAGGAGCGGGGCGTCCTCGTCGCCACGATCGTCACGACGGTCCTCCTTCTCGTCGTCTCGGAGGTCACGCCCAAGACGCTCGCGTCGCGTTACCCGGCCGCCGTCGCTCTCGCCGTCGCCGCCCCCGTGGAGCTCGTCGTCCGCCTCCTCGCGCCGGTCACGGACGTCCTCTCCCGGATGGCCAACGCCTTCCTCGACACCTTCGGTGCCGGGCGCCGGAGCGTCCCGGACCTGACGAAAGCCGACCTCCGGAGCGTCATCACGCTCTCCAGCCAGCAGGGAGCCCTCGCGCCGGAAGAGACCGCCATCCTCCAGGCCGTCCTGACGTTCGGCGATCGGCCCGCCCGAGACGTCATGATCCCGCGCTCCCGCGTCGTGTCGATCCCGGTCGCCGTCAACTTCTCCGAGCTCGAGGCGATCTGCAGGGAGAACCGGTACAGCCGCTATCCCGTCTGGCGCGAGAACCCCGACGACATCGTCGGCGTCCTCCACACCAAGGACCTCTTCGACGTCACGGACGAGGAGGAGAAGGCCTTCGACCTCGCGAAGCGAATCCGGCCCGCGATGATCGTCCCGGAGATGAAGCGGTCGGAGGATCTCTTTCGCGAGATGCGCAAGAAGCGCGTCCACCTCGCCGTCGTCGTCGACGAGGCCGGATCCGTCGCGGGAATCGTCACGCTGGAGGACCTGCTCGAGGAGATCGTCGGCGACATCCGGGACGAGTACGACGAGCCCGTCTCGGTTCCGGTGAGCGACGGCTCCTCGCTCGTCGTGGAGGGGGCCTATCCGCTCTCCTCGGTCGAGCAGGATTTCGGCGTCTCGTTCGAAGGGACCGACGCCGAGTCCGCCGCCGGCCTCCTTCTCGAGCGGCTGGGCCGGATCCCGAGGCCGGGGGTCCACTGGCGGGAGCGGGACCTCGATTTCCTCGTCGAGCGCGCCACGCCCCGCGCCATCGAGCGGATCCGGATCACACGCGTCTCTCCCCCGTCCGAGGAGGAGAAAAAGAGCCCGTGAGCGGGTACTCACCCCGGACGGGCCGCTGAGCGGGCGGCGATGCCGAAGGTCGTCTTCCTCGACCAGGGAAAGCGCGGCGTCGTCGCCGCGGGACGCACCGTCCTCGAGGCGGCCCTCGAGTTCGACGTCGAGATCTCGCACGTCTGCAACGGTGGCGGGACCTGCTCCACCTGCCGCGTGGAGTGCGTCATGAACCCCGGGAACCTCTCTCCCATCGAGCCGAACGAGATCGCGTACGGGATGGGGCCCGGAATCCGCCTCGGATGCCAGGCCCGGATCGAGGGAGACGTCGGAGTCCGGGTCGTGCCGATCCCGAAGGTTCTTCTCTGATGGCGAGGCCGTACGTACGGCGGGCCCTCAAGAAGGCCGGCGCCACCGCCGTCCTCCGCCGCGCTCCCGACGCCGATCCGTCGCGGATTCCGCCGCCTCGGATCTTCCTCGAGGGTGAGACGGCCGAAGCGGGAACGGTGGACCTCCCCGGACTCTTCGGTCGTCCGGCGCCGGTCGAGATGGAGATCGGCACGGGGAAGGGGCGTTTCCTTCTCGAGTCGGCGGCCGCATACCCGGAACGGAGCTGGTTCGGTCTCGAGATCGAGCCGGAGTACTGCGCTCTCGTCCGGCTCCGCGCGGCGAGGCAGGGCCTTTCGAACGTCCGGATCGAGCCGCTCGACGGACGGGAGTTCGTCATCCGGCGCCTCCCGCCGGGCGCTCTCGCCGCCCTCCACGTCTATTTCCCCGACCCGTGGCCCAAGAAGAGGCATCACAAGCGCCGGCTCGTGACGCCGGCCTTCGCCGCCGCCGCGGCGCGCGGTCTCTCCCCCGGAGGCCTCCTTCGCATCGCGAGCGACCACGCCGCCTACTGGTCCGTCATCGAGGAGGTCCTGGGCGGCGAGCCTCTTCTCGAGCGGCTCGCCGAGGAAGAGACGGGTGCGTGGACGAGCGGGACGAACTACGAGCGGAAGTTCGCGGTCTCAGGCCGCCCCGTCTTTCGGGCGGTCTTTCGGCGGCGGCACCGCGGCGAAAGTGGCTGAGATGGTCCGCTCGCGAAGGAGCAGCTCCTTCAGGTACCGGCGAAAATAGTCGTATCCCGAGACGAGCGCGAAGGCGGTCATGACGTAGAGGGCGGCACGGCCCGTCTTTCTCCAGAGGCCGATGTCGTCGAGGCGGGCCCCGAGGATCATCAGCGAGATCCCGGCGATCTGCGTCGCCATCTTCCATTTCCCGAGCTTCGAGGCCGGGATGACGATGCCGTGCGTCGCCCCGATGGCGCGAAGACCCGTGACCGCGAACTCCCTTCCGATGATGATGCAGACCGCCCAGGCGTCCGCCTCCTGCAGATCGACGAGCGAGATGAGGGCGGCCGAGACGAGAAGCTTGTCCGCGATCGGGTCGAGAAGCGTCCCGAGCGTCGTGACCTTCTTGTACTTCCGGGCGATGTACCCGTCCAGCGCGTCCGTCAGCGCCGCCACGAGGAAGATGCCCAGCGCGACGTACTCCTTCGCCGGCATCCGCGTCAGGAGGATCACCACGAGGAACGGAACGAGGAAGATGCGGAGGAGGGTGAGGGCGTTCGGGACGTTGACGGAGATCACCGCTCCGGCATTCTAGCCGGGGCGGCGAGAGCGTGCCTTTACAGACTCGCCTCCCTCCCCGAGAATCGCGCTCCGCATGACCCCATCTCCCATCGTCTTCGGCACCGACGGGTGGCGGGGCCGGATCGCCCGCGATCTCACCTTCGAGAGCGTCGCGCGGGTCGTCGACGCGATGGCCGCCTGGACCGTCGATCCGGCCAACGCCGATCCGGGCGATCCGTGGTCGCTGCCGATCGTCCACGACACCCGCTTTCTCTCGCCGGACCTGGCTGCCGAGAGCGCCGCACGACTCGCCACGCGCGGCTTTCGCGTCCTTCTGACCGACTCCCCCGTTCCGACGCCCTGCGCCTCGTGGCACGTCTTCTCCCGGCGGCTTCGCGGAGGCGTCGCGATCACGGCCTCGCACAACCCCGCCGCGTGGAACGGCGTGAAGTACAAGTCGTACTTCGGCGGGAGCGCGATGCCCGAGACTTACGACGCCATCGCGCGGTCCGCCGATCGCCCGCTTCCCGAAAGAAAGGGAGGCTCCGCCGAATCGACGGACCTCCGGACTCCCTATCGCGACGCCCTCGCCGCGATCGTCGATCTTCCGGCCATCCGGCGCGCCGGCCTTCGCGTCCTCTTCGACGCCATCCACGGCGCGGCCGGGGCGCTCCTTCAGGAGATCGTCGGCGAGGGACATCCGACCCGCGTCACCACGCTGCGGGCCGAGGGAAACCCCTCTTTCGGCGGCATCAATCCCGAGCCGATCCCCCGGAACCTCGCCGCCTCGATCGAGGCGCTCCGCCGCGAGAGCTTCGACCTCGTTCTCGCGAGCGACGGGGACGGCGATCGTCTGGGCGTCCTCGACACCGCCGGACGGTTCGTGACGCCCCACCGGATCCTCGCCCTCCTCGCCGAGAGCCTCGCCGCTCGCGGGAGGATCCGCGGCGGGATCGCGAAGACCTTTTCGACATCCCTCCTTCTCGACCGGGTCGCCGCGAAGCTCGGCGTGCCGCTCCACGTCACGCCGATAGGGTTCAAGTACATCGCCGAGAAGATGCTCGCCGGCGAGGTCGGGATCGGCGGGGAGGAGTCGGGGGGGCTCGGCGTCTCCTTCTTTCTCCCGGAGCGGGACGGCGTCCTCTCGGCGCTCCTCGTCCTCGAGACGATCGCGCACTCCGGAGGCTCTTTCTCTTCCCTTCTCGCGCGCCAGGACGCCGACTACGGCGCCCTCGCCTACGACCGCCGCGACCTCCACCTCCCGACGCCGGTCCTCCGTGCGTTCATGAACCGCCTAGAAGCGGCTCCTCCTTCGATCGTCGCCGGCGAGCGGGTCACCGGCGTCGAAACGCTCGACGGCGTGAAGCTCCTGCTCGGCGGCCGCGGATGGATCCTCCACCGCCTCTCGGGAACGGAGCCGGTCCTCCGGATCTACGCCGAGCACGAGGATGCGGCCGCCGTCCGGCGTCTTCTCGACGTGACCGTCGCCGCGCTCGAATCGGGGAGCCGCTGACGCCCGGGGACTCCGTCGGGGCTCTGTCGTAGAGTCCCTTGCCTGAGGTCCGCCATGAAGCGATCCACGAAGATCGTCCTTGCCGTCTTCACGCTCTTCCTCCTCGCGGCCGCCGGCGTCGCCGTCTTCATGACCTTCCGGCCGGCTACGGGGCACGTCTCCGTCGCCTCGAAGACCATCCTGAAGCTCGACCTCGAACGCGCCCTCCCCGAAATCGCCCCGGAAAACCCGCTGGCGGCGTTCCGCGCGGAGCCCCCCCTCACGCTGCGAGGCCTGGTCGAGACGCTCGAACGGGCTGGGAGCGACGACCGCGTCTCGGGGCTCGTGGCCCGGGTCGGCGCGGCGCCCGTCGGGACTGCTCAGGTCCAGGAGATCCGCGATGCCGTCCGCGCCTTCCGGGCGAAGAAGAAGTTCGCGGTCGCCTTCTCCGAGACCTTCGGCGAGTTCGGACCCGGCAACGGGGCGTACTACCTCGCGACCGCGTTCGACGAGATCTGGCTCCAGCCCTCGGGCGACGTCGGCCTCAACGGCTACGTCCTCGAGGCCCCGTTCCTCCGGGGGATGCTCGAAAAGCTCGGCGTCACGCCGCAGTACGGCCAGCGCTACGAGTACAAGAACGCAATGAACCTCTTCACGGACACGAGCTTCACGCCGGCCTACCGCGAAGCCGAACAGCGGCTCCTCGACTCGATATTCGGACAGGCCGTGCGAGGCATCGCCGAGGGGCGGAATCTCTCCGAGGCCGACGTGAGGACGCTCATCGACCGGGGCCCGTTTCTCGGCCCCGAGGCGAAGGAAGCGAAGCTCGTGGACGGCCTCGCCTACTGGGACGAGGTTTCCGACAGGGTCAAGTCACGGGCCGGCGCCGGTGCGGAGCTTCTCTCCTTCGCGGCGTATCGCGACAGCACCGGGTCGCCGTACGACTCCGGAGCGCGGACCCTCGCCCTCATCTACGGCGTCGGGGGCGTCGCGCGCGGCAAGGGAGGCTACAACCCCGTGACGGGGTCGTGGACGATGGGTTCGGAGAGCGTGGCAACCGCCTTCCGCAAGGCTGCGAAGGACCCCGAGGTCGCCGCCATCGTCTTCCGCGTCGACTCGCCGGGAGGGTCGTACGTCGCCTCGGACACGATCTGGCGCGAGGTGTCGCGCGCGCGGAGGGCCGGAAAGCCCGTCGTCGTCTCGATGGGAGAGGTCGCGGCCTCCGGCGGATATTTCGTCGCGATGAACGCCGACCGGATCCTCGCCGAGCCGGGGACGATCACCGGGTCGATCGGCGTTCTCGGCGGGAAGTTCGTCACCCCGGCCATGTGGGAGAAGATCGGAATCACCTTCGACCAGGTCGAGACCGGGGCGAACGCGAATTTCTGGAACAGCTCGCGTCCCTGGTCGGAGACCGAGTGGGCCCGCTTCAACGCCTGGCTCGACCGGATCTACGACGACTTCACGTCGAAGGTGGCCGAGGGGCGGAAGCTGCCGAAGGAGAAGGTCCTCGAGATCGCGAAGGGTCGCGTCTGGACCGGAGAGGACGCGAAGGAGCGGGGCCTCGTGGACGAGCTGGGCGGTCTTTCGGCGGCGGTCCGCGCCGCGAAGCAGGCGGCGAAGATCCCGGCCGCCGATCCGGTGAAGCTCGTCGAGTTCCCGAAGCGGAAGAGCCCGCTCGAGTCCCTGATGACGAGGCTCACCGGAGGCGAAGACGACGCCGACCCGTCCGAGTCGGTCCTCCTCGCCATGGAAGCGCTCCGCCCGCTCCTCGTCCGGCTCGAGGACGCCGGCCTCCTCGGCTCCGGGGAGGGAGTCCTCCGGATGCGTCCGATCGAGATTCGCTAGCGGGCGTCGGCCAGGACCCCCGACGCTCAACGAGCGTCGGCTAAGACATAGCCGGCGCCGACGAAACGGATCACGGGGCCCCCGTCGAACGCCGGACCGGTGTCCGACGGCTCGAGAAGCTCCGGAATCACCTCGCCGCCGTAGGCGACGACGACGCGCAAAAGGAGCGTCAGCGGCTGGCCCCACTCCACCTCGAAGCGTGCGGGCTCGCCGATCCCCGAGATCGCGACCGCCCCGGATCCGGTCAGCTTCAGGAACGGTCTGTCGATCTCCCGGGGCCGCTCGAAACCCGGATCCTCGCGATACGCGAGGGAGTCCTCGAACGCGAGGAGGCGAGTCGGCTCGACGGAAAGCGATTCGCGCGAGAGGGTCCGCACGAACGAGAAGCGCCCGGCGTCGGCGAGGAGAAGGCTTCCCGGCCCCGACGCCTTGAGGAGCATCCCCCCGAGGACCCCTTCGAGCCGCGGCTCGGGCTCCAGCGACGGCGTGCCGCTCCGCCCGACGATCGTCCCCTTTCGGACGCGGAGCCCGTCCACGGTCTCTGCCGCGAGAAGCCCTCCCGCCTTCGGCGAGAAGGGGCCGACCGACGCCACGAGCGCGAGAGAAGGAGACGAATCGGGCCGTCGCCCGACGCGGAACGTGCCGGAAACCGAGCGGGACCAGCTGCCGGAAGAGCCGAGCGTCCGCCCCGGTCCGGCCATCGAGTCGGCCGGCTCCGGCTTCACGGGGGGCGGCTGGGGCGCCGCGACGCCCGGGCTGCGGGCAGGCATCGCGGCCGCCTGCCGGGCCATCCGCGAAATGGAGTCGTCTTCTTCGGCCCCGTCCTTCATCTCGGCGCCCGCCATCCGGAGGTGCTTCTGGGCCCGCTCCGTCTCCCCGCCCCTCTGGCAGATGAGGCCGAGCGTCAGGTGGGCCTTCCGGTGCGCCGGCGCGAGCGCGAGGACCCGCTCCAGCGGCTCACGGGCCTCCTCCTCCCGTCCGGACTTGAAGAGGATGAGGCCGAGGTTGAAGAGAAGGGGAACCGCGTTCTCGTGCGCGACGAGAAGCTCCCTCGTGAGGCGCTCGGCTTCGAGGAAGCTCCCGAGATGGAAGAGCGCGATCGAGAGGTTGAGGAGCACCTCCGGGTCGTGGGGACGGAGGCGCTTGGCCTCCTCGAACTCCCGGCGCGCGATCTCGTGCTGCCCCTTGCGCAGCTCTTCCTTCCCGCGGTTCAGGTGAAGAAGAAAGAGCCCGTGGTCGAAGAAGGGAGCGGGCCGGAACGGTGTCGCCGAGCCCCCGCCGCTTCGCACGCTCGACATCCCGCACGTCCTCCCTAGCGGACCCGGCCGAGCTGCGGCCCGACCCGGTCCGTGTCATCCACGTTCGTGAGGGTTGGCGTCCCGTTGATGTTCGCCACCCGCACCGGCGCCCTCTTGCTCCGGGGCGCCGGCGAGGCGGGGGGAGTCGTCAGCCCGCGAAATCCTCCGCCGAGCGAAGGGGCGGGCGCTCCGTTCAGGGCCACGAGAACCCGCCGGACGTATTCGCGGGTTTCGGCGAAGGGCGGGATCCCGACATGCCGGGCGACGGCGTTCTCTCCCGCGTTGTAGGCCGCGACGGCGAGGGCGATGTCGCCCGAGAAGAGCTTGAGGAGCGTTCCGAGATACTCCACGCCGCCCCGGATGTTCTCGAGCGCATCGAACCGGTCCCTCACGCGGAACCGTTTCGCCGTCTCGGGCATCAGCTGCATCAGCCCGCGGGCCCCTTTTCGCGAGATCGCCCGTGCGTTGAAGTTCGACTCGACGAGCATGACGCTCTTGACCAGCTCCCGGTCGACGCCGCTGCGCTCGGCGGCCTCCCGGATCGCCGCGTCCCACGGGCTCGCCGCGAGACGCCGTTCCACGAGGTACGAGTCCGAGGGAGCCCGGCCTTCGACGAGCCACCCGCTCCCGATCTGGTTGTAGATCAAGGCGCTTCCGTCCGCCCTCCGGACGAGGCGGACGTCGGCCGACGCGGTGAAAGCCGCGACGAGCAGCGAGGCCCCGGCGCCGACACGAAGAACCTGTTTGACCACTGGGGTGAATTATAGGCCAATGGAGCGGTCAGGCCCCGAGACGCTCCCGAACACGGGCCACGCCGCGCTCCAACGCCTCTCCGATCTTCGACGGGTCGCGCCCCCCCGCCTGAGCGAGGTCCGGTTTTCCCCCTCCCTTTCCGCCGACGACGGGGGCCATCGCCTGGGCGAGATCGCCCGCCGGAACGCGCGGAGCGAGGTCGGGCGTGACGGCGGCGAGGAGCAGCACCTTCCCTTCCTCACCTTCCGTTCCGAGGAGGACGACCCCGGACTTCAGCTTCGCCCGGAACGTATCGGCGAGGTTTCGCAGCTCGTTCGCCGGGAGCGACGGCACGCGCCGCGCGAGAACCTTGACGCCCGCGATCTCCTGCACACCGACATCCCAATTCGCGCCGGCGCTTCGGGAAAGGTCCGAGGAGACCGATTCTTCTAAAGGTAGAGAGCCGGAGGCCATTCGCGCGGCCGACCCGCCCGAGACGCCTCCTGGCGCCCCCGCGCCGCCGCCCAGCGCGAGCTGCACCTTGAGCTGCTGGATTTCCTTCTCTTTCTTTCTGAGAGAATCCAGGGCTTCTTTGAGCCTTTCCGGCAGTTCGTGCGGCTGTGCGTTCACCAGATGGGAGAGTTCCGAGAGGATCTCTTCGTCCTTCTGCAGCCTCTCGACGGCGCCGAGCGACGTCACGGCTTCGAGGCGCCGGACGCCGGCCGCGAGGCCCCGGTCGACGAGGACCTTGAAGGCTCCGATCTCGCCGGTCCTTCCGACGTGGCACCCGCCGCACAGCTCCGTGGAGAAGCCGGGGACGTCCACCACGCGGACCCGCTCGCCGTACTTCTCGCCGAAGAACATGATGGCGCCCTTCGCCTTCGCGGCGTCCATCGACGTGACCTCCTTCGACACCGGCCGGTCCCGGAGGATCTCCTCGTTGACGAGCCGCTCGATCTCGCGGATCTCGTCCGGAGTCGTCGGCCGCGAGGCCGCGTAGTCGAAGCGGAGGCGGTCCGGCGCCACGAGCGAGCCCATCTGCCGGACCGACTCGCCGAGGACCGCCCGGAGGGCCGCGTGAAGCAGATGCGTCCCCGTATGGTTCGCCTGCGTCCGCCGCCGCGTCCACTCGTCGACTTCCATGCGCACGACCTGCCCCGCCGCCAGAAGACCGCTTTCGATTCTCAGAAGGTGGAGAACCGCCTTCCCGGAAGGAGTGCGGCGCACGTCGAGGACGACGGCTCGACCTTCGCCTCCCTCGCTCTTCCAGAAAAGCTCTCCCTGGTCGGCCACCTGCCCGCCCCCCTCGGGGTAGAAGACCGTCCGGTCCAGGATGCACCACCCCTTCTCCCCCTTTCGAAGAAAAGGCAGCTTCTCCCCGCGCTCCACCGAATTCAGGCCAAGCACGAGCCCTCCTTCGAGGCGAACGAAGTCCTGCTCCGGATACCCGCGGAAATCAGTCTCCCAGGAGGGGTCGATCTGGCTTTCCTTCGGAAGGCCGCTCTCCGCGTCGAATCTCGAGCCGGCCTTCGAGCGCTCGCGCGCCTTCGCCATCTCCGACTCGAAGCCCGGGCGGTCCACCTTGATCCCCTCGTCGCCCGCGATCTCCTCGATCAGCTCGAGCGGAACTCCGAACGTGTCGTAGAGGTGGAAGACGGCCGGCCCGCCGAGGGTGATGTGCCCTTCCCCGGCCCTCTCGGCCTCGCGACGGGCGGCGGAGATCTCCTCCCCCACCTTGTCTGCTCCGACCGACATCGTGCGATTGAAGAGCCACTCCTCGTTCAGAAGGTAATCGAAATAGGCACCGGTGAAGCGCCCCGTGACCCTTTCGAAGGATTCTTCTGAGAAGTGAATTCCGCGAAAGCCCTCGAGGACTGGCTGCGCGAGGTAGGCAAGCATCGATTTCTTCGATTGGACGAGAGCCTCCGTCTCGATGCCCAGCCGTCGCGCGTAACGGAGGGCGCGCCGGATGATCCTTCGAAGAACGTATCCCCTTCCTTCATTCGAGGGAATGACCCCGTCGGCGATGAGCATCGTCGCCGCTCGCGCGTGATCGGCGATGACGCGGAAGGGGGCGTCCCCGACCTCCATGTTTCCGAGGTACTTCCGCCCGCTCAGGCTCCCGATTCTCTGAATGACCGGCTCGAAGACATCCGTGTCGTAGTTGTTGTTCTTCCCCTCGAGGATCGCCGTGATCCGCTCGAGCCCGGCTCCCGTGTCGACGGAGGGCTTCGGAAGGGGCGTCATCCGCCCTTCGGGATCCCGGTCGAACTGCATGAAGACGAGGTTCCAGATCTCCATGACCCGGTCTCCCCGCGCGTTCGGGACGTCGTCGCCGGGGACCGACGGGCCCTGGTCGTAGTGAAGCTCGGAGCAGGGGCCGCACGGACCCGTCTCCCCCATCGACCAGAAGTTGTCCTTCTCGCCGAAGCGGCGGATCCGCTCCTTCGGGAGGTGGCGCGCCCAGAGGTCCGCCGCCTCGTCGTCGTCCCGGTAGACGGTCGCCCAGAGGCGCGCCGGATCGAGCGCGTACCACTCGCGCCCCGTCACCAGCTCCCACGCGAAGTCGATCGCTTCCCTCTTGAAGTAGTCGCCGAAGGAGAAGTTCCCCAGCATCTCGAAGAAGGTGTGATGACGGGCCGTGTAGCCGACGTTGTCGAGATCGTTGTGCTTCCCCCCCGCGCGGACGCACTTCTGCGAAGAGGCCGCGCGGACGTACGCCCGCTTCTCGCGCCCGAGGAAGACGTCCTTGAACTGGTTCATCCCGGCGTTCGTGAAGAGGAGCGTCGGGTCGTCCGCCGGGACGAGCGACGACGACGGGACGACGGCGTGCCCCCTCGTCTCGAAGTATCGGAGGAACGTGCTGCGGACGTCCCTAGACGTCCACGCCCGGGAAGTCGTCATCTGTGGCCTCGCCTTTCCGGTGGAGCGCCTCGATCACGGCGCCGGGAGCGAAGCCGCGCCGCACGAGGTGGGCGAAGAGTTTCTTCGACCGCGCCTCCGGCGTCAATCCGGGAGGGAGCGCCCGCACCTTCCGCGCCAGCGCGCGCTCCAGCGCTTCGGCCTCGTCGTCGAGGTACCGCTTCGCCTCGAACTCCGCGATGACGGCGGCCGCCTCGGACTCCCGGATGCCCCGCGCGACGAGCGCCCGGGCGAGCGCCGCCCCGGTGTACGCGCGTCGCGAGAGGAGCGCGAGCGCGGTCTCGCGGGCGCGGAGGCTCACCCCGTCTGGTTCGAGAAGTCGAAGGGCGAGTCCGCCTCGGAGCGCGTCTCCGGCGCGTCCAGCGAGCCCTCCATCATCTCGGTCGAGACGTCCGAGGTGGACTGGATCCCCTGGATCCTCAGGCGGAACTCGTTCGGGTTCGTCGACCGGCGCATCGCCTCCTCGAGGGTGATGAGCCCGCTCTTGTAGAGCTGGTAGAGCGACTGGTCGAAGGTCTGCATCCCGTACTGGGACGTGCCGGCCTTGATCGCGTCGTGGATGTACTTCGTCTTCTCCTTGTTCTCGATGCAGTCCCGGATGTAGTTCGTCGCGACCATCACCTCGACGGCCGGGACGCGCCCGAGGCCGTCCGAGCGAGGGAGAAGGCGCATCGAGATGACCGCCTTGATCACGGCCGCGAGCTGAAGGCGGATCTGCTTCTGCTGGTGCGGCGGGAAGACCGAGATGATCCGGTTGACGGTCTCCGTCGCGTCGACGGTATGGAGGGTCGACATGACGAGGTGGCCGGTCTCGGCCGAGAGGAGGGCCGTCTCCACCGTCTCGAAGTCGCGCATTTCGCCGACGAGGATGACGTCGGGGTCCTGGCGGAGCGCCGACCGGATGGCCGCCGCGAAGGAGCGCGTGTCCACCTCCAGCTCGCGCTGGTTGACGATCGACTTCTTGTCCCGGTGGAGGAACTCGACCGGGTCCTCGATCGTCATGATGTGCTCGGAGCGGGTCGCGTTGATGTAGTCGATCATCGCGGCCAGCGTCGTCGACTTGCCCGACCCGGTCGTCCCCGTCACGAGGACGAGCCCGCGCGTCTCCTCGCAGATCTTCTCGATGACCGGCGGCAGGAGAAGCTCGCGGATCGCGAGGATGCGGGCCGGAATGACCCGGCAGACGAGACCGACCGTTCCCCGCTGCTGGAAGATGTTGCAGCGGAACCGCCCCAGCCCCGGAACGGAGTAGGCGATGTCGATCTCGTAGTTGTTCTTGAACTTCTCCTTCTGGCGGGAGGACATGATCGAGAACGCCATCGCGATCGTGTCCTCCTGCATGAGGCGCTTCAGGTCGACGAGCGGGATCAACTCGCCGTCCACCCGGAGGATGGGATGCGCACCGACCTTCAGATGAAGGTCCGAGGCCTTCCTCTCGACCGCGATCTTCAGGAGATCGTTGATGTGCATGCCGTGCCTCGATCTCAGAATAGGTCGTCGGCCTCGCCGAGGTCAACGAAAAGCCGCCCGGCGGTATAGTTTTGCGCCCGGGGGAGGTGGAGATGACCGACAACGGAAAAGGCGTGACACGGCGCGGTCTCCTGAAGGGGATCGCCACGACCGCGGTCGCGGGAGCGGCCTCCGGCGCCACCGCCCTCGCCGGGGAGCGGAAACGCCCCGCGGACGGGATGGTGACCGTGAACGTGAACGGGACGCCCCGGCAGGGCGTCTTCGAGGCGCGGACGACGCTCGCCGAGGCTCTCCGGGAGGCATGGGGACTCACGGGGACGAAGATCGGGTGCGACCGGGGCGCCTGCGGGGCCTGCACGGTCCTGCTCGACGGCCTCGCGGTGAACTCGTGCCTCACGCTCGTCCACGACGCCGACGGACGGAGCGTGACGACGATCGAGGGGCTCGGCTCTCCGGACGCGCTCTCGCCCCTCCAGCAGGCTTTCATCGACGCCGACGGGCTTCAGTGCGGCTTCTGCACGCCGGGAATGGTCGTGGCGGCGGAAGGGCTCCTGAGGCGGAATCCCGACCCGACCCCCGCCGAGATCCGGATCGGCATGGCGGGCAACCTCTGCCGGTGCGGCGCCTACAACGAGATCGTCGCCGCGTGCGAGAGCGCCCGCAAGGGAGGCCGCCATGCCTGAGCCGACGGCGAGCGCCCCGAAGACGAAGATCCGCATCGGCCTCGCCGGGAAGACCGTCGAGAAGGAGGTCGAGATTCCGGCCGGGGATCCGCCGCCGCTCGCCGAGGGGACGCCTCGGCGTGTCTTCGGCGGCCGCCAGCCGCGCCTCGACGGCCGCTTCAAGGCGACCGGCCGCGCCGTCTACACCCACGACGTCCGTCGGACGGACCTCCTCTACGGCCGGATTCTCCGGTCGCCCCACGCTCACGCCCGGATCCTCTCCGTCGACACATCGGCCCTCGCGAGGATGCCCGGCGTCGTCTTCGAGCTTCTCGAAAAGAAGGAAGTCCGTTATCAGGGCGACCCGGTTCTCGCGCTCGCGGCCCCCTCGGCGGCCGCGGCCGAAGACGCCCTCCACGCCGTCGTCGTGAAGTACGACGTCCTCCCCCACGTCGTCACTCTCGAGGAGGCGATGAAGCCGGACGCGCCCCTCGTCTTCGAAAAGCCGGTCGAGGAGCACCGGACGGCCGGCGACGCGCCGGGGGGAAGCGGCGCCGTCGCGCAGACCGGAAACATCCGCGGGCCCCGGGCCTCGGGACGCGGCGAGAAGGATCTCGCGAAGCTCTTCGTCGAGGCGGACGGGGTGGTCGAGCTCTCCTTCCGGACGCAGGTCCAGACCCACGCCTGCATGGAGACGCATTCCTCGTTCGCCGAGTGGAAGGAGGGGGAGCTCTTCGTCGTCGCCTCCACCCAGGGGGTCTTCTCGGTCCGGGACGAGCTGGCGCAGGTGTTCGGCCTTTCGAAGGACAAGGTCCACGTCACCGCCGAGTACGTCGGCGGGGGATTCGGGTCGAAGTTCGGCGCCGGCGACCACGGCGTCCTCGCCGCGAAGCTCGCCAGGAAGGCCGGAAAGCCCGTGCGACTCGTCCTCGACCGGAAGGAAGACCAGCTCGCAGCCGGAAACCGCCCCGATTCGCTCAACCGGATGAAGGCGGCCTACCGGAAGGACGGCACCGTCACGGCGTTCTCGTACGCCTCGTTCGGTACGGCGGGAGTCGCGACGGGAGCCGGGACGGGCTCCGTCGTCAAGAACTCCTACGCCTTCCCCAACGTGGCCGTCGAGGAGTTCGACGTCTTCACCAACCTCGGCCCTGGCTGCGCGATGCGCGCCCCCGGCCACCCGCAGGGAACCCTTGCCGTCGAGGCCGTTCTCGACGAGATCGCCGCCCGGCTGAAGATGGATCCCCTCGCCGTCCGCCTCGCCAACGACCCGGTCGACATCCGCCGCGCGGAGTGGGAGCGCGGCGCGAAGGAGATCCGCTGGGAGCGCCGCGCCGCCCTGACGGAGAGGAACCGCGAGGCGGAGGCGAAGGGGCTTCCCCTCCGGCGCGGCCTCGGATGCGCCGCATCGGTCTGGTACAACATCGTCAGCCCCGGCTCGCAGGTCCATGTCCGCGTCCATCGAGACGGAAGCGTCGAAGCGGAGAACGGCGTCCAGGAGATCGGCTGCGGCAATCCGACGACGATCGCGGTGACGGTGGCCGAGGAGCTGGGTCTCGCCCCCGGGGCGATCCGCGTCAAGTGGGGTTCGACGGCCTATCCCTTCGGTCCGGCCTCGGGCGGCTCCACCACGACCGTCTCCCTGATCCCCGCCGTCCGCGCCGCCGCATGGAACGCGGCACGGAAGCTTGTGGCGATCGCGGCCCCGCTTCTCGGCGCCCCGGAAGGATCCGTCACCGTCGGCGAAGGGGTCTTCCTCGCGGGCGGGAAGAGCGTCCCGTGGAAGAGCGTCTGCGCGAGGCTCCCGGGAGACGTCCTCGTCGCCACCGGGGACCGCGCGAAGGATTACGACGGGACCGATTCGCGCATTTTCGGGGTCCAGTTCGCCGATGTCGTCGTCGATACGGAGACCGGCCTCGTCTCGGTCGAGAAGGTCGTCGCCGTCCACGACTGCGGCCTCCCCGTCTGGCGGACGGGCGCCGAGGGGCAGATCCGGGGCGGCATTCTTCAGGGAATCAGCTTCGCCCTCTTCGAAGAGCGGCACATCGACCGGCGGAGCGGGCGCGTGATGAACCCGAACCTCGAGAGCTACAAGATTCTCGGCGTGAAGGACGCTCCCGAGATCGTTCCGATCCTGATGGAGCTCTACGCCGGAAGGAACAACACCCATACCCGCGGCATCGGCGAGCCGGCGACGATCCCCACGTCGGCCGCCGTCGCCAACGCCGTCTCGCACGCGCTCGGGATCCGGGTCACGGAGATCCCGCTGACGCCGGCCCGCGTGCTGGCCGCCGTGAACTCCGCGCGCGCGGGAAGCCTCGCCCCGGAAAAGGGGGCGCGGTCATGAAGAGCTTCGAGAGAGTCCAGCCCCGGGACTGGAACGACGCCCTCCTCGCCCTCGAGGCGGCGCGCAAGGCGCACGTCGCGGCCGAGGCGAAAGGGGCCGGAATCGACATCGTCGAGCGCCTGAAGGAACGGACGGCCGCGCCCGACCGGGTCGTCGACCTCCGGCGCCTCGCGGAGCACCGGACGGTCCGCCGCGACGGCGGTGAGGTCCGGATAGGCGCTCTCGTCACCCTCCGTGAGGTCGCCGAAGGCATCCGGACGGAGTTCCCCGCCCTCGCCGAGGCCTGCGAGGGGGCGGCCACCCCTCAGATCCGGAATGCGGCCACCCTCGCGGGGAACCTCTGCCAGCGGCCGCGCTGCTGGTATTTCCGCTCCGCCGACTTCCAGTGCCTGAAAAAGGGAGGCGGAGAGTGCTTCGCCCAGAAGGGAGAGAACGTCTATCACGCCGTCTTCGGCAACACGACCTGCGCGATCGTCCACCCCTCCGCCGCCGGCGTCGCCCTCCTCGCATACGGTGCCACGATCGAGACGATCTCGCCTTCGGGCCCACGGTCGATTCCGATCGCCTCCTTCTTCGTCCGTCCCGAGGACGACCTCGGGGCCGAGAACGTCCTCACGGCCTCCGAGCTGATCGTCGAGGTCTCGATCCCGAAGGCGGCCGGTCTCGTCTCGGCCTACCGGAAGCTGAAGCAGAAGCAGTCCTTCGACTGGCCGCTCGCCGACGTCGCCGTCGCCTGGCGTCCCGACGGGGGCAAGGCACGTGATGTCCGGATCGTCCTCGGCTCGGCCGCGCCGGTCCCGTTCCGGGCGAAGAAGGCCGAGGCCCTCGTCGAAGGAAAGACCCTCGACGCCGCGCTGGCCGCCGCGGCCGCGAAGGCCGCCGTCGACGGAGCGACGCCGCTCGCGGAGAACGCCTACAAGGTCCCCCTCATCTCGGCGATGGTCCGGCGAACGCTCCTCGCCGCTGCCGGCCTCCCCGACGGAACCGAAAGGGCCCCCGACGCATGAACGCTCCCGAACTTCCCGCCGCCTGGAGCGACGTCTCGCCGGATCCCGAATCGCGCTGCCGCCAGATCCGGACGAAGATGATGCACGTCACCTCCGACTGGGAGACGCACGCCGCCGAACATCCGACGGCGAGCGCGTCCTACTGGTGCCTGAAGACGATGGGGTCCGTGGGGCCGGACGAAAGGCCCTGCCACCTCGCCGACTGCCGCAGCCCGCGCGGCTGCTACGAGGCGGCGGATTAGCTTCGTCTCCGGGCTCCTCCTCGCGGCAGGCGCCTCCTCGCGCTTCGGCTCGCCGAAGATGCTCGCGGAGATAGACGGCGAGCCGGTTCTCCGGCGAGTGACGAGGACCTTCTGCTCCGCCGGACTCGACGAGGTCCTCGTCGTGCTGCCTTCGGGCGAAGGCGATGGCCTGCAAGATCTTCTTAGAAAGGTAATAGAAGACCTCTCAGAGAAGGTCCGGTGCGTCGAGAATCCGAAGTGGCAGGATGGAATGTTCACTTCGGTGAAAGCGGGCCTCGCCGCGCTCGCGGCCGCCGCCCGCTCGACGCACGTCGCCATCTCCCCCGCCGATCTTCCCTTTCTGAGCAAGGAGTCTCTCAGGGTCGTCCTCGCTGCGGCGGGCTCGCTCGACGAGCGAACCCTGGCTGTCCCCACACATGCGGGCGGGCGCGGGCATCCGCTGGTGTTCTCCACCGCGCTCGTCCCGAGAATCCTCTCGTGGCCAGACGACCGGCGTCTCTCCGACCTCTTCAATGAGCCCGATCTCTCGGTCCTGCATCTCGAGGGCTTCGACGACGGAGTCCTCCGCGACGTGGATCGGCCGACGGATCTCCGCTCTTCTCCTCTCCCACTTCCAAGCAAGTCAACGTGACGACCTGAAATGAGTTCGCAGTTCTTCCGGGACCTCGCCACGATTCTGGAGCGGCATCCCCGCCTCGCGATGGCGACGGTCGTCTCCGCGGTCGGATCGACGCCGCGCGAAGCCGCCGCACGGATGCTCGTCCTTCCGGACGGAACGACGCACGGGACGATCGGAGGCGGGAAGTTCGAGTCGCTCGTCGTCGCGGACGCGGGAGCGCTCCTCGCGAAGGGGGGCCTCCCGTTCACGAAGGAGTACGTCTTCCTTCCCGAGGGAGAGAACTCCTTCGGCGCCGTCTGCGGCGGCCGCGCGACCGTGATGCTGGAGATCGTCGAGAGGGCGGCGCGGCTCCTCGTCGTCGGCGCGGGCCACTGCGGACGCGCTCTCGCGCGGGCCGCGGCGATCACCGGCTACGACGTGACCGTCTGCGACGAGCGTGCCGAGCAGCTCGATCCGTCCGCCTTTCCCGCAGGGACGCGACTCGTGAAGGTCGCCGACGACTACGCCGACCTTCCGCCCCCGGCGCCGACGGACTGCGTCGCCGTCATGACGCGCGGGCACGTCACGGACGGCCTCGCCCTCCGGCGCCTGCGCGGCGCCCCGGTCGCGTATCTCGGGATGATGGGGAGCCGGGCGAAGCGGAAGGCGCTCTTCGACGAGCTCCGCGCCGAAGGGTGGCGCGACGAGGAGTTCGCACGGATCTCGACGCCGATCGGCCTCGACATCGGGGCCGAGTCCCCCGAGGAGATCGCCGTCGCGGTGGTGGCGGAGATGATCCGGCGGCGGCGTCAGGACCGTGCGGGGACGTCTGCGTAGACCGGCGTGAGCCAGCCGTAACGGTCGGGCACCGTCCCCTCGACGATCTCGAAGAAGGCCTTCTGCAGCTTCGCCGTCATCGTGCCGCGCGAGCCGGCTCCGACCGGGATCTTGTCGACCGAGCGGATCGGCGTGATCTCGGCCGCCGTTCCGGTGAAGAACATCTCGTCGGCGGCGTAGATCATCTCGCGAGGGATCGTCTTCTCCTCCATGTGGAAACCGAGCTCGCGAGCGAGCTGGATGACGGAGAGCCGGGTGATCCCCGGAAGCGTCGAGGCCGAGAGAGGCGGCGTGTAGAGGCGCCCCTTCCAGACGAGGAAGAGGTTCTCGCCCGAGCCTTCCGAGACGCGTCCGTTGTGGTCGAGGGCGATCCCCTCGTGGTAGCCGTTCGTGATGGCTTCCATCTTGATGAGCTGGCTGTTGGCGTAGTTCGCCGTCGCCTTCGCCATGGCCGGCATCGTGTTCGGCGCGATCCGCATCCAGGACGAGCAGCAGACGTCCACGCCCTTCTCGAGCGCCTCCGGTCCGAGGTACTTCCCCCACTCGTAGCAGCCGATCGCGACGTCCACCGGGTTCGGGAAGGGATTCACGCCGAGAGAGCCGAAGCCCCGGTAGACGAGCGGGCGGATGTAGCACGCCTTGAAGCCGTTCGCGCGAATCGTCTCGAGGGTCGCTTCCTTGAGCTGATCAATCGAGTACGGGATCTGCATCCGGTAGATCTTGGCCGACCAGAGGAGGCGGTCGAGGTGCTCCTCGAGGCGGAAGACCGCGGGGCCGCGCGCCGTGTCGTAGCACCGCTCGCCCTCGAAGACGCCCGAGCCGTAGTGAAGCGCGTGCGTGAAGATGTGGATCTTCGCGTCGGCGAAGTCGACGAGCTTGCCGTTCATCCAGATTTTCCTGACGTTCTCGAATGCCATGAGCCCCTCCCGTCCGAGGACCGCGAGATCCTAACCGAAAAATCGCCGGCGAACCCGTCAGCGGTCCGCCCCACCGACCAAGACGGTGAGCGCCGCGACGACGGCGGTCTCGAGGCGGAGGATGCGGGGGCCGAGGGAGAACCGAAGAGCGCCGGACTCTTCGAATGAGGAGAGCTCCGCCGGCGTGAATCCCCCCTCGGGGCCTATCGCGAGGACCAGTCCGCGGGCCAGGGACGCGGAGACGGACGGCGAGGAGATCGTCCTTGCGAGCGGCGCGCCGGAGGGATCGGCCAGCAGAAGCGGGAGCCGCGCATCCCCCCGCTCTTCTTCCCTTCGAAGAAAAGTCCCGATCTCTTCGGGTCCCTCGATCTCGGGGACGATCGTCCGGTCGCACTGCTTCGCCGCTTCGGCCGCGATCCGCGAGAGGCGCGGAAGGCGCGCCCGGAGCGCCGCGACGTGGGCCCGCTGCGAGCGCGCCGGCGGCGAGCAGCACGAACGCCGCGGCGCCGCACTCGGTCCCTTTCTCGACGGCCCACTCGACACGCGCCGGCTCCGCGCACGCAAGAAGGACGGTGACCCGAAGAGCCGGCTCGCCCGGGAGCGAAGAGAAGGATGCGGATGAGGATGGGGATGGGGAGAGGAGACCGGGGCTTTCTTCGAAGGAGAGGAGACGTACCGCCGTCCCCCTCGAGGCGATCGTCCCGTTTCCCCGGCCGCCCTTTCCGTCAAGGACGATGACCTCGTCCCCGTCGCGAAGGCGGCGGGACCGGAGATGAGCCGTCTCTTCCTTTCGAAGAACGATCTCTTCGGCCTTGCCCCGAGGCGCCGCCACGTCCGGCACGAGCACCCGCGGCGGGCGGGGCGCCTCGGTCCGTGGCACTCCGTTCTTCGTCTCTTTCATTCGACGGATTCGGCGGCCGTCCCCAGCCATTCGCCCTCGGCGAGAGAGCGGACGATCCGGTAGTCCTTTTCTCGCAGCAGATCTTCCCATTCCCTCCTTCGCTCGACGAGAAGCCCCGAGCTGAGAAGCCGGCCCCGGCGCGAAAGGCGGGAGCGGAGCCCCGGGAGAAGCGGCGCGACCTCTTCGAGAATCATGTTCGCGACGATCACGTCGAACCGCGCGGCCTGGCGGATCGCCTCGAGAGGCCCGGCGAAGACGGCGAGGCGGCGGATCCGGTTCGCGATCCCGTGCTCGCGGGTCGCGAGCGCGGCATCGACGTCGAGGTCGAACGCCATCGTCCATGCAGCGCCCTCAAGGGCGGCGACGAAGGCGAGCGTCCCCGCGCCGCAGCCGACGTCGAGGACGCGCCGTCCCGCGAGAGTCTCGGAAAGGAGGAGACGGATCGCGAGGCGCGTCGACTCGTGCGAGCCGGTCCCGAAGGCGCGGGCCGCCGGGAGCGAGAGGCGGATCTGTCCCGGGGCGGGCGCGGTCGCCAGAGCGCCGTCGTGCGGGTCGAGAAGATAGCGGCCGACGACAACACTCGTCCGCAAGGCCGCCGCGTCGGCCACCCAGTCCCGGGGGATCTCTTCGAAAGAAGGAACTCCGGCGGCGCCCAGTCCTTCCAGGATCGTCCGCGCTCCGGCGGCGTCGCCTCCCTCCACCCAGATCGAGAGTTCGCCGGAAGGCTCGCGCGTGGCGGAAAAGGCGATCTCTCCGAACCCCTCGAAGAGATTCTCTTCGACGTCACCGGCATTCTCCGCCGGCACCACGAAGCGGACGGCGCCGCTCACTCCGAGAGGAAGTCCTTCAGCCGCTCGAAGAACCCCTTCTCGTCCTTCGTCGGCGCGCCCGAAACGCCGTCCTCGAAGGCGGAGGCGAGACGCTGGATCGCGTCGCGCTGGGCGGCGTTCATCTTCTTCGGGACGCGGATGGTGACGAGGACGTGCTGGTCCCCGCGCCCGCGCCCGTCGAGGCGAGGGATCCCCTTCCCCTTCAGGCTGAAGACGCGCCCCGCGGCCGTCCCGGCGGGGATGTCGAAGGTCGAGTCCCCTTCGAGCGTCGGGACCGTGACGGGTCCGCCGAGCGCCGCCACGTGGAACGGCACGGCCCACGTCAGGATCACGTCGGCGCCGTCGCGGCGGAACGATTCGTGCGGCGCGACGGAGAGGACGACGTAGAGGTCGCCCGGGCGGCCGCCCGCGCGTCCCCGGTTCCCCTCGCCGGTCAGGCGGAGGCGCGCGCCGTCGTCGACTCCGGCCGGGACGTGGATGGTGAGCGTCCGCTGTCGAAGGACCCTCCCCTCGCCGCGGCAGTCCGGGCAGGGGTCCTTCACCCGCTCCCCCGTCCCCTCGCACTCCGGGCAGGGGCGCGACATGGCGAAGAAGCCCTGCCGGAACTGGAGCTGTCCCTGGCCGCGGCAGGTCGCGCAGGTGGTCGCGCCCGCGCCTCCTTTCCCGCCGCGCCCGCCGCAGGTCTCGCAGGTTTCCTGGCGCGAGAGCGGCACGGAGACCTCCGTACCGAACGCCGCCTTCTCGAAGGTGAGCCGCACGTCGGCGCGGAGGTCCTCCCCCTGCCGGCGGCGGCCGCGCGCGACCGTCCCCCCTCCACCGAAGCCGAAGAAGTCCCCGAGGATGTCGGCGAAGTCCACGAAGCTCGTCGGGTCGAACCGGGGTCCCCCGGCGCCGCGGAACGCGTCGGGGCCGAAACGGTCGTAATGCGATCGCTTCTCGGGATCCGAGAGGACCGAGTACGCTTCGGCCGCTTCCCGGAAGCGCTCCGCGGCCTCGTGGTTCCCCGGATTCCGGTCCGGGTGGTACTTCAGGGCCGCCTTGCGGTAGGCCGACTTGATGGCCTCGTTCGGCGCGTCGCGCGGAACGCCGAGGATCTCGTAGAAGTCACTCACGGTGTTTCTCACGGGCGGGCGATTCTAGCGGCGACGCCCCGCGCAGGGGAGGCCGGCGATCAGGCGTCCCGGTTCTCGGGCTTGTAGAGCATGGCCTGCGTGAGGATCTTCGAGACGCCCTTCATGTCGATCAGGGCGTCGTCGATCGGGCCCCGCTCGTCGCCCGTCATCACCTCGCGTGCGTTGCCCAGCGTCTTTTCCACGCGTTCCCGCTCGTCCGCCGCGAGAAGGTTCCCGAACTCCCGGAAGATCCGGTCGTTCCCCGCGATCATCCCTTCGAGCTTGTTCTTCAGCTGGCGCAGCTCCCTCTTCTTCTGGTCGGCCGCTTTGTTCGACGCGGCTTCCGAGATGATCCGGTCGATCTCCTCCTGGGAGAGGCCTCCGGCCGGGTTGATCTGTATCCCCTGTGCCTTGCCGGTCGCGAGGTCGCGCGCCGAGACGTTCACGATCCCCGAGGAGTCGATGGCGAAGGTGACCTCGATCTGCGGGACCCCCTTCGCCGCGGCCGGGATTCCGATGAGCTGGAACTTGCCGAGGGGCTTGTTCTCCTTGGCGATCTCGCGCTCGCCCTGCAGGACGTTGACCTCGACCGTCGTCTGGTTGTCGGCGACCGTCGTGAAGATCTGCGTGTTCTTCGTCGGGATCGTCGAGTTCCGCTCGATGAGCTTCACGAAGATCCCTCCGTGGGTCTCGATGCCGAGCGAGAGGGGCGTGACGTCCAGGAGGACGAGGTCCTTGATCTCGCCGCGGAGGACGCCCGCCTGGATGGCGGCGCCGACCGCGACGACCTCGTCCGGGTTGATCGAGCGGTTCGGGGGCTTGCCGAAGATCGTCTCCACCATCCGCTGGACCATCGGCGTGCGGGTCTGCCCGCCGACGAGGATGATGTTGTCGACCTGGTCCGGCTTCAGACCGGCGGCCTCGAGCGCGTTCCGGCACGGCCCCTCGGTCCGCTGGACCAGCTCGGCCACGAGGGCCTCGAACTGGTCCCGCGAGAGGACCTTGTTGATGTGCTTCGGCCCGGAGGCGTCCGAGGCGATGAACGGCAGGGCGATCGTCGTCTCGAGCGCGCTCGAAAGCTCGCACTTGGCCTTCTCGGCCGCTTCCTTGAGGCGCTGGAGGGCGAGGCGGTCTTGCCGGAGGTCGATCCCGGTCTGCTTGAGGAAGTCGGCGAGGAGCCAGTCCATCACGCAGCGGTCGAAGTCCTCGCCGCCGAGAAACGTGTCGCCCGAGGTCGACAGGACCTCGAACATCCCGCTGTCGATCCGGAGGATCGAGATGTCGAACGTGCCGCCGCCGAGGTCGTAGACGGCGATCGTCTCCTGCTTTTTCTGCTTCTCGAGCCCGTAGGCGAGCGACGCCGCCGTCGGCTCGTTGATGATCCGGAGCACCTCGAGCCCCGCGATCCTCCCCGAGTCGCGCGTCGCCTGCCGCTGCGAGTCGTCGAAGTAGGCCGGGACGGTGATGATCGCCTCGCGGATCTCCTCGCCGAGGGCCTCCTCGCAGAACTCCCGGATCTCGCGCAGGATAAAGGCGGAAATCTCCTCGGGGGCGTAGTCCTTGTCCCGGACCCGGATCTTCAGGTCCCCGTTCGTCGCGGGCGCGAGCTGATAGGAGAGGTGCTCCCGGGCCTGCTTCACCTCGGGGTCGTCCCACTTCCGTCCGATCAGCCTCTTGACGGCGTAGATCGTCTGCGTCGGGTTTGTGATGGCCTGACGCTTCGCGATCTGTCCGACGAGGCGCTCGCCGTCCTCGGTGAAGCCGACGATGGAGGGAGTCGTCCGCGCTCCCTCGCGGTTCGCGATGACCTGGGGAGAGCCCACCTCCACGACCGCCGCACAGCAGTTCGTCGTCCCGAGGTCGATGCCGATGACCTTCGCCATTCAGTTCTCCACGCCTCCGGCCGCCGGCGGAGCCGCGACCTTGACTTTCGCCGGCCGAAGGAGCCGGTCGTTCAGGAGGTAGCCCTTCTGGAGCACCTCGAGAATCGTGCCCGGCTCGGCGTCCCGCGACTCCTCGCGGACGACCGCCTCGTGCACGTTGGGATCGAACGGAAGCCCGAGCGCGGCCACTTCGGCCAGCCCGTTCCTCCGGAGGACGTCTCCGAGCTGCCTCGAGATCATCTCGATCCCGACGTGGACGTCGGAGCCCGTCGCGGCGTCTCCGTTCACGAGGTGGCGGAGCGCCCGCTCGAAGTTGTCGAGAACGCCGAGAAGGTCGGAGAAGACCTCCACGAGCGCGAACCGGAAGTACTCGCTCTTTTCGCGTTCGGTCCTCCGCTTCAGGTTCTCGAAGTCGGCGGTCTTGCGGAGAAGGGCTTCCCGCAGCCGGCCGGACTCCTCCTGCTCGGTCAGAAGCCGCTCCTCCGCCCCGGCGAGCTTCGTCGCGATCTCGCGGAGCTTCTCGTCGAGCGGCGGTGCCTCCGGGGGCGCGGCGGCGACCGGGGCGGCCGCGGCGGCTGTCGCCTCCTCGACGTGGCGACGCTTCTCCGCGGCGGCCGCGACGGCCCGCTCGGCCTCGGCGAGGGCCTTCGCCAGGTCCTCGGCGCCTTCGTCCTCGATGTAGACGACCCCGTCGTCCGGAGACGGCGGGGGCTGAGGCGGCTTCTTCACGGCCCCCACTCCTCGGTGAGACGGGACGTCACGAAACGCCCCAGCTCCTCGACGATCGGGACGACCTGCTCGTACTCCATCCGGCGCGGGCCGATGATTCCGAGGACGCCCAGCGCATGCTCTCCGCACCGGTAGGTCGCCGTCACGACCGCGCTCTGGGTCTCCCCGGTGAAATCGTTCTCCGAGCCGATGACGACGGTGGTCCCGTGCGCCGAGAGACAGTCCGTCAGGAGGTGGACGAGACGGGCCCTCTCCTCGACGCTTCGGAGGAGCTTCCGGAGAGCTTCGAGGTCCCGCTGGAACTCGGGCTTCGAGAAAAGTACCTCGGTCCCCTCCACGATCACGGTTTCGTCGGGAGCGCGGCTCTCGCCGAAGGCCTTCTGTCCCAGCTCGAGCGTCCGCTGGAGCGCCGCGTCGACACGCGCCTTCTCCTCGCAGAGCGTGTCGAGCAGGGTCCGGCGGATCTCGGCAAGCGTCCGTCCGCCGTACTCGACCGTCAGCCGCCGCGAGGCCGCGTCCAGCTCGGACTGAGGGAAATCCTCCCGCGTCTCGATGAGCCGGCTCTCGACGAGCCCGGACTCCGAGACCTGCACGACGACGATCTTCCGCTCGGCCACCCGCGAGAAGTGGACCGACCGGAGGACGAAGCGGACCGCCGGGGGCGGCGCGACGACCCCGACCTCGCCCGTCAGCTCGGAGAGGAGCCGCGAGACGCCGCGCAGGAACCGGTCCATCCCGAACGTCTCCGGGGAGAGCTCCGAGACGATCCGCGCCCGGTCCTCGGGACGCGGCGCCCGAGTGGCCATCAGCTCGCTCACGAACGTCCGGTATCCGAGATCCGTCGGGACCCGTCCCGACGAGACGTGCGGGTGGGTAAGGAACCCCAGGTCTTCGAGATCGGCCATCAGGTTCCGGAGGGACGCCGACGACAGGGCGAAGGTCCCGAGCCTGGTCAGTTGGCGCGACGAGACAGGGGCCCCGCTCCCGATGTGAGTGCGGACGACCGCACCCAACACCTCCCGGGACCTCTCATCGAGCGTCTTTCCGGCATTCGCCAAGGTCGGCCCATCCCTCCCGACCCGCCGAGTTTATCCCGCGCCCGTCCGAAACGGGGCGCGGCGGTTCCCCGTGAGAGAGCCGGTGCTAACATCGACCGACGCGCCCGCGGAGCGCGCCCGGAACCGGACCCACGATGGTCTTCTTCAACTACGCCACGATGCAGATGGCCGCGAAGATCGTCTACTACGGTCCGGGTCTGTGCGGAAAGACCACCAATCTCCACTACATCTACGGGCGCACCGCCCCGGGCTCGCGGGGGGAGATGGTCTCCCTCGAGACGGAGACCGACCGGACCCTCTTCTTCGACCTCCTCCCGCTCGACGTCGGCATCATCAGCGGATTCAAGACGCGCCTCCAGCTCTACACCGTTCCGGGACAGGTCTTCTACAACACGACCCGGAAGCTCGTTCTCAAGGGCGTGGACGGAATCGTCTTCGTCGCCGACTCCCAGCGGCCCATGGGCGAGCCGAATCGGGAGAGCCTTCGAAATCTCAGGGAAAACCTTGCCGAAATCGGCGTGACTCTCGAGGGGATCCCCCTCGTCTTCCAGTACAACAAGCGGGACCTCCCGAACATCCTGACCGTCGACGAGATGAACGACGTTCTCAATCAGGACCGGTCGATCGAATGGTACGAGGCCTCGGCCACGAACGGCCCGGGCGTCTTCGAGACGCTCAAGGCGATCTCTAAGGTGACGCTCAGGTCCCTGAAGTCGAAGATGACCATGGAGGGAAGGAAGCCTTTCTCCGGCGCCACCATTCCCGCCTTTGCGACGCCGATCCCCGCCTCGGTCGCCGCTCCGGCCGCGGCACCGTCCGACGATCGCCGGTCCTCGCCGTCCGACTCGACGCTCCGGCGCCTCGCGCGCTTCCACGAGTTCCAGAAGGCCCACGACGGCCCGGCCCCGAGCGCCGGGGCAAGAGCTCCGGAGCCCTCCGGACCGGCGCCGGCTCCGTTTTTCGAGGCGATGAAGCCGCCGCCCCTTCAGCCCCTCGAGGAGATGGGGTCCGACGTCCGGTTCGCCGAGGTGAAGCCCGTGGACACGCCGCTCCCCGCCGAGACCGCCGTCCGGCACGTGAGGGTCCGGTCGAGCGTCGACATTCTCTCGGAGCTCGAAAAGCTCCGGAAGATCTCGACGCAGAAAAGTCCCCTTCCCGACCACGAGCCGCGGCCGCGAAGCTCAGCGTCCCTGAATCTCGACGACATCCTCTTCGGGGGCCGGAACCATCGGAAGGACATCGCCCAGTCGTTCGAGGTGGCGCTGCCGCGCGAGGAGCTCGGACGAAGCCGCCGTGCGACCGTGACGCTTCGGTTCCAGGACGACAGCGGCGGCAACCTCGGGGAGGGGACGACGGTTTCCGTCGAGCTTTCGAGCCTCAAGGACGTCCAGAAGCTCCTCCTCGCGCTCAAGTTCAACATCCACGGAAAGTGACCGAAATCGCTCGCACGGCGGATTTCGCTTGACCAGACGGCTTCCTCCCTTTTTCATAGGAAGGGAGCGATGTCGGTGAAGCGCGCCGCAGGGGTGGTTTGTCTCGCATTGGCCTTCGCGGCCTTTTCCGGCTGCTCGTCCACGCCGGCGCCGGCCGTTTCCGCCCCTCCCCCTCCCGAGCCGGCCCCCGCGGCACCGGCCCCGCCTTCGGCCCGGGAGAGCGCCACCGAGCAGTTCCGGAGGGGAAAGGCGTTCGCCCTCGCCGGCGACGCCGAGTGCGCGCACCTCGAATTCCATTCCGCGCTCGAGACATTCCAGGCCGCGGCGCGCTCCGGCGACCCGGAGGATGCCGCTTTCGCCGAGCAGCTCTGGCAGGGGGTCGTCTTCTACGAGAATCTCTCCGATCCGCAGCTCTCGGAGAGGCCGCCCGTCGAGGACACGCAGGACACGCTCCTCGCGACCGAGAACGCCCCGGCTCCCACGGCCGCCCAGGTCGAGCGAGCCAAGCGCGAGGTGACGACGGCCCCGCACCGGGCGACGTTCGACATTCCGGTGGTCGTCAACGACTCCGTCCTCCGCGCGGTCGCCTTCTACCAGTTCCGCTCGCCACAGGCATTTGCCGGCGCTCTCAAGCGGAGCGGACGCTACCTCCCGATGATGAAGGCGATCTTCCGCGAAGAAGGGCTCCCGGAGGACCTCGTCTACATGTCGATGATCGAGTCGGCGTTCAAGGCGAACGCGCACTCGCGAGCACGGGCTCACGGCTTCTGGCAGTTCATCGACGGGACCGCCCGCCGCTACGGCCTCCGGAGGACGTCGTACGTCGACGAGCGGAGCGATCCCGAGAAGTCGACGCGCGCGGCCGCGCGCTACCTCCGGGACCTCTACGAGATGTTCGGGGACTGGGACCTCGCGATGGCCGCGTACGACGCCGGCGAGGGGAAGATCCTGAAAGGTCTCCAGCGCCTCGGCGCCACGGACTACTGGCAGCTCGCCTCCGGCGCCTTCTTCCGGCGCGAGACGAAGGAGTACGTGCCCTTCGTCTTCGCCGCAGCCCTCATCTCCCGGGACCCGGCGAGCTACGGGTTCGACGTCGTTCTGGACCCGCCGCTCCGGTTCGACGTCGTCCCGGTTCCGCGCTCCGTCGACCTCGCCCGGGTCGGCGAGGCCATCGGCGCGCCCCTTTCGGAGATGCAGCTCCTCAACAGCGAGCTGAAGCTCCGGGTTACGCCGCCGGGCGTCGCGGGCTATCCGCTCCGCATCCCCGAAGGGAGCGCCGACCGGCTCGTCACGCGTCTCGCCTCCCTTCCGCCGGCCCCCACGGCCCGTGAACGGAGAATCGTCGCGAAGAAGGGCGATACCGTGGCAAAGGTCGCTTCCCGCGCCGGCGTGAGCGTCGAGGAGCTCTGCAGCTTCAACGACCTCCCCCGGAAAGCCCGGCTGAAGAAAGGCCAGGTTCTGGTCGTTCCGCCGCGTCTCCCGCGAGCACAGGGGGCCCGGGCTCCGGCCACGGCAATGGCGTCGGCCGCGACGAAGGGGGAAGGCGAGATCCGGGCGCTTCCGACGCCGGCGGCGGCCGTCACCCGTCCCGAGGAGGTGCCGCCGTTTCGCGCCGCCGCGGGCCCGTCGGTCTCGACAGGCACGTCCGCTCCGGCACTCGAGGCCCGCGTCAACATCCCGGCGGGCGGGTTCGAGACCGTTCCCGCCTCCCGTCCCGATCCGCAGCCGTCGACCATTCGGTATACCGTCCGGGCGGGCGATTCGCTCACCCGGATTGCAACCCGCTTCCGGATCACGGTGGAGGAGCTGGCTCGTTTCAACCAGATCCGGATCTCGGCGACCCTCCGGGCGGGCCAGTCTCTCTTCGTGCCGCGCGAGAGCCGCGAGTAGAAGCCGGGAGTCGCCCTGACGCGCCAGCCTCTCCTGGGCTAACCTTCGGCGGTCATCCTGCCGTGACCGTCGCCAGAGCGTTCTCCGCCGCCGTCGTCGGACTCGACGCGCAGACCGTCATCGTCGAGACCGCCATCGGCGCCGGTCTCCCGGGGCTGACGATCGTGGGTCTCGCCGACATGGCCGTGAAGGAGAGCCGCGAGCGGATTCGCGCCGCACTCCGTCACGTCGGCTTTCCGCTCCCCGGAAAGAACGTCGTCGTGAACCTCGCCCCGGCCGACCTGCCGAAGGCTGGCACGGCCCTCGACCTCGCGGCGGCCCTCTCGATTCTCGCGGCGAACGGCGACGTTCCGGCCGAACCGCTCGCTCACGTCACGCTTCTCGGGGAGCTGGCCCTCGACGGCGCTCTCCGGCCGGTTCCCGGCGTCCTCGCGGTCGCGGAAGATTCCGTGCGGCAGGGTCGGCCGGAACTTCTCGTCCCCGCCGAGAACGCCGCCGAAGCCGCCGCGGTCGGGAACGTCGTCGTCCGGCCCGTCACCCACCTCGGCGCGGCGATCGCGCATGTCTGTGGCCGCGAGATTCTTCCCGTCTTCGACGCTACCGGCGTCGCCGACACCGCCGCTCCCGAGCCCGAGTACGACCTCTCCGACGTGCGAGGACAGGCCGTCGCGCGCCGCGCCCTCGAGATCGCGGCGGCCGGCGGCCACAACATCCTGATGTCCGGTCCACCGGGCGCCGGCAAGACGATGCTCGCCCGGCGGCTTCCCGGCCTCCTTCCGCCGCTTTCCCGCGAGGAGGCGCTCGAGGTCACGCGCGTCTGGAGCGTCGCCGGCCGGCTGCCCGCCGGATCCGGACTCCTCCGTCACCGCCCCTTCCGCTCGCCGCATCATGGCGCTTCGGCCGTCGCCCTCGCCGGCGGCGGGGCCGACCCGAAGCCCGGCGAGCTTTCTCTCGCCCACTTCGGTGTCCTGTTTCTCGACGAGCTGCCCGAGTTCCGGCGCGATGCGCTCGAAGCCCTGCGCGAGCCCCTCGAGGACGGCGTGGTCTCGGTGGCGCGGGCCGCGGGGTCCCGGAGCTTTCCGGCCCGCTTCCTCCTGATGGCCGCGATGAACCCGTGTCCCTGCGGCTTCCGCGGGGATCCGCGCCATGCCTGCCGCTGCACCGAACGCGACATCGCACGCTACCGCCGTAAGATCTCCGGCCCGCTTCTCGACCGGATCGACCTTCACGTCGAGGTCCCGGCCCTCGCTGCGGCGGATTTCGCCGCGGGAAGCGACGGCGAATCCTCCTCGGCGGTTCGCGCCCGGGTCGTGACCGCACGAGGACGCCAGCTCCGGAGAACCGGCGATCCCCGCCTAACGAACAGCGCGCTCTCGGGACGGACCCTGAAACGTGACTCGCGTCTGGCGGACGGGGCCCGCAAGCTCCTCGAGCGGGCCGTCGACCGGCTCGGCCTTTCGGCACGCGCCTACAGCCGGGTCCTCCGGCTGGGGCTCACGATCGCCGATCTCGCGGGCGAGGAAGGCGTCACCGAGGCGCACGTCGCCGAAGCGATCCGTTATCGGCCGTCCGGCACAACGCCGGGGACCTGAGGCCCGGGGCCGTTTTCGCTTGACTCGATCCGGGGGGGGAATAGACTCCCGCCGTAGATCAGGGAATTCCCCGGGTAGGGGGAACAGGTCTGTTCGCACGGGTGGACGCCAGAGAAAAACCATGCCGACGGACAAGCACACAATCATTTTCGTCCCGCATGCCCGGGCGCGGTTTCGTCAGTTCCGCGTCTCCACCCGGCTTCTCTGGGGTGCCGCCGCATTCGTCTTTCTTTCGGTCGCCGTCGGCGCCACCTTCACGGCTCTCTGGGTCCGTTCGATCCGGCAGAACCGCGAGTTTTCGGCTCTCGTCGCCGAGAACCAGGACCTCCGGACCCGCGCCCGCGACCTGAACGGAAAGCTCGAAGGCCTCGAAAAGCAGCTGACCGAGTTCGAGGAGAAAACGCGCCTTCTTTCCATCGCGGCAGGCCTCTCCGCGGTGAACGACCCGGGAACGGGCGGCGTCGGGGGACTGGCGGCGATTCCTCTCGACGCGACCGCTTCCGTCGAACTCGGCATGACCGAGGCGACGCGTCGGAGCGGCCTTCTCTCCTCGCGCCTCGAGACCGTCGAGCGGAAACTCACCCTTCAGGCCGACCGGCTCGCCCTCACTCCCACGCTCGCGCCGGCGGCTGGAATACTGACCGCAGGCTTCGGCCTCCGGAACGATCCGTTCACCGGCGATCGCGAGTTTCACACCGGAATCGACATCTCGACGCCCTCGGGAAACCGGGTTTTCTCCCCCGCTGGCGGGACCGTGGTCCGGGTCGGATGGGATAAAGGCTACGGGCGGATCATTCTCATCTCGCACGGCTACGGAGTCACGACGCTCTTCGGACACCTCGGGGCGGCGCGCGTGACGGAGGGCCAACGGGTCAAGCGGGGAGACCTGATCGGCCTGGTAGGCTCGACGGGGCGCTCCACCGGGCCCCACCTCCACTACGAGGTGCATCTCGAAGGGAAGCCGGTAAACCCGCTCGAGTACGTCCTCAACTCGTTCTGATTCGCTTCGCGAATCAGAACGAGTAACTTCCGCTGTCAATGTTCCGGGGGAACCCGCGACCGGGTTCCCCCGACCCCTTCCGCGTCCGAAAGACTAGAACCGCTCTGCTAACATTACATTTTCGCGTACCGGGTGCGCGCTAAAGCCTTCATGATCATCGACAAAGCCCTCTCCAAGATCTTCGGAACGAAGCATGACCGCGACGTCAAGGCGCTTCAGCCCCGCGTTGCCGCCATTGCCGACCTCGAGCCCGAGATGACTCCCCTCTCGGACGATGCCCTCCGGGAGCGCCTTTCCGCGATCAAAATCCGGGTCCGCGAGGCGGTTGCGACCCTTCCGGAAGAGATGGAGGAACGTCGCCGCCGGGTCAAGGAAGTCCTCGACGCCGAGCTGGTCGAGGTCTACGCCATCGTCCGCGAGGCCGGGAAACGGACCCTCGAACAGCGCCACTACGACGTCCAGATGATGGGCGGCATCGTCCTCCACGACGGGAAGATCTCCGAGATGCGCACGGGGGAGGGAAAGACCCTCGTCGCGACGCTCCCCATCACCCTCAATTCCCTGACGGGGCGCGGCGTCCACCTCGTCACCGTCAACGACTACCTCGCCAAGCGCGACGCCGAGTGGATGGGGCAGATCTACACCTTCCTCGGCCTCTCCGTCGGCTGCATCCAGCACGACATGGACGACGACGCGCGGCGCGAAGCGTACCGATGTGACATCACGTACGGGACGAACAACGAGTTCGGCTTCGACTACCTGCGCGACAACATGAAGTTCGAGATCGCGCAGATGGTCCAGCGCGGGCACGTCTTCGCGATCGTGGACGAGGTCGACTCGATCCTGATCGACGAGGCCCGTACCCCGCTCATCATCTCGGGCCCGTCCGAAGGCGACACCGACATCTATTATCGCTGCGACCGGATCATCCCGAAGCTCGTCCGCGGCGAGGAGATCAAGGACAAGTACGGGAACAAGACGACGACGGGCGACTACCTCCTCGACGAGAAGGCGCACACCTCCTCGCTCACCGAGGAGGGGGTCACGAAGTGCGAGCGCCTCCTCGGCGTCGAGAACCTGTACGACCCGACGAACATCGACGTCCTCCACACCTGCCAGCAGGCGCTCCGCGCCCACACCCTGTACAAGCGCGACGTCGCCTACGTCGTCAAGGAAGGGCAGGTCATCATCGTGGATGAGTTCACCGGCCGGCTCATGCCGGGCCGGCGCTGGTCGGACGGCCTGCACCAGGCCGTCGAAGCGAAGGAGGGGGTGAAGATCGAGCGCGAGAACCAGACGCTCGCGACGATCACCCTCCAGAACTACTTCCGGATGTACGACAAGCTGGCGGGGATGACCGGCACCGCCGACACGGAAGCTTCCGAGTTCGACAAGATCTACAAGCTGGACGTCGTCGTCGTCCCGACGAACCGCGAGATGGTCCGGAAGGACGAGCACGACGTCGTCTACCGGACCGAGCGCGAGAAATTCGACGCCGTCGTCGAGGAGATCGCGGAGAAGAACGAGAAAGGGCAGCCGGTCCTCGTCGGTACCATCTCCATCGAGAAGTCCGAGCGTCTCTCCACGATGCTCAAGAAGAGGAAGGTCCCCCACGTCGTCCTGAACGCGAAATACCACGAGCAGGAGGCGCCGATCGTCGCGCAGGCGGGGCAGGTGGGCGCCGTCACGATCGCGACGAACATGGCGGGCCGCGGCACCGACATCCTCCTCGGAGGAAACCCCGAGTATCTCGCGAAGCAGAAGGCGAAAGGGGCCCCGCCCGAGGAGTACACCCGGATCCTCGCCGAGCTGAAGCAGGAGACCGCCGAGGCCCACGGACAGGTCGTGGAGCTGGGGGGCTTCACATTCTCGGAACCGAGCGGCACGAGTCGCGCCGCATCGACAACCAGCTCCGGGGCCGCGCCGGACGTCAGGGCGACCCCGGCTCTTCCCGCTTCTTCCTCTCGCTCGAGGACGACCTGATGCGGATCTTCGGGTCAGACCGCCTCTCGGGCCTGATGAAGCGCCTCGGCATGGAAGAAGGGGTGCCGATCGAGCACCGCTGGGTGACGCGCTCCATCGAGCGGGCCCAGAGCCAGGTGGAGGGACGGAACTTCGACACGCGCAAACATCTCCTCGAGTACGACGACGTCATGAACAAGCAGCGGGAGGAGATCTACCGGCTCCGGAAGGAGATCCTCACCGGTACGCTCGGTCACGAATACGTCGTCGCCCTCGCCGAGGACGTCTCCGAAGACTACGTGGACCGGCATTGTCCGGCCGCCAAGGACCCGTCGGAGTGGGACCTCGGCGCGTTCGACGCGACGGCGTTCGAGACGTACGGCTTCCGCCCGACCGAGAAAGGGATCACGCGCGACGGGACGAACGCCGAGATGAAGGACCGGCTCCGGGCGCACGTGAGGGCGACGTACGAAGAGAAGGAGGCCGCCATCGGCGCTCCCCTTCTCCGCGAGTACGAGCGCTTCTTCATGCTCCAGACGGTCGACACTTTCTGGAAGGACCACCTCCTGGCGCTCGATCACCTCAAGGAAGGGATCGGCCTGCGCGGATACGGACAGCGCGACCCGCTCATCGAGTACAAGAAGGAATCGTTCCAGCTCTTCGAGGCGATGAAGGAAGGGATCGAGGAGCAGATCCTCCAGTACCTTTTCCGCTTCGAGGTCCGCCCGGCGGAGGGAGCCCCCGCGCGCGGGACCGCCCCGGAGGCGGAGGAAGGCTCCGCGGCATCGCGTCGGGCGGCGGCCGAGCTCCAGAAAAAGCAGAAGAAGAGGAAACAGGACGTGACCCTCCAGGGCTCGTTCGACCCCACCGCCGGGGGGGACTCCAGCGTCGGGACCGTGCGCGCCGCCGGCCCGAAGGTGGGACGAAACGACCCCTGCCCCTGCGGCTCGGGAAAGAAGTACAAGAAGTGCCACGGAGCGAGCGTCTCCGAGCCGGTCGGGCCATCGGCCTGAGAGGGCGGCACCGGCCGTCATCGTGACCACGACATTCCGCCGCGCGCTCGACCGCACCCCGGGAGTCGTCGTGGCGGGGCTCCTTCTGCTCCTCGCCTTCCTCTCGTTCCTGGCCGCGCTCGGGGTCTTCGGCCCGGGAGGACGGACGCGTCTCGCCTCGACCGGCCTCTTTCTCGCCGGAAGCGCCGGGGCCTTCGTCCTGGGCGTCCGGACGGCTCGCGCCCGCCGCCTGGGATCCGCCGCGCTCGCCGCGCTCATCGCCGGTGGCGCCGTCCGCCTCGCGCTCGCGTGGGTCGCGCCCCCCACCTGGGACCTCGATTCGTACCAGATCGTCGTCCAGGCCGTTCGCCACGGAGACATCGTCTACGAGGTCACGGACCGCTACAACTACAGCCCGGTCTGGTGGCACGTCCTCTCCGCCACCGACGCCGCCGCGCGCGCCGCCCACGTCCGTCCGGTCTTCGGGTTCCGGGTCGTCGCCATGCTCGGGGACGCCCTCGTCGCGCTGGCCCTCCTCTTCCACGGGCGGGGAACGGCGACCCGCCGCCGCGGCACGGCGCGAGCCGCCCTCTGGTGGGTGAACCCCGTCCCGATCGCCGTGAGCGCCTTCGGCGCCCAGTTCGACGCGCTCGCCATCGGAATCTTCATTCTCGCCCTCGCGGTGGCCGTGCGCGGACGGTCGCGTGGCGCGACGCTCGCTCCGGCCCTGCTCGTCGGAGCCGCCGTCGCCCTGAAGCAGATCGTCGTCGCGTTCGTCGCCGCCTTCCTCGGCTTCTCGCGAGGCTGGGGAATACGGCTCCGCGACGCGATTCTCGCGGCCGGACCGTTTCTCCTCCTCGTCGTCCCCTACGCTCTCGTCCTTCCCGGGCCCGTCTTCCGGAACGTGATCCGGTATGCCAGCCTTCACGGCCTCTGGGGGTGGTACTACCTCCTGGAGCTGTTCGGGGGTGAGCTCCCGTTCCCGCCGGTCTTCGTCTCGTATGCCGCCCTCCTCCTCGGAAGCGCCCTCGCCTACCTCATGGTTCGCCGGGGCGACAACGGCCTCCTCGCGAGCCGCGCCGCGACGCTCGTCTTCTTCGCCCTCTCCCCGGGGTTCGGATTCCAGATGCTCCTCTGGCCGCTCGCCTTCTCACCGGGCCGGCGCGAGGCGGTTCCGGCGACTCTCTACTCGCTTTTCGGCATGGCGGTCTGGGCCGAGGTCCTCCGCCTGAACGCCGTCAACCCCCTCGCTCTCCTGCTCGCGTGGGGGAGTGTCGTCCTCTGGCTCGTCCGTCTCCTCCCAGCCACCCTGCGCGTCCGCGCGTCTCGTGGTATGAATCCGCATGGCGCCTGAAAGGGAGATCCCCCTCGCCCTCACCTTCGACGACGTCCTGATCCTCCCGGCCCGCTCCCGGGTCCATCCGGCCGAGACGGACCTCCGCACCCGCCTGACGCCCGGAATCGGCCTGAACATCCCGGTCCTCTCCGCCGCCATGGACACCGTCACCGAGTCGCGCCTCGCCATCGCGATGGCCCAGAACGGGGGCCTCGGCGTCATCCACAAGAACCTCACGATCGGCTCCCAGGCGGCCGAGGTCGACAAGGTGAAGCGGTCGGAGAGCGGGATGATCGTCGACCCCGTCACCTGCCGCCCCGACCAGAAGATCTCGGAAGCGCTCCAGGTGATGGCGAACTTCCGGATCTCCGGCGTCCCCATCGTGGACGAGCGCGGAAAGCTCGTCGGGATCCTGACGAACCGCGACCTCCGGTTCGAGACCCGAATGGACCTGCCGATCTCCGCGCGGATGACGAAGGAGAACCTCGTCACCTGCGCGCCGGGAACGACGCTCGAGCAGGCGAAGGAGCTTCTCCACCGTCACCGGATCGAGAAGCTCCTCGTCGTCGACCGCAACGGGAACCTGAAGGGGCTGATCACGGTCAAGGACATCCAGAAGCAGATCAAGTACCCGAACGCCTGCAAGGACTCTCTGGGTCGCCTGCGGGTCGCGGCCGCCGTCGGCGCGTCGACTGACCTCGTGGACCGCTCGCGCGAGCTGATTGCGGCGAAGGTCGACCTCCTCGTCCTCGACTCCTCGCACGGGCACAGCGAGGGGGTCATGACGTCGCTCGTCACGCTCAAGAGAAAGTTCCCGTCCACGCCCGTCATGGCGGGAAACGTGGCGACGGCCGAGGGGACGCGCGACCTCGTCCGGCGCGGAGCCGACGCGGTCAAGGTCGGAATCGGGCCGGGCTCGATCTGCACGACACGCGTCGTGACCGGCGCCGGCGTCCCGCAGATCCGTGCGATCGAGGAGTGCGTCCGGGGCCGGGGCTCGTCGAAGGTTCCCCTCGTGGCGGACGGCGGGATCAAGTTCTCCGGCGACGTGACGAAGGCCGTCGCTTCGGGCGCGGACGCCGTGATGATCGGAAGCCTCTTCGCCGGAACCGACGAGGCGCCGGGAGAGACGATCCTCTACCAGGGGCGGACGTTCAAGGCTTATCGCGGCATGGGCTCCCTCGGCGCGATGAAAGAGGGCGCCGCCGACCGCTACTTCCAGGACGCGGCCGACGAGCCGCAGAAGCTCGTCCCGGAGGGGATCGAGGGGATGGTCCCCTACAAGGGACCGGTCTCCACCCTCCTGACGCAGCTCACCGGGGGCCTCCGCTCCGGGATGGGCCTCGCGGGCGCCCGGACGCTCCGCGAGCTGGCCCGAAAGGCGAAGATGGTCCGGATCACGGCGGCCGGGCTCAAGGAGAGCCACGCGCACGACGTCATCATCACCAAGGAAGCTCCGAATTATCGGCGAGAGGAAGTCTAGGCGGGAGATCCCTTCTAGTTGACCCCGATCGACGTCGCGTCCGGGACCGGGAACTCATCCGCCGCTCCGACGAGCTTTCGCACCGTTTCTTCCCATTCCTTCTTCAGCTTCTTGAAGCGCGCGCCGGTTGCCGGTCCGTCGAATCCGGAGTGGACACCCACGATCCGGTGCTGCCGATCGAGGAAGAACGTCGTCGGATAGGCGCGCGGCCCGTCCACGCGGGCAAAGAGCGGCGAGGAGGCGGCGTCCTTCGTCGTCCCGGCCCAGAGGATCGGGTAGGTGACGCCATTTCGCTTCCGGAACTCCGCCACGAGCCGCCGGCTCCGTTCCAGGTCGTCCGTGTACTCGTAGGTGAAGGCGACGACCTCGAGCCCTCGCGCCCGGTACTTCCTCCAGAGCTCCTCGAGAACCGGCGCCTCGTCGTGGCAGTTCGGGCACCACGACCCCATGGCGGTGACGATCATCGCCTTCCCCGCGAAGGGAGGCTCCGTCGACGAGAGCCTCTTTCCGTCCATTGCGGGGAGGGCGAAGACGAACGGCTTTTCGGGCTCCGTCGGCTTCAGGCCGGCGAAGTCGGCGACGACAGACTGTCTCTTCCCCCTCCAGTCGACCGGCGGGAGCCTGGACGAAAGGTACTCGCCCGCGAGCGTTCCGTCCGGCAGAAGCTCGCCCGTGAAGCGATAGACGAAGATCCCGTTGAAGACCGTGAGGACCAGCTCTTGGCCGTCGAACGTCCCGTGGAGCGGTCCGTAATCCCCGCTCACCGACGCCATCGTTCCTGTCACCACGGTTCCTTTCTGCGAGAGGAGCGCCGTGACCTTCTCCGGGCTCTTTCCGGGAAACGCGATCTCGACCGCCCAAGACCCCGAAACGGAGAGCCCCGGCTTCTTCACGGCGACCGGAGGAGGCGCCGTCCGGGTCGCCGAGAACGGGAACTCCCGCGTCCCTCCCGCGACGATCCGGGTGAACGTCCCTTCCAGGCCCCCCTCTTTCGGCGTCGCGACGATCTTCGCGTCGTAGTGCGCCATCTCGAGTGTGAGGGTCGCCCCGTCCCAGGCAACGCCGCTGAACGGCTCGGAGGCCGTTCCGTTGATCAGCGCCGCCGAAAGCGCGCTCTTCTTCCTCGAGATCCGGACCTGGAACTCCACGGGGTTGTTCTCCGTCGGCGAGAGCCGCGCGTACCAGAGGCCGACGGGATCGAAGCCGGAAGCGGGCTGGGCAAGCGCGGACCCGGAGAGAACGATAAGAGTAACGACAAGAAAGAGGGAGACCGACCAAGGGATTTTCTTAGAAGGTAATAGAACTCTGGTCAGGTCGAGGCGCATATCGTGAGCTTAGCCCGCGCCCGTGACCGATTCACCTTCTAAGAAGTCTCTCGTGGTTCTTCCTCCGGTCCTTTTCTCTACGGCTTTTCTCTCCCTGGATCTCCTCACCCTCGTCGTTCCCCCTCTCCCCTTCTCTTCCTCTTCAGCTCTTGCCGCAGCTTCCGGATCGCGTCGGCCCGCTCCTTGAACCTCGCTTCCTTCCCTTCGGTGGTCGGCCGGTAGTAGATCCGGTCGCGAAGCGCGTCGGGGAGGCAGTCGAGGCCGGCGGTCTTCTCCGCGAGGTCGTGCGCGTAGAGATAGCCGGCTCCGTAGCCCGATTCCTTCATCAGCTTCGTCGGGGCGTTGCGGATCGAAAGCGGCGGCGGCTCGTTCGGACGCTCCCTCACGTCGGAGACGGCCGCTCCGTATGCCGTGTAGAGCGCATTCGACTTCGGGGCGAGGGCGAGAGTGACGGCGACCTGGGCGAGGGCGAGCGCCCCCTCGGGCAGGCCGATGAAGTCGACGGCGTCCTTCCCGTCGAGCGCGACGCGAAGCGCTCCGGGATCGGCGAGGCCCACGTCCTCCGACGCGAAGCGGACGAGCCGCCGGGCGACGTAGAGCGGGTCCTCGCCCGCTTCCAGAATCCGGGCGAGCCAGTAGAGCGAGGCGTCCACGTCCGAGTCGCGGAGCGACTTGTGGAGAGCCGAGATCAGGTTGAAATGCTCCTCGCCCGACTTGTCGTAGAGAAGGACCTTGCGCCGGAACATCTCTTCGAGAAGGGAGACCGAGAGCGCTGGGGGATTCTCTTCGAAAGGGATCTGGGCGACCGCGGATTCGAGAGCCGTGAGGGCTCGCCGTGCGTCGCCGTCGGCGAACCGGGCGAGCCATTCGAAGGCGTCCTCTTCGACCGTGACCCTTGCCGCAAGGCCCCTCGTGGGGTCCGCGAGCGCTCGCTTCATCAGGACGATCAGGTCGGCCTCCGCGATCGGAGGAAGAATGACGACGCGCAGGCGCGAGAGGAGCGCGCCGTTCAGCTCGAACGAAGGGTTCTCCGTCGTCGCGCCGACCAGGACGATCACTCCCGTCTCGACGAACGGCAGGAAGGCGTCCTGCTGCGCACGGTTGAAGCGGTGGATCTCGTCGACGAAGAGAAGCGTCCGCCGTCCGCTGCGCCGGACGCGTCCGGCCTCCTCCATGACGGCCTTGATCTCCTTGATGCCGGAGACGACGGCCGAGAAGGCGACGAAACGGGCACGCGTCCGGGCCGCAATGAGACGCGCCAGCGTCGTCTTCCCGGATCCCGGCGGGCCCCAGAAGACGAGCGACGGAACGCGGTCCTCCGCGATGGCCTTCCCGAGAAACGACTCCGGCCCGACGAGCTCGGGCGGACCGACGACCTCGGCAAGGTCCCGGGGGCGGATCCGGTCGGCGAGAGGAGCTCCCGTCGGCGGCACGGCCGGTACCTGAGCCTCTTCGGACGGGTCGGGTTCGTCGAAGAGCTCGCCGGACATCGGCCCGGCCCTCCCCCTAGCGACCGGCCGCCTGATCGATCGACTTCTCGAGCTGTTCGACGTTGGCGCCGTTCTGGCCGCTCGCCTTCAGCTTCGCGAGCAGCTCCTTCGCCTTCTTCGTTTCGCCCTTGTCGATCCCGAGGACGACGGTCTTGTTGTAGAGAGCCTGCCAGTGCCCCGGATCGGCCTTGAGCGCACGGTCGAACCGGGCGAGCGCCTTTTCCGGATCGCCGAGATTCCGGTACGAGACGCCGAGGTCGGTCAGGACGTTCGGATCGTCCCCCTTGAGCGTGATGGCGCGCTCGTACGAGTCGACGGCGAGGCGCCAGTCTCCCGCGTCGTACGCGGCGTTCCCCAGGTTGACCAGAAGGTCGGCGTTCTTCGGGTCGCGGGCCACGGCCGCCTGAAGATCGGCGATTCCCTTCTGAACCGAAGGGTCCATCGAGATGCCCGGGGCTCCGCCCCCGGAGCCCGGCAGATCGCGGGTCGCTCCGGGCTGAACGCCCGAGATCCCCGCGTGCGGGTCCGCGGACGACGGGACCGGCCCCCCGCGCCCGCCGCGCTCGAGATAGATGTAGGCGACCGCAAAGCCGAGGAGAAGCCCCAGCGCCGCGAAGAGAATCCGGTCCCCCCACGCGAGCCCGAGAGAGCGAGTCGCGGCGGCGGCGGCGGCTCCCTTCCTCTTCGCCGGCCCGGCGGGGGCGGGAATGTGATCGTCCTTCTCCGAGATCATGGCTTCTCTCCCTCTTCGGGCTCCTTCGCCGGAGCCGCCGTCCAGGAGCCGGCGACGGGCCCGACCGCGGGGGCGAGCGCCGTCGCCTCCCAGGTTCCCGTGATTCGTCGTTGCGCGGCGTTCAGCCGCCCCCAGAACCGGGCGTCGAAGCCCTGCTCGCTGTCGATCCGTTCGAGACTCAGCCGGTCCGCGACGAGCGTCCCGCGAACCGACCCGCGGAATCCTCCCTCGAGGGTGTAATCGCCCCAGACGAGCGTTCCGTCGAGGACGAGCCGGAAGACGCCGCGGACCGGTCCGGGGTTGATCACGACCTCCCACCGGCCCGAGACCGGATCGTCCGGCGACCGGCCGATCTCGCGCCGCCGGAGGATCTCGCCGCGCAGCGCGGCGATCCGCCGGACCCGCTCGGCGATACGGGCCGAAAGCTCCCGCCTCCGCTCCTGCTCTGCGCGGACCCGGCCCTCAGCCTCCACGACGGCGTCCTCCGCGTTATCGACGGACTGCCGGTCGGCCGTCATCTCGCGTGCGAGGCGGCCGAGCCGTTGCATGGCGGCCCCGAAGTCCTCTTCGGCGCGGGAAATCCGCGCGGTGATCCGGTCGAGGTCCTCGAGATCCTGGAGGGCCCCCTTGCGCTCCATGTCGAGGGAAAGAAGCAGGAACTCCGAGACGCCGTCGGACCGGGGGGGGCCTGCCGAGCGTGCCGGGAGCACGATCGCGAGAGCGAGGGCGACGGACACGGCCGCGGTACGCAGCGACATCCCCCTGACTATACGGGAGAGTGCCGTCCGCCGTCGCCGCGGGCCGCGGCGATCAGTGATCCTGAAGGACCGAACGGCGTCGGACCATCGAGCGGCCGAGCGCCTTGTCGACCTCGGACTCCACCTCCCGCTCCGCGAGACCGTTTATCTGGGCGATCTCGGAAACGATGAGATAGCGGGCCCGCTCGAACATCTTCTTCTCGCGGAACGAAAGCGCCTTCTGCTTCTGGACCCAGCTGAGGTTCGAGAGGACGTCCGCGATCTCGGTCAGCCGGCCCGAGCGCATCTTGTCGAGGTTCTGCTTGTACCGCCCCTTCCAGTCCCCGGAGAGCGGCTGCGCGCCGTTCTCGAGGGCGCGGAAAACGCTTCCGACCTCGGCCCGCCGCGTCAGCGGGCGAAGCCCGATCCGTTCCGAGTTCCTCATCGGCACCATCACCCGGGAATTGTTGGACATCAGGCGCAGCTGGTAGCACGGAGACGGAGAACCGTCGAGCAGCGATTCCTGGATCCGCTCGACCACGCCGACTCCGTGGTTCGGATAGACGAGCCTGTCGCCGACCTTGAATGACACGGTGACGGCCTCCTCCCGGGTTGGGAACGGAAGACTACTCCGGCCTCCGCAGCCCGTCAATAGATGACGTTCCCGAAGTCTGCTCACGGATGGTGCCGGAGGCGGGATTCGAACCCGCACGTCCTTGCGGACAGGGGATTTTGAGTCCCCCGCGTCTGCCGTTCCGCCACTCCGGCTCGTGGGTCCGTCGCCCGGTTGCCGGGAGCCTACTCCCACTCGAGGCGGACCCGGGAAGCGGCATGAGCCACGCCGACGCCGACGAATGTCCCGAGGATATTCCAGAAGACGTCGTTGACGTCGGCCGCCCGAGTCGGGAGGAAGAGCTGCGCCGCCTCGATCCCCGTGGAGAAGAGAGACCCGGCGAGGAGGATGTCGGCGTCGTTCCGCCATGCCGACCGCCCCTTCCCGTCGAGGAACTTCCAACCGAGAAACGCCCAGAACGCGAACATTGCGAGATTCGCCGCGATCCCGCTCACCGCGAAGAGGAAGACGTTCGACAGGATTCCCCGCCGCGCCGCGAGACTCGAGAGTCGCTGCAGGTCATCGAACGGGGCGAGATTCGTCCGGACCCCCGGGCGCCCCTGCACGAGAAGGGTCAGGACGAGGACGCCCGACGTGTAGAGGGCGAGGAGGAGCCCCTGCGCGATTTTGCCGACGCGGACGGTCTTCAACGAGCTCTCCCGGCGGCGGCCTCGGACGCGAAGAGATCGAGGGAGAAGACGGGCATCATCCCGCCGACTACCTCTCCCCGGACGTTCCGGACGGGGCGCCGCGCGAGGCGCCTGAGGCGCGAGAGCCGCGTCCCCGAGGCGAGTCCGAGCTGGCGCATCACTTCGACCGTCACGGCGTCGCGTCCGCGTTCGGCGCCGTCCTCGATCTTCAGCGCGATGCCGACCGGCCCGTCGACCGGAAGCGAGGCGGCGAGCCGGGCCGGAACGCCCACGGCGTAAACCCCTTCCGCCCCTTCCTTGCCGAGGAGATCCCCTCCGAACTCCCGCATCAGTCGCGTCGTGAAACGGCCCGTTCCCGCGACCATCTCGGGTTCGGAAGTCATCGCCTCGACGATCCTCCTCCGCGCCGCGAACTCCGCCGCCGGCTCGCCCGGAAGGCGCGGTCCGACGAGCCGCGCATACGAGAGCGCGAGGTTGTAGAGCGGGACCTGGAAGACCGGAACCGAGCACCCGTCGACGCCGAGGCCGATCCGCTCCTCCAAGACGCCCGTCATCCGGGAGACCGTGTCGAGGATCCGTTTCTGGAGCGGGTGGTCGCGGTGCCAGTAGGTCGCCGGGTCCTCCTTCAGGAGGCGACAGCAGAGGAGCATGGCCGCATGCTTCCCCGAGCAGTTGTTGTGGAGGGCGCTCGGTTTCTCGTGCCGGTGGGCGAGCGCGCGAGCCGTCTCTTCCCTCATCGGGGCGTGCGCGCCGCAGTGAAGGTCGTCCACCGAGAAGCCGCCTCGTTCGAGGAGCCCCCGAACCGTCCGGACGTGGAAAGGCTCGCCCCCGTGTGACGCGGCCGCCAGGGCGACCTCCTTCGTCGTGAGGCGGAAGCGGCGCTCGCCCCCGGCCGCGAGAAACGGCGTGAGCTGGAACGGCTTGGCCGCCGAGCGAAGGAAGACGGGTTGGAGCGGGTCCCCCGCCGCCGCGAGAAGCCGGCCGTCGGCGGCCACGACCGCAACGGATCCCCGGTGGACCGATTCCATCCGCGCCCCTCGGGTCACGACGAGAAGAGGCACGGTCTGCGGGAGGCCCGCGGTGCGCGGTGTCGGGCGGCTCACCTGGCAAGCTTACCGAAAAGAGCGTTCCATTCATTGACCAACGGCGGCGAGGTCCCGACAATCGCCGGGATGCCCGCTCCGATGAGCCCCGCGCCGCCGCGTCCGGCCCCGGTGCCGGCGCACGACGGCTTCTTCCTCTCGGAGTTCCTCGGCGAGCGGGTGCTCGACGTGGCGCGCCGGCCCGTCGGAAAGATCCGGGACCTCGTCGTCGACACGGGCGTCAGCTCCCCGTTCCCGATGATCACGGGCCTCCTCCTGCGCGACCGGTTCGAGACCTTCGTTCTTCCCTGGGAGGACGTCGCGATCTTCCAGCGCGGCGCCGTCCGGACGCGTCTCTCGCGGGAGGACCTCATCCATCGCGCGCCGACGGACGACGAGATCCTCCTCGGGCGCCACCTCCTCGACAAGCAGATCGTCGACATCAACGGCGTCAAGGTCGTCCGCGTCAACGATCTCAAGCTCGACGTCGTCTCCGGCGATCTCGCCCTGACGGCCGCCGACGTCGGGCCGCGGGGATTCGTCCGGCGCGTCTTCGGCTCGGGCGTCACGCCGCGGGGCGGACGCTTCTCGGACGCCTCCGTTCCCGCTCGCCTCATCCCGTGGGACTCGCTCCAGCCGCTGACCACGAGGCTCGATCGGCTCGAAACCCGAATGCCGCACGAGAAGCTGGCGCGCCTCCATCCCGCCGATCTCGCGGAGATCATCAGCCAGCTGCCGCAGCCCGAGCGGGGCGGCATCTTCCGGAAGCTCGACGTCGAGACGGCGGCCGAGACGCTCCACGAGCTGGAGCCGGACGTCCAGGCCGACATGATCGAGGAGCTTTCCGCCCCTCACGCGACCGAGATCCTCGAGCAGATGCCCGCAGACGAAGCGGCCGACGTCCTCGGAGATCTGCCCGGAGAGCAGGCGCGCGACCTCGTCCAGCTGATGGAGAAAGAGGCGCGCGAGGAGGTCACCGAGCTTCTCGTCCACGACGAGGACACCGCGGGCGGCGTCATGGACACGAGCTATGTGGCATTTCCTCCCGGCCTCGGCGTCCGCGAGGCGCTCTCCAAGCTCCGCGCACTCGCGAGGGAGCAGGAGGTCATCACTTATTTCTACGTGGTCGACGAGCGCGAGCGGCTTCTCGGCGTCCTCTCCGTCCGCGAGCTGCTCGCCGCCGACGACGCGGCGACCCTCGAGAGCGTCATGGTGAGCCCGGTCCGGCAGGTCACGGCGGAGGTCCCGGCCGACGAGGTGGCCGAGACGATGTCGAAGTACGACCTCCTCGCCCTCCCGGTCGTCGACCCCGAAGGGGTTCTCGTCGGCCTCATCACGATCGACGACGTCTTCGACCGGCTCAAGGAGAGGCCCGCGCGGGGCCGGAGGGGCCGTTGACCCCCCCGCCGTCCGTCTCCGGGGTCCGGCCGGCGGCCCCCGACTGGCGGCGGCGTCTCACGCTCTTTCTCGCGGTGCTCGGGCCCGGGATCATCACGGCCAACGTCGACAACGACGCCGGCGGCATCGCGACCTACTCGATCGCCGGCGCGCACTTCGGCTACTCGCTCCTCTGGACGATGGTGCCGATCACGATCGCCCTCATCGTCGTGCAGGAGATGGCCGCCCGGCTCGGAGCGATCACCGGGAAGGGGCTCGCCGACCTGATCCGCGAGAACTACGGGCTCCGGATGACCTTCTATATCCTCTCGGCTCTCTTCGTGACCGACATCGGAAACACGGTGGCGGAGTTCGCCGGCTGGGCTGCCGCCCTCGAGATCTTCGGTGTTCCGCGCTGGGTGTCGGTCCCGATCGGCGCGTTCGCCGTCTGGTGGCTCGTCGTGAAGGGGAACTACAAGACGGTCGAGAAGATCTTCCTCGTCTCCTGCACGGTCTATCTCACCTACATCGTCTCGGCCTTCGTCGCCAAACCCGTGTGGGGCGACGTCATCCGGCAGTCGATCGGGCCCCGGATCGAGTCGAACGCCGCCTGGATCCTGATGATCATCGGCCTCGTCGGGACGACGATCGCCCCCTGGATGCAGTTCTATCTGCAGTCCTCGATCGTCGAGAAGAGAATCGGGCCGGAGGAATACCGGCTTTCCCGGTGGGACGTCATCGTCGGCTGCGTCCTGACCGACGTCGTGGCGTTCTTCATCATCGTGGCGTGCGGGGCGACCCTCTTCCCGCGGGGGATCCGGATCGAGGGAGCCGCCGAGGCCGCCATCGCGCTCGAGCCGCTCGCCGGACGCTTCGCGAAGATCCTCTTCGCCTTCGGCCTCGCGAACGCCTCGCTCTTCGCCGCCTCGATCCTCCCCCTCGCAACGGCGTACTCGGTCTGCGAAGGGCTCGGCTTCGAGGCCGGGGTCAACAAGAGCTGGCGCGAGGCGCCGCAGTTCAACGCGCTCTACACGGTGATGATCGTCCTCGGAGCCGGCGTCATCCTCATCCCGCAGGTCCCTCTCTTCCCCGTTCTCTTCCTCTCGCAGGTGCTGAACGGGCTCCTCCTCCCCTTCATCCTGATCTTCATGGGCCTTCTCGTGAACCGGCGGGACCTGATGGGAGAGCACGTCAACGGCCGTCTCTGGAACGTGCTGTCGTGGGGAACCTGCGTCGTCATGATCCTCCTGACGCTGGCCCTCGTCGTGACCTCGATCGTTCCGGGGCTCTTTCCGGCGAACGTCCATCCGCCGGGCCCCTGAGGGCCGGGCCGCCGCCGCGGGTCAGGGCCCTTCGATAAGGATCCGGCGCGCGCCTCCCCCCACCTCCTCGATCCGGACGCGCCAGGCGTGCGCGTCCCGCAAGGGGGGCCGAGGCCACTCGACCGCGAGGACGGCCTCGTCCCCTCCTTCGAGGCCGAGCGCAGCGACCTCGCCGATTCCTCCGGAGAGCCGAAAGAGGTCGGCATGGCGGAGGCGGGGCGCCTCACCGGCGGGGCCGTACTCGTGAAGAAGCGCGAAGGTGGGCGAGGAGACCTCCGACGGATCGATTCCGAGCCCTTCCGCGAGGCCCCTGACGAAGACTGTCTTTCCGCTTCCGAGGTCTCCGATCAGGAGGACGATGTCTCCCGGCCGGAGGCGCGCCGCGAGTTCCCGCGCGAAGGCTCTCGTCTCCGCCTCCGAGGGACAGAGCCGCTCTTTCATCAGAAAACGGGGCGCGCGTCGCGGAGAACTCCGAAGGCCGCTCCGAGCGCCGCCACGACGTCACTCGCGACCAGCGCCTCCTCCCCGAGGCTCTCCACGACGAGATCGCCCGCGGCACCGTGAAGGAAGGTCGCGGCCGCGGCCGCGTCCCACGCGGAGAGCCCGCGCGCGAGAAGTGCGCCCGCGATCCCGGTCAGAACGTCTCCCGTACCGCCGCTCGCCATCCCGGGGTTTCCGGAAAGGACGACCGCCGTCCGCCCCGACGCGTCGGCCAGGACCGTCCGGAATCCCTTCAGCACCACGACAGCTCCCGAACGGTCGGCCAGCGCCCGCGCGGAGGCAAACCGGTCCGCGTTCACCGACGCGGCGTCTAGGCCGAGGAGGCGCCCGGCCTCGCCCGGGTGAGGGGTGAGGATCGTCGGCGAGCGCCGCGAGCGGAAGAAGCTGGCCTCGCCGGCGAGGTTGAGCGCGTCGGCATCGAAGACGGCCGGCTTCGGAGCGGCCGCGAGGCGTGACAGGAGTCGCCTCGCGTCGCCGGAGCGGCCCAGCCCGGGGCCAACGGCGAGGGCATCGTACGAGGCGAGGTCCGCGTCCGGCGGGACGGAGGTCGTCTCGGGCGAGAGGGCGTGAACGGAGCGCCGCACCTCTTCCGAAGCCGCCAGCGTCACGAGGCCTGCGCCGCTTCGATGGGCGGCGCGCACCGCGAGGGCCGGCGCCCCGAAGAAACCGTCCGAGCCCCCGATGACGAGGAGGTGTCCGTACGTCCCCTTGTGCGAAGAGGCCTCGCGCGGCGGGAAGAGAGGGGCGACGTCGTTCGCCGTGATCACTTCCGGCTCCCCGGCCGTCCGGGTCCCCTCCGGCGGGAGTAGCCCGATGTCGGCCACGACGAGCCGGCCGCAGAGGCCGGCCGAAGGAAGGAAGACGTGGCATCTCTTGGGGGTACCGAACGTCACGGTGACGTCCGCGCGGACGGCGAGGCCCGGGACGGCTCCGGCGTCTCCGGAGAGACCGGACGGGACGTCGACGGAGAGGACGAACGGGCGCCCTGACACCAGGAAACGCACCGCCTGACCGGAGAGCGACTCCTCTTCGATCGGGCGCGTGAGTCCCGTCCCGAAGAGCGCGTCGATCACGAAGGTCGCCTGCCGGAGCGACTCGAGATCCGGCGATGACGAGACGAGTCGCACGGGCACTCCGGCGCCCGCAAGCCTCCCGAACGTGGCCGCTCCGTCCCCGGAGAGCCGCCCGGGATCGCCGACGAGGAGCACCTCCACTCCCCTCCATCCGGCGGAGCGGAGCCTCCGCGCGGCCTCGAACCCGTCTCCCCCGTTGTTCCCGGGCCCGGCGAGGACGGCGATGGAGACGGCGCGCTCCGGCCGCGCCGCGAGCGCGCGGACCGCCTCCCGGGCCACGGCGGAGGCCGCGCGCTCCATCAGGACGAGCCCGGGCGTCCCGGCGGAGATCGTCCGCGCGTCCGCGGCCCGCGACTCCTCCGCCGAGAGGAACCTCATCGCGTCACTTCGGCGTCGGCGGCGTGCCCGAGAAGACCGACACGAAGAGGTCCTTCTGGACGTAGCCGACCTGCGCCGTGGTCTCGTCCCGGACGGCGAACGACAGGCGCTGGCGCCCCGGAATCATCAGGAGCGACACGTCGTAGATGAAGTCCTTTTTCTGGACCTCTTCGAACCTCCTCGCGTCCATCTCGACGACCTTCGACTGCGTCGAGAGATCGGACTTCTTCTCCGAGGAATCCATGACGAGGAAATAGAACCTGAGCCGCCCGCGGACCTTCGCCCCGTCGGGGAGCATCGCGATCCGGGAGAAAGGGATCCGGACCCGGATCGGGACCTGGAAGTAGCCCGAGGAGTTGGGCTCGGCCTGCCCGACCTCGAGCCCGACGGCGAGCGGGTTCTCGTCCCGGGAGAAGTAGAGGCCCGACTCGACGGCCTCGACCGTCCGCGTCTCGATCCCCTTCTCGACGTAGCTACGGCGGGCCCGGGCGGTCAGGCCCTTGCGTTTCACCTTCACATCCAGCTTGTGCGGCCGGTCGGAGCCGGCGCGGAGGCTGCGGTAGCCGAGCGAGTAGTAGGACGTGTAGTCCTTTTCGATCTGCTTCAGGTCGGCCGTAATGACGTTCTTGTTGAGGATGGCCTCGCCGCCCGTCTCCTCGGCCATCATCTGGAGCATCGACTGCATGTTGGATCGCATGGTGTACGTGTCGATCCGCGTGCTCTGGTGTCCGGCCTCGGCCGAGACGTTCGGATCGATGGCGAGGCCCGAGGCGTCGAACATGTACATCGTCACGCCGGCGGCGTTCGCGGCACGGACAAGCCCGATGTAGGACGCGGTCTTGTCGTACTGGAACTGGTTCATCATCCCGCTCGAGTCGTGGAACTTGTCCTGCACGTAGCGCCAGAGTTCCGCTCCGGGGTACTGCGGCAGGCCTTCGGAGACGTGGATCAGGATCTTCCGGCCTTCGACGCCGGCGAGCTGATCGATCGCCCCCTTCAGCGCCTCCAGCGTGAAGGTCAGATCGCTCGTCTGCGACTCCGCGTAGCCCTGCACGATGTAGTTCGCCTGGTCGACCGACTGGGCGTCTTCGACCCGCTGGATGATGTCGCGGAAGTCGGAGTTCCGGTTGACGCCGCTGCCGGTCTCCCCCTCGATCTGCGCGAGGATGTCCGAGAGGTCACGTCCGTCGTTCGTGAACTTCCGCCTCACCTTCAGCGACCGGTTCCAGACGACGATCATCCCCTCGACGTTCCCCTTCACCGCATCGCGGACCCAATCCTCGAGGTTCCGGAAGACCCGGTTGCGGTTGGCGGGCGTCAGACTCAGGTTGTCGACGAAGATGACGATCTTCGTCTTCACCGCCGGGGCAGCGGCCGGCGCCGATGCGGCGGGCGCCGCAGGGGCCGGCGCGGGAGCCTGCGGGATCTCTTCGTCCCCGACGACGGTCATCCGTCCCTGCTCCACGGCGAAGAAGTTCGTGATCGGCTGCTCCATCCCGTCCTCGATGACGGTGAAGTCGTCCTTCCTGAGGCCGGTGACGCGGTTCCCTTTCGAGTCCTCGACGACGACGTCGACGTTCGTGACGTCGACCGTCTCGCGGCTGACGAAACTCCCGACCGGGGCCTGCGCGGCGGGCGGGGTCGGCGCCGGGGATGAGGGGCGCGCCTGGGCCAGGATCGAGCCGCCGCCAATGAGGACTCCGACGAACGCGACGATAAGAATGATTTCGCGGCCCTCGGGCCGCCGGGAGCACTTCATGGGGACGATTGTACGGGGCGAGAGACGGGGGGCGGAGGTTCCCGCGCGTCTCCGTGTCTCTCCCCCGTGGCGTCCCCGGCGCGGGCGGCTCTCCGGAAGAATCTCCTTGAACTTTTCGGACGCCTCCGTAAGAATCCCCTTTCCGGCGATCCGAGGTTCCGCTCGTCCGATATAGACGCGCGGGATTCCGGCCTGTCCGGCAGCCTGAGAGAAACAGAGGTCTTCCCCTGGAAACCCGACACGAAAGCCGGAGTCAGCGGATTCGACGAAACGGAACGGATCGTCCGGCGCCCGGCATCTCGACAGGCCGCTCGATTCCGACGGAATCGCACGCCGTTTCCGGGTCCGGAACTAATATTGCGGCACGCGGGTCTCACAGGGTGGAGGCGGGTTCGTGAAAGGAGTGACGGGGCGATGACGGAAAACCGGACCGTGGCGCTCACCCGGACCACCGCCCGCCGCGCCGCGGCCCTGGCGATCGCGGCCCTCGCGGTCACCTTCATGGGCTGCAACCGGCTGCAGAGCCGGCAGCTCATCCGGAAGGGGAATCAGTACTTCAAGGAGCAGCTCTACAGCGACGCCCTCGAGAAGTACAAGCAGGCCCAGGAGCTCGACCCCAAGGAAGTCCGTCTCGACAAGTTCATCGCGATGTCCTACATGGGGATGTACAACCCCGGCTCCCAGAACCAGAAGGACATCGACGCGCTCGCAAACGCGATCGAGTACTTCAAGAAGTACCTCGCCGTGAAGCCCGACGACGAGAAGGCCGCGAAGCTCCTCGTCACGACGTACATGAACTCGCAGAAGTACGACGAGGCGATCGATTTCTTCAAGGACATGGTCCAGCGGAATCCGAAAGACTCGGCGGCCGTTCAAACGATCGCGATGCTCTATGCGAAGAAAGGCGACTTCGAGAACTCGATGACGTGGCAGCGGAAGCGGGCCGACATCGAGCCGACGAACGCCGAGGTCTACTACACGATGGGCGTCACGGCATGGGACAAGTCCTATAACTCGGTCCCCGAGTCGCTCCCCGCGGACCAGCGCCGCGCCATCGTCGATCAGGGAATGAAGGACCTGAACAAAGCTCTCGAGCTGAATCCCGACTACTTCGAGGCGATGTTTTACGAGAACCTCCTCTACCGGGAGCTCGCCAAGATCGAGACGAACGGCTCCCAGCGCGCCGAGGAGCTGAAGCAGGCCGACGAGTGGCAGAAGAAGGGCCTCGAGGTCCGGAAGAGGGTTCAGGAAAAACAGCGTCAGGAGACGGCCAAGCAGAATCCGCTGGAGGGCATGTAGCCCCAAGGGCTCGCGCCCGGAGACGTCACGATGTTCGAAGCCGCCCTCATCGAATCCACGAAGCAGAAGGTCGACAAGAAGCGCTGGATGACGTTCCCGCTCGCCTTCATCCTCCACGTTCTCGTCATCGGCAGCGCCGTCGCCCTCTCTCTCTGGTACATCGAGGAGATTCCCGACCCGCCGATTCCGGTCTCCTTCTACGTGCAGGCCGCCCCGCCGCCGCCGCCTCCCCCGCCGCCGCCGAAGGCGGCCGCGCCGAAGGTCGTGCAGAAGGTGGAGCAGCCGCAGACGAACCAGATGACGGCTCCCGTCGTCATCCCGGACGCCCTTCCGAAGCCGTCGACCGACGACTCGGGGGGTGAAGGCGTCGAGGGGGGCGTCGAGGGCGGTGTCCCGGGCGGCGTCATGGGCGGCGTTCTCGGCGGTGTGCCGGGCGGCGTCCTCGGCGGCGTGCCGGGAGCCGAGGAGCCGATGCGCGTCGGCGGCGAGGTCAAGGAGCCGATCGAGATCTCGCGGGTCAGGCCCCAGTACCCGGAAGCCGCCCGCAAGGCCCGGATGCAGGGCGTCGTCATTCTCGAAGCGATCATCACGAAGGACGGCGCCGTTTCCGACGTCCGCGTCCTGCGCGGCATCAACCCCCTTCTCGACAACGCCGCCATGAGGGCGGTTCAACAGTGGAAATACAAGCCGGCCACGTTCAACGGGCGCACGGTTCCGGTCTACCTCACGGTGACCGTCACCTTCACGCTCCAGTGAGGCGGCGTCCGGCCGATTCGGGAGACCGACTCAAGATTCAATCGTTCCGAGTAAAGGAGGACTTTTAGCTATGTCGATGGATTGGGGACACATCTGGACCGTCATGAGCCCCCTGGTCAAGGGGATCATGCTGCTTTTGGTGTTCCTGTCGATCTACTCCGTCACGGTCTTCATCGAGCGGCTCCTGACCTTCAACAAGGCCCGGAAGCAGTCCGTGAAGTTCGCGCTGGAGATCGGACAGCTCCTGAAGCAGGACAAGATCCGGGAAGGGATCGACCTCGCCAAGAAATACAAGGAGAGCCACGTCGCCAAGGTCGTGTCGGCCGGACTCCTGGAGTTCAACTACGGCGAGCACGGCGTCGTCGTCGGGCACGACACCGTCTCGGCGGCCGAGCGGGCCATCGAGCGCTCGGCCCTCATGACGACCGCGGACATGAAGAAGGGGCTCGGCGGCCTCGCGACGATCGCGACGACCGCGCCTTTCATCGGCCTCTTCGCCACCGTCATCGGCATCATCCGGTCGTTCGCCGGCATGGCCGCGACGGGCACGGGGGGACTCGGTGCCGTGTCGGCCGGTATCGCCGAAGCGCTCTACGGGACGGCCGCCGGCCTCGGCGTCGCCATCCCGGCGGTCTGGTTCTACAACTACTTCCTCAACAAGATCGAGCGCTTCCAGGTCGAGATGTCGAACTCCTCGTCGGAGCTGATCGACTACTTCCTGAAGCGGCAGGCGGCAAAGGCGGCATGAGGGGGGACCGGGGGGAAACGTCCCCCCGGAAAAAGGAGATCCGGCAATGGGAATGGAAGACTTCGGGGGCCGCCAGGACGTCAAGAGCGAGATCAACGTCACGCCGCTGGTGGACGTCTGTCTCGTCCTCCTGATCATCTTCATGGTGGTCACGCCGATGCTGCAGAAGGGACGGCCGGTCCTCCTGCCGCAGACCGACAATCCCGGCAAGAAGCCGGAATCGCAGAACGAGGTCCTGGTCTCCGTGCAGGCCGACAAGGCCGTCTTCATTGACACGAAGTGGTTCCCCGACAAGGAGTTCCTCGCGAAGATGAAGGAACTCGGCGAGCGCGCCTCGAGCAAGGACATCCTCATCAAGGCGGACTCCCGTCTCTCGTACGGCGACGTCCGGAACGTGATGAAGATGGTCAAGGAGGGGGGCTTCGAGAAGGTCGCCCTCATCACCGAGAAAAAGGGCGAGCAGTAAGGGAGGCGGACGATGGGAATGGATGTAGGCAGCCACGCCGGACCGAAGTCGGAGATCAATGTCACGCCTCTCGTGGATGTCGTTCTCGTCCTCCTGATCATCTTCATGGTGATCCAGCCCCTCATGCAGCGCGGCTACGACGTCTCGGTCCCGCCCAAGGCGGAGATGAACACTCCCCCGCCGCAGGCGACGGACCAGCTCATCGTCTCCCTGACGGCCCGCCGGGAGATCTATCTGAACAAGGAGCGGGTGGAAGCCGGAAACCTCGCCATCCGACTGCAGGAGCTCCTCAAGAACCGCGGGAACAAGGTCGTCTTCTTCTCGGCCGAGGACGCCGCCAACTACGGCGACGCGATGAAGGTCATGGACATCGTCCGGAACAACGGCGCCAAGAACATCGGCATCGTCATGGACTGGGTGAACCCGGCCCAGTAGGGCGCTCCGCCCCGAGGCGGAACCCTCTGCAGTTCCCATGGGCTCCGTCACCCACCCCAGCATCGCGCCGCCGCGGACCCTCCCGCGGCGGCTCGGTCTTCTGGACGCCACGACGGTCGTGGCGGGCTCGATGATCGGCTCCGGGATCTTCATCGTCTCGGCCGACATCTCGCGGCAGGTCAAGAGCGCCTCCCTCCTTCTCCTCGTCTGGGTCTTCACGGCCCTCGTCACGGTCGCCGGCGCCTGGAGCTACGGCAAGCTCGCGATGGTCTTTCCGAAGGCGGGGGGCCAGTACGTCTTCCTCCGCGAGGCGTGGGGCGACCTCGGGGGTTTCCTCTACGGCTGGGCGATGCTCCTCGTCATCCAGACGGGAACGCTCGCGGCCGTCGGTGTCGCCTTCGCGAAGTACCTCGGCGTCTCTTCTGCCGGCGGTCTCCTCGAAGCATGTCTTCTTCCACGCGCGGTTTCTCCGGCTCTCTCCCGTCGAGCTCGTCGCCATCGCCCTCATCGCCTTTCTGACCTGGTGGAACACGACGAGCGTCCGGAACGTCGCGACTCTCCAGAACGTCTTCACCTCGGCGAAGGTCCTTTCGCTCCTCGGCCTCATGGCCGTCTGCTTCGTCGCCGGGAGCCGCCTCCCGTCGCTCTCCTGGGCCCTTCCGGCGACATCGGATCTCGCGATTCCCCTCGCCTGGGCCTTCGCCGTCGCGACGGTCGGATCGCTCTTCGCCGCCGACTCCTGGAACAACGTCACTTTTCTCGGCGAGGAGGTGCGCGACGCCGAGCACAACGTCCCGAAGGCGCTCGTCTACGGGACGGCTCTCGTGACGATCCTCTACACCCTGACGAACGTCGGCTACCTGAACGTCCTCTCCCTCGGGGACATCGCGTCGGCTCCCGAGGACCGCGTCGCGACGGCGTCGATCGCGGCCGCCGCGGGAGGCTCCGAGAGCGGCCTGGCCGGAGCCGTGATGGCGATCGTCATCCTCGTCTCGACCTTCGGCTGCCTGAACGGCCTGATTCTCTCGGGTGCGCGGGTCCTCTACGCCATGTCCCGGGACCGCCTCTTCTTCCCGCTCTTCGCCGAGGTGTCGCCGAAGAGCCAGATCCCCGTCGCCGCCCTCGTCGCCCAGGCCGTCTGGGCCTCCCTCCTCTGTCTCTCCGGAAAGTACGGAGACCTCCTCGACTACGTCATCACGACCGTCCTCATCTTCTACATCGCCACGATCGTGGGGCGCTGGCGGCTCGCGCGGACGATCCCGGCACTCGAGGCCCGCTCCGTCGCCGAGCGAATCATCCCGGTTCTCTACGTCGCCGCCACGGTCTACGTCACGATCGCCCTCGCCCTCTACAAGCCGACGTACACGATTCCGGGCCTCGTCATCGTCGCCCTCGGCGTCCCGGCCTTCTTCATCTTCCGGCGCCGCAACGGGGCGGCGTCCACCTCGGCCTAGAGGAAAAGCGCGAAGACCTCGTTCGAGAGGAGCACGCCCTTGCGCGTGAGGCGAACCCGTCGACCGGCACGCTCCCCCGCCTCGTCGACGGTCTCCAGGAGTCCGGCGTCGAATGCATCTCCAATCCGCGAGGCCTCCGCGGCGGGCAGCGAGGACCGGATTTCATCGAATGAGGAAGAGGGGACGCCCTCCGCCAGCCGCAGGCCCAGCATCAGTCTCTCCTTCCTTCTGAGAAAATCCGATCCCCCGGCGTTCTCTTCGACCGTCGCCGTCGTCGATTCGCCCGCCCGCGTTCGACGGAGGTACTCCATGAGCATTCCGGTGTTGGCGCTTCGGCGCCTTCCGTCGAAGCTGTGCGCCGCGACGCCGAATCCGAGGACGGGGGCGAGGGTCCAGTACTTCAGATTGTGCCGGCTCTCGAAGCCGGGGCGCGCCCAGTTCGAGATCTCGTAGCGCGGCAGGCCGGCAGCTTCAAGCGTTTCGTCCACCTCCAGCCAGCGGTCGGCCATCTCGTCGTCGTCGGCGAAGAGCTCCGGCCGCTCGGAGAGGAGCCGGACGAGACGCGGCGCCTTCTCGATCTCGAGGAGGTAGACCGAAAGGTGGCGGATCCCCGCCGCGAGAAGCCCGTCCACGCTTTGGCGGAGGGTCGTCCGCGTCTGCCCCGGAATGCCGATCATCAGGTCGGCCGAGACGTTTCCGAAGAGCCGGCAAGCTTCCTCCACGGCTCGTCGCGCTCCCGCCGCGTCGTGCCGGCGCTCGAGCGGCACCAGCTCCTCGTCCACGAGGGACTGGACCCCGACGGAGAGGCGATTGATGCCCACGGCGCGGAGCGCACGGAGCTTCTCGCCGTCCAGGTCGTCCGGGTTGGCTTCGGCCGTCATCTCGACATCTGAAGAGAGACCGAAGACTTCTTCGAGTGTCCCGAGCACGCCGCGGAGCCGGATCGCGTCGACGTACGATGGAGTACCCCCTCCGAAGTAGACCGAGTCGAAGTTCCGAAGGCCGCGCGACGCGTCGGCTCCCCTCGAGCGAATCTCCCTCTCCACCCCTTCGAAGAGACTCTTCTCCTCGGATCTCCCTTCGAGCGCCACGAACGAACAGTAGGCGCAGCGGTGGGCGCAGAACGGGATGTGGACGTAGGCGCCCGGGGTCAAGACGAGAGGAGCTCCCGAAGCCTTTCGTCCCTGTCTTGGCGCGACCGATGCCCTTCGAGCATCCGTTCGACGTACTTCGCGAGGACGTCGACCTCGACGTTCACGAGGTCGCCCACCGACCGCTCCGAGAGCGTCGTCTCCTCCCACGTGTGGGGGATGACGGCGACGTCGAACCGGTCGTCCCCGAGACGCGCCACGGTGAGGGAGATCCCGTCGAGCGCGATGGAGCCCTTCTCGACGACGTAGCGGGCCCAGGAGGCGTCGAGAGCGAACGAGACGGTCCAGAAGTCGTCCGCCGGCACGATCCCCGTAATCGGGGTCGTCGCGTCGACATGCCCCGCCACGACATGCCCGCCGAGCCGGTCCGAGGCCGCAAGCGCCCGCTCGAGGTTGACTCCGGCGCCGGGCGAGGCCTTCCCGAGCGTCGACCGGGAAAGCGTTTCCGGCGAGAGGTCGAAACGGAGAGGCCCCGCGTTCGACGGCGCGAGGGCCGTGAGGCAGACACCCGAGACGGCGATGCTCTCTCCGGGCGAGACGTCGTTCCAGCCGGCCGGGCGCTCGATCTCGAGGAAGGCCCCCTTCGGCCGGCGCGTGAGGCGCACCACCCGGGCTTTCGAGGAGACGATCCCCGTGAACATCCGCCCGATCCTACGCTCGCCGCGCGAGGGGCGCCGAGATCCTGAGGTCCTCGCCGAACCGCTCGACGTCGAGCGAGCCCGTCCGGAAGGCGGAGGCGGGATCCGGAAATCCGGAGCCGCCCAGCGGACCCGGGGCCGCTTCCCCACCGAGCAGCAGCGGCGCGAAGTACGCTGTGACCCGATCCACGAGTCCTGCCGAGAGAAACGACCAGGCCGTCTTCGCACCGCCCTCGACGAGAAGTGACCGGACCTCGAGAGCGTGAAGCCTCGAAAGAAGCGCCGCGGGATCGATCCCGGATCCGCATGCCGGAAGGGCGATGATCTCGACTCCCTTCTCGAGGAACGGCGCGAAGCGCCGCGTCTCCCCCTCTCCCTCTCTCTCTCCGGTTCGGGTCGTGACCAGCCACGCCTCCGATCCCTCGATCCGTTCGAAGACGCGCGCTGTCGCCGGGACCCGGAGCGCCCCGTCGAGGACGATCCGGCGATGCGGGAGGATCGACCGTGCGAGCCCAAGCCGCCGCGTCAGGAGCGGGTCGTCGGCGAGAACGGTTCCGGCCCCGACGAGAATCGCATCGTGCTCCTCCCGGAGGCGGAGAGCGTCCCCCCGGGCCGCCTCTCCGGTGATCCATTTCGAGGCGCCCCCCGGGGCCGCGATCCGCCCGTCGAGCGACGCCGCCCATTTCAGATGAACGAACGGGCGCCCCTCACGCTGGGAGACGAGAAAGATCTCGTTGAGCCGCGACGCGGCCTCGGAGCGCGCCCCCACCTCCACGTCGATCCCCTTCTCACGGAGCCGACGGACGCCGCGCCCCGAGGTCCGCGGGTCGGGATCCTCGAGGGAGCAGAGGACGCGGCCCACGCCCGCGGCGATCAGCTCCTCCGCGCAGGGAGGCGTCCGGCCCTGCCCGGCACACGGCTCGAGGTTGACGAAGAGCGTCGCGCCGCGCGCCTTCCCGCCGGCGGCGCGGAGGGCGACGATCTCCGCGTGCGGTCCCCCCGCCCGGTCGTGGAACCCTTCGCCGACGACCCTCCCCTTGTCGTCCGCGAGGACGGCGCCGACGTGAGGATTGGGAGACGTCGAGTACCGGCCCCGCTCGGCGAGGGCGAAGACCCGTTCCCAGATCGGGGCGTCGTCAGCCATCGACGAGCGCGCGGGCGAACGCGGCGGGATCGAAGTCGATCAGGTCTTCGACGGTCTCCCCGACGCCCACGTAGCGGACCGGGACCTTCAGCTCCCGGACGATCGGAAGGATGACTCCCCCCTTCGCCGTCCCGTCCATCTTCGTCAGGACGAGCCCCGTGACGCCGGCCGACTTCGTGAACTCGCGCGCCTGCGCGAGGCCGTTCAGCCCCGTGACGGCGTCCAGGACGAGGAGGACCTCGTGCGGGGCGCCGGGAATCTCCCGCGCGGCGATCCGCCGGATCTTCGCCAGCTCCTCCATCAGGTTGTGCTTCGTGTGAAGCCGCCCGGCCGTGTCGACGAGGAGAAGATCGGCCTTCCGCGACTTCGCGGCCGAACAGGCGTCGTGGACGACCGCCGCCGGATCGGCGCCGGGGCGGTGAGAGACGAGCGGCACGCCGAGGCGCTCTGCCCAGATGCCGAGCTGCTCGATCGCGGCCGCGCGGAAGGTGTCCGCGGCGCCGAAGACGACGGACTTCCCTTCGCCGACCGCGCGGGCGCCGAGCTTGGCCGCGGTCGTCGTCTTCCCCGTCCCGTTGACGCCGACGACGAGGACGACCCGTGGGCCGGTCGCCGGCACCGCGGCCGCGGGTGCGGGAACGTCGAGCCGCCGCGCGATCTCCTGCCGGAGGACGTCGCGGACGACGTCCCCCTTCTCGGAGCCGCGGCGCCCCGCCTCCTCGCGGACGGCGGCCACCAGTTCCCGCGCCGTCGCCGGCCCGACGTCCGAGAGGAGGAGCGCCTCTTCGAGCGCCTCGAGTGCCGCCGGATCGGGCGCCAGCGCCCCCTTCACCGCCGTCCCCACCCGGCTGATCAGCTCGGTGTGGGTCATGAAGAGCCCGCGCTTCAGCCGGGCGAAGAGCGAACGGGAGTCGGCCATCGCGGCGAGAGTATCAGGCGGCGCGCGTCAGCCGATCTCCTCGGCCAGCTCGCGCCGCGCCTCGTCCAGGCGGGATCGCGCGAAGGACGGAAGGCCTCCCGCCTCGAAGACGACGAGGAGGAAATACCCCTCCTTGACCTGCGCCGAGAGGACCCGCTGGTTCGCGAACTCGAGCGAGAGGTCCTGGACGGGCCCGAGCCCGGCGCGTCGCGCCGCGCGCTCCAGCTCGCCGAGCCAGACGGACTGCAGGACGCCGAGGACCTCGGTGACCGCCGGATCGCCCGCCTGGGCGACGGTCTGCCCCTGGGGGTCGATGAAAGCGGCTGCCAGGGCTCCAGGCGCCGCGAGAAGGCCGTCGAGGATCTCGTGAAATCTCATTTCGGCTCTTTCGCGTTGCGGTGCTCCGCGTCGAGGAAGCGCCACGCTTTCCGTCCCTCGTCGCTCTCCGGGTCCGCGGCCGCGCGCTCCATGTAACGGAGCGCGAGGTCCCGTCGTCCCACGGCGAGAAGGCAGAGGGCGGCGTTGTAGTTGGAGACGGTGTCCTTCGGGTCTTCCTTCAGGGCGCCCAGGAAGTCCGGAAGCGCCTCGTGGAAGTTCTCCAGCTGGACGCGGACGACGCCCCGCTCCCGCATCGCACGGATCATCTGCGGGCTGTCGGCGAGAGCCAGGGAGAACTCCCGTTCCGCGTCCACCCACTGGGCCCTCTTCCTGTAGACGAGACCGAGGTTGAAATGGGCGTTCGCCCTTTCTGGCGACTGCGGGCCGTCCAGGACGGCCTGGAAATCGCGCTCGGCGTCGTCGAGCCGGTTCATCTCGAGCTCGGTCACGCCCCGGTTGTTGCGTGCCTCGAGGAAGTCGGGGTTGAGCTTGAGCGATTCGTTGAACGACTTCTCGGCGGCGGGATAGTCCTTCTTGTAGAGGAGCGCGAGGCCGAGGGCGTTCGAGACGTTCGGATCGCGCGGGTTGCTCTGGCGGGCCCGGGAGAGAACCGCGATGGCCTCGTCGGCCCTCCCTTCGCGCAGCATCTGGAGGCCGGACCGGTAGTCGACGAGGTCGGCGAGGACCGGGTTCTCCGCCGGAGGCTTCTCCATCTTGGCGCCGCAGGCGCAAGCGAGAAGGGCTGCGGCGAAAGCGGCGGCCGCCCGCCGCCTCATGCGGAAGCCTTCATGGGCACCTCTTCACCCAGGAACTCGAGATCGCCGCTCGCGAAAGCCTTCTCGAGAGCCGCGGTGACCGCCGGGTCGAACGACTTCCCGGCGAAGCTCCGGACCCGCTCGATGACGTACGGAAGCGGCATCGCCTTCTGGTAGGGACGCGTCGTCGTCATCGCGTCGAACGTGTCCGCCACCGCGATGATCCGGGCGATCCGCGGAATCGCCTCCCCGGCGAGGCCGTCCGGGTACCCGCCGCCCGCCCACTTCTCGTGGTGGTTCCGGATGCCGGGCACCACCTCCTTCAGCTGCGGGATCTGGCCCATGATGACGGAGCCCTTCACCGGGTGACTCTTCATCACCTCGAACTCCTCGCTCGTCAGCGCCGTCGGCTTCCGGAGGATCCGGTCGTCGATCCCGATCTTGCCGACGTCGTGGAGAAGCGCCGCGAGCCTCACGGTGCGGACTTCCTCGGGTGAGAGATCCATGTGCCGGGCGATCATGACCGAATATCGCGCCACGCGCTCGGAATGGCCCCGCGTGTAGGGGTCCTTCGCGTCGATCGCGGCCGCGAGCGTCCGGATCGAGTTGATGAACAGCTCCTGGTTCTCGCGGGCCGCGAGGCGGAGACGCTCGACCGACCTCTCGATCGAGTCCGACATCGAGTTGAAGGTCTCGGAGAGCTGCGCCAGCTCGTAGACCCCGCGCACCGGCACCCGCTGCTTGAAATGACCATCGGCGACGGAGCGGACCTTCTCGACGAGGTCGAGAACCGGACGGGAGAGAAACCGTGCCGCGACGAGGGCCACGCCCCCGGCGAGAGCGACGGCGAGGAGGACGAGGACCGTCGAGACCTGCGCCGTCCGCGTGACCGAGGCGAAGGCGCTCTGCTCCTCGGTCTCGACGATGACGCCCCAGTCGGTCGGGGGCGGGACCGGCGCCAGCGTTCCCAGGACGCGCCGGGCCGACTCCCCCGAACCGCGGACATAGCTCTTCGTCAACCGGACGGGCTGCGCCATGAACTCCCGGACGAGGTCGATTCGCGAGAGGTCCGGGGACGGAAACGCCGCCGGATCGCTCGAGAAGAGGAGATGGCCCCGCCGGTCGACGACGTAGGCGAGGAAAGCCCCTTTCGGCCCCGCGGCCTCCTGCCCCACCCGGAGGAACTGGGCCTTCAGCGGGCGGAGGGAGACGAAGGCGAGGACGGCGCCGATCACGCCCGCCGCGTCCGCGCGCACCGGCGCCGCCACGACGAGCCCGCCGTCCGGAAACGACTTCGGGTAGACCGGCTCGCCGCTCCGCCAGATTTGCCCCTTGAGAGCCACGTTCAGCGCCTGCGTGAGCTTCTCCTCGAGGCCGGGATCGACACTCTCCGCCGGGACCGTCGCCCCGACGCCGTCGCGGTCGACGGCCCGGAGAAGGCGTATTCCCGACCGCGAAAAGCTCTCGATATAGGCGTCGAGGAGGCGGGAGCGGCCGATCGAGAAGAACGGGTCGACGTTCGCCCCCGAGGAGGTCGCGATCTCCCGTCCGAGCCGGATGCCGTCGGCAACCCGGATCACCTCGTTCTGGGCCTCCCGAAAGTATTTCTCGACGGAATCGGCGAGGGTGACCGAACTCCCCTTCAGGTACTTCTTCTCCGACGTCTCGAGCGCGTCGCGATTGAGGCTCGCGAGAGAGAAATGGAGCCCGATGAGGGGAAGGATCGAAACGAGCGAGAGCGCGGCCAGAAGCGCCGTGACGATACGGAGCCGGGGGAGCTTCGCCGCCCTCATCACTTCCCGGGCCGATTGTACGATGGGAGTGACGCCTCGAAGGCCGCCGCGAGGTCCTTCGGTGCGACCCGGCAGAGCGTCGTTCGCCCCGGCGCCGCGAGGAGAACCGCAACGAGGCCCTCCCGGTCCGCTTTCTTGTCGGCCTTCAGGCGACCCCGCCACGAGCGGAGCGCCGAGAGAGGAGGAAGCGGCGGACGGACGAGCGTCCGGATCCAGGCGCGCGCGGCGTCGGCCGCCGGCCGCGAGAGGCCGGCTCGCTCCTCGGAGAGCCGGATCGCCGCGAGAAGCCCCCATCCGATCGCTTCTCCATGGGCGAGGCGGTAGCCGGACGCGGCTTCCAGCGCGTGTCCCACCGTGTGCCCGAGATTGAGCGCGAATCGGAGGCCCCGCCGCTCGAACGGATCCGCCGCGACCACCGCCGCCTTCATCGCGAGCGATCGGCGCACGGCGCGGACGACGGCGGCGGGATCCCTTCGGGCGAGCCCCGGGACGAGCCCCGGCATCTCGGAGAAGAACGGCCGCGAGAGGAGCGCGCTCTTGACGACCTCCGCGAGACCGGAGCGGAACGCCCGTGGCGGGAGCGTCTCGAGCGTCCCGATCTCGACGGCCACGAGCCGCGGCATGTGAAACGTCCCGGCCATGTTCTTTCCCGCCGGAAGGTCGACCGCGGTCTTGCCGCCGAGCGCGCTGTCCGCAGCCGCGAGAAGCGTCGTCGGAACCTGAACGACCGGCACCCCGCGGAGCGCGAGCGCCGCCGCGAGGCCGGCCACGTCCCCGACCGTCCCGCCGCCGAGGGCGATGATCCCGCCGTCCCGTTTCAGGCCTCGCGTCGCCAGCTCGGAGAGCAGTCGCCCGAGGACGTCCCACGTCTTGGCCGCCTCGCCGTCGGGGACGAGGAGGGGTTTGCGATCGAGCCTCTCGACGCCTCCCGCGAGAAGCTCTTCGCCATGGAGAGTGAAGACTCTCTTCGAAGAGACGAGGAACCAGCGGCCCGGCGCGATGTCGGGGAGCCGCGAGGCGAGAACGCGAAAAGCGCCCGCTCCCACGACCACATCCGTCCGGTCGCCACCCGCCGCGAACGAGAAGCAGGACAGCCGCTCCCGGAACCGCGACCTCTCTGCTCTTCTCATTTTCGGAAAATCCCCGATCTTCTCTTCCTCAACTCTTGACCGGCTTCGCCAGCGCGATCCCCAGCTCCGAGAGCTGAGCGGGATCGACCGGCCCCGGCGAGCCGGTCATGAGGCAGGTGCCCGACGCCGTCTTCGGGAACGCGATGACGTCGCGGATCGACGTGCTCCCCGAGAGGACCATCAGCATCCGGTCGAGCCCGAGCGCGATACCGCCATGCGGGGGCGCGCCGAAACGGAACGCGTCGAGGAGAAATCCGAACTTCGCGCGAGCCTCGTCGGGCCCGATCCCGAGCCGCGCGAAAACCTGCGACTGGACGTCCGGCCGGTGGATGCGGATCGAGCCGCCTCCGAGCTCCATCCCGTTCAGGACGACGTCGTACGCCCGCGCCTTGACGCGTCCCGGGTCGGAGTCGAGGAAGGGAAGATCCTCCTCGCGCGGCGACGTGAAGGGGTGATGCATCGCGTACCACCGCCGGTCTTCCTCATGCCACTCGAGGAGCGGGAAGTCGGTCACCCAGAGGAAATCGTGACGCCCCTCGGGGATCCGCTTTTCCTCGCGGGCGATCTGGACGCGGAGAGAGGCGAGGCAGTCGAAAACGTTCTTGGCCTTTCCGGCGGCGACGAGGACGAGGTCGCCCTCCTTCGCGCCGACCGACTCGCGGAGGCGCTCGACGGAGCCGTCGTCGAAGAATTTCTTCGAATTGGAATTCCAGGGGGAGGACGTCTTCACCCAGAAGAACCACTCCGCGCCCGCCGCCTTCGCCCCCTTCTCGAAATCGTCGAGGCGCTTGCGCGAGAAAGAGCCTCCACCGGGGACGCAGAGGCCCTTCACCTTCTCCACTTTCGAAGGGATCTTCTCTTCGAGCCCCGCGACGTCGCCGAGCTCGAGGCCGAACCGTGTATCCGGCCGGTCGATCCCGAACCGCTCCATCGCCTCGTCGTACGTCATCCGTGGAAAGGGGGTCGGACACGGAATGCCGCACATCGGAAAGACGTCGGCGAAGAGGCGCTCGACGAGCGCGAAGATCGTCTCCTCGGTCGGGAAGGAGAGCTCGAGGTCGACCTGCGTGAACTCCGGCTGCCGGTCCGCCCGGAGGTCCTCGTCCCGGAAGCAGCGCGCGATCTGGTAATACCGCTCCATCCCCGAGACCATCAGGAGCTGCTTGAAGAGCTGCGGCGACTGCGGCAGCGCGTAGAACTCGCCCGGGTGGACCCGGGCCGGGACGAGGAAGTCGCGCGCTCCTTCCGGCGTCGACTTCGTCAGGATCGGGGTCTCGATCTCGAGAAAGCCCTCCTCGTGCAGGATCTTCCGGATCCGGAACGTCACGTCGCTCCGCATGACGAAGTTCCGCGTCATGACGGGACGACGGAGGTCGAGATAGCGGTGCTTGAGCCGCAGGTCCTCGGAGGCCTTCACGTCGTCCTCGATCGGGAACGGCGGCGTCTCCGAGCGGTTCAGGATCGAAAGGGCCGTCGCGCGGACCTCGACTTCGCCCGTCGGAAGCTCCGGGTTCACGGCGCCGCCTTCGCGCGGGACGACGGTCCCCTCGACGTCGAGGACGAACTCGCTCCGGATCTCCTTGGCGGTCTCGAGAATCTCCTTCGACGGAAGGAACCGCGCGTCGAAGACGACCTGGACGAGGCCCGACCGGTCGCGAAGGTCCACGAAGACCAGCTCGCCGTGGTCGCGGCGGCGATTGACCCAGCCCTCGAGACGGACGGTCTGCCCCGCATGGTCCTTCCGAAGGGCGCCGGCGGGGGTGCGCGCGAGTGCGGACATCCGCGTGGATCTTACAGACGCGGACGGAGAACGTCGGCGAGGGACTCCCGGGGGATCTCTTCCTGGGTCCGGCTCGCCATGTTCTTCACGACCACGGCGCCTCTCTGCGTCTCCTCCTGCCCGACGAGAATGGCCCACTTCGCGCCCGACTTCTCGGCGGACTTCAGGGCCGGGCCGAGCCCCTTGTGCCCCGAGTGCAGGTCGGCCGCGATCCCCGCCGCGCGAAGGGATCTCGCGACCTCCCACGCATCGGGCACGTCGGGGCTTCCCACCGGCATCACGGCCACGGAGCACGCGCTTTCCCGAGCCCTCCTTCTGAAGGACTCCGGGAGAACCTCGACGAGCCGGTCCTCGCCGATGGCGAAACCGATCCCGGGAGTCTTCGGTCCGCCGAGGTCGGAGACGAGACGGTCGTAGCGGCCGCCGCCGAGCGAGCGCGTCCTGCGCCCCGAGCCCTTCCGCGGTCACCTCGAAGACGGTCCGCGTGTAGTAGTCGAGGCCGCGGACCGAGACGGGGCTCTTCCTTGAAAGGGACCTTGCTCTGGATCGAGAAGCGCCTTGAGTTCGCGATGGTGAGCGTCCGAGGCCGGGTCGAGCGTCGACAGGAGGTCGACCATCTTCGGAAAATCGGGTGAAGCGACGAGCTCGCCTGACCGCGGGATCCTTCGAGTCGAGGACCCGCAGCGGGTTCTCGCGCGAGGCGCCTGCGGTCGTCTTCGCCGAGCTTCCCCTCATTCGAAGAGAAGAACGTCCTCACGGCTTCGACGTAAGCCGGCCGCGTCGCTCCTCGGTCCCCACGGAATTGAGCGATACCGAGAGGCCCGTGAACCCGAGCCGCCCGAGGAAATCGAACAGCATGACGATGACCTCGGCGTCGATCAGTGCCGTCGGGTCGCCGAGCACTTCGGCGCCGATCTGCCGGAACTCCCGAAAGCGCCCTTTCTGGGGTCGCTCGTAGCGGAACTGAGGACCCATGTAGTAGAGCTTCCAGGGGCGGCCCGCCTGTGCGAGGCTGTGCTCGACGTAGGCCCGTGCCACCCCCGCCGTGTTCTCCGGCCGGAGCGTGACGGAGCGCCCCCCCCGGTCCGTGAAGGTGTACATCTCCTTGTGGACGATGTCGGTCGACTCGCCGACGCTCCGGACGAAGAGCTCCGTCGCCTCGAACGTCGGCGTCCGGATCTCGTCGAAGCCGTAGAGCCCGAAGACCTCCCGCGCCGTCCGCTCGACGCAGTTCCAGACCCGCGTCTCGGGAGGGAGAAGGTCCCGCGTCCCCTTCTGCGACGTAATCATCCGGTCACGCCGATCGCGCCGAAGCGGCCTCGCCGCGGAGATACTCGGCCTTGTAGCCGATGTAGTTCGTCCAGTACGTCCGAAGCCCCTCGACCTCCTCAGGCGTCAGGGCCCGCTTCTGCCTCGCCGGATTCCCCGCCCAGAGCGTCCGGGGCGGGACGATCGTCCCGGCGAGGACGACTGAGCCCGCCGCCACGAGCGCGCTCTCGCCCACTTCCGCGTTGTCGAGGACGGTGGCGTTCATCCCGATCAGCGTCCCTCTCCGGATCGTGCAGGCGTGGACGACGGCGTTGTGGCCGAGAGTGACCTCCTCCTCGAGGACGAGAGGCCCGGTCTCCTTCGTGACGTGGAGCGTGCAGTTGTCCTGGACGTTGCTCCGCGCCCCGATCCGGATCCAGCAGCAGTCGCCGCGGACGACCGACGAGTACCAGATCGAGACGTCGTCGCCGAGGACGACGTCTCCGACGACGACGGCCGTCTCCGCGAGAAAGACCCGCTCGCCGAGTCGCGGAGTGGCTCCTCTGTATGTGCGAACGATCATGAAGAACCCCGGCGGAAGATACCAGAACGACGCGCCGCGTCTCCCTGCACCGGTTCCTGTGCGACCTCGTGAGACCCCTGTAAATACCGCGTGAACCCCACTTTTCGAACGCGAATCCACAGCTTTTCGCACAGCGGCTCTGAAATCCCGTAACCGCTTTGATTTCAATACCCTGGAGCACCCCCTCCACGCCATTTTCGGGCCCGCTTTTCTCCGCCGGTTCTTCGGGCGTGCACCGGACTTTCCCTCGATCGATCCGCTCCGCCGGGCGCCGCCGCGGCGCCCGGCCTTCCTTCCGGGCCCCGCGGACTCCCGGGTCCCCCGGCCGGCTGTCGCAACGGAGAATGAATCTCATTGACAGAATTCGCTCCAGGGCACAGAGCTTACCCCTGGATGCGGAAATGAATCAAAGCGCCGCAGCCGTGAGAAACGGGACGGCCCTCTCCAGACTTCAACAGAAAACCCCCTCAACCGATTTCTTTCCCCTCCCTCTCTTTCGAAAAAGGAGCATCTGATGCGTGGTCCGAATGCCGGCCTGCTCGTCCCCGTCGCCTCTCGCCACCCTTCTCGCAGGGCTCAGCCTCCCGGCGCGGCCCGCCGCTGGCGCAGGTGGCCAGCCAGAACGTGAACATGGTCTCGGGCATCCAGTGGCCCGGCGGCGATCCGTTCCTCCAGCGCCAGAACGAGCCCTCGTCGCCATGTCTTCGCCGGAATCCCCGCCACCTTCTCGCGGGGGCGAACGACTATCGGGCCGTGGACCTCCCGTTCCCCCCGACTTCGGGCCCCCCCGAGACCGGCGATGCCTGGCTGGGTGTCTTCAAGTCCTTCGACGGCGGCATCACCTGGAAGAGCACGCTCCTGCCGGGGTACCCGCAGCAGGTTCCGCGCACGGGGCCGCTCTCCACGTTCACGACCGCGGCCGACCCGGTCGTCCGCGCCGGCACGAACGGGCTCTTCTACTACTCGGGGATCGCCTTCAACCGGAGCACGAACGCCGGCGTCCTCTTCGTCTCGAGGTTCATGGACCTGAACAACAAGGAGAACGGCGATCCCACGCTTGATTCCGATCCGATCCGGTACATCGACACGCAGGTCGTCGACAGCTCCACGGGATCTCCCTTCATCGACAAGCCGTGGATCGCCGTGGACAAGCCGCGCCTCCTCAGCGGCGTCTGCAACCTGACCATCCCGCAGCCTCAGCCGGGGAATCCGGACGCCACGGTCTCGCAGACGGTGCCTGCCGGCTCGGTCTACGCGGCCTGGACCGAAGCCACCGGTACAGGGGGCTCCCTGACCACGAACGTCTTCTTCTCGTCTTCCAGGGACTGCGGGAGCTCGTGGAGCCGGCCGGTCAAGCTGAACGGGACGAACAAGGTCAACCAGGGGGCTTCGATCGCGATCGACCCAGCCACCGGCGTCGTCTACGTCGTCTGGCGGAGGTTCGCCAGAGGATCACAGACGGACGCGATCATGGTCACCCGGTCGCTTCGCGGCATTCTCTTCTCGACGCCGTCCGTCGTCGTCTCGCTCCCGGCTTACAACGCCGCGAATCCGACGGCCCCGTCATTCTTCGATCAGGGGACGTCGACAGACTCTTTCCGGACAAACGCCTACCCGACGATCGGAATCGACCGCCGCCCGGACGCCGGCTCCGAAGATGACGACGAGCCCGACACCCCCACCTTCCGGGGGAAGGTCTTCGTCGCCTGGTCGCAGCGGGGCATCGGACCGAACGGTGACGCGCGAGTAGTCCTCTCCGTCTCGACGGACGGCGGCTCGACCTGGTCGACGCCAACACCCATCGACAACGGTACACTGACGGACGACGCGACGCCGGTCGCCAACTCGTTCTCCCGCGGCCACCAGTTCATGCCCCAGATGTCCGTAACGGCCGACAAGATCACGATCATCTACTACGACGCCCGCCTCGACCACACGTTCGGGCTCTTCTCGCCCCGGAGCAATCCGCTCACGCCGGACCCGGTCACCGGGAAGCTCTATCTCGAGACGCGTCAGCTCGAGGGCGAGCTTCTCATCAATCCGGGCGGGGCCGATCTGGTCTTCACGCCATTCTTCGTCGAGACCGGGATGACACAATGGCGGCACACCATCGACTTGCGATTCGTCCAGGCCGATGCCGCCGTCTCCCCTGTCTTCACCTCGGGGCGACTCTCGCAATACATCTTCGGCACGCGCGGCGACGAGACTGGTGACCATTAGCGCCCTCAGCAACTCCAGATCAACCCGCCCAACCTGAAGCTCTTCCAGCAGGGGACCGTTCCGTTCCTCGGCGACTACATCGACGTGGCGGGCCCGACCTTCCTGCCGCCGAGCGCCCCCGGCCGCCGCTGGCGCTTCAACAGCCTGCCGGGCACCAATCCCGTCTTCCTCGCCTCCTGGACGTCGAACCAGGACGTCGTGCCCGCCGCGGACCCTGGGTCCAACCTGGGCGGACTACACGCCCCCGGGGAGCACGGCAGCGGGCGGGACAAGCGTCTTCGATCGGCACGCCAACGTCCCCCTTGCGCTCCGGGCAACGAGGGGATGCGGAATCAGAACATCTACGCTGCACGGATCTCGCAGGGCCTCGCCGTCACGTCGGCCCAGAACGCCAAGCCTCTCTCGACGACCCTCCAGCGCGCCCTGGCGCTGAGTGTCGAGAACCTCACCCCGCTCGAGCGGACCTTCCGTCTCACCATCGCCGCCCAGCCCGCGGGCGGCCAGGCCTCCTTTGTGCCGGCACCGAATCCGCTCCCGAACCCGCTCCCGCCGGCGACGACGACACTCGACGTCGTCATCCCGGCGAACTCGTCCGTTGCGCGCTCCGTCTACGCGCTCTCGACGGATCCTCACGCCCTGATCGAAGTCGACGTGGCCGAGGTGAACGGCCCGCCGGGCGGCCCCTCAAGACGGACGGCCTCACCGGCTTCGTCGTCTTCAACACCGATCCTTCCGCCCCCACCCTCATCGACCCCGATGGCACGACTGATCACGTGACCACGGTCGAGGTCTACAACCCGAATGTGACGAATCCGAACGTCACGAACCCCAACGTCACGAATCCTAACGTCACGAACCCCAACGTGACGAACCCGAACGTCACGAATCCGAATGTAACGAACCCCAACGTGACGAACCCCAATGTCACGAACGCCGATCTCGCGAACCCGAATGTTACGAATCCGAATGTGACGAACCCGAACGTCACGAACCCGAACGTGACCAATCCGAACGTCACCAACCCGAACGTCACCAACGCCCCGGTCTCGGACGCCACCTACACGGTGACGAACGACGGGAACACGGCCGCGACATATCACGTGCAGCTCGCAGGGACAACCCCGGCCGACATACCGATTCAACTCATCATCACCAAGCCCTACGCGAACTCCGGCCTCGCAGAACTGCTTCCTTTTCGAGCAGCAGCACAACGTTCCGGTCGCCAGCGTCATCGACCCGGAGTTCATCGCCCCGGGCACCCCTCCCGATCCGGGGATCACCGATCCGTCCGACGGCAACGCGACCTTCGTTCTCGGGCCGGGAGAGTCGATTCTCGTGACGATCCGGGGTCCGGTCGACGCGCCGACGCTCACGAACATCATCCAGAACGTGGCGCCGGTCGTCGTGGCGCACGCCCCGAACACGAACGACCCGACGAACACGCCGGCGACCTCTCCGCCGGTCATCACGATTTCCTCGCTGCTCCGACGGCGTGGCCGGCCAGTTCTATTCGGATCCGTTGACGGCCCTGGGCGGCACACCTCCCTACACTGTCTGGACGGCGACGGGCCTTTCGGCCGGCCTATCGATCAACAATTCGACCGGCCTGATCTCTGGAACGCCTCTGGTCGCCGGCACCTTCGCTGTCGGCGTGTCTGTGACGGACTCCGCCTCGAAGACAGGCAACCGCGCCTACACCCTCCGAATCGCGAACCCTCTCGCCATCACGACCACGTCATTGCCTTACGGAGTCGTGGGGTCAGGCTACAGTCAGATGCTGGCTTCGACGGGCGGGACGGCTCCGGTGAGCTGGACGATCGCCTCCGGCTCGCTGCCTCCGGGTCTGATGCTGTCTGGCGCGCTGATCAGCGGCACCCCGACCACTCCTGGCTGTACAGCTTCACCGTGCAGGCGACCGATTCCTCGAACCCGGTGCAGGTCATGAGTCAGCCTCTGACCATCGCCGTGGCGGGAAACGGAGACATCGTCACGAACGGGAGCTTCGAGGACCCGGTCGATCACGCCCGGCACGTACTCCATCTGTCGCTTCCATTCCCGGCTGGACGGCCACCACGCCCGCTCCGTGCCTGATCGAGATTCAGAGCAACGTCGCCGGGTCGCCGGCCGTCGGAGACGGAATTCAGTTCGTGGAGCTCGACTCCAACTGCTCGAGCACGATTCAGCAAACCCTCACGACCGTGACTGGCGTCACGTACAGCCTCCAGTTCGACTTCTCTCCCCGGCCCAACGCACCGAACCCGTCCGACAATCACGTTCAGGTGAAATGGAACGGAGCCGTTGTCGCGGACCTGACGGCCACTTCGACGAGCTCCGATACGCAGTGGACGACGTACTCGTACAGCGTAGTCGCAACGGGCACGGCCACGACGCTCTCGTTCGCCGATCTGGGCATTTCGGACTCTTACGGGACCTACATCGACAACGTCCGAGTCACTCCCGTCCCGAGCCCCTGACAGAAAACCTTCAGGTGGGCTGGGTTCGCCTCTTCAGGGCGAGCCCAGCCGCCGGCGGGCGTCCGCGACGAGCGGATCCCCGCCCGCGCCGGGGCGGAGGGCAAGGAAGGACTTGAAGGTGTCGGCGGCCGCCGGGCTCTTCAGCCCTTCCTGAGCCCGGCCCCTCCAGTAGAGAACGGGACCAAAGAGCCGCCAGCTCGGCACCTCATCGAGGAATACTGCCGTCGCCTCGCCGCGGCGCTTCATGCACGTCTCCAGCTCGGAATCGGCCTCCGTGAAAGCGCCGGCTTCGACGTACGCGCGCCCGAGCAGGAACCGCCCCATCCAGGTGTCCGCGATCGCCTTGGCCGCCTCGATCGTCCGGATGGCCTCCGCGGCCTTGCCCGCCTTGAGACCTGCTTCGGCCTCGATCAGCTTGCCGTACGCCCTCGGGTCGTCCTCGAGGCGCTTGCCGAGGTCGGCCGCCAATTCCAGCGCCCGAGGCGTCTTTCCCAAGGCGATGAAGACCCGCGCCGCCGGGAAGAGGATGTTCTCGCCCTTCGCCAGCGAAACGGCCTTTTCGGCCGAAGCGACGGCCGCCTTTTCGTTCCCCAAGCGCGACGCTGCGCCTCGGCGAGCGCGACGAGCTTGGCCGCCGCCGCGTCGGGGTTCTTCGCGTTCAGATCGTCGGCCGCTCCCTTCTCGAGGAGGGGCGCCGCCTCGGACGGCTTTCCGGCCGCCAGCGCCATGTCGGCGAGTCCCATCGCCGCCATCGAGGCGCCGCGGGCGTCGAGCGCGGCCAGCTTCTGCCACGTCTCCCGCGCGTCGGCCGGCTTCCCCTCCGCGAGCTGGGAGAGCGCGAGGCCGACGAAGGCGAGGTGGAACTTCGGGTTCAGGTCGAGGACGGCCTTCTGCTCGCGGACGGCGGTGTCGAATTCGCCCGCGTACATGGCGAAGAGGCCGACGTTGTTCCGCTGGGGGACGGCGCTCGGGTAGATCTCCGTGAATCGCCGGCCCACCGCGAGGGCCTGGGCCATTTCCCGCCGGTAGAAGTACGCGAGGGCGAGGTTCGCGATGCCGTTCGTGTCGGCCGGGTACTGGGCGACGAGGTTCTTCAGCTCCTCGATGGCCTTGTCGGGCTTCCGGACGGTGACGTAGTAGAGGCCGCGCGTCCGGTATTTCTCCCGGTCGCTCATCCGATCCAGCCGGGCGAGGGCGTCCTCAAGCGACTTCTTCGCCTCCTCGTGCCGCCCCTCGTTCTGGTAGACGGCCGCGAGCCCGGCGTAGGCCCGCCCCATCTTCGGGTCGAGCCCGATCGCCTTCTCGTAGCCCTCCCGCGCCGCTTCCCACTTTCCGGCGAGCGCGGCGTCCTGCGCGAGAGCGTATTCGTGGGCCGCCGCGAGCGAGCCGGCCGTGAAGGTCTCGGCCGCGGCGAGGCGGGCCGACTCGGGCTTCGTGTCGCCGAGGGCGCCGCGGACCTTCGAGGCCAGCTTCGCGACGGCGCCGAGAACCGCGTTCTTGCCGTCGGCGTCCGCCTCCGCCGAGACGATCGGCTTCCCGGTCCGCGCGTCCTCCGCCGTCACCGAGACGCGGTAGCCCTCGCCCCGGCTCTCCACCGTCCCGGCGATGACCGTGCCGACCCCTTCCCGGGCGGCGACGAGCCGGGCGACGGGTTCGGAGAGGCCGCTGGCGCCCGGGCGCACCTCGGCGGCCTCCTTCCGCGCGGCCCCCCGGCTGAACGTGGTGATGAAAGAGGCGTCCTCGAGGGCGATCCCGAGGGCGTTCTCGAGCGTTCCGTCGAAGATCGGGTCGCCCGTCCTGTTGTCGAAGTCGGCGATGAGGATGGCCCGGGGCGGCCCGGCGGCCTTCGCCGGCGCCGGCCTCCGCTTCAGCAGCCACGAGACGCCCGCGATGGCGACGGCGGCGACGAGGAGGAGGGCCGCGCTGACGAGCATCCAGCGCCGGCGCTGCAGCTCGAAACGGACCGTCGTCCGATACGTCGTCGCGTCGAGGTCGGCGACGATCTCGGCGACCGCTCTGGTAGCGCGCGGCCGGGTCGACCGCGAGGCAGCGCTCGAGGATCTTCCGGAGGTAGGCGGGGATGCCCGGATTGATCTCGGTGACCGGCCGGGGCGCCGTCGTCAGCCGCCGCATCATCACCTCGTAGGCCGAGCCTCCGGAGAACGGGACCTGCCCCGTCGCCATCTCGTACAGGATCACGCCGAGGGAGTAGATGTCCGCGCGCTTGTCGACGGCCTGGCCCCGTACCTGCTCCGGGGACATGTAGGCGGGGGTCCCCATCACGGCTCCCATCTCCGTCATGGCCGACCCGCCGAGGTTCTTCGCGAGGCCGAAGTCGGTGAGCCAGACGTGGTCGGAGGCGTCGACCATGATGTTCTGGGGCTTCAGGTCCCGGTGGACGACCTCCTCCTCGTGCGCCGCCGCCAGCCCCTCGCAGACCTGCCGGAAGAGGGCCACGAGCCGCGGCGTCGGGAGGGCGCCCGTCCTCTTCAGGAGGTTCGAGAGATCGTCCCCCTCGACGAACTGCATCGTCAGGAAGCGGACTCCGTCCGCCTCGCCGAGGTCGTAGACCCGAAGGACGTTCCGGTGCGTCACGCGGCTCGAAAGCTGGATCTCGCGCTTGAAACGGTCGAGGACATCGAGGTCCGCGGCGATCTCGGGACGGATGATCTTGAGCGCCACGTCGCGCTGCAGCTCCTCGTCGCGGCACCGGTAGACCGCCCCCATCCCTCCGCGGCCGAGGAGCTTCACGACCCGGTAGCGCGAGCCGATCTCCGTCCCTTCGGGCAGCGACGCCATTCCCGCGATCGAGCTGGCGAAACCGGAAGTTCTCTGCTCCCGGGCCGCAGATGGGCGGGACGGAGCGGCCGTCTCGTCGGCCGCGGGTGCGGCGGAAGAGTCCGCCCCCTTTTTCGAAGAGGGAGGGTCCAGCGTCCTCCCGTGGAGCGAGTGATCCGAGGGGTCCCGCCCGCATGTGGGGCAGTACGCCGCTCCGGATGCGACGGGGTTCGAGCAATATGGGCAGGAGACTTTCGTTGCTTCCAGAATTTGCCCCGAAATTGATTGTAGCGAACCGGTCTCGAAATTCCCGCTGGCTTCGTGCCGGCTTCAGCTCCGGCCGCCGAGGAGCTGCTTTGCCTGGGCGCGGGCGGCCGGACCGACCGAGGTTCCCGCGAGCATCCCGGCGATCGCCTCGATCCGCCCCTTCTCATCCAGCTCGGCGACCCGGGTTCGAGTCCGGCCCGCCGACGTCTCCTTCGTCACGAGGAGATGCCGCTCCCCCGCCGCCGCGACCTGCGGCAGGTGCGTCACGACGAGGACCTGCTCGCGGCGGGAGAGGGACCGGAGCTTCCGGCCCACGGCCTCGGCCGTCGCGCCCGAGACCCCGGCGTCCACCTCGTCGAAGACGAACGTCCGGACCGGGCCGCCGCGCCGCGGACGCCCGCCCCCGAGCCGGATCTCCTCCTCCGCGAGCGACGCCGCGAGGGCGAGCTGGACGCGCGCCAGCTCCCCTCCCGAAGCGATCTTCGGGAGCGGCCGCGCCGGCTCGCCCGGGTTCGGGGCGAACGAGAAGGAGACGGCGTCGATGCCGTGTGCCGCACAGGCGACGCGCTCGCCCCCGGCCGAAAAAGGGCTCTCCGCGTCCGGCTTTCGCGACACGGAGACGTCGAAGGCCGCTTTCGGAAACGCGAGGTCGGAGAGATGGGACCGGACCGCCTTCGCGAGGCGCGGGGCCGCGGCCGCCCTCGCGGCGGAAAGCTCCAGGGCCGCCTTCCGGTAGATGTCGAACGCCTCGCGCGCGGCCTTTTCGGCCTTGACGACCGCCCCTTCCAGATCCGAAAGCTCGGCCCGCTCCTTCCCGATCTCCTCCCGGAAGCGGAGGACGTCCGAAAGCGTCGCGCCGTACTTCCGCTTCAGGCGCGCGAGCGCGTCCAGACGCTCCGACACGAAAGCGAGGCGGGAAGGGTCAGCCTGCAGCCTTTCGAGGTCGCGAGAGGCCTCGAGAGCCGCCTGGCTGAGCGTCTCGATCGCTTCGGAGACCCTCGCGGCTCGCGCACCGTACGACGAGTCGATTTCTTCGAGAAGGAGAAAAGCGCGCCGCGCCGACGAAGCCGCGCGAATGGCGCCGTTCTCCTCGGACTCCAACGCCTCCACGGCCTGTGCGAGCAGGGTCCCGACTCTTCTCTACGTTCGCGAGCTTTCCTTTCTCAGAAGAAAGCTCCTGGTCTTCTCCTTCCTCGGGCCTTACCGCGTCGATCTCCCGGATCTGGAATTCGAGAAGGTCGAGCTTGCGCGCCCGGTCGCTCTCCGCCGCGCGGAGGCGCGAGCAATCCGTTTCCCGGGAGCGCCACGTCCGGTAGTACCCCGCCGTCCGCGCCACCTCTTCCGAAAGTCCCGCGTACCGGTCGAGCAGCTCCCGCGGCGCCGACGGGTCGAGAAGCTCGCGCGCCTCCGCCTGCCCGTAGAGGACGAGGAGGCGCGGGGCGATCTCCGCGAGCGTCTTCAGGACCGCCGGCGAGCCGTTCACGAAGAGACGCCCCTTTCCGCCGGAGGCCACCTCGCGCCGGATGACGACGCCGTCGGCCGCGCCGCGCTCCCCGTCGAGAAGGCCGGCCTCGAAAAGCGCCTCGCGGACGGCGTCGTCGTCGGAGTCGAAGGCCCCCTCCACGACGAGCTTCTCCGCTCCGGCGCGGACGAGCGTGGCGTCGCCCCGGTCGCCCGAGAGAAGCGAAAGGGCGTCGACGACGAGCGACTTTCCCGCTCCCGTCTCGCCGGTCAGGACGGTCAGCCCCTCCCCGAACGAGACCTCCACGTCCTCGAGGACGGCGAGGTCGCGGACGCGGAGGGACGCGAGCAACCCGGTCAGGCCCGGCGGCGCGCCGGCCGGCGGCCCCGCTTGCGCCCTTCGAGGCGGTCCTTCAGCCACCGGAGCGTCAGGGCGACACCGAAGGCCGTCGCCCCCGGTGCGTACCCGGCGTACTCGTGGTCGTAATTCGCCGTCGGCGCGATGTCGAGGTGTGCCCAGGGCGTCTTCGCGTCGACGAACTCCTTCAGGAACATCGCGCCGTTGATCGACCCCCCCACTTGCCCCCCGTGTTCTTGACGTCGGCCCAGTCGGACTTGATGTTCTCCTTGTAGTCCTCCCAGAGCGGGAGGCGCCAGAGGCGCTCGTCCGTCCGCTCGCCGGCCGAGACCAGCTCGCGGGAGAGGTCGTCGTCCGCGGTGAAGACGATAGCCGCCTCGAGACCGAGGGCGACGAGCGCCGCACCGGTGAGGGTCGCGTAGTCGACGATCGCCTTCGGCTTCCACTCCTTCGCGTAGTCGAGCGCGTCGGCCAGGATGACACGCCCCTCGGCGTCGGTGTTGTCGATCTCGGCGGTCTTCCCGTTCCGGAAGCGGACGATGTCGCCGGGCTTGTAGGCCGAGCCCGACGGGAGGTTCTCGGTCAGCGGCGCGATCGCGACGAGGTTGACGGGGAGCTTCAGGTCGGCGGCCGCCAGCACGGTTCCGACCGCCGTCGCCGCGCCCATCATGTCCCACTTCATCTCCCCCATCTTCTCGGCCGGCTTGAGGGAAATGCCGCCGGCGTCGAACGTGACCCCCTTGCCGACGAGAGCGACGGGCGGGTCGTCCTTCTTCCCGCCCCGATATTCCAGCGCAACGAGGCGGGGCTCCTCCGATGATCCGCGGCTGACGGCGAGGAGCCCTCCCATCTTCTCGGCCTTCATCGCCTCCCGGTCGAGAATAGTGAGTTTCAGCTTCCGCTTCCCGGCCTCCTCCTCGACGCGGGCCGCGAAAATCGACGGCGTCATGTCGCAGGGGGGCGTGTTCCCCATCTCCCGGACCAGCTCGGCCGCCAGGACCACCGCCCCGGCCGCCGCAGCTTCCTTCGCCGCCGTTCTCGGATCGATCCCCTTCCAGGGGCCGCGGTCCGGGGCGAACCAGGCGGAGACGAGGGGCGAGGGCTCCTTGTCTCCCGACTTGTAGGTCTTGAAGTCGTAGTCGGCGAGGGCCAGGTTCCGGAGGAGAAAGTCCCGGCTCTCGGCCGCGTCCATCCGCTGCAACCGGAACGGGAAGTCGACCTCCGCCGACGTTTCGCCGTTCTTGGCGACGGCCCTGAGGGTCGTCCGGAGGAGGGCGCGAGCCTTTCGCGGGGAGATCTCTGCGCTCTTTCCGGCGCCGAAGAGATAGAGGCGGCGCGCGGATCCGGCGTCGCCGAGAGGGATCGTGCAGGAGGTGCCGTCGCCGCCGATCTTCGCCGGCGCGTGCCGCGCGGCCTCCTCGGCCAGAGGCTTCGGCAACGTTCCGAAGTCGGGCGCCCCTTCCTTTCCGGAAAGGCAGAAGGCGACGAGGGCGTCCGGACGGGAGCGTTTCGTTCTGGAAGGGCTCAGAAGCTTCACGTGTTCTCCTCGAGAGTCGGATTCCGGAGACCCGCGAAGTCTAGCGCGCGGGCTAGACTCCGCGCATGCACGAGCCCGTCAGCCAGACCTCCCTCCCCGGACTCCCCCCGCCGCGACGCGGAAAGGTCCGGGACGTCTACGATCTCGGCGACAAGCTTCTGATCGTCGCCACCGACCGGATCTCGGCGTTCGACGTCGTCCTCTCGCCGGGCATCCCGGACAAGGGCGTCCTCCTGACGCGCCTCTCGACCTTCTGGTTCCGGAAGTTCGAGAGTGTCGTGACGAACCATCTGATCGAGACCGATGCGGCCCGCTTCCCGGCTCCTCTCGACGCCGAGAAAGCGCTTCTTCAGGGGCGCGGCGTCCTCGTCCGGAAGTGCCGCGTGATCCCGTTCGAGTGCGTGGCACGCGGCTTTCTCGCCGGCTCGGGCTGGAAGGACTACCGGGTGAGCGGCGAAGTCTGCGGCCACCGCCTGCCGCCGGGGCTTCGCGAATCCGACCGGCTCCCCGAGCCGATCTTCACGCCGGCCACGAAGGCCGAGAGCGGGCACGACGAGAACATCCCGGTCTCCCGCATGGCCGACGTTCTCGGCGAGGAGCTGACCGCGAAGCTGAAGGAGCTGACTCTCGGCATCTACGCGCGGGCGGCGGCCTTCGCCGAGTCGCGCGGGATCCTCCTCGCCGACACGAAGTTCGAGTTCGGCCTCGACGACGGCGGCCGGCTCGTCTGGATAGACGAGGCGCTCACCCCGGACTCCTCGCGCTTCTGGCCCGCGCGAGAGCTGGCATCCCGGCGGCTCGCCCCCCTCTTACGACAAGCAGTTTCTCCGCAACTGGCTGGAGAAGTCGGGCTGGGACAAATCGCCACCGGCGCCCCCCCTCCCTCCGGACGTCGTCGCGGGCACCTATGCCCGATACGTCGAGGCCTTCGAAACCCTCACCGGGGAGCGCTTCGCCGGGGTCTGAACGCCCGGGGCTTCAGTGCCCGACCGGCTCGTCGGCGAAGTCCTCGGTCGTGAACTTCTCCTCGGGCCCGAGCTTTGCCATCTCGAGCTTGACGAGGTTCTGGTGGTGGACCTCTTCTTCCTTCAACTCCTCGAAGAGCTTCTTGACTTCCCCCTCGGGCATGGACTTCAGGACCTCGCAGAAGTAGTTGAAGGCCTTGACCTCGGCCGCGAGCGCCACCTCGAGGGCCTCCTTCAGCGACATGAAGGCCCGGACGGTCTCGTAGGCGGGTGCCTCGACATCCCAGATCATCGAGCGGTCGACCCGGCGCGGCAGGCTCGGGAAGAGTCGCGCTCGCCGCTCGGCCAGCTCCTCGCCGTGACGGGCTTCGTTCTTGGCCATGAAGTGAAAGAACCGGGCGACGTCGGCATCGTGGTGCAGCTCCATCTGATGGGCCAGCTCCTCGTACCGCTCTTTCGCCTCGTCTTCGATCAGGCTGGCGAGGTCGAGGGCGTCTCTCAGGTCGATCTTCGTCAGGTCGAGAGTCTTCATCTTCGCGTCTCCTCCCGGAGCGTTCCCCGCGGACCTTCCCATGCCCCTTCGCCCGGGGCCATGATGCAATGGGATCAGCGAAAACGAAACCTCTGCCGGAGCCGCCCGTAACACCTCCCGGAGGCCCGCGATGGCGAAGTTCTTTCTCTGGCTCATCCTCCTCGTCCTCTGCTGGCCGCTGGCGCTCCTGGGGCTGGTCCTCTACCCGTTCGTCTGGCTGCTCTTGCTCCCGTTCCACCTCGTCGGGATCGCGGTCGGAGGCGTTCTCGCCGTCGTGAAGGCGCTGATCTTCCTCCCCGCGCGGATCCTCGGCGGCCCGCGGCCGGCCTGAAGGAGGCTAGAGCCGCGTCAGCATTTCCTCGACGGACCGGACCGGCGTCACGGCGAGGTCGGGAAAGGCCGCGGCCTCGGAGGCGTTCCCCGCGGGGAGGATGGCTCCCTTGAAGCCGAGAGAGACGGCCTCCTTCAGGCGGAGAGGGACGTCCGAGACCGGGCGGATCTCGCCGAGAAGCCCCATCTCGCCGAAGACGACCGTCGCGGGGGGGAGGGCCCGGCCGCGGAGGCTTCCCGCGACGGCCGCCGAGACGGCGAGGTCGGCGGCCGGCTCGGCGCTCTCCGCGCCCCCCGCCACGTTCAGGAAGACGTCGCAGGAAGAGAGCTTCATCCCCCCGTGCCGCTCGAGGACCGCGAGGAGAAGCGCGAGACGCGTCCCGTCGAATCCGATCGCCGTCCGCCTCGGCGTCCCGTATTTCACCTCGACCGTGAGCGCCTGAACCTCCAGAAGGAGCGGCCGGGTCCCCTCGACCCCCGCGAGAACCGCCGAGCCGGGCCTCGCCCCCGCTCCCGAGCCGAGGTAGAGAGCCGACGGGTTCGCCACCTCCGTCAGCCCCGTGCCGGACATCTCGAAGACCCCCAGCTCGTGGACAGGCCCGAAGCGGTTCTTCAGCGCCCGGACGACGCGCTGGGAGTGAAAGCGCTCCCCTTCGAAGGAGAGGACGGCGTCGACGAGGTGCTCCAGCGCCTTCGGGCCCGCGAGCGTCCCGTCCTTCGTGACGTGTCCGATCAAAAAGACCGGTGTTCCGGTCGTCTTCGCGAAGGAGAGAAGCCGCCCCGCGCAGGAGCGCACCTGTCCCACGGAGCCCGGGGCTCCGGCCGTTTCATCCGAGGCGATCGTCTGGATGGAGTCGACGACGACGGCGCCGAACTTCCCCGCAAGGGCGACGTCGAGGATCCTCCCGAGGTCCGTCTCCGGGAGAAGGAAGATGCCGGCCGCCGGGGCCCCTCCGATCCCCAGCCGGTCGGCGCGCATCCGGACCTGCCGAGCCGACTCCTCGGCCGTGACGTAGAGGACGGGGCCCATCCGCATCGAGAGCCTCGCCGCGACCTGGAGGAGGAGCGTCGATTTTCCGATGCCGGGCTCTCCGCCGAGAAGGACGACCGAGCCGGGAACGAGGCCGCCGCCGAGCACCCGGTCGACGTCGGGCATCCCGGTCGGAATCCGCGGCAGATCCGACGCCTCGACGCCCGCGAGCGGGACGGCGGACGCGGCGCCGCCCGGGCGCGCCTTGCCGTCCGCCAACGCGGCCGCTCGCTCCTCCACGAGCGTGTTCCACGCGCCGCATTCCGGGCAGCGTCCGAGCCAGCGCGGGGCCTGCGCCCCGCATGCCGTGCAGGCGAATACCGAGATTTGTTTCTTGGCCACGAGGCGAGGCTACCTGATCGCGAGGGTCAGGGGGGGCCGGGGGGTGCGAACCCGGCGTCCCACCGGCGGAGACGGACGACGCACCCCCCGATTACCGGAAGACCGTCGCGGTTCCCAGGAGCGTCTTGACCCGCTCGTCCGTCCAGCTGAAGCCCGCACCGAGCGAGGAGCGACCGCTCCGACGGATTCAGAAGGTCGCCCACGCCCGCCGTGACGAAGAAGTTCTTCCCGGGCACCCAACGCCCGTACATCTTCATGTTGCGGGCGGAAGGTGGACCTGTTGAAATCCCAGACCTCGCCCGTCAGCCGGACCTGGTCCCCCCAGAGCATCTGGTCGATGCCGACGCCGCCTCGCGACTCGATGAGGCCGGCGCGGAGGATCGTGTCGTCGATGCCGCCACCCCATCTGCGCCGAGATGGCCAGCTGGTCCTTGTAACTCGTGGTGACGTACTGGGTCGTCGTCTGCGTTCCGTCGGGGTTCAGGATCGTGACCGTCTGCGCCTCGTCGTACCGCCGCCCGTTCGCGGGCGTGACCAGCTCGAACCGGTAGAAGCGGTTCTCGTGCGGCATGATGTCGAGGGTGAAGAAACCGCTCCCGGCCCCGTTGCGCGTCCCGTATTCCCCGCGGAAGCCGAACTGCAGCTCCAGCTTGTTCACCTGCGTCAGCGTCGTGTTCAGCTGGTCGACGCCGGACTTCACGGACTTCAGCGTGTCGTTGAGGTTCTGGGCCGTCTCCGGATCGTTGACGAGCTTGCCGATGGTCCCCTTCCCCTCGTCGATCTTCTGGGTGATGGAGTTCAGGTTGTCCGCCGTCGTCTTCAGCTTCGCCGAAAGCTCGTCCGTGTTCGCCATCGTCCCCTTCAGGCTTCCCCGGTTCTCGTCGAGGATCCGGTCGAGCCGCGCGAGAGTGGCGTTCAGCCCGGAGGTGAACTCACGGATGTTCCTGAGCGTCGCGTCGACGTTGAGCCGGTTCGCCTCGACCATCTGGGCGAGCGACTCGGCGAGGCGCCCGATGTTGTCGACGATCCGGTTCAGCTTCTCCTCTCCTTCGCGCCCGCCGAGCGAGCCGCGAAGGGCCGACGTCAGCTCCTTGACGTCCTTCCCGATGTCCCCCGCGAGCGACGTCAGCTCGTCGAGGCTGGTAGGAACGTTTCCCTCTATCCGCGTCCCGTCGGCGAGCTTCGCTCCGGACGGTGGCCCGGGGAAGAGGTCGACGTACTTGTCGCCGAGGAGGCCCATCGCCCGGATTTGCCCGGTCGCCCCCTGACGAAGCTCGACGTCCCCCTCGAGGGCGATCCGGACGACGGCCGAGCCGTCCGGGAGAAGACGGATGCCGTCCACCTTCCCGACGCGGACGCCCGCGATCCGGGCCGCAGACTTGTCGTCGAGCCCCGCCACGTCGGCGAAGTGGACCTCGACGGCGTGGGTTCTCGCCTTCTTTCCGATGGCGATGTCCTCGATCCGGAGGATGAGGATTCCCGCCGCGATCAGGACGACGAGGAAGAAGGCGCCGATCTTGGCCGTCGTGCTCATGGAGACGTCCCTATTGTCGGCCCGGAGGCCCCCCCACGGGAAGAGGCGGCCGTCACATCCGGATCCGGCGCGGGCTCGAGGCGGCTGTCCCCCCGGACGAAGGCGGCGACGTAGGGATCCTCCGACGCTTCGAACTCCCGCGGCGGGAGGGCCACCCGGATCCGTCCGTCCGAGAGAAGCGCCACCCGGTCGGCGATCGCAAAGGCCGCCTTCAGGTCGTGCGTGATCGTGATGGTCGTCGGGTTCAGGCGCCGGGCGAGCGCCGAGATGACCCCGACGATGACGTCCGTCGTGATCGGGTCGAGGCCCGTCGTCGGCTCGTCGAAGAGGAGGATCGACGGGGAGAGCGCGATGGCGCGGGCGAAGCCGACGCGGCGGCGCATCCCGCCCGAGAGCTCCGACGGCCGTTTCGCCTCGAGGCCGGGGAGCCGGACCAGCTCGAGGCATTCCGCCACGCGCGCGCGGATCTTCTCGCGCGTCATCTTCGTATGCCGGACGAGGGGGAAGGCGATGTTCTCCCCGACCGACATCGAGTCGAAGAGAGCCCCTTCCTGGAACGACATCCCGAACTTCCGTCGGATCTCGTCCCGGCGGACGCGCCCGACTTTCCAGAGGTCCTCGCCGTCGATCTCCACCCTCCCGGCGTCCGGCTCGAGGAGGCCGATCACGTGCTTGAGGAGAACGCTCTTTCCGGTCCCGGACTTGCCGACGATCACGAGCGACTCCCCCGCCGCGACGGAGAGATCCAGCCGGTCGAGAACGCGCTTGCCGTCGAAGCTCTTCGTCACGCCGGTGAGGTCGAGGATGGGACGGGAGGCGCTCATCAGAAGAGGATCTTCGTCAGGAAAAAGTCGGCGATCAGGACGGCGAGCGAGCCCGCCACGACAGCGCGTGTCGTGGAACGCCCCACGCCTTCCGCCCCGCCCTTCGTGTCGAAGCCGGTCTGGCAGCCGATCAGCGCGAGAAGGCCACCGAAGACGGCCGCCTTGATCAGGCCGGAGGTCAAGTCGTCGAGGTTCAGGAACTGGAAGCTGTTCTCGACGTACGTCACGGGGTTCGCCCCGAGGTACGTCACGGCGACGAGGTATCCCCCCGCCATCCCGATCGCGTCCGCGAGAACCGTCAGCATCGGGAGAACGAGGATCCCCGCGATGACGCGCGGGACGAAGAGGTACTGGACGGGGTCGGTGGCGAGAGTGACGAGCGCGTCGATCTGCTCCGTCACCCGCATCGAGCCGAGCTCGGCCGCCATGGCGCTCCCGGCGCGGCCGGTCACCATCAGGGCCGTCAGGACGGGCCCCAGCTCGCGAAGCATCGAGAGGGCCACGACCGAGCCGATGTAGGCCTCGGCATGGAACCGCGAGAATCCTTTGAAGGTCTGGAGGGCGAGGACGCCGCCGGTGAAGAGGGCCGTGAGGAGGACGACCGGGACCGAGTCGACGCCGACCCGGACGACCTGACGCGCGGCGGCGCCGGGAGCGAACGGCGGGCGGACGGCGCCGTGAAGGGTCTGGCCGAGGAGGACGAAAAAGCGGCCGACGGCGTGGAGGACGCCGAGGAGCCCGCGGCCAAGCCACTCGAAGACGAACATTCAGAGAAACTTCGACTGCATCTCGAGGATGCGGCCGCCGGCGACGATGATACGCGGCACCCGCGGCCCCACGCCGCAGAGGACCTCCCATGCCACCGTTCCCGCGGCGGCCGCCGCTTCCTCCACGCCGAGGCGCGTCCCGAACGACCGGCCGAAGAAGACCGCCTCGTCCCCGCGCCGCGGCGCGGCGGGAAGGTCCGTCACGTCGACCGCCGTCATGTCCATCGAGATGCGCCCCGCGATCGGACAGCGCCGGCCTTGGATCAGAACCTGGCCCCGCCCCGAGAGGGACCGGGGAACGCCGTCCGCGTAGCCGGCCGGGACGAGGGCCACGGTCGTCTCCCGTCCGCAGACGAACGTTCCGCCGTACCCGATCCGGGTCCCCGCCGCCACGCGCTTGACCTGATCGACGGCGGAGACAAACGTCATGACGTCCCGAAGAGAATCCGCAAGGGGGAGACCGGGCAACGGAGCATAGAGAGCAAGGCCGGGGCGAACGTGGGAGACCCCGACGAGAGATTTCTTAGAAGGTGAAGAGAGACGAGAGAGAGCACCGGCGCTGTTGTCGGTATGGATCATCGATGGCGTATGCCCCGCCGCCCGGATCGCCGCGAGCATCTCTTCGAAGGCAAGTGCCTGAGCGTCTGTCTGTGCCGAGCCGGATTCGTCGGCCGAGGCGAAATTCTGGAATACCCCTTCTAAGAAAAGGTGCTCTTTCGCCCTCGCGACGGCGTCGAGGACATGCGACATCTGGTCCGGCAGGATCCCCAACCTCGTCATTCCCGTGTCGAGCTTCAGGTGCAACCGGAGCTTCGTTCGTTTCTTCTCAACAAACTCCACCAGTTCCCGGAGCTGCTCCGGCGAGTGGGCGTTCGGCGTCAGGCCGTTCTCCACCAGCGCTTCGAGCTGCTCGGGTCCGATCCAGCCCATCACGAGGATGGGGACCTCGATTCCGCCGCGGCGCAGTTCAGCCCCTTCCTCCACGACGGCGACAGCCAGGATTCCGGCGCCTGCTGCGACGAGCTGGCGTGACACCGGGACGGCCCCGTGCCCGTAACCGTCCGCCTTCACGACGGGCATCACCGCAACCCCCGGTGGAACGGCGCCGGCGAGCGCCCGGTAGTTCGCGGCGAGCGCGTCGAGGTCGATCACGGCCCGGGTCGGACGAAGCTTCACGGAGGGCTCAGTAGCCGGGTGCTTCGGAGACCTGGGCGAGGTCGGAGAAACGCGTGTACTCCCCCGACCAGCCGAGGGTGAACCGGTCGGTCGGACCGTTCCGCTGCTTGGCGATGATCACGTCGCAGACGTTCTTCTGCTCGGTCTCCTTGTCGTAGTACTCGGGGCGCGAAAGGAAGATGACGACGTCCGCGTCCTGCTCGATGGCTCCCGACTCGCGGAGGTCCGACAGGACCGGCTCCTTCTCGCTCGCGCCGCGCTGCTCGGTCCGGCGGGAGAGCTGCGAGAGCGCGACGACCGGAACGTCCAGCTCCTTGGCCAGCGCCTTGAGGCCCCGCGAAAAGGCCGAGACCTCCTGCGTCCGGTTCTCGACCTTGCCGCGCGTCCCCATGATCTGGAGGTAGTCGACGAAGAGGGCCTCGAGGCCGTACCTCTGCTTGAGCTGGAGGGCTCGCGCGCGCATCTCGAGAAGGGTGATGGCGGGCGTGTCGTCGATGTAGAGCTTCGCGTCGCGGATCTTCTGGAGCGTGAAGAAGAGGGCTTTCTTCTCGTCCTTGGAGATCCGCCCCTCGCGAAGCCGCTGGAGGTTTACCCGCGCCTCGGAGCACTGGATCCGGAAGCCGACCTGCTGGGCCGACATCTCGAGGGAGAAGAAGCCCACGGTGTTCGGCTGGTGGATCGCGAGATGCGCCGCGATGTTCAGAGCGAAGGCGCTCTTTCCCATCCCGGGGCGCGCGGCCACGACGATCAGGTCGCTCTTCTGGAACCCCTGGGTCAGCGCGTTCAGTCGCGTGAAGCCCGTCGAAAGGCCCGTCAGCATCGTCCCGCGGCCGTGGATCCGCTGGATCTCCTCCTCGTTCCTCTCGGCGATCCGCCCGATCCGGACGAACCCCCCCTTGACCGACCCCTTCGCGATCTCGACGAGCTCGCGCTGGGCGTTCTCGAGGACCAGCTCGGCGTCCGGCAGCTCCATCGCCTCGCGGATCGCCCGGCGGGACTGCTGGATGACGGCGCGGCGGAGGGACGCCTCGCGGATCAGGCGCGCGTAGGCCTCGACGTTCTCCACGTCGGGGACGCGGTCCACGAGGGAGGCGAGGTACGACGCTCCGCCCGCGCGCTCGAGCGTTCCCGCCTTCTCCAGCTCGCTCCGCACCGTCACGAGGTCGCGGGCCTCGTCCCGGTCGGCGAGCGAAAGGAAGGCCTCGTAGACGACCCGGTGCTCCTCGGCGGCGAAGTCCTCCGGAACGAGGAACTCCATGACGCGGGACAGGAGCCCGCCGTCGATGAAGAGCGCCCCGAGAAGGCTCTTTTCGGCCTCCGGCTGCGCCGGCATCGAGTCGGGCTCTCGCGGGACGGCCGGGACGATCGCGGACATGGGGTGCCGGATTCTTACCTAATTCGGGGCGTGCGGCCCAGGCCGTGCCGGCCCGGCGTCATACCCCCGTCCGGGCGGCGGCCGGAGCGCGGAGGGCCTCGGCGACGAGGGCCTCCTGCTCGTGCTCGAACGCGTGGTGGGAGCCGGGGGCGGGACTCGCGAGCGAGCGCCGCCCGACGTACCGAAGGACCCGGGACGGCGAGATCCCCGCGACGTGCCCGTCGAGAAACTGCTCCCGGACGAAGCGCCACCCTCCCATGTTCTCCGGCTCCTCCTGTACCCAGACGATCTCGGCTGCGGCCGGGTAGCGCGCGAGGATCGCGCCCAGCTCCTGCCCCGGGAAGGGGTAGAACTCCTCCAGCCGGACGACCGCCACGTCGTCGCATTTCGCCTTCTCGCGCCCCGCGAGAAGGTCGTAGAGGACCTTGCCGCTCCCGAGGACGACCCGGCGGACGCTCCCCGTCCCGCCGGACGCGAAAGCTCCGTCGTCGAGAACCGGATGGAACGCCCCCTCCGCGAGATCGGAGAGCGACGAGACGACCTTCGGATGGCGCAGTAGGCTCTTCGGCGCCATCAGAACGAGCGGCTTGCGGAGATCGCCCTCCATCTGCCGGAGGAGGGCGTGGTAGTACTGCGCCGGCGTCGAGACGTTCGCGACGCGCAGGTTCTCCTCGGAGCAGAGCGTCAGGAACCGCTCCAGCCGCGCCGAGGAGTGCTCGGGCCCCTGCCCCTCCTGCCCGTGCGGCAGGAGCAGCAGGAGGCCGCAGCGCTGGTTCCACTTCTGCTCCGAGCCCGAGATGAACTGGTCGATGACGATCTGCGCGCCGTTGGCGAAGTCGCCGAACTGCGCCTCCCAGAGGACGAGCGTCGAGGGGTCGGCGACCGAGTAGCCGAACTCGAATCCGAGGACCGCGTTCTCCGAGAGAAGCGAGTCGATCACCTCGAACTCGGCCTGCTCTCCCGGGGAGATGTGGTTCAGGGCGACGTACTCGACACCGGAGCGATGGTCCGCGAGGACGGCATGCCGGTGGCTGAAAGTGCCGCGCCCCGAGTCCTGCCCCGAGAGACGGACGGGGATCCCCTTCATCAGGAGCATCCCGAAGGCCAGCATCTCGGCGCCGGCCCAGTCGATCTCCGGCCGGCCGCTCGCGTACTCGGCCCTCTTCTTCAGGACGGGGCGGAGTTTGGGGTGGATTTCGAATCCCGGCGGGACGGTCGAGACCGCCTCCACGACCTTTCGAAGGGCCGCGTTCGCGTCGAGGCCCGGATCGATCCGGGGGGCCGGGGCCGCGGTGAGCGAATCGACGAACGATGCCCTCGACCGCCCGCCGGCCGAAGCCTCGAAGGCGGACTGAAGCCTTCCGCGCGCGTCGCTCCAGATCGCCTCGACCTCCTCGGCGGGGATCCGGTGGTCCCGGACGAGAAGTTCGCCGTAGAGGTGCGCGGTCGAGGGGTGCGCCTTGATCCTCTGGTAGAGGAGGGGCTGCGTGTAGCTTGGCTCGTCCCCCTCGTTGTGCCCGTAGCGGCGGTAGCAGACGAGGTCCACGACGACGTCCCGGTTGAACCGGCAGCGGTAGTCGAGGGCGACGTCGACCGCGTGGAGAACCGCCTCGGGGTCGTCGCCGTTCACGTGGAAGACCGGGGCCTGGATCATCTTCGCGACGTCGGTGCAGTACGTCGAGGTCCGGGCGTCGATGGGGCTCGTCGTGAAGCCGATCTGGTTGTTGATGACGACGTGGACCGTCCCGCCCGTCCGGTAGCCGTGGAGCTGGGACATGTTCAGCGTTTCGGCCACGACCCCCTGCCCCGCGAAGGCGGCGTCGCCGTGGACGAGGACGGGCATGACTTTTTCGTGATTCCGGTCCCCGATCCGCGTCTGCTTCGCGCGGACCATCCCCTCCACGACCGGGTCGACGGCCTCGAGATGGCTCGGGTTCGGCGCGACGGCGACGGCGACGGTTCCTCCCGTGGGGGCCTCGTGGACCCCCGCGGCGCCGAGGTGGTACTTCACGTCGCCGGAGCCCTGGATGGAGGCCGGGTCCGGGACGTCCTCGAACTCCGCGAAGATCTGGTCCACCGGCTTTCCGACGATCGTCGCGAGAACCGTCAGGCGCCCGCGGTGCGACATCCCGATGACGACCTCGCCGATTCCCTTCCCGACGCACCGGTCCAGGAGGCGCGAGAGAAGCGGGATCGCCGCCTCGCCCCCTTCGAGCGAGAACCGCTTGTGGCCGACGTACTTCGTGTGGAGGAACTTCTCGAAGGCCTCCGCCTCGACGAGGCGCGTGAGGACGACCTTCCGTTCCTCGTCCGTCAGGCTCGCGCGGTTCCGCGTCGACTCCATCCGGTCCATCAGCCACTGCTTCTGGGCCGGGTCGGCGTTGTACATGAACTCCGCGCCGATCTTTCCGCAGTAGGTCTGCCGGAGGACCTCGAGGATCTCCCGAAGCGTGGCCTGGGCCGTTCCGCCCAGTCCCCCCGTCGCGAAGGGGCGGTCGAGGTCCCACATCGTGAAGCCGTAGCTGTGCGGATCGAGGTCGCGGTGGTACGGGAGGTCCTCGCCCGGCCCGAGCGGGTCGAGGTTCGCGACGAGGTGCCCCCGGACGCGGTACGCGTTGATGAGCGCGCCGACGCGGGCCTGCTTCTCGACCGCCTCCACGTTCCGGCCCCCGGCGAAGAAGGGAGGATTCAGGTCCTTCTCGAACCGGACCGGACGGTGAGGGACCTTCAGGTCGTGGAAGATCCGCTCGTAGAAGCTGTCCCCTCCGAGGAGGAGCATCTCCATCGTCGCGAGGAACTGCCCCGACTCCGCTCCCTGGATGATCCGGTGGTCGTAGGTCGAGGAGACGTTCAGGATGCGCGAGATGCCGACGGCGGAGAGGACTTCGTCGGGCATCGCCGCGAACTCGGCCGGGTAGTCGAGAGCCCCCGTCGCGAGGATCGTCCCCTGCCCCGGCATGAGGCGAGGCGCCGATGCCGTCGTTCCGACGGTGCCGGGATTCGTGAGCGAGACCGTCGTCCCGGCAAAGGCGTCCGGCTCGATCTGCCCCTTTCGGGCCTTCGTGACGACCGATTCGAAGGCGTCGAGGAGGCCGGCGAAGCCGAGCGTTTCGGCCCCCTTGATGTTCGGGACGAGAAGCGTCCGGCTCCCGTCCCTCTTCGTCACGTCGACCGCGATCCCGAGGTTCACGCTCTTCCTTCGGACCCGGACCGGGCGCCCCTCCACCTCGGCATACGCATCGTTCATCGCCGGGTGCTTCTCGAGGGCGCGGAGGATCGCCCACGCCACGAGGTGCGTGAAGGAGATCTTCCGCTCCCCGATCACCTCGCGGTGCCGGTTCAGGATGCGCCGGTTCTCCTCCATCGTCTTGGCGGCGATCTGGCGGTTCGAGGTGGCGGTCGGGACGGCGAGCGAGGCGTCCATGTTCCGCGCGACGACCGCGGCGCCCCCGGCGAGCGGCACGACCTCCCCGTCGGGAAGCGGGACCGGAGCGGACGGGCGCGGCGCCGCCGGTGCCGGCCCCGCCGCGCTCGCCGCCGGCGCGGCCGGCCCCTCTTCCGCTCCGGGGGTGACGTCGGCGGAGAGAAGCGGCCGGGCTCCGGGACCTCCGGCGGCCTTCGTCTCGGCAATCTCGAAGGCGCGCCGCCACCCGGCGTCCACCGAGGCGGGGTTCAGCCGGTAGCTGGCGTAGAGCTCGAGGGCGAGGCCGGCGTTCGGGCCGAATTCATCCGCGAGGGCGTTGACGACGTCGGGGTGCGCGTTCGGGCTCATCGGTTCGGGGGGCGAATTCTACGCTGCGCTCAGCTCGTGATGTCACGGCGGGAGAAGAGGACGAAGGCAAGCGCCGTTGCCGCGGCGGCCCATGCCGTGAGGACGGCGGCACAGAAGGCGAGCGTCATCCCCGGAAACGGCGTCGGCACCCCGGTGTAGTACTCCGGGAGCGGGAGGCACGAGACGAAGAACCATTTGGCTCCCTCCCAGTCCGACGCCACGCGGGAGAGGATCGTCCCGCCGATCAACGTCGCCATCATCGTCCCCATCGCGGCCGCGGTGGAGCGGAAGACGACCGAGAGGAGCATCGTCACCGCCCCGACGGCGAGGGCCGAGAACCAGGCGAGCCCCCACGCCACGAGGACGTCCTGCCAGAGAGGGAGGACGCGCGCGGCCGAGGCGTCGAACCCGGCCGCGGAGAAGCGGAAGCCCGTCACGACCGGTGCGCCCCACCCTTTCCAGCCGAAAGCGACGCCGGAGATCGCCCACGAGAGGAGCGCCGCCGAGAGGATCGTGAGCGTCGTGAAGAGAAACATCGTGACGACCTTCGAAAGGAGCACCTTCCACCGCGCGACGGGGCGGGTCAGAAGAAGCGTCACGGTCCCCTCCGAGAACTCCGACGAGACGAGGTCGGCGCCGACGACGGCGACGAGAAGCGGAAGCAGGAGGATCGAACCGACCCCGGCGAACCCCCGCGAGAAGAGGGGCCCCGTCACCGACTCCGGGTCGATGTTCTTCTCGAGGTGATACTTCAGCCGGCCCGTCTCGAACTTCATGAACCGGACGAAGCTGTCGGGCATCTGACGCGGCTGGGCGACGCGCCTCTCCATCTGCGCGACGCGGGCCTCCGCACGGCTCCGCCAGTTCGACCCCGGCTGGTTCTTTTCCGCGCTCACCCGCTGCCGCGCCTGGGCGAAGACGACGACGGCGAGGAGGATCGCGAGGACCAGGAGAACCACCCGGAACCGCCGGCGCCGGAGGATCTTCAGCGTCTCGTTCTCGACCAGCCCGGGAAGAGTCATACCGTTTCCCCCGCCGTCTTCTCGAGGAAGAGGTCCTCGAGCGAGCGGGCGCCGCCGCCCGTCAGCTCGGAGAGGGTCCCCTGGGCCAGCGTCCGCCCGCGGTGGACGATCGCGACCCGGTCGGCGATCTTCTCGACCTCCGAGAGGATGTGGCTGGAGACGAAGACGGCGAGGCCCCGCTCGTCCGCGAGGTGGCGGATCAGCTCGCGCATCTCCCGGATGCCGGCCGGGATCGAGGCCGTTCGTCGGCTCGTCGAGGATCAGGACCGAGGGGTCGCCGAGGAGCGCCTGCGCGATGCCGATCCGCTGGCGCATCCCGAGGGAGTAGGTACGGACCGCGTCGTCGAGGCGGCCCGTCATCCGGACGAGATCGGCCAGCTCCGCGATCCGCCCCCGGGCGCCGTTGCCGACCATCCGGGCGAAGTGCTCGAGGTTCTCCCTCCCCGTCAGGAAGCGGTAGAGGTCGGGAGTCTCGACGATGCAGCCGACGCGCCGCATCGCGGCCTCGAACTCGCGCTGGACGTCGTGCCCGTCGATGACGGCCCGTCCCCGGGTCGGCTTCACGAGGCCCACCAGCATCCGGATCGTCGTCGTCTTCCCCGCGCCGTTCGGCCCGAGAAAGCCGAATACCTCTCCGCGCCGGAGGGAGAACGTCGCGTCCGTCACCACCTCCCGGTCGCCGTACCTCTTCGCCAGCCCCTCGGCCGAAAGGACCGGACCGTCGTCCACGCCCCCTTTTTACGCCATCGGCGAGAATCCGGTTGGTGAAACGCTTCTTTCTCTGGTTTCTCCCGGCCGGGATCGCCGTCGGAATGGCCGGCGTCTTCGCGGCGGGATTCGCGGCAGGAATCTCGGGACGCGCGGGGGTCCCCGCGGCCGAGGCGGTCCTCCCGACGCCGACCCCCGCGCCTCCTCCCCCGGCCGGAGCGCTCCGGATCGTCGCGCTCGGGGACTCGATGACCCGCGGAGCCGGCGATGCGGCGGGGGGCTATCCGGAGCGCGTGGCCCGCGAGATCCGGAGGGGGGGGCGCGCCGTCACGGTCGAGAACCTCGCCGTCGACGGGTTCCGGACGGCGGATCTCCTCCGGCAGCTGGACGATCACTCCACGAGAGAGAGCCTCGCCGCGGCCGGACTCGTCGTCCTGTCGATCTCCGGCAACGACCTGACGCGTGCCCTTCCCGGCGCCCCGGCCGGCGAAGGGACGAACGCGCCGGGAACCGTCCTTTCCCGCGTGGAGGCCGACGTCACGAAGATTCTCGAGGAGATCCGGGCGGCAAATCCAAGGGCGCCGATCCGTCTCGTCGGACTCTACAATCCGTGGTCCGACGCGCCCGGCGACGAGCGGGCGGCCCGGATGGCTCTCCTCATGTCGAATGCCGCCCTCGAGAAGGCGGCCGCCGCCGTGGACGGCGCCCTCGTCGTCCCGGTGGCCGATCTCTTCGAAGGGCGCCCCGACCGGCTCGCGGCCGACCACTTCCACCCCGGGCCGGCCGGCTACGACGAGATCGCCGCGCGGATCGTCTCGTCCCTCCCTCCCGATTCGACCCGGGGAGAACCTGCGCGACAATCACGGTCATGACGGAGTCCCTCTCTCCCGCCGAGGAGATCGGCCTCGACCTCGGCGCGACCCTCACGAAGGCCGTCGTCGTCGAGACCGGGGCACCCCTCACCGACTTCGAGACTTTCCTCTTCCCGAGCAACGACCGCCCGGCGATCGCCTCCTTCCTGGCCAGCCGGCACGATCCGGCCCTCGCGGCCACGGGCGCGGGGGCGAGGCGGCTCTCCCGTCAGTTCGCCGGGGCTTCTCCGGTCGCCCTCGTGGACGAGTTCGAAGCGTGGGGGCTGGGGGAAGAGGCTCTCCTCGTTCGCGCCGACTTCACCCCCTCGCGGCCTCATCTCCTCGTGAGCCTCGGGACGGGGACCTCCATTCTCCGCGTCGACGACGGCGGCCGTGTCGTCCGCGTCGGCGGGACGGGCCTCGGAGGGGGGACGCTCCAGGGCTTCGGCCGGCTCCTCCTCGACGAGTCCGACTACGACGCGCTCGCCTCTCTCGCCTCGCAGGGGGACCGGAGAAAGGTCGACCTCCTCGTCCGTGACCTCTATGGGGCCGGTGAGACCCCCCTCTCGGGGGACCTGACGGCCGCGAACCTCGGACACGTCGCGTCGCGGGACCCGCGCGACCTCGCACACGCCATCATCGGCCTGATCGGCGAGAACGTCGGGCTCATCGCCGGGGCGCTCGCCCAGCGAAACGGGGCCGGAGCGCCGCTCGACATCGTCTACGCCGGCTCGACCCTCCGTGCGAACGCCGCCCTCCGCGACGTCCTCGCCTTCACGAACTCCCTCGTCGGCGCCAGGTCCCGGTTCCTCCCTCACGGCGAGTTCGTCGGCGCGATGGGGGCCCTCGTGGCGGCACGGCGCCTCCGCTCGTGATCCCGGTCGACCTCGAAGGGCGGATCGCCCTCGTCACCGGCGCCTCCCGCGGAATCGGCGCCGCGATCGTGGAGACGCTCGCCCGGGCGGGCGCCCGCGTCGCGCTTCACTACGGCCGCTCCCGCGAGACGGCGGAGAAAGTCGCGGAGCGGATCGCCTCCTCGGGCGCGCCCGCACCGGTCCTCGTCGGCGCCGACCTCGAGTCCGAGGCCGAGAGGCGCCGTCTCTTCCGCGACGTCGAGGCCTGTCTCGGCCCGCCTCTTCTCCTCGTGAACAATGCGGCGATTTTCGACCGGAACCCCTTCGACGGTCCGGACGACGCCCTCTTCCTCCGGAAGTGGCGCCGGACGCTCGCGATCAACCTCGACGCCGCCGCGCACCTCTCGCTCCTCTCCCTCCCGGCGATGCGCTCCGCGCGATTCGGCCGGATCGTGATGGTCTCCTCCCGCGCGGCGTTCCGCGGCGAGACCGACTGCGCCGACTACGCGGTCTCGAAGGCGGGGATGGTCAATCTCGCCCGGTGCCTGGCCCGGGCCGAGGGAAAGCACGGGATCACGGCGAACTCCGTCTGCCCCGGCTGGGTCGAGACCGAGATGGCCGCCGCGGACCTCGCCCTCCGGCGCTCCGAGATCGAGGCCGAGATCCCCCTCGGGCGGGTGGCGACACCGGCCGACGTCGCCGGCGCGGTCCTCTGGTATCTTTCGCCGCTCGGCGCCTACGCGAACGGAACGGCGATTCCCCTGAACGGCGGCTCCTTTCTGCATTAGAATCGGTCTGTCTGTTCCCTCTGGAGGCGACCTTGCGACGGATGGGCCTCGTTCTCACTCTTCTGGCGCTCCCGGCGCTCGCCGCGGAGGCTCCGCCGCCTCCGACACACGACGCGAAGGCCCTTTTCTCTTTCCAGCTCTTGCCAGGCTTCTTCGAGCCGTCGCCGCAGCACCTCGACGCAAGCGTGCGGCCGCCGGAGAGGCTCGCGATCCGGCAGCCGGGAGACCCCGATTCCGTGATCAGCCCCGGCGGCCCGGGCGCCTCGCACGAGCTCCGGTTGCTCCCGGCCTTCGAGATCAACGACATCTTCCTCAAGGCCTACAGGCCGGACCCCACCCTCGAACCGAACGACAACCGGTTCCGGGCTGGCGGAGCCTTCAGCGCGCTGGACGAGCGCGGCCGGCCCTACCAGTTCTGTTTCGGGGCACGGCTCGTCTGGTAGCTCCGCTCACGGAGACGATCGGCTTTCCTACCGGTTTGAGAACGCCACGTAGCTCCCGTCGTTCGTGCCGCCGCTCGTCGGCGTCGCGCCATCGTTGACGACGCCGTAAGCCATGAGCAAGCTCGTCCCGGAGAGACGGACGACCCTCACGTAGCCGTTGCTGACCCCGTAGGCCGTGAGGACAGGCGAGAACTGGAACCAGCCGCCGGCCGGGAGGTTCTGAACCGGTGAGCTTCTGACCAGCTTTCCCGTGTCGCCGTCGTAGACGTCGAGGCGGTACGTGATCGGCCCGACGTTGCCGTAGTTCACGACGGCGAGGTTCGAGCGGTTCGTCGCGTTCTGCTGCAGTCCGAAGACCCACGCCTCGGTGGGGGCGTTCTCGCCGATCAGAAGCGCCCGATAGAAGAGGCCGTACTCGCCACCCCCGATCGCGGGCGCGGAGGTCCTCGCCCCGACGAATCCGTAGATGAAGGCGCCGCCGGGCGTGTGGTACGTGGTCTGGACCGCCCCGGCGTACGAGCCCGCGCCCTGAGCGCCGATCGAGAGGCCTTTGCCGCGCAGGTAGTCGATGGCGCCGGGAATGATCTTCTGCTCGTAGGGACCGAGGTTCTCGGTCGTAACGCCGCCCGCGCCGCCCGCCAGACTCAAAGACTCGACGTACGACATCGTCGCGACGGACGGCTGGTTGAACGGGTTCGAAAGGACGAGCTCGCTCTGGAAGGTGCTCGTCTCCACGAGGACGGGCAGGATGGATCGGGCGTCTCCGTCGAGCGTGGGCGGCACGAAGGAGCCGTCAGCCGTCGTGTTGTCGTTGAAGACGGCGTACGCGTAGAACGGTCCGGGCCCATCGATGAGCTCGACCGTCGCCCAGCCGTCGGTATACCCGGCCGAAGACAGGACGTGACCGATCTGTGTCCACTGGCCCGGCCCGAGGATGACGTTCGGAAGGACCGTGGACCGCCCGTCGGCGCCCGCGTAGAGAGTCACCCGGAGCGTGATCGGCACCGCCGCGTTCATGTTCACGAGAGCGAGGTTGCTCCGGTCAGCGGCGTTCTCGCGGAGGCCGAACAGGTAGACGAGCGTCATGAAGCCGTCGTCGAGCCGGACGGCGGGGTACGCGAGCCCGGCCCTGCCCCCCGCGGACGGCGCCGTCGTCCGCGCGCCCGCGAAGGCGACGGTATCCGACGACAGGCCTTCGAACGTGAGGAAAAGGGCGCCGCCCTGGTTCGAGCCCGACGGGATCGCCAGGCCCTTCGAGCGAAGGTAGCCGATCGCATCGGAGATGATGATCTGTCGCCCCGGTCCGAGCATCTCGGCGACGGTTCCTGACCCCGAGGTGCCGAGCGACGTCGCCGCCACGTACGTGATCTGGAGCGTCGCGGTCGTCGTGCCCCGGTTCGCGAGCGTCAGCTCCGAGGAGAAGCGCGCTCCGCCCACGCCCGAGACGTCGAGGACGATGGGGACGACCTTCGTGACGGTGCTGCCGGCGACTGCCGGCGTGACGGTGATCGTCTTCGTCTTCGTGTTCGGGCCGGCCGCGTTCGTCACCGTGAGGGATACCGGATAGGAGCCAGCGGCCGCGAACGTGTGCTGCGGGTAAGGTGTCGTCGCCACGCCCCCGTCGCCGAAGGTCCACGACCAGGACGCCGGGTTTCCGCTCGAGAGGTCCGTGAAGCCAAAAGGCTGGCCGGCGACTGGAATCCCGACCCACGTGAAGTCCGCCACCGGGGGCGGGGTCGGGAAGCGGTAGACGCCTCCACCGAAGATGCCCACGAAGAGCGTCTCGGGCGGACCGGGGAGGATCGCGAAGGCGTTCACGAAGAGGTTCGTGAGGCCCGCGTTGAGAGCCGTCCACGTCGCCCCGTCGTCCGTGCTCCGGAACAGTCCGGCAGTCGTGGCCGCGTAGAACGTCGTGGGCGACGCGGGATCGAACTTGAGGGCCGTGATCGTCGCCGCGGGCAGGCCATTCGTCACCGGTGCCCAGCTCACGCCGCCGTCCGTGGAGCGAAAGAGGCCATTGTCGGTGCCGGCCCAGAAGATCGAGGAGGAGTCAGGATCCACCGCCAGCGCCCAGACGACCTTGCCGGCGAGCGCGTTGTTCGTGACCCATTCGTATCGGCCGCCCCCGTGGATGAAGATCCCGTAGACGCCGGAATCCGTCCCGACGGCCGCGGTGGATCCCGCGGCGGGGACCACGATGCTCTCGAAGATGGGAAGGGGGGCGTTCGCGTCACCGTAACCCGTCCACGTCGCGCCGCCGTCGGTGCTCTTCCACGCGCCGCCCTGCAGCGCGCCGCTCGCACCGAATCCTCCGGCGGCGTAAATGGTCGCCGGCGATCCGGGGTCCACCGCCCACGCGTAAGGCACGCCCACGCCGGTGAGGGGCGTCCAGGTCGCCCCGCCGTCGGTGCTCCTCCACCCCTGGTAATCCGTCCCCGCCAGAATCGCCGAGGATCCCGGGAGGATCGCGAGCGATAGGACGCGCGCCGAGTTCGGGTCGACGGTGAGGATCGTCCAGCTCGTCCCGCCGTCGGTGCTCTTGAAGAGGCCGATGTCGGTGCCCGCGTAGATGATCGCGGGTGCTGCGGGGTCGACGGCGAGCGCGAAGATCCTGACCGCCGTCAGGCCCGTGCTTGCGGTCTGGGCGTTCACGCCCCCGTTCGTACTCTTGAAGACGCCGTTCGCCGCGCCGATGTAGAGCGTGGAGGGCGTCACCGGGTCGACCACCACGGCGTTGATGGCCTGGTTCGGGAATCCGCCGGTCACCCTGTTCAGGGTCGCGGCCCCGTCGAGGCTCTTCGCGACCTGCACGGCGTTGGCGCAGGCATAGACCGTGGTGGGCGTGACGGGGTCGATGGCCAGGGCGAAGTTGGTCCCTTTGAAGGCGGCCGCCGTCCAGGTCGCCGCGCCGTCGGTGCTCTTGAAGACGCCGCTGCCGTTCGTCCCGGCGTAGAGGGTTGCAGGGGTCTTCGGATCGACGACGATCGCGAAGACTCTCGTGCCCGTCAGGCCGCTCGAGGCCGCCGTCCACGTCGATGCCCCATCGACGCTCTTGAAGATGCCGTTGTTCGCCGTCCCCGCATAAAGGGTCGAGGGCGCCGTCGGGTCGATCGCGAGAGAGTAGACGAGCTGCTGGCCGACGCCTGCGGTGGCGGCCGCCCACGTCGCGGCGGCGTCCGTGCTCTTGAAGACGCCCGTGTCCGTGGCCGCATAGAGCGTGGCCGGCGTCCCCGGGTCGACGACGAGCGCGTAGACCCTCGACGCCGCGAGGTTGGCCGCGGGCGGCGTCCACGTCGCCCCGCCGTCCGTGCTCTTGAAGACTCCCGAGTGCTTCGTGCCGGCATACACGGTCGAGGAGGCGACGGGGTCGATCGCGAGGGAGATGAAGGCGTCGGACGGCAGGCTGCTCGCGGCACCCTGCCAGCTCGCCCCGCCGTTCGTCGTCTTGAAGACGGCGCCGCCGTTGCCGCCCGAGAACTTCAGGGACCCGCCGCCGGTGCCTGCGTAAATCGTCGCCGGCGCGTGCGGATCGATCGCGAGGGCGAACACCGATCCCCCGTTTGGTCCGACGCTGCTCCACACGTCGACGTCGCCGCGGGCAACGCCCGCGATAAGAATGAGGCCTGCGAGAGAGCAGGCACGGACGAACCGGCGGGTGCGAAGGCAACGCAGCCTGAAGAGCATGATCCCGTCCCCATGGCCCCGCAGAGGGGGGATTCATTGAGATCGTATCTCAGTGTGGCCGCGAGACTCAAGGCGAGACGCTTTGGGGACGGCCTCGTCCGGAGCGGCGCCCCCGCGTCCGGACCGGGGCGTCCCTCCTGCCCGCTCCTCTCTTCGCTAATATCCTCGCGGGGGTCCTCGAATGAGCCACGCAAAGAATCTCGCCATCCTCGTCGGAGGGGGTCCGGCCCCCGGGATCAACAGCGTCATCGGCTCGTCGACGATCCGGGCGATTCTCGAAGGCGTCGAGGTTATCGGAATCCGCGACGGGTTCGAATGGATCATGGAGGGGAACGTCGATCACGTGACCCCGCTGACGATCGACGCGATCAGCCGGATCCACTTTCGGGGCGGCTCCCACATCGGGATCTCGCGCGCGAACCCGACGAAGGACCCGAAACACCTCGAGAACACCGTCATTTCCCTCCTCCGCCTCAACGTCTCGCAGCTCATCACCATCGGCGGCGACGACACCGCGTACTCGGCGATGAAGCTCGAGGAGAGGGCGGGCGGCCGGATCCAGGTCGTCCACGTTCCGAAGACGATCGACAACGACCTCGACCTTCCTCCGCACGTCGACACCTTCGGCTTCCAGACGGCCCGCCACCACGGCGTCGAGATCGTCAAGAACCTGATGGTGGACGCCAAGACGACCTCGCGCTGGTACTTCGTCATCGCCATGGGGCGGAAAGCCGGCCATCTCGCTCTCGGCATCGGGAAGGCGGCGGGCGCGACGCTCACGCTCATCCCCGAGGAGTTCCAGACGCAGAAGATCCGGTTCCAGGCGATCGTCGACACGCTCGCCGGGGCCATCATCAAGCGGCTCTCCTACGGGCGGCGCGACGGCGTCGCCGTCATCGCCGAGGGGCTCGTCCTCGGCCTCGATCCGAAGGAGCTCGCGGGAGTCCAGGAAATCGAGTGCGACGCCCACGGGAACGTCCGGATCGCCGAGGTGAACATCGGCGAGATCCTGAAGGCGGCCGTCCAGCAGCGGCTCCTTCAGTTCGGGATCAAAACGACGATCGCGGCGAAGACCATCGGTTACGAGCTGCGATGCGCCGACCCGGTGCCGTACGACCTCGAGTACACGCGCGACCTCGGGTATTGCGCGACGAAGTACCTCGTCTCCGGCGGGAACGCCGCGATGATCTCCATGCAGGCCGGAAACTTCGTCCCGATCCCCTTCCGGGAGATGATCGATCCCGAAACGGGCCGGACGAAAGTGCGGATGGTGGACATCCGCTCGACGCGTTACGCCATCGCGCGCCGTTACATGATCCGCCTCCGCCGCGACGACTTCGACGACCCGCACGAGCTGGCGAAGTTCGCCGCGACCGCCGGGATCTCGCTCACCGACTTCCGGAAGGAGTTCGAGTACCTCATCGACACCGAGCTCCCTCCGATCGTCCTGAACGCCGGCCTTCCGAACGGGAAGATCCGGGAGCACCCGACCGGGTCCGAAGCGCTCTAGGGGCCCGTCCGCGGCCGGGGAGGGGGTCCGACCGACGGCATCCCGAGCGCGTACCCCTGCCCGAACTCCACGCCGAGCGAGAGGAGGACGGGGATGGACTCCGCGTGCTCCACCGATTCGGCGATGGTCTCCTTGCCGAGGGTCTCGGACACGGTCTCGATCGCCTGCACGAGGGCACGGTTGGCCGTGCTCGAGGCGAGGTCGCGAAGGAAGAATCCGTCGATCTTGACGTAGTCGACCGGAAGGCTCTGGAGGTAGGCGAAGGAGGAGAACCCGATGCCGAAGTCGTCGAGCGCGAACCGGCATCCGAGGTCCTTCAGGCGCCGCATCCACTCCCGGGCCGCGAGGATGTCGCGGACCGCCGTCGTCTCGGTCACTTCGATGGCGAGGCGCCCCGGGCCGATCCTGCTCGTGCGGAGACGCTCTTCGAACGAGAGAAGAAGGCTCTCGTCGCCGAGGCTCGCTCCGGAGAGATTCATGAAGATCTCGAGGTCGTGGCGCTGCGCGAGGAGGCCGAGCAGTTCCGAGAAGACCCATGCGTCGATCTGCGGCATCAGGCCGAACCGCTCCGCGGCGGGGAGGAAGACGCCGGGCAGGAGGAGCCCTCCCTCCGGATCGCGCATCCGGAGAAGCGCTTCGTAATGGGTCGGCGTCCTCGTCGCGAGCCGGACGATCGGCTGGAAGGCGAGGACGAACCTTCCCTCGCGCAGGGCTTCCTTGACACGGGAGGCCCAGAGGCTCGCTTCGGAGAGCGGTCCGAGCGGTGCGCTCGTTCCGTCGCTGATCGCGATCCGGTTCCGGCCCCGTTCCTTCGCCGCGTAGAGCGCCGCATCCGCGAGCCCGAGCAGCGCCCCGGCCTCGACCCGTCCGTCGATCGGAAGGACTCCGATGGAGACGCCGAGATCGAAGCGGCGCCCTCCGACCTCGAAAGGGTGCTCCTCCACGGCCCGCCGGAGCCGCTCCGCGACGAGCCGGCCGGCCTCCGTCTCCGTCCCTTCGAGGACGACGACGAACTCGTCGCCGCCGAGCCTCGCCACCTCGTCGCCGGGTCGCCGGAGCGAGAGAAGAAGCCGCGACACGTCGATGAGGACCGTGTCTCCGGCCGCGTGCCCGAGCGTGTCGTTCACGACCTTGAAGTGATCGAGGTCGAGGAGGAGAAGCGTCGTCGGCGTGCCGCGGCGCGCCCGCGCCACGGCGCGTTCGAGGACCTCCTCCGCGGCGCGCCGGTTCCCGAGGTCCGTGAGGGGATCGTGCAGGGCGAGGTGCCGGATCCGCTCCTCGGTCCTCTTGCGCATCGTGACGTCCTGCTTGATGGCGACGAAGTGGCGGATCGTCCCGTCCGACCCGCGGACCGGCGTGATCGTCTGTTCCTCGATGTAGACGGAGCCGTCCTTCCGCCGGTTATAGAGCTCCCCATGCCAGACGTTCCCCGCAAGGACCGTCTCCCAGAGCTTTTCGTAGTAGAAAGGGTTCTGGACGCCCGACTTCAGGATCCGTGGCGTCTGCCCCCGCATCTCCTCGAGCGAGTAGCCCGTCAGCTCGGCGAAAGCCCGGTTCACCCACTCGACCCGCCCCTCGGCGTCGCTTATCAGAACGGCGTTTGCCGCCGCCTCGAGGGCGGCCGTCTGGAGCTGGAGGCGATCGAGCTGCTCGGCCTCGAGGAGAAGGAGGGCGATCTGATCGGCGAAGCGGTGGAGCATCGCCTGCGTCTCCGCGTCCACCGGCACGTCCGGAGCCGTCCGTACCTCGAGGACTCCGAGGACCCGGTCGCGGGCCGCGAGCGGCGCGAGAAAGGTCCCCGGCAGCGACGTCCGCCCCGCATCGGCTCCCGCCGACGCTCGCGCCACGATCGACCCGTCCGCCGTCCGCTCGCCGATGAAAACCGCTTCGAGGCCGAAGATCGAAAGGAGCTGGTCGCAGATCCTCTGGAGGAGCGGCTCGACCGGCTCGCGACGGAGGAGCGCCCTCTCCGTCTCGTGGAGGACCGAGAGGATGGCCTCGTCCCGGATCCTCAGGGTGACGTCGCGCGAGGAGACGACGAAACCCTCCGGCGCGCCCCCTTCATCGAGCAGAACCGTCGCGACCGATTCGGACCAGAGGTAACGGCCGTCGGCCTTCCGGAACCGGTACGGCACGGTCGCAGGGCGTCCGTCGCGGACGACGCCCGAGAGAACCTCCCGGACCCTCGGGCGGTCCTCGGGGTGGACGAGATCGAGGCCGGACGTCCCGATGATCTTTTCCGGATCCCATCCGAGGAGCCGGTAGGAAGGCGAGGCGTAGCGGAACTTCCCGTCGAGGCCGATCTCGGCGATGACGTCGATCATCGCGTCCGTCCGCCTCTTCAGCTCGCGCTCGCGCTGCCGGAGCGTCCGCTCGGCCTCGTAGAACTCGGTCCTGTCCCGGACGAGGGAGAGGACGGCGTCGGTTCCGTAGGGGACGATCCGGGCCTCGAACCACCGGCGTCCCGCCGGGACGTCGAGCGGGTATTGAAGGACCTCCGGCATGCCGCTTCCGAGGCACCGTCCGATCGCGTCGAGCCAGAGGCGGGCGGGTTCCCCGGGCAGCTGCTCCTGAACGGAACTCGAAAGGAGGGTCTCCGGAGGCGCGATCAGACGATCCTCGCGCGCGGCGTGAACCGCGAGGTACCTCCCTTCCCGCGAGAGGATGAAGAGGAGATCGGGAAGGGCCTCGAGGATGGCCCGGTGGCGCCGCTCGCTCTCCCGGAGCGCCTCCTCGGTCCGGCGCCTCTCGACGGCAAGGGCGATCTGCGCCGAGACGAAGAGGAGGAGATCGAGATCGTCCCTCGTGTAACGGACGTCGCCCGAGTAGCTCTGGACGGCGAGGACGCCGATGGTCCGCTCCCCCACGAGAAGCGGAACGCCGAGCCAGTCGACCGACGGCGCCCCGACGAGGTCCACCTCTCCCTCCGCGACGAGCCTCTCGAAGACCTCCGGGCTCGCGAGGAGAGGCTGCCGTCTCCGCAGGACATAAGCCGTCAACCCCCGCCCGGCTTCCTGCGGTCCGGCCGGAGGGACGGGATCCCGTTCGTCCGAGAAATAGGGGAAGCTGATGAGGCCCGTCGCCTCGTCCGCGAGGGCGACGTAGAAGTTCTTCGCCTCCATCAGGTCGGCCACGATCCGGTGCAGGCTCCGGAAGAGCTCGCCGAGCCCTTCGGTCCGTGACACCGCGCGGGCGATCGCATAGGTCGCCTCGCGCACCCTCCGGTCCCGCAGCTCGGGAGCGTCCCTCAAGCGCCGGCCCCCGGCCCCGGCCGGTCGAGCAGATCCGCGACGGGCTCATACGAGCGCCACCACCGGTTCTTCGAGCGCCGGAACTCCCGCTCCACCATCGACGTGAACTGGGCGAAGTCGACGAACCGGAGGCGTCCTCCCTCGAAACCCATGAAGGAGGCCGGCGCCTCCCCCTTCCGGCACGCCTCGAGGAGGAAATCCGCGCAGCGGACCGCGAGGCGCGTCGCGAGGATCCGGTCGAACGGCGTCGGGTTTCCCCCCTGCTGGAGGTGGCCGAGGATCGCCTGGCGGGCGTCGAAGAGCCCTTTCCCTTCCGCCTCGAAGAGGCGGCGGAGGAAAGCCGTCGAGAAGACCGTGTGCGCGTTCTCGTTCCGGATGACGAGGCCGAGCCTCTTGCCCCTCGCAAAGCCGTCCGAGAGGTCGCGTACGTCCTGTTCGAGCCGCGCCATCGTGAGGGGATCCTCGTGGATGTACACCCTCTCCGCTCCGGTCGCGAGCCCGGCCGCCGTCGCGAGGTAGCCGCACCAGGCCCCCATCACCTCGACGACGAAGGCGCGCCGCCACGCCACCGCCGACTGCTTGATCTTGTCGACGGCTTCGACGATGGAGTTCAGGGCGGTATCCGCGCCGAGCGCCAGCTCGGCTCCCGGAAGGTTGTTGTCGATGGCTGCCGGCAGGCAGACCACCGGGATGTTCAGCGCCGCGTACTCCTCCCGGGCCCGGAGAAGCCGCCATGCGGCCTCGCATCCCGTGAAGCCCCCCACGACGAGGAGGCCGTCCACGCGGCTCGCGGAGAGGGTGCGTGCGACCGCTCCCCAATCGGCGCCGTCCGGCACCTTCCGGTTCGTCCCCAGCTCGGCGCCCCCCCGGCTCACCCAGCCGTGGACGCTCATCCAGGAAAGCTCCTCGACCGTCCCCTCCATGAGCCCCACGAATCCGTTCCGCACGCCGAGCGCCTCGTGTCCCCGGTCGAGGAGGATCCGGACGAAGGTGCGGGCTGCCGTGTTCATTCCCGGGGCGGGGGCTCCCGCGTTCAAGAGGGCGATCCGGAAGCGGCGGGTCCCGGGGGGCGCCTCCTGCGGATGCGCCCGAACGAGCGTCCGGAGAACCTCGAACGCTTCGCGGAAGCTTCCGCTGCGGAGAGAAAGCGCCCCTTCGAAGTTGCCCGCTCCGAGAGCCTCCGTGACCGCGCGAGCCCGGTCCACGCATTCCGCCAGCGGCGTCTTCTGGATCCGGTTCTCCTTCAGTCCGATCAGCTGCGGGATCGAATCGGGTCTGAAGGCCAGCGCCTCCTCGACGGCCGCATGGCCGAGCAGCGTTCCCATCACCCGATCGAACGCGCTCGGCGCCCCTCCGCGCTGCACGTGGCCGAGGACGGTCGTTCGCGCCTCGACGCCGAGCCGCTCCTCCAGGACCGCCCGGATGCGGTCGGCCGTGATCGTCGCGCCACGCCGGTCGACCGCTCCCTCCGCGACGATGACCGTCGAGTGCCGCCGCCCGCCTCTCCGTCCCTCGCGGATCCGCGCGCACATCCGGTCTTCCCAGCCTTCGTCCGGGGGCGCCTCGGGGATCAGGACCCAGCTCGCCCCAGTCGCGAGGGCGCTCATCAGCGCGAGGTACCCGCACCGGCGTCCCATCACCTCCACGACGAAGGCCCGCTGGTGGCTCGCGGCTGTGCTCGTGAGGGCATCGACGGCTTCGGTGATCCGGTGAAGCGCCGTGTCGGCGCCGAGCGTCATGTCGGTGCCCGGCATGTCGTTGTCGATCGAGCCGGCGAGCCCGACGAGTGCGAGGAACGGGTGCCGTTCGGCGGCGTCGGGCGGGATGTCGCCCCGCTCCGCCAGCTCGGCCACGAGCGAGGGCCATTCGCGCCTCAGGGTGTCCGCTCCGGTGAGCGTCCCGTCTCCGCCGACGCAGATGAGGGCGTCTATCCGTCTTTCGAGGAGATTCCGGGCGGCCGTCCGTCGGCCCTCCCGGCCGAAGAACGCGGCGCAGCGCGCCGTCCCGATGACCGTGCCGCCGAGGTGGAGAATGCCGCCGACGGAGGACCAGCTCAACGCGCGGATCCGGTCTCCGCCGTCGACGAGGCCCTGGAACCCGTCCGCGACGGCGAACGGGACCGCTTCGCGGGAGAGCGCCGTCCGTACCGCCGCACGGACGACGGCGTTCATTCCGGGGGCATCCCCGCCGCTGGTGAGGATCGCGAGCCGGCGCTCGCCCATTCCTACGCCGTCTTCGCCTGGGGCGGCGGCGTCGTCGCGGGCTTCGGCGGCGGTGGCGCCGGCATCCGGTTGATCGCCTCGCCACGCCTGGCGAGAAGCGGCAGGAGCGTCAATCCCGAAGGCTCGAACTCCCCCGCCTTCCGCTTCGGGCTCTCGCCGTAGTAGGGGCGGTAGCCGTAGCCCGGGCCCTCCGCAGCCGTGTCCTCCGGCTTTTCCGTCAGCTTCTCGATGCCGAAGATCGCGCTCTTGCGGTCGAAGTACGACAGCTCGTAGTCCTTCGTCATCCAGATGGCGTCCTTCGGGCAGGCGTCGACGCAGTAGCCACAGAAGACGCACCGGAGCATGTCGATCTCGAACTTGACGGGGTACTTCTCGTACGCGAGGACCGGGTGCTCCCCCGCCTCGATGTGAATGCAGTCGGCCGGACAGGCCGTCTCGCACATGTAGCAGGCGACGCAGCGGAGGGTCCCGTCCTCTCGGGTCTTCAGGATGTGACGCCCCCGGAACCGTTCGGAGTACTTCCGCCGCATCTCGGGGTACTGGATCGTCGGAAGCCGCTTCATGTCCGCGAGGTTCCTGAGGAAGTGTCCCAGCGTCCGGGCCATCCCTTTCACGATCTCGATCAGGTAGAGGCGCTGGGCGAAGGTCATCGGGGGGGCGGAGAGGTTCACGACGCGCGCGGCCATCGGCGGTCTCCTTCAGCGGTCCAGTTCGCCGGCGATGATGTTCAGCATGCCGAGCGTGGCCACAGCATCCGCAACGAGGCCTCCGACGGCGATCTTCTCGAAGGCGGCGAAGAGGGGGAAGCAGGGGGGGCGGACTTTCACGCGGTACGGCAGCCCGCTACCGTCCGAGACGAGCGTGTAGCCCAGCTCGCCGTTCGCCCCCTCCACCCAGGAGTAGATCTCGCCCGGAGGCACTTTCGCTCCCTCGAAGACCACCTTGAAGTGGTAGATCAGCGCCTCCATTTCGTTGTAGACCATCTCCTTCGGTGGAAGGGCCACGCGATAGTCGTCCGTCGTCACCGGCCCGCCGGGGAGCTTCTTCAGGACCTGGTCGATGATCCGGAGCGACTGCCGCATCTCCTCCATCCGGACGAGGTAGCGCGCGTAGTTGTCGCCGTCGTTCGAGACGGGGACATCGAAGTCGACCTCGCCATAGAACTCGTACGGTGCGTCCTTCCGGACGTCGTAGGCGAGGCCCGAGGCCCGGCCGCACGGACCGGTGAATCCGTACGCGATCGCCATGTCGCGGGAGACGACCCCGGTCCCCCGCATCCGGTCCTGGGCGATCCGGTTCTTCGTGATGAGTCGGTCGACGTCGGCGATGTTCTGCTCGATCTTCGGGAAGAGGGAGCGCGACCACTCGACGAAGTTCGCCGGCACGTCGTTCGAGAGCCCTCCGATCCTCGCGTAGGACGACGTGAGCCGCGCTCCGCAGCACGCCTCGAGAAGGCCGTAGATCTCCTCGCGCGACTGGTACGCGTACCAGAACGGGGTCAGGCCGCCGAGGTCGACGAGGTTCGTCCCGATGCAGACCATGTGGTCCATGATCCGGTTGAACTCGGAGAGGATCGTCCGGACCGCCTGCGCGCGCGGCGGCACCTCGACGCCGACGAGCTGCTCCACCGCTCGCGCGTAACCGAAGCCGTTGATCATCGGCGAGCAGTAGTTCAGCCGGTCGGTGTACGGGACGACCTGCACCCAGGTGTGCGTCTCGGACATTTTCTCGAAGCAGCGGTGGAGGTAGCCGCACTCCCCCTCGGCCGCCACGATCCGCTCGCCGTCGAGCTTCACGACGACGCGGAGGGTGCCGTGCGTCGCGTTGTGCGACGGTCCCAAGTTCAGCGTCGTCGTCTCGAAGAGATCCTCGGCGACATCCGTCTTCGCGGCGAGCTGGGTCTGAAGGAGGTCCTCCTCCGTGCAGAGCCACCGCTGGGCGGCTTCGTAGTCCTTCCGGAGCGCGTGCCCGACGAAGCCGTTGTGCGTCAGGAGGCGGTTCAGGTTCGGATGCCCGGGAAAGCGGATCCCCATCAGGTCCCAGGCCTCGCGCTCGAACCAGTTGGCCGCCGGCCAGACGTCCGTCACGCTCGGGAGAGACGCGTCCTTCTCCGGAGCCGTCACGCGGACCCGGAGATGGGCGTTCCGGGAGGTCGAGTAGAGGACGTTGTGGGCCTGAAAACGGTTCCCGTCGCGGGGCGCCTGCGGCGCCGGCAGCCGCGAAGTGTCGAGGGACGCCAGGTCCAGGAAGAGGTCGTACTTCGTCGACGGGTCGTCGCGGAGGAAGAGCGCGACCTCGTGCCAGACCGACCGGTCGACGGCGATCGTCGGGATGTCGGCCGCCGGCCGGGTCTCGACGGAGGTCTTCCCGGGAAACCGGTTCGCGAGGACCGCCGCGAAGTCGAGTCCCGGCGGGGCGGCGACGGCGCTCATCTCTTCGTCTCCCGTGCGTCGGCCTCGGCCGTCGCCGCCATCCCCGGAAGGTCGTGAGGATCCTTGAGGTGGGCCATCGGCGACTGCGAGTAGGCCGGGATCGAGTCTTCGGGGTCCTTCCCGACCCGGATCGGGACGAAGGTCTTCGCCTCCTTGTGCCGCGCCAGCTCGCCCGACTGGATCATCTTCTGGAGCATCATGAATCCGTGGATCAGGTTCTCCGGCGTCGGCGGGCAGCCGGCCACGTAGACGTCGACGGGGACGATCTCGTCGATCCCCTGCACGACGTGGTACGCGCGGTAGAAGCCTCCGGTGCAGGCGCAGACGCCCATCGAGATGACCCACTTCGGCTCGGGCATCTGGTCGTAGATCTTCCGGAGGATCGGCGCCTGCTTGTCGGTGACCGTTCCGGCCACGATCATCAGGTCGGCCTGCCGCGGCGAGAAGCGGACGACCTCCGCCCCGAAGCGCGCGAGGTCGTAGTGCGACGAGACCGACGACATGAACTCGATGGCGCAGCAGGCCGTGCCGAACGGCATCGGCCAGAGCGAGTTCTTCTGCGCCCACTGGACCAGCCAGTCGAGCTTCGTCGTCAGGACGTCGAAGCCGGAGCTGGACGGCTGGCCCGGCCCCAGCGGCGGCGTCACTTTTCCCGCGATCGGGAGCGAGGGCGCACCCGCCGCCGGCAGATCGAGAGGTTTCTGGGCCATTTCGGCTCCTCGGACGGGGCCCGTTCCGAGCCCCGCCCGGATTCTACATAGAGGTACGCCGAGGGCCCGCGGAGCGGATCGGGGCGTCGAAGCCGCTGGCGCCGGCGGGCCTACGGACAGGTCCCCTTGACGGGCCTCATCTCCAGAGTCAGGGAGCTCACCGCGCCGGGAGAAGGTGGCGACGCCGCGCCTCTGTAACGGATCGACATGGACGTTCGTGCTGTAGTCGAGCGTCCCCGGCGCGGCAGACTGGCCGCCGCTGCCCTCAGGGCATGAAATCGTAACGCCGGGGCTCCCCATGTGGTGGTAGTTGCAGGAGAAGACGATGGCGTCCGCCGTCAGGAGATAGGTGCCGTTGAACGAGTCCACCTGGATCGGGTACGGGGTGAAGAGCGCATACGTGCAGCCACCGATCGTCGCCCCGCACGTCGTGAGCGTGACGTTCTGCGGGCTCGGACGACAGATTGACGTTCGTCGCCAACCCGTCCGGCGCCAGCGAAAAGTCGACCTCGGCGCTCGAATCGGTCGTGTAGCCCCACCCGGCCAGATTCGAGCTGCAGGCCACCGTGTCGACCTCCGTGAGCCGGTAGGTCCAGTTCTTCCAGAGCACCCGGACGAACGTCTTCACGGAAGCGATCGGCCCGCCGTCCATGGAGTGGATGTCGAGCGTCACCTCGACGCGCGACGCGGGGGGGCAGTCCGGCGCCGTGTAGGTTACCGTCGACCCGTATGCGTTCTGTGCCCCGTCGAAGCTTCCCCCTTGGGGATCCGTTACGAGCCAGTAGTAGTTGAAGTTCGCGGGATCCACCCCTTCGAGCTGGATGACCGAGCCGTTGGGGCCGATGTTCACGACCTCGGCCGAGAAATTCCGCGTGCCGCCCTGAACGGCGAAAGGAAAACCGTGAATGATGACTCTGGCGTATGTCCCGACCGAGGCGCCGAAGCCGGCGAGGGGAGTTCGGGACGCCGCCGAGCGGGCCGAGGCGATCTGGAGTGACGGCACGTCGGCCGCGATCGTCCTCGCGAACGTGTCGACGGACTGGCTGGCCGGCCCGTACCAGGACGACGTTCCCTGCCAGGCGATGCCGAGGTACTGCGGCGCCGAGCCGTTCGTCTCCTCCCGGCCGTAGGCCATCACGATCCGGACCGGGCTCGCGAAGGCGGCCCCTGCCGGCGAGATCGTGTAGCCGGATCCGACAGCGCCGGGCGCGCCGTTGGCACCCGTCACGACCGAGAAGGCCGTCGGCGTCGCGAGGGCTCCCGCCGGGATCTTCAGCGTCAGCCGTCCGTCGTCTGACTGGATCGAGCCACCCGAAGGCCCGATCGTCGCGCTCGTGGGGATCGAGACCGGCACGGCGGGCGCCGCCGTCACGACCGAGTCGCCTGAGCCACTGTCCACCGAGGAGTCGAACAGGTCGCCGCTCCCCTGCGTCAGAGTCACGGAGACCTCCGCGTTGTCCGGTATCGTGACTCCCGCGAAGAGGACGTTCACGGCCGTCTGCGCCCAGCCCCACGGCCCAAGGCTCTGCGTCGCCGTTCCGGCCACGGTTCCATCCGCCCCCTTCAGCGTAAAGTGCGCCGTCGCCCCGCCGGGCCCGGCCGCCAGAGCGATGTTCGTCCGGAAGGCCGCGTTCTGCCGCACTCCCGTGATCAGCGCCCCGGCGTCGGCCGAGGAGAGGAACGAAAGGATCGGCACCGGCCGCTGCTGCGCCCCGTATGTCCCCGGCTTCGCGCCCGTCGGGTCGACGTTCGAGGTCCGGCAGAGGATCCCCACAGGCGAGTCCGACGTGATCCGCAGCGCTCCCGACGAGTCCACCGGCTGCCCCAGCAGCCCCCCGACGAGGTTCGTGGCGTCCACGATCTTCCCGGCCGGTACCATCACCGTGGCCTGCGCGGGAGACGGGTTGCTCGTCCCTTTCGCGTGGAACAGAAGCGTCACCGCCGCGTCCGTCGCTCCCGGGTTGAAGAATCGCCCGTCGCTCCGGAAAAACGTCCCGTTCTTCCCGTTCGCGTACGCCACGCCGTTGAGAAGAACGTCCTGCGGGCCGGCCGGGAGGTCGTCGAAGGTGAAGAGCGACGAGTCCCCCGTCACGTTGTCGACGACGGAGGTATAGGCCGCCGCGCGGCCGCTCGTGACCACGATTGACGCCCGCGCCACGTTCGACGGGGATGAGAAGGTCCCCACCCCGAGCTGCTGCACCCCCGCCGACGTCATCGAGAAGAGCTGCTGGCCGATCTGGTTCCCACCGCCGTCGAAGACCGTCACCGTCGCCGACCCGCCCCCCCCGTCCGGAAAGACGACCGTGACGTTCGTCCGGTAGCCCGAGTTCGGGTCGGCGCTCTGGCTGACCCAGAGGCTGTGGCCCGTCTCGCCCGACACGAGGAAACGGTCGTCCGTGTAGACCGGCAGGGCGACGCCGTACGTCCCCGTGGACGCGTCGTTGTACGTCTTCGCACGGATGACGAGCGGCGCCAGGCCCGTCACCGTCAGCGCCCCGGAGCCCGCGCCCGCCCCGAAGAGCGTCCCACCACGTCCGTCACCGTCACGCTCTGCCCCGGCGTCAGGAATGCCGGGAAGGGGGCGCCGTCCCGACGGCGGGGACGATCGCGTACGACACGATCGCCGGCGTGGAGCCCGGGTTTGTGATCACCGCGTCCGTGACGAAGTGCGTCCCGTTCCGCCCCGGCGCCTTCGCGACGCCCGGGACCGTGTAGACGAAGACGGTGGGCGGACTCTGCGCGCGGAGGACGGGCGCGGCGACGGTCGCGACGAGAACGCCGATCGATGCGAGCACGTGTTTCACGAACACCTCCTTGGCCGTGAAGCCTGGCCCTCGACGGATCAATCCACCGGACGGCCCATTCTCTAGAAATTGAGCCTCAGTCGCAACTGGTGATCCCGCTCACAATCCGCCGTGGGCTCGTGACGCTCGTCGAATCCGCCCCGCCGGTTGGCCTCAGCGCGCGGCGAACTCCTCCAGCAGCGCCCGGATGACGGGGAGGCAGCGCTCGCCCCGGCATTCCCCCGTCGTGCAGCCGGTCGCCTTCGCGACCTCCTCCACGCTCCGGGCCCCCGCGTCGATCGCTTCCTTCACGCGCGGATAACGGACCGTGTTGCAGATGCAGACCGGCCGGTACTTCAGGAGAACCAGCGCGTGCTTCGGGGAGAGAGGCGGTTCACTCAATAGTCAATCGTGTAGCGGATCGAAGCGCGGTCCTTCACCCGGTCCAGGTAGACCGTCCCGTCGAGATGGTCGCTCTCGTGCAGGACGACGCGGGCGTGAAAGTCTTCGGCGACGAATTCGAGCGGCTTGCCGGTCCGGTCGAGCGCTCTCACCCGGATCTTCCGCGGGCGCGGGACCTTCGCCGCGAGGAACGGGACCGAGAGGCACGCCTCGTACTCCTCCGTCTCCGATGGATCGAGGATCTCGAAGCCGCGGGTTCACCAGAATCGTCGGCGGGACGGAGAGCCCCTTGGCGCGGCTCTCGCTCTGGATCTCGTAGAGGACGACGCGGAGCGGCTGCGAGACCTGCGGCGCGGCGAGCCCCGTTCCGTTGTACTCGGCCATCGTCTCCATCAGGTCTTCGAAGAAAGGCTTCAGGCGCCCTTTCTTCAGGTCGGCGGTCTCGATCTCGGAAGCGCGGGTCCGGAGGACCTTCGCGCCCAGGCGGACGACTCGGAGTACGGCCACGGTTCCCTCTCCTCTAGAATGTTACCCGTTGTCCGAACAGAGAACCGTTTTCATCGAGAACCCCGCCGCAGGGAAGGGGCGGGAGGGGCGGGAGAAGCAGCGCATCCGCGCCGAGGTGGAGCGTGCCGGCGTCATCGGGACGTGGCTCGAAACGGAAGGGCCGGACCACGGACTCGCCCTCGCCGCCGAGAGCGCGCGCGGCGGCGCCACCATCGTCGTCGCGGTGGGCGGGGACGGGACGGTGAACGAGGTCGTCGGTGGCCTCATGAGGGTCCCCCCCGAGGCGCGCCCGATCCTCGGCGTCCTGCCGGCCGGGACCGGGTGCGACTACGCGCGGCTGCTCGGCCACCGCCGGTGGGACATCGCGGGGGCCGCGGCCGTCCTTCGCGATCAGGACGGTCCGGACCATGGATGCCGGGGAGGTGAACGGGCGCTTCTTCGCCAACGGCGTCGGCCTCGGGTTCGATGGCGCCGTGGCGGCCGACGCCGCGAAGCTTCGGCTGATCCGGGGCTTCGCGGCCTACCTCACCGCCGTCTTCCGCGTTCTCCGGACGTGGGAGAACTTCCGCCTCATCGCGGAGGTCGACGGCGAGGTCCTCGACGGGCCTGCGATCCTCGCGGCCGTGACGATCGGTCCCGCCAGCGGCGGCGGCTTCTACCTGACGCCGGACGCGAAGCCGGACGACGGCCTCTTCGACTTCTGCCGCCTCGGCGACTTCCGGAAGCTCGAGGCGCTCCGTCACCTCCCCAAGGCGCTGAACGGGTCGCACGTCCGGCTCGCGAAGACGACGATGCGGCGCGGACGCTCCATCATTCTTCGAAGCGACCGGCCCCTCATCGCCCATATCGACGGAAACGTCACGCGCGGCGTCGCGCACGCGACTCCCCTCGTCTTCCGGATGCACGCCGGGGCTCTTCGCGTGATCGGAAACTGGGGCCGTCCGGAGGGGGAAAATGGTGCCCAAGGCCGGAATTGAACCGGCGACACCGCGCTTTTCAGGCGCGTGCTCTACCAACTGAGCTACCTGGGCACGGCCGCCCGGACTGTCAAAGCAAGCGGCACGCCCATTGCGTGGAGATCCGCCTCGTCGCGAGCGGCGTTATAAATGGCGCCGCCCCGGGTGTCAAACGAAAGGGAATCTGTGCTCTCTCCGATTCTGCTCGCCGCTCTCCTCTCCCAGACCGCGCCGGCGCCTCCGCCGGCTCCCTCGCCGACCCCGGCCGCCGTTCCGGGCCCCGCCGGCCTCGAGGTTCTCTGGACCTCCGGCTGGAACGAAGCGCTCGAAGCCGTCCGCAAGATGCCGAACGGGAGGATCCTGATCTTCTTCGGCGACGACGATTGCGGACAGTGTCGCCGGATGGAGGCGCTCGTGATCCCCTCGACGTCCTTCTTCGCCTTCACGCGGGACAAGGTGCCGCTCTTCGAGAAGTTCTCGAGCCCCGAGGGGAAGAAGCTCGCCGCCACTCTCCGGATCAAGGAGATCCCGGCGTGGGTCGTGGTCACGCCGGAGCTGCTCGTCACGGGGAGGCAGGTCGGTCCGACCAGTCAGATGGGATGGGTGCAGGCCTTCGCCGAGGCCGAGAGGGGCTGGGTCGGGTATCAGAAGCTCCTTGCGGAGGAGAAGGCGAACCCGGGAGACCCGAAGCTCGTCTTCGAGGTGGCCCGCGAATGCTTCCACCGGAACGGTGACGGCCTCGCCGAGCCTCGCTTCGCCCGCCTCGGAAACGACCCGCGGACGCCCCCCGATCTGCGCGAGCAGTCGCTCGCCTACCTCGCCACGATCCAGCTCGACGCGGGCCGGCCGGAGGAAGCCGGAAAATCGCTCGATCTGCTCCTTTCCATCGCGAAGGATCCCGGGATCCGGCAGCGTGCCCAGCTCCGGCGTGCCGACGTGGAGATCGCCCTCGGGAGGAAGGACCTCGCCGCGGAGCGGCTCCGGGCCTTCCGGAAGGAGTGGCCGGATTCGCCGGCGCTCCCCGAGGTCGAGAAGCTCCTCGACGCGCTCGACTCGAAGGCGCCGAAGGACGCCGAGAAGCCGAAATGAAGCGGAACATCCTTCTTGCCGCCGCGTCCGTCGCCGCCCTGCTTCTCTCCCCGGCCGCCCGCGGGGAGGAGATCCCCCCTCCCGAGTCGATCGTCTCCGCGTCGCTTCGCGCCGACGCCGACCGCCTCGTCGCGGGGACCTCCTTCCGCCTCGTCGTCGTCGCCGACGTCCGGCCGGGGTGGCACGTCAACAGCCACACGCCGAACGAGGATTTCCTGATCCCGACCCAGGTCTCGCTCGTCGCCGGCCCCGGCCTCACCGTCTCGCCCCCGAAGTACCCCGCCCATCGCGAGATGAAGTTCGCCTTCTCGGAGAAGCCGCTCGCCGTCTATGAAGGAAGGGTCCTCTTCCGGTTCGACGGAACGGTCGACGCCTCGGCGATCCCGGGACCGCGAACGCTCACCGCCACCGTCGAGTTCCAGCCCTGCAACGACGAGCAGTGCCTCCCGCCTGCGAAGGTGACGGCGACGCTCGACATGGAGGTCGCCCCCGCAGGCACGCCCGCGGTGGCGGCGAACGCCGGGTTCTTCGCCCCGGGCCGGCGCTCCGGCCGCGCCCTCCTCGAAGGGGACGGCCCCCGCCGCGGGAGCGGACCTCTTCGCGGGCAAGTCGCTCCCGCTGATCCTCGCGATCGTCTTCCTCTCCGGTCTCGCCCTGAACCTGACGCCGTGCGTCTATCCCCTGATCCCGATCACGGTCGGCTTCTTCGCCCGGCAGGGCTCGGGCCGGACGCCTTCGACGTTCGGGCTCGCCCTCGCGTACGTCCTCGGGATGAGCGTCACCTACTCCGCCCTCGGCGTCTTCGCGGCGCTCTCCGGCTCGCTCTTCGGCGCCTGGCTCCAGAAGCCCGCCGTCCTCGTCGCGATCGCCCTTCTGATCGCCGGCCCTCGCCCTCTCGATGTTCGGGCTCTGGGAGATCCGCGTCCCTCACTTCATCACCGACCGGACGGGCTCGAAGGCAGGAATCGCCGGTGCCGTCACGATGGGCCTCTTCGTCGGTTTCGTCGCGGCCCCCTGCATCGGGCCCTTCGTCCTCTCGCTCCTGACCTATGTCGCCGCGAAGGGGTCCGTCCCGCTCGGACTTCGGCCTCTTCTTCACGCTCGCGATGGGGCTCGGCCTTCCCTACCTCGTCCTCGGGACGGTGTCGGGAAGCCTCGCGAAGCTCCCGCGGTCGGGCGAGTGGATGGAAGCGGTCCGCCGCGTCTTCGGCTTCGCCCTCCTCGCGCTCGCGGTCTGGTTCCTCCGGCCGCTCCTCTCCGGCTCGCCTCTGCGAGATCGGCGTCGCGGCCCCGCTCGCTCGCGGGCGGAGTCTGGCTCCTCCTCCTCGAGAAGAGCGGGCGGGACCTCGCCTGGTTCCGGGCCGCTCCGGATCGTCGTCGCCGCTCGCGCTTCTTCGGCGGCCGGCGTCCTCTTCGCCCTCCCGAAGAAAGCACGCCGCCAGCAGCTCGTCATTCGCGGCCCTACTCCGAGGCCGCCCTCGCGGGCGGCGGCCGGCAAGCCGGTGATGATCGACTTCGCCGCCGACTGGTGCCTCCCGTGCAAGGAGCTCGAGCACAAGACCTTCACCGACCCGGCCGTCGTCGCGGCGGGCAAGGGCTGGGTCTTCCTGAAGGCCGACCTGACGAAGACCGGCTCGCCGGAGGTCGAGGCGCTGAAGGACGAATGGAAGGTGCTCGGCGTTCCGACGCTGATCTTCCTCGGCCCGGACGGCCGCGAGACCGGCGAGCGCATCGTCGGCTTCGAGCCTCCCGAGTCGTTCGTCAGCCGCCTCGAGCGCTGAGGAGGTCGAGGGCGGCGCGGGCGATGCACGAGGTTCTCGTCGACCACGCGCGGCGGCGCGATGCGTGCGCCCCGGATTCCCGCCTCGGGCCTTCGGGACAGGACGTCACGGACAGATGCCGTCGAGCGCGACGGCGACCCCGATCGTCCACGGTGGCAGATCATCTGTTGCGTCGAACGTATCCTTCGGTTGGAAGCCCAACAGGGGATATTCAAACCCGAGGAACTCCGGAATCACGCCTTCTTCCCATTCCCCGTTCGGATGCGTGCAGCGCGCGAACGCGCCCTGCAACCCGGAGTAATTCGTGTAGACATTGAGGTCCATGGCGTCTTCGCATTTGTTCCAGTCGGCGGTGACGAGAACCATCATCGGAGTGTCGGTGCCGGGCTTCGAGATCGACATCGTGCCACCCGGACACACCTGACACGCTTTGAGGTCGTGGGAAGCGGCAAGGAAGGTCTGCGTCGCGGAGCCATGGAAATTGTCGTCCAGGGTGAACGAGATCGTCGGCTGCTTCGGGGCCCAGTCCACGCGGTCCGAGTAGGTCTGCTGCCCATTGCAGTCGGTCGCTGCCGTCACGAACCACTGAAGCGACCACTTCCGTGCCAGGACGCGGACATGTAGACCCCCGAACACCCCATACCGCGGCGCGAACCCGGTGGCGTTCCCAATCGTCGCATTGAGATAGACCGGGTTCCTCCGCGGGGGACAGGACGGTGCGATGTACGTCCCCGTCGTGGGGCTGACGCTGACGACGACGCCCGACTCCAATCCCCCCGCGACTTGATCGTTGACGATCCAGCGGACCGCCACCTCGGAGGGAGAGCTGGAGAGAAAGAGGCGACCCGACGTCTCGATGAGCGAGGACGAGTACCCCACGAACTTGACCGAGAGATCCAGTTTTTGGTCCACGAACATCGTCTGCATCCCGATCGGGTCAAACCGCCAGCTATCGATGATGGCGAAGTACCACTTGCCGACGTCAACCTCGCCCCGGGGCCGCATGTTCCGACGATACCGGCGGCGCCGGTGACGTCGAGTCGAGCGGAACCGTCAAGGTGTGCCGTACCGGGTCCACGGATCCTCCTCCGAGGGCGAACCAGCCTGTGCCCGCGTTCGAAGCGAGCGTCAATGCTCCGGCGCTGGATCCCTCCGTGTCGCCTCTCCCGAACGCGAGGGTGAGGAGCACCGGCATCGAGAAGGAGACGCCGGACGGAAGAATCTGGACCCCGACCCAATGGCCTGTGGCGCGTCGGTCGATGTGGCCTGGAAGGAGAGCGTTACGGGCTGGCTCAAGGCGCCTGCAGGGACCTTAAGCGTCAGGCGCCCGTCGTCCGACCGGATCGAGCCCCCCGCGGGCCCGATCGTCGCCGACGACGGGATGACGACCGGAAGCGGCGCGATCGGCGTGACGACCGCGTCTGCCGAGAGGTTGTCTACGGACGAGTCGAAGATGTCGACGCTCCCGCCCGTGACCTTCACCCGAAGCGTCGCATTCTCGGGGATCGTGGTCCCCGGGAAGAGGGCCTGGATTCCCGGCTGGGTCCAGCCGAAGCTGCCGAGCGAGGCCGACGCCGTCGCCACGGCGTTTCCCGCGGCATCCGTCAGAGTCAGCGTGTACGCCGCCCCGTCGGCCCCGGCCGCAAAGCCGATGTTCGTCCGGAACGAAGCGTCCTGCCGGATGCCCGTGACCGCGGCTCCGGCGTCCGCCGAGGTGAGGAACGACAGGAGCGGCACCGGCTTCTGCTGCGAGCCGAAGGTGCCGGGATTCGCCCCCGTCGGGTCCACGTTGCTCGTACGGCAGAGAATCGCGACCGGCCAGTCCGACCGGAACCTCAGGGCGCCTGAGGAGCCGACGGGGAGCCCGAGCAGCGAGTCGAGGACGTCGACGACGCCGAGGACCTTCCCGGCGGGGACCGTGAAAGAGGCCGTCGCGGGCGAAGGGTTCGCCATGCCGCTGGCGTGAAACGCGACCTCGACGGTCGCGTCCGTATCCGTCGGGTTGTAGAAGCGCCCGTCCGTCCGGAAGAACGATCCATTCCGCCCGTTCGTCCGCGCGACGCCGTTCACGAGGACGTCCTGGATGCCGCCCGGCAGGTCCTCGAAGGAGAAGAGGGAGCTGTCGCCCGTGACGTTGTCGACGACGACCGCGTATCCGGCAGCGTGTCCGCGCGTCACCGCGACCCGCGCGCGCCCGACGGGCACGGCCCCCGCGAAGCTCCCGACCGTGAATTGCTGCTGGCCCGCCGCGGCGAGGCTGAAGTCCCGGCTTCCGCGCTCGTTTCCGTCCGCGTCGAAGATCGTCACGGTCGCCGCGCCTCCCGACGCGTCGGGAAAGACGAGGGTGACGTTCGTCCGGTAGCCTGCGCTCGGAGAAGAATCCTGGCTCACCCAAAGGCTGTCGGCCACGTCTCCGGGGGCGAGGAGACGGTCGGAGGAGACGACGGGAAGGGCGACGCCGTACGTTCCGGACGAGGCCGTGTTGTACGTCTTCGCGCGGATGAGGAGCGGCTGATCCGATACGACCGAGAGGGCGCCGGCGGCGCCGGGCGTCCCGAAGAGCCTCCCGACCACGTCGGAGGAGACGACTGTTTGGCCCGGACTCAGCGCCAGCGCCTTCGGGCTCGACCCGGAGGGGAAGAACGAGAGGGTTACGTTCGCAGGGGCGCCTCCCGGGTTCGTGACGGTCAGGTCCGAGACGAAGTGCGTCCCGTTCAGGCCGGGGGCGTTCACGATCCCCGGGATCGTCCAGGCCGAATCCGCCAGAAGGTTCACCGGAATCAACGAGAACGCGATCAGAAGCGCGCGGACGACGCACGTGCCACGCATTCGATCCCCCCCGCCGGCGCCTTCCCACCGGCTCCTATATCTTATGTGAAATCCAAGCGAATTCGTTGCAGCCAACGGGGGGAAGCGTCGGCTTCGAGCCTCCCGAGTCGTTCGTCAGCCGCTTCGCGCGCTGAGGCGGTCGAGGGCGGCGCGGGCGGCCGCCCTCTGCGCCTCCTTCTTCGACGCGCCCTCCCCCGTCGCGAAGAGCTCGTCTCCGGATCCGTAACGCACCTCGTAGACGAAGCGCTTCTCGTGGTCGGGGCCGCTCTCCGAGAGAAGCCGGTAGCGCGGAAGCGCATTCCCCTCGGCCTGCGCACGCTCCTGCAGGGCGCTCTTCGCGTCACGGCGCAGGAGCTCTTCGGGCTCGAGAGCGTCGAGGTCGGCGTCGAAGAGCCGTGCGACGGCGATCCGCGCAGCTTCCAGCCCTCCGTCGAGAAAGACGCCCGCGACGACCGCCTCCAGCGCGTCCGCGAGGCGCGCATCCCGGTCGCGACCTCCCGACCTCTCGTCCGAGGAGGCGAGCCGGAGAAGCGGCCCCAGATCGAGTCGCCGCGCCGTCTCCGCGAGGGAGGCCTCGGAGACGATCTCGGCGCGGGCCTTCGTCAGCGTCCCCTGCTCCCAGCCGGGATGGGAACGAAAGAGGCGCTCCGCGACGAGAAATCCGAGAACGCTGTCGCCGAGGAACTCCAGCGTCTCGTTGTCCACGACCTTCGCCGCGGGCTCGGCCTCGTTCGCGAACGACGCGTGGGTCAGGGCCCGGACGAGGAGCTCTCTCTCGACGAAGCGATGGCCGAGGCGATCCTCCAGAAAGGCGAAGGGGTCGCTCACTTCGGGGCTGGCGGATAATCCGCGAATAGACCCGCCATGACCGTCCGGAGCTTTTTCTCCCGCTCCTCGGGCTGCTTGTCGGGCTGAAGCGTGTCGTTGGCGATGCCGCGCCAGACGAGCTGGTTGTTCTTCGCGTCGACGAGGTCGACGATCATCGTGCCGAGAGGGATCTGCGTAACCTGGGTGGTGGTGGGTCCCCATCCCCATCCGTAGCCCCAGCCGGAGTTCCAGGTGGTCACCTGCGTCTCCACCGAAAACCGGGCGTGGACCACCATCAGGAGGTCACCTTCGCGATCGACCTTCTTCAGGCCCCTCGCCGCCACGGTGTCCTCAAGGACGCTCTCCACCCGCCGGTCCCATATTGAATCGGCGATCTCGCCCGTGTCTTTCCACGTGTAGGACCGATAACGCGAGAAATCCGCCGAGTGGTCGAAGTCGACGGTCGTCGAGAGGGTGGAGCAGGCGCCCGCCATCACGGCGAGGGAGACGACGAGGAGAGCGTGTTTCTTCAAGAGTCCTTCACTTTCACTTGGATCCGTTCTGGTGCCGGAGGCGGGAGTCGAACCCGCATGGCCCTTTCGGACCTGGGGATTTTAAGTCCCCTGCGTCTGCCAGTTTCGCCACTCCGGCGCGAGGGGGGTCGACGATTGGAGGCGACGGTCGGATTCGAACCGACGAATGAGGCTTTTGCAGAGCCTTCCCTTAACCACTTGGGTACGTCGCCTCAGGACGGGGGGCGAATGTTAGCACCGGAGGGCGGGCCCGCCGGAGCGAACGGCCAGCTCCCCCGGAGGCGTGAGCGGACGAGAAACGCGATCGATCCGGCGCCGATGACGACGAGCCCCGTCGCCCGGAGGCCCTTCTCCGGAGAGAAGAGGACGAAGCCCCAGAGGAGGAGCGCCACGAGCGCCGGAAGCGGATAAAGCCACATCCTAAACGGCCGGGCCGAGTCCGGCAGACGGCGCCGGAGGACGAGCGCGGCGACGATCTGCGCCATGAAGGGAATGACGGCCCGGATCGAGAGGATCGCCATGACGACCTTTCGAAGGTCGATGAAGGAGAAGAGGGCGGCCGCGCCGCCGAGGGCGAAGAGGGCGACGACCGGGTAGCCTTCCGTCGGGTGGAGCCGCGCGAAGGGGCGGAAGAAGTTCCCGTCGCGCGCCGCCGCCCAGAGGATCCGCGAGTAGCCGAGCGTCAGAGAGAAGACCGACGCGAAGGCCGTCCAGAGGATCAGGACCGTGACGGCCCGGGCCATCGGCCGCCCGGCCACGGCGGCGACGAACTCCGAGACGGTCGCTTTCGAGGCCATCGCCTCCTTCGCCGGCAGGACCGACAGGATCGAGACGTTCATCAGGACGTAGAGGACGGCCACCGAGAGGATGGAGACGACGATGACGCGAGGGATCGTCTTCGTCGGCTCCTTCACCTCCTCGGCGAGGTAGCAGATGTTGTAGTAGCCGAGGTAGTCGTAGACCGCGAGGATCAGCGCGGCTCCGAGCCCGCCGAAGGCGCCCGAGGGAGCCGGAAGGCCGGGCGCGGTTTCGACCGGCGCGGCCCAGAAACGGAAGGCCTCCCACTTCAGGTGCGGCAGGCCGAGACCGATGACGATGCCGAGCGTGGCGAGGACGCCGATCCAGAGGACGACGGAGAACTTCCCGATGGCGCCGATCCGGCGGCAGAGGAGTAGCGTGACGGCGAGGCAGAGCACCGAGGCGACGGGCGCCTCCCACCCGTCCGGAATCCCCGGGACGACGAACTTCAGATAGCGCGAAAAGCCGATCGCGCCGGAGGCCATCGAGAGCGGCGCGGAGAAGACGATCTGGAAGAGGAAGAGGAACGAGACGAGCCTCCCCCACCGGTCGGGGCCGTAGGCCTCGCGAAGGAAGGCGTACGACCCGCCCGCGCGCGGCAATGTCGCCGAAAGCTCGGCCGTCACGAGACCGTCGCAGATGGCCAGGAGGGCGCCGAGAAGCCAGGCGCCGAGCGCCCGTCCGCCCCCCATCGCCGCGAGGATGAGCGGCAGGGTGACGAACGGACCGATCCCCACCATGTCGATGACGTTGAGGGCGGTCCCCTGCCAGAGGCCGATCTCGCGCCGCAGATGAGGACTTTCCGGCTCGAGTCGACGCTGCCATTCTTCTTAGAGGATAAGACAGTCGGCCGCCGCTCATCCGCTCCAAGAAAAAAGGCGATCCTTCGGGTCCTTCGCGCTATCTCTTCAGGACGTCCTTCGCGATCGTGTTGAGCTGCATGAAGGAGGTCCCTTCGTAGATCTTCCCGATCTTCGCGTCGCGGAAGAGCTTCTCCATCGGGTAATCCTTCACGTAGCCGTAGCCCCCCAGGATCTCGAGCCCGCGGGACGTGCAGTACTCGGCCACCTCCGACCCCTTCAGCTTCGCGATGGCCCCCTCGCGCGCGAACGGCTTCCCCGCCTCCTTCAGCCGCGCGGCGTTGTAGACCGCGAGGCGGGCGCACTCGACCTCCATGTCCATCCGGGCGAGGTCGTGCTGGATGGCCTGGAACTCGGCGATCGGCTTGCCGAACTGCACCCGCTCCTTCGCGTACTGTCGCCGCGTAGTCGAGCGCCGCCCGGGCGATGCCGACCATCTGCGCGCCGATCCCGATCCGCCCCTCGTTGAGGGTCTCGATGGCGATCTTGTACCCCTCGCCGACGTTTCCGACGACGTTCTCCTCGGGCACCTCGACGTCCTCGAACGACAGGGCGAGCGTGGAGGAGGCGCGGATGCCGAGCTTGTCTTCCTTCTTCCCCTTCCCGAACCCCTTCCAGCCCGACTCGACGAGGAAAGCCGTGATCCCGCGATACCCCTTCGACCGGTCGACGTTCGCGAAGATGAGGAAGATCTCCGCCTCGAGCCCGTTCGTGATCCAGAGCTTGGACCCGTTCAGGACCCAGCGGTCCCCCTTTCTCGCGGCGGTCGTCGCGAGGGCGAACGCATCGGACCCGGAGCCCGCCTCGGAAAGCGCGTACGCCCCGACCTTCGACTTCGCGAGCTGCGGCAGGTACCTCTTCTTCAGCGCGGGGCTCGCCCAGCGGAGAAGGGCGTTGTTGACGAGGGTGTTCTGGACGTCGACGACGACGGCCGCCGCGGCGTCCACGCGGGCGAGCGCCTCGATGACGGCGATCGACGTCGCGAAATTCAGGCCCAGCCCCCCGAGCTCCTCGGGGATCTCGATCCCCATCAGGTCGAGGTCGAAGAACTTCCGGACGAGGGCGGGGTCCATGAGGTTCGCCCGGTCCATCTCCATCGACTTCGGGGCGATTTCCTCGACCGCGAACCGGTGGACGTTTTCCGCGATCTCGCGCTCGTGGTCCTGAAGAATCGAGACCGGGGGAACGGCCGTCAGGGCCGATGCCGTTTCTGTGACGGTCATGTCAAATTTTCCTCCGGCGGAAGGATACCGAAAAAACGGGGGGCCGATGCCCCCCGTTCCCTGGAGCGTGTCGAATCCCTCAGAAGGAGAGGCGCGCCCCCCACTTCAGCTGGTAGCGCGAGCGGACGTCCTGGATGGTGTACTGAATTCCCTCGTTGAGCGAGTTCGCGCTGACGGTGTAGATCGGCTTGCCCGTGGCCGTGTCGATCCCCGAGTAGCTGAGCGCGGTGTAGGTCTGGTTCTGGACGTAACGGACGAGCCCCGAGTTGTGGTCGATCAGGTTGATCAGGTTCAGGATATCGAACGAAAGCTGCACCTGCACCACCGAGATCGGAAGAGTCACGTCGTAGTGAAAGTCGAGCGTATGGATCCACGGCGCGTCGAGCGCGTTGCGGGGCAGGAGCTGCCCGCGGTACTTGTCGAGGCCCGTCGTCCCGAGGAAGTTGTTCCACTGAGCTTCGGTGGGAGCCCCCGTTCCCCTTCCAGACGATGTCGCTGTAGTTCTGGGGGACGAAGATGAGGTCGTTGCTCGACCCTCCGTCCTTGTTCGGGTCGCCCCCCATCAGGATCGAGTAGGGCTGTCCCGACTGCGCCGTGAAGACCAGCCCGACGTTATGAAGCAGAGGCCCGGTCTTGAACGCCTGCGTGGCGACGGCGGTGAAGCGATTCGGTACCTCGAAGAAGGAGCGCGTGAGCTGCTGCGTGTAGATGTCGCCGTTCGTGGTCTGGTACTGCCAGTTCGAGTACGCGACGCTGGACGTTCCCTCGAAGGCGGCCTTCGAGTTCATGTAGGCGTACGCCGCGTTGAGGTAGAGGCCGAACGGGAAGCGCTTCTCCAGCTGCACGACGAGGTTCTGCTGCTCGCCCCGGCTGGTGTTGTCCAGATAGATCATGTCCGAGAACGCTGTGCTGACGTTCTTGTAGATGGGCGCGCCGTAGAACGTGTAGTTTCCGGTCGGGGCCTTGGCGATGTTGTAGTAGAAGACGTCCTCGAGCGTCTTCGTGAACATGAACTCGACGGTCCCCTTGATATCCCAAGGCAGCTCACGGTCGTAGCCCAGGGTGCTTCGGAGAACCTTGGGGAACTTGAAATCCGGATTGACCCCGTTGACCGTGATTGCGGCGGTTCCCGGAGGAAAGTTCCTCGGCGGGTTGTTGGGATCCGGGTTGAACGGCACGTTGCTCGCGATCACGTTCGTGTACTCGATGCCGGTGTTGGAGTAGTTGTTGGAGAGCCAGACGAACGGGGTCCGGCCGAGGAAGACGCCGACGCCGCCGCGCACCTGGTCCTTCCCCGACGCGTCCGGGGCCCAGTTGAAGCCGAGGCGGGGCGAGACGACGACCTGGGCGCCGGGCACGTCGCTCGTGTCGACGCCGAACGTGTTGTAGACGAGCGGGTTGTACGTCGGGCTGTCCGTGAGCCGCGGAATGTCGAAGCGGAGGCCGAGGTTCAGGTTGAGGTTGCTGCTCACCTTCCACTGGTCGCCTACATAAACGCCCCACTGCTGGGCACCGAACTCGGCCGGCCGTTTCGGGTCTGACCCGTTGGCGTACCCCACCCGATAGACATTCGCGGTCCCCGCCTGAAGGGCGGCGATCGAGTTGAAGAAGTAGGTTCCGTAGACGTCCTGGATGTAGACGTTCGAGAACTTGAAGAACTCGTTGTGAGTTCCGATCGTGAGCGAGTGGTTCCCCTTGACCAGCGTGAAGTCGTCGGTGACTTCGAGGATGTCCTGACTGAGGGAGTTCGCTTCGGACGAGCGTTCGGACCCGGCCAGTAGACTGTAGGCGCCCGAGCTCGAGGTACAGCCCGTCGCGCTGGGCGTATTGCAGATGTAGACCGACGGGAAGTTCGCGGGCAGGGCGCGGTCGTCCCGGATCGTCTGGTAGCCGACCCGGCCCTGGTTGAACGAATCGGCGCCGAAGACGCTGTTGACCTGCGCCACGATCGAATTCGTCTTGTCGGTGATCGTGTACCCGGACGTTTCGAACGAATAGGTGTTGACATTGCGGGTGCTGGCGACGTCCTGCAGGGCATCGACGTAGTTGTAGCGGACCGTCACCTGATTGGAGTCGTTGGCGTTGAAGTCGAGCCGGCCGAAGAGCAGGTTGCTGTTCGTCCTCGTGTTGTAGTCCCCCAACGAGCCCGGGTTGTAGCCGTACTGGTTGATCAGGACGCTCTGGAAGAGGGCGGCGGACGCCGGATCCTTGAACGTGTTGACCGTCGAGCCGTCGGAGGACCCGCCCGTCGGAGCCGAGAGCTTGTTCTTCTCGCCGCTGACGAAGAAGAAGAGCTTGTCCTTGAGGATCGGTCCGCCTACGCTCGCGCCGATCTGGCTCTGGTCGGAGGGCGCGAGGGGTTTGTGGAGGGCGTCGCCGTAGGCCTGCGGAACGTCACTGCCGAAGTATTTCTGGTTCCGCGTGAAACCGTAGGCGGACCCGTGGAAATCGTTCGTCCCGCTCTTCGTGATCATGTTGATGGCGCCGCCAGTGAATCCCCCCTGCTTGATGTCGTAAGGTGAGACGGCGACCTGAAGCTCCTGAATGTCTTCCAGCGAGATGGGCTGCGTGTCGGTCTGGCCGCCCGGGGTGCCGGTCGTGGAGAGGCCGAACAGGTCGTTGTTGACCGCTCCGTCGATCTGGATCGTGTTGTACCGGTTGTTCTTCCCCGCCACGGTGATGTTGGTCTGCGTCGTGTCGTAGGCCTGCACGTTGACGTATGGGTTCGCCCGGGCGAAATCCTGGAACTGCCGGCGAATCGTCGGCAGGGATTTGATCTCGTCTCCCGAAATCGACTCGGTGGAGCCCATCCGGTTCGGGCTGATCAGCGGCTCGGCTTCGGCCGTCACCATGACGCTCTGCTGTACGGCCTCGATGTTCAGCTCGAAGCTGAGATAGCGCCTCTCACCGAGGGCGATGGTGATGTCCTTGAAGGTCTCGGTCCTGAAGCCGGTGAGCTTCGCGGTCACGGTATAGGGCCCGCCGACGCGGACGTTGAGAATGCTGAACCGTCCTGTGGCCGACGTCACCGCGGTATAGCGTGTGCCGGTCGGGACGTGAACGGCCTCCACGGTGGCGCCGGGAAGGGGGCTCTTGTCCGACTTGACCGTCACGTCCCCCTGAAGACCACCGGTGGTCTCCTGCCCGAAGGCGGGTAATGGCCGTCACGAGGACGGCCATGAAGACGGCCAGAGCCGCCAGGGAAGTTCGCGTTCGAGTCATAGACACCTCTCCTCTCTCCTACGGTCTGAATTGATCGAAAGATCGAGAAAGAAACACCGCGGGCAGACGGAATCCACGGCACGCGGCGTGTGAAGGAACGTGAAGCCGGACCATCAAGCCGCGCGGAGACTAATGTCCCCCGGCAGCGACCTCACCCCCCCAAGATGCATCATTCTGGCGGGCCAGGGACGTGTGATAGAAAGCAGCTTCCCCCGAAAAATGGCCTTTCCGGCATCGCCCGGCTTGTCTCCGCCGGGGTGTCGTCTAGACTTCGTCCCATCGGGAGGATGAATGACGACTTCACAGAGTTTCCTCGCCACCGTCGACCGAAACTTCGCCGCCGCGGCGGCGTTCCTCGACTATCCGCAGGGGCTTCTCGACCAGATCCGCGTCTGCAACAGCATCTACAAGTTTCACTTCCCGGTGCGGCGCGAGGACGGGAAGGGCTACGAGGTCATCGACGCGTGGCGGGCCGAGCACAGCCACCACAAGCTGCCGGTGAAGGGCGGGATCCGCTACTCGCCGGACGTCAACGAGGACGAGGTCCTCGCGCTGGCCGCCCTGATGACCTTCAAGTGCGCCATCGTCGACGTGCCGTTCGGCGGCGCGAAGGGGGCCATCCGGATCGACCCACGCAAGACCTCGCCCGAGCAGCTGGAGCGGATCACGCGCCGGTACACGGCCGAGCTGGTCAAGAAGAACTTCATCGGACCCGGCATCGACGTTCCGGCACCCGACTACGGAAGCGGCCCGAGGGAGATGGCCTGGATCGCCGACACCTACGAACAGTTCCACACGGGCGAGATCGACGCCTCGGGCTGCGTCACCGGCAAACCCGTCTACCTCGGGGGAATCCGGGGGCGAAAGGAGGCGACCGGTCGCGGCGTCTTCTTCGGCCTCCGGGAATGCGTGAACGACGACGACTTGATGAAGCAGCTCGGCCTCCCGATGGGCCTCGCCGGGAAGCGGGTCGTCGTCCAGGGCCTCGGAAACGTCGGATACCACGCGGCGAAGTTCCTCGAGGAGGCGGGGGCCGTTCTCGTCGGCCTCGCGGAGTGGGAGGGGGCGATCACGAACCCGAAAGGGCTTCGCGTGGACGACGTGGTCCGGCACCGGACGGAGACCGGAAAGATCACGGGCTATCCGGGGGCGAGGGACCTCGCGACGACCGAGGAGGCTCTCTTCGTAGAATGCGAAATCCTCGTTCCGGCCGCTCTCGAGAACGTCATCACCGCCGGGAACGCGGGGAAGGTCCGGGCGAAAATCGTCGGCGAGGCCGCGAACGGCCCCGTCACGGCCGATGCCGACGAGATCCTCCGGAAAAAGGGGGTCGTCGTGGTCCCCGACATGTACCTGAACGCCGGCGGCGTCACCGTGTCGTACTTCGAGTGGCTGAAGAACCTCTCGCACGTCCGGTTCGGCCGGATGGAGAAGCGCTACGAGGAGATGGCCTACTCGCGGATGGTCAAGTCGCTCGAGAACACGACCGGCAAAACGCTGACGGACACGGAGAGGGCGCTCCTCGTCCGAGGGGCCGACGAGGAAGATCTCGTCAACTCCGGCCTCGACGAGACGATGATCGACGCGTACCGGGAGATCCGGGCCACGCAGCGCCGCTTCCCGAAGGTACAGGATCTCCGCGGCGCCGCTCTCATCGGCGCGATCGACAAGATCGCCCTGAGCTACGTCTCGCTCGGGATCTTCCCGTAAGGCGCCCTCACGAGGCGGGCCGGCCCGCGGGGGGCGACAGGAACCCCACGGCCCGGTCCGCCTCCGCGTCCATGACGACCCGGAGGACGAGCCCGTTCGTGGCTCGCGGGACGTCGATGACGCGGACGACCCCGGCGAGATCGGCGAACTCGGGCGCCAGCTCCGCGAGGACGTTCGGCGCGGTCCGGAGAAACGGCTCGCCGAAGAGGATGTCCGGATCGTCGGGGAAGAGGGGGAGATACCGGATCGAGGCCTCGACGAGGTCCTGGAAGAAATGTGTCCCGAAGGAGAGGTCCGGGACGTACCCGCCGCGCTTTCGCGCGATCTCGATCAGGACCGCCGTGTTGTTGATGTCCGAGTAGCCCACCGGGACGCCCAGCTTCACGTCCCCCCGGCTCCCCCACCGCCCCGGCCCCATCAGGATGAACCGTCTCTTGGGAAGGAGCTTGTTGACGCGCCCCACCGCCCGGCCGACCCTCTTCAGCGAAGCGAGGTCCGGAAGCCCGCGGTAGCCGTCGGGATCGACGTAGACGATGTGCGTGATCTCCGGGACGCGCCCGCGGGAGACGAATTTCTTCGCCTCGAAGATGACGCGGGCCGGCACGAGGTCGCGCGGTATCGGTTCCGCGGCCTCCTCTTCCGAGAAGCTCTGCGGCCGGCACTGGAGAAGGTGAAGGTTTCTCCCGTCGGAGGCGAACTCGATGTCGACGGGCCCGCCGGTCGCCTCGGCGAGGAGCTTCAGGAGAGCGCGGATCCGGGAGAGGAACGGGGTCGCGGAAAGGAGCCCGTCGAAGTTCGCGACGAACCGGCTCCGCTTCGTCTCCCAGTCGACGAGAAGCGGCCGGTGGAGCCGGTCGTCCTCGAAGACGGAGAAGACGTCGGCGGCGCCCGGGAGGTCCGCCCCGCAGCAGGCGACGAGGTCCGAGAGGTCGACGGTCTCGAAGGCGCGCTTCTCGAGATTGATGACGTCGGCCTTCTTCGGCGAGTACCGGACGACCTCGTCGGGCGTGACGTTCACGCGAAGGCCCGGCTGCCCGGGCGCCACGAGAACCGGGTAGTCGTCCCCGATCCGGTCCACGGCCCGCGTCCCGAGCCCCGGCACCATCCGGACGAGGCCGTCCTCCCGGCGGATCCGATCCGACCAGCGGAACTCGTTGTTCGAGAAAGCGACGCCGGCAAAGCTCGGGAGAAAATACTTCCCGACCCGCGTCCCGACGACCTCCTGGATCAGCACCCCCATCTCCTCGTGGACGTCGAGTAGGCTGCGCTCCGCGCGGTACTCGATCGGATCGGGTCCGAAGACCGAGGCGTAGACCTCCGCGACGGCGTCCATCAGCTCCGCGAGACGCTCGGACTTCGTCCCCTGGTTCGCGAGGAAGAGGCTCTTGTACTTTCCCGAGAACGCGGCGCCGACGCGATCCTCGAGGAGGCTCGAGGAGCGGACGATGAGCGGGCGCTCCTCGAAGTCGTCGAGGGCGAGAGAGAGGCCCTTCACGATGTCCGGCGAGAAGTTCGAGTTCTTGAAGACCTGGATGACGTGCGGGTATTCGCGCCGCACCTGGTCGATCTCAAGGTACTTCCGGTTGTACAGGTCCTCGAGCTCGTTGAACTCGATGAAGTTCAGGATGCCGTCGGACGTGACGTACCACGTCTTCGGGACCCGAACGTCGCCGAGCAGCTCCGCGAGCTCCGTCGACTTCCGGACGATCTGCGCGGCGAGAAAGAGCCCGGAAGCCTTCCCGCCGAGGCGGCCGTGGCTCCGCGGCGGAGAGACGACGCGCTGCGCGAGGTCGAAGAAGTCGAAGACCTCGACGTAGTCCTTGGCCGTGTTGATGAAGTCGAGGTCGTCCGTCAGGAACCGGCGCGCGAGGCCCACCCGCAGCTCCACCTGGATCGCGCGGGAGAGCTCGCGGTCCTCGAGCCCCGCGTTCTGGAAGCGCCCGAGAGCCTCCGCGATCTCCGTGAGCGACGTCCCCTGGTTCTCGACGGCCTCCGTCAGAAAGCCCGCCTTCTCGTCCTTGATCCATTTCTGGATGAGCGTGACGATCTCGTCGGACGGCAGGTGGTCGGCCGCGATCCGGAACGCCTCGTCGGCCACGCCGCCGAGCGCGTCGAGGCTCCGGCGCGCCGTCGGCCGGTTCTCGTCCCCCTCGTCGGCGGGGCGGGCGCCCGCGAACTTCGGCAGGAGGTCCTGGGCCTCGGCCACGCCGTTCCAGCAGAGGTGGTTGATCATCCGGCGGGAGACCCTCACGAGGAGGTGGGCGTCGGTCTTCCGGAGAAAGTCGACGACGATTCCCCAGTCGCCGCGGGGCCTCAGGAAGGGGGGCGACGAGTCCCCGGGGAGGGCTTGAAGGCTGTCCAGAAGCTGACGCTGGAGGAGGAGCTGGCCGATCCGTTCGGCGACCGTCTCGAGGAGCTTCCGCTCCTGCTTCAGGAACGGCCCTTCGTCCGCTTCGGGGAACGCTTTCGTGTAGAGGACCTCCACAGTCCCGACGGTCTCGCCCTGGACCCGGATCGGGGCCGTCTGCACCCAGGGCGTTCTCGCGAAGCCGGGCGGCTCGCAGACGATTCCGGACGCCTCGACGCGCGCCTCGCATTCCGCCGGGAACTGCCAGCCGTGAGGCAGGACACGGGTGACGCCCCGGAGGATCTCGTCGAGGGAGGTGCCGGCCTGATTGCAGATCTCGTGGACCCGGTAAAGACAGGTCAGCTCCTTCGCGCGCTCCTGCAGCGCTTCGAGGATGCCGTCCGCTTCCGACGCCGGCTTCACCGTCTCACCCGCAGGCGATCATCGCCCACTTTCGGGCCCGGAGGGGAGAGGAGGGCTCTTTAGACCCAGCCCCGGTCCCGGCACGCCTTCGCGACCCGGCTCACCGCGATGACGTACGCGGCGTCGCGCATGTAGAGCTTCCGGCTCGCCGAAAGGTCGGCCACCGCCCGGAAGGCCGAGGTCATCTTCGTGTCCAGCTTGGCGAGGACCTCGTCCAGTTCCCAGTAGTAGTTCATGTTGCATTGCACCTGCTCGAAGTAGCTGCAGGTGACGCCGCCGGCGTTCGCGAGGAAGTCGGGGATGACGAAGATGCTGCGCTCCTGGATCAGCTTGTCCGCTTCGGGCGTCGTCGGGCCGTTCGCTCCCTCGGCGATGACCTTCACGCGCCCCTTGATCTTCTTCGCCGTCTCACCGGTGATCTGGTTCTCGAGGGCGGCCGGGATCAGGATGTCGACGTCCTGCTCGATCCACGCCTCGCCCGGAAGCACCTCGTAGCCGAGCTGGGCGGCTTTCTTCTTGTCGATGCCGCCGAAGGGATCGGTGATTCCGAGGAGGACGTCGGGGTCGACGCCGTCGAGCTTCCGGAAGAAATAGCTCGTCTGGTCGGCCTGGTCCCACGAGGAGACGCCGACGACCTTCCCGCCGAGCTTCTGGTAGAGGCGGACGGCGTACTGGGAGACGTTTCCGAAGCCCTGAACGCTCGCCTTCGTCTTCGCGATGTCGAGGTTCAGCCGCTTCAGGGCCTCCCGCAGCGTGAAGACGACCCCGTAGCCGGTGGCCTCCGTTCGGCCCAGCGAGCCCCCCATCCCGACCGGCTTGCCCGTGATGAAGCCCGGGCCCTTGCCACCGTGGATCAGCTCCCACTCGTCGAGCATCCAGAGCATGTGCTGGGGCGTCGTCATGACGTCGGGCGCCGGAACGTCCTGCACGGGGCCGACGTTCTTCGCCACCTGGCGGATCCAGCCGCGGCAGATCCCTTCCTGCTCGCGGGCAGAGAGGTTGTGCGGGTCGCAGATGACCCCGCCCTTGGCTCCGCCGAGCGGAATGTCGACGACGGCGCACTTCCACGTCATCCACATCGAGAGGGCGCGGACGGTGTCCACGGTCTCCTGCGGGTGGAACCGGATCCCTCCCTTGCACGGGCCGCGCGCATCGTTGTGCTGGACCCGGAACCCGCGGAAGACCTTCACCTTCCCGTCGTCCATCCGGACCGGTATCGCGAAGTGGTACTCGCGGAGCGGGAAGCGGAGGATTTCGCGCGTGGGCGGATCGAGCCCGAGGATGTCGGCCGACTTGTCGAACTGCGCCTGCGCCATCTCGAAGGGATTGAACGCACTTTTCATGGGAGATCACCCTCTCTTCGGAATTCTTCGGGGGCCCGGAACGGGGCTCGCGCGAAACGCGCCATCCAGACCGGATGGTAGGCCGGGCCGGAGGGGCGCGCGATGAGGAGAATGGATCAGGGAGCCCCGATACGGGCCATTTCGCGGATCTTCGGGAGGAGGGCGGCCGCCGCCGCGGCGTGTCCCGCGGCGCTCCAGTGCATCTCCCCGCCCGGCAGGTAGAGGCTCCGTCCACCCCGCTTGTGCGCGTCCCGTAGAGGACCCGCAAGATCGACGCAGGCGATCGCGTTCGCCGCACAGTATTCCGAGAGACGCCGGTTCGGCCCGTCGAGATCGAACGCGGCCGCCCGCAGCCCGTATCCCCGGACGGTGGCCTCCCAGTCCTTCTCCTGCACCTGATACCTCTGCGGAAAAAGGACGACGAGGAGCCGCGCCCCGTTCTCGCGGGCGGCGGCCGCGTAGGCCCCGAGAACCCGCTCCGTCCTCGCGAGGGCCGCGTCGATCTCCGGCGGCGGCGGCGAGAGAAAGATCCCCAGCCCGTTGATGCCGTCGAAGAGGGCGTGAGGAAAGTCGGCGCCGCGCGAAGAGGCGATCGGCTGCGGAGCCGGACCGAGCAGGAGGTCGAGAAGACGGAGCGGGCGGCGGACGGGAGCGAGCGTCTCCCGCGCGCCCGGCTCGAGGGACCATGGGGGAAGCCTCCGCGCGTACTCCGTCCGGTCGGGGACCGGCGTCGGATGTTCCAGAGGCTCCATCTCCACGCGTCCGTCCCGAATCCCGATCCGGTAGTCGCCCGGAGGGTCGAGAGAAAAGTAGGTCTGCGCGACGTCGTTCCCGAGCGTCACGCCGAGGACGACGAGGGACGGGCGCCATGGGAAGCCGCCGTGAAGGAGCCACCAGAGCCCCGTCGTCGGCTGCTCGATCTCCGCGATCAGGACCTCGGCCGGGATCCCCTCCTTCCGAAGAGCGACCTCGATGAGCCGCGAGAAGGTCGCCTCCTGATCCACCCGATAGCCCGCCGTGAAGGAGTCGCCCAGCGAGAGGACCCGGAAGAGACCGGGGGGCGGAACGGTCGCCGTCTCCTCGCGCCTCCGGAAGCCGGCGGCGTTGTTCTTCCAGAAGATCGTCCCCCCGAGGCCGTCGGTGAGGCGACCTTCGAAGCCCTCCTTCAGGAGACCCCCCGGGCCGAGCTCCCCGCCACGAACCGCCTCGCCGTAGTCGGGCGGGGGGGACCCGGTCTCCCGGGCCGCCAGACGATTCGCAGGATCCCCTCGACGAGCGCCAGCGTCACGAGCGTCGAGACGAGAACGGTCAGCGCGGAGCCGAGGGCCGTCCGGAGGCGGGTCCGCGTCTCCATCGCCTCAATCCAGGGTAAAGGTCTTCCGCCATTCGTCCCCCTCGGACCAGGGCGGCTGCTCCTCGCGGAGGAGAAGGTGGTTCTCGAGGACGAGGGCGTCCATCGACGTCCGCATGAAGCAGCGGTAGGCGTCCTCGGGGGTGCAGACGATCGGCTCGCCCCGGACGTTGAACGACGTGTTCACGACGACCGGACAGCCGGTCTTCCGCCGGAAGGCCGAAAGGATGGCGTGATAGAGCGGGTTCGCCTCCCGCCGGACCGTCTGGAGGCGGGCGGAGTAGTCGACGTGCGTCACGGCGGGGATCGAGGAGCGGGGGACGTTCAGCTTTTCGATCCCCCAGAGCCCCTTTTCCGCTTCGGACATCTCGCGGCGGAGGGGCCGGGCCACGTCGGCCACGAGGAGCATGTACGGGGAGTCCGCGTCGATCTCGAACCAAGTCGAGACCTCTTCGCGCATCACGGAGGGGGCGAAGGGGCGGAAAGACTCCCGAAACTTGATCTTCAGGTTCATGACCGACTGCATCTTCGGAGAGCGTGGATCCCCGAGGATGCTCCGCCCTCCGAGCGCGCGCGGCCCGAACTCCATCCGCCCCTGCAGGAGGCCGACGACCTTCTCCTCGGAAAGCAGCTCTGCGACGGCGTCGGGGAGCTCCTCTCCGGAGACCGTGTGAAACGGGTAGTGGTGAGATTCCAGCCAGGCCGCAATCTGCTTAGAGGAATAAGAGGGACCGAGGAAGGAGCCGGACATTCCATCTTCGTAGGGGGGAAGAGCCGTCGCCTGCGCCGGGGCCACGACGACCGCCTCTCCGCCTCTCGACACGCTTTCTTCTCTTTCACCCTTTGAAGCACTCTTCGGTCTCCAGGTCCCCCTTTTCTCGGCACTTTCTCGCGGCATTCCGAGATACCGGTGCCAGACGGCGAGCGCCGCGCCGACGGCGCCCCCGGCGTCTCCCGCCGCGGGCTGGATCCAGAGGTCGTCGAAGACCTCTTCGCGGTGGAGGCGGCCGTTCGCGACGCAGTTCAGGGCGACGCCCCCCGCGAGGCAGAGGTACCTCGCGCCGGTCGTCTTCTTCGCGTGGCGCGCCATCTTCAGGACGATCTCCTCGGTCACCTCCTGGATGGACGCTGCGAGGTCCATTTCGCGCTGCGTCAGCAGCGACTCCGCCTCTCGCGCCGGTCCGCCGAAGAGCTTCTCGAAACCGGCGCCCGTCATCCGGAGGCGGCTCGGGAAGTCGAAATGCTCCATGTTCAGGCGGATCGACCCGTCGTCGAAGACGTGGACGAGCTGCTCCCTGATGACGCCCGCGTACTTCGGCGTTCCGTAGGGCGCGAGGCCCATCAGCTTGTACTCGCCGCTGTTCACCTTGAAGCCGCAGAAATAGGTGAAGGACGAGTAGAGGAGTCCGATCGAGTGGGGAAAACGAAGTTCGGAGACGAGGTCGATCCCGTTTCCCTTTCCGATCCCGACCGAGGAAGTCGCCCACTCCCCGACGCCGTCCATCGTCAGAATCGCCGCCTCCTCGAACGGCGAAGGGAAGAAGGCCGAGGCCGCGTGCGACTCGTGGTGGTCGCCGAAGAGGATCCTCGCCGGAGTGTCGAGCTCTTTCCGGATCGTCTCCTCCATCCAGAGCCGGTTCGTCAGCCAGAGCGGCATCGCCTTGCGGAAGGATTCGAAGCCGCGCGGGGCGTAGTCGATGTAGGTCTCGAAGAGGCGTTCGAACTTCAGGAGCGGCTTGTCGTAGAAGGCGACGACGTCGAGATCCTTCGCGGCGAGCTTCCCTTCGGCGAGGCAGTAACGGGCCGCGTGCGCCGGAAACTCCGCGTCGTGCTTCTTCCGCGTGAATCGCTCCTCCTGCGCCGCGGCGACGACCTTCCCGTCGACGAGGAGGCAGGCGGCGGAGTCGTGGTAAAAGGCCGAGAGGCCGAGGACGGTCTTCGCCACGTCAGAACAGCGTATAGATGAATGGCGCGAGGACGCTCTTCTCGGCGACGAGGAGCAGGAACCCGATCAGCACCATCAGGAAGACGATCGGCGCGAGCCAGTACTTCTTCCGGTACTTCAGGAACTCCCAGACCTGGCCGAGGACCTGTCTCTTCGTCATGCTCCTCAGAACATCTTCTCGAAGTGGGCGCGGTCGCGATTCCGCTCCGGGTAGGGATCCCACCCCGAGGCAGGGACCGGACCTCGCCGCCGCAACTCGTCGCGCCCGAAGAGACGGAGGACGAGGCCGATGGGAGTCAGGATGAGGAAGAAGACGATCGAAAGAAAAAGGACGCCGTTCACCGCCCCGAGGACGTGGGCCAGCTTCATCCAGGCCCGGTGAGGCGCCGCGAGAAGGGCCGGCGCCGCGGCGGCGAGGGCCAGAAGGACGACGCCCGGCACCCCGAGAACGAACCCCGCCACCACCCTCCCCCTCCAGAAATAGAGGAGGCCGCCGAGGAGCGTGAGGAGGCCGCCGACGACGAGGCCGAACTTCCGGTCCTTGTCCACGCGGCGATCGTAGCAGGGAGCCCGCCGGCCGGAGGCTCAGGGCTTCGAGACGAGATGGCGCGAGCCGGGCGCCGTGAGGGGCGCTCCTTTCGCGCAGAGCGGGCAGGCCGCGGGTTCCCACGCCGGGACGTCGAGGGCGAGGAGAGCCCGGAACGGAATCCCGTCGACGGTCTCGCCTCTCTCGTTCGCCGACCGGCGGTCGATGATCGACCCGCACGCCACCGCGACGGCCCCCGCGGCCCGGACGACCGCGATCACCTCTCGCGTCGACTTTCCCGTCGTCACGACGTCCTCGATGACGGCCACCTTCTCTCCCGGCTCGAGCGAGAAGCCGCGCCGGAGCGCGAAGGCCCCGTCCACGCGTTCCGTGAAGAGGGCCCGTACGCCGAGGGCGCGCCCGACTTCCTGTCCGATGATGACGCCGCCGAGCGCGGGCGAGACGACGGACTCCGCCCCGAAGGGACGGAGAAGCGCTCCGAGCGCCCGGCCGAGGGGGTCGGCCCGGCCGGGCCACATGAGTACCTTCGCGCACTGAAGGTACCGGTCGGAGTGGAGACCCGAGGAGAGCTTGAAGTGTCCCGAGAGGAGGGCTCCGGTCTCCTCGAAATGGCGGCGGACGTCTGCGGGGATCATGGCTCGCTCTTCTCCTCGCGGCGGAGGCCGTATCTCTCGATCTTCTTGTAGAGGTTCGACCGCGGCGTGTCGATCGCCTCGGCCGTGCGCGTCACGTTTCCGTCGTGCTCGGCGAGCTTCGAGACGATGAAGAGGCGTTCGGTCTCGTCCTGGAAGGCCTGGAGCGTCCGCGTCGCCAGGAGGCGGCCCCAGAGGTCCGCGGCAGGGCCCGGGGCGGCCTCGCCGGCCGGGCCGACGACGCGGCCGTCGCGAACGACGACGGCCGGGACCGCTTCCCGCGGAGACGCCCCGTCGACCTCCGCCTCGTCGAGGACGTCGCCGTCGGACATGATCATCAGCCGCTCGACGTAGTTTTTCAGCTCCCGGACGTTCCCCGGCCACGGGCGCCGGGCCAGCGCCTCGAGCGCCGCGTCGGTGAAGCGCTTCGGCCGGTAGTTGTTCGTCCGGGCGAAGAGATCCGCGAAGTGGAGGACGAGCTGCGGGACGTCCTCCGGGTGCTCGCCGAGAGGCGGCGTCCGGATCGGAAGGACGTTCAGCCGGTAGTAGAGGTCCTCCCGGAACCTCCCCTTCGCGATCAGGTCGGGCAGCTCCCGGTTCGTCGCGGCCACGACGCGGACGATCACCTTCACGACGCGCGGGCTCCCCACGGGCTCCACCTCCCCCTCCTGGAGGACGCGGAGGACCTTGGCCTGCGCGGAGGCGGACATGTCGCCCACCTCGTCGAGGAAGATCGTCCCGCCGTCGGCCTCGACGAACTTCCCCGTCTGCTTCCGGTCCGCGCCCGTGAAGGAGCCTCGTTCGTGCCCGAAGAGCTCCGACTCGATGAGGGAGTCGGGGATCGCCGCGCAGTTGACCTGGACGAACGGTCCCGACTTCACGAGCGACCCGTCGTGGATCGACCGCGCCACCAGCTCCTTGCCGGTCCCGCTCGGCCCCACGATGAGGACCGTGGCCGGCGTGGGCGCCGCCTTTCCGATGTCGGCGAGGAGCTTCTTCATCGGGTCGCTCGAGCCGACGAGGCGCGTGATCCCGAGCCGCCGCTTCAGTTCCTCGTTCTCGCGGACGAGGCGCGACGCGTCGAGGACGCGCCGCAGGGCGTTCAGGACGTGCTCCGAGGAGAGCGGCTTCTCGAGAAAGTCGGCCGCGCCGGCGCGGATGGCGTCCATCGCCGTCCGTATGTCGCCGTGCCCGGAGATCATGACCACCGGCGTCACGACCCCCCGGGCGCGGAGCTTCGCGAGCGTCTCCATCCCGTCCTGCCCGGGCATCTTGATGTCGAGGAGGATCGCCTCGTGGTCGGCCGCCTCCGCGATCGCCGCGGCCCCCGACGAGACCGGCGTCACGTCGAAGCCCTCCTCGACGAGAAGGGTCCGGACCGAGTCGCGAATGTCCGCCTCGTCGTCGCAGACCAGGATCCGGTGTCGCATTCCGCCCGAGGATAGCGCGCCGGGGGGCGCCGTCACCCCGCGGGACATGCCCGCCTTGACTCGGGGCCGGCCCGGCCTATAGTTTTTTTCGCGGAGCCCGACCCGTCTGTCCGCTTGATTTCGTTGAGCCCCGCGCGTGGGGGGGGCGCATGATTTCGTCGAAGATCATCCAGGGGGGGATGGGCGTCGGCGTCTCGGGTTGGGGGCTCGCGCGGGCCGTCTCCCGGCTCGGCCAGCTCGGAGTCGTCTCGGGGACGGCCCTCGACGTGGTTCTCGCGCGCCGCCTGCAGGACGGCGATCCGGGAGGGCACATGCGCCGCGCGCTCGACCGTTTCCCGTTCCCGGAGATGGCGCGCCGGATCCGGGCGCGGTACTTCATCGAGGGGGGCCGTCCGGCCGATCAGCCCTACCGGCCCGTCCCGATGCACGCGAAGTCGGAGGTCCGCGATCTCGCGGAGCTCTGCGTCGCCGCCAATTTCGCCGAAGTCTTCCTGGCGCGTGAGGGGCACGACGGCCCGGTGGGGATCAACTACCTCGAGAAGATCCAGATCCCGATCCTGCCGTCGCTCTATGGCGCGATGCTGGGGGGCGCGGCCGTCGTCCTGATGGGGGCGGGGATCCCGCTGAAGGTCCCGGGAATTCTCGACCGGTTCGTCCATCACGAGACGGCGACCTATTCGCTGAACGTCACCGGGGCCTGGGAGACCGACGACACGTTTCTGCGGTTCTTCCCGGCGGAGTTCGGCGAGCGCGAGCTGCCGCCGCTCTCGCGCCCCTTCTTCGTTCCGATCATCTCGTCGTACACCCTCGCGCTGACGATGACGAAGAAGGCGAATGGGAAGGTCGATGCCTTCGTCATCGAAGGGCCGACGGCCGGCGGACACAACGCTCCCCCTCGCGGAAAGCTCCATCTCACCGCGAAAGGAGAGCCCGTCTACGGCGAGAGGGACGACGTCGATCTCGGGAAGATCCGCCAGCTCGGTCTTCCCTTCTGGCTCGCCGGGGGGCGCGGGACGGCCGAGGGACTCCGCGACGCGCTCGAGAAGGGCGCCGCGGGGATCCAGGTGGGGACTGCCTTCGCCTTTTGCGAGGAATCGGGGCTCCTCCCCGAGTACAAGATGTCGGTTCTGAGGAAGGCCGCCACGGGCGCGGCGAGCGTCTTCACGGACCCGACAGCGTCTCCCACCGGCTTCCCCTTCAAGGTGGCCTCCGTCGAAGGAAGCCTCTCGGAAGAAGACGACTACCTCGCGCGGACGCGGACCTGCGACCTCGGCTACCTTCGCGAGGCTTACCGGAAGGAAGACGGGACGATCGGGTACCGGTGCGCCTCCGAGCCTCTGCCGGCCTACCTGAGCAAGGGGGGAACGGAGGAAGACGCCGAGGGGCGCAAGTGCCTCTGCAATGCCCTGATGGCGAACATCGGCCATCCGCAGCTTCGAAGGGACGGCACGGCCGAGCGGCCGCTGATCACCTCGGGCGACGACCTTCGGGATATCGGGAATTTCCTCCCGTCGGGCGCCTCCTCCTACACGGCACGCGACGTGGTCGCGAAGCTGCTCGAGGTCTGACGGCCGGCCGGCTCCTCGTCAGACCGCGCGGACCGGGTTTCGGAGGACGCCGATCCCGGAGATCTCGGTCTCCATCACGTCGCCGGGCTTGAGGTACTCGGGGGGCTTCCGCGCGTGGCCGATCCCGGGGGTGTCCCGGTGGCGATGATGTCCCCCGGCTCGAGCGTCATCCCGAGCGACAGCTCCGAGATGATCCGCGGCACCTTGAAGTACATCCGGCTCGTGGAGGCGTCCTGCTTGGTGACCCCGTTGATCCGGGTCACGATGTGGAGGTCCCCGTAGTCGAACCCGCCCGCCGTGACGATCCACGGCCCCATGGGGCCGTGCCCGTCGAGGCTCTTCCCCTTGAACCACTGCCCGCCGTAGTTCTTCTGCTGAGGTCCCGGGCCGTCGTGTCGTTGATGACGCAGTAGCCGAAGACGTGCTCCATCGCCGTCTCCTCGGAGATGTTCTTCCCGCGCTTGCCGAGGATGACGGCCAGCTCCCCCTCCCAGTCGATGAGGGTCGATACCGCCGCGTCGAACGGGATCGGATCGTAAGGCCCGTTGACCGTATGCGTCCCCTTCGTGAAGAAGACCGGGTGCTCCGGCAGCGTCTGGTCTCCGTCGCGGAGCGACTTTCCTTCCTCGAAGTGCTCGACGTAGTTCCAGCCGACGGCGTAGACGTTCCGGGCCGGGTTCGGAATCGGCGCGAAGAGCTGCACTTCGTCCGGGCGCCGCCCGCCGGAGGGGGCCTTCGCGAGAAGGCGCCGGACCTGGGCGAGACCCGCGTCGTGCGAATAGATGAGCGAGACCATCTCCGCGGGGTCGAAGGAGAGCTTCATCCTCAGCTTCTTCGCGACGGCCCCGACGTCGACGATCCGTCCGTCCTTCGTGAGGGCGCCGATCCGGATGTTCTCGCCCGCTTTCGGAGCGAAGCTGAGCAGGCGCAGGGGCTCCGCCGGCGTCGCGGCTTTCGGCGTCATCTCCTTCTCCTCCCGGGGGGCCGCTTCGAATGAGCCCGCCGGCAGAAGGGCGCCGATCGCGGCCACGGCGCTTCTCTTCAGGAACTCCCTCCGGCCACTCTCCACAAGGCCCTCCTCACGACACCCGATTCTGTCCCAAATCCCGGGGAGCGGGTCAGGGCCGTCGCCGAGCTTAGACTCGGGCCCGGGGGGCGGCGCCGATGCGAGTCGCGATTCTGGGGTCCGGCGGCGTGGGAGGGTATTACGGCGGGACGCTCGCGCGGGCGGGGCACCGTGTCGTCATGCTCGCCCGGGGATCGAACCTCGAGGCCCTCCTCGCGCGGGGAATCGAGGTCCGGACTCCCGAAGAGACCTTCCGGTCCGAGGTCGAGGCGACCGGCGACCCGATGACAATCGGTCCCGTCGACGTCGCGATCGTCGCGGTGAAGAGCTACTCGCTCGCGGAGATCGTTCCGTCGGCCCGCCTTCTCGCGGAAAGCGGCGCGACGCTCCTCCCCTTCCTCAACGGCGTCGAGGCCGCCGACCGCCTCGTCGCGGGGGGCGTGCCGAAGGAGCGTGTTCTCGGAGGGCTGACGAGCCTGAGCGTCGCCCGGGTGGCCCCGGGGATCTTCGAGCGGAAAAGCCCCTTCCAGAAGGTGACCCTGGGCGAGCTGGACGGCGCGATCACCGACCGCACCCGCAGGATCGCCGAGGCTTTCCGCGGGGCCGGGGCGGATGCCACGGTCTCCCCCGACATCGTGGCGGATCTCTGGCGAAAGCTCGCCTTCATCGCCTCCATGGCGGCGGGCTGCGGGCTGGCCCGCTCCCCCGTCGGGCCGCTCCGGAAGGCGTCCTACGGACCGCTCCTGCTGGAGCGCGCCGTCCGGGAAGTCTTCGCCGTGGCAAGGGGGCGCGGCGTGGCCGTGACGGACGACGACGCCTCGAAGACCCTCGAGTTCATCGATTCGCTCGGCGACGCTCTCAAGCCGAGCTTCCTTCTGGACCTCGAGGCGGGCCGGGCGACGGAGCTGGACGACCTCTGCGGCGCTGTCTCGCGCCTCGGCCGGGAGGCGGGCGTCGAGACGCCGATCCACGACACCGCCACCGCGGCGCTCGGGGCGGCGACGGGTGGAAAGGGGTGAGAGCGTTCGCCTCGCACCATCAGGAGGCCGAGCGGTAGGCCTCTTTCCGGTGGGCCACCCGGACGATCTCGACCCTCTTTTCCCCGTCCAGGATGGAGTAGACGATTCGATACCGTCCCTGCCTCACCCGATACCGGTCCGGCTCGCCGGCCAGCTTTTCGGAGCCGGGGGGCCGAGGATTCGTCGCGAGAGCCCGGATCCGGGCCACGACGCGCGCCCGGTCCGCCCTCGTCGGAAGGCTTTCGATCTCTTTCGCGGCAGAGGCCTTCAGGAAGAGGCTATAGGCGGCCACGTCGCTTCAGCTGCTTCACGAAGTCCTCGAACAAGACGGTCGCCTCGTGCCGCCGCTCATCGAACGCCGAAAGGTCTTCCGCGTCGTCGGCGAGGGCCGCCCGGACGGCCTCGTTCACCATCTCCGAGATCGAACGGTCCGATGTGGCCGACTTGAGCCGAAGCGCACGGTGGATCTCGGGAGTGAAGTAGATGGTGGCGCGTTTCTGGGTCTCCATGCCGGCATGATAACACCCGGACGTCAAAACGTCATGACGTCATGCCATCCTGGCGCCGCGTTCCGCGAAAAGCTCGCGGAGGATCGAGCGATGGCAGCGCAACTCGTCGGCGCAGTAGCACCCCACGGAAAAGTCCGTCTGCCGCGACAGCGCGGCGAGGAGGTCCAGAAGCCGTCTCGCCTCCGGGCGCCCCATCTCGGCGCGGTAGCGCCGGACGAACGTTTGCCACGCCTTCTCGCCTTCGGCGGCGAGGCCGAGCTTCAACAGCCCCTCGCTCGGCGCGAGCTCGGGGAGCCAGACGTCGTAGAAGTTCCTTGAGGCGAACTCGGCCTTCGGGACCCCGCGCGGCGGACGACGGACGGTCCCGATCCGTATCCCTTCCCCCTTCCCGCGCGGGCTCCCGAGGCGGACCACGTGAATCGGCATGGGACCCTCCGCAGGAAAGAATGGAGCCGGAACCCGTCGACGGGACGCACATCGCCGCCTCACCGGAGAGGGGAAAGCCTCTGCGGAAACTCCGGTCGCCGGAGGGCTCCCGTTTCTGCGCGAACCGGGCGCCGCCCGGACCCTTACTTTTTCTTCTTCGGCGTGTACTTGAACTTCTGGCCGCCGATGGCCGCCTGGTACATCAAGCCACCCTTGGCCACCGTGAAGACCGCCATCCCCTTGTGGTACGAGCCTTTGGTCGAGGCGTCGCTCTTCCCGGCGCTCGCCCCCGCGCTGGAGCCAGTGCCGCCGGCCTGCGCCGAGGCTCCCGCCGTGATCGCCACGGCACCGGCTTCCGCGCTGAATTCGAAGTTTCCGCCCGTGAACTCGTCGAAGGATCGCTTGTCCTCGAAGAAGATGATCTCGCTGAAGCTCTGCCCGCCAAGCTGCGCTCCGATCGAGACCTGGGTCATCTTCGTGTCGCCGACGACCTTGCCGCCGACGTAGACGCGGCCCGTGCCGTGCGCTCCCCCGATGCCGATGCCCCCCTTGCCGACATTCGGGAAGACGGCGTAGCCGTAACAGTTGTTGAAGAACGATCCGCTCTCGCCCGCCCCGCGGAAGACCTTGACCGTCTCCGCATCGGTGGCCGCGAAGGCCGCGGCCGCCGGGACGACCAGCAGGGCCAGGATCAGGATGTGGTGCATTCGGATTCGCATGAAAGTCTTCCCCCTTCTTCCTCGTAGCATTTCACAGATCAGGCGAACATGGCGTCGCCGAGGCGCTTGAGCATCGGGATGCCGCGGATCTCGGTCTCGTAGAGCGGCACGATCGCCCGGACGCTCCCGTCGAACTTCTGCCAGACGGTCTTCATGTGCTCGTCCTGCATCGCGACACGGTTCTTCACGAAGTCCGCCGCGTCGGTGCGGACGGAGCCCTTGTCGATCAGCATGTTGACGAGGACGCCCCCCACGGGGATCCCGAAGTCGTGGAACCACTGGATGAAGCGGGTGATGACGGCGATCGGAAGGGCCTCGGGAAGCGTCACGAAGAAGAACGACGTCTTCTCGGGGTCGGTCAGGAGGACGCGGCCGTGCTCCATCCGATCGCGGAAGGAGAGGAGATAGGCCATGAGAGGGTCCTGTTCTTTCTTTTTTGTAAACGAGAGCATCTCGCGGAGGGTCTTCGCCTCCTCGCGGCTCTTCAGCATCTTGTTGACCCAGAGCCCGTAGACCTTGGACATGCCGAGGAGACGCCGGGCGTTCGCGGTGGGCGCGGTGTCGAAGACGTAGACGTCGTACTCGTCCTTGAACATCAGGTCGATCATGTTCTCGAACATGGCCGACTCCTCGAATGCCGGGTTCATCGTGGCCGACTCCACGAAGTCCTCCGCTTTGGTCGAGATGTCGGCGAACTTGAGGAACCACTGGATCTTCTCGCGGATCTCCACCTTCGACCGCTCGATCGTCTCCTTCGTCTCGATCTCGTAGGCCCACAGGTTGGGAACGCCTTCGACCGGGGTGTGCTTCCCGAGGACGTTCTGGCCGAGCAGGCTCGACAGGCTGTGGACCGGATTCGTGGAGGCCAGCATCGTCCGGCGCCCCAGCTGGGCGTTGTGAAGCGCGGTGGCGGCCGCGAAGACCGTCTTGCCGACGCCGCCCTTCCCGCCAAAGAAGATGTACTTCAGCTTGCCGTGCTGCCGGATGTAGTCGCTCATGGAGGTCTGGATGTCGGGCATGGCCGTCTCCTCCTCGTCCGCCGCTCTTTTAGCCGAGCTTCCCGTCGCCGTACATGATCTTCGCGAGCTTCTCGATCATCCCGAGGCCCGTCACGTCGCGCTCCAGCTCGGGGACGTATGCGAGGACGTCCTTGCCGAACGTCGTCTTGATGTTCCCGATGTACTTGTCCTGCATCTGGATCCGGTTGCGGAGGTAGTCGGGGATGTTCTGGTCGATCAGCTCGTGCGGGATGACCCGGTTGACGACGTAGCCGCCGATCGGAACGTCGAACTGGGCGAAGAGCTTCGCGGCCTTCTCCGTGTCGACGATGATCATGTCCTCGGGGGTCACGACGAAGAAGAAGGCCGTCTTCTCCTTGTCGGTCAGGATCGAGGACGATGCGTTGATCCGCCCCTTGATGTAGATCAGCTCCTTCAGGATCGCGTCCTGCTCCGTCTCCTTCTCCCGCTTCAGGCGGCTGACCATCTGCTCGTACTCGCGCATCTCCTCGCGGAGCTTCGTCACCTTGTTGATCCACTCGTCGTAGACCTTCGCCATCGAGAGGTAGTAGAGCGCGTGCCCGAGCGGGACGAGGTCGTAGATGTAGTAGTCGTAGTCCCCCTGGACGACGACGTCGACGACCGCGTCGAAGATCGCGCTCTCCTCCATGGCCGGCTCGGCGCTCGCCGCCTGGATGTAGCTCTCGATCTCCTCCGGAACGGCCGGAAGGCCGTACATGTCGCGGATCTTTTTCCTGATCTCGTCCTGGTAGGCCTTGATGTGGCTGTCGGCGTCGATCTCCTGCGCCCAGAGGTTCTCCATGATCTTCACCGGCCCCTTCCCGAAGATGTCCTTCTGGAAGATGTCGGTGAGGGAGGCCTGCGGGTCGACGGAGAAGACGAGGACTTTCTTCCCCTGCGACGCGAGCCACCAGGCCGTGGCGGCCGAAAACGTCGTCTTTCCGAGCCCCCCCTTGCCGCCGAACATGATGTACCGGCGGTTCGGGCTCTTCTGGAAAACTTCCTTCATCCCCATCGTGACTCCTCCTTGCTCACCGGCGGGCGGACGAACGGACCGGCCTTTAGAACATCGCGTCCGAGACGTCCTTTTCGCGGAGCATCCGGCGCTTCCACGTCGCGATCTGGGGAACCACGTGGGGCAGCAGACGGAGGCTGTAGTAGGGCGGGAGGATCGGGATCCCGAGGAGGTCTCCCATCGTGATCAGGATGAAGAGATGCTCCATGGACGCCCGCGTCCGCAGCGCGGCGCGGCTCATGTCGTGAGCCGACATGCCGTAGATGGTTTCCTTGAAGCCCTCCCAGAACCCCTTCAGGCCCCCGGGCCGCTCGGTCTTTTTCTCGACCATCCGGTCCTCCTTCTCCACGCTCTTTTGAGCTTACGGGCTCTACGCGGCGACGCCGCGATGCAAATGCACCACGAAGACTAGCGCACTTTGGGGGGCCGACGGATCAGACGCCGTGCAGGTCGTGTTCGTGGTCGTCCCCGAACTGCCGCTCCCGGAGGAGCCGGCGCTTCCACCCCGGAAACGCCCCGAGCGTGTACGGGAGGAGGCGGAGGCCGTAGTAGGGCGGAAGGACGGGAAGCCCCACCATGTCGCCGAAGGTGACGAGGAGAAAAAGGCTCTCGAGCTTCGCGCGCATCTCTGCGGCATGTTGCACGTGCTCGTGCAGGAACATTCCGTAAAGGAACTCCCGCACCGCCTTCATCCGCCCCCCTTTCCCGTCCACGAGCCCACCTCCGTCGCCGGAAGGACGCTAGCACGCCGGCCGCCTCTGCTATCGTCATCCGGGTGACCCGGCCATGACGAACGTGCTGCTCGGCCTCGTCGTCTTCGTCATGGCCTGGTTCGCCATCGGAAGCGGCGCGAACGTCCGTCGCGGCAACGCGGCCCTGAAATGGCTCCAGGGGGGGCTGAAGCGGCTCGGCGACAAAGCGACCGTCCGATGGCTCGGGACCACGGCCGTGGACCTCGGACTCGCGCAGGCCCGGGCCCCGTTCGAGGAGGCGAACGTCGTCATCTTCCTCGCGCCTCGCGATCTTCCGTGGCTCTGGGCTCCCTCGCGCCTGCGCGGGCGCCGCGACACCCTGATCGTCCGCGGACGTCTCGCGCGCCCGCCGATCGAGGAGGTCGAGCTTCTCGACCGGAGAAGCTGGTCGGGGCGCGACGCCCTGCGGGGAATGAAGGACGAGCGATGGTCCGTCCGCGAGGCCTCCTCGCCCGGCGGCCTCGCCACCTTCTACAAGTTCGACTCCGCTCTTGCGCGGGCGGATGCCCTCGCGCGCCTGCGTGGAAGGCTCCGGGTCGACGCTCCGCCGGCTCTCGATCCGCCGGAAGGAGCCGCACCTGACCCTGCACGTCGACCTTCCCGGCCGCGTCCGCCGACGCCGCCGCCTTCTTCCGGACCCTCGGGGAGCTGGGCGATCTGGCCTCGCAAAGATGAAAGTCCGGGAAGCCCGTGAAGGGCCTCCCGGACCTCTCCCCGGCCCGCGCCGGGTCTCGCGAGCCTTACGCCTTCGCCGTGGCCGGCTTCGGCGGCGCCGGCTGCGCCGAGTACTTCTGGTAGGCCTTCAGGCCGTCCCAGCCGATCACTAGGGCGGCGACAAGGAGAAGCGCCGCGACGATGATCATCGCCCACGCCCCCGCCACCGGCAGCCCGCTCATCTTCGGGTTCGACGCGATCGTCACGTAGAGGTTTCGCGCGGTGACGACGGTGGCGAAAAGCGTCGTGAAGTACATGAAGAGCATCGGGTAGAGGGCGTAGCTCGGATTTCGCTTCTCCGACTTCAGCCAGACCGTGACGACGAGGAGCGAGAGCGCCGCCATGAGCTGATTCGAGGAGCCGAACATCTGCCAGAGGTAGACCCACGTCCCGGTCAGAACGAGCGCGAGCGTCATCGCCATCGAGATGATCGAGGCGACGTGCATGTTCCTGAAGAGGGGAATCGTATCGCCCAGCCACTCCGCCAGCGTCACGCGCATGACGCGGAAGACGAGCTGCGTGACGGTCAGGACGATCATGACGAAGGCGCCGAAGCCGAGGGCCGTGCCGTAGACCTCGGGGATGGCTCCGAAGGTGCCGGCGTAGATCAGCTTCCCGACGCCTGCCGCGAACCGGCCGCCGCCGCCGCCGGCGCCGGGGATGGAGACGGCCGTGAGCGATAGGACCGCGAGAGAGTACTCGCCCAGCATCGAGCCGGCGCCGACGGGGAGGCCGTCGGTGTCATACTCGAGCTGCCGGGCGGTGCCGATCGATCCGACGAGGGCGTGCCAGCCGGAGATCGCCCCGCAGGCGATCGTCACGAAAAGCATTGGCCAGAGTGGCTGCCAGGCCTTCCCGGCCGCCGGCGCGGCGAAGCCGAGGTCCTTGACCGCCGTGAGGGCGAAGGTGCCGATGACCTTCCCCCCGGAGTCCATCACGCCTGTGAGAGGCGCGACGAACATCCCCACGGCCGAGAGGACGATCGTGATCAGCATGATCCAGAAGCCGATGTAGTTGACCGGCTGGGCAAACCGCCAGATCGGCATGTTGGCGCCGCAGTAAGAGAAGACGAAGAGGAAGAGCATCCAGAGGAGGTAGTTCGGCAGCGTCCTGACCAGTCCGGTCGCCGCGTCGTAGACGGCTGTCGTCGGCCGCTTTCCGTCCGGCCCCGGGAGCGGAATGCGCGGGTCAGCCCCGGTCGGGTCGACGATGGAGAGGAGGGGCTGCTTGCCCGAGAAGTCGTCGACGGCCGAGTTCACCGAAACGATGGCCGCCCCGACGGGACCCTGAACCAGCGCTCCCTTCTCGTTCTTGGTCTGGCCCCATGGCCCGAGGGCCATGGCGAGAATCGTCACGGCGACGGTGATCACCGTGACGAGGATCAGGTCCATCTTCCAGCGGTACATCATCTGTCCCGCCAGGAGCCCCATCAGCGCCAGCATGATGATCCCGAAGGGGACGTCGGGGCGGGCCGAGAGAATGGCCGCGAGGATGCCGACGAAGGCGCCGGCGAGTAGCATCAGGTAGAAGAAGATGAAGACGAAGAGGATCTTCCGCGTGCGGGGCGCGATCAGCTTGTGCGAGATGGCCGAGAGGCTGTTCCCGTCGTTCCGGACCGCCACCATGATGGCGGAATAGTCGCTGGCCCAGCCGACAAGGGCGACGCCGACGACGAGCCAGAGGAGCGAGGGGAACCAGCCCCAGATGGTCGCCGCGGTGATCGGACCGACGATCGGACCGGCGGCCGCGATCGACTTGAAGTGGTAGCCGTAGAGGACGTTCTTGGACGTCGGCATGAAGTCGACCCCGTCCATGTACATCTTCGCCGGCGTGGCCCTCTTCGGATCCGACTGGATGACATTCCGGTCGATTCGCCGGGCGTAGTTGTAGGCCCCGTAGATGACGATTGCCGCAATCACGACGATCCAGAGGGTGTTCATCGAAACGCTCCTTTCGGCAAAACCCCACGCCCCCGGCGTGCTCGCACTCTCGCTGGCGGAATCACACGAACTCGCGAGAGCATACCTCCGCGGGGCGAGGGCACGGAATAGTCAATAGGAACTACCTGCGAGGCTGGCGGAAGCGTGTGGGAGTCGAAGGTAATCCGGCCGACATCAACCTTCTGCGAGCTCGTCCGGCGTCTCTGCCCTCCCTGCCGGCCTGACGTGCCTCCGCCCCGCCCGGCCCTTCCTGTAATGCCGGGGCCGGGATCAGGAATAGACTTCTCTCAGCCACACGACCCTGACGGGCCGACGGAACGAGCGTCGACGCACCGGGGGGCACGCCCCGCCGCTTCCTCCGACCCAGAGGAGGCAGGCGGCATGTCGACCTCTTGGAAGGCCCTGAAACCCAAACGCCATCGGCGGCCTCCGCGGATCCTCGGAAGAATCGCCGCAGCCGGCTGGCACCAGCAGGAAAGGAGCGCTCCATGAAGAGCTCATCGAAACGCGCGATCTTCGCCGTATTGACCTTCGGGCTTCTCGCCGTGACGGGACCGGGATGGGCGCAGGCGGTCGACCCGGCCGGGAATGCTGTCGTTGTGAAGGCGCCCTCCTCCCCCTTCGCGCGAGGGATCTCGGCGCCGGCTCCGGCGCCGGAGACTTACGGAACGGTGGGCTGGATCTCGAAGGCCATCCCCGGCTTCGATTTCCACGGCTACGCCGGCTCGGAGTACTGGATGACCACCGACGGCTACATCTTCCACGACACCGGCAGCTCCTTTTACGACGCGGCGTTTCAGCTGCCGAACGGCGCCATTCTGTCCGGCGTGACGTTCTTCTATTACGACAACAGTGCGACCGACGACTTCAGGCTCTTCATGTCGAAGTACGCGCTACCCGGCAACGCGCCCGGCACGCAGACGTCGCTGGTCTCGTATTTCAGCGGCGTAACGGAAACGCCGGGCTGGCAGATGGTCTACTTCGCGTTCGCGGCCCCCGAGACCATAAAGGACTGGGACTCACCCAACGGGGCGGTCTACTACCAGCTACGGGTCAAGCTCTCCGACACGGACAACGACCAGTCCATCAAATTCGGGGGCGTGACCCTCTGGTACAAGCTGCAGGTGAGTCCGGCCCCGGGAGTCGCGACCTTCACGGACGTGCCGACCGGTCATCCCTTCTTCAAATTCGTCGAGGCCCTCTACGCGTCCGGCATCACGGCGGGATGCGGTGGCGGCAACTTCTGCCCCAACGCTCCCCTCACCCGCGGCCAGATGGCCGTCTTCCTGGCAGTAGCCCTCGGCCTACACTGGCCGTCTTTCTGAACCTCGTCGTCCGGCTCACGCCGCCTGCGTCGCCTTTCCGGGCCCCTGAGGCGGCCCCAAGGTCTCAGGGGAGTGCAGGGGCGCGGTCCATCCGGAGAGGGATGAAAACCGGCCTCGTGTAAACCCCTGATATGTCGGTCGTCTACGGCAGGCCGTAGCAGGACTTGGCGGAAGCGTGTGGGAGTCGAAGGCACACGGCCTTTCGATTAACCCGCCCTCCTCAAGGACTTTCCGGAGCCGTCTTCGGCCACGGGCGTGCTTGCGGGCGTGTTTACGATGGAAACGAGGGTCCCAGTCGGCGGCAAGGAGGCCTCGTACTGGGCCCGTTTTTCAAACGCGGCGCCGATATCCCGCTCGTCAACGATTCGGTAACGGTCGAACATGCTGCGGGTCCGGTGGCCGGTTATCTCCATCGCCACGCGCTCGGGAACGCCGACGGCACGCAGGTTCCGCACGGCCGACCGCCGGAGGTCGTACGGGATGATTCGCTCGCCCTTCGGGACCGGCTTGCCGTCGGGGGTCTTCTCGCCTGGGAGGCCGGCTTTCTCACAGGCCCGGTACCACATCGCGTAGAAGCGGTCAGAAAGGCCGTTCCTTTTCGACGCGAACGACGCGCCTTCCGAGTGAAAGACAAACGGGCTTTTCAGCGAGCGCGCGGCCCTTCGCCTCTCGATGATTGAGGCGAGCGGCCCGACGACTGGAACGACTCGCCCCTCGCCGATCTTGGCGTCCGCCGCTGCGAGCCGAAGGGTTTTCGTCTGCGTGTCGTAGTCGGCCCAGGAAAGAGCGGCGATCTCCCCGGGCCGCATCCCCGTCCACCAGAACCACTCGAGGTAGTCCCGGAAGTCAGGATTCAGGATAGCCCTCAGGATCGTCTCGAAGGCTTCCCTGTCGAGGAAGCCTCGGCGTGCATTCTCGTGGAGCTTCAGCAGCCTCGGAATACGGGGGACGAAGGCGATCTTTCCGTTCTCGACGCCCAACGTAAACGCCCGCCGGAGAAGCTCCGTCTCGCGGTCGATCGTGGCGGGCGCGGCGCCCTCCCCCTTTCGGGAGACGACGTACCTCTCGATCGTAGAGATCGTTACCGAGGCCGCCCGGCGCGAACCGAAGTAGTCGACGAGATGCGTCAGATGCGACCGCATGGGCCGAAGCGATTTCAGGCCCCGGGCCTCGTAGCTCGTCTCCAGGTCGCTCACCAGAATCGCCACGGTGACGCGCTCGCCCTTGGGACCCGTGAATCGCCTGAGGCCGTCTCGGTGATTCGCGACCTCCCGGCTTCGCTTCTCAAGGAGTCGATGGGCATCTTCTTCGGTGTCGCCTGCGACCTCCTTCACCTGCACCGCCCGGCCTTCCTGCGGGGCGTAGTAGGCGATGTACCACCGAGTCACGTTCTTGCTGGTTCGCTTGAAGATCCGTCCCTGTCCGCGCATCGCAGCCTCCTTCACCTTCCGCTCTTCCTCCGAATGTAGTCCTCTAGTCCAGCTTCGGAGAACTTCAGCCGGGCCCCCTCTCTGACGGTGAACGACAACTGGTCTGCGTGCTTGTAGAGGTAACTCAGGGACATTCCGAGTCTTGGTGCGGCCTCCTCTACAGAAAGGAGTCGGTTCGGACGGGGCTGTTCCTTGGTCTGGGCGGCGAGGAAGCTCGGTAGCAGCCGCATCTTCGCTTCCTCGAGGCGGCCGAAAATCCAAGGAAGGACCCCCGCGGGCAGCCGCGAAGCCTCCTCCTCGATGGTCCGGACGGCCTCGTCTACCCGGGAAAGGTCGGCGTCCGTCACGGGCCTGGCACCCACCACCGAGATAGCCATCAGCGGCTCTCCCGCCTGACGGGTTCTGACGCGTTCTGACGCGTTCTCATTCGTTCCCGAGAACATGCCAGACCACGCGGGAACGCGGCCCCTGACGCGTTCTCACGCGGGCCGGGGGGTCCGGGGGAGAAAGTGTGACTTGGCATCGTCAGGAACTCCGCCCTTCAGCGACCACCGAGGACGTCCAGACCCACACGCCGACGGGCCTCTTCTGTCCCCGGGCATTCAACCTCTCGACGACCCCGCGTCGGATGTCCCCCCTGGCGTGGAACTCACCGAGGACATCGGCCACCCAGGTCTTGTGCCGGTGGAACGCCTCGACGATCTCCTCAGCGGTGAGGCCAGCCGGCGTCTTCCGGAGAAGCAGCGCGAGGTCCTCCTTCGCCCGGCGGTCGGCCTCGGTCCTGGCGGCCTCCTTCACCTTCGCCCGGGACTCCTTCGAAGAAGGGAGGTCGGCAACGTCGGCCGACTCATCCGGGAGGAACAGGGCCTCCTCCCGTTCGAACTTCAGGGCCATCGTCAGGGGCGCGGCAGTGTCGCGGACCTTATCGAAGAAGAGAGTCCGTTCGCGGACCTTTTCTCCGTTTGGCGCCTCGAGACGAAGGACAGTGTCGCAGTCTGCACCGATGGCGGATGACCCACGGGGACGGTGCCGCCCGGTCCGGTTCTCCGCCGGCTTCCCGTAGTGGTGCGCGAGGAGGAACGAGATCCCCGTCTCGCGGCCGATGGCGCGGAGCGGCTTCATCGCGTACCTCTTCCAATCCGAGGCGCTATTCTCGTCTGCCTTGTCGTTCAAGAAGTAGCCGACGGAGTCGCAGACGATGAGCTTTCGACCAGAAGCGACTACGAATCGCGTGAACTCCGGCGAATCGAACGGGGCGAGGAAATCAGCCGGCGGAAAGCCGAAGTCGAGCGTCGCGGCGTCGATCCCGGCGTGGAAGCACGCGCATGCCACCCGTTCCGCAAACATCTTCCGGCTTCCCTCAGCCTGTCAGTAGAGAACCGGGAGCGGCCGAGAGATGTCGAATCCAAGAGGTCGCGGACGGCATCTCATGGAGCGTCCCGTCGCTGACGGCCTTCCACCAGCGTCCGGCGACCGCGAGCGGCCCCGGCAGCACGAACTGGGGGTAGTCGAGCCCAACGATGACCTGCCAGCCCAAGAAGCAGCAGTACAAGGGCGATGACGGCGAGCACGTCGCGCATCAGACGGCCGATCCGGCAACCACCGCCACCGCGTGCGAGGAGCCTCCACCGCCGCGGGCACGGTACCCTGGGTGTTGCCCGGACGGCGTGCGCGGCGCGGCTCGAGGCAGCCTCGTCGATGGCGGCCCAGGCACGCGGCAGCGGCAGGTCCACGGGCACGTCGGCGACGATCCGGCCCCGGCCGCTCGGAGAGCACCACGACCCGGTCCGCGAGGACCTGCGGATGTCGGTCACGACGATGATGGTGGCGCCCGGTCGCCCCGGATGCCGAGCAACTCGGCATCCGATCGAGTAGCGGGTCAGGGCATCGAGGGCGCCGAAGGGCTCATCGAGGAGCGGCGCCGGCAGCTCGAGGGTGAGGGCGCGCGCAAGCGCCACCCGCTGCGCCATGCCGCCGGACAGCTGCGCCGGCGATGCCGTCTCGAAGCCATCGAGACCCATGAGCGTCATGAGCTCCCGGGCGCGTGCCTCCCGCTCTCCGGACGCGGCCGACCGGCGAGCTCCGGGGGTAGCAGACGTTGTCCAGCGCGGTCCGCCAGGGCATGAGGCGTGGCTTCCTGGAAGACGAGCCCGATGCGCGTCGGACAGCTGACGGGGGCACCGCCGACCTCGACGCTGCCGGCGTCGGTGACAGCAATCCGGCCACGAGTCGCAGCAGGGTGCTCTTGCCGGAGCCCGATGGACCCACGATGGCGACGACATCCCCGGCGGGCACATGCAGGTCGATGGCGTCGAGCGCGACGAGTCGCCGCTCGGCCAATGCGAACGAGCATCCCAATGCCCCGGAGCGTGATGTCGTCCAAGACGTCGTGTCCCACCCATACATTTCACGGCCTTCGTCGGGGCGGTCGGACGAGCGCGACGGCAGGTCAGCGACGGACGCGAACGCGCCGGTCGACGGACATGTCATGCCGCCCTTCTCCCATCCGGGATCTCACCGTCGGCTCCCTGCAGGAGAATCACCGTCACCATGACTGGCGCCGGGTCGTGGGCTGGCCGTCACAGACCGTCCCGCTCGGACCGACCACCAGTCGGGAATCGCACCCAACCCCCGAAGGAGCGTGAAGATGTCCGGCACATGATACCAGAGGCTCTCCGATACCGGAGCGGTATACGACGTAAGGCTTGCGCTTCGGCAGCGGCCATTCGGCCGTGGCCCCGCCCGGTCGTGGCGTCCGCGACATCGGCCAGCCGGTGCAGCAGGTCCCGCGGTCGCCGGGTGCAGCTGCCGGTAGACGGCGTACAGCTCGTCGTAGCGGCCGTGAGCTCGGCGCGTGGCTCCAGGCGTGCGTGATGCGGACCATCGGCCGGATGGCGGCGCGGGCATCAGCATGGGCCTCAGTCCCACCGCGGCAAGGATGCAGGCGCCAAGGGCGGCGGTGTCCGGGACCTCCGGCACGTCCACCGGGACCCCCAGGATGTCGGCGCGCATCTGGGCCAGCGGCTGAGTCGCTCGGTCGCGCCGGACATCACCAGTCGCTCGAGGCGGATGCCTGCTTGCGGATGGGTGCTGCCACCTGGCGCGTCGAGAAGCCACCCGACTCCAGGGCGGCCCGGGTGAGGTGCCCCCGTCCGTGGATCAGCGACAGCCCGGCGAAGACGCCCCGCGCCCGGTCATCGTCGATGGGCGCCCGCTCCCCCGGGAGGTACGGCAGGAACACGAGGCCGGCCGCGCCCGGCGGGGTCGACACCGCATCGGCGAACAGCGTATCGAGGTCCTCCCCCGCGTCGGCGCGAGGAGCTCGCCGGTCCAGTCGACGACTTGCCGATGGCATTCATCGCGCCGCCATACAGCCACGGCCCGGCAGTCCGGCCGGTGCCCGATATGTGCCCGGGATATCCAGCTCCCGGTCCCAGTTCGACCCCCAGGCCGCCGGACGTCCGCCGTATCGACCGCGTCACCGGGGTCGACGAGCCCCGCGCCATGGAAGCTGGCGAGCGCATCTTGCGCCCGAGACGACCGGCGTGCCGGTGCGATCCCAGCTCCCCGCGGGCAGCGTGACGCCGACCTGGGTCGCCCACTCCACCGCTCGCCCGAACCGCGCTGGGTCGGCGCCGCCGCGCGCACTGTGGCATGGGTGGGGTGGCCGGAGACGGGGGGCGCCGCGCGCACGGTCTCGCCCGACAGACGAAGGGTCAGCCAGTCCAGGGCGACAGGAACGCGGCGGCGGAATCGTGGCGCTCGGCATCGTGGCGCGCCATCCAGCGCTCGTGGGGCAGCGACCCCAGCTGCCACGCCGGTAGCCCGATGGCGAGCTCGAGGCTGGCGGCCTCAGCCCGGCGCGGGTATCGAGCCAGGTCGAGGGCCGTGCCCAGTGAGCCGCCCGCCCCATCCACCGCGACGGTCGTCGGGCCCTGCCCAACGACGCGGACGCCCAGGAGCTCGAGGGCGCCAGCGACCGCTCGCGTGCCGCGTGCCCCGAGCGCGGCGCGGACCGCGCTCACCGTGGCACGCCACCAGTCCCCGGTCAGCTGCTCGCGGCGCCCGGGCCGGTCGTAGGGTCGGGATCGTGGCTCGACCACGGCCCGGAGCCGCCCGTCCAGGTCCGACCAGGCCGGCCTTGACGGTGGTGGTCCCCGGGTGGATGCCGAGGACGGCGGGCGCGGACGGATGGTCAGGTGGTCGGACGTCGGGGCGCGATATCCCCTGTAGCATCGGCGCGGTGCGCGCGGAGACCCCCGACCCCCGGTCCGGACGGCCCAGCTGGTCGGCATCGGGCTGGTGGTCCTCTCGGCGGCGGAGGCAGCCGCCGTCATGGTCGTGGTCGCCGGCGGCGACCTGGACGAGGAGACCGACCCCCGGCGAGCTGCGCGAGCTCCCGGGCGGCCGGGCACGAGCGCCTGGTCCTCCTCGTCGCCAAGGTCGACGACGCGGGGCTGCTGGCGGCCGTCGAAGCCGGCGTGAGCGGCGTCGTCCGCCGCAGCCAGGCGACCGCTGGGCATCTCGCCACGGCGATCCGGGCTGCAGCAGTAGGGGAGGGAACACTTCCCGCCCGACCTCCTGGGCAGGCTCCTCTGGCCAGTAGAGCCGTGTCCGACGCCAGGTCCTCCATCCGCGTGGCCTGACGTTCGCCGGCCTCGCCGACGAGGGAGATCGCCGTGCTCCGCCTCCTGGCCGAGGGCCACGACACGGCGGAGGTCGGCGCCCAAGCTCTACTTCTCCGAGCGGACGGTCAAGAACGTGATCCACGACGTGACGTCACGCCTCGACCTGCGCAACCGGACGCACGCGGTCGCCTGCGCGATCCCCCCGGGGCTGATCTGACGCCGGTCCCACCCGGGCCCTCGGCCGCCCGCAGGCGACCACCAACGGGCGGCCACGAACGGGCGGCCGGGCGCCCGATTGACGGCGACGTGGGTCCGACGGCCGGCGAGGCGCGCTGTTCGGGCTAGCCGGGAAGGCGCCCCTCGTGCTGCCGGCCGCCGGCCTCCCGCTCGATCACCAGTGTGTGGACCTCCTCCTCGTCCTCGGGCGCGGCCTCGCGCTGGATCGCGAGCGTCTGGACCTCGTCCTCATCCTCGGGCGCGGCCTCGCGCTTGGTCGCGAGCATCTCGACCTGCGTTTCCTCATCCTCCGGCGCGGCCTCCCGCTGGATGGATGGTGCCCCCGGGCCTGCGATCTCGGCGGCGTGCCCCGTGGCGATGACGCGGTCGGCGGTCGCCTCGGCCGCGCGCTCGAACCGGTCGCTCGGGCTGCTGACCGAGATGCCGCCTGCGGCGGGCGTCCCGTCGACCGGCCCGGGACGCTGCTGGACGACGTGGGTGAGCTCGTGGGCCAGCGTGCGATCGTGGTCGGGAGCGCCCTGGACGTGGCCATCCCCAAGGACGATCTTGTTGCCGACCGTGTACGCGTGGGCGTCGACGGCTCGCGCCGACGCGGCCGCGCTCCCGCCGGTGTGGACCCGGACGTCGGAGAAGTCGGCCCCGAAGCTCGTTTCCATGCGCTGCCGGACCGCCGGCTCCAGGGGCGTCCCGCCGCCGCGCCCGACCACGTCCCTGACCGGCGACTCCTGCTCCGCGTCGCCGTCGAGGAGCTGGGCGACGCCGGCGTTCCCCGCGGCCCGCTGAAGGCCCAGGACCGAGGCGTGGCCGAGCGCCTCGGTGCGGCCCGCGGCCGCCGCCCGGGCCGCGAGCGACGTGGCGGCCTCGTCCGCGCCCGGACGTCGGACCGGATGGCGTTGCGGCGTCTCCAACTCGCGCTCGTGGCGGTGCATGCTGGCATCCTCCCGCATGGCCGTGGCGTCGTCTGACATCGTCCCGCTCCCGTCAATCCCCACCCAGCCGAGGACCTGCCGCCGGCGCATCTCCATCTCAGCCGTTCGCGATCACGCTGAACCACAAGCCGAACTCCGCCTCCACGCAGAGGCGGCCCAGAGCTCTCGGTACTCGCGCGCCGTCTCGCGGACCAGGTCCGCCATGGCCACGCGCCGCTGGCCTACCGCGGCCCGGAACGCGGCACCCACCGCCACATTCCGGATGTTCCCGCCCGACAGCGTGAAGCGGCGGGCGAGGAACTCGATGTCGATGTCATACCACACCACCGGGAGGGCCGCGGGGAGGTTCCGCTGCCAGAGGCGACGGCGATGTTGGACCTTGGGCGCGGCGAATCGAGGCGACGGCGCCGGCATCTCACTGCCGATCCCGCACGAGTTTCTCGTTCGCGCGGCTCTCGATGGCGAAGATCATCCTGCCCCGGGGCGAGACGATTGCGCCGATCGCATGGTGTTTTTCCCGCCGGATGAAAGCGCGCGCTCGGGGCTCAAAAAAAAGACTTTTTGAAGAGCAGGCCGGCCGATTTCAGCTCGAGATTCTCGGCTGGCGGCCTTGGAAGTGCGCTCCGACCAGATCGGCCCGCACGCGCGGACAACCAGCCCACAATATGGCAGGTGTTCATGGAGCCACGAGAGACTCGGGCCGAGGCCGAATTCGCCCGCAGACTCCTCCTTTAAGGAGGCGCATCGAGAACCAGGTCGCGCGCGGGGAAACTCGCGGGCGGCGAGCGTTACATCCCTTCGCTTTCGGCGAATACGATTGTGTACAAGGGGCTGTTGCTTCCGGAGCAGATGTCAGACTACTACCAGGACTTGAAGGATGAGCGATGAGCGCGCTCGCCCTTGTGCACTCCCGCTTCAGCACGAACACGTTCCCCACGTGGCCGTTGGCGCATCCCTATCGCTACATTTGCCATAACGGCGAGATCAATACGCTCAAGGGCAATGTGAATTGGATGCGCGCCAGGCAAGGGCGGCTCAACTCCGAATTGTTCGGCCAGGATCTGGCCAGCTCTATCCGATCGTCTCCGAGAAGCAGAGCGACTCCGCTTGTCTGGACAATGCCGTGGAATTCCTGACCATGGGAGGCCGCTCTCTCCCGCACGCGATGATGATGCTGATTCCCGAACCCTGGGTCGCGAATCCTCAAATGGATCTCGATCGGCGGGGGTTCTATGAGTATCACGCGGCGATGCAGGAGCCCTGGGACGGTCCGGCGGCGGTCTGTTTCACCGACGGCAAGTTCATCGGCGCGACGCTCGATCGCAACGGGCTGCGCCCCTGCCGCTATCAAGTGACGACGGACGGCCTGGTGATCTTGGCTTCGGAAGCCGGTGTGCTGCCGATGGATGTCCGGAAGATCAGGCAGAAGGGGCGCCTCATGCCGGGCCGGATGTTCATGGTCGATACCGTGCAAGGGCGCATTATCGATGACGAGGAAGTGAAGGCCGAGATCGTGAGCCGCAAGCCCTACCGGTCCTGGGTCACGCAATATCGGATTTCGCTCGACGAGTTGCCCGATCCGAGCAATGTGCCGCAGCCGGACCACTTGACGCTTCGCCAGCGCCACTGGCTTTGACTACACCATCGAAGAGTTAGAAGATGGTCATCACGCCCCATGGTGGTGGAGGGGCAGGAAACGACGTCTTCGATGGGCACAGATACGCCGTTGGCGGTGTTGTCCGATCGGCCGCAATTGCTCTTCAAGTATTTCAAGCAGCTGTTCGCCCAGGTGACCAATCCACCGATCGATCCGATCCGCGAAGAGCTGGTGATGTCGCTGACGACCAGTATCGGGCCCAAGCCGAATCTGATGGATGAGCATCCGGAGGCCTGCCGCCGTATTCGGGTCAAACAGCCGATTCTGACGAATGCCGAACTCCAGAAGATTCGTGAACTCGCCGATCCGCATTTTATGAGCAAGACGCTCAAGATGCTGTTCCGTGTGGCCGAAGGGCCGGAGGGGCTCGGGGCAGCAGTGGACGATCTCTGTCGGCAGGCTTCCCAGGCGATCAAAGATGGCTACAAGTTTCTGATCCTGAGCGATCGAGGGATGAACGAAGAATGGGCGCCGATTCCGAGTCTCCTCGGCATCGCGTCCGTTCATCATCATCTGGTGCGCGACTGCACGAGAACCGAAGTCGGCCTCATCGTGGAGAGCGGCGAGCCACGCGATGTGCATCACTTCGCCTGTTTGATCGGCTATGGAGCCGGGGCCGTGAATCCGTACCTCGCATTTGAGTCGATCGTGGATCTGGATCGCGAGAGCTACTTCCCCGAGGGGTTGGACGCGCAGACCGCAGAAGGCAAGTACATCAAGGCGATCAATAAGGGACTGCTCAAGATCTTCTCGAAGATGGGCATCTCGACGGTGCAATCCTACTGCGGCGCGCAGATCTTTGAGGCCATCGGATTGAATCGTGAACTCATCGGCCGATACTTCACCGGCACGCCGTCGCGCGTGGAGGGGATCGGCATCCGCGAGGTCGGCGAAGAGACGCTCCGGCGCCACCACCTGGCCTATGAGCCGACCCCGATACGACAACTCGATTTCGGCGGGGAGATCCACTACCGCATCCAGGGCGAGCACCACAACTGGAATCCGGACACGATTTCAAAGCTGCAGCACGCGACGAAGGCCAACGATCCCAAGACCTTTGCCGAGTTTTCCCAGCTCGTGAACGACGAGAGCAAGCGGCGCTCAAACCTGCGCGGGCTGCTTGAGTTCAAGTTCCTGCCTGAACCGATTCCGGTCGAGGAAGTGGAATCGGCCAAGGAAATCGTCAAGCGGTTTACGACGGGCGCCATGTCCTTCGGTTCGATCAGCAAGGAAGCGCATGAGACCATGGCCATTGCGATGAACCGCCTGGGTGCCAAAAGCAACACCGGCGAGGGTGGAGAAGACCCGGCTCGATTCGTTCCGCTACCGAACGGCGATTCGAAGAACAGCTACATCAAGCAGGTCGCCTCGGCGCGGTTCGGTGTCACGAGCCATTACTTGGTCAATGCGAAAGAACTCCAGATCAAGATGGCGCAGGGCGCCAAACCGGGCGAAGGTGGTCAGTTGCCGGGCCACAAGGTCGATGAAAACATTGCGCGATTTCGTTATGCCACGCCCGGCGTGCAGCTCATTTCGCCGCCTCCGCACCACGACATCTATTCCATCGAAGATCTGGCGCAGCTCATTTTCGATTTGAAGAATTCCAATCCGGACGCGGCGGTATCGGTCAAGCTCGTGGCGGAAGTGGGAGTCGGCACGATTGCAGCCGGGGTAGCCAAAGCCCATGCGGATAAGGTGCTCATCAGCGGCGATCAGGCGGCACCGGCGCCTCTCCGCTCTCGTCTATCAAGTATGCAGGAGTTCCGTGGGAGTTGGGTTTGGCCGAGACGCATCAAACGTTGGTGCTGAACGATCTGCGTGGTCGTATCCGGGTAGAGACCGACGGGCAGATGAAAACCGGGCGCGACGTGGCGATCGCCACTCTGTTGGGTGCGGAGGAGTTCGGGTTTGCCACCGCGCCCTTGATTGTCGAGGGCTGCATCATGATGCGGAAATGCCACCTCAATACCTGCCCCGTCGGCATTGCGACTCAGGACCCAGCCTTGCGGAGAAATTTGCCGGGCAACCGGAACATATCGTGAATTTCTTTTTCTTCGTCGCGGAAGAATTACGCCAGATCATGGCCAAGCTTGGCTTCCGGACAGTCAATGAGATGGTCGGGCGGGTGGATAAGTTGAAAGTCCACAAGGCCGTCGATCATTGGAAGGCCAGGGGACTGGATCTGACCCCTCTCTTACACGCCCGACGTGGGGCCGGAGATCCCCCGCTACTGCGTGCAGAAGCAGGACCATGGTCTCGCGGACGTACTCGATAACAAGCTGATCGAGTTGTGCAAGCCGGCGGGTGGAGAAGATGCAAAAAATTATGCTCGATCTGCCGATCAGAAATGTGAACCGCACGGTCGGGACGATGCTCTCCAGTCGCGTGGCAAAACAGTACGGGCTTGAGGGGTTGCCTGAAGACACCATCACCTCAAGTTCTCCGGTTCTGCCGGACAGTCGTTCGGCGCATTTCTGTCCTGTGGCATCACGCTCATTCTCGAAGGCGAATCCAACGACTATCTGGGCAAGGGACTATCCGGCGGGAAGATCTATTGTATTCCCGCCGAAGCAGGCGCTCTATGTGCCGGAAGAGACGATTCTCATCGGCAATACCTCGCTCTATGGCGGGACGCAGGGGAAGCCTATTGCTACGGCATGGCGGGCGAGCGGTTTGCCGTGCGGAACAGCGGCGTCAGAGGCGGTCGTCGAAGGGACCGGCGATCACGGCTGCGAGTACATGACCGGCGGGGTGGTCGTCGTATTGGGTCAACAGGACGAAACTTTGCAGCCGGTATGTCGGGCGGCGTGGCGTTTGTATTGAACGAGGACGGACACTTCGAGTCCCGCTGCAACCTCTCGATGGTCGAGCTCGAGAAGGTCGTGGCTGTTGAGGATATCCGAAGATTGAATGACCTTCTTCTCGCTCATGTGAAGCACACGAACAGCCCCAAGGCCCGGGGAATTCTCGCCCAATGGGACAAGGAGCTCCGCGCTTCCTCAAGGTGATTCCGACCGACTACAAACGCGTTTTGTCTGAACGGCGCGCGCGCGCGATCGCATCGGCGCGGGGAGCGCACCCGTGAGCGATCCCAAGGGCTTCCTCAAATTCAAGCGCGAGACGCCCCATAGGCGCCCGGCGCCCGATCGCCTTCACGATTGGAAGGAGTTTTATCTCCCGCTTGACGAAAGCGAGCTCAGGAAGCAAGCCGCGCGCTGCATGGATTGCGGCGTTCCGTTCTGTCACGGCCCGCAGGGGTGCCCGGTCGAGAATCAGATTCCCGATTGGAACGAGCTCGTCTGGCTCGGGCGCTGGAAGCAGGCTCTGCGCGCGCTCCATTCGACGAATAACTTTCCGGAGTTCACGGGTCGCCTGTGCCCCGCTCCTTGCGAGTCCGCCTGTGTCCTGGGGATCAACGCCGACCCGGTTGCGATCCGCGTGATCGAGCAGAACATCGTCGACCGCGGCTTCGATGAAGGGCTGGTCGAGCCGGTGCTCCCCCGTCGCAAAACAGGGAGACGTGTCGCGATCGTGGGCTCGGGCCCCGCGGGCCTGGCCGCGGCTCAACAGCTCGCGCGCGCGGGCCACGAGGTTGTTGTTTTCGAGAAAGCGGACAAAGTCGGCGGTTTGCTCCGCTACGGCATTCCCGATTTCAAGATGGAGAAGTGGGTCCTCGACCGCCGCCTGGAGCAGATGCGGGCCGAGGGAGTGGAGTTTCGCGTCTCCTGCGCGGTCGGCGGCGCTGCTCAGCTTTCCGAGCTCCGTGCGCGGTTCGACGCCGTGGGGCTCGCGGTGGGCGCGGAGGCGCCGCGGGACATCGTGATTCCAGGCCGTTCACTCGCGGGAATTCACTTCGCGATGGATTATCTCATCGAAGGCAATCGCGCGACGGGCGGTGCGCCCGGGCAGGGCGCCGGTCCGGCGATCACGGCCGCTGGGAAAAACGTGGTGATTCTCGGTGGCGGCGATACGGGGTCTGATTGCCTGGGCACTGTTTTGCGCCAGGGCGCGAAGAGCGTGCATCAGTTCGAGATTCTGCCGCGTCCGCCCGCTGCTCGCGACTCCTCGACGCCATGGCCCCTCTGGCCGCTACAACTCAGGACGTCGCACGCGCATGAAGAAGGCGGAATGCGCGACTGGAGCCTTTCGACCGAGGAGTTCCTGGGCAAGGACGGACGGGTGACCGGGTTGCGGGCGCGACAGGTTTCGATGGTCGGCGGAAAATTTGCTCCGGTGTCCGGCGCCCCGGGCGTGGAGCTGGCCTGCGAGCTCGTCTTGATCGCGGCTGGATTCACGGGCGCCGTGTCCGCGGGCTTGCTGGACGAGCTCGGCGTGAAGCTTTCTGATCGCGGGAACGTGGCGGTCGACGAACGCTTCATGACGTCGGTCCCCGGCATCTTTTCCTCGGGCGACGCCACGCGCGGAGCCTCCCTGATAGTCTGGGCGATCGCCGAGGGCCGCCGAATGGCCGCAGGGGATCGACGCGTATGTCTCCACGCTGGCGCGACCTTCCACCTACGGCGAAGCCCCGGTCTAACCATTGAGGTAACCCTTTCCCCCGGCTCTTCCTGCGCCCAATCGACAACCTGGTTGTCATTTTGACAATCCAGTTGTCGGTTTCGACACATTTTGCGTCGCAAAAGAGGGCGCGGGATAATGGAAGTACGATGTTCGGACCTCGATTGCTTTTCCTCGCCGCCGCCTTGGCGATCCTGCCCGTAGCGCATGCTCGCGCTCCGGGCGATGCCCGTTGGATCGGGAAACCCATCACCCTCAAAGCCACCGACGCGGATCTGGCCGACCTGCTCCGTCTCATCGCCGAAGCCAGCGGGTTCAACATCGTCCTCGGCGACGGCGTTCAGGGCAAAATGCGCGCGATCTCCTGGGTGGACGTCCCCTGGGATCAGGCGCTCGACGCCATTCTAAAAACCAAGCACCTGCATGCCGAGCGCAGCGGAAACCTGCTCCGCATCGTCACTCACGACGAGTACATGCGCGAGGGGCCTCAGCCCCTTGCAGCTCCGAAGACCAAGTCATGATTTCTCTCCGGGCTTGAAGCCCTTCACCACGGTACCGTTGGTCAACGTCACGTAAAACTCTTCCAGAACCTTCACGCGTAAAGCTTCCTTCACCAGCTCGCGCGCGAAGCCGGCGCTCTCGAGATCGCCGAAAGTCGGAAGCTGGCCGGACTTCGTCCGGTGATCCTCGACAAAACGCACGAGCCGCTTCCGCGTGAATAGATCGATCATTTGGGCGGCCTCACCGCGTCCTTCCGCCGGACATGAAGCGTCTTCTTCACCTGCGCGATCACAACTCCGGCCGGGTCGATCGACATCGACCGAGAACTGCGGCTCGACCTTGTACTGCGTACGCGCCTGCTCGCGGATCCGCTCGATCTCGTGGTGGGGAATGTGAAAAACCGCGCGTACCCGCGACTTTCCGGGTTTCTTGAACTGGATCTCGGCCGCCTTGTCCCAGACGATGTACTCGTCCCCCAGCGCCTCCATCAGGATCAGCATGAAAAACGGGTCGCACATGGCGTACAGCGATCCGCCGAACTGCGTGCCCACGTAGTTCTTGTTCCAGAAACGGAATTTCAGCTCCACCTCGACCCGATGCTTCTCCAGATCGACGCTTCGAACGTGAACACCCGAGCCGACATAGGGCGGCCAGAGATTCAAGAACCTGAACAGGAGCTTTTGGCGCAAACCGTGCGGCACTCCCCGTACTAGACCGCAATTCGGCAATCGTTTCAACTCGCCCGGAAGGTCACCCGGGACACAGTTCGGAGGGAGGTCCCTGAATGCTAACTCAAAGGATGCTCCTGAGCCTCCTTTTAATGGTGGCGCCTGAGATAGCACAAGCTGGAACGTCGGCGGCCCATTCGAGTGATTTTACAGCGTTAGAGACCTTGGAAGCGAGTCAGCCACCGGCTGCCCCGCCCAGGCCGAAGCCTGCCGCGAAACCCAAGCCTGCTCCACCTCCCGCGCCCCCCGCTCCGCCTGCACCTTCGTCGGACTCGCGCGCTCTCGATGCGCTGATGGCTTCGACGCCGACGACGATCCTCCCGGCGGTGCCCGCGTACGAGGAAGACCCTGCTCCGATTCCGATTCCCAAGTCCGTGCGCGTGCGCTCGGAGCCTGCGCCAGCGCCCGACCGCGAGATGGACCTGGCCGAGCCCGCGATCGAGCCCGATCCGGAACCGGCTCCCGCCTCGAAAGTCGCGGCCGCTTCCCCGCCAGCCGAGCGCGTCCCCAACAACGTCATCGTTTTCCCGGGCAGCCCGAAGCCGGCGGCGCCTCGCATGCGCCGCTCGGTCCGTGCTCCCGCGAGCCCGCCGCTCGTCAACGACTATACCGGCGGCCGGCTCGATCCGAACGAGATTCAAAAAGTTTCTCCGAAGCGCATCCAGAACGTCTGGTACTGATCTTGCGCCGGTAAGCCACCGATGCACCGCCCGGTCCTTTGGCTTTGGCTCGCCCTGAGCGTGATAGGCGCCTATTTCTCGGCGCGTCTTTACGCGAACCTTCGCACCAATCTCGACGAGCTCCTCCCCGTGCACGCGAGAAGCGTCGAGGACGCCGAACGGATCAGCGAATCGCTCCCCTCGACCGAGAACCTGGCCGTGCTCACGCTCTCGAACGACCGAAAGCCTCAAAGCGCTTCATCGGCGACTTCGCGAAAGAGGCGGAAGCCACGCTCGGCAACCTCATCACCCATGTGGATTACCGGATCGACCGCGAGCTCGCCTTCTTCCGCGCCAGACAGGCGCTCTTCCTCAGCGTCAAGGACCTCGAGAGCATCCGCGACTACGTCTCGGAGCGCATCCTTTACGAGCGTGCAACTTCACAATCCGCTCAACATTTTCAACGGAGTCTTCCTGCCCGAGCCCAAGCTCCTGCTCGGTCCGATCGACCGGCGCTTCGGAAACGCGGTCGCCGACTTCACCCGCTTCCCGGACGGCTACTACGCTATACTGGACGAGAAGACCCGGGCGGCGCTCCTCTTCATGAGCGGCGGCGCGGCTCGATACCGACCAGGCGCTCAAGCTCAAGGCCGGAAGTCGACCGGATCATCACGAAGCTCAGGCCCGCGAGCTACGCGCCGGATCTGAAATCCGCTTCACGGGCGACGTCGAGAACCTGATCGAGGAACGGAACTCCCGGATCCACGACCTCAAGACGACGACCGCGCTCGTCGCGATCCTCGTCACGCTGGCGATGCTCGTTTTTTACCGGAGCATCAAGGGAACCGTCGCCCTGGTCACCTCGACCATTGCCGGGACCCTGGTCACGCTCGGGATCTCCTGGTTCACCCAGGGCTATCTCAACGGGAACTCCGCGTTTCTCGGCTCGATCATCATCGGGAACGGCATCAACTTCGGCATCGTGCTGCTCGCCAGATACTTCGAAGCCAGGCGCCAGGCCTGGCCCAGGCTCGAGCACGACAAGGCGCTCGAAATCGCGGTCAGAACCACCTGGAAGGCCACGCTCACCGCGGCGCTCGGGGCAGCGCTTTCCTACGGCTCGCTCCTCGCCACCGAGTTCCGGGGCTTCAAGCAGTTCGGCGCCATCGGCTTGATCGGGACTGATCTCCTGGCTGGATCTCCGCCTACACTCTTCTTCCGGCGCTTCTCACCGCGTTTGATAATCACCGCCCGCTCGAGGGAGAACACCCAGGCCCGAGCGCCATCGCTTCGCCGAGTTCATGGCCTGGGTTCTCGAGCACGCGGCGTTCCTTCTCGTCCTGGTGAGCTTGAGCGCGGTCGTCCTCTCGGTGATCGCCTGGCGCGAGCACCAGGGTCCGATCATGGAAACCGACACCTCCACGCTGAGGGACAGGCGCAGCATGGAAGGCGGCTCGGGCTATTATTCGAAATACCTCGATCGGATCTTCGGGCACTTCGTTTCCCCCGTCGTGATCCTCGCCGATTCGCCCGCGCACGCGCGCGAGATCACGACCCGAATCTCGAGGATCAAGGACTCGGGGACTCAGGCGGGAAAGTTCATCTCCGCGGTGTACTCACTCGACTCGTTCATCCCCGGCGACCAGGGCAGGAAGATCGAGATCCTGAAGCCAGATCCGGACGCTCGTCCCGCGCCCGCTCTGGCGCGAGCTTCCAAAGAACGAGCGAAAGCGCCTCGCCGATCTCCTCACGCCCGAAAGCAGGCGGCTTCGGCGAGAAGGATCTTCCGCCGGGCGTCCGCGCGCGCTTCCGGGAAAAGTCGGGAACGCCTGGGACGGCTGGTCGTGATCGAGCCGGTGATCGACCCGGTGCTCACTCACAGCTTCGCCGCGCAAAAAGCGTTCATCGAGGCCGTTCGTGCCACGGCTGACTCCGTGCACGCGCGCACCCCGGTCGTCGGCGCTCTTCCCCTCACCGTCGATCTCGTCGACAATGTCAGCCACGACGGCCCGCGCGCGACGCTCTACGCCTTCCTCGCCGTGGCGCTGCTGGTGATGTTTCTTTTCCGCCGCCCTGTTCTCGGCTCGAGACGCTCGGCGCCCTGATCCTTGGCATGACCTGGATGGGCGGCGGCATGCTCAAGGCGGATCTCAAGATCAACTTTCTCGACTTCATCGCGATCCCCATCACGATCGGGATCGGTGTCGACTACGGCGTCAACATCGTCCAGCGCTACCGGGCCGAGGGGCGAGTAAATATCGCCCGTGTGATCCGCGGCACGGGAGCTGCAGTGGCGCTCGCGAGTTTCACGACGGTCATCGGATACAGCTCGCTCCTGATCGCCGGAAACCAGGGGTTCGTCAGTTTCGGCAGGCTTGCGGTGCTCGGCGAAATCACTTGTCTCCTGGCCGCGCTCTGGGGCCTTCCGGCCTATCTCAAACTCAGGGAAGGAAAAGCGATTGGGCCAAACGTTACCGCTCGGCGCCTCCTGCCAGGGCTCCTCGTCTCCCTCATCCGTTCGGCCGGCGACACGCTCCACGCGCTTCTCGAGGTTCTCGGTAAGTGGAAAACCCGCACGCTGCGGATCGGAACGGGGCTTTTTACCCTGGAGCTCACCGTCGATCCCGAGCGCGCGGGGAGATACTCGTGACCGACTGGAACGAGTATCCCAAAACCCGCTGGGAGCACCGGGTGCTTGCTCCCGGAATGGAGGGCGGGCTCATCATCCTCGAAGGACGCGAATGGCAGGAGCACCGCAAGGCGCTCGGCGAGCTCTTCAGCCCTCTCGCCATGGAGCGTTTCGCGCGCCAGGTCGGAAACGCGTTCGCCAACCGCGCGGCGCAATGGCCCGCGGGAGTTTTCGATCTCTCCTGGTCCCGCGAAGCCGCCGTATCTCGGGCGAGTCGACGATGGCGTTTTTTTTCGACTCGAGCGGGGCGGAAGAGCTGGCGAGCGATCTCTCGAGCGTCGAGAGAGGAATGGAGTCTCGCGTCTTCAACCCGTTCGCCGGGCTCTTCGCGACCTTTCCGCCGAGAAGCCGCGCGCGCAATCGAGAGATCCAAACCCTGCTCGGCGCGGGCTCGACGACGATCCACCTCCTCGGCTGGTCGGGCCAGCTCCTGGCCGACCATCCCGAATGCCAGGATCTTCTTCGCGAGGAGCTCGATTCGCTCGGGAGTAGCCTTCGCTTCAAGCGCTCGAAAGCGCGCCTTATCTCGAAGCCGTGATTTCGGAGGCGCTCAGGCTCATCCGCCCGCCCCCATCCGCTCCGGCGGAAGTCAGGCAAGCGTTGGTACTCGTTTATCTCGTCCAGGCGATGCACCTGCATCCCGAGTACTGGGACAGGCCTGACGAGTTCCAGCCGGAACGCTGGCTCTCGGCGGGAAGGCTCGCTCCTGCCGCCCCGCCCGTACTTCATTCCCTTCGGCCTCGGGCCGCGCGCTTGCATCGGCAAGCGGTTCGCCATGATCGAAGCTCGAGTGATCCTCTCGCAGCTCGTCCGCCGCTACCGTCTCGTCCCGGCGATACCGGGCGGGCATACGGCCCGGACGATCATCCTCACGCGGCCAAAGGCGCCCGTCAGGTTGTTCTGCCTTCCCGCCCCCGGCACCGGGGTTGCTTCCTGATTACCCGTGGCCCGTACGAAGAAAGACGCCGACACGATCTATCAGGCAGTGGATGAACCGACCCGCTCCCCCGCGGGATGGCGCGCGTGATCCGCGCGCTCCGCGCCGAGTCGTTCCCGATGGACATTTCCAACATCGATTACGCGGTGGGCGATTTCGAGGTGGAGGACGGAATGGGCAGTTACATCCCTGTTCGCGACCTCACGGACTTCCTGATGGAAGACACGTACGAGGAGCCGGAAGCTCTCATCGACGATCTTCAGAAAATCGCGAGAGGTGCTAAAGTCATTGAGATGCCGAAGACGAAGCGCCTCGCGGACCGCGGCTGCGTCCCTTGCCAGAAAGGCACGCCCGCGCTCGATTCGCCTCAGGCGCAGAAGTTTCTCGGCGAGCTCGGAAGCGGCTGGAGCTTCACCGACGACGGCCGCCTTCACAAGATCTTCCGCTTCAAGGATTTCATGGGGCCGATGGATTTCGCCAACCGCATCGCGAAGCTTTCCGAGCACGAAGGGCATCACCCCGATTTGCACATCTCCTGGGGAATGCGTCATCGAGCTCTGGACTCACTCGATCAACGGCTTGTCCGAGAACGACTTCGATCCGGGCCGCAAGATCGAAAGCTCCTGCTCCAAGAACGTCGTTCGGCCTGCATCGGCGCTGTCGAAGAGATCGTCGAGCTTGTCGAGGAACTCCTTGAGCCAGAGCTGCCGTCGCCGGTTCAGGCCAGCCGCCCGCACAGCCCGGAGCGTTTCCCCCGCAGCGTCTCGGCGATCGGTGCCGAGCCGGCCGACTCTTGCCGTCAAGCGCGTCGGCCGCGGTGAAGGCGGCGAGGAAGTGGTCTTTGAACTCCTGCCTCGTCACGCGACCTTCGCCCCAAGCTCGAAAGAGCGCGATGAAAGGATCGCTGGGAGGCTTGGGCGCGACGACCGGGGCGGGTTTCGGAGAGGCTGCTCCTCGGGCACCACTTCGCGTCTCTGGCAGGAGGCGAAGAGCGCGGTCAACCCAGCGAAAGGAACAGCATCGCGGGGCGAATCAGTTGCGACATTTGAACTCACAATCCTCGCAGCTCAACACCCCGAACGGAGCAGAGAAAGCCGCTCGTCTCGGGCGAGTGCTCATGCAGCTTCACATCGATCAGGCAGGCGTACTCGGCCGTTCGATATTTCCGGCGCCTTTGCCCTTCATCGCGCAATGTTTCGCGTGCTCCTTGATGCATTCCGTGAACTTGAGCTCGGCCTGCGGCACGAGTCGTTCGACATCGGCGATCATCTCGCCGCCCGTCGCGTACGAGCAGGTCAGGTGAAGCGTCCCCTCGAGCAGGCTCAGCTGTTGGGAAACGAGCCGCGTGGCCATCCACTTCTCGGCTTGCTTGGGCGGAAGCACCGGCGCCCACCCGGGCGGGAGCTCATACTCGAACTTCACGCTCCCGTACGCGCCGACTGAGTTGGCCGAAGGGCAGGTGAAGTGAGTCCACTCTTCTTCGTCATCCGCGAACGCGGAAACAGAGAAGAGCAGGATGAGGACCAGCACTCGCAGCATGCTGGCCAGTATACACTAAAACGCCGGGAGCAGGGCCTGGGTGATCGCCGCATTCATCAGCGACCATGCGACATCGAAGTCGCCGGCGGTGCTGCCGATCCCGAGGTCGGGCGACGCGGGATGCACTCCCGAGACGATGACCAGGCCCTTGCCCGAGAAGGCCTCGGTGATCGCGGGATCGCCCGTCGGATACTTGGCGACGACGCCACCCGCGATGTTCGGGGTCACGGGGCCGCCGTACCAGACGATGTTGTGCTGGGATCCGTCGGCGAAGGTCTCAAGCGTCATCGCGTACGCCACGCCCTGGTTCTCGAGATAGTAGTAGTCGAGCACCGGGAGAGCGAGCAGCGAGAAGTAACCTGGCGCTTGTCCCGCCGCTGGGGCCGGGCTCACGCCCAGGAACGCGCCCGCGCAAAAGCCGACATAGCCCACGCCGGAGTCGAGCACTGCCGAGCGAATGCGAATCCGGGTGTTGCCGTCGACGCTGTTGAGCATCGACGTCCCGTCGCCGCCGGGCCACACGATCGTGCCGAACTGACCGAGCTGGTCCTGAGTGAGCGCCGTCAGCGAGGCCGAAGTCACCTCCTGGTAGCTCCGGCCGTGGGAGGTAAGGATCGACTCGAGGTTGGCGACCTCCGACGTCCAGGCGCCGGCGCCGTTATAGACGAGAGCCGCGGTCTGAAAGGAGCGCGTGCTGCCTCCCGGAGGCGTCGTAACGGGGGCGGGTGCCGTGCCAGGCGGAGCCGTGGGATCGAGCGCGGTCGGCATGGCCGGGCCCGGCGGGCCCGAGACCGCGGTGGCGGACTCGCAGCCGGAAACCGAGACAGCCACGAGCGCAAGGACAATAAGACCGTCTTTCCGTAGACGCATGATGAACCTCCGTGTTGACTGGAGGTTCTACGAGCGTCCGAGCCGGGACGGTTCGCTCTTTATGTAAGAGCTATGTAAAACTTAGTTATCGACGAGGACTTCGACCTTGTCGGCGGAGTCGAGGAAGATCTGCGCGTTCGCCTGGCTCGGGTCGACCTCGTTGAAGGTGCCCGTGGCCTTGACCTGGATCTTGGTCGAAACGCGCTTGTTCCTTCCGTTCACGTACGTGCCCGGGTACTTGTCCCAGGCGGCCTGAAGCTTGTTCAGAATCTGCATGAACACGTTCATGTCGCTCATGTTGGTGAGCGTGAACTGGCGGGTCAGGCCGTTATCCAGCTTCTGCTCGACGGCGAAGACGTTGGTCTTGATCTCCGGGCTCTTCGGGAAAAGGATGAGCGCGCCCGTGACCGCCGCGGGCTTCCCGTGAAGCGCCCGGATCGAGTCGACGACCTTCAGAGGAGCCGGATCCGTGTCGACCACGTTCAAGTGGGTCGGCCGGTTCGGAGTGGCTTGGATCTTGATCGCGACATCGATCACGTCGTTCCGGTACAGGCCCTGCGTGAGCTCGGGCTTGGTCACGTAGATCGGGACGATCTGGTCCTTGTACTCGACGACCAGGATCTTCCCGTCGCCGCCGACGGCGTGGACGAGCACCGTCGCGCGCGAGAGATGCAGAAGCTCATCGGGAATCCGCGCCTGGTACTGGTACGGGGCGACCGGATAAGCGGGCTCGAACTTCTTCACCATCGAGATCGAGGACACCTGGATATGTTTCTGCGGACTCGGGTTGTTCATGAAGCTGCCCTTCACGAGCACTTCGTCGTTGCGCGAGAAAGTCGCCAGCTGGCGAAGGATCGCGGGATCGAACGACACGAGCGACATTTCGATGTAGTCGAAGAAGTTGCCGGGGGTGCGGTAGGTGAACACGTACAGGTTGCGATCCGACACCGAGCCGTGAATCCAGCCGTCGCAGCCGGGCCCCGCGAGCTGGCGCCCGACTTCGGCGATATCGACCGCGTACGCGGCGTTCGCGGCAAACAACAGTGTTCCTACCAGAATCCCCAACCCACCTTTGGTCTTCATGCGTCGCGAGTTAACACGCCGCATTTGACTTTCCAAGGACCGAATTGAGGTCTAAGCCCTAGTAATGACAATCCTACCGCTCCTATTCGTCGCCCTGGCTTCTCCCGCTCACGCTTCGCACTCGCCGATGCAGTACCTGCACCTGGCGAAGAAGACGGCGGCGCCCATGGTGTTCACCGACATGAAGGTGGTGCGTCCCGTGGGCCCGGGCTCAAGCGAGCACTTCGATCAGCGCGTTTTCTTTTCGAAGACGTTCGCGAAGGACGAAAACTCGCCCGTGATTTTCTATCTCACCGGCGAATGGGGCGACAGCCACGCGGAAGTCGACGCGGTCGTCGGCGATCTCGCGCAGACTCTGGGCGCGTATGTCGTCTCGGCTGAGCATCGCTTCTTCGGCCAGAGCCAGCCCGGCCGGCCGGGCGGACTTTCCCAGGATGACCTCACCTACCTTTCGACCGAGCTCGCGATCGAGGATCTCTCGGCCGCGCAGAAAGAGGTCATGAAGACTTACGGACTGAAGGGCAAGTGGTTCACCTACGGCATCTCGTACGCCGCCACTCTGGCCACGTACTACCGCCTCGCTCATCCCGAGTTGGCCGCGGGGGCACTCGCGTTCTCGGCGCCGCTCCGTGTCCTGCCCACGGGCTTCGACACGTACGAAGCCGTCGCCGTCAAGGCGTTCGGCCCGGATCTAACGGCCAAGGTCCGCCACGCGGTCAATTACATCATGGAGCAGATGGACACCCCCGCGGGCAAGCAGTGGGTGCAGGAGCAGTTCTCGATGCCGAACTCGGATTTCAGCAAGCAGGACATCGCCGCGATCCTGGTCACCGACATCGCGCAGTTCGCGCAGTCGGGCCAGATCTCGAGCTTGGAGGAGAGCATCCTCACCGCTCAGACCGACGAGGACTACGCGAACGGCCTCATCACGGCGCTCCAGGGCCTCCTCGGCCAGGAGTTCTGGCATGAGTCGCCCTACGGCGCTCGCAATGACTCGAGCTTCAAGGTCGATGACGACCGCTGGAGCTTCATCTCGTTCACGCAGTACGGCTGGCTGTACTGCACGAGCCTCGAGCACCAGCTTTCGTTCATGCCTGGAAATCTGCGCATGGATTACTACCAGAACGAGTACGGCAAGGTGTTCGGCCCGGAGTATTCGAGCCTCATGTTCGATTTCTCGTCCCGTATGCTGGACCGCCTGAAGACCTCGGGTTCGAGGATCGTGCTCGTCAACGGCACGACCGATCCGTGGAGCTCGATTTCCTTCGAGGACATCGAGAGCCGGGAGATCGTTCCGGTCGTCGTTCAGGGCGGTCATCACGGCGCGGGCGCGGGCCCGATGTCGTCTCATCCGGCCTCGACCGAGTACACGGCCCAGCAGAAGATTCTCAAAACGCTTCAGTCGTGGCTCTAAAGCAGTTCTACGAGGAGCACGTCCTTCCCCGCTGCATTCATTTCCTGGCGCAGGGGGAAGAGCTGGCCAGGCACAGGCGCGAAGCATTGGTCCTCGCACGCGGAACTGTGCTCGAGATCGGCTTCGGCTCCGGGTTGAGCCTGCCCCATTATCCGCCAGGCGCCGTGACCCGGCTGCTGGCGGTCGAACCGTCGCCCGTCGCGAGGAAGCTCGCGGGCAAGGCGATCAGGAAAGCCCGCTTTCCCGTTCAGTGGGCGGGCCTGGATGGCGAGAAACTCGACGTCCCCGATAACTCGGTCGACACCGCTGTGTCGTTCCTCACCCTTTGCACGATCCCGAACGCCCCGCGCGCGCTCGCCGAGGTCTTGCGCGTTTTGAAGCCCGGCGGTTCTTTCATCTTCCTCGAGCACGGGTTCTCTCCGGACGCGCGAATCCAGAAGTGGCAGACCCGGCTCAACCCGCTTCAGGGAAAACTCTTCGGCGGTTGCCATCTCAACCGAAAGATCGAAGACCTGGTCCGCGGCGCGGGTTTCAAGATCGAGCGCCTCGATAACTTTTATGTGCGCGGAATGCCGAATCCGATGGGATACGCGTACTTCGGCTGGGCCAATAAGGCGAATTCCTAAGGAATTCTCATTGTTGACGCATTACGTCAGTCAATGGTATTCCAAGCAGCCAGAGGAGTTCGTATGCGTACCTTGTTGATCGTCCTGGCCTTCGGATTCGCCGCCTTCGGCTGCGGCTCGAACGACTCCAGGAATTACACTTTTTCTGAAAACGGCTGCAGCACGCAGAACACACAACTTCGACTCACAGGCAGCCTACTGCCAGGGCCTCGAGAGCACGTCGCTCAATAACAGCTGCGCACTCGACATGCGCGAGGCGGCTTTTGCCCGCGACTGCGGCGGCAGCTCGCTTCAGGCGAACTAAGACTTACTGCTGACCACCGCCGCCCTTGATCGGAGCGGGCGGAGCCACCGGCGGCGGAAGCGCGAGCGCTTTCACCAGCACGTTGATCGACCAGCTGAACAGGCCCACCTTCTCCTTGTCCGTGACTAGCTTGGAGTTCTTGGGGTTCAGGTAGAAGTTCGCATACAGGTCCTTGAATTGCTTCGCGAGCTGGCCCGTCATCAGGAAGCCGTCCTCGATGTCCTGCACCGTCGAGCGGTAGTCGAAGTTCGCGCTTCCGACGTAGAGGAGGTCGTCGTCGATCAGCATCGTCTTGGCGTGCATGATCGACCGAGGCGTCGTGTTCCATTCGTAAACGTCGATCGGCTGCGCGTGGCCGCCGTTCTTCGTGTCCTGTATGTCGTGTTCGTTCTCGTCGTGGAGCTTGTTGAAGAAGAGCTTGTTGAGATCGCCCGTGAAGCCCGGCGAGTTGTCGCCTGAGAAGTTGAGCGTCGAGACGAAGTCGACGTGGATTCCATTCTCGGCCGCGTGGCGGAGCGCCTCGCCCACCGCCTTCGGCGGAACGACGTATGGGTTGACGAGCTTGATCGAGGTCTTCGCGGCATTGATCATCGAGATATAGAGATTCTCCATGTTCGTCTTTCCGTCGATTTCGTCCTGAATGAACGGAACTGAGTAGAAGAAGCGAACCGTGTTGGTGTTCCGGAGCTTGTTGATCATGTCCGCGCGCTGAGGGGCCGTGAGATTCAGCACCGGCACGTGCTGGGACATGCGGACCATCCTCGAGCCCCACATGTCGCGATCGTAGAAGCCGACGATGTTCGCGGCGACCTGCTCGGCGATTTGCGAGCGGATCGAGACCTCGAGGTCTCCGAAGAAGATGTAAGGATCGCCCGGGCCGGGGTCGCCCGGGCCGCGGTACTTGACCATGTCGTCATGACCCGGGAACTTCGGAGCGTCCTTGAAATAGAAGGTGTCCTTGATGTTGCGGCCGCCGACGATCACGCCGCTCTCGCCGGGCTTGCGCGAGAGAACCGCGAGCGCCTTGGCGTGGTAGCTTCGCTCGATGAACTTGACCATCTCGAGGAGGGGGCCGTTCTTCGGGAAGTAGTGATATTCCTGCACCTTGATGTTCTTGCTCCAGGGTTCGCCCGACTTGGTGAGCGAGTCGAGGAGCTTCCGATCTTCCGCATGCACGAAGTTCCCGATCGGGAGGCCAGGAAGAATGATGCGGATCTGCGTGCCACGCTTGGCGTGATACTTCAGCGCCTGCGACACCATGACGCCCGAAAAGTCGTTCTTGTACTCGAGATACCCCATGACGATCGCCTCGAGGTCCGGGGCATTCGACATGTCGAGCACGGTGTTTGGATCATGTTTCGCGAGCACGGCCGGGTCGAGCTTCTTGCCGGTCAGGAGCAGGATTTTCTCGTTGAGTGCCTTTGGCCCGTCGCTGATGAGCTCCGCGCTGTCCGGCTTGAACATGCAGCTCTCGTTGTTCGCGTGCTGGGCCATGAAGAAGGAGAGGATGTCATCCGTCGGTGAAGGATCGTAGAAGCACATCTCGCGGGTCGTGGTGCCGAGCTTGGCCGTCGTATCGCTGATGCCGGGGCCAGCGAGCTCCTGCTTCGGAGCTTTCGGCCTGTCGATCATCGGGCCGTTGTAGACGTCGAACGCGGCTCCCGCGGGGAGCTTGATGCCCGCCACGCGCGACTCGCCTAAGTCAACGAAGTCGAGATCCGCTGGAGCCGTCGCCTTGAGCCCGCTCGCGAGATCGTCTTCGAACTTTTTCTGATTGGCCTCGATCTTCTTCAAGCTCTCGACGACCTCGACGAGGAAGGCCTTCGTGTCACGGTCGGCTTCGGTCTGGAGCACGCGCATCTGCACGGAACCGAGGTACTTCTCCACGTCCAACCGCTCTTGAAAAAGGGCCTGGACCGGACGCTTGTTCGCGTAGATCAGCTGATCCTGGAACTGACGTTCGTAGGTCATGATGGCGTCCGCATCCGCCTGGTAGGGATTTGCGGCGCGCGCCACGCTGGCCAGCGCGAACATAACGGCTGAGAAAAAAAGGAAACGCACGGTCGGGGTCGGCATGGGGCGGTACCTCTATTAGGGAAGGGTGAAATACCATTGATATACTAATTTAGTCAACAATAACTAAGTACTGGATCTGATAAATAAAAACTAATGTCGTTTTCATCCCGCACTTAGCCTGGGGGCCTACCTTCTAATCAGGAGAGTAGAAGCCATGTTCAGAAGAGCCCTGGCTGGAGCCCTAGTCCTCATCTCAATGACCCTCGCGGGAACCATCGCCTACGGCGAGCCCGGAATCTCGCGCCCCCTACCCTGCGGGATGAGCAGCAGTCCGATCGGCGAGTGGAAGCTCGTCACGGTTGGAGGCGGCGGGCGAATGGTGGGCGGCGGACAACAACAGATCGTCGTCCACTCGATCTTCCCCGTATGGCTCGACTCCGTGGGCGGTCCCTCGGGCGCCGTGTGCTCGGAGCTTCACTCGATCTCGCAGCTCAACGTGTACGAGATCGGGATGGTGCGCTACCTGGCGAAACCCGCGCTTCGCGCGCCGGTGAAGGGCGCGTGCGCGCAGGCCGTGAGGCTGCCCGACATCTCGGCTCACTTCACATACTACCTCCGCCCCGGCGACTGGGCCGCCGTCCAGTACGGATGGGCGCCGCGCGAAGAGGGCCGAGCCGCCGTCTACGTGCCGCGGCCGGGACAGGATTCAGCCGAAGACGCGATCGCTGCCTGCGTGAAGATCACTTCGCAGATGAACACCGACCCTGATCAGTTGTCGGGCACGCTCGAACCGTGAGAGGGCGTGCGGAACGAAATGTTCACCCTGGATCAAGCACGATGGTGAGATCGCGCGTGCGCGAATCCTTTTCACCCGACGGGCCGCGCGAGACGACAGTGAGCCTGGCTCGATAAACGCGAAAGCCGTACAGCTGGCGCGCCATCCCGATGACCTGCTCGGCCGAAAGGTCGCCGCGCCAGACGTCGTCCTCCTGGCGCTTGAGCGGGATTTCGAATTTTCCCGGGTAGAAGTAAAGACTCGCCGAAACGACGTCGGAAAACGCCCCCTTCACGTTCGACACGAGCGCGACCCGACCGCCAGGCTCGAGCGGCGCGATTCCGCGCGAGTCTTTTGAGAAGGCAGATCGGCGCAGCCGGATCCGAACGTAAGAAGCAGCACGAAGACGAGCGTTCGAAGTCTCATTCTTTCCTTCATAGCATTTCGGGCACGCCCAGTGCATTGGTGATCCGCCGCAAAAGGGGGCTTTTCGATGAAGCGCTTGGCCGGAACTTTGGGAATTCTCGCTCTTCTCTCGTGCGGTGCCATGGCGATGGGAAACCTGCACCTTGGCAAGGGGGGGGAAATCTTCGGCCACAAGTTCGTCGACCTGAACGATAACGGACAGGAAGACGACGGCGAACCCCGGCTCGCGGGCGTAACGATCCTCGTCGCCGGAATCGACGATCCTTCCGTCACCGCGACCGAGGTGACGAACTCGGAAGGCGAGTATTTCTTCTCGGACCTTCCGCTACAGCGCTATCAAGTCTGCGAAGTGGCGGTGCCGCCGAGCGTTCCGACGACCCCCGAGTGCGTGACGGTCGAGTTGACGGAGAAGGTTTCTACCGCGGTGGTGAATTTCGGGAACTTCTTGCCGTCACCGTCGCCGTCGCCGTCGCCTAGCCCGAGCCCAACGCCGAGCCCGAGTCCCAGCCCGGAGCCGAGCCCGAGTCCAAGCCCAAGCCCAAGCCCAAGCCCAAGCCCAAGCCCAAGCCCGAGCCCCAGCCCTAGCCCGAGCCCAAGCCCTGACGGTTGCGTGCGCACGCAAGGCTTCTGGGGAAGCAGCCCCGCGGGGAAGGCACTTGTTCCGATCCTGGTCCCCGGCACTTTGAATCTCGGAAGCGTAGCCTACACCGCCGCTGAGCTGGCGCAGATCCTCGATCAGCCCGCGGGCGGAAACGCGCTCCTGATCCTGGGCGACCAGCTCATCGCTGCCAAGCTCAACATCCTGGCTGGCGCGGACGGAAGCGTGGTCTCAACGACGATCAGCGACGCGGACACCGCGATCGGGAGCCTCGTCCTCCCGCCCGTCGGCACCGACTCGGTCGCGCCGTCGAGCCCGCTCGGCCAGACCATGGTCAACCTGGGCTCGACGCTCGATAACTACAACAACGGGATGCTGGGCGTGGACCACTGCCCGTGAGCTAGAACGGCCTCTGCAGGCCGAGCGTGTAGGTGCTGTAGACGATCAGGTTCCGGCCCGCGTTGAGGTTGTAGGATGCGTTTGAGAAGTCGAGCGTGAGGTATACGGCGTCCTCGCCTGCGGTGAGGTGACAGAGCTGGTAACCGCCTCCGAACGCGATCTCGCGGTTGCCGAGCGAGAAAGCCCCCTGATCCGTCAGGCTCGGCGCGAGCTTCCCGTAGGCGTACCACGCCCTCGAGGCGGGATTCGGAACGCGGGCCACGGTCAGAAAGATCTGGGGCCCCGAAAGCGTGGTGATCCCATAGGCGTGCTCCTCGGTAAGCATTCCCCAGAAGTAGTATCCGGCGTAAAACGTCACCCTGAGCTTCAGCGGATGCGTGGGGATGATGTAGCCGAACCGCCAGTTGATGCCGAAAAACTGGGTCGAGGGAACACTGGACGGCGAGTGCGAAATCGCGAGCAGGTTGCCGAACGCGTTCGCGCTCAAGTCGAGCGTATCGGGAAGGAGCGCATACGTCGCGCTGACCTTGCCGGTGACCGCGACCTCGGTCAGGTCGATGAGCTGCCCTGGGCTGCCGGCGATCGACTCCTGATACTTGATCAGGGTCGGGCCAAGCCCGAGAGAGAAGGTCCAGCGGGAGGGCCGGACCGTCCTGCCCGCGGCGCCGAGATCAGGACGTACGCGGCCGAAGTCTCCCCCGCTCGAGATCGAAAGCGTCCGTACACGTGCGGCTGAGAGGGATCCTTCGGGGCCTCGAGCGCGAAGTGCACCCACCGCTCCTGCGGGGGCCCCGCTTGCCCCGCCGCGAGCTCGAGCGTTCCTTGCTCGAACTTTCCCTCGGACGAATAACCGATGTACACGTCGAGCGCGTCCCCCGGTCCCCGGGAGCAGCTGACCGACATATAAAGGAGGGCGTGGTTTTCCTTTGCTCTCCTTGCCGACGCTGAGGCCGAACTCGGCGCACGAGGGTTGTACCAGGACGGCCGGTTCGCTCCTGCCCACCTGAATGATCAAACCGGTTTCGCTCGTCTTTCCGGCGGCGTCCTTCACGCTCAGGCTGACCGAGGTGACGAGATTCGTCAAGTCGATCTCGAGGCTCGAGCCGCTCTTCCTCACCGTGGCCGTGCTTCCCGCGCCGACTTGGACTTCCATTCCTTTTGGCATTTGGACGATGGTCCGCAACACGGGCAGGATCGCGCGGCCGGAAGGCGTCTGCACCCACGCCCATTCGGTGTGAACGGGCCACGGGAGCTTTGAAATGCGGCCGCGCTCGTCCACCTGCTGGATCACGGCCTTGGGCGGGGGAATCGAATCCGCTGGCATCCTATCCGGCCCCCGGCAATTGTCTCATAGGACACGGGTCGAGAGCGACGCATTATTGAAAACGCAAGTACACCTTAAACTAGGGATATGCCCTCTGTGCTGTACGTTTGTCACGGGCCAGGCGTCCGTCTGCCAACCCTTTCCCTCCTTGCATTGGGGGCGGGCCTCCTTTTCGCTTCGTGCAGCGCCAAGCTCGCGAATCCGGGCGGGCTCGACGACCACGACGAGCAGCCCTGTCGGCAGCGGCGGCTCCGGGAGCGGCTTCAGCCTCATTCCCGCGAGCGCGATCCTGGGCATCTCCTCTAATCTGCAGTTCTCCGGCGAGCGGAGGCCAGGCCCCGTACGCCTATTCTCTGATCTCGGGCGGAGGCACCTCACGACGAATGGCCAGTACACGGCGCCAGCCGGCACCGGCGATATCGTGATCCGCGTGACGGATGCCACCGGCAACTTCCAGGAGGCCACCGTCCTGGTCACCGGCCCGGTCACCCCCTCGGCGCTTCCTTTACGACGGCCTCGGGAAGCGCCCTCGAGAGCGATGGCACCGTCTACGCTTACCTGGATTTCACCCCAGCCCTGGAGCAAACGGCCTCGATCGACTTCACCATGGGCGGGACCGCCACCGGGTCGGGCGGCGATTACCAGCTCTCGATCAACGGCGTGAACCAGGGCGCGAGCGGAACGATCTCGATTCCCGTGGGGGCCTCCCAGCTCGCGTTCGCGCTCAAGCTCATCAACGACGGCAACCCCGACGTCGACAAGACCGCGGTGATCAACCTGACGAACTTGGTGAACGTGAACCCGGGCGCGACGACGCAGTTCACTCAGACCATCGTTGACGTGGTCAGCCCGCCGACGGCGGGCTTCGCGGCCGCCTCCTCGAGCGGCCTCGAGAGCGTTGTGAACGCCAGCATTCCCGTCACGCTCTCGCGCGTCTCCACGCAGACCGTGACCGTGGACTACGCCGTGACCGGCGGCACCGCGGTCGGAGGCGGCGTCGACTACACCCTGAGTTCCGGGACCCTCACCTTCCCGCCCGGGACCACGACCCAGAATATCCCCCTGACGGTCGTGGACGACACGATCGTCGAGCCCAGCGAGACAGTCGTCATCGGGCTCTCGAACTTCGTGAACGCGACCGCCGGGGGCGTCACTCACACGTACACGATCATCGATAACGACGCGAACGACCTCGTCCTGAACGGCGCGGGTGGCTCGACCCTGAACGGCGTGGCGATCAACACTTGCGGAGGCGGCAGCACCTGCAACGCGGCCAACCCCTACATCATTTCGGCCGACACCACGTTCTCGTCAGTCACGATGACGAACGGCGCGGTCATGCGAGGCTCCGCCTGGACGTCGGGAGTGCCCGCCCCGGGCAACGGCATTCTTCGCTTCGAGGTGAGCGGCAACCTGAGTGTCGACTCGACCTCCCTGATCCAGATGAACGGCTTGGGCTACACCGCCGCGAACGGGCCGGGCACGGGAGTCCTCGCGAACAACACCGGAAGCGGCGGAGCGTACGGAGGCGAGTCAGGCTGGTCCAGCCAGGGCGCTGCCGGAGCCCTGCCCTACGGCGATCTCGTCAATCCGGTCGACCCGGGAAGCGGCGGAGGCAACGCCGGCTGCTGCGGCGCGGGCGGCACCGGTGGCGGCGCGATCCTGATCGCGGTTTACGGGACTCTGACCCTGAACGGCACGATCTCGACGAACGGGACGGCGGCGACCTCGCAGGCCGGCGGCGGCGCTGGCGGGGCGGTCAACATCACGTCGGGCGTCTTCGGCGGCTCGACGGGCTCCCTCTCGAACGGCGGCGCTGTCGGAAGCGTGGGCATCGGCGGCGGCGGAAGCGGCGGGCGGATCTCGATCACTTACACGACGGACGCGTTCTCAGGCGGCATCGGCAACCTGGTCACGAACGCCTTCGGCGGCCTGAGCGGCACGCAGTCAGGCGCCGCCGGCACGGTCTTCCTGAAACAGCTCGGCGTGAACGCGAACGGCCGCCTGCTCGTCGACAACAACGGCGTGTCGGTCCTCGTGACGACCCGGCTGATCCAGAACTACACCTTCGACGTTCTCACGCTTGAGGAATCAGGCGAATCTCGAGATCAAGTCCGGAACTCGCTCCTGGCCACCACCACGAACTACGTCAACTCGCCTGCCATCACGAACTTCGGTACCTGGTCCGACTCGATCTCGAACATCGCGGGTTACACGCTCCACAACTACGGCGCGGTCTCCTTCCCGGGAGGCAACATCACGATCGGCGCGGGCGGGACGCTCGACTGGGGCCTGCCCACGCTTTCGGCCACGGGGATCACGGTGCTCGCGGGAGGCACTCTCACCCATCCGGCCAACACGAATTTACAGACCTACGTCCCGACATCGCGCTGACCGGGAATCTCGAGGTCGACGCCGGCGGCGCGATCAACCTCGACGGCAAAGGCTACTCCGGGTGAACGGGCCGGGAGCAGGTCCCGGCTGCGGCGGAGGCAACGGCGCGGGCCACGGCGGCGTCGGCGGCAATAACGGCGCCAACGGTTGCACGGGCGGCGTGGGCTATGACAGCGTGACCAACCCCGTGCAGCAGGGAAGCGGCGGCGACAACTGGGGCGGCACGGGGGAGGCGGCGGCGGCGGCTTCCTCCGCGTCGTGACCCCGGGCTCGATCACCCTCAACGGCACGATCAGCTCGAATGGCGCGGCCGGCACCGGCCAGTCGGGCGGCGGCGCGGGAGGCACGATCAACCTGAGCTGCGTCACCTTCATCGGCCAGACCGGCGCCCTCTCGGTGAACGGCGGCGCGGCCGGCTCGGTGGGCTCGAGCGGGCCGGGCGCCGGAGGTCGCATCGCCGTCACCTACACGACCGACTCCTACACCGGCGGAATCGGCGCGCTCCAGAAAACCGCTTACAGCGGCACCGGCGGCAGCCAGTACGGCGGCGCGGGCACGATCTACCTCATGCACACGGGCGTCGACACCAACGGCACGATGCTCGTCAACAACAACGGCTACGTCGGAGCGGCCGTGACCCCGATCGCGACCAACACCACGCTGGACTCCTTCTCGGTCACGAGCACGACGAACCTCCAGATCCAGTCCGCGTTTCCCTGTAGTCGGGCATGGCGACCTTCCATGGGTGACACCGACGAACTACGGGACGTATCGACATACGACCTCGACCCTCTCCAACATGACGATCGTCAACTACGGCACGCTGACGATCCCGGGCAACAATCTCACGATCGCTTCCGGCGGCACGCTCGTCATGGGCACGCCGAACATGACGTTCGCGAACCTGACCATCCAGAACGGCGAAGTGCTCACCCACGCGCAGAACACGAACGTGCAGACGTACGGAGTCACGATCACCGCGACGAACATCCAGGTCGACGCGGGCGGCTCGATCAACGTCGACGGCAAGGGCTACTCACCGAACAACGGAACGGGCGCCGGCGGCTGCGCCGGCGGCGGCCAGGGCGGCGGTTACGGAGGACGCGGCGGCTCGAACGGGAACCTTCAGGGAGGCGCGGGCTACGGATCGCCCAAGAGCCCGGTCGGATCGGGAAGCAGCGGCTGCGCCTGGGGCGGAGTCGGCGGCTATGGCGGCGGGCTGGTGAAGCTCACCGTCTCCGGCACCCTCACCTTGAACGGGATCATCAGCGCCAACGGGCTTGCCGGCACCGGCCAGGTTCCGGCGGCGGCTCGGGCGGGGCGATCAACCTGAACGTCGCAACGCTCGCGGGGACCACCCCTGCACTTTATGCCAATGGCGGCGCGGCCGGAGTCGTCCGGTATCGGAGGCGGAGGAGGCGGGGGAGGGCGCATCGCGCTCGCCTACACCACGGACTCCACGGGTCCCGGTGTGGGGAACTTCCCCGTACAGGCTTACGGCAGCAACGTCTACAGCACGATCCAGCCCGGAGGCGCCGGCACGATCTACTACATGCACAACGGGGTCGACACGAACGGCCGGCTCCTGGTCGACGACAACAACGAGACGAACTGCGCGAGCACCCCGCTTTTCGGCACGATGACCTTCGACGATCTCGCAGGTCGTGAACGAGGCCAATCTCGAAACGGCCGCCGGCTCGACGGTCTCCTCGACGACGAGCACGCTGCAGTCGGGAGTCACGTTGACCAACAACGGCTACTACGCGAATCCGATCTCGACGGTCTCGGGCATCACGATCAACAACAACGGAAACCTGAACATCCCCCTCGAACAACCTCACCATCGCCTCGGGCACGTTTATCGTCTCGAACAGCAACCTGTCCTTGAACAACCTGACCGTCCAGTCCGGGGCCGTTCTCACGCACGCGGCGAACGGGAGCGCGCAAACCTCGATCCTGAACCTGACCCTTACGGGTAACCTTCAAATCGATGCCGGTGCCGCGATCAACCTCGACGGCAAGGGCTTCAGCTCACGGAAACGGCCCGGGCGCGGGGCCGGGGCCAGCGGCTGCACCGGCGCGGGCTACGGTGGGCGCGGCGGCTCGAACCCTTCTTCGGCCGGCGGGACCTACTATGGCAACCCGCTCAACCCGGTCGACATCGGCAGTGGTGCCTGCGGCTGGAGCGGCACCGGCGGGGCGGGAGGCGGCCTGGCCAAGATCACCGTCGCTGGAACGCTCACCCTGAACGGCACGATCACGGCCAACGGCACGGCCGGCACCGGGAACTCGGGCGGCGGCTCAGGTGGCGGGATCAACATCGTGACTGCCACCGTCGCCGGCTCGACGGGCATGATCCGCGCCAACGGGGGCGGCTACAGGCCGCCAGCCTGGGCAGCACGGGCGGAGGAGGGAGGATCTTCCTCAAGTACACGACCGACTCCTACACGGGCGGGATCGGCGCGCTTCCGGTGACCGCCATCGGCGGAGGCGCCGGGCCGACCTTGCCGGGCGGCGCCGGCACGATCGTCTACTTCGATACGGCGACCGACTCAGTCGGCAAGCTCGTGGTCGACAATGCCTCGGTCTCGGGCGCGTCGACTCCTCTCGCCGCCAACTACAGCTTTGACAGCTTCACTCTCAGCAACGCGGGCTCGCTCGAGATCCGCCCGGGCAACACGTTCTCGCCCCGTGGCCTCGACGATCACGAGCGGCACGATCACCAACTACGGCACGTATGCGCCCGTGTCGAACACGATCACCGGTCACACGCTGGTCAACTACGGCACGCTCACGCTTTCCGGAAACAACCTCACCATCGGGAACGCCGGAACGGTAAGCCTGGGCGCCGCGCAGAGCCTGGCCAGCCTCACGATCCAGTCGGGCGGCAATCTCACCCACGTCGCGAACGCCAATCTCCAGACCTATACGCTCGCGCTCACGGTGACCGGGAACATGGACGTCATGGCCGGCGGCACGGTCAACCTCGACGGCAAGGGCTTCAGCGCGGGCTACGGCGCGGGTGCCGGCGGTTTCGACAACACCGCGGGTGCGGGCGCGGGCTACGGCGGCGCCGGCGGCAGGAGCCAGAACGTGGTCTCCGGTGGCGCGACCTACGGCTCGGCACTCGCTCCGGTGGACATGGGAAGCGGCGGCGGCAGCTCGAACTGCGGTGTCGACGGCGGCGCGGGTGGCGGTTACGGCAACATCTCGGTCGGCGGCACGCTGACCATCGACGGAGGCATCAGCGCGAACGGTGTCGCAAGCGGCTGCCGCGGCGGCGGCGGCTCGGGCGGCACTCTCAACATCACGACCGCCACGATCGCCGGGACGACGGGCTCCCTCAAGGCGAACGGAGGCGGCGTCGCCGACGGCCGCGCCGGCCCGGGCGGTGGCGGAAGGATCAAGCTCGGCTACACCGTGGATTCGTTCACCGGCGGCATCGGCAACCTGATCGAGCAGGCCGGGGGGCACGGGCGGCACCTTCGGCAACGGCGCGGCCGGCACGATCAACTAGTTACCTGACCCGCTCCCAGAGCTTCTCCAGAGTCCCCATCAGCTCTCGGCATTCGGAGTCTGAAAAATCCTCGAAAAGCTCGGACACCTTTTCCTTATGCCGGGTGCAGCCTAAGGCCACTTCGGATTTCGCCTTGACGGAGAGCTCGATCACGGTCTGCTCGGCGATCCTTCGGATGCGCGCGGCGGACGACGAGGCCGTCCTCCTCCAGGGCGTCGACCAATGCTGTAATATTCGTCGCCGTCACCCCGAGCTCCTTCTTGAGATCGGACATGATCCGGGGCCCCCGGTCATAAAGGGATCCCAGGATCCTGAGCCGCTGGGAAGAGAGTTTCTTCTCCTCGAGCTGCGACTCCGACCAGCGCTGAAACGCGGGCGCGAAGCTCCAAAGGAGCTCGACCAGGCGTTGCCTGGGGCAGTTCGCGGCGCAGGGGTGCGTGGAATTCCTGGGCTTTTTCATAACCTCTCCTTAAATAATACTTCATACCTTGACTATTTGCAATTGCGGTATTATTGTTCATATATGAACTATTCAGGAGGTAACAATATGAGCCAGGCAACCCGAGCAACAACGGATAAAGACTTCGGACGCGACGTCCTGGAAGGTAAAGGCGTGACTGTCGTCGACCTCTGGGCGGAGTGGTGCGGCCCGTGCCGCGCGCTCGGCCCGACGATCGACGAGATCGCGAACGAACGGCAGGGAACGCTCAGCGTCTTCAAGCTCGACGTCGATTCGAATCCCGAGACCCCGTCGCGCTTCGGCATCCGCGGGATTCCGACCCTCCTCTTCTTCAAGGACGGACGGCTCGTGGACCAGCTCGTCGGCGCCCATCCCAAAGCGAACATTCTGAAAAAGATCGATCAGCTCTAAAAGCGAAAGGCAGGCAGTCATGTCCCAGCTCCTGTTCAGTGAGGCTCCCTTCGGTCGCACGCAGCTCAAGAACCGGGTCGTCATGGCCCCTCTCACGCGCTCGCGCGCAATCGGAAACGTCCCCAACGATCTGATGGCGCTCTACTACGCGCAAAGGGCCGGTGCCGGGCTCATCATCACCGAAGGCACCAGCCCCTCCCCCAATGGCCTGGGATACTCGCGTATCCCAGGCCTCTTCAATGAGGAGCAGGTCAAAGGCTGGCGCAAGGTCACCGATCGCGTTCACGAGTCGGGCGGGAAAGTCTTCGTCCAGCTGATGCACACGGGACGCGTCGGTCACGCGCTCAACCTTCCCAAGGGCGCGCGCGTGCTGGCTCCGTCGGCCATCGCGCTTTCCGGAAAGATGTACACCGACGAACGCGGACCGGTGCCCTATCCCACTCCCGAGGAGATGAGCGACAGGGACATCGAGCAGGCGCTCGCGGAGTACGTCCACGCAGCCAGGCTCGCGGTCGACGCGGGCTTTGACGGGGTCGAGCTCCACGGCGCCAACGGGTATCTCATCGATCAGTTCCTGAACGCCGAATCGAATCACCGCACGGACTCGTGGGGCGGAAGGGTCGAGAATCGCATCCGCTTCGCCGTGCAGGCCGCGCGGCGGGTCGGAGAGGCCATCGGGTTCGATCGTCTGGGCATCCGCTTGTCGCCCTACGGAGCATTCAACGACATGAAGCCTGATCCCGAGACCGAGGACGTCTACGAGCGGCTGGCCGAGGAGCTCGGCAAGCTCGGCCTCCTCTATATCCACGTCGTCGATCATTCCGCGATGGGCGCGCCGGCACCGACCCCGAGCGTACGGGCGAAGATCAGCGCGAAATTCGGCGGCCACGTCATCCTCTCGGGAGGCTACGATGCCGAGCGGGCCGAGGCCGACCTCGTGGAAGGCAAAGGCCACCTGGTCGCGTTCGGACGGCCGTTCATCTCGAACCCCAATCTCGTGGCGAAGCTCAAGGACCGCCTGACCCTCACGCAGGCCGACTCCGCGACCTTCTACACGCCCGGCCCGCAAGGCTACACGGACTACCTCTGATCAGCTGATCGGGAAGTCGACGCCAAAGGTGCCCGTGAAGAACGTGTCGCCCGAGGCGAAAGTCCAGTCGGGACGGAAAAGGACGGCGAGGCTTTTCGCGACGCCGAACTCGAGGTCCATGCCGATGTTGCCGAAGCCGTTCCAGCTGCTCACGCTCCCCGGGGTGGCTGGAGCGACCGAGGCAAGATCGGTGTGGCTGTAGAGGACGTTGAGCCCGCCGTGAACGGTCACGCGAAACACGTCGCTGAACGTGTAGCCAGCCTTGACGTTCAGCGGGAGCTGCAGGAAATTCGTGCCCTGATCGCCGGCCGGTCCACCGAGCCCGATGAAATCCGAGCCCGGGTTCCCGAGGTGCGAGTAAAGCGCGCCGAAGACGAGCGCGATGTACGGCCGTCCCTGGTCGCTCGGCGGGAGGCGGAAGAAGTTCACGTCCATCAGGAGGCCGGCGAGCGCCTTCACGCTCGTGTCGCCGAAGTTGTTGCGGCTGGTGAACCCGACCTGCGGCCTGAAGCCGAACTCCTCGTTCTGGAACCCGCTTGCTCCCGGCGCCTCATACGCGCTCGTGGACTCTTCCACGGCATGGACGGACGGGCACTGCAGAAAAACGAGAGCCGCGAGAACGAACGCCCACTCGTGGGCTGATTTCATGCCCCTACGCGCTGCAACCGTCGTTCCACGGTCATTCCTGCCACTCGCTCGAAGCGACGAACGGTTTGCAGTTCAGCAGCCCCACGAACGCATCGCGGACCTTGAACTCGAGCAACCCGAACTTGAGCAGGGTTTTCACTTTCTTGCCCGAGCCGGGCTTGTCGAAATCGATCGCCTGCGAAACGCGGTACCAGTTCGCGTCTCCGACCTTGCGATGCGAGAGCGTGAATGGATTGAGCGCGAGGGAAAGCCGGAAGTCCTCTTCCTGCGAGTAGCTCACGAACTTCGCCTGCCCCACGGCCGTTTCCGCGATCGCGCGCCTGACGATCGGGCTCGTGCGGATGTAGGTCGAGTCGAGCCTGAGCTCCGAGCCGTCGCCGTAGCAGTAGTGAGAGACGATTTCGGACGCCTCGGGGGCGCGGCCCTTGAAGGAAAGGATTCCCGCCCGCACCGTGAGCTCCGCCATGAAGCGGTCAAAGGACCCCGAGTCCCCGCTTTCGGCACGCGTGACAGCGCCGTCGACCCAGTTCTCGATTCCGCTTCCGACCGCGCTCCGGACGTAACCGCTCAGCGGATCCG